>NZ_JBHUEY010000001.1:779366-2828645 GCF_042681205.1 Phenylobacterium terrae
GCGGCAGGGCGGCGAGGGCGATGGCGGCGATCCCGGCGATCTTGTTGGTGTAGTTGGTCATCTGCGTTTCTCCTGAGCAGCGGTGTTGTTGACGTGTTCGTCTATGACCTGATGGATACTCAGGCGCTCCGGAGAAGTCTTGTTAAAGAGGCGTAATGACGCCGATTTAAGGAAGTTACGACAATGTAATCTATTGCGAATAGTTTAACCATCGCCGCGCTGGCGAAGGGATCGCCCGCCGGGATAGGCTGGCGGCCATGCCCTCCCCCGCCGGCGCGCCGCTGGTCCGCCTTTCCGGCCTCTCCAAGTCCGTGCCCGGCGGGCGGCGGCTGTTCGAGGGCCTCGAGCTGCGGCTGGAGCCCGGCGAGTTCGTGGCCGTGATGGGCGAGTCCGGGGTCGGCAAGTCCACGCTGCTCAACCTGATCGGCGGCCTCGACGTCGCCGACGCCGGCGAGGTGGAGATCGAGGGCGTCGCCCTCTCGAGGCTCACCGACGATGCGCGCACCCGGCTGCGCCGCGACCGGATCGGCTTCGTCTTCCAGGCCTTCCACATCCTGCCCCACCTGACGCTGGCCCAGAACATCGCCCTGCCGCTGGTGTTGCAGCGCCGGCCGGCCGCCGAGGCGCTGGCGCGGGCCCGGGAGATGCTCGCCGCCGTCGGCCTGGACGGCCGCGCCGAGGACTATCCCCAGCAGCTCTCCGGCGGCGAGTTGCAGCGCATCGCCATCGCCCGCGCCCTGGCCCACCGGCCGGCGGTGATCCTGGCCGACGAGCCCACCGGCAACCTCGACCCCGAGACCGCCGAGAAGGTGCTGGCGCTGTTCGAAGGCGAGGTGCGCCGGGCCGGGGCCGGCGCCATCCTGGTCACCCACTCCGAGGCCGCGGCGGCGGCGGCCGACCGGGTCCTGAGGCTCACCAGCCGGGGCCTGGAGGCCCGCGATGACGGCTGAAGGGCTGGCCAGCCCCACCGCCCTGCGCTGGCTGATCCTCGGCGAATGGCGCGCCCACCCGGCCCGGGCGCTGGCGGGCGCCATCGCCATCGCCGTGGGCGTGGCCCTGGGCCTGGCCGTCCACCTGATCAACGCCTCCGCGCTGAACGAATTCGCCCAGGCAGTGCGTACCGTCAGCGGCGATGCGGACCTGCAGGTGCGCGGCCGCACGCCCGCCGGCTTCGACGAGCAGCTCTACCCGCGGCTGGCGCGCCTGCCGGGCGTCGCCGGCGTCAGCCCGGCGCTGGAGATGGACGCGAGCCTCGGGCCCCGCGCGCCGGCCACGCTGATCGGCCTGGACGTGCTGCGCGCCGCCCAGGTCACCCCGGCCCTGCTGGGCGAGGCCTCCGCGGGTCCCGCGGCCTTCGACCCGGAGGCGGTGTTCCTCTCGCCGGCGGCGCTGCAGGCGGCCGGGCTCGCCGTCGGCGATACGCTGGAGGTCGCCGCCAACGGCCGGACGGCGCGGCTGCGCATCGCCGGCACCCTGCCCTCCGCGCCGGAGGGCCAGCGCCTGGCGGTGATGGACATCGCCGCCGCCCAGTGGCGGTTCGGCCGGCTCGGCGCGCTCGACCGCCTCGACCTGCGCCTGGATCAGGGCGCCGACGCCGGCGAGGCCCGCCGACGGATCTCCGCCCTGCTGCCCGCCCAGGCCGAACTGGGCGATCCGCAGACCGAGGCCCGGCGCAGCGACGCGCTTTCCCGCGCCTACCGGGTGAACCTCGACATGCTGGCCCTCGTCGCCCTGGTGACCGGCGGCTTCCTGGTCTTCTCGGCCCAGTCGCTGGCGGTGGCGCGGCGCCGGCCGCAGTTCGCGCTGGCCCGGGTGCTGGGCCTGACCCGCCGCGCGGTGCTGGTCCAGGTCGCGGCGGAAGGGGCGGTCATCGGGATGGCCGGCGCCCTGGCGGGCCTGGCGCTTGGCGTGGGGCTTGCCTGGGCGGGGCTGGCCCTGCTCGGCGGCGACCTGGGCGGCGGCTATTTCGAAGGCCCGCCCCCGCAGCTGGTCTTCGCCCCCGGGGCGGCGCTGGTGTTCGTGGGCCTGGGCCTGGCCGCCGCCCTGCTCGGCAGCCTGCTGCCCGCCCGCCAGGCCGCCCGTGTCCAGGCGGCCCAGGCGCTGAAGAACGTCGGCGACGCCATCGACCCGCGGGCGCCGCCGGGCGGCCGCATCGCGCTGGCCCTGCTCGCCGCCGGCGCGCTGGCGGCCTTCGCCCCGGCGGTCGGCGGCCTTCCGCTGTTCGGCTACGCGTCCATCGCCCTGCTGCTGGCCGGCGGGGTGGCGGCCATGCCCTGGCTGGCCCGCGTCCTGCTCTCGCCGCTGCAGCGGATCGGGACCCGCCGGGCGCCGCTGGACCTGGCGCTGAAGCGGCTGTGGGGCGCCCCCTCGCAGGCGGCCATCGCCCTGTGCGGCATCGTCGCCAGCACCAGCCTGATGATCGCCATGGCGGTGATGGTCACCAGCTTCCGCGGCTCGGTGGACGAGTGGCTGGGCCAGGTGCTGCCGGCCGACCTCTACCTGCGCCTGGAGGACGGCGGCGGCTTCTCGCCCGAGGCCCAGGCCGCCATCGCGGCCGCGCCCGGCGTGGCGCGCGCCGACTTCTCCTACAGCACCTCGTTCAGCGTCTCGCCGGACCGGCCGCCCGTCATCCTGACCGCCCGCGAGGACCCGGCCCGCACCCTGCCGCTGATCGGCGCCGAGCGGCCGGCGCCGGACGGCCTGACGCCGGTCTGGGCCTCCGAGCCCGCCGTCCGGGTGCTGGGCTGGCGGCCGGGCCGCACCCTGGAGCTGCCCATCGGCGCGGGCCCGCCGGCGAAGGTCTATGTCGCCGGCGTCTGGCGCGACTACGCCCGCCAGTCCGGGGCCCTGGCCATGGACGTGCGCGACTTCACGCGCCTGACCGGCGAGGCGCGGCGGACCGAGGCGGCCGTCGAGCTCGCGTCGGGCGCCCAGGCGGAGGCCGCCATCGCCGCCATCCGCGGCGCGGTCCCGCCGGGCGTCGGCCAGCGGATGATGCTCGCCCAGGCCGGCGAGCTCCGGCGCCTGGCGCTCTCCATCTTCGACCGCAGCTTCGCGGTCACCTACCTGCTGGAGGCCATCGCCATCCTGGTGGGGCTGGCGGGCGTGGCCGCCACCATCTCCGCCCAGACGCTCGCCCGCACCAAGGAGTTCGGCATGCTGCGCCACCTGGGCGTCCTGAAGCGCGAGATCGCGGCCATGCTGGCGGCGGAGGGCGCCCTGCTGGGCCTGGTGGGCGGCATCGCCGGCATCGGCCTGGGGCTGGCCATGAGCCAGGTGCTGATCGGGGTCATCAATCCGCAGTCGTTCAACTGGACCATGCAGACCCGACTGCCGCTCGGCCTGTTCGCCACGGTGGCCGTCGCCCTGGTCGCCGCCTCGGCCGGGACCGCCCTCCTGGCCGGCCGCCGCGCCCTCTCCGCCGAGGCGGTGCAGGCCGTGCGGGAGGACTGGTGATGCGCCGCCTTCTCCTGGCGCTCGCCGTGCTGGCCTTGGCCGCCTGTTCCGATCCCGACGAGGCCGCTGAGCCGCAGGCCGAGAACGGCTCTTCGCCCGCCCTGCCGGCCGCCGTCGGCGGTGCGCCGGCCGACCCGCCGCAGGCCGGCGGCGACGGCGGCTTTGCGCCGGTCACGCCCGGGCGGCCCCTGAGCTTCCCGGCCGACCACGGCGCCCACCCGGCCTTCCGCACCGAGTGGTGGTACGTCACCGGCTGGCTGCAGGACGAGCGCGGCCGCCCCCTCGGCTTCCAGGTCACCTTCTTCCGCTCGCGGACGGGCGCCGATCCGGCCAACCCCAGCCTCTTCTCGCCCCAGCAGGTGCTGTTCGCCCACGCCGCCGTCTCCGATCCGGAGGTCGGCCGGCTGATCCACGACCAGCGGATCGCCCGCGCCGGCTTCGGCCTCGCCGAGGCCAAGGTCGGCGACGCGGACCTCGTCATCGACGACTGGCGGCTCTGGCGCGCCCCCGACGGATCCTTCCGCACCACCGTCGGCGGCGAGGCCTTCGCGCTGACCCTGACGCTCGCCCCCACCCAGCCGGAGCTGCTGCAGGGCGAGGCCGGGTTCAGCCGCAAGGGTCCGCAGGCCTCGCAGGCCAGCTGGTACTACAGCCTCCCGCAACTGAAGGCGGCCGGCGAGCTGAGGCGGGGCCGCCAGGTCCAGAAGGTGACCGGCCAGGCCTGGCTGGACCGCGAGTGGTCCTCCACCCTCCTCGACCCGCGCGCCGTCGGCTGGGACTGGACCGGCCTCAACCTGCCGGACGGCGGCGCCCTGATGGCCTTCCAGGTGCGGGATGCTCAGGGCGGCGCCCTGTGGGCCGGCGGTTCGCTGCGCACCGCCGACGGCCGCATCGTCCGCTTCGCGCCGCAGGACGTCCGCTTCGCGCCGCTGCGCCGCTGGCGCTCGCCGCGGACCGGCGGGGTCTACCCGGTCGAACAGGAGGTCGCGGTGCGCACGCCAGAGGGTGAGCGGCGCTGGCGGCTGTCGCCGCTGATGGACGACCAGGAGCTCGACAGCCGCGCCTCGGGCGGGCCGATCTACTGGGAAGGGGCGGTGACCAGCCAGGACGGGGCGCGGGGCTACCTGGAGCTCACCGGCTACGTGGGGACCTTGCGACTATAGCGTCGGAAGTTTCTTCCCGGGGCGGGCGAACCTTGAGCATCATTGATCGGTAATGGGCGCCGAATTAACTTCGGCCGACTCTATCCCTTGGGGGGGACTTCTCAATGCGCGCCATCCTTTCCGCGGCCATGGCTCTTGGCCTGGCCGCCTCCATGCTGTCGGCGAGCCCCGCCGCCGCCCAGTACGGCATGGACAAGAAGCAGCCGAAGAACGCGGCGACGCCGGAGATGCCGCGCTGCGCCCAGCCGCTCGGCCGCGTGGCCATCCAGGAGCCGGAGACCCGCTGGTGGACCGAGCTCGGCCTCTCCAACCCCGAGGTGCTGATCAAGCTGTTCGCCTCGCGCTCCAACTGCCTGCGGGTCGTGGACCGCAACGCCGGCCTGGCCATGCGCAACCAGGAGGCGGACCTCGCCGCCTCCGGCGACCTGCGGCGCGGCTCGAACGTCGGCCGCGGCCAGGTGGCGGCGGCGGACTTCTTCATCATCCCCGACATCGCCAACTCCGACTCCGACGCCGGCGGCAACAACTTCGGCGCCCTGGCCGGCTCGCTGATCGGCGGCCGGGCGGGGGCCATCGCCGGCTCGATCCGCACCCAGCGCGCCCAGGCCCAGGCCCTGGTGACCCTGGTCGACGCGCGCACCACCGAGCAGCTCTACGTGGCCGAGGGCGTGGCCCAGAAGACCAACGTCTCGATCGGCGGCGGGGTCGGCGGCTGGGGCTGGTCGGGCTTCGCGGCGCTGGCCGGCGGCGGCTACTCCGACACCGACATCGGCAAGGTGATCAGCGCGGCCTACTACAACGCCTTCGTCGACCTGATCGGCTACCTGCAGAACTCGGCCCCGACCGGCGAGCAAGCCAGCGCCAACGCCGGCATCCAGGCCTATTCGGTGACCTCGTCGGTGGTCATGCGCCGCCAGCCCAACCCGCAGGCGCCGTCGGTGCGCAGCTTCCAGTCCGGCGACATGGTCTATCCCACCGGCCAGCGGAACGGCATCTGGTGGGAAGTGGACGACGAGACCGGCAACCGCGGCTGGGTCACCTCGCCGGCCCTGTCGCCGCGCTGAGGCCCGCCGGAACCGGCCGGACGGCTTCGGGTTGAGGGGTGTCGAATCCCTCAACCCAGGAGCTGACATGGCGACCGACCCCAACGACCGCGAAGCCGTCGAGAAGCGGCTTTGGAAAGACATCGCCGACGAACAGATCGGCATGCTCGCCGTCGTCGGCGGCGAGCCGCATCACTTCCAGCCGATGACCGCCTTCGCCGAGCCGGAGACCGGCCAGATCTGGTTCTTCACCTACAAGGACACCGAACTGGCCGAGCAGGTGGCCCAGGGCGCCCAGGCGATGTTCGTGTTCCAGGCCAAGAAGCTATGGGCCTCCATCGGCGGGCGGCTGACCCAGCAGCACGACCGCGAGCGGATGGACCGCTTCTGGAACCCGGTGGTCGCCGCCTGGTACCCCGAAGGGAAGGACGATCCGCGCCTGACCCTGCTGCGCCTCGATGCGGAGGACGCCCAGGTGTGGGTCTCCGACGCCGGCCCGGCCAAGTTCGCCTGGGAGATCGCCAAGGCCAATGCGCGTGGCCGGCAGCCGGACCTGGGCGGGCGCGCGGACCTCAACCTCCACTGACGTCCGCCCCTCGGGCCTGGTTCTGCGCACTCCGGCGGCGGCTCCGGCCGCCGGGGCGCGACGCCGCGAAATGCTGAAACAAGCCTAACTTCCATTAATCTAATCCGGCGGACACGACGCCGCTGGGTCGACTTTCCGACACATAGTCAAACGAACGAGGTCTTCGAACCTCAACTCGATTTCGCGATCACACAACTGCTTCTGGCAGTTTTTAGTGAAGCTTGTGTCGAGTTCTCGACAGCCCGCCGCCTTTGCCCCCGATAACTTGCAACCGTCGCCGTGGGGGCGGCGTTTCGATTCGTCATGCAAAGGCCAGTCCGTCCGTTGCAAAACCGTCTGCTCGCCTCCTTGCCGCGCGACGACTACGCCCTGATCGCCCCCCATCTGCTTCTGGTGGATCTGGAGCGGGGGCGGCTGCTGTACGATCCCGGCGACCGCATCGACACGGTCTACTTCCCGCTCGACGGGGTCATCTCGCTGATGACGCTGATGGAGAACGGCGCGGCGATCGAATCGGCGACCATCGGTCCGGAGGGGGCGCTGGGGCTGACCGCGGCTGTCGCCCCGCGACAGTCGCTGGGCCGGGCCATCGTCCAGACCCCCTGCCGCGCCTGCCGCATCAGCGCGGCCCAATTGCACGAGGTCTGGGAGAAGAGCCCGCGCCTGCGCGAACTCGTCGACCGGCACGCCGAGGCGCTGTTCGGGCACGCCATCCAGTCGGTCGCCTGCAACGCCCTGCACTCGGTCGAGGCCAGGTTCTGCCGCTGGCTGCTCACCTGCCACGACCGGATCAGCGAGGACCGGGTGGCGCTGACCCAGGAGTTCCTGGCCGACATGCTGGGCGTGCAGCGCACCACCGTGACCGCCGTGGCCCGGGCGCTGCAGGAGAAGGGCGTGATCCGCTATCGGCGCGGGATCGTCGACATCATCGATCGGGCGGGCCTCGAGGCCATCGCCTGCGAGTGCTACGCCTCGATCCGGCGGACCTACGAGCGGCTGCTGCCGCTGCCGCAGGCGGCGGCGGGCTAGATCGCGAACACCAGCCGGCCGACCGTGCCGCCGGGCGAGGTGGCGAGCTCGAACTCGCCGCGGGCCTGGCTGGCCAGGCTCCTGACCAGCCACAGGCCGAAGCCGTCGCGGCCCTCCTCCGAGCCGGGGTCGAAACCGCAGCCATCGTCGGTCACGGTCAGCTGGCAGCGCCCCTCGCCGGCGCGGGCCAGGTGGACGACCACGCGGCCGGGCCGGTCCGGGAAGGCGTGCGCCAGGCAGTTGCCGACCAGTTCCTGGGCGATCACCGCCACCGCCGCGGCGGCGTTGTCGCCCAGCAGGAAGCTCTCGGCCTCCAGCGCGACCTCCGCGGCGTTCAGCCCGTGCCGGCGGCGCCAGACCGGCGCCATCTCCGCCAGGTAGCCGGCGAAGTCCACGCCCTCGGCCTGCCGGTGCCGCTCCAGGGCTCCGAGCGAGCCGATGGCGTCGGCCATCCAGGCCAGCTGGCGCTTCAGCTCGGGATCGGCGGCCTTCTGGCTGCGCATGCGCGCCAGGGCGGCGAGCAGCTGGAAGATGTTGGCCGCGCGGTGGCGCATCTCCGAGGCGGCGCGCGCGGCCGCGGCCTCGGCAGAATGGTTCGCGTCCGCAGACTCGCTCATGGATGCCCACCAGCCTCGAATCGGCGTCCCCCCGGCGCCGCGATTGACGATACTCCGGTTGCGCCGGAACGCGCCGGGCGCTGGCGTCGCAGGCCCCGCGCCGCCCCGCCCGGGCGGAACCTGAGCCCGGTCAAGGGGTTCGCTTCCTCGGACAAGCTCGAGGAGAAAGACCATGCGGACCCGGCTGGTGTTCATCTGCCTTGCGGCGGCCCTATCCGCGGGCGCGGCCGCAGACGCCTCGGCCCAAGCGGCCCCCAGCGCCGACCAGGCGGGCGTCAACGCCAACGCCGCCGTCGACGGCTCCAGCCCGCTGACGGCGGGCTCGGTGGTCAAGGACGCCCGCGGCGCGACGGTCGGCCGGATCGAACGGGTGGTCGACGTTCCCGACGGCGCCGACCGCGTCGTGCTGCGGATCGGCCGCGACCTGGTCTCCGCCCCCGCCACCAGCTTCACGGTCACCGACGGCGCGGTGACCGCCGCCCACACCAAGGCCGAGCTGCGGGCGATGGCGCGGGCGGCGGGCGGCTGAGGCCGGAGCCTCAGGCGAGGACGATCATCCCCGCCGTCGAGGCGGTGAAGTCCGACAGGACGATCACGCGGCCGTCCGACATTCCGTCCCGATGGGCGACTGGGCGCCGCCCCCACCGGCGCCTGACGCGGACGCCACCGATCTTCGAGGCTCGGCAAGGAGCTAGGCCAAGCTTGCAGCAGGTGAGGGAAATCGGCCCCCTGACGTACCGCTCTGGAAAGCTCTGAGTCCGCTCCGGCCGCAGACCGACGTCTAGACCGCTCCGAATCGCTTGACCGGCCTGTCGCGCTTGGCGTCTGAAGAGCGCGCGCGGGATCCGTGGGGCGGCATGGTCTTCTCCTCCATCATTTTCATCTTCTATTTTCTGCCGCTCTTCCTGCTCGCCTACTACGTCAGCGGCTGGCGCACGGCCGTCCTTCTTGCCGGCAGCGCGCTGTTCTACGCATGGGGCGAAGGCAAATACCTCGCCCTTCTCGGCGGCCTGATCGTCCTCAACTACGTCGGCGTGCGGCTCATCGACCGCAGCGGGGGGGCGAGACGCAAGGCGCTCCTCGCCGGCGTCGTGGCCGTCGATCTTAGCGTGCTGGGCTGGTTCAAGTACGCAGGCTTCCTCGCGTCCTCGCTGAACGACCTGCTGCCGGACGATCCTCTCCCGGAACCGTCGCATCATCTGCTGCTGGGGATTTCGTTCTTCACCTTCCAGCTGATCAGCTACGCCGTCGACATCTACCGGCGCGTCCTGCCGGCCGAGCGCTCGCTCACCCGGTTCGCCACCTACGTGCTGATGTTCCCGCACCTCATCGCCGGACCGATCGTCCGCTACGCCCACATCGCCGATGAGCTTCACGCCGACCGGAAGCGGTCCGGACGCATCGGCCTCGGCGTCCAGTACTTCATCGTCGGACTGTGCCAGAAGGTGCTGATCGCCAACACCGTGGCGCCCGTGGCCGACTTCGCCTTCGGGCTGCCCGCGGGCTCGATCGATGCGACGACGGCATGGCTGGGCGCGGTCGCCTACACGCTGCAGATCTACTTCGACTTCTGCGGCTACTCCAACATGGCGATCGGCCTGGCCTTCATGCTGGGGTTCACCTTTCCCAAGAACTTCGACTTTCCCTACGCGGCCACCTCGATCACCGACTTCTGGCGGCGCTGGCACATCTCCCTGTCATCCTGGTTCCGCGACTACGTCTACATCCCGCTCGGCGGGAACCGCGGCGGCCAGGTGAAGACGCTCCGCAACCTCACCATCGTGTTCCTGCTGACCGGCCTGTGGCACGGCGCCGCCTGGACCTTCGTCGTGTGGGGGCTCTTCCATGGCGCCTTCCTCGTCATCGAGCGCGTCGGCTTTGGTCGCATCCTCGAGAAGGCGCCGGCCGCCGGCCGCCATGCCTATGTGCTGGCGGTCGTCATCGTCGGCTGGGTGATCTTCCGCGCCGAGACGCTTCCCCAGGCCATCGCGTACGTAAGGGCCATGCTGAACGTCCGCAGCTTCGAGTCCTCGAGCCTTCAGCTGCAGCACCTCGTCAACGCCGAGGTCGTGACCGCCTTCGTCGCGGGAATGCTGCTCTCGGTCCCGCTCGCGCCTGCCCTCCTGCGGCGTCTGAAGGCGCCGCCCTCCGACGCGCCGTCGCCCGACCTGCCGCCACATCTGGACACGAGAGGGGTCGCGGCCATCCCGGCTGCGCTTCTGCTGCCCGGGTTCGCCCTCAGCGTCGCGGTGCTCGCGGGGACGTCGCTCAACCCCTTCCTGTACTTCCGCTTCTAGCATGAGCCATCCTCTGCCCCGGCGAGCTCTCACGGCCGGCGCCGCTGCGCTGGTGATCGCCGCGTTCGCCCTGCCCGGCCTTCTTCCGAAACCTGACCTGCGCGAGGGCCGAAGGCTGGCGCCGGCGCCCGAGCTGACCGCCGACCTGGCCGAGGTGCGCCGCCAGGCCGACGCCTACGTCGCGGACAACTTTCCGGCCCGGCGGCACCTGATCTCGACGCTCAACTATGTGCGCCTGCAGTTCGGCGTGAGCGGTTCGGACAAGGTCCTGGCCGGGCGCGAGGGCTGGCTCTACTTCAACGACGGCAGCCTGCTGGGAAACGGGCGCGGCGTGCGCCGGCTCACCGAGCCCGAGGCCCGTTCGCAGCTGACCAATCTGCAGGCCCGCGCCGAATACCTTCAGGCCCGCGGGGCGGCCTATCTGGTCGTCGCGCCCCCGCTGCAGGAGACCATCTACCCCGAGTACGCCCCTGGATGGTTCCGCCTCGACCCGACGCGATACGGCCGGGCGTTGGCCGATCTCGCCGCAGAGGCCGTGCCGGGGCGGATGCTCCACCTGGAGCCCGCGCTGGCCGCGGCCAAGGCGGCCGGCGTGACGACGTTCAGCCGTCACGACACCCATTGGACCGGCGACGGCGCCTACGCCGGCTATGTCGCCATCATGGAGGCGCTACGGGCCCAGGGATTGCGGGAGCCGACGCGGCCGCTCAGCGATTTCAGGCCGAACGTCAGCGACCCGAAGCGCCCTCGGGATCTCGCCAGGATGATCGGCGTCGCCAGCTTCGTTCCGATCCGCTACCGGGCCTATGAAGATCCTGCCGCGGCCGGGTGGCGGACGACGTGGCTGCGCGGCGGCCGCCGTGACTTCACCGCGCCGCAGGTCGTCGACACCGGCGAGGTCGGCAAGCCGGTCCTGCTGATGCAGCGGGACTCCTTCTCCAACGCCCTGCTCCCGTTCCTGACGGGCCACTTCAGCAGGGTCGTCCTGACGCACATCGACGACGGCCTGTGGCGGCCGGACCTGGTCGAGACCTATCGCCCGGACTTCGTCATCCTCCAGGTCCAGGAAGCCGGACTGGGCGCTGCGCTGCGGCTCGCGCCGCCGCCGGCTCGGCCCGCCTATCCGGCCATCGAGACGGCCTTGGACAAGCGCAGGTCGCTTCGCCCCGTGCGCGCCGACGAGCGCGCGGCGTTCGCCGCGGCTGCGAGGACGGGCGCGTGCGCGGTGGATCGCGCGGCATGGCGCCAAGGCCAGCTGCAGCTCGCCGGCTGGATCTCCGACCTTCGGGCCGAACCCGGCTATGGGCGAGCGGCGGTCCGACTCCGCGGATCGGGCGCCGACGTGGTGCAGGAGATCGAGATCTCCCGGCCGAGGCCGGACCTGGCCGCCGCCTTCCAGCGTCCCGTCGGCCAGCCGAACGGGTTCGACGTCCGGCTGCTTACCGCGGCCCTCGCCGCCGGCGCCTACGACCTGACGCTCTACCGGACCACCCGCGACGGCTGGATCGCCTGCGACGGCCCGAAGGTGCGGATCGGCTAGGTCTCTCGTGCGGAAAAGCTTGGAGCGGGTGAGGGGAATCGAACCCCTGACATTCAGCTTGGGAAGCTGACGTTCTACCTCTGAACTACACCCGCGCCGGGCCGCGAGCGGGTCGCGGCAGGCCGTCTCAGTTAGCGTTCCGCCCCGGCAGGCGCAAGGCCGCCGGCGCCGGAGCTGCGTTGACGCCCGCGACGGGCCGCCGCACCATCGGCCAATAAGCACAAGAGGAGACGCCGCCATGGCCGACGGAGAGGCCCTGCCCCGGGCGAAGTTCCACGCGATGGTGGACGGGACCAAGGAAGACTGGATGGCCATCGGCCAGGCCGGCGCGCCGTTCCGCGGCACGCTGCCGGACCGGATCCTGGCCCACCTCAACCTGCTGAAGTCGGACCACGGCGGCTTCGCGGTCGACCGGCTGGAGCACAGCCTGCAGACCGCCACCCGCGCCTTCAAGGACGGCCGCGACGAGGAGTACGTCGTCTGCGCCCTGCTACACGACATCGGCGACGTGCTGGGCCCGTCCAACCACGCTGAGATCGGGGCGGTGATCCTGAAGCCCTACGTCTCCGAGCAGAACCACTGGATGCTGGACAAGCACGGCATCTTCCAGGGCTACTACTTCTTCCATCACCTGGGTCTAGACAGGGACATGCGCGAGCAGTTCCGCGGCCACCCGTGGTTCGAATACACGGCCCAGTTCTGCCACCTCTACGACCAGAACAGCTTCGACCCGAACTACGAGTCCATGCCGCTGGAGGCCTTCGAGCCCATGCTGCGGCGGGTGATGGCCCAGCCGAAACGGTCGATCTACCGCAAGGAGAACGCCGAGGCGTAGACCCGCACAGGGTGCTAACCTTCGGCTAATCCTGATGTGGCAGGGTGAGGGCGGGACAAAAGGTCCCGCCTGCGCAAAAGCGCGGGCCATCCGAACGGACGGCGGCGGCGATGCTGAGCGTCAACACCAACGTGTGGGCCATGTCGGCCCTGGCGACGCTGAACGCGATCAATCGCGAGCTGGCCGTCGTCCAGCAGCGCATCACCACGGGACTGCGCGTGGCCAGCGCCAAGGACGATCCGTCCACCTGGGCCATCGCCCAGATGCAGCGCTCGGAGCTGGGCGGGCTGAAGCAGGTGTCGCTGTCGATTCAGCGCGGTCAGGCCGTGGTCGACGTGGCCATGATGGCCGGCGAGAACATTTCGGACCTCGTCCTGCAGATGAAGGACAAGGCCGTGGCGGCCATGGACTTCCCCGCCGGCAGCACCGAACGGGCTGCGGTCAACGAAGAATACCTGTCGCTGCGCCGGCGCATCGACCAGATCGCCAACACATCGGACTTCAACGGCATCAACCTGATCTCCGCAGGCGGGAGCGACAGCGTCCAGGCGCTGGCCGACACCAAGGGGGGCAGGATCAGCGTGGCCCATGTGGACCTGTCGACAACGGGCTCCGCGCTCAGCGGCCTGCCGACCGACCTGACCGGCACGGTCGACAGCACCACCATCGAGGCGTTGAGCACGGGCCTGTCCAACGTCAACAGCGCGCTCGGACGGCTGGGCACCGGTCACAAGGCGCTGCAGACCCACCTCGAGTATGTGGGGAAGCTGCAGGACACCATGGAGGCCTCCATCGGCCGGCTGGTGGACGCGGACCTGGCCAAGGAGAGCGCCCGCTGGCAGGCGCTGCAGGTGCGCCAGCAGCTGGCCATCATGGCCCTCTCCATGGCCAACCGTCAGCCCTCGATCATCCTGCAGCTGTTCCAGCAGCGCTGAGCCTAGTCGTCCTGGAAGATCGCCTCGATCGGCTGGCCGAACAGCCGGGCGATCTTGAAGGCCAGCGGCAGGGACGGGTCGTACTTGCCGGTCTCGATGGCGTTGACGCTCTGGCGGGAGACCTGCAGCCGCTCGGCCAGATCCGCCTGGCTCCAGTCGCGCTCGGCGCGCAGCACCCTCAGGCGGTTCTTCATGGCCGCGCCTCCGGCTCCGCGCGCCAGCTGGCGGCGACGGGCAGGGCAAGGCGGCTGAGGACGACCATCTTGACCTCCTCGACGAGCGCGTCGGCCAGGAGAGCGGCGGCGGAGGCGCGGTAGGCCGTGGCCAATGCCCGTCCCTCGGCGGAGACCGGCAGCGTCGCCGCCGCAAGCAGGATGACGAGGCCCAGGGGAAGCCGCGTGCGAACGGTCCGCATGGCTCAGCGCCCCGTGCCGAAGTCGAAGCTGCGGCTGATCCACCAGCCGATCCACGCGATGAGGTAGCCGCCCATCTGGGCGGCGGCGCAGTAGCCGAAGCCCAGGAAGAACAGCTCCTGCCTGCTCTCGGCGGCGAGCAGCCGCTCGCTCGGCACGATCTCGAGGAACAGCGTCAGCGCCGCGAGCAGCAGCGCGATCGGCGCGCCCCAGTACCAGGCCCACTTGTGGGCCTCCCGCGCGACCTCGTCGAGCCGGCGCCAGAGCAGCACCGCGAGCGAGCCGCCGGCCAGCAGGATCAGCAGCCCGAGGAGAGCGCCGAGGAGCGGCGGCGCGCCCCTCAAGGAACTCAGGGCCATACCCATGACCAGGCCGAGCGCCAGCGTCGCAATCCAGAAGACGGGCGTCGGCAGGTGTCGCAGACCAGGCATGTCTTGCCTCCTTGTCCTTATGACAAGGAAACATGACACCTCGGGTCATGTCAAGCAAACCTGACAAAACGTCGAGCCTGCTTGCTACTGGATGCGTTCGACCTGGTAGCCGCGGGCCTTCATCAGGGCCGGCAGACCGTCGTCGCCGAGCAGGTGCAGGGCGCCGACGTTGACCAGCTGCACGCCCTCGCCCGCCATCTGGTCGCTGAGCGCCTCGGCCCAGGCGTGGTTACGGCGCTTCAGCAGGGCGTCGTAGAACTGGGGCATGTCGGACTGCATCGCCCCGACCACGCCCTTGCCCAGGCGGCCGACGTCGCCGCGGATCCAGGCGTCCGCATGCGAGCCCTTGCGCACGCCCTTGCCGCGCCGCTCGGCGATCACGTCCACCAGATACTGCAGCTCCACCTCGGGCGGCAGGCCGGCGAACATGCGGACCTGGTCCTCCATGGTCTCGAAGGCGCGGATCGGCTTCTGCGCCTGGCGCGCCTGGCGGGTCACGACCATGTCGGCGCCGGCCTCGACGCTCGCCCCGCCGCCGCGCACCGGCTGCATCGACAACACCAGCGCCGCCGCCCACGGGCGCAGGTGGTCGATCTTGGCGACGGTGAGTTCGCCCTCGGCCAGCACGGCCTCGAGGTCCTTCAGCTGGCGCGGCGAGAGCCGGCTGCTCAGGGGCCGCTCGCGATCGACGCCGTAGCGCTCGACAAGGCCGCTGATCACCCCCGGTTCGATAGGGTCGACCACCGCCTCGAACCAGACCGCCTCGGCCTTCTGGTAGGCGGCCTCGTAGGCCGGCGTGCGCCAGTCGGCGCCGGGCTTGAGCGCATGCATGGTGCCGAACAGGAAGATCTCGGAGTCCGCGTCGCGGACCACCCACATGGCCGGCGCGGCCTCGGCCGCCCCCGTCGTCGCCAGCGCCGCAGCGGCGCCCACGGCGGCAAGCGCCGCCCTCACCCGAAATCGCACCCGTAACCTCGACCCGTCCGCCGCGACCCAGTTCTTGGGTCACGCACCCGGGGCGATCATATCCACGGCTTGAAGTGCTTGGATAGCTTCAGACCCTGCCTCTGGTAGTGCGACCCACGGTCGCCGTAGAGCAGGCTCGGCCGCTCGGTGAGGGGCTCGTAGACCAGCCGCGCGACCGTCTGGCCGTCCTCCAGCAGGAAGGGCGTCTCGTGGCTGCGCACCTCCAGCACGGCCTTCGACCCCTGCCCCCGCGCCTCCTCCGTGCCGAAGCCCGGATCGAAGAAGCCGGCGTAGTGCACCCGGAACTCGCCGACGGACGGGTCGATCGGCGTCATCTCGGCCGCCTCCATCACCGGGATCTCGATCGGCTCCTTGGAGGCCAGGATGTAGAACTCGCCGGGATCGAGCAGCAGCTGGCCGTGGTAGGGCTTCAGCGCCTCCCAGTAGTCGCGCGGGTCGTGGCCGTCGACGTGGTCCAGGTCGATGACCCCGGCGTGGCGGCGGGCGCGGAAGCCGGCGACGCCGTTGGACAGGTCCACCCCGACGCTGCGGATCGACAGCTTGGCGGGCTCGCCGCGCTTCAGCCGCAGCTGGTTGAGCCGGGTGCCGGTGCGCACCAGAACCGAGAAGGTCTGCGGCGCGATCTCGATGAAGGCCGGGCCCTCGTAGCCCTCGACCACGTCGTCGAAGGCGATGCCATTGTCGGTGAGCAGGCGCACGAAGACGTCCACCCGGCCGGTGGAGCTCTTCGGGTTGGCCCGGGCCGAGACGCCGGCCGGCAGCTTCAGCCGCTCCTGCAGCTCTGCGATGTAGACGCAGCCGCGCTCCAGCACCGCCCCGCGGGTGAGGTCCAGCTCGTGCATGGCGACGGCCGCCATCCGCTCCGCGACGGTGCGGCCGCGGCCCGGGAGGAAGGAGGCGCGCACGCGCCACACCCGCGCGCCCAGGCGCAGGTCCAGGCTGGCCGGCTGGACCTGGTCCGCATCGAAGGCGGTCGCCGAAGTGACGGCGCCGGTCTCCAGCAGGGCATCGATGGACTGGGCGGGCAGGATGCCGGCCGGGCTGTTCTGGATCATGGGCCGGCGACGATCACCGCTCCGCCTGAGTCTGGCAAGGCGACGAGAAAACCTAAGCCGACAATGAGATCGCCAAGCTTGACGGAGGCGGGCGCCTGCCGTTGATGCCAGCCGCGGCGAAGGAGACGTGCGATGGCCGAAGACCCCAAGGACTGGCAGCTCGAGACGCGGCTGGTGCGCGGCGGCATGGCGCGCACCGAATACGGCGAGATTTCCGAGGCCCTGTTCCTCACCCAGAGCTTCGCCTACGAGAGCGCCGCGGCGGCCAACGCCCGGTTCGCCGGCGCTGCGCCGGGCTTCATCTACCAGCGCTTCGGCAATCCCACGACGCAGATGTTCGAGGACCGGCTGGCCCTGCTGGAGGGCGCCGAGGCCTGCCGGGCGACCTCGTCGGGGATGAGCGCGGTGCAGGTGGCCCTCTCCGGCCTCGTCCGCGCCGGCGACCACATCGTGGCCGGCCGGGCGCTGTTCGGGTCCTGCCGCTGGATCGTCGCCGAGTGGCTGCCCAGGTTCGGGGTGGAGACCACCTTCGTGGACGCCGTCGAGCCGTCCGAGTGGCGCAACGCCGTGCGGCCCAACACCAAGGCTTTCCTGGTGGAGAGCCCGGCCAACCCGCTGCTGGAGGTCACGCCCATCGGCGCCGTGGCCGACATCGCCAAGGAGATCGGCGCGAAGCTGGTGGTCGACAACGTGTTCGCCACGCCGATCTACCAGAAGCCGTTGGCGCTGGGCGCCGACGTGGTCGTCTACTCGGCCACCAAGCACATCGACGGCCAGGGCCGGGTGCTTGGCGGGGCGATCCTGGCCGGCGCCAAGCTGATCGACGAGGCCTACCGCGACATCCTGCGCCACACCGGGCCGGCGCTGTCGCCGTTCAATTCCTGGGTGCTGCTGAAGGGCCTGGAGACGCTGGAGCTGCGGGTCCGCCGCCAGACCGAGAACGCGGCCAGGGTCGCCGACGCGATCGCCGCCCATTCCAAGGTGCGGAAGGTCGTCTACTGCGGCCGGCCGGACCACCCGCAAGCCGGGATCGTCGCCAATCAGATGAGCGGCGGCGGCAACGTCGTGGCCTTCGACCTGGGCGACCAGGCCGCCGCCTGGCGGTTCCTGGACGCCCTGCAGATCGTCGACATCTCCAACAACCTCGGCGACGCCAAGTCGATGGCCACCCATCCCTGGACGACCACCCACCGTTCGATGCCCGAGGCCGACCGGCTGGAGATCGGCCTGACGGACGGCTGGGTGCGGATGAGCGTCGGCCTGGAAGCGGCCCAGGACCTCACGCGCGACGTCGAGCGGGCGCTGGACGCGGCGTAGGCGCAACGGCGCTCCCCCTCAGGGGGAGCTGTCCCGAAGGGACTTAGGGGGTTCACGCCCGCTGACTCGGTGCGTGGGAACCCCCTCCACCAGTTCGTGGTCCCCATCCCCCTGCGGGGGAGGATCTTCTCTTTAAGCGTTCTCGAGCGCCTTCGGCTCGACCGCGTAGACGCGGCTGCAGTACTCGCAGGTGACGCGGATCTTGCCGTCGGGCTCGACCATGTCGGCGCGCTCGTCGGGGCCGAAGGAGCGGAGCACCGTCTCGATCCGGTCCTGCGAGCAGCGGCAGAAGGCCTTCAGCGGCTTGTCCTCGAACACCCGCACGCCGTCCTCGTGGAACAGGCGCCAGAGCAGGGTCTTCGAGGCCAGGGACGGGTCGATCAGCTCGTCCTCGCCGAGGGTCTCGAACAGCGCCTGAGTGCGCTCCCAGGCGTCGGCCGTGGAGCCGCGGGCGTCGTCCTCGGCGATGTTCTGGATCAGCACGCCGCCGGCCCGGAAGGCCATCCCGTGGCCGACGTCGGCCTGGCCGACCGCCAGCCGCACCCGCGTCGGCGTCTGCTCCGACTGGGCGAAATACTGCTCGGCGCACAGGGCCAGGGTCTCGCCCTCGATGGCGGTGACGCCCTGGTAACGGTCCATGTCCGCACCCTGGTCGACGGTCATGATGAACACCCCGTCGCCCAGCAGGGTCCGGGCGCCGGGGCGGGCGAAGCCCTTGGTCGCCTCGGCCACCTCGTCCTCGTCGAACCGGCAGTAGCCGCGCAGGGCGCCGGTGGTGTCGTAGTCCGCGACCACGTAACGCACCGGCCCCGAGCCCTGGGCCTGGACGATCAGCCGGCCTTCGAACTTCAGGTTGGAGCCCACCAGGGCCGCGAGCGCGCAACACTCGCCCAGCAGGTTGGCCACCGGCTCCGGATAGGCGTGGCCGGTGAGGATCTTGTCGATGGCGGGGCCCAGGCGCACCAGGCGGCCGCGCACGGGCTCGCCTTCGATCTGGAAGGCGCCGACCAGGTCGTCGGGAATTCGGGTGTCAGACATTGGCGGCCATATAGGGTGCGGCGTGCGCCGTTTCGAGCGGGACTGTCGCGCCCCTTCCACCGCTTCGCGGTCCCCCTCCCCCGCAGTCGGCGCTGCGGGGGAGGAGCGAGAGCGTCAGATCCTCCCCCGTAGCGCAGCATACGGGGGAGGTGGATCGGCGCGTGAGCGCCGGGACGGAGGGGGCGCTCAGATCGCGCCGAAGCACCAGGCGAGGATGGACTTCTGGGCGTGGATGCGGTTCTCGGCCTCGTCCCAGACGAGGGACTGCGGCCCGTCCATGACCTCGTCCGTCACCTCCTCGCCGCGGTGGGCGGGCAGGCAGTGGAGGAAGACGGCGTCGGAGTTGGCCTCGCGCATCAGCGCGGCGTCCACCTGATAGGGCTCCAGCGCCTCCAGCCGCTCGTCGTGGTCGGTGTCGCCCATGGAGACCCAGGTGTCGGTGACCACCACGTCGGCGCCGCGGACCGCCTCGCGCGGGTCGTCGGTCATCTCGATCTTGCCCTGCTCCTGGGCGGCGCGGGCCAGGTCCACCAGGTCGGGGTGGTAGACCGCCGGGCAGGCGATGTTCAGCTTATAGCCGAGCTTGGGCGCGGCGTGGATGAAGCTGGAGCAGACGTTGTTGCCGTCGCCCACCCAGGCGATGGTCTTGCCCGCGATCGGCCCGCGGTGCTCCTCGATCGTCTGGATGTCGGCCAGGATCTGGCACGGGTGGGCGCGGTCGGAGAGGCCGTTGATGATCGGCACCGAGCCCGACAGGGCCAGCCGCTCCACGTCCTCGTGCCGGTTGGCGCGGATCATGATGGCGTCCACCATCCGCGACAGCACCCTGGCGGTGTCCTCGATGGTCTCGCCGCGGCCGAGCTGCATGTCGGCCGAGGTGGAGATGATCACCGCCCCGCCCAGCTGGCGCATGGCGGCGTCGAAGGAGAACCAGGTGCGGGTCGAGTTCTTCTCGAAGATCATCGCCAGCGTCCGGTCCCTGGCCGGCGCGTCGGCGTCGACGCGGCCCTTGGGCCAGCCCAGGCGGGCCTTCTTGCGGGCGTGGGCGTCGTCGAGGATGGCGCGGATGTCCGCCGCCTCGAGCTTCCAGAGGTCGACGAAGTGTCTGACGGGTTGGGTCATGTCTTGGGTTTCCGTCCCAACGCCGCTCGCCCCGCCGAAGCGGGGAGAGCGGAGGGATTGAGCGGGGCCGTTAGGCGGCGGCCCTGGCCTTCTGGCGGGCGGCCTCGCAGGCGCGTTCGAGCTTCTCGACGGCCTCGCGGGCTTCTTCGAGGGTGAGGACGAGCGGCGGCAGCAGGCGCACGCAGTTGTCGCCGCCGCCGGCCACCAGCAGGTGCGCATCGCGCGCGTGCTGCATGAACTCGCGGTTCGGCGTGGCGAGCTTGACGCCGATCAGCAGGCCCTTGCCGCGGATGTCGAGGACGACGTCGGGATAGCGCTCCTGCAGGCCGGAGAGCTGCTGGGTGAAGTAGCCGGCCACCTCACGGACGTGGGCCATCAGCTCGGGGCTGGCGAGCTCTTCCATGGCGGCCAGGCCCACGGCCATGGCCAGCGGATTGCCGCCGTAGGTCGAGCCGTGCGAGCCCACGCTCATGCCGGCGCCGGCCTCGGCGGTGGCCAGGCACGCGCCCACGGGGAAGCCGCCGCCGAGCGCCTTGGCGATGGCCATGATGTCGGGCGCCGCACCCTCCACCCATTCGTGGGCGAACAGCTTGCCGGTGCGTCCCAGGCCGCACTGGATCTCGTCGTAGATCAGCAGCGTGCCGGTCTCGTCGCAGAGCTGGCGCAGGGCCTTGAGGCTGGCTTCCGACAGGGCCCGAGCGCCGCCCTCCCCCTGCACCGGCTCGATGATGATCGCCGCCGTGGTCGGCCCCACCGCCGCGCGCAGCGCGTCGAGGTCGTCGTACGGCAGCTGGATGAAGCCGGGCAGGCGCGGTCCGAACCCTTCCAGGTAGGAGGCGTTCCCCGAGGCGTTCACCGCCGCGATGGTCCGCCCGTGGAAGCTGCCTTCGAAGCCGATGATGTCGACCCGCTCGGGCGCGCCCTTGGCCCAGTGATACTTGCGCGCCGTCTTGATGGCGCACTCGATCGCCTCGGCGCCCGAGTTGGTGAAGAACACCATGTCGGCGAAGGTCAGCTCGCAGAGCTTGGCCGCCAGCTTCTCCTGTCCGGGGATGGTGAAGATGTTGGAGACGTGCCAGAGCTTGTCGGCCTGGTCCTTCAGCGCCTGGACCAGCTTGGGATGGCTGTGGCCGAGCGCGTTGACCGCGATGCCCGCCAGGCAGTCGAGGTAGGCCTCGCCGTCGGCCGTGAAAAGTCGCGAGCCCTCGCCTCGCTCGAACGCCAGCGGAGCGCGGTTGTACACGCCCATGATGTGGTCGCTGGGAACGGGCGCGGCTTGCGTCGCGGTCTTTTCGGTCACGGGAGACGCCCTCCAAAAGACGAACATCCCCGCCGCGTGGCGACGGGGACTGGAAGGCTGCACCTTTTCGACGCACGGGGCCGGCCTGTCAATGACTTGGCGGCCACACCGGAACGCTCGTTCTGGGCGCCCGCCCCCTTCCGTTTCGAGAGCCGGCTTCGCTGGTTGGCGTCCGAGATGCGGAGTTGAGCCATGATCGAAGTCCTGCCGGCGCCCGACCACGTGCTGGCCTACCGCCTCGCCGGCCACGTCAGCGCCGCCGACTACGACCGGATCATCGAGACGGTGGAGGAGAAGCTGCGCGGCCACGAGACGGTGGGCGTGTTCGCCGACATGACCGGCTTCTCCGACATCAGCCCCGAGGCGATGATGAAGGACTTCCGCTACAGCCTGATGAAGTTCCGCGAATGGAGCCGCTTCCGCCGGGCCGCCCTGGTCACCGACAAGGCCTGGCTGAAGGCGCTGGTCTCCACCCTCGACCCCGTCATCCCCCAGGTCGAAGCGAGAGCTTTCGCCCCCGAGGAGCGCGAGGCGGCGATGCGCTGGGCGGCGGGGGAGAGCTAGGAGATGGGTGACAGGTAGGGCTTCGCCCAACCAGTCACCGGCGCGCTTCGGTGACTGGTTGCGCCGGCACGGCGCTACCTGTCACCGCGCCGAGCGCTACGTCTTCAGCTTGTACCCCGTCTCGAACATCCACAGGCACAGGCAGGTCAGCATGATCACCAGGCCGGCGGTCACGCCGACGCCGGTGAACAGGCTGCCCTCTGCGTGGCCGATGAAGCCGTAGCGGAAGCCGTCGATCAGATAGAAGAAGGGGTTGAAGTGGCTGGCCGTGCGGAACGGCTCGGGCAGCCGCTCGACGAGGTAGAAGGTGCCCGACAGGAAGGTCATGGGCATGACGATGAAGTTGGTGACCACCGCCATGTGGTCGAACTTCTCGGCCCACAGCCCGGCCATCATGCCCAGCAGGCCCAGGATCACGCTGGCGCCGGCGCCGAAGTAGAGCACCGCCCACAGGTGGGTGATGGGCAGGCCGGTGAACGGCAGCACCGAGACCCAGGTCACCGCCCCCACGACGATGCCGCGGGTGGCCGCGCCCAGGGCGAAGGCGGCCACATGCTCCGGCGGCGACAGCGGCGGGGTCAGGAAGTCGCCGATCAGCCCGTTCATCTTGGCCTGCAGCAGGCTCGACGATGAGTTGGCGAAGGCGTTGTTGAGGATGCTCATCATGATCAGGCCGGGCGCGACGAAGGTCGCGAAACCGATGCCCGGGACCGGCTGGCGGCTGGCGCCCACCGCGACCACGAAGATCATCATGTAGAGCAGCGCCGTCACCACCGGCGCGGCCAGCGTCTGCATCCCCACCTTCCAGAACCGCCGGATCTCCCGGAGATAGAGGGTGCGGAACCCGGCCCAGTTGACGCCGTGATAGTCGCGCGGCGCGGGCGGGATGACGGCCTCCACGAGGGCCACGTCGTCGGGGACGTCCTTCATGAGGCTGATGTGCGCCCAAGCAGGCCGCGCCGCAAGAGTGCGGCAGGGCGCCGCAACATCTTGTTCCTGTGGATGAACAGCATGGCGCCTATTGTGGTCGTTAACGGCTTGTTTACGATATCTAGTGGTTGCTGAGAGATGAATTGGATCGGCGCCACAAGATGTTGATCCAGGGGGCTGCGCGGGGCGGCGCCTGGGGGCTCGAGTAGATCGCTGGGAGGCGGACATGGGCTGGACGGACGAGCGGGTCGAGATTCTGAAGAAGCTCTGGCAGGACGGCCTTTCGGCCAGCCAGATCGCCAAGCAGTTGGGCGGGGTCACCCGCAACGCTGTGATCGGCAAGGTGCACCGCCTGGGCCTGTCGGGCCGCGCGGCGCCCTCCAAGCCCGCCCGGCCAGCCTTCAAGGCGCCCCGTCCGGCGCCGCGCGCCGCCGCGCCCGCCGCCCCGCGCCGCATCGCCCAGCCGCTGGCGGTCGCCCGGCCGGCCCCGGAGCCGGTGCGCTACGTGGACGAAGCGCCCGGCACGGCCACCGTGCTGACCCTGGGCGCCCACATGTGCAAGTGGCCGATCGGCGATCCCGCCAGCGAAGAATTCACCTTCTGCGGGCGCCGCGCGTCCGACAGCCCGTACTGCGTGGAGCACCAGCGGGTCGCCTACCAGCCGGCCCAGACCGGCAAGAAGAAGGCGACCGCCACCGAGCTGGCCCGCTCGCTCCGCCGTTACCTTTAGTAGCGTCGCGTCCTCCAAGACTGGGCGCTCCAGCCTTCGGGCCGGAGCGCCCTTTTTCGTATGGGACGCCTCAGACGTAGACGAACCAGTCGCTCGGCAGGCTGGCCGCCGAGACGCCCTGCAGCGTCAGGGTGTTTCCGCCGCCGAAATCGACGACCGCGCCGCCCGCCCCCTGGCTGAGGGTGAACTGGGTTCCCGCGGCGATCCGGACCTCGTCCCCCTCCCCGGCCCTGAAGTTCACGATCACGTCGGCGCCGGTCCCGGCCACGAAGGCGTCCGCGCCGGATCCGCCGAGGTAGGTGTCGTTCCCCGCCCCACCGTCGAGCGTGTCGTTGCCCGAGCCCCCGGAGAGCCAGTCGTTCCCGGTCCCGCCGGCCAGGGAGTCGGCGCCGGACCCGCCGTCGGCCTCGTCGTCGCCCTCGCCGCCGACCAGGGTGTCGTTGCCGGAGTCCCCCAGAAGATCGTCGTTCCCCGCCTCGCCGAACAGCCGATCGTTGTGGGCGCCGCCGCCAAGGGTGTCGTTCCCGCCGGCCCCGAACAGATCGTCGCGGGCCGACGTGCCGGACAGCCGCTGGGCGGCCGTCGAGGTGGAGAAGATGAAGTCCGCCGCCTCGAGATCGGCCTCGCTCACCCGGTCCAGCCGCACGGTGTGCGACTGCCCGCCCCGCCAGACGGTGAACTGCGCCGAGCCGTTCACGTCGGCGAGCAGGACCTGCATCGTCGCCCAGTCGCCGATGCCGGCGGCGCTGACGTCGATGCGGTCGAGCCCCTCGTCCTGCTGGATCAGCTGGCCGCGGATCTCACCGGCCGGGAAGGCCGGGGTGTGGAAGTTGATGTAGATCTCGTCGTTCAACAGGTCGGGGATCTTGGCCGTGAGGGTGGTGTTGAAGCCCTCGTTGGCGTCCCATTCGCCGCTGATCGTTCCGCCGACGCCGGGGCCGTTGACGGTGACGGTGTCGCCGTCGAGGTCGTTGAACGGCAGGCCCCGGAAGCCGTAGACCACGCCGCCGGATGCGCCCGCCGGCGCATCGTGCAGGTGGGCGGCGCCCACGTTGTCGTTGGGGTTGTCCGGCGTCTGGGCGCCGGTGAAGTCCAGGCCCTGGACGGTGGCGGTGAACAGCAGCGCCGTCCCGCCGCGCAGCAGGTGCGCCTCCACCGTGCCGGTCGCCGCCGAACCGGTGCCGCCGGGCGGGGTCGTCTCCTGCGCCCCCGTGATCGGCCCGCCGAAGTAGATGCTGCCGAAGTCGGCGATGGTGGTGAAACTCGACCCGCCGCTGGGATCGAACACGAAGGTGTCGTGGCCTGCGCGGCCGACGACCGTATCGCCGTTGGTGAGGGGCAGGATGTCCGCCCCGGGTGTGCCGGTGATCAACGCCATGTCGTCAACTCCCTTGGACAGAAGCCAGAAACGGAACACGCGTCGGCGGCACGCTATGCTTGAGCTGCCCGGGAGTCCCAGGTCCGATAACAACGTTCGATCAACTTACCGCGATTGGTTCTTCGCCCGCGGCGACCCGTCCCGTTTGGGCCGAAGCGGGCGAGCGGCTACCCTGGCGCCATGACCGACGCAGCGGCCGACGAGGCCTCTTCCAACGCCCGCCCCTACTCCGTCTCCGAGCTGGCCTTCGCGCTGAAGCGGACGCTCGAGGACGCCTATGGCTTCGTGCGGCTGCGGGGCGAGCTCTCCAAGGTCACCCACCACTCCAACGGCCACGTCTATCTGACCATCAAGGACGAGCGGGCGGCGATCGACGGCGTCGTCTGGAAGGGCTCGGTGCGGGGGCTGAAGTGCCGGCCCGAGCAGGGGCTGGAGGTGATCGTCACCGGCAAGATCACCGCCTACCCGGCCGGCTCGCGCTACCAGATCGTCATCGAGACCATGGAGCCGGCCGGGGTCGGCGCCCTGCTGGCCCAGCTCGAGAAGCTGAAGGGCCGGCTGGCCGCCGAAGGACTGTTCGAGCGCGAGCGGAAGAAGCCGATCCCGGCCATGCCGGCGACCATCGGGGTGATCACCAGTCCGACGGGCGCGGTGATCCGCGACATCCTGCACCGCATCCGCGACCGCTGGCCTTGCCGGGTGGTGGTCTGGCCGGTGGTGGTGCAGGGCGATGCGGCCGCCGCCCAGGTCTGCGCGGCCATCAACGGCTTCTGCGCCCACGGGGGCGAGGGGAAGATCCCCAGGCCCGACGTACTGATCGTCGCCCGCGGCGGCGGCTCGGTGGAGGACCTGTGGCCCTTCAACGACGAGCAGCTGGCCCGCACGGTCGCTGCGTGCGCCATCCCGCTGATCTCGGCCGTGGGCCACGAGACCGACACCACCCTGATCGACTTCGTGTCCGACCGGCGGGCGCCGACGCCCACGGCGGCGGCCGAGATGGCCACGCCCGTGCTGGCCGAGCTGCGCGCGGCGGTGAACGACCTGTCGGCGCGAATCCACCGCTGCGGCGGCCGGGTGGTGGAGGACCGCAAGGGCCGCGTCGAGGCGGCGGGCCGCAGCCTGGCGCGCATCCCCGACCTGGTGGAGATGGCCGGCCAGCGGTTCAACATCGCAGCCTCCAAGCTCTCGGCCGGCCTGACGCGCAACGTCGACGCCCACGAACGGGACCTCGTGCGCGTCGCCTCGCGCCTGTCGCCGCACCTTCTGGAGCGGCCGCAGCGGGTGCAGCTCGACCGGCTGAACGCCCTCTCATCGCGCCTCGCGCCGGCCGTGGAGCGCAAGCTGGACCGCGCGGTGGAGCGACTGGCGAGCCTGGAGAAGCTCAGGGTCTCCCTGAACCCCGACCGGCCGCTGCGGCTCGGCTTCGCTCGGGTCCACCGGCCGGACGGCTCGCTGGTCACCGCCGGCGCGCAGCTCTCGGCCGGCGACCCGGTGGCGCTGGTCTTCCAGGACAAGGAGAACGTCCGCCACGCCGTCGTGGACGGGGCCGCGCCCGAGCCCAAGCCGGCCCGCGCCGCCCGCCCGAAGGCGCCGCCGGCGCCCGCCACGCAGGGCGATCTGTTCTGAGACGCCTCGAAGGACTAAATAGCGGCCCATGAACGCCCACGACCGCGAGCTCTCCGCCGGCGACATCGCCACCGTCCACTACGGCGACGGCGAGTTCGTCGTGCTGAAACCGGGCCGCTACGTGGTCTGCGCCGTCAGCGGCGTGAAGATCCCTCTGGAAGCCCTCCGCTACTGGAACCCCGCAACCCAGGAAGCCTACGCCGGCCCGGCCGAGGCCCTGCAGCGGTGGAAGGAACTGAACGGGGCGTAGTGCAGATGCTCCCCCACAGGGGGAGCTGTCGCGAAGCGACCGCGGGGGTTCAAAGGCGCTGACTCAGCGCGGCCGACCAGCTCAGGGGGTGTGAACCCCCTCCACCGCTTCGCGGTCCCCCTCCCCCTGCGGGGGAGCATTTTTCCGATACACCTCGTTCGGCCAGCGCTTGTGGACCCACCACCACTCGTGCGGCCGCTCGACGATGCGCGCCTCCATGAAGGCGTTGACCTGGCGGACCGCGGCCTCGAGGTCGGCGGCGCGGTCGCCGGTCTCGGCCAGGTGGATCGGCTCGTGCACGACAACGCGGAAGCGGGCCCCCTTCGTGCGCTGGACGCTCATCGGCTGCAGCGGGGCGCCGAAGCGCAGGGCGAACTTGGAGGGCCCGGGGGCGGTGTGGGCCAGGTGGCCGAAGAACGGCGCGGCGATCCCCCCGTTGAACTTCTGGTCGTTCATCAGCGCGACGGACTCGCCACGGCCCATGGCTTTGATGATGTCGCGGGCCCCCTCCTCGCCCTTCGGCGCGAAGTCCCGAACGCCGTAGCGCCAGCGGCTCTTGCGGAAGCGCGTCTCGATGTAGGGGTTGTTGGCCGCCCGGTAGGTGATCTGGCACTTCACGCCGGAGTTGACGATCACCGCGCTCATCACCTCCATGTTGGAGAAGTGGCCGGAGATGAAGACCACCGGCCCGGCGCCGTCGGCGATCTGGCGCAGGCGCTCGGCGTTGACGATCTCGACCCGCGACGGATCGCCGATGATCCGGTCGAGCATCGGGTGCTCGAAGAAGAACCGGCCCAGGCTCTCCCACTGCTCGGCGATCAGCTTCGCCTTACGGTCGGGCGGCATGTCGGGGAACACCAGCTCGATGTTCCGCTCGACGATCCGCTGGGTGCCGGTCAGCGGGCCGATGGTCTTCACCAGCCAGCCGCCGAAATTCGACACCGTATCCACCGGCAGCAGCCGGATCAGGCCCACGAAGATGTCGAAGGCCAGGGCCTCGAGGCGCCACAGCAGGTCTTGGGCGAGGGAGGGGCGCGGTTCGGCCATCGCCCCTTAGGTGGCGCCGCCCGATGCGCCGCGCAACGCGAACCCGCGCTCGCGTGGCGCGCGACTTGCCGCCGAAAGCCCGGACCGTCCCGGTTTGGGACGAGGGCAGGGAAGTAACCGATATGCGTCCGAAGAACATGGGTAGCGAGATCGACATCCATCTGGGCAAGCGGCTGCGCCGGCGCCGGCGGCTGCTCGGGCTGACCCAACAGCAGCTGGCCGGCGCCTGCGGCGTGCGTTTCCAGCAGATCCAGAAGTACGAGTGCGGCGCGAACCGCATCTCGGCCGCCCGCCTGTGGCAGCTGTCCGAAGCGCTGCAGGTGCCGGTGGCCTACTTCTACGACGGTCTGTCCGAGCAGGAGCGCAACGCCGCCGAGGCCAAGATCGCCGAGGACGCCGGCGAGGTGCTGTCCCGCAAGGAGACCCTCGACCTGATCCGCGCCTACTACCAGCTCGACGAGCGGCCGCGCCGCCGGCTTCTGGATCTGGCCAAGTCGCTGCACGGCGAGACCGAAGGCCACTGACGCCGCGCCGGGAGGTGGGGTAAAGCGGGCCCATGCCCGCTGATCCCGCCCCCGACCAACTCGCCGAACTCGACGCCTTCCTGCTGGAGCTGAACCGGGCTTCGGCGGAGGTGATCCTGCCCCTGTTCCGGGCCGCCCACGGCCTCGTCGACAAGGGCGGGGCCAAGGGGTTCGATCCGGTCACCGAGGCCGACAAGGGCGGCGAGGCGGCGATCCGCAAGCTGATCGCCGAGCGCTACCCCGACCACGGCGTCATCGGCGAGGAGTGGGGCGAGGACCGGCCGGACGCCGAATGGGTCTGGGTGCTGGATCCGGTGGACGGCACCCGCGCCTTCATCTCCGGCCTGCCGCTGTGGACCACGTTGATCGGCCTGCGCTTCCAGGGCCGGCCGGTGCTGGGCTCGATCGGCCAGCCGTACCTGGGCGAGGTGTTCGTAGGCCACGCCGGCGGCGCGCGCCGCATCGGGCGGGAGGGGACGAGCCCGCTGCGGGTGCGCGAGTGCCCGAACCTGACCGACGCGATCATCGCCACCACCGACCCCGAAGGCTGCTTCGACGGCGCCGAGCTGGGCGCCTGGCGCCAGGTGCGGGCCGCCGCGCGCCTCGCCCGCCTGGGCTGCGACGCCTACGCCTACGCCATGGTGGCCGCCGGGACGATGGACCTGGTCGTGGAGGCCGGCCTGAAGTCCTGGGACATCGACTGCGCGATCCCGCTGATTGCCGGGGCCGGCGGCCTGGTCACCGACTGGCGCGGCGCCCCGCTGGGCAACGACGGCGGCCAGGTCGCCATCGCCGGCGACCGCCGCTGCCTCGAGGAGGCGCTGGTGGCGCTGAAGCGCAGCGCGAAATAGCGCTCCACCCTACCTCACCCGCGAAACGGCGGGAGGTAGGAGCGCCAGCAAGGATTGCTATTCCCCCGCCGCCGCCAGGGGCCGGGCCGCCACCTGGTCGGCCAGCGCGTCGAACTCGCGCCAGAACACCGCGCGCCGCTCATCGGTCTCCTGCAGGATCTCGTGGAAGGCGCCGGGAACACGGACGAGCCGCCCCTTCGGCAGGCCGCGGACGACGATGTCCTGTCCGCGGTTGTCGATCACCTTCTCCTCGCCGGCCTGGCAGATGGTGACAGGGATGGTGACGCCCTTCAGGTTCTCCGGCTTCTGGAGGTAGGCGGTGGCCTTGAAGGCGAAGTCGAGCCAGCCCCAGGTGACCGGCCCCAGCGCCAGGTCCGGGTGCGTCTTGATGAGGGCGCAGTTGCGGGCGTAGCGGGCCGGATCGTGGGTCAGCTTGTTCTTGGCGAAGTCGTTCTCGAACGGATCGCCCGGCCCGCCGACGTAGTCCTCCAGCCGCTTGAGGCGCACCCGCCGCCCGAGCAGCAGATCCACCAGCAATCGCGGCGCAGGCTTGGTGGTCAGCGCCAGCATGGGCGCGGAGAGCACGGCGCCGGCGAACTTGGCCGCCTGGCCCTTGGCCAGCGCCAGCAGGGTCAGGCAGCCGCCCATCGAGTGTCCCACTGCGAGCCAGGGCTTCGGCAGCCTCTGGCCGTAGGCGGCCAGCAGGCAGTCGAAATCGGTCACGAAATCGTCGAAGCCCGCGGCGTGGCCCTTCAGCCGGTCCGGCAGCAGCCGCTCGGAAAGACCCTGGCCCCGCCAGTCGTGGGCCAGCACCACGAAGCCGCGATCCAAGAGCTCGCCGATGGTCTCGTAGTATTTCTCGACGACCTCGGTCCGGCCGCCGCTCAGCACCACCGAGCCGCGCGGCGGGCCGTTGGGCGTGAACAGGGCCGCGCGCATGCGCGCGCCGCCGGCGCCTGCGAACCATTCGGCCGCGCCGCCCGGCGGGGCCGGGTTGTCGGGCGTCTCGAGCAGCGGAGCCGGCTCGGCCATGCGGCCTCCTCTAGGCGAGCTTGGAGAACAGCGCCTGGATCTTGGGCTGCAGCTGCATCGCCAGGCCCATGTTGGACAGCTTCATCTTGCCGGTCATGATCGCCGCCATCGGGTCGAGCTTGCGCTTGCCCAGCGCCTCGAGGTCCTTGAGGCTGATGGTGACGGTCAGGTCCGCCGGCCGGTCCTCGTTGGTCACCTGGGCGCCGTCAACGTGGATGACGCCGGCGTCCTTCAGGTTCAGCTTCACGCTGTGCCCCAGCCCCTCGCCCTGCGCCATCGCGGTCTTCAGGCGATCAGTGAGCTCTTCGAGCGTCGGCATGTCGATTCCTCAATAGACTGAAGGAAGCAATAGCCCGGCTCGCGGGAAGCGTCAGCGCCCCATTTCTACCCCGGCTTCACGAACCGCAGGGTCATCCGGTCGCTCTCGCCGATGGCGTCGAACTTGGTGCGGTCGAAGGCCGGATCGTCCGGCTGGCCGCGCGGCGAGGTGCGGCGCACGGGCGGCAGGGTCCAGACGCCGAAGGGATGGTCCTTGGTGTCGTTCGGGTTGGCGTTGATCTCGCTGGCCGCCTGCAGCACGAAGCCGGCCTCCTGGGCGAGCTGGACGACGTAGTCCTGCTGGACGTAGCCGTCGGCGGCCAGCGGGTCCTGCACGCCGCCGGGATTGGCCCGGTGCTCCTCGATCCCCAGCACGCCGCCGGGCTTGAGGGCCAGGAAGGCGTCACGGAAGGCCTTCTCGGCGATGCCGGCGGCCATCCAGTTGTGCAGGTTGCGCAGGAAGAGGGCCATGTCGGCCGAGCCCGCCGGGGCCACCGGCCCGCTGGTCAGGCCGAAGGCGGTGACCTCCACCTGACCGTAGAGCTTGGGGTCGGCCTCCAGCTTGCGGCGGAAGGCGTTCACCACCTCGCGGGAGGCTTCGTCGGTCGGCTGCAGGTTGGCGGCGTAGAGCTTGCCGCCGGTGGCCGCCAGGAAGGGGGCGAGGATGTCGGTGTACCAGCCGGCGCCCGGCCAGAACTCGACCACCGTCATCCCCGGCTTCAGCCCGAAGAACTCCAACGTCTCTCGCGGATGGCGCCAGGCGTCGCGCCCCTTGTCCTGGGCGCTGCGCCAGTCGCCGGCCACCGCCTCGGCCAGGCTCATCCCGCCCCGCTTCGGCGCCGGCGCCTTGTCCGGCGCGGACTTCGCCTCCTCGGCCGGACGGCCGCAGGCGGCCAGGGCCGCGGCTCCGAAAAGCACAAGGCTGCGCCGGGACAGGCCGGGCGCCCAATGACGTCGCATGGCGTCTCCTGATGTTCGGCGCCCCCGCCCGGAACTAACGCCCGAGCGGGGCAGGGTCATCAGCCAGGCTTGCGGAACCGCAGCGTCATACGGTCGCTCTCGCCGATCGCGTCGTACTTGGCGCGTTCGGCCTCGGTGAGGGCCGGCTTGCCCTCGCCCGAAGAGCGCCGGCTCGGCGGCAGGGTCCAGACGCCGAAGGGATGGCCCTTGGTGTCCTTCGGATTGGCGTTGACTTCGGACTGGGCCTCCAGCTTGAAGCCGGCCTTCTCGGCCGCGGCCACCACGTTGGCCACCGAGACGTAGCCGTCGCGGGCGCCCTCGACCTGGGGCTGGGGATCGGACCGGTGCTCCTCGACCGCCAGGATTCCGCCGGGCTTCAGCACCGCGTGGAAGTCCTTCATCGCCTTGTCGAGCATGCCGGGCTGCCACATCCAGTTGTGGATATTGCGGGCGGTGATGACCATGTCGGCCGAACCGGCGCGGCCGAGCGGGCCCGACTGGGCGCCAAAGCCGGCGTACTGGATCTTTCCGAACGTCGCCTCGTCCGCGTACTTGGCCTCGAAGGCGGCGCGCGCCTTCTTGGCCGCTTCCGGAAGGTTGGGGTTGGACAGGTCGGCCGCGGTGGCGACGTAGGTCCCGCCGGTGGCCTTGGCGTAGGGCGCCAGGATCTCGGTCCAGTAGCCGGAGCCGGGCGAGACCTCGACCACCGTCTGGTTCGGCTTCAGGCCCCAGAAGGTGAGCGTCTCGTAGGGATGGCGGTGCTCGTCGCGGGCCTTGTGCTCGGCCGAGCGCTGGGGACCTGCGATCGCCGCCTTCAGCGCATCGTCGGCCATCGCCGGCGGCGCGCCGGCGATCAGCGCGCCCGCGAACGCGGCGGCGGCGAGGGTGCGTAGGGACATTGTGGGCCTCTCCCGGTTGTCTTGTTCTGGCGCGACCATTCCGGCGCGGCGTTGCAGTGATATTGCGATGCGGCCGAGGTGGCGAGGTCCTTTCCCTCCCCTTCCGGGGAGGGTGGACGCGAGCGCAGCGAAGCGGACGGGTGGGGGAGCGACGCCCCTGCGGCAGGCTAGACGACCAGCGCCTGCTCGGCTCGACACTCCCCGACCCCGCGAGGCTTCGCATCGCCGGCCCTCCCCTGAAGGGGAGGGAAGGGTTGTTTTCGCTCGGCTTTCCGCCCCTTGAAACGCTCGGGACCCCTCCCCACCTGTACCGTCGAAGGCGCTGGATGTCCGGGCCTTCTCGGGCGCCGACGAGGCCGATGCGGCTCGTCTCAAGCCCGGTCAACGCAACCTTGCTTATGAAGAAGGATGTGACCTGATGCGTACCCTCGACTTCTCTCCCCTCTATCGTTCCGTGGTCGGGTTCGACCGGCTCGCCAACCTGCTCGAGACCGCCGCGGCCGACGCGGCGAGCGGCTATCCGCCCTACAACATCGAGCGCACCGGCGAGAACGACTACCGCGTCGAGATCGCGGTCGCCGGCTTCCGCCCTGAGGAACTGAACATCGAGGTCAAGGAGAACCTCCTGACCGTTCAGGGCCGCAAGGCCGCCAACGACGACCAGCGCCGCTTCCTCCACCGGGGCCTGGCCGAGCGCAACTTCGAGCGCCGGTTCCAGCTGGCCGACTATGTGGTGGTGACCGACGCCAGCCTGGCCGACGGCCTGCTGTCGATCTCGCTTCGCCGCGAGCTGCCGGAAGCCCTGAAGCCGCGGACGATCCAGATCAGCACCGGCCGGCCCGAGCAGCCGACCCTGATCGAAGGGGAAACGGCCGAAAAGGCCGCCTGAGCCTAGCGCTCCGGATGACTGTCGAGGGGCGGGGCCGCAAGGCCTCGCCCCTTTTGTCTTGATCTCAGATGACGCCGTCGAGGCCGCGGGCCCCGTCGCGGCGGGCGCCGGTGACGTCCACCAGCTTCAGCATTGCGCCGCTGAAGTTGGCGCGCGACAGGTCGGCCTCGGCGAGCACCGCCTGGCGCAGGTCGGCGCGGGCGAGGTCGGCGTTCTTCAGGCTGGCGCCGGTCAGGTTGCACGGCAGCACCCGGTCGGCGGTGATCAGCAGCGGCCCCATCTGGGCCTCCCTAAGGTCGGCGCCGGCCAGTTTGGCGCCCACCAGCCGCGCCCCGCGCAGGTCCGCCCGGCGCAGGTTGCAGGCCCGCAGGTCGGCGTTCTCCAAGTGGGCCCCCTGCAGCTGCACCCCGCCCATGTCGAGGCCGTAGAAGGTCGCACCCTTGGCCGAGAGCGCCGTCAGGTTGAAGCCGCGGATCGATTCCAGGGCCCGCAGGTCGGCCCCGTCGAACACCGACGGCTTGCCCTCGGCCCCGCCGGTCTCGCACCAGCGGGCGTGGTCGCGGATCATGGTCTTGTAAGGCAGGTCCTCGACCGCCTTGCCGGCCGGAGCGTCGGTCAGCACGCCGGTCATGTCCGCCTGGGTGACGTTCCACGACAGGGTTTTGGCGCCCACCAGCACCGCGTCGGTGAGGTTGGCCCCCGCCAGGTCCGCGCCGGAGAGGTCCGCGCCGGCGAAGTTCACGCCGGTGAAGTTGGCCTGCTTCAGGTTCGCCCGGACGAGCTTGGCGTCCTTGAGCACCGCGTCGGTGAAGTCGGCCTTGGTGGCGACGACGCCGGACAGGCGCGAGCGTTCCAGATTGGCGCCGGCCAGGATGGCGCCCTGCACCTCGCCGGCCCGCGGCATCGCCTCCAGCACCCGCAGGCCCTTTTCGCGGTCCGGCAGGGCGATGGAGCCTTCGCGCAGGTCGGCCTCGAAAAGGTCCGCGCCGGTCAGGTTGGCGCCGCGCAGGCAGGCGCCGCGCAGGTCGGCGCGGCGCAGCGAGGCGTCGGTCAGGTCGGCGTTCTGCATGTCCGCGCCGAACAGATTGGCGTGGTCGAACCGGGCGCCCTTGAGGTTGCAGTCGGCCAGGATCACGCCGGTCATGTCGGCGTCGCAGAGGTTCTTGCCCGAGAGGTCGAGGCCCGAGAGGTCCATCCAGGCGAACACCGCGCGGGCGCCGCCGGGCCGCGAAGTCCACAGCCGGTCGTGCTTGGCGCAGATGACCTCGACGTCCGCCTGGGTCAGGCGTCGTAGCTGGGTCGGGCTGGGCCTGGCGTCGAGCACGGGTTCCGGTCCATCGAGGGCGAGACGGTCCCGTTTTAGCGGCAGGCGATTAACGGTCTGCTGACGCCTTAACCATGCGGCGCCCAAAAGGTGGGGAGGCGGTCGGCCGGCGACCGTCGCCTCCCCTTCGAGTCGAGCCCTGTTGGGGGCCTTGCTCCGCGCCGGGAGGGCCGGCGCGAAATCAGTCGGCGGCGGCGTAGCTGCGCGGGGCGGGCGTGAGCTGGGCCTGCGCCCTCGCCTGGGCCGCCTTGCGGCATCGCCAGGCGTTCACCGCCGCCCGCGGCAGGAGCGGCGTCAGCGGCTGGGCGCAGAGCCGCGACGCCGCCGCCCGGATCCGGCGGCCGGCGATCGCCTGCCCCTTCGGCGTGGCGAGGTCCAGATCGGACAGGGCGACGGTCTCGGCGACGGCGGTCTGGCCGAGCGCCGGGGCGGCGGGGAGCGCCAGGACGAGCGACGATGCGGCGATCAGCAGGTGGGCCTTCATGGCGGCCTCGCAGGAACTTACATGCGTAGTCTCAGCCAGAGATTACGCATGTAATTCCCCCTGTCAAGGCACGGCTCAGGCGGCGGCCAGCCTCCGATCGCGCTGGATCGAGCGCGAGGCCAGGTAGTGGGCGAGGATGGTCAGGGCGATCACCGGCACGAGGGCCGCCAGCCCGACCTGCAGCGAGCGCTCGCCGAACGCGCCCGCGGCCCGGTCGCTGACCATGCCGACGAACACCGGCCCGCCGCCCAGGCCGATGATGTTGAGGATGAACAGCAGGATGGCCCCGGAGACGGTGCGCATGGCCGGCGGCACGGCGTTCTGGACCACCGCCAGGGCCGGCGCGAGGTACATGTTGTTGAGCAGCGCGGGGCCTGCGAAGCACAGCACCGCCAGCTGCCAGGTCGGGGCCAGCAGGAAGCCGATGAAGAAGGGGATTGAGGCGGCGAAGGCCAGGGCCGGCACGTAGGCGTACCAGCGCGGATTGAGCCGGCTCAGCCGGTCCACCATCCAGCCGGCGCCGAAGGTCCCGATGGCCCCGGTGATCCCCAGGACCAGGCTGTAGTAGAGGGCCACCTCCTCCAGCCCCATGCCCTTGACCCGGATCAGGAACGGCGGGGCCCAGGTCAGCACCGCATAGCCGACGAAGGCCGACAGGCCGCTGGAGAGGGCGGTGATCACCAGCGTGCGGTTGCGGAAGAAGCGGCCGACGGCGGCGAACAGCGGCGGCGTCGGCTCGTGCGCCGTCTGCCCCTCCGCCAGGGCGTCCAGCGCCCCGCGCTTGGGCTCGCGCACGACGATCAGCAGGAGCAGCGCCAGCAGCACGCCGGGCAGACCCACCGCATAGAAGGCCGTGCGCCAGCCGTAGTTGGCGGCGATCCAGCCGCCCGCAGCCGAGCCCACCATCGAGCCGAACGGCACCCCCAGCGAGTAGAGGGCCAGCGCCTTGCCGCGATCCTGAGGGGCGAAATAGTCCGAGATCAGCGAGTAGGACGGCGGCGAGCCGCCCGCCTCCCCCACCGCGACCCCGATCCGGTAGATCAGCAGCTGGACGAAGTTGTTGGCCAGGCCGCAGGCGGCGGAGAACAGGCTCCAGATCGCACAGGCGGCGGCGATGATCCGCACCCGGTTCGCCCGGTCGGCCAGCCAGGCCACCGGGATGCCGAAGCCGGTGTAGAAGATCGCGAACGCCAGGCCGGTGAGCACGCCGAGCTGGGTGTCCGACAGCCCCAGGTCCTTGCGGATCGGCTCGGCCAGGATCGACAGGATCTGCCGGTCCAGGAAGTTGAAGGTGTAGACCACCATCAGGATGGTCACCACCAGGTAGCGGTAGCCGGCCGATCGCTCGGCGGGCAGGCTGGCTGCGATCATCGGCGCGGATCTCCCCCCGGCGCGGCCTCTTTGCGGGCCTCCAGGGGAGAAGCATTGCACGCTCACGCGGCCGTTCGCAAAGCGGCGTTCGGTTACGGCGCTGGGGTCCCGCCGACGTTTTTGACGCTCGCGCTGAATTTGGCGGTTACGTCAGAGCCGGATGAAGTAAGTCGGCGCCAGCGTCAGAATGTAGCCAAAATGATCTCTTGCCTTGAAAGGTGATGATCAGTTGATCACCCGCCTTTTCTTTCAATAACGAAACAAGGACTTCATGGATTTGTCGCCTGAATCGTCTATTCAGAGCTCCAGACGCTCAGTCCGCTTAAGAAGCGTCCGTAGGGAGGAGTTTCAACAGCAGTTGGGAACTCCAGATATGATCAAGTCCATCACCCTTTCCGCCCTCCTCCTCGCCGCCGCCGCCCTTCCGGCCCAGGCGCAAGAGATCCGCGTCAGCGTCGCCGGCAAGTCGGCCGACGCCGTCCAGGCCGAGCTGCGCGCCGCCGCCCAGGCGGTCTGCAAGCGCGACAAGGCCGACGGCCCCTCGCCGCTGGAAATGCAGCTGAACGCCAATTGCGCGCGCAAGGCCTACCGCACCGCGCTCGCCGACTGGCAGAACACCCAGCTGGCGAAGGCCCCGACCGAACAGCTGGCCGCCCGCTAAACGGAACAGGGCGGGGCGCGCAGGCGCTCCGCCCGCCTCCCTCACGGCTCGAGGGTGCGCGGCGCGTAGTCGGCGTAGAGCGCCGCCTCGGCTTCCGCCGCCAGCAGGCCGATCTCGACAGGAATCCCGGCCGCCGTCAGCCGCTGCCCGCCGCGCCCGGCGGCGTAGTCGGAGGCGTCGGTGCAGGCCACGACGACCCGGGCCACCCCCGCCTGCGCCAGCCGCTCGGAGCAGGAGGCGATCGGCGTCGAGCGCCGCCCGCAGGGCTCCAGGGTCACGTAGGCGGTCGCGCCCCGTGCAGCCTCGCCGGCGGCTTCCAGGGCCTGCTCCTCCGCATGCGGGCGCCCGCCGGCGGCGGTGGCGGCCTCGCCGACCACCTTGCCCTCCTTGACGATCACGCAGCCGACCGAGGGGTTCACGCCCGTCGTGCCGAGCGCCGCCCGCGCCACGGCGATGGCGCGGCGCATGAAGGCCTCGTCGGCGCCGCTCACGCGGCCTGCGGCAGCGGCTGGGCGCGGGCCTCGTCGAGGTAGCGCGCCGAGCGGGGCTTCAGGCTCTCGTCGAGCTCGATCACGAGCGGATTGCCGGTGGGGATCTCGACCCCGATGATCGCCTCGTCGGAGAGGTTGAATAGCAGCTTGACGATGGCCCGCAGCGAGTTGCCGTGGGCCGCGATCAGCAGCGTCTCGCCGGCCCTCAGGTGCGGGGCGATCTCGGCGTCCCAGTAGGGCTGCACGCGCTCCAGCGTCGTCTTCAGGCTCTCGGTCGAGGGCAGGCTCGCGCCGGCGTAGCGGCGGTCCTTGGAGAAGTCGTGCTCGCCGCCCGGCGCCAGCGGCGGCGGCGGAATGTCGTAGGAGCGGCGCCAGAGCTTCACCTGCTCCTCGCCGTGCTTCTCGGCGGTCTCGGCCTTGTTGAGGCCGGTCAGGCCGCCGTAGTGCCGCTCGTTCAGCCGCCAGTCGTTGACGACAGGCACGAACACCTGGCCGGCGGCCTGCAGCGCCAGCCACAGCGTGCGGATGGCGCGCGTCAGCACGGAGGTGTAGGCCCGGTCGATGTGGATGCCGGCGGCCTTGATCAGCTCGCCGCCCTTCTTCGCCTGGGCCTCGCCCTCGGGCGTCAGGTCCACGTCCACCCAACCGGTGAAGCGGTTTTCCAGGTTCCACTGGCTCTGGCCGTGACGGAGCAGGACGAGGGTGGGCAAGGCTTCGCGACCTCCGGGGGTGGTTCGAGGCCTCGCGGCCTAGGGCCCGATGGCGCAGGGGTCAAGGCCCGGCTTGGTGCGACGCACGCGGAGCGGCTATATCCCGCCCATGTTCTCCCGCCTGTTCTTCCCGATGATCGGCCTGGTGGCCGCCGGCCTGATCGGCCTGGCCATGGTCTGGCCCCAGGGTCTCGGCGCCCGCTCGCCCGGCCCCTTCGGCGAGACCCCCTACCAGCAGCGCCCGGAGGTCCAGGCCGCGATCCGGCGTCAGCACGAGGCCGCCATGGCCGAGGCCGAGCGCGCCCGCCAGGCGGTCAGCGACCTCCAGGCCCAGGCCGTGGCCCCGACCGAATGAGCGGGTTCGACGCAGGCGCGGTGGCGCGCCGGGTCCTGGGGACCGAGGCCGACGCGCTGCGGGCGCAGGCCCAGGCGCTGGACGGCGCCTTCTCGGCCGCCGTCGACGCCCTGTTCGCCGCCAGGGGCCGGATCATCTGCACCGGCATCGGCAAATCGGGCCACGTGGCGCGCAAGATCGCGGCCACCTTCGCCTCCACCGGAACGCCGGCCATCTTCGTCCACGCGGTCGAGGCCAGCCACGGCGACCTGGGCATGATCGGCGCCGACGACGCCATCCTGTGCCTGTCGAAATCGGGCGAGAACCGCGAGCTCGCCGACGTCCTGGCGTACGCCAAGCGGTTCCACATCCCGCTGATCGCGCTGACCGCGCGCCCCGACAGCGCGCTGGGCAAGGCCGCCGACGTGGTGCTGCAGCTGGTGGACGCGCCCGAGGCGACGGCCGAGCTGTCCGCCCCCACCACCTCGACGACCCTGCAGATCGCCCTCGGCGACGCCCTGGCCGTGGCGCTGCTGGAGCGGCGCGGCTTCAAGGCGAGCGATTTCCACGTCTTCCACCCCGGCGGCAAGCTCGGCGCCATGCTGAAGACCGTCGGCGACCTGATGCACCGGGCCGACGAACTGCCGCTGGTCGCCGAAGGCACGCCGATGCCTCGCGCACTGCAGGTGATGAGCGAGAAGAACTGGGGCGTGATCGGGGTCACCGACGCCGCGGGCCGGCTCTCGGGCGTGATCAGCGACGGCGACATCCGCCGCCACGTGGACGGCCTGCTCGCCGCCACGGTCGAGCAGGTGATGACCCGTGGGCCCCGCAAGATCGCGCCGACCAGCATGCTCGCCTCCGAGGCCCTGGCCCTGATGAGCGACCCGCCGCCGGCCGTGACCGTGCTGTTCGTCGTCGAGGAGGGCCGCCCTGTCGGCCTCCTGCAGATCCACGACCTGGTCCGCGCCGGGGTGATGTAGCGGACTACCCCAGGCCGTCCAGCAGCTCTGCGATGCGGGCATGGCCGCGCGCGGCGGCCAGGTCGCGCGGCGAGCGGCCGTCGCGGCGCAGCGCCTTCGGGTCGGCGCCCGCTTGAATCAACGCCCGGACCATCGCCTCTTCCCCCAACTGCGCCGCCTCGTGCAGCGGTGTCGACCCGTCGTCCAGGCGCGCGTTGACGTTCGCCCCGCGGGCGATCAGCCGCTCCAGCGTCGCCATCCGGCCGCCGAGGATGGCCTGGACGATCGGCGGCGAGAGGAAGACGCCGGCCGCCGGCGCATCGAGGTCCGCGCCCCGGTCCGCCAGCGCATCCACCAGCGCCGCATCTCCGACGTAGGCGGCGTAGTGCAGGAGCGTCCGGCCGTTCGGCGTGGCTGTCTTGACGAGCTGCGGGTCCGCGGCGATCGCCGAGACCACCTGCGCCCGGCGGCCGAGCAGGCAGGCTTCGACGAGGTCGGGCTCGCTGATCCGCCGGGCGATCAGGGCGAACACCGGGTTGTCCTCCGGCCGCTGGAATCCGATCCCCAGGCGCTTGAAGGCGGCCGCCACCAGGGGCGTTGCGCCGCTCGCATCGCGCGCCCGCAGCAGGGCCGGATCGGCGCCGATCAGGCGTTCGACCCCGGCCGCGTCGCCGGCGCGGATCGCGGCGAACAGTTCGGCCTGCGGCTCGGCCTGGGCGAGGCCGGCGCTCAGCGAGACAGCAGCGGTCAAGCCGAGAAGGTGTGGGCGGCGCATCGGCTCCTCCAGAGAGGCGCCAGGATGGCCCGCGGACGGCGGCTCAGCTTGTCCGCAATTGCGGTTTCGCGCGCCACTGGCTGGGCGGAACGCCGAACCGCCGGCGGAAGGCCCGCGAGAAGGCGGCCAGGTCCCGATAGCCCGCGTCCAGCGCCAGGTTCGTGAGGCTCGGCGCCCCGCGGGCCAGCCGCTCCGCCGCCCGCTCGAGCCGGACCCGCCGATGATAGGCGCCGGGCGCCATCCCGAACACGTCGCGGAACCTGCGCAGGAAGTGGTATTTCGAGAGGTTGGCGGCCGCGGCCATCTCGTCGAGGCTGAGCTCGCCATCCGCCCGCGCCTCGATGAAGCGTCGGGCCAGGGACAGCCGCCGCAGCAGCTCCTCCCGCTGACGGCTGCGCAGGCCCGCGATCCGCAAGTGCGCGATCCCGGCCTCGGCGCCGACCGCCACCGACAGCAGATCAGCCAGGACCTCGTCGACCTGGGAGCCCTCCAGGGCGCCGGCGTCGCGCCGGGCGCGCAGCGCGGCGAGCGCCCGCGCCAGCCCCGGTCCGGGGCGGTGAAGGAAGTCGGAGAACGCCGGCGAGGCGGCGGTGTCGGGCGCATCCAGCAGCCGCGCCTCGGGGGTGAGGGCGCCGGCCCAGGCGCTGCGCACCTCGGCCTCGGCGAAGAAGGCCGCGGTGATGCGGGTGCGGGCCGGATCGGTCACTTCGAAGGCGTAGGGCTCGCCGGCGTTGACGACCACGAACGCCAGGCCGTCGAGCTGCAGCGGACGCCCGGTCCGCCAGAACCGCGCCGGCGCCCCCTCGAAGTACTTCAGGGAGTAGCCGGCCGTCCCCTCGAACGCGGCATGGTGCACCGGGCCGTGGATCAGCTCCCCGCCGGCCGAGCCATAGAACCTGCGCCGTCGCCCGCTCCGCACCGTGTCGGCCGCTCCTCGGGAAGGAGGTTACGGCCGCCGCGGTTGGCGGTAAAGCGAGGCCTCAGGCGGCGCCGCGACGGGCCGCGACCACCTCGAGCTGCGGCCGGCTCGCCGCGGCGCGTTCCTCGATCTTGAACCGGCTGACGATGCGCGCCAGCTGGTCGGTGTCCTGGGCCATGGCGCGGCTGGCGGCGGTGCTCTCCTCGACCATGGCCGCGTTCTGCTGGGTGACGCTGTCCATCTGCTGGACGGCCAGGTTCACCTCCTGGACGCCCGAGGCCTGCTGCTGCGCGGAGGCGGCGATCTCGGTCACCAGGCCGTGAATCTCGGCGATGCGGGCGACGATCTGGTCCAGCACCTCGCCGCTGCGGGAGACCAGCTCCACCCCGGTCCCCACCTGGGTGGCCGAGCTGTTGATCAGCGACTTGATCTCCTTGGCCGCGTCGGCGGACCGCTGGGCGAGCGCGCGCACTTCCGAGGCGACCACCGCGAAGCCGCGCCCGGCCTCGCCGGCGCGGGCGGCCTCGACCCCGGCGTTCAGCGCCAGGAGGTTGGTCTGGAAGGCGATCTCGTCGATGACCCCGATGATCTGGCCGATGGAGCTCGAGGAAGTCTCGATGGCGGCCATGGCGGCGGTCGCCTCCTGCATCACCCCGCCGCTCTCCTGGGCGGCGGCCTTGGCCTCGGCGACGATATTGGCGGCGGTCTTGGCCCCGTCGGCGGTGCGCTTCACCGTCCCGGCGATCTCCTTCACCGCCGCGGCGGTCTCTTCCAGGCTGGCGGCCTGGTGCTCGGTGCGGCGCGAGAGGTTGTCGGCGGCCTCGGAGATCTGGGCGGCGCCGTTGCGGATCGCCAGCACGCTCTGGACGACGCCCGTCATGGCGTTCTGCAGCTGGCCCATGGCGGCGTTGAAGTCGGCCTTCAGCTTGCCGTACTGGCCCGGGAACTCAACGGCGATGCGGAACGTCAGGTCGCCCTCGGCCATCCGCTCCAGGCCGCCGGCCAGGGCGTCGACCACCACCGACTGCTCGCGCGCCGCCGCGGCCTCGGCCTCCAGGCGGCTGGCGCGCTCGGCCTCGGCGGCGTCGCGCTGCCGGCGCGCCTCGCCCTCCAGCCGGATCTTCTCGATGGCGGCTTCCTTGAACGTCAGGACGGCCTTGGCCATCAGGCCGATCTCGTCGCCCCGGTCGGTCGCCGGAATCTCGACGGTGTTGTCGCCGCCGGCCAGCTTGCGCATCGCCACCGTCAGCCCCTTGGCCGGCGCCGCGATCGCGCGGGTCAGGCTGAACCAGGCCACAAGGCCCAGCAGCGCGGCGGCCGCCAGGCCGATCGCCAGGGCCAGCTTCAGCTGAAGTGCGGCCGCTTCCATGCGCGCCGACCGCTCGGCCAGCCGCGCGTCCTCGCGCTTCTGCAGGGTCTCCAGCGCCGTCTCGAGCGGCGCGATCTTGGTGTCGGCGATGCCGTCGGAGCTGACCATGGCCACCGCCTGGGCGTGCGTCGCCGGGTCCGCCGCCAGCAGCTCGCCGGCCTCGACGATGTCGCGCCACCAGATGTCGGCGGCAGCCTCCGCGTCGTCGATCAGCTTCAGGTCCTCGGGCGAGCCGGCCTCGAGCTCGCGCAGCTTGGCGAGGGTCGCCTTCAGGCTGGCGCGGTGTTTGCGGACCCGCTCGGAGTAGTAGGCGTCGCCGGAGAGCAGCAGGCCGCGGAAGCTGTTCTCCTGGCGCAGGGTGTAGAAGTTCGCCGCCCCGATGGCCGCGATCGCCCGGTGCGACTGGTCGTTGTCGCGGCGCGCCGCCTCCACAACCTGCAGATTCGAGACGACGACGGCGGCCACGATCACCAGCGTCAGGATCATCGCACCGAAAGCCATCGCCAGCTTTCGCGAGACGGTGATGCTGTTGAGAATATTCACAAACTTCCCCACCCCAAGTGCGGACGCGGGCCCGCATCGAAGGCCACTTCGGACGGGCATGGCTAACGAAGTGCGAATTCGAAGTGCGACACTTTTGCGATCAATGTTGCCTACGAACGTGGCGGCGTCCGGCCGGCGAACTTTAGCGGCGCTGTAGCGTTCGTTTGGCTCTTGGGGGCCAAGCCGCTTATGACGGAGCCCTGACCACGCCTGACGGAGTGCCGATGTTCCCTGCCCCGCGCGCCGACCTCCTTCCCAACACCGCGCCGTACGAGGACCTGCCGCTGGTCAAGCCCACGGGCTTTCGCGAGTACGACGCGCGCTGGCTGTTCGGGCCGGAGATCAACCTGTTGGGCGTCCAGGCGCTGGGCCTGGGGCTCGGGACCTACATCCACGAACTCGGCCAGCGGAAGATCGTCGTCGGTCACGACTACCGGAGCTATTCGGCCTCCATCAAACAGGCCCTGACGCTGGGCCTGGTCTCGGCCGGCTGCGAGGTGCTGGACATCGGCCTGGCCGTCTCCCCGATGGCCTACTTCGCCCAGTTCGACCTGGACGCGCCGTGCGTCGCCATGGTCACCGCCAGCCACAACGAGAACGGCTGGACCGGCGTCAAGATGGGCGCCCAGCGGCCGCTGACCTTCGGGCCGGACGAGATGGGCCGGCTGAAGGAGATCGTGCTCACCGGCGCCTGGAAGGAACGCGAAGGCGGGATCCTGCGGCGCGTCCCGGGCGTGGCCGAGCGCTACATCGCCGATGTCGCAGGGCGCGTGAAGCTGAGCCGGCCGCTGAAGGTGGTCGCCGCCTGCGGCAACGGCACGGCCGGCGCCTTCGCGCCCCAGGCGCTGCGGGCCATGGGCGTGGCCGAGCTCATCGAGATGGACACCCAGCTCGACTACACCTTCCCCAAGTACAACCCGAACCCCGAAGACCACGTGATGCTGCAGGCGATGGCCCAGCGGGTGCGCGAGACCGGCGCGGACGTGGCCCTGGGCTTCGACGGCGACGGCGACCGCTGCGGTGTGGTGGACGACGAGGGCGAGGAGATCTTCGCCGACAAGATCGGCCTGATGCTGGCCAGGGACCTGTCGGCCTTGCACAAGGACGCGACCTTCATCGTCGACGTGAAGTCGACGGGCCTGTTCTCCACCGACGAGGTGCTGAAGTCGAACGGCGCCAAGACGGTCTACTGGAAGACCGGCCACAGCTACATCAAGCGCAAGACCGCCGAACTGGGCGCCCTGGCCGGCTTCGAGAAGAGCGGCCACTTCTTCTTCAACGCTCCGTTCGGCCGCGGCTACGACGACGGGCTGGTGGCGGCCGCCGCCATCCTGGCCATGCTCGACCGCAATCCCGGCAAGAAGCTCTCGGAGCTGAAGCGGGCGCTGCCCGTCGCCTACACTTCGCTGACCATGTCGCCCCACTGCGGGGACGAGGTGAAGTACGGCGTCGTGGAGGGCGTCGTGAAGGAGTACGAGCAACTGAGGGCCGCCGGGGGGACCATCCTCGGCCGCAAGATCACCGACCTGATCACCGTCAACGGCGTGCGCGTGGCGCTGGAGGACGGCTCCTGGGTGCTGGTGCGCGCCTCGTCCAACAAGCCCGAGATCGTCGTCGTGGTGGAGAGCAGCCGCTCGGAGGACGACATGCGCGCCCTCTTCCGCGAGGAGGTCAAACCCCGCCTGGCCAAGCGCCCGGAAGTCGGCGCCTACAACCAGGAAATCTAACGCCGCCAGCCGGTTGGCGCCGCCCGCCGGCCGTGCTCAAAGCTGCGCCTTGAAACCCTCCGCACGGGAGCATCCATGCACGTCGCCATGATCGGGACCGGCTATGTGGGCCTGGTGTCCGGCGCCTGCTTCGCCGACTTCGGCCACGTCGTCACCTGCATCGACAAGGACGGCGCCAAGATCGAGCAGCTCAAGAGCGGCGGCATCCCGATCTACGAGCCCGGCCTCGACACCCTGGTCGCCCAGAACGTCAAGGCCGGACGACTGTTCTTCGACACCGAGGCGGCCGAGGCGGTGAAGAAGGCGGACGCGGTGTTCATCGCCGTGGGCACGCCCTCGCGGCGCGGCGACGGCCACGCGGACCTCTCCTACGTCTACGCCGCGGCCGAGGAGATCGCCGGGCTGATGAACGGCTTCACGGTGGTGGTCACCAAATCGACCGTTCCGGTCGGCACCGGCGACGAGATCGAGAAGATCCTGCGCGCCAAGCGCCCCGACGCCGACTTCGCCGTGGTCTCCAACCCGGAGTTCCTGCGCGAGGGCGCGGCCATCGAGGACTTCAAGCGGCCGGACCGGGTGGTGGTCGGGACCGACGACGACCGGGCCCGGGAGATCATGCGCGAGCTCTACCGGCCGCTCTATCTGAACGAGACGCCGATCGTCTTCACCAGCCGGCGCACCTCCGAGCTGACCAAATATGCGGCCAACGCCTTCCTGGCCATGAAGATCACCTTCATCAACGAGATGGCGGACCTGTGCGAGGCGGTCGGCGGCGACGTCCAGCACGTGGCCCGCGGCATCGGCCTGGACAACCGGATCGGCGGCAAGTTCCTGCACGCCGGCCCCGGCTACGGCGGCTCCTGCTTCCCGAAGGACACCCTGGCCCTGGTGCGCACGGCCACCGACTACGGCTCGCCCGTCGAGCTGATCGAAACCACGGTGCGGGTCAACGATCAGCGCAAGAAGGCCATGGCCCGCAAGATCATGACCGCCATGGGAGGCGACCTGAAGGGCAAGACGGTCGGCGTGCTCGGCCTGACCTTCAAGCCCAACACCGACGACATGCGCGACGCCCCGTCCCTCGACATCGTGCCGGCCCTGCAGGCCATGGGGGCGAAGGTGCAGGCGTTCGATCCGGCCGGCGCGACCGAGGCGCGCCAGCTGCTGCGGGACATCGATCTGAAGGAAGACCCCTACGCGGTCGCGGCCGGGGCCGACGCCCTGGTGCTGATCACCGAATGGGACCAGTTCCGCGCCCTGGACCTGGACCGGCTGAAGCTGCTCATGAACCAGCCGCTGATGATCGACCTGCGCAACGTCTACCGGCCCGAGGACATGCGTGTCCGCGGCTTCACCTACGTGAGCGTCGGACGGCCCTAGCTCCTAGACCGCCAGCGCGATCAGGGACTGGCCGATCCAGACGGCGCCGGCCCAGAAGCCGATCGCCAGCAGCATCACGAACGCCAGCAGAATCAGCGCGCTGAGCGCCTGGCTGGGGGCGCGATGGCCGGAGCCTGCCGCGGATGCCCGCATGTTTCACTCCCATGGTCTCGTTGCATCCGCGCCGGTCGAGCGGCGCGAACATTACAAGATTGTCACGACTCTTAAGGGTTGGGTAGCCATTTGGATCCCGGGCCGCCGGCGCTCACGAAGGTGTCACTTCGGCCCAGGCCTTGCGGCGCCCGGCCGAAGACCTCATGATTGCATTTCGCAACCACACGAGGGTCCCGTGAGCCTGGTCCTGCACCTGCACCCCCTGTCCTCCTACTGCTGGAAGGTCCTGATCGGGCTTTACGAGCTGGGGACCGCCTTCGAGCCGCGGATGGCCAACCTGGGAGATCCCGCCGACCGTGCGGCCTTCGCGGCGCTGTGGCCCACGGCCAAGATTCCGCTGCTGGAGGACACGGGGGCCGGGCGCGTGATCCCGGAGACCACCGTGATGCTCGAATACGTCGACGCCCGCTCGGCGGGGCCGGCGCGGCTGCTGCCGGAGGACGCCGACGCGCGCCTGGACGCCCGGCTCTGGGACCGGCTGTTCGACAACTACGTCATGACGCCGATGCAGAAGATCGTCGCTGACCGGCTGCGGCCGGAGGGGGTGCGCGATCCTCACGGGGTCCAGGAGGCCCGCGCCACGCTGCAGATGGCCTACGGCATGATCGACGCGCGGATGGCCGGCCGCGACTGGCCGGCGGGCGAGGCCTTCAGCCTGGCCGACTGCGCCGCCGCACCGGCCCTGTTCTATGCGGCGATCGTGGAACCCTTCCCGGCCGAGCGCCCGCACCTGGCCGCCTACTTCGAGCGCCTGCTTGCCCGGCCGTCCGTGGGCCGGGCGATCGACGAGGCGCGGCCCTGGTTCCAGTACTATCCCTACCGCGAGGACATGCCGGCGCGGTTCCTGGAGCCGACCACGGCCTGACCTTGGCCGGACTCAGGCCGCGGCCTTCTTCACCGCCCCGGCGACCTCGCGGACGACCTGGTTCACCAGCTTCTCGTCGTCGCCCTCGGCCATGATGCGGATCAGCGGCTCGGTGCCGGAGGCGCGCACGACGAGGCGGCCGGAGCCGTTCAGGCGCTCGGTCGCCTGGGCGATGACGCCCTGCACCTGCTCGCTCTCCAGCGGCTTGCCGCCGGCGAAGCGGACATTCTCCAGCCTCTGCGGCACCGGCTCGAACTGGCGGGCCAAGGCGCTCATCGGCTTGCCGGTCTCCTTAAGCACCGCCAGCACCTGCAGGGCCGCGACCAGGCCGTCGCCGGTGGTGCAGATGTCCGACAGGATGATGTGGCCGGACTGCTCGCCGCCGACGTTGAAGCCGCCCTCGCGCATCCGCATCATCACCGAGCGGTCGCCGACCGGCGTGCGCTCCAGCTTCAGGCCGCGCTGCGCCAGGAACCGCTCCAGGCCGAGGTTGGACATGATGGTGGCCACCACGCCGCCGCCCGCGAGCCGGCCGCGGGCCGCCCAGTGGTCGGCGATCAGGGCCATGATCTGGTCGCCGTCGACGACCACGCCGCGCTCGTCGCAGAGCACCAGCCGGTCGGCGTCGCCGTCGAGGGCGATCCCCAGGTCGGCGCGGTACTTGCGCACCATCGCGACCATGGCCTCGGGATGGGTCGAGCCGCATTCCTCGTTGATGTTGAAGCCGTTGGGCTCGACCCCGACGCGGATCACCTCGGCGCCGAGCTCGTAGAGCACCTCGGGGGCGACCTTGTAGGCCGCGCCGTTGGCGCAATCGATCACCACGCGCAGGCCCGCCAGGCTCATGCGCCGCGGGAAGCTCGCCTTGGCGATCTCGATGTAGCGGGCCTGGGAATCGTCGATCCGTTGCACGCGGCCGAGGCCGCGGGGGCCGGCCAGGCCCTCCTCCAGGCCCTGGTCCATCAGGGCCTCGATCTCCAGCTCGCGCTCGTCGGAGAGCTTGTAGCCGTCGGGGCCGAACAGCTTGATGCCGTTGTCCTCGAAGCCGTTGTGCGAGGCGCTGATCATCACGCCCAGGTCGGCCCGCAGGCTGCGGGTCATCATCGCCACCGCCGGGGTCGGCAGCGGCCCGAACAGGCGCACGTCCATACCGACGCTGGTGAAGCCGGCGACCAGGGCCGGCTCGATCATGTAGCCGGAGAGCCGCGTGTCCTTGCCGATCACCACCAGGTGGCGACGCTCGTCCTGGCTCATGAACAGCTTGCCCGCGGCCATCCCGACGCGCAGAGCCACCTCGGCGGTCATCGGGTGCCGATTCGCCTGTCCGCGGATGCCGTCGGTGCCGAAGTAGGCGCGTTTGCTCATGCCGGTCCTTCAGGGAGAAACGATGCGAAACCCAGATTTAGTCGACGCCGGATTTGCGAATGCTAAAGGCGGCGCGGGCGGAGATTAGTTGAGCAGGCCCGCAGGTCAAAGGACGCATCGCGCATGTGCGGCATCATCGGCATCGTGGGCAAATCGGCCGTCCAGGGCCGTCTCATCGAGAGCCTGAAACGTCTCGAATACCGCGGCTACGACTCCGCGGGGATCGCCGGCCACATGGACGGCCGGATCGAGCGGCGGCGCGCGGCCGGCAAGCTGCGCAACCTCGAGGAGGTGATCGCGGCCGAGCCCCTGGCCGCCGAGGTCGGCATCGGCCACACCCGCTGGGCGACCCACGGCGCCCCGACCGAGGGCAACGCCCACCCGCACGCGGCCGGCCGGGTGACGCTGGTCCACAACGGCATCATCGAGAACTTCGCCGAGCTGAAGGCCGAACTCACCGCCAAGGGCCGGACCTTCGCCAGCGAGACCGACACAGAGGTCGTCGCCCACCTGCTGGACGAGCACCTGGAGACCTTGCCGCCCATCGAAGCGATGAAGGCGACGCTCGGCCGGCTCACCGGCGCCTACGCCATCGTGGCGCTGATCGAGGGCGAGCACGGCCTGATGCTGGGCGCCCGCCACGGGCCGCCCCTGGTGGTCGGCTACGGCAAGGGCGAGATGTACCTGGGCAGCGACGCCCTGGCGGTCGGCCCCTTCACCAACCGCGTCGCCTACCTCGAGGACGGCGACTTCGTGGCCCTGACCCACGACGGCGCGCAGATCTTCGACGCCGCCGGCGCGCCGGTGAGCCGCCAGGTCCAGACCGTCGCCGCCTCCGTCGCCCTGATGGAGAAGGGCAACTACCGGCACTTCATGGAGAAGGAGATCCACGACCAGCCGGAGGCCTGCCAGCACACCCTGTCGGCCTATGTCGACCCGGTCACCGACCACACCCACACCCCGGGCGGCGTCGACTTCGCCAAGGTCGACCGGCTGCAGATCGTCGCCTGCGGCACCGCCGGGTACGCCGGCCAGATCGGCCGCTACCTGTTCGAGCGGCTGGCGAAGCTGCCCACCGACGTCGAGGCCGCCTCCGAGTTCCGCTACCGCGAGCCGGCGGTGACGCCGGGCACGTTGGGCGTGGCCATCTCCCAGTCGGGCGAGACGGCCGACACGCTCGCCGCCCTGCGCTGGTGCAAGGCGCAGGGGCTGAAGACCGCGGCCGTGGTCAACGTGCACGAGAGCACCATGGCCCGCGAGGCCGACGTGCTGTGGCCGACCCATGCGGGCCCCGAGATCGGCGTCGCCTCCACCAAGGCCTTCACCTCGCAGGTCTCGGCCCTGACCGCCCTGGCGATCAGCGCCGCGGTCGCGCGCGGCTGCATCGATGCGGCCGAGGAGAGGCGGCTGACCAAGATCCTGATGGAGGCGCCGCGGCTGATCGCCGACTCGATCCAGGTGGAGGAGGCCGTACGGGCGCTGGCGCCCGAACTCGCCGCCGCCCGGGACGTGCTCTACTTCGGGCGCGGGGCGATGTTCCCGCTGGCCCTGGAAGCGGCCCTGAAGCTGAAGGAGATCAGCTACATCCACGCCGAGGGCTACGCCGCCGGCGAGCTGAAGCACGGCCCCATCGCCCTGATCGACCAGGGCACGCCGGTGATCGTCATCGCCCCCACCGACCACCTGTTCGAGAAGACCATCTCGAACATGAGCGAGGTCGCCGCGCGCGGCGGGAAGATCATCCTGATCACCGACGAGGCGGGCGCGCGCAACGCGCCCAAGGGGGCGCGGACCATCGTCGCGCCGACCGCCGACCCGCTGATCGCGCCCTTGGTGTTCGCCGCGCCGATCCAGCTGCTGGCCTACCACGTGGCCGTGCAGAAGGGCGCGGACGTCGATCAGCCGCGCAACCTGGCCAAGTCCGTCACCGTGGAATAGCGGCGGCCCCGCGAAGGGCCGCCGCCTTCAAGAACGCGCGTTACGGCGTGGTCGCCGGCGGCGTCGTCGTGCCCGTGGCCGGCGGGGTGGTGGTCGTGTCGGCCGGCGGCGTCGTCATGGTCGGATCCGTCGGCGTGGTGGTCGCCGGCGGGGTCGTCGCCATGGGATCGGCCGGCGGCGGCGTAGTGGTCATCGTGTCGGTCGGCGCCGTCGTGGCCGTGTCAGCAGCAGTGCCTTCTTCGGCTTCGTTGCGTTGGCAGGCCGACAAGGACGTGACCAGAACCGCCGCGACCGCGGCCGAAGTGAGGATACGTAGCTTCATTAGGATCAGGCTCCCCTGGAGGATCCCCCCGACGCACGCCAACTCTAGCGCACCTCTCGCTGTTCCCGAAGTTGTGATCACACTTTTCCGTAACAGCGCCCGGGAGCTTGGCCTTGCCTTGGGCGTTACGGCTGCGGCCCCGCCCCGCCGGCTTGACGAACCCGGCCGGGCGGGGCTTTGAGCGCGTGGCGGGCGAGACGGAGATGCGGATGACGAGGAAGGTTCGAAAGGCGGTCCTGCCGGTGGCGGGGCTCGGGACACGCATCCTGCCCGCGGCCAAGGCGACCCCGAAGAACCTGCTGAACGTCTTCGACCGGCCGATCCTGTCCTACATCGTGGCCGAGGCCCGGGCCGCCGGGATCGAGCACCTGATCTTCGTCGTCGGCCGCGGCCAGGGGGCCATCGAGGAGTACTTCGACCACAACCCGGAGCTGGAGAGCCAGCTCGAGGCCAAGGGCAAGACCGAGATCCTGGCCGAGGTGCGGGCGGACCTGCCCCGCCCCGGCGAGATGAGCTTCGTGCGCCAGATGGCGCCGCTGGGTCTCGGCCACGCCGTCTGGTGCGCGAGGGACCTGGTGGGCGATGAGCCGTTCGCCGTGATCCTGCCCGACATGCTGATGGCCGCCGATCCCCCGGCGCTGGCCCAGGCGGTGGCCGCCCACGACGATGTCGGCGGCAACATCGTCGTGGTCGAGCCCGCCCCCGAGGGCGAGGCCCACAAGTACGGCATCGTGGCTCTTGAGGGCCGCGAGGGCCGGCTGAACAAGATGACCGGCATGGTGGAGAAGCCTGCGCCGGGGACCGAGCCGTCCAACCTCTTCATCTCCGGCCGCTACATCCTGCAGCCGCAGATCTTCCAGCTGCTGGCCGACCAGGAGAAGGGCGCCGGCGGCGAGATCCAGCTCACCGACGCCATGGTCCGGCTGATGGCGCAGCAGGCCTTCCACGCCCTGGAGTACGACGGGACCACCTACGACTGCGGCGACCCCATCGGCCTGCTCCGCGCCAACATCGCCTTCGCCCTGCGCCGCCCGGGCATGGCCGAGGCGGCCAGGAAGGCGATCGAGGAATTGCTCTGACCGTCATCCCGGCCGGAGGACCGCGCCAGCGGGCCGGAGAGCCGGGACCCAGCCTCACAGCCGCGAGTCTGGGTCCCGGATCGGCCTTGCAGGCCGCCCGGGATGACGGGAGTTGTTCGCCGCGGGACAACCGAACGAGCGCCTAAGCGCCGTAGAACCCCCGGTACCACTCGACGAACCGCGGCAGCCCCTCCTCGATCGGCACCTTGGGCGCGTAGCCGGTCAGCGCCGCGAGCTTTGAGACGTCCGCGTACGTCGTCGTCACGTCGCCCGGCTGCATCGGGCGGAGGATCTTCTCCGCCTCGCGGCCCAGCGCCGTCTCGAGGGTGGCGATCATGTCCATCAGCCCGACCGGCCGGGAGTCGCCGATGTTGAGGATGCGGTTGACGCCCGGCTCGGGCGGGCGGTCCAGCGCGCCGACGATCCCGTCGACGATGTCGTCCACATAGGTGAAGTCGCGGGCCATCCGGCCCTGGCCGTAGACCTCGATCGGCTCGCCGGCGAGGATCTTCCGGGTGAAGGAGAAGTAGGCCATGTCCGGCCGGCCCCACGGACCGTAGACGGTGAAGAACCGAAGGCCCGTCTGCGGCAGGCCGTAGAGCTTCGCATAGGAGAAGCTCATCAGCTCCCCCGCCCGCTTGGTGGCCGCGTAGAGCGAGACCGGCTCGGCCGCCGCATCGTCCTCGGTGAAGCCCTCGCCCGCCCCCGGCCGGTCGCCGTAGACGCTGGAGGAGGAGGCGTAGACCAGGTGCTCGAAGCCCTCAGCATGGCGCGCGGCCTCGAGCACCGACAGGTGCCCGGCCAGGTTCGCCCGCTCGTAGGCGAAGGGGTTGTCGAGCGAGTAGCGCACGCCCGCCTGGGCGGCGAGGTGGACGATGCGCCTCGCCCCCGTCTCGCGCACCAGGCCGGCGAACGCCTCGGCGTCGGCGACGTCCATCCGGACCATCCGGAAACGCGCATCCGCAGCCAGCCGGGCGGCGCGGGCGTCCTTCAGCGCCGGGTCGTAGTAGTCGTTGAAGACGTCGACGCCGACCACCGTCTCGCCGCGCGCCAGCAGGCGCTCGGCGACGTGCATCCCGATGAATCCGGCGGCTCCGGTAACGATGATGGCCATGGGGTGGACAGATCCTCCAGCGGCGCCTGTTCTATTGTCGATCGGCTGCGACGTCGACTTAGCGGCTTCCGCACCGCCCAAGGGTGCGTTAGCCGTTTCAGGATCGCTTCAAGTTGCGGGAGCTTGCATGCGCGTACTCGTTCTGGGCGGCGACGGATTCTGCGGCTGGCCCACGGCGCTCCACCTGTCGGCGCGCGGCTGGGAGGTCGCCATCGTCGACAACCTGTCGCGCCGGCGCATCGACGAGGAACTGGGCGTCCAGTCGCTGACGCCGATTCGCCCGCTGGCCGAGCGGCTCGCCGCCTGGCGCGAACTCACCGGCCGCGACATCGCCCATCACGAGATCACGCTGGGCAAGAGCTACGAGCCGCTGGTCGACCTGCTGCGGGCCTTCCGCCCCGACGCGGTGGTCCACTTCGCCGAGCAGCGCGCGGCGCCCTATTCGATGAAGTCGGCGGCCCACAAGCGCTACACGGTCGACAACAACCTCAACGCCACCAACGACGTGCTGGCGGCCATCGTCGACAGCGGCCTCGACCTGCATCTGGTCCACCTCGGCACCATGGGGGTCTACGGCTACGGCACGGCCGGCATGCCGATCCCCGAGGGCTACCTCACGGTGAAGGTGGAAACGCCGAAGGGCTGGACCGAGACGGAGATCCTCTATCCGGCCAATCCGGGGTCCATCTACCACCTGACCAAGACCCAGGACGCCCTGCTCTTCCAGTTCTACGCCAAGAACGACGGGCTGCGGATCACCGACCTGCACCAGGGCATCGTCTGGGGCACCCAGACCGCCGAGACCCGGCTGGACGAGCGGCTGGTCAACCGCTTCGACTACGACGGCGACTACGGGACGGTGCTGAACCGGTTCCTGATGCAGGCCGCCCTCGGCTATCCGCTGACCGTGCACGGGGCCGGCGGCCAGACCCGGGCCTTCATCAACATCCAGGACACCGTCCGCTGCGTGGAGTTGGCGCTGGCCAGCCCGCCGGCCCGCGGCGAGCGGGTGCGGGTGATGAACCAGATGACCGAGTGCTGGCGGGTGCGGGACCTGGCCGCGCTGGTGGCCGGCCTCACGGGCGCGCAGGTCGCCCACCTGCCCAACCCGCGCCAGGAGGCCGAGGAGAACGACCTGATGGTCGAGAACAGCCGGCTGCTGGCGCTGGGCCTCGACCCGATCACCCTGGAGGAGGGGCTGCTGCTGGAAGCCGCAGAGATCGCCCGCCGCTACGCGGACCGGGCGGACCTGGCCAAGATCCCCTGCGTCTCCCACTGGAACGCCGAGCGGGCGGCGGCCGCCAGGGCCGAGCCCAAGGCCGTGGCGGCGGAGTAGGTCCTGAAGCTCTTCGTCTTCGGCTACGGCTATTCGGCCCGCGCGCTCGCCCGGCGCCTGCGCCCCGACGGCTGGACAATCGCGGCCACCGCCCGCACGCCGGAAGCGGCCGCCGAACTCGCCGCGGAAGGGGTCGACCCGGCGCCGCTGGACGATCCTGAGGCGATGGCCCGCGCCGCCGGCGAGGCCAAGGCCGTCCTCATCACCGCCCCGCCCACCGCCGAGGGCTGCCCGTCGCTGCCGGTCCTGCCGCGGGCCATCGCCCGCAGCGGCGCCTTCCCCGACTGGGTCGGCTATCTCTCCACCACCGGGGTGTACGGCGACCGCGGCGGCGGCTGGGTGTTCGAGGACAGCCGCCTGGCCGCCGCCTCGCTGGAGGGGGCGCGGCGGGTCGGCGCCGAGCGCGACTGGCTGGATGTGGCCCGCGGCATGGGCCTGACGCTGACCATCTTCCGTCTGCCCGGCATCTACGGCCCCGGCCGCTCGGCCTTCGACCGGCTCCGGGCCGGCCGCGCGCGCCGCATCGCCGCGCCCGGCCAGGTGTTCTCGCGCATCCATGTGGACGACCTGGCGTCGGGCCTGGCCGCCTCGATCGCAAGGCCGCGCGCCGGCGGGATCTACAACCTCTGCGACGACGAGCCGGCCCCCAACAGCGACGTCATCGCCTACGCCGCGCAACTGTTGGGGATGGCGCCCCCGCCCGAGATCCCTCTCTCGGAGGCCGAGATCTCCGGCCCCGGCCGCCGCTTCTATGCCGAGAGCAAGCGCGTCTCGAACGCCAGGGCCAAGGCCGAACTCGGCTGGCGGCCGGCCTATCCGACGTACCGGGAGGGGTTGCGGGCTATTCTCGCGACCGGGTCCTAGACCTCTCCCCCCCCGCTCGGGGGGGAGAGGGTTGGGTGAGGGGGGCCTCGCCGCGGTCACCGGCGCCGGGGCCGACCCGCCGCCGCGCCTCCCTCACCCTACCCTCTCCCTCCGCTCGCGGAGGGAGAGGTCAGAAGCTCTTCCAGCGCCTGGATGAGCCGAACGATGTCGCTCTCACGCGACAGGCGGTGATCCCCGTCCTTGATCAGGGTGAAGACCACGTCCTGGCTCTTCATCGCGTTCGCCAGCTCCAGGGCGTGCGGCCAGGGCACCGCATCGTCGGCGCCGCCCTGCAGGATGCGCACGGGCGCTTCGATGTTCACCGGTCCGGGGAGGATCGACCACCGCGCGCCGTCCTCCATCAGTTCGCGGGTGATCGGGTCCGGATCGCCGTACGGCGAAGGGCGGTACCAGACGCCGGTCTCGGCGATGTCGGCGCGGGCGGCCTCGTCCAGCGAGGGGCCGATCAGCTTCTCGGTGAAGTCGGGCGCCGGCGCGATCAGCACCATGGAGCGCACCCGCTCCGGCCAGGCCATGGCCGCCAGGCAGGCGATCCAGCCGCCCATCGACGAGCCGACCAGCACCAGCGGCCCCTCGGTCAGCTCGTCCATCACCGCCAGCGCGTCCTCGCGCCAGCGGGTGATGGTCCCCTTCTCGAAGGCGCCCGAGGACTCCCCGTGACCGAAGTAATCGAAGCGCAGGAAGGCTCGCCCCGTCTGCATCGCCCAGTCCGCCAGCGCCTGCGCCTTCGTCCCGGCCATGTCCGACCGGTAGCCGCCCAGCCAGACGATCGTCGGCCCCTCGCCCGCCACGCGCCGCCAGGCCAGCGTCTCGCCGTCCGGCCGCTTGAGAACACCCGCCGTCTCCGCCATCCACAACGCTCCTTCACCCGCGCGCCTAAGCCGCCTTTACCAAACCGAGCCAGCCGTTAAACGAGGGGCGGTGACTCTTCCGCCGGACTTCACCCTGTTGCAGGTCGTGCCGGAGCTCGAGACCGGCGGGGCCGAGCAGACGACGATCGACGTCGCCCAGGCCGTCGTGCGGGCCGGCGGCAAGGCGCTGGTCGCCACCCGCGGGGGTCGGATGGCGGCGCGGCTGGAGAGCGACGGCGCGCGCATGGCGCAGATGCCGGTGCAGTCCAAGAACCCGCTGGTCATGCTGGGCAACGCCGCCCGGCTGGTGGACCTGATCCGCCGCGAGAAGGTCAGCGTCGTCCACGCCCGCAGCCGCGCGCCGGCCTTTTCGGCCCTGTGGGCGGCGCAGGCGACCCACACCGCCTTCGTGGCCACCTACCACGGCGTCTACCACGCCAAGACCCGGCTGAAGCGCTGGTACAACGCGGTGATGACCCGCGGCGACCTGGTGATCGCCAACTCCAATTTCACACGCGACCACATCCTGGCCGAACACCGGATCGATGCGGAGAAGGTGGTCAGCATCCCCCGCGGCGTGGACCTGTCGCGGTTCTCGCCCAGCTGGGTGACGCCGGACCGCCTCGATGCGCTGCGCAGCGCCTGGAACATCGCGCCCAACGACGGCCGCACCCGCATCCTGCTCGCCGCCCGCCTCACCCGCATCAAGGGCCACCTGACGGTCATCGAGGCGGCGGCCCGGCTTGCGGCCGCGGGGCGGCGGGACTTCGTCATCTACTTCGCGGGCGACGACCAGGGCCGCACCGGCTACCGGGAGGAGCTGGAGAGCGCCATCGCCGAGCGCGACCTGACGGGCGTCGTCCGGCTGGTCGGCCACTGCGACGACATGCCGGCCGCCTACCTGCTCTGCGACATCGCCATCCTGCCCTCGACCATTCCGGAATCGTTCGGCCGCACGGCCGTGGAGCCTCAGGCTATGGGCAAGCCGGTGCTGGCTTCGGACCTGGGCGGCATGACCGAAACCATCCTGCCGGGCGAGACCGGCTGGCTGGTGCGGCCGGGCGATCCGGACGCCTGGGCCCAGTGCCTCGCCCACGCCCTCGACCTCAGCCCCGGCAAGCGCCAGGCCATGGGCCAGGCGGCGGCCAACCGCGCGACCCGGCTCTATTCGGTGGACGCCATGTGCGCGGCCTACCTTTCCGCTTATGCTCGCGTCCTGGAGGCGCGGAGCTGATGGCCGGCGAGCCGAGCAGGATCCTGATCATCAAGCTGTCGGCGCTGGGCGACTTCGTTCTGGCGCTGGCGGCGATGCGCAAAATCCGCGAGGCCCACCCGGGCGCCCGGATAACCCTGCTGACCACCCCGCCCTTCGAGGCCCTGGCCAAGGCCAGCCCCTATGTGGACGAGGTGGACATCGGCGGAAGACCGCAGGGCCCCGGCGAATGGCTGAGCCTGATCTTCCGCCTGCGGGCGGCGAAGTACGAGCGGGTCTACGACCTGCAGACCTCGTCCCGCTCCAGCCTGATGTTCTATGGCCTGCTGCCGTTCCCGCCGCAGTGGTCGGGCATCGCCTGGGGCTGTTCGCACCCGCACCGCAATCCGCGGCGGGACCACATGCACACCCTGGAGCGCCAGGCCGACCAGCTGAAGCACGCCGGCATCTGGCCCGAGGCGCCCACAGAGCCGATGAGCGCGCCGCCGCCGGACCTGTCCTGGATCGTCGACAAGGTGTCGATGCCGCGGCCCGGCCCCGGCCAGGTCCGCCCGACCGTGCTGCTGATCCCCGGCGGCTCGGCGCACCGGCCGGAGAAGCGCTGGCCGGCCGAGCGCTACGGCGAGCTCGCCCGGGCGCTCTACGACCGCGGATACGACATCGTGATCGTCGGCGGGCCGCAGGAGGGCGAGCTGGCCCACAAGATCCAGCGGATCCTGCCTCAGGCCCGCGACCTGACCGGGCGGACGGATTTCGCGCGGGTCGCGGCGCTGGGCGCCCGAGCCGCGGTGGTGATCGGCAACGACACCGGTCCGCTGCATCTGGCCGCGGCGGCCGGCGCGCCGACCATCGTGTTGTTCTCGAAGGCGTCCGACCCGGCCCTGTCGGCGCCGCGGGGCCATGTGGCGGTGCTGCAGGCCGCCGACCTCGGGGAGCTGCCGGCGTCGGCGGTGCTGTCGGCGGTCGACAACATGACCCCTCAACCGGCCCTTAACCGCGCTTGAAGAACAACAGTCCGTTGGTCATATACTAGAAGAGCGACCGGACCGCTTCGCGCCTCCGGACGTTCTTGCGTTGAAACTGCCAAGGAGCACCGCCTATTCGCCGCCCCATGCAAGCGCCGCCCGTCAAAGACGGTCCGCGCATGAACGAAGATATCCGCGTCCCCCGCGTTCTGCTCATCGACCAGAACGGCGAGAAACAGGGGGTCATGCCCACCTCGGCCGCTATCGAAGCTGCTGAAGAGGCCGGCCTCGACCTTGTCGAGATCGTCCCCAACGCGGATCCGCCCGTCTGCAAGATCCTGGACTACGGCAAGTTCAAGTTCCAGGAACAGAAGAAGAAGAACGAGGCGCGGAAGCGGCAGAAGGTGGTGGAGATCAAAGAGATCAAGCTCCGCCCGAACATCGACATCCACGACTACGAAGTCAAAGCGCGCTCGATGCATCGCTTCTTCGAGGAAGGCGACAAGGTCAAGGTGACCCTGCGCTTCCGCGGTCGTGAACTGGCCCACCCGGAACTGGGCATGAAGCTGCTCCAGAAGGTGAAGGCCGAGTTCGAGCCCATCGCCAAGGTCGAGTACGAGCCTCGGATGGAAGGGCGCCAGATGATCATGATCCTGGCCCCGCGTTGACGCGGAGCCGGATCGCAGGCCCCTTCGCTGCGGCCCTGGCGGCGGTCCTCGCGACCGCCGCCGAGGCCCGGCGCCCCGCAAACGGGGATGAAGCTGTCGAGCCCTTCGCCATCGGCGAGGGGCTTTATTTTTTCGGCGGGCCCGACGCCGCGGCCGGTCGATGAGGCCGGCGGCGCGCCGCCTCCTCGCCCGCGCCCTGCCCTTCCTCCATGTCGCGCGAAAGGCCTGGTGGCGCCTCACCCGCCCGCAGACCGTCGGCGCCCGGGCGGTGGTCTTCGACGAGGACGGCCGGCTGGTCCTGGTCCGCCACGGCTACGAGCCCGGCCTCTATCTTCCCGGCGGCGGGGTCAAGCGCGGCGAGCCGCCCGAAGCGGCGGTCCTGCGCGAACTGGCCGAGGAGGTGGGCGTCGCCGCCCACGCCTCCATCGAGCCCTTCGGCGTCTACCGCTCCGAGCGGGAAGGCAAGCGCGACACGGTCCACCTGTTCATCGTGCGCGGCGCGCGGCTGCAGCGTTCGGAGAGCCCGGAGATCGTCGAGGTCGTCCGCTGCGACCCTGCCGCCCTGCCGGCCGACCTCAGCCCGGCCACCGGCCGGCGCCTGGCCGAAGCGCTCCTGGGCGCGCCCCGGGCGCAAAGCTGGTGAGCTAGAGGAAGGTCGTCCAGGCGTTGCCGCTCTTGTGCCGGTGGAGCTCCCGGCGCGCGCCTTCCTCCATGTAGAGCGGGGCCACGTCCCTGGGGCAATAGTGGGTGACCACCGATTTGCGGGTCCGGTCGAGGGAGATCGGCTTGCCGCCATGGACGAGGTCGGAGGCCCAGATCAGCACGTCGCCGGCCTTGGCCAGGAAGGTCTTCTCCGGATAGCCGATCTGGTCCGAGCGCTCGCGCAGCGAGTTGACGTGCGCATCCATCTCGGCCGCGTCCCAGTCGGGCCGAAGCCGCTGGGCCTCGCGCACGCTCTTGAACTCGCCGGCATAGAGGAAGTCGCCGAGGTTCTGGCTGCCGACGCGGTAGAACAGCTCGCCGGCGCCGGCCTTGACGTCCTCCAGCGCGATCCACGAGGCGGCGAACTGCAGCGGCAGGGTGTAGGTGACGTAGGCCGAGTCCTGGTGGCCGTTCTGGCCCGAGCCCCGGTAGAAGCCCAGCGATTGGGTGGCCAGCGCGCGCCGATCGAAGATCACCGCCAGGAACCGGCTGATCACCGGCGAGAAGATCGCATCGCGGATGGCCGACGAATGGGCGTGGATCTCCAGCGCCTTGGCCGGCAGGGCCTTCATCCGCTCGTCCCAGGGCCCCACCTCGACGCCGAGTTCGGGGCAGTTGAACTGCTGGCCGCGGATCCTGCCGTCGTAGGCGTCTTCGAGGGCGCGGCGGGCGCGGATCAGCTCGCGCCGGGGAATGGCGTTGCGGAAGACGACGTAGCCGTCCCGGATGTAGGCGCGCAGGGCCTCGGCGAGCTTGCGGTCGATCAGCCCCAGTTCGAGCCGCCCTTCGACGATGTCGAGCGCGTTGCCCTGGTCGGTCCACAGGCCGCCGAACGCCGACCGCACGCCGGCCGGATTGCGCGGCCGCTCGGCGTTCGGGTTGGGCAGGTAGCCGCGGAACCGGCCGTAGCGGGCGTAGTGGTCGGCGGGATCCTTCGCCAGGCCCCGCCGGATGTCGTCGCGGACCTGCGGGTAGGCGCGGGCGTACCAGTCGGCCTGAAAGGCCTCGTCGGCCGACCCTCGCAGTGCGGCGGATCCATCCATCGCAGTTCCCTCTCTCGTGCGGGCGCAAGGTGGGGGGGAGCCGGCCGCCGGGTCAATCCCGGCGCGATGCCGCAACATCGCTCGACGAACCGCCTTGCAGGCGCCCGCGGGCTCACTTAACAGCGATCACATGTCCGACGCCGCGCAGCCGAGGGCGACCGCGCCGGCGATGGCGGCGCCGTCGCTGATCGCCGTTATCTTCATCAACATGCTCGGCTTCGGGATCATCGTCCCGCTGCTGCCCTTCTACGCCAAGAGCTTCAACGCCGAGGCCTGGCAGATCGCCCTGGTGTTCTCGGCCTATTCGGCCGGCTCCTTCTTCGGCGAGCCGTTCTGGGGGCGGCTGTCGGACCGGTTCGGGCGCAAGCCGCTGCTGATCTCGACCATCGCCGCCAACTGCCTCTGCTACTTCGCCCTGGCCTTCGCGCCGAACGTCTGGGCCGCCATCGCCATCCGCCTGGTGGGCGGCCTGGCCGCCGGCAACGGGGCGGTGGTGCAGGGCTACCTGGCCGACGTGACGCCGCCGGAGAAGCGGGCCGGCAAGATGGCCTGGATCGGCGCGGCCTGGAACGTGGGCCTGATCTTCGGGCCGATGGTCGGCGGCATCTTCGCCCATCCGGAGAGCGGGCCGGCCGGCTTCCGCACGCCGCTGTTCCTGGCCTCGGGCCTGGCGGCCCTGTCGGTGATCTCCATCGCGATCTTCATCCGCGAGAGCCGCGAGCGCGAGATGCTCAGCGAGCGGCCGAGCCGCTGGGGCGCCCTGGGCGCGGCGGTCGGCAGCCCGGTGATCAGCCGGCTAATGCTGCTGACCTTCCTGGTGGGCTTCGCCTTCACCGGCATCGAATCGACCTTCGGCCTGTGGGCCCAGGCCAGGTTCGAGTGGGGCCCGCGGGACATCGGCGTCTGCTTCTTCTTCGTCGGCATCGCGGCGGCGACGACCCAGATGTTCATCACCGGCCCCCTGTCCGAGCGCTACGGGGCCGGGCGCATGCTGGCGATCGGCATGGGCGTGACCTGCGTCTGCTCGGCCCTGCAGCCGTTCTCCACCGGCGGGGCCATGACCATCGCCCTGATGAGCCTGACCGCCATCGGCCAGTCGGTCGCCTGGCCGAACGTCTCGGCGCTGATCTCGCGCACGGCCGATCCTTCGCGCCAGGGCGCGATCCTGGGCATTAACAACGCCATGGGCGCGCTGGCCCGCGTCGTCGGCCCGTTCTGCGCAGGGCTGGCCTTCGCCGGCGTCTCGATCAACGGGCCGTTCTGGCTGGGGGCCATCGTCGTCGCCCCGGCGATCCTGTTGGCCGTCGAGGCCGCGCGGCGCGCCAGGGCCCTGGAGCAGGAATGAGCGCCCAAACCCTTGCCTTTGCTCCGGCTTTCACGTAAGAGCCCGCCCCTTCGGAGCCGCCTGGCCAAAGGCATGCCAGGGCGGCTCGTCAATACGCCAGAGGACGGGGCTTCGGCCTCGCAGAGAAATGCCGAAACTGAAGACGAAGTCAGGCGCCAAAAAGCGCTTCAAGATGACTGCGACCGGCAAGCTGAAGGCCGGCGTCGCGGGCAAGCGCCACCGGCTGATCAGCCACAACGGCAAGTACATCCGCCAGCAACGCGGCACCAAGGTGATGACCGAGGCCGACGCCAAGATCATCAAGACCTACCTGCCGTACGGCCTTTAAGAGCGGGAGCTGATCGCACATGGCACGCGTGAAAAGGGGCGTTGTCGCCCACGCCAAGCACAAGAAGGTCCTGGAGCAAGCCAAGGGCTTCTACGGCCGCCGCAAGAACACCATCCGCGCCGCCAAGGCCGCGGTGGACCGGGCCGGCCAGTACGCCTACCGCGACCGTAAGGTCCGCAAGCGCAACTTCCGCTCGCTCTGGATCCAGCGCATCAACGCCGCGGCCCGTCTCGAGGGCATGACCTACGCCCGATTTATCCACGGCCTGGAACGGGCCGGGATCGAGATCGACCGCAAGGTCCTCGCGGACATCGCGGGCAACGACCCCGTCGGTTTCAAGGCCATCGCCGACAAGGTGCGCGCCGCGCTGGCCTAAGAGATCGTGGGAGCTTCCCAGCTCCCCCCGGTTTTGAAAGGGCCCTCCGGCGGCGCGTCGGAGGGCTTTTTCATGGCCCGCTTTCCGCTAAACGAGCCAACCCATGACCGACCTGACCCAACTGGAAGCCGACATCTCGGCCCGCATCGACGAGGCGTCCGACGGCGCCGCCCTGGAGGCCGTGCGCATCGAGGCGCTCGGCAAGTCCGGGCAGATCTCCGAACTCCTCAAGACGCTCGGCAAGATGAGCCCCGACGAGCGCCGCGAGCAGGGACCGAAGATCAACGGCCTGCGCGACCGGATCGCCGCCCTGATCGCCGAGCGCAAGGCCGCCCTCGAGGCCGCCGAGCTCGACGCCCGCCTCGCCTCCGAGCGCGTGGACCTGACCCTGCCCGCCCCGCCCAGGCGCAAGGGCTCCGTCCACCCCACCATGCAGGTGATGGACGAGATGATCGCCATCTTCGCCGACATGGGCTTCGCCCTGGCCGAGGGGCCGGACATCGAGGACGACTTCCACAACTTCACGGCCCTCAACTTCCCGCCCAAGCACCCGGCGCGGGAGATGCACGACACCTTCTTCCTGCCCGAAGGCCCCGATGGGACCCGCAAGGTGCTGCGCACCCACACCAGCCCCGTGCAGGTGCGGGTGATGCAGAAGACGAATGAGAAGCCGCCCTCCTGGATCGCCGTCGGCCAGGAGCCGCCGATCCGCGTCATCGTGCCGGGCCGCACCTTCCGCAAGGACTCCGACCAGACCCACACGCCCATGTTCCACCAGCTGGAAGGCCTGGTGATCGACCGGGGCATCCACATGGGCCACCTGAAGTGGACGCTCGACACCTTCATCGCGCGCTACTTCGAGACGCCGGTGGTCGAGACCCGCTTCCGGCCGCACCACTTCCCCTTCACCGAGCCCTCCGCGGAGATGGACGTGCGCTGCGACCGCTCGGGCGCCGAGATCAAGATCGGCCAGGGGACGGACTGGCTGGAGATCCTCGGCTGCGGGATGGTGCATCCCAACGTCCTGCGGAACTGCGGCCTCGATCCCGACGAATGGCAGGGCTTCGCCTTCGGCCTCGGCGTCGACCGCCTGGGCGCGCTGAAGTACGGCATGCCGGACCTGCGCGACATGTTCGCCTCGGACGTCCGCTGGCTCGCCCACTACGGCTTCTCGGCCTTCGCGGCTCCGAGCCCGGCGACGGGGCTGAGCTGATGGCGGCGGCGATCGACGTCGAGGGCCTCGACAGCTTCGCCTTCGGCGACGGCCCCGAGCTGGCGGACGAACTGCTGGCGCTGGTGCTTTCGGGGAAGAAGACCGCCACCTGCTGGGCTGCGGTCGAGGGCCCGAAGGGCACTGAGGTCGGCAAGCGCTGGCTCGTGAAGGACGGCGCCGGCCGCCCGCGCTGTGTGACGGAAACCGTGGAGCTCACCCAGCGCCGGTTCGGTGAAGTGGACGCCGCGTTCGCCTTCGAGGAGGGGGAGGACGATCGCAGCCTCGCCTCCTGGCGGCGCGAGCACGAGCTCTACTTCCGCCGCAACGATCAATTCGCGCCGGACATGCTGCTCTACTGCGAGCGCTTCCGGCTGGTTCAAATCCTCGACGGCGGAGACGCCCGATGAAGTTCACCCTCTCCTGGCTCCGGGACCACCTGGAGACGAACGCCAGCGCCGCCGAGGTCGTCGAGGCGATGACCATGGCCGGCCTGGAGGTCGAGCACGTGGAGGATCCCGCCTCCAAGCTCGCCGCCTTCTCGGTCGCCAAGATCGTCGAGGCCGTGCAGCACCCCAACGCCGACCGCCTGCGCGTCTGCCAGGTGGACACCAAGGACGGCCGCAAGGAGATCGTCTGCGGCGCGCCCAACGCCCGGCCGGGCCTGACCACCATCTACGCCCCGCTCGGCGCCTATGTGCCCGGCTCCGGCATCACGTTGGAGGCGCGTCCCGTCCGCGGCGTCGTCTCCAACGGCATGCTCTGCTCGGCCGCCGAACTGGAGGTCGCCGAGGAGTCCAACGGCATCATGGAGCTGCCGGACGACCTGGCCGTCGGCGCGCCGGCGACCGAGGCGCTCGGCCTGGAGGCCGTGATCGACTTCGAGGTCACCCCCAACCGGCCCGACTGGCTGGGCGTCCAGGGCATCGCCCGCGACCTCGCCGCCGCCGGCGTGGGGACCTTCAAGGACCAGAAGGTGGCGCCGGTCCCCGGCAAGTTCCCCTCGCCCATCGACGTGAAGGTGGACGGCTCTGGCGCCTGCCCGGTGTTCGCCGGCCGGCTGATCCGCGGCGTGAAGAACGGGCCTTCGCCGGCCTGGCTGCAGCAGCGGCTGACCAGCATCGGCCTTCGGCCGATCAGCGCCCTGGTGGACATCACCAACCTGATCTCCTTCGACCGGGCCAAGCCGCTGCACGTCTACGATGCGGCCAAGCTCTCCGGCGGCTTCCTGGAGGCCCGCCTTGGCCGCGAGGGCGAAAGCGTCGAGGCGCTGGACGGCAAGACCTATGCGGTCACCCCCGACGTCTGCGTGATCGCCGACGCCTCGGGGCCGGTGGGCCTGGGCGGGGTCATGGGCGGCGAGGCCACCGGCGTCTCCGAGACCACCACCGACGTCTTCATCGAGAGCGCCTGGTTCGACCCGATCCGTACGGCCCAGACCGGCCGGAGCCTCGGCATCAACTCCGACGCCCAGTACCGCTTCGCCCGCGGCATCGACCCGCACTCGACCCTCCCGGCCCTGGAGCTGGCGACGAAGCTGGTGCTGGAGCTCTGCGGGGGCGAGCCCTCGGAGGTGGTCGTCGCCGGCGAGGCGCCGGCCGCCCCGGGCCCGATCCCGTTCGACCGGTCGTACGTGAAGAAGCTCTCCGGCCTCGATGTGCCGCCGGCCCGGGTGGACGAGATCCTGACCAGGCTCGGCTTCAAGGTCGCCGCGACCGAGGTTACGCCGCCCAGCTGGCGGCGCGACGTGGAGGGCAAGGCCGACCTCGTCGAGGAGGTGGCCCGCATCGAGGGCTTCGCCGCCCTGCCGGTAGAGCCGCTGCCCGAGGTCTCCCCGCCGATCGGCGGCGCGCTCACCCCGCGCCAGGCCCGCATCCGCGCCGCCCGCCGGGCCATGGCGGCCCTGGGCTACGCCGAGACCATCACCTGGAGCTTCATGCGCAAGGAGTGGGCGGCGATGTTCGGCGGCGGCCAGCCGGAGCTGGTGATCACCAACCCGATCGCCTCGGACCTGGACTGCATGCGCCCCTCCATCCTGCCGAACCTGATCGAGGCGGCGGGCCGCAACGCCCGGCGCGGCTATCCGGACGCGGCGCTGTTCGAGGTGGGGCCGATCTATCGGGGGGACCAGCCGGCCGACCAGTCGACGGCCGTGGCGGCCCTGCTCGCGCCCAACCCGCCGAAGCACTGGGCGGGCGCGCCCGAGGACCCGCTGTTCGCGCTGAAGGCCGACCTGACGAAGCTGCTGGACGAGGCCGGCGCCCCGCCGCTGCAGATCGCCCAGGGCCAGGCCTCGGACTGGTTCCACCCCGGCCGCTCGGCCCGCCTGCAGCTCGGCCCCAAGACCGTGATCGCCGAGTTCGGCGAGATCCACCCGCGCATCCTCAAGGCGCTGGACGTGGAGGGGCCGCTCTACGGCTTCGAGGTGAATGTCGAAGCCATCCCCGAGCCGAAGAAGAAGCCGACCAAGACCAGGCCCGCCCTGGCGCTCAGCCCGCTGATGCCGGTCCGCCGCGACTTCGCCTTCGTGGTCGATGCGGCCACCCCCGCCGGCGACCTCGTCAAGGCCGTGGCCGGCGCCGACAAGGCGCTGATCGCCGAGGCCCGGGTGTTCGACGTCTACCAGGGCAAGGGCGTGGCCGAAGGCGCCAAGTCCCTCGCCGTCGAGGTCGTCCTCGCCCCGCGCGAGAAGACCCTCACCGACGCCGAGATCGAGGCCCTGTCCGCCCGGATCGTGGCCGCAGCGGAGAAGGCGGTCGGGGCGAAGCTGCGCACCTGAAGGCCTCTCCCCCCGCAATGCGGGGGGAGAGGGTTGGGTGAGGGGGGCGCTGGCGCCTGCGCCGCCCCGCCGCCTGAGGCCCTGCGCTGCGCTCCGGGCCCCCTCACCCTACCCTCTCCCCGCATGGCGGGGAGAGGTCTGGTGTCCTTGACTTCCCTCGCGGTGAAGCTGGCCTTCTCGTCCGAGCAGCAAGGAGCCCCCGCGATGGAGATCAACGGCATCGCCCACCTGTTCGTGACGGCAGGCGACTTTCCCGCGTCCAAGGCCTTCTACGAAAAGCTGCTGCCGTTCCTCGGCCTGACGCCGGTGCTGGACAACGACAACGTCTACTACTGCGTCGGCGGGCGCACCGGCTTTGCGGTCCAGCGGCCGGCGCCGCAGCATGCGGGCGAGCGGTTCGTGCAGAACCGGGTGGGCCTGCACCACGTCTGTTTCCGCGCCCGGGAGCGCGCGCACATCGACGAGGCCCACGCCTTCCTGCAGGAGATCGGCGCCCGGATCGTCCATGGCCCGCAGGACGACGCCTATGCGCCGGGCTACTATTCCATCCTGTTCGAGGACCCGGACGGCGTGCGCCTGGAGATCAACCACGTGCCCGGCCGCGGCGTCTTCGACACGCCCGAGCGGCAGGTTCGCGCCTATCCGGTCTAGGCGTTATATGCGGGCCCAGAGCGCAAGGAGGCCCGCCGTGGTGGACATTTCGGACTTCATCGAAGACGGCGGCGACGACGGGGAAGACGGCGGCGAGGCCGAGGACCTTGTCGCGCTGAAGGCGTGCCTGCGGGCGCTCGCCGACGCCATCGCCAGCACCAACCTCGCCGTGATCGCCGGCGGCCAGGGCGACGCCCAGGCCGCCACCCAGCGGGTGCACGCCTCCGTCGCCGCTCTCAAGCGGTTCCACGAGAGCTTCCAGGTGCTCGACAAGCCGGAAGGCGACGAGGAGGAGGCGGAGGAGGACTGAGGCTCGTGAGAGGTGATAGGTAGGGCTCGCGCCCAACCAGTCACCGGCGGCCCTTGGTGACTGGTTGGGCCGGAACGGCCCTACCTGTCACCCATCCCCCTAGAACGGCAGGATGTTCCGTTGTCGCGTGTAGGCCAGGTAGCCGACGTTGGCGCCCAGGCGGAAGCCGACGCCGGCGCGGATGGGCGCCAGGGTGATGTCGCTGGCCCGCTGGTAGTTCACCCCCAACCCGCCGACGAAATAGGCCGAGCCCTCGACGCCCGGGAAGCGCTGGTAGATCGCGTCCGGGTAGTGGAGGTTGTAGACCAGGGTGAAGACGCGGCTGGCGTTGCCGCCCAGGTCGAAGCCGACGCTGGGGCCCTGCCAGAAGACCTCCACCGGCTCCTTGTCCTTCATGTACAGCAGGCCCCGCCCGTAGCGGGCGCCCACGGTCACCGCGCCCGAGGCCTCCTCGCCGGCGATGTAGCCGGTGGGCTGGCCATACTGGCCGAAGATCCGCTCGATGGCCCCGCCGGCCGCCTCGGCCGTGACGCCCAGGAAGTCGGAGACGCCGGTGACGATCTCGTCCTGGGTGTAGGTGCGCGCCCGCTGCTGCGGTTCCGGGCCCGGCGCAGGCGGCGGCTCCTGGTGCGAGAAGTCCGGCGCCGGGCGCTGCACCGGCTGGGTCGCGCAGGCGGACAGCCCGACCATGGCCAGACCGGCGGTGATGAGGGTGCGACGGTCCATGAGAACCTCTCCTTGAACGACTGCGGCCGTCCCTTGCCTATAGGCGGAGAGGTTTGCTGCCCGGCCCGTTAATGCGCGATTAAGCATAACGCCGCGGCTTCACGCGCCCTGGTTCGATGGCGTGAATGTGATAGAGCCCCCGCCCATGACGACGCCGCTCTCGCGCATCCGCAACTTTTCCATCGTGGCCCACATCGACCACGGCAAATCGACCCTGTCCGACCGGCTGATCCAGGAGACCGGCGCGCTGACCCAGCGCGAGATGACCGAGCAGGTGCTCGACAACATGGACATCGAGCGCGAGCGGGGGATCACCATCAAGGCCCAGACCGTGCGGCTGCACTACAAGGCCGCCGACGGGGAGGAGTACGTCCTCAACCTGATGGACACCCCCGGCCACGTGGACTTCGCCTACGAGGTCTCCCGCAGCCTGGCCGCCTGCGAGGGCTCGATCCTGGTGGTCGACGCCTCCCAGGGGGTCGAGGCCCAAACCCTGGCCAACGTCTATCAGGCGATCGACAACGGCCACGAGATCGTGCCGGTGCTGAACAAGATCGACCTGCCGGCCGCAGAGCCCGACCGGGTGCGCCAGCAGATCGAGGACGTGATCGGCCTGGACGCCTCCGACGCCGTCGAGTGTTCGGCCAAGACCGGCGTCGGCATCCGCGAGGTGCTGGAGGCGGTGGTCACCCGCCTGCCCCCGCCCAAGGGCGACCGGGACGCCCCGCTGAAGGCCCTGCTGGTGGACGCCTGGTACGACCCGTACCTGGGCGTCGTCGTGCTGGTGCGGGTGATCGACGGGGTGATGAAGGCCGGCCAGCGCATCCGCATGATGCAGCAGGGCGCGACCTACCAGGTCGACCGGATCGGCGTCTTCCGCCCCAAGCAGACCGAGACCGGCGAGCTCGGCCCGGGCGAGATCGGCTACATCACCGCCCAGATCAAGGAAGTGGCCCACGCCGCCGTCGGCGACACCATCACCGACGAGAAGCGCCAGGCCGAGGCCGCCTTGCCCGGCTTCCGCGAGGTCCAGCCGGTGGTGTTCTGCGGCCTCTTCCCGGTCGACGCCGCCGACTTCGAGGACCTGCGCGCCGCCATCGGCCGGCTGCGCCTGAACGACGCCTCCTTCACCTACGAGATGGAGACCAGCGCCGCCCTCGGCTTCGGCTTCCGCTGCGGGTTCTTAGGCCTGCTCCACCTGGAGATCATCCAGGAGCGGCTCAGCCGCGAGTTCGACCTCGACCTGATCGCGACGGCGCCCAGCGTCGTTTACAAGGTCAAGCTGACCAACGGCGAGGAGATCGAGCTGCACAATCCGGCCGACCTGCCGGACCCGGTGCGGATCGAGTCCATCTCCGAACCCTGGATCAAGGCGACCATCTTCACGCCGGACGAATACCTCGGCTCGATCATCAAGCTGTGCCAGGACCGCCGCGGCGTGCAGCGCGAGCTGTCCTACGTCGGCACGCGGGCGATGGTGGTCTACGACCTGCCGCTGAACGAGGTGGTGTTCGACTTCTACGATCGGCTGAAGTCGATCTCGAAGGGCTACGCCTCCTTCGACTACGCCATCGAGGGCTACCGCGAGGGCGACCTCGTGAAGATGTCCATGCTGGTCAACGGCGAGCCGGTGGACGCCCTCTCGATGCTGGTGCACCGCGACCGGGCGGAGACCCGCGGGCGGGGCATGGTCGAGCGGATGAAGGACCTCATCCCGCCGCACATGTTCCAGATCCCCATCCAGGCGGCCATCGGCGGCCGGATCATCGCCCGCGAGACCGTCCGGGCGCTGCGCAAGGACGTGACCGCCAAGTGCTACGGCGGCGACGCCAGCCGCAAGCGCAAGCTCCTCGACAAGCAGAAGGAGGGCAAGAAGCGGATGCGCCAGTTCGGCAAGGTGGAGATCCCGCAGGAAGCCTTCATCGCCGCCCTCAAGATGGATGCGGACTAGCACGCCGAGCGAAGCGGAGAGCGGGTGGTGGAGAGGGCAAGCCCCATCCACCGTGCTCGCGGCCTGCCCCCTCCACCAGCCTTCGGCTGGTCCCCCCCCATGAATGGGGGAGGAAAGAGCGCCCTCGCGCGTTCCTCACCTCATGCGCTTCCTCTGCGACGAGATGCTGGTGCGGCTGGCGCGGCTGCTGCGGGCGGCGGGGTACGACACGGTGCTGGCCGAGGGCGGGGCGTCGGACCGGGCGCTGCGGGACCTGGCGCGGGAAGAGGGGCGGATCCTGGTCACTCGGGACCGGGACCTGGCGCGGCTGACGGCGCCGGGCTCGGTGCTGATCACCGCCCCTGGCGTCGAGGCGGAGGCGCGGACGCTGAGCGCCGCGCTGCCGATCGACTGGTCGCTGGCGCCCTTCTCCCGCTGCGTGATGGACAACACCGTCCTGCGGGACGCGACGGCCGACGAGATCGCGCAGATGCCCACGGAATCCCAGGCCATGGCCGGGCCGTTCCGGGCCTGTCCGAGCTGCGGGCGGCTCTACTGGCCGGGCAGCCACGTGAAGCGGATCGCAGAGCGCCTGGAGCGGCTGGCGGGCGTTGAACGAAGTGGCGGCTCAGACTAAATCCGCCCAAGCGGGGCCTTGCCCTGGCGCGACACGCTCTGGAGACCACACCCATGAAGAAGGCCATCCTTCTCTCCGTCGCCGCCCTGATCCTGGCGGCCTGCAACACCGTCGAAGGCGTCGGCCGCGACCTCGAAGCCGCCGGCGGCGCGGTGGCCGGCACCGCCCGCGACACCAAGAACTGAACCTCATCCCCGCGAATGGGATGGGTGACAGGTAGGGCTTCCGCCCAACCAGTCACCGACGCTCTCCGGTGACTGGTTGCGCCGGCGGCGCTACCTGTCACCGTGCTCCCGCCCGCGACTAGCGGGGGTGTGGGAACCGCGGACGCGTGGGCAGGTTCGATCACCGAACCCCACCCATCCGGAGCCGCCCATGTCCACCTCCAAGCACCCGCAGTCCGGCCACACCCCGACCACGCTTCCGCGCGACGACCTCGAGGACAATCCCGGCATCGGCTCGTCCAAGGGCACGACCATCTCGGGCGAGGACCCGCACATCCTGCAGGGCGAGAACACCGACGAGGGCGACGTCGAGAACGACACCGACGCCACCGGCGCGCCGACGCCGCAGGAGCGGCACCGCACCAACCCCTGAGCGGGCGCCCGCGACACCTTTTCCCTCTTACCTTCGCAGGCCCGCCGGGCCATATGGCGCTCATGTCCGACGCTCCTCGCCCCCTCTTCCCTGCGATGCTGCGGGGCTTCCGCGGCCGCTGCCCCAAGTGCGGCGACGGCAAGCTGTTCTGGCGCTACCTGAAGGTGACGCCGAACTGCGAGGCCTGCGGGCATGACCTGGACGCCTATCCGGCCGACGACGGCCCGGCCTACGTGACCATCCTGCTGGTCGGCCACCTGCTGGTCGCCCCGCTGCTGCTCTTCCCGTTCATCTGGGAGAGCTCGCCGTGGATCGTCGTGCCGGCCACCCTGATCCCGCTGGCGGTGGCGACCCTGGTCGCGCTGCCGTTCGTCAAGGGCGCCTTCATCGGCGTGCTCTATTCGGTGGGCGTGCGGCGGGGCGAGGCCAGACTGCACACCGCCGACGCCGCCGACTAGCGCCGGAACCTCCACCGTCGGCTCCCGTTCCAAAGCCAGGCTGGCCGCGAACCCGCGGTCATCGAACGGAGGCGACACGCCATGTCATTGGGCACGATCCTGCTCATCGTGCTGGTCCTGGCCCTGATCGGCGCCCTGCCGAGCTGGGGCTATTCGCGCAGCTGGGGCTACGCCCCCTCGGGCGCGCTCGGACTGGTGCTGGTCATCGTCCTGATCCTGGTCCTGATGGGCAACATATAGTCCGGTTCGACCAGACCCCTTCCGCCGGGGCGTAGAGGCGGTCTAGCATCCTCCCTGGGGCGAGACGCCTCGGGGAGGATCCATGACAGCGACCGAAACGGGCGCCGAAGCCCAGGCGCCGGCGGGCCTATTTTCCAAGAACATCACCGCCGGCCAGCGGCTCAGGGCGATCCTGGGCGGGTCCTCCGGCAACCTCGTCGAGTGGTACGACTGGTTCGTCTATTCGGCCTTCGCCGTCTATTTCGCCAAGCACTTCTTCCCCAAGGGCGACGAGCTCGCCCAGCTGCTGCAGACCATGGCGGTGTTCGCCGTCGGCTTCTTCGCCCGGCCCGTCGGGGCCTGGCTGATGGGCCTCTACGCCGACCGGGCGGGCCGGCGCACCGCGCTGACGGTGGCCGTCGGCATGATGTGCCTGGGCTCGTTCATCATCGCCGTCCTGCCCGGCTATGCGACCATCGGCGTCGCCGCGCCGGTGATGCTGGTCGTCGCGCGCCTGCTGCAGGGCCTGTCGGTCGGCGGCGAGTACGGGGCCAGCGCGACCTATCTGTCCGAGATGGCCGGCCGCCAGCGCCGCGGCTTCTGGTCCAGCTTCCAGTTCGTGACCATGGTGATGGGCCAGCTGCTGGCGCTGGGTATCCTGGCCCTCCTGCAGAACACCCTCACCACACCCCAGCTGGAGTCCTGGGGCTGGCGCATCCCCTTCTTCATCGGCGCCGCGATGGCGGTGGTGGTGTTCTGGATCCGCCGCCGGCTCGACGAGAGCACCTCGTTCGAGAACGCCAAGGCGGCCGGCGCCGAGCGCGCCCGCACCATGATGCTGTTCCTGAAGTATCCGAAGGAGACCCTGGCGATCTTCGGCTTCACCGCCGGTGGGTCCGTCGCCTTCTACACCTACACGACCTACATGCCGAAGTTCCTGGCCAACTCGGCGGGCTTTGCGCCCACCACCGCCACGGCGATCAGCGCCGCCTCCCTGGTGCTCTATCTGATCAGCCTGCCGATCTACGGCTGGATCTCCGACCACATCGGCCGCAAGCCGACGCTGGGGCTGGCGTTCGGCGGAGGGGCGCTGGTCACCTATCCGCTGATGACCGGCATCATGAACAGCGGAGACGCCGTGGCCGCCTTCCTGATGGTCTCGGCGCTGGTGGTGATCCTTTCCGGCTACAACTCCATCAGCGCGGTGGTGAAGGCCGAGCTCTTCCCGACCAACGTCCGGGCGCTCGGCGTCGCCCTGCCCTACGGCATGGCCACCGCCACCTTCGGCGGCACTGCCGAGATGCTGGCCCTGTGGTTCAAGCGCCAGGGGATGGAGACCGGCTTCTTCGTCTACGTCTCCGTGGTCATGGCCATCGCCTTCCTGATCGTCTTCAGGCTGCGCGAGACCCGCACCCACAGCCTGATCCTGGAGGACTAGGCTGGACGCGCTCGACATCGCGGCGCTGGCGATCTTCGCCGTCTGCTGGCTGGCCTACGAGCCGCTGCTGAAGGCGCTGTCGCGCGGCAAGGGGGCCATCAACACCGACATGCAAGCGGTGCGCGCCGCCTGGATGGTCAACATGGCCGGGCGCGAGAACAGGTTCATGGACGGCCAGCTGCTCAGCAACGCGCTGAACTCGGCCTCCTTCTTCGCCTCGTCCAACCTGCTGCTGATCGCAGCGGCGGCCGGCGCGCTGTTCGGCGGCGAGGCGACCTTCCGCGCCGTCTCGTCCCTGACGCTGATCGAGACCTCGACCCGGACCATGCTGGAGATCCAGCTGGCGCTGGTCATCGTCTCGCTGGCCCGGGGGCTGCTCGACTTCATCTGGTCCATCCGGCAGATGAACTACTGCCTGGCCGCCATCGGGGCGGCGCCCGACACCGAGGACAAGGCGCTGGAGAAGGCCTACGGCCAGGCCGCCGCCCGCCTGCTCAACCCGGCGCTGACCAGCTTCAACACCGGCGTGCGCGGCTACTACTTCGCCCTCGCGGCCGCAGCCTGGGTGTTCGGCGCCGAAGCCTTCATCGTCGCCACCCTCGGCGCCGTCGCCCTGCTCATCTGGCGCCAGCGCAAGTCGCCGGCCTCGCGCGCGGTGGCGGAGCTGAGAAGGCTGCTGGAGTAGGCTCCGCTTCCTTTCCCGCTTGCGGGAAAGGAAAGGGATCTAGGCCAGCCCCAGCTCCCTCTTCGCCGCCTTCGTCAGCTTGGCGCTGACCAGCGCGTGGGCGGTCTTGAGCCAGTCCTGCACCTCGGCCTCATCGAGGGCCGAGACGTCGTCGAACCGCACCCACTTGGACTTGGCCAGGTAGGGCGCCGGCCGGGCCCGGCCGCTCTCGGTCAGGGCCTCGAAGGCGATGTCGGTGGCCTTGAAGGAGAGGTTGCTCCCAGCCCCGTCCGTGGCGGCGAACATCTTGCCGCCGACCTTGTAGACCTTGTCGTCGCCCCACTGGATCGACAGCGTGGCGCCGGGCAGCGCCAGGGCGGCGGCCTCCAGGGCCTCAGGGCTCATGCGCCGACGCCCGTGCCGATCGGGCAGGTCACGCCGGTGCCGCCGACGCCGCAGTAGCCGTTCGGGTTCTTGGCCAGGTACTGCTGGTGGTAGTCCTCGGCGAAGTAGAAGGTCCCCGCCTCGGCGATCTCGGTGGTGACCGGACCATACCCCTGGGCCGACAGCGCCTGCTGGTAGGCGCCCTTGCTGGCCGCCGCCGCGCTCGCCTGGGCGTCGTTGTAGACGTAGATCCCCGAGCGGTACTGGGTGCCGATGTCGTTCCCCTGGCGCATCCCCTGCGTCGGGTCGTGGCCTTCCCAGAACACCTTCAGCAGGTCCTCGTAGGTGACGACCTTCGGGTCATAGACCACCAGCACCGCCTCGGTGTGGCCGGTGCGGCCCGAGCAGACCTCCTCGTAGGTCGGGTTGGGCGTGATCCCGGCCACGTAGCCGACCGCCGTCACCCAGACGCCCGGGACCTGCCAGAACTTGCGCTCCACGCCCCAGAAGCAGCCCATGGCGAACTGGGCGAGCTCCAGCCCCTCGGGATAGGGCCCCTTCAGCGGCCGGCCGTTGACGTAGTGGGTCTCGGCGGTGGGGATCTCGGCCTGGCGGCCCGGCAGGGCCTCTTCGGGCGTCGGCAGCTCGAGCATCTTCCGGGCGAACAGCATCTAGAAGGCCTTCTTCGGCTGGAGGGGATTTCGCCCGCCAAGATAGGCGCTCGAGGCCGGCTTTGCACCGGCCGGCGCAGGTGACGTAACGGCGTTCTTCTGGCAAGCTCCGCCCTTCACCCAAGCGTCGGATGAGGAGGCGCAAGATGGTGGCTTTCCGCACATGGATAATCGCAGGCGCTGCGGCGGCGGCGCTGTCGGGGACCGCGGCGCTGGCGGCCGGCGGCGGCGGGGGCGGCGGCGACATGCCCAGCGTGTCGGGCCCGCAGTACGACCCGGCCGAGGAGTACGCCAAGGGCGTCGCGGCCCTCAACGCCCAGAAGTACAAGGACGCCGAGCGGGCCTTCGACCGCGTCGTCGACGCCGTGCCGAAGAACGCCGAGGGATGGCGGATGCTGGGCCTGGCCAACGTCCAGCAGGGCGACTTCAAGGGCGCCAAGCGGGCCTACGAGCGGGCCGTGCGGCTGGAGCCCGACAGCATCGCCGCCCGCCAGGGGCTGGGGCTCGCTCTGGCCAGCCTGAAGGACGCCAAGGCCCAGGAACAGCTCGCCTGGCTTAAGGCCAAGGCCGCCGCCTGCGCCGACGCCTGCGCGGAGGCCGCCGAGCTGAAGGCCGCCACCCAGGCGGTGGAAGGCGCCCTCGCCGGCGCCGCCCCCAGCGCCGCCCTGGCGCCCCAGATGCTGTTCGCCGGGCCGGAGGCGGGCGATGCGGCCTACGTCGCCGCCGTCGGCCTGATCAACGAGAAGCGCTACGACGAGGCGCTGGCCGCCCTCGCCGCCGCCCGCGAGGCCTTCGGGCCGCACCCGGACATCCTGACCTATCAGGGCTACGCCTGGCGCAAGAAGGGGGACCTCGCCCGCGCCGAGGCCCACTACCGCCAGGCCCTCGCCGTCGCCCCCGACCACCGCGGGGCGACCGAATACTACGGCGAGCTGAAGGTCGAGACCGGCGACCTGGCCGGCGCAAGGGCCCTCCTCGCCCGGCTCGATGCGGCCTGCGCCTACGGCTGCCCCGAAGCCGAGGAGCTCCGCCGCTGGATCGCCGCCGGCGGGGAACCGAACGGTTGAAGCGCCTCTCTCCTCCCCCTCTGGGGGAGGGGGACCACGCGTAGCGTGGTGGAGGGGGCCTCGCGGGCGCCAGCCCGCGCCTTCAACCCCGCCCCTCGCCGGGATTTGAACGCCAAGACCGCCAAGACCGCCAAGAGGCCGCGTGAAGCTGTCCTTCCCCGCACATCGCCGATGGGACGCGGCGACCGCGCGCCTCCGGCGCCTTGGCGGTCTTGGCGGTCTTTTCACTCTCGTGTGGCTCGCCGTAGCGGCCGCCGCCCTCGCCCAGACGGCCCCGCCCCTCCTCGCCGCCCGCTGGCTCGCGCCCGGCGCCGACCCGGTCCGCGCCCTGGCCTACGCGCCGAGCGAATGCCTCGCCCGCCCAACCGACCCCGACGCCGCCCTCGCCGTCGAAGTCGGCCGCGCCGCCTTCCGCACGCCCCTGCTGCTCGGCGGCCAGGCGGCCCGTGCGGGCCTCTCCTGCGAGGCCTGCCACCGCTCCGGCCGCGGCAACCCGGACTTCGCCTTCCCCGGGATCTCCGGCCCGCCCGGCACGGCCGACGTCACCCACTCCCTGTTCAGCACCCGCCGCGGGAACGGCGTCCACGACCCCAGGCCCATCCCCGACCTCTCCGGCCCCGCCGCCGACCTGAAGGTCGCCCGCACGCCGGACGCCTCAGCCCTGAAGACCTTCACCCACGGCCTCGTCGTCGAGGAGTTCGACGGCCGCGCCCCGCCCCAGCCGGTGATGGACGGCCTCGTCGCCTACGTCCGCGCCCTGGACCCCGCTGCCTGCCCCACCGAGGCCGTGGCGCCCGTCCGCCTCGCCGGGTACATGGACGACGCCCGCCGCGCCTTTGCCGCCGCCGACGCCATGGCCGGCCGCGGCGAGCCCGACACCGCCGCCTTCCTCATCCTGGCCGCCCGCAGCCGCCTGGCCCTCATCGACGAGCGTTACGCCGCCTTCCCCGGCGAGCGCGCCCGCCTCGCCGGCGCGGCCCGGCGCCTAGGCCCCATCGCCGAAGCCCTCCGCGCCCGCGACCCCGCTGCGCCCACCGATCTGCGCCGCTGGATCGCGGATTCCCACGCCCTGGAGCGGCGCCTGGCCGCCCGCGAGCCCAAATCCCTCTTCGATCCCAGCCACTTAGCCGCAGCCTACGGGCGACGCTTGCCGCGCTAGGCGCCATCGCTATATTGCGCGCCTTCCGAAACGGGGGCCGAGCGCTCCCGCGCCGGTGGGTGAGGTGGCCGAGTGGTTGAAGGCGCACGCCTGGAACGCGTGTATAGGTGAAAGCCTATCGAGGGTTCGAATCCCTCTCTCACCGCCAGCATTCAAGCGGGACGACTTCAGTCCTGTCAGGCTGGAGTTCGAACGCAGTGAGCGGCCGCCCAAGATGCCGCCAGGCCAGCCCCTCGGGCGTTAATGATCATGCTCTTAAGACTTGTCGGAACTGAGCTTCCAACCCCCTTCGCCTGCGTTCGAGCTGTTTACGGACCGCTTGGTCCGACTCGGCGGCAATGGCTTCTCGCAGCCTCTTCAGCTTGAGATGAGCGCCCTTCGTGAGGCGGGTGCCGGAGTCTGTGACGACAACGCCAGTAACGACTCCCACACCTCCGGAAAATCGACGCTCCTTGTGGTCACTCAGCTTTAGGCCCACCCGACGGACTTCCTGCTTTATGGCCCACACCAATGCTCCAGGAACGACATCTCCCGACACGGTGATGTCGTCCATGTAGACAGTCAGCTTGCAGCCAGCGTCGCGCGCCAGCATTTGAATCCTCAGCCACATGTCTTGGTGTGCGTAGTACGCCAACAGTGGGCTCAGCGGACTGCCGGTCGGCAAATGACCATTGAGGGTGGCCAGCGACGCGAGCGTCCAAGCTGCGTCTGAGCTCATGAGCAGTTGCTTGTTGAAGAACCAGAACACTCGGTTCCAAGTGGTCGACGGGAAATAGGCCGACACGTCCAGTGTCACGATCTCCCTTGCACCCCGATGATAACGCGCATTGCTGACATACGATCGGCCCTTAACGGGGCAGGTCAGAAAGTCAGGGGGAGTGATGAGGCGAAGGAGCGCCGCAACACGAGCTTGCGCGCGTTTCAGACGCGGATAGGGATTCTCGATGAGCCTCGCCTTGCCCTTCTCATTGACCTCCGTCCAGACGCGATACGCAGACCCATCGGAGCGGGCGAGACGGCGTAGCGTAGAGAGTTCAAGCTTGAGAAGGGACGCCAGCCTCTTGTGGTTGGAGAGCTTGTAAAGCGGCGACTGATTAAGCGGGTACGTCCTCCTCTCCTTCAACACCTTGATCGCCCCCGTCGCTGTCAGCCGCAATGTAATCTAGTATCGCAAGTATTTTCTTTGATACGAACGCCCGCGTCTTCTCAGATTGACCATCGTCCTGCAATTTTTCCGAAAAGAACATGATAGACGAAAGCGGTATATCAAGCTCTTTTGAGTACGCATTCAGCAAAGACAGAGTAGGCACTTTCCGCCCACTTTCTATCTCAGATATCCAAGATTTCGTTACTCCAAGCCGGCTTGCCAGCTCGGTTTGAGATAGACCTCCAAATACGCGGAGCAGTCTCAGAGCTTTGTTGAGCACACCACTGTCTCCAGATGTAACAAGACCGGGTGACGGGTAGGACTAGGACTGAAAGAGCCGGACAATCTCGACGATCAATCGACCTATCGAGATGAGCGTCCGGACCGTTCCCATGTTCCGCAGGTGGCGACGCCACCCCTTCACATGGTTCCGAGACCGCCGTCCCTGCCGTTGGTCATCAACAGGACCTTCCGACATGGATGGTTCTCCTCTTCTCAGACTCCCCGCACCATGCAGGGGTGTCCGTCGCCGTGATGAGGAGCGGAGAACGGCAGTTTGAACCCGGCTTGCACCTGGCGCGTCCCGGTCGCCGGGGACGCGCCGCGCCCGAAGGCCCGAGGACCACGAGGATCACCGTGCGCTTGCGAGACGACAGGAAGCCCTTCGGGCCTCCCACGGGTCACTGGAGCGACCCAAGGTTTGGCGATTCCCTCCCTCCGTTGACGATGTAGCCAAGCTAGACGTGTCGTTCGCCCAGCGTCAACGGTCGTTCGCCATTAGCGAACAAGCGGCACATTGTCACACCTGCTTCGCGGTGTCTGATCCCAGGGGAGCAGGAGAGTACTCAGGCGTGGGCCGGCTCCCGGCTGCGCCCAAACCGCGCCCCCAGCTCCGCCGTCACCGCCTCGAACTCCTCCACCACCTCGCGGATGATCTGGGCGACGGGCTTCACCTCGTCGATCCGCCCGGCGACCTGGCCGGAGAGGGCGATGGAGGCTTCCATGTCGCCGCCGAAGTAGAGGGCGAGGGCGTTGCGGAATTCGCCCATGATGTTGTCGGGCGGGGCCTTCTCGTACTGGGTGGTCTTGTCGGTGCGCAGGGCGCGGAGCGCAGGTCCGGGGCCGAAGCGGTTGAGGAAGACCGTGTCGGTCTCCTTGGCGGCGAGGATGGCGTCCTTCCAGTTCTGGTGAACCGGGCTCTCGGCCGAGGAGACCATGCGGGTGCCCATCTGGACGCCCTCGGCCCCCAACGCGAACGCCGCGGCCATGGTCCGGCCGCAGGTGACCCCGCCGGCGGCGATGACCGGGACGCCGACCTTGGAGCAGACCAGCGGCAGCAGGACCATGGAGGCGACCTCGCGGCTGTTCTTGAAGCCGCCGCCCTCCCCGCCCTCGACCACCAGCCCGTCGACGCCCGCCTCCACCGCCTTCAGCGCGGCGGCCAGCGAGGGGACCACGTGGAAGACGGTCAGCCCCGCGGCCTTCAGCTGGGCGCAGTACTTGTTGGGATCCCCCGCCGAGGTGGTGACGAACTGGACGCCCTGGTCGACCACGAACTGGACGATGTCCGGGTCGCGCACGAAGGCCTGGGCGATGTTCACCCCGAACGGTTTGTCGGTGAGGGAGCGCATCTTGCGCACCTCTTCGCGCACCGCGTCGAGCTCGCCGGAAGAGGTCTCGATGATGCCGAGGCCGCCGGCGTTGGAGACCGCCGAGGCCAGCTGCGCGCGGGCGATCCAGCCCATCGGCGCCTGGACGATGGGATACTGAACCCCCAGCATCTCGGTGATCCGGGTCTTCATGGGCCGCCTCCGCCTTCACCTGCGGCCAGCATAGCCGGCGGCCCCGCCGGCGCCACGCCGGCCTTGAGTTTTGTCGGCGGCGCGACGCAGGATGGCGCCAACGCCCACCGGGATCGGCCATGCTCCCCAACACCCGCGCTCAGGGACGACCGCCGGCCGCAGTGACGGCGCGGCTGCGGGAGCTTGCGCCCCACCTGCGCGCGGGCGGGCGGCCGCTGGTCTTCTCCGGGGCAGGTCCCGGCAAGGCCGAGGCCGCCGCCGACCTGGCGCGGCAGCTCGGGATGCAGCTGCACCGGGTCGACCTCGCCGAGGTGGTGAGCCGCTACGTCGGCGAGACCGAGCGGAACCTGACGGCGGTGTTCGACGCCGCCGACGCCGAACGGGCGGTGCTGTTCTTCGACGAGGCCGACGCGCTGTTTGGGCGCCGTTCGGAGCGCCTCGACGACCGCGAGCGGAACGTGGACGCCGTGGCGGGCGCCTTGCTGCGGGCCCTGGAGACGCACCGGGGGCCCGTCGTCTTCGCCAGCGCCGAGCCGCTTGGCCCCGAACTGCGGGGGGCGGCGGAGCTGGCCTTCCCGGCCCCGCCGCGCGCCTGAGGCTCAGCCGGGATCGCCGGCCAGCACCGCCTCCCTGTGCGCCAGGGCGACGGCGGCGGGCAGCGACGACCAGGCCTGGATCAGCGAGCCGCGGCCGAAGGCGGGCGAGAAATGCTCCACCGCGCCCGGCCAGCCGTTGGCCAGGCAGGTCTCCCACCAGCGGGTCAGCGGGGCGCGCCAGCCGGCGAGGCCCCGGCGCAGGCGCTCGCGGGCGTAGAGGCCGTCGAGCCAGGGCCAGTCGCCGCCGTTGTGGTAGCGGCCCGGGAAGGCGCTCTTGGCCCGCAGGTCGGCGCGGCGGCGGTAGGGCGGGTCCACGCAGGCCAGACCCCAGGGCCGCGCCAGCCGGCGGCGCACCGCCTCCAGCAGGCCCAGCGCCTGGCGATCCGGCAGGGCGCCGAAGGCGGCCAGGGTGAGGGCGTCCAGCGCCAGGTGGTCCTCGACGAAGCCGTCCTCGGCCAGGTAGTCCGCGGGCCAGCCCGGCCCCCGCCAGAGGCGCTCGGCGATCGCGGCGCGGGCGCGGGCGGCGGCCGCGCGGGCCTCCTGCGCCAACGCCGGGCCGCGGTCCCGGCCGAGCTCGGCCATCGCCTCGGCCGCGCCGACCCACAGGCCGAGGTCGTAGGCCACCAGGCCGGAGCGGAAGACGTTGTCGGCCCAGTCCCGGTCGTGCCGCGGCTTGCGGGGCAGCCCGCCGCCCTCGGCCGCGAGGGCCGCGTAGCGGCGAAAGACGGCCGCGAGCCGGTCCCAATGCGCGTCCACCGGGCGCGCGTCGCCCGTCGCTCGGACATAGTCGGCGACCATCAGGACGAAGAAGAGCGGGCTGTCGAAGTGGTCGCTCCACCACTCGCCCGGCCGCAGGTGGGCGCGCGCCTTGGCGGGATCGGCGCGCCGGACGGCCTCCCACGCCTGCGCCTGGGCCGAACCGGCGACGATCACGCCGCTGGGCGCCTCGCCGTCCGCCTGCACGCCGGTCGCCAGCAGGTCGATCTGCGCCCGGACCCGGTCCGGCGCGAGCTGCAGCAGCAGCGGGCAGGTCCAGTAGGCGTCGCGGAAGTAGCTCCGCGCCGGAGCGCTGTAGGCGAGGCCGGCGGCCAGGCCGGCGAAGGCGCCGCCGGCCTCGCTGCGGACGCTGGCCAGGCCCGCGTGGGTCCCGAACAGCACCAGGCTGCGCAGCGCCGGGTCGGCCTCCGGCAGGCGGTCGCAGGCGGCGGCGTGCGCCTCCGCCTCGGCCCGGATCGCCGCCGGGGAAAGACCGAGCGCGCCGGCGAGCTCGGCCGCGTCGGCGCCCGCGGCCACCGTCACGCCGGCCTCGTGCTGGCGCGCGACGAGGCGGCCCCAGGGCAGCTCGACGCCGGCGCCGGTGAGGGCCGCCTGCGCCGCGCCGGCCCAGGGCGCGGCCCGCCGCGCCGGCCGCAGGCCCAGCAGCCGGGCGCCGGCGACCAGCAGGGCCGGCCGGCTCTGGGCCACGAACAGGCCGCCCGCCGCCGCGGCCACGCCGTTCGGAAAGTGCGTGAAAGGGCCGTCGAGCGGGCCCGCGCGCACCGTCCCCAGCGCGCCTGCGCCCCACAGTGAAAGCTCCAGCCGCCCGTCGGTGCGCAGCACGCCCTGCAGCCGCGGCGCCATGAACGGGACGTCGACGGGCGCCGCGCCGTCGAGCCGGCCGTCGCGGCGCGGCGTCAGGACCGCCGCCACGCCCCGGCTAGACCATGGCCGCGAGCAGCAGCCGCCCGACGCCGGGAACCGCGATCTCGGTGTGGCCGGCGATGAAGTCGCACTTGAGATTGTGCACCAGCCCGGCCTCGAGGCCCGGAACGGCCGCGCCGTCGTAGGTCCAGTCCTTCCACTCTCCGTCCTCCAGCCGCAGGGCCCCGTTGGCGCCGATGCCGCCGTGCAGGTCCTTGGCCCCGCCGAAGCGGTCGGTGACCCTCATCAGGCCAGAGGCCACCGTGTTGCTGGCCCGAGACGCCAGGGCGTAGGCGAGCCCGACGGCGTGGTCGTTCCACGTGTGGGTGATCACCACCCGCCCCGCCTTCTTCTCGGCGACCACGTTGCGGAAGGTGCCGTCGATGGTGTCGCGACCCTTCGGGATGCGGACGCCCAGGCCATTGTGCGAGAAGGCGCCCTGGATCAGCGTCAGGCTGTGCGGGCGCGCCGTCTGCATGCGCGACGTCGCGGCGGTCACCAGCCGGGCGCCGAAGCTGTGCCCGGCCAGGTGCAGCCGCTGAACGCCGGGCAGCCCATCGGCGTCGATCAGGTCGCCGAGGGCCTCGCCCACCGTCCCGGCCCGCCGCTTCAGCTCGAAATAGGCCGCCTGGTTGAGCAGCTTGGCGACCACGGCGAAGGGACCGCCCAGGATGTTCACGGCCGGGGCCTGCGAGGCGGCGACGTCGCCGACGTCCTGCGCCCCCGGCAGCGACGTGCCGCCGCCCGACGGCCCGCCCGACTTCACGTCCTCGAACAGCACCCGCCCCGGCAGGTCGCGCCGCAGCAGCCGCTCGTGCTCGTCGCGGGTCAGCTCGTCCACCGCCTCCGGCTCGGGCAGGCGGCTGCGGATGGTGGCGATGAGCGCGTCCGCGTTGCCGGCGCCGTGGCGCGCCTGGATGGCGAGGTCGCCGAACTCCTCCTCCGGCAGGCCGAGCAGCCGGGCGACGGCCGCGGCCAGCTCCCTCAGCTCGGCAGGTCCGATGTCCTGGCCGCCGCCCGAAAGCGCCGTCCCGGCGCCGGCGCCCGGCGGAATGTTCGGCGCCTTCTCGAGCGTCAGGTCGGGCTTGAACTTGTCGGAGGGCCAGTAGACGCCCGCCACCCCCAGCTTCCGCCCCTCGATCAGCCGGCTCTCGCGGGCCGCATCCTGCAGGTGGCCGAGGATGGTGGCGTACATGCCCTCGGCGTCGTCGGCGTCCTGGTGCCAGCCGTGGGAGATGACGATCAGGTCGGTGACGCCGGGCGGGGCGATGGGCCCGGGCGGGTCCAGCCGCTTCCCGGCCGCGTCGAACCGGAGCTTGATGTAGGGCAGTCCCGCCAGCTCAGCCATCTTGGCCTCCCGTTCAGACCGATTGCAGGGCGCGGAACAGGTCGAGCAGGCCCGCGCCCTGGAAGTCACGCGTGCGCTTCAGGTCCGTGGCGCTGGCCAGCAGGATCTCCTTGATCCGGTCCGGCTTGCCGCGGAACTCGCTGCGGATGGACAGGAAGGCCGCCACCGCGCCCGAGACGTGCGGCGCGGCCATGCTGGTGCCGCTCTCCTCGCGGTAGAAGGCCTGGCCCGAGGCCGGGTCGTACTTGCCCTTCAGCTCGGGATTGGCCGCCAGCAGCGCCTCCACCGTGCCGCGGGCGGCGCAGGAGAGGATGCGCTCGCCCGGGGCCACGAGGTCCGGCTTGGGGCGGCCGTCGGCCGTGGGTCCGCGGGAGGAGAAGAAGGAGATCCCGAAGGTGTGGGGCGACACCGGGTGGGTCGAGCCGACGGTGATCGCCCGCTCGGCGTTGCCCGGGTCGGTGATCGACTGGTCGAGGCCGATCCGCTTCTGGCCGCGCGACTTCTCCGGGAGCAGCATCGCCGAACCGTCGTTGCCGGCCGCGGCGACCACCACCACGCCGATCGCCACCAGCCGGTCGACGGCCACGCAGATCGGGCTCTGGCCGGCGGCGAACCACTCGGCCTCGAAGCTGTAGCCCAGGCTGAGGTTGACCCCGTGGATGCGCGGCCAGCGGCCGTCGTCGTTGATCCGGGCCACGTAGTCGAGCGCGGCCAGCAGCTGGCTCTCGTAGCCGTCGCCGTTGTCGTCCAGCACCTTCAGGCTGATCAGCTTGCACCGCGGCGCGACCCCCTGCAGCGGCGTCTTCAGCGCCTCGGCGCCGGTCCGGATGAGGTCCCGCTGGTCGCGCTCGGTGCGGATGCGCACCGCACCCGGCGCCCTGGGCTTCGCGGTCCCGTTCTCGATATCGTAGGGCGTCGCTCCGGCGATGATGCCGGCCACATGGGTGCCGTGGCCGTAGCCGTCGGTCAGCGGCGACTTGCCCCCGGTGAAGTCCTTGTGCTCCAGCCGCCACTCGCCCTTCAGGGTGGAGGCGGCCGGCGCGGGCCCGGAGTCCGGCGGCTTCAGGGTGTCGAAGGTGGAGAAGTGGGGATGGTCCCCCTCGATGCCGCTGTCGGCCACCGCCCAGACGATCCCCTCGCCGTCGGCCCCGAAGGACTTGTGGCAGACGTCAGCCTTGATGATCCGCAGCGAACGGTCGAGGAAGGGCTCCAGCGGCCGGTCCAGCCAGACCTTGTAGATGGCCGGCGGCTTGCCGCGCCCGGCGTGGTCGGCGGCCACCAGCGCCTGCAGCTGGTCGAGATCCAGGCGGACGAACACGTGGTAGCGGCTGGCCTCGTAGTCGGCCCGCGCCGCCAGCGCCTTGTCGATGTCGCCGAGCAGCCGCTTGAGCTTGCTCTTGGCGCCCTTGCCGCCTCTCGAGTGATTGAGGTTGAGCTCCAGGATCACCCGCAGGGCGGCGTCCTTGGCCTGCCCCTTCGCCAGCGCGTCCCTGGCGGCCTCGAACCGCTCCACCAGCACGGGCGAGATGACATAGGGCGCGTAGGTCTTGTTGAGCTCGGCCTTCTTGCGCTTTCCCTCGTCGTGCTCGGACATCCGCCCACCTCCGCCTCCGGCAGTAAAGCACTACAACCTGGAAGCGACAAAGCCGGTCGTGATCGCCGGGCTCGGGCGCCTGCCCACGACGAGCGCGCCGGCAGGCCGGCTCAGGCTTGCACCTTGGCCGGAAAATCCGCAGGGTCGGCCCCATTCAAGAACACGATATTTTTGGGAGGACTTCATGAGCGCGCGCGTCAATCCAAACGGCAAGCTGGCCGGCAAGGTGGCCATCGTCACCGGCGCCAGCCGCGGCATCGGCGAGGCCATTTCCGCTCGCCTGGCCCAGGAGGGCGCCAAGGTCGTGGCCAGCGCCCGCACCGCCGAGCCCGGCGACAGCCGCCTGCCCGGCACGCTGCACGACACGGTGGACCGGATCAAAAAGGCCGGCGGCGAGGCCACCTTCATCAAGGCCGACCTGTCGAACGCCCAGGAACGCGAGCGGCTCGTCGAGGAGACGGTGGCGACCTACGGGCCCGTGGACATCCTCGTGAACAACGCCGCCATCACCTACTTCATCCCGGTGATCGACTTCCCGGAGAAGCGCTTCAAGCTGATGATGGAGGTGCAGGTCTACGCGCCCTTCCACCTCTCGCAGCTGGTGCTGCCCTCGATGATCGAGCGGCGCAGCGGCCACATCGTCAACATCTCCTCCGGCGCCGGCATCCACCCCAAGCCGCCCTATTCCGGCGCGGGCCGCGGCGGCACGGTCTACGGCATGTGCAAGGCCGCGCTGGAGCGGTTCACCACGGGCCTGGCCTCCGAAGTCGCCCAGCACAACATCGCGGTGAACGTGGTCTCGCCGGGCCTGGTCGCGACGCCGGGCGTGGCGGTGCACGGGCTGATCAACGAGCAGACCAAGGACCGGGTGCAGCCGATCGAATACATCGCCGAGGCGGTGTTCCAGCTGGCCTCGGGCGATCCGGCCACCCAGACCGGCGGCATCCACTACGCCGCGCCGTTCCTGAAGGAGCTGGGCCGAGAGCCGGCCGAACTGGTCTGACGGGCAAAGCGTCCCGACTGGCTTGATTCAAACCCAGCGGGACAGGGTCCAGGCTGCGGCGGCGCGCCGCAGGCCTGGTAACCTTGCGTTGTGGAGACTCGGCGTTCCCTGGGCCTGATCGTGGCCGGGGAACGCCGATGCCCAGCACTGAGCCGTCCGCCGTCGCTTTCGGCGGAATGGCCTTCTTCGAACTCTCCGACATGCCCATGGCCGTGCTGGACGCCGAGCGGCGGGTCCAGTCGGCGAACGCGGCCTGGGCGGCGCTGACCGGCCGGCGGCCCGAGGCGCTGGCCGGGCTGTTCCTGGCCGAGGCGCTGCCGGAAGAGGCGGCCAGGCGCCGGCCGTTCGAGATCCGCTCGGCGGACGGCCAGACCCGCCGGCTGCGGCTCGACATCCAGCCGTCCGGGGCTTCGGCCCTGGCCATGCTGGTGGACGTCACCGCCGAGACCGCCGAGATCAGCGCGCTGCGCGACGACGACGCCATGCGCGAGCAGCTGCTGCGCGACGCCACCATCGGGGTCTGGCGCTACGACCCGGACACCCAGCTCTACCACTTCCAGACTTCGCTCGACCTCGGCTGGGGCATCTCCGCGGCGACCGACCTCGACGCCGTCACCCGCATCCAGCACCGGGACGATGCGCCCCTCGACGCCGAGGCGCGCGAGACCATCACCCGCAAGGGCGGCCAGGCCGAGCGGGAGATCCGCTACCGACATGCCGACGGCTCTTGGGTGCACCTCAACGTGCGCTACCGTTCGGGCCGGAAGACGCCCTCGGGCCGGTACGAGATGTTCGGCCTGTCGCAGAACGTGACGCCCCAGGCCCGAGCCCGGGACGAGGCGCGCGCCGCCGCCCAGCGGCTGAGGCTGGCGCTGCACGGCGCCCGCGCGGCGGTGTTCGAGTACGACTACGCCACGCGCCGGTTCTGGGCGACGCAGGAGCTGGCAGAGCTCGTCGACCCCGCGCTGCTCGCGCAGGCGGCCGGCGAACCGCTGGCGCTGTTCCATGTGGAGGACCGGTCGGCGATCGTCGAGATGCGCCGCCAGGCCGCCCGCGGAGAGGCCGCCGCGCCGCTGGACGTGCGCGTGCCCGCCCCCCGCGGCGAGCGGTGGATGCGGTTCTATCTCGAGGTGGAGCGTCGCAACGGCGCGCCCCGCCGGGCGGTGGGCCTGCTGCTCGACATCGACGAGCAGAAGCGCCAGGCGATCGCGCTGGCCGAAGCCCGCAGGGTCGCCGAGGAAGCGACCGCCGCCAAGTCGGCCTTCCTGGCCTCGGTCAGCCACGAGATCCGCACGCCGATGAACGGCATCGTCGGCGTGCTCAACCTGCTGGCCCGCGAGCCGCTCAGCGAAGGGGCCCGGGAACTCCTGGGCGAGGCGCTCGGCTGCAGCGAGATGCTGGGCCAGCTGATCAACGACGTGCTCGACTTCTCCAAGATCGAAGCCGGCAAGCTGGAGATCTCGCCGGCCCCGGCGGACCCGGTCCGGATCGCGCAGAGCGTGGCCAGCCTCATCCGCCCGCAGGCCGAGGCCAAGGGCCTGGCGCTGCGGACGCAGATCGCCCCGGACATCGGCTGGCTCTCAGTCGACGCGGTGCGCCTGCGCCAGTGCCTGTTCAACCTGCTGGGCAATGCGGTGAAGTTCACCGAGGCCGGCCATGTCGAGCTGCGGATGTCGGTGGTCGACGCCCCGGGCGGGCGGCGCCTGCGCTGCGAGGTCGAGGACACCGGCATCGGCATCCCGGCGAGCGCCCAGGACAAGCTGTTCGACCGCTTCACTCAGGCCGAGGCCGGCGCGACGACGCGGCGCTACGGCGGCACGGGCCTGGGCCTGGCCATCTCCCGCACCCTCGCCCGGCTGATGGGCGGCGACATGGGCTTTGAGAGCGCCGAGGGCCAAGGCTCGACCTTCTGGTTCGAGATCGCGGCCGAACCGGCCGAAGCGCCGCAGGCCGCTCCCGCCGCCGAGGCCGGCGCTGCGCCGCTGGCCGGCCTGCGCATCCTGGTCGTCGACGACAACGCCGTGAACCGGCTGGTCGGCTGCAAGACGCTGGAGGCCCTGGGCGCCGAGGCCGCCTCGGCGGAGGGCGGCGAGGCGGCGATCGCCGCGGTGCGCGAGGGCGGTTTCGACCTGGTGCTGATGGACGTCAACATGCCCGGCATGGACGGGCTGGAGGCGACGCGGGCGATCCGGGCCCTGCCGGGGGGCGCCCTGCCGATCATCGCCATGACCGCCGACGTGATGGCCCACCACCGCGGCCGCTACGGCGCGGCCGGGATGGACGGCGTCGTGCCCAAGCCCTTCTCGCCGGCCCAGCTGCTGGCCGAGATCGTGCGGCTGCTCAGCGCGCCGGACGGTGATCAGGCGAAGGCGTCGGCGTAACGCTCGCGCAGCAGGTTCTTCTGCACCTTGCCCATGGCGTTGCGCGGCAGCTCGTCCACGAAGAACACCCGCTTGGGCGCCTTGAAGGCGGCGAGCTTCTCGCGGGCGGCGGCGATCAGCACCGCCTCCTCGCCCTGGCCGATCACCACAGCCACCACCCCCTCGCCGAAGTCCGGGTGCGGCGCGCCGATCACGGCGCTCTCGACGACGCCGGGCAGCTCGTCCAGCACCATCTCCACCTCCTTCGGATAGACGTTGAAGCCGCCGGAGATGACCAGGTCCTTGGCCCGGCCGGAGATCCACACCCGCCCGTCGGCGTCCTGCCGGCCGACGTCGCCGGTGATGAAGTAGCCGTCGGCGGTGAATTCCTCGGCGGTCTTCTCGGGCATGCGCCAGTAGCCGGAGAACACCGAGGGGCCGCGGATCTCGATGACGCCCGTTTCGCCGCCGGCGACCCGCAGTTCGACGCCCGGCAGGGGAAAGCCGACGCTGCCGGGGATGCGGTCGCCGTCCAGCGGGTTGGAGGTGATGATCACCGCCTCGCTCATCCCGTAGCGCTCGAGGATGCGATGGCCGGTGCGGGCCTCGAACTCTGCGAATGTGGCCTCCAGCAGCGGGGCCGAGCCGGAGATGAAGAGGCGCATGTGTTCGGCGCGCTCGCGGGTGAAGGCCGGATTGGCCAGGAGCCGGGTGTAGAAGGTCGGCACGCCCATCATCACCGTGGCGCGCGGCAGGGCCTCGACCACCGCCGCATCGTCGAACTTCTCCAGCCAGATCATCGGCGCGCCGCTCAGGAACGCGCAGTGCAGGGCCACGAACAGGCCGTGGACGTGGAAGATCGGCAGGGCGTGCAGCAGGACGTCCCGCTCAGAGAAGCCCCAGGCCTGGTGCAGCGCCAGGGCGTTGGCCGCCAGGTTTCCGTGGCTGAGCATCGCCCCCTTGGAGCGGCCCGTGGTGCCGCTGGTGTAGATGATCGAGGCCAGGTCCGCCGCGGCCCGCGGGACCGGCTCGGTCAGCGGCGGCACGTCGGCGGCCTCGGCCAGGAACGAGGCCGGGTCGGTGAGCACCAGCGCCGGCTCGGCGTCCTGCAGGAAGTAGTCCACCTCGGCGGCGGTGTAGGCGGTGTTGAGCGGCACGAACACCGCCCCGGCCATCAGCGTCGCCAGATAGGCCATCACCGCCTGGCAGCTCTTCTCGGCCTTCAGCACCACCCGGTCGCCGGGCTTCACGCCGCGGGCGACCATCAGCGCCGCGGCCCGGCCTGCGCCGTCGGCCAGCGCGCCGTAGCTGACGTGGCCGCCGTCCCTCAGCAGGAAGCAGGGCGCGGCCGGATCGGCCGGAAAGCGGCTCGCCAGAAGCTCGTAGAGATTGTCCGACATGGGCCCTCCGCCGGGGCTGCGTGCCCCAGCGGAGGGTCGGGATCAAGGGGTTCGGCTGCGCCCCCTCCGTCTCGTCGCTGCGCGCCGATCCACCTCCCCCGTCGTCTTCGCGTCGGGGGAGGACCTTAAGCGCACCTCTCCTCCCCCGCAGCGTAGACTGCGGGGGAGGGGGACCGCCGAAGGCGGTGGAGGGGGCGCGGGGAGCCTAGTGCAGCTGGTGCTTGATCCGGCTGATCTCGTCGTGGTCGGCGCGGATCGACTGGTAGACCTCGGTGAGGCGCTGGCGCACGTCGACCGGCAGGTCGGTGTCGTTGACGGCCTTCTCGTACTTGGCCTTGATCATGTCCTCGCCGCGCTCGACCTCGTTGATCACCGCCTTGTCGTTCGAGCCGCCGGTCAGGGCGTTCTTCAGATCCACGAACTTGTTGTGGGCCTTGCCCATCATCGACTGGTCGGTCTCCGGCTCGCCGCCGAAGCTGCGCACCTCGTCCTGCAGCTGGCGCGTCAGGTCCATGCGCCGGCGGGAGCGTTCCTCGAACAGCGTGCGGTACTGGGCGGACTGGGCGTTCTCGGCCGCCTCCTTGTAGCCGTTGGCCGAATCGAGGGTCGTCTCGATGAGGCTGTTGAGCACCTTCACGGCGTGTTCGCGGTCACCTTGCATGATCGTCTCCTCTGGCATGTCACGGGGATCGGGCGGTCAACCGACAACCCAGACCTTGCGTTCCGCCCCGCATCGACAGCCCGGCGGGCTCGTGATTTCCTCCCGGCGAGGGGGAGACGTCCATGACCGCCATCGCCGCCGAGGCGCCCAAGCTCGACATCGCCAAGGTCATCGGGGCGACCTTCGGCGTGCTGGGCCGGAACTTCGTCTCGTTCGCGGGCCTCACCGTGCTGATGGTCGGCGTGCCGACGGGGATCCTCAGCCTCGGCCTGCTCCAGCTCGTCGCCGATCCGGCCGACATAGACTTCGGCCTGGCGGACTTCGGCCTGTTCGTGATCGGCGCCCTGGTGTCGGTCATCACCGGCGCGGTGCTGCAGGGCGCCCTGGTCTACGGGACCGTGCGGGACCTCAACGGTGCGCGGGCGACGTTCGCCGAGTGCCTGGCGATGGGTCTGCGCAACTTCCTGCCGGTGATCCTGCTCTCGATCCTCATGGGCCTTGGCCTGATGGTCGGCTTCCTGCTGCTGATCGTCCCCGGCGTGATGTTGCTGGTCGCCTGGTGCGTCGCCGTGCCGGTCCGGGTGAGCGAGCAGACCGGCCTGATCGAGGCCTTCGGGCGCAGCGCCGAGCTGACCCGCGGCAACCGCTGGCGGATCTTCGGCCTGATGTTGCTGTTCCTCGTGCTCACCTGGGTCGTCGGCGCCCTGCTGACGCCGCTGAGCCTGGCGGCCATGACCGCCGGTCCGCAGGGCATGCTGCTGAGCCAGATGATCAACAGCACCGTCTCAGGCGTGATCAACGCCCTGATCGGGGCCACCGGCGCCTCGGTGATCTACGTCGAGCTCAAGCGGCTGAAGGAAGGCCTGGCGCCCGACGCCCTGGCCGCCCTGTTCGACTGACGCGGGCGCTCGGATCGGGCAGAATGACGCTGTGAAGCACCCGCGCCTGCGACTCGACCACGTCCTCACCGAGGCGCTGGAGTTCATCGTCCGCAACGCCCCGATGGTCCTTGGGCTCGGCGTCCTGCTGGTCGGGCTGCCCGAGTTCCTGTTCGACTACGCGACGCTCACCGCGCCCTACCCTCCCGGCGACGGGAATACGGTCAGCTCGATGGTCATCGAGGCGTTCCGCGCCACCCTGTTCCACGGCGGCGTCGCCTACCTGTTCTGGCAGGAGCTGGATGGGCGGCGGGTCACCTGGGGCGAGCTCGCGACGCCGGGCCTGAAGGTGCTGGTCCCGCTGCTGGCGACCGGGGTGCTGATGAACCTGATCATCAAGACCGCCTTCTACGCCCTGGCGATCGTCGGAGCGGCGGCGGGGGCGCCCCTGCTCTACCTCGCCGGGTCGATCCTCTATCCGTTCGTCGGGCTGGCGGTGGTGATCGCGGTGGTGGAGCGGCCGGGCGTGTTCGCGGCGCTGGGCCGCGCGTTCCGCATCGCCCGCGGCGCGCGGCTGAAGCTTCTGGCCCTGTTCGCCCTCTACTTCCTGTTCGCCTTCGGCGCGGACTGGCTGGCCGAAGGCGTCGGCCTGGGCACCTACTACACGTCCGAGCGGCCCTTCGGCCTCGTCCCGGCCCTGCTGACCTGCGCCGCCGCCTCGACCCTGTCCGACGTCTACCTCGCCGCCATCGCCGCGGCCGCCTATTTCGAGATCCGCCGCCTGCGCGAGGTCGCCCCGCCGGAGGATCCCGCCGCGGTGTTCGACTAGTTCCTACCTCCCCCGCGCAGCGGCGGGAGGGGGACCACGGGCCGAGCGCAGCGAAGAGCGCGTGGTGGAGGGGGCGGGCCACGCGCGCGCAGGTGGTCTGGCTCACGCCCGTCTGCGGCGGGCCTGGAAGCTTCGACGCTGAGCTTGCAGCCTGCCCCCTCCACCGCCCGCTCTTCGGCGGGCGGTCCCCCTCCCGCCGCTTCGCGGGGGAGGTAGTATCGCGCCCCTAGCCCCGGTCGAACTTGTCCCGGCGGCGGTGGCCGAACAGCATGCGGCTCTCGAGCCGGCCGCGCAGGGCCGCGTAGTAGGCGGCCAGGAACTCGCCGTCGGCGACGGGCTCGCCCTCCCAGCCGATCTTGCCCTGGATCCGCTGGGCGACGGCCCGCATCGTCGCCTTGTCGCGTCGGCGCAGGACATCCTCCAGGACGTGCAGCTCCTTGACGCCATAGGCGTCCACCTGGGCCTGGGTGAAGGTCACGCGGGCGGCCCCGGGCGGCCGCTCGTCGGCCAGGTCCGGCATCAGCTTCCGGCGCGGCGCCTTCACGACCATGGTCCCGGCCACCAGGTCCCCGACCCTCAGGCGGTCGCGGTTGAACAGCGGGAAGAACAGGAACACGCCGCTCCAGATCAGCCCCAGCAGGACGACCCAGGCGTCGACGCCGTCCCCTTGCGAGAACAGGAACGACAGTGGCAGGAACACCTCCAGCTCGCGCATGGCGTTGCGCGCGAACACCGCGTCGGCGGTCAGCCGCCCGCCGCCCCGGGCGATGACGCGCAGGCCCAGCATCCGCTTGCCGGGCGTGGCCGCGCTGGGGTGCATCTCGAAGGCCATGAAGTAGAAGGTGCGCAGGAAGAAGGCGATCAGCAGCCAGACGATCGCCGCCACCTCCACGCCGCGCGCGCGGGAAGCGGCCAGCACGCCGACCATCACGATGCTGACGCCGATCAGGGCGATGGTCAGGATGATCACGTCGACCAGGAAGGCCGCCGCGCGCTCGCCGGCCTCGCCGATCCGCAGGCGAAGGTCGACGCCCTCGGGCGTGACGAACTCGCGGCTCGCATCCTGCGGCGGCCGCCCGGCCGTGCGCTTGCCGCGCTGGACGCCGGCCTCGCTCATCGCGTCTTCCGGGGCAGGTAGAAGTAGGCCAGCCAGATCGCCAGGCTGGCGGCGGCGATGGCGTAGCGGATGACGTCCGACTGGATCGCCTGGCGCCCGATGCCCTCCAGCAGGCCGGCGACGAACAGCATGACCACGACGCCGGTCATCACCGTCGCCGCCTTGCGCCCGGCCGCGGCCGCCGCGCTCATCCGCGACAGTTCGCCGGGGAAGACCACCGCCCAGCCGATGCTGAAGCCCGCCGCGCCCGCCAGCACGATGGCGAACAGCTCGGTCGCGCCGTGGATCATCAGCCAGCCGCCGGCCTCGACGCCCAGCCCGTGCGAGGCGAACAGGGTCAGGAAGGCCCCCAGCATCAGGCCGTTGTAGATCATCAGCGCCGCGGTCGGCAGGCACAGGGCGAAGCCCAGCGCGAAGGCGAACAGGGCCACCTGGGCGTTGTGGGTGAACAGGAAGGTGGCGAACACCGACTTGCCGTCGTGGTCGTCGTACAGGGTGGAGCGCAGGAAGGCGGTGGAGGCCGAGGGGTCGCGTCCGCTGGCCATCTCGCCGGGCACGAAGGCGTAGAACCAGTCCGGATCGCCGCTGACCAGCACCGCGGCGACGACCACGCCCAGCACCGTCACCAGCAGCGAAACCAGCGTCTCGCGCCACAGGCCCCGGACGGACGCCGGCCAGTCGTGGGTGAAGAACCGGCCGATCCGCGCCAGCAGCGTCGAGCGGGCGCCGTAGACGAAGAAATAGGCCCGGGTGCAGAGGCTCTCGAGATAGTCGATCAGCCCCTGGTCGAGGGAGATCGAGCGGGCGACGGATAGCGAGGACAACGCCGAGCGGTACAGCACCGGCAGCTCCAGCAGCTCCTGGCGCGAAAGCCGCGCGGCCGAGCCGCCCTCGGCCTTGGCGAGCAGGCGCTCCAGCCGACGCCAGTCCGCCTCCCGCTCGGCGCGGAACCTTTGGCTCTTCAGGACGAGCTCGGCCATCTCCCCGATCCTACAGGAGGTCTCGACGCTTGGCGTCGAGATAGGCGTTGACCAGGGCCGTTCCCATACGGTCGGCGGGCGCGTCGACGATCTGGGCGCCCATGCGGGTCAGCCGCCCGAACACCAGTTCGCGCTGCTGCAGCAGGGTCCCGGCGACCACGGCGCGGGAGACGTCCTCGGGGCTCTCCGGCTCGGCGGCGACCAGGCTCTCCAGCTCCTCGTCGCGGAAGGCCACGAACAGCACGTGATGGGTGCGCATCAGCCGGCCGACGTTCTCGATCATCAGCTCGGCGCTGGTCGGATCGGCGAAGTCGGTGAACACCACCACGAGGGAGCGGCGGTCGAGCCGGCCGAGCAGGGTGGAGAGGCCGAGGGTGAAGTTGGTCTCCTCGGCCGTGTAGTCGATGGAGGCGGCCAGCCGCTGCAGCAGCGGGAAGGACTGCGCGCCCGCGGTCACCCCGCTCGCGACCCGCGGCTTGGCGTCGAAGGCGTAGAGGCCGACCCGGTCGCCGAGCTTTAGCGACACGAAGGCCAGCAGCAGGGCCGCGTTGATCGCCCGGTCGATGCGCGGGGCGCCGGCCAGCGGGGCGCACATCAGCCGGCCGGTGTCGAGCGCCAGGATGATGTGGTGGTTGCGCTCGGTGCGGTACTCGCGGCCGATCAGCTTGCCGTGCCGGGCGCTCTGCTTCCAGTCGACGGAGCGCAGGTCCATGCCGGTCTGGTACTCCTTCAGGGCGTGGAACTCGGCGCCCTCGCCAGTGTCGAGCTGGACCTTGGCGCCGAACGGCGCGTCGCGGGCGAACAGGCGCAGCGCCTCGTCCTTCACCGACTGCACGTCAGGAGTGATGGCGGCGACCTCGTCCAGCTTCTTCGAGCGCTGGATGAAGGCCAGTCCCAGCGGCCCCCGCCATCGGGCCCAGGCCTCCTCGAACCGCCCCTCGCCACGGCGCAGCGGCTTCACCTTCACCGAGGCGCGGGCGCGGCTGCCGACGCCGACGGCGGTCTGCCGGCGGGGCTGGAGCGACAGCCGCTCGCCCGCGGCCAGCGCCAGCTCCACCTGCCGCGGCGCGGCTCCCGGGAACACCGCCGAGAGGATCGCCTGCCCGTCGCGCCCGACGCCCAGCGCCCGCGGCGCCTGCAGCTCGAGCTCGACGGAGTTGGCGGCCGGCGAGAGCAGCACGTCGACGATGATCAGCCCCGCCGCCGCCAGCAGCCAGGCCAGCCCCGCCACCCAGAAGCTGGGCGCCAGCAGGGACAGGATCAGCGAGGGCGCAGCGCCCAGCGCGACCAGCAGGATGGCTCGGGGGGTGGGGTAGATCATCTGCCCTGCCCCCCACCCTTACCTCCCCCGCGAAGCGGCGGGAGGGGGACCGCCCGCCGAAGCCGGCGAACGCCGGCTGAAGAGCGGGGGGTGGAGGGGGCAGGCCCCACACGCCGAGAAGGGTGCGTGTGGCGAGGCCTTGTCTGCGGCCCGCCCCCTCCACCAGTCGCTCTTCGCTGCGCTCGGCGACTGGTCCCCCTCCCGCCGCTTCGCGGGGGAGGTAGAGACGCGCCGGAGACGGAGGGGGCGCAGGTGGGCACTAGCGCGGCGCCTCGACCTGCTCGATCAGCCCCGCGATCACGTCGTCGGCCCGGCGGCCTTCGATCTCGGCGGCGGGGGAGAGGATCACCCGGTGGCGCAGGGCCGGCAGGGCGAGCCGCTTCACGTCGTCCGGGATGACGTAGTCGCGGCCGTCGAGCGCCGCGTGGGCGCGGGCGGCCAGCGCCAGCATGGCGGCGCTGCGCGGGCTGGCCCCGCTCTGCAGCTCGGCGGTCTCGCGCGTCGAGCGGACCAGCTTCAGGACGTACTCGACGATGTCCTCCGCCAGCCGGATCTGCGACACAGCCTCGGCGGCGGCGGCGAGCGCCGCCGCATCGGCCACCGGCGTCACGCCCATCGCCGCCGGATCGGCCTGGCCCGAGCGCATGCCGTGGGTGGCGACGATCCGGCGTTCCTCTTCAAGGCTCGGATAGGCCAGCACCTGCTTGAACAGGAAGCGGTCGAGCTGGGCCTCCGGCAGCGGATAGGTGCCCTGCTGCTCCAGGGGGTTCTGGGTCGCCACCACCATGAACCGATCGCCCAGCTCGTGCGGCTTGCCGTCGATGGTGACCTGCCGCTCCTGCATAGCCTCCAGCAGGGCCGCCTGGGTCTTGGGCGGGGTGCGGTTGATCTCGTCCGCCAGCAGCAGCTCGCAGAACACCGGGCCCTTGTTCAGGACGAAGGCGGAGGTCTGGAAGTTGAAGATGTTCGTCCCGGTGATGTCCGAGGGCATCAGGTCCGGCGTGAACTGGATGCGGCCGTAGTCCAGGTGCAGGGTCCTGGCGAAGCACTGGGCCAGGAAGGTCTTGGCCACGCCCGGCGGGCCCTCCAGCAGCATGTGTCCCTTGGCCAGGAGGGCGGTCAGCATCAGGGCGATGGTGTCCTCCTGGCCGATCACCGCCTTGCCGACTTCCGCCCGGATGGCCTGGGCCAGGGCCTTCACCTCATCGACGTTCACGCATCATCTCCGCTCTCCATTGGTGCAGCCGGCGCGCCAGCCCCAGGAGGTCGTGGCGCGTGCGCGCGTCCTCGGCCTCCTCCTCGAGCTCGGCCAGCCGAGTGGTGATCCCTCTCTGGGCCGCCAGGCGGTCGAGCCAGGCGATGCGCTCGCCCGTCCCGTGCGGGGCCCGCTCGCCGCCGGCCGACCTGGCCGCCAGCTGTTCGGTCAGGCGGACGTAGGCGGGGGCCAGCTCATGCTCCTTGCCGGCCATCCGGAACAGGCCCGCCGAGTTGTCCACCAGGGCCTGCTTGCCGAGCGCCAGGGCCCGGTCCTCGCGCGCCGCCGGCCCGAACCTGGCCATCGCGTGCCAGCCCATCAGCAAGGCCGCGGCCACCGCGCAGAGGGTGAAGCTCAGCAGCGGCGGGGTGAGCAGCAGCTTCAGCAGATTGTGCCGGGCGCTGATGCCGTTCAGCGTGACGTCGAAGTAGACCGGCCCGCCGTCGCCCCGCAGCGTGTTGAGGATCGTCAGCCCCGCGCGCGCCGTCTCGCGGCTGCGGATTCCCTGGGTGTTCAGCACGTCCGGATCGGCCAGCACGCACACCGCCCGGGCCTTGGCGCAGGCCAGCACCGCCGCGCCGCTCTCGTCGACCAGGGCCGGCTCCCAGCCGGGGCCGGAGATGGTCTGCAGGCTGTCGATCCGTCCCAGCGGCAGCCGCGCGCCATCGAAGGGCGCGGAGGCGCCGGTCAGCACCGGGCTGGACCAACCCTTGCGGCCGGAGAGCGTGGTTTCAGCGGACAGCCCCTTCAGCATCTGCGCGAACGGCGCGGCGGGGCCGACGCCGAGCTTCAGCACGCGCTCGGGGCGGACCGGGTCGCGTTCGGTCACCCATTTGGGCAAGACGATCAGCAGCGGGGTGACGGCGAAGAAGGGTTCCAGGTCCTCGGCCTTGGCGCCCCGCGGGGGCGTGACGACGACGAGCGGGACCGGCTCCTCCGAATAGTCGGCGTCGTGCGGGGGGAAGCTGCGGCTGACGGCCACGTCCACCCGCTGCTCTTCCAGGAGCCAGCGCACCCCTGTGTAGCCGACCGCAGACCTGGACAGCGCATGGGCGCCCGGATCGCCGCCGCCGCGCATCTCGGGCGCGTAGGCCGCCAGCACGGTGAAGCCGGCGAACGCGACGAGGCCGACCAGCAGTAGGGCGACGACCACCTTGGTCGAGAAGGGCTGCGCCCGGGCCGGGGCCGCGGCCTCGGCGGCGGTCATGCCCAGCCCTCCGCGAAGGCGAAGGCCTCGTAGGCCCGGCGGCATTCGACGAACTCGCTCTGTCCCAGCGGCCGGCCGCCGAAGAAGCTCTTCTCCACCGCCTCGGCGATGCGCGAGAAGGCGCTGCGGGCCGGGCCCGGCATGGCCTCGATGCGGGCGATGTCGCGGCTGGTGAGGGCGGGACGCACGGCCTCGGGCCTGCGGCCGGCCAGGTCGTCGATGCTGCGGAACAGCAGCAGGTGCACCGCCTCCTCGAAGCGGCCCTCGGCGGCCAGCCGGTCGGCGTCCTCGAGCAGCGCCTTGGCCTTCTCCGGCTCCGGCGCCCAGTCGGCCGGCTGGACCGCTTCACGCGCCTTGCGCCGACGGGTCCAGGTGGCCTGCACCTCGCGGGCGGCGAAGTAGACGATCAGCAGCACGCCGATCGCCAGCCCGACCCAGAACACGATCTTCAGGATCGGGCCGATCGCCTCGAAGAAGCGCACCAGGGCGTCGGCCCAGGCCGGCGGCTTCGGTTCCACATAGGGCGGGAAGTCGAACTGCAGGTCCTCGCGGGCGACGAGCTCGGCGTGGAGCTCGGCGAGCCTGGGCTCGCTCATCTGCTGCGGAACCGCCTCTTCCTCCATCGCCCCCGCCGCTCATCCCCGCCGAAGCGGCCCGTCGCTCGACCCTAACGGGCGGCGGGTTAAGAGGAAACCGCCAAGGCCGCGCCGCCCTTGAGCCGCCGGGCCGGAACGGGCACGCTGCGTCCAGGAGGGCGCGACCATGGCCTTGAAGGTGATCGGCGCGGGCTTCGGCCGCACCGGGACGCTGTCGCTGAAGCTCGCCCTGGAGCAGCTCGGGTTCGGCCCCTGCTATCACATGGTCGAGGTGTTCAAGAACCCGGAGGCGCCGCGCCTGTGGGTCGAGGCCGCGGACGGGCGGCCCGACTGGCCGCGCATCTTCGACGGCTACGCCTCCACCGTCGACTGGCCGAACGCCACCTTCTACGCCGAGCTGGCCGACCACTATCCGGACGCCAAGGTGATCCTGACCGAGCGCGACCCGGAGTCCTGGTTCCGCTCGACCCAGGCGACCATCTTCGCCGGCGCGCCGCCGGCCGACACGGTCTTCGGCGAGATGTACGAGAAGGTCATCGCCCGGCTGTTCGACGGGCGCATGCACGACCACGACCACGTCATCGACGTCTACCTGCGCCACAACGCCGAGGTCCGCCGCCGCATCCCGGCCGAGCGGCTGCTGGTCTACGAGGTGGCCCAGGGCTGGGGCCCGCTGTGCGCCTTCCTGGGCGTTCCCGAGCCCGACGCGCCGATGCCCAAGGTGAACTCCACCGAGGAGTTCCAGGCGCACCGCCGGCAGGGGACCACGCCTTAGGTCGACTGCGTCGTGTCGGGCAGGCCGAGGATGCGCTTGGAGATGATGTTGTTCTGGATCTCGGCCGAGCCGCCGTAGATCGACATCGCCTTGCCGGTCAGCCAGCCGCGGACGGCGGCGATCTCCTCCTCGGAGAAGCCTTCGCCGTCCCAGCCGAGGCCCTGGTGGCCCATGATCTCCAGCGTCAGCTCGGCCCGGGTCTGGGACACGAACGTGGCCGAGTTCTTCAGCACCGAGGCGGCGTTGGTGGCCCCGTTCGCGCCCTTGGCCTCGGCGGCGGCCCGCATCAGCGTCAGGGCGTGGGCGCGGGCGTCCATCGCGTGGGCGGCCAGGCGGGTGCGCAGGTCCGGGTCGGCGATGCGGCCCTTCTCGTCGACGCCGACGTAGCGCTTGGCGACGTCCTCCAGCGGCGCAGAGCGGCCGGCGCCCGGCAGGCCCGCGCCGGTCTGGCTGGCCCGCTCGTGCTGCAGCAGCCGCTTGCCGACCGTCCAGCCGCGGTTGACCTCGCCCAGGATGGCGTCCTTGGGGGCGGTCGCGTCGGTGAAGAAGGTCTCGCAGAACGGCGAGGCGCCGGCGATCAGCTTGATCGGCCGGGTCTCGATGCCCGGCTGGTGCATGTCGATCAGGATGAAGCTGATGCCGTCGTGCTTCTTGACGGTCGGGTCGGTGCGCACCAGCGCGCCGCACCAGTCGGACCACTGCGCGCCGCTGGTCCAGATCTTCTGGCCGTTGATCACCCAGTGGTCGCCCGCGTCCTCGCAGCGCATCTGCAGGCTGGCCAGGTCGGAGCCCGCGCCCGGCTCGGAATAGCCGACGCACCAGCGGACCTCGCCGCGGACGATGGGCGGGATGTGCTTCCGCTTCTGCTCCTCGGTGCCGTAGTCCAGGATGGTCGGGCCGATCATGGTGATGCCCATGCCGAAGGTCAGCGGGTTGAAGGCCCCGGCCCGGCTCATCTCCTGCTGCAGCACGCGGGCCTGGGCGGGCGACAGGCCGCCGGCGCCGTACTCCTTCGGCCAGGTGGGCGTGGCCCAACCCTTCTCGCCGATGCGCTTCTTCCAGAGCGCCAGGTCGGAATCGATCTCGCCGCCCTCGTCGGACAGCGCGGCCTGGCCGGCCTTGCCCTTCAGCGAGGGCGGGAAGTTCTCCGCGAGCCAGGCGCGCGCCTCGGCGCGGAATTCCTCGAGCTCGACGTCGGCTCCGAAGTCGGCCATGGCCGTTCCTCCGCTTGATTGTCTCTTGTTGGCGGCAGCTTACCGCGCCCTTGGACGGCGACAATGATGACGTCGGGGCGCCCGCCGCAGCGTCAGGCGTTGCGGGCCGTGAGGCCGCCGTCCACGGGGATCACGGCGCCGGTAATGTACGAGGCGGCCGGCGCGCACAGGCTCACGATCACGTGCGCCACCTCCTCCGGCCGGCCGTAGCGGCCGAGCGCAGTGCGCCGGCGGGCGAAGGTCGCCTTGTCCTCGTCGGGGATGGCGGCCGTCATGCCGGTGAGGATCGGCCCGGGGCAGACGCAGTTGACGCAGATCCCGTCGCGTCCGAGCTCCACCGCCATGGCGCGGGTCAGGCCCGCCACGCCGGCCTTGGCCGCCGCATAGGGGCTGTCGAATGCCGTGGCGCCGAGCGCCTCCGTCGAGGCGACGTTGACGATCCGCGGGCCGGCCGACCGCTTCAGGTATGGCAACGCGGCCCGGACCGTCCGCTGGTGGGCGGTCAGCAGGACGGCGAGGGACCGCTCCCAGACGGCGTCGTAGCCCTCCGCCCCCAGCGGCGAGAAGCCGGACACGCCGGCGTTGTTGACCAGGATGTCCAGCCCGCCGAACCGCTCGGCCGCCGCCACGACGACGCTGGCGATCTGCGCGGCGTCACTGACGTCCAGCGCCCAGGCCGCAACGCTGAAGCCCTCCGCCGCGAGCGCCTCGGCCACCTGCGCCGCCCCCGCCTCGTTGCGGTCGGTGACCGCCACCTTCGCCCCCTGCCGCGCCAGCAGCTCCGCCGTCGCCCGGCCCATGCCGCTGGCCGCGCCGGTGACCAGGGCGGAGAGGCCGGAGAGGGGGAATTCGATCATGCGGTGAGGCTAGCACGCCTCCCGGTGACTGGTTGCGCCGCAACGGCGCTACCTGTCACCCCGCGCCGAGCAAGGTGACAGGTAGGCCGCTGCGCGGCCAACCAGTCACCGGCGCGCCCCCTCACGCCGCCATCGGCGGGCCGATCAGCGCGATGCGGCGGGCGGCGGCGAGGCGGGCGAGGTCGGCCTGCATCTGGGGCGTCGGTTCCATCGGCTCGGGCAGGCCGTCGGTCTCGGCCGGGCGGCCGACGTCGCGGATCAGGCCCTCGAAGTCGGGGCCGACGCTCATCACCAGCATGCGGGCGCCTTCGGGCGACTCGACGCGGAAGCTGTGCGGCACGCCCTTGGGTCCGATGAGGCTCTGGCCGGGGCCGGCCGTCACCTCGTCGTCGCCGACCTTGAAGCGGATGGTCCCTTCCAGGATGTGGAAGATCTCGTCCTCGCGCTCATGGACGTGCAGCGGCGGGGAGTCGCCGAACGGCAGGCGGTGCTCCTGCACGCTGAGGCCGTCGGCGCCGGTCGCCGAGGATCTCAGGAACCGCACGCGGGTGTTGAGGAACCAGAGCGCGTTGTCTTGCGGGGTTTGCATCTTTCCGACCTTTGGTTTGAAGGTCGCCGGCGGGGCCAGCGGATGCCCGCCCATCTAGCGGGGCCGGGGCCCCTACGGAAATCGCCGTTCGCTATGGTCTGAATTGAGCCGATGAATTTCGCCGCCTTCGATCTCAACCTGTTGCGGGTGTTCGACGCCCTGGCGCGCGAGCGAAGCGTCACGCGCGCCGGCGAGCAGGTGGGTCTCTCCCAGCCGGCGGTCTCCTCGGCGCTGAACCGGCTGCGGGCGATCCTCGACGACCAGCTGTTCGTCCGCCGGGGCGCGGAGATGGCCCCGACGCCGCGGGCCGAGGCGCTGGCGCCGGCGGTGCGCGAGGCGCTGACGAGCCTGGAGCGGGCGCTGGCGGGCGACGCCCGCTTCGATCCGGCCAAGGCCCAGCGCACCTTCACCCTGCTGGGCGCGGACTTCTTCTCCACCCTGGTGATACCCCGGCTGCACGAGCGGATCGCGGCCGAGGCGCCGGGCGTGCGCCTGCGGCTGCTCGACACCGCCTTCGGCGACGTCGAGCGGCTGCTGGCCGACGACGTGCTGGACCTGGCCCTGGAGCGCCCGCTGCAACTGCCCGAGTGGGTGGCGACGCAGGCGCTGTTCGTCTCCCCGTTCGTGATGGTCGCGGCGAAGGATCACCCGCAGATCGCCGCGGCCGGGATCGCGCCCGGCGAGGTCCTGCCGCTGGACCTGTTCTGCGCCCTGCCGCACGCGATCCGCTCGGTGGACGGCAGCCTCTCCGGCATGGTGGACGAAGTGCTGGAGACCGAGGGCCGCCGGCGCGAGGTGGTGCTGGCCCTGCCGCACTTCTTCGCCGTCGCCCGGGCGGTGGCGGCCGGCCACGTGATCGCCGCCCTGCCCCGCCAGTTCGCCGACGCCTTCGCCGGGCAACTTGGGCTGGCCGTCTACGCCCTGCCGGTCCCCTCGCCCGCGCCGGAGATCCGCATGTACTGGCACAGCCGCCACCAGAAGAACCCGGCCCATGTCTGGCTGCGCGACCGGGTGGTCGAGGTGATCGCCGAGCTGGAGCCCGCCGCCCGCTAGACCTCCACCGCCTCGAAGGCGATCCGCGGCGCCGGCGGCAGCAGGCCGGCGCTGGCCGATCGCAGGATGAGCCGGAAGTGGCGGCACTGGGTGATGTCGGGCTCGGGGCAGGCGGCGGCGTGGCGCAGGCCCTCGCGCATGGCGGTGAGCCGCTGGATCAGCCTGTCGATCTCCTCGGCCTTGGCGGCGAACCGCCGCTTGTCGATCCGCTCGCCCCCGATCAGTTCGTCGATTTCCTTCAGCGAGAAGCCCGCCGCCTGGCCGAGGGCGATCAGGGCCAGGCGCTCGACGACGCCCGGCTCGAACAGCCGCTTCAGGCCGCGGCGGCCGACGGAGGCGATCAGCCCCTGCTCTTCGTAGTAGCGTAGCGTCGAGGCCGGCACGCCGGTGCGGCGGGCGACCTCGGAGATGTCGAGCAAGGACATGCTTGACCTCAAGTCGGCTTGAACTTGCACAGTGGCTCGACCCCCAGGGTTACGCAACCGCTCGAGGAGCCCCCGATCATGACCGACGCCGCCATCGCCAACACCGACCAGGCCGCCCACTGGAGCGAGGCCGGCCAGGTCTGGGTGGAGCATTCCGGCCCCCTGGACCGCTTCCTCGACAACGTCACCCCGCCGCTGCTGGCGGCGGCCTTTCCGGGCGAAGGCGGGCGGGTGCTCGACATCGGCTGCGGCTACGGGAGCACGACCCTGGAGATGGCGCGCCGCCTCGGCCCGAACGGCCGCTGCGTCGGCGTGGACATCTCGGCCCCGATGCTGGGCCTGGCCAGGGGCCGCGCGGCGGAGACCGCGAACGTCGACTTCCTGCAGGCCGACGCCCAGACGGCGGACCTCGGCCGCGAGGCCTTCGATGCCGCGATGTCCCGGTTCGGGGTGATGTTCTTCGAAGATCCGGACGCGGCCTTCGCCAACATCCGGCGGGCGATCCGCGCCGGCGGACGGCTGGCCTTCGTCGCCTGGCGCAGCCCGATGGAGAACGCCTTCTTCGCCGCCCCGGCCATGGCGGCGGCGGCGCTGCTGCCGACCGCGCCTGCGCCCGACCCCGACGCGCCCGGCCAGTTCGCCTTCGCCGACGCCGGAAAGGTGCGCGGCGTCCTCGAGCGCTCCGGATGGACGGACATCGCCGTCGAGCCGCTCGACGCGCCCGTGTCGGTGACGAGGCAGGACGCCATGGACCTGCTGCTGGGCGTCGGCCCGGCCGGTGCGGCCGTGCGCGCCGAACCGACCCTGAAGCCGAAGCTCACAGAGGCCGTCACCCAGGCCCTGGAGCCCTACCGCGACGGCGACCGCCTGAAGGTCACCGCCGCCTGCTGGCTGGTGACGGCGAAGGCGTGAGCCGGTGACAGCTAAAGGCGTCCCGCTGAGCGGGTCGCAGGTCTGCGCCGGGACGCCCTGACCAGTCACCGGAGGCGCGGAGCCGTTGATCTGGTATGATCCGATCCCAAGGCCCAGCCTCGCCGGTGGACGGTTTTTCGGAACAGCGGTATAGCAGGCCAGGACAAAAGTGACGCCGGCGTCACGCCCGACAGAAGGCGGCCGCCGGTCCCTGGGGAGGGACGAATGAAGTTCAAGCTCGCGATCGCCGGCGCCGCGATGGCCTCGATGGCGCTGATCTGGGGCGTGTCGAACGCCGCCAGCCCGGCCAAGGCCGCCGATCCGCACGCCGGCCATCACGAAGGCCACGCCGGCCACGCCGCCCATGGCGCGGCGGCTGAGACCGCCGAGACGCCGCTGCCGGCCAGCGTCGACAACTTCATGCTGGCCGACCAGAACCTGGACAGCCACGAGCTCTACCGGCTGGCCGACGCCAAGGCGGTGGTGATCGTCACCCACGGCAACGGCTGCCCGGTGATGCGCAACACCAACCCCGCCATCAAGGCGCTGCGCGACAAGTACAAGGCCCAGGGCGTGGAGTTCCTCTACCTGAACTCCAACCTGCAGGATAAGCGCGAGGCGATCGTCGAGGAGGCCAAGGAGTATGGCTACGACATCCCGATCCTGATGGACGTCAACCAGCTGGTCGGCGAGCAGCTGGGCGTGACCCGCACCGCCGAGGTCTTCGTCATCGACCCGAAGAGCTGGAAGGTGGTCTACCGCGGGCCGGTCGACGACCGCGTCACCTACGAGCGCCAGAAGGCCAAGGCCGAGAAGCACTTCGCGGCCGACGCGTTGGACGCCCTGATGGCCGGCCGGCCCGTCGCCCAGGCCAAGGTGCAGGCCGCCGGCTGCCTGATCGACTTCCCCGAGCGGGCCAAGCGGGCCGAGCACGCCAAGATCAGCTACGTGCACGACATCGCCCCGATCGTCCGCGAGAAGTGCGTGGCCTGCCACCAGCCGGGCGGCATCGGCCCGATGACCCTGACCAACTACGAGATGATCAAGGGCTTCTCGCCGATGATCCGCGAGGTCATCCGCACCGACCGGATGCCGCCGTACCACGCCGATCCTTCGGTGGGTAAGTTCCACGACGACAAGTCCCTGAGCCCGCAGCAGATCAAGACCCTGGTCCACTGGATCGAGGCCGGCGCGCCGCGCGGCGAGGGCGAGGACCCGCTGGCCAAGGTGAAGTTCGAGGCCCCGGAGTGGCCGCTCGGCAAGCCCGACCTGGTGCTGGACATCCCGGCCTACGACATCCCCGAGACCGGCATCGTCGACTACCAGCGCCCGGCGATCCCCTGGCCGCTGACGGAGGGCCGCTGGCTGCGCGCCTCGACCATCAAGGTCGAGCAGCGTCAGGGCGTGCACCACATCCTGACCGGCTACATGAAGGAGATGCCGGCCGACGGCAAAGGCAACGAGAGCCGCTGGGGCGCCTCGGTGGGCGGCTATGCGGTGGGCTCGGAGTCGACCATCTCGCCGGACGACGTGGGCACCTATGTGCCCGGCGGCGGGGCGATCGGCTTCCAGAACCACTACACCCCGTTCGGCAAGGCGGCGACCGACCGCTCGAAGATCGCCCTCTACTTCTACCCCGAGGGGCAGAAGCCGAAGATGGTCATGCGCGGGATCACCATCATGGACCCGACCATCACCATCCCGGCCAACACGGCGCGGCACAAGGAAGTCGCCTACCTGATCTTCCCGAAGGACGCCCTGCTCTACTCGGCCTTCCCGCACGCCCATTACCGGGGCCACTCGTCGGACCTGACGATCGAGTACCCGGACGGGACGCGGAAGCTGCTGCTCAGCCTGCCCAAGTACGACTTCAACTGGCAGCGGGCCTATGAATTCGCCGAGCCGATCAAGGTCCCGGCGGGCTCGCGGCTGATCGCCACCTACACCTACGACAACTCCAAGCGGAACCCGGCCAACCCGGACCCGGAGAAGGTGGTGACCTGGGGCGACCAGTCGTTCGAGGAGATGTTCTTCACCGCCCTGCGCTACCGCTGGGTGGAGGAGACCTCCGACGACCTCAAGCCCGAGTACGACCAGGCCCTGCAGGCGTCGACCATGCTGGGGATGATGGACGACAACCTCGACCGCAAGCTCCAGCTCACCGAGGCGCGGGGCCGCATGGGGAACCTCATCCGGACCAACTTCGCGATGATCGACACCGACAAGGACGGCGGCCTCAGCCAGGACGAGCTGGCCGCCGCGCAGGCCCTGATGGGCCGGCGGCGCAACAACCTGGTGGCAGGGGGCGGCGCGCCCTAGTCGACCTCAACCGTCGGAAGCTCTAAAGGGCGGGCCTGATGACCTCAGGTCCGCCCGTCTTCGTTTCCGAGACCGCCTACGAGCACTGGGCCCAGGGCGAGGTCGCGCGCTGGCGCGAGAAGATGCTCAGCCCCCCCAACGCCTGGAACCGGGCCACGCGCGGCGTGCAGCAGCGGATCACCCGCGCCATCCCGGAGAAGGTGCACCAGGCGGTCACCGCGGTGATGGAGCGGATGACCCGGGGCATTCTTGTGGGCGCCGACGTCACGACCGCCGATCCGCTGCAGGGCCTGTCCCTGGAAGAGCGCGACCGGCGCGCGGCCGACTACATCAAGAACTACCGCACCACCGCCGCGGTGGAGGGCGGGGTCGCCGGGGCCGGCGGCTTCCTGATGGCGGCCGCCGACTTCCCGATCCTGATCGGCATCAAGATCAAGCTGCTGTTCGACCTGGCGGCCATCTACGGCCACTCCGGCGAGGTGTTCGGCGAGCGGGTGTTCATCCTGCATCTCTTCGAGCTGGCCTTCTCCAGTCCCGAGCATCGCGCCGACGTCTTCCGCCGGATCGAGGACTGGGACCCGGCCGACTGCCCGACGAGCTTCGAGGCCTTCGACTGGCGCAGGTTCCAGCAGGAGTACCGGGACTACATCGACTTGGCCAAGCTCGCCCAGCTGCTGCCGGTGGTCGGCGCCCCGGTGGGGGCGGTGGTCAACTGGCGGCTCCTCGACCGCCTGGGCCAGTACGCGATCAACGGCTACCGCATGCGCTGGCTCGCCGGACGGTGACGCCCTTCCCTCCCCCTCATGGGGAGGGAGGATCAGCTCGCCGCGGCGAGGGCGTCGGGCTGTTCCACCAGCGGGATCTCGAGCCGACAGGCGACGCCGCGCGGCGCGAACTTCAGCTCGGCCACGCCGGCGAGGTCGCGCACGATGCTGGTCTCGATCAGCCGCGAGCCGAAGCCGCGGCGGCTGGGCGTCTCGACGCGCGGCCCCGCCTCCTCGCGCCAGTCCAGCACCAGCCGCTGCGCGCCGCCGCGCTGCTGCAGCTTCCAGCTCACCCGGACGCAGCCGGCGGGCGTCGACAGCGCCCCGTGCTTGGCCGCGTTGGTGGCCAGCTCGTGCAGCACCATGCCGAGCGACAGCGCCGCCCGCGGCGGCAGGTCGACGTCCGGCCCGTCGAGCCGGGTCTGATCGGCCGAGTAGGGCTGCAGCTCCTGGGTCAGCAGCTGGCGCAGGCTGGCCCGCTCCCAGCCGCCGCGGGTCAGGGCGTTATGGGTCTGGGAGAGGGCCACCAGCCGCGCCTCGAAGGCCTCGCGGAACTGCGCCGGCGAGGGCGCGCCCTTGGCCGTCTGGGCGGCGATCGACTGGATGGTCGCCAGGGTGTTCTTCACCCGGTGGTTCAGCTCGTTGACCAGCAGCTGCTGGCGCTCCAGCGAGGTGTGGGCCTCGGTGATGTCGACGTTGCATCCGGCGTAGCCGAGGAAACGGCCGCCCTCCTCGAACCTCGGCGCGCCGTCGCAGCGCAGCCAGAGGATCCGGCCGTCCCTGGCCTGGGCCCGGGCGGTGATCGTGAAGGGCTTGCGCTGCTCGAACGCCTCCGAGGCCGGACGGAAGGCGTCGCGGTCCTCGGGCAGGAAGAGTTCGATCCATCCGCGGCCGAGGATCTGATCGGGTCGGCGGCCGAACACCTCCTGGAAGTGGCGGTTGGCGAAGGTCAGGGCGCCCTGCTCGTCGCTCATCCAGATGAACACCGGGGCGCTGTCCGCCACCAGCTGGAAGCGGCGCTCGCTCTCGGCCATGGCGGCGAAGGCCTGCCGCCGGTCGGTGACGTCGAGGATGACGCCGCGCAGCCGGCGGGGCCGCCCGCTGCGGTCGGCGATCACCCGGCCGCGGAGGTTGGCCCAGCGTTCCGAGCCGTCCGCCGGTCGGACGGGGATCTCCACGTCGTAGTCCTCGCCGCTCTCCCAGACCTGGGTCAGCCCGGTCTCCTGGGCGGCGCCCTGCCCGGGCCTCAAGGCCGCCAGCAGGTCGGCATAGCCGAACGGCTGGTCGGGACGTCGCCCGAAGATCTCCTTGCCCCGCGGCGAGACGTGCAGCCGCATGCGCGGCAGTTCCAGCTCCCAGTAGCCGATCTTGCCCGCCTGGAGCGCGTCGAGCACCTCCAGCCGGCGGTCGTACAGCGAGGCCAGCAGCGCGAAGAACAGCAGCACCAGGGTGCCCAGCGCCACGGCCGTGGCGAGCAGGATCGGCGAGAGGTCGCCCGACGAGGCCTGCGCGTGTCCCTGATGCGTCAGCCGCAGGGCCGCCATGGCCGTGTAGTGCATGCCGACGATGGCCCCGCCCAGCACGAGGGCCGAGACCGCCCGCCAGCCGATCGACCGCTCCCGCCGGGCGGCGACCAGCGCAGCGGTGGAGGCCACCACCGCGACCACCAACGACAGGGCGACGAGCCGCGGCTCATAGCCGAGAGCGACCGCCGTACGCAGCGCCGCCATGCCGACGTAGTGCATCAGGCAGATGCCCGCGCCCATCGCCGTTCCGGCGATCGCCAGCCGGCGCAGGCCGGCCGATCCGCCGCCCGCCCAGAAGAAGGCGAAGCCGGTCGCCCCGACCGCCAGGGCCAGCGACAGCAGGGTGAGGCCCAGGTCGTAGCGGACCGGCGAGCCCGGGTCGAAGCCCAGCATGGCGATGAAATGCATCGACCAGATGCTGACGCCCATGGCCACCGCCGCGGCCGCGAGCCAGATCATCCGCGCCTGGGCGATGTGGGCGCGCACGCGCCGGAACAGGTCGAGCGCGGTCCACGATCCCAGCACCGCGACCAGCAGCGATAGGCCGACAAAGGTGGGGTCGTGAGCGCTTGTCATCTGCTCGCCGTAGGCGGGCGCCCAACCGCAGCGCCCACCTATGGATATACGACAGGCGCACTCGCCCCGCGCGCGTCCAACCGACGCGGCGGGGCGAAAACCGGTCGGTCTACTTGGCCGGCGCGGTCTGGCCGGCCGGCGCGGCCTCGGCGGCGCTGTCCATGGCGCGCACCTGGTCCAGGTGCTTCTGGACCACCGGCGCGGTCTTGGCCGCGAACGCCTTCAGGCCGGCGTCGCCGCCGTCCTGGGCGTAGCCGTTGAGCAGGTTGAGCGCCTCCTCGTGGGCGGCGACCTGCTGGTCGATGTAGGCCTCGTCGAAATCGGCGCCGTTGGCCGCGCGCAGGTTGTCGATGAGGCCCTTGCGGCGCTGATCCATCTCAGTGGGCAGGGTCACGTTGGCCGCCTGTGCGAGCGGCTTCATCTCGGTGGAGCTGGCGGTGTGGTCCTTGACCATCATCGCGCCGAAGTCCTTCACCGCCTGGGACTGGCCCTTCTCCTGGGCCAGCTTGCCGGCCTCGATCTCGTACATGTCGCTGATCGCGGCGTTGGTCGCGAAGCCTTCGGTCGTCTGGCCGAGGGTGGCGGACGAGGCTGCGCCGACGGCGGCGCTCATCGCGTCCTGCGCCGCGTTCACCGGTTCGGTCTGGCCGGGGCTCTCGGCGGTCTCGTTGCGCTGGCAGCCGGCCAGCATCAGAGCCGCGGCGGCCACGCCGCAGAGGATCGGACGGATCATGGGCATCTCCCGTTTGAATTGTTGTGGGAACAGCCGCAGCGCAGCTTTGTTCCGGTCATTCACCCAGGAGATGCAGCACCACCTGGCGCCGGTGGGGCGCCCGGCGGTGCTCGAACAGGTAGACGCCCTGCCAGGTTCCCAGCGCCAGCCGCCCGCCGCTGAGCGGCACCGAAAGCTGCACGCCGGTCAGCGCCGAGCGGATGTGGGCCGGCATGTCATCGGGGCCTTCGGCGTCATGGATGTAGCGGCCGGGCGCCTCGGGGGCGATCCGGTCGAAGAAGGCCTCCAGGTCCCGGCGCACGTCCGGGTCGGCGTTCTCCTGGATGGTCAGCGAAGCGGAGGTGTGGCGGCAGAAGAGGGTGAGCAGGCCCTCGCCGATCCCCTGTCCCTCGGCCCATCGGCGCACCTGCCCGGTGATCTCCACGAGGCCGCGCCCGGAGGTGTCGATGCGGAGGTGATGAAGCGCCTGGCGCATGGGGGCCGATCAATCGGCCCGCGCGGCGGAGATGTCGAGAGGCGGCGCGCCGGTTTCGGCGTCAGGACCGCCGCAGACGCAGCACCTGGCCGAACTCGCCGGCGTGGGCCGGGCGCTCCACGTGGCGTTCCGTCGGACCGATGGCCGCCAGCTGGACGACCTGCTGGTGCGCCTCGTCGTTGCGCGGCTCGGTGAGCGGCAAGGGCTCGGGGTCCACCTCCACCGGCCGCACCTCGAGCGGGCTCAGCGGATGTTCGGCGCCGAACCAGGCGTTGTGGCGCGCGCAGTAGGCTTCGGCCAGCTCCTTGCTGGTGAAGACTCCGAGCGGGATCCTGGGAAGGCGTCCGCCGACCACGAGGTGCATCTCGCGTCTGGCCATGGGGCGTTCCACTCCGTCCTGACGCTCTTCGGCGCCCAAGAGCCGCCCCCAGCTCTTGATCGGTTTTTGACACAACAACCGCCTGTTGTCTTGGCGCTTTTCGTCGCGGCGGGGCGCGTCCGCGGGAAGGCTCCTCAGGCTGGGCCGTGGCCCAAGCCTCATCCTTCCCCGCCGGCCCCTTCTCCTTGGTAAACGAACTCGACCAGGAACACGCGCTCGCCCCGCCCGTGCCGCGCGGTGGCCATCAGATCCTCGAGGCTGTCGAACCCGGACCGCTTCGCCAGTTCGGGCGTGACGTCGGAACCGTCGATCTCGGTCAGGCCCGTCACCTCCACGAACCCCGGCCCGAGCGGATAGCGCCCGCCGACCCGCACCCGCGGATGCCTCCAGATCCGCACGCTGCAGGTGACCTCGCCGCGCATGATCGGGGCGTGCAGCCGCTTGGTGAACGTCATGGGAGAAGGCTAGCGCCTTCCCGGCGTCAGTTCAGCTTGAAGCTGGCGCCGACGGCCTTCAGCTCGGCGGGGCGGATCAGGCGGGCGTGGCCGACGGTGACGGAGTGGAGGACGCCGTCGAGCTTGTGGGCCCAGAAATCCAGGAACTTGTGAAGCACCGGAAACTCCGGGAACAGGTCGTATTCCTGCCAGATGTAGCTCTGGAGAAGGGCCGGGTGGTCCGGCATGTGGTAGAGGATCTCGGCCGTGGTCAGGCCATAACCGTCGAGCTGCTTACGGAACTCGATCGAAGCGGTCATCTATTCACCTCGACTTGTCGCATCGAAGACATAACGCGCAAGGTCGAGTGTGGCGCCGACTCGTATGAATAGACAATGAAGGATACTTTGGCACTCGCAGCATTCGAGTGCTGCTAAAGCAGGTCATTGCGCGCGATGACTTGGCGCGTGCAGATAAGGCAAAGGTCGCCCGCAAGCAAGCCGGCCGCTGGAGATCAGCTCGGGCGGCTCAGCACGAAGGCGGCCCCCGCCAGGATCACCACCGAGGCGATCGCCGGGGCGATGGGCCCGTCCGAGCGCCAGATGACGATCGCAAGGCCCGCGGCCATGCCGATCACGGCGATGATCTTGGCGCGCACCGGGATCGCCCGCCGCTCGTCCCAGTCCCTGAGCAGCGGGCCGAAGCGGGGATCGGCGTAAAGCCGCTCGCCCAGCTCCGGCGCGCCGCGCGCGAAGGCCCACACGGCCAGCAGCAGGAAGACGGTGGTCGGCATCAGGGGCAGCACCGCGCCGATCGCCGCCAGCCCCACGCAGACCACTCCGAAGGCGCGGTAGAACAGCACCTCCGCGCGGCCGCGGGCGCGTCTGGGCTTGTCGACCTGCTCGGGCGGCTCGCTGGGGCTCATCGGCGGCCGACTATGCCACATCCGCGCCGGCGCGCGCGGCGAAAGCCTCAGGCGCCGCCGTCGCCGGATCCGTCGACGGAGCGCGCGATCTCGCGGATCACGCAGGCGGCCGCAATGGCCTTGGTCGGAGCCGCCCCGCTCGCCTGCACCTCGCCGGCCTCGTCGAACGCGGTCCAGGCCCACCCTTCGTCGCAGGGCTCGATGCGATAGCCGAACTCCGCTTCGGAAGGCATCGGCGACTCCTCAACCGTTCACAGGCCCTGGAGAACGGCGGCCCGGCGGCCGCGTTCCTGAACATGTAGAATTAATGTGCAAGCTTCGGCACTTAGCGTAGGCCGGAACTACAGCTCGCGCGCCCGCAGGCTGTTGTGGATGTGGGTCGCCGCGATCGCCGCCTCCCCCTCGGCGGTGCTGATCTGGTTGAGGCCGCGGACCAGGTCGCCGGCGGCGTAGAGCCCGGGCACGCTGGTCTCCTGGTGCTCGCCGACCATCAGCCGCCCGGAGCTGTCGAGCGGCACACCGGCCTGCTGGGCGAGTTCGGTGCGCGGGCGCACGCCCATGGCCGAGTAGATCACGTCGAACCGCCGCGGCTCGCCGGGCCCGAAGTGCAGGGCCTGGATCTTCTCCTTCTCCAGCACCACCCGCTCGCAGGAGGTCTCGATGACCTCGACCCCGGCGCGGGCGAGCTTGTCGCGCCAGGCGCCGTCGAGACTGTCGGGGTCGCCGATATGGATCAGCGCGACGCGGTCGGAATAGGTGGTGATGAAGATCGCCTCGGCCGCAGCGTGGGGTCCCTGCCCGATCACGCCCACGCTCTGGCCCTGAACCTCGTAGCCGTCGCAGATCGGGCAGATGCGGATCAGGGTGCGGCGCACGCAGCCCTCGATGTCCGGCAGCGGCGGCTCGACGTCCTCCACGCCGCAGGCCAGCAGCACGTTGCGGGCGCGGACCTCCTCGCCGTCGACCGCCAGGCGGAACAGGCCGTCCTCCACCTTCAGCGCCTGGGCGCGGCCGGGACGGATGACGGCGCCGTACTTCTCGGCCTGCACCCGCATGCGGCGCAAAAGCTCCAGCCCGTTCACGCCGTCGGGGAAGCCCGGGTGGTTGTGGCTGACCGGGATCCAGCCCGCCCGGCTCTCCCCGGAGTCGAGGACCACGAAGCTGCGCTTGAACCGACCCAGGTAGATGGCGCCGGTCAGCCCCGCAGGGCCGGCGCCGACCACGACGGCGTCGAGGATTCCATCATTCGACAAGGGCTTGGGCCTCCGCTGAGCCCGGAGAACGTGGCGCGAGTGAGTTGGCTCCCCCCTCGCCCCGTGTGGGCGGGGGGAGGCGCCCGAAGAGCCTCCTGAGTGGGCTCGCGACCGGCTTCGCAGGCCCCCTCCTCACAAGGGGGAGAAGGGCGGATCAGCGCGCCGGCGCAGCCCCCGGCCCGCATCGACCAGACCTTCTTCTACGCTCCCCGCAGGTCCAACCTCGCCGTGCTCCTCAGGGGGCCCGGTAACCCTCGGCCGAGAGTTCCAGTTCGCCGGCGGCCGGGTCGTTGCGGAAGAGCAGCCCGCCGCGCCGGTCGCCGCCGCCGGGCAGGTAGTCGAGGGTGGCGGAGCGGCGCTCGACCTCGGCGCCGCCGGCGCTCAGGACGCCTGTGACCTGCACCTCGGCGGCCGGACGCTGGCTGGCGTTGCGGGCCCGGAACTCGACCACCCAGCCGGCCGGCGTCCGCGTGGCCCCGAGCCGCTCGACGCTCAGCGTGGGCGGCTCCCCGTCGGCCGCCAGGGCGTCGGCGAGGATCACGCCGATCGCGCCGAGCAGCAGCACGAGCCCGAGCCCGGCCATGATCCACTCGAGCAGCGGCGTCCTGCAAGCGGCGGTCTTGGCGGCGGCGCGGGCGGGCGGCTTGCGGGCCATGGCTAGACCAGCAGGCGGGCCGCGGCCGCGCCAAGCGCGCCGGGGAAGGCGAGGACGACCCCCAGGCGCAGCACGTCGCCGGGCGGGACCCCGTCGGTCCGCCCGAAGGTCCACAGCACATAGAGGCTGGCGGCCAGGGCGATGGCGTAGCCGGGGACGGTGTAGTGCAGCGCCGCCTGCAGCGGGTTCTCGTGCGCCTCCTGCCCCGCGAAGCCCACGGTGTAGACGATGGCGTGCAGCGCCACGATCGAGACGCCCAGCAGCGCCAGCGTGAGCCAGGAGCTGGACTGGAAGGCGATCAGGCTGACCTCCTCCGTCGGGGCGACGTTGAAGGCGACGAAGAGGGCGCCGGCCAGCATCAGGAAGAGCTGGGAGAGATAGCCCTCCCGCCGCTCGATCTCCTCCTCGGGATCGTCCGGGCCGCCCTTCTCGCCGCCGCGCAGCTGACGGCGGGCGAGCAGGGCGCCGATGGCCGCCGGCACGCCCTGCAGCGCGGTCTTGGCGGCCGCTTCGTAGAGGCTGTCGTCCGGGGTCACCACGCCGAACAGCACGAGCAGCACGAAGGCGGCGATGAAGCCCACCGCCAGCGACGCCAAGGCGTCCAGCGCATCGTCGAGCCAGCCGAAGGTCTCGCGGAAGCCGGAATAGTAGGACAGACCCAGCAGGAACGGCAGGCTGACGGCCAGGAACAGGGCCAGCCGCACCGGCTGGATGGACGAGGCCAGGTCCCACATCTCCATGGTCATCAGCAGCGGAAAGGCGAACAGCACCGCCCCGCCGAACGCGCGGGCCAGGCCGATGGCGTAGGTCTCGTTGCTGATGCTGGCGACCATGGCCAGGGTTCAACGCCCAGGGCCCAGGTAAGCTGCACAGTGGGGTCTCATTTGATGGATCGCTCCGGCGCCCCGCCGCGTTGCTCCCGCTGACGCCGTCACGAGGAGCCCCCGATCCATGACCCTCCTGCCCACCGGCCTGCAGCGCCGGAGCCGGATCACCGAGCAACTGCGGCGCGCCGCCCGCCCCGTCGGGACCCGCGCCGCCCTCGCCGCCCAGGTCGGCCGCAACGGCCTCGACCAGGCCCGGTCCCGGCCGCTGGCCTCGACCGCGGCCCTCGCGCTGATCGGCCTCGCCGCCGCGCTCGCCGCCAGCCCCAAGGCCCGCGGCGCGGTCCGGCAGTCCTTCGAAAAGCTCTCCGGAACGCTGCGCCGGGCCTGATCATTGGTGCAGCGGAAGCCACCGCGCCACCGACAGGATCAGCCGCAATGGCCGGCCAGAAGGACCTCGACATCTCGCGCCGGCGCGGCCTCGCCCCGTGGCTTGGCCTGGGGCTCGTGCTCGCCGCCCGCAAGCGCCGGCGCGCGCCCCTCATCGAGCGGGGGGCGGCCGCGCCCGCGCCCGCCGAGGCGGAGCGCAGCTTCGCGCCTGCTAAGGCGCGCCCAGCGCGACCCGCGGCCGATCCGGGCGCCGCCGACGATGCCGACCGCGGCCGCCAGGCCGAGAAGCCGTCCGAGATCCCGGCCAGGGGCTGGAAGGACATCCTCTGGCGGGCCTGGAAGGAGTACGGCGACGACGACGTCGCCTCATGGGCGCGCAGCATCGCCTTCTCCGGCATCCTGGCGCTGTTTCCGGCGCTGGCTGCGTTCGTCGCCATCTACGGACTGTTCGCCGATATCGAGACGGCGCGCGGCCATCTGGCGGGCCTGACCGGCGTCATCCCGGCCGACGCGGCGACCTTCATCGGCGACCAGATGGTGCGGATCGCCGCGGCCAACGACGCGGGGCTGGGCCTGACCTTCCTTGTCGGCGTGCTGCTGTCGCTGTGGAGCGCCAACGCGGGGATGAAGGCGCTCTTCAAGGGCCTGAACATCGCCTACGACGAGGAGGAGAAGCGCGGCTTCATCCAGCTCAACCTGATCACCCTGGCGTTCACCGTCGGCGCCATCGTCTTCATCAGCCTGGCGATGGGCGCGGTCGTGGTCGTGCCGATCGTGATGCAGGCGCTGGGCCTGGGCGGGGCGGCGGAGCTGCTGGCCCTGCTGCGCTGGCCGCTGCTGCTGGCGGTGGTGATGTTCGGGCTCTCGGCGCTCTACCGCTACGGCCCGAGCCGCGACAAGGCGCAGTGGCGCTGGGTCAGCTGGGGCAGCGTGGCCGCGACGGTGATGTGGATCGTCGGCTCGGCGCTGTTCTCCTGGTACCTGGCCAACTTCGCCAACTACAACGAGACCTACGGCTCGCTGGGCGCGGTGTTCGGCTTCCTGATGTGGCTGTGGCTGTCGGCCGTGGTCGTGCTCTTCGGGGCCGAGATCAACTCCGAGATCGAGCACCAGACAGCCAAGGACACCACCGAAGGCCCGGAACAGCCCATGGGCGCCCGCGGGGCGGAGATGGCCGACACCGTCGGCGAGGCGAAGACCGGCGGACTGCTGCCCGAGGCGATCGCCCGGCGGCTGCGCCACTAGCTCAGGACTTGTCGCCGAAGCTCCAGCCCGGCTGCGCGGCGGCCTGCCGGATCCAGTCGGCCAGCTGCGTCTCGTCGATCTCCTGGCCCTCGTAGATGTCGATCCAGCGCCCCTGGCCGCTCTTCGGCGTGCCTCCGGGCGGAAGGGGCTTCAGCGCGGCGCCGTTGAAGAAGGTCAGCTTCACGTAGCGGGTCAGGCAATGGAACGAGGCGAACCAGTCGCCTTCCCGCGCCCCATAGAACGGCGAGTTCCACCGCACCGCCTTGCGCACGTCGGGGACGGTCTTGACGATCAGCGCATCGAGCCGTTCGCCCACCCCGCGTTTCCACCCGGGCATGGCGGCGATGTAGGCCTGCACCGGCCCGTCGCCGTCGCCCTTGGGGATCTGCGGATTGCCGCCCGAGAGGAGGACGACGCCGTTCTCGCCAACCTGCTTGCTCATCGGCCTGACCTCACCTGGTCTTGGCGCCGGCCGCATTCTCCGCCACGGCGGCCGTGACCAGCGTCTTGAACGCCGCCGCGTCGACCTCGGCGCCTTCGGGGATGTCGATCGCCCGGCGGAGATTACCTTCCAGGCTGGAGTTGAACAGGCCCGCCGGATCGGCGAGCCGGGCGCCCTTGGCGAAGGTGAGCTTCACCGCCTTCTTGTAGGCCTCGCCGGTGCAGATGATCCCGTGGCGCGACCAGACGGGATTGTTCCATTTCCACTCCTCGACGACCTGCGGGTCCGCCTCTAGGATCAGCGCCCGCATGCGGGCCAGCGTCTGACCCCGCCATCCGCCGAGGTCGGCGATCCGCTGGTCGATGAGCCGCGAGGCGGACGCGCCGCTCTCAGGCGCGGCCGCCTTGGCGGACTTGCCGCCGGTCTTGGTCTCCAAAGCTTCACTCCTTCTCGAGGGGCCTCAGTCCAGCCGCTCCAGGACCTGCTCCAGCTTGCCGAAGAACTGCGGCCAACCGGCCTTGGCGCCCTCGTAGAACTGCGGCTGGTTGGGCAGGAAGCCGGACTGCTCCATACGCAGGCGGGTGCCCGCGTCGGTCGGCGTCAGGGTCCAGGTGACCACGCTCTTCAGCGCATAGGCGTCCCAGGTATAGGCCAAAGTCCGGTTCGGCTCGACCTCCAGGACCTTGCAGGCGATGGAGCCCCAGTCGGCGCGCAGGCTGAAGTCGTGACCCACGTCCGGCTTGAAGTCGGCCTTCATCAGCCACTCCTCGATCAGGTGCGGCTGGGTCAGCGCGCGCCAGATCTTCTCCGGAGGATGCGGCAGCTCCCGTTCGACGACGACGGAAAGGGTCTCGGTCTGGGCTTCGGTCATTGGTCCATCCTCTTGAGCAGGTCTTCCAGGCTGTCGAACCGGCTTCGCCAGAAGGCCGACATCTCGCTGGTCCAGTCGATCAGGGGGGCCAGAGCCTCGATCCGCGCGCTGTAGTGCGTCTGGCGGCCCTGCTGGCGATCCTGCACCATCCCGGCCTGCTTCAGCACCCCGAGATGCTTGGAGACGGCCGGTTGCGAGACGCCGGCCTGAGCCGTCAGCGCCCCGACGGTCTGTTCGCCCTCGCGGCACAGGCGCTCGAACAGGGCCCGCCGGGTCGGATCGGCGAGGGTCTTGAACAGCAGGTCGCGGGCGTCCGGCATGTGCGATCGATAATCCGTTGGCTATGAGTTGATCCATAACCATCCGGCTATGTGTCTGTCCAGCCCCATCTATGCAAGCCGGCGAACAGGCCCTAGGAGGGGCGCAAATCCAGTTTGCGAGCCGCCCCATGAGCGACACCCCGCCCGACCGCCTCTCCGCCCACCCGAAGAGCCCCTTCTACGACGAGGCCCTGCTGATGCGCGGGGTCGGCATCAAGTTCAACGGCGAGGAGAAGACCAACGTCGACGAGTACTGCGTCAGCGAAGGCTGGATCCGCGTCGCCGTCGGCAACAAGGTCGACCGCAAGGGCAACCCCCTGACGCTGAAGCTCGAAGGCAAGGTCGAGCCCTACTTCAAGTCGGACGCGCCGGAAGGGGAATAGACCTCTCCCCCCCGCTCGGCGGGGGGAGAGGGTTGGGTGAGGGGGGACTCTCCGCGCGCGCCGGCCTCGGCGGTGATGCGCGGCCGCCGCACCTCCCTCACCCTACCCTCTCCCTCCGCGAGCGGAGGGAGAGGTCATCAAGCGATCCGCACGCTCCCGCCCCCGTCCACCGGCAGGATGGCGCCGGTGATGAACTTCGCCTCGTCGGAGGCGAGGAACAGGGCGGCGTAGGCCGTATCCCAGGCCGTGCCCATCATGCCGCCGAGCGGCACGCGGGCGTTGCGCTCGTCGCGGACCGCCTGCGGCGTGCGCCCGCTCGCCCGCGCGATGCCCTCGATCGCCATCGGCGTATCCATCAGGCCCGGCGTGATGGCGTTGCAGCGGACGCGGTAGCGGCCGTTGGCCTGGGCGACCGAGGTGGTCAGCCGGTTCACGCCCGCCTTGGAGACCTCGTAGGCCACCTGCCCGCCGCCGGCGATGCTGGCGAGGGACGAGATATTGACGATCGCGCCGCCGCCCTTCTCGCGCATCGGCCCCAGCACGGCCTTGGTCATCAGCCAGGTCCCCTTGAGGTTGACGTCGAGGATGCGGTCGAAGGCGGCCTCCTCGATCCGGTGGGCCGGCCCGTCGCCGCCGCCGATGCCGACGTTGTTGACGAGGATGTCGACGCGGCCCCAGCGGTCGATGGCCGCCTTGGCCACGGCCTCGCATTCGCCCGCCTTGACGATGTTGGCCTGCAGGGCGAAGGCCTTGCCGCCCTCGGCCTCGATCATCGCCGCCGTCTCCTGGGCGCGTTCGAGCACCCGGTCGACGCAAAGCACCTCGGCCCCTTCGCGGGCGAACAGCACGGCGATGGCCCGCCCGTTGCCGATGGTCTCCCCCGGCGTCTGGCCGGCGCCGGAGACGATGGCGGCCTTGCCTTCCAGACGGCCGGCCATGCTCAGAAACCCTTCAGGTCGGGATCGAGGGTCTGGCCCTCGTCCAGTTGCACGCCGAAGCTGTTCAGCATCATCGAGACCTGGGTGTACTGGCCGGCGGTGAAGACCACGTCCATCTGCTGCTTCTGGTCGAAGTGCTTGCCGAGCAGGGCCCAGGTGGCGTCGGTGATGAACTGGTCGTGGTGCAACTCGTCGGCGGCCCGCAGCAGCGCCTGGTCGGCCTCGCTCCAGCCGGGCGCGTCCGCGCCCTGCTTGATGCGCTCGATCTCGTCCCTGGTCAGGCCCGAGCGTTCGCCGATCGGCACGTGCTGGGTCCACTCGTAGCCCGACTTGCACAGGTAGCCGATGCGCAGGATCACGATCTCCCGCTCGCGGGCCGGCAGGCCGTTGCGGCGCGAGAGGATGTAGTTCCCCCAGCCCATGAAGCCGCGCATGGCCTTCGGCTCGCGGACCAGCGTGCGGAAGATGTTCAGCACCCGCCCGCCGAACGGCTCCAGCTGCTCCTTCTGATCCGGGGTCAGCTCCTCGTCGCGGACAGGCTGGATCCTGGGCGCCGTCAGACGCATGCGCGCCTCCCTCTCTCTTGTCGTTGGTTGCGGCCAAGATGCACGGCCCCGGCGCCTGCGCAAGGCGCGCCGCAGGGTTTGACGCCGCCGCTCAGGGGCGCCTCAATCCCGGCAAGGGAGAAGCGCCATGGCCATCGACTACCCTGCCGCCACCGTCCGCCAGCTGCGCGCCGCGCTGGATGCGCGCGAGGTCAGCGCCGAGGAACTGGCGCAGGCGGCCATCGCCCGCATCGAGCGGCTGGACGGGCCGATCAACGCCGTCGTGGTCCGCGACTTCGAGCGGGCGTTGGCGACGGCCCGGGCGGCGGACATGGCGATCCGGGCCGGCGAGCGGGCCCCGCTGCTGGGCGTGCCGATGACGGTCAAGGAGTCCTTCGGCGTCGCCGGCCTGCCGCACACCTGGGGATCGGAGATGTTCCGCGAGGTGGTGGCGGTGGAGGACGCGGTCGCGGTCTCGCGGCTGAAGGCGGCCGGGGCGGTGATCCTGGGCAAGACCAACGTGCCGCCGATGCTGGCCGACTGGCAGTCGACCAATCCGCTGTTCGGGCGCACCTGCAACCCGTGGGACCTGACCCGCTCGCCGGGGGGCTCCTCCGGCGGCTCGGCGGCGGCCCTGGCGGCCGGCTACGCGCCGCTGGAGTTCGGCTCGGACATCGGCGGCTCGATCCGCGTGCCCGCGGCCTTCTGCGGCGTGTTCGGCCACAAGCCCAGCTACAAGCTCGTGCCCATGCGCGGCCACGGCCCGCCCGCCCTGGAGGGCGAGGATGCGCCGCTGGCGGTCGTCGGGCCGCTGGCCCGCACCGCCGAGGACCTGGCCCTGGCGCTGGACGTCGTCGCCGGCCCCGACGAGGACATGGCCATCGCCTATCGCCTGGCCCTGCCCGCCCCGCGCCAGACGCGGCTCTCCGGCTTCCGCGTGCTGATCCTCGACCGGCACCCGGCTGCGGCCACCGACGGGGCCATCCTGTCGGCCCTGAACGGCCTGGCGGACGAGCTGGCCCGCGCCGGCGCCAGGGTGGTGCGCAGCCATCCGGACCTGCCGGACCTGGGCGCCGCGATGGACGCCTACCTCGGCCTGTTGAACAGCGTCGTCTCCCGCGGCCGGCCCGACGCCGAGCCGATCTCGGCCCACGCCTATCTCGACTGTCTCGACGCGCAGAACCGCGTCCGCGCCAAATGGGCGCAGGTGTTCGGCGATGTGGACGTGGTGCTGGCGCCGGTGTTCGGCGCCCTCGCCTTCCCGCACACCGACCTCGCCTGGGGCGAGCGGGGCCTGCTGATCGACGGCGCGAAGACGCCCTACGGGGTCCAGCTGGCCTGGCCGAGCGTGGCCCTGTTCGGCGCCCTGCCCGCCACCGTCTTCCCGGCCGGCCTCAGCGACACCGGCCTGCCCGTCGGCCTGCAGGCGATCGGGCCATTCCTGGAGGACCGCACGAGCCTCGCCTTCGCCGCGGCGGTGGAGCGCGAGCTCGGCCGCGGCTTCACGGCCCCGCCGCTCCAGGCGCTCGAGCCGGCCTGACGCCGCGCCGGCGTTCACTCTCGCCCGAAGTGGGCGGGTAACCATTTCTTCAACGCGTCAGGGTTACGCAACCCGGGGGACGTTCGCGTTCAAAGACAACGCGTTCAGCGGCGCTGTTCGGCCCTGCTGAGTGAACGGGGCGGGGGAAATGATTCGTTCGGAGCAGATGGCGACCGCCGGCGCGCGCAGCGAATCTCGTCCCCGACTGGGGATCGCGTATGAGTGAGCCGTTGAGGACCGCTTCGGCGGACGACCTGGAACGCCGCCTGGCGTTCGTCGGGCTGGACGAGGCGGCGCGCGGCCGGCTGGCCGCCACCGCGCCCATCGCCCGCCGGATCCTGCCCGAAGTGGTGGCCGGCCTCTATTCCAAGCTCAACGACTTCCCGGACACCCGCGAGGTGTTCGCCCAGGTGGACGTGACGCGCGCGACCGCGCGGCAGGCGGACCACTGGGCGGCGCTCGCCACCGGCCAGCTCGACGCCGACTTCGCCCGCCGGGCCCGCGCCCTGGGCGAATCCAACGCCAAGCTCGGCATGGACGCCCGCTGGTACATGGGCGGCTACGCTGTGATCCTGGAGCAGCTGGTCCGCGGCGTGCTGTCCGAGACGATCAAGACCGGCGGCTTCGGCGGCGTCAGCAAGGCCGACCGCGACAAGGCGATCGACGGCGTCGGCGCCCTGATCAAGACCGCGATGTTGGACCTGGAGCTGGGCCTGGCGGTCTACCTCGAAGGCGCCGAGCGCGCCCGCGCCGAGGCCCGCGCCGCCCAGGAGAAGGCCGAGAACGAGCAGAGGACCGTCGTCGGGGGCCTGGCCGAGGCGCTGGATCGGCTGGCGCGCGGCGACCTGACCTTCCGCCTGGAGCAGGCCTTCCCCGGCGAGTACGACGAGCTGCGCCGCGACTTCAACGAGGCGGCCGCCCGGCTGGAAGACGCCATGACGGTGATCCAGGCCAACGCCGCGGCGATCCGCAGCGGGGCCGAGGCCATCGCCGGCGCCTCCGACGACCTGGCCAGCCGCACCGAGCAACAGGCGGCCAGCCTGCAGGAGACGGCCGCGGCCCTCGACCAGATCACCGCCACGGTGAAGCGCACCAGCGAAGGCGCCGCCCAGGCCGACGGCGCCGCCCGCGAGGCCAAGGCCGAAGCCGAGAGGAGCGGCGAGGTGGTCAGCGAGACCGTCTCGGCGATGAGCGGCATCGAGCAGTCGGCCAAGCAGATCAGCCAGATCATCGGGGTGATCGACGAGATCGCCTTCCAGACCAACCTGCTGGCGCTCAACGCCGGCGTGGAAGCCGCCCGCGCCGGCGAGGCGGGCCGCGGCTTCGCCGTCGTGGCCTCCGAGGTGAGGGCCCTGGCCCAGCGCTCGGCCGAGGCCGCCAAGGAGATCAAGGCGCTGATCAGCGCCTCGAGCCAGCAGGTCGGCTCCGGCGTCGAACTGGTCGGCCAGACCGGCGAGGCCCTCACCCGGATGGTCACCAAGGTCGCCGAGATCTCGACCCTAGTGGCCGAGATCGCCGCATCGGCCAAGGAACAGTCCACGGGCCTGGCGCAGGTCAACACGGCCATCAACGAGATGGACCAGGTGACCCAGCGCAACGCCGTACAGGTCGAGCAGGGCGCCGCCTCGGGCCATGCGCTGCTGACCGAGGCCGACGCCCTGGCCCGCAGCATCGAGCGCTTCAAGCTCAGCGAGGCCGCCCCGATCGCGCCTCGCATGGCCCATGCGCCGGTCCCGGCCCTGAAGACCGCCGGCCGCGGCGGCGCGGCGCGCAAGCCCGAGCCGGCCCACGTCGAAGCCGAAGACGGCTGGGAGGAATTCTGATGACGGACGCGGCCGTGCTCAGCCTCGCCCCGATCCTCGACCTGCAGGCGGCCGAGCCGCTGCGGGCCGAACTCATGGTGCTGAGGGGACGCCCCTTGAGCATCGATGCGTCGCAGGTCAGCCGCCTCGGCGGCCTTTGCCTGCAGGTGTTGATCTCGGCCCAGAAGACCTGGGCCGAGGACGGCCATCCGCTTTCCGTGGACGAGCCGTCGGAGGCGTTCACCGAACAACTGGCCAGCTTCGGCGATCCCGAGCTGCGCTTCCTGCCCGAAGGGGGAGCTTCGTGACCAAGACAGTTCTGACGATCGACGACTCGCGCACCATGCGCGAGATGCTGAGCATGGCGCTGGTGCAGGCGGGCTACCGCGTGATCCAGGCCGTCGACGGCGTGGAAGGGCTGGAGATCCTCAAGAGCGAGGGCGCCGACGTCGTCATCACCGACATCAACATGCCCCGGCTCGACGGCTTCGGCGTGATCGAGGGCGTGCGGGCCAATCCGGACCATCGCGCCACGCCGATCCTGGTGCTGACCACCGAGAGCGACGTCGCCAAGAAGGAACGCGCCCGCCAGGCCGGAGCCACCGGCTGGATCGTGAAGCCCTTCAATCCGGTCAAGCTGATCGACGCCGTTCGGCGCGTCGCGGCCTGACCTCAAGGCACTAGGACCCCAGTCGGGAGCGCCACTTGGACCCGTTCGAGAGCATCAAGGCGACCTTCTTCCAGGAATGCGAAGAGCTGCTGACCGATCTCGAGTCGGGGCTGCTCGCCATGGAGAGGGGCGAGAAGGACTCCGAGACGATCAACGCCGTCTTCCGGGCGGTGCACTCCGTCAAGGGCGGCGCCGGGGCTTTCGGCCTGGAAGAGCTGATCCGCTTCGCCCACGTCTTCGAGACCGCGCTGGACCTGATCCGCTCGGACAAGATCGAGCCGACGGACGAGGTCGTGAAGATCCTGCTGCGCGCCAACGACGTGCTGGCCGACCATGTGCAGGCCGCCCGCAGCGACGGCGCGGTGGAGCACTCGCGCTCGGCGGCGATGCTGGACGAGCTGCAGTCGCTGATCGGGGCGGACGCCGCCGCGGCCCTGGAGGGCGGCGACGAGGACGAGGACGACTTCGGCTTCACGCCCGTGCAGATGGTCGTCGAGGACGCCGACGAGGCCGCGCCGGAGCCGGCCGCGCCCGAGGCGGCCGTCCCCGGCGAGCGCATCTGGCGCATCGAGTTCCAGCCCAAGGCGGAAATGTACGCCAAGGCCAACGAAGCGGGGCTGGTGCTGCGCGAGCTCGCGCGCCTGGGCCGCATCGAGGTGGAGCTGGACGGCGCCGAGGTCCCGCCGCTCGACCAGATGATGGCCGAGCACGCCTACCTGCGCTGGAACATCAAGCTCGTCACGGACCAGGACGAGGCGGCGATCCGCGACGTCTTCGAGTTCGTCGAGGACGACTGCATCCTCACCATGGTCGAGGAGGGCGCCGGGGGCGGCTTCGAGGACGAGCCGCCCGCCGTGGTCCCGGCCCAGGACGATTTCGACCCCGCCGCGCTGCTGGCCCGGCTGACCGGCGAGCCCGCCGCCGCCGAGGCCCCGGCCGAGACGCCGCCCGCGCCGGAGGCGGCGGCCGCCGCCGATTCCGAGGCGATGGACGTCGCCGGCCTGATCGCCCTGGCCCAGAAGGCCAGCACCGGCGTCGAGCAGGCGCCGGAGCCTGCGCCCAAGGCCGAGACGAAGCCCGTCCAGTCCGCCCCGTCCGCCCCGGCGGCGGCGAGCGCCGCCGCCCCCGCGCCGACCATCCGCGTCGATCTCGACCGGGTCGACCGGCTGATCAACGCCGTCGGCGAGCTGGTCATCCAGCAGGCCATGCTGTCCCAGCGGGTGATCGAAAGCGGCCTGGCCCGTTCCTCCGCCGTTGCGCTGGGCCTCGAGGACCTGGAGCTGCTGACCCGGGAGATCCAGGACAGCGTCATGGCCATCCGGGCCCAGCCCGTGAAGTCGGTGTTCCAGCGGATGCCGCGGCTGGTCCGCGAGGCCGCCGACATGACCGGCAAGAAGGTCCGGCTGGTCATGGAGGGCGAGAACACCGAGGTCGACAAGACGGTCATCGAGCGTCTCTCCGATCCCATCACCCACATGCTGCGAAACGCCATCGACCACGGCCTGGAGCCGCCGGACGAGCGGGAGATGGAAGGAAAGCCGCCGGAAGGCACCGTGCGGCTGGCCGCCCTGCACCGGGGCGGGCGCATCGTCATCGAGGTCTCGGACGACGGGCGCGGGATCAACCGCGAGCGGGTCCGCAACATCGCCGTCTCCAAGGGTCTGATCGCAGAGGACGCGGTGCTGACCGAGGACGAGACCGACAACCTGATCTTTCTGCCCGGCTTCTCCACCGCCGAGACCATCTCCGACCTCTCCGGCCGCGGCGTCGGCATGGACGTGGTCAAGCGCTCGGTGCTGGCCCTGGGCGGGCGGATCTCGATCAGCTCCGAACCGGGCAAGGGCAGCAAGTTCACCATGAGCCTGCCGCTCACGCTGGCGGTGCTGGACGGCATGGTGGTGACCAGCGCCGAGCAGACCCTGGTCGCGCCGCTGTCCAACATCGTGGAGAGCCTGACGCCCAAGGCCGAAGAGGTGCACTACATCGGCGGCCAGGATGCGGTGATCCGCATCCGCGACACCTTCGTGCCGCTGATCGACGTCGGCCGCGCCCTCGGCTTCCGCGACGCGCCCCTGAACGCCGCCGACTCCGTCGCCATCCTCGTGGAGAGCGAGGGCGGCGGGAAGGCGGCCCTGCTGGTCGACGCCATCCAGGGCCAGCGCCAGGTGGTCATCAAATCCCTGGAGGCCAACTACCAGCACGTGGACGGGGTCGCGGCCGCGACCATCCTCGGCGACGGCCGGGTGGCCCTGATCCTCGATGTCGACGCGCTCGTCTCAACTTCGCGCCGCAAGCCGGCGCCCCGTGAAAAGCGAATGGCGGTTTGAACATGACCGAGACCCAAGCCCCGCAAGGAACCGGCCAGCGGCGCGAGCTGATCTCGTTCCGCATCGGCGACCAGGAGTTCTGCGTCGACATCATGTCGGTGCGGGAGATCCGCGGCTGGACGCCGGCCACCCCCCTGCCCCGCACGCCCTCGTTCGTGAAGGGCGTCATCAACCTGCGCGGCGCGGTGCTGCCGATCATCGACCTGGGCGCGCGCCTGGGCCTGGAGACCTCGGCGCCCACCGCCCGGCACGTGATCATGGTGGTGAAGATCGGCGACCGGACCCTCGGCCTGCTGGTCGATGCGGTCAGCGACATCATCAACCTGACCGAGGACATGGTGCAGCCGACGCCGGACGTCGCCTGCGACCAGGTGAAGACCTTCGTGAAAGGGCTGTTCGCCCTGGAAGGCCGGATGGTCAGCCTCATCGCCCTGGACCGTGTGCTGCCGGAGACCGAAGCCGAGGCTGCATGACCAGGACTTCCGGCCCTAACGAGCAGGCGGCAGGCCCCGGCATCGTCGAGGGGGAATTCCTGCTGACCGCCAGCGACTTCCGGACGATCGCCCAGATCGTCCATGCGCACGCCGGCATCCACCTGCCGGAGGGCAAGGCCGCGCTCGTCTACTCGCGGCTGGCCAAGCGGCTGCGCGCGCTGGGGCTGCGCAACTTCCGCGAATACTGCAAGCTGGTGGAGACCGCCGAGGGCGTCGACGAGCGCCAGGCGATGACCGCCGCGCTGACCACCAACGTCACCCGCTTCATGCGCGAGCCGCACCACTTCGAGCACCTGGAGCACGACGTCATGCCGGCCCTGGCCCGCCGGGCCCGCGCGGGCGGCCGCGTGCGGCTGTGGTCGGCGGCCTGCTCGAACGGCCAGGAGCCCTACTCCATCGCCATCACGGTGCTGTCGGCGCTGCCGGAGGCCTGCGACCTGGACGTGAAGATCCTGGCCACCGACATCGACCCCAACATGATCGCCGAGGGCAAGGCGGGGACCTATAGCGACGAGGCCCTCTCGGCCCTGCCGCTGCACCACCGCCGCCGCTGGTTCGAGAAGGCCGCGAACGGCTGGTCGGTGGCCCCGGAGCTGCGCAGCCTGGTGGCGTTCCGCGAACTTAACCTCGTCGGCCCCTGGCCGATGAAGGGCCGGTTCGACGTCATCTTCTGCCGCAACGTCGTGATCTACTTCGACGACGAGACCCAGGAGCGCATCTGGGAGCGCTTCGTGCCGGCCATGGAGCCCGGCGCCGTGCTCTACATCGGCCATTCCGAGCGCGTGACGGGCCGGGCGGCCCACCAGCTCGAGACCTGCGGCCTGACCGCCTATCAGTTGAGGAACGCCGCATGACCGTCCGCGTACTGGTGGTCGACGACTCCGCGACGATGCGCAGCCTGATCGCTGCGTCGCTGCGGATGGACCCCGAGATCGAGGTCCTCGGCTTCGCCAACGATCCCATCGAGGCCCGCGAGGCGATCAAGCGCCTCAACCCCGACGTCATCACCCTGGACGTCGAGATGCCGCACATGAACGGCCTCGACTTCCTGGAGAAGATCATGCGCCTTCGGCCGATGCCGGTGGTGATGGTCTCGACCCTGACTCAGGCAGGCGCCGAGGCGACGATCTCGGCCCTGCAGCTCGGCGCCGTCGACTGCATCGGCAAGCCGGCCGGCGGGGTCTCCGCGTCCGAGGCCTTCCTCGACCTGCCCGAGAAGGTGAAGGCCGCGGCCCGCTCGCAGGTGCGCCCCTACGAGGGGCCGGTCACCGCGCCCGAGCCGCCGCCCAAGCCGGAGTACATCCCCGAAGACGTGGTCGTCGCCATCGGCTCGTCCACCGGCGGGGTGGAGGCGCTGATGACCCTGCTCTCCGCCTTCCCGGCCAACTGCCCGCCGACCGTGATCACCCAGCATATGCCCGGCGCCTTCACCAAGAGCTTCGCCGAGCGGCTGAACCGGGTGTGCGCGGCGAGCGTCGCCGAGGCCCACGACGGGGCCCGGCTGAAGCCCGGCCATATCTGGCTGGCCCCCGGCGGCGCGAGCCACCTGGAGGTCGTCCACCAGAGCGCCCCCTCCTGCCGGCTGGTCGCCGGCGACCCCGTCAACGGCCATCGCCCGTCGGTGGACGTGCTGTTCCACTCGATCGCCCGGCTGAAGCGGGCCGCGGTCGGCGTGATCCTGACCGGCATGGGCCGCGACGGCGCCGAAGGCCTGCTGGCCATGCGCCGGAACGGGGCCCACACGCTGGGCCAGGACGAGGCCAGCTGCGTCGTCTACGGCATGCCCCGGGCCGCTTATGAACGCGGGGCCGTTGAGAAGGAGCTGCCGCTCCAACGCCTGAGCAACGCGATCCTGAACCTGTGCGCGGCCAAAGAGCCGCAACGGAGCGCCTGATGCCCGCCGCCTCTTCCCTCAAGACGCTCATCGTCGACGATCAGCAGACGATGCGGAGCCTCGTCCGCACCAGCCTGCACGCGCTCGGCATCAGCAACACCAAGGAAGTCCCGGACGGGGAGGACGCCCTCCGCTTCCTGCTGACCGCCCAGGTGAACCTGGTGATCACCGACTACAACATGCCCAAGCTGGATGGCCTGGGCCTGCTGCGCGCCATCCGCGCCCACCCGCCGATCGCCAAGACCGCGGTGATCATGCTGACCGGCCGGGCCGACCGCGAGCTGGTGCAGCGGGCGGTGCAGTTCGGCGTCAACAACTACCTGGTGAAGCCCTTCACCACGCAGACCCTCAAAGAAAAGATCGAAGCGGTGTTCGGCGCCCTGACATGACGGACACCGTCCTCTCCTCCCGGCCGCAGCGCCGCCTGAACGTCATCCAGGGCGAGTACCTGGTGTCGAACGATCCGGACGTGTTCCTCACGACGGTGCTGGGCAGCTGCGTGGCCGTGTGCCTGCGCGATCCCGACCGCGGGGTGGGCGGCATGAACCACTTCCTGCTGCCCGAGGGCCAGGCCGACTCCCACGACGACGCCCGCCGCTACGGCGTGCACGCCATGGAGCTGTTGATCAACGCCCTGCTCCACCAGGGCGCCCAGCGCGGCCGCCTCGAGGCCAAGCTGTTCGGCGGGGCGCGCATGTTCAACGGCCTGTCGGACGTCGGCGCGGCCAACGCCGCCTTCGCCGAACGCTTCCTGCGGGACGAGGGCATCAACGTGGCCAGCGCCAGTCTCGGCGGCGTCGGCGCGCGGCGGCTGAAGTACTGGCCGGTGAGCGGCCGGGCCCAGCAGAAGATCGTCGAAGACAAGGCCGAGCTGACCCAGCTGAACCTGAAGGCCGCCCCGCCGCCCGTCGTGGCCGAAGGCGACCTGGAGCTGTTCTGATGAACGCCGCCGTCCCCTCAGCAGACATCTTCGGGGCGCTGGCCCTGGAACTGGAACGCGCCGGGGAGCTGTGCGACCAGCTCGAGACGGTCATGGCCCGGCTGGTCGAGGCCAGCGGCTCGGCCGCCCCCGAGGACGCCATGCGCGACGCCCAGGCGGTGGACGCGCTGGGACAGACCCTGCGGGGCCTGGCCGGCTTCGTCGAGACCCTCTCGCAGCAGGGCAAGGGCCCCGTCGGCTACGACGTCGCCCCGGCCCTGAAGACCATCACCCTCGCCGCCCTGGCCGCACGACTCGCGGCCGAAACGGGTCAGGCGAGCGGCGCCCACGGACCCGGACACGAGGAGGGAGAGCTGCAGCTCTTCTGAGCCAATGAGCACATTCGGCCTGCCTCCCGAGATGCGCATCAACTTGGAGCGCACGCGGCTCCTATTGTGCGACGACAACGAGCAGGCCCTGTCGGTCGAGAGCGCGATGTTCCGCGGCTTCGGCATGCACCGGCAGTACAAGGCCAGCAACGCCAAGGAGGCGATGGGGATCGTCACCTCGCGCGAGGTGGACCTGATCGTCATGGACTGCGGCATGCCGGACATGGACGGCTACGATTTCGTCAAATGGCTGCGCACCCAGGGTCCGGGCGATGCGGCCTACATCCCGGCCATCCTGATGACCGGCCACGCGGCCCGCAGCCTCGTCGAGAAGAGCCGCGACTGCGGCGCCAACTTCGTCATCTCCAAGCCGTTCACGCCCCAGGTGCTGCTGCAGCGGGTGTTCTGGGTGGCCAAGGACGAGCGGCAGTTCGTGCGCACCGCCGGCTACGTCGGCCCGGACCGGCGGGTGCGGAACCTTGGCCCGCCTCCCGGCAAGAAGGGCCGCCGTTCCACCGATCTGTCCCTGAAGGTCGGGGCTGCGAAGGACCCGAACATGGAACAGTACGAAATCGATTCGCTGATGAAGCCGCAGAAAGTGATCCTATGAGCGACCCCAACCTGTTCAAGGTCACCTCGCGGCTGTCGGAGCAGGTCGACCGGCCGGGCGGCATGACCGCCCAGATCGCCATCCAGCGCGTCACCCACGAGATGTCGGCCGAGGAGGGCCGCTCGCGCGAGGTGGTGGGCGAGAGCCTCTCCCAGCTGGAGCAGCTGTGTAAGGAACAGACGGGCGGCATGGACGCCGTCTACGACGTGGCCACGGCGGTCATCGACGTCGCCGGCCTGTTCGACGAGCGGATCCTCTGCGACGCCGCCTACAGCCTCTGCGAACTCACCGACCGGCTGCGCACGCAGGATAAGGTCGACTGGTCGGCCGTCGCCGTCCACGTGGAGGCCCTGAAGCTCATCTACGGCGTCGACCCGCGCAACACCGCCCAGTTCCGCCCCGTCGTGGACGGCCTGTGGAAGGTCACCGACAAGTACAAGGAGCCGGCTGAGGAAGCGCCGGCGGAGTAGCGAACTTCGTCATCCCGGCCGGAGCGAAGCGGAGAGCCGGGACCCAGGCGCCCGCGTGAGGCCTCTGGGTCCCGGATCGGCCTTGCGACCGTCCGGGATGACGAAGAGAGGCCTTACGGCGCCTCGTTCGACCAGATGATCGTGCCGGAGGCGGCGAACATGCCGCCGACGCCGTGGCTGACGCTGATCTTGGCGCCTTCCACCTGGGCCGGCGCCGTTCCCCGCATCTGACGGATGCTCTCCTGCATGGCGTACATGCCGTACATGCCCGAGTGCATGTAGGAGAGGCCGCCGCCGTTGGTGTTCAGCGGCAGCTTGCCGCCGATGGCGGTGTTGCGCTCGTTGATGAAGTCCTTGGCCTCGCCCGGCTTGCAGAAGCCGAGGTCCTCCAGGCCGTAGAGCGGCAGGTGGGCGAAGGCGTCGTAGATCATCAGGTGATCCACGTCCTTGTGGGTGATGCCCGCCTCCTCGAAGGCCTTCTTGCCCGCGACCCGGAAGGCCTTGGACGAGGTGAAGTCCTCCATCTGGCTGACCATCGGGGTCTCGACGCTCTCGCCGGTGCCCAGGATGTAGACCGGCTTGTGCGGGAAGTCCTTGGCCCGCTCGGCGCTGGTCAGGATGAGCGCGCCGCCGCCGTCGGTGACCAGGCAGCACATCAGCTTGCGGAACGGCCAGGCGATCATGTCCGAGTTTAGGACGTCGTCGACCGTGATCGGATCGCGGAAGCTGGCGCGGGGGTTCTTGGCCGCCCACTCGCGCTGGATGACCGCGACGTTGGCCAGGTCCTCCTCGGTGACCCCGTAGGTCTTCATGTAGCGAAGCACCGGAACCGTGAACATGGTGGGCGGGCCCACCGGTCCGAACGGCATCTCGAACTGCCCGTTGAGGCTGGAGCCGCCCATCATCCGCCCGCCGGCGCCGACGCGCGAGCGCCCGCTCTCGCCGTGGGTGATCAGCACGGTCTCGCAGAGCCCCTCATTGATCGCCGCCGCCGCGTGGCGGACGTGCAGCATGAAGGAGCAGCCGCCGACGCTGGTGCCGTCGGCGTACTTGGGCGTGATGCCCAGGTAGTGGGCGAGCGCGGTGGGGCTCTCGCCGGCGGTGGCCACGCCGTCGATGTCGGACGGCTTGAGGCCGGCGTCGGCCATGGCGTTGAGGGCGGCGTCGGCGTGCAGCTGGATCACCGACATGTCCGGGATCTTGCCCAGGCGCGTGGTTTCGGCCGCCCCGACGACGGCTACGGTCTTCGGCTTCATCGGCTCAGCCCTCCGCCGGCTCGAACAGGGGAAGGGCGGTCTCGCCCACGGGCAGGAAGGTCACCTTCACCGGCATGTCCAGCTTCAGCGCCTCGGGCGTCTGCGGACAGTTCACGATGTTGGTCATCATCTGCACGCCTTCATCGAGCTTCACCACCGCGATCGAGTGGGGCTCGGTCCCAAGGTCGGGGCGCGGGCGGTGGTTGATCACATAGCTCCAGAGGACGCCGCGGCCGCTGGCCTTGAAGACCTCCACGTCCCGCGAGGCGCACTTCGGGCAGAAGGGCCTGGGCGGGAAGTAGGTGTTGCTGCACTCCTTGCAGCGTTGCAGGCGAAGCTCGCCTTGCTTGCAGCCGTCCCAGAAATGTTGGGTCTCTGGCGTGGGCTGGGGCGCCATCCTCGGTGGCATGAAATTCCGTCCCCTTGAAATTCGTTGGCTTCAAATCCCGGCGGACCGGGCGGCGACAACAAAGACGAGGTTGGCCGGCTTGTCGATAAGCGGTGTCGCTTGAAGGCCCGTTTCCGGCGCTGAGCCAAAGCCTCCTCTCCCCCGACGCGCAGCGCGGGGGGAGAGGATTTGAGGAGAGGGGCGACGCAGGACCTGCGGCCGCACGGATGGTCCGCCAACGCCCTCAGGCGGCGGGTCCTTGATCCGCCCGTTCGGAAATGGAGAGGCCGCTCCACCCCTCTCCCGACCTCTCCCCTCGGGCTTCGCCTCGGGGGAGAGGAGGCACGAGCCCACAGCCAAGCTTGCGTCATATGCGCCCATTCCGCTGGGGCATGTTCGACGCGACTCAACAGCTTGGCTAAACGCCGTTCACTGACCGCGCGTCCGCGCGGGACTTGGGAGGCATTCCTTTGAAGTTGAGTAAGAAAGTGGCGCTGGCGTCCGGCGCGGCGCTTAGCGTTTGGGCAGGCCAGGCGCTGGCCCAGGAGACCCAGGTCGAGGAGCTGGTGGTCACCGCCCGCCGGACCGAGGAGAACCTGCAGACCACGCCGGTGGCCATCTCCGCCTTCTCCGAGGCCGCCCTCCAGCGGCAGGGCGCGACCCAGATCACCGACCTGCAGGGCGCGGTGCCCAACCTGAACCTCGTGCAAGGCCGGGCCTCGTCCAACTCCACCAACATCTACATCCGCGGCGTCGGCCAGCCGGACGCGCTGCAGACCTTCGACCCGGCCGTCGGCGTCTACATCGACGACGTCTACATCAGCCGGATCCGCGGCACCCAGTTCGACCTTCTGGACCTTCAGCGGGTCGAGGTGCTGCGCGGGCCGCAGGGCACGCTGTACGGCAAGAACACCATCGGCGGCGCCCTGAAGCTGGTCACCCGCCGGCCCGGCCAGGAGGTTCGCTCGCAGGCGTCGGCCAGCGTGGGGAACTATGGCCTGTTCGAGGGCAAGCTGGCCCTCTCCGGCCCGCTCACCGACACCCTCGCCGCCGGCTTCGCCGCCTCCGGCTCGGCCCGCGACGGCTACGTCGAGGATCCGGTCACCGGCCGCGACTACAACGACAAGAAGACGCTCAGCCTGCGTTCGGCCCTGGCCTGGACGCCCACCGACGCGACCACGGTCGACCTTACCGCCGACTACACCAAGGACGACTCGTCCCTGACGGTGGGCCAGGCCACCAACACCCTGACCACCGCCTTCGGCCAGGTGCTGCGGGTGATCCCGGCCAACCCGCCGGAGTTCGATTTCACGGCCCGCACCGATCCGGGCCTGCCCAACTCGACCAAGTTCGAGCACTGGGGCGTGGCGGCGACGGTGACCCACGAGCTGTCGGAGGCGCTGACCTTCAAGTCGATCACCGCCTACCGGAACCTCGATTCCGACGACTACATCGATTTCGACGCCACCGAGATCGAGGTCACCAGCGCGCTTGTCGCGGTGGACCAGGACCAGCTCAGCCAGGAGCTGCAGCTCGCCTACGACAGCGGCCCGTGGCAGGCGGTCGGCGGCCTCTACTACCTCAAGGAAAACGTCGGCTCGTTCCAGATCGCGGACGCCGACGCCTTCACCGCCCCCTTCACCTTCCGGCGGCTGGTCGGCGACGACCTGGAGACCACCAGCTGGGCCGCCTACGGCAACGTCAGCTACGCGCTGACCGAGCGCCTGCGGCTCTCCGGCGGCCTGCGCTACACCATGGAGGAGAAGGACTACTACCGGACCACCACCGTCCTCTCGAACCTGGCGGCGCTGAACACCACCTTCGCCTTCCAGGGCGCCGAGGAGTGGGACGACGTCTCGCCGATGGTGTCGGTGGACTACCAGGCGACCGACGACCTGTTCCTCTACGGACGCATCGCCAAGGGCTTCAAGTCGGGCGGCTTCAACGGCCGGGCCAACAATCCGGGCGAGGAGCTCCCCTACGATCCGGAGACCATGGTCTCCTACGAAGCCGGCCTGAAGAGCACCCTGCTGGACGGGCGGATGCGGGCCAATGCGACGGTCTTCTACAACGACTACCAGGACTTCCAGGCCCGGGTCGGGCGGGCGATCGTCTCGCCAAACCAGCCGGTGCCCTCGGTGGACTTCGCCGTGCTCAACGCCGGCCAGCTGGAGATCTGGGGGGCCGAACTGGAGATCGCCGCCAACCCGGTCCCGCAGCTGACCCTCAACGCCGAGATCGGCTACCTCAACGCCGAATACGGGGAGTTCTTCGAGGAGCGCCCGACGGGCACGCCGGGCGTCTTCATCCCCCTGGACCGCAGCTGGCAGACCCCGGCCTTCGCGCCGGAATGGACGGCCCGCTTCGCCGGCGCCTACGAGTTCGAGCTCGGCGACGCCGGCTCGGTCACGCTCGGCGCCCAGACCCGCTACCGGTCGGAAGCGGCCCTGGCGGTGGACAACGCCGACCTCGTCACCCGCCAGCGCTTCGCCGGCATGTGGCAGGACGACTTCTGGCTCGTCGACGCCCAGCTGGTCTGGGAGAACGCCGACAAGACCCTCTCGGCCGGCCTCTACGGCAAGAACCTGACGGACGAGGTCTACAAGACCGACGCCCAGGAGTTCTCGTCCGTCGGCGGCATTCGCACCGCCTACTACGGCGCGCCGCAGACCTGGATGCTGACGCTGACTTTCCGCCACTAGTCCGCATACGGACGACCGGTGTCAGGGCCCGCGCTCCGGGGCGGGCCCTTTTCTTTGCGGTGCGGTTCCTAGACGGGCGAGCCGGCGACCATGCGCCGCTCGGTCGAGGCGCGCAGCTCGGCCCAGATGAGGCCCTCGAGTTCGCGCGCCGCCTCCCCCTGCGCCGTCTCCACCGCCTCGTGTAGGGCCAGCAGGGCGCCGCGGAGTTCGGAGTTCGCCTTCTCCAGGGCGGAGATGCGGAAATCCTCGTCGGTGGTCTGGGAAAGGGCCCGCCAGCGCCCCTCCCCCAGCAGATCGGCGCCGCGGGCCAGGATCGGCCGGATCGCCCGGTTCTCCTCCACCAGGGCGTGGGCCATGCCGTCCCAGCGCTGGGCGGCCAGGCCCAGCAGCATGGCCGAGAGGCCGAGGTGGGCCGCCTTTTCGGCCGGATCGCCGCCGGGGACGAGGCTGCGGCCGATCAGGCCGGCGATCTCGCCGAGGACTTCCGGGACCTTGGGTGTCATAGCCGCCCCATCACCTTGAGGATCGCCCGGTCCTGGGCGTTCTGCAGCGCCCAGGGCGGATAGACCATGATCGGCTCGCGGTTGCCGCCGTCGATCCAGGCCTTGCCGGAGGAGATCCAGATCGCCTGGCCTTTGACGCAGCCCATCAGCTCCCACCAGTGCAGGGCGGCCGGGTCGGCCGTCAGGCCGCTGGCGGCCTCCCAGGCGGCGACCGCTTCTTCGCGGGGGAGCAGGCCGCCCATCAGGTCGCGCCCGAAGCTCCAGACCGGATTGAAGCTCCAGCCCAGGTCCTCCAGCGGATCGCCCAGGTGGCACATCTCCCAGTCGAGGATGCCGTGCACCCCGCCTTCGGTGTCGAACAGGAAGTTGCCGGTCCGGTAGTCGCCGTGCACCACGCTGATCCGGGCCGGCGGCGGGGGCGGGTTGGCGCGCAGCCAGCGGATGGCGGCGCGGACGATCGGCAGGGGCTCGGTCTCGTCTTCGTCGAGCACCCCCTCCCAGTGGTCCAGCTGGCTTCGCCAGCAGTCTTCCGGAGCCACCGGCGCCAGCACGTCCGTCAGGCCCAGCGCCTGCGGGTCGGCCTTGGCGATCTCGCCGAGGATCGCCCATTTTCGCCGCCCGAGCTCGGCGTGGCGGCCGAGGTAGGGCTCGGTCCACAAGGTTCCGGGCCCCGCCTGGAAGCCGCAAATCTCCTCGGCGATGAAGAAGGGGTGCTCGAGGGCGTCGCTCTCCTCCTCCAGGTAGAGCATCTCCGGCACCGGCACCGGCGTATTGCGAAACGCGCGGTAGGCCTCGAACTCGATCCGCCGCTCGGTCTCGATGAGGCTGGCGGGCGGGTCGCGCCGAAGGATCAGCCGCCGCTCGCGCCGCTCGCCGCCCTCGCTCCAGGTCAGCCGGAATCGGTAGGTCTCGCGCGAGGCGCCGCCGGAGATGCGGCTGAGCTGGTCGACGGCGACTTCGGCGGCCTGCGGCATCTTCCCGGCCAGGTAGGCGGCCAGGCGGGGCTCCAGCGGATGGGTCACGCCGCTTCGAACCGCACCGGCAGGGTCTTGGGCCCGTTGACGAAGGCCGCCTCGCTCATCTTCGGCTCGCCGGCCAGCTCCAGCTGGTCGATCTTCGGCAGCAGCTCCTCCCAGAGGATGCGCATCTCCATCTTGGCCAGGTGCTGGCCGAGGCACACGTGGGCGCCGTAGCCGAAGGCCAGGTGCTTGTTGGGGCTGCGGTCGACGCGGAACTCCTGCGGATCGTCGAACACCGCCTCGTCCCGGTTGCCCGAGGCGTAGCAGAGCATCATCCAGTCGTCCTTGCGCATCTGGCGGCCGGCGAATTCGACATCCTCCGCGACCGTGCGCATGAAGGTCTTCACCGGGGTCGTCCAGCGGATGGACTCGTCCACCAGGCCGGGGATGAGCGAGGGGTCGGCCTTGACCTTGGCCAGCTCGGCCGGCCGCTCGGCCAGCGCCCACAGGGCGCCCGCGGTGGACGACGACGTCGTGTCGTGCCCGGCGGTGGCGACGATGATGTAGTAGCTCATCGCCTCGAACTCGGAGATCGGCCGCCCGTCGATCTGGCTGTTGGCGATGACGCTGGCCAGGTCGTCGCGCGGCTCGGCCTTGCGCGCCGCCGAGAGCTTGGCGAAGTAGTTGTAGAAGTCGGCGATCACCCCCCGGCGCAGCTGGTTGGCCTCGTCGGTCTGCTCTTCGTCCTTGCGGCGAAGCTCTGGGTCGGAAGCGCCGAACAGCTCCTGCGTCAGCTGCAGCATCCGCGGCTCGTCCTCCTCGGGCACGCCGAGGATGTCCATGACCACGTGCAGCGGATAGTGCAGCGCCACCTCGCGGACGAAGTCGCAGCGCCCGCCGGTGGCCAGCATCCGGTCCACCGCCGCCCGGGCGATGATCCGGATCCGCTCCTCCATGCGGCGCAGGTTCTGCGGCAGGAACCAGGCCTGGGTCAGGATGCGGTACTTGGGATGGTCCGGCGCATCCATGTGGATCAGCGTGCGCAGCAGGTGCGGCGAGCCGCCCATCATCTGCCGGACCCGCTGGTCGATCTCCTTATTGACGATGGTGGGCGAGCGGGCGCCGTTCAGGAAAAGCGCGTTCTGCCGGCTGACCTCCAGGATGTCGGCGTGGCGGGTGACCACCCAGAACGGGTCGAAGCCCTCGATCTCGGCGATCCCCAGCGGCTGGTTGGCGCGCAGCCAGGCATAGGTCTCGTGGATGCGCGGGCCCGCATAAGCTGCGGGATTTACTAGGTTCGAGGCGTGCTCGGCGGGAATCTTCAGGTCAGATGACGGCATCTCCATCGCCCGCGCACCCAGACGGCGCAGGTCAAGACTGGAGCGGGCCCCGCCTGACCTTACGCCGCGTCAAGGACGCCGACGCCTCCCTTGTGTTCTTTTCTTGGCTCAATTGATACTGCCGCAAATGGCGCGGCGGCAATACGTCGACGCAAGCGAGGAGGCGCAAATGCTCACCAAGGGCGACGACTACCCCATCCACCAGACCGCCGAGCCGATCGCCTACGCGGGCACCGACCGCAACTTCTACGACCGCTACTTCTTCAACGGCTACGCGCCCGACGGAGAGACCTTCTTCGCCGTCGCCTTCGGGGTCTATCCGCACCTGAACGTCGCCGACGCGCACTTCTCCGTCGTCCGGGGCGGGGTCCAGCACTGCCTGCACGTCTCGGCGCTGCTGTCCGACCGCCTCGACCTGACGGTCGGGCCCATCCGCATCGAGGTGCTGGAGCCGCTGCAGCGCCTGAAGGTCACGGTGGCCGCCGCCGAGGGGCTGTCGGCCGAGATCGTCTTCGAAGGCCGCGCCTTCCCCATCGAGGAGCCGCGCTTCATCCGCCGGAACGGGCCGCGCGCCTTCATGGACTACACCCGGCTGACCCAGAACGTGCGCTGCACCGGCTGGCTGGACGTGGACGGGCGCCGCCAGGCGATCGACGGCTGGTTCGGCTCGCGCGACCGATCCTGGGGAATCCGCCCCGTCGGTGCGCCGGACCCGCAACCGGCCGTGCCGCAGACCGTCACCGGCTTCTTCTGGCAGTGGACGCCGCTGAACTTCGCCGACCGAAGCGTCTTCTTCCACGTCAACGCCGATCCCGACGGGCGACCCTGGAACACCCGGGCGGTCATCCTGCCCGACGGCGCCGGCCCCGACGGCGGCTACGAGACCTCCGCCTGCCGCATGGAGGACGTGGAGCTGATCCCGGGCACGCGCCACGCCCGCACCGGACGGCTCGCGATCCCTCTCGACCAGGGCGAGGCGAAGATCTCGTTCGAGCCCTTCCTCACCTTCCTGATGCGCGGCATCGGATACGGCGGCGAGTGGCGGCACGGCATGTTCAAGGGCGAGCTCGCCGTCGGGCGCGAGGACATCCGCCTTTCCGAGGTGAACATGGGCTCACCGGAGAACTGGCACATCCAGGCGCTCTCGCGGGTCAGGCTGGAGACGCCGGGCGAAGCGCCGCAGGAGGGCCTGGGCGTGTTCGAACAGCTGATCGCGGGGCCTTACCGGCCGTACGGGCTCTAACTCCGCCGCTGTGCGCCGCCAGACCTCTCCCCGCTCGCGGGGAGAGGGTTGGGTGAGGGGTGCGCGGCCACAGGCCGCGCCCGGCGCGAAGCGACGGAACTCGGCGACGCCCAGAGTCCCCCCTCACCCTACCCTCTCCCCCCGACAAGCGGGGGGAGAGGTCTAGGCGCGCATGGCGCGGGCGAGAGGTCATTGAGGGTTGCGTTGGCCTACGCTCGGTTGGCACAATCGCGCGCATTACCGAACGTCGGCGCGCGCGCGTCTTAATTTTGAAAGCATGAGCCTTTGACCGTTTCCAGCCAGGCGGCGCGTCTTGCGCCCACCGCCGATCCCCTATCGTCCGTTCAGGCCCTGATCGAGGGGCTCGCCAGCGTCGGCTACATCGCCTCGCAGCGGATCGCGACCTCGCTCTACATGGCGGTGAACCTGCAAAAGCCGATCCTGGTGGAAGGCACCGCCGGCGTCGGCAAAACCGAGCTGGCGCTCTCGACCGCCAACCTGCTCGGCCTGCCGCTGATCCGCATGCAGTGCTACGAGGGCCTCGACGAGTCCAAGGCGCTGTACGAGTGGAAGTACGGCAAGCAGCTGCTCTACACCCAGATCCTGAAGGACCGCATGGGCGAGTCCCTGGCCGACGCCAAGACCATGGACGACGCCATGGACCGGCTGCACGGCATGGGCGACCTGTTCTTCTCCGAGCCCTTCCTGGAGCCGCGCCCGCTGATGCAGGCGCTGCGGCAGAACGACGGCTGCGTCCTCTTGATCGACGAGATCGACAAGTCGGACGAGGCGTTCGAGGCCTTCCTGCTGGAAGTGCTGTCGGCCTACCAGGTCTCGGTGCCCGAGCTCGGCGTCATCAAGGCCAAGACCCCGCCGCTGGTCTTCCTGACCTCCAACAACGTGCGCGACCTGGGCGACGCCCTGAAGCGCCGCTGCCTGCACCTGCACATCCCGCTGCCCGACGCCTCGCTGGAAGAGCGGATCGTCGCCAGCCGCGTGCCCGGCATCGAGGCGGCCCTGACCAAGCAGCTGGTGTCCTTCGTCCAGAGCCTGCGCACCATCGACCTGCGCAAGGCGCCGTCGATCTCCGAGACCGTCGACTGGGCCCGCGCCCTGATCCTGCTCAACGCCGAGAGCCTCGAGCCGGAGATGGTCCGCGACACCCTGAACGTGATCCTGAAGTTCGAGCAGGACATCGCCGCGGTGGAGCCGCAGATCGGCGAGCTGATGCGCAAGCCCGCCAACGCGGGCTGATCGGTCATGCAGCGCTCCCTCGAGGAGTTCATCCGGGCGCTGCGCGCGGCGGACGTGCGCGTCTCCCCCGTGGAGGCGATCGACGCCCACCGGGCCGTGGCCGCCGTGGGCTTCACCGACCGGGCGCTCCTGAAGGACGCCCTCTGCGCGACGCTGGCCAAGAGCGCCGACGAGGTGGACCGGTTCGACTCCACCTTCGAGACCTTCTTCAAGCGCGACAACTTCATGTCCGCGCCGCCGCCGGAAGGCCGCGAAGGCGGCGAGCGGTCCGACCAGCTGCCTGAGGAGGTGCAGGGCTCGCCCCTGGCCCAGATGCTGCTGCTGGGCGACGCCGCGGGCCTGGCCCAGGCGATGGAGGAGGCCGCCCAGCGGGCCGGCGTCACCGAGATCCGCCTCTCCACCCAGCGCAGCCGGATGACCCGCCGGCTGCTGGAGGAGATGGGCCTGGCCGAGATCGAGAAGATCATCTCCGCCGCCAAGCGCCTGCAGACCGAGCACGGCGAGGGCCTGGCCAAGCGGCTGGAGGAGCGGCGCAAGGGGCTGATGGCCGAGGCCACCCGCTACGTCGAGCGCCAGCACGAGCTCTATGCCGCCGGCTCGGGCCAGAAGATGCGCGAGGAGCTGCTGGCCCGGAAGGCGCTGAACTCCGAAGGCGGCATCGACCCCGTCGATCAGATGATGATGCAGGCGCTGGTGCGGAAGATGGCCAAGCGCCTGGCCGACCGCTACAGCCGCCGCCGCAACCGCGCCAAGAAGGGCCACCTGGACGTGCGCCGCACGCTGCGCCGGTCGATGGGCTACGGCGGGGTGCCGTTCGAGATCGTCTGGAAGCGGGAGAAGATCGAAAAGCCGTCGATCGTCTGCATCTGCGACGTCTCAAAATCGGTGGCCGCCGCCGCCCAGTTCCTGCTGACCTTCCTCTACTCGCTGAACGAGGTGGTCGACCGGCTGGACAGCTACGCCTTCTCCGGCCGCCTGGTGCCGGTCGACGACATCCTCAACGAGTACGGCGTCGACGGGGCGATCCTGGAGGTGCTCAAGCGCATCGGCTTCCAGCAGACCGACTACGGCAAGGCGCTGGAGGACTTCTGCGACAACCACCTCGACCGGCTCGACCGGCACACGACGGTGATCTTCCTCGGCGACGGCCGCTCCAACTTCGCCGACCCGCGGCTGGACCTGATGCACACCATCCAGCAGCGGGTCCGCTCAGTCATCTGGCTGAACCCCGAGCCCGACGCCTACTGGGGCCAGGGCGATAGCGTGATGCACCGCTACGAGCGGTTCTGCCACGTGGCCAAGACCTGCAACACGCTGGAGGGCCTGGAGCGCATCGTCGAAGACGTGCTCCGCACCTACGTGGCGCACTAGCGAAGCTGCTCCCCCACAGGGGGAGCTGTCGCGAAGCGACTGAGGGGGTTCACGCGCACCGCGTCCAGGAGCTGCCCAGTCCCGGCGCGGCGGTCGTACACCCCCTCCACCGCTTCGCGGTCCCCCTCCCCCTGCGGGGGAGGATCGAACATGCTAGCAATCCCCCATGCCCGCGCCGCCGCCCCGCGAGATCGTGCTGGTCCACTCCCCGCTCGTGGGCCCCTCCTCCCTCGCGCCGACGGCCGAGGCGCTGGAGCGGCGGGGGTTCCGCTCCTACACCCCCTGCATCGAGGGCTCGGACGTGGCCTGGCGGGACGCGCCGGGCGCTGTGCTGGCGGCGCTGCCGGAACTCTCCGGCCCCCTGCTCGTCGGCCATAGCGCCGGGTGCCTGCTGCTGCCCGCCCTGGCCGGACCGCTCGAGGCCTGGGGGATGATCTTCCTCGACGGGCGCATTCCGCCGCCTCGGGGGCCGACGCCGCCCGCCGAGCCCGAGTTCGACGCCTTCGTGAAGGCCCTGCCGGTCGAGCAGGGCCGGCTGCCCAGGTGGTCGCAGTGGTGGGGCCCGGGCGGGATGGCCACCCTCATCCCGGACCGGTGGACAAGGGAGGCCTTCGAGGCCGACCTGCCCCGCCTGCGCCCCGAATGGTTCGACGACGTCATCGAAACCCCGCCCTGGGACCACCTGCGCGCCGGCTACCTCCAGACCTCCCCGCGCCTCGCCGATCAGGCCGAAGCGGCCAGCGCCCGCGGCTGGCCCGTCCAAAGCCTCGCCGGCACCCACCTCGACCCGTTCCTCCGCCCCGGCGAGACGGCCCTGGCGATCAGCGAACTCATCACGGCTCTGGCCGCGCGCTAACTCCCGCCGTCATCCCGGCCGGAAGTCCGCGCCAGCGGACTGGAGAGCCGGGACCCAGAAGTCCCAGCGCCGCATCTGGGTCCCGGATCGGCCCTTCAGGCCGTCCGGGATGACGGGGTCTGAGTCACCAAGCGTCGATCCAGGGCAGCTTCTTCTCCGTGCGCACCGGCTTCGGCGGCTGGGCCTTCAGGCCGGCGACGACCCAGCGGCGGGTGTCGGCGGGGTCGATGACGTCGTCGAGGGCGGGGCCCATGGCGCGGGAGAGGGCCTTGCCGCGCTCGTAGGCGTTGGCGACCATCTCGTCGAAGCGGGCCTTGCGGGCGACCGGATCCTGGATCGCGGCGAGCTCGTTGCGGTAGCCGAGCTTGACCGAGCCCTCCAGCCCCATGCCGCCGAACTCGCCGGTCGGCCAGGAGACGCAGAACATCGAGGCCTGGTAGCTGCCGCCGGTCATCGCGATCGCGCCCAGGCCGTAGCTCTTGCGCAGGATCACCGAGAAGATCGGCACCGTCAGGTTGGCGCCGATGACGAAGAGCCGCGAGCAGTGGCGGATGAGCCCCGTCTTCTCCGCCTCCGGCCCGACCATGTTCCCGGGCGTGTCCGAGAGCGACAGGATGGGGATGTCGAAGGCCTCGCAGACCTGCATGAAGCGGGCGGCCTTGTCCGAGGCGTCAGAATCGATCGCCCCGCCGATGTGGGCCGGGTTGTTGGCGATGACGCCGACGGGGCGGCCCTCGATGCGGATGAAGGCGGTGATCATGGCCAGGCCGAACTTGGGCCGCAGCTCCAGCACGCTGCCGGTATCGGCGATCAGCTCGATCACCTTGCGCACGTCGTAGACCCGAAGCCGGTTCTCCGGCACGGCGCGGCGGAGCAGCCGCTGGTCGGCGCAGGTCCAGTCCTTCAGCGGGCCCTGGAAGTAGGAGAGGTACTGTTTGGCGACGGCCACCGCCTCGGCCTCGTCCTCCACCAGCACGTCGATGGTGCCGTTGGCCTGCATGACGTTGATTGGCCCGATCTCCTCCGGCCGGAAGACGCCCAGGCCCCCGCCCTCGACCATCGCCGGGCCGGCCATGCCGAGCGCCGAGTCCTTGGTGGCGATGATCACGTCGCAGCAGCCGAGGATGGCCGCGTTGCCGGCGAAGCAGCGGCCGGAACTGATCCCCACCAGAGGCACGGCGCCCGACAGGCGGCCCCAGAACTCGAACCCGCGGGTGAAGCCGCCGCCCTCGGTGTCGCCGGGCCGCCCGCCCCCGCCCTCGGTGAAGAACACCGTCGGCAGGCGCCAGCGCAGGGCGACCTCGGCCATGCGGTCGAGCTTGTCGTGGTTGTGCGCCCCCTGGGTGCCGGCCAGCACCGTGTAGTCGTAGGCCATCACGGTCGCCCGGCTGGCCTCCTCGGCGAACTTGTCGCCGTTGATGTGGCCCAGGCCCATGACCAGCCCGTCGGCGGGCGTCTGGGCGATCAGCTCCTCGATCGTGTTGCGCCGCCGGCGGGCGGCCACGACCAGCGGGCCGTACTCGGTGAAGGTCCCGGGATCGCAGAGATCCTCGATGTTCTCCCGCGCGGTCCGCTGGCCGGTGCGGCGGCGGCGCTCCACGGCTTCGGGCCGCGCCTCGTCGAGCGTGCGCCGGTGGCGCTCCAGCACCTCGGCCAGGTCGGGGCGGATATAGTCGGGGTCGAGGTTCTCCTCGGCCTGGAAGGCGCCGCCGACGTCCTCGCGCGGCTCCACGAAGGCCAGCGGGTGGCCCTCGAACACAGTGTCGCCGGCCGCGACGGTGATCTCGCGCAGCACGCCGCCGGCTTCGGCGGCGATCACGTGCTCCATCTTCATGGCCTCCATGACCATGATTGGCTGGCCCGCTTTCACCGTCTCGCCCGGCGCGACGGAGATGGAGACGACGGTGCCCTGCAGCGGCGCGCGCAGGGCCAGCGTGCCCTCCGGCCCCTCGATCTCCTCCTCCTCGTCGACGGACCGGTCCACCTGCTGCTTGCCGAGGTCCAGCACCGCCAGGGGGTCGATGGTGTCGACCTGGGTCCCGGCGCGCTTGGCCTGCGGACCCGCGGCGGTCTCGAAGTAGAGGCGGCGGTGCTCGCCCGCCTTCTCCAGCAGCAGGCGGACGTGCTCGTCGATGAAGCGGGTGTGCACCTGGCCGGCCGCCGCCTCGGGGTGCGAGAGCAGGCTCTGCAGGAAGCCGAGGTTGGTGGCCGCCCCGGCGATGCGGAACTCGCCGAGCGCCCGGTAGGCCTTGGCGGAGGCCGCCTCCACCCCGCCCAGCGGGGCGTGGACGATCACCTTGGCCAGCAGGGCGTCGAACCGGGCGCTGGTGCGATAGCCGGCGTAGCCGAAGCCGTCGACCCGCACGCCCGGCCCTGACGGCGGCTCGTAGGCCGAGAGCACGCCGCCCGCCGGCCGGGCGGAGCCGTCCGCCGCCATGGTCTCCAGGTTCACCCGGGCCTGCAGGGCCACGCCGCGCGGCGCCGGGACCTGGCTCTGGGTCAGGCCGATGTCGGCGAGGATGCGGCCACGGGCGATCTCCAGCTGCAGGCGCACGAGGTCGAGGCCGGTGACCTCCTCGGTGACCGTGTGCTCCACCTGCAGGCGGGGGTTGGCCTCGATGAAGACGATGTTCGGCTCGGCGGCGCCCGCTTCCACCAGGAACTCGACGGTGCCCAGGCTGCGGTAGCGGGCGGCGCGGCCGAGGGCCACGGCGGCCTCGAACAGCCGCTCGCGCACCTCCAGGGGCAGGACGAGCGCGGGGGCGACCTCGACGATCTTCTGGCGCTGGCGCTGCAGGCTGCACTCGCGGTCCCAGAGGTGGGAGACGACCGCCCCGTCGCCGACGATCTGCACCTCCACGTGCCGCGCCTTGGGCAGGAACTGCTCGACGTAGACGGCGCCGTCCCCGAACGCCGCCTCGGCCTCTGAGCGGCAGCGGTCGAACACCTGCTCCAGCTCCTCGATGGAGGCGGCCGGCCGCATGCCACGCCCGCCGCCGCCGGCCACCGCCTTGACCATCACCGCCCCGCCGGGGCCGAGGCTCTCCAAAAAGCGGCGCGCGCCGGCCAGGTCGACGGGTCCGTCCGTGCCCGGAGGAACCGGGACCTCATGGGCGATGGCCAGCGCCCGCGCCTTGGCCTTGTCGCCGAACAGCTCGAGCGTCTCGGGGCTCGGCCCCACGAAGGCGATCCCCGCCTCAGCGCAGGCCCGCGCGAAAGCCGCGTTCTCCGAGAGGAAGCCGTAGCCGGGATGGATGGCGTCGCAGCCGTGCTGCCGGGCCGCGGCGATGATCTGCGCCTGGTCGAGGTAGGCCGCGGGGCCGGAGCCCGTCAGCCCCACGGCCGCATCGGCCTTCTTCACGTGCAGCGAGGCCGCATCGTCCTCGGAATGGACGGCGACGGTGGGGATGTTCATTTCCGCCGCGGTGCGCGCGATGCGCACGGCGATCTCGCCGCGGTTGGCGATCAGCAGCTTCTTCAATCGGGGCGTCCCTGGCTCGGCGGTCTCGCGCCGCCTCTTGGCCAGACCTTAGCGCCCGAATAACCCGCCCGTCATCCCGGCCGGAGCGAAGCGGAGAGCCGGGACCCAGCTCGGTGCGCCCTGGGTCCCGGATCGGCCCTGGCGGGCCGTCCGGGATGACGTGAAGTTTTTAGGCCTTCAGCATCTCCGCGCGGATCGGCAGGGCGCGGATGCGCTTGCCGGTGGCGGCGAAGATGGCGTTGGTGAGCGCGGGGACCACCGGCGGCAGGGCGGGTTCGCCCAGGCCCGTGGGCGGGTTGTCGGTCTTGAGGAAGTGCACCTCGATCGGCGGCGCCTCGTTCATCCGCAGCAGGGGGAAGTCGTTGAAGTTGGTCTGCTGGACCGCCCCGTTCTCGATGGTGATCTCCTGGTGCAGCGCCTCCGAGAGGCCGTCCAGCACCGAGCCCTGCACCTGGTTGTAGGCGCCCGCCGGGTTGATGATGTGGCCGCCCACGTCGGCCGCGACCCAGACCTTGTCGACCTTGACCGCGCCGTCGGCCGCGACGGTGGCCTGCACCACCTCCGCGAAATAGCCCAGGTGGCTGTAGTGGAAGGCGACGCCCTTGCCCGTGCCCTTGGGCAGCGGCTGGCCCCAGCCGCTCTTTTCGGCGACGAGCTTCAGCACGCCCGCCATACGGCCGGCCGCGTAGCCGCCCGGCCCCGGCCCGCCGACCACCGGCTGGTCGCCCAGCAGCTTGAGGCGGAAGGCGACCGGGTCGGCGCCGGCCGCATGGGCCAGCTCGTCGATGAATGACTGCACCACGAAGGCGATGGCGTTGGAGCCGGGCGCGCGCAGCGGGCCGGTGGGCACGCCCAGCGGCATGGTCGAGACGCCCAGCTTGTAGTTCGGCACGAACCGGGCCGGGAACTCCGTCGGGCTGATGTTGGCGCTGCGGGCGAAGCCCTCGCCCTCGCCGAAGCTGACGAAGTGGTCTTCCCAGGCGACCAGGTTCCCCGCCGCATCTACCCCGCCCTTGAAGTGGTGGAAGCCGGCCGGGCGGTAGAAGTCGTGGCGCATGTCGTCTTCACGCGTCCAGACGAGCTTGACCGGCGCCCCGACCTTCTGGGCGATGGCCGCGGCCTCGACCATGTAGTCGTTGGAGAGCCTGCGCCCGAACCCGCCGCCGGAGCGGGTCATGTGGATGATGACGTTCTCCGGCGCGATGCCGAGCGTCTTGGAGACCAGCTGCTGGCCGGGCTCCGGGAGCTGGGTCGGCGCCCAGATCTCCATCTTGCCGTCCTTGAAGTGGGCCGTGCAGTTCTGCGGCTCCAGCGTCGCGTGGGCCAGGAAGGGGTAGTAGTAGGCGGCCTCGACGGTCTTGGCCGCGCCCTTCAGCGCCCCGGCCACGTCGCCGTCGGCGCGCAGGCTGCGGGCCGGCGCGCCCTTGGCGAACTCGGCCGCCTTTGCGGCGAAGCCGGCGCTGGACTGGGCCGAGGTGGGATGGTCCGCCCACTGGACGTTCAGCTTCTGGCGGGCCTTGTTGGCGGCCCACCAGGTGTCGGCCACGACGGCGACGCCCGGCAGCAGGCCGTCGAGCTGGTCGCCGCCCTCGATGACGAAGGCGTCCCGGACGCCCTTCACCGACTTGGCGGCGTCGAGGTCGGCCTTGGCGACCTTGGCCCCGAACACCGGCGCCTTCTCGTAGGTGGCGTAGACCATCCCCGGCAGGCGGGTGTCGATGCCGAACAGCGGCTGGCCGGTGACGATCTGCGGCGAGGAGACCTGCGGGGTGAACTTGCCGATGATCCGGTAGTCCTTCGGATCCTTCAGCGTCAGCGCGGCGACCTGTTCCTTGGTGGGCGCCGGCAGGGCCGCGGCCTTGGCCGCCAGGCTGCCGAAGGAGGCGCGCTTCTTCGAGGCCTTGTGGACCACGAACCCGGGCTCGGTGGAGAGCTCGGCGACCGGCACGTTCCACTGCTGGGCGGCCGCCTGCATCAGCATGTTCCGGCCGGCCGCGCCGACCCGGCGCAGCTCTTCCCAGTGGAGGGGCGTGGCCATCGAACCGCCGGCGAACTGGCGGCCGAAGGCGTTGGGATTGTTGCCGGCCTGGTGCACGCGGACGTTCTTCCAGTCCACGTCCAGCTCCTCGGCGATCAGCATCGGCAGCGAGGTCATCACCCCCTGGCCGATCTCCGGGTTCTTGGAGACGATGGTCACCTGCCCGTTCGGGGCCACGGTCAGGTAGGCGCCGATCTTGGCCCCGTCCTGTCCCTGGGCGGCCGCGGCGGCGATGTCGTAGGTGAGCGCCAGGCCGCCGGCGGCGGCGCTGACCGTCAGGAAGGTGCGGCGGTCGGTGGCGAGTCCGTCAAAGGGCGTCATCTCAGGCCTCCTTCGTCACGGGCTGGCCGGACGCCTTTTTGATGGCGTTGCGGATGCGGGTGTAGGTCGCGCAGCGGCACAGGTTGCCGCTCATGGCCGCGTCGATGTCGGCGTCGGTGGGCTTGGGGTTGGAGGCCAGCAGCGCGGTGGCGCTCATGATCTGGCCCGGCTGGCAATAGCCGCACTGGGCGACGTCCAGCTCGATCCAGGCGTCCTGCACCTTCTTGCCGATCGGGTTGGCGCCGACGCCCTCGATGGTGGTGATCTTGGCCGCGCCGACGGCGGAGACCGGCAGGCTGCAGGAGCGCACGGGCTGGCCGTCCATGTGGACCGTGCAGGCGCCGCACAGGCCCACTCCGCAGCCGTACTTCGGCCCCACGATCCCGAGGCTGTCGCGCAGCGCCCAGAGCAGAGGCGTGTCCTCGTCGACGTCGACCGTCTGGGACTTGCCGTTCACATTCAGACTGTAGGGCATGCCATGCCTCCCCTTACACGCGCAGAATCCTAGAGCGCCGCGCACCCCACCGGCAAGGAAAGATCAGCCGGCCAGCGGGACCACGCCGAGCAGTATCGCCGCCGCAAGAAGGATCAGCGACAGCAAGGCGGCCCAGATGAGCGTGAACCGCTGGTGCTGGCCGATGTCGATGCCGACCAGCCCCACCAGCAGGTAGGTCGAGGGCACCAGCGGGCTCAACAGGTGCACGGCCTGGCTGGTCAGCGAGGCCCGGGCCATCTCCACCGGCGCCACGCCGTAGTGGCCGCCGGCCTCGGCCAGGATCGGCAGGATGCCGAAGAAGAAGGCGTCGTTGGAGATGAAGAAGGTGAAGGGCATGGAGACGAGGCCCGCGATCGGGGCCATGTAGCGGCCGAGCTCCGGCGGGATCACGTCCACCACGCTGCGGGCCATGGCGTCGGTCATGCCCGCGCCGTTGAGGATGCCGGTGAACACCCCGGCGGCGAAGATCACCGAGACCACGGCCAGGATGTTAGGCGCGTGGGCGGCGATGCGGGCCTTCTGCATGGCGACGGCGGGATAGTTCACCAGCAGGGCGATCGCCGTAGCGATCATGAACAGCACCGGCAGCGGCAGGACGCCCATGACGAGCCCGGTCAGCAGGGCGGCGGTGAGCGCCAGGTTGATCCAGATGCGGTCCGGCCGCTGGGTCTCGTCGTTGAAGGCGACGGGGTCGTCGGGCAGGCCGGCCGAGATGGCCGGGCCCTTGAGCACGCCGAGCCTGGCCCGTTCTCGCCGACCGAGGAACCAGCCCAGGCCGATCACCGAGGCGGCGCCGACCAGCATGGCTGGGATCAGGGGCACGAAGATGTCCGCCGGGTCGAGCTGCAGGGCGCTGGCGGCGCGCGCCGTCGGCCCGCCCCAGGGGGTGATGTTGGTCACCCCGCAGGCCAGCATCAGCAGGCAGGCGAGGATCCGCATGTCGAGCCCGGCCCGCCGGTAGAGCGGGACCATGGCCGAGCAGCAGATGATGTAGGTCGTCGAGCCGTCCCCATCCATGGAGACCAGCAGGGCCAGCACCGCCGAGCCGGTGGTGATCTTCACCGGGTCGCCGCCCACCAGCCGCACGATCAGCCGCACCAGCGGGTCGAACAGCCCGGCGTCCACCATCAGCCCGAAGTAGAGGATGGCGAAGGCCAGCATGACGCCGGTGGGCGCGAGCTCCCGCACCCCGTTCAGCATCATGGCGCCGAGTTCGTCGCCCGGCGCGTAACCCAGTCCGACCGCGGCCAGGCCGAAGGCGATGGGGACCAGGATCAGGGCGACCAGGGCCGAGACGCGCCCCGACATGATCAGGGCCATGAAGCTCGCCACCATGGCGAACGCGAGAACGGCGAGCACGCGCGGACGAAGCCTCCCCAAGTCACCGGACTCGAGGACGCCGGCGTTCCGCCAAGCTTGGCCGTAAACGCCGCGGGCGGGAAGCCTCAGGCGGTGAAGCGGCGGCGCTCCGCAGCTTCGGTCGCGAGCGCGCGGGCCTGGGCGACCGCCTCGCCGATGACCAGCACCACCGGGCCGCTAAAGGCGTGGGCCGCCAGCGCCTGCGGCAGCGCCGCGAGCGTGCTCTGGACGAGGCGGGCGTCGGCGCGGCCGGCGTTCTCGACCGCCACGGCGGGGGTCGCGGGGCTCCGCCCCTCCCCGATCAGCCGCTCGGCGACCGCGGCGGCGGCGTCGCGGGCCATGTAGAGGGCGACGGTGGTCTCGGCGTCGGCCAGGGCCGTCCAGCCCTCCTCGACGATGGAGCCGTCCTGCACCCGGGCGGTGGCGAAGGCCACGCGGCGGGCCTCGCCGCGATGGGTCAGGGGGAAGCCGAACTGGGCGGCCGCCGCACTGGCGGCGGTGACGCCGGGCACGACCTCGACCGCGATCCCATGCGCCTCGAGGAAGGCGCGCTCCTCGCCCGAACGGCCGAACACCGAGGGATCGCCGCCCTTCAGCCGCACGACCTCCAGGCCCCGCCGCGCCAGGCGCAGCATCAGCCGGTTGATGGTCTCCTGCTTCATCGAAGCCTTGCCGGCCCGCTTGCCGGTCTGGATGCGAAGGCAGGTCGCGGGCGCGAGCGCCAGGATCTCGTCCGGCACCAGCGCGTCGTACAGCAGCGCCTGCGCGCCCTGGACCGCCCTCATGGCGCGGACGGTCATCAGGTCGACGGCCCCGGGGCCGGCGCCCACCAGGAGGACGCGGCCGGCTTCAGGCGGCATGGGCATGGACAGTCTCCTTCAGGAGGCGTGCGATCTCGGGGCGGCAGGAGCCGCAGTTGGTGCCGGCGCCGGTGGCCTCGCCCATGGCGTCGAGGGTCCGCGCCCCGTCCGCGGCGGCCGCGGCGATGGCGCGCTCCCCCACCCGGAAGCAGGCGCAGACGATGCGGCCGGGATCGACGGCGTCCGCCGCCCGGCCGGCCAGGAGGGCGACGCGGTCGGTGAGCGCCAAAGCATCGTCCAGGAAACGGTCGGCAATCCAGCCGCGGGCCGGCAGGGCGCCCATCTTGGTGATCACCAGCACCCGCTCGGGCCGGCCCTCGAGCACCAGCGCCCGGCGCATGGCGCCCCGGGCCGGATCGTCCATGGCCAGCACCTCGCCGGCCGCGCCGGCCAGCAGCGCATTGAGCACGCCCTGCCGCTCAGCCTCCTCGCCGCGGCCGGCGAACTCGTGGACGTGGCAGCCGTCGTAGGGCGTGCGCCGCCAGACGAGGTCGAAGCCGGCGGGGGCCGCCCACGGATCGCGGGCGACGAAGAAGCCGCGCCAGGTCTCGCCGTAGGGCGCGACGCGGGCCGGGGTGTGCTTGAACTCCGGCTGGCCCGAGGTCGGGTCGACCTTCGCCTCGATCAGCGGATTGGCCTTGCCGGAAGGGGCGAAGGCGTCCGTCCAGTGCATCGGCAGGAAGAGGCCGCCGCGCCGCTGGCGGTCGGTGAACTTCGCCGTCACCACCGCCCGCCCGGCCGGCGTCTCCACCAGCGCGAGCTCGCCGTCGGTGAGCCCGGCGGCGGCTCCGTCCGCCGGGTGGACCTCCAGCATCGGCTCGGGCGTGTGGCGGCAGAGCTCGGCCGCCAGGCCCGTGCGGGTCATGGTGTGCCAGTGGTCGCGCACCCGGCCGGTGTTCAGCGCGAAGGGGAAGTCGGGGCTGACTGCGCTCGCCGGTCCCTTCGCCGCCACGGGGATCATCCGGGCCCGGCCGTCGCTCGTCTGGAAGCGGCCGTCCGTGAACAGACGATCCGTCCCGCCGTCGGGCTTCACCGGCCACTGGACCGGCGTCATCGCCTCGTATTCGGCGTCCGAGAGGCCGGCGAGCGCGCCGAGGTCGAGGTAGCGGCGCCCGGCGTTCTCGAACCCGGTGAGCTCGGCGTATTCGCGGAACACGTCGGCCTGCGATCTCCAGGCGAAGGCGTCGGAAAAACCCATGGCCTGGGCGACGTCGGCGACGATCCGCCAGTCGGCGCGGGCCTCGCCGGGCGCCGGGAACAGCGCCCGCTGGCGGGAGATGCGGCGCTCGGAGTTGGTGACCGTGCCGTCCTTCTCGCCCCAGGCCAGGGCCGGCAGGCGCACGTGGGCGAAGGCGGAGGTGTCGGTCCGGGTCATGCAGTCGGAGACCACCACGAACGGGCAGGCGGCGAGCGCCTCGCGCACCTTCCCGGCGTCCGGCAGGCTCACGGCCGGGTTGGTGGCCATCACCCAGAGCGCCTTCACCTGCCCCGAGCGGACCTTCTCGAACATCTCCACGGCCTTCAGGCCCGGCCGCTTGGAGATGCGCGGCGCGTTCCAGAAGCGGGCGACGCGGTCGCGCTCTTCGGGCGAGAAGTCCATGTGGGCGGCCAGCGTGGTGGCCATGCCGCCGGTCTCGCGCCCGCCCATGGCGTTGGGCTGGCCGGTGATGGAGAAGGGCGCCGCGCCCGGCTTGCCGATCTTCCCCGTCGCCAGGTGGGCGTTGATCACGGCCAGGGCCTTGGCCACGCCCTGCGCCGACTGGTTGGAGCCCATGCTGAACAGGGTGACGGTGCGGGGCGTGGCGGCGAAGGCCCGGTAGAAGTCGGCCACCGCCTTCTCCGGCAGGCCGCAGTCGGCGGCGATGGCGGAGAGGCTCTGGTCGTCGGCGCCGAGCGCCGCGAGCGTCTCGCCGAAGCCCGCGACGTGGGCGTCGACGAACGCGCGGTCCACGTGGCCATGGGCGTCGAGGAAGGCCAGCAGGCCGTTCCACAGCCTCACGTCCGTCTGCGGCGCGATCGGCAGGAAGAGGTCGGCGCCCTCGGCGGTGTCGGTGCGGCGTGGGTCGATCACGATCCAGCTCTGGCCGCGGCCCCTCGCCTGCTCGAGCCTGCGGAACAGCACCGGGTGGGTCCAGGCGGCGTTGTGGCCGGAGAAGACCACCAGGTCGGCCAGGTCCAGGTCCTCGTAGCAGCCGGGGACCAGGTCCGCGCCGAACGCCTGCTTGTGGGCCGCCACCGCCGAGGCCATGCAGAGCCTGGAGTTGGTGTCGATGTTCCCCGAGCCGATGAAGCCCTTCATCAGCTTGTTGGCGGCGTAGTAGTCCTCGGTCAGCAGCTGGCCGGAGACGTAGAAGGCTACAGAATCAGGCCCGTGCTCGGCGATGGTCTGGGCGAAGGTGTCGGCCACCAGCCGGGTTGCGGCGGCCCAGCTCGTGCGGGCCTCGCTGATCATCGGGTGCAGCAGCCGGCCCTGCAGGCTGACCGTCGAGGCCAGGGCCGTGCCCTTGGAGCACAGCCGGCCGAGGTTGGCCGGGTGGGCCGCATCGCCCTTCAGCGTCAGCGCGCGGGCCTCCCCCGGCTGCGCCGCGATCCCGCAGCCGACGCCGCAGTAGGGACAGGTGGTGAGGCGTTGCGCCTCCAAGGCCCTACCCCCTCACCACGCCCAGCAGGATGCGGCCGTCGACGACCTTGACCGGGGCGACGGGCGCGCAGCCCTTGCCGCGGTCGGCGCCCAACGGCTCGCCGGTGGCCAGCTCGATCGACCAGTTGTGCAGCGGGCAGGCGACGGCGTGACCGTGGACGATCCCCTGGCTGAGCGGCCCGCCCTTGTGGGGACACTTGTCGCGCAGGGCGAAGATCTGGTTGTCGCCGGTGCGGAAGACGGCGATGTCGCCGCCGGGGGCCGGCACGCGGCGCGCGCCCCGGAGCGGCACGTCGGTGACCGCGCCCACATCGGTCCAGGCGACCACGGGTTCCTTCACGAGGGCGTTCATGCGGGCTCGAACTCCATTCGACGCGACAGGGGGTTGAACTCGTCCTGGTGGCGGCCGGCGACGCGCTCGGCCCAGGGGTCGATCCGGTAGAAGCGCTGCGAGTAGGCGAAGCGGTCGTAGAGGGCCTTGCGGCGCTCGGGGTCTTCGACCGCGGCCCGGATGTGATCCAGGCCCACCCGGTCCATCCACTTGTAGATCCGCTCCAGGTACCAGGCCTCTTCCCGGTAGAGCTGGGTGATGGCGCAGATGGTCCAGACCGCCTCTTCTTCGCTGGCGACCTTGGTCAAGAGCTCGGTGCCGCGGATGTGCAGGCCGGCCGCGCCGCCCACGTGGATCTCGTAGCCAGAGTCGACGCAGATCACGCCGATGTCCTTGCAGGTCGCCTCGGCGCAGTTGCGCGGGCAGCCGGAGACGCCGAGCTTGACCTTGGCCGGGGTCCAGGAGCCCCACATGAACTTCTCGAGCCGCACGCCCAGGCCGGTGGAGTCCTGGGTGCCGAACCGGCACCAGTCCGAGCCGACGCAGGTCTTCACCGTGCGCAGCGCCTTGCCGTAGGCGTGGCCGGAGACCATGCCGGCCGCGTTGAGGTCCGCCCAGACGGCCGGCAGGTCGTCCTTCTTGACGCCCAGCAGGTCGATGCGCTGGCCGCCGGTGACCTTCACCGAGGGAATGTCGAACTTCTCGACCACGTCGGCGATGGCCCGCAGCTCGGAAGCCGAGGTCATGCCGCCCCACATCCGCGGGACCACCGAATAGGTGCCGTCCTTCTGGATGTTGGCGTGGGCCCGCTCGTTGATGAACCGGCTCTGCTTGTCGTCGCGGTATTCGCCGGGCCAGGCGCAGAGCAGGTAGTAGTTGAGCGCCGGACGGCAGGACGAACAGCCGTCCGGCGTCGTCCACTCCATCGCCTGCATCACCGCCGGCATGGACTTCAGCTCGTACTCGACGATCGCCTTGCGGACCGCGTCATGGCCGTGGTGGGTGCACTTGCAGACGGCGGCCGGGCCGGTCTGGGCCTCGAAGGCGTCGCCCAGTGTCAGCTGCAGGATCTTCTCCACCAGCGGGGTGCAGGTGCCGCACGAGGCCGAAGCCTTGGTGTGGGCGCGCACGCCGTCCAGGGTGGTCAGGGACTTCTCGCCGATGGCCTCGACGATGGCGCCCTTGCACACGCCGTTGCAGCCGCAGACCTCCTGGGAGTCCGGCATGGCCGCAACGGCCGCCTTAGGGTCCACTCCCCGAAGGGCCTCCGTGATCTGCTGGCCGAAGATCAGGGTGTCGCGGACGTCGGAGACGTCCTCGCCCCGCTTCATCAGATCGAAATACCAGCCGCCGTCGGCCGCATCGCCGAACAGCACCGCGCCGGCGATCTTGCCGTTCTCCAGCACCACGCGCTTGTAGACGCCGCGGCCGGCGTCGCGGAACACCACGTCCTCGCAGCCCGGGCCGCCGGCGTAGCGGCCGGCCGAGAAGACGTCGACGCCGGAGACCTTCAGCCTCGTCTGCAGCATCGAGCCTTCGTAGGCCCCGTCCTTGCCGGTCAGCACGTCGCCCAGGGTGCGGCACATCTCCCAGATCGGGGCCACCAGGCCGTAGGCGATCCCGCGGTGCTCGGCGCACTCGCCGATGGCGAAGATGGCCTCATCGGAGGTGCGCATCTGGTCGTCGACCACCACGCCGCGGGCGACGTTGAGGCCCGCATCCGCCGCCAGGCGGGTGTTCGGCCGGATGCCGACGGCCATGACCAGGAGGTCGCAGGGGATGGTGCGGCCGTCCTTGAGCTTCAGGCCCGACACCCGGCCGTCCTCCCCAAGGATCGCTTCGGAGTGCGCCTCGAGCAGGGTCTCCACCCCGCGCTCGGCCAGGGCCTCGCGCAGCAGATAGCCGGCGCTCTCGTCCAGCTGGCGTTCCATCAGGACGTCCATCAGGTGGACGACGGTGGCGTGCATGCCGCGCTTGGAGAGTCCGTAGGCGGCTTCCAGCCCCAGGAGTCCGCCGCCGATCACCACCGCCCGGCCGCCCTTGCCGGCCGCCTCGGTCATCGCCTGCACGTCGTCCAGATCGCGGAAGGTGACCACGCCCGGAAGGTCCGCGCCCGGCAGGGGCAGGCGGATGGGGTCCGAGCCCACCGCCAGGATCAGCTTGTCGTAGGGGACGGAGAGACCGCCCTCGGCCTCCACCGTGCGGGCCTCGCGGTCGATCCGCGTCACCGCCCGGCCGGCGTGCAGGGTGATGCCGTTGGCCTCGTACCAGGCCATGTCGTTGATCACGATCTGCTCGAAGGTCTTCTCTCCCGCCAGCACCGGCGAGAGCATGATGCGGTCGTAGTTCACCCTGGGCTCGGCGCCGAAGATGGTGACCTCGTAGCGGCCCGGGTCCCGCTTCAGGACCTCCTCGACCGCGCGGCACCCGGCCATGCCGTTGCCGATGACGACCAGACGTTGCTTGGGCATCGCCGCTCTCCGAACCTTGCCCGGCGCCGAAGCGGCGGGCCCGAAAACCAGATGGATCGGACGCCTTTGCCCTACGACCCGGCCGCGCCGGGGAAGCTCTACTCGGACCTTCGTTGGCCCGTTCGAAGCCAGGTTAGCGCCCTGTGTTGGAGGGCGGCGTGCTGCAATGCAGCAGAGGTGCCCTTATTTGGTGCGGCGCCCGCGAAATGGGCGCCCTGCCGCGAGGGCGCCCAGACGCTGACCAAGCCGCGGGCGCCCGCTAGACCCGGGCGGTGGTGGCGGTCGCCGCGCCCCAGGTGGTGCGCCACTGCCGCTTGATCGAGGTGAGTCCCACCAGCGCCACCAGGGCCAGGGCGGCGAAGGCGAGGAAGCCCGCCTGGTAGCTGCCGGTGGCCTGCTTGGCGAGGCCGAGGCTGGAGGCCAGGTAGAAGCCGCCGATGCCGCCGGTCATCCCGACGAAGCCGGTCATCACCCCGATCTCGGCGCGGAAGCGCTGCGGCACCAGCTGGAACACCGCCCCGTTGCCCATGCCGAGCGCGCCCATGCCGGCGATCATCACCACTAGCGCCGTCCAGGGCGAGGCCGGACCGAAGCTCACCACCGCCAGGGCGGCGGCCGCGGCCAGGTACATGATCGAGAGGGTGCGGATTCCGCCGATCCGGTCGGCGAGCGCGCCGCCGAGCGGGCGAAACATCGAGCCGGCGAAGACGCAGCCGGCGGTGAAGAAGCCGGCGATGACCGGCGTCAGGCCGTACTCGGAGTTGAAGAAGATGGTCAGCGAGGAGGACAGGCCCACGAAGCCGCCGAAGGTCACGCCATAGAAGAACATGAACCACCAGGCGTCGGGGATCTTCAGCACCGCAAGGTACTCCGGCAGGGACTTGGGCGGCGGCTGGTCGGGGCTGTCCTTGGCGCAGAAGAAGTAGACCACGAAGGCTGCGGCCAGCGGCAGGGTCGCCAGGCCCAGCACGTTCTGCCACCCGACCACTGCGGCGAGCGAGGGGGCGAACAGGCTGGCGAACACCGTGCCCGAGTTGCCGGCGCCGGCGATCCCCAGGGCGATCCCCTGGTATTGCGGCGGATACCAGCGCGAGGCGAGCGGCAGGGCCACGGCGAAGGACGAGCCTGCGACGCCCAGCACCACGCCCACGGCCAGGACCTCGGCGTAGGTGTCGACGCCGATCGCCCAGGCGGCGAGCAGACCGCCGATCACGACGAGCTGGCAGATCATCCCCGCCCGCTTGGGGCCGATGCGATCGACCAGCACGCCGGCGACCAGGCGCAGCAGCGCCCCGGCCAGGACCGGCACGGCGACCATGAAGCCCTTCTCGGCCGGGGTGAGGGACAGGTCGGTGGAGATCTGCACGCCGAGCGCGCCCAGCACCACCCAGACCATGAAGCTCATGTCGAAGTAGAGGAAGGCGGCGAACAGCGTCGGGGCGTGTCCGGCCTTGATGAAGTCCTTGCCGATCATGTGAACGCTCTTTGCTCCGGCCGAAGCCGCGAATCGGGGGAGGAAACCCGTCGCGACGTCAGAGCGTCCTGACCGCCGACGCCCGCATTGGCGCCAGCCCCGCCGCAGGGGCGTCTCTTCCCTACGCGCGGCCGGCGGAGGCCTGAACCGCGGCGGCGGCGTTCGCACCTGCAAAAACGCGATTGCCCAAGGCTTGGGCGGAATGCGCCGGCGGGCGCCCAGCGATTGGCGGCGGGCTGGACTTGGCGGCCGGGCGGTGGCCCACAGAGGCCCATGGAACAGGCGGCGCAGCTGAAGGTGCAGGTCGGCCACGCGACGGCGATGGGGCCGGGCAAGCGCCTCAACGAGGACTTTGCGGCCGTCCAGCTGGAGGAGCCGGGCCGCCTGGCGGGCCTGACCGCCGCCCTAGCGGACGGGGTCGGCGGCGCCAAAGGCGGCCGCGTCGCCGCCGAGACCGCCGTGCGCGGCTTCTTCGACGGCTACTTCGGCCAGAGCGAGACGCTGCCGGTCCGGCAGAGCGCCGGGCGGGCGATCGACGCGGTCTCCCGCTGGATCCACGCCCAAGGCTGCACGGACCCGCAGCTGGAGGGGATGGCCTCCACGCTGACCGCCGTCGTGCTGCGCGGCCGACGCCTGCACGTGCTGCACGTGGGCGACAGCCGCCTCTATCGGCTGCGCGACGGCAAGGTCGCGCGGCTGACGGACGACCACCGGGTGCCCGGGTTCGAGAACGCGCTGTCGAGGTCGATCGGCGAGGCGCGGATCGCCATCGACTACGCCAGCGAAGAGCTGCTGGCCCACGACCGGCTCCTGCTGTGCAGCGACGGCGTGCACGGCCCGCTCGGCGAGAAGCGCATCGCCGAGGCGCTCGGCCGGCGCGGCGGCGCGGAGGCCAGCGCCCGCGAGCTCGTGGACGCGGCCGTCGCCGCCGGCGGACAGGACGACGCCACCGCCCTGGTGATCGATGTGCTGGAGCTGCCGGCGGTGGACCTGACCGACCTCGGCCAGGCGGTCTCGGCCCTGCCCATGCGCCAGCCGCCCGCCGCCGGCGAGACGGTGGACGACTATCGCCTCGACGCGCTGCTGGCCGACGGCCGCTACAGCCGCGTGTTCCGCGCCATGGACCGGCGCAGCGAGCAGCCGGTGCTGCTGAAGTTCCCCAAGCCCCAGGCCCTGGGCGCCGAGGCCAGCGCCCGCTCGGCCTTCCTGCGGGAATCGTGGGTGGCGAGCCGGGTGGCGAGCCCCTGGGTTGGCCGCGTGATCGAGCCGGAGCCCGGCCGGCGCACCTGCCTCTATCTCGTCCAGCCCTTCTACCAGGGCGAGACGCTGGAGCGGCGGCTCTCCCGCACGCCCATCCCGCTGCCGGCCGGCCTGGAGCTCTCGGCCAAGCTCTGCAAGGCGGTGGCGGCGCTGCACCGGGCCGGGGTGATCCACCGCGACATCAAGCCCGACAACGTCATCCTCGAGCCGGAGGCCGGGCTGAAGCTGGTGGACCTGGGCGTCGCGCGACTGCCCCACCTGGAGGCCTTCCCGGCCCCCGAAATCCCCGGCACCGCCAGCTACATGGCGCCCGAGCTCCACGCCGGGGGCGCGGGCGACGTGCGCACCGACGTCTTCGCCCTGGGCGTGACCCTCTACCGGCTGTTCACCGGCGGGGCCTACCCTTACGGCGAGATCGAGCCCTTCTCGACGCCCAAGCTGCGCCGGCCCGCCCCCGCCTCCTCGCACCGCCCTGACCTGCCCGCCTGGCTGGACGCCGCGCTCGCCAGGGCGGTCGCTCCCGATCCGGACGAGCGGTTCCAGGACGCCTTCGAGCTGCTCTCGGCCCTGGAGAACGGCGCCCTCGGCGCCCCGCCGGCCAGGCCGCGGCCGCTGTCGCTCTACGACCGCGATCCGCTCCGCTTCTGGCAGATCGTCAGCCTGGTGCTGCTCATCCTGCTGATCGCCAGCCTGGCGCGGTAGGGCCTCTCACAGCTTGAATTCGAAACCGAGCCAGAACCGCTGGCGGCTCGGAAAACCCGGCGCGCCGTCGTAGTCGGCCCACTTGGCGAGCACCGTGATCTGCCTAGTGACCGCGGCCTGGGCCAGCAGGTTGAACTCGTCGCCCAGATCGGCGCCGCCGCGCTGCGCCTCGAAGCTGTGGTAGCGGGCCGTCAGCTCGATGTTGAACAGGTGGTCGGCCTTCCACGCCGGCTTGATCGTCAGTCCGACGTTGGCGTCCTCGAGCCCGTTCGGCGGCGTGGTCAGGAAGACGTCGGCCCAGCCCTGGAAGGCGTGCAGCGTGCCGAGCGGGGTCTGGAAGGCGCGCGCGCCGTTCCCTTCGAAGGACTCGTAGGCGCCGCGGACGGTGAACATCCCCGACGTTCCGGAGACCTCCGCCGCCCAGTAGTCGAGGTCGAAGTCGGCCGGGTTGTTCGCGTGGTCGCTCTGGCGGGCGTAGCTGGCCGCGTATCCGAGGGCGACGGACCCGGCCTTGGCCTTGCCGGTCACCCGCACGCCCGATGTCAGGCTGGAGCTCCCCGGCGCGTTCGAGAAGTCGAGGGCGTAGACGAACAGGGCGGCCTTGAAGGCCTCGGGCCCGGCGTAGGCGACGTTGACCAGCCAGCTGTCGCTCTTCCAGTCCAGGTCCTCGGCGAACACCCGGTTCACGCGGTCCACGTAGACGAGCGAGCCCTTCACCTTGCCGAGCGCCAGGTCGGCGCGGACGGCGTCAAAGGTCTGCTCGTCCTGGCGCCAGGCCGCGCTGCCGACGAACCTCTGGTCGTCGAAGTTGATCCGCTGGCGCCCCAGCGTGGCGCCGAAGGCGGGGCTCGGGTTCCAGCTGACCTGCAGCCGGTTGATCTCCGCGACCTCGGGGTCGCCGATCACCGGATACTGGGTCTTGCCGTTGATCGTCGAGTTGTAGTCCTCGTCGAGGAGATCGGCGACGCCCTCGAACTCCACCAGGCCCTTCAGCCCGTTCCAGACGCCGGTCTCGTACCCCAGGCGCAAGCGAACGGTGAGCGCCTCGCCGTCCCGGGCGATGTTCGCCTGGTCCACGTGCTCGTAGCGCTGGCGGATCTCGAGGATCGGCTTGCCCGCCGCCAGCGCAGCCGGCGGCGACGCCGCCTCCTGCGCGCTCGCCGCCCCGCAGGCGGCGCTGAGCGCAAGGCCCGCCGCAAGGGCCCGCAACGATTCTCCGGCCATCCATCCCCTCCAGACCCAAAAAAAAGACGCCCAGGCAGGGAGGGGGCCCCCCTGCTTGGACGTCAGTGTCCTCTCGTTGCCGGCGCGTCGCTGCCCCGGGACCCTCTCGGGCCAAGCGAAACATCCTTGCTCCGCGCCGGGCAGGAGGGCGCCAGCCGGCGGTTTGTCTCGCAAGTGCGAAAGAGACTGCGGCGACGCTTCTTCCGGCCGCGGCGCGATTTGCTTGCAGCGCGGGCGCCCGATTGTGCGCCGCCGCACATTTTCTGAGCCGCGTCGGCGCGCCTCCTCCCCAGGCGAAGCCCCGGGGGGAGAGGAGACGGCGTCAGGCCCGGCCGATCTCGAAGCCGGCGACGTAGCGGTCCGGCTGGGCCGCGTCGAAGGCGCGTTGGTCGAAGAACAGGTCGGGGGCCATGGGGATGGGCGCGGTGGCTTCGTCCAGGGTCCAGGGGGCGGCGTGCAGCCCCTCGACCTTCTCGTCGACCACGGGCGCCGGCGCGCCGAGGTCCGCCGCGGCCGTCCGGTAGAGGTCGGGCCGGTAGGCGGCCTCGGCGGCGGCCAGGATGTCCACCTCAGGCCCGATCTGGCCCCAGCGCCGCATCTGGGTCAGGAACCAGACGGCGTGGCTGCGCCAGGGGAAACTCGCCGCGTAGCGGTGGTAGATGATGTAGTCGAGGCTGTCGGGCCCCGGCTCGTCCGCCGCGTAGGGCGGCGAGCCCACCAGCGAGCGGGCGATGACCTCCTCCGGGGCGTCCACGTACTCGGGGCGGGCCAGGGTGGCGGCCAGCTCGGCGCGCCGTTCGGGCAGGTCGCACCAGGCGGCGGCCTTCAGCAGGGCGCGCAGGACCGCCTGCAGCGTCTGCGGGTTCTGCTTCGCCCAGGCTTCCTTCAGGCCGAACACCTTGTCGGGGCCGACGCGCCAGAATTCGGAGGCGTAGATCATGATCTCGCCGTGGCCGCTGGCGACCGAGGCGGCGTTCCAGGGCGCGCCGACGCAGTAGCCGTCGATCTCGCCCACCGCCAGGCGCGCGGTCATGCGGGCCGGCGGCACCACGACGACGTGGACGTCCCGGTCCGGGTCGATCCCGGCCGCCGCCATCCAGTAGCGGAGCTGGTAGTTGTGGACCGAGAACGGGAAGACCACCGCGAAGATCAGCGGCGTCTCGCCCCGGGCCCGGCGCGCCTCGATCAGCTTCTTCAACGGCCGGGCCGAGCGCGGGCGCGCCGCCATGCCCTGCGGATCGACCTCGCGCATGGCCTCGGCCAGGGCCGTGGATACGGTGATGGCGCTGCCGTTCAGGTTCAGCGACAGCGGCGCGATCATCCGCGTGGGCTCGCCGCAGACGCCGAGGTTCACCGCCAGCGGCAGCGGCCCCAGCATGTGGGCGCCGTCCAGCGCGCCCATCGCCACCTTGTCGCGGATGTTGGCCCAGGAGGCCTCGCGGCTCAGCGACACCGCCAGGCCCTCGTCCTCGAAGAAGCCCTTCTCCTGGGCCGCCACCAGGGGCGCGCAGTCGTTCAGGGCGATGAAGCCGAGCCGAAGCTCGCGCTGCTCGAGGCTCACTTGTCGTCTCCCTTGAGGACGCCGGCGAAGGTCAGGAGGTCGGTGGCCACCGCGCCGAGCGGCCGGCCGGTGTCCATGGCCAGCTTGCGCAGGGTCCGATAGGCCGCGTCCTCGTCCAGCCCGCGTTCCTTCATGAGCAGGCCCTTGGCCCGCTCGACCGTCTTGCGGGAGGCCAGATCCGCCTTGGCCTTCTCCAGGTCCGCCCGCATCCGCTGCATGATCGAGAAGCGGCTCATCGCCACCTCCAGCACCGGGCGGACGCGGCCCGGCGCCAGGCCGTCGACCACATAGGCCGCGACGCCCGCCTGCACCGCCGCCTCCGCCAGGCCCGGGGTGGAGCGGTCGACGAACATCACCACCGGGCGCGGGTTGATCTGGCTGGTTTCGCGCAGGCTCTCCAGGGTGTCCCGGTCGGGGCTCTCGCAGGCGATCACGATCACGTCGGGCGCGAGGCGGGGAAGGTCGGCCTCCACCTCCTCCAACGTCGAGGCGCGCGTCACCTCGAGCGGATGAACTTCGCTCAGGCCCTCGGCGACCAGCGCCGCCCGCGCCTCGTCCGGATCAATGATAAGCACCCGCATCGAGGCCCCGCATGGCCGGGTCCGGCCGGCAGATCAATCGACCGTCTGCGCGATGGCGGCCGAAAGGCAGCGGCGCCCAATGTTTGGGCGCCTGTTTCAGGCGCGTCATCGAACTTCGCTTGACGCCCCGCGAAGCCCTACCGACACTTCTGACTACAAAAACAGGAAAGCCCAATCCGGACCGCATAACGGCCGAAGGGCGTTGCAAGGCGCTCGAGCGGCCGGATCCGGAGGGGGTCGATCTGGGAGGATCGGCGCCATGTTGGACGAGGCGCGCAGGGGACGAGTCCTGCCGATCTGGGGCGATGCGCCCCTGCCGAAGGACCGTGACCGGGACCACCGGGCGGACCACTACAGCTTCGGCGGCGTGTTCAAGCTGGTCTGGCGCGCCTGGCCCTTCCTCTACCGCTACATCGAGGGCCGCTGGGCGAGCCGGGCGCTGAGCGGGCCGGCCGAGGCCGCCCGGGACTCCCACCCGACGGGCTACCTCTACATGCCGTTCCTGGTGACCGGCCTGGTCGCCTGGCTGGTGCTGGGCGCCCAGACCGCGACGAGCGAGAGCGCGGCGCGCTGGAGCCTGATCGGCGAAGGGCTGTTCGTGGCCATGGCCGCCTGCGCCTGGGCGACGCTCGCGACCCGCAACCGGCTGCAGGCCGTCTTCGCCATCGCCGGCGCGCTCGCCGGCTTCCTGGCGACCTTCCTGTTCTGGGTCACGTCGGAAGGCTACGGGCCGAAATTCACTGCGCTGGGGACCTGGGCGGCCTATGCGGCCGGCTGGTTCGTGCGCTTCGAGCGCCGCGACGGGGCCACGGTGGTGTCGTTCCGGGTCGGCAGCCACCTGCTCTACTACTACCTGATCGACTGGGTCCGGAAGTTCGTGCTGGCCCTGCTGACGGCCATCGTCGCCGACCTGCTCTACAAGTCCATCCTGGTGGGCGAGCCGCTGAGCCCGCTGCTCGCCGGCATCATCGGCGGTTCGGGCATGGCCGATGGCGAGGCGGCCCGGCTCACGACCGACCAGCGCCTGTCGCTGCAGTGGTGGTGGATCGGCCTGGCGCTGGGCGCCTTCCTGCTGGAGCGCACGGGCGCGCTGGCGCTGCGCTACTACTCCACCTGGATCCAGCAGATGATCAACCAGGACCTGCGGGTCGCCCTGGTTGAGCGCTGGCACAAGCTGTCCATGCGCCACCACGCCGAGCAGCGGGTGGGCGATGCGGTCTACCGGATCTACCAGGACAGCGCCCAGGTGACCCAGGTGATCACCCGGCTGGTCACCGCCTTCTCGATGATCACCGCCCTGGTCTCGGCGGTCTTCCTGCTGATGTTCTTCGACCCCTTCCTCGCCCTGCTGGCGGCGGGGATCGGTCTTCCGGTGCTGGCCTGGGCGCGCTGGTTCTCGCCGCGCCTGCGCACCCGCGCCCTGGTCGCGCGCGAGCGCAACAGCGACCTGACCAGCCGCATCCAGGAGATCTTCTCCGGGCTTCGGGTGATCAAGGCCTACGGCCGCGAGGACGCCGAGCAGGCCAGGTTCGAGGACGAGTCGGTGGTCGCCTTCAACGCCGCCTTCAAGGCCCGCAGCCTGGCGGCCCTGACGATGATCGTCAGCTTCGTGCTGACCGGCGTCGTGCTGCTGGTCGGCCTCTATTTCATGGCCGTCTGGGCCGCCGAGCGCCGGCCGGCGGCGGCGGCGGGGCTGATCGGGCTCGTGGGCCTGTCCTTCACCGTCTGGAACGTGCAGTCCTTCCGCTGGGTGCAGGACAAGTTCTTCGAGAGCGCCGTCGACGTGCGCACCCTCTCTCGCGAGTGGACCTTCGCCCAGGACCAGGCGATGGGCCTGCACCGGGTGTTCGACATCCTGGACATCGAGCCGGACGTCCAGGACAAGCCGGACGCCATCCCGATGCCGCCGTTCGAGACGGCGCTGGCCTTCGAGAAGGTGAGCTTCGGCTATGAGCCGGAGCGGCCGATCCTGTCGGAGGTCTCGTTCACCGCCACGCCGGGGACGATCACCGCCATCGTCGGCCCGACCGGGTCGGGCAAGAGCACGCTGATGGCGCTGGCCCTGCGCCTGTTCGACCCCGAGGGCGGCCGCATCACCGTCGACGGCCGCGACATCCGGGATCTGCAGGTGGAGAGCCTGCGCGACAACATCTCCATCGCCCTGCAGGAGAACATCCTGTTCGGCATGAGCATCGCCGACAACATCCGCTACGTCGTACCGGACGCCAGCCGCGACGAGGTCGAGGCGGCCGCGCGCGTGGCCTGCGCCCACGACTTCATCATGGCCCTGCCGGAGGGCTACGACACCGTGCTCGGCGACCGCGGCGGGCGGCTCTCGGCGGGCCAGCGGCAGCGGCTGTCGATCGCCCGCGCAGTGATCAAGGACGCCCCGATCCTGATCCTCGACGAGCCCACCGCGGCGCTGGATGCGGCGACCGAGCACCAGGTGCTCAAGAACCTGCACGACTGGGGACAGGGCCGGGCGATCTTCATCGTCACCCACCGGCTGTCCACCATCCGCCAGGCCGACCAGATCCTCTACCTGTCCGGCGGCAAGGTCTGCGAGGCCGGCAGCCACGCCGAGCTGATGCAGATGGCGGGGGGCGGCTATCGCAAGCTGGTCACCGCCGAGAGCGAGCCGGCGCTCGCCGGAGCCGCCGAATGACCGACGCCGCCCTCAAGAGCCTCGCCCCCGCCGCCGCGGCGGGCCCTGCGCAGGACCGCGCCGAACGCATCGGCCTCAGAGAGACCCTGTGGCTGATGGGACGGGCGCTGACCTACATCTGGCCCATGCGGGGCCGGTTCTTCGTCGGCCTGGCGCTGGCGAGCATCGCGGTGGTCGCCTCGATCGTCGCGCCCTGGCCGCTGAAGATCCTCACCGACTACGTGGTGCTGAGGAAGCCGATCACCGAAGCGGAAGTGGAGAAGTTCCCGCCCTTCCTGCAGTGGTTCATGGAGATGATGATCGGCTGGAGCCCCCAGCAGGTGGCCTTCGCCACCATCCTGCTCGCGGCGAGCTTCCTCCTGACCTTCGGCGTATTCGGGCAGGGCGCGGCCGGCCGCGACACCACGGACGCCCAGCTGGCCGAGGGCCAGGACACGGCCACCCGGACCGAGAACGAAGCCAACCGCGGTCGCAGCTACGCGTCGGGGATCTGGGGCTTTCTCGAGTACCGGTGGGAGCTGCGCTTCTCCCAGGCGCTCAACCACTACTACCGCTGCCAGTTGTTCGAGCGGATCAAGGCGCTGCCGATGACCACCCTGGAGGACCGCCGGATCGGCGACAGCCTCTACCGGGTCATGTACGACACGCCGATGATCAGCGCGGTCTGCCAGACGCTGATCCAGCAACCGATCACCACCCTGCTGACCATCGCCGCGCTCGGCTACGTGCTGACCTTCAGCTTCGGCGACGCCCCCGAGGTGGTGTGGGCGGCGCTGGCGGTGGCGCCCGCCGCCTTCCTCATGACCCTGCCGCTGGCGGGCTTCGCACGCCGCCGCTCGACCCAGTCGCGGCTGGCCGGCGGCGACACCACCAGCGCGATCGAGGAGGGGATGAGCAACATCCTGGCCATCCAGAGCCTCGGCGGGTGGAAGCGCGAGCGGGCGCGGTTCGCGGCCGCCAGCGCCGAGTCCTTCCGGCGGTTCCGCGGGGTGGTGCTGGCCAACATCCTGGTGCTGGTCGCCTCGGGCCTGGCCCAGCAGCTGCTGCTCTCGGCGGTCTTCCTGGTGGTGAGCGCCCAGATCATCGCCGGGGAGATGTCGGTCGGCGACTACATGGTCATCACCATCTACTTCGCCAGCATGGCCGGCTCGGCCATCCTCACCGGCCGCCTCTGGGTCGACCTGCAGGACAACGCCGCCGGCCTGAAGCGGGTGTTCGAGCTGATGGACATGCCCGTCGAGCAGGACCTGGGGACCAAGGTCCTGCCGCCGATCCAGCAGGGCGTGAAGATGGAGGCCGTCACCCTCGTCTATCCGGACGGCCGCAAGGCGCTGGACGACGTGGACTTCGAGGCCCGCATCGGCGAGATCGTCGCCATCGTCGGTCCCACCGGGGCCGGCAAGACCTCCCTCGCCTACCTGGTCCCGCGCTTCCACCGTCCCACCGCCGGGAAGGTGACCATCGACGGCTACGACCTGGACGAGGTGAAGCTGGAGAGCCTGAGGCGGCAGGTCACCTACGTCTTCCAGGAGACCCACCTGTTCGGCGACACGATCGCCGCCAACATCGCCTACGCCAAGCCGGGCGCCAGCCGTGAGGAGATCGAGGCCGTCGCGAAGATCGCCGGCGCGCACGGCTTCATCACCGCCCTGCCGGAGGGCTACGACACCGACCTCGGCGCCAAGGGCGGCAAGCTGTCGGTGGGCCAGAAGCAGCGGATCGCCATCGCCCGCGGCCTGCTGCGCGAATCGAAGATCCTGATCCTCGACGAGCCCACCTCGGCACTCGATCCCGAGACCGAACGCTATCTGGTGGCGGCCCTGGAGGAGGCCTCGAAGGACCGCGCGGTGATCATCATCGCCCACCGGCTGTCGACCATCGTCCACGCCGACCGCATCGTCTTCCTGGAGGACGGCAAGGTCCGCGAGCAGGGCTCCCACGCCGAACTGATGGCCCGCGGCGGCGCCTACGCCGAGTTCGCCAGGCTGCAGTCTCAGTAGCCCCTTCCCTCCCCTGAAGGGGGGGAAGGAGTCAGGGCAGCTCGACCACTGCGTTCGGCAGCTCGTTCGGGTTCTGCGGTCCCGGCGGGAAGCGGGCCGCCAGGATCTCCCCGCAGCGGGCCGCGGCGTCGATCAGGCCCTTGGCGGTGCGGCGAAGGCGCAGTTCCTTGACGAGGTCGGCGACCACGGCGTCCCAGGCGCCGGGGTCCACCACCCCGTCGACCGCCTCGTCGGCGACCAGCTCCACGCGGTGCTCGGCGAGCGAGACGTAGATCAGGACGCCGGTCCGCCCGGCGGTCTCGTGCACGCCCTTGGAAAGGAACAGCTCCTGCGCCCGCTGGCGCACCCGCTCGGCCTTCAGTCCGGGCGTGGTGAGGAACAGCCGCACCGGACGCCAGGCGACCAGCAGGCCGACGGCCGCGAACAACAGGGCCTGCAACAGGACCGCGCCGATCAGCGCGCCCCGCACCGCCGTCTCGGCGGCCGCGCCGGCCTGGGCGGCGGTCCAGCCGGTGACCGCGGCTGGGGCCGCGACCTCGACCCCGGCCAGCAGCAGGAGGGCGGGAGCCAGCAGGGCGGCCCCGGCGGCCCAGGCCAGCGGGGTCTCGCGGTAGTCGGAGGACTGGGCGGCCAGCACGCAGTAGATCTCGCCGCTGGTGCGCTGCTCGGCCGCGGCGATGGCGGCGGCGATGTCCGCCCGCTCCTGATCGGTCAGCATCTCACCACCTGCCCGAAGCGCCGCCGCCGCCGAACGATCCGCCGCCGCCGGAGAAGCCGCCGCCGCCGCTGCTCCAGCCTCCGCCGCCGCTGCTCCAGCCGCCGCCCCGGCCGCCGCCGGAGAAGATGATCGGCCACAGCCACCACAGCCCCCGCCGCCGGCGGCGCCCGCCGCCGAGCATGCTGAGCACGAAGAAGATGAAGAGGATGAACAGGAACACCGGGACGCCGCCGCCGTCGTCGGTCTCCGCCGCACGGGCCTGCGCCGCCGCCGCGACCCGGGCCTTGGCCTCGCCCTCCGGCAGGCTGAGCTGGGCGATGGCCGCCTGGGTCCCCGCGACGACGCCCTCCTCCATTTCGCCGGCCTTGAACCTGGGCAGCACGCGCTCCTGCAGGATCAGGAAGGCCAGGGTGTCGGTGAACACCGGCTCCAGGCCGTAGCCGACCTCGAAGCGCACCTGCCGGTCGTCTGGCGCGACGATGAAGAGGACGCCGTCGTCCTCGCCCTTCTGGCCGATCCCCCAGGCGCGGCCGAGCTGGTAGCCATAGTCCTCGATCGGATAGCCGCCGAGGTCGGAAATGGTGGCGACCACCATCTGCCGTCCCGTCTGCTGTTCGAGCTGGGCGAGTTCAGCCGTCAGCTGCGCCTCGGTCGGGGCCGAGAGGATGCCGGCCTGGTCGACCACCCGGCCGGTCAGCGGCGGGAACTTCGGCGCGGCGAGGGCGGCCGCCGCGCCGAGCAGCAGGATCAGGGCGGCGAGGACGGCGCCGCGCGCGGTCCCCGCAAGGCTCATTGCGCCGGCGCGGGCTGGGCCGCCGGCGGCGGGGCCGAGCCGGGCGTCACGGGCGCCGCGCCGCCGCCGGGCGCGGTCGGCTGAGCTGTCCCGGCGGCCGGCGCGCCGACGGTTCCGAAGTCCACGGTGGGCGCGGTCTGCGCGCTCGCCGAGGCGGTGAAGAGCTGCATCGGCTTGGAGCCGGCGTGGGCGGTCTTGGCCCAGATCACCGTCGGGAAGGTGCGGAGCGAGGTGTTGTAGTCCCGAGCGGCCTCGTTGTAGTCGCGCCGGGCGATGTTGATCCGGTTCTCGGCCTGCTCGATCGCGTGCTGCAGGGCCATGAAGTTCTGGTTCGACTTCAGGTCCGGATAGCGCTCCTGGATCATCAGCAACCGGCCGAGAACGCCGGAGAGCTGGTCCTGCGCCGCGGCGTAGCGTTCCATCGCCGCCGGATCGGTGAGGGTGGAGGCGTCGACGCTGACCGCCGTCGCCCGCGCCCGCGCCTGGGTCACCTCGGTCAGCACCGCCCGCTCCTGGGCGGCGTAGCCGCGGACCGTTTCGACGAGGTTCGGGATCAGGTCGGCGCGGCGCTGGTAGGCAGCCTGCACGTTGGCCCAGGCGGCCCTCGCCTGCTCCTCCTTGGTGGGGATGGTGTTGTAGCCGCAGCCGGCGAGCGCCAGCGGCAGGGCGATCAGCAGGCCCAGGCGGGCGAGGCGGCTAAGGATCACGGCGGCGCTCCTTGTTCGGCGTGGGTCTCTCGGCAAGCTTGGCCTGACAGCATGGTCGCAGGATTGACTTGGCGCAATCGCGAGGCCCTAACGCACGATCGATGGTCCAGGTCCGTCCCTACTATGCCGAGCAGAGCCTGAGCGCGGCCTACTACGACCTGCTGACCGCCCTCGACGGGACGCTTGCGGGGGATATCGAGCTCTACGCCGGCCTCGCGCCGGCGGGCGGGCGCCTGCTGGAAGTCGGGACCGGCACCGGCCGCATCGCCTTCGCCCTGGCGGAGAGGGGTTTCCAGGTGGTCGGCGTCGACCTCGCCCCGACCATGCTTCGCCAGGCCCGGGCCAAGCAGGCGGCGACCGACCCGCAGGTGGCCGCCCGCATCACCTTCGTGCAGGGGGACATGACCGCGCTGGCGGTCGAGGGGCCGTTCGATGCGGCCATCTTCCCCTTCTTCACCCTCTCGCACGCGCCACGCGGCTCTGCCTGGCGCAACGTGTTCGCGGGCCTTTCGCCGCGGCTGGCGCCCGGCGCCCTGGCGGCCTTCCACATGCCTGTGGAGGCCTCGCTGGACCAGCCGCCGCCGAAGGGGCCGAAGGATGCGGTGCTGTCGGTCCGCGTGGACGGCGGGCGCACGCTCCAGCTGTTCATCCGCGAGCGGCGGCGCCGTCCGGACATCGGGCGCTACGACCAGGTGCTCGACTACGTGCTGCTGAACGCCCGGGGCCAGGAGGAGCGGCGCTCCACCGAACGCCTCACCTTCTACGCCGGCGACCCGACCCCCTTCGCGATCGAGGCCGGGCTGGAGCCGGAGCGCGACCCGGTCCCGCTCGGCGCCTCGGGCGAGGTGTTCGTTTTCCGGAAGGCGTAGCGCAGGCGGGGCCCCTTACGTCCGCATCGCGAACTCGGCGTCGCCGGTCGCGGCGACCGTGGCGTCGTCGAAGGAGGCGTGGGCCGAGCGGTAGAGCCTCGCGTAGAGGCCGTCCTGGGCCATCAGTTCATCGTGCGGCCCCTCCTCGATGATCCGGCCCTGCTGCAGCACGATGATCCGGTCGGCGTCGCGGATGGTCGCCAGCCGGTGGGCGATGACCATGCAGGTGCGGCCGGCGAACAGCACCTTCAGCGCCTTCTGGATGGCCTGCTCGGTGAAGCTGTCGATGTTGGCGGTGGCCTCGTCGAGGATCAGGATCTTGGGATCGGCCACCAGCGCCCGGGCGAAGCTGACCAGCTGGCGCTGGCCCAGGCTGATGTTGCGGCCGCGCTGGCCGAGTCTCGTCTGGTAGCCCTCCGGCAGGCGCATGATGAAGTCGTGGGCGCTGACCGCCTTGGCCGCCTCGATGATCTCTTCCAGCGAGGCCGATGTGTTGTAGCGGATGTTCTCCTCGATCGTGCCGGTGAACAGGAACGGCTCCTGCAGCACCATGCCGATCACCCGGCCGAGGCTGTCCAGCTCCACGTCGCGCACGTCCTGGCCGCCGACCAGCACCTGGCCCCTGTCCACGTCGTAGAACCGGTGGGTCAGGGACATGATCGAGGTCTTGCCCGAGCCCGTCGGGCCGACCAGGGCCACCACCTCGTGCGGCCGGACCTTGAACGAGATGTCGTGCAGCACCGGCCGCTTGGGGTCGTAGCCGAAGGTGACGTTCCGGAACTCGACCGTCGGCTCCATGTCGCGGCCGAGCGGCGCCGCGCCGGGCTTGTCCTTGATGGTCACCGGCACGTCGAGCACCTCGAAGATCCGGTGCCCGGCGGCCATCGCCCGCTGCATGATGGTGTACTGCATCGACAGCATGCGGACCGGGTCGAAGAACCGCTGCACATAGAAGATGAAGGCGACCATCACGCCGACGTCGAGCCGCCCGCCCAGCACCGCGTTGCCGCCCACCACGATGACGATGGCCATCGCGAAGCCGGTCAGCACGTCGACCGTCGGCACCATGACCTGGGTCAGCTTGGCCGAGCCGACCTGGGCCTGCATGTTCTCGCGCGCCTTCTCCTCGTAGAGGTCGAAGTTCATCGCCTCGCGCCGGGTTTCCTGCACCGTGCGGATGCCCTGGATGTTCTCGGCCAGCGCCGAGTTGGCCGAGGAGCTGGCGTCGCGGGCCTGGCGGAAGGTCTTCTTGGAGAACGGCAGCCAGATCGCCCGCACGGCGATCAGCATCGGGATCACCGTCAGGGTCAAAAGGCCCAGCTGCAGGTCGGTGGCCAGCAGCACGATGGCGATGCCGACCAGCAGGACCAGGTCGCCCAGCGCGCCGGTGGTGCTCTCCAGGAACTCCTGCAACGCGTTCACGTCGCCCTGCAGCCGGGCCATGATCCGGCCGACGTGGGTCTTGTCCATGAACGACAGCGACACGTCCTGGAAGTGGCTGAACATCGCGCGCCGGACGTCGAAGATCACCTTCTGGGCCAGCCGGGCGCTCATCCACTGCTCGAGGAAGAAGGCGCCGGCGTTCAGCACCACCAGGCCGGCGAACACCATCAGCAGCTGGTCGAGCCGCGAGGGGTCGCGCTTGGCGGCCGCGTCCACCGCCCGGCCGATCATGTAGGGGATCGACATGGCCGTCGCCGCCGAGGTCAGCACGGCGATCTGGGCCAGGACCAGGTAGGTCTTGTGCGGCTTCAGGAAGGCGAAGAACCGGCGCAGGATCTTCGGGTCGAAGGAGGCGAAGATCTCCTCGGCCTCGGCCGAGCCGAGGCTGGCGCGGGGACGTCGCGGGGCGCTGGAGGCCGCCGCACCGTCGCGTTCGAAGGCGAAGTCGCTCATGCCCGGGCCGCCTCCACGGTTTCGACCGCGACCTCGTCGTCGATCACGCCGCCCTGCTCGGTGCGGGTCTGCAGGGCGTAGAGGTCGGCGTAGACCCCGCCCTTGGCCAGGAGCTCGGGATGGGTGCCGCGCTCGATCACCCGCCCCTCGTCGATCACCAGGATCTCGTCGGCGTGCATCAGCGAGGAGAGCCGGTGGGCGATGATCACTGTGGCCATCGACCGGGTGGCCTGCTTGATCCCGTCCCGCACCTTCTTCTCGGTCACCGCGTCGATGGCGGCGGTGGAATCGTCGAAGATCATGATCCCCGGCCCGGGCACCACGCCGCGGGCGATGCTCATCCGCTGGCGCTGGCCGCCGGAGAGGGCCACGCCCCGCTCGCCGACCCGGGTCTCGTAGCCGCCGGGCAGGGCGGCGATGTAGTCGTGCAGCTGCGCCGTGCGCGAGGCGCCGACGATGCGGTCCTCGCTGGCCCAGGGATCGGCGTAGGCGATGTTGTTGGTGATGGTGGTGTCGAACAGGAAGGCCTCCTGCTGCACCAGGCCCACGTACTCGCGCAGCGACGGCAGGGTGACCTCGCGGATGTCGGTCCCGTCGATGGTGATCCGGCCGCCGGTCACGTCGTAGAACCGCGGGATCAGCTGGGCGATGGTCGACTTGCCGCTGCCCGGCGGGCCGACGATGCCCACCGTCTCGCCGGGGCCGACCTGGAAGCTGATGTCCTTCAGGATCGGCCGGCCGGCGTCGTAGGCGAAGTCCACATGCTCGAACCGCAGCACCCCGCGCGCGGGGTTCAGCGGCTGGGCCCCGGGCGCGTCGGCGATGTCGGGCTCCAGGTCCAGCACTTCGAACAGCCGCCCCCCGGAGGAGGTCGCCCGGGCCGCCGAGGCGAAGATCATGGCGATCTGCCGGATCGGGGTCTGCAGCAGGGTCATGTAGGTGAGGAACTCGGTGAGCTTGCCCACCGAGATCTGGCCGGCCGCCACCTTGTGCCCGCCGAACCAGAGCAGCAGCGCCATCGAGCCGTAGAACGACAGGGTCATCGCCGAGATGGCCCGGAAGCGCAGGGTGATGCGCTTGTAGGAGTACTTGAGGACGTCCTCGGCGGCGGCGTCGAACTTGCCCAGCTCGTGCGCCTTGCCGGAGAAGGCGCGGACCACCCGGATCCCCTGGAGGTTCTCCTCCATCTTCAAGGTCAGGATCGACTGCAGCTGCTGGACCTTCAGCCAGGTGACCCGCAGCAGGAAACCCATCCGCGCCAGGGCGAAGCCGGCGATCGGCACGAACAGCAGGCCGACGACCGCCATCCCCGGGTCGGTGGCGAACATCATCGCCGTCGCGACGGTGAGCAGCAGCACCAGGGTGAAGGTCTGCATCATGCCGCCCTGGATGAAGGCGCGCGCGCCCTCCAGGTCGAGCATGCCGCGGGTGATCAGGTCCCCGGAATGAATGCGGTCGTGGAAGCCGAAGGACAGCCGCTGGAGCTGCTGGAAGAAGGCGATCCGCAGATCGTAGCCGACCTTCTGGCTGACCACCTCGGCGATGTAGCCGCCGAAGCCGGTGAGGAAGCCGCGGACGCTGGAGGCCAGGATCACCAGTCCGGCGGTGACCAGCAGGGCGTCCCGCGCCTCGTCGGCGAGCGCCGGCCCCTGCGAGAGCAGGCGCGTCGCCTGGTCCACCGCGTGGCCGAACAGCTTGGGCAGCGTCAGGCTGGCGATCGCCGAGCCCAGCGAGCAGCCGATGGCCAGGGCGACGCGGCCGGGATAGCGCAGGGCCAGCCGGATGATCCGCTTCAGGACCCCCGGCATCGCCTTGACGTCCACCTGCCCGAAGCTCGGAGCCGCAGAGTCAGTCATGGCCCGCACACCGCCGGCTGGGGCGTGAATCACTCATACGCAATTGTCCGTCGTCCCATCGACCCTGATTGTGCCGCGCCACATGCGGCGCCGCCAACCCCCGAAGTTAGGTAGGTTACCTAACTATCGCGGCGGCTGGAAGCCTGCCAGCCCCGTTCGGCGCCGCGCCGCATCAGCACGCCCAGCAGATGCGCGTACCCACGGGCGTCGTCGATGGCCCGGTGGGTGTGGCTGTGGCCGCCGAACCAGTCGGGCGGAAGGTCGCGCGGGGCGCAGTCCCACGGCGGGCGGCCGGTGATCGCCGCTGCGTAGGATTTCAGGCACAGCCCCGAGCCGTCGAACAGCCGGTCGCGGGCGTAGTGGCCCTCCACCAGCGCGTGCCGCGTGAAGCGCCGCAGGTAGTGGTCGAGCCAGAGGCCGTCGAAGGCCAGCGGATAGGCGGCGAAGACCCGCCCGCCCGAGAAGCCGCGCACCCAGGCCACATAGTCGGCGATCACCGCCTCGGCCGGCCGCGGATCGCGGGTGGCCGCCGCCAAGGCCTGCGGCTGGGTCTGGAACCAGGCGTAGGTGTCGGGGTCCGGCGCCGCGCCGGGCAGAGGCTCGAGCACGGCTTCGAACGCGCCCCTCTCCTCGCCGTCCGCCGTGACGGCGACGGAGGCGAAAGCCAGCATCGAGTTACGCCCCGGCGCCGGTCCGTCCGCCTCGATGTCGGTGACGATGTAGACGGCCTCGGCCATCGGACGCTCGACGATCATGGCCGCCCCCTTTTGTGACAGCCGGACTGTCACCGTCCTGCCCGGGCGGGTCAAGGAACGCCGATTTTCGCCGGCGACACACGTTGGCGGCCGCAGGCTGGTAGACCGAAACTTCGAAAAATCGGGGGAGGTTTCGATGGTCGTCAGTCGCCTTGTGGCCGCCGCAGCGGCGGTGGCCCTCATGCTCTCGCCGGCGACGGCCCCGGCCCAGGAGGCGCCCGCCGCCGCGTCCGCCGCGCCGGTCGTCAAGACCCGGTCCGGACCGGTCCGCGGGACGATCGAGGATGGCGTCGCCCGCTTCCAGGGGGTGCCCTACGCCGCCCCGCCGGTGGGCGACCTGCGCTGGCGCGCGCCGCGGCCCGCCGCGGCCTGGACGCAGGTGCGCGACGCCGCCGCCCCGGCCGTCGGCTGCGCCCGGCAGGAGGACTGCCTCTACCTGAACGTCACCAGGCCGGCCGGCGCCAAGCCGGGCGCGAAGCTGCCGGTGATGGTCTGGATCCACGGCGGGGCGTTCGCGATCGGCGATTCCACCGCCGGCTTCGGCGCGGTGCACGACGGCGGCGAGTTCGCCAGGAAGGACGTGGTCCTCGTCACGATCAATTACCGGCTCGGCCGCGCCGGCTGGTTCGCCCACCCGGCTCTGACCAAGGAAGGCGGCCCGGTCGGCAATTACGGGCTGATGGACCAGGTCCAGGCCCTCAAGTGGGTGAAGGACAACATCTCCGCGTTCGGCGGCGACCCGCGCAACGTCACCGTCTTCGGCGAGTCGGCGGGCGGCATCTCCATCCTGTTCCTGATGCTGGCGCCCGAGGCCAAGGGGCTGTTCCACAAAGCGGTCGTGCAGTCCGGCTTCGCCCGCACCGAGCCCAAGCCGCTGGCCGAGATGGAGGCGCTTGGCGCCGCAGCCGCCGCCAAGGCCGGCGTCACCGGCGACGAGGCCGCCGCCGCTGCGGCGCTGCGCAAGCTGCCGCTCAGCGCCTTCCCGAGCGGGCCGCTGATCGGCGCGCCGGACGGCCCCTTCCCGATCCTCGACGGACGTCTGATCCAGGGCGGGATCGCCGAGGGCTTCGCGGCCGGCCGGCAGATGAAGATCCCGCTGATCATCGGCGGCAACTCCAACGAGGCGAGCCTGGTGCGCCCGCAGCCGCCGCAGCTGGACGCGATCGTCGAAGGACGGGACGCCATGCTGGCCGTCTTCGATCCGCAAGGGACGGGCGACAAGAACCGGATCGTCAACGACCTGGTCACCGCCCAGCTGGTCACCGAGCCAGACCGGAACCTCGCCCGCCTGCACAGCAAGGCCGCGCCGACCTGGCTCTACTACTTCTCCTACGTGCCGCCCGAGCGGCGGGCCACGTCCCTGGGCGCCCGCCACACGGCCGAGATCCGCTACGTGTTCGGCGGCCCGGCCCAGAACCTCACCGCCGATGAGGCGCCGCTGGCGCAGGCGATGAACGCCTACTGGGCCGCGTTCGCCAGGGCCGGCGATCCGGACGCCGCCGGCGGGCCGGCCTGGCCGCGGTTCGACGCCGCCCGCGGGCCGTCGCTGGAGTTCGGGTCCGACGGAATAGCGGTGCGCGAGCATCACCTGAAGGCGCGCCTCGACTGGGTGGAGCAGAGCCTGGCGAAATAGCGGGCCCGCCGGTGGTTTTGACGCGTGCGTCAGAATTGGCGCGCGGAATTGCCCATGCGGCAATCCCCCGCCATAGTGGGGCCAGAGGACGGTGCGGGCGGCCTTTCGCGGACATATTGGTCCGGGCGACCCGCAATGGTCGCCGCCCTCGCCATTCATTTTGACGCCCCCGCCGAGTCCAATGAGCGGGCGCGCCCGGGAGGAATTTGATGACGGATGTTCAGGACCGCGTTGCGGATTTGACGGATCGGCTCGCCGAGGCGGCCGTGACGGGCATGACCCAGGCCGTCTGGGCCGACGTGCAGCCCGACAAGGTGCAGATCTTTGAGCCGTCCGGACGGACGCGGACCTTCAAGCAGGTCAACGACAACGCCAACCGCCTGGTGCGCCTGATGCGCAACGCCGGGCTGAAGGCGGGCGATGCGGTCGCCCTGCTCTGCTCCAACAGGGCCGAGTTCGTGGAAGTGCTGTCGGCGTGCCAGCGGGCCGGCTTCCGGATCACCCCGGTGAACTGGCACCTGAAGGCGGACGAAGTCTCCTACATCGTCTCCGACTGCGAGGCGAAGGCGCTGTTCGCCGAGGCCCGCTACCCGGCCGGCAAGGTCGCCGGCGACGAATCCACCCAGCTGCTGCTGAAGGTCGCCATCGACGGCGACGTGGAAGGCTTCCTGAATTACGACGAGGCCCTGGCCCCGCTCGACCCGAGCAACATCACCGACCCCTCGCTGGGCAACCAGATGATGTACACCTCGGGCACCACCGGCCGGCCGAAGGGCGTCTACCGCCCCAACCCGGTGGTCCCCACCGCGACCGCCTCGTCCACGCGGGCCGACTACAACCGCGATGAGCACGTCCAGATGTGCGCCGGGCCGGCCTACCACGCCGCGCCGCTGGCCTTCGACGTGCGCGCCTCGATGGCCAACGGCGTGCCGCTGGTGTTCATCGACAAGTGGGACTCCGAGCTCGTCCTGAAGACGATCGCGGAGAAGAAGGTGACCCACATGCACCTCGTCCCGATCATGTTCCAGCGCCTGCTGGCGCTGCCGGACGAGGTGAAGAAGAAGTACGACGTCAGCCACGTCAAATACATCATCCACGGCGCGGCGCCCTGCCCGCCCGAGGTGAAGAAGGCGATGATCGAGTGGTTCGGCCCGATCATCCACGAGTACTACGCCGGCTCCGAAGGCGGCGCGGGCTTCTTCATCACGGCCGAGGAGTGGCTGAAGAAGCCGGGCAGCGTCGGCAAGCGCCCGCAGCTGCTGCAGGTCCGCATCCTGGACGACGAGGGCAAGGACTGCCCGACCGGCGTGCCGGGCACCATCTACCACCAGCTGCCGCCGGGCGGCGGGTTCCAGTACTTCAAGGACCCGGAGAAGACGGCCAAGAGCCGGGTCGGCGACTTCTTCACGCTGGGCGACGTCGGCTACTTCGACGAGGACGACTACCTGTTCCTCACCGGCCGCGACGCCGAGACCATCATCTCGGGCGGGGTGAACATCTACCCGCAGGAGATCGACAACGAGCTGGTCAAGCACCCGGCGGTGGACGACGTCTGCTGCGTGGGCGTGCCCAACGAGGAGTGGGGCGAGGAGGTCAAGGCCCTGGTCCAGCTGCGCGAGGGCTTCACGCCGTCCGAGGAGCTGAAGCAGGAGATCCTGCAGTTCGCCCGCCAGACCCTGGCCGGCTACAAGATCCCCAAGACCCTCGACTTCGTCGACGAGCTGCCCCGCAGCCCGGCCGGCAAGATCCAGCGCAAGAAGGTCCGCGAGCCCTTCTGGGCGGGCCGCACCCGGCAGATCTAGAACTAGACCTCTCCCCCCGCTCGGCGGGGGGAGAGGGTTGGGTGAGGGGGGCGTCTCCGCACCCAACCACCTGCGAGCCCTTCGCTACGCTCAGGGCCGCCGCGGCCGGCAAGCCGACCGCGCCTCGCCCCTCACCCTACCCTCTCCCCGCTGCGCGGGGAGAGGTCATGAACCCACCACCACCACCCGCGCCTCGTGCTCCACGGGGAAGTTCACCGAGCAGGCGATGAAGCACTTCTCGGCTGCGGGGCCGTGCAGGCGCTGGGCGACCTCGGGATCGCTGCCCGGCGCGATGGTCACCACCGGGCGCAGGACGACCTTCGAAAACCGCCCGCCGCCCTCGTCGCTCTCCAGCAGCAGTCCCTCCGCGCGATCCTCGTAGGCGAGGACCACCACGCCGGCCTCGGCGGCCAGGTGCAGGTACCAGAGCTTGTGGCAGGCCGAGAGGGCGCCGATCAGCAGCTGTTCGGGGTTCCAGCGCCTCTTGTCGCCGCGGAATAGCGGGTCCGACGTGCCGGGGATCGGCGGGCGGCCCTCGGCGCGGATCTCGTGGTCGCGGCTGTAGCTGCGGTAGGTCTTCGTCCCCTCGCCCGTATTGCCGGTCCAGACGACATCGACCTCGTAACGGTGCTTGCGCTCGGCCATGGCCCTCCTCCGGTTCGGGCGCGCATTTGGCCCAGGCCGGCGGCGGGCGGCAACACCGCGTCACCAAGCGTGTTTGGAGACGCCCCGCGACGCAGCGTAAAAGGCGCCCGCTTCAAGACTTGAGGACGGCGCATGGCCATTCCCTTCATCGACCTGCAGGCCCAGCGCCGCCGCCTGGGCGAGCCGCTGGAAGCCGCCATCCTGAAGGTGGTGCGCTCGGGCGCCTACATCATGGGCCCGGAGATCGGCCAGTTCGAGCGCGAGCTGGCGGCGTTCGGCGAGGCGCCCTTCGCCCTCTCCTGCGGCAACGGCACCGACGCCCTCATCCTGCCGCTGATGGCCTTCGGGGTCGGCCGCGGGGACGCGGTGTTCTGCCCCAGCTTCACCTTCGCGGCGACCGCCGAGGTCGTGCCCCTGGTGGGCGCCGAGCCCGTGTTCGTCGACATCGACGCGGACACCTACAACCTCGATCCCGAGAGCCTCGAGGCCGCCATCGAGGCGGTGAAGCGCGAAGGCCGGCTGACGCCGAAGGCGATCATCGCCGTCGACCTGTTCGGCCAGCCGGCGGACTATCCGGCCATCTCCCGCACCGCCCAGAAGCACGGCCTGAAGCTGATCGCCGATAGCGCCCAGGGCTTCGGCTGCACCCTGGAGGGCAAGCACCCCCTCCACTGGGCGGACGTGGCCACCACCAGCTTCTTCCCGGCCAAGCCGCTCGGCTGCTACGGCGACGGCGGGGCGGTGCTCTCCAAGGACGAGCGGCTGCACGACATCCTGGTCTCGCTGCGGGTGCACGGCCAGGCGGTGAAATCGGACGTGGAGGGCCGCGAGTTCGCCCACGACCCGCGCTACCTGAACCTGCGCATCGGCATGAACAGCCGGATGGACACCCTGCAGGCCGCGGTCCTGCTGGAGAAGCTGAAGATCTTCGAGGACGAGATCCGCCTCAGGAACGAGGTCGCCGACCGCTACGCCCAGGCGCTGTCGGACGTGGTGAAGGTCCCCACGGTGATCGAAGGCGGCCGCTCGGTCTGGGCTCAGTACACCATCGAGACGCCGGACCGGGACGCCCTGGCCGCCCATCTGAAGAGCCGGGACGTTCCGACCGCCGTCTACTACCCCATCCCCATCCACCAGCAGGCCGTCTATGCTGGCTTCCCCAAGGCGCCCGGCGGACTGCCGGTGACCGAGGCCAAGTCGGGCGTGGTCATCAGCCTGCCCATGCACCCCTATCTGGAGCCGCAGGTGCAGTCGCAGATCATCGACGCGGTCCGCAGCTTCCACGGAAAGGCCGCATGAACGCGCCGACGCCGGTCGCCGCCGCCGAGGCCATGGCGGCCGAATTCGAGCGCCGGGCCGCCGCCCGCCAGCTGGTCGTGGGCGTCCTCGGCCTGGGCTACGTGGGCCTGCCGCTGACCGAGGCCTTCCTCGGCAAGGGCTTCAAGGTGCTGGCCTTCGACCCGGACGCGGAGAAGATCGCCGCGATCGAGGCCGGCCGCACCTACATCCGCCACATCGACGACGCCCGGGTGGCGGCCATGCGCGATAGCGGCCGGCTGGCGCTGACCACCGATCCGGCCCGCCTGGCCGAGGCCGACGCGCTTCTGATGTGCGTGCCGACGCCGCTGAACGTTCACCGCGAGCCGGACCTGTCGTTCGTCGAGGCCTGCGCGCGGACCATCGCGGCCCACCTGCGTCCCGGCCAGCTCGTCGTACTGGAGTCCACCACCTATCCCGGCACCAGCGAGGAGCTGATCCGGCCGATCCTCGAGGCCGGCGGCCTGAAGTCCGGCGCCGACTTCGCCCTGGCCTACAGCCCCGAGCGGGAGGATCCCGGCAACATCCAGTTCGGCGCGACCTCGATCCCCAAGGTGGTGGGCGCCGACACCGAGCCCGAGCGGCGGATGGCGATCGCCCTCTACTCGACGCTGACCCAGGTGGTGCCGGTCAGCGACCTGAAGACCGCCGAGGCGGTGAAGCTGACCGAGAACGTCTTCCGCCTCGTCAACATCGCCCTCGTGAACGAGCTGAAGGTCGTCTACGAGAGCCTCGGCATCGACATCTGGGAAGTCGTCGACGCGGCCAAGACCAAGCCGTTCGGCTACATGCCCTTCTATCCGGGCCCCGGCCTGGGCGGCCACTGCATCGGCATCGACCCCTTCTACCTGACCTGGAAGGCCCGGGCGCACGGCGAGGCGACCCGGTTCATCGAGCTGGCCGGCGACGTGGTCACCGCCATGCCCAGGCGGGTGGTGGGGCAGGTCTCCGAGGCGCTGTCGAGCCGGCTCGGCAAGGCGGTGCGCGGCGCCCGCGTGCTGGTCGTCGGCCTGGCCTACAAGAAGAACGTCGACGACATGCGCGAGAGCCCCTCGCTGGAGATCATCGAGCGGCTGCGCGGCCGCGGCGCCGAGGTCGACTACCACGACCCCTTCATCCCCCACGCCCTCGACATGCCCGAGCACCCGGAGGTGGCGGGGATGTCCAGCATCGCCTGGAGCCGCGAGGCGCTGGCCGCCTACGACTGCGCCGTCATCTGCACCGACCACGACGCGGTGGACTACGCCGAACTGGTCCAGACCGTCCCCCTTGTGGTCGACACCCGTAACGCGACCGCGAAGCTGCCGGCGGAGCTGTCGGACAAGGTCGTGAAGGCCTGACGCCACTCCCTCCTCTCCCCCGAGGCGAAGCCCGAGGGGAGAGGCCGGGAGAGGGGTGGAGCGGCCTCTCGGATTGCGAGGCGGCCGCCCAAGGGCCCACCGCCCCGGAACCTCGCCCAACTATCCGGTGCGGCTGCAGCGCCTGCGTCGCCCCTCTCCTCAATCCTCTCCCCTCGCGCTTCGCGTCGGGGGAGAGGAGGTCCGGCTCGGCGACCTAGCCCCAGAACCCGCCGACCCGTTCCGCCTCGCACTCGCCCTGGGCCAGGCCGGCGCGGGCGGCGTCGGGGCGGCGGCGGAAGTCCATGAGGTTGGGGCCGAAGGCGGCCTGGCTGGCCTCGTCGGGGGTGATCACCTCCACGGCCGCGCCGGCGCTCTTCAGCGCCTCCACCTCGGAGGCGAGGCGCTGGGCGGCGCGCTCGGCGGCGGGGCCGGTCCCGCCGATGCGCAGGGCGACGATCAGCACCTTGTCGTAGCCCTTGGCGAGGTCGGCGTTGGTCCCAGACCGCATGCCGCCGTCGATGTAGCGGCGGCCTTCGATGGTCACCGGCGGATAGACGCCCGGCACCGAGCAGCTGGAGGCGACGGCGCGGGTCACGCCCACGCCCGCCTCCCCGGTCCACAGCCGGAACTCGCCGCTCTCGGCGTCGACCGCCGTGCAGGCGAAGCCCCGCTCGGGCCAGGCGTCCGGCGGCAGGGTCGAAAAGCTCTTGCCGAAGGTGGCGATGAAGGCGTCCTCGTCCATGGTCTTCGCGCCCAGGGCGAAGGCGCCGATGCGCTGCATCGTCTCCTGGGGCGAGAGGCCCGCCATGCCCTCGCCCGAGAGCATCTGCATCAGGGCGCTGGTGTCCGCCGGCCGCTCGGACGCTGAGGCGCCGTTCGCCGGCGCCGCGGGGCGCGCCCGCTCGGCCTCGGCGAGGATGGCGCCGGCCAGCGTCTTCGGCTCCACGCCCATGGCCAGCCGCGCCCCGACGAAGGAGCCGGCGGAGGTGCCCATGATGAAGTCGGCCTCGGCCAGCTTCACGCCCGCCGCGTCGAGGCCGGCGATCAGGCCGCATTCCCAGGCGATCCCCACCGGGCCGCCGCCGCCCAGCACCAGTGCGCGCGTCGTCATGCTCGTCGTCCTCCCTTGGTCAGTCGAGGGCGCCCACGATCGAGGCGCGTTGTGACAGCTCGATCCAGTTGCCGTCCGGGTCGCGCACCATCGAGATGCGCGCGGTGGTCCCCAGCGTGGTCGGGGCCATGGCCTCGCGCCCGCCCTTGGCCAGCACCGCGGCGTGGACCTCGTCGACCTTGAACACCTGGAAGGTGATGTAGCGCCAGCCGCGGCCGCGCATGCCGGCGTCCGAAGGGGCGTCCGGGCTCTCCTCCAGCAGGATCAGGCTCTCGCCGGCGCGAAAGGCCGCGCCGGTGGCCGACGGCTCCTCCGGCAGGCCCAGCGCCTCGCCGTAGAAGCGGCGGTGGGCGGCCAGGTCGCGCACGGCGACCCGCACCCCGATCTGGGTGACGCCCTCCGTCCCCGGCGGGACGAGCCGCACCCGGTTGCCCTCCGGATCGGCCATCGGCTGGGGCGAGGCGACGCCGCGCCGGGCGATGATCAGCTCGCGGTAGCCGCTGGGCGGGGCGTCCGGCAGCGGCTCGGCGTGGTGGTTGATCTTCAGCACCGTGCCCAGCACGTCGTGCCGGTGCTGGTCCTGGCCGCGGCGGATCTTCAGCAGATGGTCGAACGGGACCCGCACCTCCTCCTGCCAGAACCGCAGCATTGGTTCGAGGTCGTTGGTGGAGAGGCCGATGTCGACCTGGGGCTTGGCGAGGTCCATGCGTGTCTTGTCCGGTTGCGCCCCCACCTTCGCCGTGACAAGCACCCTGTCAAACAATCGTGGTGTGAGGAGCGCGTGATGAAGGCGGCGGTCTATTATGAAACCGGCGGGCCCGAGGTTCTCAAGTACGAGGAGGTTCCCGACCCCGTCTGCCACCGCAAGGGCGTGATCGTCCGCGTCGAGGCGGTCTCCATCGAGGGCGGCGACACCCTGAACCGCTTCCGCGGCCGGATGGCTGCCAACCCGCACATCGTCGGCTACCAGGCCGCCGGCGAGATCGTCGAGGTCGGCGAGGAGGTGACGAACCTCAAGGTCGGACAGAAGGTGGTGACCAGCGGCAACCACGGCAGCCACGCCGAGCTGCGCGCCGTCCCCGCCCGCAGCGCCTGGGTGATCCCCGACGGCATGGACATCCAGAAAGCCGCCGCCATCCCCGTGCCGTTCGGCACCGCCCACGACTGCCTGTTCGAGTTCGGCCGGATGCAGAAGGGCGACGTGGTGCTGGTCCAGGCCGGCGCGAGCGGCGTGGGCGTCGCGGCCATCCAGCTCGCCAAGCAAGGCGGCGCCTCGCTGGTGCTGGCCACCGCCTCGTCCGACGAGCGGCTGGAGATGCTGAAGCCCCTCGGGCTCGACCACGGCATCAACTACAAGGAAAAGGACGTCGCGACCGAGGTCCGCCGCCTGACCGACAACAAGGGCGCCAACGTCGTCGTCGACAGCGTCGGCGGCTCGACCCTGCAGGGCTCGATCAATTCGCTGGCCTACCGCGGCCGGGTGTCCATGGTCGGCGCCGCCGGCCGCGAGCCGATGAAGGTCGACGTGGGCGCGATGATGGGCGGCAACCAGAGCCTCTCCGGCGTCTTCCTGGGCGCCGAGATCGCCACCGACCGGGTCTACAACAACATCCAGCGGCTGATCGAACAGGTCGCCCGCGGCGAGCTGCAGGTCGTCATCGACCGCACCTTCCCGCTGTCCGAGGCCGCCGAAGCGCACCGCTACATCGAAAGCCGCCAGGCGGTGGGGCGCGTGCTGCTGATCCCGTGATCTTAGACCTCTCCCCCCGCCCGCGGGGGGAGAGGGTTGGGTGAGGGGGGCCGCCGGGCCACGCGGCGCTCGCGCAGAGGCTCAGGCCCCTCACCCTACCCTCTCCCCGCAAGCGGGGAGAGGTCTAGGTGCTGGCGCCCCGCCAGATCACGGACGAAGATAAGAACCACAACAGGAGGAAACCCCCATGCCGAAGGCGAAGGCGAACGGGATCGAGATCTACTACGAGACCTTCGGCGATCCGGCGAACGCGCCGGTCCTGCTGATCAACGGCCTCGGCTCGCAGATGACCCGCTGGCCGGAAGCCTTCTGCGGGAAGCTGACCGCGAAGGGCTATTTCGCGATCCGCTACGACAACCGCGACGTGGGCCTCTCCACCTGGTTCAAGCCGGGCGATTCCTACCGGCTGGAGGACATGGCCGCCGACGCCGTCGGCCTGCTGGACGCCCTGAACATCGAGAGGGCGCATCTGGCCGGCGTCTCGATGGGCGGGATGATCGCCCAGACCGTCGCGGCGAAGTATCCGGACCGGGCGCTGTCGCTGACGTCGATCATGTCGGCCATGGGCGATCCGGAGGGCATGCGCTCCACCCCGGAAGCGGGCGCCGTCCTCAACACCCCCGCGCCGGATCCGACCAAGGACTTCGAGGCCTTCGTGGCGCACGGGATGCGCAACGCCCGCACCATCGGCAGCCCGGGCTATCCCTGGACGGACGAGCAGATCCGCCAGCGGGTCACGTCGGAGTACCAACGGGCCTACAACCCGGCGGGCGTCGCCCGGCAGCTGGCGGCGATCCGGGCGACCGGCGATCGCACCGAGTGGTGCAAGACCATCGCCTGCCCGACCGTCGTGCTCCACGGCGAAGCCGATCCGCTGGTCCCGCTGGCCGGCGGCCAACGCACCGCGGCGACGATCCCGGGCGCGGAACTGCGGGTGATCCCGGGCATGGGCCACGACCTGCCGCCGGCGCTGTACGACACCGTGGCCGACGCCATCTTCGCCGCCGCCGCGCGGGCCAAGGCGCCGGCCTGACCGACCGCAGCTGAACGAGAACAGAAGAGGGGATTAGCCATGGGCAGGTTGCAAGGCCGCTCGACCGTCGTCACCGGCGCCGCCAGCGGCATCGGCCGGGCCAGCGCCATCCTGTTCGCCCAGGAAGGCGCCACGGTGGTCTGCGTCGACAGGGCCGAGGCCGTGGCCGACACGGTGAAGCAGATCACCGACGCGGGCGGCCGGGCGGTGGCGATGACCGGCGACGTCTCGGACGAGGCGTTCGTGGAGAGCTTCATCGCCCGGGCCGTCTCCGACTTCGGCGGCCTGGACGCCTGCTACGCCAACGCCGGCATCTCCAGCGCCGGCCAGGCCGGCTTCGCCGAGCTCACCGCCGAGCACTGGATGACGGTGCTGAAGGTGAACCTGATCGGCCCGTTCCTGGCCATCAAGCACGCGTCGAAGGTGATGATCCCGGCCGGCAAGGGCTCGATCATCTGCACCGCCTCGGTGGCGGGCCTGCGCTCGGGCGCGGGCGGCGTGCCCTACTCGGCCTCCAAGGCGGGCGTGATCAACCTCGTGCAGACCACCGCCAACGAGTTCTACGGGACGGGCGTCAGGGTCAACGCCATCTGCCCCGGCCTGATCGAGACCGGCATGACCCGCGGCGTTTACGAATACGCCCGCGCCAAGGGCACCGCCGACCGGATCGGCCAGCTCAACCCGCTGGCCCGCGGCGGCGAGCCGTCCGAGATCGCCCACGCGGCGCTATTCCTGGCCTCCGACGACAGCTCCTACGTCAACGGCCAGGCGATCGTCGTGGACGGGGGCCTGTCCTCCTCCCACCCGGTCGCGCGCCGCGGCAAGCGGTGATCTACCTCGTCCGCCACGGCCAGACCGAGTTCAACCTCGCCCGCCGCTACCAGGGCGCGCTGGATTCGCCGCTGACCGAACACGGCCTGCGCCAGGCGGAGCGGATCGGCGCGCTGCTGGAAGGGCTACTGGACGGCGCGGGCTGGACGATGGCGGCGAGCCCGCAGGGGCGCGCCCGGCGGACGGCGGAGATCATCAACGCGCGCCTCGGGCTGCCGCTCGGCTTCGACGATCGGCTGCGCGAGATCAGCCTGGGCGAGTGGGACGGGCTGCTGATCGACGAGGTCGTGCACAAGCTTCCGCCCGGCGCCGGCGTCTGGGAGCGGCAGCTGCATGCGCCCGGCGGGGAGAGCTTCGAGGCGATCTCCGCCCGCATCGCCGACTGGCTCGCCGAGATCGGAGCCTCCGGCCGCCGGGTCGTCGCCGTCTCCCACGGCATGGCCGGCCGCGTCCTGCGCGGCCTCTACGGCGGCTTCTCCCGCCAGGCGATGCTGGAGCTGGACGTGCCGCAGGACGCCGTCTTCCGACTGGCGGACGGCCGCATCGAGCGCATCGACTGTCCTGCGGAAGCGCAGAGAACGCCTCCTACCTCCCCCGCGCAGCGGCTGGAGGGGGACCGCCCGCCGAGGCCGGCGAAAGCCGGCTGAAGAGCGGGGGGTGGAGGGGGCGAGCCACACGCTCCGCCTCTCCACCTGATCGGTGCGCGAGTGTTGGTCGCGAGCCGCAGCGCTTTGCCTGGGCCCGCCCCCTCCACCAGTCGCTCTTCGCTGCGCTCGGCGACTGGTCCCCCTCCCGCCGCTTCGCGGGGGAGGTAGGAGTTGAGCGGGCGGCGCTCCGCCCCCAACATGCGGCCATGCGGATCAAGGAGATCGTCTTCGACTGCCGCTGTCCGGCGCGCCTGGCCCGCTTCTGGGCGGCGGCGCTGGAAGGGTATGCGGTCAGGCCCTACGACGAGGCGGAGATCGCGCGCCTGGCCGCCCTCGGCCTCACGCCGGAGACCGATCCCACGGTGATGGTGGACGGGCCCGGCCCCACCCTCTGCTTCCAGCGCGTGGACAAGCCGGACCTGGCCCGCAATCCCGTCCACCTGGACCTCGTCGGCGGCCCGCGCGCCGCGGAGGTCGAGCGGCTGGCCGGGCTCGGCGCTGCCGTGCGCGAGCACCACGACGGCTACACGGTCATGCTCGACCCGGAGGGCAATCCCTTCTGCGTCCAGGACCCGCGCTGAACTCACACCGTCATCCCGCGCGAGCGGGCCGAAGAGCCGGGACCCAGGAGGGCGCGAGCGCCGTAGCTGGATCCCGGATCGGCCTACGGGCCGTCCGGGATGACGAAGCTTGGGAGTTTGTCGCCCTGGGGCCTGAGCTAGTGCAGCCTCGGCCGCCAGCCGGTGTCGCGGCCGCGGGGCTCGATCCAGTGGAGGGCGGCGAGCACGCCCACGGCGGTGATCGCCCCCAGCACGAAGGCGGCGCTCGCGACGCTGGCGATGCCGGCGGGACCCATGCTTACCGGCTTGGGCGCCATCCACTGCACCACCTCGTTGTCCGGCTCTTCGGAGAAGTCGTCGTCGAGGACGTATTCGCTCATGTCGCGCTCCCGCTACCCGAGGCCAAACTAGCACGGACAGCGACGGTTCCGCGCGGGGGCGACGCTGGCCTTGCCCCGTTCCGGGCTGTAGAAGCGCGCTGACGCATCATCGCTGAGAGCCAAGAGAGCCCGATGGCCGGACACTCACAGTTCAAGAACATCATGCACAAGAAGGGTCGCCAGGACGCGATCCGCTCGAAGCTCTTCTCCAAGCTGAGCCGCGAGATCACCGTGGCGGCCAAGTCGGGACTGCCCGATCCCGCCATGAACCCGCGCCTGCGGCTGGCCGTGGCCAACGCCAAGGCCGAGTCCATGCCCAAGGACAACATCGAGCGGGCGATCAAGAAGGCCAGCGGCGGCGACGCCGAGACCTACGACGAGATCCGCTACGAGGGCTTCGGGCCCGGCGGCGTCGGCATCATCGTCGAGGTGCTGACCGACAACCGCAACCGCGCGGCGGCCAACGTTCGGGCGATCTTCTCGAAGAACGGCGGCAACATGGGCGAGACGGGCGCCGTCTCCTTCATGTTCGACCGGGTGGGCCAGATCGTCTATCCGGCCTCGGCCGGCAGCGAGGACGAGGTCATGGAGGCGGCCATCGAGGCCGGCGCCGAGGACGTGGAGTCGGACGAGGAGTCCCACACCATCTACACCGCCTTCGAACAGCTGTCGGAAGTCGCCCAGTCGCTGGAGGCCAAGCTCGGCGAGGCCAAGTCCACCGCCATCGCCTGGCGGCCCAAGACCCTGACGCCGGTTTCGGGCGACGCCGCCGCCACCCTGATGAAGCTGCTCGACGCGCTCGAGGACGACGACGACGTCCAGAACGTCTGGGGCAACTACGACATCGCCGCCGACGAGCTGGAGCGGCTGGCGAGCTAGCGGCGGGCGGCCGCCAGGTCCGCCTTCATCCGCGCCACCACCTCGGCCCAGTCGCCGGGGATCGCCTGCCGGTAGAGCCTCAGCGAGGGATACCAGGGGCTGTCGCTGCGCCCGCGCAGCCAGCGCCAGTCGGTCCCGTGGGCCGGCAGCATGACCCAGCAGGGGACGCCGAGCGCGCCGGCCAGATGGGCCATCGAGGTGTCGACCGTGACCACCAGGTCCAGCGCCTGGATGCGCGTTGCGGTGTCCAGGAAGTCGCCGCGCGGCGCCTGCAGGTCCACCAGTTCGGCGACCGCGCCCAGCGGCGCCAGCACGTCCGGCGAGGGCAGCGAGCGCCGCGCATCGTTCGGATGGGTGGGATCGCCCCGCCAGACGAAGCCGACCCCGCCCCGCCGGGGCTCGGACGGCGCGCGCAGGTAGGGCGCGGGCGGGATGGTCTCGAGCGTCGTGCCGAGCAGGCCGGGCAGCGAGAAATTGCGGACGAAGACATCGGCCGGCGGCGGGGCGGCGCCCTCGGTGCGGGCGAAGACGTCGACGCCCAGCTGTTCGAACAGGCGTGCGAGCGGCGGCGAGCAGGCCAGGGTGATCGGCCCCGCCCCCCGCAGGTGCGGGATGTAGCGCGCCATCTGGATCTCGTCGCCCAGGCCCTGTTCGGGCCAGACCAGCAGCCTGCGGCCCTCCAGCGGGCCGCCGTCCCACTCCGGAACGGCGCCGCCGTCCAGGGGCGTGGGATCGAGCGCCTTGCGCGCCTCGTAGAGCGCCCAGCCCTGGGGGTAGAGGCCGCGGCCCAGCAGCGCCATGCCGAGCCCGGCGATCGCCCGCTGATGGTCCGGGCGAAGCTGCAGGGCCTGGACCAGCGCCGCGGTCGCCGCCTCGTAGTTCCCGATGTGGAAGGCTTGGAAGCCCTGCTCGTAGAGGCTCTCGAAGGCGTCGGCCATGGAGGCTCCTTAGCACGCCCCCGCGCGCACCCAACCCGGACCTTGGGCGTTCCGCATCCGGACGAAGCGGAGGCGCGATGCTCGAGCACTGGCTGTGGGATTATGTGGGCCCGATCGCGGGCGCGATCATCGCCGGGGCCCTGATCGGCTTCGAACGGGAGTACCGCGGCCGCCCGGCGGGGTTCCGCACCCACATCCTGGTCTGCCTGGCCTCGGCGCTGTTGATGCTGGGCGCGGTCAACCAGGTCGAGTGGATGCGCGACACCAGCCCCGAGGTGATCCGCATCGACCCGGTGCGGATGGCGCACGGCATCCTGACCGGCATCGGCTTCCTCTGCGGCGGGGTGATCTTCCGCCACGGCCTGTCGGTGCACGGCCTGACCACCGCCGCCTCGCTGTGGATCACCTCGGCGCTCGGCACCCTCTTCGGCGTCGCCGCCTACGGGCTGGCGGTCACCGGGACCATCGCGACCCTCATCGTGCTGGCCGTCCTGCGCCTGTGCGACGAGCGGTTCCCCAGCCTGCGGGTGATCGACGCGGCCGTCCGCTATCGCCGCGGCCAGGCGGCCACCGAGGATGAGTTCCGCGCCGCAATGCGGGAGCAGGGGTTCCGGATGGGCGGCGTCAGCCACCGGCTCGTCGACTCCGGCGAAGTGGTGGAGTTCGCGGCCACCCTGCATGCCGCCAAGGGGGCCGAGACGGCCGCCCTGGCGGAGCGCTTGAAGGCCGATGCGCGGGTCCTGGAATTCTCCCTCGCGCCGCGCAACGACTAGAGGCTCTAGGCCGGAGCGCAGGTCCGCAGGTTCACCGGGTCCGCGGCCTTGCGGGTCCAGCCGTCGGAGGTGCGCGAGAAGGTCGCCGTGGCCGAGGCCGGCTGCTGCTCGTTCATCGCCGGGTTGCGCGCCGTCCAGGTCATCGCCGCCAGCACCTTCTGGGTCACGCCGGCGGTCCGCTCGGCCTCGTCGATCGGGCTCTCAACCTTGCAGGTCACTTCGAACCGCTGGCAGGCCTCGCCCTCGGGGCCCTTGGCCTGCTGGCAGGCCGCGTCGGTCTTGATGATCTCCGCGCGCCAGTCCTTGATCGCAGCGTCGAGGCCCGCATACGGATCGGCCGAGTCTGCGCCGCCGCCCTGGCCGCACCCGGCCAGCATCAGGGCCGCCGCCGCCCACCACGCCGTCTTCACGATAGTCGCTCTTGGTCTCATGCCTGCGGCCCTTTGACCAAAAACGCGTTCAGAATGGGGCGGGGTCCGCCGGCCCCTGCGTTCAGGGCACGCGCGCCCAGTCCTGGGGCAGTTCGGGGACGGCCCAGGCCGGATCCGGCGTCCAGGACAGCCAGCTTTCGTCGAACGGCGGCTCGCCGGCCTCGGCGAGCGCGATCACCTGCTCCCCCTCGGCCCGCAGGACGGCGGCCTCTTCAGCCGTGATCCAGCCGAAATCCTGGATCCAGGCGAAATGGTCCTCGTCCTTCCAGCGCCAGCGGCGGTCCGGCCCGATGACGATGTCCAGCGAACGGTCGAAGGTCACCACCCCGCCGCCCGCCTTGCGCCAGGGCTCGGCCAGGTCGACGTACCAGCACAGGAAATCGCCGCCCGCGCCATAGCCGCTGCCGCCCCGCCACATCAGGGTGACCATGTGCCGGGCGCCGGCCGGGAACAGCCGCAGCGTCTCGGTGGTGGTCCAGCGCGTCGGCTTCGGCTCCTCGATGAGCCCCTTCTCCCAGTCGACCCGCCCCCACTGCATCCCCGCGCTCAGCGGCACGTGCGCGCCAGCAGCTCGGGCGTGTCGCTGACCACCGTCGCGGCCATGGCGAACCAGACCTTGCCCTGCTGCACGTGGCGGATCGGAATGGCCTGGCCTGGCGACCAGGGGGGCTCGGAGGCGCTCATAAGGCCACGCTTCCACCCGACGTCCCCGGAGTCAAAGCGCGGGGCCGGAAGATCGGTCGCAGCCCTCAATCCATCCTTAACCCTACCGCCCCCTTCATCGGCCAAGTACACTTGGAACGAATGCCGAACGCGATGATTCTCGCCGCCGCCCGGGCCGGACCCGCGCCCGTCCGCATCCTGGGGCTGGACCCCGGCCTGCGCCGCACCGGCTGGGGCGTCGTCAGCCTGGACGGCGCGCGGCTGTCGCACGTGGCCCACGGGGTGATCGTCCCGTCCGAGACGGCCCCGTTTTCCGAGCGGCTGCTGCACCTCTTCCAGGCGATCTGCGCAATCATCGCCGAGCATGCGCCCGATGAGGCGGCCGTGGAGGAGACCTTCGTCAACATGAACCCCGCCTCGACCCTGAAGCTGGGCCACGCCCGGGCGGCGGCCATGATCGCGCCCGCCCAGGCCGGCCTGCCGGTCGCCGAATACGCGGCCACGGTGGTGAAGAAGGCGCTGGTCGGCACCGGCGCGGCGGACAAGACCCAGGTGGCCTTCATGGTCCGCCGCATCCTGCCTTCGGCCGGGCAGGCGAGCGCCGATGCGGCCGACGCCCTGGCGGTCGCCATCACCCACGCCAACTCGCGCAAGCTGACGGCCGTCTCGGCCCGGGCGAGGGCCGGATGATCGGGCGGCTGCGCGGCCAGGTCGCCGAGGTCGGCGAGGAAGAGGCCCTGATCGACGTGATGGGCGTGGGCTACCTCGTCCGCTGCGGCGCCCGCACCCTGTCGCGCCTGCCCGAGCTCGGCTCCGAGGTGGTGATCCACGTGGAGAGCCAGTTCGGCGAGCAGACCGGGCTTCGGCTCTACGGCTTCCTGTCCCGCGAGGAGCGGCGCGCCTTCGTCATGCTGCAGGACATCCAGGGCGTCGGGCCCAAGGCGGCCCTGGCCGTGCTCGACGTGCTGCCGCCGGCCGAGCTGGCCGCCGCCGCCGCCCGGGACGACAAGGCCGCCGTGGCCCGCGCTTCCGGCGTCGGCCCCAAGCTCGCGGCCCGCATCGTCGCCGAGCTGAAGGGCAAGCCGATCTCCGATACGCCCGCCGCAGCCTTCCACGCCGAAGTCGCCGCCACGGCGCGCGCCGCGGCCAGACCGTCGGCCGCCGGCGAGGCGGTCGCCGCGCTGATGGGCCTGGGGGTCGCCGAGGCGCAGGGCCGCCGGGTCATCGAGCAGGCCCTGGGCCGGCTGGGTGAAGAGGCCGAGGCGCCCGCCCTGATCAAGGCCGCCCTGCAGGAGCTCGGCCGATGACCCGCATCGTCTCCGGCGAGGCCGAGCCGATGGAGCCCTCCGACCGGGCCCTGCGGCCCCAGACTCTGTCCGAATTCGTCGGCCAGGAGGCGGCCAAGGGCAACCTGTCGGTGTTCATCGAGGCGGCCAAGTCGCGCGGCGAGGCGCTGGACCACGTGCTGCTGTTCGGCCCGCCGGGCCTGGGCAAGACCACCCTGGCGCAGATCGTCGCCCGCGAACTCGGGGTGAACTTCCGCGCCACCTCCGGCCCGGTGCTGGCCAAGGCCGGCGACCTGGCGGCCATCCTCACCAATCTCGAGCCGCGCGACGTCCTGTTCATCGACGAGATCCACCGCCTGGCCGCGCCGGTGGAGGAGATCCTCTATCCGGCGATGGAGGACCACGTCCTCGATCTGATCATCGGCGACGGCCCCTCGGCCCGTTCGATCCGCATCGACCTGGCCCCGTTCACCCTGGTGGCGGCGACCACTCGGGCGGGACTGCTGGCCACGCCCCTGCGCGACCGCTTCGGCATCCCCCTGCGGCTGGAGTTCTACACGCCGGCCGAGCTGCAGAAGGTGCTGGCCCACGGGGCGGGGAAGATGGGCGTCAACCTGGCGCAGGACGGCGCGGCCGAGATCGCCGCCCGCTCGCGCGGCACGCCCCGCGTCGCCGGCCGGCTGCTGCGCCGGGTGCGCGACTTCGCCGAGGCCGACGGCGCCAAGGTCATCGACCAGAAGGCCGCCGCCAAGGCGCTGGCCCGCCTCGACGTGGACGAGGCCGGCCTCGACGCCCTCGACCGCAAGTACCTGCGCGCGCTGATCGAGAACTACGCCGGCGGCCCGGCCGGCGTGGAGACCCTGGCCTACGCCATCGCCGAGGCCCGCGACGCCGTCGAGGACGTCATCGAGCCGTTCCTGATGCAGCAGGGCTTCATCCAGCGCACGCCGAGGGGCCGCACCGCCTGCGCCAAGGCCTACGCCCACCTGGGCCTGACCGCCCCGCCGCCGGTGGTCGTGCCGCCGGCGAAGGCGCAGCCCGGGCTGTTCGAGGAGTAGTCGCTCCTTTCCCACTTCATGGGAAAGGGGGACCGCCCGCCGAAGCCGGCGTCCGCCGGCTTCGGCGCGTCGTCCCCCTCCCCCGCTTCGCGAGGGAGCAAGGGGTGTCTGACGGGGAGGGAAAGGCTAAGAGGCCGTCATGTCCGACCCCACCCCCACCGCCGGCTGGTTCGACGGCGCCGAGCACGTGCTGCCGGTGCGCGTCTACTACGAGGACACCGACTTCACCGGCGTGGTCTACCACGGCGCCTACGTCCGCTTCTTCGAGCGGGGACGGAGCGACTGTCTGCGGGCGATCGGGGTCCATCACGCCGAGCTGGCGGCGGGGCCGGAGCCGGCGGGGTTCGCGGTGGTCCGGATGGAGGTGGATTTCCGCAAGGCGGCGCGGATCGACGACGCCCTTGCGGTGCGCACGGCCTACGAGGCGATGAAGGGGCCGCGGCTATTCGTCCGCCAGCGGATCCTGCGCGGCCAGGAGCTGATCGCCGAGGCGCTGGTCCAGGCCGCCTGCATCGACCTTCGCACCGGCCGGGCGCGCAAGCCCCCGAGCGTCTTGCTCGAGGCGGTTCGCCCTCTGCTGGGCCCGAGCCGTTCCCGGTCCGAATAGGATCGGAAATGGCTCAGCTTCTGGCGTTGGAGCGCGTCATTTTCACAGAGCCGGCGACGACTTTTGCGGGACGCGCTCCCTGCGATTCGCCTTAAGTTCGCCACCGGGACGAATCACACCCACCCCACCCCGAAAGCATCCGGAGCCCTGCCCTTGGACGCCCAAGTCACGCCTGAGTCCTTCACCTTCCTGAACCTGTTCCTGCGCGCGGACTGGGTCGTGAAGCTGGTGATGATCGGGCTGGCCCTGGCCTCGCTCGCCTCCTGGGCGGTGATCCTCGACAAGCTGTTCCGCTTCTCCGCGCTGAACCGCGAGGCCAACCGCTTCGAGGACGCGGTGGCCGCCGGCCGGCCGCTGGAGGATCTGGCCGCGGAAGCGGGGGAGGCGCCCCGCCACGCCCTGCCCCGCATGCTCCAGGGCGCCCTGCGCGAATGGCGCGAGGCCCGCGGCAAGCCCGGCTCCGACAGCCAGGCGGCGTTCCTGATCCAGCGCATCGACCGGGTGCTGGACACGGTGATCGCCCGCGAGTCGCAGCGCATCGAGGACGGCCTGGGCCTCTTGGCCATCGTCGCCACCGCCTCGCCGTTCGTCGGCCTGTTCGGCACCGTCTGGGGGATCATGCGGTCCTTCCAGGCCATCGCCGTGGAGAAGAACACCAACCTGGCGGTCGTGGCGCCCGGCATCGCCGAGGCGCTGTTCGCCACCGCCATCGGCCTGGCCGCGGCCATCCCCGCCTACATCGCCTACAACAAGTTCTCGACCGACGCCGGCCGCTTCACCGCCAGGCTCGAGCACTTCGCCGACGACCTCTCCACCGCCATCCAGCGGCGGCTGGCGGAAAGGGCCTGAGCCGTGGCGCTCTCCGTCCATGACGCCTTCGCCGCCGGCGGCCGGCGCGGCCGGCGCCGCCGCGGCCGCAGAGGCGCCCTCTCCGAGATCAACGTCACCCCGCTGGTCGACGTCATGCTGGTGCTGCTGATCGTCTTCATGATCTCGGCGCCCCTGCTGACCGCCGGCATTCCGCTGGAGCTGCCCAAGACCGAGGCGGCGGCGATGGAGGACCAGCCGGAGCCGATCAGCGTCTCGGTCCGCGAGGACGGGGCGATCTTCATCCAGGAGGACCAGGTGCCGTTCCAGAGCCTCGGCGAGCGACTCGCCGCGGTGGCCGGCGCGGACCGCGAGCGGCCGGTGTTCGTGCGGGCCGACGGCCGCGCCGCCTACGAGACGGTCGCCCAGGTGATGGCCTCGCTGTCGACCTCGGGCTTCACCTCGATCAACCTGCTCACCGACACGGGCGGCCCCTCGTCGGGCGCCGCCGCGATCGCGCCGGAGACGCCGCAGCCGTGACCGCCGCCACGCGCGAGCGTGAGTTTCCGACAGCGTGGCTGGGCTCGGTGCTGCTGCACGGCGCCCTGATCGCCGCGGCGCTGGTCAGCTGGAACAGCCGCGACATGCAGGGCGGCACGGTGGTGCCGGTGAAGATCATCACCAACGCCTCGCAGACGGACCTTCGGCCCGCCATCGAGGCGCCCGCCGAGCAGACGGCCCAGACGGAGTCGCCGGTCCCCGACGCGCCCCTGGAGACCGTCGCCCCGATCCCGGACCCGGCCCCGCCGACGCCCGCGCCCGCGCCGACCCCGGCGCCCAAGACGCCGCCTCAGAAGACGGCGCCGGCTCCGACGCCCGCCCCCAAGGCGCCGCCCCAGAAGGCGACGCCCACCCCTGCGCCCAAGGCGCCGCCCCAGAAGGCGACCCCCACTCCGGCCCCCAAGGCGCCCGCGCCCAAGGCCCCGGCTCAGAAGCGACCGGCCGAGAAGACCGAGGACTCGCTCGACCTGGACGCCCTGGCCAACAGCCTGGCGAAGATGCGCCCCTCCGGGGGCAGCCGCTCCTCGGCCCAGAAGGGCCAGAACCGGCCGGAGACCGCGCGCGAGGCCCGGCCGAACGCCGGCGAAGGCATGGCCGCCAGCTCCATCCCCGGCCTGCAGGAGCGGCTGGAGGATGTCTGGAACCCCAACTGCACCGTCGAAGGGGGCCGCGACGTGCGCGTGCGCGTGACCTTCGTCGTCGGCCCAGGCGGCGTCATCGACCGGGAGAACCCGCCCACGGCCGGCGGCCTCGAGAATTCGTCGAACCCCGTCGTCCGGGTCGCCGCCGAGCGGGCGATCCGCGCCGTGCGCCAGGCCGCGCCGCTGACCATGGTGCCCCGGTCCAACTATGGAAAACCGATCACCGCCAACTTCGACCCCACCAAGGGGTGCGCCGGCTGATGAATCCATAAAATGGCCGTCATACGCCGTTCATCGCGAATCTGCGCACCTGGAGCTGCAAAGCTTCGGGCGCGGCTGAAGGAGAAGTCTCACATGCGATTTCGCGCCCTGACCCTGGCCGTCGCCGCCGCCGTCGCCGCTTTCGCCGCGGCCCCGATGGCCGCGCAGGCCCAGGTCGAGATCGACGTCAACCGCGCCAACGTCCAGCCGCTGCCGATCGCCATCCCCGCCTTCGGCGGCGGGCAGGTCGGCGCGGACATCTCGAACGTGATCCGCAACAACCTGGAACGCTCGGGCCTGTTCCGGCCGCTGGACCCCGGCAGCTACATCGAGCGGGACCTCAACGTCGCCATCCAGCCCAGGTTCGGCGACTGGAAGGCGATCAACGCCCAGGCGCTGGTCAACGGTCAGGTCACCGTCGAGCCCGGCGGGCGCCTGCGCGCCCAATTCCGGCTGTGGGACGTGTTCGGCGAGCAGCAGCTCTCGGGCTTCGAGTTCACCTCCACGCCGGAGAACTGGCGGCGGGTGGCCCATAAGATCTCCGACGCCATCTACGAGCGGCTGACCGGCGAGAAGGGCTACTTCGACACCCGCGTGGTGTTCGTCGCCGAGAGCGGCGGGCGGACCAACCGGGTGAAGCGGCTGGCCATCATGGACCAGGACGGGGCCAACCCCGAGTACCTGACCGACGGCTCGTACATCGTCATGTCGCCGAGGTTCTCCTCGACCAGCCAGGAGATCACCTACATGTCGCTGCGCCCGGAGGGTTCGGCGATCTGGCTGTTCAACCTGGAGACCGGCCGGCGCGAGAGCCTGGGCCAGTTCCCGGGCATGGTCTACGCGCCGCGCTTCTCGCCGGACGGCAGCAAGGTGGCCTTCTCCGTCGAGCGCGGCGGCAATTCCGACGTCTACGTGATGGACCTGCGCAGCCGGGCCAGCCGGCGGCTGACCGCCGATCCGTCCATCGACACCTCGCCGTCGTTCTCGCCGGACGGGTCGCGGATCGTCTTCAACTCCGACCGCGGGGGCAGCCCGCAGCTCTACGTCATGAACGTGGACGGCACCGGCGTGCGGCGCATCTCCTTCGGCTCGGGCCGCTACACCACCCCGGTCTGGAGCCCGCGCGGCGACCTGATCGCCTTCACCAAGCAGCAGGGCGGGCAGTTCCACATCGGCGTCATGGGCGCCGACGGCTCGGGCGAGCGGATCCTGACCTCCAGCTACCTCGACGAAGGCCCCACCTGGGCGCCCAACGGGCGGGTGCTGATGTTCTCGCGCGAGACGCCGGGCGGCGCGCCCCGGCTGTGGACCGTGGACGTCACCGGCCGGATCTCGGCGGCCGCCCCCTACCCCTACTCCGCCTCGGACCCGGCGTGGTCGCCGTTGCTCAACTGATACGATCGTGACCGCACCTTCAGGGACCATCGCGAAAGTTCGCAATCTCGCCAAAATCATGGCGCCTGTGCGCCTGATCGCCGCCGCAGGCGGCTCCCGAATTCACAACCTCCACGAGGAGACGGCTAAGTGCTGATGACGAGCCTTTCCACCCATCGCGTCCTACGACTGGCCCTGGTCGTCGCGGCTACCGCCTCGATGGCGGCCTGCGCCTCCAAGCCGAAGCCGCAGCCGGCCGGCCCCACCGGCCCCGCCCCCGGCGCCCAGGGGCCCGAAAGCCCGGTGATCCCCGGCCAGCCCGGCGACGTCGGCCAGGCCGCCGTGCCCGGCTCGGAGCAGGACTTCGTCATCAACGTCGGCGACCGGGTCTACTTCGACTTCGACAGCTACGAGATCCGCGCCGACGCCGGCCCGGTGCTCGACGCCCAGTCGGCCTGGCTGAACCGCTATCCGGCGGTCCGCGTGCGGATCGAAGGCAACGCCGACGAACGCGGCACCCGCGAATACAACCTCGCCCTCGGCGCCCGCCGCGCCAACTCGGTGCGCGACTACCTGGTCTCGCGCGGGGTCTCCGCGGGCCGGATCACCACCATCTCCTACGGCAAGGAGCAGCCCATCGATCCGGGCGCCAGCGAGGAAGCCTACCAGCGCAATCGGAACGCCCGCACGGCGATCACCGGCGGCGCCCGCTAGACCGACCAGGCGGGGGGATCGGCCGACGGTCCCCCCGCCGACTCGCTGCACCCCAGTTCCCGGCCGCGGTTCCGCGCGCCGCATCCCAGATGATCCGGACCATGACGATCCGCCGTTTCGCCGCCACCACCGCCCTGGCGCTCATGCTCGGCGCCGCGCTCCCGGCGCTCGCCCAGACGCCCATGCCCGACCCGCTGGACGCACGCGACGCGCGCCGGCTGGACCGCATGGAGCAGGTGGTGCGCGAGCTGCGCTCGATCGTCTACCAGGGCCGCGACACGGGTAAGCCGGTCGTCGTCCAGCCGGCCGAGACCGACTACCAGATCCAGGAGCTGAACCGGCGCCTCGCCGACCTCGAGCTGGCGCTCACCCGGATCAACGGCCAGCTGGAGACCACCACTTTCGAGCTCGACCAGGCGCGCCGGCGCAGCGAGACGCTGCAGGCGGAGAACAAGGCCCTGACCGAGCGCCTGCAGGTGCTTGAGCAGCGCACGGCCGAGCCGCCGCCGCCGCCCCCCGTGAGCGCCGACCCGCAGGAGGCCTTTCGCGGGGCCAAGGCGCTGATCGACGCCGGCGACTTCGACGCCGCCGAACAGGCCTTCGCCGCCTTCCTCGAGCAGCACGGCGACAGCCCGCGCGCGGCCGAGGCCCACTACTGGCTGGCCAAGGCCCAGGCGGTGCGCAACGCCCACGTGGAGGCGGCCGCCTCCTACATCGAATCCATCCGCGGCTGGCCCAAGACCAACTGGGCGCCGGACGCGGTGGTCGAGCTCTCCCGCTCGCTGATCGCGCTGAAGCGTACGAGCCAGGCCTGCCAGACGCTGGCCGAGCTCTCGCGCCGGTACCCCAACGCGGCCGCGGCCGTGAAGAGCCGGGCCGCCTCGGCGCGCGCCCAGGCCAAGTGCGCCGCCTGAGGCGCGCCTCAGCCGCCCACGCCGCCGAACCCGCGGACATCCAGACGCGCGCCCGTGCGGCGCTGGACCGGCGACTGCGGTCCGACGCCCAGGCGCCCATCGCCGTCTGCTTCTCAGGCGGGGGCGACTCCCTCGCCCTGCTGCTGACCGCGAGCGGCTGGGCGCAGGCGCATGGGCGGCGCCTGATCGCCCTCCATGTCGATCACCAGCTTCAGCCGCAGAGCGCGGCGTGGGCGGCCTGGTGCGCCGAAGCCGCCGCGCGGCTGGACGTTCCCTTCCGCACCCTCGCCTGGCGCGGCGAGAAGCCCGTCCGGGGGCTGCCGGCCGCCGCCCGGCTGGCGCGGCACCGACTGCTGGCTAAGGCCGCGCGCGAGGCCGGCGCGCGGGTGATGCTGCTCGGCCACACCGCCGACGACCTGTCCGAGACGCTGGCGATGCGGGCCGAAGGCTCCACGACGCCGCTGGCGCGCGAGTGGGGCCCCTCCCCGGTCTGGCCGGAGGGCCGCGGCGTCTTCCTGCTTCGGCCGCTGCTGGCGCTTGAGCGGGCGGAGATCCGCGCCTGGCTCACGGCCCTCGGGGAAAGCTGGATCGACGACCCGGCGAACGCCGACCTGCGCTACGCCCGCGCCCGGGCCCGCGCCGCCGGCGCCCAGGGCGGCGCGCGGGCCGAGCCGCTGGGGCCCGGAACCGCGGACATCGCCCGGGCCGTCACTCTTGAAGCCGGCGACGTCATGCGCGTGGAGCGGGACCGCCTCGGTCAGGCCGCGCCGGAGGCGGCGCACGCCTTCCTCTCCGCCGCATGCCTCTGCGCCGGCGGCGGCGAGCGCCCGCCCCGGGGCGAGCGCGTCGAGGCCCTGGCGGCGCGCCTTCGTGGCGAGGCGGGCGTGATCGCGACCCTGGCCGGCGCCCGGATCGAAGCCGATGGTGAGAGCGTCTGGCTGACGCGCGAAGCCGGCGAGGCCGCACGCGGCGGGCTGGCGGAGATGGCGATTCCGGCGGGCGCGCGGCTCGTCTGGGACGGCCGGTACGAGATCTGCACCCCAGAGCCGGCGGCCATTCGCCGGCTGGCCGGCGCAGCCGCCCGTCTGAGCCCCGGCCAGCAGCGTGCGCTCTCCGCCATCCGCGCCGGCGCCCGGGGCGCCCTGCCGCTGATCGTGGCCGGCGAGGCCGTCCACTCGCCGCTCCTGGGGCCCTCTGCGGCGAGCGCGGCCTTCCTGGCCCACGCCCGCCTTCTCGCCGCCTGCGGCGCGGTGGAGCGCGAGCCTGACCGGTGACGGGTTGCGCCACCTGGCGCTACCTGTCACCCCGCAGGCCGCTGCGCGGCCGATCCGTCACCGGCGCCTCTCAGATCGCCCGCAGCACGTGCTCCACGCCCCGCACGATGGGATCGGCGAAGCGGACGCCGAGCAGGCTCGCGTGGTCGGCCCCGGCGACGTGCTCCACGTAGCCGTGGCGGGAGGCGAGCGCGGGGGCGACCTGCAGCGCCTTCAGGCGCGGCCAGAGGTTCTCGTGGCCGGCGGTCACCACGGCGATCGGCAGCTCGGGGTCGAAGTCCAGCTCTCCCGCGCAGGCGGAGATCTCGGCCCAGCGGCCGACCTCTTCCGCCGCCCCGCGGGCATGGGAGGGCGAGCCGTAGATGCGCCGCTTCTCGACCGCCGCCTCGCCGGTGAGGCCGATCAGGTTGCCGAACACCATCGCGACCGGACGCATCAGGCCGACCCGGGCGCCGGCGCCCAGCACCCGCATCCCGGCGTGGTAGGCGCCCAGCACCCGCGGCACGAGCCGCATGTCCCAGACCTGGGGCGTGGCCGCATCCACCAGCACCACGCCCTTGACCTGGTCGGGATGGCGGCAGGCGAAGATCCGGGTCATCAGCCCGCCCATGGAGTGGCCGACCAGGATGTAGGGACCAGGCTCGCCGGCCCGTTCCAGCAGCCGCTCCAGGTCCTGCGCGAGCGCCGGGCCGTTGCGCGGCGGCGGCCCCGGATCGGACAGGCCCAGGCCGGCCCGGTCGTAGGCCAGGCTCTTCAGCCCCTTCGCCGCCAGCCGGCGCTGCACCTCGGCCCAGTCGGCCGCGCAGCCGAACGCCCCGTGCTCGCAGACGATGGTGGGCGTGGCGTCGGCCGGGCCGGCGCGGACCATCCGCAGCCGGCGCCCGCCGATGTCGATCAGCTCGCCCCGGCCCGACCGGCCGGTCCGGTCCGCCGTCGAGAGGCGCTCGAAGGTCTGGCTCACCCTCGACATATGGTTAAGCTTCCTTTGCACCGCCAGGGCCGCTCAGAGCACCTTCGAGAAATCGACTTCAGGCCCGTAGATCCGGCTGAGCTGGCGCAGCCGCTCGCGCGCCTCGGCGGGGATGCGCTCGCCGCGGCCGGCGACGCCCTGGTTCCAGCGGGACCGGCCCTTGACCTCGTCGGTCAGCTGGAAGGCCTGCGCCAGCTCGGCGTCGGTGGCCGTCAGCCCGAGGAAGTCGCGCAGCCTGGTCATCGTGGCCGGCCCGAAGCCCAGCACGTCCTCCTCGTAGTGGAGCTTCAGATGCGGCGTGCGCATGCGCGACCAGGACACCACGAAGTCGAGGTACCAGGGCCCCACATAGCCGCAGAGGAAGGCCAGCCGCTCCTCGTCCGGAATGGCGGCGTAGTTCTGCGGCACGCGGATCATCGAAAAGCCGCTGACCTCGTCCTTCCGCAGCATGTCGTCCATGCTGACGATGGCGTCGAAGATGTTCCGGAAGACGACGATGGGCCGGATGTCGTGGGCCTTGAACACCTGCTCGGTGTAGGGCGTCCACTTGGTGTGCATGTGGGAGATCCAGTCGCCGCCCCGCAGCTCGAGGAACAGCAGCGACAGCTCGTCGATCTCGTGCTCGACCGACATCGCTCCGACGAAGTCCGGGTTCATGTAGGGCTTGTGCAGGTAGGCGACCGGGAGCTTCAGCCCGGGGATCCGCTGGATCGAGGTCATCAGGTGGGTCGAGCCGGACTTCGGCATGCAGCAGACCGCCACCTTCAGACCGTTCCCTTTGACGAAGGTGCGCGCCAGGTTGATGTCGAAGGCGGTGAGGCGGCGGTCCGGCGGCGGATAGAGCCGGCGCACCTGTTCCTGGCGTTCCGGCGTATCGAAGGCGAGCGGGAACACGTTGTAGACGGAGTTGAGCACCGCCCGGGGATCGAGCCCGCCCATGTCGTCGAGATAGCCGCGCGTGCGGTCGTAGTTTCGCTTGAACTTGTCGTCTTCCATGGAGACCCGGTCAGCCCTCGGCGCAGGGCCGGGAACCTAGCATCGCCGGCGGCGGGCCAGAACATCGGAACGCGGGCGCGCGCGCCGCGGGCCGGCTCAGCCGGCGGGATCGATCGTCGCGCGCACCCGGCCGTTGGCGTCGGTGTCGATGGTGACGGTGGCCGGCGGGGGCGTGGCGGGCTGGGCGGCCGGCTGGGCCGCGGGCTCGGCCTTCTTCACCGGCATGTCGACGATCGGCGGCAGATCGACCTTCGGCGGCGTGGCGGGCATCCGCTCCATCGTCTCGGGGCGGGCCCCGGGCAGCTTGGCCAGCGCCGTCAGCCGCGCCTCGTTCTGGGCCATCAGGTTGAGCCGGCGCGTCTCCTCGGCCAGGGCCTTGGCCGCGCGGGCCTCCTCGGCGGCGAGCATCTTGGCCTCCTCCCGCGCCTCCATCTTCTCCCGCTTGCTCTTGGGGATGTAGGAGACGTAGGCGATCCGCACCCGGCGGGGCACGTAGCTGGCCTGGCGGAAGGGGAGTTCCTCGGCGCTCTCGTAGCTCTTGCCGATGAAGTAGCTGGGGTTCAGCGGCCGGCCGTTGCGGCGGACCTCGATGTGCAGGTGGGCGCCGGTGGACGAGCCGGTGGAGCCGACCTGGCCGATGGAGGCGCCGCGCTTCACCGCGATCCCGGCCCGCGCGTTCGGCGAGAAGCCGCCGAGGTGGGCGTAGAAGGAGTTGAGGCCGTCGGCGTGGCGCACCTCGACGAAGCGGCCGTAGGCGCCGTCCTGGCCGGCCCGCACCACCACCCCGTCGGCGATCACCTGCACCGGCAGGCCGGCGGGGGCGGCGATGTCGACGCCCTGGTGCAGCCGTCCGTATTCTTCCCAGGGCAGCTTGCGGAGCCCGAACGGCGAGATGATCGGATAGCCCGGCACCGGCTCGCCGAACACGATCCCCTGCGGCTCCGCGGGCGGGGCGGGGGCGGCGGGCTCGGCCTCGTCGACGGCCGCCGGGCCTTGCGAGATGGTCAGCTTGGGCAGGCGCTGGCCCTGGTCCGGCAGGGCCGCCTGGGCGACGGTGATGGCCAGGAGGGCGGCGGTTCCCCCGACGACGAGATCGGCGATCCAGTTCGGCGTGCGGCCCTCAGCCGCCAAGCTTTGCTGAGTCAACGAGAACCCCTTTTTCGAACCGTCGTACAAGTGGGCCGACCCGAAAAGGTGTAAGCGGTCGGCTTGCGACTGTCGGACCCGTCTAGGCGGGGCCACGTTAACTCTGTTCTGGGCGAAAACAGGGCGGAGAGGCAAGCTCTGAGTCGCTTACCTACGGAATTTGCTGGGCGAAGCGGAGAGGTCGACTCTCGTCTTGGGCGAGTTTTACAGCGTTTGTTAAAGCGCCTTGAGCACGCCTTCGACCATCTTCTTGGCGTCGCCGAACAGCATCATCGTGTTGTCGCGGAAGAAGAGCTCGTTCTCGACGCCCGCATATCCCGAGCCCATGCCGCGCTTGATGAACAGCACCGTGCGGGCCTTCTCCACGTCGAGGATCGGCATGCCGAAGATCGGCGAAGCGGGGTCGGTCTTGGCCGAGGGATTGGTCACGTCGTTGGCCCCGATGACGAAGGCGACGTCGGCGGTGGCGAACTCGGAGTTGATGTCCTCCAGCTCGAACACCTCGTCGTAGGGCACGTTGGCCTCGGCCAGCAGCACGTTCATATGGCCGGGCATCCGGCCGGCGACCGGGTGGATGGCGTAGGCGACGTCCACCCCCTCTTCCTTCAGGCGGTCGGCCATCTCGCGCAGGGCGTGCTGGGCCTGGGCCACGGCCATGCCGTAGCCGGGGACGATGATCACCTTGGAGGCGTTCTTCATGATGAAGGCCGCATCGTCGGCCGAGCCCTGCTTGACCGGCCGGGTCTCGACCTTGCCGCCCGCGGCGGCGGCCGTCTCGCCGCCGAAGCCGCCGAGGATCACCGAGACGAAGCTGCGGTTCATCCCCTTGCACATGATGTAGGACAGGATCGCGCCCGAGGAGCCGACCAGCGCCCCGGTGATGATCAGGGTGATGTTCTCGAGGGTGAAGCCCAGGGCCGCCGCCGCCCAGCCCGAGTAGCTGTTCAGCATCGAGACCACGACCGGCATATCGGCGCCGCCGATCGGGATGATCAGGGTGATCCCGATGATCAGCGCCAGGGCGAAGATGCCCCAGAAGGCCCACAGCGCCTCGCCGCCGCTCATCACCAGCACCACCACCAGGGCCACGATGCCGAGGCCCAGGGCGATGTTCAGCAGGTGGCGGGCGGGCAGCAGGATGGGCGCGCCGCTCATGTTGCCGTTCAGCTTGGCGAAGGCGATCACCGAGCCGGTGAAGGTCACCGCGCCGATGGCCAGGCCCAGCGAGAGCTCGACAAGGGAGATCAGGTGGACGTGGCCGCTGGCGGCGTCGACGATGCCGTAGGCGGCCGGCGTGTGGATGGCCGCGACGGCCACCAGGCAGGCGGCCAGGCCGACCAGGCTGTGGAAGGCGGCGACCAGCTGGGGCATCGAGGTCATCGCCACGCGCTTGGCGATCACCGCGCCGATCACGCCGCCGACCGCCACGCCGGCGCCGATCAGGCCCAGCGTCAGGGCGTCCAGCGCCCCCTGCCCCCAAAGGGTCAGCAGCACGGTGCCCACGGCGATGGCCATGCCGATCATGCCGTTGCGGTTGCCGGCCTGGCTGGAGGCGGGGCTGGACAGGCCGCGTAGGGCCAGGATGAACAGCACGCCCGAGACGAGGTAGGCGAGCGCGGCGAGGTTGGCGTTCATGGCGCGCCTACTTCTCTTTCTTCTTGTACATCGCCAGCATCCGCTGGGTGACCAGGAAGCCGCCGAAGATGTTGACGGCGGCCAGGGCCGCGGCGATCGCGCCCGAGCCCTTGGAGATCAGCACGTTGCGGGTCAGCTCTCCGCCTTCGGCGTGGGCGGCGGCGGCCAGCAGGGCGCCGACGATGATCACCGAGGAGATGGCGTTGGTCACCGCCATCAGCGGCGTGTGCAGCGCCGGGGTGACGCTCCAGACCACGTAGTAGCCCACGAAGATCGAGAGCACGAAGATCGCCAGCCGGAAGACTGTGGGATCGACCGCATCCATGGTCAGAACCTCAAGGGAAGGGGCATCGGAAGACGCGACAAGGCTCGCGCCCTACTGAAGCGCGGGGTGGACGACGGCGCCGTCGCGGGTGACCAGCGCCGCCTTCAGGATCTCGTCCTCGTAGTCGGGGGCGAAGCCGCCCTCCTTGTCGAGGAACAGGCCGGCGAAGGCGAACAGGTTGCGGGCGTAGAGGGCCGAGGAGTCGGCGGCCACCCGGCCGGGCAGGTTGGCGAGGCCGACGATGGTCACCCCGCCTTCGGTCTGGAAGATCTCGCCCGGGCGCACGCCCTCGACGTTGCCGCCCTGCTCGACCGCCAGGTCCACCAGCACCGAACCGTGGCGCATGGAGGCCACATGCTCGGCCGTGACCAGCCGCGGTGCGGGCCGGCCGGGGATCAGGGCGGTGGTGACGACGATGTCCTGCTTGCGGATGTGGTCGGAGACCAGCGCGGCCTGCTTGGCCTGGTATTCGGGGCTCATCTCCTTGGCGTAGCCCTCGGCGGTCTCGGCCTGCCGGAACTCCTCGTCCTCGACGGCGACGAACTTGCCGCCCAGGCTCTCCACCTGTTCCTTGGCGGCGGGGCGCACGTCGGTGGCGGTGACCACGGCGCCCAGGCGCTTGGCGGTGGCGATGGCCTGCAGGCCGGCGACGCCTGCGCCCATCACGAACACCTTGGCGGGCGCGACGGTGCCGGCGGCGGTCATCATCATCGGCAGAGCCTTGCCGTAGGCCGCGGCGGCCTCGATGACCGCGCGGTAGCCGGCGAGGTTGGCCTGGGACGAAAGCGCGTCCATCACCTGGGCACGGGTGATCCGCGGCACGAACTCCATGGCGAAGGCGGTGGCGCCCTTGGCCGCCAGGGCCTTCAGGGCGTCCTTCTCCTGGTGCGGATTGAGCAGGCCCACGACGATGGCGCCGGCCTTGAGCGCGGCGATCTCCTCGTCCACCGGCGCGCGGACCTTCAGCAGGATGTCGGCGGCGCCGATCGCCTCGGCCGCGCCGGGCGCCAGGGCCGCGCCGGCCGCCTCGTACTCGTCGTCGGGATAGGACGCGCCCGCGCCCGCGCCGCGCTCGACGGTCACGGAGAAGCCCGAGCCGACCAGCTTCTTCACCGTCTCCGGCGTGGCCGCCACGCGCGTTTCGCCGGCGCGGCGCTCCTTGGTGACGGCGATGACCGGCATGCTCGGCGAGATCCCCCTGTTAACGCGCGCGGACCTTAGGGAATCGCGGCGAGTCTTGTCCAGCAGAGCGGTGCTTTTTCAGTCGGCCGTGTCGGCCTGGCGCGGCAGCTCCTGCTGCCCGAGCAGGCTCAGGACCTCGAACTTCAGCATCCAGGTGAGGCCGCGCTCGACCACGCTCGCCCGCGGGCCGAACGGCGCGACGATGTCGCGGACGCTCGCATGGCCGACCCTGGAGAGCGCCTCGAACACCTGCTCGGCCTCTTCAAGGGTGGGCAGGAAGCCGCTCATCATGGCCGCCAGGTCGTGGCTCAGCCGGGCCCTGGCCCCGCTCCAGCTGAGCCCGGGCGCGATGGCGAGCCGATGGTCGGGCCGCAGGGTCCGGGTGGGATAGCCGGCGAACAGCGTGAAGGGATCGGGCCGGGCGGGATCGTCGGCGGGGCCGAGCACCGGCCCGCCCGCCTCGATGGCCGCCAGCCGCCGCGCGGTCTGCTCGGCCCACAGCGCCTGGTACTGGGGGATCACCACGGACCAGTCGAACACCTCCGCCGCGCGCTTGCGGCCCGCCTCGCCCATCCGGCGGCGCAGCTGCGGATCGAGGATCAGGCGCGTGAGGGCGCTGACGGTCAGGGCGGGATCGACGGCGGTCACCTGGGTCGTCACCGCGATGTAGGCGTCGTAGGTCAGCCGCTCGGCGGCGTACTGGAAGGCGACGTCGCGGCCGAGGCCCGGGCGCGGGGCGCTGGTCGGGATGCGGAAGCCGTCGACCCCGTGGCGGACGGTGTCGCGATAGCCGTTCCAGTCGCTGACCACGACCGGCAGGCCGGCGGCCATGGCCTCGACGGGGGTCAGGCCGAAGGTCTCCTGGATGTTGTCCGACAGCGAGATGAAGATGTCGCCGGCCGACCAGATGGAGAACCGCACGTCCGGGGGCCGGCCGTCCACGGGAATGTAGGTCACCGAGGGGCAGAGCGCCCGCGTCAGGGCGTGCAGGCGCTCGGCCATGGCCTCGGTCTCGCTCCAGCCGGCGACGATCCAGCAGAGCCTGGCGCCGGTGCGCTGCGCCGCCTGCTCCAGGGCCAGCGCCGCGGGGGCGGGGTTCATCTTGCTGCTGGCGGACAGCCGTCCCATGGAGAAGGCCGCCAGGGCGTCCTCGGGGATGCCCAGCCGCTCGCGCCAGCTTTTGCGGGCCTCCGGTCTGGGCGCGAAGTCGGCGGCGTGCACCCCCAGCGGAATGGTCGTCACCAGGGGCGTGGCGAAGCGGGTGGCGCCCAGGCGTTCCCGCAGATCCTGGCGGACCAGCTCGAACTGATGTTCCGTGCTCTGACGGACCGCGGTGGAGGTGCAGATCAGCGCGTCCCACGGCTCGACCGGACCTGCGACCAGCTCGGCGAAGGAATCCATGATCCGGTGCGTCGCCGTCGTATGGGTGACCCCGCAGAGCCCGTAACGCCGGGCCCCCACGGACCTGCGCAACCAGGGCTCCTTGCCGAAGCCGGCGCCCGGCAGGAAGGCGACGCCGGGGTCGGCCAGCTCGGGCCGCGTGGCCAGCCACCGGACCGGGCGCGGAGGCGGCTCGATCCGCGCCACCATCTGCTCGAGCTCGGCGGCTGGCTGGCGCGTGGCGTTCCAGAAGTGGAAGCGGTCGACGTCGGCGTGGCGCAGCAGGCCCCGAAGGAAGCTCTCGCCTGCGGACTGACGTCCCATCAGCCGGCGCCCCTGCGTGTCGTAGGCGTCCGGATGAATCATGATGGCCGCGTTGGACACGCCCACGTCTCCCAGCCCCGCCCGCGGATCGCGGGCGCCCTACTTGCGAGATCGCATCCCTTGCGCGACCCGGCAACGGGCCGTCCGGCCAAAACAAAAGGGGCCGCCCAGAGGGCGGCCCCTTCCCGATCCCGAAGGATCGAAGTCTTAGACCACGAAGTTCGCCGCGGAGATCGCGTCGAGGTTCGTGTTGGTCAGCAGGACCGCCGTGTCGGCGCCCGCGGTCGCGTCCAGGTTCATGAACACGATCACGTTGCTGCCTTGCTGGACGGCGATCACGTTCTCGGTCGCCGCCGAAGCGGTGAGCGTGCCCGTGCCGGCCATTTCGGCGTTCACGGCCGCGAGGAGATCGTCCCACCCGAGGGTGCTGGCGGTCTCGTCGTAAACCGCGGCCACGCCGATATCCATGAAGTCAGCGACCGTCCAGTCGGTGATCTGGTCGAGCGCACCGGCAGTCGCCGGGCTTTCAGACGCAACGGCCGGCGGACCCACCAGCGGACCCGTGAAGAAGAAGGTGTCCACACCCGCACCGCCGGTCATGGTGTCCTGACCCAGGCCGCCGATGATGGTGTCGTTGCCGGCGTCGCCGAGCAGGACGTCGTTGCCGGCAGCGCCCGTGAGGGTGTCGTTGCCTTGGCCGCCCGACAGGGTGTCAGCACCGGTGTTGCCGGTGATGAGGTCGTTGCCGAGGTTGCCCTGGGCCCAGTTGCTGCCCGTGCCGGTGGTGATGACGTCGTCGTCTTGACCGCCGAGCAGGGTGTCGTTGCCCGTGCCGCCAGCGATGGTGTCGTTGCCCACGTTGCCGTGCGCGAAGTTCACGCCGCTGCCGGTGGTGATGTTGTCGGCACCGCCGCCGCCGCTGATGGTGTCGTCGCCGTCGGCACCGCTGAGGGTGTCGTCGCCGAGGTCGCCGTAGATGACGTCGTTGCCGTCGTTGCCCTGGATGTTGTCGTCGCCTTGGCCGCCGAGGATGGTGTCGTTGCCCTCGTTGCCTTGCAGGACGTCATTGCCCAGGTTGCCGACGATGTAGTCGTTGCCGGTGTTGCCGCGGATGGTGTCGATGCCCTGACCGCCGACCAGGGTGTCGTTGCCCGAGCCGCCGGTGATGTCGTCGTCGCCGATGTTGCCGTGGATGAAGTCGTTGCCGCCGGCGCCGTACAGGTCGTCGTCGCCGTTGCCGGCGTAGATCGCGTCACCGAGGTCGCTGCCGGTGAAGGTGTCGTTACCGGCCGTGCCGATCATCAGCTGGCCGGTGCCGGCCGTGAACACGGCGGTGTCGCCGCCGATGGTCGCCAGCGGGAAGGTCACGCTCTTGCCGGCGTGGCTGATCACCACGTTCGTGACTTCGGGCGTGGTGACGGTCGCCGCGGTGACCTGATAGGCCACGGTCGCGTTGCTGGCCGAAGCGCCGGCCGCACCGAACACGAGCACGTCGGTCGCCCCGTAGGTCGACGCCTGCGCTTGCGTGATCGATTCAAAAGTAAAAGTCGCCATTCTTCTCTCCAGTCTGTGTCACTCGAGCCCCGGAGGCGCCAGTCAACATCGAAGGATGAAGCGGTCCCCAGCGGCCCTCGCCTCCTACCACGCAGCTTCGCGGCGGAAGGTTAAACGAGCCCGTGGAAGACGTATCGGAAGGGCGTGCGTCGCGCAACAGCAAAAAACGCCGCTGAATCCGCTCTCAAGGACCGTGGCCTCGGCGCCACGTTTTACCTGGAATCACTCCTCGCGCAGGGCCGTCCGGACAGTGTCGGTGATCGGCCCCATGATGTAGCCGAGGATGGTCCGCTGGCCGGTCGTGATCATCGCCTGGGCCGGCATGCCGGGGGCGAGCTTCACGCCCTTCGGAAGCTTACGCAACTCTTCGACAGGTATACGCAGGTCGGCGTTGAAGTATGAGACGCCGGTCTTCTGGTCCACCAGGGCGTCGGCGGACACGGTCACCACCTTGGCGTCCACCGGCGGCACCTTGCGATAGTTGAACGCCGACAGCCGGACCCGCGCGTCCATGCCCGGGCGCACGTCGTCGATCTCCTCCGGCTTGAGGCGGGCGGTGACGATCAGCGGCGCGTTGGACGGCACCACGTCCATCATCACCTCGCCGGCGGCGACCACGCCGCCGGGGGTGTGGGTCGTCATGTTGAGCACGTAGCCGTCGGCCGGCGAGCGGACGACCGTCTGCTGGAACGACTGAGTCGCCGCGGTGAGTCGCGGCGTCACCTCGGCCAGCCTGACCTGCGCCTCGCGCAGCGCCTCGGCGCCCTTGGTGATTCGCTCCTCGCGCAGCGCGGCCAGCTGGATCTGCGCCTCGGCCATCTGCTCGCGATTGCGGCCGAGCTCGCCCAGCAGCTGGCCGCGGCGCCCGGCGAGATCCGCCAGGTTGCGCTCGTAGCGCAGGATCAGCGTCTTGGGCGCGAACCCCTTCTCGTGCAGGGTCTTGTAGCCGGCCAGCTCCTCGTTGGTCAGGCGGGTCTGCTCGGCGATGGATTCGAGCTGGGCCTGGATGCCGCCGGCCTGGGCCTGGAACTGCTGCACCCGCTGCGAGAGCATGCTCGACTGGCTCTCGTAGAGCGACAGGCGGGAGTTGAACAGGAACTCCTGGTCGCGCACCACCGCCGCGACCGCCGGATCGGACATCCGCGAGGTCAGCTCCGGCGGGAAGGTGATCGACCGCTGGCCGCTGGACTCGGCCTGCAGCCGCGCGATCTGGGCCAGCAGGGCGTCCTGCTGGCTGCGCAGCACGTCGTAGGCCGCCTTGGCCTGGACCTCGTCCATGCGCAGCAGCGGCTGGCCGGCCTTCACCTGCTCGCCCTCGCGCACCAGGATCTCGCGCACGGTCCCGCCGGTCAGGTGGCGCAGGGTCTTGCGGTTGGCCTCGACGCGCACCTGGCCGGGCGCCAGGACGGCCGCGTTGAGCGGCGCCACCGCCGAGAACAACCCCAGGCCGAGGACGAAGACGCCGACCACGGCGCCGCCCATCACCATCGGCCGGCGCAGCCGGCGCTTCAGTTCCAGGTCGACGACGTCGGCGTCTTCGACGGTGAAGGCGGGCGCCTGGAAGGGCCGCGCCGGTCCCACTTGCCTGTTCATCCGTTGGCCTCGATTGGTCTGACGGGCGCCGGCTGGATCACGCGGCTCATGACCTGATCACGCGGCCCGAACATCTGCACCCGTCCGTCCCGAAGGACGAGCATCTTGTCTGCCGAGCGGAAGATGCTCGGCTTGTGGGAAACGACGACCACCGTGCAGCCGCGTTCCTTCAGCGCCTCGAGCGCCTGGACGAGCGCGCGCTCGCCCTCTTCGTCGAGGCTGGCGTTGGGCTCGTCGAGCACCAGCAGGCGCACGTCGCCCAGCAGGGCGCGCGCCAGGCCCACCCGCTGCCGCTGTCCGGCCGAGAGGATGTAGCCGCCGTCGCCCAGCTCGGTCTCGTAGCCGGCCGGCAGGCGCAGGATCAGCTCGTGGACGTTGGCCATCTGGGCGGCCGCCACCACCTCCTCGTCCGTCACGTCGGTGCGGAACCGGGCGATGTTGTCGCGGATGGTGCCGGCGAACAGCTCGGTGTCCTGCGGCAGGTAGCCCACGTGGCGGCCGAAGTCGGCCCGGTCCCAGGCGAACACGTCGGCGCCGTCCAGGCGCACGTGGCCGTTGTTGGGGCGGAAGATGCCGACCAGCAGGCGGGCCAGGGTCGACTTGCCGGCGCCCGAGGGCCCGACGATGCCCAGGGTCTCGCCCGGCTCGATCTTGAAGGTCACCCCCTGCAGGATGAACCGGTTGGCGCCCGGCGGGGCGAAGTTCAGCCCCTCGACGCTGAGCTGGCCGACCGGCCGCGGCAGGGCGGTGCCGGCCTTCGGCGGCTGGTACTGGGACACCAGCGCGTTCAGCCGCTCGTAGGCGCGCATGCCGTTGATGATGTTGTCGTACGAACCGACCAGCCGCTCGATCGGCTGCAGGGCGCGGGCGGCCAGGATCATGTTGGCGAACAGCAGGCCCGGGTGCATGTCGCCGCGGATCACCAGGAAGGCGCTGAGGGCGATGGTGCCGACCTGGATCGCCTGGCGCAGGAACTTGCTGAGCGCCTGCATGTTGCTGGCCCGGCCGCTGGCCGAGGCGCTGCGCTCCATGGTGACGGCGCGGAAGCCGGCCCAACGGTTGCCCAGCGGCTGCACCATGCCCATGGCGCGGACGACCTCGGAGTTTCGCAGGGCCGCGTCGGTGAAGGCGTAGCTGCGCAGGGCGGCCTCGTTGGCTTCCTGCAGCGGCGGCCGGCTCAGGCGGTCCTGCATGATGGTCAGGCCGAACAGCGCGACCATGCCGAACAGGGTGACCAGTCCGATCCATGGGTCGATCAGGAACAGGATGATCATGAACACCGGCATCAGCGGCAGGTCGAAGATCGCCCCGAAGGCCGGCCCGGTGAGCATCTGGCGGAAGGTGTCGACGTCGCGCAGGGCCTGCGAACGGACGCCCGGGTTGCCCCGCACCGCCGCCTCGAACAGCGCCGAGAAGACGTGGCCGGAGACGCGCTGGTCCAGCACCTGGCCGTAGTTGACCAGCACCTTGGTGCGGAACTCCTCGATGACGCCCGAGATGGCGAAGGTCGCCAGCACGATGAAGGTGAGCACCACCAGGCTGGAGACGCTGTAGCTCGACAGGATCCGGCCGTAGACCTGGAAGGTGTAGATCGGCAGGGCCAGGTACAGCATGTTGCTGACCAGCGAGAACGCCCCCGCCACGGCCAGCGGAACGTAGCCTTCCTTCAGGGCGCGGCTCAGCAGGTTGTCCGGCAACGCGCCCAACAGGTTGATGATCTTCATGCTGGCTGGACCGTTCCCGTATCGCGTGCCGACGTGGCGCGCCCACCCGAAGGCGACGCCCTATTGAAGCCCGTTCGGCCACAATCCTTCAACAGCCCTGTGGTGGACAGGCGCCGTCGAACGTCGGCGACAGATGATTGGCCGGCGGATTGAAGTCAATGGCGCCGACCTTACGGGCCCTGTGTTAGACAGCCGCAATCGAAGCGCGACAGAACCTGCGCAAATGGAGTGTCCGTGGCCAAGGTCGCCATCATCGGCAGCTGCATCACCCGCGACATCTGGCCCATCCTCGAAGAGCCCACGCCCGAGCTCCTGTACCTGTCGCGCACGTCCCTGCCGAGCCTGGTTTCGGCGCCCGTCGAGGGCCTGGAGCCGATCGCCGATCAGCCGCACGGCGGGATCAGCCGCTCACAGCGCAATTCGGTGCTGGCCGACCTGCAGAAGACCGCCCTGGCGAGCCTGGCCGCGTTCGAGCCGACGCACATCATCCTCGACTTCATCGACGAGCGTTACGACCTGCTGCAGGTCGGCGGGTCGGTGATCACCCACAGCTGGGACCTGAAGGAGTCCGGCTACCTCGAACAGCCCTGGGCGAAGGCCGCCCGGCGCATCCCCCGGACTTCGGACGAGGCGCGCGCCCTGTGGCGTACCGCCGCGCCGACCTTCGTCGAGGCGCTGCGCCGCCACGGGCTGCTGAAGGCCAGGATCATCCTGCACGAGGCCCAGTGGGCGCAGACCTATCTCGACACGGAGGGGCGACGCCAGGAGCTGCCGGACGCCCTGCAGGTCTGGGAAGGCCTGCCGGCCAGCCTTTCGGAGCACAACGCCCTGCTGGCCGACACGCAGGGCCGCATCGACGACCTGATCCACGGCCTGGTGCGGGTGAAGGCCGACCCGAAGGTCCTGATCGCCGACGAGAACCACCGCTGGGGCCTCAGCCCCTTCCACTACATCCCGGACTACTACCGCGACGTGCTGCGCCAGCTGAAGGCGCTGGGAATCTAGGCGGCCGCGGTGCGGCGCGAGGCGACGACGGCGCGATAGAGCTGGGTGTAGATGAACCCCTCCTCCTCGACACGCGGCGGCAGCGGGATCTTGTCGCGCCAGGCCGCGAGGCGGGCCCGGTCGTCGCAGAGGCGGGCGATGGCCTCGGCCCAGGCGGCCGCGTCGGTCGCCGGCAGCGCGGCGCCGCAGCCGTGCTCGCGCACCACCCGGCCGGCGTTGCCTAGGTCGGAGACCAGCGCCGGCAGGCCGGCGGCGAAGCCTTCGTGCAAGGCCAGGCTGTAGGACTCCGGCACCTGCGAAGGCACGCACAGCACGTCGAACTCCTGCAGCAGGCGCGGGACGTCGGCGGCCGGAACCGCCGGCTCGACGCTGATCTGCGCCCCGCCCGCCTCGGCGGCGATGCGCGCGGCCAGCTCGGGCTCGTAGCAGGGCCCGACGATCCGCAGGCGCGCGTCGGGGCGGGCCGCCTGGGCGAAGGCGCGGGCGATCAGGCCGGCCCCCTTGGCTTCCGAAACGGTGCCCAGGTAGCCGAAGGTCAGCGGCCCGTCCGCCGTCCGGGCCTTGGGCCGCGGGAAGGACAGCAGGTCCACGCCGTTGCCGACCACCCGGATCTGGAGGTCCGGATGCTCGGCCGCGAAGCGCTCGGCCACATAGGGCGAGACGGCGACCACCGCCGAGGCGCCGCGCAGCAGGCTTCCGAGGCGCTCGATGCGGCCGGCGAACTCGCGCTCGCCGATCTCCGGGGACCAGCAGTGGAGCTGGCAGTTGCGCCCGCCCGCCGGCCCTTCGCAGAGCGAACCGTCCAGCCGGATCAGGTTGATCCGATGGCAGATCAGGTGGAAGTCGGTGAGCGTCACCACATAGCCCGCCCGCCGGTCGCGCAGCAGCTCCACCGCGTCGGCCAGGCGCAGGGCGTGCATCACATGCACCACGTCGAAGCGCGGGCGGGAGTCCAGGAAGCGTTCGAAGCTCTGGCGCAGCCCGTCGATGGGCCGGAAGCCGAGGTCGTCCAGCGGCCGCCCGTCCTGGTGCGGCAGCGCATGCACCGGCACCCCCTGCACCAGGCAGGTGCGAAGCCCCGCCGCCTCCCGCCACGGCGGCCCGGGACGGTGCGAGGTGGTGAAGACCTCCACGTGGTGGCCTTCGGACTGGGCCGCGTGGGCCAGGTTCAGCGTCACCTTTTCGGTGCCGCCGGCGAACTCGGGCAGGAACTGGTGGACCAGGTAGAGGATGCGCATCAGATGCCCGCCAGCAGGATGTCGCGCAGGGCGTCGAGCCGCTCGGCCTCCGCCCCGGCCGCGTTCGGCCGGTTGTGCAGGTAGATGTAGGCGAGCTGGGCGCCGAGGCTCATGGCCAGCGTCTTCTGGGCGGTGGCGACCAGCTCTTCGGCCAGGTGCTCGTCCACCTCGGTGAACACCGCCTCCACGAAGGCGGCGGTGTGCTCGATGCGGTCGACGAACATGGTCCGCACCTGCTCGGCGTCGGTCAGGCCCGCCTGGCCCTCCTCGGCCACGACGCGCTCGAACCAGGGCCGGATCGGCGCGTGGCCGAAGTCGTCCGGACTGGCGGGCGGGCGGCCCGAGAGCTTGATGTCCCTGGCCTTGTTGGCGAGCGCGCGCAGGCTGGCCGCCGCCGGGACGCCGAGCGCCGGGCGCCAGGCCTCGACGACCTGCTTCAGCCGGTCCGCGCCCAGCAGCGCGCCGGAAAACGAGCGCGCCTGCGGCGTCGCGAAGTCCGGGAACACCTCGGTCAGGAAGACCACGTCCACGAACACGCGGCGCAGGTAGTAGCCGGTCTTGCGGTTGTGCGAGTGCACCACCTTCACCGACGAGAGCATGCCGGTCCGCCGGCCGTCCTTGATCAGCCGCACGCCCAGGATCAGGTCCTCGGCGTAGCGGCCCTGGTAGCGGTAGGCCTCGAAGATCTCGCGGCTCATCATGCAGGCGACGTCGCTCACCTGCCCCTGGGCGCGCAGGGACTCGTGGTCGGCCCCGGCGTAAGCCCCGATCCGGTCCTTGTCCCAGCAGCCGAGGAACCGGTAGTGGGTGTCGATGGCCGCGTTGTAGAGCAGCTCGGAGTCCTTGCGCGGGAACTCGGCGCAGGACACCGCCGCCAGCCGCTCGGCCTCGTTGCGCGGGTGGACCAGCGCCTTGGCCAGGGAATGCAGCCACCAGTCGCCGACCGGATAGGCGTCCTGGACCATGAACAGGAAGAGGTCGCCGCGGGCGGCGTCGGCCCCCAGGTTGCGGGCGTGGCTGTGCGAGAACTCGCTGTTGGGGATCCGCACGAGGGTGGCCCCGAACGCCTCGGCCATCGCATCGGTGCCGTCGCTCGAGCCGGAGTCGACGACCACGATCTCGACGCCCTTCAGCCCCTTCTGCGCGCGCAGCTTGCGCAGCAGCCAGTAGAACTCGTCGCCGGCGTTCAGGGTCGGGATCACCACCGAGACGGTCAGGTTCAGCGGCTCGGGCGTCTCGCCGGCCACTTCCGGCAGCGTCAGGATCCGCCCGGGCAGCGGGAAGGCGACGGGACCGGCCGGGCCATCCTTCTCGGCCTCGCCGTCCGCTGCGGCGGGGCGGGCGGCGGGCGCGGCGCCGGGCGTGAACCGCTCGCGCAGCCTGGCCTTCAGCTCCGGCCGCAGCGGCGCGCGCCGCAGCAGCGCCAGGAACACCCGGCGGGCGGCCTGGCCGGCCGGGATGTCGCCGCGCATCACCCGCGCCGCGCCGCGCAGGGGCCGCGTCAGCCGCCAGGAGGCCGAGCCGTAGACGCTCTCCAGCTGGCGCTGGGCCTCCTCGTAGTCGCCGATCCGCTTGGTCAGCGCCCGGTACTGCATCTCGGCCATCGCCGCCTGCATGTCGCTGCGCCGGCGCTCGATCTCGAACTGCCGCTCCAGCCACTGGCGATGGGCGGTCAGCTGGCTCTGGCTCGCGGCCACGTCGTCGCGGATCGCCCGCAGGCTCTCGGCGACGTCGGCGAGCTCGCGGCACAGACCGGCCAGGTCGTCGGCGCCCTCGGTGCGCGCGGCGGGCGCGGCCTCGCCCTGGGCGGCCGCCGAGACGGTGACGAAGGCGGTGATCGCCCGTGACGAGAGGCGCGGATCGAGCTCGATCTCCAGCTCGGTGGCGTCGCTCAGGCACTCGACCACCACGGCCTTGCCGCAGCGCTCGGTGCGCACGTCGCGCGCCTGGCGGAACAGGTCGCCGGCCCCGGCCCAGCGGTAGAGGTCCGCGCCATCCTCGCCGCGCAGCACGAGCGAATGCAGGGCGAAGCGGGCGCCGGCCCTGGGGAACTGCACGCGCACCAGGGTGGCGGGGCTGGCCAGGGCGGGCGCGGCGATGCTCGAGCGGATGGGCCGCTCGAACAGCGGCGCGGTCGCCACCGGAGAAGCGGCCTCTTCCGGACGCGCGCCGGCGCCGGCGCGGCTGAGCACCCTGACCGGCAGCTCGCTCATCGGATTGTGGTGGGCTTCATTGGGGCCGCCCCCGTTGCGGCGCAGAATCGCCCTCGCCGGCCGCCATGGGGCCGCAAGGCTGGGCCGTCGCTACACGTCGCAAATATGAGGGTCAACGGGCGCCCATGTCGCGCCGCCGCCGGGCGGCCCCGGCGGCCTCGGCGAGGTCGGCGCTCATCCGGCTGAGGGTCAGGTCGTGCAGCGTCCGCCGCCGCCCCTCGGCGATCTCGGCGGCCCGTCCCGAGGCGAAGAACTCGACCAGTTCGGCCTCCGAGCCCAGCACCACGCCCGCCTCGGTGGCGGCGGTCACCGCCGCGGCGTTGCCGCTGTCGGCGAAGGCCACCAGGCCGGCCCCGCCCGCCTGCGCCTCGAAGGCGGTCAGGCAGAAGGTCTCCGGGCAGATGGACCAGATCACCACGAGGTCGACCTGCAGCGCCTCGACCGCCTTGTACATGGCGTCCAGATGGTCGGGCGCGATGGCCACGCGGCGGAATTCCACCGGCGCCGACGGATCGGGCGCATCGCCCAGCTGGTAGAACTCGTAGCGCTCGTCGCCCCGGACCTTGGCGGCGAGATCGCGGTAGGCGGGCCAGCCCTTGTGGCTGACCGGCAGGCCCAGGAAGGCGACGACCACGGGGCCCTTGCGGCGGCTGCGCTCGCCGCGCGGCGTCAGCGTCGCGTGCGGATGGACGATCTCCACCGCCGCGCGCGGCGCCCCGCCCTTGCGCCAGATGTCCAGCGCCGCCTGCGAGGGCGAGACCAGCGTCGGCGACAGCCGCTCGAACAGGCGCCGGTAGCCCTCCATGTGCCGCACGCGGTGGCCGCCGTAGATGCACAGGCCGCAGGCCGTGCTGCCGACCGGCGGCGCGCCGCAGAACTCCACGTCGTTGCGCAGCAGGGTGTAGCCGGCGCAGACCGCGGCGAAGTCGTGCACCCAGAAGAAGGTCTCGGACGGGGCGGCCGCCTCGACGATCTCGGCCACGGCGTCGGCCTGGTGGCCCAGCAGGTTGTGGATCGCGGCGGTCAGGTCGACGCCGGCCAGCGCCTCGGCCGCGACCTGCCGGACGTCGCCGGCCCGGAAGTCTCCGACCATCCGGCCCTCGACCAGCACGGCGATGGGATAGTCGCGGTCCTCGATCAGCACCGGCGCGGGGACGCTGGGGAAGATGTGGATGTGGGCCCGCCCGGCCTCGCGCAGCGCCGCGCCTTCGCGGGCGATGCACAGCTGCACGCCGCCGACCTTGTCGGTGAAATCGTCGTGGCTGACGGTGAGGTGCGCCTTCGCCAGCCCCGCCAACGCCTCCCGCAGGATGTGGGGATCGCGGATCTCCACCGGGCCGCGCTTCTTGGCGGCCCAGGCGGTGCGCGCCTCCACGTCCTGCAGCTTCTCCAGGATGTCGTAGCGCCAGCCCAGGTGCGGCCGCGGCCGGTAGCCGGCCGCCCGGCCGATGGTCAGGTAGTGGTAGAGCGGGTTGATGTCCGCGTCGGCCACCTCGGGATAGGCCTCGAGGTAGTGCCGGGTGGAGAAGGCCGGGCTCGGGTCGCGCCCCTCGCGCCAGCCGCTCTCCAGGTAGTGGGTCAAAGGGTCGGCGCCGGACTGGGCGATGTCGACGTAGAGGTCGAGGTAGTAGTCGCGGTCGAAGGCCGGCTCCACCACCGCGCGCTGCTCGTCGAAGCTGGTCGACTGCCGGGCGGCGGGTGCGACCGGGGCCGAGGGCGGCCGCGGCTTCGGCGGGGCGTCCATGCCGCCGCGCAGGTAGTCCACCAGCGGGTTGATCCCCAGCGGGCCGAGCTGCGGCTTGGCCTCCAGGTAGGCGCGCGTGGAGAACCACGGGTTGGGGTCGCGTCCCTCGCGCCAGCCGACCTCCAGGTAGTGGGCGACGGGGTCGAAGCCGCGCACGTCCGGATAGCTCGCCAGGTAGAATTCCGGGTCGAGGGCCGTCCAGACTTCGCGGTACTCCGGGCGGTGGAAGCGCTCGATCAGCTGGTCGGGCGGGCCGTAGCCGGCGATGTCCACGCGGCTCGGCGCGGCGGGCGCATCCGCCGCCGGAGCCGCCTGCAGCCTGCGGGCTAGCTCGTCGCGCTCGGCGCGGACCGCGTGCAGTTCGGCGGCGACGGCGCGGACCTCGTTCTCCAGGCGGTTGCGCTGGAAGTCGACCAGCTGGCGCTGAAAGAGCAGGTCCGCCCGCGTCTGGTCGAGGTCGCGGGCGATCGGCGAGACGAGGCCGCCGAGGCGCCGTTTCAGGGCCGCGAAGTCGGCGGCGATCGCGTCGATCTCTTCGGCCGGCGGCGCGGCGTCGGCGCACGCCCGCTCCATCCAGTCGGTCAGGCGGGCGGCCAGTTGGCCGGTCTCGCCGAGGCCGCTGAGGTCGTCGTCGCCGGCGTGGTGGCGCAGGGCCTTGGAGACGGCCTCCTCCTGCCCGAGCTTGGACGCGTCCAGCCCTTCCTCGCCGAAGGCCGCGGCGACCCGCAGGGCCTGCGCCCGCCAGTCCTCCAGCAGCTGCTCGTAGGAGACGAAGATGCGCGCCCGACCGCGGCTGTGGCGCTCGGCGGCCAGCATGTAGCTGATCCAGATCAGCACGCCCCGCTCCAGGGCGAAGCCGTCGCGCCGCTGCAGCGACTTGGCCACCGCGATGGGCCGGCGCATCGAGATCACGTTGCGAACGGCGATGTCCCGCCGGTCGAACAGCTCGAACCAGGCGGGGGCCAGCAGCGAGATCCGCGGGTCTTTCAGCAGCGGCCGCGGCGCCTGGCCGAACTCTTCGTCGAACAGGTCGGACGCCTTGCGGACCCACGCCTCGTTCAGCACGGCCGGCAGCGGCTCCAGCGGAAACGCGAACGGGTCGTCCCAGGCGCTGTGGGCGGCGCGCAGCCACTGGTCGTTCAGCACCGCGATCGGCCAGGACTCGAAGTAGCCCGCCTCGTTGTGCTCGTCCCCCGGCATGGTGTGGGCCGGAAGGTCGGGCCCCAGGGCGGCCAGCGCCTTGGTCAGGGCCGAGGTCCCGGACCTGTGCATGCCCAGCACCAGGTAGACGGCGCGCGCGGTTCCGGCGGAGGTCATCGGTTGCGGCTGTAAGCGGAACGGCGGGCGGCGCCAAGCGCGCTTGCCTGCTGCGGCGACATGCTCCACACACGGCCCGCGCCCGGGCGGCGCCCGAAACCCCAGCCGTCAGGCGGACTTGGCCCTCCGATGAACGTCGTCTGCTTCTCGAGCTTCACCTTCAGCTACCTGGATCGCGCCCGGGTGCTGTTCGAGACGGTGAAGCGCCACCAGCCGGGCTGGACGCGCGTCGCGCTGATCACCGACAGGCCGCCGGCCGGCGTGGATTTCCGCATCGAGGACGAGCCGTTCGACCGGGTGGTCTGGGCCGAGGACCTGGGCCTGCCCGACTTCCCGGCCTGGCTCTTCAAGCACGACGTGGTCGAGGCCTGCACGGCCGTGAAGGGCCCGTTCGCCGAGATGGTCTGCCGTCAGGGGGAGGCCGACGCCGTGGTCTACCTCGACCCCGACATCGCGGTCTTCTCGAGCCTGGATCCGATCGAACAGGCGCTGGAGCGCGCCGACATCCTGGTCACGCCCCACCTCGTGGAGCCGAACGAGGGCCACGAGGCGATCCTCGACAACGACATCTCGGCCCTGCGGACCGGCGTCTTCAACTTCGGCTTCGTGGCCATGCGCACGCGCGGCGAGGGGGCCAAGTTCGCCGCCTGGTGGGCGCGCATGCTGCGCGACTACTGCTACGACGACATCCCGGCGGGCCTGTTCACCGACCAGCGCTGGGGCGACCACATCCCCAGCTTCTTCGACAACTACGCGGTCCTGCGCGACCCCGGCTACAACGTCGCCAGCTGGAACCTGTCGCGCCGCAAAGTGGCGATCGGCCACGACGGCGAAGTGCAGGTGAACGGCGTCCCCCTGCGCTTCTGGCACTTCACCAAGCTCGGACCGCTGGGCGATGCGATGACCCAGAAGTACGCAGGCGACAACTTCCAGGTCTACGAGATCTGGGACTGGTACCGCCGGCAGGTGAAGAGCCAGGCCCTGCCCGGCCTGCCCGCCCGCTACTGGGCCTATGGCGCCTATTCGGACGGCTCGCCGATCGCCAAGGCGCACCGGGTCCTCTACCGCACCCGGCCGGACCTGCAGGCCGCCTATCCCGACCCGTTCGACGCCCGCGGCTTCAAGCGCTGGCTGGCCGAGCAGGACCAGGCGGCGGCCTGAGCCGGAGATGGGCGTCAGACGACTGCTCGTGCGCCTGCTGGGCGGGGCGCCGCCGGCCAACGAGGCCGATCGCCGCCGCGAGTTCGCGCTGAGCGCCTTCCGCAACATCCTGCAGCGCGAGCCCACGCCGGACGAGCTGGAGCACTGGGCCCGCACCGCCGGCGAAATCGGCCCCGGCAAGGTGCTCGACCTGATGTTCGGCTCCGACGAATTCCAGCACCGCAATCGCGTCGCGCGGCGCTCGGAGTTCTACGCCGGCCACTTCTATTCTCCGGTCGTCGACCCGGAGGCCCTCGCCGCCTCGGGCTTCTCGGTCGACCGCGACGTCCCGCCGTCGGCCCTGCCTGGCCTGGCCATGGACCCGGACCGGATGGTGCGCTTCTGGGACGAACAGCTGCCCGCGATGCGGGCCGCGGACTTCCCCGAAGAGGAAACGCCGGGGCGGCGGTACTATGCGCGCAACGACCTCTACTCCTGGGGCGACGCCTATGTGCTGGCGGCGATGCTGGCGGCCCACCGGCCCGGCCGGATCGTCGAGATCGGCTCGGGATTCTCCTCGGCCTGCATGCTGGACCTGGTGGACGCGATGGGCCTCTCCACCGCCTTTACCTTCGTGGAGCCCTACGCCGACCGGCTGAAGGGGCTGCTGACCGAGGCCGACCGGGCCCGCTGCACCCTGCTGGAGGTTCCCGTCCAGGCGACCGGGCCGGAGCTCTACGAGGCGCTCGGTCCCGGCGACGTCCTGTTCATCGACTCCACCCACGTCAGCAAGGCCGGCTCGGACGTCAACTTCGAGCTGTTCGAGATCCTGCCGCGGCTCAAGCCGGGCGTGGTCGTGCACGTGCACGACATCTTCTACCCGTTCGAGTACCCCGAAGACTGGATCTTCCGGCAACGGCGCTCGTGGAACGAGGCCTACGCCCTGCGCGCCTTCCTGGCCTTCAACAGCGCCTTCGAGATCCTGTTCTTCAACGACTACTTCGGCCGCCATCACGCGGACCACGCCCGGGCCACCCTGCCCCGTTTCCTGGACAATCCCGGCGGCGGGCTGTGGCTCAGGAAGACCGCCTGACCCGCCTCAGAGACGGATCGAGGGCGAAGTAGAGCAGGCCGGTCAGCGCCGTCAGGTCGAGGATGTAGAGGTAGCGGTAGTCGCAGGCGATGGAGATGGCGAAATAGCTCGCCGCCGTCGCCAGGCCCGCGGCCAGCATCCCGGCCATGGCCAGGTCCGCCGCCCCGCCTCGGACGAGGAACAGCCCCGCCAGCACCATGGCGAGCAGCGCGTAGGCCGCGTGCGAATAGATGGGCGTGTCCGCAAAGCGCAGCGCATAGGCCGCCAGCCGCCGGTCGTTGGCGTCCTGGCCGGCGGTGAGGCCCAGGGTCTCCAGCTGGGCCGGAACGCCCTCCACCCCCACCGCCACCGGCAGGCAGCGCTCGAGCCTGGGCGTCAGGAAGACCCAGCGGAAGGCCTCCAGGCGATGGCCGAGGTAGGCGCCCGGATGCTGGCTCGCGACCTCCAGCCACTGGGCGCGGATGGCCGGCGCCGGCGTACGCCAGAAGCTGCGGCGCACGTCCGGATGCTGCTCCAGCTGGTCCACCCGCTCGGGCGAATAGGCGAGCCCGGCCTTGGCGCGGATCAGGTCGTCGGCGGCCGGATTGGCGGCGTCGATGTGCGGCAGCGGGATGGTCGGGTCACGGGCGACGGCGCCCAGGATGTCGTAGTGCAGCAGGATGCGAAGGCCGGTGTCGGTGCGCCGGCCGGGGTCGGCGTTCGGCGGCTGGATGGCCGCATCGATGGCCAGGGCCAGCAGGAGCACGGCGGCCGAGCTGCCGGCCGCCGCCAGGGCCGCCCGCACCCATCCGCGCCGCCGCACCATCAGCCCCACGGTCAGGGCGGCGATCACGACCACGATCAGCCCGTTCTGGCGGACCAGGCTGGCGAGCGCCAGCGCCAGGGCCGCCAGCGCCAGGGCGATCCAGCGACCGGCCCCGCCCCTCGCCTCGCCCGCGTGGGCCAGGGCCACGAAGCCGGCGACCGCCAGATTGGCGAACAGAACGTCCTTCCAGACGATGCCCTGGTAGAGCACCACCGCCGGCGTGGCGGCGACGAGCGCCGCGGCCGCCGCGGCGGCCCAGGAGGTCCGTCGCCGCAGCCCCGGCAGCGACCAGAGGCTGACGAGCAGCAGGGCGGCGCTCGCCAGCAGGTAGGCGCCGGTCCCGCCGCCCATCCGGTCCGAGAGGCCCAGCACCCAGGCGTAGATCGCCGGCCCCCAGGACTGCTGGGCGTTGGCTCGGCCCTCGGCGAGCTGGGTGACGGAATCGTAGGTCAGGTGGCCGGGGAAGCTGAGGACCAGCATGGCGACGAAGCCTGCCGCCAGGGCGGCGCGGTACGCGAGGGCCGCCGATGAGCCTGGCCGCCGTTCCCCCATCGCCTCCCCGCCTCCGACCATCAGCGACAAACACCGTCATCCTGGACAACCTGCAAGGCCGAGCGGGATGACGGGCTGGGGTTAAGCTGCGGCGCGGCGGCTGAAAAGCCCGGCTTGGCCGGCGCGGGGGATCGTGGTGTGGTCGCGCACGCCCCGATGACCGTCCTATACCTCTTCGCCCACTTCGACGACGAGTACGCCGCCCTGCCGCTGCTGCTGGCGCGGGCGCGGGCGGGCGTGGAGCAGCGGCTGGTCTACGTCGCCGACTACGCGTCGCCAGCGCTGGCCGAGCGGCGCTTCTCGGAGACCCGCCGGCTGCTGGAGCGCATCGGCCTGCCCGCCGACGCGGCCCGCCACGCCGGACGGGGCGCGGGCGTCCTCGACGGCGCCCTGCACCGCGCGCTGCCGGCCGCCGAGGCGGTGCTGCGGGAGTCGGCCGAAGGCCTGGACGAGATCGAGCGGCTGGTGGTCCCGGCCTGGGAGGGCGGCCATCCCGACCACGACAGCCTGGCCTTCCTGGCGGTGCGGCTCAGCGCGGCCGCGGGCGGCGTTCCCATCGACCAGGTCTCGCTCTACCACGGCCGCGGATTGCCGGGCCGGCTGTTCCGCGGCGCATCGCCCCTGCCGGAGAACGGGCCGGTGGAGCGGGCGCGCCTGTCGGCCGCCGACTGGGCGCTCTATGCCGACGCGGTCCGCTGCTTTCCCTCGCAGTGGCGCACCTGGGCCGGCCTGTGGCCCGCCATGTTCGCGACCTTCGCGACCTCCGGCTACGGCTACCAGAGGCTGGCGCCCGAGCGGGTCCGCGAGCGGCCGCACGCCGGGCCGCTGCTGTACGAACGCATGTACAAGGTGCCCTACGAGGAGGTGCGGGCGGCGCTGGACGCCCTAGGCTGATCTCGGGCTGAGCAGCCAAAGGCCCGCCAGCATCAGCAGGTAGCCGCCGGCCATGGTCCAGGAGAGCGGCTCGCCGAACGCGGCCCAGGCCAGCGGCGGCACCAGCGCCGCGCCGACGATGGCGGCGGGATAGGCGACGGACAGCGGCGTGCGCTTCAGGATCGCCAGCCAAAGCACCGCCGAGAGGCCGTACCAGGCGAAGGCGGCCAGGAGCGGCAGGTTCTGGATCAGGCGCCACAGGATCGGACCGTCCAGGTCCTGATGCTTCAGGCTCGCGAGCTTGAACAGCACCTGCCCGACCGGAACCATGGCGGCGTAGGCGGCCAGGCGCGCGAGGTCGGCCGCGCGCAAGCTCAGGTCTCGGTGAGCTGCTCGACCGCCCGCAGGTGCGGATGGATCGGCCGCGTCGGCACGCTGAGCACGTCGAAGTTCAGCGCCTGCAGCAGCAGCTGCACGCCGACGATCACCGGCAGGGCGGCGGCCATGACCACGCCCGCCGAGGCCGCCTGGCCGGGCTCGCGCACGCTGATCCACCACAGGGCGTAGGACAGCCCGAACATCATCGAGGCGACGCCGGCGATGGCCTCCACCGTGGCCACGTTGAAGTCGCGGATGAAGTACTGGCCCGCGATCCGCCGGACGAAGTTGTGCAGGTGGCGCAGGGCGAAGGGGCCGACGATGCGGCCGATCCTGATGTTGCTGACCTCCTCGCCGTAGCGGGCGGGGATGGCCACGTCGCGCACCACGGCGCGCAGGGTGCCCAGGTGGTAGAGCAGGTCGGTCTCGAAGAAGTAGCGCTGCGCGATCTTCTTCTCGAGCACGCGCCGGGCGACGCTGGCCTCGATGGCGGTGAAGCCGTTGGTCGGATCGAAGACGTTCCAGTAGCCGCTGGAGACCTTCGACAGGAAGCTCAGCACGGCGTTCCCGAACACCCGGATCGGCGGCATGTTCGACAGGTGGCTGGCCGAGGTGAACCGGTTGCCCTTGGCGTAGTCGGCCTCGCCGAGCAAGATCGGCGCGATCAGCTGGGGCAGGTAGGAAAGGTCCATCTGGTCGTCCCCGTCGACCTTGACGAAGATCCGCCCGCCGCGCGCGTCCGCCTCGCGGTAGCCGGCCATGGTCGCCCCGCCGACGCCCTGGTTCTGCGGCAGCCGCACGACCACGACCCGCGGGTCCTTGGCGTTGGCCTCGATGAAATCTCCGGAGCGGTCGGGGCAGGCGTCGTCGACGCAGACGATCCCCTCCACCCAGGCCGGGGTCTTCTCGATCACCCGCAGCACGTGGGCGACAACCCGGTAGCAGGGCACCACCAGCCACACGCCCGCGCTGGCCAGCGACGGCGGCGCGGCCGGCGCCGGAGGGGCCGGGCTCGCGGATGCGAAGGAGGGGCGGAGCGTGGACATGGGTGAGAAAGCCGCCAGCAGGGCTAGCATGGGCGCCGGCCAAGCGCCAATCTCTGCCCAAGTCCGCGGAATTCGGCCCGAATCGGGCGCTTCAATCCGTCATATCGGGTGGAGGCGGCTGCGCTTGCACGCTCTGGCGGCGACTGTTACCGGAGCCCGCCTGTCGGGAGACTCAATGGAAGCGGCCCAACATCTGCTGCGGATCGGCCGGCGCGGCGCGCGGTTCGAGTTCGAGATGGCGGCCGCCGACCTCAACGGGTCGCTGAAGCGTCTTGGCCTGGCGTGGTCGCTCGCCCGTCACGACGTCGTCGCCCGCTACCGCGGCTCGATCCTCGGCCCCTTCTGGATCACCCTGTCCATGGGCCTGATGGTGCTGGGCATCGGCTTCCTCTACGCCTCGCTGTTCAGGCAGCCGATCGACCAGTTCCTGCCGTTCGTGGCCCTTGGCCTGGTGTTCTTCCAGACCATGTCGGGGATCATCACCGAGGGCTGCGACACCTTCGTGCTGGCCCGCGGCATGCTCAGCCAGACCGCGATCCCGATGTTCACCTTCGTCTGGCGGACCATCTTCCGGAACGCGATCAACCTGGCCCACCACCTGGTGATCGTGGCCGCCGTGCTGGCCTATTTCGGCGCCTGGCGGGGCATGAACCTGCCGCTGGCGGCGCTCGGGGCCCTGCTGCTGCTGCTCAACGCCGGCTGGCTCAGCATGGTGGCGGGGATCGTCTCGGCCCGCTTCCGCGACATCCCGCCGGTGGTCGCCTCGATCATGCAGTTCGCCATCTTCATGACGCCGGTGTTCTGGCTGCCGACCGTCTTCCCTGAGCGGCACGCGGTGCTGCTGTTCAACCCCTTCGCCCACATGCTGCAGGCGGTCCGCGGCCCCCTGCTGGGCGAGGCCGTGCCGGGGATCACCTGGGTGGTGCTGGTGGTCATGGCGCTCGTCGGCTGGGCCGGCGCCTTCTTCCTCTTCAGCCGGACGCGCCGGCGGATCGTGCACTACCTCTGATGACCGCCATCCCCATCAAGCCGCCCGCGGTCTCGATCAAGGTCACCGACCTGACGCTCCGCTTCCCGGTCTACGGCGCCGACGCCAAGTCGCTGAAGAAGTACCTGGCCCAGGTCGCCGTGGGCGGCCGGCTGGGCTCCTCGCATGCCGGCGCCACCGAGGTGACGGCGCTGTCGAAGATCAACTTCCAGCTCAAGGCCGGCGACCGGCTGGGCCTGATCGGCCACAACGGCTCGGGCAAGACCACCCTGCTTCGGGCCCTGTCCGGCGCCTACGAGCCCGACGAGGGCCAGATCGAGATCTTCGGCCGGATCGCCGCCCTGCTCGACCTCTCGCTGGGCCTCGATCCATCGGCCACGGGCCTGGACAACATCCGCCTGCGCGGGCGGATCGCCGGCCTGTCGTCCAGGGAGATCGACGCGCGGCTCGAGGAGATCGCCGCCTTCACCGGCCTGGGCCCGTTCCTGGCGATGCCGATGAAGACCTATTCGGCCGGCATGCAGGCCAGGCTCGCCTTCGCCGTCTCCACCTCGGTCGAGGCCGACGTGCTGCTGATGGACGAGTGGATCTCGGTCGGCGACTCCGACTTCCAGAAGATCGCCCACGAGCGCCTGCTCAACCTCGTCGAGCGGGCCGGCATCCTGGTGCTCGCCTCGCACGACATCGAGCTGCTCAAGCTCTACTGCAACAAGGTCATGCGGATGGAAGGCGGCGTCGCCTCCGAGATCGTGCCCATCCGCAAGATCGGCGAGCTGCTGGCCGCCTGAAAATGGCGGGCGAGCGGCCCGCCATGTCACAACTGAGCGCGCTCATCCGTCTTGCCTGCATCAACAGGAGGCTCTCATGCGCGCACGCATCAATCCCCACCAGATCTCGCCCAAGGCCCTGCAGCCGATGCTGGACATGGAGGCCTATCTCGCCGGCTGCGGGCTGGAGCACAGCCTCATCGAACTGGTGAAGATGCGCGTCTCCCAGATCAACGGCTGCGCCTATTGCTTGCACATGCACAGCCGCGACGCCCGGGCGGCCGGCGAGAGCGAGGAGCGGCTGCACCTTCTGGCGGCCTGGCGCGAGTCCAGCCTCTACACCGACCGGGAGCGGGCGGCGCTGGCCTGGGCCGAGTCGCTGACCCGCATCGCCGACACCGCCGCCCCCGATGCGGACTTCGAGCCGCTGCGCGCCTGCTTCACCGAGGCGGAGATCGTCGACCTGACGCTGCTGATCACCACCATCAACGCCTGGAACCGCATCGCCGTCGGCTTCCGCAGCCAGCACCCGCGGACCTGGGCCAAGGCGGCGGCCTAGGGGCCGAGAATCGGACGCTGCGAACGTCTGACATGGGTGGAAAGCGGACGTCAGCGCCGCGACGGGCGCGGCTCCGCCGCAGGACGCTCAAAGAACTCAAGCCATGCGGCGCCCGCCTGTTCAGGCGGGATCAAGATGCTTCGTCCGAACCTGCCTTGATAGTCGGGCGCAACGGGAAGATCCCGTTCGGTGAGGACAGACCGCGTCTGCTGCAGTTCAACGACATTGACGCTGTATCCAATGAACGCCGCCGTTCTCGATCCAAGCAGTTGCCGAACCGGGCTCTCTGGCGTCGACGGCTCGACCAGCAGGAGAGCCCTCCCACCGGTCCTTATCTCGCGCGCAGACGCAGCCAATGCGCGGAGCGCAAACCGCTCCCCGACAGCAAAACCAGCGTCTCGGTATGCCTTCTCGGCGTCTGCGAGGCTCTTCACTCCTACCCAAACCGCGTGAAGGCCTTGCGCGCCATTCCGGTGAGTCTCCCGCGCTCGCATCATGTCGATCCGTCGCTGGCGGCTCGCGTTAAGGACCGGCTCGTTGTACTCGATGAAGTACACCTTGGCGCCAGGCAAGGCATCCGTCTCAAGGCCGGTGAGCTTGTAGGACCACTCGCCGGTGCTTCCCTTGATCGTGTCCGGGCCAAATAGCTTGTGACCCCGCCCTCTCAGATGTGTGGCGGTGCGGTCAGCGGAGCTGGTGTGAAGCGTCAACCACGTGAGCCCCTCCGGCGCGGTGGCGGCATGTGGCTCTGAGCTCTTAGCAACCGCGGCAATGTCATGGATGCCGTACAGTTCGAGGTAGGTTTCGTCCGGGAAGTACACGACGCTGTTCTCGAACCCACCTTCGTCGCTACCGTACGGGTAGATCGTGAACCCCAGATCGGCGTACGTCCGCGAGAGCCTGACCAGGCTCTTGGACAGGATCGTCACGTGATCGACGCCGCGACCGGAACCAAGAACGGGCGACTGGGCCCACGTCGCGGTCGCTGTCAGCAGGAACGCCGCTGCGAAGGCTCGAAACCCGAGCCGCACCGTACGGAAGCTCATGCATCCCCCCAGGAAAAGACCGCAGCGACGACATGCTGTCGCGACGGCTGAGCGGATGCAATGTCCGGTACGGTCGAAAGCGGACGACGGAACTCCGGCAGGAAGCGGACCCTGACGGCAGGCCCTAGCCGCCCCACGGCTTCCTTGCGCGCGGTGGGCTCGCCAGCTTGAAGCCGCCGCTGCGCAGGGAGAAGTTGGGGTTGTAGAAGGGGTCTTCGTCGAGGACCTTGCCCCACCGCTGGCGCATGTAGGCGCTCTCCCGGGCGTAGCGCTCGCGATTCTCGGCCGAGCGATCGCGGCCGCGCGAGGCGGACTCGTAGTGGTGCAGCTCGGCGAAGGGCGTGACCACGACGCGCAGCCCCGCCTCCCGGACCTTCAGGCACAGGTCGATGTCGTTGAAGGCCACCGCCAGGTGCTCTTCCTCGAGGCCGCCCACGCGCTCGTAAACCTCGCGGCGCAGCGCCAGGCAGGCGCCGGTGACGGCCGAGACCTCGCGCGTCAGCACCAGGGCGTCGCGATAGCCCCGCGCCTCCCGCTCCACGTAGGGATGGTAGTAGCTGCCGACCCCGGCGATCCCCAGGGCGATGCCGGCGTGCTGCACCCGCCCGTCGGCGAACAGCAGCCGCGCGCCCGCCGCGCCGACGTCCGGGCGCAGCGCCTGGCCGACCAGCTCGGTCAGCCAGCCGGGTCCGATCACGTCGATGTCGTTGTTGAGCAGCACCAGCACCTCGCCCCTGGCCTCGCGGGCGGCCAGGTTGTTGAGGCGCGAGTAGTTGAACGGCGCGGGATCCTCGATCACCCGCACCCGCGGGTCGGCGCGCAGCTTGTCGAACAGCGCCATTGTCGCGGGCTCGACGCTGCCGTTGTCGACGATCAGCAACTCGATCTCGCGGTAGTCCGTGCGCGACAGCACACCCTCGGCGCAGGTCCGCAGCAGCTCGGCCCTGTCGCGGGTGGGCACGATGATCGAGACGAGCGGCGCCGGATCGGGCACGGGCCAGGCGATGCGCAGGCCGCCCTTCGGCGCCGCCTCCACGCGTCCCGCCCCGTGCGGGAGGGGGTGTTCCTGAAGGAAGTCCTGCACGCAGCGGCGGCGCGCCGCCAGGGCGTCGGGCGCCTCGGCCAGCCGGTGGGCGAGAACAAACGGCAGATGCAGCGCGCGCGCCGGCGCGGGCCCGGCGATCCGCAGCGCCAGGTCGAAGGCCTCGGCCCCCTCGGTCCCCCCGCGCAGGCCGCCCACCCGGGCGAGCGCCTCACGGCGGAACAGGGCCAGGCCGCCGCCCACCAGGTCCTGGCCGCCCAGCATCAGCTCCAGGTCGAAGCTCGGCTTGAACCACGGCGCCAGCCGCTCTCCGCCGGGGCCGAGCCGGTCCTCGTCCGCGAAGGCGAGCTCGGCCTCGGGGGCGCCGTTCAGCGCCAGGGCGACAGCGGCCAGGGCATGCGGCCGCAGCCTCACCCCCTCGCCGATCAGGCCGATCCAGTGCCCGCGGGCCTCGGCGAGCGCGGCCTGGGCGGTGGCCCCCGGGGCGGCGGTGCGGATACGGGGATCGCCCTCGGCCGCGGCGCCGGCCGGCAGGATCAGCTCCCAGTCGCTGTAGATCTGCGCCTGCAGGCCCGCCACGTCCGCGCCGCCCAGGGCCACCAGGCTGAACACCGGACGGCGGGGCAGCGCCTCCACCGCCTGGGCGACGGCCTTGCGCTCGTCGCCGCCCAGGGTGTCGAAGGCGCGGGCCCACTGGCCATAGGTGCGCGGGTCCAGCCGGGCCTGCTCGGCCACCGGAAGCCCGGCCTGGTTCATCCAGCGCACCACCGGGCGGCCGACCGCGCGCAGGACCTCGCCGAACCCGCCCAGCCGGTCGCCGAAACGGTCGGCGGCGCCGACCGCCTGCCCAACCAGGCGCTTGAAATCTCCGACCCCAGCCATCGCCCGGCTATTCCATGCGGTGGCGATGCGGTCCAGCCACGCCGGGCGTCAGGCCTGGTCGATCCGGCCCAGCACCCGGTCGAGCGCCGCGGTCAGGTCCTCGTCGACGGCCGACGGGCCGAGCGCGGCGGCCCAGTCGTGCCGGCGGGCGGCCGCCCGGGTCATCAGCGGCGCGACGCCCGCCTCCTCGAGGGTGCGGGCGATCTCCGACAGGTCGGCGGCGTGCCGGGCGCCGCCTTCCAGCGAGCCGGCGATCATCTCCCGCGCCAGCGCCGGCCAGTCGGCGGCGGGGGCGAGGTCGGTCAGCACGCTGAGCACCGTGGATTCGACGCCATGCCGGCGCGCCGCCAGCAGGGACTCGGCCAGCAGCGCCTCGAACCCCCGGAGCATGGCGCTGCAGCACATCTCCGCCGCCGCCGCCTTGCCGACCTGGTCGGAGAACAGGACGGCGCCGGAAAACCCGAGGGGCCGGGCCAGGTCGAGGAAGGCCGGGGCGTAGCGGCCGCCGAGCAGCATCGGCGCCGCCAGCCGCGCCTCGGCCATGGGGGCCATCACCGCGGCCTCGACATAGCGGCCGCCGCGGCCCTCGATCGCGCCGGCGCTGAGCTGCTTCAGGCTGGGCGCGGCCGAGTTGAGATCGAGATAGTAGGCGCCCTTCTCGACACCCCAGGCCGCGGCCCGGGCGGCCTCCAGGCCTTGCGCCGGGGTCACCGCGCAGACGACCAGCTCGGCCCCGTCGGCCGCCTCGGCGGCGCTGGCGCAGTCGTGGGCCGCGCAGCCGTCCAGCGCCCGGCTGGGCCCGCTCTCCGGGTCGGCGAACTGCAGGTCGAAGGCGGCGATTTCGGAGGCGCCGGCGGCGGCCAGCTCCCGCGCCAGGATCTGGCCGACCTGGCCGAAGCCGATCAGGCCGACGCGAGAGAGCTTGGGCATGGGCGGCGGTCCCCGGTCCGACTGAGGCCACACTAGCGCCGAACGCCCGGCTTGGGCAGGCCGCCCCACGCCTGCGGCGAACTGACCTTGGCCGCGGCCACAGAACCGGCCAACTCCCGGCGAGGATTGACCCGCCGCCGCGAGGGCGTACATCACTCGAGGCCAAGGGGACTTAACAAGCGCCGCCCACCAGGCGCAGGACACCTATGCCGTCACCTCCCGACACCGACGAGAAGCCGAACCCGTTCGCGCGCCGCACGCCGTATGGCCAGCCCAAGGCCGCGCCGTTCCGCGTGGGGCCGCTGCCCAAGGCGGCGGCGCCGCCGCCGCCCCGGCCCAAGCTGACGCCGATCACCGTGCCGATCCCCGGCGCTGCGCCGCCCGCGCAGGGGCCCGGCCCCACGGCCCAGGCGCAGGCGCCCGCGCCGCAGCCGTCGCGGATCGCCGGAACCCCGATCGTGGTGCCGACGCCCACGCCGGGCGTCCAGCCGGGGGCCGGCATCCTGATGGGCTCGGCCCTGGCGCCGCGGCCCTCGCCGGCCGTGACCCTGCCGGGCGGCGTGCTGACCGGCGCGGGCCTGGCGACCGCCCAGCCGCGCCCCGTCGCCGACCCGACGGCCAATCCGCACCGGCCGGCCGGCGTCATCCCGCCCCAGCCGCGGCCGACGCCCGCGCCCGCGGCCCGCGCCCCCGCCGCGCCCCGGCCCGCCGAGGCGCCGCAGCCGGCGGCGGCCCGCGCCCCCGAGCCGGCGATGGAACGCCGGATCCCGGTGGAGCCTTCGCCGCCCCCGGCCACCGAGGCGGGCTTCGCCATCCCCGCCGCGCCGGGCCGCCGGCCCGCTCGCCGCCGCGCGGGCCGCGCGCCCGCGCTGATCGGGGCCGGCGCGGCGGTGGCCGCCAGCGCCGCGGCCGCCTTCGTGCTGATGGACCGCGACCCGGCCCCGCCGGCGGAGCCCGCCCAGGCGGCGCTTGCGCCCCTGGCCCCGGAGACCACCTTCCCGAGCGAGCCCGCCGCCCCGGCGGCGCCGGCCGCCGAGCTCGCCTCGGCGCCGTCGGCCGCGCCCACGGCGCCTGCGCCCACAAGCCGGCCCCTCGCCGCCGCGGCCGTTTCGCGCGAGCCCGCCCGGCGGGAAGCGGATCCGCCGAGCGCCCCGAGGCTGGCCATCGCGCCGGCGCCTCCGCCCGCCGCCGCGCCGCCGCCCGCCGCCGCGCCGCCAGCCGAGGCCGCCCCGCCGGCCGTGGCGCTGAACCCGACGCCGGTCGTCCCGCCGCCGGTGGAGCCGCCCATCGCCATCCGCCTGGCCGCCCCGCCGCCGAGCGACCCGGACGCGCCGATGACCACCAAGCCGCCCGGCGAGTAGCGACCGGCGCAGCTTGTCCCCCACCGGCCCGGCGGCTATGAGATTCGCCGTCGAGGCCCGGGGGTTCCTCCGATCTGCCGGTACGCGCGCCGCTCATTTCGCGGCCGTGCGGCTCGACGCCCATACTTCGTCCGCGGGGCCGCTGGCGCCCGCCGCATTTCAAGGGACTGATTGATGTCCGAGGTTCTCGTCCCGCGGCAGTTCCGCGGACCGCCGGTCACCGCCAACGGGGGCTACATCTGCGGCGTGATGGCCAACGCCGTCGGCGGCAAGGGCACGGCGATGCTGCGCGCCGGCGTGCTGGTCGACCAGCCGCACAAGCTCGGCCACGGCGAGGACGGCGAAGCCTTCCTCACCAACGCCGAGGGCCAGTTGGTGGCGACCGCCAAGCCGCTCGCCGAGGGCGCGATCCCCGAGCCGCCGGCGCCGCCGAGCCTGGAGGACGCCCGCCGCTTCGCCGCGACCTCGCCGTTCGCGGCCAAGTCCCTGCACCGGGGCTGCTTCTCCTGCTGCATCGAGCGCGAGGACGGCGAGGGCCTGGGGGTGTTCGTCGGCCAGATCGAGGGCGCGCCGGCCGGCCATTGCGCCGGCGTCTGGCGCCCGCACGCCAACTTCGCCGACGCCGACGGTCGGATGCCCGACGAGATCACCTGGGGCGCCCTGGACTGCTCCGGCTCGATGGCCTGGTACATCAAGACCGGCACGCCGGTGGGCCTCCTGGGCACCATGTCCGGCGAGGTGCTGGAAAAGCCCAAGGCCGGCGAGGACTACATCGTGCTGGCCTGGGCCCGCGAGGTGGACGGCCGCAAGTACTTCTCCGGCGTGGCCCTCTTCGATGCCGCCGGCAAGGTGATGGCCAAGAGCGGCCAGATCTGGATCGGCCGCCCGCCGATGGCCGCCCAGCCGGTGAAGGCCGAGACCGCCGCGAAGTAGCGGCCCGCTTTCGCGGACCAAGAAAAAGGCCCGCCCTCGGCGAGAGGGCGGGCCTTTCCGTCTTGTGGTCAGGCTGAGAGGCCTGGGCCTACCAGCGCTCCTGCTCCCGGCGCGGGGCGCGCGGGCCGCGGGCCGGGCCGGCGCCTTCGCCGGTGACCCGGATGTTCTCGGCGCTGGTCTTGCCGGTCCGCCGGTCGCGGCCCAGTTCGAAGGTGACCGTCTGGCCCTCGTTCAGGGCGCCCAGGCCCGAGCGCTCGACCGCCGAGATGTGCACGAACACGTCCTGGCCGCCGCCGTCCGGCTGGATGAAGCCGAAGCCCTTGGTCGAGTTGAACCATTTCACGGTGCCGCTGGCGCTTTCGCCGGTTCCGCCGCCGCCGCCGCTGTCGTAGCCGCCACGCGCGCCGCCGCCGCCGTATCCGCCGCCGCCGTAACCGCCGCCGCGGGGCTCACGGGCCCGGCCGCCGCCGAAACCGCCGCCGCCGCCGCCGCCGGTCCCGTGCTCGGTCACCGTCAGGTTTTCCGCCGCCATCTTTCCGGACCGGCGGTCCGGCTCGAGGTCGTAGGTCACCTTGTCGCCTTCGTTCAGGCCGCCGATCCCGGCCCGCTCCACGGCCGAGACGTGCACGAAGACATCGGGTCCCCCGTTGTCAGGCTGGATGAAACCGAAGCCCTTCGCCGTGTTGAACCACTTTACCGTACCGCTTTCCATCAAGTGCTCTTTCGGAAGATCGCGCCGGCGCTCGCGTTTGCCGGCAGTTTCAGGGCTTCGTCGCTTTCCACCCTCGCTCGCGAGCCAACCTTACCTCGGCAAAACGCAACTCCCAAGCCGGATCGTTGGGCCATGCAACCGGCGCGGAGACGGTCCAGTTCGGCCCCCACGGCGGCCGTCGCGGCGTGGTGGATCATGTGTCCGGCGCCCGGGAACGTGACCAGCCGCGAGCCCGGCAAGACCGCATGAAGCCGCCGGGCGTGGCGGCTCGGATCGGCGACCAGGTCGGCCTCGCCGGCCAGGATCGTCACCTCGGCGGTGATCCGCCGAAAATCGACAAGCGCCTGTCCCGTCGGCGGAAACAGGCTGGCGGCGTCCTCGCCCTCCTCCACCATCTGGCGCGGGTCGAGGATCTGGCGATAGGGATAGCTGGCCAGCCAGCGCGGCGGCGGACGGTCCGGGGCGAACATCAGCCGCTGGGCCAGCCGCAGCATCGGCGCATCGCCCGTCCAGCGGCCGGCCTCGGCGAACATCGGCCCCACGATGGGCGCCGAGCGAGGCGCCAGCCAGGCGTGCTCCAGCGGCCGCACCTCGGGGAAGGCGATCGGGCTGAGCAGCAGAAGCCCGCCCACTTCGTCCGGCCACTGCTCGGCCCAGGCGAGCGCGACCAGCGCGCCGAACGAGTGGCCGACCAGGATCGGCGCCTCCAGCCCAAGCGCCCTTGCGCCGTCCCGGATCTGGGCCGCCTGGTCGCGCGGCGCCGAGGCGAACCGCGGGCGGCGGCTCGACCCGTGCCCCGGGCGATCGACGACGGCCACCGGGCCGCCCTGCGCCAGCACGTCCGCCGGGCCGCTCAGCCAGTCGTGGGCGGTGGCCAGCGCCCCGTGGATCAGCAGCGCGGCCGGCGCGGCGGCCGGCTCCCCGTCGCTCCTGAGCAGATGGAGGGAGCGGCCGGATCCGAGCTGTACGGTCTGGGAGATGAAGTCCATGCCCCGCCGCAACGCGCGAACCGCCGGGGGCGAAGCAGCTTGGCCTTAAGGAAAGGCTAACGGCCCCTTAACCCTTTGCGCGGCAGAGTGTCCCGGACGAGGTCGCCCATGTCGGACATGACTCTGTTTCCGGTCGGCGCGCGCTGGGTCCTGCTCGACGAACGCGCCTTCGAGATCGGCCAATACGACAGCCAGCGCCAGGCCCTGGAAGCGGCCGGGGACTATGTCCGGCGGCTGGCCGAGCCCCGCTACATCATGATCCGCGAGGACGAGTGGAAGGAGCGGTTGCTCCGCCCCTCCCGGCGCTGAGGGCGGGCCGCCGGCGCGGCGGCCCCTGCCAGCCGCCTAGTTCAGCAGGAAGTTGGCTTCGCTCAGCCCGCTGAGGTTGACGTTCTGCAACCGTATGACGGCGCCCAGCGCGTTGGTCCCGGAGTCCACGTAGAGGTAGACGTCCGCTCCCACCTGCACGGCGACGATGTCCTTGGCGTTGGAGCCGATCTGGCCCTGCGCCGCGGTGGTCGCCTCGGCGAAGCTCGCCGCCGACGTCTCCAGGTAGTTGGCCGCCGTGCCCTGGATGCCGACCCAGAAGGCGTCGCCGGCGAAGTCGGTGATCACGTCCACCTCGTCCACGCTCGAGGCGCCGGCCTCGAAGATGAATCGGTCCGCGCCGGCCCCGCCGGTCAGGGTGTCGGCGTTGGTCCCGCCGGTCAGGTTGTCCACCCCGTCGCCGCCGATCAGCACGTCGGCGCCGGAGTCGCCGTCCAGACGGTCGGCGTCGCCCTCGCCCCACAGGGTGTCGGCGCCCGAGCCGCCGCGGAGCTCGTCCGAGCCGAGGCCGCCGAACACCAGGTCGTCGCCGCTGTTGCCGAACAGGTCGTCGTTGTTCTGGCCGCCGGACAGCGTGTCGTTGTCGAGGCCGCCCTCGAGGGTGTCGTCGCCCAGGTTGCCCTGGAGCAGGTCCGCCCCCGAACCGCCGAACGCCCGGTCGTTCTGCTGACCGCCGAGCAGGGTGTCGTTCCCCGACGCCCCGTCGAGATAGTCGTCGCCGGTGTTGCCGTGCAGGAAGTCGCCGCCCTGGCCGGCGGCGATCGAGTCGGCGCCGTCGCCGCCCTGGATGGAGTCGTCGCCGTCGCCGCCGAAGATCTGGTCGTCGCCCATGTCGCCGAAGATCAGGTCGGCGCCGCTCTGGCCGTCGATGAAGTCGTTCCCCTGGCCGCCCAGCATGGTGTCGTCGCCGTCGTCGCCCTCCAGCTGGTCGTTGCCGAGGTTGCCGAGGATGTAGTCGGCGTTGTCGCCGCCCTCGATGATGTCGGCGCCCTGGCCGCCCACGAGGGTGTTGTTGCCCAGGCCGCCGTCGATCACGTCGTCGCCGATGTTGCCGTGGATCAGGTCGTCGCCGCGGCCGCCTTCGAGGGTGTCGGTCCCCAGGCCGCCGAACAGCGCATCGCCGGTGTCGAGCTCGGCCGACTCCAGGTCGGCGTTCGGCGTGCCGACGAACAGGCGCGAGCCGTCGGCGAACACGAAGTCGCTCTCGCCGTAGAGGCTGGCGCCGAAGGTGACGGTGCGGCCGCCCCAGGTCAGCGTCACCCGCTCCGGCTCGCCGTCGGCGGCCGGCAGGAAGCCGACCCACACCTGGTTCGCCCGCTGGCCGGGACCGAAATGCAGCTGGTCGGCGGCGGCGCTGTACGCCAGCGCCTGCGCTGCGGTGATCGAATCGAACGAATAGAAGGCCATCGCCCCACAACTCCCTGCACCTGAACGGCCCCCCAAACCCTCGCGCGGTGCGCGAGTTTCATTCTGGGACGGGGCCCTGATGTTCAGCGGGAGGCATGCGATATCGGCGCCACAGTGGCGCTTGGTAGGCGTCGGGCGCTCAGGCGCCGGGGCGCGGCCTCAATGCAGCAGGTGCAGCGCCGCCAGTCCTGCCGCGGTGGCGAAGGCGACCCCGCGCAGGTGCGGACTGATCACCAGCCCCGCCCCCGCCGCGACCGCAGCGGCGACCAGCAGCAGGTGGCTGACCGCATCGCCCAGCCGCCAAAGAGTCCGGGTAAGACCGAACAGCTCTTCCATGCGCGGCAGTCTGCCCCCGCCCCGTCAACCGCGGGTTGGCGAGCTTGGTGGCCGATGGGTTGGCGGGGATGGTGAACGGGCCGGGGCAGGCGGAACAGGCGGCGAGACCGCGTTCGGCCCGCGAGAGGTCCCCCGCGCGTCTCACCCGTCGCCGGGATCGCCGCCACGAGGCTCGCGGGCCAGGCACGCGGCGGCGGACGGCCGGAGCCGCAGAGATCGCCTTCGTGGGGGAAGAAGAATGGCGCGCCCGGAACGATTCGAACGTCCGACCCTCAGATTCGTAGTCTGATGCTCTATCCAGCTGAGCTACGGGCGCGCACCGCCTTGCGGCGAGGCGCGGAACCTAGTGGCGGTCCGCGCGAAGATCAAGCGGGGCGTCGGCGGGAAATGTCGCGCCGACGCCCCGTCGGTCTTTCCTAGAGGCCGGGCAGGCCGAGGCCGCCGCGGATCACGTCGCCGAGGCCGGGCCGGCGCGGGGCCGGTTGCGGCCGCTCGCCCTGGGAGGGCTGGCCGGGGCGCGGGCGGGCGCCGGGACGGGGACGGGCGTCATCGTCGCCGCCGCCCATGTCGGCCATGTCCATGCCGAAGATCCCCCCGGTGGTGGACTTGTAGCGCACCTTGGCGACCCACTCCGGCGCCCAGCCGGGGGGCGGCTTGGCCGGCCGCGGCGGGTAGGAGAAGTTGGCCTCGCCGCCGTAGGCCGCCATCTGCACCACCCCGCTGGGGCTGGCGTCGATGGCCTCCTTGGGGATGGCGCAGCTGGTCGTCGTCGGGGCCATCAGCGCCTTCTGGGCGACCAGCCTGCTGATCTCGCCGTCGGACAGGTAGTCCGGCATCATCGCCATGGCCTGGACCTCGCTGGAGCTCCACATCACCACGGTGTCGTTCTCGCCGCCGCCCATCATGATGGCGTGGTAGGCCTTGGCCCCCTGCACCGGCTGCCAGCCGAGCTGGCCCGAGCCCGACGGGTTCTTGCGGTTGGTGGTCAGGTTGAAGGGGCCCATGAAGTCCTGGTTCTGGGCCAGGGCGAACTTGATCTCCGGGCTGTAGTTGCCGCGCACCACATGCTCGCCGACCAGCGAGCCGTTGGCCGGCACGTTGATCCGCGTGCGCTCGTTGGGCCACTCGCCGTAGGTGGTGTTCCGGTCCAGGGACGGCGGGTTCTGGCTCGAGGCGAAGACCTGCGACAGGTTCTGCATGCCGGGCGGCAGCTTGCCCTCGGCCATCTGCGCGAAGTCGAGCACCAGCGGCTGGCCGGGCCGGGCGCGCTCGCCGCAGCCCCAGAAGATCAGCATCCGGCCCTTGGGCTTCTGGTACTCGTGCGGAATGTAGGGGGTCTCGGGCCCCGGCGGCGTCCTGCGCGGCGTCACCAGCGGCAGCATCTGGCCCGCGCCGAGGCTGGACGGGGGCAGGTGGTCGGCCTGCGGCTCGCCGGTCGGGCGGCGCGAGGAGCCAAGCTGCAGGGTCAGGGTCTTGGCGACATTGCCGCCGCCGCCGTTCATCATCCCCATGATCTGGCCCATCGAGGGCCGCGCGCCGGGCTGCATGCCGGCGCCGAAGCCGGTCGCGGTCGCCGCGCTCATCCAATAGGTCGCCACCGGGCCGCCCCGGTTCGCCGGCTGGGCCGTCGCCGTGCCCGCCAATGCCGCCGCCGCCGTCACCAGCAGCGCCTTACGCCCCCAAGCCATAGAACAGGTTCTCCAAATCAGCTTGCCGGGGAACCTAGCAGGGGTGGCCGAACGCCGCTAGGCGGCGAGGAAGTTACTGTTTTGTCATAGTTTCCGGAAGGGAACCGTCGCCCTCGCGTCAGGCCGGCAGATCGCGCCACGCCGCCGCCCCCGGCCAGGCGGCGGCCTCGTAGACGCCCCGCGCCACGGCCCGCGCCAGGCAGTCGGCGGCGATCGAACCGATGCGGGCGAGCTGGGCCTCCCCGCCGGTCAGCGGCCGACCGCCGGTCGAGAGGGCGAAGACCACGTCCCCGTCGAACGGCGCGAAGGCCGGGCGGATGGCGCGGGCGAGCCCGGCCTGGGCCATCATCGCCATCCTCTTGGCCTGCGCGGGCGTCAGCGACGCGTCGGTGGCCACGCAGGCGATGGTGGTGTTCTGGCGCGGGACGGCCGAACCCTTGGACGGGCCCCAGTCCCCCGGCGCGGCCGACAGCCCCGCCGGTCCCAGGCCGCCGAACTCGGCGCCTACCTCGAACGGCGCGGCCCAGAAGGTCCGCCCGCCCGGCGCCAGCACCGAGCCGTGGCTGTTGACGCAGGCCAGCGCGCCCACCGCCACGCCGTCGTCCAGGATCCAGGACGCCGAGCCCGTGCCGCCCTTGAGCGCCCCGGCCATTGCGCCGGCCCCGGCCCCGGCGGTCCCCAGGGCGAACGCCTCGCCGGCCCCTGCGGCGGCCTCGCGGCCGAGCCGGCGATAGGGCGGTTCCTCGCCCCAGGCTTTGTCGCCGCCGTTGGCCAGGTCGTAGAGGATGGCGGCCGGCACGACCGGCGACAGCGGCACGCCGTCCCGACGCACGAGGCCGAAGCCGCGGCCCTGCGCGCCCAGCCAGGCGACCACCCCGTCGGCGGCGGCCAGGCCGTAGACCGAGCCGCCGGCCAGGACGATGGCGTCCACCGCCTCCACCAGGTTCTCCGGCGCCAGGGCGTCGGTCTCGCGGGTGCCGGGCCCGCCGCCGCGCACGTCGCAGCCGGCCACCGCCCGATCGCCGGGCAGGATGACGGTGACGCCGGTGCGCGCGGCGGCGTCCTCGGCCTGGCCCACCGCCAAACCGGGCACATCGGTGATCAGGTTGCGTCGTCCAGGGGCGCCGGTCATGGATGGCCTGCCTCGCACGGGGCGGCGATTGTTGTCCACGCCTGCACAGCTATTGTCGCCCCGTCCCCACTCCGGAGTTCGTCCTTGATCCGCTTGCCCCGCCTGCTCGCCGCCGCCCTGGCCCTGACGCTCGCCGCCTGCGCCGGCGCGCCCAAGCCGGCGGGCGCGCCGACCGAGGCCGCCGCCCCGGGCCCGCGGGCCATGGTCGCCGCCGCCAACCCGATGGCGGTGGAGGCGGGGCTGAAGGTTCTGCAAGCCGGCGGCTCGGCGGTGGACGCGGCCATCGCCGTGCAGGCGGTGCTGGGGCTGGTCGAGCCGCAGAGCTCGGGCCTCGGCGGCGGCGCCTTCATGACCTACTACGACGCCCGCACCCGGCAGGTGACCGCCTTCGACGGACGCGAGGTCGCCCCGGCCGGCGCCAGCCCCGACATGTTCCTCGACGAGGCCGGCAAGCCGCTGAACTTCCGGGACGCGGTCCTCTCCGGCCGCTCCACCGGCGTGCCCGGCGCGGTCGCCATGCTGGCGATGGCCCACGACCGTCACGGCAAGCTGCCGTGGAAGGATCTGTTCGGCGAAGCCGAGCGGCTGGCCGACCAGGGCTTCCCCGTTCCCCGCCGCATGGCTGCGGCGGCCGCCTCGCCCGCGCCGCAGGCCGGCACGCCCGACGCCCGGACCTATTTCACCAAGCCCGACGGAACCAAGGTCCAGGCCGGCGAGACCTGGCGCAACCCGGCCTACGCCGAGACCGTCCGCAAGATCGCCGCCGAGGGGCCGAAGGCGCTGCTTGAGGGCGCCATCGCCGAGGCGATCGTGGCCAAGGTCGCCGAGGGCCCGCGCCCCGGGACCATGACCCTGGCGGACCTCAAGGCCTACCGGCCCAAGGCCGGGCCGGCGCTCTGCCGCCCCTACCGCGTCTTCATCGTCTGCACGCCGGACGCCCCGTCCGGCGGACCGGCGGTGCTGGAGGGCCTGGGCATCCTCGAGCGGACGAAGATCGCCGACTTCGGCCCGGCCGACGCCGAGGCCTGGTACCTGCTGAGCCAGGCCAGCCGGCTGATGTACGCCGACCGCGACCGCTACATCGGCGATCCGGCCTTCGTGCAGGTGCCGGTCGAGGGGCTGCTGGCCAAGGACTATCTGGCCGAGCGCGCGGCGCTGATCGGGGAGCGGGCCGGCCCGGCGCCCGCGCCCGGACAGCCCAAGGGAGCGCCGGCCCTCGCCGCCGACGCCACGCTGGAGCCGGCCGGCACCTCGCACTTCGTCGTCGTCGACGCCGCCGGCAACGCGGTCTCCATGACCACGACGGTGGAGAGCGTGTTCGGCTCCGGGCGGATGGTCGGCGGCTTCTTCCTGAATAACCAGCTGACCGACTTCTCGTTCTCGCCGCGCACGCGCGACGGCGCCCCGGCGGCGAATTCGGTGGCCCCCGGCAAGCGGCCCCGCTCGTCGATGGCCCCGGCCATCGTGCTGGACAAGGACCGGCGCTTCGTGCTGGCCGCCGGCTCGCCGGGCGGGCCGGCCATCCTGGCCTACAACCTCAAGACCCTGGTCGGCGTGCTCGACTGGGAGCTGCCGGTGCAGCAGGCGATCGACCTTCCGAACCTGATCGCCCGGGGCGAGACCTACGGCGCAGAGGTCGACAAGTTTTCGCCCGAGGTCGTCGAGGGCCTCGCCGCCAAGGGCGTCACCCTGCGCGGCGGCGGCGCGGCCGAGGGCTCGGGCCTGCACGGCGTCCAGGCGACCCCGGCCGGCCTGATCGGCGGCGCCGATCCCCGCCGCGAGGGCGTGGCGAAGGGGTTCTAGAGCCCTTCCTTTCCCATTCATGGGAAAGGGGGACCGCCCGCCGAGCGCCAGCGAAGAGCGGGTGGTGGAAAGGGCAAGCCACAGGCGCGGCGCTGGCCGCCGCTCCAATCCGCACTCTCCCCAACCTCCGCGCCGGCGGCTCGCCCCCTCCCCCGCTTCGCAGGGGAGGAAAGGGCCGCCGCGCCGTTACTCTCCCTTGGCCTTGGCCGGCGCGCGGCGGCGGGGGCGCAGGCGGCCGGGCGCGCCGGGGAGCTGGAGTTCGAAGGTCGTGCCGGCGGGGCCGGTCTCGGCCAGGGTGAGGGCGCCGCCGTGCTTCTCGGCGAGCTCGCGGGCGATGGCCAGGCCCAGGCCCGCGCCGCCCGGGCGAGAGGAGCCGGCGAACGGCTCGAACAGTCGCGTCCGGGCCCGCTCCGACAGCCCCGGGCCGTTGTCGGCCAGGCGGACGCGGCTGATCCCCTCGGCCTCGGCGAGCGAGACGCGGACATGGCCGGGGCCCTTGCGGCCCTCCTGGGCCTCGATCGCCTCGCGGGCGTTGCGCATCAGGTTGACGAGGATCCGGTGCAGCTGGTCCGGGTCGGCGCGGACCTGGTCGGCCGGGTCGACTTCGGCGACCAGCCGAACCCCCTGATCCGACAGCCGCGCGTCCTCGGCCGCCGTCTCCAGCGCCGGCAGCAGCGCCAGCGGCCGGGCGTCCGGCGCCGGCTCCTCGGTCTTCCCGTAGGTCAGCACGTCCGAGGCGAGCTTCACGGCCCGGTCGAGGGCCCGCTCGAGCCTGGGGAGCGCCTGGCTGACCTTGGGGTCGTCCAGCGCCGCCAGCCGCTCGGAGGCGATCTGAGCGCTGGTCAGCATGTTGCGCAGGTCGTGGTTGATCTTGGCCACCGCCTCGCCGAGGGCGGCCAGCCGGGCGCGCGAGTTCAGCGCCGCGCGCAGGTCGGCCTGCATGCGATCGAGCTCGGCTTCGGCCCGGCCGATCTCGTCCCGCCGCCCGGACAGCTCCACGTGGGCGGCCGGATCCTCCGGATCGGCCCGGAACCGCTCCATGGCCCGGGTGATCCGCTGCATGGGGCGGACGAGGAAGAAGTTCAGCGTGAAGTAGACGAAGACGCCGGCCGTGCCCGACACGAACAGCACGATCAACAGCAGGCGGCCGAGGTAGTTCTGCAGCTCGGCCTTCAGGGCCGCGTGCGGCGCCACCACCTCGATGAAATCCACCTGCATCTGCCGCGGCTCGGCCAGCACGCGCACGCTGGCGTCCTGCGGGGCGGTCAGGGTCTGGAAGGGCGCGGCCAGCCACGAGCCGACCGCTTGCTCGCGCAGGTCCACGAGGTAGGGGTTCTCCAGCGCCCGCCCGCCGCCCAGCACCAGCCGGCGCACCCCGTCCGGGTCCTGGGTCGCCACCCGCTCGATGCCGGCGGCGCGCAACAGCTGGGTGCGGTGCTGCACCGTCACCTGTCCGCGCGCCACGTCGGCGGCGAGCGCCGCCATTTCGGCGGCCCGGACGCGCTCCAGCAGCCACTGCTCCTCGAAGGCGGCCAGCGCCGGCGGCACGACCAGCAGGCCGCCGAACGCCACGAACAGCGCGGTGAGGATCAGCAGGCGCGCGGACAGGCCGCCTGGCCAATAGAAGCGGCGCCGGTGCGGCCTGGTCGGCTCCTTCGGCGAGGGGGCGTCCGCCATGACGAACCCGTTACTGCACTAACGCTTTGGCGGCAACGCGGCGCAGCCTTGGCGCGAGCCGCCATCGGCGACGGCTATCCCGACGCTACAGCCTCGGCCACGGAAAGGAAGCCGTCCGCCTTCAGGCGGGCCGCCAGATCCCTGGCGATCCGCCCGACCAGGCCCGGGCCCTGGTAGACGAGGGCGGAGTAGAGCTGCACGGCCGAGGCGCCGGCCCGGATCTTGGCGTAGGCGGCCTCGCCCGATCCGACGCCCCCGGCCCCGATGAGGGCGATCCGTCCCTCCGCCGCGGCGTGGAACTGGCGCAGCACCTGGGTGGAGAGCTCGAACAGCGGCGCGCCGGACAGGCCGCCGGCCTCGCCCGCGTGCGCCGAGCGCAGGGCCGGCCGCGAGAGGGTGGTGTTGGAGACGATGATGGCCGCAAGCTCCTCGGCCACCGCGGTCTCGACGATCGCCTCGATTTCGGCGTCGTCGAGGTCCGGCGCGACCTTGAGGAACACCGGGACCCGGCCGCGCGCCGGCAGCTGGGCCCTGGCCTCCGAGATCCGCCCCAGCAGCTCCTCGAGGGCGTCCTTGGTCTGCAGCGCCCGAAGCCCGGGGGTGTTGGGCGAGGAGATGTTGATGGTGAAGTAGTCGCACAGGCCCCACAGGCGGGTGAGGCCCGCCACATAGTCGGCGATGCGGTCCTCGGAGTCCTTGTTGGCCCCGATGTTGGCCCCCACGACGCCGCGTCCGCGCCGGGCCAGCCGCTCGGCGAACGGCTCCAGTCCCTCGTTGTTGAAGCCCATGCGGTTGATCACCGCCCGGTCTTCGGCGAGCCGGAACAGGCGAGGCCTGGGGTTCCCCTCCTGGGCCTTCGGAGTCACCGTCCCGGCCTCCACGAAGCCGAAGCCGGCCCGCAGCATGGGTCCGAACACCTCGGCGTTCTTGTCGAACCCGGGGGCCAGGCCGATGGGGTTGGGCAGGCGGATGCCGGCCAGCGTCGTCTCCAGCACCGGATCGAATCTCGGCCCCGCCTTCGGCCCCAGCCCCGCCTTCAGCGCCTTGATGGTCATCTCGTGCGCCCGCTCCGGCTCGTAGCGGTGCAGCACGCGGGTCGCCAGGTCGTGGATCATGTCAGCGGCCCCAGATTCGGGACGCCGTCCTCGCCCAGCGCGGCGTCGCGGACCGAGAGCGCCTTGGCCGGGTCCAGCGGACCGTAGATGTGGGGGAAAAGGTCGCCGCCGCGGGAGGGCTCCCATTTCAGGGCGGGGCCGAGGTCGTCGGTCTCCAGTTCCACGACGACCAGCCCCGCCTGCCCCGCGAAGTGGCGGCGGGCGGTCTCGGGCGCCTGGGCGGCGGTGGAGAGATGGATGAAGCCGTCCTTCAGGTCGACGGCCGAGCCCTCATAGCGGCCGGCCGCGCAGGCGGCCTCCCATTCGGCGCGGGCGAGAATCTTGTAGACCCGCATCAGCGGCTCCGGCCGCTCGGCAGCAGGAGGCCGTCGAAGGCCGGGCGGCCGTTGGCGTCGATCAGGAAGACGGCCGCCGCGCCGGTCGGGAAGCCGGCCTTCGCCCGGGCGATCAGCTGGGGCGCCGAAGCCCCCTCGATCAGCAGGCCGACGATCAGTTCCTGGAGCCCGGGATTGTGCCCGACCACCATCACCGTGCGGGCCGCCTCCCCAGCGGTCTCGGCCGCCTCGCGGATCACCGGGGCCTCGGCCAGGTAGAGCCGGTCGTCGAAGCGCACCTCGCGGCACGGCAGGGCCGGCTGGGCCGACGCCCAGGTCTCGCGGGCGCGCGCGGCGCCGGAGACCAGCGTCACGTCCGGCGCAAAGCCCAGGTGGGCCAGGTTCTCGCCAGTCTCCAGGGACTCGCGCCGTCCCGTCGACGTCAGCCGCCGGTCGAAGTCCTCGCCGCTGGCCGATTGCCGCTCGGCGTCCCCGTGGCGAAAGAGAATCAGGCGGTCCATCGCATCCTCATGGGCGAGGTCTTAGCTAAAGCTCGCGCCCGCGCGAAGCGGTTGACTGCGCATACGATCGAGGCTCCAACGCGGCCATGGACGATACCGGCTCGGTCAACGGCGGCTTGCTGACCGGCGGAGGCGTGATGCGCTTTCCCGCCGACAAGCCGTTGCGCCTGGACGGCGGCGGCGTGCTGGCCTCGCTGGAGATCGCCTACAAGACCTATGGGGCGCTGAACGCCGACAAGTCCAACGCCGTTCTGGTCTGCCATGCGCTGACCGGCGACCAGCACGCCGCCTCGGTGCACCCGGTGACCGGCAAGCCCGGCTGGTGGGACCGGGTGATCGGGCCCGGCCTGCCGCTCGACCCGGCCCGCTACTTCATCATCTGCACCAACGTCATCGGCGGCTGCATGGGCTCGACCGGTCCCTCCTCGATCGACGCGGCGACGGGCAAGCCCTACGGGCTGACCTTCCCGATGATCACCATCGCCGACATGGTCCGCGCCCAGGCGATGCTGATCGAGGCGCTGGGCATCGAGACCCTGTTCGCGGCGGTGGGCGGCTCCATGGGCGGCATGCAGGTGCTGCGCTGGGCCTCGGACTATCCGGAGAAGCTGTTCTCGGCGGTGTGCATCGCCGCGGCGGCGCGCCACTCGGCCCAGAACATCGCCTTCCACGAGGTCGGCCGGCAGGCGATCATGGCCGACCCCGACTGGCGGGGCGGCGACTACCTCTCTCACGGCGTGCGGCCGGAGAAGGGGCTGGCGGTCGCGCGCATGGCCGCGCACATCACCTACCTCTCCGAGGCGGCGCTGCAGCGCAAGTTCGGCCGCGAGCTGCAGCGGGACGGGCTGTCCTGGGGCTTCGACGCCGACTTCCAGGTGGAGAGCTACCTGCGCCACCAGGGGGCCGCGTTCGTGGACCGGTTCGACGCCAACTCCTACCTCTACATCACCCGCGCCTTGGACTATTTCGACCTGGCCGCCAGCTTCGACGGCCAGCTCGCGCGGGCCTTCGAGCGGGCCCGGCACGTGAAGTTCTGCGTGCTCTCCTTCTCCTCCGACTGGCTCTACCCGACGGCCGAGAGCCGCGACGTCGTGCGCGCGCTGAACGCCGCCGGCTGCCGGGCCAGCTTCGTGGAGATCGAGACCGACAAGGGCCACGACGCCTTCTTCCTCGACGAGCCGCAGTTGGACGCCACTCTGCGCGGCTTCCTCAACGCCCAGGCCGAGGCGCGGGGCCTTTCGTGAACGGCCTGCGCGAGGATTTCCGCGAGATCCTGCGGCTGGTGCGGCCCGGCTCGCGCGTGCTCGACGTGGGCTGCGGCGAGGGCGAGCTGCTGGAGCTCCTGGCCCGCGAGAAGGGGGTCGACGGCCAGGGGCTGGAGATCAGCCAGGAGGGCGTCGCCGCCTGCCTGAAGAAGGGCCTGGCCGTCGTGCAGGGCGATGGCGACCGCGACCTCGACCACTTCCCCACCAGGGCCTTCGACTACGCGATCCTGTCGAAGACCCTGCAGCAGATGCGCGAACCCAAGCACGTGCTGGCCGAACTGCTGCGCATCGCCGAGCGGGCCGTCGTCTCGGTGCCGAACTTCGGCCACTGGCGGGTGCGCTGGGCGCTGATGACCACCGGCCGGATGCCGGAGACCGGCGCCCTGCCCGAGCCCTGGTACTCCACCCCCAACATCCACCTGTGCACCCTGCGCGACTTCACCGACCTTTGCGAGGACCTCGACCTGCGCGTCGACGCCTGCTCGGCCTTCGCGCAAGGGCGCCCCGCCCGGCCGATCGATCCCTGGAAGCCGGTGGAGAACTGGCGGTCCGAACAGGCGCTGTTCCTGCTCAGCCGCCGGCGGGCGGACGCGCCGGCGCCTAAGGCCGACAAGGCGGATCTGTTCGGGTGATCTCCTTCCCTCCCCTTCAGGGGAGGGCCGACGATGCGAGGCATCGCGGGGTGGGGGAGTGTCGAACTGCGAAGCCCTGGCCGGGACTCCCCCCCTTCCCGTCGCTGAGCTCCGGGCCACCCTCCCCTGAAGGGGAGGAAAGGCGCCCGGCCCTACGCTTGCGCTCCGGGCGTTCGTCGCTGCGATCGATCCCCCGGATCGATCGCCGCCTTGCCTAGCGCAAGGCGCCGCTCCTCACCCAGCGATGGCGGCCGCGTCCCTGTCGCCGGTGCGGATGCGCATGGCCTGCTCCAGGTCCAGAACGAACACCTTGCCATCGCCGATCTTGCCGGTGTTGGCGGTCTTGGCGACCGCCTCGACCACCCGGTCGGCGATATCGGAGGGCACGGCGATCTCCAGCTTCACCTTCGGCAGCAGCTTCACCTCGTACTCGGCGCCCCGGTAGACCTCGGTCTTGCCCCGCTGCCGGCCGTAGCCGCGGACCTCGGTGACGGTGAGGCCCGAGGCGCCGGCCTCGGTGACGGCCTCGAGCACGGCGTCGAGGCGGCTGGGCTTGATGACCGCGACGATCATCTTCATGCGGGAGGTCTCCGATACGTCCGTCTCGCCCGCATCGCGCGGGCACACATCAATCTGCAAGCTAGGGCGAAGTTTCACCCGCTCCAAGGGGGGCGCCGGCGCGGGGCTCCACCAGCACCCGCGGACCGGCCGGCGCCGGCGTCAGGACCGGCGGGGCGATGCGCACCCGGGCGCGGGCGCCCTTGGGCTTGACCGCGAAGGTCTGCTTGACGGCCTCGGTGAGGACGACGCCGGCGAACTTGGGCCAGACGCGCGAGCCGGCCTGCTCGAACCCCTCCGCCCAGCGGCTCATCCAGGAGACCGGCGGGACGTAGAGCGCCCGGGTCCAGCCGGACGGCTCCAGCTCGGCCTCGCGCAGCAGCTCGGCCAGCTGGCTGCGGCTGTAGGGGCGGCCGTGTCCGAACGGGGTGGCCTCGGAGTTTGCCCACAGGCCGTTGCGCGCCGCGACGGCCACGATCACCCGGCCGGAGGGCGCCAGCACCCGCCAGACCTCGCGCAGCAGGGCCAGCGGATCGGGGCTCTCCTCCAGGGCGTGCACCGCCAGGATCCGGTCGAACAGGGCGTTGGCGAAGGGTAGGCTGTCCTCGCCGGCCAGGCAGGTGAGGTTCTTCTCGCCCGCGGGCCAGACCTCGACCCCCTGCTGGGCGGGCATGGCGGCCACCACCCGCCGGGCCACCGGCCGGAAGAAGCCGACGAAGGGCGTGGCGTAGCCCAGGCCCAGGATGTCGAGGCCGGTCGTCTCGCCCCAGGCTTCGGACACCTTTCGCCCGACCATCTGGCGCGCCGCCTCGCCCAGGGGGCTGGCGTAGAACTCGCGGAGCTCCAGGACGTCGCGGCGCATTCGACAGGCTGTTCTCGACTCGGCTCGGGGGCCCAACCTAAAACGTCGGGCGTCAACTTGTCCTCAGATGGGCGGAGCGAGCGCAATGGCCATAGACGTCCACCAGTTCCCATGCCTTTCGGACAACTACGGCTTCCTGGTCCGCGACCGGGAGAGCGGCCTGGCCGCCTGCGTCGACACACCCGACGCCAAGGCGATCCTCGCCGAGCTGGAGAAGACCGGCTGGAAGCTGGCCCTGATCCTCAACACCCACTGGCACCCCGACCACGCCGGCGGCAACGCCGAGATCCAGGCCGCCACCGGCTGTCAGATCGTGGGCCCGAAGGAGGTGACGCGGATCGCTCCCCTCGACCGCGAGGTCAATGACGGCGACGTCGTCGAGCTCGGGGCCACGCGTTTCCGAGTGATCGATTCCGGCGGCCATACGCTCGGCCACATCGCCTACTTCGACGAGGCCGACAAAGTCGCCTTCGTCGGCGACACCCTGTTCGCCCTGGGCTGCGGGCGGCTGTTCGAAGGCACCGCCGAGCAGATGTGGACCAGCCTGCAGCGGCTGGCCGCCCTGCCCGACGAGACGGTCGTCTACTGCGCCCACGAGTACACCGCCTCCAACGCCCGCTTCGCGCTCTCCGTCGACCAGGCGCCGGCGCTGAAGGCCCGCGCCGACGAGATCTTCGCCGCCCGCGAGCGCGGGGAGCCGACCGTGCCCACCACCATCGGCCTGGAGAAGGCCACCAACCCGTTCCTCCGCGCGCCCCTGCTGGCGCCGGCGCTGGGCGTCCAGGGGCCGGATCACGAGGCGTTCGCGGCGGTGCGCGCGGCGAAGGATGGTTTCAAAGGCTAGCCTCTTGCCTCCCCATGAAGGGGAGGCAAGGACTCACCGCACCCCCACCGCATAGGCGATGCGGTCGGACGACGGCCGGCCGGCGAGGCCCTGGCCGGGAGCGACGGTGATGCGCATGACGTCGCTGTTGAGCGTCGCGGCGGCGCGGTTTCCCTGCACCAGCTGCACCTTCTTGACCTGCGCCAGGCGCGCGCGGCCGTCGGGGCGGCGCGAGATGCGGACCACCGCCTCGGCGGTGATCATCGCCGCGTCGGCCACCAGCGCGGCGGAGGACGGATCGGCGTCGGCGTCGAAGGGGATCAACCGGCGGGCGGCGCGGCTCGCGCGGGCGCTGGCCTGGGCCAGCTTCTCGAGGAGAGCCTGCGGGCCGAGCGTCGGCAGGCGCAGGGGATCCCCATTGCCGGACAGGGCCGCGGCGCTGCCGCCCGGTTGGGTGGCGCTGAACAGGGTCAGGCCGCCCAGGCGCGTCGCCCGCAGCACCGGCTGGCCCAGGTCGTTCTTGTAGATGATGTCGCCGCGCGGCGCGGCCTGGGGCTGCAGCGCCCAGACCTCGTAGCTGTTCTCGAACTTCAGCAGCGGACGCGAGGTGCTCCGATCAAAGACGAACGCGCGTCCGTCCTCGGTCACATACCGACCGATGGGCGGGGTGACGTCCCGGCGGAAGGCGGGCCCGCGTGGCTGCAGCCTTTCGCGCAGCGAGCTCGGTTGCGCACTCGCCTCCCAGGCGAATCCGCTGAGGGCCGTCAGGAACGCCAACCCTATGACGCCCCGTCTCAGGACCCTAGTCTCTCCGCTCGCCATGGCGTTCTACCCATTGCCGAGCGACTAGGGCGCTTTTTGGACACCCTAAGTCGTCACCCGACCATGTACTGACCGCCGTTAAGGGAGAGTGTCGCGCCGGTCACATACCCGGCGTGCTCCCCGGCGAGGAAGGCCACCATGTCGGCGATTTCCTCGCCCTTGCCAAGCCGGCCGACGGGAATCTGGCTGATGATGGACTGCAGCACGTTCTCCGGAACGGCCTGCACCATCTCAGTGTCGATGTAGCCGGGGGCGATGCAGTTCACCGTCACCCCCTTGCGGGCGTTCTCCAGGGCCAGCGCCTTGGTGAAGCCGATCATCCCGGCCTTGGCGGCGGAATAGTTGGTCTGGCCGATCTGGCCCTTCTGGCCGTTGATCGAGGAGATGTTGATGATCCGGCCCCAGCCTCGGTCGCGCATGCCCTCGATCACCTGGCGGGTCATGTTGAACACGCTGTCCATGTTCACGCGGATGACGTCGCTCCACTGCTCGGGGGTCATCTTGTGGAACACCCCGTCGCGGGTGATGCCGGCGTTGTTGACCAGGATGTCGACGGGCCCGAGCTCCTGCTCGACCAACTCGACGGCCCGCTTGCAGTCCTCGAAGTTGCCGACGTTGCCCTTGACGACCATGCACTTGAGGTCCCGGGCGCAGGCCTGGGCGGCTTCGTCGTTGCCCGAGTAGCCGGCCGCCACCCGGATCCCCTCGTTCTGCAGCCGCTGGCAGATCGCATACCCGATGCCACGGGTCCCGCCCGTGACAAACGCCACCCTCGCCATGGTCACCTCTTCCCTAACTGGAGCGCGCCGGTTGAGCCCGGCGCGTCACACCGCTTCGACGCACATCGCCACGCCCATGCCTCCGCCGACGCAGAGGGTGGCCAGTCCCTTCTGAACGCTCGAGCGACGCATCTCGTACAGCAGCGTCGTGAGGATCCGCGCGCCCGAGGCGCCGATAGGGTGGCCGATGGCGATGGCGCCGCCGTTGACGTTGACCTTGTCCGGGTCCAGGCCCAGGTCGCGCACCACGCACAGCGACTGGGCGGCGAAGGCTTCGTTGGACTCGATCCGGTCGACGTCGGCGATGTTCCAGCCGGCCTTCTCCAGCGCCTTGCGGCTGGCCGGGATGGGGCCGGTGCCCATGATCTCCGGCTCCACGCCGGCGTGAGCCCAGGACGCGATGCGGGCGAGCGGCTTCAGCCCGCGGCGCTGGGCCTCGGCCGCGCTCATCAGCACCAGCGCCGCGGCGCCGTCGTTGATGCCCGAGGCGTTGGCGGCGGTCACCGTGCCGTCCTTGGTGAAGGCCGGACGCAGGCCCGCCACGCTCTCCAGCGTCGCGCCGTGGCGGATGTATTCGTCGTTCTCGACGGTCGTGTCGCCCTTGCGGCCCTTGATGGTGACGGGCGCGATCTCGTCCTTGAACCGGCCCTCCTTCTGGGCCGCCTCGGCGCGGTTCTGCGAGGCGACGGCGAAGCGGTCCTGGTCTTCGCGGGTGATCTGCCAGCGGGCGGCGATGTTCTCCGCCGTCTGGCCCATGTGGTAGCCGTGGAAGGCGTCCCACAGGCCGTCCTTGATCATGGTGTCGACGAACGACAGGTCGCCCATCTTCTGGCCCGAGCGCAGGTGGGCCGCGTGCGGCGACTGGCTCATGCTCTCCTGGCCGCCCGCGACGACGATCCCGGCCGAGCCGTCGGCGATCTGCTGGGCGGCGAGGGCGACCGCCCGCAGGCCCGAACCACAGAGCTGGTTGAGGCTCCAGGCGGGCGCCTCCACCGGGATGCCGGCGTTGACCGCCGCCTGGCGGGCCGGGCCCTGGCCGGCGCCGGCCTGCAGGACCTGGCCCAGCACCACCTCGTTCACCTCGGCCGCCTCGATCCCAGCCCGTTCGACCGCGGCCTTGATGGCGATCTTCCCGAGCTCGTGGGCCGGCAGCGAGGCGAGCGCGCCGTTGAACGAGCCGACCGGGGTGCGGGCGGCGGAAACGATGACGACGTCGGTCATGGGAACTGTCCTTGGGAGAGGAAGGTCGAGAGCCATCTAGGGGCCTGGAAGCGCCGAGGGCAAGGCCGCGGGCTTACACCTTGAAGAGAATTGCCATTCTGCTCGCAACAGCGATACTGCGTTGCAAGAAGGCGGAGCCGCGCCCGCGGCGCCCGCGAAAAGGGGGCCAAATGCCCGACACCAGCGGAAACAAACCCCAGGGCGACGAACGGGTCGTCATCAAGAAGTACGCGAACCGCCGGCTCTACAACACGGCCTCGAGTTCGTACGTCACCCTCGACCACCTCTCCGACATGGTGAAGCGGGGCGTGGACTTCGTCGTCTACGACGCCAAGACCAACGAGGACATCACCCGCACGGTCCTGACCCAAATCATCTTCGAGGAGGAGAGCCGCGGCGAGAACCTGCTGCCGATCCAGTTCCTCAGGCAGCTGATCGGCTTCTACGGCAACTCGATGCAGGCCTTCCTCCCCTCGTATCTGGAGATGAGCCTGGCCAGTTTCGCCCAGCAGCAGGAGGCGATGCGCGCCCAGTTCGCCAAGCTGGGCCAGGGCGGCGGGCCGTTCGACGAGCAGATCCGCCAGAACATGCAGATGTTCGACCGGGCGATGAAGATGTTCACCCCCTTCGCCTATCCGGCCCGGCCCGAAGACGCCCCGTCCGCCGCCAAGGCGCCCGAGGCGGCGCCGACGGCTCCGCCGGCGGCGGCGGCCCCGCCTGCGCAGGAGGACGCCGTCGCCGAGCTGCGCAAGCGGCTCGAGGAGATGCAGGCCCAGATCGAGAAGCTGGCCAAGCGCTAGCCCAGGCTGGGCCGCCCGCCTCTTGAGCCGCCGCATGGACCTGCGGCCAAGATGCGGCGGCGGGCGCGGTCGAGCGTTTCTTAACGCGCCCGGGTGAGGATGAGGCCGCCATGACCACGCCGATCGACCCGATCCGCAGAGCCGAACGAATCCGCCGGGCCAAGCGCGCCCTGGTGGCGCGCGGCCAGGCGGCCGAGCCGGCCCAGACCCTGCCGGTCCCGATCGCCAAGGCCCCGGCGCCGGCCCCCAAGCCCGAGATCGCGGTCGCCGTCCAGTTGATGGGCGAAGGCGAACGCCGCGGCCTGCGCGGCGGCGAGCCCGTGCTCAAGGCGGCCAAGACTGCCTATGTGCGCACCAAATGGTCCGGTTCTGCCGACCGCCGCACGCCCAAGGGCGCGCTGACCAAGAAAGAGATCTGAGCAGAGGGTGACAGGTAGGCCTTCGGCCAACCAGTCACCGGCGGCCATCGGTGACTGGTTGGGCCGGCATGGCCCTACCTGTCACCCCGCTTCAGCCGCGCCACCTCGGCCTCCAGCGCCGCCACGCGCCGCTCCAACTCGGAGATCCGGTCGCCGCCCGGGACGGGGGTGGAGACGCCCGCGCGGTTCGCCACCTCGGCGGCGGGAACGCCCAACACGTCGGCGAAGGCCTGCACCTCGGCCGCGGAGAGCTCGCGCTGGTCCTTGAATGCCAAGATCAGGTCCGCCTCGGCCATGCCGGCGGCGGCGGCCAGCACGGTGCGGGAGATCCCCCGCTCGGCCAGGCGCGCATCGAACCATTCGGCGTCGAAGAAGAGGGCCATCAGGCTTGGCGCCGGTCTTGCTTAACCGCGGGTGAATCCAACGCCGGGGCTCCCGATGACCGCGCTCGCCACCCGCCTGATCGACGTCTTCATCGTCGCCCTGATCTTCACCGCCTTCACCTAGAGCCCGACGCCGGCGCCGAAGTCGACGTCGCGGCGCGCCGCCAGGATGGTGACGATGAAACCGGCCAGGACGTCGAGCAGCACCATCAGGGTGATCAGGAAGAAGGTCGAGGTGGCGAAGGCCGGCGCCAGCAGCAGCTCCACCAGGCAGACCACGAACAGCAGCATGGACAGGCCGTGGTTCACGATGGCCGCCCGCCGGCTGTTGGTGGACTTCAGGAGCTCGACGAACAGCACCACCAGGCTCGCCGCCAGCAGCAGGTCGCCCGTCGTGACCGGCCAGTCGGCGCCGGACGCCATGCGGACCGAGAACAGGGTGAGGGTCAGGCCCGCGGCCCCGCCCGTCAGCGCGATCAGGTTGTAGACCAGCACCGGCAGGGCCAGCAGCGGCAGCGCAGCGATCATCGAACCCCTCCCCTCGCCCGGCGAGGATGCCGCGAAACCTAGAGCTCGTCGATTGCGCCCGGCAGCCGCGCCCGCGAGCGCAGCCACACGACGCCCAGCAGGTCCGACAGCGAGGCGACCAGGCGCCCGAGGTTGGTGTATTTCGACCGGCCGGTCTCGCGGTGACGGTGGTGCACCGGCTGGAAGGCCACCTCGTAGCCCTCGCGCAGCATCAGCGCCGGCAGGTAGCGGTGGATGTGGTCGAAGTAGGGAAGCCTCAGGAACACCTCCCGCCGGAAGGCCTTCAGGCCGCAGCCGGTGTCGTTCGCCTGGTCCTTCAGGAGCGCCTTGCGCACGCCGTTGCCGACCTTGGAGGCGACCTTCTTGGCCTGGCTGTCCTGGCGCTTGACCCGCTCGCCGCCGACCATCGCCAGGCTCGGCGGGCCGGCCTTCAGCGCCGCCACCAGCCGCGGCGCGTCGGCCGGGTCGTTCTGGCCGTCGCCGTCCAGGGTGACGACGATGTCGCCCCGGGCGCCCAGCACGCCGGTGCGGATCGCCCGGCTCTGGCCGGAGTTGGCCCGGTGGGCCAGCACGCGCAGCTGCGGGATCTCGGACTTCAGCTTGCTGAGCACCTTGCGGGTGGCGTCGCGGCTGGCGTCGTCGACGAAGATCATCTCATAGTCGGCGCCCGCAAAGGCGGCCGCGATCTCGCGCGCCAGCGCGGCGGCGGCGCCCTCCTCGTCGAAGACGGGGACCACGACGGAGATTTCGGGGGCGTTCGCCATCGTCCCTCCATAGCGGAAAAGTCGGCCCGCGGAAGGATCGTGCTATCAAGCCGCACATGAGTCTGGAGGGACACCTGGAGCGGCTGAGCCGCGGATGGCGCGGCATGGCCGTGGCGGCGCTGGTCGCCTTCCTGGCCGGCCTCCCGGGCGTCTTCACCGTCCCGCCCCTGGATCGCGACGAATCGCGCTTCGCCCAGGCCACCGCCCAGATGCTGGAGACCGACGATTACGTCGTGATCCGCTTCCAGGACGAGCCCAGGTTCAAGAAGCCGGTGGGCATCCACTGGATGCAGGCGGCCAGCGTCTCCCTGCTCTCCGACGAGGCGGCGCGGGAGATCTGGGCCTACCGCATCCCCTCGCTGCTGGGGGCGATGCTGGCGGCGGCGGCCTGCGCCTGGGGCGCGGCGGCCTTCTTCGGTCGGCCCGGCGGGATGATCGCCGGCTCGATCCTGGGCGCCTCCATCCTGCTCTCGACGGAAGCCTTCATCGCCAAGACGGACGCGGCGCTGTGCGGCTTCACCACCCTGGCGATGGCCGCGCTGGCGCGGGTCTACGGGGCGGCCAACGGGGGAGCACCGGTCGGCTGGCCCACCAAGCTGATGTTCTGGATCGGCGTCTCGATGGCGGCGCTGATCAAGGGACCGGTGGGGCTGATGGTCGTCGGCCTGGCGATGCTGGCCCTGTGGATCATGGACCGCAAGGCGCCCTGGTTCCGCAACCTCGCCTGGGACTGGGGCGTCATCCTGTTCGCGGCCGTGGTCGGGCCCTGGTCGGCGGCGGTGACGGTGGCCACCGACGGCGGCTTCTGGCTGACCGCGATCGGCGGCGACCTGGCCCCTAAGCTGGTCGGCGGCCACGAGCGCCACTGGGGCCCGCCCGGCTACCACGCCCTGCTGACGCCCTTCCTGTTCTTCCCCGGCTCGCTGCTCCTGCCGGCGGCGCTGATCGCGGGGTGGAAGTACCGCGACGAGCCGGGGGTGCGCTTCGCCCTGGCCTGGGTGATCCCCACCTGGCTGGCCTTCGAGATCGCCCCGACCAAGCTGGTCCACTACACCCTGCCCGGCTTCGGGGGCCTGGCGTGGCTGGCGACGGCGGCCCTGCTGGCGCCGATGGGCAAGGTCGGGCGCTGGGGCGGGGTGGTGGTCAGCCTGCTGGCCGGCGCGCTGTTCGCAGGACTGATCTTCTACCTGGCCAGCGAGTACGGCGACCCGTCCGACGTCGGCGCCGCGGCGCTGGCCGCCGGGCTGTTCGTCGCCGCCGGCGGCGCGGGGGCCTACATGCTGGCCCGCAAGGCCGTACGCGGGGCGCTGCTCACCGCCGGGGCGCTGGCGATCCTGGCGCACGGGGCCCTGGCCGCCGCCTTCCTGCCCCGGCTCGAGCCGCTGTGGCTGTCGCGAGAGGTCGAGGAAGCGCTCGCCGCGCGCCGGCTGCTGCCGCGCCAGGGCATCGCCCCGGCCCCCGTCGCCGTGGCCGGCTACGCCGAGCCCAGCCTGGTGTTCGCCCTGGGCACGCCCACCGACCTCGGCGATGCGGGCGACGCCGCCGCGGCGATCGCCGCCGGCCGCCCGGCGGTGGTCGAGGGACGCGAGGAGGCCGCCTTCCAGGCCGGTCTCGAGATCCTGCGCGCCCGCGCCGCGCTGGTCGGCCGCGTCCAGGGCCTCGACTATTCCAACGGCGACGAGATGGACCTGCGCATCTACGCCCCGCGCTCGCCGGTTAGAGCCCCATGAGCCGGCGCATCGAGATCGTCGAGGTCGGGCCCAGGGACGGGCTGCAGAACGAGTCCGCCGTCCTGGAGACGCCCCAGAAGCTGGAGTTCATCCGCAGGCTCGAGGCCGCGGGCGCGCGGCGGATCGAGACGGTCTCTTTCGTCAATCCGCGCCGGGTGCCGCAGATGGCCGGCGCCGAGGAGATCATGGCCGAGCTGGCCCCCAGCAATGCGGTCTCGCGCATCGGCCTGGTGCTCAACATGCGCGGCTGGGACCGGTGCGTGGCGGCCGGCTGCGACGAAGCCAATGTGGTGGTCTGCGCCACCGACGGCTTCGGCATCCGCAACCAAGGCGCCTCCACGGCCGAGCAGATGCAGGCGCTCGCGGACATCGTGGCGCGGCGGAAGACCGAGGGCGGCCCGCCGATCACCATGACCCTCTCCGTCGCCTTCGGCTGCCCGTTCGACGGCGAGGTGCCGGAGGACCAGGTCATAGCCCTGGTGCGCGAGGCGGGCGCCCTGGGCGTGCCGGAGATCGCGCTGGCCGACACCATCGGGGTCGCCGATCCCTGGATGGTCCGCCGCCGGGTCGAGGCGGCGCGCAGGGCGGCGCCGGACGCGCGCCTGCGCATGCACTTCCACGACACCCGCAACACGGGCCTGGCCAACGCCTACGCCAGCGTCGAGGCCGGCGTCGACGTGCTGGACGCCAGCTGCGGCGGGCTCGGCGGCTGCCCGTTTGCGCCGAACGCCACCGGCAACATCGGCACCGAGGACCTGGTCTACATGCTGGAGCGGGCCGGCTTCGAAACCGGCTACGACCTTGCGGCCCTCATCGAGACCGCCCAATGGATGGCCGGCGTGCTGGGCAAGCCGCCCACCGCCAGCGTCAGCCGCGCCGGCGGCTTTCCCGCCAGCTAGGACCAGAGCCGGCCGCCTGAGTCGCGCCTGGGCGGAACGACACAGTGAGTGAGGGACCGACCATGACCGCCACCCGCCAGATCCACCTCGTGCGCCGCCCCAAGGGCATGCCGGTGCTGGAAGACTTCGCGCTGGTGGAGGCCGACGTGGCCGAGCCCAGCGAGGGCGAGATCGAGGTCGCGGCCCTGATCATGTCCGTGGACCCCTACATGCGCCCGCGGCTGGACGCCGACCAGCCGCTGGACCAGCCCCTGCTGGGCGGCGGCATCGGCCGGGTGGTCCGCTCCCGCAATCCGAAGTTCCAGGAGGGCGACATCGTCCGCCACGGCGCGGGATTCCGCGAGCGGTTCGTCTCCGACGGCCGCGGCGTCTCGGTGCTGAAGCGCGATCCGGACCTGCCGCTCACCGTCTACATGCACGCCCTCGGCGGTACGGGCCTGACGGCCTATGGCGGCCTCCTGGAGATCGGCGCGCTGAAGGACGGCGAGCAGGTGTTCATCTCCACCGCGGCCGGCGCGGTGGGCTCGGTCGCCGCCCAGATCGCCAAGATCAAGGGCTGCTATGTGGTCGGATCCACCGGCTCGGACGACAAGGTCCGCTGGCTGAAGGACGAGGTCGGGCTGGATGCGGTGATCAACTACAAGGCCGAGCCCATCGCCGAGGCGCTGAAGGCGGCCACCCCCAACGGCATCGACGTCTACTTCGAGAACGTCGGCGGCGCGCATCTGGACGCGGCCCTGCCGCGGATGAACGTGCGTGGCCGGATCCCGGTCTGCGGGATGATCTCCACCTACAACGGCGGCGGCGAGGGCGTGCGGAACCTGTTCAGCATGATCTACGGCCGGCTGCGGATGGAGGGCTTCGTGGCCTCCGACTTCCCGCACCTGAACGCCGCCTTCCAGGCCGACATGACCGAGTGGCTGAAGAGCGGCCGCATCAAGTACCAGGAGACGGTGCTGGAGGGCTTCGAGCGTGCGCCCGAGGGGCTGATCGGCCTCTTCGAGGGGCGGAACATCGGCAAGATGCTGATCCACATCGCCGACTGACGGCCCCCTCCCCTGGCGCCCGGCGGCCGCAAGGTCCAAGTCTAGAGGCTTGAGAACCCGGCGCTCCATCCTAGGCCAGCTCGGCTCCCTCGCCCTCGTGGGCGGGGCGGCCTTCCTGCTGCGCGACCAGATCCTCTGGCGCCGGCCCGAGCCGCAGTTCGCCCGCGGGGAAGGCTCCAGCGGCTGGCTCGACTTCGCCGGCCGGCGGGGCCCCGCGGTGACGGTGGACGCCACGGTCAACGGCCGGCCGGTCCGGGCCCTGGTGGACAGCGGGGCGCAGTACTCGGTGATCGACGCCGCCTTCGCCGCCCAGCTCGGCCTGCCCGGCGCCTTCGCCGCCCCGATGATCGCCTACGGGGTGGGCGGCAAGCCGCAGCTCGGGCGCGGCGTCAGCCTGGACGTGGCCGTCGGCGGGCTGGCCGTGCCGGCGCTGCGGGCGGCGGTGCTGGACCTGGGGCCGATCTCCGGCGGGCTAGGCCTGTCGGTCCCGTTCGTGCTCGGCCAGGACCTGCTGAGCGAGGTGGTGGCCGACATCGACTTCCCGGGCCGGCGCGTGCGCTTCGTGCAGCCGGAGGCGTACGAGGCGCCGGCCGGCGCCTTCGCCGTCCCCGCCCGCCGCAAGGGCCGGGCCCTGCTCGCCCAGGTCCGCGTCGAGGGCGCGCCGCTCGAGCCGGTGCTCGACACCGGCGCCTCCTCGGCCCTGGTGCTGGCTCACGACGTGGCCGAAGAGGCGGGCCTGCTCTCCGGGCGGGAAGTCCGTCCGGCCCGCAGCATGGTGCTCGGCGGCGTCGCCTCCGGCCGGATGGTGACGGTCAGCACCCTGGCGTTCGGCGGCGAGGTCCTGCGCGACGTGCCGGTCCACATCTACCAGCGCCAGCCGATGCCCGGCTTCCCCAGCGGCCTCCTGGGCGTCGGCGCCCTGCGCCGCTTCCGCGCCGTCCTCGACCACGGCCGCGGCCAGCTGCAGCTGGTGCGCAACAGCGCCTGAGCGTGCGCCGCTGCTGACACAACGCCGTCAGCAGCCCCTCGCCAGACTCCCCGCCCCACGAGGACGGAGAGACCAGATGATCCGCGGAAGCTGCTGCTGCGGCGGGGTGAGGTTCGAGCTCGCCGCCCCGCCGACCATGATGGGAACCTGCCACTGCTCGCGCTGCCGCAAGGCCGGGGCCAGCAACCTGGTGTTCGTCAAGCGCGAGACCTTCCGCTGGGTGGCCGGGCGCGAACTGGTGGAGACCTTCTATCCCGACCCGCCCTTCACCCTAGCGCGACAGTTCTGCCGCCGCTGCGGCACCGCGCTGGGCGAGCCGTTCGCGACCGAGGGCGCGGGCTTTCCGCTCAACGCCCACTGCCTCGACGACGACCCGATCGTGCGCAACCGCTTCCACGAGTGGGTCAGCGCCAAGCCGGCCTGGTACGAGATCTGCGACGGCGCCCGCCAGTTCGCCGAGGACCCGGTCAAGGCGCCGGCGACCGCTTGAGGCCTGCGCCCCCTCCACCGCCTTCGGCGGTCCCCCTCCCCCGCAGTCTGCGCTGCGGGGGAGGATCTGACCCAAGCTCCTCCCCCGTCCCGCAGAGGACGGGGGAGGTGGCTCGGCGCGGAGCGACGAGACGGAGGGGGCGTTACTCAAGCTCGATCCAGGCCGGGGCGTGGTCGCTGGCGTTGTCGCGGCCGCGGACGCCCCGGTCGACGCCGGCGGCGGCCAGGCGCGGGGCGAGGCTGGGGCTGACCAGCAGGTGGTCGAGGCGCAGGCCCGCGTCGCGCGGCCAGCGGTTCCGCTTGTAGTCCCAGAAGGTGAACATCGGCTCGCCCGGGTGCAGCGCCCGCAGGGCGTCGGTCCAGCCCTGGTCCAACAGCCGCCGGTAGGCCGCGCGGGGCTCCGGCTGCAGCAGGGCGTTATCCTTCCAGTTCTTGGTCGGATAGATGTCGAAGTCGGTCGGCACGACGTTGTAGTCGCCGGCCAGCACCACCGGGTGGCCGCTCTCCAGCAGCCCCTGGGCGTGGGCGATCAGCCGCTCGAACCAGGCCAGCTTATAGGCGAACTTCGGCCCGGGCTGCGGATTGCCGTTGGGCAGGTAGATGGAGGCGACCAGCACCCCCTTCACCGCCGCCTCGATGTAGCGGGCCTGGCGGTCGTCGGGATCGCCGGGCAGCGCATTGCGCGTCATCACCGGCTCGGCGCCGCGCGCCAGGATGGCGACGCCGTTCCAGCTGCGCTCGCCCCGCCAGACCGCGCCGTAGCCGGCCGCCTCCAGCGCCGCAGCCGGGAAGGCCGTGTCCGTCGCCTTCAGCTCCTGCAGGCAGGCGACGTCCGGCTGCGCCTCCGCCAGCCACTCGAGCAGGTTGGGCAGCCGCTTGACGACGTTGTTGATGTTGAAGGTGGCGATCTTCACTTCCAGCTCCGCTCATCCCGGCGGAGGCCGGGACCCAGATGGAAAGCGAAGAGGCGGGCCGTGGATGCTCAGCGCTCATCCCGCCCGGATCTCAGTCGCTGGAAGAGCTCTCGGATTGGACGCCGTAAGTCTGCGCCCGCCATTCTGGGTCCCGTCCTCCGCTGGGATGAGCGGATAGGGGGCTACGCCGCCCGGCCGCGCAGGCGCCAGACGACCGGCCGCAGCACCGCCGTGCAGACGATGAGCGGCGAGAGCGCCCAGGCGAGCGCGCGTTCGGCGGGCCGCACGCTGCGCTTGCGGAAGTAGCGGGCCAGGCCCAGGCCCTTGTGGAACTCGACCTTCACCGGGCTGGCCTGGCTGGTGTGGCCCAGGTGGATGACCTCGGCCTTGGGGTGGAACAGCACCTGACCGCCGGCCTGGCGCACGCGCCAGCACAGGTCCACGTCCTCCACGTGCAGGAAGTAGCCCTCGTCGAAGCCGCCCACGCTGTCGAAGTCGGTGCGGCGCATGCAGAAGCAGGCGCCGGAGATGGTCGGCACCGGCGCCACCGTCTCGGGGGCGGCCTCGTCCTCCCAGTGCACCTCGTAGCGGCGCCAGCCGGGGACCTTGCGGGCCAGGCGGCTGAGCGAGAGCAGGGCGGTCATCGGGGTGATGTCGCCCCGCCGCGCGCCGCGCTGTTCGGTGCGGTCGGCGTTCAGCACCCGGCCGCCGACGATGCAGGGCGAGGGCCGGCTTTCGGTCTCGCGCACCAGGCTGGCGATGCAGCCCGGCTGCAGGAAGGCGTCGGGGTTGAGGAACACCAGGATGTCGCCGCTGGCCTTGCGCGCGCCGAGGTTGGCGCCGCGCGCAAAGCCGACGTTGCCGTGGCCGGAGATCAGCACCACGCGCCGGTCGCGCTCGGCCAGGCTCTGCAGCCTGGCCGCCTGGCGTCCCGGCGAGCCGTTGTCGACGATGACGAACTCGTCCACCAGCGGGTCGGAGAGCACGCACTGCACGCTCTGCTCGAGCGCCTCGCCGGTCATGTAGACGACCATCACCACCGACACGCGGCGGCGGGGCGACCAGAAGACCGACTCAGGGGCGGGCTCTACGGCGACGATCGGTGCGGCGATGCCGTTCATCCAGCCTCCATGGCCGCGACCGAGGTGCGGCGAGACGACTCCTCGCCTAATGCGCGAATCGCAAGATCAGGCGGACTCGCCTCTATGGCAAGAGTCTTAACGGCCTCGGCAAGAGACAGGATTACCTGACGATCCGACCCGAGGCGCCGCAGCGCAACCTTGCCCTCTTCCGCCTCACGGCGGCCGACGACAGCGATCACCGGCGTCTTCGCCAGGCTGTGCTCGCGGACCTTGTAGTTGATCTTTTCGTTGCGGAGGTCGCTCTCCACGCGAAGCCCAGCCTTTCGGAACGCCTGTACTGCTTCGCGAGCGTAGTCATCGGCGTCTGACGTAATTGTGGCGACCACCACCTGCGTCGGCGCCAGCCACAGCGGGAAGGCGCCCGCATAGTGCTCGATCAGCACGCCCAGGAAGCGTTCCAGCGAGCCGCAGATCGCCCGGTGCAGCATCACCGGCCGGTGCTTGGCCCCATCCTCGCCGATGTAGAAGGCGTCCAGCCGCTCGGGCAGCACGTAGTCGAGCTGCAGCGTGCCGCACTGCCACGTGCGGCCGATGGCGTCCTTCAGGTGGAACTCCAGCTTGGGCCCGTAGAAGGCGCCCTCGTTCTCGATGCGCTCCACCTCGACGCCCGCCGCGTTGGCCGCCCGCTCCAGCGTGTCCTCGGCGATCGTCCACTGCTCGTCCGTGCCGAACCGCTGGTCGGGGCGAAGCGCCAGCTTCACCGCGTGCAGCTCCACGTCCAGGTCCTCGTAGACCTGCTTCAGGAGGCGGATGAAGGCGATCGACTCCGCCTCGATCTGCTCGTCCGTGCAGAAGATGTGCGCATCGTCCTGGCACATCTGGCGCACGCGCAGCAGGCCGTGCAGCGAGCCGGAGGACTCGTTGCGGTGCAGGGCCTCGAACTCCGACAGCCGGATCGGCAGGTCGCGGTACGAACGCTGGCCGTGCTTGAACACCTGCACGTGGCCCGGGCAGTTCATCGGCTTCACGGCCGAGACCGACCCGTCCTCCTCCTCGCAGACGAACATGCTCTCGCGGAACTTGGCCCAGTGGCCGGACTGCTCCCAGAACGTCTTGTCGAGGACCTGGGGCGTCTTCACCTCCTCGTAGCCCTCGGCCTCCATGCGCCGGCGCATGTAGTTCTGCAGCGTCCGGTAGAGCGTCCAGCCCTTCGGGTGCCAGAAGATCATGCCCTTGCCCTCTTCCTGGATGTGGAAGAGGTCCATGGCCTGGCCGAGCTTGCGGTGGTCGCGCTTCTCGGCCTCCTCCAGCCGCTTGATGTAGGCCTCGAGGTCGGCCTCGGAGGCCCAGGCCGTGCCGTAGATGCGCTGCAGCTGGGCGTTGCGGTGGTCGCCCCGCCAGTAGGCCCCGGCCAGCTTCGTCAGCTTGAAGGCCTTGCCGGCGTGCTTCGTGGACGGCAGGTGCGGCCCGCGGCACAGGTCCTTCCACTGGCCCTGGCGGTAGACCGTGATCGTCTCGCCCTCGGGGAAGCCCTCGATGATCTCGGCCTTGTACTTCTCGCCGATCGACTTGAAGTGCTCGATGGCCTCCTCGCGGCTCCAGACCTCGCGCTTGATGGGCTCGTCGCGGTCGACGATCTCCTTCATCCGCTGCTCGATCCTGGCCAGGTCCTCCAGGCTGAACGGCTCGTCGCGGGCGAAGTCGTAATAGAAGCCGTCCTCGATGGAGGGGCCGATCGTCACCTGCGTACCGGGGAACAGCTCCTGCACCGCCTCGGCCATGATGTGGGAGACGTCGTGGCGGATCGTCTCCAGGGCCTCAGGCGCCTCGCGCGTCAGGATCTCGAAGCGGCCGCCCTTCTCCAGGGGCCGGTCGAGGTCCAAGAGCTCGCCGTCCAGCTTGATGAGGATCGCCTTCTTCTCCAGCGACTTGGAGATGGAGGCGGCGATGTCGCGGCCCGTGACGCCGGATTCGTACTGGCGCTTGGAGCCGTCGGGGAAAATCAGCTCGATCATGTCTCACACGTCCATTTCCGCGCCGGGCGCTCGGCCTTGGGGCGCGGCGGGGGCGGCGGGTCGTAGCCGGAACCGCCCCAGGGGTTGCATCGGCACAGCCGCCGGGCGGCGAGATGGGATCCGCGCCAGGGGCCGTGGCTGATCAGGGCCTCGGCGGCGTACTCCGAACAGGTCGGAGCAAAGCGGCACTGGCGCCCGATCAGGGGCGAGAGCGTCAGCTTGTAGGCGCGAAGGGCGCCTGTGACGCAGGTCTCGTAGAGAGTCATGCCGGCTCGCGGACTTGGCGAATAGTCGAGCGCTTAGAGCGCGCGAGGGGCCTCAGATCAAGCCGCGCCGGCGCGGCTAGTTCGCTCCACGGCGCGCCGGACAGCCTCGGCCGCCGCCTCGAACGCCAGCAGCGTCGAGGTATGACGGGCGGGATAATCCTTCACCGGCGCCAGCATGGCCAAATCCGCAAAACGTCCTTCGGGCGGAGCTGCGCCCTCTTTCAACATAGCACGGAACGCATCCCGGGCCATCTCGATCTCCGAGAGCGAGGCCCCCACCACCGCCGCCCCCAGCACCGCCGCCGACGCCTGCCCCAACGCGCAGGCCTTCACGTCCTGCGCAAAGCCCGTGACCACCTCGCCGTCGACCGTCACGTCCACCACCACCCGGCTGCCGCACAGCTTGGACACCTTCTCGGAGCTCGCGTGCGGCGCAGGCAGGCGGCCGACGCGCGGCAGGTTCGCCGCGAGCTTGAGGACCTTCGCCGAGTAGAGGTCGTCGATCATGGGAGATAGGTCGGGGCGGCGGAGGCGGATGTCAAATGGGGGGGGTGAGCACGTGTCGGGCATGCGCCAGGAGCTGACGTTAGCACTTGGCCTAAGAGCGGACCTTCATCCGCTTTGTGGACGCCAACATCAGAGATGCACCAGCTCACCGACGGATCTCCCGTCGTGCCGCCTCACGGTGTCTCAGTTCCAAAGTCGACGGCGCATGAACCCTCGCTGGCTTCTGCGGTGCAGCGCGCCAACTTGGGTGGGGTGCCATGGGCGCGTGAACTCAAGCCTCTATGGATGCTGCCGCGCATTCGCTCGCCCACCGCCTACCTGGGCCAAGCGCCTACCTAAGCGCAGCCAGGAACTCTTCGATGGAGCGTTGCCACGTGCGGCGGGCGCCGAGGTCGGCTTTGAGAGCAGCCGCCCTGCCAAAGGCGGCGTCGCGATCGCTGAGGACGCGATCGATCGCGCGCCTCCATTCTTCGACATCATCGTCATCGCCGGGACCGTCGCCCCCTGTCGTCTCGACGATGACGCGGGCAGCCTCCTCGGGTTTGAGCTCGTCACTTAACATCTGGGCAAGACCGCTCCTGCTGCTGACCAGCGTCGGCGTCCCCATGATGATGGCTTCCAGCCCCACAAGGCCGAAGCCTTCGGCTCGCGATGGCATCAGCACGAGGCTGGATGTTCGAAGCTCGTCCGAGAGGCTTGCTTCATCGGCGGTGTAGGCCCGAACCACGATAGAGAGGCGCGGCGAGACTGCCCAGGCGATCAGCTTCTGGCGAAGGTCGTTCACCTCCTGCGGCTTGGCCCCGCGCACGTAGAACTCTATCTCGGGCAATCCTTTGCCGTACCGGCCTTCCACCACCTGCCCGAGCGCCCGCGCGGCAAGGTCGACGCCCTTGAGGGGATAGTCCTCCATTCGCCCCATCAGCAGCACCTTCCAGGGAGCGCCGGGCGGCGGTCCGGACGCACCTTCCTCCTGCGCGTCGAAACCCGGATCGAACCGGATCGGCGGGCCGTGGGGGTGCAGGTCGCGTGAATAGCGCTCGAACAGCCGAGGGCCGACAGCGATCACTCGGTGGGCGCTCTTCCCAAGCTTGAGTTCGTCTTGGGTTCGCGTCTCCGCTGAGATCCCTGCGGGGATCTCGCGATCCGCTTTGTGCCACTCGATCTCATCCGGCGCCATGTGCACGAAGTGCAGGCGCTTGGCGTCCGGGAAGACGTCGTTCAACCTCAGTGCGGCGGGGCCGGTGATGCGGCCGTGGCCGATGATGAAGTCGGGTGCGTAGTCCGCATGCAGCTCGTCAGGGCGCCGCGCCAGCCATTCCCGTCGCTCGACCCCCGGTGTCCGCTTGGCAGGAATGAGGGTGACGCCTGCGTCGCGGGCCTGCTCGATCTCGGCCGCGCCTGGATCGATGGCAATGCAGGTCACATCCACATCGGCCGCGGCCAGCGCACGGCAAACTTGTCGGTTGAAGGTGCTGAGCCCGCCTTGGCCCGACGCCCACTCGGTGGCGACTGCGAGCACCCTTGTCCGGCTGATGGCCTTGACCGCCGCCGCGGCGCTGCGATGTTGCGGGAGCACGACCGGGCCATGCTGAGGTCGGATGGCGGCAGCCGGGAGGCCGGAAAGCGTCGGGGGCAGGATCGGGAAACTCAGCGCCGGATTAGCCTCGCCTAGCGTCGAGACCCGCGTGTCCCACTCCCACACGAGACGCTTCTCGATCCTGTCGGACGAGCTGGGTGCCGGCCCCTCAAGGTAGACCTCGGCGAGGCTTCGGGCGCGCGCGGTGTCACCGCACCGGAGCGCGACCAGGGCGGCAAGCCAGACGGAGCCAGCCCGACCGACCGACCTGATGCCTCGCGGAAACGCGTCGAGTGCGGCTTGCGCTTGCTCTGGCGCCTCGGCCGCCAGCCAGCAGAAGGCTTCATGCAAAGCCAGGTGCAGGAAGTTCTGATGGACCCGCCGTGCGATCTGCGCCCGTTCGGCGCCGCCGCGCCATTGGCCAGCGCGCTCCATAAGAAGGACGTCGGCCAAGGCAAGTTGAGGCTGCATCCCACCTCGGGCTGTGGCCCAGCCCTGCACACGCCTCAGCGCAGCATCGGTCCCGCTCGCGGCCGCACAGGCGAGCGCTCCTTCCACAAGTCGAGCTGCATTCCCCCGCGCGCGTTCAGCACCCTCCAGGCAAAGCTCGATCGCCTCCTCATCACGGCCGAGATGATTCAGAGCGGCGGCCATGACCTGATAGACCGCGTACAGACTCTTGGCGGGGTTGACCGCCTGGATGGCTTCCGGTCCCAGGGCTACGACGGCTTGGGGGCCCTGCAGTCCATACGCAAGCTGAAGACGCAGGACCCACGGATCGGAAAAGTCTGCGCCCACCGTGGCGCGTCCGGCGTGAACCCGCGCGCGGATTAGGTCATCCGCACCACCACGAACTTGCAGGAGTCTCGCCAAGTAGAATTCGGCGGCCGGGGAGCCGGGCCCCTCCAGGACCAACTCCAGCAGCGAAATCTGCGCGTCCCGTTCCGGAGCGCTCGACGGTGGCCTTGTCGTGAAATGGAATCGTCGGTCGATCCAGGAGCGGATCGTGTCGAGCGCGGCCCTCAGATCACCCGGCGCGGCGGCGGCTAGCAGATGGTGGCGAGCGCCGGCAAGGTTCCGCGCGAGCGCCGCTTCGTCTGCGGATGAATCCGGCGGGGCGAGCCTGGCGGCGTACCATTGGCCCGCTGTTAAATGGGCGGCGCGATAAGCCTGTTCGTGTCCCGCGAAGCGGGGCAGTTCCACCTCGCGCACAATGGGGTGCACCTGGCGCAGCGCGCGCCTCTGCTCGAGCAGGAACCGCTCGGCAATCTCGGCTAGCAAGGGCGTAACGGGGCCGAGATGGCTGCCGACCGCTTGGATCAACCCCAGGGGCGCGGGTTCTGGCAGGATGGTGAGTTCGCGCAACAGCGCGCTTGCTGCATTGGACAAGCCCTGGCGGGCCCGCGTCAGCAGGCTGCGCTCTATGTCGTTGGCCAACTCCTCGTCCGTGAGCCCCTCTGAAACGACTTGGGGAGGCCCTATCAGCTCGTCCAGGTCGTGATCGCGCAACAGATTGCCGAGCAGGCGCAACGCGCGGGGATTCCGACCGAACCGCCGCGCCACCTCCTCATGCCGGGCTTCGGGCAAACGGTCGCGGGCGTCGCCCATACCGATCGCCTCGACAACGATCCTGACCGCATCGCTCACCTCGTCGGGGGGTTCGAGACGCGCGATGTGGAATGGCTCGCTCCACAGCGGGTCGACGGACCGATTGGAGACCAGCCACAAGGCGCCTCCGTCCGCGGGCCGCCGCGCGAGCTTGCCGAACTGGTCAGCGAAGGGCTCGATGGGCGCCGGCGATTGGGGCTGGAGAAGGCGCTGGAACTCGTCGATGACGACGAGCCCTCCACGACGAAAAACGGCGCGCAGGCCTGTGGCGAGATTTGGCGAGGAGCCCACCACCTCGGCCAGTGTCGTCTCGCTTATGTCCCGCAGGGCCGCGCCCAGGTCCCCCAGAAGTTCGCGCTCCAAATCCGTCGGCTGGGCCGGAACGTCGATCTGGACCGCGACGATGTTCGCCTCGCCTGCGCGAGCGACCAGGGGCGTGATGACGCGGTCGGTCTTGCCGACCCCGGAAACGCCGATGAGCATCGCGGCGGAGCGACCCTGCCCACGCCAAGCGTCCCAGAGGCCCTCAGCGACCGCCCGGCGCCCTTGCCCGTCGAGATTTGCAAGATCGGCCAGGTTGTCCCCCTCCCCTACGCAACAGCAGAGTTTCAGATGGCCCCGCAGCTTGCAAGCAAGCCGCCGCCCAGCGACGTCGCGGCCTACCGCCGTAGGAGGCGCTCTCCGGTAGCGACCAGGTGAGGTCTGGGCCAACGCTCCTGGCGGGTTCGTCCACGCCCGCCCAACTCAAAAGGGCTCGGCCCGTAAAGCTTGAACATGGTTCGTTGGGTCAGCTCTCATGGTCCGCTAGCCGCGGGAGCGGGGCTTGAGAGGGTCTCAACTGAGTCAGCTCCAGCGGCACTGGATTTACTTTCCAGAACCCCTCCGACGAGCGGACCTTCCGAAGGTCAGGGATGAGTCAGCAGCGCCCCTATGAGGATGTTGCTACCCCACCCCCAACACCCTCGCCGCATTCCCGCCCATCCACTTCGCCCGCACGCTCTCCTTCAGCGGCAGCTCGGCCGTCTCCGCCACCAGCTGCGCCAGCGGCACCGCCTGCGTGCCCCACCCCGACCCGAAGATCACCTTGTCCTGGAGGTTGCGGGCTCCGTAGTAGATCAGGGCTTCGTAGCCGGCGCCGGGGGCGAGCATGTGCTTCACGCGGCGGCAGGCGAAGTCGATCCAGATGTTTTTGTGGCGCGAGGCGATGGCGCAGGTCTCGGCGACCCAGGGCCAGCCGGTCAGGGCCGCCACGATGCGCAGCTCCGGAAAGCGGATGGCGACCTCGTCCAGGTATCTGGGGTGTGCCAGGTCGTAGGCGCGGTCGGAGAGCAGGTGCATGCCGGCGGTGATCCGCACGGGGATGTCGAGCTCCACGCACGTGGCCAGGAAGGGCCAGTAGGCCGGATCGTTGATCCGCCGGTTCTCGCGGTAGCAGGAGACCTCGAAGCCGCGGCAGCCGAGCTCGCGCACGCCGTGCTCCAGGGCCGCTGCGCCCGCCTCGCCCTCGTCGCCCCAGATGCGGAACCAGGGGATCAGGCGATCCGGGTATTCGGCGGCGAAGCGGGCGACGTCCTCGTTGGAGGCCCGGCGCCCCGCGTTGCCGATGCAGGCCATGGAAACGCCGGCGCCGTCCAGCATGGCGATGACGTCCTGGTGGCTCATGGCCCGGGCCATGTCCTTCTCGCACAGCTCCAAAGCCAGGGCGGTGAGGCCGCGGGCGGCCTTGGCGTCGTTGAACTCCTCCAGGCTCATGCCCAGCTGGGCGGCCCAGCCGGGGGCCATCATCTGGGCGTAGCCTTCCTTGTCGAAGCCGCGCCCCTGCTGGATCAGCCGGACGGTGTCCTCCACCGCCTCGCGGGTGGGGGTGTCGCATTCGAAGTCGATGATCATGGGGCGGGCCTGGCTGAGGTCTGCGGGAAGGCCGCACAGCCTAGCCGACTCGCGCAGCGCCCGCCCCCCGCCGCGCCGATGCTGCGCCTCCCGGGGCCTTCGCGGCCGCCGGGAGGCGCGGCGGGGGGCTAGTCCCGCTTCTCCACCGTGGTGGTGTGGGAGCCGACGCCGGGGACGGTGACGGTGGTCGACTCCTTGGTGGTGGTCCCGCCGGGCGGGTCGACGTCGACGTCCGGCGGATTGATGTTCACGTCGGGCGGATCGATCTTCACGTCCGGCGTCGTGTCGGGCTGGACGACGGTGACGTTGTCCGGCGGGTTGATGGTGACGTCGGCGTCCGAGCCGCTCGCCTCGGCCGACCGGGCCGGCTCCTCGGCGGTGTTCTGCTGGCAGGCCGACAGGGCGCCGGCGAGCGCCAGCGTCGCGGCCGCCCCAAGGATCAAGGTGCGCAAGTTCGCTTTCCTCCGGCGCGCGCCTTTCGCGCGGAGGCCCATCCTCCGCGCTGCCGCGGGCGCCTTGGCGCTAAACGTCGAGCCAGGGTGAAGTTCCCTCGCGGCCGCGCCGCCGGCTATTTACCCGGGTGATATGTTGCGCTATTTCCATCCGGGTAAATAGGAGCCCGCCATGGACAGGCCCAACCGCAAGGCGCTGGTCGCCGCCTACAAGGAGAAGAAGACGGTCGCCGGCGTCTACGCGGTGATCTGCAACGCCACCGGCCAGGCCTGGGTCGGGCAGAGCCGGCACATCGACACCCAGCAGAACGGGCTGTGGTTCACCCTGCGGCTGGGCAGCTGCCGCACGCCCACGCTGCAGGCGGCCTGGCGCGAGCACGGCGAGGCCGAGTTCCGCTACGAGCAGCTGGACCGGCTGGCCGACGACCTCTCCGACTTCGCGCGGGCCGACGAGCTGAAGAAGCGGGCGGCGATGTGGATCGCGCGGCTGCAGGCGACGCCGCTGGCCTGACCTGCGATCGTCACGCAACCGCCACATAAGCGCGGCTTTTGGGCAACACCGCGAACCTTTGCAGTCCTGCAGAGCCAGTATGCGAAAACGCCGATTGTGGACGCCCGGGCGGGTCCATATCTGAGCCATCCGACGCGCCGCTGGGGCGCGAATCAGACCTCAAGGACCACCGCCGTGCCGGCCCCCTCGCCCGTCGCTTCCGCTCCGTCCGCCCGCGCCAAGCGGCGGACCCTCGCCAACTCGCCGAACCGTCGGCGCGAGGTGATGCGCGTGGCCGTCTGGGTGCTCTTCGCCGGCGGCGCCAGCGTGATCGTCCCCTACCTGGTGCTCTGACCTCCAGCGCCCCGAGACCCTGCGCCGTGCGCGGGTCAGTCGACCGCCAAGACCGCCAAGACCGCCAAGGCTGCGGAGCAGCCAAGCGAACCTTTACAACCCGGCGTCCTTTGATGGCGCGCGCGCGCACGCGCTTCGAGTCCTTGGCGGTCTTGGCGGTCTTGGCGGTCCCCGATCCAATGTCGGGAGAAGGCGCCGCCGCCCTAGCCGCCGCGGCGTTCGCGCCAGCGGGCTTCGGCTTCGGCTTTCAGGGCTTCGCCGTGGGCGGTGAAGCCGAGTCGCAGGGGGCGGCGGTGCTTCCTCAGGTGCAGGCTGGTCAGCATGCCCTGGGCGAAGATCTCGCCGGTGGAGACGATGCAGGCCGCCTCGCTGAGCTGTTCGATCTCCACGTAGCGGATCGACTTCACCCACCCGCCCAGGGCGGCGTTGCGCAGGTGCAGCTGCTCCAGCGGCACCCATTCCATCACCTGGAAGGTCGCCGGCCGCTCGGGCAGGCCGGGCAGGATCTCGGTGGTGAGCAGCCGCCCGCCGATGCGGATCTCGCCTTCCGCGCCCTTGTGGAGCGGGTTCCAGCGGGACCAGCCGGCCAGGTCGTAGATCAGCTCCCAGATCACCTCGGGCGGCGCCTGCACGCCTATGCGGTGCTCGACCTTCACCGGGATGGGGCCGGCGGTGGCCTTCATCTTGGCGGCGGCCTGCTTGCGGCCGCTCAAGGTGCTGACGGGGGGCGCGAGAGCCATGGGACGGGCGTAACTCCTTCAGTCTTCCCGCATAGTTAGGTGCGCACCCGCCAGGTCGCACCTGCCGGGCCGTCCATCACCTCCACATTCAGCGCGGCCAGCTCGTCGCGGATGCGGTCCGCTTCGGGCCAGTCCTTGGCGGCGCGGGCGGCGGCGCGGGCGGCGATCAGCGCCTCCACCCGGGCCTTGAGCGCCGGGTCGGCGCCGCCCTGGAACCAGGCCTCCGGGTCGGCCTGCAGGAAGCCGGCGAGCGCGCCGGCGGCCAGCAGCTGGCCCTTGGCCCGGGCCCGGCGGTCGGGATCGCCGGTCTCCAGCTCGGAGGCCAGGGCGAACAGCTCGGCGAAGGCCTGCGGCGTGTTGAGGTCGTCGTGCAGGGCGGCCAGGAAGGCGTGCGAAGGCTCGGCCGTCGACGGGGTCACATCGGCGGCCCGGCGCAGGGCGCCGTAGAGCCGGTCCAGCGACTTCTTCGACTGCTCGATCAGTTCGCCGCTCCACTCCATCGGCTGGCGGTAGTGGCCGACGAGCAGCGCCCAGCGGATCGCCTCGCCGGGGACCTTGGTCACCAGGTCGTGGACCAGCACCACGTTGCCCAGCGACTTGCTCATCTTCTCTTCGCCGAAGTTGAGGAAGCCGTTGTGCATCCAGTAGTTGGCGTAGCCGTGGGCGTGGCTGCCGCACATGCCCTGGGCCAGCTCGTTCTCGTGGTGCGGGAAGACCAGGTCGATGCCGCCGCCGTGGATGTCGATGGGCAGGCCGAGCGTCTGCTCGATCATCGCCGAGCATTCGATGTGCCAGCCAGGCCGGCCAGGCCCCCAGGGGCTGTCCCACACCGGCTCGCCGGGCTTGGACGGCTTCCACAGGACGAAGTCGGCGGGATGGGACTTGTAGGGCGCCACGTCCACGCGGGCGCCGGCGATCATCTCGTCCATCGGCCGGCCGGACAGCTTGCCGTAGTCGGTGAAGGCCTGGGTGTTGAAGAGGACGTGTCCTTCGGCGGCGTAGGCGGCGTTGCTGCGCACCAGCCGTTCGATGAAGTCGACGATGGCCGCCATGGTCTGGGTGGCCCGGGGCTGGAAGGTCGGCCGATGGGCCCCCAGCACGCTCATGTCGGCGTTGTAGGCGGCCAGGTAGCGGTCGGTGATGACCTCGATCGGCACCCCCTCCTCGATGGCCTTCTGGTTGATCTTGTCGTCCACGTCCGTGACGTTGGCCGCGTAGAGCACGGCGTCCTCGCCGTAGAGATGGCGCAGGACGCGGAACAACAGGTCGAAGACCACCACCGGCCGGGCGTTGCCGATGTGGGCGTAGTTGTAGACCGTCGGCCCGCAGACATACATCGTCACCCGCGCAGGATCGGCCGGGACGAAGGGGCGCTTCTCGCGCGCCATGGTGTCGTAGAGGGTGAGGGTCATTTCCAGCTGACGCGGCGTGACTGTTGCCCGGATGCGGGTTGGCCCCATATACAGAGCGCCCGGCGGTCAGGCCACGGGGGCCTGCACTTCAGTATCCTGCACCGCCGCAGGAGGGTGGCACGCGTAATTTCCGGGGCCTTCGTCCCGGCGCAACTCAGCCCTCAGGGAAGCTTGCCGTACATGGACGCCATGAGCCGCGACCGTAAATCGATCGGCGTCGCCGACGATCTGGAGCCTGTCCGCCGCCCGAGCCGCGAGGAGGCCATGGAGGCCGTCCGCACGCTGATCGCCTGGGCCGGCGACGACCCCCGCCGCGAAGGCGTGCTGGATACGCCCAAGCGGGTGGTCGACGCCTACGCCGAGTGGTTCGAGGGCTACGCCGCCGATCCGGCCAAGGAGCTCTCCCGCACCTTCGAGGACGTGCAGGGCTACGACGACATCGTCATGCTGCGCGAGATCGAGGTGGAGAGCCACTGCGAGCACCACATGGCGCCGTTCCTGGGCAAGGCTTTCGTCGCCTACATGCCGACCAACCGGGTCGTCGGCATCTCCAAGATCGCCCGGGTGGTGGAGATCTTCTCCCGCCGCCTGCAGACCCAGGAGACCATGACCCAGCAGATCGCCGATGCGATCACCGATTCCCTGCGCCCGGCCGGCGTCGCCGTGCTGATCGACGCGGCCCACCAGTGCATGACCACCCGCGGCGTCCACCACCGGCACGTCTCGACCATCACCACCCAGTTCACCGGCGTCTTCAAGACCGACGCCTCCCTGCGCCAGCGGTTCCTGGACTTCGTGAACCGGCGCTAGCGAGACCTCTCCCCGCATGCGGGGAGAGGGTAGGGTGAGGGGCCTGCTGACTCTCCGCCGCGACGGCGCCGCCGGTCCTCCCTCACCCTACCCTCTCCCTCCGCTCGCGGAGGGAGAGGTCGATCGGCACAGGCCGTGAGATAGACCCTCGCCATGCCCCCCTTCCCCACCGCTCCCGACAAGCACGCCCTCGAGCGCGGCGAGATCCTCGCCCCGAAGTTCGACGCCAACGGCCTGATCTGCGCGGTGACGACGCACGCCCAGAGCGGCGAGGTGCTGATGGTCGGCTGGATGAACGCCGAGGCGCTGCAGGCCACGCTGGACACCGGCGACGTGCACTACTTCAGCCGCTCGCGCGGCGAGCTCTGGCGCAAGGGCGACACCAGCGGCCAGGTGCAGAAGGTCGTCGAGATCCGCATCGACTGCGACCAGGACGCGGTCTGGGTGAAGTGCCTGCCGCAGGGCGACGGCGGCGCCTGCCACGTCGGCTTCCGCTCCTGCTTCTACCGGGTCGTGGAGGACGGCAAGCTCGTCGAGCGGCCCTGACTTTTTCCCTCCCCTTCAGGGGAGGGAAGAAGGCGCTAGGCCTCGGTCAGTCCCGACACGCCGTCCGGCCCGGGCGTGGCGCGGTAGCGCTTCACCACCTTCGTGTCGAACGCCTTGTCGTGGATGGTCGAGACAGCGACGAACTCGGCGAGGGCGGCCTCGCGGGTGAGGGTGAGCAGGGTGAAGCCCTTGGCGCTCTGGTCGGTGAACAGGACCTCCTGGTTCGCCGCCTCGAACATCTGGGCGACGGGGACCTCCTTCACCGCATCGCCGCCGCCGGGGCTGGTGATGGACGTCGTCCCGAACTCCACCGCGGCCCGGCGGCCGCCGTCGGTGTGGACTTCGTTGGCCCAGAAGGCGTGGGAATCGCCGGTCAGGACGACGGTGTTGGCCTTCGCCGCCGTCAGCCGCTGCAGCAGCGTCTCGCGGGCGGCCGGATAGCCGTCCCACATGTCCAGGCCGTAGGGCAGGCCGAGGCGCGCGAGGCGGGAGATGCGCAGCGCCCGCGACTTCACGCCCGGCGCGGCCCTGCCCAGCTCCTCGATCTTCGCCTCGCCGACCATGGCCATCATGTCGGGCGGATGGATGCGGGCCATCAGCACCTGGTTGCCGAGCACCTGCCAGACCGGGCCGGGCCGGGCGGCCTCGGCGGCGATCCAGTCGAGCTGCTCCTCGCTCATCAGCCGCCGCTGCGGGTCGGCGAGCCTGGTCTTGAAAGCGGCGACTTCGGCCTCGCCGGCGCTGACGGGCAGGTCCTTCAGGTAGTTGAGCGGTTCGTCGCGGGCGGCGAGCCGGGTCTCGACCATGATCAGGTTGGCCACGTCGCCGAACCGGAAGCTGCGCCAGGCCGCATCCAGCGGGCGGCCCTTCGCCGGCTCGCGGATCGGCATCCATTCGAAGTAGGCCTTCAGCGCCGCGGCCTTGCGGCTGGCCCAGTCGCCCTCCCCCTCCTGGTGGTTCTCGGCGCCGGCGGTGTAGCTGTCGTTGGCGCTCTCGTGGTCGTCCCAGACGACGATCCAGGGGGCGCGGGCGTGGGCGGCCTGGAGCTGGGGGTCGGACTTGTACTGGGCGTGGCGGCGCCGGTAGTCGTCCAGCGAGATGATCTCCCGGTTGGGCTCGTGCAGGCGCTCCGCGGCCACCGGCGAATCCATCCCGTAGCTGCCGGGCCCGCCGTACTCGTAGATGTAGTCGCCCAGGTGCAGCACCGCGTCCACGCGCGGCGCGTCGGCGATGGCCTGGTAGGCGTTGAAGTAGCCGTTCGGGAACAGCGAGCACGAGGCGACCGCCAGCACCACGTCCCTGGTCGGCCCGTCGGGCAGGGTCCGGGTGCGGCCCTCCGGCGAGGCCGCGCCGGCCGCTTCGAAGCGGTAGCGGTACTCGCGTCCGGGCTGGAGGCCGGCCACGTCCACCTTGACGGTGTAGTCCCGATCCGGGCCGGTCCGGCCGGCGCCCGAGCGGCCGCGTCCCCCGTCCACGGGGTCGATGCGCCACCGGTAGTCGATCGCCCCGCCAGCGCCCTGGAGCGGCGTGATCCGCGTCCACAGCACCACCCTGTCCTGCAGGGGATCGCCCGAGGCCACGCCGTGCCGGAATGCGACAGGTCCGCTGCGGCCTTGCGCCTGCGCGGCGGCGGGCGCGCCGGCCGAGACGCCGAGCAGCGCCAGGAGTTGTCTGCGATGGATGGTCATGCCCCAGCCTCCCCCGATCGGCCTTCGCCCTTAGGGGCAGTTCACGACAGGCGCGTGTCGCGTGTCGAGGGCTGGTTTTGGGAGATGAGCGGCGCGGGGGGTTGCGCAACGCCTGAAAAAGCGGCGCCGGCGGGCCTGGGGCGCCGCCGGCGGACTGGAGTGCTCAGATTGGGGAGTCGGATCAGGCGACGTTCGGGGCCGCGGCGATCGGCGGGCGAACCAGGCTCGCGCCGCGGACGCCGGTCCCGGCGCGGGCGTTCTTCTCGGCCCGGCGGCGGGCCTTCGGCAGGTCGATGTCGACCATCTCGGCCAGCTGCTCGCGGGCGCGGTTCACGCGGCTCTTCATGGTGCCGACCGGGCAGCCGGCGATCTCGGCCGCGTCCTCGTAGGACAGTCCCGCGGCGACGACCATCAGCAGCGCGTCACGGGCGTCCTGGGTCAGGTCCTCGAGGGCGCCCAGGAGTTCCGAATACTGCAGCCGCCATTCCTGGTCCGGCGCGCAGGAAAGCCGCGCGGCGAACTTGCCTTCCACGTCCTGCACCGTGTTCCGGCGGGCGACCGCGGCGGTGTAGAAGGTGTTGCGCAAAATCTTGCAAACCCAAGCCTTTAGGTTGCTGCCCTCCTGGAAGCTGTCGCGGAAGCGCCAGGCCCGGACGAGGGCGTCCTGCACCAGGTCGTCGGCCTCCGCGGCCGACCCGGTCAGGGCCATGGCATAGCCCCGCAGCCGGGGCATCAACGCGACCAACTCCGTCTTGAACTTATCCGCCATCTGCCTCTCCCCAATCCCAAAATGAGCCGCGTTCACTCAGCGAGCGAACCCGACCTTCAACAAAGGCGCCGGAGCGCCTCCGACGGCTCGACCGGGATCGGCGGGGGCGGTCAGAGCCATCGCCGCGGCGACGCCCGCGACAGCGATGGAAAGGACCAGCGTCTTCATGAGACACCCCTGAGCCCGACGAACCTTGTTCGTTAATGAGAGGTTTATGGAGCGCCGCCCTGAACGTGCAGTTGCAGCGACGCTCGGCGACGTGCGCAAGCGTTGCAGAGGGCCAAGCAACCTGTGCGTATCGCGGCGCAACCGGTTGCACGGGGGTTGCAGGCGAGCTTGCGCAGTTTTACAACGGTTGCATGCAACGGTTGCATCCGGATTCAGATTTGGGGGCGGGACGTCGGATGACCGCACCGGATTCCTTTCCCGCGAAGCTCGACCTTGTTTTGAAGGCACTTTCGATGAGCCGCGGCCGGCTGGCCGCCGACCTGGGCGTCGACAAATCGCTGGTCGGCCGCTGGTGCTCGGGCGCGGTGACGCCGTCGGCCCATAACCTCGAGAACCTGACGAAGCTGATCGCCAGCAAGCAGGCCGGCTTCACCATGCTCGACTGGGACCGCGACCTGGCGGGCCTGGCCCACGTCTTCGGCATCGAGCCGCCCGCGACCGTCACCTATGCGCCCGCCGCCCAGCCGGCCGCCGGCGGCCTGCCGCTGCCGGGGCTGGACCTGGTGCGGATGGTCACCGAGCGCCGCGCGGCGACCTACGAGGGATTCTGGCGCACCACCCGCCCCTCGATCGCCATGCCGGGCCGGTTCTTCCACGACTACGGCATGATCCGCAAAGGCCCGGACGGCTTGCTCTCGTTCAAGATGGGCGGCTCGGGCCTGCTGTTCGACGGCTGGCTGCTGCCGGTCGAGGGCCAGCTGTTCGCCATCCTGTTCGACACCGTCGGCCAGACGCCGGTGTTCCTGATCTTCAACGGCGTCTCGCTGCACCGGGCCGCCCAGCTCGACGGCCTGATCCTGGCGGCGGCCCTGAACGCGGCGCGCACGCCGTCGGCCTACCCGGTGATTATGGAGCGGATCGGCGACCTGACGGGCGACAAGGAGGCCGACGACGAGCACTGCGCCGACCTTCTGGCCTCCGATCCGGCCGCGCCGGACGAGACCTTGCCCGACGACGTCCGCCGCCACCTGATCCGCGACATCGGGCCGAAGGCGGTCGAGGCCGGCGTCGGCGAGCTGTTCCTGCTGTCCAGCTGGGCCAACAGCATGTCCAAGGGCCTCAGCGCCGGCGGACACCTGCAGGGTTGATCGAGCCTCCAGCTCCCGAAATCGAGGACGACGACGTCGAGCCGGCCGATGCGGCCGTGCGCGTCGTCGAGCTGACGGCCGCGGACGCCGGCGAGCGGCTCGACAAGGCGCTGGCCGCCAGCCTGCCGGAGCTGTCGCGCGCCCGCATCCAGGCGCTGATCGCCGAAGGCCGGGTGAGCCGCGACGGCCAGACACTCGGGAACGCTTCCGGCAAGGCCGCACCGGGCGCCTACAGGATCCTGATCCCCGCCGCCGTCCCGGCCGACCCGCAGCCGGAGGCGATCCCGCTGGCGGTGCTGTTCGAGGACAAGCACCTCATCGTCGTCGACAAGCCGGCCGGCATGGCCGTGCACCCCGCGCCCGGCAGCGAGAGCGGGACCCTGGTCAACGCGCTGCTGCACCACTGCGGCGACAGCCTTTCGGGGATCGGCGGCGTGGCCCGCCCCGGGATCGTGCACCGGATCGACAAGGAGACCTCCGGGGTGCTGGCGGTCGCCAAGACCGACACGGCCCACCAGGGCCTCGCCAGGCTGTTCGCCGCCCACGACATCGAGCGGCTCTACATCGCCTTCACCCGCGGCGCGCCGCACCCGGCCCGCGGGCGCATCGACGGCGCCATCGCCCGCTCGACCCACGACCGCAAGAAGATGGCCATCGTCCGGAGCGGCGGCCGGGCCGCCGTCACCCACTACGTCGTGGAGCGCGCCTTCGGGCCGGCCGAGAAGCCGCTGGCTGCGCGCCTCGCCTGCCGGCTGGAGACCGGCCGCACCCACCAGATCCGCGTCCACCTGGCCAGCAAGGGCGCCCCCTGCCTGGGCGATCCGGTCTACGGCTCCGGCCAGCCGGCCGCCGCGATCCGCGAGGCCATCGCCGCCGCCGGCCTGTCGCGCCAGGCCCTGCACGCCGCGGTGCTGGGCTTCGTCCACCCGGTGACCGGCGAGCGGCTCACCTTCGAGAGCCCCCTTCCCGCCGACCTGGCGACGCTGGAGCGCGGGCTGGAGGCGCTCTGACCCTGCTTTCCCTCCTCTTCAGGGGAAGGCGTCAGCCGGCCCGAGCCGCGACCTCCTCGTAGGCCGCCTGCAGCTCCTCGCGCACGGTGGGCCCGGGGTTGGCGGGCGCGCCCAGGTGTTCGGCGCGGAGCTCGTCCATGAACCGGTCCCAGAGCTTGGGCCCGCCTTCCTCGAGCAGCTGGGCGCGGATGCTGAGCTCGTCGCTGACCGGCCGGTGGCGGCGGCCCCAGGCGCCCATCTGGGCGAACACCGGGACGAGCTGGATGGCCGCCTCGGTCAGGCTGTAGATGGCCTTCTGCTTGTGGCTGGGATCATCGGCGCGGGTCAGCAACCCGGCGTCCATCAGCCGCTTCAGCCGGTCGGCCAGGATGTTCGACGCGATGCCCTCTTCCGAGCGGGTGAGCAGCTCGCGGAAGCGCCGCCGGCCGCCGAACATCATGTCGCGGATCACCAGCAGGCTCCACCGGTCGCCCAGCACCTCGAGGGTGAGATTGATCGGGCAGCCCGATCGGTTGGCGGCGTTCATGGCTCACCAGTTGCAAAACCTAATCGGTCCACCATATAGTCGTCTGCTTGCGGGTCGCAAGCGCTGGGAGAGAGCAGCGCCCTGCAAGCTTTACTGCGGTCCCGTTGAGAAACGCTCGCCTTGAAGGCGCCCTCATCGGACTGTAGTAAATACCTGAGCGAAGAAGTCGGATATCGCCGCCGCCGCCCTCCCCCATCGCGTGCGGCCATACGTCACCCGCAACCAAGGACCCTCCCCCCTGGTTGGGGGGGCGGACGGTCCACGCGGCGACACCAGCGGCTAGCGATGTCCGGAAGCATGAGGGGATAGACCATGGCTGCCAGCTTGCCAGTGGTGATGTCGCCGGAAGGCGGCCTCAGCCGATATCTGAACGAAATCCGCAAGTTCCCCATGCTTGCGAAGGACGAGGAGTTCATGCTGGCCAAGCGATGGCGCGAGCATGAGGACCCCGAGGCCGCCCACCGGCTCGTCACTAGCCACCTGCGGCTGGTCGCCAAGATCGCCATGGGCTACCGCGGCTACGGCCTGCCGATCGGGGAAGTGATCTCCGAGGGCAATGTGGGCCTGATGCAGGCGGTGAAGAAGTTCGACCCGGACAAGGGCTTCCGCCTGGCGACCTACGCCATGTGGTGGATCCGGGCCTCGATCCAGGAATACATCCTCAGGTCCTGGAGCCTGGTGAAGATGGGGACCACCGCGGCGCAGAAGAAGCTGTTCTTCAACCTGCGCAAGGCCAAGAGCGAGATCAGCGCCCTGGAGGAAGGCGACCTTCGCCCCGAACAGGTCCGCCAGATCGCCACCAAGCTCGGCGTGCTCGACGAGGAAGTGATCTCCATGAACCGGCGCCTCTCCGGCCCGGACGCCTCGCTGAACGCGCCGCTGCGCTCGGACTCGGAAAGCGAGTGGCAGGACTGGCTGCAGGACGACGTCACGCCCAGCCAGGAGAGCGTGCTGGCCGAGACCGAGGAGCGCTCGCTGCGCATGGGCCTGCTCGAGGAGGCGATGGCCGAGCTCACCGACCGGGAGCGGCACATCCTCACCGAACGCCGGCTGAAGGACGACCCGACGACGCTCGAGGAGCTCGCCTCGCAGTACGGCGTCTCGCGCGAGCGGGTTCGCCAGATCGAGGTCCGCGCCTTCGAGAAGCTGCAGAAGTCGATGCGCGCCGCCGCCGAAGAGCGGAACCTGGTCGACGCGTAAGGGGGCGGCTCAGGCCGCCTTCATCGCCTGGCGCGGAGCCGGCTCGCCCGGAGCCAGCTTGAGCAGTTCGCCGACGACGGCCGAGAGCGCCTGCGCGTTCTCGGCCGTGATCGTCTGAACGGCCCGCAGGTATTTCTGGAGCTCGCCGGCGGCGCGGGCCAGCCGAACGTCCTTCAACGCCACCGCCGCCTCGTAGAGATCGTCGGCCTGGACGCGCATCGAGCGCAGCGCCTGGTTCGGGTCGCCCGACATGGCGAGGCTCGCCGATTTCAGGATCTTGAACGCCTGGGCGAGCTTGGCCGCCTCCGGCGTCTCGCTCACATCCGCCTTGCGCTTGCGGCGCCCGGCGTACTCGCCCGAATTGAACCGGCGCCGGTCGGGCCCGACGTAGGCCACCGCCTCGACCCAGGGACGCGGCTTGAGCGCCACGGCCTCGAGCCGGCGGAGCAGGTCCTTGCTGGTGTAGGGCTTGCGGAGGAACTCGTGGGCGCCGGCGTCCCGCGCAGCGATGATCGACTGGGCCGTCGCCGTGGCCGTGGTGACGATCACCGGAACCTTGCGGCAGGCGAACTCGGACCTGCGCAGCTGGCGCGTCAGCTCGACGCCGTCGAGACCGGGCCCGCTCAGCTCGACGAAGACAGCCTGCGGCATCACCGACTGAAGGAGTTCGATCGCCTTCTGCCGCGTGGGCGCGATCCACACCTCGCAGGCGTAGAGGTTGCGGAGCGCATCGGCGAGCATTCTGGCGCCCGCCGGCTGCGGGTCGATGATGAGCACCTTCTGCAACGCCTGCGCGACGCGCTGAAGGATTTTGTCGCCCTCGCTGAGCATCGGCCACAACCTCGAATAACCGAGCCCATACTCGCACTTACACGGTAAACGATCCGTGTTCCGCCGGCCGCCGTCGCAGGTCGACGGGCCGCGGCCCGGCGCCGACGATGCTCGCCGCGCCGGACCGCATCTGGACCGTCGCCATCAGTCCTGGAACGGATCGCGCATGACGATGGTGTCGTCCCGGTCCGGGCTGGTGGAGAGCAGCACGACGGGGGCGCCCACCAGCTCCTCGATCCGGCGGACGTACTTGACCGCCTGGGCGGGCAGGTCCTTCCACGAGCGGGCCCCGTGGGTCGCGCCCTTCCAGCCCTCCAGCTCCTCGTAGACCGGCTCGCAGGCGGCCTGTTCCTTCAGGCCGGCCGGCAGGTAGTCGATGACCTCGCCGTTGAGCCGGTAGCCGGTGCAGACCTTGAGGGTGTCGAACCCGTCGAGGATGTCGAGCTTGGTCAGCACCACGCCTTCGATGCCGCCGACGGCGATCGACTGGCGCACCAGCACCGCGTCGAACCAGCCGCAACGGCGCTTGCGCCCGGTGACGGTGCCGAACTCGTTGCCGCGGGTGCCGATCAGCTCGCCGGTCGCGTCGTGCAGCTCGGTCGGGAACGGGCCCTCGCCCACCCGGGTGGTGTAGGCCTTGACGATCCCGAGCACGAAGCCGCCGGCCGAGGGGCCGACGCCGGAACCGGCCGCCGCCTGGCCGGCGACGGTGTTGGACGAGGTGACGTACGGATAGGTGCCGTGGTCGACGTCCAGCAGGGTGGCCTGGGCGCCTTCGAACAGCACCCGCTTGCCGTCCTTCACCGCCTGTCCGAGGATCCGCCAGGCCGGCTTGACGTAGGGCAGGACCTTGGGGGCGATCTCGCTGAGCTGGGCCATCAGCTGCTCAGGCGTGGCGGGCGGCAGGCCCAAGCCCGCCCGGAGCGCGCCGTGGTGGGCCAGCAGCCGCTCGATCTTGACCTCCAGCGCCTCCTTGTCGGCCAGGTCGGCGAAGCGGATCGCCCGGCGTCCGACCTTGTCCTCGTAGGCCGGGCCGATGCCCCGGCCGGTGGTGCCGATCTTGGCGGCGCCGGCCCGCGCTTCGCGGGCGGCGTCGAGGTCGCGGTGCAGCGGCAGCACAATGGTGGCGTTGTCGGCCACCACCAGCAGCTCGGGCGAGATCGCCAGCCCCTGCGCCTTGGCCCGCTCGATCTCGTCCAGCAGCGACCAGGGATCGACCACGACGCCGTTGCCGATGATCGACAGCTTGCCCTGCACGAGGCCCGACGGCAGCAGGCTCAGCTTGTAGGTGGAGTTGCCGACGACGATGGTGTGGCCGGCGTTGTTGCCGCCCTGGAAGCGGACGACGACCTCGGCCCGGTTGGCCAGCCAGTCGATGACCTTGCCCTTGCCTTCGTCGCCCCACTGGCCGCCGATGACGGTGACATTACCCATAGATACGATCTCCCAGCCTGCCGGGCGGGTCTGACCCCGCCCTTCGACAGGCGCTCGGCGGGGGGACGTGAGATCGGTTGTGGCCGGGGCGCGGCGCGCCCGCACGGCGGCGCCCTTTTCCTCGCGCAGGGGCGCCTCGTCAACCCCCTTGCGGACGGCTAAGACCTTTGACGATGCCCCGTCCGCGTTTCCACCTCGCCTTTCCGGTCCGCGATCTGGCCGAAGCCCGCGCCTTCTACGGCGGCCTGTTGAGCTGCCCCGAGGGCCGCTCCAGCGGCCAATGGATCGACTTCGACTTCTACGGCCACCAGATCGTCGCCCACCTGGCGCCGCAGGAGGCCGGCCACCGCTCAACCAACGCCGTCGACGGCGAGGACGTGCCGGTGCGCCACTTCGGCGTGATCCTGCCGATGAAGGACTGGCGGGCCTTGGCCGACCGGCTGGAGCGGGCGGGCGTGCAGTTCGTCATTCCGCCGCAGATCCGCTTCCAGGGACAGCCCGGCGAGCAGGCGACCCTGTTCTTCCTCGACCCCTCCGGAAACGCCCTGGAATTCAAAGCCTTCGCCCGCGACGAGATGGTGTTCGCCCGATGAGCGTGTCGTTTGTCGAGATCGGCGCGGCGGCGGCCCGCCTGGAGGGCCAGGCGGTGCACACGCCTTTGATCCACAGCCCGGCCCTGGACGAGCGGCTGGGCGCCAAGGTGCTGATCAAGCCCGAGACGATGCAGCGGGTCGGGGCCTTCAAGTTCCGCGGCGCCTACAACCGGATGGTCCAGCTGTCGACGGAGGAGCGGGCGCGCGGCGTCGTCGCCTTCTCCTCCGGCAACCATGCCCAGGGCGTGGCGCTGGCCGCCCGCCTGCTTGGGATCCCGGCGCTGATCGTCATGCCGTCGGACGCGCCGAAGGTGAAGGTGGAGGCGACGAAGGGCTACGGCGCCGAGGTGCGCTTCTACGACCGGATGACCGAGAGCCGCGAGGCTATCGCCGCCGAGGTCGCCGCCGATCGCGGCTCGACCATCGTCCCGGCCTTCGACGACGAGCATGTGATCGCAGGGCAAGGCACCGTCGGGCTGGAACTGGTGCGCCAGGCCGAGGCGATGCGCGAGGCGCTCGACCTGGTCGTCTGTCCCGTCGGCGGCGGAGGGCTGATCTCCGGCTGCTCGGTGGCCATCAAGACCCTGTCCCCACAGACGCAGATCTTCGGCGTCGAGCCCGAGGCCTACGATGACACCCGCCGCTCGCTGGCGGCCGGCGAGCGGGTGACGATCAAGCCGCAGGTCCGCTCGCTGTGCGACGCCCTGGAGAGCCCGGCGCCCGGCGAACTCACCTTCCCCATCATCAAGCGCTGCCTGGCCGGCGTCGTGGCCGTCAGCGACGCCGAAGTCGCCGAGGCGATGCGCCTGGCGTTCGCGATGCTAAAGCTGGTCGTCGAGCCCGGCGGCTGCGTGGGCCTGGCCGCCCTCCTCGCCGGCAAGCTCGACGCCCGGGGCAAGACCGTCGGCCTGATCCTCTCCGGCGGCAACGTGGATCCGGAGCTGTTCGCCAGGGTGGTTCAGGGCGAACTCTAAACCACCGTTATCCCGGCCGAAGCGCAGCCGAGAGCCGGGACAAAGACTCCGTGCGCGGCGCCGCCGGGGACCCGGATCGGCCTTGCGGCTGTCCGGGACGACGAGCTAGTGCGCCGGCGGCGCTTCCCCTTCCGGCGCGTCGCGGGGCGTGATCAGCCGGGCGAACTTCGGCCGCAGCCATTCCTCGAAGTCGTCGATGAACTCATAGACGACCGGCACCATGACCAGCGACAGCAGGGTCGAGGTGATCAGGCCCCCGATCACCGCCACCGCCATGGGCTGGCGGAACTCGGCGCCCTGGCCGATGGCCAGCGCCGTGGGCAGCATGCCGGCGGCCATGGCCATGGTGGTCATGATGATCGGCCGGGCCCGCTCGCGACAGGCCTCCAGCAGCGCCTCGCGCTGGGGCATGCCGGCCCGCTCCTGCTCGATGGCGTACTCGACCAGCAGGATGGAGTTCTTCGCCGCCAGCCCCATCAGCATCAGGAACCCGATCAGCGCCGGCATGTTCAGCGACTGGCCCATGATCAGCAGGCCCAGGAACGCCCCGCCCACCGCCAGCGGCAGCGCCGAGATGATGGTGATCGGTTTGAAGAAGCTGCCGAACAGCAGCACCATCACCGCGTAGACCAGCCCGATCCCCGAGAAGATCGCGATCACGAAGCCGCCGAACAGCTGGGCCATGGCCTCCTGGTCGCCGGCCGAGGCCGGGGCGACGCCGGGCGGGAGGTTCTTCATGATCGGCAGCTGACGCACCGCCGTGGTGGCCTCGCCGAGCTGCACGCCGGGGGCGAGGTCGGCCTGGACGGTGATCTGGCGCTTGCGGTCGAAGCGGTCGATCTGCCCGGGACCGGCGCGGAACTCGATGTCGGCGACCGCGTCCAGCGTCGTGGTCCCGCCGCCGGCGGTGGGGACCCGCAGGTTGCGGATCACCGACAGGTCGGCGCGGGCGTCCTGCGGCAGGCGCACCCGGATGGGAATGCGCCGCTCCCCCTGGGTCAGCTTGGCGACGTTGGCGTCGATGTCGCCGACGGTGGCGATACGCGCCGCCTGGGCGATGTCCTGGGCATTGACGCCCAGCCGGGCCGCGTCCTCGACGCGGGGTGTGATGATGATCTCGGGGCCGCTGGGGGGCGTGTCCAGCCGCGGGTCGCGGACCAGGTCCAGGGTGGCCATCTCCCGTTGCAGCTGCAGCGCGGCCTCCTCCAGGCCCTCGCCGGTCTCGGTGGTCAGGATCATCTGCACCGTCGAGCCGCCGAAGCCCTGTCCGGCGTAGGTGACCCGCGCATCGGGGACCGCCCGCTGCAGGGGCAGCAGCTGGCCGCGGATCTCCGGCACCTTCAGGTCGCGCTCGCGCTTCAGCACGACGGTGACCGTGCCGGTGTTGACGCCCCCGCCCCCGCCGCCGCCGAACGGGTTGAACGAGCTGCCGCCGACGCTGGCGAAGACCGCGGCGGTCTCCGGCCGCTCCTTCAGCTTGTCGGTCAGGACGCGCACGGTCCGTTCCATGTCCGCAAGGCTCGCGCCCGGCGGCCCCTCGATGTCGAGGTTGTAGAAGTTCGGGTTACCCTCGGGCTGCAGGCCCTTGGGGATGATCGCCACCAGCGCCACCGAGGCGACGAAGATCAGCAGGCCGGCCAGGCTGGCGACGACCCGGTGGTCCAGCGCCCATTCCAGCAGGTTGCGATAGAAGCCCGGCAGCTCCCGGCGCGGGGAGGCCGGCTTGGGCTTCAGGAAGTAGGCCGCCAGCAACGGCGTCAGCAGGCGCGCGACCACCAGCGAGAACAGCACCGCCACCGAGACGGTCAGGCCGAACTCCTTGAAGAACTGCCCCGGAATGCCCGGCATGAACGAGACGGGGGTGAACACCACCACGATGGTGAAGGTCGTCGCCACCACCGCCAGGCCGATGGCGTCCGCGCCCTCGATCGCAGCCTGATAGGGGCGTAGGCCGCGGTGGATGCGTTTCTCGATGTTCTCGATCTCGACGATGGCGTCGTCCACCAGGATGCCGATGACCAGGGTCAGCGCCAGCAGGGTCACGACGTTCAGCGAGAAGCCGACCAGGTGCATCACCGCGAAGGTCGGGATCAGCGACACCGGCATGGCGATCGCGGTGATGAGGGTGGCCCGCCAGTCGCGCAAGAAGAGCCACACCACCAGCGCCGCCAGCAGCATGCCCTCCATCAGGGTGTGCTCGGTTGCGGAGAACTCCACCCGGGTGTCGTCCACGAAGGAGATGATCTTCTCCATGCGGACGTTCGGATAGGTCTCCTCGAGCTCCTCCAGCTTGGCCTCGACCCGGTCTTCGACTTTGACGTCGCTGGCCTCCTTGGTCTTGGTGATCTGGAAGCCGACCACCGGGCGGTTGTCGAGGCGGGCCAGGCTCCTGGGCTCGGACTCGCCGTTGCCCACCTCGGCCACGTCGGACAGCCGCACGATCCGCCCGCCGGGGGCCGGCAGGGTCAGCTCGCGGATCTGGTCGACGGTGACGGCCGCGCCGAGCACCCGCACGGTCTGCTCGCGCCCGCCCACCTGCGCCCGTCCGCCCGAGGCGTCGACGCTGACCTGCGACAGGGCCTGGTTGACCTGGGCGGCGGTGACGCCGAGGGCGGCCATCCGCACCGGGTCCATGATCACGTTGATCTCAGTCTCGACGCCGCCCACCCGGCGCACCTGGCTGACGCCCTGCACGCTCTGCAGCTCGCGGGCCAGGGTGTTGTCGATGAACCAGGAGAGCTCGGCCGTGCTCATCCCGTCGGCGAGCACCGCGTAGGTGATGATCGGCTGGTCGTCGAACTCGATGCGCTGGACCAGCGGCGGCTCGATGCCGCTGGGCATCTCGGTCCGCGCCTGCTCCACGCGCGAGCGGACGTCCTCGGTCGCCTGCTGCAGGTCATGGCCGAGCTCGAACTGGACCATCGTCGTGGAGACGCCCTGCGACACGGTCGAGGCGATCGCCTCGATGTTCGGCAGGCTTGCGACGGCGTTCTCCACCGGCCGGGTGATCTGGTTCTCCATCTCGGAGGGGGCGGCCCCCGGCTGGGTCACCGTCACCGACACCGCCGGGAACTCCACGTTCGGGAAGTTCTTGATGGGCAGCATCAGGTAGGCGAACACGCCCCAGATCAGCAGCCCGATGAACAGGACCGTGACCGGCAGGGGATTGCGGATCGCCCAGGCCGAGATCTTCAGCTGGCGCACGTCGTTCATCGCTTGGCCGCCGGTTGGGGCGCCGCCTTGGCGGCGGGCGGAGCGGCCTGGACGGGCTTGACCACGTCGCCCGGCAGCACCAGCGAGGCGGCGCGCTGCAGCACGCGCGAACCGGCGGCGGGACCGCTGACCAGCTCGACATAGCCGTCGCCGCGGGCGCCGGTCTTCACCGCCACCTGCCGCACGCGGTTGTCGGGGCCGACCACCATCACCGAGGCGCCGTCGGCGTCGTAGCGGATGGCCGACTCCGGCACCGCCAGCACGGGGGTGACGCCGCTGGCGAAGTTGGCGCGGGCGAAGCCGCCGGCCCGCACCTGCGGGTGCGGCGGCAGGCTGACGCGCACGGCGCCCAGCTGGGTCTGAGGATCGATCGCCGGCTCCACCAGGCGGATGGTCCCCTGCACGCGGGCGCCGCCGGTCAGCTCCACCTCGACCGACTGGCCGGGGCGGACACGGGCGAGGTCGGCCTCGGCGAGCTGGGCCTCCAGCTCGATCTGCCCGTCGCGGGCGATGCGGAACCAGGGCGTCGCCCCGCCGGCGGCCAGGTCGCCCGGGCGCACCGTGCGCTCCAGCACCAGGCCCGCCACGGGCGCGGTCACAGACAGCTTGGCCGCCCGGGTCCGCAGGTCGCGCAGCGCGGCCTGCTGGGCGGCGGCGGTGGCGCGGGCGGCGCGGGCGGCGAACTGCCGGCCCTGCACGTCTTCGCTGGAGAGCACGCCCTGGGCGTCGAGGCCCTCCACGCGGGCGGCCTCGGCCTGGGCCCGCTCGGCCTGGACCTGAGCCTGCTGCGCCTGGGCCGCCTGCTGGGCGATCTGGGCCTCGATCAGCGCCGGGTCGAGCTGGGCCAGGGTCTGGCCGCGGCGGACATAGGCGCCCTCCTCCACCAGCACGCGGGAGACGCGGTACCCCGTCACCTCGGGGGCGACGGCGGCCTCCTCGCGCGGGATCAGCGGTCCGGACGCCGACAGGGTGCCCGCCAGTACCCGGGGCTCGACCGTCACCACATTGACCGCGCGGGCCTGGGCGTCGGCCTTGGGCGCCGGCGCCTCCGGGCTGTGGCAGGCGGCCAGGCCCAGGAGGCCGGCGGCCAGGAACAACGATCGCATTCTCATTCCACTCCCCCCGGAGCGCTCGCAATGGACGCAGGCCAGCCGCCGCCGACCGCCTGATACGCCTGCACCGCCCGGCGCACCGACTGCACCTGGGCGTTCGTCAACAGCACCCGGGTCTGCCGCCAGGCCACTTCGGCCGACAGCAGCGACTCCAGGTCCCCCAAGCCGCGCTGGTAGCGCACCCGCGCCGCATCGTAGGCGCTGCGGGCCCGCCGCTCGCCCTCGGTCAGCAGGGCCACGCGCCGGCGGTCGGCGTCCAGCAGGACGAGCGCGTTCTCGGCCTCGCCGTAGGCGGTCTGGACGGCGCGCTCGTAGGTCAGGGCCGCCTGCTCCGTCCGCGCATCCTGGGCGCGCAGCTCGGCCAGCAGGCGGGGAATGTCGAGCACCGGCACGGTGACCCCGGCGCCGATCGACCAGTTCGACGAGGTGGACTCGAAGTTCGGCTGCACCTGCCGCTGGATGCCGAGGCCCGGCGTCAGCGTGAAGGTCGGGAAGAAGGCCTTGGCGGCCAGGTCCTTGCGGCCGAGCTGGCCGCGGAAACGGGCTTCCGCCTCCCACACGTCGGGCCGCCGCGCCAGCAGCTCGCCCGGCAGCGTGCGCGGCGCCGGCGGCGCTTCGCCGACGCTGGCGCCCACCGGCAGGTTGGCGAGCGGATCGGTCCCGCGCCCGACCAGCACCAGCAGCGAACGCCGGGCGGCCTGCAGGTCCGCCTGGAGAGCCTCGACCTGGCTCTCGGCCTGGGCGAGGTCGCCGGCGACCCGGTCCGCGTCGGAGGTCGCCGCGATCCCGCGTTCGGCGCGGATCCTGGCGATCCGCAGCAGCTCGCTCCGGACCCGGGCGGTCTCGCGCGCGTCCTCGAGCTGGATCGCCAGGCCCCTGGCCTGGAAGTAGGCGTCGGCCACCGCGGCGGCCAGGCTGGCCCGCGCGCCCTCGTAGGCGAAGCGGGCGGCGGCCACGTCGGCCCGGGTGGCCCGGTTGGCCGCGAAGATGCGGCCGAAGAGGTCGATCTCCCAGCTGACGTTGAAGTTGGCCTGATAGTTCTCGCTCGTCCCGCTGTTCGAGAAGCCGGGGATGTCGATGGTCTCGCCCTCGAGCTGCTCGGTCTCGGTCCGGCGGGCCGACCCGGTCAGGTTTCCCTGCGGCAGGAAGGCGGTGAGCTGGCTGGTGCGCACGGCCCGCGCCTCAGCCAGGCGGGCCGCAGCGATGCGGGCGTCGAAGCCCTCGACCAGCGCGCCCTCGATCAGGGTCGTCAGCTGCGGGTCCCCGAAAGCCGTCCACCAGCGGTCGAGGTCGACGACGCCGTCCACGGGCGCAGGCGCCTCGAAGGCCGCCGGGAGGGCGACTTCGGGCTGGCGGTGACCGGTGGCGCAGGCCGTGAGGGCCAGCGCGGCCAGCACAGCCGCCGTGGCTGCAGGCGAAGAGGGGCGCATTCTGTCTTTACGTCTTTGGCTACGGGCGCGTCCGCCCGACGAGGGGGTCGTTCTCCACCACACGGGCGCTTCAGGCAAATTACAGTAACGATACGTTGTAAATCCGCCTCCTCATTCTGTGCCTCGCGGGTCACAGGGGCAGGACCGTGCCGGCAAAGCTTGGCCGACGGCGCGCGCTCGCCTAGAGGCTTGGGCATGCGCACCGTCTCCCTCGCCCTGATCCTCGCCCTCGCCGCCCAGGCCGCGGCCGCCCAGACCATCGCCCCCGACCGGCTGAAGGCCCACGTCGAGACCCTCGCCTCCGACGCCTTCGAGGGCCGTGCGCCGGCCACGCCCGGCGAGACCAAGACCGTCGACTACCTCGTCGGCCAGTTCAAAGCCGCCGGCGTGAAGCCGGGCGGAAAGCTCAAGGGCGGCGCCCGCAGCTGGACGCAGGACGTCCCCCTCGCCCAGTTCGACATCTCCGGCCCGGTGTCGGTGCGGGTCTCGGCCAGCGGCGACCTGGCCTGGGAGCAGGGCCGCGAGGTCGCCCTGCGCGCCTCGCAGCTGACCAGCCAGGTCGACATCCAGGACGCGCCGATCGTCTTCGTCGGTTACGGCGTGCACGCCCCGGAGCGGAACTGGGACGACTTCAAGGGGGTGGACCTCAAGGGCAAGATCGCGCTCGCCCTGGTCAACGACCCGGACTTCGAGACCGGCCAGGGCGACTTCGGCGGCAAGGCCATGACCTGGTACGGCCGCTGGCCGTACAAGTACGAGGAGGCGGCCAAGCAGGGCGCCCTCGGCCTGCTGGTCATCCACGAGACCGCCCCGGCCTCCTACGGCTGGGAGACGGTCAAGAACTCCAACACCAACACCATCATCGACGTGATCCGCGACAAGCCGGGCGAGGTGCACCCGGTGCTGGAAGGCTGGATCCAGCGTGACGCCGCCGCCGAACTGATGCGCAGGTCGGGCCACGACTTCGAGGCGCTGAAGCGGGCCGCCCAGAGCCGCGATTTCCGCCCCGTGCCGCTGAACGCCAAGGCCAGCGTCAGCTTCCCGGTGAAGGCCCAGAAGATCGTCAGCCGCAACGTGATCGGCCTGGTGGAAGGCCGGAGCCGCCCGGACGAAGTGGTCCTCTACACCGGCCACTGGGACCATCTGGGCGTGGCCCTGCCCGACGCCACGGGCGATGCGATCTACAACGGCGCCGTGGACAACGCGACGGGCATCGCCGCCCTGCTGGAGATCGCGCGCGCCTTCGCCGCCGGTCCGGCGCCGGCCCGCTCCGTCGCCTTCCTGGCCGTGACCGCCGAGGAGAAGGGCCTGATCGGCTCCGAATACTACGCCTCAAACCCGATCTACCCGCTGGCCACCACCGTGGGCGTGATCAACATGGACGCCCTGAAGCCCGTCGGGCCGGCGAGCGACTTCACCACCTCCGGCAACGCGCCGGTGACGCTGCAGGACGAGCTGATCGCCCTGGCGACGACCCGCGGCCGCACCTACAGCCCCGATCCGCGGCCGGAGGCGGGCAGCTTCTTCCGCTCGGACCACTTCCCGTTCGCCAAGCGCGGCGTGCCGGCGATCTCCTTCGGCTCCGGCCAGACGCTGGTCGAGGGCGGCGCCGAGGCCGGGTCGGCCTGGAGCCGGGCCTACACCGCCGAGCGCTACCACCAGCCCTCCGACGAGCTGTCGCCCGACTGGCGCTTCGACGGCATCGCCGCGGACGCCGAGCTGCTTTACGCTCTGGGCCGACGCCTGGCCGACAGCGACATCTGGCCCGAGTGGAAGGCCGGATCGGAGTTCAAGGCGGTCCGGGAGGCGAGCGAAGCGGAGCGGCGCTGATGGCGGGAAAGATCAGGGCGGGCATCGGCGGCTGGACCTTCGAGCCCTGGCGCGGCGTCTTCTATCCCGGCGACCTCAAGCAGAAGGACGAGCTGGCCTACGCCAGCCGGCACGTCACGGTCATCGAGATCAACGGCACCTACTACTCCATGCAGAAGCCGGAGAGCTGGGCCAAGTGGGCGGCCGAGACGCCGGACGACTTCGTCTTCACGGTCAAGGGCTCGCGCTACTGCACCAATCGCAAGGTGCTGGCCGAGGCCGGCCCCGGGATCGAGCGTTTCCTCTCGCAGGGCCTCAGCCGCCTGGGGCCCAAGCTCGGCCCGATCCTGTGGCAGTTCATGGGGACCAAGAAGTTCGACCCGGACGACTTCGCGGGCTTCCTGGACCTGCTGCCGCCGGAGTGGGAGGGCGCGAAGCTGCGCCACGTGGTCGAGCCGCGCCACGACAGCTTCATGACCCCTGAGTTCGTCGCCCTGTGCCGCGAGCGGAAGATCGGGATCTGCCTGGCCGAGCACGCCAGCTACCCGATGATCGCCGACGTCACCGCCGACTTCGTCTACGCCCGCCTGCAGCTCGGCTCCGACGACATCCCCACCGCCTACCCGCCCGAGGCGCTGGACCTGTGGGCCCGCCGCTTCACCGAGTACGCCCAGGGCGCCGTTCCGGACGACCTGCCGACCATCGACAAGACGGCCCCTGAGAAGACGCCCCGAGACGTCTTCGCCTTCTTCATCCACGAAGGAAAGGTCCGAGCGCCGGCCGCCGCCATGGAGCTGCTGAAGCGGGTGAATACCTAGCCCCGGCGCAAGTCTTCCGGCGGTTTGCTTTACGTCGCCATTGCGAAATGGTTAACGTGACGCCGGCGCCCAATCTGGGCGCCGCGGCCTGGGGGCCTGGGATGAACTCAAGCAATCTGGCGATGGGCGCCGCCTGTGCTGTCGCCGTGCTCTGCGCTGCTGCGGCGGCGTCCGCGCAGGACGTCTCCTCGCTGCAGGACGTGGCGCGGACCACCGAGATGGCCGCCAAGTCCGGGATCGACATGACCGTCGCCGACGCCTTCACGCCAGGCCCGGCCGAGCCGCCGGCGCCGCGCGCCGTCCCGCCGGCCTCGCGGCCGACCTGGCGCAACCCCTGGACCACGCCCCGGCCCTCGCTGCGGGCCGCCTTCTCGCAGATGGCCGCCGCGTTCCGCTCCGAGTTCCGCCAGACCCTGCCGCCGGCCCACGGCCTGGCCGCGGCGGAGGAGGAGCCGGAGCCGGTGTTCGAGGCCGCCCACGACATCGACTTCACCGTCGCCGACGCCTTCGACCCGCGACGGCTCGGCGCGCCCGCGGCCTCCAGCCAGGGCGTGCAGGCCTCGGCGCTCGTCGGCGAGCGGGACGACGGCGTCGCCCGCGCGCGGGCCCTCAATCTGGAGAACGCCAAGAAGGCCGCCGGCGCATTGGAAGCCTACGAGGCCGCCCAGCGGGACTACGAGAAGGAACTGGCCCGCTGGCGCGAGCAGCTCACCGACTGCGGGGCCGACGCCTGCGCGAAGTGAGCGTACGGATCGAACTCGAGCCGATCTATGGCTGGGGCTGGTTCGACGGCGACATCGCCATGGCCGTCCCGGAGCGTTTTCACCTGTTGCTCGATGAGGCGTCTGGCGCCGCAGCGCGCGGACGCACCGTCGCGCCCGCCAGCTCCCTTGACGGCCGCGCCGTCGAGCTCGCGCTCCGCGGTCTCCATGGAGACAGCGCCCACGTAGGCCTGCGGATCGCGCCTCACATCACCGGCTTCGCCGCGGTGTCGCGTCGCGAACTCGAGGCCGCGGGCCTCGAGCTTCCGGCCGGATGACCCACGCATAGGAACGCCCCGGCCGTGAGGCGCGGGGGCGTTCTGGAATTCTGGTCGTGAGCCTTTGGGCTTAGCTGCCCGGGAAGCGCACCGGAACCTTGACCACGCCGGTCTTGGAGCCGATCGGCAGCACTTCGGCGACGCACAGGGCCGCCTTGTCGAAGCCCTTGCCGCCGGCGCTGTTGCTCACCACCGTGCAGCCCGAGAGCTTGCCGCCCTCAGCCGTGCACTCGAGCACGACCGCAGCCGAATCCCTTACGTTCGCGTGCTTGGCCAGGCACGAGCCCATCTTCTCTTCGAAGACGCCCGCCGAAGCGGCGCCCGCCAGCGCAACACTGAAAAGAACGCCGCCGCCAATCGCGATGAGTTTCTTCATCATCCCCACTCCTTCTCCTCGGAAGTGTGCGGATCAAACTGGATTCAGGTTAAGAAAGACTGACCCGGCAAATCTATTCTAGGTAAACATCAGATAAACATCAGCCTAACATTGTTAGGCGGCCGCAAACCTCAAGGTTGGGCAGGCGCCTGGGCCCCGCCGCACACGGTTTGGTGACGTTCCGTTAGCACCATCGATTCATGATGTCGCAGCCCGGATTCGGGTCCAGGCTTCCATGGGGGGATGAAGTGAAGCGGTTTCGGCTCGTAGACTTGCCGCTGATCGTGAAGATCGGTTTCGCGCCGGCTTTCGCCTTGATCATGCTGGCGCTGTCGGCGGCGGGCAGCGTCGTGCTGCAGCAGGATCAGGCCGGCGAGTTGCGCCGGGTGGTTGAGCAGGACATGCCCAGCACCATGCGCCTGCAGAAGATCTCCGAGCGCATCACCGACGTCCATGGCGAGCTCTACTTCCTGCTGACCAACCAGGCCGCCTCCATCGACGTCGACAAGATCGAAGGTCAGTCCCAGGCCATGCTGGCCGAGGTCGACGCGATCCAGAAGGAAGTGGCGGAGATCAGCAAGGCGGCCCCGGCCGCCCAGAAGCCGGCCTTCGACCAGCTGACCAAGGACCTGAAGGAGACGCGCGACGCGCTCGACCTGATCGCGGCGATGATCACCACCGATTTCGGCACCGCCGCCGGCTTCGCCGCGCCCTTCGAAGAGCAGTACACCAAGATGAACGCCAACCTGGACAAGATCGTCCAGGCGCAGAGCGCCGCCACCGACAAGAACGCGGCCGCCTCCATCCAGGCCGCGCAGGCCGGTCAGACCATGACGCTCATCGCGGCGCTGGTGACCCTGCTGGCGGCCGGCGCCATCACCCTCTTCTCGGTCATCACCATGCGCCGGGAGGTCAAGCAGATCGCCGGCGCGACGGAAGCCCTGGCCCGCGGCGACAACTCGATCGACCTCGACAAGCTGTTCCGCCGCGACGAGCTCGGCGCCATCGTCACCTCGCTGGTCGTGTTCCGCGACAACCAGCAGCAGATGGAGCGCCTGCGCAAGGAACAGGAGGCCGCCCGCCAGGCCGCCGAAGAGACCCGCAAGCAGAGCGCCGAGGCCGCCGCCGCCGTGGCCGAGGAGCAGAACCTCATCGTCAGCCAGCTGGCCGAGGGCCTGGACCGCCTGGCCATGGGCGACCTGACCTTCCGCCTGCAGACCGCCTTCCCCGGCGAGTACAAGAAGCTCAGCGACGACTTCAACGCCTCGGTCGCCAAGCTCGAGGACGCCATGCGCGCCATCGCCATGGCCACCTACTCGATCCAGTCGGGCACCACCGAGATCAGCCACGGCGCCGACGACCTGTCGCGGCGCACCGAGCACCAGGCGGCCACCCTCGAGGAGACCGCCGCCGCCCTCGACCAGATCACCGCCACGGTCCACAAGACCGCCGAGGGCGCCACCCACGGCCGCGAGGCGGTGGGCAGCGCCAAGTCCGACGCCGAGCGCTCGGGCGAGATCGTCCGCAAGGCGGTCGTGGCCATGAACGAGATCGAGCAGTCGGCCCGTCAGATCAGCCAGATCATCGGCGTCGTCGACGAGATCGCCTTCCAGACCAACCTGCTGGCTTTGAACGCCGGCGTCGAAGCCGCCCGCGCCGGCGAAAGCGGCAAGGGCTTCGCGGTCGTCGCCTCGGAAGTGCGGGCGCTCGCCCAGCGCTCGGCCGAGAGCGCCAAGGAGATCAAGGGCCTGATCTCGGCCTCCACCGAACAGGTCGCGCAGGGCGTGGCGCTGGTCGGCGAGACCGGCAAGGCCCTGGAGCGGATCGTCACCCAGGTGGCCGAGATCTCCAACGTGGTCGGCGAGATCGCCGCCTCGGCCAAGGAGGAGGCCCTCGGCCTCAACCAGGTCAACACGGCGGTCAACCAGATGGACCACGTCACCCAGCAGAACGCGGCCATGGTCGAGGAATCGACCGCCGCCTCGCGGGTGCTGGCCCAGGAGGCGCAGGAGCTCGGCAAGCTGGTCGCCCGCTTCAAGGTCAGCGGCGTCGAGAACCCGAACCGCAAGCCCGCCCCGCGCCCGTCCGCCGCCGCCGCGCCGGCCCCGCGGCCCTCGTCGCCGCCGCCGGCCGCCAGCGCTCCGCAGACCATCGGCGCCACGGCCCTGGCCGCCGCGCCGACCGCAGCGCCCGAGGAAGAGGGCTGGGAAGAGTTCTAGGCCCGCCTCGAACCAAGCGTCACGAAGAGCGCCCGGGAAACCGGGCGCTCTTTTTCTTTGGCCCTCCTTCCTCCCCTGCGAAGCGGGGGAGGGGGACCGCCCGCCGAAGCCGGCGCACGCCGGCTGAAGAGCGGGTGGTGGAGGGGGCGAACCGTCTTGCTCCGCCGGAACGACAGGTGCAGGTTGGAGCGGTCCGCAGCGCCGCGCCTGTGTCTTGCCCTCTCCACCACGCGCTCTCCGCTTCGCTCGGCCCGTGGTCCCCCTCTCCCATGAATGGGAGAGGAAAGGGCGCCGCCCTACCCCGGCGTCATGCTTGCGCCCCCCTCCACGCTGCCGCCTGATGGCGAAAACAGGAGGACGCCCGATGCCGCAGCTTTCGATGGACGACCTGATGTTCCGCCCCGGCCTGATGAGGGGCGAGCGGATCCTCATCACCGGCGGCGGGACGGGTCTGGGCAAGGCGATGGCCGAGGCCTGCCTGATGCTGGGGGCGGAGGTCTACATCTGCGGCCGGCGCGGCGGGGTGCTGGACGAGACGGCGCGGGAGCTGACGGACGCCCACGGCGGCAAGATGGTGGGCATCGCCTGCGACATCCGCGTGCCCGAGGCCATCGAGGAGATGCTGGACCGCATCTGGGCCGACGGCGGGGCGCTGACGGGCCTGGTCAACAACGCGGCCGGCAACTTCATCAGCCGCACGGAGGACCTCTCGCCCCGCGGCTTCGACGCCATCGCCAACATCGTCTTCCGCGGGTCGTTCTTCGTCACCCTCGGCTGCGGCAAGCGCTGGATCGCGGAGGGTCGGAAGGCCTCGGTGGTCTCCATCCTGACCACCTGGATCTGGAACGGCGGGCCGTTCACCGTGCCCTCGGCCATGTCCAAGGCCGGCCTCAACGCCATGACCCAGTCGCTGGCCGTGGAGTGGGGCGGCAAGGGCATCCGCTTCAACTCGATCGCGCCCGGCCCCTTCCCCACCGAGGGGATGAGCGCGCGGCTGAACCCCGGCGCGGCGCGCGACATGGGCGAGAGCGCCCGCCCCGGCAACCCGATGGGCCGGGTGGGCGAGATGCGCGAGCTGGCGAACCTGGCCGTCTACCTGCTCCATCCGCTGTCGGAATATGTGAACGGCCAGGCGATCGCCATCGACGGGGCCGCCTACCAGGCGACCGGCGGCAACTTCGCCGCGCTGCGCGCCTGGACCGACGAGCAGTGGCAGGCCGCCAGGGACTCCATCCGCGCCACCAACGAGAAGGACCGGGCCCAGCGGACGGTATAGTTAACCGCAGCTTAAGCGGCGCGGCGGAGGCTTTCGCCCATGCGCCCGCTCCTCGCCCTCGCCGCCCTTTGCCTTGCGCTGGCCGGCCCCGCCGCCGGCCAGGAGAAGAGCCGGTTCGTGATGGTGAAGCCTCAGCCCAAGAGCGAGCCCGGGCTGCGCGGGCCCATCTCCGCGCCCCGGGCCGTGACGGCGCCGCTGGCCCCCGCCGGGCCGGAAGCGCCGGCCGACCCGCAGCTTGCCGATCCCGTCGGGGCCGCCGCCTCGGTGACCTGGAAGGCGCCGCCCGACCACGGGGCCGCCCGCCAGTGCCGCGCGGCCTGCGACCGCACCTATTATTTCTGCCTGTCCGCGGGCGACGGCGACAGCTGCCCGACCAGCTGGGGCCAGTGCCGCACGAAGTGCGAAGCGCGCAGAAGTTGAGCCGATTTCGTCGAAACGGCGCCAAAGCGTTGGCGCGGGTCGAGAAGCCTCTCTAGAATGACGCGCGTCACTTTAGAGATTTCCGAGACCCGATGTCGCAAGTCGCCTTTCTGCCGGCCGGTAAGCGCGAGCAGACCAAGCTCCAGAACCGCGCCGCCATCCTGGACGCCGCCCGCGAGGTGTTCGGGGAGCTGGGCTACGAGGCGGCGACGGTGCGCGACATCATCCGCCGCACCGGCCTGGCGGCCGGGACCTTCTACAACTACTACCGGTCGAAGGAGGAGGTGTTCGCCGCCCTCGCCGAGGAAGGCGCGCGCAAGTTCCAGCCGATCCTGAAGGCCGAGCGGGCCCGGGCGCCGGACTTCGAGACCTTCGTCCGCGGCGCCATCCGCGCCTACTACCGCTTCCTGGCGGACGAGCACGCCAACTGGATCGCCCGCCGCCCGCCCGACGAGCCGCACCCGCATCTGCGCTCGGAGACGCCCGAGGGGCAGGCGGTGTTCGCCGAGGTCCGCGCCGCGATCGTCGAGGAAAGCCGCCGCGGCGGGCCCGCCGCCGACCCGGACTACCTGGCCGCCGCCTGCATCGCCATCGCCCGCGAGGTCGGCGAGAAGATGCTGCAGCGCCGCCCGATCGACACCGAGGGCGCGGCCGAGTTCACGATGGCGATGATCCTGGGCGGCGCCCGCTCCCTGCCCGGCGCCAAGGGCTAGCGGCGGATGGCCGAGGCCGGCGTCCGGCGGCTGGTGCTGAGGAGCCTGCTGTCCCTCCCCTCGCCGATCCTCAGGGCCCTGTCCGGCGGCGGCGTGGTCTATCGCGGGGGGCGCACTCTAGATCCGCGCCTGCAGTTCCTGGCCAGCGCCAGCCGCAACGCCCCGCCGATGACCGGCATGACGCCCGAGGAGGCCCGCCGGGCGGGCGCCGAGGGCTTTGCGCCCCTGGCCGGCAGGCCCGAGCCGGGCGTGCGCAAGGAGCCGGTGGTGCTGGAGGGGCAGGGCTTTCCGATCCCGCTGCGGGTCTACAGGCCGCAGGACCAGGACCCGTCCTGCCCGGTGATCGTCTGGGCCCACTTCGGCGGCGGGGTCATCGGCGACCTGGAGATCAGCGACGCCTTCTGCCAGATCCTGGCCCGCATCACCCGCGCCCCGGTGCTTTCGGTGGAGTACCGGCTAGCCCCGGAGCACCGCTTCCCCGCCGGGCTGGAGGATGTGCTGGCCGCCTACCGTTGGGCGCGGGAGCATGCGACCCGGTTCGGCGCGCCGGACGGGGCGGTGGCCATCGCCGGCGACTCCATGGGCGGCAACTTCGCCGCCGTGATACCTCAGGAGCTGAAGCGCATGGGCGAGCCGCAGCCGGCGCTGCAGCTGCTGATCTACCCGTGCGTCGACGTCGCCAGCGAGAGCGCCTCCATGACCACCTACGCCGACGCCTTTCCGCTGAACCGGCCGACCCTGGACTGGTTCATCGGCCACTACATGGGCCCGGAGGACGACCCGGCCGATCCGCGCCTGTCGCCGCTGAAGGCCAAGGACCTCTCGGGCCTGGCCCCCGCCGTCGTGGTGACCGCGGGGTTCGATCCGCTGCTCGACCAGGGCCAGGCCTACGCCCTGCGGCTGCGCGAGGCGGGCGTGCCGGTGGTCTACCGCTGCTACGACCACCTCGCCCACGGCTTCACCGCCTTCACCGGCGCCGTGCCGGCCGCCGACATCGCCTGCCGGGAGATCGCGGGCCTGGTGCGGGAAGGCCTGGAAGGACGGATCTGCTGATGCGCGCCCTCGTCGTCGAAGAGCTCGCCGCCGACTACGCCGGCTGCGTGCTGAAGGAGGTCCCGACCCCCGAGCCCAAGGCCGGCGAGGTCCGCATCCGGGTGAAGGCCGCCGCGGTCAACTTCCCGGACCTGTTGCAGACCCGCGGGGAGTACCAGCACAAGCCGCCGCTGCCGTTCATCCCCGGCATGGAGGTGGCCGGCGAGGTGGACGCGGTCGGCGAGGGCGTGACCCGCTTCAGGCCGGGCGATCCCGTGGTCGGCGGCGCGCGGGTGGGCGGCTTCTCCGAGTTCGCCGTCAGCCCGGCGATGGCCCTGCGCGAGAAGCCGGAGCACCTGTCCTTCGCCCAGGCCGCCGGCTACGGCACGGCCTACCTGACCGCCTACGTCGCCCTCGTCCGCCGGGCGCAGCTGGAGCCCGGCGAGTGGGTGCTGGTGCACGGCGCCGCCGGCGGCGTCGGCCTGGCCGCCGTCGACCTCGCCAAGGTGCTGGGCGCGAAGGTCATCGCCGCCTCGGCGTCGGACCAGAAGCTGGCGGTCATCGCCCAGGAGTACGACGTGGAGGCGACCGTCAACGTCACCGGCGGCTTCCGCGAGAGGGTCAAGGAGATCACCGGCGGCCACGGCGCCGACGTCGTCTACGATCCCGTCGGCGGGGACGTGTTCGACGAGAGCACGCGCTGCATCGCCTTCAACGGCCGGATCCTCTCGATCGGCTTCACCTCCGGCCGGCTGCCGACGCTTCCCGTGAACATCGCCCTGATCAAGGGCTTCTCGGTGATGGGCGTGCGGGCCGGAGAGTACGGTCGCCAGTTCCCCGAAAAGGGCCGCGAGAACACCCAGGCGATCTGGGAGTTGGCCGGCCAGGGCAGGGTGAAGCCCCGCGTCTTCAAGGAATACCCGCTGGCCGACTGGCGCGCGGCGTTCGACTCGCTCGCCGATCGCCAGGTCATCGGCAAGACCATCATCCGACCGGACCTTTCATGACCATCGAGAACCAGGACCAGCTCGACAAGCTGAAGGCGGCGGGCAGCCTCGTCGCGCGCACCCTGAAGGCCATGGGCGAGGCCCTGGAGCCCGGCATCACCACCGCCGAGCTCGACGCCCTGGGACGCCGCCTGCTAGAGGCTGAGGGGGCGCAGTCGGCGCCGCAGATCTGCGTCGGCTTTCCCGGCGCGACCTGCATCTCCGTCGGACCCGACGTGGCCCACGGGATCCCCGGCGATCGGCGGATCGAGGCCGGCGACCTGGTCAACATCGACGTCTCGGCCGAGCTCGACGGCTTCTTCGCCGACAATGGCGCGAGCTTCGCCGTCCCGCCCACCGCGCCGCGCATCGAGCGCCTGTGCCGCGACGGCCGGCGCGCCATGTGGGCCGGCATCCGCGCGGTCCGGGCCGGCGGGCGGCTGAACGAGATCGGCCGCAGCATCGAGTCCTTCGCCCGCAAGAATGGCTACACCCTGGTCCGCAACCTGGCGAGCCACGGGGTCGGCAGCTGGCTGCACGAGGAGCCGGAGAACCTCGCCACCTGGTACGAGCCGGCCGACGCGCGCCGCATCCCCGAGGGCCTGGTCTTCACCATCGAGCCCTTCCTCTCGCTGGGCGCCGAGTGGGTCGACGAGCTGGACGACGGCTGGACGCTGCGCCCGCCGGGCGGCGAGCCCACGGTGCAGTACGAACACACGCTGGTGGCGACGCGGAACGGGCCGATGGTGCTGACGCTGGCCTAGCCGGCGCGCCGGGTCAGCCTGCGCAGCAGGCTCCAGGCGGCGAACAGCATCAGCGCCAGCACCAGCGGGATCAGCAGCGGGGCGGCCAGCGCCAGGCCGGCGGTGACGAAGGCCAGCAGGTCCTCGGCGAAGGAGACCGCCGGATTGGCGAGGCCGCCGGTGGTGGCCGTGCTGGTCAGCCGCGCGCCGGTCTGGGCGGTGTTGAAGGCCAGCGCCGTCGGCGCGCCGACGATCAGGCCGAGGATGGCCGCCATGGCCGGATCGAGGCCGCTGAACGCCGCCGCCGCGGCCAGCGCCCCGGCCGCCGGGCGCGCGACCGTCCCGAAGGCGCTGAGGGCGTGGTCGACGACCGGGATCTTGTCGGCCAGGAACTCGGCCAGGGCGGCCATGGCCAGGGCGATCAGCGCCGCATCCGACGACAGCCAGGCGAAGGCGCCCGAGAGCTCGATCCCGAACAGCTGGAACCGGGCCGCCGCCGACAGCATCAGCAGCGGCAGGAAGGTCTTCAGCCCCGTCGCCGCGGCGAGGCCGAGGCCGAGCAGGCCCGCGATCAGCCAGGTCTCCATGGGACGCCAACGTGCCACGGCGGAGCAGGGTTGTCAGGTGAGCGCCCCCTCCACCGCCTTCGGCGGTGGATCGGCGCGCAGCGCCGAGACGGAGGGGGCGCTGTTCCCTACTTCGCCACCATGTCCCGCTTCAGCCAGCGGGTGGTGATCAGGAAGAAGAGGCCCGCGACGGCGTAGAGGCAGGCGGTGATCTGCAGCGAACGCTCGAGGCTCTGCGGGTGGGCGATGGCGCAGACGTCCTGTTGGGCCTGGGCGAGCGCGGCGCGCGCGGCGCCTTCGCAGGCCTGACGGGTGAGGGCGGCGGCGCCCAGGTCGGCCACCTGGAGCGTGAACAGCACGTCGCTGATCGCGCCGATGAACAGCGGCCCCAGGCCGTAGCCCAGCAGGTTGACGATGAAGAGCAGGATGGCCGTGGCCACCGCCCGCACCTGGGCCGACACCACGCCCTGGCCGATGGTGTACTGGGCCGCCAGGTAGCCGTACTTGATGGCCCCGCCGATGGAGAGCGCGGCCAGGCAGATCATCAGGTTCCCCGTGCTGAAGGCCAGCAGGTAGAAGGGCACGCTGGCGGTCAGGCCGATGGCCGGCAGCCAGGCGATGGCGTTGGGGCTCTTGGCGGCCATCTTCTCGGCCAGCCAGCCCGTGGCCACCGTGCCGACCGCCGAGGCGATCCCCACCGGCGTGTTGATGAACAGCGCCGCCTCGCCGGCGGTCAGGCCGAACGAGCGGTTGATGAACAGCGACTGGAAGGAGCCGATCCCGTAGCCGCAGAAGGCGGCGATGGTCGCCCCCACGGCCATGGCCCAGAAGGAGGGCTTGGAGGCCAGTTCGCGCAGGCCGTCGCTGAACCTGGCCCGCTCGCGCCGCACCGTGCCGGGCGGGTCGGTGTAGCCGCGCGGCGGCTCCTTGACGGTCGCCTTGAAGATCACCGCCACCAGGATCCCGGGCAGGCCGACGATGAAGAAGGCCCAGCGCCAGCCGAAGGCGTCGGTGATCGGCCCGCCGATCACGTTGGCCAGCACGCCGCCCAGGGTCACGCCCATGGCGTAGTAGCCGAGCGCGGTGGAGCGGCTCTTGGGGGGATAGTAGTCGGCGATCAGGGAGTTGGCGGGGGGCGTGCAGCCGGCCTCGCCGATGCCGACGCCGACCCGGCAGGCGAGCAGGATCCAGAAGGCGCCGATGGTGATCGAGCCGATGGTCACCTCCGCCGCCAGGCCGCACAGCGCGGTCATCAGCGACCACAGGGCCACGCACACGGTCATGATCCAGACCCGGTGCCGGGTCTCGGCGAACTGGGCCAACGGGATGCCGACGAAGGTGTAGAGCAGGGCGAAGCCGAAGCCGGTCAGCAGGCCGAAGGCGGTGTCGCTGATCCCCAGCTCCGGCTTCATCGCCGGCGCCACGACCGACAGCAGGCCCCGGTCGACGAAGTTGAGGATGTAGATGAAGAGCAGCGCGGTCAGCACGTAGCTGCGGTAGGGCTTGCTGCCGAAACCGGTGATGTGGCCGCCCTCGGCGGCGCTGGACGTCGCGCTCATTGTCTTTGGATGCTCTCCCCCGGCCGGCGCTCGCCGGCGCGGCGGAACCTAGCGGCAGGTCCCCGCCTCCGCAATCGAGGGCGCCGGGGCCCGGCGAGGTTGACACGCCAGAGGGCATCCCTTAAGGACCGCCGCTCGATTTTAGACCGGAGCCAATCTCGTGAAGCGGACCTATCAGCCGTCGCGACTCGTGCGCAAGCGCCGTCACGGCTTCCGCGCGCGCATGGCGACCAAGAACGGCGCCAAGGTGATTCAGCGTCGCCGCGCCAAGGGCCGCAAGCGGCTGTCGGCCTAAGGGCCGTCATGGTGTCCGGGTGACGGACGCCGCCTTCCCGATCGAACGCCTGAAGAAGCGCGCCGACTTCCTGGCCGCTGCGAAGGCGCGCGCCGCGCCCCGCGGGGCGGTGCTCGTCCAGGCCCGCGACCGGGCCGACGGGAGCGATCTCGTGCGGCTCGGCTTCACCGCCACCAAGCGGATCGGCGGCGCGGTCGTGCGCAACCGCGCCAAGCGGCGGCTGCGCGAGGCCGCCCGCGCGCTCGTGCCGCTCCTCGGGCGGCCCGGCCACGACTATGTGTTCATCGCCAGAGGCAGTGTGACGACACGCCCCTGGGCGGCCTTGCTTGACGATGTGAAAAGCGCGCTGATAAGCCTCGCCGCCGACAAAGACCGGCGGCCCGCGGGGTCCGCCGCCTCCCCTCCCGCCTGAGCGCGACCTCCATGCAGAACGACAACACCCGCAACACGATCATCTTCGTCGTGAGCGCGGTGATCATCATGATCCTCTACCAGGTGTTCTACCTGGAGCCGGCTTCGAAGCAGGCGCAGACCCAGCGCGCCCAGCAGCAGGCCGCCGCCGCCGCCGCCAAGGCGCCCGGCGCGGCCCCAGCGGCCGGCGAGGTCGCCAACCTGCCCCGCCAGGCGGCGGTGGCGGCGAGCCCGCGGATCCCGATCGATACGCCCAGCCTCGCCGGCTCGGTGTCGCTGCGCGGCGCCCGGGTCGACGACCTGTTCCTCAAGGACTACCGCCAAACGGTGAGCGAGAGCTCGCCGCCCGTGGAGCTGCTGCGCCCCGAGGGCGCCCGTCACGCCTGGTTCGCCGACATCGGCTGGACCGGCCAGAACCTGCCCGGCCTGCCGACCGCCGACACCGTCTGGACCCTGGTCTCCGGCGACCGGCTGGCTCCCGGCCGGCCGGTGACCCTGCGCCACCAGGCGCCGAACGGCCTGACCTTCACCCGCCGCATCGAGGTGGACGGCAAGTTCATGTTCACCGTCACCGACACGGTGGCCAACCTGGGCGCCGGGCCGGTCAGCCTGACCCCCTACGGCTCGGTGCAGCGCCAGGGCCTGCCCGACGGTCTGGGCGCCAACCAGATCGTCCACGAAGGCGCCATCGGCTGGCTGGACGGCGAGCTGCGCCTCGACAAGTACAAGAACTGGCGTGAGAAGGGCGGCAAGGAGTTCTCGTCGAACGAGGGCTGGGTCGGCATCACCGACAAATACTGGCTGACCGCGCTGGCCCCGGAGCAGGGCGAGGCCTTCAAGGGCCAGTTCCGGGTGACCCGGGCCGGCGGCCTCAACATCTACGACGCCAACTTCGTCGGCCAGCCCGTGACCATCGCGCCCGGGCGCCAGATCACCGAGACCACCCGCTTCTTCGCCGGCGCCAAGACCGTGCCGCTGTTGCGCGAATATCAGAAGAGCCTCGGCATCCCCGAGCTGGACCGGGCGGTGGACTGGGGCTTCCTGTTCATCCTGACCCGGCCGATGTTCTACTTCCTGGAATTCATCTACCGGCACGTCGGCAACTTCGGGATCGCCATCCTGCTGCTGACGGTGGCGGTGAAGCTCGTCTTCTTCCCGCTGGCGAACAAGAGCTACGAGTCGATCACCAAGATGAAGAAGGTGCAGCCCCAGGTCGAGGAGCTGCGCAAGAAGTTCAAGGACGACCCGGCCAAGCAGCAGCAGGAGCTGATGGGCCTCTACCAGCGGGAGAAGATCAACCCGCTGACCGGCTGTCTGCCGGTGCTGGTCCAGATCCCGGTGTTCTACGCCCTCTACAAGGTGCTGACCGTCACCATCGAGATGCGGCACGCGCCCTTCTTCGGCTGGATCCAGGACCTGTCGGACCGCGACCCGACGCTGATCTGGAACCTGTTCGGCGCCATCCCGTGGGACGTGGCCGCAACGCCCCTGCTGGGCGGCCTGCTCGCCGGCCCGCTGGGCATCGGCGCCTGGGCGACCCTCTACGGCTTCACCATGTGGCTGACCACGGCCATGAACCCGCCGGCGCCGGACCCGATCCAGCAGCGGATGTTCCAGCTGATGCCGCTGATCTTCACCTTCATCATGGCGCCGTTCGCCGTCGGCCTCTTGATCTACTGGACCTGGAGCAACGTGCTCTCGATCCTGCAGCAGTACGTGATCATGCGCCGCTTCAAGGTGGACAACCCGATCGACCAGCTGCTCGGCAAGCTGACCGGCAAACCCAAGGCCGTGGGGTGAGCGCCGATCCGGCCTTCACCGACGAGGAGCTGGAGGCCGCACGCGTCCTCTTCGCCCGGCCGGCGGTCTTCGCCCTGGGCGTCGTCCAGATGGAGGGCCTGCCCCCGCCGGACCTGCCGGAGGTGGCCTTCGCCGGCCGCTCCAACGTCGGCAAGTCGAGCCTGATCAACGCCCTGACCGGCCGCAAGGACCTGGCGCGCGCCTCCAACGAGCCGGGGCGCACGCGCGAGGTGAACATCTTCGTGCTGGACGAGAAGATCCGCCTCGTCGACCTGCCGGGCTACGGCTGGGCCAAGGCCTCCAAGGCCGCGGTGAAGAAGTTCCAGAACCTCGGCCGCTCCTACCTGCGCGGCCGCCCGAACCTGAAGCGCGCCTACCTGCTGATCGACGCCCGCCACGGCCTCAAGGCGGTGGACGCCGAGGCCCTCGACGCCCTCGACCAGGCCGCGGTCTCCTACCAGATCGTCCTCACCAAGGCCGATAAGATCAAGCCGGCCGAGCTCGAGACCGTCCGCGACAAGACCCTCGCCGCCATCGCCAAGCGCCCGGCGGCCTTCCCGCGCGTGGCGGCGACCTCGTCCGAGAAGGGCACGGGCCTGGCCGAGCTCCGCGCCGAGATCATCGCGGCCTGCGGGCTGGAGTAGGCCCCCTCCACCACCCTTCGGGTGGCCCCCCTCCCCCAGAAGGGGAGGAGAATCGCAGCAGCGCCGCACCACCTCTCCTCCCCCTTGGGGGAGGGGGACCGCCGAAGGCGGTGGAGGGGGCTGCCGCTAGTTCCGCGCTCCCGGCCCCGGCCGGCTCTGCACGTCCCGCGGGCCCACCGCCTCACCGCATTCCGAACACGTCATCACCGCGTGGAAGTCGCAGCCGCAGGCCTTGTGGCGGTTGAGGACGGGCGGCCCGGCCTCGCCGGCGTAGTGGCGGTCGCCCCAGCCGACGATGGCCATCAGCACCGGGTGCAGCTCCAGCCCCTTGGGCGTCAGCCGGTACTCGTAGCGGACCGGCCGCTCCTGGTAGGCCTCGCGGCGCAGGACGCCCTCGTCGGTCAGCAGCTTCAGCCGGTCGGCGATGATGGTGCGGGAGATGCCGAGCCGTTCCTGGAAGGCCTCGAACCGGCGGACCCCCAGAAAGCAGTCGCGCAGGATCATCAGCGTCCAGCGGTCGCCGATCACCGCCACCGTCCGGGCGACGGAGCAGGCCTCCTTCGGCAGCTCGTCCCATTTCATCGCGCAGCTCGGCTCTTCGGTTGACTCGTCTCGCAATCGGGTAGCACAGTCCGTCCAGAAATTAAACGGACTGGTGATCATGGCTCAGCAGGGCGCGTGTCTGGTGGTCGGCGCAGGCGACGGGGTGGGCGGGGCGATCGCCAGGGCCTTCGCCCGCGAGGGGCTGGTCGCCTGCGTCACCCGCAGGGAACGCAACCTCGACCAGCTGGAGGCCCTGGCCGGCCAGATCCGCGGCGCAGGCGGCGAGGCGCGGGCCTTCGGCGTCGATGCGCGGGACGAAGCGGCGATGGTCGCGCTGGTCGACCGGATCGAGGCCGAGGTCGCGCCCCTGGAGGTGGTGGTGTTCAACATCGGCGCGAACGTGCGCTTCGACGCCCTGGAGACGACGACGCGCGTCTACACCAAAGTCTGGGAGATGGCCGCCTACTCCGGCTTCCTGGCGGCGCGCGAGGCGGCCCGGGTGATGCTCCCCAGGGGCCGCGGCACCATCCTGTTCACCGGCGCCACCGCCAGCATCCGCGGCCGCCAGGGCCTCTCGGCCTTCGCCTCGGCCAAGCACGCCCTGCGGGCCACCGCCCAGAGCTTCGCGCGCGAGCTCGGCCCCAAGGGGATCCACGTGGCCCACGTGGTGATCGACGGCGCCATCGACGGGGTCTTCACCCGCACCAACCGCGGCGATCAGGTGGAGGAGCTGCTGGCGAAGGACGCCATCCTCAAGCCCGACGAGATCGCCGCCAACTACGTCTGGCTGCACAAGCAGCAACGCTCGGCCTGGACCCACGAGATGGACCTGCGCCCCTGGTCCGAGCCCTGGTGAGGAGGAGCCCAAAGATGCCCGCGACCATCGACTTCCTGTTCGATTTCGGCAGCCCCAACGGCTATCTTGCCTGGAAGGTGCTGCCGAACATCGCCGAGCGCACCGGCGCCAAGGTCAACATCGTCCCCGTGCTGCTGGGCGGGCTCTTCAAGCTGACCAACAACCGCTCGCCGGTGGAGGCCTTCGCAGGCGTCAAGAACAAGCTCGCCTACGAGGGATTGGAGACGAAGCGGTTCGTGGCCAAACACGGGCTTTCCGCCTACCGCTCGAACCCCCACTTCCCGGTCAACACCCTGCTGATCATGCGCGGACTGATCGCCGCCCGGCGGATGGGCGTCGGCGACCGTTACCTGGAGGCGGCGGTCTCGGCCATGTGGGAGCAGGGCCTGAAGATGGACGATCCCGCCGTCGTGCGCGACGTGCTTCAGAAGGCCGGCCTCGACGCCGAGGCCCTCCTCGCCGCGACCCAGGACCCCGAGGTCAAGGCCGAGCTGATGGCCAACACCGAGGCCGCCGCCGCCCGCGGCGCCTTCGGGGTCCCCACCTTCTTCGTCGGCGAGGAGATGTTCTTCGGCAAGGACCGGCTGGGCCAGGTCGAGGAGGCCGCGCGGGAGCTGGCGCCGGCTTAAACCCATCCCCGTCCTCCCGGAGAGCCGCGACGCGGACTCATACGCTTCGGCCGGGATGACGGACTGAGTCGTATCGACAGCCCCGCCGTCGTTCGCTATCGGGACGCTCCGATGCGCCGGAGCCTTTCGTGACCGACACCTCCGAACAGCAGGGTTGGGCCACCGCCAAGACTCTGGCGGAAGCCCTTCCCTACATCCAGCACTACGACCGCGAGACCGTGGTCATCAAATACGGCGGCCACGCCATGGGCGAGGAGGCCGTGGCCAAGCTGTTCGCCGCCGACGCGGTGCTCTTGAAGATGCTGGGCCTGCACCCGGTCGTCGTGCACGGCGGCGGGCCGCAGATCTCGGCCATGCTGAAGCGGGCCGGCGTGGAGTCCACCTTCGTCGAAGGCCTGCGGGTCACCGATGCGGCCACCATGGAGGTCGCCGAGATGGTCCTGTCGGGGGCCATCAACAAGGAGATCGCCAACTGGATCACCCTGGCCGGCGCCGAAGCCGACGTGCGGGGCGTGGGCCTCTCGGGCAAGGACGCCCGGCTGATCACCGTCGAGAAGGCCCGCAAGACGCGGAAGGACCCAGAGACGGGCGCCGAGGAGGAGATCGACCTCGGCTTCGTGGGCGAGCCCACCCGGATCGATCCGCAGATGATCCTCAACCTGATCCACGCCGACCACGACTACATCCCCGTGGTGGCGCCGATCGGCGTGTCCAAAGAGGGCCAGACCTACAACGTCAACGCCGACACGGTCGCTGGGGCGCTGGCCGGGGCGCTGAAGGCCAAGCGCATGCTGCTGCTCACCGACGTGCCCGGCGTGCTCGACAAGAACGGCGAGCTGATGCGGCAGCTGAGCGTCGGCGAGGCCCGCGAGGCGATCGCCTCGGGCGTGGCCACCGGCGGCATGATCCCCAAGCTGGAAACCGCCATCGCCGCCGTGGAGGCCGGCGTGGAGGCCGTGGTCATCCTCGACGGGCGCCGGCCGCACGCCATGCTGGTCGAGCTGTTCACCGAGCACGGCGCGGGCACCCTGGTTCGCGCATGAGCGCGGACCTGACTCACGTCGACACCTGGCTGTTCGACCTCGACAACACGCTCTATCCCGCCTCCAGCGGCTTCATGGGCGAGATCGAGGCGCGGATGACCGCCTACGTCCAGAAGGTCACCGGCCTGCCGCGCGACGAGGCCTACGCCCTGCAGAAGAAGTACCTGGCCGAGCACGGCCTGACGCTGCGCGGCCTGATGGAGAACCACGGGGTCGATCCGGACGAGTTCCACGCCCTGTTCCACGACCTGTCGCTGGAGGCCCTGGCGCACGATCCGGACCTCGTCCTGTCGATCGCCCGCCTGCCGGGGCGGCGGCTGATCTTCACCAACGCCGACGACATCCACGCCGAGCGGGTGCTGGAGCGGCTGGGCTTGCGCGACCTGTTCGAGGACGTCTTCCACATCGCCAGCTTCGACTACACGCCCAAGCCCAGCCCCGCGCCCTTCGAGCGCATGGCGGCCAACCACGGCGTGGAGCCGGCCAGCACCGCCTTCTTCGAGGACTCCGAGCGTAACCTGGCGCCCGCCGCGCAGCTCGGCATGACCACCGTCCTGGTGGGGCCGCACGCCCCCGCCTCGACCGCCCCTTTCATCCACCACCGCACCGAAGACCTCGCGCCGTTCCTGATGACGGCCAGACTCAAGGAGGCCGCCCGATGACCACCGACCTGCAGCGCGCCGTCGAAGCCGCCTGGGAACAGCGCGACACCGTCACCACCGGAACCAAGGGCGCCGTCCGCGACGCCGTCGAGGTGACGCTGGAGCGGCTGGACGCCGGCGACCTGCGGGTGGCCGAGAACCAGGGGGGCCAGTGGGTGGTCAACCAGTGGGTCAAGCAGGCCATCCTCTTGTCCTTCCGGCTGAACCCCAACCGGCTGACCGACGGCCCCACGCCCGGTCCCTTCTGGGACAAGGTGCCCGGCAAGTTCGAAGGCTGGACCCCCGAGCGGTTCGAGGCCGCCGGCTTCCGCGCCGTCCCCGGCTGCGTGGTCCGCAAGGGGGCCTTCGTGGCTCGCAACGTCGTCCTGATGCCGTCCTTCGTGAACATCGGCGCCTACGTCGACGAGGGGACCATGGTCGACACCTGGGCCACCGTCGGCTCCTGCGCGCAGATCGGGAAGAACTGCCACATCTCCGGCGGCGCCGGCATCGGCGGGGTGCTGGAGCCCCTGCAGGCCAACCCGACCATCATTGAGGACGACTGCTTCATCGGCGCCCGGTCGGAAGTGGCCGAAGGCGTCATCGTGCGGCGCGGCAGCGTGCTGTCGATGGGCGTCTACGTGACCGCCACCACGCCGATCATCGACCGCAAGACCGGCGAGACCTGGACCGGCGAGATCCCGCCCTACTCGGTTGTGATGTCCGGCTCGCGTCCCTCGCCCCACGAGGGGCTGCCGTCGACCTACTGCGTTGTTATCATGAAGACGGTGGACGAGCGGACGCGGTCCAAGACCAGCATCAACGAGCTACTGCGAGAATAGGTTAACGTTAGTGTTGACCGCTGGAAACCGGCGGTCTTCCACCGGAAATATAGTTAACAGGGACATCTCGCCATAATCTGAACAATAACCAACGGAACCTTGCAGGCTAAGGTCCGTTGGCATGTGCATGTCTTCGGAGGCGACGCCACGGACCGAGTGGTTAATACTTCGTTAAGCCTTTGAGGGGCGCGCATGTTGATGACGGATCCTCACGACCTCTCCGGCGGCGCCAACCGCAAGCCCGAGGCGGCGTCGGAGCCGACGAGCTGGAGCGAACCGCAGGCCGCGGATCCGGCCCTCGCCGCCCGCTTCCTCTACCGCTGGGCCGGCCAGTTCTCGGCCGCCCTGGTGCGCATCCGCAGCCGGTTCGACGGCGATCTCGACCAATACTTGCTCTACCTCGTCTTCGTGCTGCAGGAGATCTCCAGCGCGGGGAACGGGTCGGGACGCAAGCGCGGCCTGAACGCCCTCAGCCTTTCCGAGATCACCCAGATCCCGCGCGAGACCGCCCGCCGCAAGCTGCTGGCCCTCGCCCAGGCCGGCTACCTGCGCCGCGACGAGGAGGGCCTCTATTACCTCGGCGACGCCTACAGCGTGGACGAGGTCCTCAACGAGCTGAAGCCCCTCTGGGACATCGTCAAGCTGGAGCGGTGAGGGCCCACGGCGACCGGTGACTGGTTGAGGTGTCCCAGCGCCGATCCGCCGCCGCTCAGCGGGACACCTCTACCTGTCACCCCGCGCAACGAGTGGTGACAGCTAGCCGCGTCCTATCGTGTGGATCGATGGCCGCGCCGGACGCGGCAACCAGTCTCCAAGGGAATTGGCGCCTCTAGGCCGCCGTCGCCCAGCGCCAGAGGTCGCGGACGGCCAGGGCCTGGGCCTCGGCGTCGTCGCTGGCGGGTTGGGGCAGCCCGGCGTGCTCGAGGCACGCGGCGAGGCTCGGGGCCTCGCCGCGGCCGCCCACTTCGCCCCGGCCAACCCTCTTCTCGAACGTCTGGGCGGCGCACTGCAGCCCGGCGGCGGCCCGGCGGGCGCGCTCGGGCAGCAGGCCGCCCTGCAACCTTTTGTGGAAGCCGATCAGCCGCGCCCCCGCGCAGATCTGCGTCGCCATCCGCTCGAAGGCCTCGGGGGATAGCGGCTCGGCGCCGACTTTCGCCGGCGCCGAGCCGATGAGCGCCACCGGACTGGGGGCATGGGTATAGGCGCTCATCACGACTTCGCCGCGGCTGTCGACGAAGGCGTACTGGAGGACGTGATAACCACTAGTCGACACGCCCATTGACCGTACGGCGAAGTATAGTTCGCCGAGTTCAGACACCCTACGCAAAGCGACCGGTCGGAAACTTCTTGATTCGCCCAGATCCCCGGCGTGCGTCCGGCGCAGCCAAGGAAATGTGGCCTCTTTGTGACCGTATCCACCGAAAAGCGCGAGCAACGCTTACTTCTCTCCGCGCCAGATTTACTTGGGCATCATGCCGCACCCCCAAGCTCGCCTATAGAGCGAACCTCCCCAATTTGAGGCCGCCGTTAAGCTTGCCGAACGGCGTCCCGGAACGGGCGACGGGCGGCGCGCAAGGCGGCGGATCGCGCCGGCCGGGGCGCGACTCCTGACTCGCGGATCGGTTGATCTGACGCTGCGGCTAGGCCGGGTAGGGCGTGCCGTCGCGGTGGTGATAATCGTCGGCGCCGAGCGGGATCATCAGGTCGATGTCGGGATAGTCGACCGCGTCCACGCCGTCCTCCGTGCGCGTCCCGATCTCCAGGAGCCGGGCCGGGCGGTCCGACCGGTTGATCATGTGGTGGCCGTCCGGATCGTTCGCCTTGAACCCGGCGCAGTCGCCGGGCCGCAGCACCTCCTCGCCGGCGTTCGTCACCAGCACGACCTCGCCCTCGAGCACATAGACGAACTCGTCCTCGGCCGTATGCCAATGCCGCTGGGAAGACCAGGCCCCGGGCTCCAGCGTCAGCAGGTTGACGCCGAACTGGGTCAGGCCCGCGGCGTTCCCCAACGCTCGGCGGCTCCGGCCGCGGCAGGGTTCGTCGAAGGGCGCGGGATAGGCGCTGCCGCGGCGCTCCGGCAGGGACGCAACGTCGATCTTCTTCATGGGGGCTTTCCGGTCTAGGAAGCCCTGACCTTAGGAACACCGCCGCCAGGGGCCAAGCTTGATCGACGCCGTCACCCTCACCCGCGAGCTCGTCCGCCGCCCCTCGGTGACGCCGGCCGACGCCGGGGCCATGGACGTCCTGCAGCGCGAGCTCGAGGCGCTGGGCTTTGCCTGCCGCCGGATGAAGTTCGGCGAGATCGAGAACCTCTACGCCCGCTACGGGAACCAGCGGCCCAACCTCTGTTTCGCCGGCCACACCGACGTGGTGCCGGTGGGCGACGCCGGGGCCTGGAGCGCGGGGCCGTTCGAAGCCCAGGTGGTCGACGATGTGCTGATCGGCCGGGGCGCCGTCGACATGAAGAGCGCGCTGGCCGCGTTCACCGCCGCCGCCGCGGGCGCCATCGCCGCCGGCAAGGTGCGCGGCTCGCTTTCCCTGCTGATCACCGGCGACGAGGAAGGCGTCGCGACCCACGGCACCAAGAAGGTGGTCGAGGCGCTGCAGGCCGAGGGCGAGGCCATCGACCACTGCATCGTCGGCGAGCCCACCAGCGCCGAGAGCTTCGGCGACATGGTCAAGATCGGCCGCCGCGGCTCCATCAACGTCGACATCCGCGTCGACGGGATCCAGGGGCACGTGGCCTATCCGCAGCGGGCGGCCAACCCCGTGCCGGTGCTGATCCGGCTGCTGGCCCGGCTGCAGGACAAGGTGCTGGACGAGGGCTACACCGGCTTCCAGCCGTCCAACCTCGAGGTCACGACCATCGACGTCGGCAATGCCGCCACCAACGTCATCCCGGCCGCCGCCCGCGCGCGGCTCAACATCCGCTTCAACCCGGCCCACACCGGCGCCAGCCTCGCCGCCTGGATCGAGGGCGAGGCGAAGGCCGTCGCGGAAGGCTTCAAGGGAACGGTGACCGTCACGCCGCAGATCAGCGGCGAGGCCTTCCTGACCGAGCCCGGCCCCTTCACCGACCTGATCTGCGCCGCCGTCCGCGATGTCACCGGCGCCGACCCGGAGCTCTCCACCACCGGCGGCACCTCCGACGCCCGCTTCATCCGCGCGCTGTGCCCCGTCGTCGAGCTCGGCCTCGTCGGCAAGACCATGCACGCCGTCGACGAACGCGCCCCCGTCGCCGAGATCCGCCAGCTGCAGCAGGTCTATGAGCGGCTGATCGCGCGGTACTTCGAGGCGATGTGAGCCGTTTTTCCTTTCCCGTTCACGGGAAAGGGGGACCGCCGGCCGAGCGGAGCGAAGAGCCGGTGGTGGAAAGGGCAAGCCGCGGGCGCGGCGCTGCCGCCGCTCCAGTGAGCACAGTTCGTCTCGCGGTGTGCTTGGCTTTCCCTCTCCCCCACCCGCTCTTCGGCCGGCGTCGCCGGCTTCGGCGGGCGGTCCCCCTCTCCCATGGAATGGGAGAGGAAGGGTGATTCAGTACTCCACCCCGGTCAGGTACAGCCCGTGCGCCGGAGCCACCGGCCCGCAGGCCTTGCGGTCGGCGGCGGCGAGGGCGGCGGCGATGCGTTCGGGGGGCCAGCGGCCGGTCCCGACCTCCACGAGGGAGCCGGTCATCGAGCGGACCTGGCGGTGCAGGAAGGAGCGCGAGGCGAACTCCAGCAGCACCTCCTCGCCCTCGCGGCGCACGGCGGCCAGGTCCAAGGTCTTCATCGGGCTCTTGGCCTGGCACTGCAGGTCGCGGAAGGTGGTGAAGTCGTGGTGGCCGACGAGGGCCTGGGCCGCCTGGTGCATCAGGCCCGCGTCCAGCGGCTTCTTCACGTGCCAGACCCGCCCCTGGCCCAGGGCCGGCGGGCTGCGGCGGTTGAGAATGCGATAGAGATAGCGGCGGGTGGTCGCCGAGAAGCGGGCGTGCCAGCCCTCCGGCGCCTCGACCGCCTCCAGCACGGCGATCGGCTCGGGGACCAGGTGGGCGTTGAGCGCGTCGCGCACCACGTCCGGCTTCCAGGCCTTCTGCAGGTCGATGTGCACCACCTGGCCGGTGGCGTGGACGCCGGTGTCGGTGCGCCCGGCCGCCTGCAGGCGCAGGGTCTCGCCGCTGAACGCCTTCACCGACCGCTCGACGGAGGCCTGGATGGTCGGCAGATCGCCCTGGGCCTGGAACCCGCGGTAGGGACCGCCGTCGTACTCCAGCGTCAGCCGGTAGCGGGGCATCAGGAGAGCCTCTGCCCGGGCTTCAGCGGAAAGCCGCGCAGGAAGACGTCGGCGTCCTGCGGCCCCCGCCCCTCGCGCTGCACCTTCAGCAGCCGCACGGCGCCCTCGCCGCAGGCGATCAGCAGCCCATCGTCCAGCACCTCGCCGGGCGTCCCCTCCCCGTCCTCGTAGCGCGACAGCAGCGCCTTGATCCGCACCGGGCCCTTGTCGGTGGGCGCCTCGAACCAGGCTCCGGGGAAGGGCGACAGGCCACGGATCTTGCGGTCGATCTCGGCGGCGGGCCGGGTCCACTTCAGGCGGGCGGCCTTGGCGCTGATCTTCTTGGCGTAGGTGACCCCTTCCTCCGCCTGGGGCGTCTCGACGGCCTCGCCGCGCGCTATGGCCTCCAGCGTCTCCGCCAGCAGCCGGGCCCCGGCCTCGGCGAGGCGGTCGTGCAGGCTCCCGGCGGTGTCCAGCGGGCCGATGCGGACGGTGGCGGTGGACAGCACCGGGCCCTCGTCCAGCCCCTCGGTCATCCGCATCACCTGCACGCCGGTCACGGCATCGCCGGCCATGATCGCCCGCTGGATCGGGGCCGCGCCCCGCCACCTTGGCAGCAGGGAGGCGTGGACGTTGAAGCAGCCGAGGCGCGGGGCCTCAAGGATCTCGCGGGTCAGGATCTGGCCGAAGGCGACGACGACGGCGGCGTCCAGGCCAAGGGCCCGGAAGGCCTCGACCTCGGCCGGATCGCGCAGCGAGGCGGGGGTGCGGACGGAAAGGCCCTGCTCCTCGGCGAAGGCGTGCACGGGCGAGGGCCGCAGCGCCTGGCCGCGGCCGCGCGGGGCCGGCGGCTGGGAATAGACGGCGGCGACCTCGTGGCCGGCCTCCAGCACCGCCTGAAGGGCGCGGGCGGCGAAGTCGGGGGTTCCGAGGAAGGCGAGGCGCATGACGGGCAAGCCTTTAGCCCGCGGGGGGCCGGGCCGGGAAGGGCGGGAACCGCTCGCCAAGCGTGGCCGTTGCACTCGCCGAAAGGAGTTTCCCCATGCGCACCCTGCTGATCGCCTCCGCCGCCGCCCTGGCGCTCGCCGCCGCCGGCTGCACTGAAGCCCAGCGCGAGGACGCCGGCGAGGAGGCCAAGGAAGCCACCGACGCGGCTGGTTCGGAACTCAAGGAAGCGGTCGAGAGCGTCGACATCGAGAAGGCCGCCGAAAAGACCAAGGAGGTCGCCTCCGACGTCGGCAGCGCCGTCAAGGACGCCGCCGGCGACGTCAGGCAAGGCGTCGAGCGGGCCGGGGACGAGACCGCCGAAGAGGCCGGCGACGCCAGGACGGCGGCGGACAACGCGGCCGAGGACGCCAAGCGCTGATCTGATGGACGGGTGACAGGTAGCCCTACGGGCAACCAGTCACCGGCGGCCTTCGGTGACTGGTTGGCGCGGAGCGCCTACCTGTCACCCTGCGCAGCGCTTACGCCGCCTTCTGCTTCTTCACCTTCTTGATCGCCTGCTCGCGCTTCAGGCGCGAGAGGTGGTCGATGAAGAGGACGCCTTCGAGGTGGTCCATCTCGTGCTGGATGCAGACGGCGAAGAGGCCCTCGGCGTCTTCCTCGACCTGCTCGCCCTGATAGTTCAGGTAGCGCAGCTTCACCCGCGCCGGCCGCTCGACCTCGTCGTAGTACTCGGGGATCGACAGGCAGCCCTCTTCGTAGGGCTGGGTCTCCTCGGAGGCCCAGACGATCTCCGGATTGACGAAGTAGCGGGGTTGCGGCTCCTCGCCCTCGCGGGCCAGGTCCATGACGATGACCCGCTTGGGCACGGCGACCTGGATGGCCGCCAGGCCGATGCCCGGCGCGGCGTACATCGTCTCCAGCATGTCGTCCATCAGCGCGCGCAGCTCGTCGTCCACGGCCTCCACGGGCTGCGACTTCAACTTCAGGCGCGGATCGGGGACGGTGATGATTTCGCGGATCGCCATGGCTGGCAGGTAGGTTAGCCGCCCTTGTCCGTCAAGGCGGGGGCGGGTTTGGAGTCTGCCCCGATCACCTGCGAAAGCAAGCTCTTGCCGCGGGCCTCGAGCTCGCGCGGGGCGACTTCCAGCTCGACCGGATCGGGGATCTTCTTGGCCTGGTGGTCGGCGGCCAGCTGCTCGAACTTGCGCGCCTGCGGCAGCACCCGGTCCTTCAGCGAGCCGACGAAGGCGTTGTACTTGCCCACCGCCCGGCCGAGGCTGTCGCCAAGCGCGTCGATGTGCCCGGCCATCACCGAGATGCGGCTGTAGAGGTCCTGGCCGAGCTTGGCGATCTCCTGGGCGTTGGCCGCCTGCTCCTCCACCCGCCAGCCGTAGACCACCGCCTTGCAAAGGGCGAACAGGGTGGTGGGCGTCACCACCAGCACCCGCCGGTCCATGGCCTCCGTGAGCAGCTCCGGGTTCTTGTCCAGCGCGGCGGCGAGGATCGCGTCCGACGGCACGAACATCGCCACGAAGTCCGGCGAGGCGTCGAACTGGTTCCAGTAGGCCTTGGCCGAGAGCCCCTGGATGTGGGTGCGCACGCTCTGCACGTGACGCATCAGGCAGCCGTCGCGCACCGCCTCATCCGTGGCGTCCAGCGCCTCGAGGTAGGCGTTGCAGGAGACCTTGGCGTCGATCACGAACACCGCCCCGCCCGGCAGGCGCACGGTCACGTCGGGACGCCGGCGGCCTTCCTCGGTGTCGGTGGAGGTCTGTTCGTGGAAGTCGAAGTGGTGGGTCAGGCCCGCCGCCTCGAGCACGTTGCGCAGCGCCTGCTCGCCCCAGCGTCCCTGCACGCCCGCCCCGCGCCGCAGGGCGGCGGAGAGCTTGCGGGCCTCCTCCTGGGTGGCCGTGGAGGCGGCCAGCATGCGGGCGATCTGCTCCTTCAGGCCGCCGGTCTCCTCCGCACGGGCCTTCTCGACCGCCGTCACCTGCTCCTGGAACTTCGCCAGCGTCTCGGCCACCGGCTTCAGCTGGGCCTCGAGCCGGGCCTGGGCCAGCTGCTCGCGGTTGCGGAAGGTCTCCTCGGTCTGCTTGACCAGCGCTTCGGCCGCCGCGTTCGCCGACTGCGCCGCCTGGGCCTTCAGCACCTCGGCCTGCATGGCCGACTGCTCTTCCAGCGCCTTGAGCCGCGCCTCGGCCTCGAGCGCGCGGGACTTCATCTCCCAGGCGCCCGCCTCCGCCGCAGCGGCGCGCCGCCGCTCGCTCCAGGCCCAGGCGATGGCGGCGATGGCGACCAGCGCCAGGGCGATCAGGACGACGAGGACAGCCGCGTTCATGCTGTGTTCCATAGCCGGAGTCGGCCATCGCGGCTAGGGTGAGGGCGGAGCGACCATGCGCCTCGCCCTGATCTCGGACCTGCACGGCAACCTCACGGCGCTTGAAGCGGCGCTGGCCGACATCGCGCGCCGCAGCGTCGATCGCATCGTCTGCCTTGGCGATGTGGCCTCGGACGGGCCGCAGCCGCGGCAGGTGCTGGAGCGGCTGCGCGGCCTCGGCTGTCCGGTGATCATGGGCAACGCCGATGCGCAGCTCGTCGGGCTGGACCCGATCGACTTTCCTCCGGAGATGCAGGTGTTCGCCGATAGCGCCCGGTGGGCGGCGTCCGAGCTGACGGCGCAGGACCGCGCCTTCATCCAGGGCTTCGCGCCCCGCCTGTCGCTGACGCTGGGACGCTTCCCCGCGCTGCTGTTCCACGGCTCACCCGCCGACTTCAACGCCGAGCTGAAGCCGGCGACGCCCGACGAGGTGTTCCGGGAGGCCTTCGCCGCGCACGAGGCGGCGGTCTACGCCGGCGGCCACACCCACCTGCAGATGTTCCGGCGCATCGATGCGGCCGTGTTCGTCAACCCGGGGAGCGTCGGGATGGCCTACGACCGCGTCCCGGGCGCGCCCGGCGAGGTGCGCTTCGCCGCCTGGGCGGAATACGCCATCCTCGCCGGGTCGGACGACGGCCTCTCCTTCGAACTGTTCCGGGTCCCCTACGATCCGGGACAGGTGCTGGACGCGATCGCCGCCTCCGGCCTGCCGAACCGGGATTGGTGGACGCAGGCCTGGACCGCCGCCGCCCGCCTCTAGGCCGGCCGCCGCGCCCGCATCGCCTGGGCGATGGTGCCGTCGTCGAGCCAGTCGAGCTCCCCGCCTACCGGCACGCCGCGGGCCAGCATTGTCACCGCCACGCCCGTGCCGGCCAGCCGCTCGGCGAGGTAGTGGGCGGTGGTCTGGCCGTCGACCGTGGCGGGCAAGGCGAGGATCACCTCGCGCACCTTCTCGTCGGCCGCGCGGTTCACCAGCGGTCCGATCCGCAACGCCTCGGGCCCGACGCCGTCGAGCGCCGACAGCAGCCCGCCCAGCACGTGGTAGCGGCCGCGGAAGGCGCCGGCCCGTTCCATGGCCCAGAGCGCCCCCACCTCCTCGACGACGCAGATCAGGCTGGCGTCACGTTCCGGGTCGGCGCAGACGGCGCAGGGGTCCTGGGTGTCCAGCGAGCCGCAGACGCCGCAGGTCTTCACCCGGGCGGCGGCGTCGGCCAGCGCCTCGGACAGCGGGTTCAGGAGCTGGTCGCGGCGCTTGAGCAGGGCCAGCGCCGCTCGCCTGGCCGAGCGGGGGCCGAGCCCCGGCAGCTTGGCCAGCAGCGAAATCAGCCGTTCGATCTCGGGACCTGCGGACGCGGCCAAGGTGTCTCCGATGCAGTGTTCGCGCTGATCGAGCACACGGGACCGGCCGCTGTCGAGGGGGAGCGCAGCGGCGGGCGCAGATCCGCAACCCGGTGGGGTGGGCTCTAGAACCCGAGCCCGGGCAGGCCCATGGCGCCGAGCGGGCCGGCGGCTTCGCGCATGAGTTCGGCCTGCTGGGCGTCGAGCTTGCGCTTGGCGTCGGCATGGGCGGCGACGATCAGGTCGGCGACGACCTCGCCCTCGCCGGGGGCGAGCAGGCTCTCGTCGAGGCGCACCGCGGTGAGTTCGCCGGTGCCTTTCAGCGTCACGCTGACCATGCCGCCGCCGGACGTGCCTTCGACGGTGAGCTCGGCCAGCTTGGCCTGGGCCTGGGTCAGCTTCTGCTGCATCTCCTGGGCCTGCTTCATCAGGCTGTTCAGGTCCTTCATGGGCCTAGTCCTCGTCTTCGCTGTCGGCTTCGTCGCCGGCGTCGGGTGCCGGCTCGGGGGCGGCGAGGGTTCGCACGCCCAGGATCTCGGCGCCAGGGAAGGCTTCCATCACCTGGCGCACGAACGGGTCCTGCTCCACCTGGGCCAGCACCTCGCGCTCCTCGCGCTTCTGGCGCTCCCAGAGGCTCTCGGCCCCGCCGCCGCCTTGAGCTGCGACCAGCCACGGCTGGCCGGTCCACTCGCGCAGCTTGGAGGCCAGCCGCTGGATCAGGTTGGCCGGCGCGCCGGGCGCCGGTTCGAACTCGATGGCCCCGGGCCGGAAGCTGATCGGCCGCACGAACCGCTCGACGTCCAGGCGCAGGGCGATGTCGCGCTTGGACTCGATCAGCGCGATCACGTCCTCGAACCGCTGCAGCGTCGGGGCCGCGTCGGCCTGGGCCGGGCGGGGCGGCGCGGCCTGGCGCGCCACGGCCGAAGCGCCGCCGCTCTGGTGCATGCCGCCGCCACCGCCGCCGCCGCCGCCGGAGGGCCCCGGCCCGCCGGCCGGCGATTCGCCCGACTGCAGCCGCCTCAGGGCCTCCTCAGGCCCCGGGAGGTCGGCGGCGTAGGCCAGCCGGATCAGCGCCATGTCGGCCGCGGCGGCCGGATCGGGCGCGCGGCGCACCTCGTCGTAGGCCTTCAGCAGCAGCTGCCAGATGCGCGAGAGCACGCCCGCCGACACCGCCGCGCCGATCGCCGCGAGCCGTGCGGCCTGCTCCTTGGGCAGGGTCAGCGCCTGGGGCCCCACGGCCTTGGCGACGGAGGCGCCGTGGCTGTGCTCCAGCAGGTCCAGCATCACCTGGCCGGGGTCAGCGCCGTAGCCATAGAGGGTGCGGAAGGTCTCGATCGCCCCGCCCGCCTCGCCGCGCATCACCTGTTCGAACAGGCTGATGGTCTGGGCCCGGTCGGCCAGGCCCAGCATGTCGCGGATGGTGGCGGCGGTGACCGTCTGCCCGGCCTCGGCCTGGACGATGGCCTGGTCGAGCAGCGACTGGGCGTCGCGCACCGAGCCTTCGGCGGCCCGGGCGATCAGCATCAGCCCCTCGGCCTCCACCCGCGCGCCCTCGCGCTCGGCGATCATCTCCAGGTTCTTGACGATCACCTCCGGCTCCACCCGGCGCAGGTCGAAGCGCTGGCAGCGGGAGAGGATGGTCACCGGGACCTTGCGGATCTCGGTGGTGGCGAAGATGAACTTGGCGTGCGGCGGCGGCTCCTCGAGCGTCTTCAGCAGCGCGTTGAACGCCGCCGTCGAGAGCATGTGCACTTCGTCGATGATGTAGACCTTGTAGCGCGCCTCGACGGGCGCATAGCGCACCCCGTCGAGCAGCTCGCGCATCTCGTCCACCTTGGTGCGGCTGGCGGCGTCCAGCTCCAGGACGTCCATGTGCCGGCCCTCGATGATCGCCCGGCAGTGGCGGCCGTCCTGCGTCAGGTCCAGCGACGGCTCGTGGACGGTGTCGGTCTCGTAGTTGAGGGCCCGGGCGAGCAGGCGGGCGGTGGTGGTCTTGCCGACCCCGCGCACCCCGGTGAGCATGAAGGCGTGGGCGATCCGCCCCGACGCGAAGGCGTTCTTCAGCGTCCGGACCATGGCCTCCTGGCCGAACAGGTCCTCGAAGGTGCGGGGCCGGTACTTCCGCGCGATGACCGTGTAGGCGGCGCCGTCGGCCGGCGGCGGCGGGGCCGCAGGCGGGGCGCCGAACATGTCCGCGGTGTTGGGATCACGCTCGGGGACGTCGGGTTCGAGCGTGAGGTCGTCTTCGGCCATCTGGCCCTTGAACTGCGAAGGTTGGGTGGAGACCGGACAACGACCCGGAGCGAGACTCGTTACGGCTGCTTCCTTCCGGACCTGACCGGGTTGGCGAGGACTCCGCCCGTCGCCGATCTCCGCCCCCTATATCGCGGCTGGGCCGTCGGATCGCAAGCACGGCTGCGCGCCGGCGGCCGGTCAGACCGCCGCAGCGCGTCCATCGAGGAGTCTTCCCAGCCTCGCCCGCTGCGGCTAACCGTTGCCGCCACGCGATCGGAGCACGGCATGCCGCTCAAGGCCTTCATGAACACCTTCGCAGGCAATCCGCTGAACCGCGCGAGCGAAAGGCGCGGCGACGAGGCCTGGCTGGCCGAGAAGCTGGAGGCGTCCGACTCCCTGGCGCTCGCGATGTGGAACGGCCGCCCGCTGGTCGAGAAGGCCGAGGGCGGCGGCTTCCAGCTCGCCTACCTGCCCGCCCGGATGGCCGACAAGCTGACCGGCGGCATGGAGCGGCTGCTGTTCATGGGCCTGTGGAAGGACACCGCCGTCTGGGCCGTCGACCTGGAGGGCGGGACCGACCCGGCCGAGGGCGAACTGCAGGGGCTGGGCCGGTTCGAGGATCTGCGCCAGGTCGCCCTGCGCCTGCCGGACGCCGAGGCGGCCATCGCCGCCACCGCCAAGCAGATGTTCGAGTGGCGCCGCCGGCACCGCCACTGCGCCGCCTGCGGCGAGCCCAGCCTGGTGGTGGACGGCGGCTGGAAGCGCAAATGCCCGGCCTGCGAGGCCGAGCACTTCCCGCGCACAGACCCGGTGGTGATCATGCTGCCGTTCCACGGCGACCGCTGCATGCTGGGCCGCCAGGCCGCCTGGCCGAAGGGCATGTTCTCGGCCCTCGCCGGCTTCCTGGAGCCCGGCGAGAGCATCGAGGAGGCCTGCGCCCGCGAGCTGATGGAGGAGGCGGGGCTCACCGCCGTCGAGGTGAAGTACCACTCCACCCAGCCCTGGCCCTACCCGTCCTCGCTGATGATCGGGCTGATCGCCGAGGTGGAGGACGACCAGGCCGCCCCCGACCAGACCGAGCTGTCGGAAGTGAAGTGGTTCACCCGGGAAGAGGCCCGCCGCCTGATCGCCGGGGAATACGACGGCGCCTCCGCCCCCGGCCGCCTGGCCATCGCCCACCAGCTGATCAAGGCCTGGGCGGAGGGCTAATCACCTCTCCCCGCTCGCGGGGAGAGGTCGATCACCCCCGGGTCCTGAACGGATCCGCCGGGTAAACGCCCAGGATCTCGAACCGCTCGGAGAAGAACTTCAGCTCTTCGAAGGCGCGCGCGACGCCGCGGTCCTCGGGGCGGCCGTCGACCTCGGCGTAGAAGAAGGTCGCCGTGAAGGTGCCGTTCTCCATGTAGCTCTCGAGCTTGGTCATGTTGACGCCGTTGGTCGCAAAGCCGCCGAGCGCCTTGTAGAGGGCCGCCGGCAGGTTGCGGACGCGGAACACGAAGCTGGTGATGCAGGGCGCGGTGAAGGGCGGCGGCGGCGGCTCCTTGTCGGCGGTCATCACCAGGAAGCGGGTGGTGTTGTGCCGCTCGTCCTCGATGTCGCGCAGCAGGATCTCCAGGCCGTAGATCTCCGCCGCCAGGGCCGGCGAGATGGCGGCCCGGGTGGGGTCCGGCCGCTGGGCGAGCATGCGCGCGGCGCCGGCGGTGTCGCCCACCGCCTCGGTGGACAGCCCAAGCCGGCGGATGGTCCGGCGGCACTGGGCGAGCGCGATGGCCATGCTCTGGACGGTCTTGAGGTCCTCGAGCTTCGTCCCCGGATTGGCCATCAGCTGGAAGCGGATCGGCTTGAACCGCTCGCCGATGATCTTCAGGCCGGAGTTGGGCAGGAGGTGGTGCACGTCGGCGACGCGGCCGGCGATGGAGTTCTCCACCGGGATCATGCCCAGCTGGCAGTCCCCGGAACGGATCGCCTCGAAGGCGTCGTCGAAGGCGGCGTACGGGACCGGCTCATAGTCCGGGAAGGCGGCCAGGCAGGCCTCGTGGCTGTTGGCCCCGAGTTCGCCCTGAAAGGCGATGCGCTTCGCGCTCATGCCAGCTCCCTTGCGTGGGCCCGCGCCCGTTCGAGGTCCGAGGGGTTGTCGACGCTGATCGGCGCCTCGTCGACCTTGGCGGCCCAGATATTCATGCCCAGCTCCAGCGCCCGCAGCTGCTCCAGCCGCTCGCGCATCTCCAGCGGCGAGGGCGGCGCGGCGCAGAACCGCTCCAGCGCCTCGCGCCGGTAGCCGTAGATCCCGTGGTGCAGCCACACCGGCGCATCGCCGTAGAGCACCGAGCGCGTGAAGTAGAGCGCCTTGCCGGTGCGTCCGTCCGGATCCCAGGCGACCACCGCCTTGGGGATATCCGGGTTCGTCCGCTCGGCCGGGTCGGCCTCGGCCACCACGATGGTCGAGACGTCGCACCGCGGTTCGCTGAACAGCAGCTCGGCGGGGGCGGCCACCGCCTCGCGCGCGACGAAGGGGATGTCGCCCTGCAGGTTGATGACCACGTCGTGGCGGCCGGCCGGATCGAGGGTGCGGAGCGCGGCGAGGATGCGGTCGGAGCCCGAGGGCAGGTCCGGGTCGGTCAGCACCGCCGTCCCGCCGGCCGCCTCCACCGCCCGCACGATCTCCGAATCGCCCGCCGCCACCGCCACCGGGCCCACGCCCGCGGCCTCAGCCCTACGCAGCACGCGCACGATCATCGGGAGACCCTCGATATCGGCGAGGGGCTTGCCGGGCAGGCGCGTGGCCGCCATGCGGGCGGGGATGAGAACGATAGGATTCATGGCCGGTTGCACCTGGGCCGGTAGCGTGTAAGAGACGCGCACGCAACATGGGGCGGGGCAATCCCGCGCGTGCGCCGGCCTTGTCGCCGGCCGATCAGAGGGTCGATTTCAGGACGATGGACCTTACGTTCAACAAGGTCGCCGGCGCGGTGCTCGCGACGGGGTTGGCCCTCGTGGGCCTGCGTGAGCTGGCCAATGGCGTGTTCGCGGTGCACGAGGTGGAGAAGCCCGGCTACGCCATCGCAGTCGCAGAGGAAACCGAGGGCGGCGCCGCAGCCGAGCTGCCGCCGGATTGGGGCACGGTGCTGCCCGCCGCCGACGTGGCCGCCGGCCAGGCGGTGTTCGCCAAGTGCACCAGTTGCCACGTGGTCGCCGCCGGCGCGCCGCACGGCACGGGCCCGAATCTCTATGGCGTCGTCGGCCGCAAGCCGGGCGGCGCGCCGGGCTTCGCCTTCTCGCCGGCCTTCGCCGACTACGCCGGCCAGCACCCGGTCTGGACCTGGGAGGAGCTCGACGCCTTCCTGAAGGCGCCGCAGAAGCACATCCCCGGCACCAAGATGACCTTCGTCGGCCTGAAGAAGCAGGAAGACCGCATCAACATGCTGGCCTACCTGGCCCAGCAGGGCGGCACGCTCGCCGTTCCCCCGCCGAACCCGGCCGCCGCGGCGGCTCCGGCGGCGGAAGGCGAAGCGGCTGCGGCCGCCGAGGGCGCGGCTCCGGCCGAAGGCGGCGCGGCCGCCCCGGCCGCGGAAGGCGCCGCCGCTCCGGCGGCGGGCGAGGCTCCGGCTGCGGGCGCTGCGGCTCCCAAGGCGGCGGCCCCGGCGGGCGCTCACTAGGCCGCACCCCCTCTTCTCTCGTCATGGCCGGCTTCATGCCGGCCACCCATCCTGACGAGCCAGGACCCGCCGCAATGGGCTGGGTCGCCGGCACAAGCCCGGCGATGACGAAGCGGGGAGATGGCTACAGCCGGCGCCAGGCCGTCGGCTCGCCGTAGATCGGCCGGTTCCGCACCAGCACCTCATCGAGCGTGTCGACGCTGACCGCCATGGCCGCCGAGTTGGCGTGCAGCACGCGGTCGGGCGACAGCCCCAGGGCCACGTGGCCCTTCCAGAACACCAGGTCGCCGCGGCCGAACGTCTCCGGCGAGATCGGCCGCCCCAGCAGCCTCGCCTGCTGGTCCGAATCCCGCGGGCAGGCCCGGCCGCAGGCGTAGAGCGCCTGCTGGATCAGCCCCGAACAATCGATCCCCAGGCTGGAGCGCCCGCCCCAGAGATAGGGCGCCCCGGCGAGCCGCTCGGCCACCGCCACCGGATCGGTCTCGAACCGGCCGATCGGTGAGAGCGCCTCCAGCACGAACCAGCCGGCGCCGGCGGCCTTCAGGAACCGCCCTTCGCGCGCCTCCTCGGCGACCAGCGACCCCAGCACGAAGGGCCCGGCCGCGGGGGAGCGGACGTCCGGCTCGGCGTAGGCATGAGCGAGCGTGGCGGCGATGCGGTGGGTCGGCGCCGGCCCCTTCGGCGCCAGGTCGGCCGCGCGGACCCAGCCGACGTAGCCGTCGCGCGGGGCCTGGCCCCAGGCCCAGCCGCCGGCGATCTCCAGCGCCTGGAAGACCTCGCCGAACAGCAGTTGGTCGTGCTGTTCGGACGCGTCCGACGGTGCGCCGCGGATCCCGGTCACCGGGCTCGCGCAGACCATCGGCTGCGGATCGACGTAGCGCGCGGCGGGGACGAGGCCCTCCAGCCAGCGGGCGGCCAGGTCCGGCCGGGCCGCCGTGGTGCGCGCGTCGGAGCTCAACCGAACCGCTCGCGGACCATCCGGTAGAGCGCCCGCGCCCCCTGCACCTCGCCGCCGGCGGGCCAGCCGGGCCGGCCGCGCGGGTTCCAGGCCATGATGTCGAAGTGGACCCACGGGCCCTGGGGCGCGAACCGCTGCAGGAACAGGGCGGCGGTCACCGAGCCCGCCTGCGCCCAGCCGTCGGGGTCGTTCTTCAGGTCGGCGATGTCGGTGTCGAGCGCCTCGGCGTACGGCTTCCACAGCGGCATGCGCCAGAGCGGATCGCCCACGGCCTTGGCCGCCGCCTCGATCTGCGCCGCCAGCGCCTCGTCGTCGGTGTAGTAGGGCGGCAGCTGCGGCCCGAGCGCGGCGCGCGCCGCGCCGGTCAGGGTCGCCATGTCGATGGTCAGCGCCGGCTCCAGCTCGGCCGCCCGGGCCAGGGCGTCGGCCAGGATCAGCCGCCCCTCGGCGTCGGTGTTGCCGACCTCGATGGAGAGGCCCTTGCGGGAGGCCAGCACGTCGCCGGGCCGCATGGCGTCCCCGGCGATGGCGTTCTCCACCACCGGAACCAGCACCGCCAGCCGCACCGGCAGCTTCGCGGCCATGATCATCCGGGCCAGGGCCAGGACGTGGGCGGCCCCGCCCATGTCCTTCTTCATCAGCCGCATGCCGGCCGAAGGCTTGATGTCCAGGCCGCCGGTGTCGAACACCACGCCCTTGCCGACCAGGGCGATCAGCGGCGCGCCGGCCTCGCCCCAGGAGAGCTCGATCATCCGCGGCGCCCGCTCGGGTACAGCGGCCCGGCCGACCGCGTGGACGGCCGGATAGTTGGCCTCCAGGAGGCCGTCGCCGACGACGACGGTGATCCGCGCCCCGTGCTGCTCGGCGATCTCGCGGGCGATGGTCTCGATCTGCAGCGGGCCGAGGTCGTTGGCCGGGGTGTTGATCATGTCCCGCGCCAGGGCGCAGGCGTGGGCCACCTGGCGCACCTCGTCGGCGTCGCAGCCTTCGGCGACCAGCCGCGTCCGCTCGCCGGGCTTCTTCTTGTAGCGGTCGAAGCGGTAGCTCCCGAGGGCGAAGGCCAGCGCCGCCTGCTCCCGGTCCAGCCCCGCCGGCGCCTGGGCGATGCGGTAGTCGCCGGCCGGCAGCTTGGCCGCCAGGCCCCGCAGGGCCATCGGATCGAGCGATCCGCCCGCGGCGCCCAGGCCGAAGATCACGTGGTGCAGCTTGCCGTCCTCGCCCGGGACCAGCAGCGCCTGGCCGGACTTGGCCTTGAATTCGGAGGTCTCGGCGAAGCCGCGCACGAAGGCCGGGGCGGCGTCGAAATGGGCCCCAAGCTCGGTCTCGTACAGCAGGTGGACGGGGACCGTGGGACCTTCGGCGGCGGAGAGGATGACTTCGGTCATGTTCACTCGTCGGAGAGCTGAAGCGGGCGCGGCCGGGCCGCGGGTTATGCTTAACGGTTCCTTTAAGCGACGCAGCCGAGGGTCACCCAACACGCCGTCTGGAGGCAGTCATGTGTCGCATGTCGGCGTTCGCCGCAACCGCCCTCGCCGCCCTTCTCGCGCTGCAGGCCGCGCCGGCCGAAGCCGGCTGGTTCGGCAGGAAGGACAAGCCGGCCGAGGGCAGCGTCGACGCCAAGGCCAAACCTTCGTCCCAGAACGCCGCTCCGGCGGTCCCGGCCGCGCCGGCCCGCGCCACGCCGCAGGAGCGCGCCGCCGTCGAGCGCATGGACCCCCTCGCCCGCGCCGCCTTCTGGGCCCGCGAGTTCGACCGCGACCCGACCGACGCCGAGGCCGGCGTGAGCCTGGCCCGGGCGCTCCGGAGCATGGGCCGCAACGACGAGGCGGCCGCGACCGCCCAGCAGGTCGCCACCCTTGCGCCCGCCAACGCCGAGGCCCAGCTGGAGCTGGCCAGAGCCCACATCGCCCGTGGCCAGGGCTTCTACGCCATCGCCCCGGCCGAGGCCGCCGCGGCGCTGTCGCCCAAGGACTGGCGCGCGGTCTCGCTGCTGGCGATCGGCTACGAACAGGCCCAGCGCCCCGACGAGGCGCTCGCCGCCCACCGCCGCGCCCTCGCACTTGCGCCCGCCAATCCCGCGCCGATGACCAACCTGGCCATGTTCCTGGCCGCCTCGGGCCAGACCGCCGAGGCCGAGCAGCTGCTGCGCCGTGCGGCCGCCCTGCCCGGCGCGGACATGAAGGTGCGCCAGAACCTGGCTCTGGTGCTGGGCCTGCAGGGCCGCTTCGACGAGGCCGAGAAGCTCGCCCGACAGGACCTGCCGCCCGAGCTGGTCGCCAACAACATGGCCTACCTGCGCGCCGTCGCCGGCGGCGGTCCCGCCGCGGGCGCGAACCGCAGCTGGGACGCCATGCGGGCGCAGTAGCCCGCTCCCCCACACCGCTCATCCCGGCGAAAGCCGGGACCCAGATCCAAGGCGCCGTCGTAGCTGGATGAGCGCTGCGATCGATGGATCCCGCCTCTGCGCCCGCCATTCTGGGTCCCGGCCTCCGCCGGGATGAGCGGTCGAGATCAAGCGGCTCTCGCGGGCTCCCGCTCCGCCGAGGCCTTCGCCGCCGGATTCGAGAACTCCAACACCCCGTCCTCGATGGGCGAGTAGCGCAGGGTGAGGAGATCCAGGGCGTAGTTCTGGTGCAGCTTCCACGGCGGCCTGGCGCCCTGCTTCGGGAACCGGTCCATGGCCCGCTGCACATAGCCCGAGGTGAAGTCGAGCCAGGGCAGGCGCGGCATGTCGGGATCGGCGTTGCGCGGCGTCGCCTGCCGGGCGCCGGTCTTCCGCATGTGGTTCAGCAGCCGGCACACGTAGTCGCACGTCAGGTCGCACTTCAGCGTCCACGAGGCGTTGGTGTAGCCGAAGGCGGAGGCCAGGTTCGGCACCCCCTCGTACATCATGCCCTTGTAGCTGAGCAGCCTCGCCGGATCGACCGCCGCCCCGTCCACCGCGAGGGCGATGCCGTTCATCACCTGCAGCTGCAAGCCGGTGGCGGTGACGATGATGTCGGCCTCGAGCTCGGCGCCGGATTTCAGCTTCAGGCCGGTCTCGGTGAAGGTCTCGATGTGGTCGGTGACCACCGAGGCGGTCCCGGCCTTGATCGCCTGGAAGAGGTCGGAATCGGGCACCAGGCACAGCCGCTGGTCCCAGGGATTGTAGCTGGGCGTGAAGTGGGTCTCGACGTCGTAATCCGGGCCCAGCTCGGCGCGGACCATGTCGATGATGCGCCTCTTCACGGCCTGCGGCTTCCTGCGGGCCATGCGGAAGAACCACATCCCGAACAGGACATTCCGCCAGCGGACGATGTCATAGGCCAGCTTCGCCGGCAGCCGTCGGCGCAGCTTGTTGGCCATGGCGTCCTCGGCCGGGCGCGAGACGACGTAGGTCGGCGAGCGCTGCAGCATGGTGACGTGGCCGGCGGTCCTGGCCATCTCGGGCACCAGGGTGACGGCCGTCGCGCCCGAGCCGATCACCACCACCCGCTTGCCGGCGTAGTCGAGATCCTCCGGCCAGGCCTGCGGATGGACGATGCGGCCCCTGAACCGGTCCATCCCCTCCCACTGCGGGGTGTAGCCGCCCTCGTAGCTGTAGTAGCCGCCGCACAGGAACAGGAAGTTGCAGGTGAAGCGGACGCTCTCGCTGCGCTCGCCGTCGGTGCGGACCGCCTCGACGGTCCAGGCCGCCGCCTCGCTCGACCAGTCGGCGCGGACCACCTTGTGACGGAAGCGGATGTGCCGCTCGACGTCGCCCTCGCGGGCCGTCTCGCGCACGTAGTTCAGGATCGAGGGCCCGTCGGCGATGGCCTTGGCCTCGGTCCACGGTTTGAAGACGTAGCCCAGGGTGTACATGTCGCTGTCCGAGCGGATGCCCGGATAGCGGAACAGGTCCCAGGTGCCGCCGATCGCCTCGCGGCCCTCCAGGATGACGTAGCTGCGGTCCGGCGCCTTGCGCTGCAGGTGATGGGCCGCGCCGATCCCCGAGAGCCCCGCGCCGACGATCAGGACGTCGAAGTGTTCCATCTGCCCCGTACCTTATCGCCGATTAGCTGCCACCTGCGCAGCCATACCGCAACTTCGATCCGGTGTCCCTTGCCGTAGAAGGTCGCCCCGGGATGAGCGGGTGGGATGTGCGGCCCCAGATTTTTTCGCCGCCTCTGTCGGCCCGGCGCATACTGGGCCGTCCTAAGCATGAACGAGGCCCAATCGATGCTCTACGCCATCCTTTGCTACGACTCCGAAGACGTGGTCGGCGCCTGGACCAAGGAAGAGGACGAGGCCGCCATCAAGCGGCTTGAGGTCGTCGAGGAGAAGCTCGCGCGGCAGGGCCGGCTGGGCCCCGTGGCCCGCCTGCTGCCCACCACCGCCGCCACGACGGTGCGCAAGGGCCGCGAGGCGATGGTGATCGACGGCCCCTTCGCCGAGACCAAGGAACAGCTGCTCGGCTTCTTCATCGTCGACTGCGCCTCGCTGGAGGAAGCCATCGAGACCGCCAAGGAGCTGGGCAAGGCCTCGAGCTCGGCCGGTTCGTTCGAAGTGCGGCCGCTGGCCGTGTTCAAGCCCAGTGACGTCAAGAGAACGGACGAGGTGCGTGCATGAGCGACATGGCCTGGATCGATGCGGCGCTGACCTCGGCGCGTCCCCAGGCCGTGGGCGCGCTGCTGCGCTACTTCCGCGACCTCGACACCGCCGAGGAAGCCTATCAGGACGCCTGCCTGCGAGCGCTGAAGTCCTGGCCCCAGAACGGCCCGCCGCGCGATCCCGCGGCCTGGCTGATCATGGTCGGCCGCAACGTCGGCATCGACGGCGTGCGCCGCCGCAGCCGGCAGGAGGCGCTGCCGTCGGAGGAGGCGATCTCCGACCTGGATGACGCCGAGAGCGCCGCCGTCGACCGGGTCGACGAGTCCGACTACCGCGACGACGTCCTGCGCCTGCTGTTCATCTGCTGCCATCCGGAGCTGCCGGCCACCCAGCAGATCGCCCTGGCCCTGCGCATCGTCTCCGGCCTGTCGGTGAAGCAGATCGCCCGCGCCTTCCTGGTCGGCGAGGCGGCGATGGAGCAGCGGATCACCCGCGCCAAGGCGCGCATCGCCAAGGCCGAGGTCCCCTTCGAGACCCCCGGCGCCGTCGAGCGCAGCGAGCGGCTCGGGGCCGTGGCGGCGATGGTCTACCTGATCTTCAACGAGGGCTATTCGGCCAGCTTCGATGCGGTCCAGGCCAAGGCGCCGCTGTGCGAGGAGGCGATCCGCCTCGGCCGGCTGCTGCTGCGCCTGTTCAAGGCCGAGCCGGAGATCATGGGCCTCGTCGCCCTGATGCTGCTGCAGCACTCGCGCGCGCCGGCCCGCTTCGACGCCGAGGGCCAGGTGGTGCTGCTGGAGGACCAGGACCGCAGCCTGTGGAACCGCAAGCTGATCAACGAGGGCCTGGCGCTGATCGACAAGGCCATGCGCCACCGCCGCCGCGGGCCCTATCAGGTGCAGGCCGCCATCGCCGCCCTGCATGCCCGGGCCGAGCGGCCGCAGGACACCGACTGGGCGCAGATCGACCTGCTCTACGGCGCGCTCGAGGAGCTGCAGCCCTCGCCGGTGGTGACCCTGAACCGCGCCGTGGCGGTGTCGAAGGTTCGCGGGCCGGAGGCGGCGCTGGCCATGGTCGAGCCGCTCGCCGGGCCGCTGGCCGGCTACTTCCACTTCCACGGCCTTAAGGGCGGCCTGTTGATGCAACTGGGCCGCGCCGACGAGGCGCGCGAGGCGTTCAATCGCGCCATCGCCCTGGCCAACACCGCCGCCGAGGCGGCGCACATCCGCATGCACCTGGACCGGCTGGCCGAGCCGCAGCGCCAGGTCCGCTGAACGGAGCGTCCGCACCCACAGCCAAGGGAGACTGTCATGAGCATGACCGAGACGCCGGCCAACGCGTCGGCCGAGGTGAAGGGCGGGGCGGTGCCCTACCTGTTCCTGAAGGGGGCCGCCAAGGCGATCGATTTCTACATGCAGGCGTTCGGCGCCGAGGAAGCCGCCCGCATGCCGGCCGAGGACGGCGAGCGGCTGATGCACGCCCACATCTACATCAACGGCGGTTCGGTGATGCTGAACGACTTCTTCCCGGAGTTCGGCCACGCCGAGGCCGCGCCCGCGGCCTTCAACGTCCATCTCCAGGTCAAGGGGATCCAGGACTGGTGGAAGCGGGCGCTGGACGCCGGCTGCGAGGTGAAGATGCCGCTCGAGAAGCAGTTCTGGGGCGACCACTACGGCGTGCTGCGCGACCCCTGGGGCGTGGAGTGGTCCATGGGCGAGACCGCCGCCTGACCGGGGCCGCGGCGGCCCGGGCGGCTTGTCAGGACAGCTTGACCGTGGCCCACTGCCCCCAATCACCAAAAGGGGGAAACGTCCATGCGTCCTATCCTGATGGCGGCCGGCCTGGCCGCCGCGTTCGCGCTCACCGCCTGCGGCGAGCAGGCCGACAAGGCCGCCGAGGCGCCCGCCGCCGAAGCGCCGGCCAAGAAGTTTTTCGGCCGCCAGAGGCAGATGTACCAGGGCCAGGAGGCTATCCAGCGGGTCGACAGCGGCACGGTCGCCGTCTCCGACAACCCGCAGAACCTGATCCTGACCGTCAGCGGCCTCGCCGCCGGCCCCGGCTACACGCGCGGGACCTTCCTGCCGCGGATCAACCCGGCCGCCCCGAAGGACGGCATCTATGAGGTGGACGTGGTGGCCGAAAAGCCGGCCGCCGGCGCCGCCGCCACGCCGACGCCCATCGACATCAAGGGCGAGTGGCCCGGCTATCCGGCCGACCGCCTCAAGGGCGTGCGGTTCATCTCCGCGACCAACGACATCACCGTCATGCTGCCCACGGCGGCTGCGCCGGCGCAGTAGCCTCCAGGCCGCGGCGGCGGGCGCTCAGCCGTCCGCCAGCCGCGCCTCGAGACCGGTCAGGTCGGGCACGAACCAGACCTGCCGCCCGCGATTGGACTCGCGCACGAAGTCGCGCAGAGCCGTGCTCTGCGCGACCGCGCCCGAGATGTCGCCGACGATCGCGACCCGCAGGCCGTAGTTCACGAACTTCTGCAGCGCCTCGCCCGCCAGCCGGGTGGAGAGGTCGAGGAACCCTGCGCCCAGACGGGCGACGGGCAGGGCGACCACCTGCGCGCCGACGGACAGCGCTTCGCCGACCAGGTCGGCGGCGTCGCGATCGCCGGCGATCGCCGGGCCGGCCTCGGGACACACGAGCACCGGGACGCCGGACAGGCGGCGGACGCGTTCCTTACTGTTCCCTATGTTCATGCCGATGCAGAATAATACGGATTTCGCCCCGGCGCACCTCCCTCGTCATGGCCGGCCGGCGCCCATCGTGATGAGGCGGGCCCGCTGCAACCGGGTGGGTCGCCGGGACGAGCCGGCGATGACGGAGATGGGAGAACGGACGAAGCGGAACGCCTGGCGAAGAGCGGCCGCTCCGCCGCTAACTCATGGTGTCGGAGACCTTGAGGATCGCCGGGCCGAGGATGGCGATGAACAGCACCGGCAGGAAGAAGACGATCATCGGCACGGTCAGCTGGGCGGGCAGCTGGGCGGCCTTCTTCTCGGCGGCGGAGAGGCGCATCTCGCGGTTCTCCTTGGCCATGACCCGCAGGGCCGCGCCCAGCGGGGTGCCGTAGCGCTCGGCCTGGATCATGGCGGTGGCGACGGACTTGATGCCCGGGTGGTTGGTGCGGCGGGCCAGGCCCTCGTAGGCCTGCCGCCGCTCGGGCAGGTAGGAGAGCTCGGCGAGCAGCAGGGTCAGCTCCTCGGCCAGCTCGATGGACGAGCCGCCGATCTCCTGGCTGACCTTCTGGATCGCCGCCTCGATGGACATCCCCGATTCGACGCAGATCAGCAGCAGGTCGAGGGCGTCGGGGAAGGCGAGCATGATCGAGTCGCGCCGCTTCTGGGCGACGTTGGTGATGTAGACGTTGGGCGCGTAGTAGCCGAGCGTCAGCCCGCCCACCGTCGCGGCCACCCGGATCATGGTCGGCTGGCCGTGGTCGTTGATCAGGAACAGGTAGAGCGCCACCACCGCGGCGAAGGCGAACGGCAGCACGAACCGGAAGAAGTAGAAGGTGGTCACCGGCCGCGGACCGCGGAAGCCGGCCTGGGCCAGCTTGTCGACGACCTTGGGATCCTCCAGCAGCCGGGACAGCTGCAGCCGGTCCACGACCTTCTTGTAGAGCCCCTCGTCCATGTGGCGCAGGCTGGAGCCGCCGCCGGACTTGGCCAGCGCCTCGCGCGACTTGCGGCGCAGCTCCTCGCGCCGGGTCGAGACGCTCTTCAGCCGCGCCTCGAGGCTGGCCCCCTTGGTCATCGGCGCGGCCATGGTGACGATGGTCGCGAAGGTGACCACGGCCACGAACGCCGCCAGGATGTTGTCGGGGTTGGTGAGGAATTCGACCACGGCCCGCCCTAGATCTTGAAGTTGATCATGCGGCGCATGACGAACACGCCCATCGACATCCAGAAGCCGCCGGCCATCAGCATCAGCTGGCCGCGCGGGTCGGTGAACAGCGGGGTGATGTAGGACGGGCTCATCAGGCTGATCAGCACGATCACCGCCGGCGGCAGCGAGCCGATGATCCCGGCCGAAGCCACCGCCTCGCCGGACAGCGCCTTGATCTTCTCGCGCATCATCTTCCGGGCGCGGATCACCACCGACAGGTTGCCCAGCGCCTCGGCGAGGTTGCCGCCGGTCTTCTGCTGGATGGCCAGCACGATGGAGAAGAAGCGGACCTCCGGCGTGGGCATGCGCTGGTACATCTTCTCCAGCGCCTGCTCGACCGACACGCCCATGGCGATGTTCTCGACCAGCAGGCGGAACTCGCCGGCCAGCGGCTCGGGCGTCTCCTGGCCGATGATCTTCATGCAGTCGTTGACCGGCAGGCCCGACTTGATGCCGCGGGTGATGATGTCGATGCCGTCCGGGAACGCCTCGACGAACTTCTTGGTGCGCCGGCCAGCCAGGAAGCCGACCACCCAGCGCGGCAGGCCGAAGGCGGCGGCGAAGGCCAGGAAGGGCGCGCACCACTTAGGCATCGGCAGCAGCAGGCCGATGCCCAGCACGACCACGCCGAGCACGCCGCTCCACACCCAGAAGGCGGTGACCTTGTCGCCGAGGCCGGCCTGGTTCAGCCGCGCGGAGAGGCCCAGGGTGGCCTTCTTCTGCTGGCGCTCCTGGTCCTTCAGTGTACGGAGGATCTGCTTGCGGCGGGTCTCCTGGGTCCCCTGCTGGGCCTTGCGGACCTTGGTCTCGCGGCCCTGGGGCGCGGCGATCGCCTGGGCGCGCTTGAGCGTCTTGGCCTGGGCCGACTCGCCGCCGGCCAGCACGAAGCCGAGGCCGGCGACGGCGACGAAGCCGAGCGCCGCGGTCAGGATGACGAGGACGCCGGCGTCCATGCTATTCGGCCGCGTCCAGCGCCTCGGCGAGCTCGCGCTCGAGGCCGTAGTAGCGGGCGCGGTCCCAGAACCTGGGCCGGGCGATGCCGGTGGAGCGGTGGCGGCCCACCACCTTGCCCTCGGCGTCCTCGCCGGTGATCTCGTAGACGAACAGGTCCTGGGTGATGATCACGTCGCCTTCCAGGCCCACCACCTCGGTGATGTGGGTGATGCGCCGCGAGCCGTCGCGCAGGCGGGCGGCCTGGATGATCACGTCCACCGAGCCCACGATCATCTCGCGGATGGTCTTCGAGGGCAGGCCGTAGCCGCCCATGGTGATCATCGATTCCAGGCGGCTGATGGCTTCGCGCGGACTGTTGGCGTGCAAGGTGCCCATCGAGCCGTCGTGGCCGGTGTTCATGGCCTGCAGGAGGTCGAACGCCTCGGGGCCGCGGACTTCGCCGACGATGATCCGCTCGGGACGCATCCGCAGGCAGTTCTTGACCAGGTCGCGCATGGTGATCTGGCCCTGGCCCTCCAGGTTGGCCGGCCGGGTCTCCAGGCGCACGACGTGCGGCTGCTGCAGCTGCAGCTCGGCCGCGTCCTCGCAGGTGATGACCCGCTCGGTGGGGTCGATGAAGGCCGTGAGGGTGTTGAGCAGGGTGGTCTTACCCGAGCCCGTGCCGCCGGAGATGATGACGTTGCATCGGCAGGCGCCGATGACGCCCAGAACCCTGGCCCCCTCGGGGCTGATGGACGCGTAGTCCACCAGGTTCTTCATCGTCAGCTTGTCTTTCTTGAACTTCCGGATGGTCAGCGTCGGGCCGTCCAGGGCCAGCGGCGGGCCGATGACGTTGACGCGCGAGCCGTCCGGCAGGCGGGCGTCGCAGATCGGCGAGCTTTCGTCGACCCGGCGGCCGACCTGGCTGACGATCCGCTGGCAGATGTTCATCAGCTGGCCGTTGTCGCGGAAGCGGACGTTGGTCAGCTGCACCTTGCCGCCGACTTCGATGAACACCCGGCCGGCGCCGTTGACCATGATGTCGGCGATGTCGTCGCGCGACAGCAGCGGCTCCAGCGGGCCGTAGCCGAGGACGTCGTTGATGATGTCCTGGACCAGGTGGTCCTGCTCGGCCACCGACATGGAGACGTTCTTGATCGCCACCAGTTCGGCGACGATGTCGCGGATCTCCTCGGCCGCCGTCTTGGCGTCCAGCTGGGCGAGCTGGGCCAGGTCGATGGTGTTGATCAGCGCGTTGAAGATCGTCGTCTTCGTCGCGTGGTAGTAGTCGGACTGCTCGCGGACGACCTGGGTGGCGCCGCCGCTCTGCGCGGCGCGAAGTTGCTCGAAGCCCTGGGTCGCCTTGGGCCCGGTCGGGGCGGCCTGGGAAGCGGCGGCGCGCGCAGCCAGGGCCGCGCCCGCCGTCTGCGGCGCCGGCTTGGCCGCGGCCGCCGGCGCCTCGACCGGCTGCGGCCGCGTGGCGATGGGCGCTCCCGCCGTCGGCGCGGGCGGCGGGGCCTGGGGCTTCGGCGCCTGAGGACCGTCTGAGGAGCGCTTCCCGAACATCGTCTACTTGCGCTTGAGCAGGCTGGAGAGGAACGAGGTCTTCTGCGGCGGCGGCGCCTCCCGGCGGCTGATCAGCTGCGCCAGGTGGTTCACGCCCTCGGCGGCCGGCGACTTGGCGTTCACCTCGGCCAGCATCTGGCCGTTGTTGGCGGCCGAACCGAACAGCTTGGGATCGAACGGCAGCACCAGCGAGGGCGCCAGGGCCAGGGCCTCGCCGAAGTCCTTCACCGGAATCTCCGGCCGCCCGGGCACGCCGACCATGTTCAGCACCAGGCGGGGCGGCGGATCGTTCGGCCGCGCCCGGCGGACCAGGTCGACCATGTTCTTGGCGTTGCGCAGGGAGGCCAGGTCCGGCGTGGCGACGATGATCAGGTCGTCCGAGCCCAGCAGGATCTTCCGCTTCCAGGAGGCCCAGCTGTGCGGCAGGTCCAGCACCACGAACGGCGCGGCCGAGCGGATCTTCTGGGTCACCTCCTCGAACGCCTCGGGGCCGATCTCGTAGTCGTCGTCGAGGGTGGCCGGGGCGGCGAACAGGCTGAGCCGCTCGGTGCAGCGGGCCATCATCCGGTCCATCAGCACCGCGTCGAGGCGGTCCGGCTGGCTGAGGGCGTCCATCACCCCCTGGATCGGGTCCTGGTTGAAGTCGAGGCCGGCGGTGCCGAACGCCAGGTCGAGGTCGACCAGCACGGCGTTGGTCAGCAGTCGTTCGGTGATGGCGTGGGCCACATTGTGCGCCAGCGTCGAGGCGCCGACCCCGCCCTTGGCGCCGCAGAAGGCGATCTGCCGGCCGATGAAGGGCGCCGAGGGGTCGGCGTAGAGGCCGGAGATGGCGCGCACGATCTGCAGCGGATCGAGCGGGGCGACCAGGTATTCCGAGACCCCGCGGCGCATCAGCTCGCGGTAGAGGGCGATGTCGTTGGCCGAGCCGATGACCACCACCTTGGTGCCCGGGTCGCAGACCTCGGCCAGACGGTCGAGCTGGTTGAGCATCTCGCCGGCCGGCGCCAGGGATTCGACCATCACCAGAGAGGGCGTCGGCTGGTTCTGGTAGGCGTCGACGGCCGCCGACAGGCCGCCCAGCTTGATGGTGGCGGTGGCCTTGCCCATCCGCCGGTCGGTGGCGGCGCGCTCGGCGGTGTCGGCGGTCGCCTGCTGTTCGCAGTACACGTGAATGGCGATGCGCGGGATCATCGCCTCGCCGAGCGCCGCCTCGGCGCCGGCGATCAGCTCGTGCACCGGGTTCGACGCGGCGGCTGCGGGGCTGGGCAGCGGCTCATGGTCGGCCGCGGCGGTGGAGAACGGGTCGCCGACGTCCTCGTCGGAGAACCGCTCGGCGGCGGGTCCCGGGACGAACGGATCGTCCGCGCCGGCCGGCGCGGCCGCCGCGGGCGCGAAGGGATCGTGGGCGAGCGCGCCCGCCTCCGGCTCGCGTGCGGGCGGGAAGTCGGCGAACGGGTCGACCGGCGCGCGCGCCGGCGCCGCCGCGTCCGCGGCGGTGGTGAACTCGTCGGCCGGCTCGAAGTCGGCGTCGATCGGGTCCAGGCCCTGGGTCTTGGGATTCATGCCCCCCACTCCCGCTACTGCACTGCGTTCGAGACGGCGCCGTCCGCCTGGCTATCCGTCGCGGCGGAGGTGCGCTGGCCCTTGCGATACTTGTCGATCACCACGGCCCGGCGGTTGGCGTCGGCCGGATCCGAGGGCCGCGGGCCCAGCAGGTCGCTGGGGTCGGCGATCTGGGCGGCGATGTTGGCGGTGACCGCGCAGCCGAAGTTCGGCTGCACCTCGTTGGTCGCGCTGCGGCGCAGGTCGGACCATTGCACCCCGCATTCGGGCACCACCGCCACCCGGCGCACGTAGCCGACGCGCAGCACGCCGCCCTCGCCGCTCTCCACCATCTGGATGGCCCCGTCGGGCACGCCCTGATCGGCCAGGTGGCCGCGGACCATCTCGCCGAACCGGCGGGCGGCGGCGGGCTCCGGCCCGCCCGGGACATGGATGCGGATCGGCGCGCCGCCGCTGGCCAGCCAGCCCGAAGCGAAATCCGAGAGGGCGGCGGCCTGGTTCTGCGAAAGGCCCCAGCCGTGGACGGCCAGCGCCACCTCGTGCGGCTCGTCCTCGACCTCGGCCCGGAAGTTCTCGGTCGGCAGGCGCGGATTGAGCTCGGCGCCGGGCGGCTCGGGCGGCGCGCAGGCGGCGAGGCCGGCGGCCAGGCCGAGGCCGGCGAAGGGACGGACCCAAGACTTCATGGCTGACCTCATTCGATCACGTAGCCGTACGGCCCGCGGTAGGTGCGGCCGGCCGGCGCCTCGGCCTTGGCCTTGTAGGCGCGGTTCAGGCGGCCCAGCAGGACGGTCTCCGGGTCGGAGGCGATCTGCAGTCCGTCGGCCGGGGTCTGCAGCTTGTCGGGCGAGACCGCGTCGACGAGATAGGGCGTGACGATCACGACCAGTTCGCTCTCGCCCGAAAGGTAGTCCCGCGAACGGAACAGGGTGCCGAGCACCGGCAGGGACACCAGCCCCGGCAGGCCGTCGATGTTCTGGCGGGTCTGCTCGCGCAGCAGACCGGCGATCATCATCGCCCCGCCCGAGGGCAGCTCGACGGTCGTCTCGGCTCGGCGCACGTTCAGCGCGGGGATGGTCAGCGTCGGCGCGCCGGCGCCGTTGGTGACCGAGAAGGCGCCGGTGTTGGTCAGCTCCGAAACCTCGGTGGAGAGGCGGATCGAGATCCGCCCGCCGGAGAGCACCACTGGGGTGAAGCCCAGGCCGACGCCGAACGGCTTGAACTCGACGCTGATGCGCCCGTCGTCGTCCTGCCCCACCGGCACCGGGAACTCGCCGCCCGCCAGGAACTTGGCCGACTCGCCGGAGACGGCCGTCAGGTTGGGCTCGGCCAGGGTGCGGATCAGGCCGACCCGCTCGAAAGCTTTGATGGTGGCTTCGCCCTTGTTGAGGCCCGGGTCGCCCGCGGTGTCCTTGATGGTCGCCGTGTCCCAGTTGCTCGCCTGCGTGCCGTCCCGGACCACCCAGTCGCACATCCGGTCGGCAGGGAACGGGGGCCCGCAGGGGAACTGCATGGTCGGCTGCTTGGTCGTATCGATGTTCCAGCCGCCGGTGAAGCCGCCGAGCAGGCCGCCATTGACCCCGAAGGTGGCGATGGAGCCGAGCAGGTATTGAGTCTCGCCGAGCTGGCCGAGGACGGCGCGGGAGTCGAAGCCGAGCTGCTTGATGACCGAGCGCTGCATCTCGACGATGCGCACCTTCAGCATCACCTGGTCCTTGCCGGAGATGCTGAGCATGTTGATGACCTGCTCGGGCTTGGCGACCGCGGCGCGGGCGATCTGCACCGCGCGGTCGGCGTCGGCGACGCTCGCCACACGGCCCGACAGGATCAGGCTGTCGTTCATCGAATCCACCTGCACCTGGGCGCGGGGGATGATGCGGTTGATCGAGTGGGCGACGGCCGAGGTGTCCTGGTCGACGCGGATGTCGAGCGACAGCAGCCGGCGGCCGGCCGAATCGAAGAACACCGCGTCCGTCTGGCCGGAAGCGACGCCCAGCACATAGATCCGGCGCGGCGTGCGCAGCACGGCGTCGGCCACGGCGGGGTTGGTCACCAGCACGTCGCGGGCGTCCACCGGCAGCTCGACGATCGCCGACTTGCCGCGCGGCAGGGACAGGGCCTGGGAGGCCGGGCCGCCGGAAAGGTCCACCCGGATCACGGCCGAGTTGGCCGTCTGGCCGGCGGCGAAGGCGGCGGCCTGGGCCTGCCCCTCCTGGGCGGCGGCGGGCGCGGCCGTGGCGAGCAGCGCGGCCAGGGCCAGGGCGATACGCTTCAGGCTCATCGGACGGCCACCTCGTTGACGTCGCCGGCGCGGACGATGCGCACCGTCTGGTTGGCGCCCAGGCCGCCCCTGCGGCTGGGTCCGCCGATGTCGGAATAGGGACGCAGCGCCAGCATCATCTCGCCCTGGGCGCGGCCGCGGGCGAGGACCTCCACGTCCTGCGCGGCGACCTCGACGGTGGCGACGCCGCCGACGATCGTCTTGGCGTCCTCCTCCGGCGCGGTCCGCTGGTCGATGGCCAGCACCTTGACGTTCTGCATCAGGACCTCGGTCAGGTGGCCCTTGCCGCCCTCCTGCGAGCGGCTCTGCAGGATGTCGACGCGGTCGCCCGGCAGGATGAAGCCGCCGGCGCCGGTCTCGCTGGTGACGGGGATGGAGACGGCCCGCATGCCGGGCGAGAGCACCACGGCCATGTAGCCGCCCTCGCCGCCGCGCACGACCTTGCGCGGGGTCAGCGGCTCGCCGGCCAGGATGGTCTCCTTCACGATGGCGCCCTCGAAGGCCTTCATCGGCTCGTCGCCGCTCATCAGGTCCTGGGCCGCGGTGGCGGCGCCGTTGGCGACCTTCTTCACGCCCTCGGGCGGGGCGACCTTCGGCTTGCCGCCGTCGGTGACGAAGGTCGGGTTGAGCGATTCGACGGGCCAGTCCTGCCAGCCCAGGTCCACGGTGGTGATTCGGTAGCCGACCTGCAGGTCCTTCTTGGCGACCAGCACCCGCGCCATCGGCTTGGGCGGCGGCGCCATGGGGGCGGCCGCGACGGCGGACTCGGCCTTATCCGGAGCCATCATGCCCCTGACGATGAAGGCCAGAGCGATGGCCGCCGCTGCGGCGACGGCGAGAATGGCGATGCGCACGGCGCCCATGGACTCGAACACGGCTCCCGACGGCGGGTGACAGGAGGCGCCTTGGGCCTTCGGCCCGGACGCACGACAGAACCCCCTCTTCTGGCGGCAGGGTCAGTGTTGAGGGGGCATAGTTAACGGCGGCTAAAGCGCAGCTTAGAAAAGGCCGGCGAAGGCGACCCCGACCGCAGAACTCGAAAACGCCGCCAGGGCGCCCACGGCTATGGCCACGCCGTAGGGCACGTTCTCGCCCTTGGTGGCCAGGCGGAACAGCCAGCGCGGGCTGCTCGGCACGAAGGCCTGCACCTGGGTCGAGCGCAGCAGCAGAAGGGCCACCGCCAGCGCGCCGCCCATCACGCAGGTGATCAGCAGGAACGGCAGGGCCGCGGGCCAGCCGAGCCACAGGGCCGAAGCCGCGAACAGCTTGGCGTCGCCGCCGCCGATCCACCCGAGGGCGAACATCACCATCCCGGCCAGCAGGGCGCCGACGCCGACCGCGGCGCACACGCCGATGGTCTGCAGCGGCAGCCCGAGCAGGAAGGCGGCCGGGAAGAAGGCGGCGATCAGCGCCAGCGAAATCCAGTTGGGGATGGTGTAGCTGGTCAGGTCCTTCAGCCCGGCGACGATGACCAGCGCCGGGAACAGGAAGACGAGCGCGGACTGGACCAGGGCCAAGAGTTCCTCCTTAGGGTCGAAGCCAACTTGCCCTCGCAGGGTGAACGCTTCCTTAGCCATGCGGCCGGCGCGCCCTCCCCGCCCAATAAAGAAAGGGCCGCGACGGGGGTCGCGGCCCTGAGATCTTCCGGGTCTTGAGGCGATTACGCCCCTTCGAGCCCGTCTGCGATGTTCTGGTACCAGGCCAGCAGGCCGTCGCCGAAGGCGGCGAGGCCGGCCAGAAGCGCGACGGCGATAAGCGCCGCGATCAGCCCGTACTCGATGGCGGTGGCGCCGGAGCGGTCGTTCAGAAATCGCAAGCTGAGCGGCTTCATCCCGTGCCCCTCCCCGGTTCGCCCCACCAATCGCAACGAAGAGCCGCCGCGCCGAGGGCGCGGCGGCGCGCAGGCGCTACTGCAGTTCGTCGGCGATCTCTTGGAACTTGCCGTTCAGGTTGGTGCCCAGCAGGGTCAGAACGCCGATCAGCACGACGGCGATCAGAGCGGCGATCAGGCCGTACTCGATGGCGGTGGCGCCGGACTCGTCCTTCATGAAGCGCGAAACGAACTTCGACATTGCTCAATCTCCTTATGCGAGCAGGTGTTGAGGGACCAGGCCGTGACCTGCTCGCCCCTGATTACCAGCCCACTTTCGCGGAACGCGCTTAATTCCCAGTAAAAGCGAATAGTTGCCCAAATTTTTCTTTTGGTTTACACGAATTTACTATTGATATCCGTTAACCCTATGCCGGAATCGGCCCAAAATCGGGGACTCGTCATTTAAGACTCTCGCGCACGCGAGGGCCTTTCGGTTTAGGCTTTATTGACCATTCCCGGCGGATTCTGCGGGCCTATCGTTAGGAGCCGCTGTCATGCGCCTGATGCTCGCCGCCCTCTCCGCCCTGGCCGTGGCCGCCCCCGCGGCCGCCGAAACCATGCGGATCGAGCTCGACCACAGCACCCGCGTGCGGCTGCCGAGCCCGGCCCGCGACGTGCTCCTGGCCAATCCCGACGTCGCCGACGTGACCATGCTGGACACCCGCAACCTGGTGATCCTGGGCAAGGCCTACGGCATGACCCACCTGCTGATCGTCGACACCGCCGGCCGCACCGTCTTCGACCGGAACCTGGTGGTGAGCGCCCCGGTCAAGGGCCAGGTGTCGCTCTACCGGGGCCCGGAGCAGCGCACCTACGCCTGCGCCCCGGACTGCGAGGTGGCGACCCGCAAGGAAGCCGCCCAGGGCGCCGCCCAGGCGGTCCAGACCCAGTCCGCGCCCTAGCCCGCAAGCTTAACCGTCGCTTAGCCGCGCTCGGCTAGCCTGCCGGCCACGTCACTGCACGCCGGCAAGGATCATGGCCGCCAGCTTTACCCGTCTCGCAGCTCGGATCCGGCGCCTCGCCCGCGCCCGGGACGGCGCGACCGCGGTCGAGTTCGCGCTGATCGCCACGCCCTTCTTCCTGCTGCTGATGGCCATCCTCGAGCTCGGCCTGGTGTTCCTCGTCTCGACGACCCTGGAGCACGCCACCCACGAGGCTTCGCGCCAGATCCGCACCGGCGAGTTCCAGGAAGCCGGCGGGGTCAGCGCCGACGACTTCGAGACCCTGGTCTGCGACCAGCTCACCTGGATGGGCGACACCTGCAAGGCCCAGCTGGACGTGGACGTGCGCGCCTACGCCACCCTCGCCCAGATGCTGAACCCGCCGCCCTACGATCCGGAGGAGGCCTGCTTCGAGGCGGGCGGCCCCGGCCAGGTCGTCCTCGCCCGCACCTCGATCAAGTGGAAGATCTTCACCCCGCTCCTGCGGCCGAGCATGGCCACGTCCGGCGACGGCTCGCGCCTGATCCGGGCCACCACGGCCTTCAAGAACGAACCTTTCCCGGGCGACACGCCGGAAAGCGAGTGCGACTGATGCGCCGCCCGACCTCCTTCTTCCGCGACCGGCGCGGCGTGGCCGCGGTGGAGTTCGCGCTCATCGCGCCGCTGATGATCGCCCTCTACTTCGGCCTGGCCGAGCTCACCATGGGGATGATGGCCGAGCGCCGGGCGAGCCACCTGGCTTCCACGCTGGCCGATCTGGTGGCCCAGGACGCCCAGACCGACGAGGCGACGCTCGACCAGGTGCTGGCCGCCGGCGCCCCGATCATGGAGCCCCTTCCCGCCACCACCACCGACCTGAAGATCGTCATCACCAGCGTGGTCGCCGACGAGGACGGCGACGTCGCCGTCGCCTGGAGCCGGGCGAGCAGCGGCGCCCAGGCCCGCACCAAGGGCGCGAGCGTGGACGACCTCCCCGCGGACCTGCTGGCCGAGAACGAGGGCCTGGTGATGGCCGAGGTCGAGTACAAGTACACGCCGGTCATCGGCTACGTGATCGACGAGACGATGACCTTCAGCGAGCGCTTCTACCTGCGCCCGCGCCAGGCCGCCCAGGTCGTCTGCACCGACTGCGACTAGGCCGCCGCGGCGAGCCGGTCGACCAGGGGCGAGGCGGGAAAGCTCCGCCCGTTCCAGGCCGCGACCGGGCGCACGCCGATCAGGCTGTTGGTCAGGAAGACGGCCTCGGCGTCCTCGAGGACGGCCTCCGGCGCGCGCACCTCGGTCGCCGCCACGCCGAGCCGGGCCGCGGCGGCCAGCACCCGCGCCCGCATCACCCCCGCCAGCACGCCGCAGGCCAGGTCCGGCGTCTCCAGCCGCCCCTGGCGAATCCAGAACAGGTTGGCCGCGGCGGCGCAGGCGAGTTCGCCGCGGGTGTTCAGCATCACCGCCTCGTCGGCGCCGGCGGCCCGCGCCTCCTCCCGCGCCAGGACGTTGTCGAGGTAGGCGAGGGTCTTCAGCCGCGAGGCGGGCGAGTCGGCGTTGCGGCGCACGGCGGCGGTGACCAGCCGGGCCGGGGCGGCGGGCGCGGGAGCCGGCGCGGCCGTCGCGAACATCCGCGGGGCGGGCGCCTGGGGCCGGTCGAGCCCGCGCCCGCCCGAGCCGGCCGTCAGGGTCAGGCGCACCGCCGCGCGGCCCTCCCCGAGCCCGGCCGCGGCGAGCGCGGCGCGGGCGAGCTGATCGGCCCCGGCCGCATCGGGCGCCGGCAGGCCAAGCACTTGGCAGCCCGCCGCCATCCGCTGCAGGTGGGCGTCCCAGTCGACCAGCCGGCCGGAGAGGGCCAGCACGGTCTCGAAGAGGCCGTCGCCCAGCGTCAGGCCGCGGTCGTCGGCGGGAATCATGCGCCGGCCCCGCAGAGCGCACGGGCGAGGGCCGCGATCTTGGCCTCGGTCTCGGCCCGCTCGGCCGCCGGCTCGGAATCGGCCACGACGCCGCCGCCGGCCCTCGCCTCCACGCGCCAGCCCGCGGCCGTCTCCTCCAGGGCGGCGGTGCGGATCAGGACGCTGGAGTCCATCGCCCCGTCGAACCCCATCCAGAACAGCGAGCCGCAGTAGGGTCCGCGCGGCGGCTCGTGGGCGGCGATCACCTTCATCGCCTGCACCTTCGGCGCGCCGGTCACCGAACCCGGCGGGAAGGCCGCGCGCAGCAGGTCCGCGGCCGTGCGGCCCGCCGCCAGCTTCGCGGTGACGGTGGAGACCAGATGGTGGACGTTGGCGAAGCTCTCGACGGCGAAGAGGTCCGGCACGCGGACGCTGCCGGGCCGGGCCACCCGCGCCAGGTCGTTGCGCATCAGGTCGACGATCATCAGGTTCTCGGCCCGGTCCTTGGCGCTGGCCGACAGCTCGGCGGCGAGCTCGGCATCCTCGCACCGGGTGCGGCCGCGCGGGCGGGTGCCCTTGATCGGGCGCGTCTCGGCCCGCCCGCCCTCCAGCCGCAGGAACCGCTCGGGCGAGTTGGACACCACCGCCAGCCCCGGCAGGCGCAGATAGGCGGCGAACGGCGCGGCGCTCTGGCCGGCCAGCCGGGCCAGCAGGTCGTACGGCCGCACGCCGGCCCGCAGCTCGCCCGTCCAGCTGCGGGCGACGTTGGCCTGGAAGATCTCCCCGGCCCCGATCCGGCGCACCACGTCGGCGACCACCGCCTCGTGGCCGACCCCGCTGGAGGCGGTGAGGCCATGGGTCAGCGGCCCGGCGCAGGCGGCCGCGGGCGCCGCGTCCAGCCAGGCGCGCGCGGCCCGGGCCCGCTCTTCGGCCGCGCCGGCCGTCTCGCCGCGTCCGACAGCCGCCACCTTCCGCGCCCGATGGTCGAAGGCGAGCACGGCCGGATAGCGCGCCGCGGCCAGGTCCGGCCATCCCGGTCTGCGCGCCAGGGTCAGAGGCTCGACCCGGGCGCCGAGCTCGTAGGCGGCCAGGCCCAGGACGCCGCCCTGGAACGGCGGCCCCTCGGGATCGGCCGGCGCGGCCTCGCCGAGCAGCGCCGCCAGCGCCTCGAAGGGGTCTGTCGGATCGTCGGGCCGAACCGTCAGCGTCGCGTCCGGCTGGCGGGCGAGGTAGGACCAGCGCGCCTGGGCCCCCTGGCCGCCCGAGACGAGGCCGACGGCCCAGGGCTCGTCCGCGAAGGCGGAGAGCGCCTCGACGGGCTCGCGCCAGGGCGCGTCGAGCAGGACCGTGCAACGCATGGCGGCGCAATAGACCCGGCGGGCGTCCGGCGGAAGGCTCAGCGGCGCCTGTCGCCCCCTTTGACGAACAGCAGCCCGACGAAACCGGCCGCCAGCAGCAGGATGATGGTCGCGAACCCGCCCTGCTGGGTTCCGAAGATGCGGGTGCCCTGGTTGACCAGGAACGAGCCCAGCCAGATCGTCGCCGTGCCCGAGAGGGCGTAGACGCCGAAGAAGGCGCCCGTCTGCTCCGGCGGGGTGAGCCGCGTCAGCAAGGTGCGGCTGGAGGCGTAGTGGGCGGTGATGAACACCGCGTTGGAAAAGCCGATCAGGATGAAGATCAGCTCGGGCAGGGTGCGGAACACCGGCCCGTCCCAGAGCGGGGCGTGGGCCGCCGGATCGTAGCTCCAGAAGTAGAGGATCCTGTCGGGCGCCATGCCGATGAAGGCGATGACGCCCAGCACCGACATGCCGATCTCCACCAGCACCGCGCGTCGTGGGCCGAGCCCGGCGTCCAGCCAGCGCCCGACGAAGCCGCCCAGCACCGCCAGCACGGTCAGCACCAGGCCGAAGACCAGCATCTCCAGCGGGCCCCAGCCCATCACGCCGGCGGCATAGATGCCGGCGTAGATCAGGATGGCGGTCATGCCGTCGACGTAGAACATCCGCGCCAGCAGGAAGACCGCCGCGTCCTTGTGCGCCTTCACCGTGGCGACCATGCGCCAGAGGTCCCGGGCGCCGTCGGCGAGCGCCCGCAGGAAGGGGACGCCTGTGCGCGGCGCATCCGGCGTGAACAGGAAGATCGGCAGGGCGCCGAGGGCGAAGATGGCCGCGGCCATCGGGGCGACGATCCGCTCCGGCTCGTGGGCCGCCGGATCGAGCCCGAACAGCGGGGCGGAGGGCACGAAGCCCCAGTCCACCTTGCCGGGCAGGGCGAAGGCCCAGGCCGTGAAGCCCAGGGCCAGGAGGGCGAAGGCGTTGCCGAGCGCCAGCGCCAGGCCCGAGGCCTTGTGCGCGCCCGACATCCCGGCCGCCCGGACCAGCAGCGAGTTGTGCAACACCTCGGTGTAGGCGAACAGCAGGCCGATGACGGTGGTCAGGGCCATCACCGCGGTGACCGACAGGCCGCCCGGCGTCGCCCACCACAGGGCCCAGATCATCGGGATCATCAGCAGGACGATCGGCGCCAGCAGCGGCTTCCTGCGCCCGATCCGGTCCACCGCCGCGCCGAGCAGCGGCGCCGTCGCCATCACCGCCCAGCCGGAGTACTGGCTCCAGCGCGAAACGATCTCCTGCCCCCGCACCGGGTCGCCCACCAGCGTGGACGCCACGTAGGGCATGAAGATGTAGATGGTGATCAGGATGACGTAGGGGTTGCGGGCGCCCTCGAACAGCGCCCAGGCCACCGCCCCGCGGCTCAGCGGCGCATCGCCCCCCAGCTCGGCGGCGGCTGGCGGGTCGACCACCGCGGCAGGGCCGTGGGCGTCCACGGCCGTGGATTCGGTCACGCTCTCGCCTCCCCCTTCGGCCGCTCTGGCGGCGGCCTGCCTGGGGATAGTGGGGTCAGCAAGCGGACCTGTCGAGCCGGCGGAGAGCGCCCTCCGCCGGGACAAGCCCGGCGATGACGAAGGAGGGGATGGACGACTACGCCAGCTTGGCGTCGGCGGCCTTCAGCACCTCGGCGCCATTCACCTTGAACCCCTGCGCGGCCAGCGCCTCGCAGAGCGCGGTCAGGCACAGGCGCACGTGCCACGGCGTGGCCGAGGCGCCCATCAGGCCGATCCGCCAGACCTTGCCCTTGAGCGGGCCCAGGCCTGCGCCGATCTCGAGGTCCCAGGCCTTCAGCACGTGGGTGCGCACCGCCGCCTCGTCGATCCCGTCCGGGACCAGCACCGCGTTGAGCTGCGGCAACCGGTGCTCCGCATCGACGAGCAGCTTCAGGCCCGCCGCCTCCAGGCCGGCCGCCAGCGCCTCGTGCATCCGCGCGTGGCGGACGTAGGCGGCCTGCTGGCCCTCCTCGAAGAGGAGCACGAGCGACTCGTGCAGGCCGTAGAGGGCGTTGATCGGGGCGGTGTGGTGGTAGGTCCGGCCGCCCTCGCCGCCCCAGTAGCTCATCAAGAGGCCGAAATCGCAGAGCCAGTTGCGCGGCTTCTCCTTGCGCGCGGCGATCGCCGCCTGCGCCCGCTTCGACAGGGCGAAGGGCGACAGGCCCGGAGGCGCCGAGAGGCACTTCTGGGTCCCGGAGTAGATCGCATCCGCGTCCCAGGCGGCGGCGTCCACCGGGATGCCGCCCAGCGAGGTCACCGTGTCCACGATCGAGAGGGCGCCGTACTGGCGGGCGAGCTTGCAGAGCGCGGCGGCGTCGCTGCGCGCGCCGGTCGAGGTCTCCGCATGGACGAAGGCCAGCACCTTGGTCGGCGCCGCCTTCAGCGCCTCCTCGACCTTGGCGGGATCGACGGGCTTGCCCCACTCATCCTCGACGGTCACCACCTCGGCCCCGGCCCGGCCGGCCATGTCGGCCATGCGGCCGCCGAAGGCGCCGTTGACGGCGATCACCGCCCGGTCGCCCGGCTCCAAGAGGTTCATGATCGCCGCCTCCATGCCCGCGGTGCCCGGCGCGGGCAGCGGGATGCAGGCGTGGTCGGGGGCGCCCATCAGCCGCTGCAGGGCCGCCTTGATGTCCTCCATCAGCGCCTGGAACTCGGGGTCCAGGTGTCCGATGGTCGGCCGCGACAGGGCGGCCAGAACCCGCGGGCTCACGTCGGATGGCCCGGGTCCCATGAGGATCCGGCGTGGCGGCTGAAAACTCTGCATCACCCCTCCTGCGGCGCCTGGGAGCGCCGGCGCGTCACGTTTGCGTGCGTCACGGCGGGGTGATTAGTGGAAAAGCCCGGCCCAGCGCAAATTAATCCACAGGATCTCTTCGGAGGGTCCGTCCCTGATAGGCGCCCGTCGCGGTGAGGCCCGCGGCGGGCGCCGCTCGTTGGCGGATCAGGCCACCTGGGGTGACAGGTAGGGCTTGCGCCCAACCAGTCACCGACGCCATCCGGTGACTGGTTGCGCCGGGACGGCGCTACCTGTCACCCCGCTCCGGACTCAGCCCAGCACCTTGGCCGCGATCTTCTCGCGCAGGCCCGCGTCCACCCCCAGCACCTGGGTGAGATAGCCGTCGATCGAGCCGCACTCCTCGGCCATGCGGTCGAAGGCGATGTGCAGGTATTCGGGCGCGACCGACACGCCGACCCGCAGGGCCTCGTCGGCCGGCCGGCGGCCGAGGTTCTGCTCGAGGAAGTCGCCGAGCGAGGCCATCCGGCGGGTGATCCGGCTCTCCTCGTTGGTCAGCAGGTAGTCGGCGACAATGTCGTCCTCGTGCACCCCGCAGATGTGGTGGGTCAGGGCGCAGATCATGCCGGTGCGGTCCTTGCCCGCCGCGCAGTGGACCAGCACCGCCCCCTCGGCTTCCGCGAGCGCGTGGAACCAGCGGGAGAACAGCTCCACGTGCCGGCCCTCGAAGGGCGTCAGCCGATAGAAGTGGCGGCAGTCGTTGCGGAACCACTCGGCGTCCAGCTCGCCGGCCCGGGCGTTCTCGACCCACCCGTCGTGGTCGTCGAGGTCCGAGGCGATAACCTGGCGGGCGAAGGTCTCGTGCCGACAGGGTTCGCGCCGCCGCTCGGACGGCCGGCGCAGGTCGACAACCACCTCGATGCCGAGTTCGGTGAGCCGGGCCAGGTCCGCCTCGCTCGCCGCCGCATGGTGCGCCGAGCGGAACAGCCGCTGGCGCCTGACGCCCCGCCCGCAGCGTGTGGCGTAGCCGCCGAAGTCGCGGAAGTTCTCGATGCCGTCGAAGTCGATGTGCCGGTCCATGGCACGATCTAAGCCGAGTCCCGGCGGAACGAAAGGGGATCGAACCCTAGCCTGCCGTGGCGCGTCCGGGCCGGCGCACGGCCCTCAGAACGCCACTGCCCCCGCCGCCGCAGAAGAACCGCTCGCCGTCCGCCTCCAGCCCGGAGACGCCCGTCCCTGGCGGCATCTCGACCCGCTCCAGCACCTCGCCGCTGGCGGGATCGATGCGCCGCAGGTCGCTCTCCTCGCCTTCCCAGGTCGCGTGCCAGAGCTCGCCGTCGATCCAGGTGACCCCGGTGACCATGCGCTTGGATTCGATGGTGCGCAGGATCTCGCCGGTCTCGGGGTCCACCTGGTGGATCTTGCGGTCGCGGTACACCCCGACCCAGAGCGTCCCCTCGGCCCAGGCCATGCCGGAGTCGCCCCCGCCGCCGGGCGCCGGGATGGAGCCCAGGACCTCCCCGCTCTGCGGGTCGATCTTCTGGATGCGGTCCTCGGCGATCTGGAACAGGCGCCGGCCGTCGAAGGCGGTCCCTGCGTGGGCCGCGACCGCCAGGGTGCGGACCACCTCGCCGCTGGCGGGATCGAGGGCGTTCAGCCTGTCGCCGGAGGCGAACCAGACGTGCCGCCCGTCGTGGGTGACCCCGTGCACCTGCTCGGCGCCCGGGAAGGGTCCGTATTCGCGGAGGATGTCTGCGGATGAGGTCTTCATGGCCCTGTCCTAGCCGGCCGGCAGAGGGGCCGGGAGTAACAAGCTTGTCGGGAAACCCGGCAGGGGCGGCGCCATCCAGCGGCGCGCCGGTCCGCGGCCGAACGCCTGGGCCTTGCCGGCTGCGGAGAGCGCGTCCAGCGCCCGCTGCACGGTGCGTTGGCTGGCGCCCAGGGCCAGGGCCAGCGCCGAGCTCGACCAAGCCTCGCCGTCGGCGAGCAGGGCGAGGACCGCCGCATGCTCATCGTCAACCGGCGGCGCCAGCACGACGATCCGGCGCCTGGCCGGCGCCGCGAGCGCGAAGCCGTGCTCCGTCGCGTGGACCTCCACGAGGTCCCGAAGCTCGGCGCGCAGCCGCCCGACCTCGACCCGAAGGCGGGCGCGGTGCGACTCGTCGGCCTCCTTGGCCCGGAACGCCCGGGCGACGAGCGCGCCTCGCGAGACGTCGCCGGGCCAGGCCTCGCCAAGCGCCCGGGCCAGGGCGAACAGCACCGGACGGGTGGCGAGCGAGACCACCGTGCGCCCCGCGCGCACCACGTGGCGGCAGGCGTCGACGACGATGACGTCCGAGGCCAGCAGGCCCTCGACCTCGTCCAGCAGCAGGGGGCGCGCCTGGCCCTGGGCGATCAGGCGCGCGGCCGGCGTACTCAAGACCGACGCCGCGGCCGCGACCTCCGCCGCGAGCGCGGGAATCCCGGCCTGCCGCGCCGCGCCGTCGGCGCGGGCGAGCGCCTGGCGCGCCGCCTGGGTCCGCAGGCGCCGGATGGCGATCCCGGCGACCACCAGCTCGTGCGCCGCCCGCCAGGCCGGCGGCAAGGGCGTTGGGTCGAGCTCGGCCAGCGCCCGCTCGGCCGCGTCCAGCCGCCCGATCAGCACCAGCCGGCGGATCTCCAGGTGCCGCGCGTGGGCGCCGTTCAGCCGCTCGCCATGCTGCTCCAGGACCGTCCGCGCCACCTCCAGGGCCTTGTCGGGCCAGCCCAGGTCGCGGGAGACGAGCGCGATCTCCGCCTCGGCCACGACGCACCGGGCGCGGGCCACCGGCTCCTTGGGCCCGAACCCGCGGGCCGCCCGCCTCAGCAGCGCCTTGGCGCGATCCAGGTCGCCGAGCTGGGCCATGGCGATGCCGCGCAACGCCAGCGCCGGCGCATCGTCACGCAGCGCGACGCGGTTCAGGGCGCCGAACGGATCGCCGGCCGCGAGCGCCCGGGCGGCGGCGGTGATCAGGGAGTCCATCGGATCGCGCCCGGGGCGCTAGACCGTCTCCGCCGACGGAGCCTCGGCGCCGGCCAGCGGCGCCCCGGGGATATAGAGCAGGATGGGGCGGATTTCGTAGACCGCAGTGGGGTTGGCCCAGCGCAGGTCGCGGGCGATGGCGACCGCCTCGTCGCGGCTCTGCGCGTCCACCACGTAGAGGCCCAGGAGCTGCTCCTTGGTCTCCGCGAACGGGCCGTCCAGGACGACGCCCTTGCCGGGGCCGCGCAGGGTGACCGCGTCGGCCGTGGCGCCCAGCCGCGCCGCGGGGCCCAGCTTGCCCTCGGCGACGAGCCGGTCGTTGACCTTCAGGAGGTCGGTCATCAGGGCCTCGTCCTCGTCCGGGCTCCAGGACTGGACGATGTCCTCCTCGTGGTAGGCCAGGATGGCGTAGTGCATGGGAGCGTCCTCGGTTGCGACAGGGAGGGCGCACATAGAAGCCGAACGCCGTTCCGCACTCAACGCCCGTTCCCCACGCCCGTCATCGCCGGGCTCGTCCCGGCGACCCCCGCCCGTTGCGGCAGGGCCAGCCTCATCAGGATGGGTGGCCGGCCGGCCATGACCCGGCCTGCGGCCGGTCCTTGAGTTGCCGGGGCCCGCAGGCAAACTGGCCGCCATGAGATCCAAGCCCCACTGGCCGCTGGTCGCGGCGCTTCTTACCGCGTCAGCCCTCGCGGCGTGCGAACGCCAGGAGCAGCCTGCGCCGCCCCCGCCCGCCGCCGAGGCGCCCGCCCCCGAAGGCCCCTGGCGCCTCGAAGCCTCCGCCACCGCCGGCTCGGCGCTGGTGTTCGCCGACGCCGACGGCGTCGAACGGCTGCGGCTGATCTGCCGGCGCGGCCCCGCCGAGTTCGTGGTGCAGGCCGCGGACGTCCAACCCATCGGCAGCGAGGAGCGGTTCACCCTCGGCTTCGGCGATCAGCTCTTCACCCTGGTGGCGGACGTGAGCTCCGGCCTGCCGTTCGTCGAGGCAAAGGCGCCGCTCACCCCTGAACTGATTGGAAGGCTACGTGGCGGTCAGCCCATCGCCGCCAACTACGGCGCCACCAACCTCGGCCCACATCCGGCGCCGGAGGGCGAAGTCGGCGAGGCCTTCGCGCGCGCCTGCGAGCAGGCGCTGACGTCGTAACGCGGGCAAGCGGACACTGAAGGCCCGAGGAGGGTGGGAAGGGGACCGGGGGACCCACCTTGCTGCTAGTGGTTCGTCGCTCCGCGAACGTCATCCCCGCGCTGCGGATGAGGGAACGCATCTCGCAATCGTTCGCCGACGTGAGCGAGGTCGAGCTCATCAAACTCAACCTTGATATCGAAGCTGGATTGGCGACCTAGCTGCTTCGTTGCTCGCTCATAGATCTCGTTTCCCACGTACTTCAGGAACGCGCGTTCAGCATCATTGAGGGTGCGAGAGCAGAGCGCTGGCCGAAACGCCTGTGGGAAGAGCGCCGCAGCCGCAGCAGGATCTCCGGTTTCCAACAGAACCCTCGCGAGGAGCAGCTTCACCGGCAATCTGTCGAGGAAGAGCTCTGGTGGGCCTGTTAGAAGCCTGAGAAGACGCCGCCTGGCCGCGAGAAAATCGTTCCTGATCGTCTCGTCTACGGCGGCCGAGTACGCCCACGGCAGCCGAAACACCCACGGGAGCAAGAGAAGCGCGCGGCAGAACCTCGCCCAGACGCCCAACTTCGCGCTCGAGACGTTTTCCCCCGACATCAGCGGGCAGACTACGTCAGTCGAGAGCTCGGGTCTGCAACGGGTCGAACGCGGACGACCGCGATTGGGCAGCAAGCGGACCTCGGCGAGCCCTACCTGAACGGCGGCTCGTCGAAGCTGCGCAGCTTGCGGGAGTGGAGGCGGTGGCCCTCCTCGCGCAGCAGGTCCATGGCGGCCAGGCCGATCTGCAGGTGCTGGCCGATGGCCCGCTCGTAGAAGGCGTTGGCCTGGCCGGGCAGCTTGATCTCGCCGTGCAGCGGCTTGTCGGAGACGCACAGCAGCGTCCCGTACGGCACCCGGAAGCGGTAGCCCTGGGCCGCGATGGTGGCGCTCTCCATGTCGATGGCCACCGCCCGGGACTGGTTGAAGCGCAGGGCCGAGAGGGAGAAGCGGAGCTCCCAGTTGCGGTCGTCGGTGGTCACCACCGTGCCGGTGCGCAGGCGGCGCTTGAGCACATCCCCCGCCTCGCCTGTGACGATCTCGGCCGCCCGGTTGAGCGCCTGCTGCACCTCGGCGATGGGCGGGATTGGGATCTCCGGCGGCAGCACCGGGTCCAGCACGTGGTCGTCGCGCAGGTAGGCGTGGGCCAGCACGTAGTCGCCGATGGTCTGCGAGCCGCGCAGGCCTCCGCAGTGGCCGATCATCAGCCAGGCCTGGGGCCGCAGCACCGCCAGGTGGTCGGTCACCGTCTTGGCGTTGGAGGGGCCGACGCCGATGTTGATCAGGGAAACCCCGCGCCCGCCCTCGGCCATCAGGTGGTAGCCGGGCATCTGGTGCTTGCGCCACGGCGCCTCGGCGACAACGTGCTCGGCGTTCGCGGTCTCCTTGGTCACCACCACCCGCCCGGCGGCCGACAGCGCCGTATAGGGCCCGTCCTCGGCCAGCTTGCCGATGGCCCAGCGGACGAACTCGTCCACGTAGCGGTGGTAGTTGGTGAACAGCACGTACTGCTGCACGTGCTCGGCCGGCGTGCCCATGTAGTGGGCCAGGCGCGCCAACGAGAAGTCGGTGCGCAGGGCGTCGAACAGGGCGAGCGGCCGGTCCTCGTGCTCGCCCCGGTTCCAGTAGCCGTCGGCGATCTCGTCGCCGATGAAGGCCAGCTCGGTGGTCGGGAAGTGGCGGGCGATGGCCGCCGCGCCGATGTCGGCCAGGGCCAGGTCCGAGCCGTCCAGCACGTAGGGGAAGGGGATCTCCTGGGCCGAGCGGCCGACGTCCAGCTCGACGTCGAAGTCCTGCATCAGCAGGGTGAGCTGTTCGCACAAATAGTCGCGGTAGAGGTCAGGCCGGGTGACCGTGACCGCATAGCGGCCCGGGGCCGAGATCCGGGCGTAGGCCCGCGACAGGCGCGGGTGCTCGCGCCCCGGCGGCCAGGTCAGCCTGAGCTCCGGGTAGACGAAGGGGCCCTTGCGGCGCAGTTCGGGATCGGGCGGATCGCCCGCCAGCAGGAAGGCCTTGAGGGCGGCGCGGAGGGCCTCGACGGAGGCGGCGTATTCGTCGGTGAGGCGCCCCACGATCTCGCGGGCGCGGTCTTCGAGAGTCATCGGTTCATATAGCCTGTGCCGGCGGGCCGAGGCGAGCGCGGCCGTCTTGGGCGCGGGCCCGTCGGTCCCCATATTACGGGCGGGGCGATCGGCGCCCCTTATCGGGTGAACGCAAAACAGGAAGATGAAGAACCACCTTCGGACGTTCGTGCTGCTGGCGGCCCTGACCGCCATCTTCGTCGGCGCGGGCTACATGATCGGCGGCGCCACGGGCATGGCCATCGCCTTCGTTCTGGCCGCGGGCATGAACCTCGTCAGCTACTGGAACGCCGACAAGATCGTGCTGCGGATGTACCGCGCCCAGCCGGTGGACGAGAGCCACCCCGAGCCGCTGATCCGGACCTACGTCCGCGACGTGCACGAGCTGGCCGACCGCGCCGGCCTTCCGCGGCCGCTGGTGACGGTGATCGAGAACCCGCAGCCCAACGCCTTCGCCACCGGCCGCGACCCGGCCCACGCCGCCGTGGCCGCGACCACCGGCCTGCTCTCGATGCTCGACCGGCGCGAGATCCGCGGCGTCATGGCCCACGAGCTGGCCCACGTGAAGAACCGCGACACCCTGACCATGACGGTGACGGCGACCATCGCCGGGGCCATCTCGGCGCTCGCCAACTTCGCCTTCTTCTTCGGCGGACGGGACGGGGAGGGCCGGCCCACCGGCCTGATCGGGACCATCGTGGTGGCGCTGCTGGCGCCCATGGCCGCTGCGCTCGTCCAGTTCGCCATCAGCCGCGGCCGCGAGTACGAGGCCGACCGCGCCGGGGCCGAGATCAGCGGCGATCCCGAGGCGCTCGCCTCGGCCCTCCAGAAGATCGACGCCTACGCCCGCGGCGGCTACTTCAACGCCGACGCCGAGCGCAATCCGGCCACGGCCCACATGTTCATCATCAACCCGCTGGCCGGCCGCGGCGCCGACAACCTCTTCTCGACCCACCCGGCGACCCACAACCGCGTGGCGGCGCTGATGCGGCTGACGGGCGTCGCCGCGCCCAAGGCGGCGGCGCGGGTCGCGGCCGGCCGCAGCGGCACGGCCGTGCCCCTTACGCGCAGCGGTCCACGGCTGCCCTGGAGCTGAGTGACAGGTAGCGCCTGCGGCGCAACCGGTCACCGACAGCCCCCGGTGACGGGTTGGGCGGAGCCCTACCTGTCACCCAGCGCGCCTACTCCGCCGGCAGCACGTTCTCGCTGCGCTTGGCCAGCAGCTTGTCGAACTCGCTCCAGACGCCGGTCTCGCCGTGCCATTGGCCGCGGGTGGCGGCCTTGGAGTATTCGGTCGAGCGGGCCTCGAAGAAGTTGGCGTGCTCGACGCCCGAGAGCATCGACTGCAGCCAGGGCAGCGGGTTCTCCTTCACCCCGTAGACCTCCGGCAGGGCCAGCTGGCGCAGGCGCCAGTCGGCGATGAATCGGATGTAGCTCTTGATGTCGTCGGGGGTCATGCCCTGGACGTCGCCGGCCTCGAAGGCCAGGTCGATGAACTTGTCCTCCAGGCTCACCACCGTCTTGCAGCAGTCGACGATGTCGTCGGCCACCGCCTTGGTGACCACCTTGGTCTCGGCGTTGAAGGCGTGGAACAGCTTGATGATGCCTTCGCAGTGCAGGCTCTCGTCGCGCACGGACCAGGAGACGATCTGGCCCATCCCCTTCATCTTGTTGTGGCGGGGGAAGTTCATCAGCATCGCGAAGGATGCGAACAGCTGCAGCCCTTCGGTGAAGCCGCCGAACATGGCCAGGGTGCGGGCGATGTCGGCGTCCGAATCGACGCCGAAGGTCTGCATGTAGTCGTGCTTGTCGCGCAGCGCCTGGTAGTCGAGGAAGGCCGTGAACTCGCTGTCCGGCATGCCGATGGTCTCGAGCAGCAGGGCGTAGGCGGCGATGTGGATCGTCTCCATGTTGGAGAACGCCGCCAGCATCATCTTCACCTCGGTGGGTTTGAAGACTCTGGCGTACCGCTCCATGTAGTTGTCGTTCACCTCGACGTCCGACTGGGTGAAGAATCGGAAGATCTGGGTGAGCAGGTTGCGCTCGCGGTCGTTCAGCTTGGCCGCCCAGTCCTTGCAGTCCTCGCCCAGCGGCACCTCTTCGGGCATCCAGTGGACCTGCTGCTGCTTCTTCCAGAACTCGTAGGCCCACGGATAGCGGAAGGGCTTGTAGGCGTAGGAGGGGGTGAGCAGGCCCGGCAGGGCGCGGACGTTCTGATCGGACACAGGCGGACTTCCCGTTCGGCAGACGTTGGGAGACGATCTCGGGAGTGAGGTTAACCACCACATGTGGACAACATCTAGCGCGAAGTTGTCACAGACGCCCAACATGTTGTGAACAGATTGGGGAGAAGTCATGGCCGACCGGATGCAGCTCTACAGCGCCAGGGGCTCGGGCGGGGTGGCCGTCGAGGCCGCCCTGAAGCTGATCGGAGCCCCCTTCGACCTCACCGACGCCTACACCTTCAATCCGGCGACGCCGCAGAGCGGCGACAAGGTGCTGGCCGCCAACCCGATGCGGCAGGTGCCGGCGCTGGTGCTGCCCTCCGGCGAGGTGCTGACCGAGAGCGCGGCGATCCTGGTCTGGCTGGCCGAGGCCTATCCGGAGGCGAGGCTCGCGCCTGCGCCCGGCGATCCGGCCCGCGGCCAGTTCCTGCGCTGGATGAGCTTCGTCTCCTCGGCGATCTATTCCCTCTACTGGGTGAAGGACGATCCTGCGCGCCTGGTCCCCGACCCGGCCGGCCACGAGGCGCTGGTGGAGCGGACCCTGGAGCGCATCGCCTGGTGCTGGGGCGTGATGGACGGCCAGGTCAGCCCCGGCCGCTACATCCTCGGCGACGACCTCACCGTCCTCGACCTCTATGTGAACGTCGTCTCCCGCTTCCGCCCGCGCCGGACGCGCTTCTACGAAGTCGCGCCGAAGATGGCCGAAACGGTCAAGCGCGTGGACGCCGACCCTCGCCTGGCGCCCCTCTGGGCGGAGCGGATGGGGTGAGGCTCTACACCTACCAGCGCAACTCCGCGGGCGAGCGGGTGCGGATCGCCCTCAATCTGAAGGGGATCGCCTACGACTACGTCTCGGTCCCCGGTCTGCCGCCCGGCGCGTACGAGAGGATCAATCCGCAGGGCCTGATGCCGGCGCTGGAGGTGGACGGGCGGATCATCGCCCAGTCGGCCGCCATCCTGGCCTTTCTGGAGGAGGGCTGGCCCACGCCGCCGCTGCTGCCGGCCGACCCGGTCACCCGCGCCCAGGCCCGCGCCTTCGCCGCCCACATCGCCGCCGAGATGCACGCCCTGACGGTGAACCGGGTGCGGAAGTACCTGGCCGGCGACCTCGGCCTGGGCGAGGCCGGCGCCGCCCGCTGGACCGTCCACTGGCTCGGCCGCGGCTTTGCGGCCCTGGAGGCGGCGCTGGCCGCGCGACCCGAGCCCTGGCCCTTCTGCTTCGGCGATGCGCCCGGCTGGGCCGACCTGCACCTGATCCCGCAGTTGCGCAACGGCCGCCGCCTCGGCTGCGACCTGGCGGCCTATCCGCGGCTGCTGGAGATCGAGGCCCGCTGCGTCGACCTGGAGCCCTTTCGCCTCGCCCGCCCCGAGCACCAGCCGGATTACAATGGCGAGCCGAGCTAGCGCCCCCTCCACCGCCTTCGGCGGTCCCCCTCCCCCGCAGTCTTCGCTGCGGGAGAGGATCTGAACGCATCAGCTCCTCCCCCGGCCCGCAGAGGACGGGGGAGGTGGATCGGCGCGCAGCGACGAGACGGAGGGGGCGCTACCGATCCGCGCCGGCCCGGCGGACGGAGTCGGGGTAGGCGAAGGTGTAGGTGATGTCGAAGGCGCGGGCGGCGAGCTCGGTGGGCGGCGCGATGGGCTCGCTCGGGGCGTCGATGACGACGAGGACGCCGCCCTCGACGCTCTCGGGCGCTTCCGGCTCGGCCGCCGCGGCCGCCCGCTCCAGCGCAAAGCCGATCGGATCGTCCAGGAGCAGGCCGATCATGTCCGGCGCTTCAGGCGCGCGCGTATCCGCCTGCGCGGCGGCCGGCCCGCAGAAAAGTCCAACAAGGAAGAGAGCGCCCCAAGTCTTCACCGGTCTGGTCCCCAGCGTCTCGACCGGCGGGCGCAAGCCGGTCAGCTGACGCCAGGATAGGTGGCGGCGTCGCGGCCGCCAGCGGATTCACCCGACGGGCGAGCGGCCGGCGCCGGCTGCCCCGGGCGGTGGTTGATCGTAGACCCACGCGCCGAAGCTCGCGGCGAGGCTGCGCCCCGCCGCCGCCTCCATGGCCGCCTGGAAGTCGGCGCTGTTCGCCGTCCGGCCCGCGTGGCGGCGGGTGTAGGCGGCCAGCCCTCGCCAGAAGGCCGCCTCCCCCATTTCCGTGCGCAGGGCATCGATGAAGAGCGCCGCCTTGGAGTAGGCGATGGCCCGCCGCGCCGAAAGGTTCGGATATGTCCCTGCGTAGTTTAGCGGCCTGTCGAAGCCTTGAGCGCGGGCCCGATCCCACCGGGCGCGGGCCAGCGCCATCTCCCGGTCGTAGCGGCTGCGCCCCCAGCGATGCTCCTTCCACGCGGCGGTCATGAAGGTCGCCAACCCCTCGTTCAGCCAGAAGTGGGAGAGGTCCTCGCAGGCCACCAGGACGCCCCACCACTGGTGCGCCAGTTCGTGGGCGATGGCCCAGTCCTCTTCGGGATCCGTCAGGATCGGCCGCACGTCGGAGAGCCCGAGGAACGACAGCCCGGCCGCCTCCTGGGCCGAACTGCCGGCGGTGACGACCTGGACGTAGCGGTCGAACGGGAAGGCGACGCCGGCCTTCTCCTCGAAGAAGTCGATCATCGCCCGGGCGTCCTGGAAGATCCGCGCCAGCTCCGGCTCGGAAGCGGCGTCCGACAGCACGAGCAACTCCGGGCCGGCGCCGGGGAGCACGGCGGCCGTGAACTCGCCCGCCGCCCAGCCGAACACGAAGGGCGCGGACGGCCGCTCCAGGGTGAAACGGTGGAGGCGGCGATCGCCGCGCGCACGCACGCCGCGGGGTCGGCCGGTCGCGACCGCCTGGGCGCCCGCCGGCAGGTCGAGCGTCAGGTCGAGCGCGGCCATATCGCCGGGCGCCTCCTGGTCGCAGACCATCCAGTCGCAGGTGAAATAGCTGGTGTGCAGCACCCGATCCGTCGCCACCAGGCCCCGCCGGGGCCGGCCGGAGAAGGCGAAGCTGAGCGTCGCCGTCCGCCCCCGCCGCAGCGCCTGCGGCAGGGCGAGGGTGAGGCGCCCATCCGCCTGGACCGGCGCGGCCGCAGGGATCCCGTCGATGCGCACGTCCTCCAGGCGCAGCGCGCCGGCGCTGAAGTCCAGGCTGGCAAGGCCGTCGACGCGGCTTCGCAGGCGCACCGTCTCGCGCCCCTCGACCTCGCCCGTGACGAGGTCCGGCCGCAGCTCGACCTCGTAGCCCAGAACGTCGAACGCCGGCGCAGCAGTCGCTGCGCCGGCGCTCAGAACCCAGGCGGCGGCCAGTGCGGCGGCGCGCCCTATTGGCAGGCGAGGCACTCCTCGTAGTCGGTCTTCTCGCCGGAGACGCTGGCGAAGATGGCCGCGCCCTCGCCGCCGGCGTGGGCGGCGCGCTGCACCGACTTGGAGCGCAGGTAGTAGAGGCTCTTGCAGCCCCGCTCCCAGGCCATCCAGTGCAGCATGTGGAGGTCCCACTTGTCGACGTCGCCCGGCAGGAAGACGTTCACCGACTGGGACTGGCAGATCTCCGGCGTGCGGTCGGCGGCCAGCTCCACCACCCAGCGCTGGTCGATCTCGAAGGCGGTCTTGAAGACGTCCTTCTCGTCCTGGGTCAGGAAGTCCAGGTGCTGGACCGAGCCCTCGTTCTCGAGGATCGAGTCCCACACCGCGGCGGTGTTCTGGCCCTTCTCGTCGAGCAGCTTCTCCAGGTAGGGGTTCTTGACCGCGAAGGTGCCCGACAGGGTCTTGTGGCTGTAGATGTTGGCCGGGATCGGCTCGATGCCGGCGCTGGTCCCGCCGCAGATGATCGAGATCGAGGCGGTGGGCGCGATCGCCAGCTTGTGGCTGAAGCGCTCCATCACCCCGCGGTCGGCGGCGTCCGGGCAGGGCCCGCGCTCGGCGGCCAGGGTGCGGCTGGCCTTGTCGCACTCGCGGCGCAGGTGCTTGAAGAGGCGCATGTTCCAGCTCTTGGCGAGCGCGCTCTCGAACGGCACGTTCATCGCCTGCAGGAAGGAGTGGAAGCCCATCAGGCCCAGGCCCACCGAGCGCTCGCGGATGGCGGCGTAAACGGCGTGCTCCATCTCGGGCGGGGCGCGCTCGATGAAGTCCTGCAGCACGTTGTCGAGGAAGCGCATCACGTCCTCGATGAAGGTCGGGTGGTCGCGCCACTCCATGAACTTCTCGGCATTGACCGAGGAGAGGCAGCAAACCGCCGTGCGCTCCTTGCCCAGGTGGTCCGGGCCGGTGTGCAGCATGATCTCAGAGCACAAGTTCGACTGCCGCACCTTCAGGCCCAGCTCGCGCTGGTGCTGCGGCATCGACCGGTTCACCGTGTCGGAGAAGATCAGGTAGGGCTCGCCGGTCTGCAGACGGATCTCGAGGATCTTCTGCCACAGGGTGCGGGCGTCGACTTCGCGCACCGGCTCGCCGGTCTTCGGGCTCTTCAGGGCGAACATGGCCCCGTCGCGCACCGCTTCCATGAACTCGTCGGTGATCGAGATGCCGTGGTGCAGGTTGAGCGACTTGCGGTTGAAGTCGCCGGACGGCTTACGGATCTCCAGGAACTCCTCGATCTCCGGGTGGTGGATGTCGAGGTAGACGGCCGCCGAGCCGCGGCGCAGGGACCCCTGGCTGATGGCCAGCGTCAGCGAGTCCATCACCCGGATGAAGGGGATGATGCCGCTGGTCTGACCGGCGCCCTTCACCTTCTCGCCGATGGAGCGGACGCCGCCCCAGTAGGTCCCGATGCCGCCGCCGTTGGAGGCCAGGTGGACGTTCTCGTTCCAGACGCCGACGATGCCTTCGAGGTTGTCGGGCACCGCGTTGAGGAAGCAGGAGATCGGCAGGCCGCGCGCCGCGCCGCCGTTCGACAGCACCGGCGTCGAGGGCATGAACCACAGGTTGGAGATGTAGTCGTAGATCCGCTGGGCGTGCTCGGCGTCGTCGGCGAAGGCGGTCGCCACCCGGGCGAACATGTCCTGGTAGGACTCGCCCGCCAGCAGGTAGCGGTCTTCCAGCGTGGTCTTGCCGAAGTCGGTGAGCAGCTCATCGCGGCTGCGGTCCACCTCGACCTTGCGAACCAGCTGCAGCTGGGGCCGATCGGCCCGGGCCTCGGGCGCCACGGCCCGCGCCTGTTCCGTCACGTTCAAACGCGCCGCTTCAGTCCCGCTCATACGCCTTACGACCCTCTCCTGTGTCGAGCCCTAAGAGCCCCCCGGCCCTCGGCTCTAGCCCCATATGTAGTGGCTGCTCTGTCCACCACACCATCATATGGGGCCACGACAGCTAATGACTCGTCAATGCGGCGGAGCCGACGGCGCCCAGGTTTTTTATTACCCGAACCTTAACGCGCCAGGGTCCGCAGAGTGAGGGCCGGGGCGCCGCGGGCGCCCTGTTCACGCGAAGGTGAAGGGCGGCGGGCGAACCCGGTCGGGCCCGCCCAAACGCCGATGTCTAGGCGAGGTTGAGGGCCGGCGGCTGGGCCGTGTCCTCCAGGAAGTCGGTGACCGAGTCGCGGCTGGGGGTCACGCCCTTCAGGTAGAGGACGGCGCCGGCGTTGCCGCGGTGGTACTCGCCGTGCAGGCAGACGTGGAGGAGGATCTCCCCGCGCCGCATGCGCGCCGGCTTGCCGCTGGTGAACACGAAGTCGATGGACTCGTCGAAGTCGCCCGGCGACAGGCCGCGGACGTAGTCGGCGTACCAGTCGTCGGTCTCCCGGACGCCGTCGGCCAGGGCCTGGAACTCCGGCAGGGTCTCGGACTGCGCGGCCCGATAGCTGTGCGGCCGGCCCTGCAGGTGGCTCCGGAAGATCTGGTCGACGGCATGCATGTGGTCGAGGACCTGGAGCAGCAGCGCGGTCTCCTGCTTGTCCAGGCGGCCGAGGTTCTCGCCGATCACCTCGTAGAGGCCGCGGTCGGCCCATCGCTTCATTTCGACGAGCTGGCAATAGGGCTGGCGGATCATCGTCGGCGTCCTTGCGTGCGTGGCGGGCGTTTCAGGCGGTGGCGGGGCTGCCGTGGCGGACCGCATCCGGCGCGACCGGGCGAAGGGCGATGCCCTGGGTCGGGGTGAAGAAGAGCAGGCGCCCGGGCTCGAGCACCTTCAGGCGATGCCAGCTCGCCCGCGGCATGACGAAGCCCTGCCCCGCCGCGATCACCGCCTCCTCGGGCCGGCCGTCGTGCTCGATGACGGCGAGCAGTCGCCCCTCGAGCACGTAGAGTATCTCGTCGCCGCCGGGATGGATCTCCCAATGATCGGCGTGCACCGACTCGTCATCCGTGAATTCAATGACGCCGACCAGGTGGCTGAATGCTGACTCTTCGAGAGTTTCCAGGGGCTGCTCAACAAGGGAGGCTCGCCCGTCTACGCCATAGGCGATGATGCTGTCCTGCATGGGGAAGGGAGCGTTGGGCATGACGCCTGTCCGTCCTCGATTGGATTTTCACTGCAACCGGATAATATGAGCGATGACTCGCCTTCTCTACTCGCATTCGGAGCGCGGAACATGGCGCGCAGGCCGCTCACAAGTCCTCGAAAACACGCCTCTCAGGAGCGCTCGCGCGCCACGGTCGAGGCTCTGGTCGAGGCGACAGCTCGCATTCTGGTGCGGGAGGGATTCGAGCGGGCGAGCACCAACCGGATCGCCAGGGAGGCGGGCGTCAGCGTCGGCTCGCTCTACCAGTACTATCCGAGCAAGGAGGCGCTCGTCGTCGCGGTGATCGACCGCCACAACGAGGAGATCATGAGCCTGGTGCGGGCGACGGTGGCGCAGGTCGCGGCCGAGCCGGTGGAGAGGGCCATCCCCAAGCTGGTAGCCGCGGCGATCGAGGCCCACCGGGTGAACCCGCGGCTCCACCGCGTCCTGGCCGAACAGATCCCGCGCACCGGCCAGCTCGAAAACGTGGAAGCTTTCGACCGCCAGAACTACGAGCTGTTCCGGACCTATCTCGAGAACCACCGGGACGAGATCCGCCCCCTCGACCTGGACATGGCCGCGTTCGTCTGCGTGACCTCGGTGGAGGCGCTGACCCACACGGCGGTGCTGCACCGCCCCGATTTCCTCACCGACGCGGCGGTCGGGGCGCTGGTGGAAGAGGCCACCCGGCTGGTGCTCGGCTATCTGCGGGAGGCGCCCGCAGGTCCGGCGACGCGCGGTGCGCGCCTTCCCGTGCACCTGGCGGCGGGCTGAACCGCCTCGCCGACCGGAACCGATTGTCGCAGAACCGACAATCCGGCCATGGAGCCTGGCCCGCCGTCGATGCTAAAGCCTCCCGTCCTCACCACGCGGAGACCGGCATGGAAGGCCCGACGAGCCACTTCTACTTCTCGCAGCGGCTGAAGCTGCATTACGTGGACTGGGGGAACCCGGAGGCGCCGCCGATGCTGCTGGTCCACGGCGGGCTGGACCACTGCCGCAACTGGGACTGGGTCGCCCGGCGGCTGCGGGACCGCTACCACGTCGTTGCGCCGGATTTGCGGGGGCATGGCGACAGCGCCTGGGCGATCGGCGGCGGCTATGACATGGCCAGCCACGTCTACGACCTGGCCCAGATCATCGACCAGAAGGCGATGGCGCCGGTGACCATCATCTCCCACTCGTTCGGCGCGGGCATCGCGCTGAACTACTGCGGCGCCTTCCCGGACAAGGTGAAGAAGATCGTGGCCATCGAGGGCCTGGGCCCCTCGCCGGCGGCCGTGGCCGAGCAGTCCAAGGTGCCCATCGAGGCGCGGCTGCGGAACTGGGTGGCCGAGCGGCGCAAGAACTCCGGCCGCAGCCCGCGCCGGTACGCCAGCCTGGAGGACGCGGTGGCCCGGATGGCGGAGGAGAACCCGCACCTGTCCCCAGAACAGGCCTGGCACCTGACCATCTATGGCGCCCACCAGAACGAGGACGGCACCTACTCCTGGAAGTTCGACAACTACGCCCGCGGCGGCGGCGTCGGCGGCCTGTCGCACGAGGACCAGCACCGCCTTTGGCGCTGCATCACCGCGCCGGTTCTGCTGGTCCGCGGCATGGAGTCCTGGGCCTCGGACCCGGTCGAGGACGGGCGCATCAAGCACTTCAAGCACGCCCGGCTGGTGAACTTCGAGGGCGCCGGCCACTGGGTCCACCACGACAAGCTGGACGACTTCATGCGCGAGGTGGAAGCCTTCCTCGCAGAGTAGGCCCAGGAGCGGCCCCATGACCTTCCATGACGACGAGGACGAGGACGGCGGCGGCTTCGACGTCGACGACTGGACGCGGCTGACGCCCTTCGCCGGCGCGGTGGCGAGCCTGGACGACGTCCAGGCCGGGCGGGCGGTGTTCGCCCTGGCCGACACCACCGACCCGCGGCCCATCGACATGGACCTGCCCCAGCCGCTGATCTGGTGGGAGGAGGACGGCGAGCAGGCCGCCGTCGCCGTCCAGGCCGAGGCGCACGTGAACGCCGAGGGCGAGCTCATGGAGGTGCTGGGCCTGATCCTCCCTGACGGCGGCTCGGCCGTGGCGCTGATGGAGGACGTCGACCTCGTCGACGACACCGACCCTGCCTGGCGCGACCTGGTCGCGCGGGCGGTGGACGAGAGTGGGGAGGACTAGCGCGCGGCCTCCAGCGCCGCCCGTTCCGTCCGCACGGCGTCCAAGGCCGCCTGAGCGCGCGCGATCGCGGCGCCGTCGCCCCGCTGCTTGGCCTCCAGCAGGTCGCGCGTCGCCTCCATCTCCCGCACCGGGATCAGGTGGGTCTCGTCGGCGGGGACGAAGGGCAGGGTCTGGATGCGCTTGAGGATGGCGCGCTGGCGCTCGGCCTCCGGGGTGTCGCCGACGCCGTAGGAGAACAGGAAGTCGGCCACCTTGGCCTTGATCTGCGGGTCGAGGTCCTTGCGCCAGATCATCGGATCCTCCGGGATCCTGGGCGAGCGCCAGATGATCTCCACCCGCTGCATGGTGCTGCGCGCGAGCGGGGTCTCCAGCATCGCCAGCCGTTCCATCGAGGCGGTGTTGTTGGTGGCCGCGTCCAGCGTGCCGGCGCCGACCGCGAACAGGTTGGCCTCGTGGTTGGCCGAGCGGACGGTCTTGAAGCAGGCATTGGGATCGATGCCGCGCGGCGCGAACAGGTAGGTCATCGGCGCCAGCGTGCCCGACGTCGACTTGGCGTCGCCGATGCCGAAGTTGAGGCTGCGGTCGCAGGCGAGCAGCCTCTCCAGCGTGATCCCCCGCCCCTTCGGCACGATGATCACCGCCTCGTAGCCGTCGACGCCGCTCGGGTTCACGCTCCGGGCGAACACCTCGCCGCCGGCCCGGCGCACGGCCTCCAGGCCCGACTGGTTGGTGAACCAGCCGACGTCGGTCTGCTTGAACCGCATGGCCTCGATCAGGGCCGTGTAGTTGCTGCCGAAGAAGGGCTTCACCGTGAGGCCGGTGGCCTTGGCCATATCGTCGAGGAAAGGCGTCCAGTCGCCGATGGCGGACTCGCGGCTCTCGGCCGAGAGGATGGAGAAGTTGATCGTGTTGGGGGCCCGCTCGGGCGCCGGTGAGCCGCATGCGGTCAGGGCGAGCGCCCCGCAGAGCCCCACAATTTCCCGCCTCAGCACGCCTAAGCCCCGCATCGCCACATCCTCAGCACAGGGTGACAGGTAGCGCCTGCGGCGCAACCAGTCACCGGCGGCCTGCGGTGACTGGTTGGGCGCAGCCCTACCTGTCACCCCGCGCTCCCCTACACCTCCTCGATCGTCACCCGGTCGGGATAGAAGGCCAGGCGGCCGGCGATCTCGGCGACCGCCGGATAGGGCGCCTCGTAGGTCCAGACGGCGTTGGCCGCCTTCGCGCCCCCGCCGGGCAGGCTGTAGTAGGCGCACTCGCCCTTGTAGGGGCAGTAGGTGGCGTGGTCGGTGCGGGTGAGGCGCGCCATGTCGGCGTCGGCCCGGGGGATGTACTGGACCGGCGGGTAGCTGGCCTCGCGCAGCGTCAGGGCGTTTCGCGTGTCGGCGATCACCTGGCCCTCGTAGGTCACCACCACCCGGCGCGGGTTGGGCTCGACGGTGATCGGGTGATCGGGCCCCGGCTGCTTGACGCGCGGATCGGCCATTGTGTTGCTCCTCGTGCTCGCGGGAAGGGAGCGCCCGGGAAGGTCCCGCCGTCAAGGAAGCTCGGGTGTTCGGGGCGCGTTCCCTCTTGCGCCGGCCCGTCCCGGCCCCAGATGAGGTGGGAAGGAGTTCACGCCTTGGCGTCACCGTTCGAAGGCTATGAAGTCGCCGCCTCCCTGCGCCCGTCGGCGCAAGCCTGCCGCTTCGACCTGGACGAGGCCCTGTCCGCCGTCGTCGCCCTGGAGGCCAAGGTCCCGGACGACGCGCTGACGGCCCTGAGCCTGGGGACCGAGCGGCTGGGCAACGGCACGGTGATCGGCCCGAACGGCCTGGTGCTGACCATGGCCTACCTGATCACCGAGGCCGAAGAGGTGACGCTGACCCGCAACGACGGCGGGCGCATCCCGGCCCATGTGTTGGGCGTCGATTCGGTGACCGGCTTCGGGCTGGTGCAGGCGCTGGAGCCGCTGGGCCTGCCGGCGGTCCCGCTCGGCGACTCCCGGGAGCTGCCGCCGGGCAGCGAGGTGGTGATCGCCGGGGCCGGCGGCCGGGCCCACGCCGTGGCCGGCATGGTCCTGGCCCGCATGCCCTTCGCCGGCTACTGGGAATACCTGCTGGAGGAGGCGATCTTCACCGGCCCGGCCCACCCGCACTGGAGCGGCGCGGCGCTGATCGGCCCCACCGGCGAGTTGGCCGGCGTCGGCTCGCTCAGCCTGCAGGGCCAGACCCGCCACGGGCCGCAGCCGATCAACATGTTCGTGCCCATCGAGCTGTTGCCGCCGATCCTCGACGACCTGGCCCGCGGCAAGCCGCGCGACCCGGCCCGCCCGTGGCTGGGCGTGCTGGCCCAGGAGCTGGGCCCGAACGTGGTCGTGGTGGGCGTCAGCCCGAAGGGCCCGGCCTCCCGCGCCGAGCTGCGCGCCGGCGACCTCATCCTGGCCGTGGACGGCGCCCGCGTCTCGACCCTGTCGGAGTTCTACACGCGGCTCTGGGCGCAGGGGCCGGCGGGCGCGACCATCCCCCTGCGCATCAAGCGCGACGGCGACGTCTTCGACGTCGAGATCAAGTCGAAGGACCGCGCCGCGCTGCTCAGGAAGCCCAAGTACAACTAGGTCAGTCGAGCATCGCCGCGAACGCCCGGCTCTGCCGTTCTGCGAGCCCGCCGCCCTCCCGCACCACGAACAGCGCCGCCAGGCCCTCGGCGTCGGCGAAGGCGAGGCCCGCGACCGGGCCCATCACCGCCAGCGCGGTGCAGAGCGCGTCGGCCTGCATGCACTCGGCATGGAGGACCGTGACCTGCTCGACTCCATTGTCCAGCGGCCGTCGCGTGGCGGGATCCAGCGTGTGGCCGTAGCGTCGGCCGCCGTGGTCCACCGCGCGGCGCCACTCGCCGGAGGTGGCGATGGATAGCTCGTGCAGCGCCACCAGGATCGGCTCGTCGGCCGCAAAGCCCGGCGGCGGCTCGATCTCCACGAACCAGGGCTCGCCGGAGCTCTTCACGCCCGCCCCGCGCAGCTCGCCGCCGATCTCCACGAGATAGTCGCGCACGCCCAGCGCCTCGAGCGCCTGCGCCGCCTGGTCCACGCCGTAGCCCTTGGCGATGCCGGAAAGGTCGAGGGCCAGGCCCCCGGGCTGGCGGATGCGGCGGCCGGCGAGGTCGAGCTCGACCTGCCGCCAGCCCGCCGGAGCGCCGGCCAGGGTCGCGTCGGCGGGCAGGTCGGCCGCGGGGCCCGCCGGTCCGAAGCCCCAGAGCCCCACCAGCCGGCCGAGCGTCGGGTCGAACGCCCCGTCGGTCGCCTCGGCCAGCGACAGCCCGGCCTGGACCACGTGCAGCAGCCCGGGCGGGACCTCCACCCAGCCGGGCGAGGCGGCGTTGAAGCGCGAGAGATCGCTCGCCGCCTCCCAGTCGCTCATCTGGCGGACGACCTCGTCCACCGCCGCCTGCACCGCGGCGCCGACCTCGGCCTCGGCCAGGCCGTCCGGGACGAGCGCGCTGATCGTCCAGGCGACGCCCATTGTCGGGCCCGAGCAACGCACGAGGCGGCCCTCCCGCGGCCGGGCCCTTTCCCGGCTCAGCGCCAGCGGGATGGCGATCCGGGCCATGCTCAGTCGGGCAGGACCTCGAGGGTGGTCACGTAGCCCGCGACCCGCTCGGCCCCGGGGATGCTGGCCTGGCCGCCGCGCGCGGTGGCCTCCAGCCAGTACATCCCGGGCTCCGGCCAGGCGATCTCGACCACGCCGTCGGCGCCCGACTTCAGGTTCATCTCGCCCGGGTTGGCGCGGTAGCGGGCGCCGCCCGGCACGACCTCCACGTCCACGCCGGCCGCCGGCTTGCCGTCGAGCAGCAGGCGGAAGCGGGCCGGCTCGCCGGCCACCAGGTCGTTGGGGTGGCTGATCGGCTCGAGCTCCAGGCCCTTGCCGGTGGGCTTCAGCGCCTCGTTCGAGGGCGCGCCGAGGGTGACGAAGGTCTCCACCCGGCGCTGGTTCTGGGTCAGCCGCACCTCGGTGGCGCCGGCCGGGATGGCGCTCGCCGCCTCGGCGGCCGAGCCGCGCCAGCGCTTGGTCTCGCCGCCGAGCTTGTAGGCGGCCATCACCCCGTCGGTGGCGGAGACGATCTTGTAGGTGCCGGGCTTGGAGAGCTGGGCGTCGAAGGTCGAGCGGTACTTGCCGGTGGCCGGGTTCTGCGGCGCGAGCGTCGTCCCGTCCGGCGCCACCACCGTCACCCCGTCGAGCCGCATGGGCACGTGGTCGGGGTGGAACAGGGTGTTGGACACCGCCGCATCCACCGTCACCCAGGCCTCTTCGCCCGAAAGCACGGTGGCGGAGGGCACCATCCACATGCGGTGCGCCTGGGCGGCGGGCGCGGCGGCGAGGACGGCGAGGCCGAGAACCAGTCCGGCGGCGGGGCGAAGGGCGGGCATGGGGGCGATCCTCATCGAAGCCTCAGGGTTTGACGGTGACGGTGACGGCGCCGAGCTCGGCGGCGCCCTTGGCGGAGCTGGTCTTGCCGCCGCCGGCCGGCGGCCAGGTGAAGGGCGCCTTGACCACCTCGCGGCCGCCCACCTCGCGGGCCGCCTCGACGACGAGGTTGTACTGGCCGGGCGGCAGGGCGCCGATCTGAGCGGCGGTGAACCTGACCTGGTGCTTGCCCGGCACCTTGGTCGGGCCGCTGACGCCGTCGGCGGGCATGGTCATGGAGCGGCCGGCCCGGCGCCACCACTGGCGCATGTCCTTCAGCCAGGTCGCGCCCTCGTTGCCCTTGAGCTTCACGTCGTACCAGACGGCCAGGGTCTTCACCGCGGTCTGGTCGGGCTTTTCGATCCACAGGGCGACGTAGGGGCGGTGGTACTCGGCGACGGTCAGGCGGGGGATCTCGACCCCCACCTGCAGCTCGGCGGCGCCGGCGGCGGCCGGGGCGGCCGCGGCGCCGGCGATGGCCGTGGTGAACACCGGAAGTCGGGGGATGCGCATGGACGCGTACCTCAGTGGATCAGGAACAGGGCGAGCAGCAGCGGGATGAGCAGCCCGGCGCCCACCAGCGGCCAGGTCGAGACCCGGGCGTGGGCGTGCAGCTGCAGAAGGATGAGGCCGGTGACGCAGAAGACCACGCAGCCGGCGGCGAAGATGTCGATGAACCACGACCAGGCCGGGCCGGTGTTGCGGCCCTTGTGGAGGTCGTTGAGGTAGGCGATGGCGCCGCGGTCGGTGCGCTCGTAGAGCGCCTCCCCGGTCTCCAGGTCGATGCTGACCCAGGCGTCGGAGCCTGGTCCCGGCAGGGCCACATAGGCCTCCTCCGGCGACCATTCCACGGCGGCCGAGGCGGGGATCTTCACCTTCAGCGCCTCGGCGGCCCAGTCGCGGGCCGGCGCGGGCAGCGCCCCCGATCCGGCCTTGCGGAGCTGCTCCAGCACCGGCTCCGGCGCCTCGGCGGCGCGTTCGGTGACCTTGGGCGAGCCTTCGATGGCCCCGGCGTGGTTGAGAGTGATCCCGGTCACCGCGAACAGCAGCATGCCGACCAGGCAGATCGCCGCGCTGATCCAGTGCCAGCGCAGGGTCTGGCGCAGCAACGCGGCGCGGACCTGCGCCCGCTTCTTCGCCCTGGCGCGGGCGATCAGGGGATCGACGGCTTCAGAACTCGACATTCACCCCCACCCACAGGCGCCGCGGCTCCTGGTTGTTCGTGTACTCCGGCGCGTACTGCACTGGCGTCCCATAGGGCAGCAGGCGCACGAAGTCCTTGTCGAAGAGGTTGTAGACGGCCGCGTTCAGGCGGACGTTCTCGGTGAGCTGGTAGGAGCCGCCGAGGTGGAACAGCTCGTAGGCCTTGTAGTCGCCGAGGGCGTCGCGGGCCGCCCCCTCGCCGCGGTAGCGCTCGCTGCGGTACTCGCCGCTGAGCCAGGCGGTCAGCCGCTCGGTCGGGCGCCAGGCGACGCGGCCGTTGATCATGTGCCGCGGCGTGTCGGTCAGCGGCTTGCCCTTCGCCGGGCCGCTCTTCTGCTCGCTCTCGGTGAAGGTGTAGTTGGCCGACAGCGACCAGGCCTCGGAGGCCTCGAAGCGGACCGCCGCCTCCAGGCCGCGGGTCACCGCCTCGTCGATGTTGACGCTCTGGCCGAAGGTGGCGTGGGTGGGCCAGAAGCCGACGTCCACGCAGCCTGAGGTGGGGTAGCCGCCGGCGTCGTACTGGGCCCGCGTCAGGCCGAAGGTGCAGTTGGCGACCGGCTGGCCGGTGGCGATCTTGTCCTCGAACTCGTTGTTGAACAGCGTCGCCTGGGCGGTCAGCGGACCGCCGGCGTCGTAGTAGACCACCAGCTCGGACGAGACGCTGGTCTCGGGCATGAGGGTCGGGGTGCCCAGCAGCGGCAGCTGCCCCTGGCGCCCGAAGCCGTTGATGCCCTCCGCCAGCTGCTCGAGGCGGGGCGTCTTGAAGCCCTTGCTGATCCCGCCCTTCACGGTCCAGGCGTCGGTGGCGTTCCACACCAGGTAGGCCCGGGGACTGAAGTGCGAGCCGAACTTGGAATGGTCGTCGTGCCGCGCCCCGACGGTCAGCGAGAGGGCCTCGGTGAGCCGCCAGGTGTCCTCGGCGAAGACCGCCCACTGCACGTGCTCGAAGGTCTCCGGCGCCACCCCGTCGATCATCTCGGCGTCCCAGTACTGGCCGCCGAGGCTGAGGGTGTGGTCGCCCCAGGAGGTGAACAGCTTGGTGTCGAAGATGTCGTTGGTCGACTTCAGTTCGCGCGGACCGCCGGCGCCCGGCACGCCCGGCGGGATGAGGCGGCCGACGGTCTCGGTCACGCCCCGCGACAGCGTCGACTCCAGCACGCCGAAGGGCAGGCGCCAGTTGTGCGCCAGGAGGTACTGGTCGCGGTTGAACTCCAGGGCGTCGGCGTAGCCGCCGGCCGTGGTGTTGGTGCCCATCTGGCCGGCGGAGTTGTCGTACCACTGCCGGGCGACGTCCACGTCGATCCACAGGTCGTGATCCTCGAACGCCATCAGGCTGAGCCGCCCGCCGAGGGACCATATCTCGGCCTCGGTGGCGCTGCGGCCGAAGCCGGTGACCGGCGCCTGCGAGCCGTCCGCCCGCCCGAAGGTCAGTTCCGAGGCTTCCCGTTTGGCGTAGCCGCCGCGCAGGGCCAGGCCCAGCGGCGTGTCGGCGATCGGGCCGGTCACGTAGAAGTCGCCGCCCCACATGTCGCCGAACTCGCGGTCGCCCTGCAGGGTGCCGTTCACCGAGGCCGTGCCGGTCCAGCGGTCGGACGGGCGGCGGGTGATGATGTTGACCACCCCGCCCATGGCGTCCGAGCCGTAGAGGGTGGACATCGGCCCGCGCACGACCTCGACGCGGTCGATGGCGCTGACCGGCGGCAGGAAACTGGTGGCGGTCTCGCCGAAGCCGTTCGGCGTCACGCTGCCGGCGGTGTTCTGCCGGCGGCCGTCGATGAGGATCAGGGTGTAGTCCGAGCCCATGCCCCGGATGCTGATGTCGAGCCCGCCGGTCTTGCCGACCGCTCCGCCCACGTCCACGCCTTCGACCGAGCTCAGGACCTCGGCCAGGCTGGACGCCCGCATCTGCTGGATGTCCTCGCGGGCGATGACGCTGATGCTGGCCGGCGCCTCGACGACCTGCTGTTCGTAGCCGGCGGCGGTGACGACGACGCCGTCGACCTCGGTCGGCGGCCCGGCGTCGTCGGCCAAGGCCGCGCCCGCAAAGCCCAGCGACACACAGGCCCCCGCGGCGCCCGCCGCAAGCGCACCTGCAACACCCACTCGAAACATAAACGCCGCCCGCCCGCTCACTCTTGAGAATGCCTCGCAATAACAGCGTGGCCGCAGGGGTCAATCCGAAATGCGAATCATTTGCAACTTCTATCGCCGGTGTCGAAAAATGGGGCGGACGCCTCGCCCCCCTAGTCCGACAGCCGCGCGACGTGTCCCGCCGCCGCGAACTGCTGAACGGCCCAATCGATGAAGACCCGCACCCGTGGGCTCAGCTGGCGATTGCGCGGGTAGAGGACCGAGACCGGCGCTGCGGGCACGGGAAAGTCGGCAAGCACCCGCTCCAGCCGCCCTTCGGCCAGGTCGCGCTGCACATGGAAGAGTGGCATCTGCGCCAGGCCGAGGCCCAGGCGCACCCCGTCCAGGAAGCTCTCGGTGCCCGTTACCGAGAACGGTGCGGGCACGTCCAGACGCGTGACCTCCTCCGGCCGCACGAACTCGAAGGCCCGAAGCGCGCCGGTGGTCAGCGACCGCAGGCCGACGGCCCGATGGCCGGCGAGGTCCTCCGGCGCCTGCGGCCGGCCGAAGCGGTCGAGGTACCCCGGCGCGGCGCAGGTGATCCGGTCCAGGGTCGTGACGGTGCGCGCCACCAGGTCGCTGTCGGGCAGGGCGCCGTAGCGCAGCACGCAGTCCACCCCCTCGCGCACCACGTCCACCCAGCGGTCGCTCTCGCTCATGGAGATCGCGATGTCGGGGTAGCGGGCGAAGAAGTCCGGCAGGCCGGGCATCAGGAAATGGCGGGCGAGCGTGCCCTGCACCTCCACACGCAGCATCCCTTTCGGGACCGCGCCGCTGAAGGCGCCCTCTGCGTCCTCGATGTCGTCCAGGATCGCCAGGCAGCGGCGGTAGTAGGCCTCGCCGTCCAGCGTCGGCCGCACCGTGCGGGTGGTGCGCTGGAGCAGGCGCACGCCCAGCCGCCCCTCGAGCTGCTGGACCACCTGGGTCGCCGTGGAGCGCGGCACGCCCAGATCATGCGCCGCCTGGGTGAAGCTGCGCCGGTCCACGACCCGCGTGAACAGCCGCATCGCGTCGATCCGGTCCATGGTGCTCCATTGTTCTCTCAGGTCGAACAGTGTTGCCGATCATCCTACGATTATCTACGGCGCGCCAGGAGGCACCTTCCGTCTCGCCGCTCGATCTCGAGCGGACCGAGCAGGAGGACAAGACATGAACCAGACCACCAACCGGGTCGCGATCGTCACCGGCGCCTCGCGCGGCATCGGAGCAGCGATCGCCCGGCGGCTGGCCGCCGACGGCTTCGCCGTGGTGATCAACTACGCCGGCGGCGCCAGCGAGGCCGAGGCGCTGGCGGCGGAGATCGAGGCGGCCGGCGGCCGGGCCGTCACGGCCCAGGCCGACGTCGCCGACCCTGCCGCCGTCGTCCGGATGTTCGATGGCGCGCAAGCCGCCTTCGGCGGTGTGGATGTGCTGGTGAACAACGCCGGCGTCATGCGGCTGGCCCCGCTGGCGGAGGCCGACGATGCGCTGTTCGACAGCCAGATCGCGGTCAACCTGAAGGGCGCCTTCAACACCCTGCGCGAAGCGGCCCGGCGGGTGCGCGAAGGCGGGCGGATCATCAGCCTCTCGTCGAGCGTCGTCGGACTGCGCCCACCCGGCTATGGGGTCTATGCGGCGACCAAGGCGGGCGTGGAGGCCATGACCCACGCGCTGGCCAGGGAGCTTCGCGGCCGCAGCGTCACCGTCAACGCGGTGGCGCCCGGCCCCACCGCCACGGCGCTGTTCCTGGACGGCAAGCCGCAGGCCCTCGTGGACCAGCTCGCCAGGCAGGCGCCGCTGGAGCGGCTCGGCCAGCCCGAGGACATCGCCGCGGCGGTGGCCTTCCTGGCCGGCCCGGACGGAGCCTGGATCAACGGCCAGGTGCTGCGCGCCAACGGCGGCATCGTCTGACCACCTCTTCCCGCCCCTTCAACCACCGGACTCGCCACATGCGACCGGAAGGAGCCAATCATGACCAGCAGGACCATCCTGATCACCGGCGCCTCCAGCGGCTTCGGCCGTCTCACCGCCGAGGCCCTCGCCCGCGCCGGCCACACCGTCTACGCCTCGATGCGCGACGTCGCCGGCCGCAACGCCCCCAATGTCGCCCAGATGGCCGAGCTCTCCGCCCGCGAAGGCCTCGACCTGCGCACGATCGAGCTGGACGTCCAGTCCGAGGCTTCGGCCGACGCCGCAGCGGCCCGCATCCTCGCCGAGGCCGGACGCATCGACGTGACGGTCCACAACGCCGGCCACATGGTGTTCGGCCCGGCCGAGGCCTTCACCCCCGAGCAGTTCGCGCAGCAGTACGACGTCAATGTGCTGGGCGCGCAGCGGGTTAACCGGGCCGTGCTGCCGCACATGCGGGCCGCTCGTCAGGGCCTGCTGGTGTGGGTGTCGAGCAGCAGCTCGGCCGGCGGCACGCCGCCCTACCTGTCGCCCTACTTCGCGGCCAAGGCGGCGATGGATTCATTGGCGGTGCAGTACGCCCGCGAGCTGGCGCGCTGGGGAATCGAGACGTCGATCGTGGTGCCGGGCGCGTTCACCAAGGGGACCAACCACTTCGCCCATTCCGGCCGCCCGGCTGACGAGGCGCGTCTCGCCGAGTACGAAGCCGGCCCCTACAGCGGCTTCGGCGAACTGGTGCAGGCCGCCTTCGCCGACCTCGTGCCGGAGGACGCCGACCCGGCCGGCGTGGCCGAGCGCATCGTGCAGCTGGTCGACGCGCCGGCCGGCCGGCGGCCGTTCCGGATCCACTACGACCCGGCCCAGGACGGCGCCGACGTGGGCTTTGCGGTGCTGGACCGCCTCCGCGCCGAGATGCTCCACCGGGTCGGCCTCTCGGACCTGCTGAGCCCGGCGACGACGGCCTGACCGCCGCGAGACTTTGAGGGCCCGCCGCGCCGCGGGCCCTCCCGCTTTCCAAACGCCGTTCGCCTGTGCTCCCCTTCGGGCCCGCGGATGGAGACCAGATGCCGGGCGAGCCCGCCTTTCCCAGCGCCGCCGAGATCGAGGCCAGCCTCGAGCTGGCGGCGGAGCGGTGCGAGGACCTGACGCCGCTCGTCTACGCCCGCATGTTCGAGCGCCATCCCGAGATGAAGCCGCACTTCTGGCGGGACACGGACGACGCCATCAAGGGCGAGATGCTGTCCCGGACCTTTGCGGCCCTCCTCGATTTCGTCGGCCAGCGCACCTACGCCGACCACATGATCCTGTCCGAGATGGTGACCCACGAGGGCTACGACGTCCCGCGGCAGGTGTTCGCCACCTTCTTCGGCTTCGTGCGCGACGCGGTGCGCGAGGCGGCGGGCGCCGACTGGACGGTCGAGTTCGACCGCGCCTGGGTCGAACTGCTGGCGCAGATCGACGACTACATCGCCGCCGCGTCCGCGCCGCTGCTGCAGCCCTCCTGAGCCGGCTTGCCGCGCTCGGCGCGAAGGGCTCAGATGCCGGCATGGACGCGCTGGTGGTCATCGACGTGCAGCAGGGGATGTGGGCCTTCCCCGACTATCCGCCGCATGACGGCGAGGGCGTGGTCGCGCGCATCTGCGGGCTGATCGAGCGCGCCCGCGCGGCCGGGCGGCCGGTCTTCTTCGTCCAGCACGAGGGCGGGCCGGGCGATGTGCTGGCGCCGGGCGGGCCCGGGTTCGCGCTGCACGCGGACCTCCGTCCCCGGCCGGACGAGCCGGTCATCGTCAAGCGCCAGTGCAGCGCCTTCCTCGGCACCGACCTGGACGCGCGGCTCAAGGCGGCCGGCGCCGAGCGGCTGGTCATCTGCGGGATGCAGACCGAGTTCTGCGTCGACACCGCCGTGCGCGGCGCGGTGGAGCGGGGGTATCAGGTGATGCTGGCGGCGGACGCCCACACCACCGGCGACACGCGGGCGCTGAAGGCGGCCGACATCATCCGCCACCACAACCACACCCTGGGCGCGGGATTCGCGGCCGTGAAGCCCGCCGGGGAGATCGCCTTCGGCTGACCTCAGGCGGCGGCGTCGACCTGGGCCATCAGGCGCGCATGCTCCTCGGACGTCAGCACCTGCGGGCGGGCGACCGGCGCGCCGGTCTTTGCGTCGAAGAAGGGCGTACGCCGCCAGGCGCCGGTGAGGCGGGCGCGCAGGCCCTGCCCGAGGAACCACAGGATCGCCGGTCCCATGCCTCGCGGCTTCGGCTTGTCCGCGCCGCGCGCGCCGTCGGTGTTCACCACCGACCGCACCGGGCCGAACGCCTGCTCGAGCGGCGGCTGGCCGGCGCCATCCAGGCAGGTGTGGACGAGTCCGACGAACGAGACCTTCGGGTCGGCCAGCGTGTTGCCGATCGGCGTGCGGCAGCAGGCGGCGTACCAGCGCAACAGCCCCTTTTCCGTGAGGCGCAGGCAGGCGAGCTGGTCCGCCCCGCCGGTGATGGCCAGCTTGCTGGGCGAGGTCTGGATGACGGTGGTTCCGCCGCGCCCGTCCAGCACCTCGGCGTCCCGGCCCAGGAAGGTGGCGAAGGCCTGACAGGAGCGGCAGTAGCAGACCGCATGGTTGGCGCCGCCGGTGTCGGTCACCTCGCCCCTCAGCTTCCCGCAACGGCATTGCAGCAGATGGTTCATGTCGGGGGCCCCTCGGCGTCTGCGCCGGCATCCAGCCTCGCCGCGGCCGGCCGGTCAACAGCGCGGCCTTGGATGCGGGCCCGCGCTGGGCGACACTCGGCGGCGAACCAGGAGCCCGCCGATGATCAAGGCCGCCTGCCACTGCACCGCCGTCCGGTTCGAGATCGCCGAGGCGCCGAGCTGGGTGCTCGACTGCAACTGCACCCTCTGCCGGCGCTACGGGGCGCTGTGGAGCTACTATCACCGCGGAAGCGACCAGGACCTGCTGGTCCGCAAGCCCTATCCGGAGACGACCCAGACCTACACCTGGCTGGACGGCGACCTCGCCTTCCACCGGTGCAAGATGTGCGGCTGCGTCACCCATATGGTCGCGGCCAAGATGCCGTCGCAGCCGGTCTACGGCGTCAACGCACGGATGATGGTCGGGCTCGACCCCGCCAAGGTGAAGCTCATCCAGGTGGACAACGGCCACACCGGCTTCTTCTGGACCCGCTCCGACGAGCCGGTCGCCGCCAGCAAGCACCCGCCGATGCCGGCGCCCGGCCCCGACGACTGGCGATGACGGCCACGCAGCCGGCGGAACCGGCGGCGCTACAGCCACGTTTCGTCCCGATGTTCATGCAATCGGGGGAAACGCCCGAGGCCGAGTCGCGCCCGGCGTTCGACGAGGCCTCGGCGGGCGAGTCGCTGGTCGCGGGCCTCTCGGGAATCTGGGACCGCCTGCTGAGCCTCGATCCGGCCGAGGTGCTGATCAACCTCGGCCTCTCGGTGCTGGTGATCGTGCTGGTGGCCGGGGCGGTGTGGGGGCTGCGCAAGCTGCTGCAGCTGGCGCTCGCCCGCCTCTCGCCGCGCCCGCCGCCGCCGGACGCCGCGCCGAGGATCGCCGGCCTCACCTGGACGCTGGTCCGGATGCTGGCGCTGGCCGCGGCGGCCACCGCCGTGCTGGCCGTCTGGGGCGTCGACCTGTGGGCCTGGCTCACGCGGGGATAGGGTCTGATCCTGTTCCGCGTCGCGCTGATCGTGATCGTCGCGGCGGCCGCCTCCGAGCTCGCCGGATACCTCATCGAGCGGACGATGGGCGCGGCCGAGCGCCGGAGCGCACGGCCCCACCGGGCCGCGCAGCTGCGGACCATCAAGCCGCTGATCCGCGGCTTCGTGCAGATGCTGATCGTCGGGCTGGCGGCCCTGACGGTGCTGTCGGAGCTGGGCGTGCAGATCGGCCCGCTGCTGGCCAGCGCCGGCGTCGTCGGCATCGCCATCGGCTTCGGCGCCCAGACGCTGGTGAAGGACTTCCTCACCGGCATCTTCCTGATCATGGAGGACATCGTCGCCATCGGCGATATCGTGCAGATCGGCGACCGCTCGGGCGTGGTGGAGGCGATGACCTTGCGCACGATCCGGCTGCGCAACCTCGACGGCACGCTGCACATCCTGCCCTACAGCGAGGCGCAGGTGATCGACAACCGCACGAAGAACTTCTCCAGCTACGTCGTCGACGTGGGCGTCGCCTACCGAACGGACGTCGACCATGCCTTCCAGGTGATGCGCCAGGTCGGCCAGGAGCTGCAGGCCGATCCCGAGTTCGGGCCGCTGGTGGACCAGCCGCTGGAGATCCTCGGCGTGGACGCCTTCGCCGACAGCGCCGTCATGCTCAAGGCGCGCCTGCGCACGCGTCCCGGCGAGCAGTGGAAAGTCGGCCGCGAGTACAACAGGCGACTGAAGGCGGCCTTCGACGCGGCCGGGATCGAGTTCCCGTTCCCGCAGCGGACCCTCAGCCTGGACCCGGCCGCCGCCGAGGCGCTTCGCCAGCCGCGCGCCGAGGCGCCCCGCAGCGAGGCGTGACCGATCAGCCGCGCGCCAGCGCCTGCTCCGGCACCTCGATGTCGATCTCCAGCGTCGAGACCTGCTGGCCGCGCTCCAGCCGCACCACCACCTTGTCGCCGTCGATGGGGATGTGCTTGGCGATGGCGGCGAGGATCTCCTTCTGGAGGCGCTCGGCCAGGTCGGTGCGCCCGGCGAACGCCCGCTCGTGCGCGAGCAGCACCTGCAGCCGCTCGCGCGCGACGGGGGCCGAGCGGTTGCGGGTGAAGAAGTTCAGGAAGCTCACGCCGCGACCCTCTTTCCGAACAGCCGCCCGAACAGGCCCTTCTTCTCCTTGGCCGGGGTGAAGGCGACCTCCTCGCCCATCAGCCGGCGGGCGGCCTGGGCATAGGCCTTCGCCGGCGGCGAGGCGGGATTGTGCAGCGTCACCGGGAAGCCGAGGTTGGAGGCGGTGAGCACATCGGCGCTCTCGCCGACGATGCCGAGCAGCGGGATGGCCAGGATCTCCAGCACGTCCTCGACCTTCATCATCTCGCCGCGGGCCGCCCGGACCGGGTCGTAGCGGGTCAGCAGCAGCTGCTTCTCCACCTTGTCGCCGCCCTCGGCGCGCCGGGTCTTGGAATCCAGCAGGCCGATGATCCGGTCGGAATCGCGCACGGACGAGACCTCCGGATTGGTCACCACCACCGCCTGGTCGGCGAAGCGCATGGCCAGCGTGGCGCCCTTCTCGATGCCCGCCGGGCTGTCGCAGATGATCCAGTCGAAGCGGGCCCGCAGCCCGTCCATCACCTTCTCGACGCCTTCCTCGGTCAGCGCCTCCTTGTCCCGGGTCTGTGAGGCGGGCAGCAGCCACAGGGTCTCCAGCCGCTTGTCGCGGATCAGGGCCTGCGGGAGCTTGGCGTCGCCCTGCACGACGTTGACGAGGTCGAAGACCACCCGCCGCTCGGCCCCCATCACTAGGTCGAGGTTTCGCAGGCCGACGTCGAAATCCACCACCACGACGCTCTGGCCGGCCTGGGCCAGGGCGGCCCCGAGGGCGGCGGAGGACGTGGTCTTGCCCACGCCTCCCTTGCCGGACGTGACGACGACGACTTTGGACATCGAAAGCTGCTCCTTGTTCAGTCGAGCGCCGAGAGGCGAAGGGACCCGCGGTCGCACCGCACCTGCACGGCGCGGCCGTGCAGGTCGGGGCCCCAGTTCTCGGCGGTGCGGTAGAGGCGGGCGACGCCGACCAGTTCGGCCTCGAGCCGGCGGCAGAAGATGCGGGCGGACTCCCCGGTCCTGAGCCCGGCGATGGCCCGGCCGCGGAGCGCCCCGTAGACGTGGATCGAGCCGCCGGCGATCACCTCGGCGCCGGAGGCGACCGCCCCGACGATGGTCACGTCGCCGGCCTCGAAATCGATCACCTGGCCGGAGCGGACGGACTCCTCGACCAGCAGCGATGGCGTGGTCTGGGGCGCGGCGGAGGGCTGTGGCGGGGCCTCGCGCGGCTGGACGAGATCACGGCCGTGCAGCGAGGTGGCCAGCCGCTCCCAGCGGGTGCGGGCGAGCACGCGGGGATCGACGCCCTCCACGCCGACGATGCGCAGGCCGCGGGCCTCCAGCCCGTCCAGCACGATCAGCGCCGCGTCAGGACCGGCGGCGGAGGTGGCCGACAGGTCCGCGACCATCGGCCGGCCGGCGAACAGCTCCGGCGAGCCGCGCATCTGGGCGTCGAGCGCCGCGAACCACTCCGACATGGGGAATTCGGGCGTGATGATCAGGGCCATGAAGCTGCGGCCCCGCACCCGGACGCTGGGGGTCGCGAGCCTGCCGGTCGTCGTCGCCATCGCCATCTCGCCCTCCGCCGCCACGGCCGCAGAATCCCGATCGCGGGCGCGTCGGCTCTCGCCGCGCCCGCGCTTAGGCCTGCTGGTTTGTCGATCGGTCGCGCCCGACTTGCCCGGCTCTCGCCGGGGCGCATTCAGCGGCGAGTCGCCGCGCGTCCACATGCATGGTCTGGGTTCGAACCGGGGCCAAATCTAGGCCGCCCCGGCCCATGGCCGCGGGTTATCCCGGGCGTGACTACCCGAAATGGGCAGGGGGCCGGAAGCGGGTCAGACGCCCGTGGTCGGCCCGATCCCGTCGCGGCCCTCGGGGAAGCTGGTCCAGCGCGACGGCTGGCGCTCGTGCCAGCGCCGCTTCAGCTCGGTGGCGCGGCCCACGAGCTCGCCGGCCCTGGCCGAGATGTCGTCGCCGCGGCCCGGCGCCTCGACGCTGAAGGTCGGCCGGTAGCGTTCGATGTCCTCGAGCAACTGCATCAGCCGGGGCTCGGCCCCTTGCCGGCCAGGCTCGGCGTCCATCAGCGCGATCGCCTCTTCGAGGGCCGCCTCGTATTCCCGCGCGTTGGTGATCGCCATGGCTCCGCTCCGTCGGCCGCGCCCCCGCCGTCCTTTTCGAACGGGTCGGGGCCGCGGCCGGTTGCGGGATCAGCGGTTGCCGCCGATCAGGTCGCCGAGCTCGCCGAGGATCGAGCCCTCGCCCCGGTTCTGGCCGCCGACGCCGCCGGCCGCCGCCAGCATCCGGCCGGCCAGCCGCGAGAACGGCAGCGACTGGATCCACACCTTCCCCGGCCCCCTGAGGCGCGCGAAGAACAGCCCCTCTCCGCCGAAGAAGACGCTCTTCACCCCGCCGGCCATCACCAGATCGAAATCCACGCTGGGCGTGTAGGCGGCCAGGCACCCGGTATCGACGTGCAGCTCTTCGCCGGCGGCGAGCTCGCGCTCGACGAGCGTGCCGCCCATCTGCACGAACACCCAGCCGTCGCCCTCCAGCTTCTGCATGATGAAGCCTTCGCCGCCGAAGAGGCCGGTCATCACCCGCCGCTGGAAGTGGACGCCGATGGAGACGCCCTTGGCCGCGGCCAGGAAGCTGTCCTTCTGGCAGATCAGCGACCCGCCGATCTCGGCCAGGTGCAGCGGCAGGATGGCCCCCGGCGTGGGCGAGGCGAAGGCGACGCGGGCTTTGCTCTGCCCCTGGTGGGTGAAGACGGTGGTGAACAGGCTCTCGCCGGTGATCAGCCGCTTGCCGGCCCCCAGCAGCTTGCCCATGAAGCCCTGGCCGGCGCCGCCCGCGCCGTCGCCGAAAACGGTGGTCATCGCGACGCTGGCGTCCTTCCAGACCAGGGCGCCGGCCTCGGCGACGGCGCTCTCGCCCGGATCGAGCTCGATCTCCAGGAACTGCAGCTCCTCGCCGCGGATGGCGAACTCGATGTCGTCGGCGACGCCGGCGCTGCGGTGGTGCTCCCAGGGACTGGCGGGCATGGTCGGCTCCTCTTGATGGGGAGGCCCGATTTAGAGCCCGGCCCGGGCGCTGAGAAGCCTCAGCCGCGGGGCCTGCGCACCATGGGGACCAGCGGCGGGAAATCGCCGGGCTGGATCAGCCCCACCACCTCGAAGCCGTGGCGCTCGTAGAGCGGGATGTTGGCCGGGTTGGAGCTCTCCAGATAGGCCGGCAGCCCGTCGGCGTCGCAGCGCGTCAGCCCCTCCTTGAGGACCGCCGAGCCGAGGCCGCGGCCCTGGCGGGAGGGGTCGACGCCGATCATCGCCAGGTACCAGTGCGGCTCGTGCGGGTGGTTCTCGCCCATCGCCTCGCCGACCTGGGCCAGCACCGCCTGCTTCTCGGGCTCGTCGACCAGTTCTCCCACCAGCGCGCCGATCGCCTCGCCGTCCGATTCCACGCCCGGCGGCAGCCACAGGGCCGCCGCGGCGCCGTCAGCGCCGACGTAGGCCGAGCCGTGCTCGAAGGCGCCGCCGCCCAGCGCCAGCGCGAGATGGCGGAAGTTGGCGAGGAAGGTCTCGGCCTTGGTGAGCGCATAGCGCATGCAGGGATCGACGCCGAAGGCCAGCAGCAGCGTGCTCAGCACCGCCTCCTGCTCGCTCTTATCGGCGATCCGGACCTCGTAGCCGGTCATGGGCGCACCTCCGCGGGACAGGCGCCGCACGGCGCCGCTTGAAGGCGGAGCATCGCTCCGGGCCCGGCGAACGGCAATCGCCGACTGGCGCCCGGGCCAGCCAGGGCATAGATCACCTCTATGCTGCGGAGCGGCAATTTCGATTTTGCACATGCACAGCGATCGCCTACATGAGGCGCACCACAAACCGGAGTGCTCGAATGTCCTTGATCAACACCACTGTGAAGCCCTTCACGGCCCAGGCCTACAAGGCCGGCAAGTTCGTCTCCGTCAGCGACGCGGACCTGAAGGGCAAGTGGTCCGTCGTGTTCTTCTACCCCGCCGACTTCACCTTCGTCTGCCCGACCGAGCTCGAGGACCTGGCCGACAACTACGCCGAGTTCCAGAAGCTGGGCGTGGAGATCTACTCCGTCTCCACCGACACCCACTTCTCGCACAAGGCCTGGGCCGACACCTCGCCGGCCATCGGCAAGATCCAGTACACCATGGTCGGCGACCCGTCGGGCGTGATCACGAACAACTTCGGCGTGATGCGTGAAGGCCAGGGCCTGGCCGACCGCGGCACCTTCCTGATCGACCCGGAAGGCGTGATCCAGTTCATGGAGATCACCGCCGAGGGCATCGGCCGCAACGCCGCCGAGCTGCTGCGCAAGGTCAAGGCCGCCCAGTACGTCGCCGCCCACCCGGGCGAAGTCTGCCCGGCCAAGTGGGAAGAAGGCGAAAAGACCCTGGCTCCGTCCCTGGAGCTGGTGGGCAAGATCTAACGTTCCTGCACGACGTGAGCCGGCGCCGTCGCCAAACGGCGGCGCCGGCTTTTCTTTGTCTCAAAGCTTACCGGAGCCCCGCGCATGTTGGACGCCAATCTGAAAGCCCAGCTGAAGACCTACCTGGCCAACATCCGGCAGCCGATCGAGCTTGCGGCCTCGCTCGACGAGAGCCCGAAATCGAAGGAGCTGATGGAGCTCCTGCAAGAGATCGCCGAGGTTTCCGACAAGGTCGCCGTCGTCCGCAGCGATGACGACGCGCGCAAGCCCTCGTTCGCGATCAACCGGGTGGGCGATAACGTCTCCGTCCGCTTCGCCGGCATCCCGCTGGGCCACGAGTTCACCTCCCTGGTGCTGGCCCTGCTGCACGTCGGCGGCCACCCGCCGAAGGTCGAGGCGGACGTGCTCGACCAGGTGCGCGCCCTGCAGGGCGAGTACCGCTTCGAGACCTATTTCTCGCTGTCCTGCCAGAACTGCCCGGACGTGGTGCAGGCGCTGAACACGATGGCGGCGCTGAACCCCAACATCTCCCACGTGGCGATCGACGGCGGCCTGTTCCGCGACGAGGTCGAGGCCCGCCAGGTGATGGCCGTGCCGACCGTGCTGCTGAACGGCGAGCCGTTCGCGCAGGGCCGCATGAGCCTGGAAGAGATCCTGGCCAAGATCGACACCGGCGCCGCGGCCCGCGAAGCCGAGAAGATCGCGGCCAAGGGCGCCTTCGACGTGCTGGTGGTGGGCGCAGGGCCGGCCGGCGCGGCCGCCGCCGTCTACGCCGCCCGCAAGGGCATCCGCACCGGCATCGCGGCCGAGCGGATCGGCGGTCAGGTGCTGGACACCATGGCCATCGAGAACTTCATCTCCGTTCCCTACACCGAAGGCCCCAAGCTGGCCGGCGGCCTGGAGCAGCACATCAAGGCCTATGAGGTCGATGTGATGAGCCTGCAGAAGGCGTCCAAGCTGATCCCGGCGAAGGAGCCCGGCGGCCTCATCGAGGTGCAGCTCGAGAACGGCGCCTCGCTGAAGTCGCGGACCGTCATCCTGGCCACCGGCGCCCGCTGGCGGCAGATGAACGTCCCCGGCGAGGACGAGTACCGCAACAAGGGCGTGGCCTACTGCCCGCACTGCGACGGCCCGCTGTTCAAGGGCAAGCGCGTGGCGGTGATCGGCGGCGGCAACTCCGGCGTCGAGGCGGCCATCGACCTGGCCGGCATCGTGGCCCACGTGACGCTGATCGAGTTCGACAGCCAGCTGCGGGCCGACGCGGTGCTGCAGCGCAAGCTCGCCAGCCTGCCGAACGTGCGGATCGTGACCTCCGCCCTGACCACCGAGGTGCACGGCGACGGGCAGAAGGTCACCGGGCTGACCTACAAGGACCGCAACAGCGACGAGGTCCACCGCGTCGACCTGGAAGGGGTGTTCGTGCAGATCGGCCTGGTGCCCAACACCGAATGGCTGAAGGACGCCGTCGCCCTCTCGCCGCGCGGCGAGATCGAGGCCGACTTCCGCGGCGCGACCTCCGTCCCCGGCGTGTTCGCGGCGGGCGATGCGACGACGACGCCCTACAAGCAGATCGTCATCGCCGCCGGCGAAGGCTCCCGCGCGGCCCTCTCCGCCTTCGACTACCTGATCCGCCTGCCCGCTGCCGATCCGGCGCAAGAGGCGGCGTAGCGAGCGCGTCCCCTCCCCACTGGTTCCTACCTCCCCCGCAAAGCGGCGGGAGGGGGACCAGTCGCCGAGCGCAGCGAAGAGCGACTGGTGGAGGGGGCGGGCCAGGGGCGAGGCGTCGCCACAGCCACGCCTGAAGCGTAGAGGCGCTCGTCGCGGAGGAGAGGCGGAGTGTGCGGCTCGCCCCCTCCACCCCCCGCTCTTCAGCCGCCTTCGCCGGCTTCGGCGGGCGGTCCCCCTCCCGCCGCTACGCGGGGGAGGTAGAGGATTCGCGAGAGGCGAAGCGACTACCCGAACATCCGCACCAGCAGCGCGAAGACGATTAGCGCGAGGACCAGCGACACCCCCTGCCAGAACCGCACCGGATCCCGCTCGGCGAGCGGGGTGAAGCCGGTGCGGGCGAAGCGGGGGTTGGGGATCTTCAGGTCGGCGACGAACTCCGACAGCGCCTCGTGGCGGCGCGTCGGGTCGGGGTGGACGGCGCAGCGCAGGGCGCCGTCGATCCAGGGCGGGATGGCGCGCGAGTCCTGCGCCGCCGGCGCATAGCGCAGCGCCCGCGCCTCGTCCCGCGTGCGCACCCGCGAGGCCTGGGCGCCGTAGGGCAGGCGTCCGGTGAGCATCTCGTAGGCGATCACGCCGATGGCGAAGAGGTCCGAGCGCCAGGAGGCCGGCTCGCCCAGCAGGCATTCCGGCGCGGTGTACTGAAGCGTGCCCAGCACCTGCTCGCCCTCGGCCGGTGCGGCCTCCAGCACGCCCGCGGCCCTGACGGAGCCGAAGTCGATCACCTTCACCAGCCCCTGCGGCGTGATCATCACGTTCTCGGGCCGAAGGTCGCCGTGGACCATCTGCTTGCGGTGCAGGGCCCGCACGCCCTTGACCAGCTGACCCACGATGTCCCGCACCGCCGGCAGGTCGGGCGCGGGGTTGTCGTACATCCACTGGCGAAGGGTGATCCCCTCCACGTGCTCCGTCACCACGTAGAGGTGGCTGCGCGCCCGCCGCGGTGCGATGGACTTCAGCAGGTGGGGCGAATCCACCCGCCGGGCGATCCATTCCTCCATCATGAACTGGCGCAGCAGGGCCGCATCGCCCCGCAGGTCCACGGACGGGACCTTCAGCGCGACCTGTTCGCCGCTCTCCCCATCGGCCGCCAGGTAGATGTGACTGCGGTGGCTGGCGTGGATCTGGCGCAGCACCCGGTAGCCTTCGAACTCGCAGGGCGGGGACAGGATCGGCGCGGGTGGGCAGGCCTCGGCGCCCCCCTCCACCAGATCGACGGCGTCGCCTTCCGGCAGCCCGTCGACGCGGACGATCTGGACGGTGAGATTGTCGTCGCTGCCGGCCTCCAGGGCGGCCTCGACAATGCTTCGGGCGGCGAGCTCGAGATCATCCGCATGCTCGGCGATCAGGTCGGCCACCACCCGGCCGGGCAGGTGCTCGTGCACCCCGTCGGTGGAGAGGACCAGCACGTCCCCCTCCGCGATCGGCAGGCTGCGGTAGTCGATGGCGATCTCGGGGGCCATGCCGAGCGCCCGGCCCAGGTAGCTGCGCCCGCCGAGGGTCAGCCGGTGGTCCTCGGTCAGCGGTTCCAGCGCCCGGCCGGCCAGGCGGAAGATGCGGGCGTCGCCGACGTGGAAGAGATGGGCGGTGCGGGCCTTCAGCACCACGGCGCTGAAGGTGCAGACGTGGCCGCGGTCCGGATCCTCGCCCTGGCCGCTGCGCCGGGTCTCGCCGTGCAGCCAGGCGTTCACCGAGCGGATCACCCGCTGACCGGCGGTCTCCACCGTCCAGGTGTCGGAGGTGGCGTAGTACTGGTCGAGGAAGCTCTTCACCGCCGTCTCGGCGGCGATGCGGCTGACCGGGCTCGAGCTGATGCCGTCGGCGACGGCCAGCGCCACGCCCTTCAGCGCCAGGGCCGGGCCGTCCGGTACGGCGGCCCCGTGGGAATCCTGGTTCTCGCTCTTGCGGCCGGCGTCGGAGTGCTGGCCGATGGCGACGGCCAGCGTCCTTGGCCGGGATGAGGCCGCGCCGGGAGGGGCCGGCGCGGCCTCCAGGCCCGACCTCATTCGGCGGCGATCTTCACCGCCGCCTTGTCGGGCGAGCGCTTGGGCGCCGTGCGGGCGTGGGTCGAGTAGAGGGTGAGGCCGACGAAGGCGAGGCCGCCCACCAGGTTGCCGAGCACGGTCGGGATCTCGTTCCAGATCAGGTAGTCCATGATCGAGAACTCGCCGCCCAGCAGCAGGCCGGTGGGGAACAGGAACATGTTCACCACCGAGTGCTCGAAGGTCATGCCGAAGAACAGCATGATCGGCATCCACATGGCGAGCACCTTGCCGCCCAGCGAGGTGGACATCATCGCGCCGACCACGCCGGTTGAGACCATCCAGTTGCAGAGCACGCCGCGGATGAACAGGGTCAGCATCCCCGCCGCGCCGTGGGCGGCGTAGCCGACGGTCCGCGACTCGCCGATGTCGCCCAGCTTCTGGCCCACAGCGTCGGGCGGGGTCGAGAAGCCGTAGGTGACGACGATGGCCATCATCACCGCCACGGTGAAGGCGCCGGCGAAGTTGCCGACGAACACCAGCCCCCAGTTTCGCAGCACTCCGCCGAGGGTGACGCCCGGCCGCCGGTCGATCAGCGCCAGCGGCGCCAGCGTGAACACGCCTGTGAGCAGGTCGAAGCCCAGCAGGTAGAGCATGCAGAAGCCGACCGGGAACAGGATGGCGCCCAGGATCGGCGAGCCGGTCTGGACCGTCACCGTCACGGCGAACGCCGCCGCCAGCGCCAGGATGGCGCCGGCCATGTAGGCGCGGATCAGCGTGTCCCGGGTGGACATGAAGATCTTGGATTCGCCGGCGTCGATCATCTTTGTGACGAACTCGGCGGGTGCGAGATAAGCCATCGGAGGGACCCCTACTTTCTCTTCCGGGCCGGTCTTCGCCGGCCGGACTAAGGGGCGCGGTGCGTGCGCTCGCCCGCCTCGGGGATATCCGCTGGAGGAAACGGCGGCCGCGCCGTGTCCGTCAGCGGATCCGGGCTTCCCCGCGGGAAGACGGACTCGCGAACACACAGCGCCATTGCTGCTCGCCAGAAAGGCAAATGAAACCGGCCGCTTCGTCGCCGCCGGCGAAACCTGCCGCCATGGGAGCCTTCGCCCGGCGCCGGCTCAATCGCGAACGCGCCGCCGCCTCGCTGCAGTGCAAAATCGCCTAGGGAACAGGCGCCTTGGCGGCCGATTGCGCAGTTTCCGTGCCGCCGGCCGCCTCCTGCACCCGCGCGCCGGCCAGGATGTTGGCCAGCGAGTAGTTGCCCTCGTGGCAGGCGTACTCGTAGATCGGGCCCTTGGCCGGCCGCCACGGCATCTGCGCCCGCCACGGCCGCGTGAAGGTGGCCGGGTCCTCCACCGCGAACTCGTAGAGGATCTGGTCCTTGGCGGTGCGGGTGAAGCGCTCGACGATGCGGGTCGTGGGCGTGTAGCCGAAGCCGCCGCCCATGGAGTTGACCCGCGCCTTCGGGTTCAGGTTCGTCGTCTCGACCACCAGGGTGTCGCCCTCCCACCATCCGACGGAGTCGCCCATCCACACCGACACCTCCGGCGGCGGATGGCTGCGGTCCTTCAGGCGCACGATGCGGACGTCGTGGTTCATCTCCACGTGGATCGCCACATGGTCCGGCGTCTGCACGATCTGGTAGTGGCCGTTGAAGCCGGCGTTCAGCATCGGCGGCCCCTCCGGCGAGCCGATCGCGGTCAGGCAGCGCTCTTCGGGCGGGCGCACCTCCGGCCCCTCGAAGGCGCCCATCACCCGCCGGCCGGCTTCGGCGTTCGCCTTGCGCGCGGCCTCGGTCAGCGGCAGGCGCCCGTCGGGCGGATCGACGATCCAGGACGAGCGCGGCTTGCCGCCGATGCGGGCCAGCCGCAGGTCCATCTCCAGGAAGTCGGAGTTGGGCACCGCCTTCACCACCGGGGGGAGGGCGTCGATGTCCCGCAACTCCTCGCCAAGGGCGTTGGCGAGGAACTCGAGGAACCGCGCCTCCTGCTGCGCCGCCTCGTCCTCGGTCAGCTCCAGCGCCTTCAGGTTCGGCGGCCGCTGCAGGAAGGTGGTGGAGGTGTTGGTCCAGATCCCCTGCAGGTCCGGCTGGCCGAAGCTGGTGCGCGGCGCGCGGTAGTCCCGGGCCTCGGCGGACGTGGCGAACAGTACGGCGGCGGCGACCAGGAGCAGCAGGCGTTTCATCCGCACAGCCTCGCCGCGACTGCCTTGGGGGAACATGGCTCCAGGCGCCAATCGCTTGATTGCTCGCGCCAGCCGCGGCGCCCTGGCGCTTGCCAACCCTGCGCGCGCCCCTTATTCCGGCCCGGTCACTGGGGAGTAGCCGCCGGCGCCACAGCCGGGAACGCGTCAACAGACTTGCCTTGCGGCATGGCGCGTTCGGCCCATTGGGCTTGGCGAGACCTTTGGCTTTCGCGCCCGATCGCGGGATCGGCGGCGCGGAACGCCATGGGTCTGCCTGCCGATCCCGCCGGTGCATTTTCGATGGACGCCTTCTTCGTTTCCACGGGCCTCGTCGCCCTCGCCGAGATCGGCGACAAGACCATGCTGCTGGCCCTGCTGCTGGCGGCCAGGTTCCGTGCGCCCAGGCCGATCCTGGCGGGCATCTTCGCCGCCACCATCGCCAACCACGCCCTGGCCGCGGCGCTCGGCGCGGCGGCCGGCGCCCTGCTGGAGGGGCCGTGGATGCGCTGGGTGCTGGGGATCGGCTTCCTGGTGTTCGCCGCCTGGGCCCTGGTCCCCGACAAGATGGACGAGGACGAGGAGCCCAAGACCCGCACCGGCGGGTCGGTGTTCCTGACCACGACCATCGCCTTCTTCATCGTGGAGATGGGCGACAAGACCCAGGTCGCCACGGCCGCCCTGGCGGCCCGCTTCGAGAACATCGCCGTGGTCGCGGCCGGCACGACGCTGGGGATGATGATCGCCAACGGCCCGGCCGTCCTGATCGGCGAGGCGGCGGCCGGCAAGCTGCCCCTGAAGGCCATCCGCATCGCCGCGGCCGCGGCCTTCGCCGCGGTCGGGGCCTGGATCCTGGTGTTCGGCTAGCCGGAGAGCGGCCAGACGGTGACAATCAGCCAGGTGCCCAGGGTCAGGATCAGCAGCGACAGCGGAACGCCCAGGCGCGGGTAGTCGGCGAACCGGTAGCCGCCGGGCGCCATCACCATGGTGTTGCACTGGTGGCCGACGGGGGTGAGGAAGTCGCTGCCCGCCCCCACCGCCACGGCCATCAGGAACGGATCCGGGCTCAGCCCCAGTTCGCGCGCCAGCCCGGCCCCGATCGGCGCCATCACCAGCACGGTGGCCGCGTTGTTCAGGAACGGGGTCACCGCCATGGCCGCGGCCATGATCAGGGTGACGCAGGCGATCGGCGGCAGGCCCTGCGCGACCTGGGCCAGCCAGACGGCGGCGAGCTCCGTCCCGCCGGTGGTCTGCAGCGTGGCGCTCACCGGGATCAGGGCGCCGACGAGGATCAGGATCGGCCACTCGATGGCCCGCTCGGCTTCTTCCGGCTTCAGCACGCCGGAGATGACCATGGCCAGGGCGGCGGCCAGGAAGGTGATCGCCACCGGCAGCAGCTGGAAGGCCAGCACCAGCATGGCCGCCGCGACGATCGTCACCGGCAGCCAGGCCGGCCGCCGGCGGCCGATCTGCAGGTTGCGTTCGGCGAGCGGCAGCAGGCCGGCCTCCGCCACCGCGTCGGGAGAGGCGCCGGGGGAGAGCTGGAACAGCAGCAGGTCGCCGTCCTTGAACACGAAGTGCTGCAGCCTGCGGTCCACCTCGGCCCCGCGCCGGCTCACCGCCAGCAGGTTGACGCCGCGGCGGCGGCCCAGTTCGGCGCGCCGCGCGGTCTGGCCGACCAGCGGCGAGTCGGCCAGCACGACGGCCTCGTACACCGGCAGGGCGGCGGCCGCGCGGGCCTCCTTGGGTGCGCCCACCGGCAGCAGGCCGGCGCTGCGGATGATCTTCTGCAGCGCCGGCGCATCGCCCCGCAGCACCACCACGTCGTCGTCCTGCAACGGCCAGTCCTTGGCCGGCACGTAGCGGCGGAACCGCTCGCGGATCAGGCCGGAGACCTCCGCCTCGCCCTCGGCCAGCCGCTCCAGGTCGGCGACCGTGCGGCCGACGAAGGACGAGCCCGGGGGCAGGAGGACCTCGCTGACATAGTCCTCGACCGCGAAGCTCTCCTCCGGCGGACGTGTGCCGAGCCGCTCCTTCGGCAGCAGCCGCCAGCCCACCAGCAGGAAGGCCCAGCCGGCCAGCATCAGGCCCGCGCCGACCGGCAGGTAGTCGAACATGGCGAACGGCTCGCCGGTGATCTCCTCGCGCAGCCGCGAGACGATGATGTTGGGCGAGGTGCCGATCAGGGTCATCAGGCCGCCGAGCAGCGAGGCGAAGGCCATCGGCATCAGCACATGGTGCGACCCGGTCCGGTGGCGGCGGGCGAGCTGGGCGGCGACCGGCAGGAAGATGGCCAGCGCGCCGATGTTCTTCATCAGCGCCGACAGCACGCCGACGGCGCCCGCCAGGAAGGCGATCTGACGGGTCGGCGTGGTCAGCAGCCCGGCCACCGGCCGCACCAGCGCATCCACCACGCCGGATCGGGCGATGCCGGCGCTGACCACCAGCGCCGATCCGATGATGATGACGATGTCGTCCGCGAAGCCGGTGAAGGCCTCGCCGGGCGGGACCAGGCCCAGCAGCACTGCGGCCACCAGCGCCAGCAGCGCCACGACGTCGTAGCGCATACGGTCCCAGACGAGCAGCGCGACCACTGCGCCCACCAAGCCGAAGGCCAGGGCCTGCTCGCCGTTCATTCCGTCCCCTTGCGGCGCTTGCCGCCTCGGTGAAGGCGAACGCGGGGCGCGCAGCCGCGTTCCGTCTCCATGCATGCGAGCAACAGGGTCTCGCCGGGGGACGACCGCAAATGGACCTGGGAAGCCTGATCCGCCGGATCGCGCCGCGCCGCCCGCCGGACCGGCTGGGCGCGGCGGCGTTCGAGGAGGCGGCCGGCGAGCCGGCCCCTCCGCCGTCGCCGGGCGCCAGGCCCGGCCCGCGGCGGGAGCTCGAGCTCACCCTCGCGCGCAAGGTCCTCGAGGCCCACCTGAAGTCCCGCCGCAGCCAGATGCGGACCGATCCCACCGACCTGCGCGGCGTCGAGCGCGAGCAGGCCAAGCTGCTGATCCGGGCGATGGCCGCCGCCGCCCACGCCGACGGGGCGCTGGACCTGGCGGAGCGGGAGCGGATCGCCCGTGCGCTGGCCAGCACCCGGCTGAACGACGCCGAGCGCCAGGAGCTGGAAGCGGGGCTGGAGGACCCTCCCTGCCTGGAGACCCTGTTGCGCAGCGTCTCCGGCGAGGAGCTCGCCACCCGCTTCTACGCCGTCTCTCTCGCCGCCACGGAGCACGGGCGCGGCGCCAACAAATCGTTCCTCAGCTACATCGCCAACCGGCTGAAGCTGCCGCGGGACCTTGTCCTGAGGCTGAACCGGGCGTTCGACGTGCCAGTGTAGGGCTAGGCCGCGGGTTCGGGAGCCGACAGTTCCTCGACCGCCTTGGCGATGGCGCCGGTCTCCTGCAGCAACACCCGGCTGATGTCGGTGAGGGTCAGCCAGCCGCTCAGCGCGCCGGCGGCGTTCAGCACCGGCAGCCGCCGCACGTGGTAGGCGCCCATCAGGTCCAGCGCCTCCTCGAGGGTGTCGCCCTCGGAACAGGTGAACACCGTCGTGGTCATCACCTCGCGCACGCGGACCTCGGCGCTGCTGCGGCCCTCCGCGACCACGCGGTAGAAGATGTCCTTGTCGGTGATCACCCCCTGCAAGTCGCCGGCCGAGCCCACCGGCAGGGCGCCCACCTCCAGCTCGCCCATCAGCACCGCCGCGGCCTGAACGGTCGCGTCGGGCGCGACGAACTCCAGGGTGGTGGCCATCACGTCGGAAACCAGCATCGGCGCCTCCCGTCCAGCAGCGCAAATGGCGCGCCCGCGGCGAAGGTTCCCCGCAAAGCAAAGGGGCCCGGACTTGCGTCCGGGCCCCTCGCTAGGTCGGCTGATCGCCTACCCGAAGATCGACTTAGAAGTTGATGTCGATCGTCGAGCGACGGTTCAGCGGTTCCTTCACGCCGTCGCCGGTCGGAACGGCCGGCTCGGTTTCACCGCGCCAGTCGACGTTCAGAGCGGTCTGGGCGACGCCCGAGGCCACCAGGGCGTCGGCCACGGCCTTGGCCCGGCGTTCGGACAGACGCACGTTGTAGGCTTGGCTGCCCGAGGTGTCGGCGTGGCCGACGACCACGACCCGGGTGGCGTTGCCGTTACGCGCATAGTCCGCAGCCTGTTGGACCACCGTCTGGGCTTCCGGCGTCAGCACGTACTGATCGAAGGGGAAGTAGACGATGAATTGACGCGCTTCCGGAGCCGGCGGAGGCGGCGGCGGCGGAGGCGGCGGCGGCGGGGGAGGCGGCGGCGGCGGCGGGGGCGGCGGCGGGGGCGGCGGAGCCGCGAACGAATACCGCAGGCCGATGGTCAGCGATTGGTCTTCGTATTCACCCGAGAACACGCCCGGTTGCAGCGCGTTGGTGCCGATCGAGGCGAAGTCGAGGTCCGACCCGCCGAGGTAGCGGTAGGTCAGGTCGACGTTCAGACGATCGGTGGCCCGCCAGGCCAGGCCGGCGATGGCCTGCCAGGCGAAGGCGGTGTCTTCGTCGTCGATCGTCAGGTTCTGGATGCCCGGGTTGACGCCGCCCGTACCCGGAATGGCGCCCGTGACGTTCGAGAACTGGCCGACCACGTCCATGGAGACGTGATTGATGCCGACGCCGACGCCGAGGAACGGATTGATCGTGGACCCCGGCATGAAGTCGTAGATCAGGTTCCCCATGAGGGTCCACGACTCGATCTCACCGTCCGGCGCGCCGCAGGTCGGCGAGGCGGTCGTGCGGATCACGCCGGCCGTGCAGAGGCCGAGGACCGAGTTGTTGGGGCCGCCGCGAACCGATTCGATGTCCCCGGGGCGGTAGCCGCCTTCGAGTTCAACGCGCCAGTTGGGGGTCAGCTGATAGCCGAGACGGGCGAAACCGGCCCAGTCGTCTTCCTGGTTGAAGTTCCAGTTGTAAGGCGACCCGTTTGCGGCGTTCGTCGACGACGTCGCGTCGATGCCTTCAGGCCAGTGGTAGCCGAGATCGACAGCGCCGTACCAGCCGGTGTCTTGCGCGGACGCACCGGACGCGGCGAACACCGCAGCCAGGGCGGCCCCCGCCAGGAGTTTGAACTTCATAATTCAGAGCCCTCTCTCTTGCCCTCTGCTGCGGCCATATGACCCAGCACGGTTATAGCAAGGTCGAGACGTTCGGAAAGTGTCGCCGAAGCCACACTTCATCTGCAAACGCCTCCACCCGAACGAGCAGACGCCGGGAAGCTACACAATTCGGCCGTCCCCCAGCAACTTAAAGCACAGCTGCGAGTCTCTGGCCTTTTCATGGCGTCCCCGGTTTTGGCTTGTCGACGGGGCGGACCTCGTCGCCGGCTCGGCACAACGCCAGCCGGCCGAACGTTGAACGACGAAATCCTTAATGAAAGCTGCTGCCTGGGCTGATGCGTCGTAGGCGAACGCCGGCGCGGAAGCGTTATCGCACGCTTCCGTCTCCTCGTTCGTCACGGACGATCGTGGCTGCATGCCCGCCCAGCTCTCATCAGCGCACCCCATCGCGCCAGAGCCCTGAACGCCCAAGGCCAAGCCTGGTTCCACGGATTACTTCCGGTCGAGTCGGGGTGTTGCGCCGGTGCAATCAACCGGGCGAGCGGCGGGCCCGGCGGGTCCGCCCGCCGAGCGCGTCGGGCCGGTTCAGCGCCTTGCGGAATTCGTCCCGGCGCTCGTGGATCGAGGCGATGATCAGGCCCATCGGCACGCCGGTCTCCACCAGCACCGCTTCGGACAGCTGCAGGCTCGCCTCCACCGTCTCCGGCACCGCGTCGGTGGCGCCGAGCTCATAGAGCCGTTGGGCCTGGCGGGCGTCGCGGGCCCGGGCGACGATGGCCAGGTCCGAGCGCAGCTCGCGCGCGGCGCCGACCACCGCCTCGACGGCTTCCGGATCGTCCATGGTGACCACCAGGGCGCGGACCTCGTCCAGCCCGCAGCGCTTGAGCAGCTCCCGCCGCGAGGCGTCGCCGTAGTAAATCGGATCGCCGGCCCGGCGGGCCGCCTCGACGAGCCGGGCGTCCCGCTCGGCGCCGACCCAGCTGAGCTCGTGGCGGGTCAGCATCTCGGCCACCAGCTTGCCGACCCGGCCGTAGCCCACAATGAGCACCTTGGGCGAGGACGGCGCCTCCACCGGCTGCTCGGGCGCGGTGTCCTCCGGCCGGCTGGGGCCCCGGCCGATTCGCACGGCCAGGTAGGCCAGCAGCGGGATGCACATCATCGACAGCGTGGCGGCCACCAGCACCATCTGTCCCACCGCCGGCGGCGTCACGCCTCCGGCCATGGCGGTGGACAGGATGACGAAGGCGAATTCGCCGCCGCCGGCCAGCAGCAACGCCGACTCCAGCGCCGCCGGCGTGGGCAGCCTGGAGAGCCGGCCCAGCACGAACACCGCCGCGGCCTTGAGCACGATCATCCCCACGGCGATGGCGAGGATCGTCAGGGGGGCGGAGGACAGGACGCTGATGTCGAGCTGGATGCCGACGGAGACGAAGAACAGCCCCAGCAGCAGGCCCTTGAACGGCTCGATGGTGACCTCGACCTCGTGCCGGAACTCGGTCTCGGCCAGCAGCAGGCCGGCGACGAAGGCGCCCAGGGCCATCGACAGGCCCGCCACCGCGCTCGCCATGCCCGCCCCGATGACCACCAGCAGGCAGGCGGCCATGAACAGCTCTTCGCTCTTCGCCCGGGCGACGGAGCGGAACATCGGCCGCAGCAGCAGGCGGGCGCCGACCACCAGGGCGAACAGGGCGATGGCGGCCGGCGCGAAGGCCAGCAGCAGGCGCGGCGACAGCGTCTCCTCTCCGCCGCGGCCCAGCACCGCCAGGGTCACCAGGATCGGGGCCACCGCCAGGTCCTGGAACAGCAGCACCGAAAAGGTCGCCCGGCCCGACAGCGAATGCTGGCGCTTCTTGTCCGCCAGGATCTGCATGACGATCGCCGTGGAGGACAGCGCCAGCGCCGCGCCGATGGCCGCCGCGGTCGCCGGGGGCTGGCCCAGCGCCATCGCGGCGGCGGCGATCACCGTCACGCACAGCGCCACCTGCGCCGCGCCGAGCCCGAAGATGTAGAAGCGCATCAGCCGGAGGCGCTCCCACGACAGCTCCAGGCCGATCATGAAGAGCAGGAAGACGACCCCGAACTCGGCGAGCTGGGCGATCTCCTCCGGGTTGTCGACTGTGAAGTACTGCAGCCAGGGCAGGTCGGCGCTGAGGCTTCCGAGGCCGTGGGGTCCGAGCAGCACGCCGGCGGCGAGGAAGCCGAGGATCGGGCTGACCCGCCAGCGTCGGAACAGCGGCACGACGACGGCCGCCGTCGCCAGGAACAGGACGAGGTCCTTGTAAGCGCCCGGCCCGTTGTGTGCTTCCAACCGCGATTCCCCCTGTTGCAGCTCCTTATGGCGCACCGATCCGGGGTTGAGAAATAGCCGCGGCGGCGTAAGACGTCGCCGCGATGCCGCCGGCTCCAGGACAGCGCAGGAAGAGAGGCCCCCTGGGCCTCGCCGCCCTGATCGGCGTGCTCGCGCTGCTGGCCCAGGCCCTGCTGCCGGCCGCCGCCCTGGCCGCCACCGCCGCCGGTTCGACCCAGATGGAGCTCTGCACCGGGCAGGGCCGTCAGGTCGTCGCCGTCGACAAGGACGGCGCGCCCATCGCTCCCTTCGCAGGCCTGCCCTGCCTGGATTGCGTCGGCGCGATCACCGCAGCGGTCGCCCCGCCCGAGCCCCTGGCCGTTCCCGTCGCCTATTTCGAGACGGCCGACTTCGCCGCGCCCGCGCGCCAGCGGGTGCGGCCGGCCATCCGCGCCCCGCCCCGCCCGCCGAGCCGAGCGCCGCCCGCCCGCACGATCTGACGCCCGCCGCGCGGCCGCCGCCGCGCCATGTCAATTCGTGCGCGAGACTCATCATGACCTACCTGCACCGCTGCGGCCTGGCCGCGGCGCTGATCGCCCTGCCGGGCGCCGCTGCGGCCGAGACGCCGCCGACGGTCGAGACCGTCATCGTCACCGCCCGCCCCGACCCTGAGGACCCGCCCGTCGTGGCGGACGCCCGCACCCGCCTGTCCGAGACCCCAGGCGGGGTGGCCGTCGTCTCCGCCGAGTCCCTGGAGCGGCGCTACGCCCAGGGGCTGAATGAAGTGCTGCGCGACGTGGCCGGCGTCTTCGCCCAGAAGCGATTCGGCGAGGACGCGCGGCTGGCCATCCGCGGCTCGGGGATCGGCAACGCCGTCCACAACCGCGGCGTCCTGCTGGCCCAGGACGGCGTGCCGTTCAACGAGGCCGACGGGGCCGGCGACTTCCAGCTGCTCGACCCGCTGCTGGCCCGCTATGTCGAGGTCTACAAGGGCGGCAACGCCCTCCGATTCGGCGCCGCGGCGCTGGGCGGGGCCGTCAACTACGTCACGCCGACGGGCCGCACCGCGCAGGGCCTGGGGCTGCGGCTCGACGGCGGGGCCTGGGGCACGCTGCGCGGCCACGCCGAGGTCGGCGTCGCGGGCCCGGACGCCGACGTCTTCCTCGGCGCGACGGCGATCACCGCCAACGGCTGGCGGGCCCAGAGCGATCAGACCGCCGCCCACCTGGCCGCCAGCTTCGGACGGACGATCGGCGAGGACGGCGAGGTCCGGCTGACGGTCACCGGCCACAATGTGGAGCAGGAGATCCCCGGCGCGCTGACCCTGGCCCAGGCCCTGAACTCGCCGGAGATGGCCACGCCCGCGAGCCTGGCCGGCGAGTACCAGCGGAACGTCCGAAGCGTCAGGGCCGTGGTCCAGGCCCGGTGGCGCATCGCCCCGGACGCCACTGTGGAGACGGCCGCCTACGCCGCCTGGAAGGACCTCGACCACCCGATCTTCCAGGTCATCGACCAGGAGAGCCGCAACCACGGCGCCTACGTTCGGCTGGACTGGGAGGGACGGCTGGGCGAGCGGCGGGCGGACCTGTTCGCCGGCGCCCTGCTGCGCCAGGGGGACCTGGACGCGCGCCAGTGGGTGAACCGGTCCGGCTCGCGCGGCGCGCTGACCGCCCAGTCGCGGCAGAACGCCCGCGAGGCGCACCTGTTCGCCGAAGGCCGGCTTTTCGTCACCGACCAGCTGGCGCTGGTCGCCGGCGGCGCCCTGGCCCGGGCCGAGCGGAAGTACGAGAACCTCCGGGTCCCCGGCGACCTGCGCAGCAAGACCTTCGACTGGGCCGCCCCGCGGGTGGGCCTGCTGTGGGAAGGCGACGGCGGGGTCCAGGCCTTCGCCAACCTCACCCGATCGGTGGAGCCGCCGCCGTTCTCGGCCCTGGCCCAGGCCGGCCCCTTTCCCGGCTTTGCGCCGCTCGAGCCGCAGTCCGCCTGGACCCTCGAGGCGGGCACGCGCGGCCGGAAGGGCCGGGCCGTCTGGGACGTTGTCGCCTACCGCGCGGAGGTCGAGGACGAGCTGCTGAATTTCCAGGTCGGTCCCGACATCCCCGTGGCGACCTTCAACGCCGGCCCCACGATCCATCAGGGGCTGGAGGCGGCCCTCGACCTGACGCTCGGGCGCGGCTGGCGGCTGCGGCAGACCTACGCCTGGTCGGACTTCAGGTTCGACGGCGACCGCATCTACGGCGACGCCCGGCTGCCGGTCGTGCCCGAGCATCTGTACCGCGCCGAGCTGCGATGGGAGCATCCGGCCGGCTGGTGGCTCGCGCCCAATCTCGAGTGGGTCCCGCGCGGGGCGTTCGTCGACTACGCCAACACGATGCGCGCGCCCGGCTACGCGGTGGTCGGCCTGGGCGGCGGCTGGACGCGCCCGGACGGGCTGACGGTCTTTCTCGAAGCCCGGAACCTGGCCGACGAGCGGTACGTGTCCAACTTCAACGCCGTCACCGACGCCAGCCGCCCCGGCGTCTCGACGGCCGTCTTCTTTCCCGGTGAGGGCCGGGCGCTGTTCGGAGGCGTCTCATGGCGCCGCTGATCCCGCCCCGGCCGGCGGGTCTTGAGCCCGCCGCCCGCCATGCCCACCATCATCCAACCCTGAGGATATCCAAGATGCGTACCCTTCTCGCCGCCGCCATCGCCGCCCTCACCGCCGCCCCCGCCCTGGCCCACATGCCGGGCGGGCTGGAGGTGGTGCAGGCCTGGAGCCGGCCGGCCGCCGCCGGCATGACCGGGGCCGGCTACATGACCGTCCGCAACCACGGCAAGGCGGCCCAGACCCTGGTCAAGGTCGAGAGCCCCGTCGCCAAGAAGGTGGAGATGCACCGGACGGTGACCGCCGGCGGCGTCTCCCGGATGCAGCCGGTCGGCCAGCTGGTCATCCCCGCCGGCGGCGAGGCGAAGTTCGCGCCGGGCGGCCAGCACCTGATGCTGATCGGCCTGACCCGGCCGCTGAAGGCGGGCCAGCACGTGCCGGCCACCCTGACCTTCGCCAGCGGAGTGAAGGTGAAGGCCGACATCGTTGTCGGAACCGCCGCCCCGCCGGAGCGCGCGGGCTCGATCCACAACCACTGAGTCTCCGCGTTGACTTGAGGCGCCGGCCTGCGGCTTATGCGCCTCATTCTTTTAAGTATTGGAGGCGCCGATGGAGGCCTGGAATTACGCCAACCTGTGGGAGAGCGTGGCGGCGGCCGCGCCGGACCGCCCCGCCCTGATCCAGGGCCCGCGGGTGGTGCGTTACGGTGAATTCGACCGCCGGGCCAACGCGCTCGCCCGCCGGATGCTGGACGCGGGCGTGTCGCACCAGTCCAAGGTCGGCGCCTACCTCTACAACGCCCCCGAATACCTCGAGACCTACTTCGCCGCCTTCAAAGCGGGCCTGGCGCCCTTCAACATCAACTACCGCTACGGCGGCGAAGAGCTGACCTACCTGCTCGACAACGCCGACGCCGAGGTGGTGGTGTTCCACGCCTCCTTCGCCGCGACCGCCGACAAGGTGCGGGGAAACCTGCCGAAGGTGAAGCTGTGGCTGGCGGTGCCCGAGGCCGGCCATCCCATCCCCGATTGGGCCGAGGACTACGAGGCCATCGCCTCCGCCGGCGCCGACAAGGTGGTCGCGCCCTGGGGCCGCTCGGGCGACGACATCCTGATGATGTACACCGGCGGCACCACCGGCATGCCCAAGGGCGTGATGTGGCGCCAGGAGGACCTGTTCAAGAGCCTGGGCGGCGGGGCCAACCTGCTGCTGGGCCTGGGCCCGCTGGAGACCGTCGCCGAGGCCGGCGAGCGGGTGAAGGCCGTCGTCGCCAGCGGCGCGCCGCAGGCGGTGACCATGGCGGTGGCTCCGCTGATGCACGCGACCGCGCAGTACATCTCCCTCGGCGCGCTGAACTCCGGGACCGCGGTCGCCGTGCTGCCGTCGCGCAAGTTCGACGCCGTCGAACTGTTCGACGAGGTGGACCGCCTGGGCGTCTCCAGCCTGATCATCGTCGGCCTGGCCTTCGCCGCCCCGATGCTCGAGACGCTCGACGCCAACCCGGGCCGCTGGAAGCTGAGCAGCCTGCTGCGCATCGTCTCCTCCGGCACCATGTGGAGCGCGGAGAACAAGCAGGGCCTGCTGAAGCACATGCCGCAGGTGACGCTGATGGACTCCCTCGGCTCGTCCGAGGCGCCCGGCCTTGCCGGCTCGATGGCCAACGCCGCCGCCCCGGCCCAGACGGCCAAGTTCGCCGTCGGCGCCAACGCCGCCGTGTTCACCGAGGACGGCCGGCGCGTGCAGCCCGGCTCGGGCGAGCGCGGCCTGCTGGCGGTCGGCGGCCACACGCCGATCGGCTACTACAAGGACGAGGAGAAGTCGGCGAAGACCTTCCGGGTCTTCGAGGGCCAGCGCTACTCCGTGCCCGGCGACTGGGCGACCGTCGAGGCCGACGGGACCATCACCCTGCTGGGCCGCGGCTCGCAGGTGATCAACACCGGCGGCGAGAAGGTCTTCCCGGAAGAGGTCGAGGAGGCCCTGAAGCGCTTCCCCGGCGTGCGTGACGCGGCGGTGGTCGGCGTGCCCGACGCCCGCTTCGGCGAGCGGATCTGCGCGGTGGTCGACTTCGTCGGCGACAAGGCCCCGACGCTTCCGGAGATCGCCGCCCACGTGAAGTCGATCCTGGCCGACTACAAGGCGCCGCGTGAGCTGGTGCTGGCTCGGGTCGAGCGGGCGCCGAACGGCAAGCTCGACTATCGCTCGGTGAAGGAGATGGCGCTGAAATCGCTCGCGGCGCCCGCGACCTAACAAAAAAGTAATGAGCGGAGTTGGGGGCGGACGAGGCATGGTCCGCCCCAACTATGCATCATCCAAGGTGTTTTTCTTCATGAAGACCTACTGGCTCGGGGCCGCCGCTGCGGCCGCACTTGCCATGGCCGCCCAGCCGGCGGCCGCTTTCGACCGCGCCCACGCGGGCCTGCTGGAGGCTGAGACCGCCGGCGGCGGCGGGGCCGGACCGCAGCTCTCCGAGGCCCCGCGCATGGGGACCTGGGGCTTCGACATCTCCGGGATGGATCGCGCCGTCGAGCCCGGCGACGACTTCTTCCGCTTCTCCAACGGGACCTACCTGGCGAAGATGGAAATCCCGTCCGACCGTTCGCGGTTCGGCGTGTTCGACGCGCTGAACGAGCTGTCGGTGAACCGCATGCGTGCGGTGCTGGACAAGGCCGCCGCCAACAAGGCGGCCACGGGCGAGGAAGCCCAGATCGGCGCCATGTACCGCAGCTTCATGGACGAGGCCCGGGTGAACGCCCTGGGCGCCAAGCCGCTGGCCGCCGACCTGGCCGCCATCCGCGCCGCCAAGACCCGCGACGACATCGCCCGCCTGATGGGCGCCTCGATGAAGGGCTTCGGCGGCTCGTTCTTCTCGGCCTACATCTACGACGACGCCAAGGAGCCGGAGCGCTACGCCGTCTACCTCGGCCAGGCGGGCCTGGGCCTGCCGGACCGCGACTACTACCTGGTCGAGCGCTTCGCCCCGCAGCGGGAGAAGTACGTCGAGTACATCACCAGGCTGCTGACCCTCGCCGGCTGGGACAACCCGGCCGCGGCGGCCAAGCAGATCCTGGCCCTGGAGACCGAGATCGCAAAGGTCTCGTGGACCCGCGCCGAGCGGCGTGACGACGACAAGACCTACAACCCCTACGACGTCGACCAGCTGGCGAGCTTTGCGCCGGGCTTTTCCTGGCGCGCCTTCATGGAAGGCGCGGACCTGGGCGGCGTGAAGCGGGTGATCGCGTCCGAGAACACCGCCTTCCCGAAGATCGCCGCGATCTATGCGGCGACTCCGGTCGAGACCCTGAAGGCCTGGTCGGCCTTCCACCTGGCCGACAACGCCGCGCCCTACCTCTCCAAGGACTTCGACCTGGCCTTCTACGAGTTCCGCCAGAAGACCCTGTCCGGCCAGCCCGAGCAGCGGCCGCGGTGGAAGCGCGGCGTCAGCCTCGTCGACTCCCAGATCGGCGAGGCGCTGGCCAAGCCCTACGTCGCCGCCTACTTCCCGCCGGAGAGCAAGGCCAAGATGGAGCAGCTGGTCGCCGACCTGAAGTCGGCGATGAAGGCGCGCATCGAAAAGCTCGACTGGATGAGCCCGGCCACCAAGGCCAAGGCCCAGGAGAAGCTCGCCAAGTTCAACGTCAAGATCGGCTACCCGGACAAGTGGCGCGACTACACGGGCCTGCAGGTCGCCGACGAGGACCTCTACGGCAACGTCGAGCGGGCCGCGGCCTTCGACTGGGCGTTCCGGGTGGGCCGCCTGGGCGGGCCGGTGGACGATGAGGAGTGGGGCATGACCCCGCCGACCATCAACGCCTACTATTCCTCGACCAAGAACGAGATCGTCTTCCCGGCCGGCATCCTGCAGCCGCCGTTCTTCGACCCGAACGGAGATCCGGCGATCAACTACGGCGCCATCGGCGGGGTGATCGGCCACGAGATCACCCACGGCTTCGACGACCAGGGCCGCAAGAGCGACGGCGACGGGCGGCTGACCGACTGGTGGACCGCCGAGGACGCGGCCAAGTTCCAGGCCCAGGCCAAGAAGCTCGGCGAGCAGTACGCGGCGGTGGAGATCCTGCCCGGCGCGAAGATCAACGGCGACCTGACCATGGGCGAGAACATCGCCGACCTGGGCGGGCTGCTGCTGGGCCTGGACGCCTACCGGATCTCGCTGAACGGCAAGCCGGCGCCGGTGCTCGACGGCCTGACCGGCGACCAGCGGGTGTTCCTCGGCTGGGCCCAGGTGTGGCGCGGCAAGTACCGCGAGGACGCCATGCGCCAGTTGCTGGTGGCCGACCCGCACTCCCCGCCCGAGGCCCGGGTCAACCTGCCGGTGCGCAACATCGACGCCTGGTACGAAGCCTTCGGCGTGAAGCCGGACGATTCGATGTACATCCCGCCCGAGCAGCGCGTGCGGATCTGGTAGCTCGCACAAGAGCGATGCGATTCCCGACGGCCGGCCCCGCAAGGGCCGGCCGTTTCGCTTCGGAGCCAGGAGATAAGGAAAGGGCGGGGGGAGATGCCGCCCTGTCACTCAGCCTCCGCCCCCCATCCGCTCATCCCGGCGAAGGCCGGGACCCAGATGGCGGGCGCAGACGAGGGCTCCACATCGCGCAAAGATCATCCAGCGACATCTGAGATTGGGATCTGGGTCCCGGCCTTCGCCGGGATGAGCGGGAGGCGGGGGCGCGCCGCTTTTGACGCTAACGTCAAAACCGCAGCTGAGCCGAAAAGAAGAAGGCCCGCTGCGGGGGATAATCGCAGCGGGCCGACTTTGAGCCGTCGCTCAATTTAAGAGGGCGTTTCCTCCCCGAAACGCCGGAGACTTTCGGACTTTGTCGCCGTCATGTCTCTCGCCCGATTACAAAACGGCAATTTTCTGCCTGAGTCAACGGGGCGAACTCGGCGGTCGATCAGTTTTCCGCGAGCGTAGCAATTCGGGTCAAATTTTTGACATTCACGCCAAAATTCGCGCCCGAAGAGCCTCAAATGAGGGGGAAACGGTCTCGAAGACGAAGTCCGAGCGGTAGCTCGACACCGGCCCGGCGCCGCCGGCGGTGAGCTCGGCGGCGGCGGGGGCCACCTCGTCGAGCGGCAGCCGCTCGCGGGTGACCTCGCCGTCCGGCCCACCGGGCCACACGAGGCTGGCGGTCTTCAGCGCCGCGGCGCGGGCCTCGACGATTCGCAGGAAGCGCTCGGCGGTCGCCAGCTGGCCCTCGCCCCAGGGCGCGCGCAGGCTGGCCATCAGCTGGGCCTGGCTCTTCAGGATCACCCCGTCGGAGAGCACCTTCAGCCCGTTGGCGACGAGCGTCGCCCCGGTGGTGGTGATGTCGACCACCAGCTCGGCCGCGCCGGCGGCCGGCGCGCCCTCGGTGGCCCCGCCCGATTCGACGATGCGGTAGTCGGCGACGCCGTGGCGGGCGAAGAAGGCCCGGGTCTGGACGAGGTATTTGGTGGCCACCCGCATGCGCCGGCCGGTGCGGGCCAGGACGTCGTGGGCCACCTCCTCCAGGTCGGCCATGTCGTCGACGTCCAGCCAGCTCTTGGGCACGGCGACCACCAGATCGGCCCGGCCGAAGCCCAGCGGGCGCAGCAGCAGCACCCGCTGCTCCACGTCCCCGCCCCGCTCGCGCAGCAGGTCCTCGCCGGTGACGCCGAAATGCACCTCGCCGGCGTCCAACGCCTCGGCGATCTCGCCGGCCGAGACGAGGCGGACCTGCACGTCGGGCAAGCCCTTCAGCGCCCCGAGGTAGCCGCGCGAGCCGCCGGCGGCCGAGAGGTCCAGCCGGCAGTCGGAGAGCCAGGCCTCGACCTGCTCTTTCAGCCGCCCCTTGGAGGGCACGGCCAGGATGAGCGGCTCGGTCACGCTTCGCCTCCCGCATAGGCCCGCCAGGGCCGCACCATGGCGCCCACGGCGCGCGTCCCGTCCGCCCCGCCCAGCCGGGCCGGCAGCGAATCGTAGCGCCCGCCCACGGCCACCGGCCGCTCGGCGCCCAGGGCCTCCGAGCGGACCTCGAAGGTCAGCCCGTCGTAGTAGTCGAAGGTGTGCCCCAGCCCGGCGGCGAACCAGAGCCTGTCCACCGGCGCGCCGGCGCGGATCAGCCGCTCCACCCGCTCGGCCCAGCCGCCGAGGGCCGCCGAGAGGGCCGGCGCCTCGCCGCCGATGTCGTCCACCGCCTCCAGCGCCTGGTCGAGCGGGGCGGCGATGGCCAGGTAGCGCTTCACCGCCTCGGCTTGGTCCGGCGTCAGCGCCGGCGCCTGGGCCGCTTCGGCCTTGCGCACCAGCCGCTGGGCGATCTCGGCCGGGCCGCGCCCGCCGACCCGCTCGATGCCTGCCAGCGCCCAGATCTCCTCGAGCAGCGCGGCGGCCTCCTTCTCCGAGAGGCCGGCGAGCCGGGCGGCGAGCGCGCCCGCCGGGCCCCCTTCCGGCTCGGCGCCCGCCCGCGCGAGCTCGGCCGCCAGGAGGCGGGGCCGGGCCGCCGCCCGCCGCATCCGGGCCGCGAGGCTGGGCGCCAGCTTCAGGGAGTCGATCAGGGCCGCGAACAGGCCCACGTCGCCGAGCCAGAGGCTGAGGTCGCCGCGCCCCCCGGCCGCGGCCGCCCGCCAGGCCAGGGCCGCGACCTCGGCCTCCGTGGCCGCCGGCGAGGCCTTTCCGGAGTCGTAGATCTCCAGGCCCACCTGCAGGAACTCCTCCGGCCGGTCGGCGCTCTCGGGCGCGGCGCGGAAGGCGGTCCCCTCGTAATAGTAGCGCCCCTCGGCGGCGCCGGAGGCCAGGTGCAGCCGGGCGACGGGGACGGTGAAGTCGGGCCGAAGGCACGCCTCCTGCCCGCCCTCGGCCTGGACCACGAACAGCCGGGCGCGCAGGGCCTCGCCGGCCAGGTCGAGCAGCAGGCTCAGCGGCTGCAGGATGGGCGGATCCACCCGCTCGGCCCCCGCCTCCACGAACGGGGCGCGGATGGCGGCGAGCGCCTGCGCCGGGACGCGCGGTTCGGCCCTCACGCGCGGGCGTCCAGGATGCGGCGGATGGCCGGAATCAGCTCGGCCCGCGGCAGCGACTGCTGGCCCGGCCGCTCGGCGCGCCAGGCGGCGTTGTCGGCGACCTTGGAGGCCAGCTCCCGGCCAAGATCCAGGTCCTTGATGGTGACGGTGCCGGCCGCCAGCTCGTCCTCGCCGACGATCACGGCGGCCGGCGAGAGCCGCCGGTCGGCGTACTTCATCTGCGCCTTCATGCCGGAGCCGCCGAGGTAGACCTCGGCGGCGATCCCCGCCGCCCGCAGCTCGCCGGCGATGGCGAAGTAGTCGGCCATGCGGGCCTGGTCGAAGGCGATCACCACCACCGGGCCGCGCTGCTCGGCGGCCGGGTCGCGACCCGCGGCCCGCAGCGCCGCCGCAAGGCGCGAGACGCCGAACGAGCAGCCGGTGGCCGGGACCTGCTCGCCGGTGAACCGGGCGACCAGGTCGTCGTAGCGGCCGCCGCCGCCGAGCGATCCGAAGCGGACCGGCTGGCCCTTCTCGTCCAGCGTTTCCAGCAGCAGCTCGGCCTCGAACACCGCGCCCGTGTAGTATTCCAGGCCTCGCACGATGGCCGGGTCGAACACCGCCCGGTCGGCGCCGACGCCGAGCGCGGTGAGCGCCTGATGGATCCGCCCAAGCTCCTCGAGCCCCGCATCGCCCTCCGCCGAGCCGCCGATGACGTTCGCCAGCCGGTCCAGGGTCTCGGACCGGCCCTCGGAGCCTGCGGAGACGAAGGCCAGCACCCGGTCGATGGCGGCGGCCTGCAGGCCCGCGCCCTTGGTGAAGGCGCCGGACTCGTCCTTGCGCCCCTCGCCCAGCAGCAGCTTGACGCCCTCCAGCCCGAGGCGGTCGAGCTTGTCGACCGCGCGCAGCACGCCCAGCGTCTGGCCGGCGTCGGTGACCCCGGCGGTCGCCAGCAGGCCGTTCATCAGCCGGCGCGAGTTGATCTTCACCACCGCCTGGCCGCGCGGCAGGCCGATGGCCTCCAGCCCCTCGGCCATCAGGGCGATCACCTCGGCGTCGGACTCCGGCCGGGCCGAGCCCACGGTGTCGGCGTCGCACTGCACGAACTCGCGGAAGCGGCCGGGCCCCGGCTTCTCGTTGCGCCAGACCGTGCCCACCGCATAGCGGCGGAAGGGCTTGGGCAGGCCGTCCCAGTTGGCGGCGGCGAAGCGGGCCAGCGGGGCGGTGAGGTCGTAGCGCAGGGCCATCCACTCGCCGTCGTCGTCCTGCAGGGCGAAGACGCCCTCGTTGGGCCGGTCGGCGTCGGGCAGGAACTTGCCCAGGGCGTCGGCGTACTCCAGCGCCCCGGTCTCCAGGGCCTCGAAGCCGTAGCGCTCGTAGACCGGCACGATCCGCTCGACGATGGTCCGCTCCGCGCCCAGGTCCCGGGCCCGGCGGTCGATAAAGCCGCGCGGGGCGCGGGCGAGGGGCCGGTCGCTCTTCATGGGCGGGCGCTTAGACGAGCGGGCTTCGTCCGGCAAGGCGGCGGGGTCTGCGGGGGCGGTCATCGTCGGATCCTCTGGCGGTCTCGAGGGCGACGGATGGGGCGGGAGATAGAGGACGCCCCATCCGCTTCGGCGGGGCGTCGGGCGGTGCGCTTTAGGCCAAGCGGCTCCGGCCGATCCCGCGGGTGCAGGTCGGATGGTGGTGGCCGTGGTGGTGCGCGGTCCGCGTCATCGGGCGGGCTTATAGCGGAGCCGGGGGCTCTGGGGAAGCCGCGGCCAGCCGCCGGGCGGGCCAGATGGCCGCGATGCCCAAGGGCAGCAGCGCCAGCGCCACCCACAGGCCGGCCGCCTTGGCGGTCGCTTCGCTTAGACCCTGCGCGAACCCGACGAGGTTGGCGGCCACGCCCGCGAGGGCCGCGCCCGCCGCCGCGCCGGTGAGTCGGACCGTGGTCATCGCCGCCGCCCCGATCGCCCGCTCCTCGGTCGGCAGGGAGACCATGATCTTCTGGCTCATGAAGCTCCAGCACAGGCCGAAGCCTGCGCCCAGCACCGCCCCGGCCAGCACCACCGAGACGACCCCGCCCGCGACGAACGCCGGCGCGGAGAGGGCGACACCCAGCGCCGCAGCGACGACGCCGGCGAGGATCAGCCGGTTCGGCCAAGCGCCGGCCAGGCTGGTCACCGTCAGGCCCGCGATGGTCCAGGCGAGCGACTCGGCGCTGACGACATAGCCGGCGCCGGTGGCCGACAGGCCGTGCAGGGTCTGCAGGATGGCCGGGCCGTAGATGGCGAAGCCCATGGAGGCGACGGTCATCAGGAACATGGTGGCGTATCCGGCGCCTGCGGCCGTCCGCAGGTCCCCGGAGGCGAGCGGCAGCAGCCGCACCCGGGCGCGGGCGTCCCACCGCACCAGCAGCACCAGCAAGGCCATGCCGAGCCCGATCAGGGCCAGCGCGCCTGCGGCGTTACCCGCCAGGTCGGCAAGGCCGATCGCCGCCACCGCGGCCGCGATCACCGCGAGCTGCCAGACCGGCACCCCCGCCCCGGCCTTGCGGCCGTCGCCCTTGGGCAGCATCCAGAAGGCCGCCGCGCCCACCGCCAGCCCCTGGATGGCGAACGACCAGAAGGCCCAGCGCCAGATGCCGGCGTCGGCGAACACCCCGCCGAACAGCGGCCCCAACAGGCTGGCGATCCCCCACACCGCGGTGACCGCCGCATAGACCTTGGCCAGGGTCCGGTCCGGGAACAGCAGCCCGACGGCCACCGAGCTGAAGCCGGCGACCCAGCCGCCGCCCAGACCCTGCAGCACGCGCCCGGCCAGGAAGGTCGCCATGTCGGGCGCAGCCGCCGAGAGGGCGCAGCCGGCGGCGTAGATCGCCGCGGTCACCGCCACGCCGGCGCGCAGGCCGAACATCTCGGCGAGCCGCCCGGAGCTCGCCCCCGCCGCAACCGACCCCAGCAGGAAGCCGGCCGTCGCCCAGCCGAACCAGGCGTAGCCGCCCAGCGAGGCGCCCACGGCCGGCATGATGGTGGCGGTGACCAGGCTGTCGGCGGCCGCCAGCCAGACGCCGAGGCAGATCAGCACGAACCGCGGGGCCCGCCCCTCGGCCAGCACGTCGGCCCAACCCGTGCGCTCGGGCGCGGCGGCGGTCATCGGGGAGGCTCCATCCGCCGCAGGTAGTTGCGCGGCGGCGCTTTGGGAAGCGCTCAGGCGGCGGCGAGCGCCAGCACCTTCTCGATCGCGGTCCGCGTGCGCCCATCATCCAGGGCGAGTTCGTAGCCGTGCGGCGCGCCCGGGCGGTTGTCGACGATCAGGTCGGCGTCCGCCGCCAGCAGGGCCGCGACCGCCTCGTCGAGCATCGCCAGCCAGTCGGGCTGGTCGCCGCCGGCGCGCAGGATCAGCAGCCGGGCCCCGGCCGCGGCAACGGTCGGCGCGGCGGCCGCCAGGCTCATCCTTCGGACCAGGTCGGCTGCGCTCACGCCGAGCCCCGGCGGCGCCCCGACCACCGGCGAGACGAGCGCCGCCCGCTGCGGTCGCAGTGGCCGCACGCCGCCCAGCAGTTCGCCCGCCAGCACCGCCCCGCCGGACACCAGCACCGCGGTGACGCGCGCGAGGTCCAGCCCAAGGCCCCGCCCCTCGGCGCCCACCCACGCCAGCACCTGGTCCACCTCCCCCAGCGCCTGGTCCAGCCGCAGCTGCGGCCAGCCGAGGGTGTGGTCGAACACCAGCGAGGCGACGCCGCTCGCCGCCAGCGCGGCCGCCCAGTCGCGGTACATCGGCGCCGTCCGCATCGTCACCCGCATGGCGTCCGGGACCGGGCCATGCACCAGCAGGGCGACGGGCCAGGGCCCCGGTCTCGCCGGCCGGGCCAGATCGACCGCCAGCGGCGAGCCGTCGGCCCGCCGGCCCACGTCGAAGGTCTCGCGCACGGCCTCGGCCGCGCGCAGGGGGTGCATCAGGCGCATGCGGGTCTCCGGTGACTGGTTTTCCTGTCCCAGCGAGGCCTCGTCGCATCCACAGGGGGACAGGACTGCCTGTCACCCGGGCGGCCGGCTGCGAAGGCGACGGACGATCGTGCCCCATTCGGCCGCGCGGCGGTGAACCTTGCGGCAGGGACACGATAACCAGTCACCGGCGGGACCGGCGTGGAGAACGATGATCTGGAAAGGGGCGCGGACGTGCGCGCCTTCACCATTGCAGGGGCTGAACGGCGCGCCGTCAAGCCCGCCCCGCGCACGTCCATTGCCTGTTTAAGCGGATCGGGAGACAGTCGCGCCAGGCGAGCCGGCGCCACGCCGGCAGATGGGAGGCGCCTATGGACTGGAAGACACTCTTTCTCACGGCCGACGGCCGGATCGGCAAACGGGATTTCTGGATCGGATTCGCGATCATCTTCGTGGTGAACCTGGTGCTGGGGATGATCCCCGTTCTCGGGATGATCGTCTCGATCGCGCTGATCTATCCGATGGTCTGCCTCTACTCGAAGCGGCTTCACGACTTCGGCAAGACCGGCTGGCTGACGCTGGTCCCCTTCGGCGCAGGGGTCGTCGGCATGCTTCTCGCCGTCATGATGGGCGGCGCTGCGATCATGGGCGCCGGACTGGCCGGCAACGACTCCGCCGCCGCCGGGGCCGCCATGGCCGGCATGGGCGGCGCGGCGCTGGTGATGATGGCCGTCGGCCTCGTCTGCCTGGTGTTCCTGCTGTGGGTCGGCCTGACCAGCGGCGATCCGGGTGAGAACCGCTACGGCCCGCCGCCGGTCTCGCTGACCGGCGGAACCGCGAGCCCGCCGACGGTCGCCTGACGGCCTTCTTAACCTGAAAGACCGAGAGCCCCGGATCGCAAGGTCCGGGGCTTTTGCTTATCCGCCGCGCCCCGGGATGTACCTGGCGTGGCAGCCGGCGCAGGCCTCGTAGAGCCGCCCGCCCGCCTCGAACGCCGCCTCCACGTCCCGCTTTCCGATGGCGATCCGGCCGGCCGCGGCGGCCTCTTCCATCATCTCGGCGTAGGCGTCCCACTCGCCCGGGCGGCTGTGCTCGGGCCGCGTGAGCAGCCGCCCGTCGGCCTCCAGTTTCGCTGCGGCTACGGCCGCGGCGGCCCAGCGCGCGTCCGCGGCCTGCGGGCCCTCGCCCTCCGGCGGATCGTTGCCGGCGGCCCAGAAGGCGTTGGCGGCCGGATCCACCTCCTGCTTCATCAGCTCGAGCAGCGGCGTCGCCGCGGCGACGCCGCCCGCCAGCGCCCAAAGACCGATCGCGACGGCCGCGCGCTTCATCGCCCCTCCCCTGTGGTGGCTTTCGCCCATCCGATGCCATCCCGCCCCTGGCCGCAAGCCTTACCTCCCCCCGTCATCCCGGCCGCAAGCCCGCTCCGCGGGCTGGAGAGCCGGGACCCAGCTTCAGGGCAGGACGCCTGGGTCCCGGATCGGTCCTGGCGGACCGTCCGGGATGAGGGCTCATTGTTTGCTCAGAGGCCCCGCACCTTGCCGACCAGCGCCGCCGTGGAGGGATCGTGCGCGCCCGAGCCGCCGGCGAGGTCGGCGAGGACGCGGTTCGCCAGGGTCTTGCCGAGCTCGACGCCCCACTGGTCGAAGCTGTTGATCCCCCAGAGCACGCCCTCGACGAAGGTCTTGTGCTCGTAGAGGGCCAGCAGCGCGCCGAGGGTCTGCGGCGTCACCGCATCGATCAGGATGAAGCTGGAGGGTCGGTCGCCGGGGAAGGTGCGCTGGGGTGCGAGCTCGGCGATCCGCTCGGCGCTCAGGCCCGCCGCCTCGAGCTCGGCGCGGACGTCGGCCTCGCTGCGGCCGACCATCAGGGCCTCGGCCTGGGCGATGGCGTTGGCCAGCAGCTTCTGCTGGGCGGCGGGGTCGCCCTCGCGGGCATGACGGACGGCCAGGATGTCCAGCGGGATCACGTCGGTCCCCTGATGCAGCAGCTGGAAGAAGGCGTGCTGGCTGGTGGAGCCCACCTCACCGAACACGCTGGCGGCGGTGGCCCGGGCGACGCTGCGGCCCTGCGCGTCCACCCGCTTGCCGTTCGACTCCATCTCCAGCTGCTGGAGCCAGGAGGGCAGCAGCCGCAGCCGGTGGGCGTAGGGGATCACCGCCCGCATCGGCCGGCCAAGACCGTTGCGGTTGAAGACGTGGGCCAGGGCCAGCAGCACCGGAGCGTTGGCCTGGAGCGGCGCCTGGCGGAAGTGGGCGTCCATGGCCGCCCCGCCCGACAGCATCTGCTCGAAGACGTCGAAGCCGAGGGCGATGGCGCAGGACAGGCTCACCGCGGACCAGACGGAGTAGCGGCCGCCCACCCAGTCCCAGAAGCCGAACACCTGGGCGTCCGGGACGCCGAAGGCGCGGGCCTTGTCCGGCGCGGCGGTGACGGCGATCAGGTGGGCGTCGGCGGCCGGGCCGAGCGCGCCCCGCAGCCAGGCGCGGGCGGCCTCGGCGTTGGAGAGCGTCTCCTGGGTGGTGAAGGTCTTGGAGACGGCCACCACCAGGGTCTCGGCAGGGTCGAGCCCGTCCAGCGCGAAGGCGAGCTCGGCCGGGTCGACGTTGGCCGCGAACCTCAGCTCGATGGGCGCGGAGAGCGGCCGCAGCGCCTCCCACACCAGCCGGGGCCCCAGGTCCGAGCCGCCGATGCCGATGTGGACCACGGCCTTGAACGGGCGCCCCGCGGCGCCCTTCCGCTCTCCGCTCCGCACGGTCTCGACGAAAGCCCGCATGGCGGCGCGCGTCGCCTCCACCTCGGCCGAGACGGGCCGGCCGTCGGCCGAGAAGCCGGCCCCGGCCGGGGCGCGCAGCGCGGCGTGCAGCGCCGCTCGGCCTTCGGACCGGTTGATCGGCTGGCCGGCGAGCTGGGCGTCCCGGGCCGTCTCCACCTGGGCGTCTCGGACCAGGTCCAGGGCGACCTCCAGATCGGCCAGCGACCAGGGCTGTTTCGAAAGGTCCAGGTAAAGGCCCGCGGCTTCGACCGTCAGCTTCGCCAGCCGGTCCGGCTCGGCCTCGAACAGGCCGGCGATGCGGCGACCCTCGGCGGCCCGGGCGGCGGTCTCGAAGTCGGCCCAGGCCTTGGCGGACGCTCCCAAACTCGCCTCCCCGTCAGATCGTAAGCGCGGCGTTTACCCTAAGGCGGTTACTGGAAAGCTTCACCGCTGACTTAGGTTCCCGGAGGGGTCATGTCCTGCGAAGCTGTCGCCGCCGCCGCGCTCCTCTGGCTCGCCGCCGGCCCGGCCTCCGTCCCGGCCGCCGCCCCGCCGCCCGCCGTCGCCCAGGAGCCTCTGTTCGCCGAGATCGTTTCGCGGGCCCGGGCGCTGAAGACCGAGGTCGACGGCTATCGCGCCGCCGGCGCCGCGCCCGCTCCGGACTTCGCCGCCCGCATCGGAGAGCTCGCCGCCCTCGACATGAAGGGCCACATCGCCCTGCGCGACCGCGGGATCGACGGCGACCTGAAATGCATCCTGCGCGGCATCGCCGAGGACCTGCCGGTCAAGCTCGCCGAGCTGGAGAAGGCGGCCGACCCCAAGGCCCGGGACCTGGCCCTGCGCGACATGGCCTACCTGCTGAACGACAACGTCGAGGTCATCACCGCGCCCCCTCAGGCGCCGGTGTGACGATCTGAGGGAGCGGGGTGACAGGTAGCGCCATGGCGGCGCAACCAGTCACCGGAGAGCATCGGTGACTGGTTGGGCGCAAGCCCTACCTGTCACCCATTCCCTAGGCTCTCCTACCCCTTGTACTTGACGCTGCAGCCGTAGGGCTTGCTCACCGGCGTCGCCACCTTGCGGCCGGCCTTGAGGTCGGCGAGGGCGGCGGCGACGTAGTTGTTGGCGCCCTTCAGGCTGGCGGGGTCGGCGGACGGCTTGTCGTCGATGCCGCCCATGTAGGCCAGGCGTCCGGTCTTATCGACGATGTACATGTGCGGCGTGGTGCGGGCGTCGTAGGCCTTGCCGACGTCGCCTTCGGGGTCGAGCAGCAGGGCGGTGGCGGCGGCCTTGTTGGACGCCTTCCAGCTCTTGGCCTCGGCGGGGGCGAGGTAGCCCTGGGTCCCCGGCGCAGACGAGATCAGGGTCAGCCAAACCGCGCCGTCGGACGTGGCCTGCTTCTGAAGGCTCTGCATGGCGCCGGCGCCGTAGTGCTTCTTCACATAGGGGCAGCCGCCGTTGTGCCACTCGAGCACGACGGTCTTGCCCTTGAACTCGGAAAGGGAGCGGGTGCGGCCGTCGGCGTCGACGGCCTGGAAGTTCGGGGCGGGCTGGCCGATCGTCGGTGCGGCCGCGGCAGGGGCGGCGATCGCCAGCATCGAGGCGGCGAGGACGAGGCGGCGGGACAGGCGGGTCATCGGCTCGGCTCCTGAGGCTTCGGGGCGATCCTAGCCGGCGGCGGCGGTCTCCAGGGCCTGGACCACCGTCCGGCCGGTCAGGATCTGCGGCAGGATAACGCCGTCCGCCGATCCTTTTCCATACACCAGATAGAGCGGCACCCCGGCCCGGCCGTGGCGGGCGAGCTCGGCGGCGATGACGTCGTCCTTCAAGGTCCAGTCGGCCTTCAGATAGACCGTCCCGGTCCGCTGGAAGGCGTCGGCGACCTCGGCGCTGGTCAGCGCCGTGCGCTCGTTGACCTTGCAGGTGATGCACCAGGCGGCGGTGAAGTTGACGAACACCGGCCGCCCCTCGGCCCGCGCCGCGGCGAGCCGCTCGGGGCTGTAGGCCTCGTAGGGGATGTCGGCGGCGGCTTCGGCGGCGACGGCCGTGGCGGGCTGGTAGCCCGGCCAGACGACGGCGGCCAGGGCGGCGGCGGCGAGCACGCCCGCACCCGAGCCGGTCAGCACCGGCCTCTTCCCCTGCGCCTGCCGGTGCTGCGCGATCCCGGCGAGCCAGGCGGCCAGCGCCAGCGCGACGGCGGCGGCGAGCAGCCGGGCCAGCGCCATGTCGCCGGCCTGGACGGTCAGCACCCAGGCGAGCCAGCCGGCGGCGCCGTACATCGGGAAGGCCAGCAGCCGGCGGAAGCCCGCCATCCAGGGGCCGGGCTTCGGCAGCCGCGACAACAGCCCGGGGACGAAGGCCACCAGCACGAAGGGCAGCGCAAACCCCAGGCCGAGGGCGAAGAACACCACCAGCGCCGCCGCTGCGCTCTGAGTCAGCGCCCAGCCGAGCGCCGGGGCCATGAAGGGCGCCGTGCAGGGCGCGGCCACGACCACCGCCAGCGCGCCGGTGAAGAAGGCGCCCGCCAGGCCCTTGCGGGAGGCGAGGCCGGTTCCCGCCCCCTGCAACGAGGTCCCCACCTCGAACACGCCCGAGAGGTTCAGGGCCACCGCCAGCATCAGCAGCGCCAGCGCCGCGACGACAGGCGGCGACTGCAGCTGGAAGCCCCAGCCGGCGGCCGCGCCCGCGGCCTTCAGCGCGATCAGCAGGCCGGCCAGCGCCAGGAAGGTCGCCAGCACGCCGGCGAGGAAGGCCAGGCCATGGCGCTGGGCCTCCTTGCGCTCGTGCGCATGGCCGGCGAGCCCGGCGGCCTTCATCGCCAGGATCGGGAAGACGCAGGGCATCAGGTTGAGGATCAGCCCGCCCAGCAGGGCGAAGCCTATGGCGAGCGGCAGGCCCAGCCCCGCGCCGCCGCCGGGCGGGGCCCGGGCGGGCGGCGGGCCGAGACCGGCGGCGCCGGCGGGCGCGGGCCCGGCCTGGGCGGCGATCTCGAAGGCGCGGCCGTCGGCGAGGCTGAGCACGCCGGAGAGCTCGGTGGGCGGGGTCGGCGACTGGAAGCCGTAGCCGGGCGTCAGGGTGAGGGTCAGTCCGTCCGGGCCCCGCTCGATCGCCTGGGGCTTGGCGTGGTCGATGGCGGTCCCGTCGAAGGGGAAGAAGTAGGCGTCCGCGAAGTCCGCGCCCGTCAGGGGCTCGCCGGCGATGGCCAGTTTCAGCGCCTCGCCCTCGCGGGCGAAGGCGGCGGTCAGCGGGACGGCCTTCGGCGCGGCCTGCAGGGCCTGGGCGACAGCCTGGCCGAACTGCGGATGCGGGCCGGCCGGGACGGCGGCGACCGGGAGCCGGATTCCGAGGACCGCGTCCTCGGGCACGCAGATCTCCTCGCAGACCAGGAAGGCGACGGCGGCGGTCAGCTCCACGCTCTGGCCGGGGGCGGCGCCGGCTGGCGCGGTCAGCGCCACCGGCAGCAGCACCTCGCCGGAATAGCCGTAGTTCATCAAGGGGCCGGTGGGCTGGCGGTCCGGCGTCGGCCAGACGATCTCGCCCGCGTTCCAGCCGGCCGGCAGGGTCCACTTGATCTGGGTCGCCTCGCCGGAGTCCCCCGGATTGCGCCAGTAGGTGTGCCAACCCTTGTCGATCCGCTGGCGCAGGGCGACGTGGATGGTCTCGCCCGGCGCGATGGAGGCCTTCCCGGGGACCAGTTCGGCGACGAGGTGGCCGGTGTCGACCGGCCCGAACACCGGCGCCTTCGGCGCGCCGAAGCCCTGCGCCAAGGCCGGGCCGGCCAGCAGCACCGCAGCCGACAGCGCCGCCAGGGGGCGCAACATGCTCAAGACCCGACCGCCGATCATCGTCCCGTATATGGCCCGGTCCGCTCCCCGCGCAAATGGCTCGACTCGCCGCGCCCCGTGCGGATCATCTGCGAATCGCTTGTGACTCGAGGAGAGCTGCGTGCCGGCGCCGTTCGACGACATCCAGATCGGGCAGGTGGTCTCGCTCGGCGAAGCCCGGGTCGACCCTGCGGCGATGGCCGCCTTCATCGACAACTTCTGCCCGGGATGGACCGCCGACCGCGGCTGCCCCGACGCCATGATCTTCGCCGTCTGGACGAAGCTGGACGCCGCCGCCAGCGCCGAGTGGCCGCAGACCAAGCGGGTGGGCGTCGACGCCCTGCGCTGGGCCAAGAACCCGCCGGCCGGCGAGGTGCTCCGTGGACGGATGACCGTCATGGGCAAGGACCCCGTCGGCGAAGGCAAGGGTATCGTCATCGCCCAGCACGACCTCCTCGACGAGGCCGGCCGGCTGGTCTTCTCCTGCCTGACCCGCAGCGTGTTCGCCCGGTGAGCGGCTGGAAGCTCGGCGTCCTGGGCGGCTCCGGGCTCTACGAGCTGCCGGGGCTGACCGGCGCGCGGTGGGAGACCATCGAGAGCCCTTGGGGCGCGCCGTCCGATGCGGTGCTGACCGGCGAGCTGGAAGGCGTCGCCGTGGTCTTCCTGCCCAGGCACGGCCGCGGCCACCGGCTGCTGCCCGGCGAGATCAACACGCGGGCCAACATCGACGTGCTGAAGCGCGCCGGCTGCACGGACATACTGTCGATCTCGGCCGTGGGCTCCTTGCGCGAGGATCTGCCGCCGGGCGCCTTCGCCGTCGCCGCCCAGTACGTCGACCGCACCCGTCAGCGGCCCGCCAGCTTCTTCGGCGGCGGCGTCCCCGCCCACGTGTCCCTGGCCGATCCGGTCTGCCCCAGACTCTCCGGACTGGCGGCCCGGGCGCTGCGCGACGGCGGGATCGAGGCTTTCGAGGACGCCACCTACCTGGCCATGGAGGGCCCGCAGTTCTCCACCCGGGCCGAGAGCCGGCTCTACCGGTCCTGGGGCTGCGATGTGATCGGCATGACCGCGATGCCGGAGGCCAGGCTCGCCCGCGAGGCCGAGCTGCCCTACGCCAACGTCTGCATGGTCACCGACTACGACTGCTGGCGCGAGAGCGAAGCGCCGGTGGGCATCGAGGAGGTGCTGGCGGTCATGCGCCGCAACGTCGACCTCGCCCGGCAGATGCTGCGCCGGCTGCTGGCGAGCCTGCCGGCCGTGCGCGAGCCCTCGCCCATCGACACCTGCCTGGATACGGCGATCCTCGGCGATCCGAAGAGCGCCGGGCCGGAGACGTTGCGCCGGCTCGAGGCGATCCTGGCGCGGCGGTTGAATCCCAACGTCATCCCGGCCGAAGGCTCGCGCAGCGAGCCGTAGAGCCGGGACCCAGCACAAGCTTGGGAGATCCTGGGTCCCGGATCGGCCTTTCGGCCGTCCGGGATGACGCAGTGATCAGGCGTTCGCCGCGACCGGCGCCTGCTGCGCCTGGCGGGCCATGGCCAGCGCGATCAGGCGGTCCCAGCCGACCAGCGAGATCAGGTGGGCGTAGATCTGCTGCAGGGCGCCGTTGTCGCGCAGCTCGACGAGCTTGTCCTGCGGCAGGGCGTTCAGCTTGGCCTCGGAGACGCCGAAGTAGTCGGCGATCTTCTGCGGCTCGCCCGGCGTGCCGTCGGCGTTGAACGGGGTGAAGTTGGCGGTCTTCACCTCGAACAGGTCGAGGTCCTTCAGCAGCTGGATGAAGCCCAGGGTCCGCTGACGCTCGACTTCGTAGTTGTTGCAGAACTCGATGCAGCTCTTGGTGTAGTCGGTCGGCTCGCCGTTGGCGTCGAAGAAGGCCAGGTCGCCGCCCTCCTCGATGAACTCGGCGTCGCGGTCGATGCACAGGATCATCTGGCCGGCGTTCTTGTCGTTGGCGAACACGAACGGGTAGCGGCGCACGTAGGCCGGGACGTAAACGCCGGGCTCGAACACGCCGTCGTTGGTGACGAACATGTTCTGGTCGGCCTGCAGGCCCATGACCAGCAGTGGGGTCTTGTCGTCGCCGACGAAGATGATCGGGCCGGTCACGGCGGCCAGGCCGAACTCGGTGACGGCCAGCGGAATGATGTGGCCCTTGCGGGCGAAGCCGAAGGGGCCGTCCATGCGGCGCACGCCGAGCTTGCCATGGAGCTCCGGGGTGAGCGGCTCCGGCTTGGAGTAGAACAGCACGTTGCCGGTAATCGAGCCCATCCCGGGCATGGCGGTGGTGGTCATGGCTAGGCCTCGCGGGCGGGACGGGCGCGAAGCACGCACCCGAGGGTTAATCGGAAGCGGCGTTCCTACCCCACCCAGTCCGGAGCGGCAATCGGGGCCGCGGCGCGCTTGCTAAGGCCAAGGCGAGCCGCTTCAATCCGCCGCTATTGGGAGCCGAACGCATTCAAGGGACGAATTTTCATGGCCATCCACTATCCGGACATCCTCCAGCAGCGCACCCCGGCGCGCACCTTCACCTACCGTGACAAGGACGTGATGCTCTACGCCCTGGGCGTCGGCATGGGCGCCGACCCGATGGACGAGAAGGAGCTGGCCTTCGTCTACGAGAAGAACCTGAAGGTCATCCCGACCGCCGCCACCGTGCTGGCCGCCGGCGCCCGTCCGATCGAGGGCGCGGCCGCCCCGCAGATGCCGGACGGCTGGCGGCCCAGCCAGATCAACTTCCTGATGGTGGTCCACGGCGAACAGAAGGTCGAGCTGCACAAGCCCCTGCCGACCACCGGGACCTTCACCGTCGAAGGCCGCACCGTCGGCGTCTGGGACAAGGGCAAGGACAAGGGCGCGGTGATCGTCAACGAGAGCGTCTGGACGGACGAGAAGGGCGAGAAGGTCGCCACCCTCACCGGCTCCACCTTCGCCCGCGGCGACGGCGGCTTCGGCGGCCCCTCGGAAGGCCAGCCCGAGCCGCACGAAGTCCCCTCGCGCAAGCCGGACCTGTCGGTGGACATCTCCACCCGCCCCGACCAGGCCCTGCTCTACCGGCTCAACGGCGACCGCAACCCGCTGCACTCGGACCCCGAGTCGGCGCGCCGCTCGGGCTTCCCGCGGCCGATCCTGCACGGCCTGTGCACCTACGGCATCACCTGCCGGGCGGTGCTGCAGGCGATCACCGACTTCGATCCCGAGCAGATCTATTCGCACCAGGCCCGCTTCTCGGCGCCGGTGTTCCCCGGCGACGTCATCACCGTGGACCTCTGGAAGGACGGGAAGAACATCTCGTTCGAGGCCCGGGTGAAGGACCGCAACGCCACCGTGATCAAGAACGGCCTGACGGTCCTGAGATAGGAGACGAACCATGCGCGCGAGCGCCAAACTCGTTCTGGCGCTCGCCGCCTTCGCCGTGGTCGGAGCGGCCTCGGCCCAGCAACCGGCCGCCCCGCCGCGTCCGTCCCCCTTCCTCGGGCCCGACGAGCAGGTGGACACCCTGAGGCTGATCCCGCCGCCGCCGGCGGCGGGCTCGCCCGACGAGGCGGCGGACCTGGCCGCCTTCCGCGAAACCCGCAAGCTGGCGGACAGCCCGCGCTGGGCGCAGGCGACGGCGGACGTGGAGCTGCTGTCCCCGGCCGCCTTCACCAGCTGGTCCTGCGCGGCGGACGTGAAGATCTCCGCCGAGACGACGCCGGCCACCGCCCAGCTGATGGTGCGGGCCCTGTTCGACGCGGGCCTGGCGTCGAACCCGCCCAAGGAGCACTACAAGCGGCCGCGGCCGTTCACCGGCCTTTCGGCCCGAACCTGCGTGACGCCCGAGTCGCTCGGGGCCAACGCCTCCTATCCCTCCGGCCACGCCTCGGTCGGCTGGGCCTGGGCGCTGATCCTGGCCGAGCTGAAGCCGGAGCGGGCGAACGCGCTGCTGCTGCGCGGGCGCGAGTTCGGCGACAGCCGCGTGGTCTGCGGCGTCCACTACCCCAGCGACGTCGAGGCCGGCCGCCTGATCGGCGCCGCCGTCGTCGCCCGCCTCCACGCCGACGAGGAGTTCAAGGCCGCCATGGCCGAGGCCAAGGCCGAACTCGCGAAGGCGACGGTGAAACCGGAAGGGTGCGCCTCCTGAGCCTGGGGCGGATCGTCGTCCTCAACGGCGTCCCCCGCGCCGGCAAGTCCTCGATCGCGCGGGCGCTGCAGGCCCGTGGACCCTGGCTGAACCTGGGCGTCGACCTCTGGCGCAAGGCCACGCCCGACGACCTACAGCCCGGGATCGGCCTGCGCCCAGGCGGCGAGCGCCCCGACCTGGAGCCCGCCGTCGCCCGCTTCTACGCCGCCCTCTGGGACGCGGTGGCGGGCGTCAGCCGTGGCGGCATGGACGTCGCCTGCGACGTGGGTCTGCACACGTCTTACGCCCACCCCCTCGACACCCGCGCATTGATGCGCGAGCGCCTGGCGGGCCTGCCCCTGCTGCTGGTCGGGGTCCGCTGCTCGCTGGACGTGATCCTCGAGCGCCGCGGCGAGGACGGCGCCCCGCGCGAGGCGGTCCTGCGCTGGCAGGCCGCCGTGCACGCGGACATCGCATATGACCTGGAGGTCGACGCCTCCACCCTGACGCCCGAGGCCTGCGCCGAGGCGATCCTGGCGCGGCTCGCCTGACCCTTTCCTTTCCCATTCATGGGAAAGGGGGACCGCCGGCCGAGCGCAGCGAAGAGCCGGTGGTGGAAAGGGCAAGCCCCAGGCGCGGCGCAGCGGGCCGCTCCAATCTGCACGTCTCGTTGCTCGGAGCAGGCGGCTCGCCCCCTCCCCCTCCCCCGCTTCGCGGGGGAGGAAGAAGGACTAAGGCGCCTTCGCCACGAAAGTGACGTGCGGGCGCAGGGGGTGGTCGGCCGCCAGCTTCGGATGGTCGAAATCGCGGGTCGGGTCGGGGACCATGCCGATGCGGCGCATCACGGCCTGGGAGCGCAGGTTGGTCCGGGCGGTGATGGCGATGATCTCGGGCGGGCGGATGTGTTCGAAGCCCCAGGCGAGCGCCGCGCGGGCCGCCTCGGTGGCGTAGCCGCCGCCCCAGGTCTCGAAGGCGAGGCGCCAGCCGATCTCCACGGCCGGGCCGGGCGGCAGGTCTTCGCCCATGGAGAGCAGGCCGGTGAGGCCGATCACCGCGCGGTCGGCCTTGCGCTCCACGGCCCAGAAGCCCCAGCCGTGCAGGCCGATGTGGACCCGGATGCGGTCCACCATCGCATCGCTCTCCTCCCGGGTGAGCGCCGAACCGAGGGTGGCGGCCACCCGCGGGTCGGCGTTCATGGCCGCGATGGCGGCGCGGTCGGCCTCGTCCGGCGCCCTAAGGATCAGGCGCCCGGTCTCGATCACGCCGGGCGGGCCCCCGCCAGGCTGCCGTAGAGGTCGGTCCGCCGATCGCGGAAGAAGCCCCAGGCCGCCCGGTGGGTGGCCAGGAAGTCGAGGTCGAACTCGGCGTGCAGCACGCCCTCGTCCTCGCGCCCGAGGGCGGCGACGAGGTCGCCGCGGTGGTCGGCGATGAAGCTCGACCCGTAGAACAGCTGCCCGCCGTTCGGGTAGTTCGCCCACGGCTCGAAGCCCGTCCGGTTAGCCCCGACCACCGGGATCACGTTGGAGACGGCATGGCCCTGCATCGCCCGCCGCCAGGGCGCGGCGGTGTCGAGGGTCGCGTCATGCGGCTCCGAGCCGATGGCGGTGGGGTAGAACAGCACCTCGGCGCCCATCAGCGTCATGGCGCGGGCGGTCTCCGGGTACCACTGGTCCCAGCAGATGCCGACGCCCAGCTTGCCGAACCGGGTGTCCCAGACCTTGAAGCCGGTGTCGCCGGGCCGGAAGTAGTACTTCTCGTTGTAGCCCGGCCCGTCGGGGATGTGGCTCTTGCGGTAGACGCCCATGGGCGAGCCGTCGGCGTCCAGCATGACGAGGCTGTTGAAGTAGTGCGGCCCCTCGCGCTCGAAGATCGAGACGGGGATGACGACGCCCAGCTCCTGGGCCAGCGGCGCCATGGCGGTCACGCAGGGGTGCTCGCGCCAGGGATAGGCGGTGGCGAACCAGCGCTCCTCCTGGGCGACGCAGAAGTAGGGGCCCTGGAACAGCTCGGAGGGCAGCACGACCTGGGCGCCCTCGCTCGCCGCCTGGCGGACGAAGTCCTCGGTCTTCCTGATGTTGGCCGCCATGTCCTCGCCGTACGAGGTCTGGATGGCGGCGACCTTGATCTGGCGCGTCATCAGGCGGGCTCCTGCTGGGTGATGCAGTGGAACGAGCCGCCGCCGGTCAGGACGGCGGTGGACGGCAGGCCGATGACGGCCCGGTCCGGGAAGAGGCGCCGCAAGGCCTCGAGCGCCAGCGGGCTCGCCTTGGTCTCGTAGATCGGACAGACCACCGCCTGGTTGGCGATGACGAAGTTCATGTGGCTGGCGGGCACGTACGCGCCCTCGCCGTCGTCCACATAGCCCGGCGAGGGGATGCGCACGACCTTGAGCCGCTCGCCGCGCGAGTCGGTCATGGAGGCGAGCCGGCGGGCCGCATCGTCGTAGGCGTCCGCGTTCGGATCGTCCCTTCCGAAGGCCACCGGGCAGGCGACGACGCCCGGCCCGACGAAGCGGGCCAGGTTGTCCACGTGGCCGTCGGTGTGGTCGTTCAGCAGGCCCTCGCCCAACCACAGCACCTTGCGGGCGCCCAACGCCTCGGCCAGCACCTTCTCGGCCGCGGCTTCGTCCCAGCCGGCGTTGCGGTTGGGATTGATCAGGCACTGGGTCGTGGTCAGCACCGTGCCGAAGCCGTCATGGTCGAGCGCCCCGCCCTCCAGCACCGCCTCGGATTGCGCCAGCGGCGCGCCGGCGGCCTCGGCGATCTGCGCGGCGACCGCATCGTCGTGCTCCAGGACATACTTGCCGCCCCAGCCGTTGAAGCGGAAGGCGCGCGCCTCCGTCCCTTCGGGCGTGCGGGCGAAGATCGGGCCGGTGTCGCGCAGCCAGATGTCGCCGAACCGCCCGGGCACGATCTCCACCCGCGCCACGTCGGCCAGCAGCGACCGGGCCGCGGCCTCGCCTTCCGGCGAGCCGGTCAGCAGGCGCACATGCTCGCCGCCCGGCCCCGCCAGGGCGCGCGCCAGCGCGGCCACCTCGGCCTGGGCGGGCTCCAGGTCCTCCTCCCAGAGCTCCGCATGGCTCGGGAAGCCCAGCCACATCGCCCGATGCGGCGCCCACTCGGCAGGAACGATCCGGTCCATCTCACCCCTTCGACAACGACGCGCGCACATGGGCGGGTGAGGCCCCTACGTCAAGAGACACGGGCTCGAGCGTCCTGCCGCTGCGCAATGATGCTCCCCCACCGGGGGAGCTGTCCCGAAGGGACTGAGGGGGTTCACGCCCGAGCCGCCGGGGATGCGGCCCCCTCCACCGCCTTCGGCGGTCCCCCTCCCCCTGTGGGGGAGGATCTTGAATGCGAAAAGGGCGGCCCGTCGCCGGACCGCCCTTCCCACTCTCCTCAAAGCGATCGTCTAGAACTTGTACTTGGCGCCCAGCTTGATCTGCCAGGTGGAGCCGTTGCGGCGGAACGCCTGCACCGGCTGCTGGAAGTTCCCGCCGCCAGCGGCCGAGTAGACGTACTTGGCGCCCGGCGTGCCGCAGCCGACCGTCGGACCGGCGGCGGAGGTGGCGCAGCGGACGTCCACCACGGGCACGCCGCGGTAGAAGTCATACTGCTCCAGCACGCCCCAGTCGTCGTTCAGCAGGTTGCCGAGATTCTCGATGTCCGCGAACACCTCGATCTTCGCCCCGTTCGGGAAGAAGGCCGGCAGCTCCTGGCTGATCCGCACGTCGATGGTGGTGACGTCGGCGTGGCGGAAGGCGTTGCGCGGCGCGATCCGGCCGCGGAACTTCGACAGCCCCGAGTTGTCCAGGAACTGGTTGAACCCGGCCACGTCGAAGCCCGGCGCGTAGAGCACGATGGGGTCGTTGGCCATAGGCACGTAGAGCAGCTGGTTCGACGTCGCCTGACGGCCCGAGTAGCTCGAGACGTTGTTGAAGAAGTCGTTGTCGAAGTTGCCCGAGCGGCTGTTGGCGAAGGTGTAGCTGAACGGCAGGCCCGAACGGTGCTGGGCGAAGACGTTCACGCTGGTCTTGTAGTCGCCGAAGAACTCGCGCGAGTAGTTCAGGTTGAGGGCGTAGCGGTGGCGGATCTCGTAGTCGGAGATCGCCGCCGGCGGGTTCTGGTGGTTGAAGCTGGCGAACCGGGTGTAGCTCGACTGGGCGATCGAGCTGGTCATCGGGTTGGCGTCTTCGGCCTCGGTGTAGGTGTAGACGAACTGCATGCCCAGGCCGTCCCAGATGCCCTCGTCCCAGGACTTGGCGATGGTCAGCGCCACCGCGTCCGAGCCGCCCTTGTCGTGGTTGGTCAGCATCATGTCGTAGTCGACGCCGGCGGTCTGGCCGATGGTCGAGCGGCTCCACACCGGACGGCCGTCCGGCGCGACGCCGGTCTGCACGGCCCGCAGGTCCACCCAGTAGAGGGCGTTCTCGTTGACGGACTTCAGGTAGTCGAGCTGCACCAGCCACTGGTCGCCCCAGCGGCCGAAGTCGAACTCGTACGAGGCGCCCAGGCTGCCCTTCCACACGGTCGGGATCTGGAAGGCCGGATCCAGCACGTTGGTGTTGCCGCCGCGCGGGGTGAAGGTGCAGTTCGCCGGCGCGACCGTGAGGTCGACGTTGTTGAACGGCCCGTTCGGCGTGCAGACCGCATTGGTCTGGATCACCCCGGTGTTGGCGAAGGGGTTCGACAGCCAGACGTTCAGGCCGGTGGACGAGAAGCGGCCGAGGCCCGCCCGCACGTTCAGCCGGTCCATCGGCTCCCAGTTCACCGCCACCCGCGGAAGCATGACGTGCTTGCCGTCGAGGTTCTGCTGGTTGGTGAAGTTGTTGCGGGAGACGAACGCCGTGTTCAGCTCCGGCACGTCGTCCATCGAGTACCAGTCGAACCGGATGCCGGCGGTGACGTCGAGGTTGTCCAGGACCTGCAGGCGGTCCTCGGCGTAGACGCTGTTCAGCCGGAAGGCGAAGTCCGCGGCGCCGCGGCGGGCGGTGCCGAGCGTGGCCGGGACCGTGCCCCCGTTCGGGTCGACGGCGCCCTGGAGGGTGAACCGCGAGGCCCGGCGGGCCAGGAAGTCGGCGTAGCTGTCGAAGGTCCAGCTGCCCATCGAGTTGTTCACGAAGACGTTGAAGATGTCGTTCTTCTCGGTCCGGGCGCCGAACAGGATGTCGTGCGGGCCCCAGCTGTAGCGGCCGATCGCCTCGTAGGTCTCGACCTCCACGTGGAGGTAGTTGTCGTGCCGGTTGATCTCGGCGCCGAAGCGGATCTGCGGCGTGCCCGTGCCGGGTGCGACGCCGGGCAGGTCGGCGACGTTCACCGTCACCTCGCCGACCTCAAGGCCGAGCAGCGGGTTCTGCTGGGTGTCGGTTTCCTTGAAGTTGTAGCGCAGCTCGGTCGAGAAGTTGTCGGTCCAGTCGGAGTTCAGCTGGACCGTGTAGGTCGTGAGCTCTTCGATCTTGTTGTACTGCTGCGACTCCAGGCCCACCCGCGGCTGGGACACCGACGAGCCGATCGAGAAGACGTCGCTGGTCGAGCCGTTCAGCGAGTTGCCGAGCGTGTTCTGGTAGGTCAGCGCCAGGCGGTGGTTGTCGGTGATGTTCCAGTCGAGTTTGGCGAGCCACTTCTCGTCCTCGACCGGGAACGGGCCGGTGACGTAGGAGCCCGGGTCGTAGCCGTAGACCTGCTCGGCGGCCTGGCGGAAGGTCTCCACCGCCTGCGAGCTGATCCGCGGAATGGAGACGGTGCGGCCGAGGTCGAAGGGGCCCTCGTCGAAGCCCAGCTCGCCCTCGTACTTCTCGTAGGAAACGAAGAAGAACAGCTTGTCGCGCAGGATCGGGCCGCCCAGCGTGGCGCCCCAGATCTTCTCTTCGAACTCGGCGCCGAAGGGCTGGCCCTCGACGGTGTCGCCCTGCCAGTCGCGGCCGGTGCGCTCGTAGTAGGCCGTGCCGAAGAAGGCGTTGCCGCCCGACTTGGTGACCGCGTTGATCTGGCCGCCGATGAAGCCGTTGTTGATGACGCTGTAGGGCGCCACCGAGACGTTCACCGCCTCGACCGCGTCGAGGCTGATCGGCGAGCGCTGCGTCGGGTAGCCGTTGTTGTTCAGGCCGAAGTCGTCGTTCTGGCGCACGCCGTCGACGGTCAGCTGGTTGAAGCGGTTGTTGACGCCGGCGAACGACAGGGCGTCCTGGTTGGTCGGATCGATGGCCGCGAAGGGATCGAGGCGGGCCACGTCCTTGATGTCGCGGCTGATCGAGGGAAGGCTCTCGATGTCGGCCGTGGTGAAGTTGGTGCTGGGGCCGCCCTGCGAGGGGGCCGCCGCCGCGGCGGTCACCACCAGCTCGGAGACCTCGGTCTCGCCGCCGGCCCGGGAGAGGACGACTTCGACCTGGGCCGCGTCGCCGACCCCGATGCCCTGCACGGTGACGCCGCCGGCCTCGTAACCCGACGCGGTCGCCCGCACGCGGTAGGGGCCGCCGACCCGCAGGCCGCGGGCCGAGAAGCCGCCCTCGGCGCCGGCCACGGTGGTGCTGGCGGCGCCGGTCGGCACGTGGGTGATGGTCACGGTCGCGCTCGGCACCGGCGCACCGGAATCGTCGGTCACCACGCCGCGGATCGCGCCGGTGGTCTCCTGCGCGTAGACCGCCGTGGACATGGCGCACAGCAGCGTCGTGAGCGCTGCGCCGCCGGCGAGCCTCTTCATCGAAATCATCAGGTTATCCCCTCGTCATCGCCCCGAGGGTCCGGCCCAGCGGCGCCCCCGACGGCGCCCCTATAGCGGCAACTTCCGGGTTTGTTGGCGAAGCTTTCGTGACGGTGACAACAAGCCGCGCCGGTGAGGCGCCGGCGCCACGCTGGCGGGCGCTGGCGCCTGTTTACCCGGCTTTACAGCGGCCGGCCGCTCGCGCATGCCTCGCCCACGTCCAGGGGATCCGACGACTTGACGCAGACCGCCGCCGCTCCCGATCACCGCCTCTGGCGGACCGCGATCCTGCTGGCGGCGGGCCTGACCGCGGCGCGGCTGATGGTGCTGTTCGACAGCCCCCTGGAGCTCTACCCGGACGAGGCCCAGTACTGGCTTTGGTCCCGGACCCTGGACTTCGGCTATTTCTCGAAGCCACCGATGGTGGCCTGGACGATCTGGGCGACCACGGCGATCGGCGGCGACGCCGAACCGTTCGTCCGGCTCGCCTCGCCCTTCTTCCACGCCGCCGCGGCCCTGGCGGTGTTCGTCGTCGGGCGGCGGCTTTACGATTCGGCGACCGGCTTCGTCGCGGCGGCCTTCTACATGCTGATGCCGGGGGTGCAGCTGTCGTCGCTGATCGCCTCGACCGACGCGCCGCTGCTGATGTTCCTGAGCTTTTCGCTCGTGGCCTACGCCGGGATGTTCAATTCCGGGCCCTCTGTGAAGCGGGCGGCGGTGTTCGGGGCCGCCGTGGGCCTGGCCTTCCTCTCCAAGTACGCGGCCCTCTACGCCCTGATCGGCGTGGCCCTTCACCTGCTGGTCTCTGGGCGGGCACGGGCCATGTGGTCGCCCGCGACCATCGCGGCGGCGGTCGGCACAGCGCTGGCGATCCTTGCGCCCAACCTGATCTGGAACGCGCTGAACGGCTTCGCCACCGTCCAGCACACCGCGGCCAATGCGGCCTGGGGCGGGCGCCAGCTGTTCAACCTCCCCGAGCTCGGCGACTTCCTGGCCTCGCAGTTCGGCGTCTTCGGCCCCATCCCGTTCGCGGTGCTGATCGGCGGCGCCGTCGTGCTGGCCATCCGCCGGCGGCTGACCGAGGCGGACCTGCTGCTGGTCTGCTTCGCCATCCCCCCGCTGCTGATCGTCGCCGGCCAGGCCTTCATCAGCCGGGCCAACGCCAACTGGTCGGGCGCCGGCTACGTGGCCGGGTCGGTGCTGGTCGCCGCCTGGCTGCTGCGCTGGCGGGCCCGCGGATGGCTGATCGCCGCCCTGGCGCTGCAGGGCGTGGTCGCGGCCCTGTTCCTGGCCGTCTGCCTGCGGCCGGAGCTGGCGGAGCCCCTGGGGATCTCCAACAGCTTCAAGCGGGCCAAGGGCTGGTCGGCGATCACCGAGCGGATGATCGAGCGGGCCCAGCTGGACGGGCCCTACACGGCAGTGGCCGTCAACGACCGCTTCCTGTTCAACGCCGCCGCCTATTACGGCCGCGACTACTTCGGATCGGCCGGCGCCCCGCCGCTGGTGATGTGGCTGCGCGCGGCCACGCCGCAGAACCAGGCCGAGACCACCGACCCGCTCACCCGGGCCAACGGCGAGCGCGTCCTGGCCGTGGCCCTCGAGCAGACCTGGCGGGACGAGATGGTCGCGGACTTCGCCGAGACGTCCGGGCGGGAGATCTTCTCCATCCGGCTCGACGAGAAACGCCGCCGGCGGGCGGAGATCTTCACCGGCGAGCGCTATGCGCCGCGGCCGCGTGACCCGCGTACCGGGCTCCCCACACCGCCTTGAGGCGGGCGTCGCGCCGGCAACCGGTGCGGTACTGGGCGTAGCGGGCCGGGTTCTTCCTGGCGAAGTCCTGGTGGTAGACCTCGGCCGTCCAGAACGGGGCGGCGCTGCGGATCTTCGTCGCCACCGGCTTGCCGAGCTCCCTGGCGACCTTGGCCTTCACCTGCTCGGCCGCGGCCTTCTCCTGGGCGTTCGCGACGAACACCGCGGTCCGGTAGGACGGCCCCTGGTCGCAGATCTGGCCGTTCGGGTCCGTCGGGTCGATCCGGTGGAAGAAGCCGTCGACCAGCTGGGCGTAGCTGATCCTGGCCGGGTCGTACGTCACCCGCACCGCTTCCAGATGGCCCTCGTGGTTGTCGTAGGTCGGCCGCGCCGACGTGCCGCCCGAATAGCCGGCCACCACGTCGGCCACGCCCGGCAGGGCCGCCATCTCGTGCTCCACCGACCAGAAGCAGCCCCCCGCGAACACCGCGGTCTTCAGGTTGGGCGCGGCGGGCGCGGCGGGCGCGGTCGAGGCCCCGAGCGTGGCCGCGAGCGAGAGGGCGACGAGCAGGCTGGGCTTCATGGAACGGGATTCTGACACCCGCGCACAAAGGTGCAAGTAGCGCGGGCGGCCAGGCGGCACTATTCTAAGCTGCACAATACGCCGGACGCTACCGGCGCTTCCGGGGGGAGCCAGGATGGCGAAGAAGAAGGCCGGCGCCGCGCCGATGCTCATCGCGGCGGCCGTGGTCCTGGCGGCCGGGGTTGCGGCCGGCGTCTGGATCTGGCGCAGCGGCGCCTCAACCGCGCCGGCGGCGGCGGCCGCCGCGTCGGCCGGCCCCCCGGCCCTCCCCGAGGGCCGGCTGCGCCTGCTCCGCACCGGCGTCGACGAGAGCCGCTACCTGGCGCTCGACGAGATGCGTCCGGGCAAGGACCGCACCGAAGTCGTCGTGCTGACCGTCGCGAGCGGTCCGCGCGCCCTGGAGGGCGGCGCCGGCCTGGCGGTCGAGCGCAAGGCCGTGAAGTGCCGGCCGCAACGCATCTTCGACGCCGCCGTGGCCCGTTACGACTTCGAAGGCAAGCTGCTGGCCGGAGAGACGCTCGCCGCCCCGCGCCATGGCCGGACGGTGAACGCCGACGAGCTGGAGCTGGTGCAGGCGGTCTGCGCCGCCCCGCTGAAGGCCTCGGACGAGGTGTTCGACGGCTATCGCGCCGCCCAGCGCGCCTTCCAGACCATCCCCGAGACAGTGGACAAGGCCGCCGCGAGCCGCACCGACGGGCCGCACGTCTACGCATGGCTCTGCGCCGAAGCCTCCCGCCGCGGCTGGCGCAAGACCGCCCCGGCCGAATGCGACAAGGCCGTCGAGCTCAACCCCCGCTCCGCCCAGGTGCGCCTCGATCGCGCCTACATGAACCTCGAACGGGGCCGCCACGCCGCGGCCAGGGCCGACTTCGACGCCGTGCTGGCGAACGATCCGCAGAACCCGCGCGCTCTGTTCGGCCGGGGCCTCGCTCTGGCCATGGCCGGCGACGAAGCCGGCGGCCGCGTCGACCGCGCCCGCGCCTTCGAGCTCGATCCGAAGATCCTTCGGTGGGTGGAAGGCACCTACCTCTTCACCGTCGGCACGCCCTGGCGGACGGCCTAGGCGCCGCCTACGCCGCCTCGAACGCCGCCTCGGTCTTGGCCTTGACCTCGTCCAGGGTCACGCCGGGGGCGACTTCGACCAGGCGCAGGGGGCGCTTGCCGCGGGCGACGTCGAAGACCCCGAGGTCGGTGACCACCAGGTCGACCACGCCCTTCCCTGTCAGCGGCAGGGAACAGGCGTTGACCAGCTTGGGCGCGCCGGACTTCTCGGTGTGCTCCATGACCACGACCACGCGCTTGACGCCGGCCACCAGGTCCATGGCCCCGCCCATGCCCTTCACCATCTTGCCCGGCACCATCCAGTTGGCGAGGTCGCCGTTGGCGGCCACCTGCATGGCGCCCAGGATGGAAAGGTCGATGTGGCCGCCGCGGATCATCCCGAAGCTGTCGGCAGAGGAGAAGTAGGCGCTGCTGGGCAGCTCGGTGATGGTCTGCTTGCCGGCGTTGATCAGGTCCGGGTCCGCCTCGCCCTCGTAGGGGAAGGGGCCCATGCCGAGCATCCCGTTCTCGCTCTGCAGCGTCACCTGCATCCCTTGCGGGATGAAGTTGGCGACCAGGGTCGGGATGCCGATCCCGAGGTTCACATAGAAGCCGTCCTGCAGCTCGCGGGCCGCCCGGGCGGCCATCTCGTCACGCGACCAGGCCATCAGGCGCTCTCCTGCTCGCGCGGCCGGGTGGTGACCCGCTCGATGCGCTTTTCATGCACGCCCTGCAGGATGCGGTCGACGAAGATGCCGGGCGTGTGGATGTGGTCGGGGTCGAGCGATCCCACCGGGACCAGCTCCTCCACCTCCGCCACCGTCACCTTGCCGGCCGTGGCCATCATCGGATTGAAGTTCCGGGCGGTCTTCCGATAGACGAGGTTGCCCTCGGCGTCGCCCTTCCAGGCCTTGACGATGGAGAGGTCGGCGGTCAGGCCGCGCTCCATGACGTAGAGCTCCCCGTCGAACTCGCGGACCTCCTTGCCCTCGGCCACCAGGGTGCCGACGCCGGTCTTGGTGAAGAAGGCCGGGATGCCGGCGCCGCCGGCGCGGATGCGCTCGGCCAGCGTGCCCTGCGGATTGAACTCCAGCTCCAGCTCGCCGGAGAGGTAGAGCTGTTCGAACAGCTTGTTCTCGCCCACGTAGCTGGAGATCATCTTCTTGATCTGGCCGCCGGCGAGCAGGATGCCGAGGCCGAAGTCGTCGACCCCGCAGTTGTTCGAGACCACCGTCAGGTCCTTCACGCCGGAGGCGCGGATGGCCGTGATCAGGTTCTCGGGGATGCCGCAGAGGCCGAAGCCCCCGGCCATGATGGTCATGCCGTCGAACAGCAGGCCCTCCAGGGCCTCGGCCGCCGTGGCGCGCGTCTTGGTCACCATGGAGCCGTGTTACGCTGCGTTGCAGCAATTGCAAGGCCGCGGGCGGGCAAATTCGCGTGCGCGGCCCTATCTGCATCGGCGATAGTCCAGCCTGCCGCGCCGGCGGCTGACGGCGAGCGCGCGAAGGAGCATCCTTGGACGGCCAATCCCTCATGACCCAGGCGCTGGTCTACCTCGCCGCCGGGGTGATCGCGGTGCCGATCGCCAAGCGGCTGGGGCTGGGCTCGGTGCTCGGCTACCTGATCGCCGGCGTGCTGGTGGGGCCGTTCGTGCTGGATCTGGTGGGCGAGCCCGGCGACGTGATGCGCGTCGCCGAGTTCGGGGTCGTGATCCTGCTGTTCCTGATCGGGCTGGAGGTGAGGCCGGCGCTGCTATGGCGGCTGAAGACCGCGATCTTCGGCCTGGGCGCCCTGCAGATGGCCGGCTCGGCCGCGCTGCTGGCGGCGGCGGGGCTGGCGCTCGGACTGGACTGGCGCCCGGCGCTGGCGGCCGGGCTGGTGCTGGCCATGTCCTCGACCGCCATCATCCTGCAGACGCTGGAGGAGAAGCGCCTGCGCCAGGGAGCGGTCGGCGAGGCGAGCTTCGGCGTCCTGCTGTTCCAAGACCTGGCGGTGATCCCGCTGTTCGCCTTCCTGCCGCTGCTGGCCACCCTCACGCCGGACGCCCACGGGGCCGAGGCCGGCCACGGCGCCAGCATGATCGGGCACCTGCCCGTGGGCCTGCAGGCGCTGGCGGTGCTGGGCGCGGTGGCGACGGTGTTCGTCGCCGGGCGCTACCTGATCCGGCCGGTGTTCCGCTTCATCGCCGCCTCCAACCTGCGCGAGATCTTCACCGCCTTCGCCCTGCTGCTGGTGATCGCCGTCGCGGCGCTGATGCAGCTGGTGGGCCTGTCGCCCGCGCTCGGCGCCTTCCTGGCCGGGGTGGTGCTGGCCGAGAGCGAGTTTCGGCGCGAGCTGGAAGCCGACATCGAGCCCTTCCGCGGCCTGCTGCTGGGCCTGTTCTTCATCACCGTCGGCGCGGGCCTCGACTTCGCCGTCGTGCTCAGCCAGCCGGCGGCCCTGGCGCTGATCGTCGCCGGGCTGATGGGTCTGAAGGGGCTGGCCATGTTCGGCGCAGCCCGGGCCTTCCGCATGCCGGCCCGCGACGCGGCGACCACCGCCGTCTTCCTGGCCCAGGGCGGCGAGTTCGCCTTCGTGCTGCTCGGCTTCACGGTCGGGGCGGGCGTGCTGCCGGCCGACCTTGCGGGCCTGCTGACCGCCGCCGTCGCCGTCTCCATGGCCCTGACGCCGGTGCTGGTGGCGATCCACGAGCGGATCGTGCTGGCCCGGGTGGTGGCCGCCGAGGCGCCGCCGCCGGAGCGCTTCCCCAGCGAGGACCCGGAGGTGATCGTCGCCGGCTTCGGCCGCTTCGGCCAGATCGCCGCGCGCCTTTTGCTGCTCAACGGCTTCAACGTCGTGACGCTGGATTCCAGCGTCGAACAGATCGACCTGCTGCGGAAGTTCGGCCGCAAGGTCTACTACGGCGACGCCAGCCGCCTCGATCTGCTGCGCTCGGCCGGGGCCGAGAAGGCCAAGCTGCTGATCGTCGCCGTCGACGACCAGGACAAGGCGGTGCAGATCGTCGAGACCGCCCGCGACGCCTTCCCGGGCCTGACCATCCTGGCGCGGGCCTGGGACCGCCGGCACGCCTACGAGCTGGTGCGGGGCGGCGCCGACGACGTAGAGCGCGAGACCTTCGAGGGGGGCTTGGCGGTCGGCCGCCGCGCCCTGCTGCGGCTGGGCTTTTCGGAGCGGCGGGCGGCGCGCGCCGCCAGCCTCTTCCGCGACCAGGACCTGGCCCTGTTCAACCGCCTCGCCCCCGCCTGGACCGACAGCGAGCGCTACATCCTGGAGACCCGCGACCAGCGCGAGACCATGGACCGCCTGCTCCGCGCCGAGATGGACCGGATGCGGCGCGAGGAGGACGGCGAGGACGAACGGCCCGAGGTGATGGCCTGACTCAGCTCCTCTCCCCCGCGGCGAAGCCCGAGGGAAGAGGATTGAGGAGAGGGGTGGAGCGGCCTCTAAGCCTCCCGGGCGGTCGCACCGTCGGTCTCAGCGCCGGCGCCGCGGAGTGACTCGACCAATCATCCGGAGCCGCTCAACCCCATGAGCCGCCCTCTCCCTACCCTCCCCTCGCGCTTCGCGTCGGGGGAGGGGAGGGACTCTCGCCGCCTCAGCCCCGGAACGGCCGCAGCACGATCTCCACCCGGCGGTTCTGCGCGCGGCCGGCCTCGGTCTCGTTGGAGGCGATCGGATAGCGCTCGCCCTGGCCGTCGACATAGAGGCGGTCGGGCAGGATGCGGCCGCGGTTGACCAGGAAGTCGGCGACCGAGCTGGCGCGACGGCGGGACAGGTCGAGGTTGTAGTCGTCGGCGCCGACGGAATCGGCGTGGCCGATCACGTCCACCAGCGTGGAGGGATACTGGTTCAGCACCCGCGCGACGTCGTCGAGGACGGGCACGAACTGCGGCTTGATCTCGGTCCGGTTGAAGTCGAACGTCACGTCGCCGGGCATGTCGAGATGGATGTTGTCCCCGTCCCGGCGGATGCGCACGTCGGTGCCGGCCAGCTCCCGGCGAAGCTCGGCCTGCTGGCGGTCCATGTAGGTCCCGACGCCCGCCCCGGCCAGCGCGCCGACCCCGGCGCCGATCAGCGCGTTGGTGCGGCCTTCTTCACTCTTGTTGGTGTTCGTCAGGTAGCCGAGAAGGGCGCCGGCTCCGGCCCCGACGAGGGCGCCCGTGCGCGTGTTGCTGCGGACGGTTTCGCCGGTGTAGGGGTCGACGGTGGTGCAGGCGGCCAGGGCCGCCGCAGCCGCAAGGCAGGGCGCGAGGCTGGTCCAGTGACGCATGAATCTACTCCGGTGGATGTCCCTCCGGCCGCCAACGCTTACAGTCAAGGTTCGGTTCCGGCGCCGGCCGGCATCCAGCCTGTTTCCTTCGCCCGTTTCGGGTCCGACTTCGACGCCTTCGCGGGCGACCTCGGCCGCTCGTTCGAGCGCTACGGCTTCGCGGTCGTCACCGACCACGGGCTGCCGCAGGAGAAGATCGAGGCCGCGCTCGCCGCCGCCAAGGCCTTCTTCGCCCTGCCGGAGGAGGTGAAGCGCCGCTATGTGACGGGCCAGGGTTTCCAGCGCGGCTACACCCCGTTCGGCGTCGAGACGGCCAAGGGCGCGGCCCACCACGACCTGAAGGAGTTCTGGCACGTCGGCCGCGAGCTGCCGCCCGGCCACCGCTACCGCGAGCTGATGCCGGACAATGTCTGGCCGGCCGAGGTCCCCGAGTTCCGCGCCGCCGTCGGCTGGCTCTACGAGGCGCTCGACGCCATGGGCCGGCGGCTGCTGGAGGCCATCGCCGCCCACCTGTCGTTGGAGCGCGGCTTCTTCGGGCCCACCGTCAGCGACGGCAACTCCATCCTGCGCCTGCTGCACTACCCGCCGGTCCCGTTCGACGGGCCGCACATCCGGGCCGGCGCGCACGAGGACATCAACGTCATCACCCTGCTGCTGGGCGCGGAGGAGGCCGGGCTGGAGGTGCTGGACCGCGACGGCCGCTGGCTGCCGATCAACCCGGCGCCCGGCTCGCTGGTGGTCAACATCGGCGACATGCTGCAGCGGCTGACCAACCACGTGCTGCCCTCGACCACCCACCGGGTGGTCAACCCGCCGCCGGAGCGGCGCGGCGTGCCGCGCTACTCCACGCCCTTCTTCCTGCACTTCAATCCGGACTACCGGATCGAGACCCTGCCCGGCTGCATCGAGCCGGAGCGGCTGAACCGCTACCCCGAGCCGATCACCGCCGAGGCCTTCCTGCAGCAACGGCTGCGCGAGATCCGCCTACTCTGAGTAGAAGGCCAACTTATCCTTAACGCGCGTCAGCCATGCTCCCCCGCAAAGTACGGGGGGAGAGGCGATGCCGGACAGCGTCAACGCGGGCCCGCGCGATCTCGAGCGGCTGGCGGCCCTCGAGAAACTCGATCTCGAAAGCCTGCGGCCGAAGCTCGCCCGCATCGCCCGGCTGGCCCGGCGGCAGGCGGGGACCGTGGGCGGCGACGTCGTCATCGCCGGCGCAGAGCGCACCTGGCACTCCGGCGTCACCGGCGCGCCCAAACACTTCCTGCCGACCGCCCAGTCCATCTCCACCGCGGCCCTGGAGCGCGACGAGGTGATGTGGATCGAGGACTGCCGGGCCGACCCCCGCTACCGCGAGCACCCCTTCGTCGCGGGACCGCCGTACACCCGCTTCTACGCCTGCGCGCCGATCACCCTGGCCAGCGGGGAGCGGATCGGGGCGGTGGTCGTCGCCGACACCGAGCCTCGCGCCTACGACGCGGCGGTGGTCGAGAACCTGACGGACCTGGCCGCCCTCGCCGCCGACGAGTGCGGCCGCTACGTCACCGAGAAGAACCTCGCCCGGGCCGCCTCCCACGCCGAGCGGATCGCCGCCGGCTTCGTCGCCGCCGCGCCCGTCGCCATGTGCATGACCGACCGGGACCTGACGATCATCCAGGCCAGCCCCCGATGGCGCATGCAGCAGAGCGCCGATGCGGTCGTCGGCCGCCACCTGTTCGAGGCCTTCCCCGACACCCGCCGCTGGGCCGGCGTCTACCAGCGCTGCCTGACGGGGAAGTCCGAGCACCACGACCGGCTCAAGATCCAGGCGCCGGACGGCTCGACGCGCTGGGTGCGGGTCGAGGTCAATCCGTGGCGCAACGGCGATGACGAGGTCGGCGGCCTGTTGATCATGAGCGTCGACGTCACCCGCATGGGCGAGGCGCTGGAGGAGTCCCAACGCTCGGAGGAGCGGCTCAAGCTCGCCCTCGAGATCGGCGAACTGCGCATGTGGGAGATGGACTACATGCGCCGCCAGCTCAGCGCCGCGGGCGACGAGCAGGTGACGCCCTCGACCACCTACGAGGACCTCAGCCGCGACATCTGGCGCTCGGTCCACCCGCAGCACCGCGACGAGGCGATCGCCGCCTGGGAGCGGCACGTCCGCCACGGCGAGCCCTTCCGGCAGGTCTACAAGATGATGCAGCCGGATGGACCCCATCAGTGGGTCTACTCGGCCGTCGAGGCGATCAAGGACGCAGACGGCAAGGTGATCCGCACGGTCGGCGTGCTGCGCAACATCGACAAGCAGAAGCGCGCCGAGCTGGAGCTCGTGAAGGCCAAGGAGGCCGCCGAGGCCGCCAACAAGGCCAAGAGCGAGTTCCTGGCCAACATGAGCCATGAGATCCGCACGCCGCTGAACGGGGTGATGGGCATCGCCGGCGCCCTGGCCCGCACCCCGCTTTCGCCGCGGCAGGCGGAGATGGTGGGCATCATCGAGACGTCGGCCCGCACCCTGGAGGCGCTGCTCAGCGACATCCTGGACCTGGCGCGGATCGAGGCCGGGCGGCTGGAGCTGAAGTCCGAGCCCTTCGACCTGGGCGCCTCGGTGGCCGCCTGCGCGGCGCTGTTCGAGGCCTCGGCCGAGGCCAAGGGGCTGGGGTTCGAGACCACGGTCGCGCCCGGCGCCGGGGGCTGGCGCCTCGGCGACGCCACGCGGCTGCGGCAGATCCTCTCGAACCTGCTGGGCAACGCGGTGAAGTTCACCGGCGCGGGCAAGGTCGCCCTGCAGGTCCGCGAGGCGGAAGGATGCTTGGTCTTCGAGGTCTCCGATACCGGCATCGGCTTCGACGAGGAGACGGCCTCGCGCCTGTTCGCCAGGTTCCAGCAGGCGGACGGCTCGATCACCCGCAAGTTCGGCGGCACCGGCCTGGGCCTGGCCATCTCCCGCTCGCTCGCCGAAGCGATGGGCGGGACGCTGGAGGGCCGGGCCGAACCCGGCCGCGGGGCGACCTTCACCCTGACGCTGCCGCTGCCGCCCTGCGACCCGGCCGAGACGCGGCCGGCCCGGGGCGATGCGCCCGGCGACGCGCTCGGCGCCATGCGCGTGCTGCTGGCCGAGGACCATCCGACCAACCGCCGCGTCGTCGAGCTGATCCTCGGGGCGGCGGGCGTGGACCTGACCTGCGTCGAGAACGGCGCCGAAGCGGTGCGGGCCGCCGCCGACGCCCGGTTCGACCTGGTGCTGATGGACATGCAGATGCCGGTGATGGACGGCCTGACCGCCATCCGCGAGATCCGCGCCCTGGAGCGCGAGGCGGGCCGCCGGCCGGCGCCGATCTACACCCTGACCGCCAACGCCATGCCCGAGCACGCCCTGGCCTCCACCGAGGCCGGCGCCGACGGCCATGTGACCAAGCCGGTCACGGCCGACGCCCTGCTCGCCTGCGTCCAGTCCGTGTGGGCCGCGCAAGGGGCCGAACCCGGGCCGGGCCTGCGCGCCTGACGCCGGGACCGCCCCACGGCCGGCGCCTGCACAGCTGCGCTCCCTGACCCGGTCGTCCCGGCGGAGGCCGGGATCCAGAATGGCGGGCTCAGACGCGGGCTCCTCGCGCGCAGCGCCTTTCCAGCCCATGCCGCGCCTTTGGATCTGGGTCCCGGCCTTCGCCCGGATGAGCGGATCGGAGGAGGCGGGGCGCCTCAGTGCGCGATGCGCATCTGGCTGATCTGGCCGGCGATCTTCTGGAACACCGGGCCGAGATCGGAGGTCTTGGAAACGTCGAAGTAGAGCGTCTGGCCGCGCAGCTTCGAGGCGCAGTTCGACAGCTTCTCCTGCGAGTTCGCCGAGGCGACGACGCCGATCGTGTAGATGATGATCCCCTTCGCCTTGATCGCGTCGCACAGCTCGATCAGGCGCTCGTCCATCGCCTCCTGGCGGTCGCCGGTGTTGCTGGTGTCCAGCCCCTTCAGGATCCGCTGCCAAGTGAAGCCGTAACCGCCGTAGTAGCTCTCGTTGTAGGTGTTGTACGCTTGGTTGGGGCTGGGTATCAGGTTGGTGTTGTCACCATCCGTCATCAGGATGATGAACTTCTTCGTCTCCTGCGAGTCGTAGTCGGCGCCGTCGCCGTAGGGGCCCACGTTGGCCGGCGAGAGGGTGTGCCAGCCCCAGACGAGGCCGATCGGAATGTGCGTCTGCCCGATCGCGTTCATCTTGCCGATGGCGGTCTTCACGGTCTCGGCGTTGGTCGTCAGCCGGATGAGCGGCTGAAGCTCGCAGCCGGCGTTCGGGCCGAAGTTATAGGGGCCGCCGAATCCGGACCCCAGAGAGAAGGTGTTGCCCTTCCGGTTCGCGTGCCAGCGGCTGTTCGTGTACTTCGCGGTTCGCTTCTGCTCGGTTCGATACTGGTTCTTGTTACTGGCGCCGGTGTCGATGTCCCGCAGGTAGTCGTTCGTCGAGGTGTGCGACGCCGCGTCCACGTGGTCCGGCCAGAAGTAGGGCACGAACCGGGACTTCCAGTTGTTGTCGCTCCCGGCTTCCGAGATGTCGTAGTCCTCGTGGCGGGACTCCACGCAGCCCTTCCAGTCCTCGCCAATGGCCTTCATCAGGGCGAACCGGTCGGCGGCGCAGTCGAACAGGTTGTAGGCGCCGCCGTTGTTGCCGTTGGTGTTCCCGCCGCAGCTGTTGCCGCCCATGCTGCGCGCCACCGGGTCGATGAAGTCCGGCACGCCCGAGGCCGTCGGATTGTTGGGATTGTAGCTGTCCAGGTCGACGCTCTCGACCACCCGGACGGTGTTGGAGAACGGCACCAGCGAGATCTTCACATCGCCCGTCTCGTGGCCGATGGCCGCCAGCGAATCGACCAGCTTGGCCGCCTCGGTCTTCAGGATGGAGATCCGCGTCGGGTTCTCCTGGTTCATCGAACCGGTGTTGTCGAGCACGAGGGCGACCTCGATCTTGTCGACCGCCCGGACCACGGTGGTGCTGGCCCCGATCGGCCGCGAGGTGAAGCACCAGGGATCGGTGCTGTGCACCTTGCACCAGGTGACCGGCACCCAGGGCTTGACCTTGGCCGAGCCGACGATCCGCTCGCCGTCCTCGTCCTCGACCAGCACGAAGCTGGCTTCCAGCAGCTGGACGTTCTCGGCGCCGCCGACGAGCTCGAGGTTGGCCCGCAGGGCGCGCTCGCCCATCGCCGCCAGCTCCGCCTCGTCGGTGATCCTGGAGCGGGCCACGAACAGGGTCGCCGCATCCAGCGAGTCCTGCAGCTTGGCGTGCTGGCCGACGGCGATGAACAGATTGGTGCCGACGAACACCATCGGGATCAGCACCATGATCGCCACGAGGGCGAAGATCAGGCCGGCGCCGCCGCTCTGGTCGCGGCGAAGGCGCGCCAGCGTCCCGCCGATGGCGCGCGGCCACGAGAGCGCCCGTTGCGACTTGCCTTCGACGTCCACAGCCCAGCCCTATCCTAGGTTTACCCGAGGACAGGGTGGCCAAAAATGCTGAACAAACTCGCGGCGATCAGAGTTAACGGCGGCGCGACAAAACGCGCCGCCGCTCGGTCAGCGCGGCCTCACCAGCCGCATTTCTCGCCGCGGTTCTGCTGCGTCAGCCAAGCGTCCAGCGGCTTGAAGTAGTCCGCCACCGCGCTGGCGTCGGTGCGCCGCTCGCCGGTGAAGGCTTCCAGCGCCTCGGGCCACGGGCGCGACTGGCCCATCTCCATCATCGCGTTGAACTTCTGGCCCACCGCCTTCTGGTCGTAGACCGAGCAGCGGTGCAGCGGCCCCTTCCAGCCGGCCTGCTTGCACGCCGCCCGGTGGAACTGGAACTGGTAGATGTGGGCCAGGAAGTAGCGCGTGTACGGCGTGTTCCCCGGCACATGGTACTTCGCGCCCGGGTCGAACGCGTCGGCCGGGCGCGGGCCCGGCGGGACGATGCCCTGGTACTGGGTGCGCAGCTTCCACCAGGCGTCGTTGTACTGGTCCGGCCCGACCTGCCCGGCGAACACCTGCCAGCGCCACTTGTCGACCAGCAGGCCGAACGGCAGGAAGGCGATCTTGTCCAGCGCCATGTCCAGCAGGAACGGGATGTCCTGGTCGGCCGCCGGCGGCTTGTCGAGCAGGTCGATCTGCTGGAGGTAGGTCGGGGTCAGGGCCGACAGGCCGGCGAAGTCGCCGATCGCCTCGTGGAAGCCGTCGTTGGCCCCGCCCTTGAACAGGTAGGGCTGATCCTTGTAGGCGCGCTGATAGTAGTTGTGCCCGAGTTCGTGGTGGACGGTGACGAAGTCCTCCGCGTTCACCTTGGTGCACATCTTGATGCGGATGTCGTCGCGCCCGTCGATGTTCCAGGCGCTGGCGTGGCAGACCACCTCGCGGTCCTGCGGCCGGGTGATCATCGACCGCTCCCAGAAGGTCTGCGGCAGGGGCGCGATGCCCAGCGAGGAGTAGAAGTTCTCGCCGGTCTTCACCATCCGCAGCGGATCGTAGCCCTTGGCGACCAGCAGGTCGGTGACGCTGTAGCTCTCGGAGGCGGTCTTCGGGGCGACGATGTCGTAGATGTTCCCCCACTGCTGGGCCCACATGTTGCCCAACAGGTCCGCGCGGATCGGGCCGGTGCGCGGCTGCACTGCATCGCCGTACTTCTCGTTCAGCCGGGCCCGCACGTAGCAGTGTAGGTTCCTGTAGAAGGGCTCGACCTGGCCCCACAGCCGGTCCGTCTCGGCGGCGAAGGCGTCGGGGTCCATGTCGTAGTTGGAGCGCCAGAGCGCGCCGGTGTCGGCGAAGCCCAGCTCCTTGGAGCCCTCGTTGGCCAGGGAGACGAGCTTGGCGTAGTCGCTGCGCATCACCGGAGAGACGGTGCGCCAGCCTTCCCACACCGCCTTGGTCACCGCCGGATCGCGGCTCTCGCGCAGGATGTCCTCGGCGTCGTTCAGGGTGATCTGCTTGCCGCCGTGCTGGAACTTGCCGGTCGAGTAGACGGAGTCCAGCTTGGCCTCGAGGGTGGCCAGCTCGCCCGCCGCGCCCGGACGGTTCGGCGCCGGCAGGGTGAGGAACAGCTTGAGCAGCTTCAGCTTGCGGGCGGTGACCGGGTCGGTCTGCACGCCGTTGAACCGGGCCGCCTCCATGGCCAGGCGCGTCGCCAGCTCTTTCTGCTCGCCGCTCGCCTTGGCGTCGAGCCACTGGGTGTCCTCGGTGATGTAGGTCGCCCGCACCCAGGAGGACTTGTTGACGTAGAGGCTCAGGGCCTCCAGCTCCTTCTCGGCCTTGTCAACGAAGGCCTTGGCCTCGGCCGCGGTGGGCCGGGCCGGCGCCTGGGCCGAGCTGGCCCCGCCGATCGAGAGGCTGAGGGCGGCGACCGCGGCGGCGGCGAGCAGCGTCTTCTTCATGGGTCGGGCGTCGCGTCCTTGAATGCGTCGGGAAGGCGTCTCTCTCGCGACGCCGGCTGGCGCGCAGCAATCCCGACCACAGCCACGCCCGTCAAGGGTGAATTCTTCCCGGATATCGCGGGTTTCGGGGAAGCGTTCGGCGCGAGAGCTCACCCCCCTCCGCTCACTCCCGGCGAATGCCGGGTCCCAGAGTGGCGAACGCTGAGGCGGGTTCCACAAGCGCGGCGGCCATCCAGCCGCCGCTAACGCCTCGGATCTGGGTCCCGGCATTCGCCGGGATGAGCGGTGAGAGGGCGCGCCCGTTGACGCCGAACAGGCTTTACCGTCCCATCTCAATCGAGGGTCGAGCGGGGAGGGGCTGATGTCGAGCGACGAGTCCGGAGCATCCGGCGCGCCCTGGTGGCGCCGCATCCTCGCGCGCCGGCTGCCGGCGGTCTGGGCCGTGGGTCTGGTCGCCGCGGCCTTCGGCGGCGGGGCGCTGACGGCCACCGCGCTCGACGGCGTCCTGCCCGGCCGCGCCCCCGCTGCCGTGGCGGGCGAGCCAGCCGGCGAGGGCTGGAGCCTGTTCGGCAAGCCGCGGGCGAAGGACGCGCGCCGGTCCGGCCCGGCCAAGCCCGAGGGCTTCGCGGTCTGGCGCTCGCGCATCGATAGTTCCGGGCCCGACCCCAGGGCCTGCATCGAGATGAGCCGGGCGCTGGACCCGGCCAAATCCTACGGCGACTTCGTGCTGGTCTCGCCGGAGCTGCCAACCAAGCCGGCTGTGCAGGTGAAGGGCTCTGAGCTGTGCGTGGCGGGCATCGGCTTCACCGACCGCACCGTCACCCTGCTGAAGGGCCTGCCCGCCCGGGGCGGAGAGACGCTGGCGCAGAACGCCGAGGTGCCCTTCACCTTCGGCGAGAAGCCGCCCTTTGTGGGCTTCGCCGGCGAGGGCGTGATCCTGCCGCGCGAGGAGGCCGACGGCATCGGCATCGAGACGGTGAACGTCCAGCGCCTGTCCATCGAGGTCTGGCGCGTGGTCGACCGCAACCTGGTGCGCAAGTCCATCTCCGCGCCCGAGCCCACCGCCGAGGGCGAGTACGCCAGCGACTGGGGCGACGACAGCCCGCAGGGCGAGGGCCGTCTGGTCTGGAAGGGCGAGGTGGCGGTGAACGGCGTCTCCGGCGAGCGCGTCACCACCGTCTTCCCGCTCGGCGCGGTGCTGAAGGAGATGAAGCCGGGCGGCTACGTCATCAAGGCCAAGGACGCCTCCGGCGGCCGCGGCCTGGCCGCCGATCCGGACAGCGAGGACGACTACGACCCCAACCCGCCGGCCCAGGCGCGGCGCTGGGTGATGTTCACCGACATGGCGCTGTCGGCCTACGACGGCTCGGAGGCGCTGGACGTGGTGGTCCGCTCCCTGAAGACCGCCAAGACCCTGCCGAACCTGCGCGTCACCCTGGTCGCGGCCAACGGCGAGGAGCTGGGCGAGGGCAAGACCGACGGCTCCGGCCGGGTCCGCTTCGACCGCCCGCTGCTGGAGGGCGAGGACGCGGCCAAGGCCAAGATGGTGATGGCCTACGGGCCTCAGGGCGACCTGGCGGTGCTCGACCTCGACCGTCCGCCGGCCGACCTCTCCCGGCAGGGCATCGGCGGGCGGACCGACACCACCGCCGGGCGCACGGCCGCCGGCCTGGTGGACGGCTATCTCTATTCGGACCGCGGCATCTACCGGCCGGGCGAGACGGTGCACGTCAACGCCCTGCTGCGCGACCGCGAGGCGCGGGCGGTGAAGGACCGCAGAGGCTACATCGTCGTGCGCCGGCCCTCGGGCGTCGAGCTGGTCCGCTACGGCTTCAAGGACACGCCGATGGGCTACGCCGGGGCCGACATCGCCCTGCCCCGCAGCGCCCCGCGCGGCGTCTGGAAGGTGGCGCTCGAGATCGAGGGCATGGCCGAGCCGGCCGGCGAGATGAGCTTCAACGTCGAGGACTTCGCGCCCCAGCGCCTGGCGGTCACCGCCACCGGCCGCGAGGCGGTCCCGATGGCCCCGGGCGAGACCCGGCCCGTCGAGGTGCTGGCCCGCTTCCTCTACGGCGCGGTGGGCTCGGGCCTGACCACCCAGGGCGAGGCCCGCCTGCGGGTCGATCCCAACCCGTTCCCGCAGCACGAGGGCTACCAGTGGGGCGACCAGCGCGACCCCTTCAAGGAGCGGCTGCTGGAGCTGGGCGAGACCGTCACCGACGGCGACGGCCGGGCGGTGATCCAGGTGAACGCCGGCGCCGAGAACGACACCGCCCAGCCGCTGGAAGCCGAGTTCGTGGCCTCGGTGTTCGAGCCGGGCGGCCGGCCGGTGCGCGAGGGGCTGAAGCTGAAGGTCCGCAACCGCCCGGTCTATCTCGGGGTGAAGGTCGACCTCGGCGAGACGTCCGGGCGCAGCGATCCCCTGGTCAACATGGACGTCATCGCCGTCGACCCCGCCGGGCGGCGGGTCGTGGCGCAGGCGGTCAACTACCGCCTGATCAGCGAGACCTGGAACTACGACTGGTTCCAGCAGGACGGCCGCTGGCAGTGGCGCCGGACGAGCCGGGACGTGGTGGTGGCCGCAGGCCCCATGAACGTCGCCGCCGGCGCGCCGGCCCGCATCTCCCGCCGGCTCGGATGGGGCGACTACCGGCTGGAGCTGACCGGACCGGAAGGCGCTTCCACCGTCATCCGTTTCGCCTCCGGCTGGGGCGCGCCGGCCAAGGACGTGGAGGCGCCGGACGTGGTCCGGGTCAGCGCCGGCTCGCGCGAGTACGCCCAGGGCGACACCGTCGAGATCACCTTCAAGGCCCCCTACGCGGGCGAGGCCCAGATCGCCGTCGCCACCGACCGGCTGATCGACTTCCAGACCGTCCCGGTCAGCGAGGACGGCCGCACCGTCAAGCTGAAGACCAGCGCCGCCTGGGGCGGCGGGGCCTACGTCCTGGTCAGCGTGATCCAGCCGCGCGACCCGGTCGCATCGCCCAAGCCCAGGCGGGCGCTGGGCCTGGTCTACGTCCCCCTCGACCCGAAGAGCCGCAAGCTCGCCGTCGACATCGGCACGCCGGCCAAGATGCACGCCAAGCAGGAGCTGGAGGTGCCGCTGACCATCAAGGGCGCCGGCTTCCGCGGCAAGGCGCGGGTGACCGTGGCCGCCGTGGACGAGGGCATCCTGCGGATCACCCGCTTCGAGAGCCCCGATCCCGCCAAGTGGTACTTCGGCAAGCAGGCCCTCAGCCTCGACTACCGCGACGACTACGGCCGGCTGCTCGACCCGAACCTGGGCGCGCCGGCCAACGTCAACTTCGGCGCCGACGGCGTCGGCGGCGAGGGGCTGACCGCCACCCCGATCCGCACCGTCGCCCTCTGGTCGGGACTGGTGGAGACCGGTCCGGGCGGCAAGGCGACCGTCCGGCTGCCGGCCCCGGACTACAATGGCGAGCTTCGGCTGATGGTGGTCGCCTGGACCGACGAGGCCGTCGGCGCGGCGTCCAAGCCGCTGGTCTCCCGCGAGCCGGTGGTGGCCGAGCTCGCCCTGCCCAGGTTCATGGCGCCTGGCGACCAGGCCTTCGCCACCCTCGAGCTGCACAACCTCGAGGGCAGGCCCGGCGACTACACCGCCGAGGTCGTCTCCCAGGGCGGGCTGATGGCCCAGTTCCGCAAGCTGTTCCGGCTGGTGCTCGGCCAGCGCGAGGCCGAACGGATCCCCTTCGACGCCCCGCGCCGGGCCGGCGTCGGCAAGGTCGGCTTCAAGGTGGCCGGCCCGGACTTCCAGACGGCCCGGGACTATCCCCTGCAGACCCGCCTCGGCTGGGGCCCGATCACCCGCACGACCGTGAGCCTGCAGAAGCCCGGCGAGGCGTTCACCCCCTCGTCCGCCCTGCTCTCGGGGCTGGCCGCCGGGGACGTCACCCTGACGGTCAGCTACTCGCCGTTCCGCGGCTTCGACCCGGCGCCCATCGCCCAGTCGCTGTCGCGCTACCCCTACGGCTGCACCGAGCAGCTGGTCTCGGCCGCCTATCCGCTGCTCTACGCCGGACAGCTCTCGGCCGACCCGAAGGTAAGGCGCGCGACGCCGGCCCTGAACCAGGCCGTCGGCCGGGTGCTGGACCGCCAGTCGATGGACGGCGCCTTCGGCCTGTGGCGGGTCGGCGATGCGGAGGCCGACGCCTGGCTCGGCGCCTACACCACCGACTTCCTGATCGAGGCCAACCGTTTGGGCGCGCCGGTGCCCAAAGCCGCGCTCGACCGGGCGCTCTCCGCCATGCGGCAGATCTCCCGGCCGGAGGGCTGGGCGTCGGTCTCCTACCGCCTGGAGTACCCCGAGTGGTGGGCCGGCTCGCCGGCGGCCTCGCGCGAGGCGACCTCGGCGCTGCGCCGGCGGGCCTCGGCCTACGCCCTCTACGTCCTGGCCAAGGGCGGTCAGGGCGACCTCGCCCGCCTGCGGTGGTGGCACGACGTGCAGATGAAGTCCGAGCCCGCGCCGCTGGCCAAGGCCCAGGTCGCGGCCGGCCTGGCTCTGATGGGCGACCGGGCCCGGGCCCGCTCCGGCTTCCGCGCGGCGGTCCGCTCGCTCGGCTACCGCGAGGAGAGCGACTGGTACCAGAGCCCCCTGCGCGACGTCGCCGCGGTGATCGCGCTGGCCTACGAGGCCGGCGAGACCGACATCGCCCGCAGCCTGCAGGGCCGGCTGGAGAACGCAGTGAAAGACCCGGATCTGCTCAACACCCAGGAGCAGGCCCGCCTGCTGCAGGCCGCCCACCACATGCTGCGGGCCGCCGGCCAGATCCGCATCGAGGCGAACGGCGCGACCCCGCTGCAGGCGGCCGGCGGCTCGCCCCGCTGGTCGGTGGGGCGGCTGGCGGACGCCCGGTTCGTCAACGCCGGCTCCGGCGCGCTCTGGCGCACCGTGACGGTGCGCGGCACGCCGATCGACGCGCCGATGGCGGGCGGCACGGGGCTGACGGTCTCCAAGCAGGTGCTGACCCTGTCCGGCGATCCGGCCGATGCCGGCGCCCTGCGCCAGGGCGACCGGGTGATCGTGCTGATCAAGGGCCGCTCGGCCCAGTCGCGGACCACCGCCCTGGTGGTCGACGATCCCCTGCCGGCCGGCTTCGAGATCGAGGCGGTGCTGGGGGCGGACGACGCCCAGAACGGGCCCTTCCGCTTCCTCGGCGAGCTCAGCTACGCCGACGTGCAGGAGGCCCGCGACGACCGCTACGTCGCCGCCATGGACCTGCCGGGCGGCGAGACCTTCGCTGTGGCCTACCTCGCGAGAGCCGTGACCCCCGGCGACTTCCTCCTCCCGGGCGTCGAGGCCCGCGACATGTACCGCCCGACCCTGGCCGCCCGCACCGCCGCGCGCCGGACGACCATCGCCCCGGGGGGATAGGGTGAGGTGGCCGCGAACGCCTCTCTTCCCCCCTTGGGGGAGGGGGACCACGAAGTGGTGGAGGGGGCTCGCCGCCGCCATAGCCTCAGGAGACTCAGCGCCCGCCGCAGGCCCCCTCCACCGCCTTCGGCGGTCCCCCTCGCCCAGAGGGGGAGGAGAAGGGTGGCGCACACTCCGCCGCGTCCCCAAGCCGGCCTGGGCGGTGATCGCCGCCCTGGTCGCCGTCGCCGCCCTCGACGCCGTCTTCCCGCCGAACCTCACCCGCGCCGAGCAGGCCTCCGCGGTCGTGCTCGACCGCAAGGGCGCGTGGCTCCGCGCGCTGCCGGTGGAGAGCGGGCGATGGCGCCTGCGGGCCGACCTGGAGCGGACGGACCGGCGGTTCGTCGAGCGGCTGGTGGCCATCGAGGACGCCCGCTTCTGGCTGCATCCGGGCGTCGATCCGCTGGCGGTCGCCCGTGCGGCGGCCCAGGCGGCGCTGAGCGGCCGGATCGACAGCGGCGCCTCGACCCTGACCATGCAGACGGCGCGGCTGCTGGAGCCTCGGCCCCGCACCCTGGCCTCGAAGCTGATCGAGATGGTCCGCGCCGTGCAGCTGGAGGCGAGGTTCTCCAAGCGCGAGATCCTGGCGATGTATCTCACCCTGGCTCCCTACGGCGGCAACCTGGAGGGGGTGCGGGCGGCCAGCCTGTCCTACTTCGGCCACGAGCCGGAGAGCCTGACCGACGCCGAGCAGGCCCTGCTGATCGCCCTGCCCCAGGCGCCCGAGGCCCGCCGCCCCGACCGCCGGCCCGAGGCGGCGCGCTACGCCCGCCGGGCCGTACTCGACAAGATGATCCGTACACGGCGCATCACCGAGACCGCCGCCGCAGAGGCCGAGGCCGAGCCCCTGCCGGGCCGCGCCCCGTTCCCGGCGCTGGCCTGGCACGCGGCCGGCGAGTTGGCCCGCGGCGCCGACCGGCGCGAGGCGAGCGTCGTCTCGACCCTCGACGCCGCGCTGCAGGCCCGGCTCGAGCCGCTCGCCGCCGCGACCGCAAGGTCTCAGGGCCCGGAGACCAGCGTCGCCATCCTCGTGGTGGAGGTGAAGGGCCGGGCGGTGCGCGCCGCGGTCGGCTCGTCGGGCCTCTCCGGCCCCGGCGGCTGGATCGACATGACGCGGGCCCGCCGTTCCCCCGGCTCGGCGCTGAAGCCCTTCATCTACGCCTTCGCCTTCGAGGACGGGATCGCCGCTCCCGACACCCAGATCGAGGACGCCGCCCGCCGCTTCGCCGACTACGCGCCGGAGAACTTCGACCGGGTGTTCCACGACAAGGTCAGCGTCCGCGAAGCGCTGGCCCAGTCCCTCAACATGCCGGCCGTCGCCACCCTGGAGAAGGTCGGCGCCTCGGCCTTCGAGGCGAGGCTGGCCGGCGCCGGGGTCGACCTCGTCCGCCCGCGGGCCGACAGCCGCGGGGCGGGCCTGGCCATCGCGCTGGGCGGGGTGGGGATCAGCCTGCGGGACCTCGCCGTCCTCTACGCCGCCCTCGCCGACGACGGCGTCGCCAAGCCGCTGGCCTGGACCGAGGACGAGGCGAAGCGGCGCCGCAGGGAACGCGGTCGACGGCTGGTCGCCGAGGACGCCGCGGTCCAGGTGCTGGACATCCTGCGCGAGACCCCGCCGCCGCAGGGGTTCAGCCCCGCCGCCCTGACCCGCGGCCGGCCCGCCATGGCCTACAAGACCGGCACCTCCTACGGCTTCCGCGACGCGCTGGCGGCCGGCGTGGTCGGCGGGCACGTGATCATCGTCTGGACCGGCCGGGCGGACGGCGGCGCCCGCGGGGGCCTGACCGGCCGCGACGCGGCCCTGCCGCTGCTGTTCGGCGTCGCCGACCTGATCCACGCACCGCCGGCGGCGCCCCGGCCGATCGCCCCCAGCTCCGCGCCCCAGGCGCTGGCCGAATTGAAGCCCGTCGTCGACGGGCCGCGGCTGATCTTCCCGCCCGACAACGCCCAGGTGCAGGTGGACGCGTTCGGCCCCGCGGCCCGGGGCCTCGCCCTCGCCGCCGGCGGCGAGGACCTCAGCTGGTACGTCGAAGGCCGGCCGCTCGCGCCCGACCCGATCAGCGGCCGCGTGATCTGGCGCCCCGCCGGTCCGGGGTTCTACCGCGTCACCGTCGTCGACGCGCAGGGCCGGGCCGCCGAAGCGCGCGTGCGGGTGAAGGGCGGGTGAGCCCCGCGATCGGGTTGCGGCGCCGGCGCCGCTACCTGTCACGCTGTGCGAGGTGACAGCTAGCGCCTAGCGGCGCAACCGGTCACCGGCCAGCTCAGCGTTCCTAAAGCCGCGGCTTGACCTCGAGGCGCTCGACGTCGGCGGCGCTGGCGACGGTGACGTCCATGTCTGTCACCAGGCCGTTGGAGATCGAATAGACCCAGCCGTGGACGCTGAGCTTCTGCCCGCGGGCCCAGGCGTCCTGGACGAAGACGTCGGAGCCGACGTTCTTCACCTGCCGGATGACGTTGAGTTCGCAGAGCCGGTCGTGCTTCTCCCGCTCGGGCAGGGCCTCGAGCTGCGTCTTCGCCGTCCCGTAGACCTCACGGATCGGATGCAGCCAGTGGTCCACCAGCCCGCGGCGCTGTCCGTCGATGGCCGCCGCGACGCCCCCGCAGCCGTAGTGGCCGACCACCAGGATGTGCTCCACCTTGAGCACTTCGACCGCAAACTGCAGCACGGACAGGTAGTTGGCGTCCTGCGGCGGGGCGAGGTTGGCGACGTTGCGGTGCACGAACAGCTCGCCGGGATCCATGCCGACGATCTCATTGGCCGGCACCCGGCTGTCGGCGCAGCCGATCCACAGGTATTTGGGGCTCTGCTGGGCCTCAAGGCGCTTGAAGAAGCCAGGGTCGGCCGAGACCTTGCGCTCGGCCCAGCGGCGATTGTTGTCCTTCAGGTCGTCGAGCATCTCTAAAGCACCGCATCAGGCTGACGGTCGGGATGGGCGGCGGCGAAGGCCGGCAGCGCGGCCGCCCGGTCGGCCGCCGCCACGATCGCGGGATAGGCGGAGATATCCACCTCGTATCGCCTGGCGGAATAGACCTGGGGCACGAGGCAGCAGTCGGCCAAGGTCGGCGTCTCTCCGAAGGCGAAGCCGCGCCCGTGCTCGGCCACCATCGGCTCCAACGCATCGAAACCGTCGGCGATCCAGCGGTGGATCCAGGCCATCCAGGCCGCCTGCTCCACGCCCAGCTCCTTGTTCAGGTAGCGGCCGACGCGGGTGTTGTTCAGCGGGTGGATGTCGCAGGCGATGATCAGGGCCATCGTCCGCACGATCTGGCGATCCAGCGGATCCTTGGGCAGCAGCGGCGGTTCGGGCCGGGTCTCCTCCAGCCACTCGAGGATCGCCAGGCTCTGGATCAGCACCAGCTCGCCGATGTCCAGCGCCGGGGTCAGCCCCTGGGGATTGACCGCCTTGTAGGCCGGCTCGCGCTGCTGGCCCTTGATCAGGTCCACGGGGACGTAGTCGTAATCGACGCCCTTCAGGGCCAGCCCGATGCGGACGCGGTAGGGCGCCGTCGCGCGCCAGGCGCTGTGCAGCGTGTAGACCATCAGGTGATCTCGAAACTGAGGGCCGCGACGCCCTCGACGTCGCACTCGACCCTATCGCCGCGGACCAGCGGGCCAACGCCCTCCGGCGTTCCCGTGAAGATCAGGTCGCCCGGCTCCAGCCGCCACAGCTTGGAGGCCTCGGAGACGATCTCGGCGACGTTCCAGATCATGTCGGCGACGGTCGCGTCCTGGCGGATGTGGCCGTTGACGGCGAGGCGGATCCGCCCCTGCGGCGCCGGGCCGGACCAGCGGCGGATGGCCGAGATGGGGGCCGAGGCGTCGAAGCCCTTGGCCGCCTCCCAGGGCTCGCCGCGCTTCTTGGCGCCGGCCTGCAGGTCGCGGCGGGTGAGATCGACGCCGACGCCGTAGCCGAACACCAGCTCCAGCGCCCGATCCACCGGAACATCCTGGCCCGCCTGGCCGATGGCGGCGACCAGCTCCACCTCGTGGTGCAGGTCGGACGTCTGGCTCGGGTACGGGACCGGCCCGCCCGGCGGGACGACGGCGTCGGCCGGCTTGGAGAAGAAGAACGGCGGGCTGCGGTCGTCGGCGGCGCCGCCCATCTCCACCCGGTGGGCCTGATAGTTGCGGCCGACGCAGTAGATGCGGCGCACGGGGAACAGGCCCTCGCCTTCGACCGGGACGGCGGCGACGGGAAGCTCGAAGATCAGGCTGGCCATGGCCGCTGCCTAGCCCGCGCGGGCCGGGGCGCCAAGGCCCGGCCGCCACCGTCTACGCATCGGCGACACGCGCGCCCTGACGGGATCACTTGGGGGCGGGCGCAGGCCCCGCCTTCGGCGGCGGGGTCGCCGGCGTGGCCGGAGCCGCAGCCGGCGCCGGCCCCGGCGCCGGTTGGACGGCTGCGGCCGGCGGGCTTCCGGGGGCGGGGGCGGCGGCGCTGGGCGCCGAGATGGTGCGGTCGCGCAGCTGCCGGACCTGGTCCAGGTGGCGCTGGATCACCGGGGCGGTGGCCGCGGCGAAGGCCTTCAGCGCGGGCGCCTCGCCGTTCTGGGCGTAGCGCTGGTGCAGCGTCAGGGCCTGCTCGTGGGCCTGCACCTGCTGGGTCAGCCAGACGGCGTCGAAGTCGGTCGGCGTGGCCGCGTTCAGGGCCTCGACCTGGGCCTGGCGGTCGGGCGGCAGCGCGGCCGGGATCGCCAGGTTCTGCCCCGACTGGGAGACGGCGGCCTTCAGGTCCTCCGCCGACTTGGCGTGTTCGGCGGCGAGCATCTTGGCCAGCGCCTTGACCTCGTCGTTCTGCGAGCGGCCCTCGGCGATGCGGGCGGCCTCGATCTCGTAGAGGTCGGCGACCCCGGCGGTGGCCACATAGTCGGCGGCGGGCATCGACGCCGGAGCGGCGGCGGCGGCCGGCTCGGGCGCCGGCGCTTCGGCGGCGGGGGCGCCGGCGTCCTGCTCGCGCGGCTGCGGCCCGCAGGCGGCGAGACCCAGCAGCAGGACGGCGCTGGCGACCGGAAGGCGGAGTTGGCGCATCGATAGGGGCTCCAGATTGACAAGCCGTGGCCCGGCAGGCTCCAGCTTGCGCCGCGCGCGGGCTGAGAACTCAAGCTCCGCCTACCCTGTTCCACGCTGTTTCCTCAAGGACGCCATGACCGATTCCGCCGCCGAGGGGCCGCTTTCCGGCCTGCGGGTCATCGAGATGGGCACGCTGATCGCCGGCCCGTTCTGCGGACAGATCCTCGGCGACTTCGGGGCCGAGGTGATCAAGCTGGAGGATCCGAAGAGCGGCGATCCGATGCGCCAGTGGGGCCGCAGCCTGCCCCAGGGCCTCTCGCCGTGGTGGCCGGTGATCGGGCGCAACAAGAAGTCGGTCACCGTCGACCTGCGCAAAGCCGAAGGCCAGGCGCTGGCCCGAACCCTGATCGGCAAGGCCGACGTGGTGGTCGAGAACTTCCGGCCCGGCACCTTCGAGAAATGGGGCCTCTCGTACGAGAGCCTCGCCGCGGAGAACCCCCGCCTGGTGATGGCCAGGGTCTCCGGCTTCGGCCAGACCGGCCCCTATTCGCAGCGGGCCGGCTACGGCCTGATCGGCGAGGCGATGGGGGGCCTGCGGCACGTCACCGGCGAGCCCGACCGCCCGCCGGCCCGGGCCGGCATCTCTATCGGCGACTCGCTGGCCGCCATGCACGCGGTCATGGGGATCATGATGGCCCTGCACGCCCGCGAGCGGACCGGACGCGGCCAGGTGATCGACGCGGCCCTCTACGAGAGCGTGCTGGCGGTGATGGAGAACCTGGTCACCGAGTACGACCTCACCGGCTACGTGCGCGAGCGCTCCGGCTCCATCCTGCCCGGCATCGCGCCGTCCAACGTCTATCCCTGCGCCGGCGGCGAGATGATCCTGATCGGCGGCAACGGGGACACCGTCTTCGCCCGCCTGGCCGAGGCGATGGGCCGGCCGGAGCTGGCGACGGACGAGCGCTACGCCACCCACGCCGCTCGCGGGGCCCGCCAGGGCGAGCTCGACGCGCTCATCGCCGACTGGACCTCGCAACGGACGCTGACCGACCTGCTCGCCCTGCTGGAGGCCAAGGGCGTGCCCTGCGGGCGGATCTATCGCGCCCCGGACATGCTGGAAGACCCGCAGTTCCAGGCCCGCGAGGCGATCGTGACGACCGACCACCCGGTGTTCGGGCCGATCAAGATGCAGAACGCCTTCCCCAAGCTCTCGGCGACCCCCGGCCGCGTCCGCTGGCCCGGCCCCGCCCTCGGCGAGCACACCGAGGCGGTGTTGCGCGAGGTGGCGGGGATGAGCCCGGCCGAGATCGAGGCGCTGCGGGCGAAGGCGGTGATCTGATTAAAGACTCTCCCCCCGCCGCGCGGCGGGAGAGGTCTTTCGCTACGCCGCCCGCCGGAGCAGCTGAGCCACCGCGGAGGCGACCTGGGTGACGTCGTACGGCTTGCGGATGATCGGGGCTTCGAAGCCGGAGGGGGCGCCGCCGGCTTCGCCGTAGCCGGTGGCGAAGACGAAGGGCACGCCGCGGGCGGCCAGCACCTCGGCCACCGGGGTGACCGAGCGGCCGTTGAGGTTGGCGTCCAGAACGGCGGCGTCGATGTGGCGGTCGAGCAGGGCCATGGCCTCCTCGAGTTCATAAGCGGGGCCGATCACCTCGGCGCCGGCTTCCGACAGGCCGGTCTCCAGCTCCAGCGCCAGCAGCACCGCGTCCTCGACGATCAGCACCCGCGAGCCGGTCAGGTCGGCCGGCCCGGAGGCCGCGGCCGCGGCTTCGGGCGCGCGGGCCGCCGGCGCCTCCGGCACGGTCTCGGGCCGGGCCACCACGGCGGCCGGGCCGGCGCGAAGCTGCACCCGCACGCCGGTGGGCCGGTACTCGACGCGGCTCTCGCCGTTCAGCTCGCGGCCGGTCACCTGCTCCAGCAGGGTGGAGCCGAAGCCGCGGTGGGTCGGCGCGCGGACCATCGGCCCGCCGCTCTCGGTCCAGGTCAGCTCGAAGCCGCCGTCAGGCTGGCGCGTCCAGCGCACCTCGACCCGGCCGCGCTCGGTCGAGAGGGCGCCGTACTTCAGGGCGTTGGTGGCCAGCTCGTGCAGGGCCAGCGACAGGGCGTTGGCGGCGCGCGGGGTGAGGAACAGCTCCGGCCCTTCCCAGCGGGTCTGGCCGGGGGCGATCCCGCCGAGCTCGGCGGCGCAGAGGTGATCGACCGCCGCGCCCCGCCAGCGCGCGGCGGTCAGGAGCTCGTTGGCCGAGCCCATGGACTTCAGCCGGCCGGCGAAGGTGGTCAGGAAAGAATCCAGGCTGCTGGTGCGCTTGGCGGTCTGGAAGGCCAGCGCCTGGACGGCGGCCAGCACGTTCTTCACCCGATGGTCCAGCTCGGCCATCAGGGTGTGGCGCTGCTCCTCCTCGAGCCGGCGCTCGGTGACGTCCTGCACGACGCCGATGATGCAGTCCCCGCCGGGGTCGGCGACAACCGCCGCAAGCCGCACCCAGCGCAGCCCGCCGCGCGGGTCGTTACGGCGGTATTCGAAGTCGCACGGCGTGCGGCCGCCGAGGCAGGCCTGCAGCTCTCGGCGCACCAGCTCCCGGTCGTCCTCGTGGGCGGTGCGGAAGAGCACCTCGCCGCCGTCGGCCGTGACTTCGCCCGGCGGCAGCCCGGCGATGGCCGCCATCCGCGCCGACACCATCAGCACGTCACGCCGGCGGTCCCACTCGAACTCGCCGAGACCGGCGACGTGCAGGGCGAGTTCCAGCTGCTCGCGATCGAGGGTCTGGCCGGGCTTGGCTTGATCCATCCGGGCAACATAGGGAAACGCCGCCGCCGATGCGACAGGAACGATGCAAGGCGAACCTGCGTTTGGACCCGGAATGCTCCGCCGGGTTGCGCCCGCGCGGAACCGGTTTAGCTTGTCCACGTTTGAGGAGCGCCTCACGCCCGCGCGAGGAGCCCCCTTAACCTGGAGAAGCACCATGGCCGCGAACGTCGAAGCCGCTGAAGACACCGACACCACCGCGACCTCCGGGTCCGCCGCCGGCGCCAACGCCAACGGGCTCGCCACGGTCGAGCGCTCGTTCAACGAAGCGGCGAAGAAGTTCGAGAGGACGGTGCAGGACAGCCTCGAGACCCTGCGCGCCCAGAGCCGCGCCTACGCCGACACGGCCGGGCAGCAGCTCGACGAAGCCCAGCGCTATGTCGTCGAGCGGGTGAAGGAGAAGCCGCTGGCGTCCACCGGCATCGCCGTGGGCGTGGGCGTGATCCTGGGCCTGCTGCTGGCCGGCGGCCGTCGCCGTTGATCCGACGCATCCTTTCAGCGGCCGTCGCCGTCGCCCTGACGGCGGCGACGGTGATGACGGCCGTCGTCGCCTCCGCCTTCGCCCTCTATGCCCTGCTGGAAGGTCCGCTCGGCCGGCCCGGGGCCGCGGCCGTTGTCGCGGCCATCGCTGCGCTGATCGCCGCCGTCACGGCGCTGATCGCCCTGCGCAAGGCCGAGCCCAAGGCCGTCGAGGAACAGGGGCCGGCCGACCGCATCATCGGCCTGGCCCGCGAGAAGCCGATCCTGGCCGCCGCGGCCGCAGTGGCCGCCGGCGTGGTCGCCCTGCGCAATCCCAAGATCGTCGCGGCGATCGTCAGCGCCTTCGTGGCCGGCAAGACCGCCGGCAAGTCGTAACCCGGAACAGCGGCCCCTTACGAGCGTTGCCTTAGACGCGGGACCTTCCCCGCGAGACACGCCCGTAAGGAGAGCTCAAATGCTTGGTTGGGCCTTGACCTTTCTGGTGGTCGCCCTGATCGCCGGCCTTCTCGGCTTTACGAACATCGCCGGCGCCTCGATGGCGATCGCCCAGATCCTGTTCTTCATCTTCCTGGTGCTTTTCCTGGCGTCCCTGGTCATGCACTTCATGCGAGGCCGGTCGTTGTAGCCACCCGGACGTTCCAACCCCGTCATCGCCGGCGTCATGCCGGCCGCCCATCCTGATGAGGCGGCTCCCCCGCTGCGGGCCGGGTCGCCGGGACAGGCCCGGCGATGACGACAGGGGGAGCCGTCAGGCCTGCGCCGTCTGCGGGCGCGCGCGCTCCGCCGCCTCCGCCGATCCTCGCCGGCGCCGGTCGAGCGACCAGCTGCGCGAGGCCTCGAAATGGGAGCCGGTCCAGGCCAGCGCCGTCACCCGCACCTCGCTCTCGTCCACCTCGATGCTGTTGAAGCCGGCCGCGACGCCCCGCTCGCGCACCGACAGCGTGCCCGCCCCCACCGCATAGGTGCGTCCGTCGCCGTAGCCGTAGGGCAGGGCGAAGGGGGCGTGGATGTGGCCGGACAACACCAGGTCGGCCCCGGCCCGGGCGAAGGCCTCCGCCGCGGCGGCCCCGCCCCACACCCTGCCGGTCATCGGCCCGCCGAGCATCTCCACCAGCGGGTGGTGCAACACGATGACGCGCAGCGGCGCCTCAGGCAGCCCGCCCAGCCAGGCGGTGGTGTCGGCCACCTGCCGGCGCGAGATCTGGCCCTTGGACCAGTTCATCCTGGGCTGGACGCCGCGGGCGGTGTTCACGCCCCGGACCGCCAGCCCGTCGCTCAGGAAGGTCTGGCCGCGCGCCGGGCCGATCATCTGCTCGAACCGGGCGAAGGGCGTGAACAGCCGCTCCGCAAACGCGAGATAGGGCGCGTCGTGATTGCCGGGCGTCACCAGCTTCGGTCCGGGGAGGGTTTCCAGCCAGGCGGCGGCCGAGGCGAACTCCGAGGCCTCCCCCCAGCGGGTGATGTCGCCGCTGACGATCGTCAGGTCGACCTTCTCCGCGCACAACCAGTCCCGGGCGGCCGCCACCGCGGGCTCGTTCTCGTAGCCGAAGTGAATGTCCGACAGATGGGCGAGCCGGATGGTCTGCAATGCCCCTCCCCCGGGCTTGCGGCGCCTCTAGGAGGCCGGTTGCGTCGCCGGTTGTTGGGCGGGCGGCGGGGCCTCGTCGGCGGCGCCGACGCCGCGCAGGGTCTCGGCGGCCTCGCCCGCGGCGCCGCGGACGGCCGGCTCGGCCCGCTCGGCGGCGACGGAGAGGTTGTGGTCGGCCACCTGGCCGGCGTCCCCGAACGAGCCGTTGATCACCGCCAGGGCGATGAACGCCGCGCCGGCCAGCGCCAGCAGGACCAGCACGGTCATCAGGATCGGGTGGCGCTTGCGGCGCGCCCGCTCGTCCTTGCGGCCGAGCCGGTAGGCTTCCTTCAGGTCGGAGGTGTCCAGGCCCGGCCCCGGCGCCGCGTGCGCCTCGGCCGGATGCGGTCTATGTCGGCGGTCGAACATGGGGTGTCGCTCCGAGGATACGGTCGCTGGCTGAACGGCGTGGCCGTGCGCCGGTTCCGGAACCGCCCGGAGCCGGGCCGCGTTGGGTGCGCCGGGGACAAGCTCAAGGAGAGCCATATGCTCAGACCATTGATCGCCCTCGCGGGCGCGGGCCTGCTGGCCAGCGCCTGCACCACCACGGGCAACGTCGAGGCGAACGCCGCCGGCGGGGCCGCCCTGGGCGCATTGGCCGGCGCAGTGATCGGCAACAACGTCGGCGCAGGTGACGCCGGCACCGGCGCGGCCATCGGGGCCGCCGTCGGCGGCGTCGCCGGCGCCGTGAAGGGCTGCCGCGAGGATGGCGGCTGCGGCGCGGCCGTGCCGAACCGCAGGCAGTACTATGACGAGGCCGCGGGCCGTTACTACTATTACGACCCGGCGAGCGGCCGCTACTATTGGGAGAACGGGGCTCCGCGCTACTAGGCGCAGGCCTTCGACAACCCTTAAGAGAAAGGGGCGGTCGACACCGGTCGGCCGCCCCTTTTTTCGTGTGCGGTGGAGGACAGGCGTGAAGACGAACCAACTCGTCATGGCGGTCGCGGTGGCGGCGGCGCTGGCCGGCTGCGCGGGCCTGGGCGGGCGCGAGCGGCTGGTGAAGGCCCCGCCGCGCTGCGTGGAGACGGCGGTGCAGATCTACTTCCAGCCCGGCTCCCACGAGCTGACCGACGAGGGCCGCACGGTGCTGGCCCAGGCCGCCAGCGAGACCGCCGGCTGCGAGATCGAGCGGGTGGTGGTGATGGGCCTGGCCGACGCCGAGGGCGCGCCCGCCGCCAACCTCGAGCTCTCCAAGCGCCGGGCCCAGACGGTCACCGCCGCCCTTGCGGCCGTGAAGCTGCCGGCCGCCGAGTTCCGCCTGGCGGCCGCGGGCGAGCAGGGCGCGGTCACCGCCGCCGGGGCCGAGCCCCTGCGCCGGCGCGTCGACGTGATCCTGCAGATGCGGCCGCCGAAATAGCGGGGCGCATAAGAAAGGCGGGCCCTGGGGCCCGCCGAAGTGGTGCATCATCGAGAAAAGGGGTGCGGAGACGGCAGACTGGCATGATCGCCAGTCTCAAGTCGGGGGGGGCGTCGCCGCCTCCGCACGGGATTAAACACACCGTCCAGACGTCCGTTCCCGGCTCTCAGAAGTTTTTTTGACGCCCGCTTCACAAGCCTGTGTGCGGTCGAGCTTGCGACCGAACTTGGCGCAACGGCGAAGGTTGAATGCTCCGCAGGGGAACGCCCGCAGCCACGCCGGCGTTCATTTGACGGCGGGCGTGAAGTCCGCGGTCGGGAGGCGAAGCCAATGCTCAGGAGCAGCCGTGCGGCGTCCCACGGGAGCCTCATACTTTTTCAGGCGCCGAGCCGGCGCCATCGGATGGCCCGCCGGCGAACGGCGGTGATCGCGACGGTGGCGGCGCTGGCCGCCGCCAGCGCCCTCGTCGGGGCCTTCGTCTCGCGCGGCGCGGACGACGGCCAGGCGGGCCTGCTGAGGACCCCGCTCAGTTACCTTCCCCTCTAGTTTTCGGAGTTCCACTGCATGACTTCCAGCGATCGCTCCCCTGACCCGGCGAAGGTCGGCGCGACGCGCGCCCGGCAGGGCCGGTGGGGCTTCCATGTCCTGCTGGTGCTGGTGATCGGGACCGCGCTGGCGGCGCTGGCGCTGTTCGGCAGTTGGGCCTGGAAGTCCGACGATCTGGCCGAGACCAACGCCAACAACGGCCCGGCCGCCGAGGCCCCGGTGTTCAACGCCCCGGACCCGCGCGCCATCCAGACCCCGCCGGGGACCACCCAGCCCGGCATGCAGGCGCCCGAGAACGTCGGCCCTGCGACGGCGGCTCCCGCGCAGTAGGTCTGCCTGTTCCCCTCCCCTTCTGGGGAGGGTGGACGCGAGCGCAGCGAAGCGGACGGGTGGGGAAGTCTCGGGCTTCCCCGCGCCGCCGGCCAACGCTTTGGCCGTCCGTCGCTCCCCCACCCGGCCCCTTCGCCCCCCTGAAGGGGAGGGAAGGCCGCCCCCCAACGAAAAACGGCCGCTCCGGGGGAGGAGCGGCCGCTTGACGGGCTCGAGGACGGGAAGCTCGGCCTAGGCGGCTTCCTTCTTGGCCTTCCTCGGGTGGAAGAACAGGGCCTGCCCGATGGCGGCCTTCACCGTCTCGGGCTGGAAGGGCTTGGTGATCAGGAAGGTGGGCTCGGGCCGCTCCCCGGTCAGCAGCCGCTCGGGGAAGGCGGTGATGAAGATCACCGGCACGTCGAAGCGGTTCAGGATGTCCTTCACCGCATCGATGCCCGAGGAGCCGTCGGCCAGCTGGATGTCGGCCAGCACCAGGCCCGGCGTCTTGCGGGCCACCGCGTCCACCGCCTCGGTGCGGGTGGCGGCGATGTCCACCACCGCATGGCCGAGCTCGGTGACCAGGGCCTCGATGTCGGCGGCGATGACCGGCTCGTCCTCGATGATCAGCACGTCGGTGGCCAGCTCGGCGTCGATCTCGGCCTGGGCCTCGGCGATCAGCCGTTCGACCTCGGCGAAGTCGGTGCCCAGGATCTGCGCCGCCTCGGAGGGGGTGAAGCCCTCCAGGGCGGTGAGCAGGAAGGCCTGCCGCGAGCGCGGGGCGATCCGCATCAGGCGCCGGCTGGCGTCGTCGGCGGCCTCGTCCTCGGCCGGCCCCTCCAGCTGGGCCCCGGAGCTCAGCCAGATGGCGTGGAAGACGTGGTAGAGGGCCACCCTCGGCGTGAGGTTGGCTTCAAGCACCCGCTCGCCGGCCGCAAGGGCCTCGAGCGCGACGCGGACGTAGTGGTCGCCTGTGGTCTGGTCGCCGGTCAGCGCGCGGGCGTAGCGGCGGACGTACGGCAGATGTGGCGCCAGGCGGGCAAGTAGACTCAAGGGTGCACCCCTCCCGTGGAAAACCGGCAGCCGACATCGGGAGGCGTTCCCCGACGGCGGCCCCATAATGGCTTGAAAACGCCGGCCGCGGGAACCGGTTCCCCGATTCACTGGTTTTGGGCATCCTGACACGGCCGATCAGGGAACCTTGAGCAAGGGTCGGACGTTGACGGGCCACGAAAGCAGATCGAGGGGGCGGCCCCCGCGTGAGCGGAGCGCCGGAAACATGATCGAACAACGACCCACCGAGGACCGCGGCCGGACGTCCGCCGCATTGGACGAAGCCCGCCTGCGGCAGCAGGCGATCGGCGTGCGCCTGCGCCAGATGTTTGACGAGGTCGTCAACGAACCGGTGCCGGACGAGTTCCTGGACATACTTCGCAAAGCCGACAAGCAGACGCCGGAGAAGGGCTGATGGCCGTCGCCGAGACGCGGTCCGCCATGCCGGCCGACGACGAAGCCTTCAAGAAGGAGCTGGTGCAGCTCATCCCTCACCTGCGGGCGTTCGCGCGCACCTTGTGCGGCGACCCGGCGGCGGCCGACGACCTGGCGCAGGACGCCATGCTGAAGGCCTGGGACGCGCGGAACAGCTTCCAGATGGGCACCAACATGAAGGCCTGGACCTTCATGATCCTGCGCAACCAGTTCTACTCGGAGAAGCGCCGGTCCTGGCGGCAGAGCCAGCTGGACCAGGAAGCGGCCGAGCGGACGCTGGTGGCGGTCGACGATCCCGAAGCGCCCGTCGCCCTCGACGAGCTGCGCCAGGGTCTGGCCATGCTGCCGCCGGAACAGCGCGAGGCGCTGATCCTGGTGGGCGCCGGCGGCTTCGCCTACGAGGAGGCGGCCGAGATCTGCGGCTGCGCCGTCGGCACGGTGAAGAGCCGGGTCAGCCGCGCGCGCCGGGCGCTGCATGCGATCCTGGACGAGGGCGCCTACGACCGCGACGGCTTGGCCGCCAGCGAGGCCATGCAATCCATCCTGGCCGATGCGGAGCGGTTGAGCACGGTCCGTTAGGGGCCTAGTTAGGTCCGATGGACGGTCACCCCTGGGTTTCGCTCAGCACGATCCGGGTCCGTTTGATCACGGCCCTGGCCGTGGCTCTGTTGCCGGTGCTGATCCTCGGCGGCGTCCAGTCCGCGCTGGCCTTCAATCGCGAAGACCAGAACCTGCGCGAGAGCCTGGCCTTCGCGGCCGAGCGCAGCGCCGCCACCGCGCGGGCGCGGATGGAGAGCGCCGACATCCTCCTGCGCACGCTGGCCGGCGGCTCGGTGGGCTTCCAGTGCGCCCAGCGGCTGGCCCAGGTGGCCGAGCGGGTGCCCGGCTACATCAGCCTGATCCGGTTCGACGAGGCCGGCCGGGTCGCCTGCGCGTCGACGACCGTGCCGGCCGACGAGTCCCGGGCCTCACGCGCTTGGTTCCGGCGGCTGGCGGCGGGCGACCAGCTGGTGATCACGCGCGCGCCGGGCGCGGCCTACGCGGGCGAGCCGGCGGTGCTGGCGGCGGCGCGGGCCGAGGATCCGGACGGGAACTTCCAAGGCGCCCAGGTGGCGGTGATCGGCCTGGCCAGCCTGCAGCCGCGGCTGCGCGACCCGGACATCCCGCCGGGATCCGAGGTGGCCCTCGTCGACGGCCGGGGCAGCTACATCAACCAGACGGAAGCGGCCGCATTCCCGGACCTGCCTGCGGACTGGCGCCAGCGCGCCGCCGAGGGCTCCTACGTCTGGTACGGCAAGGGCCGCGGGGGCGAGCGCCGCGTCTACTCGGCCGCGCCGATCGTCGGCCAGGAAGTATTCGTCATCCTCTCCGCGCCCTCGCCGGGCCTGTTCTCGTGGGCGCGGCTGAACCCGCTGACGGGCCTGCTCCTGCCGCTGATCACCTTCATCCTGGCCTTCGCCGCCGTCTCGGTGGTGGCCGAGCGGGTGGTGGTGCGCTGGATCGCCTACCTGCAGCGGATCGCCGCCCTCTACGCCCGCGGGCGGCTGAGCGTGCGGCCCGTCCAGGCCGAACGAATGCCCCCGGAGATCCGCGAACTGGCCGAGACGCTGGAGGACATGGCCGACGCCATCGTCGGGCGCGACGCCAGCTTGCGCGACTCGCTGGCCCAGAAGGACGCGCTGATGCGCGAGATCCACCACCGGGTGAAGAACAACCTGCAGGTCATCTCGTCCCTGCTGAACATGCAGCAGCGGGCGCTGACCGACCCCTCGGCGCGGGCGGCGATGAGCGACACCCGCCAGCGGATCACCGCCCTGGCGCTGATCTACCGCTATCTCTACCAGAGCCCGGACCTGAAGCGGGTCGACCTGCGCGCCTTCCTGGAGGAGCTCACCGCCCAGCTGATCGCCGGCGAGATGCTGCACGGGCCGGCGGTGAAGACCGAGCTGGACGTCGAGCCGCTGGTCCTGGACCCGGACCGCCTGGCGCCGCTGGCCCTGTTCGCGGTCGAGGCGATCACCAACGCCCAGAAGCACGCCTTCGCCGGTCGCGGCGGGCGGCTGACGGTCCACTTCGCGGTCGGCGCGGAGGACGCGCTGCTGGAGATCGCCGACGACGGCGCCGCGTCGGAACAGGCGCTGAAGGCCTCCGGCGTCGGTCGCACGCTGATGACCGCCTTCGCCCGTCAGCTGCGCGGCCGCTCGGAGCTCGTGCAGAACGCCGCGGGCGGCGTCACAGCGCGGCTGATCTTCCCGATCCCGCCGGCGGAAAGCGTCGCCGAGTCGCCGCCGCAGGGGAACCAGGCTGCAGCCTGATCGTTGCCGTCCGGCGAGCTGAACCTCTCCCGGAGAGAACCTATGCGTAAGATCCTACTTTCCGTCGTACTCGCCGCCAGCATGGCGGCGGTGGCGGCGTGCAACACCGTCGAAGGCGCCGGTGAAGACGTGCAGGCGGCGGGCGCTGCGGTCGAAGATGCGGCCAAGGACGCCGCCGACTAGGCCAGAGCCGAGTTCCGATTACCAAGAGCCCCGCCCACCGGCGGGGCTTCTTACGTCGGCTCAGGCGGCCGCCTGGACGGCCGCCCGGCGCAGGTAGAGGCCGGGGCGGCCCTCCACCGGCGCGAAGGCCTCGCTCAGCCCCTCGGGCTGCTCGTCGACGCCGAGGACGAGATAGCCCCCCGGCGACAGCGCCCGGGTCAGGCTCTCGACGATCCGCCGGCGCGCCGGCTCCGTCGCGCCGGACAGCACGTAGCGGCAGAAGATGGCGTCGAACCCGCCGAGCTGCGAGAGGTCGGCCAGCAGGTTGATGCGCCGCCAGCGCACCATCTGGCGCAGCCGGGGCGAGATGCCCCACATCTCCCCGTCCTTCTCGAAATGCCGGACCAGCAGCCGGATCGGCAGGCCGCGCTGGACCTCGAACTGGGTGTAGAGCCCGCTCTGGGCCTTCTCCAGCGCCCGCTCGGACAGGTCCGAGGCGAAGAGCTCCACGCGGCCGCCGGACGCCAGGGCGTCGGCCTCCTCGACCAGCATGGCCAGCGAGTAGATCTCCTGGCCCGTGCCGCAGGCCGCGCTCCAGATGCGCACCGGCCGTCCGCACGCCCGCTCGGTAAGCCGCGGCAGGATGTCTTCGGCGAACGCCTCGAACGGCGCGCCGTCGCGGAAGAAGCTGCTCTCGCCGCCCGCCATCGCCTCGACCACCGCCCAGATCAGCCGCTCGTCGCGGGTCCGGCGCAGGGCCTCCATCAGCTCGGGGATGGTCGGGTAGTCCTCGCGCCGGGCGACCGGCGCCAGCCGGCTTTCCAGCAGGTAGGCCTTGGAGGCGTCGACCTGGAACCCGGCGCGCGCGGCGCAGAGCCCGGCGATCAGCTCGCGGTCCTGCGGCGTCACGCCAGCCCCGCCTGGGCCAGCTTGCAGGCCATGATGTCCCCGTCGAAGGGCTTCATGATGTACTCGTCCGCGCCGGCGTCGAGCGCCTCGCGGATGCGTTCGATGTCGTTCTCGACCGTGCAGAAGACGACGGTCGGCGCCTCGCCGCCCGGCTCCTGGCGCAGCTGGCGCAGGAACTCGAGCCCGCTCATGGTCGGCAGGTTCCAGTCCAGCAGCACTGCGTCCGGCATCACCGCCCGGCACCAGGCCAGCGCCTCCATCCCGTCGGAGGCTTCGGCGATGTCGAAGCCGAGCTCCTCCAGGATGCGGCGGGCCACCTTGCGGATCACGCGGCTGTCGTCGACGACGAGACAGGTCTTCACGGGGGCGAACTCCCACTCCACCTCCCCTTGTCCGCCGCCTTGGTTAAAGGAGGGTATGGAGCCGTGGTTTATTCCACCCGTTAAAGCGGCACCGTGGCCGCGAACACCACCCGCTCGTCGTTGACATCGGCGAACACCCGCCCGCCCGCGTCGGTCAGGAACAGGTGGACGTAGTAGGCCTGCACCCAGTGGCCGTGCAGCCCTTCGGAGGATTCTCCGCGCAGACCGGCCAGCACCTCCGGACGCAGCCGGGCCTTGGGGCCGATGGCGTCGACGGCGATGGCGGTGGAGGCGCCCTCGTGCACCGCCCGCACGCGGGTCGTCCCGCCGGTCGGCAGGGCCGCCCCGCCCATCTGCGCCAGGTTCAGCAGCGCCCGGGCGGCGGGCTTGTTCAGCCCCTCCAGCGAGACCTCCCAGTCGAGCTCGGCGCGCATGTGGGCGAAAACGCCGCGGGTCAGCTTCTCCAGCTCGCGGGCGTCGAAGGTGTCGGCGCTGGCCGAGGCCCCGAAGGCGACGCGGGTGAAGGCCAGCAGGTCGGCCAGCTTGCGGGCGCTGGAGGCGATGAGGCCCATCGCCTCCTCGCGCATGTCCTGCGCCGTGGGGTCCTCAAGCAGGTCCAGGCCGGAGACGATGGCGCTCGCCGGGCTGATGAAGTCGTGACACATGCGCGCAGCCAGGTAGGCGGCGACCTGGGCGGTGGGCGGGGGCGCGGCGGCCACGTCGAAGGTGGGAGGTTCCTCGGTCATCGGCGGGCGAAGTTGGCCTGATTTGACGCTTTCGGAAACCGGAACGCCCCTCTAGGAAGGCGGCTCCCTGGGTGGAGGCGAACGACGTGTCACTGAGCGACCCCGGCGCAGAGCTGGCCGACATCTGCGAGGCCGCCGCGCGGCTGATCCTGCCCCTGTGGCGCTCGGGGCTGACGGTCAGCACCAAGTCGGACGAAAGCCCGGTCACCGAGGCCGACCGCCGGGGCGAGACGCTGATCCTGGCCGAACTGGAGAAGCGCTGGCCGGGCGTGCCGGTGATCTCCGAGGAGGACGCCAGCGAGTTCGGCACGCCCGACGCCATCGGCGCCACCTTCTTCTTGGTCGACCCGCTGGACGGCACCAAGGCCTTCGTCCGTGGCGACGTCCACTTCACGGTCAACATCGGCCTGATCGAGAACGGCCGCCCCGTCGCCGGCGCGGTCACCGCCCCGCCGACCATGGAGACCTGGTTCACGCAGGGCGGCCGTGCGCTGAAGCGGGTGGAGGGCGGCGCGCCGTCGCCGGTCCACGTCCGCCCCTGGCCGGCGGACCCGCTGGGCCTGATCAGCCACACCATGAAGCCGGAGACCGCCGACGCCCTGGCCGAGAAGTACGGCTTCACCCGTAGAGAGGCGATGGACTCGTCCATCAAGCTCTGCCGCATCGCCGAGGGCGCCGCCGACATCTACCCCCGCCACGGGCCTACCATGGAATGGGACATCGCCGCCGCCCACGCCGTTCTGGAAGCCGCCGGCGGCAGCGTGCTGACTCCGGAAGGCGAGCCCTTCGCCTACGGCAAGGCGCAGGACGGGTTCCGGAACGGCTGGTTCGTGGCCAGGAGCTGAGGCGGCAAGTCCGTCATCCCGGTCATAGCGAAGCGGAGAGCCGGGCCCCAGCCGGCGCCCCATCGTGATGTTCCGGGTCAAGGATCGACCTGCGGCCGTCCGGGATGACGACTGGGGCGGCCTACACCCGCCGCTCGATGTTCCACTCGTCGGAGACGGGACCGGAGACGCGGGCGGGCTCGGGGCGGTCGTCGTAGACGGTCGCGACCACAGGCACGCTGACCGCCAGGTAGCCGATGAAGCCGATCAGGAAGGAGAGCGCCGCCAGCCAGGCGAAGGGCCGGACGGGGTTCTTGTCGGCGGAGGTCGCGTCCATCTGGCGATCCGGGTGAAGGCCGTTGATCGCCTAGGAACCGGTCAAATCGACAATGGTTGCGGCGGCATTGCTTGCGCACTGCCCCGTTTGGGCCAGACTTGCCGAAAACAAGGCAAGGAGGACGCGCCATGGACCAGCCGGTCGGCCGCTACGACGCCATCCAGTACGAGATCCGCGGCCAGGTGGCCGTCCTGACCCTCAACCGGCCGGAGCGGCTGAACGCCATCTCGGCGGGCCTGCGCAGCGACGTGCACGCGGCCGTCGAGCGGGCCCGGGCGGACGACGACATCCGCGCGCTGGTGATCACCGGCGCGGGCCGCGGCTTCTGCTCCGGCGCGGACCTGATGGGCGGGGCCGACCGGGCCGCCGCCGGCATGCCGCCGGGCCCGCCGCCGCCCACCAACCAGACCGAGCGGCTGGACGAGATGAGCTGGGTCGGCCGCTGGGCCAAGCTGTTCTACACCTTCGACAAGCCGCTGATCGGGGCGATCAACGGCGTCGCCGCCGGGGCGGGGATGAGCATGGCGCTGGCCTGCGACGTGCGGATCGGCTCGGAGAACGCGCGCTTCAAGACCGTGTTCGTGGAGCGCAACCTCTCGCCCGACAGCGGGATGAGCTTCTTCCTGCCCAGGATCGTCGGCTACGCCCACGCCGCCGACCTGATCTTCACCAGCCGCGCGGTCGACGCCGAGGAGGCGCACCGGATCGGCCTGCTGAACCGCATCGTCCCGGAAGGGCGGCTGGTCGACGAGGCCGTCGCCTACGCCGAGGAGATGGCCCAGTGGCCGCCGCTGGCCATCCGCAGCGCCAAGCGGGTGCTGCAGTACTCCATGGAGAAGGAGATCGACGACGCCCTGCGCTACGAGCACGTGGGCCTGGGCTTCGCCCGCAAGGCCGTGAACGACGCCAAGGAATCCCGGGCCTCGTTCCTCGAGAAGCGCAAAGGCGTCTACACGGGGACCTAATTCGGTGTCATAGCGGCCCTGAAAAATCAGGAGCATCCGCCATGGCTCTCGACGCCGGCCAAAGCCAGAAGACCTTCCGCTGGGAAGACCCCCTCGACCTGACCTCGCGCCTCTCCGAGGACGAGCGGATGGTCTGGGAGTCCGCCCGGGCCTATGCGCGCGAGAAGCTGCTGCCCCGCGTCGTGTCGGCCTTCGCCGAGGAGCGGTTCGACCGCGAGATCATGACCGAGATGGGCGGACTCGGCTTTCTGGGCCCGACGCTGCCGGAGCAGTACGGCGGGGCGGGCGTGAACCACGTCGCCTACGGCCTGATCGCCCGCGAGATCGAGGCGATCGATTCCGGCTACCGCTCGGCGATGAGCGTGCAGTCGTCGCTGGTCATGTATCCGATCTACGAGTTCGGCTCGGAGGAGCAGCGGCGCAAATACCTGCCCGGCATGGCCAAGGGCGAGATCGTCGGCTGCTTCGGCCTGACCGAGGCCGACGGCGGCTCCGACCCGGCCTCGATGCGCACGGTCGCCAAGAAGGTCGACGGCGGCTACGTGCTGAACGGCTCCAAGATGTGGATCACCAACTCGCCCATCGCCGACGTGGCGCTGGTGTGGGCCAAGCTGGACGGGGTGATCCGCGGCTTCCTGGTGGACCGCGGCACGCCCGGCTTCGAGACGCCGAAGATCCAGAACAAGCTGTCGCTGCGCGCCTCGGTGACCGGCGAGATCGCCCTGTCGGACGTGAAGGTCGGCGAGGACGCCATCCTGCCGAACGTCTCGGGCCTGCGCGGGCCGTTCTCGTGCCTGAACAAGGCCCGCTACGGCATCGCCTGGGGGGCCATGGGCGCGGCCGAGTTCTGCCTGCACGCCAGCCGCGACTACGTCGCCACCCGCAAGGTGTTCGGCAAGCCCCTGGCCGCCCGCCAGTTGATCCAGAAGAAGCTGGCCGACATGCAGACCGAGATCGCCCTCGGCTTCGAAGGCGCCCTGGCGCTCGGCCGGCTGATCGACGAGGGCGCCTGGGTGCCCGAGGCCATCAGCCTGATGAAGCGCAACAACTGCGGCAAGGCGCTGGCCATCGCCCGTGAGGCCCGCGACATCCACGGCGGCAACGGCATCTCCGGCGAGTACCACGTGATGCGTCACGCGGCGAACCTGGAGACCGTCAACACCTACGAGGGCGCGCACGACGTCCACGCCCTGATCCTGGGCCGCGCCATCACCGGCGAGAACGCGTTCTAGGGGGAGACGCGGGCGGCCCCCTCCACCGCCTTCGGCGGTCCCCCTCCCCCAAGGGGGGAGGAGAGGTGGTCGGCGCCGCCTCGATTCTCCTCCCGCTCTGGGGGAGGGGGACCACCCGAAGGGTGGTGGAGGGGGCCTGCGCCGCGCCTGACCTAGCGCCGCTCCTCCCCCGTGGCCCTGTCGACGCTCGATTGCAGGTCGTCGCCGTGGCGCTTCAGCTTGGCTTCGTCGGGGGCGTCGGGCTGGGCCTGGTCGGCGTCCTTGGGCGGTAGGTCGGGACGCGGCTCGTCGTCGAAGCTGCGGTTGTCGGGCATGGCCCTACTCCTCGAGCGTGTAGCCGAGCTTGATGTGGACCTGGAAGTGCTTCACCCGGCCGCCCTCGACGTGGCCGCGGGTCTCCAGGACCTCGAACCAGCGGATGTTCCGGCGGTTCTCGGATGCGTTGGCGATGGCCTTCTGGATGGCGTCCTCGATCGAGGTCTCCGACGAGCCGACGATCTCGCTGATCCCGTAGGTATGGTCTTGCATGGCCTGTCCTCGTTCTTCGGGACAGGAAGGCGCCTCGCCCGGCCGCGGTTCCGCGCCGCAGAACAGCCATTTCCGAGCGCGCGGCGCCGGTGCTAGACCAATCTTCAACGATTTGGGGGAGTTGAAATGGCCGAAGCAGTCGGCGCCGAAGGGGCGCAGCCGAAGGCGACCACGCCCATGCGGACGGTGGTGGTCGCCTCATCCGCCGGCACCGCCTTCGAATGGTACGACTTCTTCATCTTCGGCACCCTCGCCTCGCTGATCTCGCGCAACTTCTTCGCCGGCCTGACCGACACGGCCGGGCTGGTCGCGGCGCTGGCGCTGTTCGGCGCGGGCTTCGCCTTCCGCCCGCTCGGCGCCCTGGTGTTCGGTCGGATGGGCGACAAGGTCGGCCGCAAGGCCGCCTTCCTGATCACCGTCACCCTGATGGGCGGGGCGACCTTCGCCATCGGCCTGCTGCCGACCTACGAACAGGCGGGGATGATCGGACCGATCCTGCTGATCATCCTGCGCATCCTGCAGGGCCTGGCGCTGGGCGGGGAGTACGGCGGGGCGGCGATCTACGTCGCCGAGCACGCGCCGCCGAACCGGCGGGCCGAGTTCACCGGCTGGATCCAGACCTCGGCCGCCTTCGGCCTGGTGGGCGCCCTGCTGGTGATCCTGGTCACCCGCACCATCCTGGGCGAGGCGGCCTTCGCCGCCTGGGGCTGGCGCATCCCCTTCCTGGTCTCGGCCGGCCTCCTGGCGATCTCGATCTTCATGCGGCTGAAGCTCTCCGAGAGCCCGTCCTTCCAGAAGCTCAAGGCGGCCGGCGAGGAGACCAAGGCGCCGTTCCGCGAGGCGTTCGGCAGGTGGAGCAACCTGAAGATCGTGCTGCTGGCGCTGTTCGCCTTCATGAGCGCCCAGGGCGCGGTCTGGTACACCGCCTTCTTCTACGTCCAGGTGTTCATGGAGCGGTTCATCAAGATCGACCCGGCGACGGTGAACGGGCTGATGATCGCCGCCACCATCGTCAGCGCGCCGCTCTACGTCTTCTTCGCCTGGTTGTCGGACCGGGTCGGCCGCAAGTGGGTGATGTGGTTCGGCATGACCCTGGCGCTGGTCGCCTACTTCCCGGCCTTCCAGGGGCTGGCGCAGATGGGCAATCCGGCGATCGCCGAGGCCCAGGCCGCCCGGCCCGTGGTGGTGATCGCCGATCCCGAAAGCTGCTCACTGCAGTTCGACCCGGTCGGCAAGGCGAGCTTCGTCTCCTCCTGCGACATCGCCAAGTCGACCCTGGCCAACGCCGGCGTCTCCTACGAGAACCGCGAGGCCCTGCCGGGCTCGCCCGCCCGGGTGCTGGTCGGGACCACCGAGGTGGTCTCGGTCGAGGGCCGGGCCCTGGCGCCCGACCAGCTGAAGGCCGCCAAGGCCAAGGTCGAGGCCGACATCAAAGCCGCGCTGGTCGCCAACGGCTACCCGGCCGCCGCCGACCCGGAGCGGGTCAACATCGCCGGCGTGTTCGCCATCCTGATGGTGTTCGTGATCGCCGCGACGGCCCTCTACGGGCCGATGGCCGCCACCCTCGTCGAGCTGTTCCCGACCCGCATCCGCTACACGGCCCTGTCGCTGCCCTACCACATCGGCACCGGCTGGGTCGGCGGCTTCGTCCCCTTCAGCGCCTTCGCCATCGTGACGGCGACGGGGGATATCTACTCCGGCCTCTGGTACCCGTTCATCTTCACGGCGATCAGCGTCGTCATCACCCTGTTCTTCCTGCCCGAGACCAAGGGCCGGTCGATCGATTAGGGGCACTCCGTCATCGCCGGGCTTGTCCCGGCGACCCGGCCCATTGCGCAGGCGGCGACCCATCAGGATGGGTGGCCGGCATGAAGCCGGCCATCGCAGAGAAAACGGAGCGCGCTACCCCGGCCCTCTCGCCGCGCGGGCGGCGATGCGGCCGAGGGACTCCGAGACCACCACGGCGGCCACCGCGATGACCGCAGCGACGATGCAGAGGGCGGCGGCGCGGCCTTCCGCGCCCGGAGTCTGGACCGCGCCGTAGATGGCCGAGGGCAGGGTCAGGGTCTCCCCGGGGATGGCGGCGACGAAGGTGATGGTCGCGCCGAACTCGCCGACCGCCTTGGCGAAGCCGAGCACGGCGCCGGCCGCCACGCCCGGCGCGGCGAGCGGCAGGGTCACCCGGAAGAAGCGCTGGACCGCCGAGGCGCCCAGCGTCCGCGCCGACTCGTCCACCTCCACATCGATCGCCTCGATGGCCAACCGGATCGGACGCACCATCAACGGGAAGGCCATGACCGCCGCGGCCAGCGCCGCCCCGGTCCAGTCGAAGGCGAAGACGATCCCGATCTTCTCCAGGGCCGCCCCCAGCGGCCCCTGGCGGCCGAACAGCAGCAACAGGGCATAGCCGGTCGCCACCGGCGGCAGCACCAGCGGCAGGGTGACCAGCGCCTCCAGCCCCACACGCCGGCCGAACCGGCCGCGGGCCAGGGCGGCGGCGGCCAGGATGGCGAGCGGCAGGCTGAGCAGCGTGGCGGCCAGCGCCACGCGCAGCGACAGCGCCACGGCCCCCAGGTCGTCCCCCGTCAGGCCGTTCACCGCGGCTCCGCCACCGCCAGCAGTTCGACCTCCACGCCGGACGCCTTCAGCGCGCCCAGCTCGTCCGGATCCGGTGGGCCGGCGAGGATCCGCACCACCCGCTTGCCTTCCGCGGCGATCTCGGCGAGCCGCTCGGCGAGGGCCTGGGCGGGCGTCAGCCGCTCCGCGTCCCGGCGGGCCAGGGCCATCACGTCGGCGTCCACCGCCGCGTCGGGCGCCAGCACGTCGGCGGCGGCGAGCGCGCGGGCGGCGCGCAGCGTAAGCAGGTCCGCCGGCCCCCGACCCTCGACGTAGACCACCCGGCCGAGCGACTTCGGCCCCTCGGCCAGCGCCTCGCGGAACAGGGCGGCGGCCTCGTCCATGTCGCCGGCCGCGGCGGCCGCGGCCGCAGGCCCCAGCAGCGCCTCGCGCAGGAAGGCCCGCCGCTGGTGCGGCTCGGGGAGCGCCGTGCGCACCTCGTCCTGGAACCGGCGGAACAGGGCCGCGACCCGGCCGGCGCCCTCCGGCACCCGGGCCTCGATGTCGCCGCGCAGCAGGGTCGCCAGCATGGGCGAGGCGCCGCCGGTGCCGACGGCGGCCACCACCTCGCCCCGATCGATGACCGCCGGCGTGGTGAAGTCGCAGAATTCGGGATGGTCCGGCACGTTGATCAGCGCCCCGGCGGACTTGGCCGCCTTCAGCGCCTGCTCCAGGAACAGGTCGTCGTCGGAGGCGATGAACACCAGGCGCGCGCCGATGTAGGCGTGCGGCTTCAGCGCCGGCGGCCCTTCCAGCCGCACGACGCGCGCCGGAGAGCCTTCGAACAGCCGCGCCTTGGCCTCGGCGGCCTCGCCCGAGCCGGCGATCACCACCTTCTTTCCAGCCAGCGGGAAATAGGCGGGGAAGGCGTCCATGGCCGAATCATAGACCCTGGGCCCGCCCCTGACGAGTTAGCGGCGCTATTTCAGCGTCTTCATGTACCCGATGAGAGCCTGGCGATCCTCGGGCTTGGCCACCTTGACCATCATCCGGGTCCCCGGCGCGAAGCCGGTCGGGTTCGCCAGGTAGGCGTCGAGGTTGGCGTCGGTCCAGGTCTGGGCGCTCTTGGCCTTCAGGGCCGGCGAGTAGTTGAACCCGGGCTTGGAGGCGATCTTCGCGCCGGCGACGTCTGCGAGCGTCGGCGCGAGCGGACCGGTGGCCGCCTGGTGGCACATCTTGCACTGGGCGTTGAACAGCTGGGCGCCGTCCGCCGCCAGCGCGGGGGTGGCCGTCAGGCCGAGCAAAAGGGCGAAGATCGCCGACCGCATCCGTAAGTCTCTCCCAATCTGTCGCACCCTGGCGCGCGTCCATACAGCCCAGGCGCCGTCAGTCCCAGGTTAACGGCGCCTCTGAACACCGTTAGGTTGCGGCAATGTTTCGCCGGGGAGGACGAAGATGGCCACGACCCTTGAGGTGAACGGGCGACAGGTGCAGGTGACCGCCGCGCCGGACACCCCCGTTCTTTGGGCGCTGCGAGATGAACTGGGCCTGACCGGCCCGAAGTACGGCTGCGGCGTCGCCCTCTGCGGGGCCTGCACGGTGCTGGCCGACGGCCAGCCGATCCGCGCCTGCTCGACGCCGCTGTCGGCGATCGGAGCGATGAAGCTGACCACGGTGGAGGGCCTGGGCGGCCAGCACCCGGTGCAGCAGGCCTGGGTGAAGCACGACGTGTCCCAGTGCGGCTACTGCCAGTCGGGCCAGATCATGTCGGCCGTGGCGCTGCTCGCGACCACGCCCAAGCCGACCGACGCCGACATCGACGCGGCCATGGACGGCAACATCTGCCGCTGCGGCACCTATCAGCGGGTCCGCGCCGCCATCAAGGACGCGGCGGGCCTGGCCCCGGCCGCCAAGGCCCAGGCGTGAGGAGAGGCGCGATGAAGACCTCCACCGTCTCCGCCACCCGCCGCGGCTTCCTGATCGGCGCGACCCTGACCGGCGGCGCCCTGCTGGTCGGCTGCTCGCCGGCCGATGCGCTGAGCGCCGGCAGCAAGGTCAAGCCCGGCGCCTTCGGCCCCTTCATCAAGATCGCCGCCGACGGGGCGGTGACGGTCGTGAACAAGCACATCGAGTTCGGGCAGGGCAGCCACGCCGGCATCGCCGCCATCGTCGCCGAGGAGCTGGGCGCGGACTGGGACAAGGTCCGCGTCGAGCAGGCGCCGGCCAACGCCAAGCTCTACGGCAACCCGCTGCTGGGGCTGCAGCTCACCGGCGGCTCCACCGCCATCGCCTCATCGTGGACGCCGCTGCGCAACGCCGCCGCGGCCGCGCGGGCGATGTTCGTCCAGGCGGCGGCTGCGAAGTGGAACGTCCCGGCCGGCGAGATCACCGTCGCCGACGGAGTGGTGCGCCACGCCGCGTCCGGCAAGTCCGCCGGCTTCGGCGAGCTGGTGGCGGACGCGGCCCAGGTGACCCCGCCGCAGTCGCCGACGCTGAAGGACCCCAAGACCTTCACCCTGGTGGGCACCGACCGGGTCCGCCGCAAGGACGCGCTGGTCAAGGCCACCGGCCAGGCGACGTTCACCCAGGACGTGCGCCTGCCGAACATGCTCATCGCCATGGTCGCCCGCCCTGAGCGGTTCGGGGCCAAGGTCGCAAGCTTCGACGCCGCCCAGGCCCGCAAGGTTCCCGGCGTGGTGGACGTCTTCCAGATCCCCACCGGGGTGGCGGTCGTCGCGCAGAACACCTGGGCCGCCAAGCAGGGTCGCGATGCGCTGAAGGTCGTCTGGGACGACGCGAAGGCCGAGACCCGCGGGACCGACCAGCTGCTCGCCGAGTACCGCGAGCTCGCCGCCGGCGAGGCGGTTCCGGACGGTCTCGAGTGGGAGGCGTTCGAGACCCGCGGGACCGCCCCTGCGGCCGGCGGCCAGGTGCTGGAGGCGACCTACGACTTCCCCTACCTCGCGCACGCGGCCATGGAGCCGATGAACTGCGTCGCCGAGATCGGGAACGGCAAGCGCAAGCTGACCTTCGGCTCCCAGGCGCCGACCCTGGATCAGCTCAACGCCGCCAAGATCCTGGCCGCCCTGCCGGGCTCGATCGAGATCGAGACGGTCTACGCCGGCGGCTCCTTCGGCCGGCGGGCCAACTTCTCCTCGGATTACGTCGCAGACTGCCTGCATGTGGCGAAGAAGACGAACGGCCGGCCGGTGAAGCTGGTCTGGACCCGGGAAGACGACATGGCCGCCGGCCACTACCGGCCGCTGGTCCACCACCGGGTGCGGGTCGTGACCGATGCGGAAGGCTTCCCGGTCAGCTGGACGCACCGCATCGTCACCCAGTCGATCATGAAGGGCTCGCCGATGCCGACCAAAGGCGTCGACCAGAGCTCCGTCGAGGGTGTCGGCGGCTCGCCCTACCTGAAGGCCACGCCGCACGTCGACGCCCAGGTGCTGCACACCGACGTGGGCGTGCCGGTGCTCTGGTGGCGCTCGGTGGGCCACACCCACACCGCCTACGTGATGGAGCACACCATCGACCAGCTGGCCCGCAAGGCCGGCAAGGACCCGCTGGAGTACCGCCGCGCGCTGCTGACGAAAGCCGGCGCGAACCGGCACCTGGCGGTGCTGAACCTGGCCGCCGAAAAGGCCGGTTGGACGAATCCCGCGCCGGCCGGCGTCAGCCGCGGCCTCGCCGTGCACGAATCCTTCGGCTCGGTGGTGGCGGAAGTGGCGGAGGTGCAGGTCACCGACGGGGCGCCGAAGGTCGGCCGCATCGTCGCGGCCATCGACTGCGGCACGGCCATCTCGCCCAACCAGGTCGCTTCGCAGGTGGAGGGCGGCGTCTGCTACGGCCTGTCGGCCGTGCTCTACGGCCAGATCACCCTGAAGGACGGCAGGGTCGAGCAGACCAACTTCGACGGCTACCGCGTGCTGCGCAATTCCGAGGCGCCGACTGTGGAGACGTACATCCTGCCCCAGGCGGCCGGCGCCCCGCCCACCGGCGTCGGCGAGCCCGGCACCCCGCCGATCGGCCCGGCGGTCGCCAACGCCATCCTCGCGGCCACCGGCCAGCCGCAGCTCAGCTTGCCGATGGTCAAGGCGTGAGGGCGGCCCTGCTGGCCGCGGCCGCCCTGCTTGTCGCCGGCGCGGCCTCGGCCCAGGAGCGGCAATGGGGCCTGCTCGTGGAGCGCGGCGAGGCGATGCTCACCTTCGCCACGCCGGACGCCGAGGACGACCTGATCACCCTCGAATGCGTGCAGGGCGAGGACTTTCTCCGCCTGTCCCTGTGGGCCGACACCACACACGGCGTCGACCAGACCGAGGACGGGACCTGGCGCAACAAGACCGGCGTCCTCGAGCCCTGGAGCGGCTACGCCGCCGTCCGCTCCGGCGCGGCGCGGGAGGCGGTGGAGGTGGACGCCTACCAGCATTCCTCCGCCCACGGGTCGGACGTGCGCGCCCGCATCCCGCTCGATGCGCCGATCTGGGCGGCGTTCCAGAGCTCCGGCCAGCTGCGCGTCGAGGTCTACGACGAGGTCATCGCCCCCGACCCCGTCCCGCCGCAGCTCCTGAAGCGCTTCTTCGCCGCCTGCGGGTGATCTCAAACTCCCGTCATGGCCGGCTTCATGCCGGCCACCCATCCTGATGAGGATCGTCCAGCCGCAACGGGCTGGGTCGCCGGGACAAGTCCGGCGATGACGAGAAGGAGTTAGCGGGAGAGGTCCCCCCGCTCATCCACGTCGAACAGGACGCCGTCGTCGGGGGCTTCGACGAGGGCGAGGCGGTCGCCCAGGGCCTGGAGCACGGCCCGCGCGCCCTGGTCGCCGGTGAGGGTGAGGAGCTGCGGGAACAGCACGCGGCCTAGAAGCACAGGGTTGCCTCTGCGGCCCCGCCAGATCGGAGCGGCGGCGGGGGCGCCTGCGGCAAGGGCCTGCGCGAGGGCGGGCAGGACCGCCGCCGGCACGCGGGGCATGTCGCCGAGGAAGACGAAGGCGCCGGCGGCGTCCTGCGGCAGGGCGGCGACGGCGGTGCGGAGCGAGGCCCCCATGCCTTCGGCGTGATCCGAGGCGTGGACGAGGCGCAGGCGTTCGGCCTGGCCGATCCGATCGGCGAAGGCGCGGGCGGCGGATCCCACCGCCGCGGCGTCGGCGCCGGTGACGACCCACACATTCCGCGCCGGCGCGGCGAAGGCCGCAGCCAGGGCGCCGTCCAGCAGGACGCCGTCGCGAAAGGGCGCGAGCAGCTTGCCGCCGCCGAACCGGCTGCCTGTTCCGGCGGCAAGCACCACCGCCTCCAGGCCCTGCGGCCCGCCCGCCCCTGTCGCCAACCTGCGTTCCCCCTTATGTTGTTCTGCAGCATGACGCCCTACGACGCCTCGCCCGCGCAAGCCAAACCCCTGGTCGACGCCTTCGGCCGGACGGTGACCTATCTGCGCGTGTCGGTCACGGACCGCTGCGACCTGCGCTGCGTCTACTGCATGGCCGAGCACATGACCTTCCTGCCGAAGGCCGAAGTGCTCACCCTCGAGGAGCTGGACCGCATCGCCTCGGCCTTCGTGGCCCTGGGCGTGAAGAAGCTGCGCCTCTCTGGCGGCGAGCCGCTGGTCCGCAAGGGCTTCATGACCCTGGTGGAGAACCTCTCCCGGCACCTGAAGAGCGGGGCGCTTCAGGAGCTGACCCTCACCACCAACGGCACGCGCCTGACCGAATTCGCCGCCGACCTCGCCCGGTTCGGCGTCAAGCGGATCAACGTCTCGCTCGACACCCTCAAGCCCGACCTCTTCCGCCGCCTGACCCGCGGCGGCGACGTCGCCAAGGTTCTGGCCGGCATCGACGCGGCCCAGGCGGCCGGCCTTGCCGTGAAGATCAACGCCGTCGCCCTGAAGGACGACAACGCCGCCGAGCTGCCCGACCTGATCGCCTGGGCGCACGGCCGCGGCCTGGACGCCACCCTCATCGAGACCATGCCGCTGGGCGAGATCGAGGCCGACCGCACCGACCAGTACCTGTCCCTGCGCGACGTCCGCCGCGAGCTGGAGAGCTTCTGGACGCTGGAGGACATCCCGCTCAACACCGGCGGACCGGCCCGCTACGTCCGCATCGCCGAGACCGGCGGCCGCCTCGGCTTCATCACCCCGCTGAGCCACAACTTCTGTGAAAGCTGCAATCGGGTGCGGCTGACCTGCACCGGCACCCTGCACACCTGCCTCGGCCGCGAGGACGCCTCGGACCTGCGCGCCGTGCTGCGGGCCGGCGGCAGCGATGCGGACCTGATCGAGGCGATCCGCCTGGCCGTCGACGCCAAGCCCAAGGGCCACGACTTCCAGATCGGCCGCGCGGCCGCGCCGGCTGTCGCCCGGCACATGTCGACCACCGGAGGCTGAGCCGTGGCCCGCGTCCTGCTGTTCGGCCCCCTTCGCGACCTCGCCGGCTGGCGCGAGCGCGACCTCGACCCGCCGCCCGCCTCCATCGCCGAGCTGAAGCAGCGGCTGGCGGCCGAGGACGCCCGCCTGGGGGAAGCGCTGTCCGGCAAGGGCGTGCAGGTGGCGCTGGACCAGCAGATCGTGCGCGGCGATGCGCAGCTCTCGGCCCGCTCCGAGGTCGCCTTCCTGCCGCCGATGAGCGGCGGATGATCGCCCTTCAGTCCGAGCCGTTCGAGCCGGGCGCCCTGCTGACCCGCTTCGCGAAGGGCCGCTCCGAGACCGGCGCGGTGGCGACCTTCACCGGCATCGCCCGCGCCGAGCAGGGCGAGACGAGGATCCTGGAGCTGGAGGCCTATCCCGGCTTCACGGAAGCCGAGATCGGCAAGATCGCCGACGAGGCCCGCCGGCGCTGGCGCCTCGACGACCTGCTCATCGTCCACCGCGTGGGCCAGATCGCGCCTGGCGAGCCGATCGTCTTCGTGGCGACCGCCTCCGGGCACCGACGCGAGGCCTTCGAGGCCTGCGACTTCCTCATGGACTACTTGAAGAGCAGAGCCCCCTTCTGGAAGAAGGAGCATGGCCCCGCAGGCGCCCGCTGGATCGAGCCGCGGCCCGAGGACTATGCGGACGCGGCCCGGTGGGACGCGGAACAGGAGACCCCATGAACGCCCTCCTCCCCGGCGGCAGGATCGACGAGAGCCGGCCCTTCAAGCCGGTCCGCATCGCCGTGCTGACCGTCTCCGACACCCGCGACGAGGCCACCGACACCTCCGGCAAGCTGCTGGGCGAGCGGGTGACCGGCGCCGGCCACGAGCTGGCCGAGCGGGCCATCGTGCGCGACGACATCACCCTGATCCGCGAGCAGGTGAAGGCCTGGGCCGCCTCGCGCACCATCGACGCCATCGTCACCACCGGCGGCACCGGCATCACCGGCCGCGACGTGACCGTGGAGGCGATCCGTCCGCTGTTCGACAAGGAGCTGGACGGCTTCTCGGTGGTCTTCCACCTGGTCAGCTATCAGTCGGTGGGGCTCTCCACGCTGCAGTCGCGGGCCTGCGCCGGCATCGTCGACGGCGTGTTCGTCTTCTGCCTGCCCGGCTCCAACGGGGCGGTGAAGGACGGCTGGGACAAGGTGATCGCGCCCCAGCTCGATTCCCGCCACGGCCCCTGCAACATGGTCGAGCTGATGCCCCGGCTGCTGGAAGAATGAGCCGCCTGACCCACATGGACGAGAGCGGCCGGCCGGTGATGGTCGACGTCTCGCACAAGGCCCACACCACCCGCGTCGCCGCCGCCGCGGGCCTGGTCCGCATGAAGCCCGAGACCAAGGCGCTGGCCGTCTCCGGCGAGGCCAAGAAGGGCGACGTGCGCGCCGTGGCCGAGATCGCCGGCATCATGGCCGCGAAGAAGACCAGCGAGCTGATCCCGCTCTGCCACCCCCTTCCGATCAGCCAGGTGGAGGTGCGCGTCGAGCCGGTGGAGGAGGGCCTCGCCGTCGCCGCCCGCGTGCGCACCACCGGCCAGACCGGCGTGGAGATGGAGGCCCTGACCGCCGTCTCGGTGGCGTGCCTGACGATCTACGACATGCTGAAGGCGGCCGAGAAGGGCATGACCATCGAGGCCGTGCGCCTGGTGGAGAAGTCCGGCGGCGCCTCGGGCGACTGGCGCGCCGAATGAAGCTGCTCGCCGTCGACGACGCCCGCGCCCGGATGCTGGCGCAGGTTTCGCCGCTGCCTGCCGAGACTGTTCGCCTGGCGGAGGCCGCCGGCCGGGTGCTGGCCGAGGACGTCGCCGCCCGCCGCGACCAGCCGCCGTTCGACGCCTCGGCCATGGACGGCTGGGCCGTCCGCGCCGCCGACACCCCCGGAACGCTGAAGATCGTCGGCGAGAGCGCGGCGGGGCACGGCTACGAAGGCGCGCTCGGCCCTGGCGAAACGGTGCGGATCTTCACCGGGGCGGCGGTTCCGGCGGGCGCCGACGCGGTGGTGATCCAGGAGGATGCGACCCGCGACGGCGAGGTCGTGAAGGTCCCTGCGGCGGAGGCCGGGTCGAACGTCCGCCCCCGCGGCGGGGATTTCCAAGTGGGCGCGGCGCTGCTGTCGAGGGGCGTGCGGCTCGATCCCTGGCGCCTGTCGCTGGCCGCCTCGGCGGGGCGTGCGGAGGTGCCGGTCGCCCGCCGGCCTCGCGTCGCGGTCCTGTCGACCGGCGAGGAGATCGTCGAGGCGCCGGCCGAGCCCGGCCCCTTCCAGATCTACGACTCCGGCGCGCCGGCCCTGGCGGTGATGGTGGCGGCCTGGGGCGGCCAGGTGAGCCGCCACCGCCCGGTCCGCGACGAGTTGGAGGCGGTGATCGCGGCGATCCGCGGCGCCGACGCGGACCTGGTGGTGACCGTCGGCGGCGCCTCGGTGGGCGACCACGACCTGGTCCGGGCGGCGGCCACGGCGCTCGGCTTTGCGCCGGTCGTGGAGAGCATCGCCGTCCGCCCCGGCAAGCCGACCTTCTTCGGGACCCTGGGCGACGGCCGCCGCTTCCTCGGCCTGCCCGGCAACCCGGCCTCGGCCTTCGTCTGCGCCGAGCTGTTCCTCCGCCCGATCCTGGCCGCGTTCCAGGGCGCGGACGCGGCCCTGCCGATCGTCGCCGCCCGCGCCGCCCAGCCGCTGGCCGCGAACGGGACGCGCGAGCACTGGATGCGGGCCAGGCTCTCGCACGAGGCCGGGGAACTGCGCGCCCTTGCCTATCGCGACCAGGACTCGTCCCTGGTCAGCGTCTTCGCTCAGGCCGACGCGCTGCTGCGCCGGCCGGTCGGCGCGCCGGCCGTCGAGGCGGGCGGGCTGGTGGAAGTGCTGCCGCTGGCCCGCGCATAGCGCAGGGCGGTGATCTCGCCGATCACCGACACCGCCACCTCCCAGGGCGCCTTGGCCCCGCCGAGATCCAGGCCGATGGGCGCGTGCAGCCGCGCGATGGCGCTCTCCGGCACCCCGGCGGCGCGCAGCCGTGACAGCCGCTCCGGCAGCCGCGCCCGCGCGCCCAAGAGGCCGACGTAGCCGGCGTCCGAGGGGAGGGCCGCGCGCAGGGCCGCCTGATCGGTCTCCAGGTCGTGGGTCGCCACGGCCACCGCCGTCCAGGCGTCCGGAACGATGCTGGCCAGGGCCTCGCCCGGCTCGCCGCGCAGGTAGCCGACGCCGGCCAGCGGCGGCGGCGCCTCGGGCCCCTTCGGCCGGACCAGGGTGGTCTCGAACCCGGACTGGGCGCCCAGGGCGGCGATGGCCAGGGCCGTCGGGTCCCAGCCGACCACCACGAGGCGCGGGACCGGCTCGTAGGGCCGCGTGATCGCCTCTTTCCACATCGGGACCTCGCCCGGCGGACCGCAGGCCCGGCGCCGGCCGTCGCTGACCCACAGGGCCGGCGCCCGCGCCGCCGTCAGCCGCAACAGCTCGGCCAGGGCGGCATCGTCCGCCGCCACCCGCTCAAGGAAGACCTCGATGCGCGCGCCGCACAGCAGGCGGATGTCCGGCCAGGGGCTGCCCTCGCCGTAGACCAGCCGCCGCGGCTCGCCGTCGGCCATGCACTGGGCGGCGTGGCCGGCGATGTCGCCCTCCACGCAGCCGCCGGAGAAGTAGCCGGCCACCAGCCCCTCGGCGAACACCATCTGGGTGCCCACGGGCCGCGGCCCGCCGCCCTCCAGGGCGACCAGCGTGGCCAGGACCAGCGTCTTTCCAGCGGCTTGCGCCTGGGCGAGCACAGGGCGCACGTCCTCGGCCAATCCGAAGGTCGGCCACTCGGGCAGTTCGGCGAACATGGTGCGACTTAACTTCCGATTCAGGCTTCAGATACGGGTTCTTTATCCCTTTCAGCCAAGTTGGGCCCGCAACCCCTTAGTTACTACGGGCGACGGCCAACCGATGAATTCTCCTCTCGCAAAGCTCGGCATCGGCACCGCCCAGTTCCCGCTGGAAGACGGTCCCGGGCTGCGCGGCCGCTCGCCCGCCGAGCAGGTGAAGGACATCCTGCAGATCGCCGCCCGCGCGCGCCTCGGCGTGCTCGATATCGGCACGCGCGCGCCCCAGAACGAGGCCACGCTGGGCCAGCTGATGCCTCGCCCGGTGCCGTTCCGCGTGGCGGTGTCCACCGTGCGCGCCGACAAGGGCCCGGACGTGGTCGAGCGCGAGCTGGTCGCCAGCCTGCGCCGCCTGGGGATCGAGAGCTGCGACACCGTGCTGGTGCCCACCGCCTCGGACCTGTTCGGCGACAACGGCCTGGCCCTGTGGACCCGGCTGCTGCGCCTGAAGGACCAAGGGATCTGCAAGAAGATCGGCTTCACCGTCTTCGCCTCCGACGACCCCGTGGGTCTGGCCCGCCGCTTCCGCCCCGACGTGGTGCAGGCGCCGGCCAGCCTGCTGGACCAGCGGCTGCTGGTGAACGGGGCCCTGGCCGAGATCGCCGGCCTCGGCATCGAGGTCCACCTGCGCTCCATCTTCCTGAACGGCCTTCTCTTCCTGCCGCCCGACCGGGTGCCCTCGCAGCTGAAGGGCGCCGCCGCCCGCATCTCGAGAGCCCGCCGGCTGATCGCCGAGGGGCGGTCCGACCCGCTGCAGGCGGCCCTGGGCTTCGCACTGTCGCGTCCCGAGGCGTCCGCCGTGCTGGTGGGCGTCACCTCTCCCGCCGAGCTGAGCGCCGTGATCGCCGCCGCGTCCAGCCCGCCCCCCGACCTCGACTGGGACGACATGGCCCTGGACGATCCGTCGGTGATCGACTCCCGGTCGTGGGCGGCGGCGTAAACCCAGCCTCTCCCCTCCCGGCGGGGCGCCTTTGGAGCCCCAGCCGATGATGCTCGCTATTCTGCAGGTCCGGATGACCACGCTGCGCCTTCCCGGCAAGGCGATGGCCCCGCTGCGCGGCGAGCCGATGGTCTGGCGACAGCTCGAGCGCATCCGCCAGGCGCGCAGCATCGACAGGGTCGTGGTCGCCACCAGCGACGAGCCCGCCGACGACGTGCTGGCGAGCTTCCTGGTCTCGCGCGGCCAGGCGGTGCACCGCGGGTCGGCCGCCAACCTCACCGATCGCTTCATGAGCTGCGTGGACGCCGCCAGCCCGGTGACCGGCGTCTTGCGGCTGAAGGGCGACTCCCCCTTCGTCGATCCGGGGATCATCGACGCGGCGGTGCGCAAGGCCCGCGCCAGCGGCGCGGCCTACACCTCCAACCGCGTGCAGCGGACCTTTCCCAAGGGCCTGGAGGTGGAGGTCGCCGCCGCCGCCGCGCTCTGGGACTCCGCGCGGCTCGTGGACCCCGCCACCGCCGCCGCCGTCTCGCCCATGGCCCAGCTGCGCGCCCGGCCCGACCGCTACGGCCACGCCCACCTGCACGCCGCCCGCGATCTCTCGGCCCTCGATTGGCGCATCAAGACGCGCGCGGACCTCGCCTTCGCCGAAGCCGTCTACGGCGCCCTCCACGCCGCCGACCCGGCCTTCACCATGGCCGACGTCCTGGACCTCCTGCAGGGCCGCCAGGATATCGCCAGGTGGGCGGCGTAAGGTTCTTTCCTTTCCCATTCATGGGAAAGGGGGACCGCCCGCCGAAGCCGGCAAGGCCGGCTGAAGAGCGGGTGGTGGAAAGGGAAAGCCACGAGCGCGGCGCTGTGGCTCGCTCCAACCCGCACTTCCCCTTTCGCCGCGCGGGCGGCTCGCCCCCTCCCCCACTCGCTCTCCAGCCGGCTGGCGCCGGCTTCGGCGAGCGGTCCCCCTCCCCCGCTTCGCAGGGGAGGAACTGGGAAGATCAGTCGCTGACCCTGACCCCCACGAACACGCTCCGCCCGGGCTCGCGGTAGCCGTAGGCCTCCTGGTAGCGGGTGTCGGCGAGGTTCTCGATCCGACCGGTCAGGCTGACGCGGTCGGTCAGCTTCCAGGCGCCGGCGAGGTCGGCGACGACGAAACCCTTGCGGCGGATGCGGGAGAAGCCGTCCACGTCGGTGTCCGCCTGGCTGGACTCGCCGCGGACGGTGAGGGCGCCGGAGAGCCGATCACCGTCCCAGAACAGGCTGGCCGAGCCGGAGTGGTCGGGCACGCGCAACAGGCTGGCGTCGGTCGTCATGTCGATCGCATCCGTGTGCGCATAGGCCAGGCGCAGCGAGAGCTGGTCGGTCAGACGTCCGGTCGCCTCGGCCTCCAGGCCCTCGGAGCGGGTGCGGGCGATGTTGACGTAGCGCCCCGCCACGTAGGCGATCTGGTCCTTCACCGTCAGCCGATAGCCGGTGAGCGCCGCTGACCAGGCGCCGTCGTCCGAGCGCCAGCCGAGGCGCAGGTCATAACCCTCGGCGGTCTCGGGCTTGAGGTCCAGCGCCGGACCCGCCGGGAAGCAGAAGTCGCAGACCAGCTGGCTGAGCGTCGGCGTCTTGAAGCCCTGACCGGCCGAGGCGGTGGCGACGAAGCCGGCGCCCAGCTCGGCCGCCAGCGAGAGGCGACCCGTCGTCTTGGACCGGTAGGCGTCCGGATCGTCGTGCCGCAGGCTGGCGGTGGCGGTGACCGGGCCCAGCCGCGCCCGGCCCACGGCGAAGGCGGCGCTGGTGGAGAGGTCGGCGCCCGTGCGGCCGTCCAGGTCGGCGGCGATCTCCTGCCGCTCGAGGCCGGCCACCACCGCCCAGGGATCCTCCGTGCCGCCCCGCTCGGCGGTCCAGCGCCAGACCTCGCGGTCCGCCGTGAACCGGGACGGGAAGTCGGAGACGTCGGTGCGGGTCAGGTCCGAGAGGCCGAGGCTGAGCTTGTGGGTGAAGCCCCAGGGGCCGTCCGCCGTCACGCGCCCGAAGCCCGACCAGGCCCGGCTCTTGTTGATCGCCGCGGTGTCGGCGAGGCGGAAGTCGGGCGGGGCGAAGCCGTCGATCTCCACCTCGGCGGAGGTGTAGCGGAGCCGCCCGTCGAGGCGGACCGCGTCGGTCAGGTCCACGCGCCCGTGGGCCGAGGCGGTGACGGTCTCGAAGGCGTCGTCCTCCGTCCCCACTGCCGCCTTCGAGACGCCGTCCGTGCGGAAGCCCGCGACCGAGCCCCCGAAGGCGTAGCGGTCGGCGGCGAGGCCGCCGGAAAGCGCGCCGCGCACCGAGCCGTAGCTGCCGGCCTCCGCCTCCAGGGCCCAGCCGTCGAGCTCGCGGGTGTGGAAGGCGATCACGCCGCCGATGGCGTCCGAGCCCCACAGCGAGCCCTGGGGTCCGGAGAGCAGCTCGACGCGCTCGACGTCGGCGAGCTGCAGGGCGCCGAAGTCGAAGGCGCCGGACGGGTCGGCCGGATCGTTCACCGGCACGCCGTCGATCAGCACCAGGGTCTTGTCCGCTTCGGCCCCGCGCAGCCGGACCGTGGCCAATCCGCCGACGCCGCGCCGGAACACCGACACGCCCGGCAGGGTGTTGAGGACATCGGCGGCGAAGGTCGCCTGCCGGGCCTCGATCTCGTCCCGCTCTATGGTGCGCAGGCCGGTGACGAGCTCGGGGGTGGTCGCAAGGCGCGGGGCGGTGACGACCAGTTCCGAGACCGGGGTCTGGCCGTAGGCGTGGGTGGAGAGCGCCGCAAGCGCGGCGGCGGTGAAGAGGATGGGTCGCATGGGACCTCCGTCTGGTCCCGCCCTACGCCGCCGGGCGGGCTCAAGCAGCGACGAGCGGCCGGCGGCGAACCGCGCTCAAGTCGCTGCTACGGAGGGTGGTAAGCCCTTGCCGCGCCGTGGGCCTGGTCCCGGGCCTCGGACGAGCGACAAGGCGGCAGGTCTCCTGGCTCGCGGCTCGTAACGGACCCCGCCCTCGCCTTCCCGGTTTCCCAGTGGCGCCGCCCCTCTTGGGGACGGACGGACAAAGCCCTGGCCGCTTACAGTTGCGGGCACAGCCGGGGAGTCGGCGAAGCGCCTCACCCCGTTCCCTCTTGGCCCCCCTGCGGGGGAACCGCCTCTGCGGCGCTAGATGCGCCGATACGGTGGAGGTGGCAAGGCCCCCTCCACCACGCTACGCGTGGTCCCCCTCCCCCAGAGGGGGAGGAGAAGAGCGGCGGCGTCACACTCGATTCTCCTCCCCCCTTGGGGGAGGGGGACCGCCGAAGGCGGTGGAGGGGGCTACCCCAGCGCCCGCTTGTAGAGCGCCAGGAGCTCGGCCCAGGCCTTCTCGGCGGCGGGTTCGTTGTAGACCTGCGAGCCTTTCACCGTCCAACCGTGGTCGGCGCCGGCGTAGACCTCGACCTTGGCGGGCCGCCCGGCCTCGGCGAAGGCGGCCTTGAGCTTGTCCTTCACGTCCGGCTCCTTCTTGTCGTCGTTGTCGGCGACGAGAACGAGGTACTCGGCGTTGGTCTTGGGGATCAGCAGGTGGGGACTGGTCGCCTCGGCGGTGTGCAGGCCCCCGCCGTGGAAGCTGGCCACCGCCCCGATCCGGTTCGGGACCGCCGCGGCGGTGCGGAACGACAGCGGCCCGCCCATGCAGTAGCCCTGGACGCCCACCTTGGCCTTCTTGTTCGTCTGCGGCTGGGCGTCGAGGAAGGCCACATAGGCGACGGCGTCCTTGTCGACGTTCGGCGGCGTCAGCGTCGCCCGCAGCGGGGCGATCTTGGCCCGGTCCTCCGGGTTGGCGAAGTTGAAGGCCCCGTCGACGATCGGCGCCTTCTTGGCCCGGTAGAAGGGGTTCACCACCAGCACGACATAGCCCTCGGCGGCCAGCCGGCGGCCCATGTCGCGGAACACCTGGCGAAGGCCCAGGATGTCCGGCCAGAGCAACACCGCCGGCCAGGTCCCCTGGCCCGCGGGATGGAACAGGACCGAGTCCGCCTCCCCGTCCGGCGTCTTCACCGAGACGTCCTTCTCGACGACCTTGTCCTGCGCCCGGGCGGCGGTGGCGGCGCCGGCGGCCGCCACGCCCATCAGGCCGAACGCCCGCCGCGACACCGACGGATCGTGCACCAGCCCCTGATGGATATCGTCGTCACACATCCGATCCTCCCATTCGCTCGCGGCGGGCTTGCTGCACGCCCTGCTTCAGTCGCTCTCGGCCAGCACCCGCGCTCCGCGGCGCAGCACCAGCTTGCGGCCCAGATGCTCGCTCTGCGCCGCAAGGAATATCGCCCGCGCGACGACGGCGCTGGCGGCGCGGCCGACCACGCGCTCGGGGGCGGTGCGCGGCAGGTTCCAGAGTTCGACCGCATACGGCAGCTGCCGGGAGGTCCCGGCGGCGGCCTCCAGCGGGATCACCCGGCCCTCGTCCTTGCCTTCGATCACGACGCCGCCGCCCGCCTCAATGCGGCTGGCCGGTCCAGCGGCTGATCACCGAGCCCTTGTGGCGCAGGGTGATCGCCCGCCCGGGATACTCGCGGGTGGCTGCGTAATAGGCGGCGTAGCCGATGGCGGGGCTGACGCTGATCGCCACCACCAACTCAATGGCCTCCCCGGTCGGGTCCCAGACCTCGACCTTGTACGGGAGGTCGTCGTGCTCCTGGGGGAACTGGCCGTAAGGTGAAGCCGTTATACCGTCTTCATCGGGCGGGTCGCCGGGGGGACGAAGCTGATGTACGGCTGGGGTCACGAGGCCTCCCTTCGTCGAACGCGACAATCCATTGGCGTCGCGGACGCGGGAGTCAATTCCGTGATTCGGCCCCGCACGGGCTTTAACCAAGCTAATTTTGTCCACCCGCCGGCTAATCGGCTTGCCGCGGGAGGCCCGATAGGGGTCAAGATTTACCGATGAGCCGAATTACGGACCCCGAGCGGCGTTTTCAGCTGCTGGTGGACTCGGTCACCGAGTACGCCATCTACATGCTTGACGCCGAGGGGCGGGTCGCGAGCTGGAACACCGGCGCGGCCCGCATCAAGGGCTATTCGGCCGACGAGATCATCGGCCAGTCGTTCTCCCGCTTCTTCTCACTCGAGGATCGCCGGAGCGGAATGCCCGAGCGGCTGATGGCGGAGGCCCGCGACCACGGCAAGGCGGTCAGCGAGGGCTGGCGCATCCGCAAGGACGGCAGCCGGTTCTGGTCTCAGGCCGCCCTGCATGCGATCCGCGACGAGGCCGGCGAGCTGATCGGCTTCGCCAAGGTCACCCGCGACCTGACGGAGCAGCGGGAGGCCCAACAGGCGCTGATGGAAAGCGAGCGCCGCTTCCGCCTGCTGGTCGAGGGCGTGATCGACTACGCCATGTACATGCTCGACCCGGAGGGCATGATCACCAACTGGAACCGCGGCGCCGAGCGGATCAAGGGATACCTCGCAGGCGATGTCGTCGGCCGCCACTTCAGCATGTTCCACACCCCGGAGGACCGCCGGGCCGGCCTGCCCGCCCGCTCGCTGCATACGGCGCTGAAGGAAGGCCGCTTCGAGTCCGAGGGCTGGCGCCTGCGCAAGGACGGCAGCCGGTTTTGGGCGAGCGTGGTGATCGACGCCATCTACGACGAGGACGGCCGGCACATCGGCTTCGCCAAGATCACCCGCGACATCTCCGAGCGGAAGGCGGCGCAGGAGGCGCTGGCGGAGAGCGAGCAGCAGTTCCGGCTGCTGGTGGGCGGGGTGGTGGACTACGCCCTCTACATGCTCGACCCGAACGGCATCGTTTCGAACTGGAATGCGGGCGCCGAGCACATCAAGGGCTACACCTCCGACGAGATCGTCGGCCAGCATTTCTCGCGCTTCTACACGGAGACCGACCGCGCGGCCGGAGTGCCGTTCCGCGCCCTCAGCACCGCCGCGGAGACGGGCCGCTACGAGTCCGAGGGCTGGCGGGTGCGCAAGGACGGCACGCTGTTCTGGGCCAGCGCGGTGATCGACGCGATCCGCGACGAGAGCGGGCGGCTGATCGGCTTCGCCAAGATCACCCGGGACATCACCGAGAAGCGCAACGCCCAGCTGGAGCTGCGGCGGGCGCACGACCAGCTCGCCCAGGCCCAGAAGATGGAGGCGCTCGGCCAGCTCACCGGCGGCGTCGCCCACGATTTCAACAACCTGCTGATGGTGGTCTCCGGACAGGCCCAGCTGCTGCGCAAGAAGCTGCAGGACGATCCCCGCGCCCTGCGGGCCCTGGACGCGATCGAGGCCTCGGCCCGGCGGGGCGAGGACCTGACGCGCCACCTCCTGGCCTTCTCGCGGCGGCAGCGCCTGCAGCCGACGGCGGTGTCGCTGTCCGACCGCGCCGGAGCGCTCAAGGAGCTGATCTCCGCCGGCTTGCCGAGCCGGCTTTCGATCTGCGTGGACCTGCCCCCGTCGCTCTGGCCGGTGAAGGTCGACCCGGGCGAACTGGAGCTCGCGCTCCTGAACCTGGCGGTGAACGCCCGCGACGCCATGCCCGCCGGCGGCGCCCTCACTCTGGTGGCCGAGAACACCACCCTGGAGGCGGGCAAGCACGAGGACATCCAGGGCGACTTCGTCGCCATCTCGGTGAGCGACACCGGGGTGGGCATACCGCCCGACATCCTGCCCAAGATCTTCGACCCGTTCTTCACGACCAAGGACGTGGACAAGGGAACCGGCCTGGGGCTGTCCCAGGTCTACGGTTTCGCCAAGCAGTCGGGCGGCACGGTGACGGTGTCGAGCGAGCTCGGCCACGGAACGACCATCACCCTCTACCTGCCGCGCAGCCAGGCCGCGCCGGCCGAGGGCGGCCAGGGCGAGCAGGAGGAGCCGGCGACCGCGGTCGGCGCGCAGATCCTGGTGGTGGAGGACAATCCCGAGGTGGCCGAGGTCGCCGCCGCGCTGCTGGAGCAGCTCGGGCACCGCTGCCGGGTCGTGGGCAACACCGCCGCCGCGCTCGCCGCCCTGCACGAGGGCGAGGCCCCGGACCTGGTGTTCACGGACGTGGTGATGGCCGGCGAGATGGACGGCCTGGCGCTCGCGCGGCGTCTGCGCGACGAGCACCCGGACCTGCCTGTGCTGCTGGCCACCGGCTACAGCCAGACGACCCAGGGGCTCGGCGACGAATTCCCGATCCTGCACAAGCCCTACAAGCTCGACGAGCTGTCGCGGGCCGTCAGCGCCACCCTGGCCCAGCCGTCGCGCGGCAACCTGGTGCGCTTCGACTCCGCCCGCAGCGCGCGCCGTAAACGGGACGGTCAGCGCCCGACGTGACCGAGGCCTGAAGCCGGCCGCCTGGCCCCCAGACATGGAATGGAATCCCGCCTCCTCCCTGGGCTTTCCAACAATTAGCTAACTTGCTAAGTGTCGAAGCAAGGGAGACCGCCATGTCGTTCAATGAGCACACCGTCATCTGCACCTACCGGGTGAAAGCTGGGGCGAGGGACGCCTTCCTGGACCTGCTGCGGCGCCACTGGCCGACCCTGCGGGACGCCGGGCTGGCCACCGATCAGCCGGCCCTGGTCTTCGAATCCGCGCCCGGCCCGGACCCGCATGACGAAAAGGGTGTCACCTTCGTCGAGATCTTCAGCTGGGCCGGCGCCGAGTCCGCGCGCCTCGCCCACGAGACGCCTGCGGTCATGTCGGTGTGGGAGCCGATGGGCGGACTGACGGAATCGCGCGAGGGTCGGCCGCCCATGGAGTTCCCGCATTTCCGACCGTTCGACCCCCACGCCGCCTGATCCAGCCGCGGAGGTGGCGTCCGCCGAGCAGGTGTTCGGCGCCGTCGCGCACGCCTCGCGCCGCCAGATCCTGCTCACGCTGCACTTCCGGGGCGGCGAGATGACCGCCGGCGACATCGCCGAGCGATTTGGCTGCACCTGGGCGACCACAAGCAGGCATCTGAAGGTGCTGCGCGACGCGGGCCTCGTGTCGGTGGTCAAGCGGGGACGCGAGCGGATCTATGTGCTCGAGAAGAACCGCCTCAGGTCCGTCGTCGGCGACTGGCTCGGCTGGTTCGACCGCTAGAGCGCGTTAGGCGCGAGTGTGAGCGGCCCCGCCTGGAACAGGCTCTAGGCCCAGACGCCGAAGGGATCGACGAACGGCTTGTCGAGCGCGCCGGCGACGGCCGGGTGGGTGACCTCGCCCTTCAGCACGTTGAGCCCCTTGGCCAGGTGCCTGTCGCGGATCAGCGCGTCGAGGCCCCGGTCGGCCAGGTCCAGGCCGAAGGACAGGGTCGCGTGCACCAGGGCGTCGGAGGAGGTGCGCGGCGCCGCCCCCGGCATGTTGGCCACGCAGTAGTGCACGACCCCGTCCACGACGTAGGTCGGATCGGCATGGGTGGTGGGCCGGCTGGTCTCGAAGCAGCCGCCCTGGTCGATGGAGACGTCCACCAGCACCGAGCCGCGCTTCATCCGCGACAGGTGCTCGCGGCGGACCAGCTTGGGCGCGGCGGCCCCGGCGGTCAGCACGGCGCCGATCACCACGTCGGCCTTCAGCACCTCCTCCTCCACCGCGTCCAGGGTCGAGTAGCGGGTCAGGATCCGGCCCAGGAACATGTCGTCCAGCACCCGCATGCGCGGGATCGAACGCTCTAGAACCACCACCTCGGCGCCCAGGCCCGCGGCCATGCGCGCCGCGTTCATGCCCACGACGCCGCCGCCGAGCACGCAGATCCGGGCCGGCGGCACGCCCGGCACGCCGGAGAGCAGCAGGCCCATGCCGCCGTTGTGCTTGAGCAGGGTCTCGCCGGCCGAGAACACCGCGATCCGCCCCGCCACCTCGGACATCGGCGCCAGCAGCGGCAGGCCGCCGGCCGCGTCGGTCACCGTCTCGTAGGCGATGGCGGCGCAGCCGCTGTCCAGCAGGCCCTGCGCCTGGCGCGGGTCCGGCGCCAGGTGCAGGTAGGTGAAGAGGATGTGGTCCGGCGTGAGCCTGGCCCACTCCTCCGGCTGCGGCTCCTTGACCTTCACGATCAGCTGGACCCCGGCGAACACCGCCGCGGCGTCCGGCGCGATCTGCGCCCCCGCCCGCTGGTAGGCTTCGTCCGCATATCCTGCGCCGAGCCCGGCGCCGGCCTCCACCAGCACCTCGTGCCCGCGGGCCACGTACTCGCGGACGGCGGTGGGCGTCAGGCCGACGCGGTGTTCGCCGGGCTTGATCTCGCGGGGCACGCCGACGCGCATGATGGCCTCCTCCAGGGCATGTGTTCACGGGATACCCGCGATCTGGCGCAACTTTGCGCCTCAAGGCAAGGCTTAACCGATCTTCCTCTCCCATTCATGGGAGAGGGGGACCACGCGCCGCAGAGCGCGTGGTGGAGAGGGCGAGCCGCAAGCGCGGCCCGACCGCCCCGCTTCATCAACGCACGAGCCCGCCTCGGTGTCTGTGGCTTTCCCTCTCCCCCACCGCTCTTCAGCCGGCGTTCGCCGGCCCCTCTCCCGCTTCGCAGGAAAGGAAGGCGCATCAGAGCGGCGGCGCGTCCGGCGCCGGTTCGGGCGGTGGGATGTCCAGCACCGGCGGCGGCTCGACCGCCGGCTCGGGAGGCGGCTCGGCGGCGGGCGGCGGATCGGGGACCAGGGCCGGGGCCTCGGGCGGCAGCTCGGGGATGATTTCCGGCGCCTTCTCTATGACCAGCTGGCGGCGCTTGCCAGGGGCGGGCTTCTCCTCCGGCGCGGCGGCCGCGGCGGTGTCCAGCACGCAGGCGGCCGAGCCCGCGCGGCGGACGATGCCGGCGTTGGCGGTGATGCTGCCCGAGCGGCGGCGCACGTAGGGGCCCGGCCGGTCGGCGCGCCACTCCAGCGGGTTGGGCAGCACCGCGGCCATGCGGGCGGCCTGATTGGCGCTCAGGTCCTTCGCCGAGACGCCGAAGTACTTCCGCGCCGCCGCTTCGGCCCCATAGATCCCCGGCCCCCATTCGATGGAGTTCAGGTAGACCTCCATGATCCGCCGCTTGCCCCAGCCGAGCTCGATGAGGACCGTGAAGTAGGCCTCCAGCCCCTTGCGCACCCAGTCGCGCTGCGGCCACAGGAAGACGTTCTTGGCCGTCTGCTGGCTGATGGTCGAGCCGCCGCGGATGCGGTTCGGCTGGCGCTGATTGTTCTCCAGGGCCTTCTGGATCGCCTCGACGTCGAAGCCGCGGTGCTCGCAGAAGCGGGCGTCCTCGGCGGCGATCACCGCCCGCACCAGCCGCGGATTGATCTCCTCCAGGGGCACCCAGTCGCGGGAGAAGCCGCGGCCCTCGAAGGCGCGCTGGACCATCAGGTAGGTCAGCGGCGGCGGCACGAAGCGGTAGGCGGCCACCGCCAGCACCGGACCTGCGATCCCGAAGACGACCACCAGCGTCACCAGGAGCCGGAACAGCCGGCCGATCGGGCCCGGGCGGGAGCTGCGTGCCACTTGGAGACGATGTCCTTGCCTTGACCTTGAGGTCCGGTGCTAGCGAGGCTCGCCCCTCCCGGCAAGCGAGCCAAAGGTCCCACGCGTGAACGTCTCCGAAGCGATCGCCCGCCGCGTCTCGATCCGCGCCTTCAGGCCCGACCCGGTGCCGGGCGCGGTGGTGCGCCAGATCCTGCAGGCGGCGGCCAAGGCGCCCTCCGGCGGCAACCTGCAGCCCTGGCGGGTCTACGCCCTGGCCGGCGAGCCGCTCGAGGCCTTCAAGGCCCAGGTCGCCGCCAACCCGTTCGGCGAGACGCCCGAGTACGACGTCTATCCGCCCAACCTGTGGGAGCCGTTCCGCACCCGCAGGTTCCAGAATGGCGAGGACCTCTACGCCACCATCGGCATCGCGCGAGAGGACAAGCCCGCCAGGCTGCGCCAGCTGGCGAAGAACGGGACCTTCTTCGGCGCCCCGGTGGGGATCTTCTTCTGCCTCGACCGCAAGCTCGGCCCGCCGCAGTGGGCGGACCTGGGCATGTACATGCAGAACGTCATGCTGCTGGCGCTCGAGCAGGGCCTCGACACCTGCCCCCAGGAGTACTGGGCCCGCTACCCGCAGACGATCGCGCAGTTCCTCTCCCTTCCCGAGGAGCTGATGGTCTTCTCGGGGATGGCGCTGGGCTTCCGGGATCCTGACGCCCCCATCAACACCCTCCTCGCCAGCCGCGACCCGTTCGAGGCGTGGGGGCAGATGCGGGGGTTCGACGACTGAAAGACCTCTCCCTCCGCATGCGGAGGGAGAGGGTAGGGTGAGGGAGGTCCGGCGGCAGGACCATCCCAAGAACCGGTGAAGGCGGCGACGCCCCCCTCACCCAACCCTCTCCCCCCGCCGAGCGGGGGGAGAGGTCAGAGGGCTCAGGCGCTCGCCTTCGCCTCGGCGGCGGCGGCCTGGGCCTGTTCGGCTTCGGGGATCGCCAGCACCGAGGGCGTCACCGGCTGGCCGGTGGCTTCGGCGACGAGCTCGGCGGTGCGCGACTCCACCGCTTCCTCCAGCCGGGCCATGAACTCGCCGCGCGGCAGGCCGGCGGGGATGGGCTCGAGGAACTCGAGGACCGCGGTCCCGGGGCGCTTCTCGAACTTCTGCTGGGGCCAGAAGAGGCCGAGGTTGGTGGCGACGGGGACGACGGGCATCTGGAAGTCGCGGGCCATGTGGAAGACGCCGGTGCGGTAGCGGTAGCGCTGGCCGACGGGGGCCAGGTGGCCTTCCGGGTAGATGAGGATCTTGCGGCCTTCCTTGTGGGCCTCGGCGGCGGAGGCGGCGAGCGCCCGGCGCGCTTCGGGCCCGCCGCAGTTGTCGACCACGATGGCGCCGAGCTTGGCGAGCACGCCCTTGAGCAGCGGGAACCGCTCCAGGTGGTTGCCGGTGACGAAGGCCAGGTCCTCGAACTGGGAGTAGGCGCAGAAGCCGTCGCCCCAGGACTGGTGCTTGGCGGCGATGATGAAGGCGCCCTGCGGCAGCCGCTCGCGGCCGCGCACCTCCAGCCGGATGCCGGCGAACACCCGCATGGCCCAGACCATGCGCCTGGCGTAGCGGTTGCTGACCCGCCGCACGGCGCCGCGCCCGGGGGCGAGGGCGGCGGCGGCGGCGGCGAGGACGTGGACGATGGTGATCGCCCAGTAGGCTATGGCGAAGGCGATGCTTCTCATGGGGTCCTGTCGGGGTTGGCGCCCAAACCGCGGGCGAGACGCAAAGTTCGGCGGGCGGCGGTGAGGGCCGCGCCGGCGGCGACGAGGGCGCAGGCGATGGCGAAGGTCTGCCCCCGCCAGCCCCAGAGCGGTTCGGCGGCGGCGATGAGGGCGGCAAGGGTCAGCAGCGCCATCCGGTGCGACTTGGCCATGGGACCGGAGAAGTCCGCCGGCTGGCCGAGGGCGCGGCCGAGCTCGCGGACGTAGGCGGTCAGCACGGCGAAGACGGCCGCGGCCCAGCCGGCGGGCTCGCCCCAGGCGACGCCCGAGAGCGCCGCGCCGTAGCCTGCGCCGACCAGGAACAGCCCGTCGGCGATGCGGTCCGGCAGCTCGTTCCAGATCGGCCCGGCCGGACCGCCGCGGCCATGTTCGACCGCCACCATCCCGTCCAGCAGGTTGCAGATCAGCCGCAGCTGGATGCAGGCCGCCGCGCCGATCAGCGCGCCGATCCTCGACACGTCGGCGAGCACGCCCGAAGCGGCCAGGAGCCCGCCCCCGGCGGCGGCGAACACCACCGCGGCGGCGGAGACCGCGTCCGGCGAGACGCCGGCGCGCGCCAGGGCGGCGGCGGCGGCCCGGGCGGGGCCCGTGTCGCGCGACTTCAGCGGGCGGCGGTTGGCCAGGTCGGCGCTCATTGGGCTCAGCTTGCGGCTCCGGAGGCGGCGCGGCCTTGCGCTGCGGGGCGAACGCTCCATCCTCGCGGCACGCGCGGGGGCGTTGCGGGCATGGTCGAGGCGATCTCCGACTTTTGGGTGAACAGGCCGCCGGCGCTGCTGTGGGGCCTGGCGGGGGTGCTCGCCGCCCTGACGCTGGGGGCCGTCATGGCCGCCATACTGCCAAGGTTGAGGCCCGGTGGCGACCACCGGAACCTTCAACTCAGAGTGAACTCATGGTGGGCGATGGCCGCGCTTCTGACCGCCGGCCTGCTCGGCGGCTGGCCGGTGATGACCGCCCTCTTCGCCCTGGTCTCCTTCCTGGCGCTGAAGGAGTTCCTGTCGCTGGCCCCCACCCCGCGGGAGGACCGGCTGCTGATCCTGGCGGCCTACCTGACCATCCCGGTGAACTACGCCTTCGTGGCGGCCGACATCTACATGTTCTACCTGGTGTTCGTGCCGGTCTACGTCTTCATGGCCGTGCCGACGGCGATGGCGATGATCGGCAACACCCACGACTATCTGCCCAGGGCCTCGGTCTTCCACTTCGCCGTGGTGACCTGCGTCTACAACCTCGGCTACGTCGCCCTGCTGATGCGCGTGCCGGAGTGGGATGCGCCGCAGGCCGGCCCTGCGGGCCTCGTCTTCATGCTGCTGCTGGCCACCGAGGGGAACGACGTCGCCCAGTACGTCGCCGGCAAGCTGTTCGGCCGCCACAAGATCCTCCCCAAGGTCAGCCCCAACAAGACCTGGGAGGGCTTCCTCGGCGGGTGGATCCTGACCGCCGCCCTGATCGTGCTGGTGGGGCCGAAGCTGACGCCCTTCGAGGGCGCAGGCCTGTGGACGCTGGCGATCACCCTGCCGCTGGCGGGGTTTGCGGGGGACGTGACCATGTCGGCCGTCAAGCGGGACATCGGGGTGAAGGACACCTCGGCCTTCATCCCCGGCCACGGCGGGGTGCTGGACCGGGCCGACAGCCTGGTGTTCACCGCCCCGCTGTTCTTCCACCTCCTCGCCTTCTTCCACCTCCAGACGTACTGATGGGCTGGCTGCGCCTCCTCCTCTTGGTGCTCATCGCCCGGCCTGCGGCCCGGATCATCGCCGGGGCGGACGTCTACGGGCGCGAGCACCTGCCGACCAAGGGGCCGGCGATCGTCGTCGCCAACCACAACAGCCACGTCGACACCCTGCTGATGCTGTCCATCTTCCCGGCCAGGGCGCTGGCGCGCGTCCGCCCCGCCGCGGCGGCCGACTACTTCCTGGCCAACCCGGTGATCGGCTGGTTCTCCCGCCACGTGATCGGCATCGTGCCGGTGGAGCGGAAGAAGGCCGGCGCCGGGACCGACGTGCTGGCCCCGGCCCGCGAGGCCCTGGACCAGGGCGACATCGTGCTGATCTACCCGGAAGGCACCCGCGGCGACGCTTCCGACCGGCTGCAGCCGCTGAAGACCGGCGTCGCGCGCCTGGCCGCCGCCTTCCCCGAAGCGCCGGTTATCCCCGCCTGGATCGCCGGCGCCGGCCGCGTCCTGCCCAAGGGCGAGAGCGTGCCCGTGCCGCTGAACTGCTCGGTGCACGTGGGCCCGCCGCTCCGCTGGGCCGGCGACAAGGACGCCTTCATGGAGGAGGTCCGCGAGGCGCTGGAGCGGCTGCATGCGCAGGCGCCGCCGCTGAGGTGGAGTGAGGCGGAGGAGCCATAGACCTCTCCCGCTTGCGGGAGAGGGTTGGGTGAGGGCGCGCGGCGCAGCCGCGCCCGGCGCGAAGCGACGGAAACAGGTGCAGGCGGAAAGTCCCCCCTCACCCAACCCTCTCCCCCCGCCGGTCGGGGGGAGAGGTCTTAGGGTTCGATATCCACCACCCCCGCCCCGCCCTCCTCGTCGCCCCAGGCGAGGCGCCTAGCGTCGGGGGTCATGGCGAGCGCGGTGATCGGTGGGCCCTTCTCGGCCTTGATGACGTCGTGGCGGGCGCTCTTCAGGTCGCTGGCCCAGACCCGGCCGTCGTCGAGGCCGGCGGCGAGCCAGGGGCCGCTCGGCTGGGCCGCCACGCGGACCACCATGGCGGATTCGTCGAAGCCGACCTCGGCCGCCTGCTTGCCCATGGGCCCGGTGGAGCCGGCGAACGGCCAGACCACCGCGCCGTTGGCCCCGGAGGTGGCCATCAGCTGGCCCTTGGACAGGAAGGCCAGGCTCTTCACCTTGGCCGGATAGCCGCCCATCCGCATGTTCTTCTCGTCGGCCACCCGCCAGCCGTGCAGCTGGTTCTCCTGCATGGCGCTGATCAGGAACTTGCCGTCCGGGCTCCAGGCGATGGCCACGTGGCTGCCGGCCCAGGAGAGCACCGCCGGCTTCTGCTCGGCGATGCGGGCGTACCAGAGCCAGACGCCGCCGTAGGTGGCCGCCGCGATCCGCCGCCCCTTGGGGTCGAAGGCGACGTCGGCCACCGACTTCTCGTGCTGGAAGGTCCGGGCGAAGGCGGCGTCCTTCACATCGCGCACGTGCAGCTCGCGGCCGGCGCAGAAGGCGATCAGGCCGGACTCGGCGCTGGCGGCGACCGAGTCGATCCACTTGCCCTTGAGCGCGGCGACTTCCTCGGCGGCCGTGGGCCGCGACCAGACGACCCGCCCGTCGTCGCCGCCGGTCAGCACGCCCTGGCCGCTCGGATGAAGGCAGGCGCCCAGCGCGGCGCCGTCGTGCGCCTCGATGCTCTCTCCGGTCTCGAACCGCACCGTCCCGTCGCCGAGCGCGAAGGCGGCCTTGCCGGTGCGGTCGAAGAGGGCGGCGGTGACGTAGGCGTCATACTGCTGGTTCATGAGCCTGCCCTCTAGACGCCGCATTCCGGCTTGCCCAGAGGCTTTGGACGCGGCTCCGCAAGCCTCTGGGCGCGTTGGGGCTTTACAAGCGCGAAACACCTTGCGATGGGTCACGCGACGAGTGGCGGCGCCGTAATCCGCCTCAAGGGAAGGACGTTTCAATGGGTGCGAAGCTGGGCGGCTCCGGGGGCGGTAAGTTCGACCTGGGCCAAAACAGCGACATCAACGTCACGCCGTTCGTGGACGTGATGCTGGTGCTCCTCATCATCTTCATGGTGGCCGTCCCGGCCGCCACGGTGTCGATCAAGCTCGACCTGCCGCCCGCCATTCCGCCGCCTCCGGGCGCGAAGGTGGAGGAGCCGACGCTGATCAACATCCAGCAGGGCGGCGGCCTCTACATCGGCGAGCAGGCGACGGCCATCAACAGCCTGACCGCGGACCTGGCCCGCATCATCAACAAGCCGAACCCCACCGAAGAGCGCGTCTACATCCGCGCCGACCGGACGGTCCGCTACGGCGACTTCATGGCCGTGATGAACCTCCTGCAGGAAGGCGGCTACTACCAGGTCGCCCTGATCAACGAAGAGCTCTAGGCGCTTCGGATCAGCCGGAAATCAGAAGGCCCGCCGGGGAGACCTGGCGGGCCTTTTCTTTGTGACCTCTCCCTCCGCATCCGGAGGGAGAGGGTTGGGTGAGGGAGGCGCGGCGGCAGGGGCGAATCCGGCCGGCGCCGAGCGCGCGCTCCGAAGCCCCCCTCACCCAACCCTCTCCCCCCGCAAGGCGGGGGGAGAGGTCTATATTTACGCCGCGCAGGCCTCGAAGCCCTTACGCAGCGCGTCCTCGTCCAGGTTGCGGCCGATGAACACCAGGCGGGAGAAGCGCTTGTCGCCCTCGCGCCATTCGCGCTGGAAGTCGCCTTCCAGGATCATGTGCACGGCCTGGAAGACCAGCCGCCGGTCCTCGCCAGCGATGTCGAGGATGCCCTTGGCGCGCAGGATGTCCGGCCCTTGCGCCTGCAGCACATCGTTCAGCCAGGTCGTCACCTTGTTGGCGTTGATCGGCCGATCGAGCGTCAGCGAGATCCCGCGGATCCCCGCCTCGGCCGCGTGGTCGTGGGCGTGATGGTCATGATCGTGGTGGTGATGATCGTGATCGTGGTGATCGTGGTCGCAGTGCTCGTCGTGCACGTGACCCGGCTCGCCATGCGCGGGGTTGGCGAAGTCCGGCTGGAGCTCGGTGATCCGGGCCAGATCGAACCCGTGGCGGCCCAGCACCGCGTCCAGCGGCACGTTGGAGCGCTGGGCCCGGTGGATCGGCGCCAGCGGATTGAGCCGGCGGATCTGGGCCTCGACGTTGCGCAACTCGTCCTCGGAGACGAGGTCGGTCTTATTGAGGATGATCTGGTCGGCGAAGGCGATCTGCTCCACCGCCTCCTTGGAGTCGGCGAGCCGCAGCGGCAGGTGCTTGGCGTCGACCACCGTCGTGACCGAGTCCAGCTCGGCCTTGGCCCGCACGTCGTCGTCAACGAAGAAGGTCTGGGCCACCGGGCCGGGGTCCGCCAGGCCCGTGGTCTCGACGATGATCGCGTCGAACTTGCCCTTGCGCTTCATCAGGCCCGAGACCACGCGGATCAGGTCGCCGCGCACCGTGCAGCAGACGCAGCCGTTGTTCATCTCGAACACCTCTTCGTCGGCGCCGACGATGAGGTCGTTGTCGATCCCGACTTCCCCGAACTCGTTGACGATCACGGCGTACTTCTTGCCGTGGTCCTCCGAGAGGATGCGGTTCAGCAGGGTGGTCTTGCCGGCGCCGAGGTAGCCGGTGAGCACGGTGACGGGGGTCTTGTCGGTCATGGCGGACATCTAGTGGGTCGGAGCGCTCGTTCATAGACCTCTCCCCGCTCGCGGGGAGAGGGTTGGGTGTGGGGCGCGCGGCCGAAAGGCCGCGCCCGGCGCGAAGCAACGGACATCTGCGCTGCGGAGAGTCCCCCCTCACCCAACCCTCTCCCCCCGCCGGGCGGAGGGAGAGGTCAGGAGAGCAACGCCGCCGCCACCTTCTCCCGCGTGAACGGCAGCTCGCGGATGCGGGTCCCGAGCGCGTGGGCGACGGCGTTGGAGAGGGCGCCCATGGTCGGGCCCTGGCTGAGCTCGCCGATGCCGAAGGGGCGGGGGTCCTTGGTATTGATCAGCGCGATCTCCACCGGCGGGACCTCGGAGAAGCGCAGGATCGGGTAGTCGTCCCAGGTGGTGGTGGCGATCCCCGTCCCGCCCAGGCGCACCTGTTCCTTCAGCACCCAGCTGGCGGCCATGATCATGCCGCCCTCGATCTGGTTGCGGGCGCCGTCGGGGTTGATGATCAGGCCGGCGTCGGCGGCGCACCACATCTTCACCAGCCGCACCTCGGCCTCGACTTCCACCTCGACCACCGCGGCGACGTAGCCGGCCCGGTCGCGGTGGCGGTCGTAGGCCAGGCCCAGCCCGCGGCCGGTCCCCGCGGCCCAGCGCCGGCCCCAGTCTGCCATGTCGGCGACCTTCTCCACCACCGCCCGCCCCCGCGGGTCGACCAGCATGGAGAGGCGATAGGCCAGCGGGTCCTGGCCGGCGATCTCGGCCAGCTCGTCGACGAAGCTCTCGCCGGCGAAGGTGTTGATCGGCCCGCCCAGCCCGCGGAGCGACGAGGTGCGCACCGGCGTCGGGACCACCAGGTGCTCGAGCGTGCGGGTCGTCGGGATATCGTAGGACGGGATGGCGTTCAGCAGGCCGCCGGAGAACCTGGGCGCGCCCGGCGGCGGCGCGGGCGGGGCCGGCGGCGGGGCGGCGTTCGGGTTCTCCGGCAGGGCCGCCTCGGCCAGGCTTCGGCCGCGGCCCACGTGCGGTCCGCTCCAGATCTCGGCGGTGTAGTCCACCAGCCGCCCGGAGGGGTCGAGCTCGGCGGCGAGCTCGATGTGCATGGCCGTGCCCACCGGCGACCAGCCGAACTCGTCCTCGCGCCGCCACTGCACCCGCACCGGCGCGCCCGGCCGGCGCAGGGCGATGACCGCCGCGTCCACCGCCGCATCGTCCGAGCCGTTGTGGCCGTAGCAGCCGGCGCCCTGGGCGTGGATCACCTCGATCTTCTCGGGCTCCAGCCCGCTGATCCGCGCCAGCATCTGGCGCAGGGGGTAGACGCCCTGGCCGTGCGTCCAGACGGTCAGCTTGCCGTCCTCGAACCGCGCCAGGCCGCAGGACGGGCCCATGGAGCCGTGGGCGATGTAGGGCTTGCCGTAGGTCGCCGTGTGGCGGCGCCGGTTCGAGCCCTCCGGCGGCTCGGCGCCGGCCGGATGGTCGGTGTGCGGCAGGGTCTTCAGCGAGGCGGGCTCGGTCAGCGCCGGCGACAGGGCCCGCGCGTCCTCCCAGGCCACGTTCGCCTCCGCCGCGACGAGCGCCTTGGCTGCGACGGACTCGCGCGCGGAGATGAAGGCCACGAACGAGGCGTCGCGCAGGATCTCCACCTCGCCGCCCGCCGCCTGGCGGATTGCGGCCTCGTCCAGGTGGGCGAGCCTGGCCTTCGGCCCCGGCTGGCGCAGCACCCGGGCGTGGACCATGCCCGGCAGGCGGATGTCGTGCAGGAAGGCCTCGCCGTAGAGCTTGGCGGGCAGGTCGAGGCGGGGCTGGCTTTGGCCCACCAGCCGGTGCCGGTCGGGGCTCTTCCAGCGCGCCTCGCCGGTGGCCGGTCGGGCCAGGTCCACGTGCGGGGCGAGCGTCCAGTAATCCTCGCCGGTGGGCAGGTCGTTCACCAGGAAGATGCCGTCGCGGATGTCGATCTCTCCGGGCAGGCAGCCCAGCCGCTCGGCGGCCTTGGCGACGAACAGGGCCCGCACCTCGGCGCAGGCGGCGCGGACCGAGGCGCCCGAGCTCTCCACCGACATCGAGCCGACGGTCATGCCCTCGTCCGGCACCGCCCCGGTGGCGGCGTTGACCACCCGCACCATGGAGAGCGGCAGATCCAGCTCCTCGGCGGCGATCTGGGCCAGCGCAGTCACCGTGCCCTGGCCGTACTCCACCTTGCCGAAGGCGATGCGGGCGAAGCCGTGCGGCTCGAAACGGACCCAGCGGTCCAGCTCTGGGTTGGCCTGCAGGGTGGCCGGGATCATGCCGCCGCTCCTTCGCGCATGCGCCGGGCCGCCAGGGCGACCGCGTCCATCACCCGGTTGTGGACGCCGCAGCGGCACAGGTGCCAGTCCAGCGCCTGGGCGATCTCCGCCCGGCTCGGGTCCGGGTTGCGATCCAGCAGCGCCTTGGCGCCGACCAGGATGCCCGAGAGGCAGTAGCCGCACTGGCCCGCCTGCAGCTCCAGGAAGGCGGCCTGCAGCGGGTGCGGCCGCTCCGGCGAGCCCAGCCCCTCGGAGGTCGTCACCGCCTTCCCCTCCGCGGCCTCGACGGCCAGCAGACAGGCGGCCTCCTCCTTGCCGTCGACCAGCACGGCGCAGGCGCCGCATTGGCCCAGGCCGCAGCCGTAGCGGGCCCCGCTGACGCCCAGGTCGCTGCGCAGGACGTCCAGCAGCGAGGCGGTCTCCTCCGCCTCCACCGATCGTGTTTCGCCGTTGAGGATGAGCTCGATCTTACGCTTCACGCGCGCCTCCCGTTGGGGGCGGCACGAAATCACCGGTCGGCGAAGCTGACAACCGCGCCTTGACCCGCCACAAGTGTTATACAATAACACCCGCGCCCTCCGGCCAGCCGACGAGCCCCCTTTGACAGCCACCTCCCCCGCCCCGGCTCGTATTGCGCCCGAAGAGAGCCTCGACGCCTTCCGCGAGGACCGCGTCTATCTGGGCGCCGACCACCGCCGGAACGAGCGGCGGACGTGGATCGTCGCCGGCATCACCGTGGTCGCCCTGGCCGCCCAGATCGTCGGCGGGCTGATGTTCAACTCCATGGCGCTGATCGCCGGGGGCCTGCACAACGCGGCCCACGTGGCGGCCCTGCTGGTCGCCGCTCTCGCCTACCGCCTCGCGCGGCGCTACGCGTCCGACCCGCGCTTCAGCTTCGGCACCGGCAAGCTGGGCTACCTGGCCGGCTTCGCCAACGCGGTGGTGCTGGCCTTCACCGCCCTGCTGATCGCCGCCGAGAGCGTCGAGCGGCTAATCGTCCCCGAGGAGGTCGCCTACACCGAGGCGCTGTGGCTGGCCGCGGCCGGCCTGGTGCTCAGCATCGTCTGCATGCTGATCCTCAAGCCCGCCGGTCATGCGCACCCGCGCGACCGGGACCTCAACCTCTCGGCCGTGCACCTGCACCTGTCGGCCGACGCCATCGTCTCGGGCCTGGCGATCGCCGGCCTGCTGGCGGGCCGGGCGCTGGGCTGGAGCTGGGCCGACCCGCTGGCGGGCCTGGCCGGCGCGGCCCTCGTCGCCCACTTCGCCCTCTCGCTGGTCCGCCAGGCCAGCGGCGTACTGCTGGACGTCAACCCGAGCCCCACGCTCGCCGCCGAGATCCGCAGCCGCCTAGCCGCCGAGGGCGAGCGCATCCTCGACCTGCACCTGTGGCAGCTCGGCCCCGACCACCACGCCGCGATCGTGGTCATCGCCGCCGACGATCCCCGCCCCGCCGAGGCCTACCGCGCCCGGCTCGCCGGCCTGCCGGGGCTCACGCACCTGACGATCGAGGTGCGGGGGGCCTGACCCACGCTCCTACCTCCCCCGCGAAGCGGCGGGAGGTAGGATTCGGGGGCGTTCGCGTTGACTCGGGACCCGTCCTCAGTATAAGTCCGCCGCTCTCGCCCGCGGGCCTCTCGCGGGCGCAATCCTTTTTGCGACAGCAGGCTTTTCCAATGTACGCGGTGATCAAGACCGGCGGCAAACAGTATCGGGTCCAGCCCGGCGACCTTCTCGTGGTCGAGAAGCTCGACGGTGAACCCGGTGCGAACGTCGCCTTCGGCGAAGTCCTCATGCTCGGCGAGGGCGATGCGATCACCGTCGGTGCGCCGGTGGTGTCCGGCGCCACCGTGTCGGCGACCCTGATCGAGACCCGCAAGGGCGAGAAGGTGAAGATCTTCAAGAAGATCCGCCGCCAGGGCTACCGCCGCACCCGCGGCCACCGCCAGCTGGAAAGCGTTCTGCGCGTCACCGCCATCGAAGGCGACGGCAAGTCCGCCAAGTGGGACGGCAAGGTCGACCTGACGCCGAAGGCCGTGCTCGACGCCCGCGCCCGGAACCTGAAGATCCCCGGCCTGACCGCCGAAGCCGCCGCCGCTCCGGCCCCGGCCGCCGCGGAAGCTGCGCCGAAGAAGACCCGCGCCAAGGCCGCTCCGGCCGCCGCCGACGCCGAAACCGTCGCCGCGTCCGCCGAGGTCCAGGAAGCGATGGCCTCCGCCGAGGTGAACGCCCCGGTCGAGACCGAAGCCAAGAAGGCCGCGCCGAAGAAGGCCGCCGCGCCGAAGGCGGCGAAGGCCGAAGGCGAAGAGACCAAGAAGGCTGCGCCGAAGAAGGCCGCGGCCAAGAAGGACAAGGACGCCGAGTAAGGCGTCCGATCAGAGTTTAGGAGAGCGCAATGGCTCACAAGAAATCTGGCGGCTCCTCGCGCAACGGGCGCGACTCCGCGGGCCGCCGTCTCGGCGTGAAGAAGTTCGGCGGCGAAGCTGTGCTCGCCGGCAACATCATCGTGCGTCAGCGCGGCACCAAGTTCTGGCCGGGCGAGAACGTCGGCATCGGCCGCGACCACACCCTTTTCGCGACCGCCAACGGGTCGGTGAAGTTCGTCACCAAGCGCGACGACCGCACCTACGTGATGGTGGCGCCGGCCGTGGAAGAGGCCAGCTAGGCGGAACCCTCCATACCGGTTCCGCCCGACTTCAGGATCAGGCGGACCGGACAGGCTTCAAGCGGGGAGTCCGGGTCGCCGGGCTCCCCGCTTTGCTTTTGGCGGCCCGCAACGAGGCCGCCCCAGGAGGAAGACCATGTCGTGCCTGGCCCTATCGCCACACGTCGAAAGTCCCAGACTGCGGCTGCGGGGCGTGCGCCCCGGCGACCTGCCGCGCCTGGCGGAACTGGCCAACGACTACGACGTGGTGAAGATGACGGGCTCGATGCCCTACCCCTACACCGCGGCCGACGCCGAAGCCTTCTACGAGAAGGCCTGCGCGGGCGATCCGGCCGACCACGCCACCTTCGTCCTGGAGCACGAGGATGCGCCGATCGGCGTCCTGAGCTTCACGCCGGGCCCGTTCGCGCGCACCGAGATCGGCTACTGGCTCGGCCGGCCATTCTGGGGCCGGGGCCTGGCCACCGAGGCGGTGCGGGCGGCGCTGGGCTGGGCGAGGGGCGACTGGCGCAAGAAGCTGGTCCTGGCCTGCCACTACGCCGACAACCCGGCTTCGGGGCAGGTGCTCATCAAGTCCGGCTTCCTCTACACCGGCGACGTGGAGCCGAAGGTCTCCAAGGCCCGCGGCGAGGCGGCGCCCGTCCGCTGGATGGTGTGGCTGGCCTAACCTCCCCGTCATCCCGGCCGAGCGCAGCGAGAGCCGGGACCCAGCGGCTGCGCGCGAGCGCCCACTGGGTCCCGGATCGGCCGTTCGGCCGTTCGGCCGTCCGGGATGACGGGGCAATACGAGGCTGTTAAGTCGGGCCGACCTGGAGAAACTGATCCATGACCACCGCCGCCCCCATCGCCACCCTGCTCGACGGCCGGCCGATCGCCTGGCGGGTCGGCGTGGTGCTGGTCGGCAGCTGGCTGCTGGCCGCCTCGTCGTGGATCGAGGCGCCGATGTATCCGGTGCCGATGACGATGCAGACCTATGCGGTGCTGCTGATCGCCGGGCTCGCCGGCGCGCGGCTGGCCGGCGAGATCACCTTCGCCTGGCTGGCGCAGGCGGCGGTGGGCCTGCCCTTCCTCGCCGGCGGCGATGCCGGCCTGGCCCGCTTCGCCGGGCCGACCGGCGGCTACCTGGCAGGGTTCCTGGTCGCGGCGGTGCTCGTCGGCTGGCTTTGCGAGCGCCGCCGCGGCCGGTCCTGGCTGAGGCTCGGCGCCGCCTTCCTGCTCGGCCACGCGCTGATCCTCGCGGCGGGCTTCGCCTGGCTCTCCACCCTCGTGGGTCCGCAGGCCGCCTGGGCCGGCGGCGTGGCGCCCTTCCTGATCGGAAGCGTTCTGAAGACCATCCTGGCGGCGGCGAGCGTCAAACTGGCCGAACCCCGCCTGCGCCGCAGAGACGCTGAAGTCCGATGAAATTCCTCGACCAGGTCAAGGTCTACGTCCGCTCCGGCAACGGCGGCGGCGGGGCGGTCTCGTTCCGGCGCGAGAAGTATATCGAGTACGGCGGCCCGGACGGCGGCGACGGCGGCAAGGGCGGCGACGTCTGGGTCGAGGCCGTCGAAGGCCTGAACACCCTCATCGACTACCGCTATCAGCAGCACTTCAAGGCCGGCACCGGCGTCCACGGCATGGGCCGCAACCGCCACGGCGCCAACGGCGAGGACGTGGTGCTGAAGGTGCCCGTCGGCACCGAGGTGCTGGACGAGGACAAGAACCTGATCGCCGACCTGGACGTGGCCGGCAAGCGCATCCTGCTGGCCAGAGGCGGCAACGGCGGCTTCGGCAACACCCACTTCAAGGGGCCGGTCAACCAGGCCCCCCGCCACGCCAATCCCGGCCAGGAGGGCGAGGAGAAGGCCATCTGGCTTCGGCTGAAGCTGATCGCCGATGTCGGCCTGGTCGGCCTGCCGAACGCCGGCAAGTCGACCTTCCTGGCGGCCGCCTCGGCCGCCAAGCCGAAGATCGCCGACTATCCCTTCACCACCCTTTCGCCCAACCTCGGCGTGGTCGACCTCTCGGAAGGCGAGCGGTTCGTGCTGGCCGACATCCCGGGCCTGATCGAGGGCGCCTCCGAGGGCGCCGGCATCGGCACCCGCTTCCTCGGCCACGTGGAGCGCACCGCCGTGCTGATCCACCTGGTGGACGGCACGCAGGAGAACATCGGCGAGGCCTGGCGGATCATCCGCACCGAGCTGGCCGCCTACGGCGAGGGGCTGGAGGACAAGCCCGAGATCCTGGCGCTCAACAAGATCGACGCCCTGGACGAGGAGACCCGCGCCGCCCGGGCCGCCGAGCTGGCCGAGGTGTCGGGAAGCGAGCCCCGGCTGGTGTCCGGCGTCTCCGGCGAGGGCGTGCGCGAGCTGCTGCGGGAGGCCTACGCCCTGGTCCGCCGCCGCCGCGGCGAGATCGTCGACGACGAGGACGAGACAGACGCCGCCCCGCCCGCCCAGGAGTGGCGGCCTTGAGCGACCTTTCCTCGGCCCGCCGGCTGGTGATCAAGGTCGGCTCCTCGCTGCTGGTCGGCGAGGACGGCGCGGCCCACCGCGGCTGGCTGCAGGCTTTCGCCGCGGACCTCGCCCGGCTGCGCGGCCGGGGCCAGCAGGTGCTGGTGGTCTCCTCCGGGGCGGTGGCGCTGGGGCGCCGGCGCCTGGGCCTGAAGCGCAAGGCCCTCACCCTGCCGGAGAAGCAGGCCGCCGCCGCCGCCGGCCAGTCGGCGCTGATGCGGGCCTGGGAGGAGGCGCTGGAGCCGCACGGCGTCGGCGCGGCCCAGGTGCTGCTCACCCGGGACGACACCGAGGTTCGCCGTCGCTGGCTGAACGCCCGGGCCACGGTCGAGACCCTGCTGGCGCTGGGCGTCGTGCCGGTGGTCAACGAGAACGACACCGTCGTCACCGAGGAGATCCGCTACGGCGACAACGACCGGCTGGCCGCGCGCGTCGCCCAGATGATCGGCGCCGACGTCCTGGTGCTGCTCTCCGACGTGGACGGCCTCTACACCGCCGACCCGCGGCGCGATCCGGCCGCCCGCCACCTGCCGCGCATCGCCGCCCTGACGGCCGAGATCGAGGCCATGGCCGGCGGGGCGAACGCCGCGGCCGGCGTCGGCACCGGCGGCATGGCCACCAAGCTCGCCGCCGCCCGCATCGCCCAGTCGGCCGGCTGCGCCACCGTGATCACCCTGGGCGACCGGCCCGCACCGCTGGCCGCCGTCGAGGCTGGCGAGCGGGCCACGGTGATCGAGCCCGCCACCAGCGCAGGCGCGGCCTACAAGGCCTGGATCGCCGGCTCCCTGGCCCCTGCGGGCACGCTGTGGGTGGACGCCGGCGCGGCCCGGGCGCTGCGCACCGGCAAGAGCCTGCTGGCCGCCGGCGTGCGCCGGGCCGAGGGCCGCTTCGACAAGGGCGACGCCGTGGTGGTGGTGGACGAGGCCGGCGCCGAGATCGGCCGGGGCCTGGTCCGCTACGACTCCGAGGACGCATCGCGCATCTGCGGCCTGAAGTCCGACGCCATCGAAGCCGAGCTCGGCTACACCTCCGGCCCGCTCATCCACGCCGACGACCTAGCGCTGGCGGCGGCCCGCGAAGCGGTGGACTGACTTTCCCTCCCCTTCAGGGGAGGGCCGAGTCGGCGCAGCCGACCGGGGGTGGAGGAGTGTCGCGCCTGCGAGACGCTAAACGTCCAGCGCCCTGCAGGGCCAAGACTCCCCCACCCGTCCCGTCGCTTCGCTCCGGGCCACCCTCCCCAAGAGGGGAGGGAAGGTGCTATCAGCTTCAGCCATGGACGACGCCAGCGCCCGAGAGAGCCGCGGTGTGGAGCGCCTGAGCGCGCTCGCCGCCGGCATGCCGATCGTCTACGGCGGCGACAAGGTCGCGCGGGTGTCCCCTGAGCTTGCGGCCAGGTTCCGCGACGGCGACCGCCTGCTGGTCGTGCAGGAGACGGGCGACCTGCTGCTGATCCCGCAGGCCGTCCAGGCCATCGCCGCCCGTGCGGTGGGGCGCGCCGCCGCCGCCTTCGAGGCGCTGGGCCAGGTGAGCGACGAGCAGATCACCGCCTTCTTCGAGGCCTTCGCGGCGCGGCTCGAGGCGGACGAGCCCTGGGCCGCCATCCGCGCCGCCAACGAGACGGACGTCGAGAGCGCCCGCGCCCGCGGCCGCTCGACCACCCGCCTGGCGGTGAGCGAAGCCATGCGCGCCGACATGGTGGCGGGCCTCAGGGCCTGGCGCGACGCCGAGGCCGGCCGGAGCCGCACCCTCGACGAGGTGCGGCACGAGGGCTGGACGGTCGCCCAGGTCACCGCCCCGCTGGGCGTGGTGGGCTTCGTCTTCGAGGGCCGGCCCAACGTGTTCGCCGACGCGGCGGGCGTGATCCGCACCGGCAACACCGTCGTCTTCCGCATCGGCTCGGATGCGCTGGGCACCGCCCGGGCCATCGTCGAGCACGCGCTCGATCCGGCCCTGGCCGCCTCCGGCCTGCCGCAGGGCGCCGCCGCGCTGGTGGACTCGGCCGAGCACGCCGCCGGCTGGGCGATGTTCTCGGACCCCCGCCTGTCGCTGGCGGTGGCCCGGGGCTCGGGCGCCGCGGTCGCCCAGCTGGGCGCCATCGCCCGCCAGGCCGGCACGCCCGTCAGCCTGCACGGCACCGGCGGCGCCTGGCTGGTGGCCAGCGCGACGGCGCAGGCCGAGCGGTTCGCCGCCGCCGTCTACCACTCGCTGGACCGCAAGGTCTGCAACACCCTCAACGTCTGCTGCATCGTCCGCGAACGGGCGGCCGAACTGGTCCCCGCCTTCCTCGAGGCGCTGGCCGACGCCGGCGCCCGGCGCAAGGGCTGCAAGCTGCACGTGGTCGAAGGCGACGAGGCCTTCCTCCCCAAGGACTGGCTCGAGCGCCGCGCCACCGTCATCCGCGCCGAGGGCCCCCGCGAGGAGCCCCTGACCGAGACCCTGCCCCTGGCCGAGCTCGGCCGGGAGTGGGAGTGGGAGGAGAGCCCCGAGGTCACGCTGAAGATCGTCGCCGACGTGGACGAGGCCATCGCCCTCTTCAACCGCTACAGCCCGCAGTTCACCGCCAGCCTGATCGCCGCCGCGCCGGACGAGCACGAGCGGTTCTACGCCGGCGTCAACGCGCCCTTCGTCGGCGATGGCTTCACCCGCTGGGTCGACGGCCAGTACGCCCTGAACAAGCCCGAGCTCGGCCTCTCCAACTGGGAGCACGGGCGGCTGTTCGCCCGCGGGGCGGTGCTCTCGGGCGACGGGGTCTTCACCGTCCGCACCCGCGTGCGCCAGGCCGACCTGCACCTCGACCGCAATCCCTCGACCTCGGGCCGGCCCTGATCGATGTGGTCGGCTGGTCCGGCGCCGAAGCGGCCCGCTCCCCACGTCTTCCGCCCCGGCTTCTCACTGCGGCCGGGGATGCGCGTGGGCCTGTTCGGCGGCTCGTTCAATCCGGCGCACGAGGGCCATTCGCACGTCGCCGAGACGGCGCGCGAGCGGCTGGGCCTGGACAAGGTCATCTGGCTGGTCTCGCCGCAGAACCCGCTGAAGTCCTCCCGTGAGACCGCCCCGCTGGCCGAGCGCATGGCCGGCGCGACGGCCAGGGCGCGCGGGCCCGGGATGATCGTCACCGACGTCGAGACCCAGCTCGGCTCGCAGTACACGATCGACACCGTCCGCACGCTCAAGGCCCGGTTCCCGGGCGTGAAGTTCGTCTGGATCATGGGCGCCGACAGCCTGGCGAGCTTCCACCGCTGGCGCGGCTGGACCCAGATCATGCGGGAGGTGCCGGTGGCCGTGGTCTCGCGCCCGTGGATCGCCCTGAAGAGCCGCTTCTCGCCGGCGGCCCGGCGCTTTTCCCGCTTCCGGATCCCGGCCTCGGACGCCCGCCGCATCGCCGGCTCGGATCCGCCCGCCTGGGCCTTCCTCACCGCCCCGCTCAACTTCCAGTCTTCGACGGCGCTGCGGGAACGCATGCGGCGCACGGACGCTTGACGAAATTGTGAGAGCGGCTGACCCGAACCCGCCATCGTGTTAGGGTCGCCTCAGCGAGGAAACCAAAAGGAGCAATCCCGCTGCACAACGAAGCCGCGCCGCGTGCGCAGGAGGACTTCGGCGCCGCCGAGCCCTCCCTGGACGACCAGGGTCGCATCACCGCCCTGGAGAACCTGATCCTGGCCCGTCTCGACGACGACAAGGCGCAGGACGTCGTTTTCATCGATCTGAAAGGCAAGAGCGCCGTGGCCGACGGCCTGATCGTCGCCTCGGGCCGTTCGCACCGCCATGTCGGGGCGATGGCCGACCACCTGCTGCGGGCCCTGAAGGAACAGGGCTACGGCAAGGCCCGGATCGAGGGCCTGCCGCACTGCGACTGGGTGCTGATCGACACCGGCGACGTCATCGTGCACCTGTTCCGTCCCGAGGTGCGGGCCTTCTACAACATCGAGAAGATCTGGTCCGTCGAGCCGCCGGCCGGCCGCGCCGCCCTGAGCTGAGCCCCCTCTCCTCCCCCTCTGGGGGAGGGGGACCGCCGAAGGCGGTGGNCCCCCCCCCCCGAGCCCGCACCTGAGCCGATATGGATCTTCGAGAGCCAAGGGGCGCCCCGACGGGGCGAGCCCCCTCCACCACTTCGTGGTCCCCCTCCCCCAAGGGGGGAGGAGAACAAGAATGAAGATCTCGATCGTCGCCATCTCCCGCCTCGGCCGCGGACCGGAGGCCGAGTTGGTCGCGACCTATGTGGATCGCGCCACGGCGGCGGGGCGCGCCCTCGGCCTCGGACCGGTCGAGACGATCGAGGTGGAGTCCCGCAAACCCGGCAAGGCCGCCGAGGCCGAGGCCCTGGCCCCGCACCTGAAGGACGCCTACCTGGTCGCCTGCGACGAGCACGGGACGGCGCTGGCCTCGCGGGCCTTCGCCGCCGAGCTGGCCAGGCTGCGCGACGACGGCGTGCGACGGATCGCCTTCGTGATCGGCGGCGCGGACGGCCTGGACGCGCACATTCTCAACACATCGGCGCGTAAGCTGGCGTTCGGTCCGCAGACCTGGCCCCACGCGCTGGCGCGGGTGATGCTGGCCGAACAGATCTACCGGGCCGTCACCATCCTGGCCGGCGGCCCCTACCACCGCGACTGATGGAGCCATGACCGCAGCTCTCGCCGTCCGCGCCGCCGCCCCGATCGGGCTGGCCCTGGCCCTCGGGGCCGCGGGCCTGGCGGTCGCGCAGGCCGACAGCGCGGCGACCCGCGCGCGGCTGCAGCGGCTGTACATGGCCGAGACGGTGCTGACCGCCGAACAGGGCCGCAATCTCAACCAGCTGGCCCGCCTGCTCACCCTGCTGCTGCAGTTCCGCCGCGATCCGCCGCCGGCGCTGCTGGTCAGCCCCACCGACGCCAAGGCCGCCGTCCGCGGCGCCATCCTGGTCAAGGCGATGACCCCCGTGCTGCAGGACCGGGCCGCGGCCTACGCCGCCCAGGGGCGCGAGATCGCCCGCCAGCGGCGCCTGGCCGCCGTGGCCAGCGAGGCGCTGTTCACCGCCGAGAGCGAGCGGGCCGACGACCGGCCGCTGGACGACGGGCTGCTGGACCCGCAAGGCCTGGGTCTTCGGGGCCTGGCCGAGCCGCGCGAGATCCCCGCGGGCGTGCCGCCGGCGCGGCTCGTCGCGCCGGCCGAGGGCGACTTCGCCTACACCTACGGCGACACCCTCACCGGCGGCGGCAAGTCGAACGGGATCGCCATCGCCACCGGGGCCGGCGCCGCCGTCCGCGCGCCCGGCGACGGCACGGTCGAGTACGTGGGGCCGGTCAAAGGTTGGGGCGTCATCTTGATATTGCGCTTGACCGGTGGATACCATCTCGTCCTGGCGGGCCTGGATCGGGCGAACGTCGGTGTCGGACAATCCGTCGCGGCAGGTTCGCCTGTCGGTGCGATGCCCGATAGTCGACAATCGCGGTCTGAGCTCTATCTGGAAGTCCGTGAGCGGGGCGTGCCTGTAGATCCCGGTCGCTGGCTCAAGGAGCCGCAGTCGGGCTGAGGCGCAAGTCGGTGGGGTCCGGGGGGCGCTTTGAAACGTAAGTGCGGCTACGCCGCAAGGGAGCCTGTAGGCCGGCGAATGAAGAAGTATCTCCTGATCGGCGCCTCGGCGTTCGTACTCGGCGCAGGCACCATGGCCTACGTGGGCCAGACCGCCACCGCGGCCTCTCCTGAGCGGGTCAAGACCTACCGCATGCTCGAGCTGTTCGGCGACGTGCTGAACACCGTCGAGCGGCAGTACGTGACCGAGGTGGACGACACCAAGCTGATCGAGGCGGCCATCGACGGCATGCTGAATTCGCTCGATCCGCACTCCGGCTACCTGAACCCGGAAAGCTTCGACGACATGCGCGACCAGACGCGCGGCGAGTACGGCGGCCTGGGCATCGAGGTCACCAGCGAGGACGGCGTGGTCAAGGTGATCTCGCCGATGGACGGCACCCCGGCCTTCGAAGCGGGCATCAAGGCCGGCGACTACATCACCGCCGTCAACGGCGAGAGCGTGCTGGGCCTCTCCGTCAACGAGGCCGTCAAGCAGATGCGCGGCAAGCCGGGCGAGGCGGTGACGCTGACCATCGCCCGCGAGAAGTCGGATCCCTTCGACGTGAAGATCGTCCGCGAGGTGATCAAGCCGAAGATCGTCACCACCAAGATGGAAGGCGAGTACGGCTACCTGCGGATCTCCTCGTTCAACGAGAAGACCACCGACGAGGCCGAGGCGGCCCTCTCCGATCTGCGCGCCAAGAACCCGAACATGAAGGGCCTGGTGCTCGACCTGCGCAACAACCCCGGCGGCCTGCTCGACCAGGCCGTGGGCGTCTCGGACCTGTTCCTTGACGGCGGCGAGATCGTCTCGCAGCGCGGCCGCGATCCGCGCGACGTGGAGCGCTACAACGCCCGCCCGGGCGACATCGCCGCCGGCCTGCCGATGGTGGTGATCATCAACAACGGCTCGGCCTCGGCGGCCGAGATCGTCGCCGGCGCCCTGCAGGACCGCAAGCGGGCCGAGATCGTCGGCCTGACCAGCTTCGGCAAGGGCTCGGTGCAGACCGTGATCCCGCTGCGCGGCGGCATGGACGGCGCGCTGAAGCTGACCACGGCCCGCTACTACACCCCGTCCGGCCGCTCGATCCAGCGCACCGGCATCGACCCGGACCTCGAGGTGGCTCAGAGCCAGGAAGAGGCCCAGCACATCGCCAACCGCGCCTTCCAGTTCTCCGAGGCCTCGTTCCGCAACGCGCTGAACGCGGACGAGGGCAAGGCGCGGGTCGGCCCGCACGAGCCGGCGGAAGCCCCGCCGGAGGACTTCGACGCGGAGAAGGGCGACTTCCAGCTCGCCCGCGCCAAGGACGTCCTCAAGTACGGTTCGGTCGCCGCGACCCCCAAGCTGCCGAAGCCCGCCGCCAAGCTGGCCGGCGTCATCGCCCCCAAGGCCAACGTCGCGGTCGCGCCCAAGCCGGCCCAGAAGTAGCGTTCGTAACGCTTTTTCGCGCCGGGAAGGCCGGCGGACGCCCGGGCGGCGCCTCTTCGAGAACGGGGAGGCGCCGCCTTCGTCTTTCTTGCCTCCCCTGAAAGGGAGGGAAGGACACTAGCCCTTCATTAACCATATCGCGGCAGGGTCCACGGCGGGGGATCGACCTTGCCGACGTTCTCGAAGAAGCCTGCCTATATCGCAGCGCCGCCGCCGGAGCCGCGGCGCACGCCCGGCCAGAGCGTGCGTGCGCTATTGGGCAATCCCTATTTCGGCGCGCTCGCCGCCGGGTCCATGTTCGTCACCATGCTGGGCGTGCTGATCGCGGTGACCGGCGATCCCAAGGCCGGCGAGCCGGTCGTGCGCGTCTCCCTGGCCAAGATCGCCGGCCGCGCCGAGCCCGGCTGGCGCAACGCCCTCGCGCCCGAACGGCCGGGCGATCCGCTGGTCACCGAGGATCTCTTCACCCTCTCCGAGACGCCGGTGGAGGCCGAGAGCCTGATCGGCGGCCAGGCGGTCATCACCATGCCCGGCGGCCAGATGTTCCAGGCGGGCGGTCCGCTGCCGCAGGCGCCGCTGGCCGGCTTCCATACGCAAGGGCCCGGCGGCCTGTTGCCGATCATCGCCCAGGACGGGCGCACCCCGGCCGAGGCCTACGCCCGTCCGTTCACCCCCAACGGCAAGCCGAAGATCGCGGTGATGATCGGCGGCCTGGGGCTGAACGCCAAGGCCACGCGGCAGGCGATCGAGACCCTGCCGCCGCAGGTCACCCTGTCCTTCGTCCCCTATGCCGAGGGGCTGCAGGGCTGGATCGACCTGGCCCGCGCCCATGGCCACGAGGTGCTGCTGGAAGCGCCCATGGAGCCGATGGACTATCCGGAGAACGATCCCGGCCCCTACACCCTGCTGGCGGACGCGCAGCCCGCCGACAACGTCCGCAAGCTGGAGTGGCTGCTGTCGCGGGCCTCCGGCTACTACGGCGTGACCAACTACCTGGGCTCGAAGTTCGTCAGCTCCGATCGAGCAATGGCCGCCTTTTCCGGCGCCCTCCGGGCCCGCGGGCTGGCCTTCGTCGACGACGGCTCGGCCACACGCCGGGCGGGTGGGGTGCCTCGCGCCTCGGCCGACAAGATCATCGACGACCAGCTTTCCGCCGAGGCCATCGACCAGCAGCTGCTGGCCCTGGAGGCCGGGGCCATCCAGAGCGGCCAGGCGCTCGGCGCCGGCTTCGCCTATCCGGTAACTCTCAGCCAGGTGGCGCGTTGGGCGCAGGGGCTGGAGCAGAGAGGCTATCAGCTCGCTCCGGCCTCGGCTCTCACCAGCCCCTAGGCGCCATGACCGACCTGTCCCTCTACCGCCCCAACGTGGGGGTGGTGCTGTTCCACCCCGACGGCCGCGTGTGGCTGGGCCGGCGGGCCAACACGCCCGGCCCGCACAACTGGCAGTTCCCGCAGGGCGGCGTCGACCCCGGCGAGGACCTGCTGGACGCCGCCCGGCGCGAGCTGGCCGAGGAGACCGGCGTCACCTCGACAAGCCTGCTCGGCCGCACCGACGGCTGGCTGGCCTACGACTTCCCGGCCGACCACCAGGGCGGCAAGGCCGCGCGCGGCTGGAAGGGTCAGCGCCAGGTGTGGTTCGCGCTTCGCTTCGACGGGCAGGACAGCGAGATCGACCTCGCCGCCACCCCGCACGTGGAGTTCGACGACTGGCGCTGGGCGCTGCTGGACGAGGCGGTCGAACTGGTGGTGCCGTTCAAACGGCCAACCTACGAGCAGGTCGCGCAGGCCTTCCGCGACTTCGCCGCCCGCCGGCCCGCCCGCGACGGCTTGGCTTGAACGCCGCCGGCCGAATTGGGTTAAGGACAGGCGAGGAACGCGTCGGCGCAGGCCGCGCCTGAGGAGCTGTTGATGGCCGCGCCGATCATCATGGTGCACGGCGCCTTTTGCGGCGGCTGGGTGTTCGAGGCCTTCGCCGAGCCCTTCGCGGCGGCGGGCCACCAGGTGCTGACGCCGGACCTGCGCGGCCACGCCGAGGGCGAGCGGCGGGACGCTGCGACCGGCCTCTCGATGGGCGACTACGCCGCCGACATCGCCCGCCTGGCCGCGGCCCAGGCCGAGCCGCCCATCCTGGTCGGCCACTCGATGGGCGGCCTCGTCTGCCAGATGGCGGCGAGCCGCACCCAGGTCCGGGGGCTGGCCCTGCTCGCCCCCTCGGCGCCTTGGGGCGTGCCGGGAAACACCGTCGAGGAGGCGATCACCGCCTTCGGGCTGCACATGATGGGCCCGTTCTGGACCCAGGCCGTCGAGCCGGACGCGAACCTGATGCGCCAGTACAGCCTCAGCCGCCTGCCCCGCGTTGCGCGCGAGGCGGCGATCGCCCGCCTGCGGCCGGAGAGCGGCCGGGCCCTGTGGGAGACGCTGAACTGGTGGCTGGATCCGTTCATGACGACCAGCGTGTCGCTGGCCGGCCGCGGCTGCCCGGCGCTGGCGCTGGTCGGCGAGAAGGACGTGGTCCATCCGCCGGCCACGGTGCGTCAGACGGCGGCCCGCCTCGGCGCAGGCTGCGAGGTCCTGCCCGGCATGAGCCACTGGCTGGTGGGCGAGCCCGGCTGGCGCGATGTCGCCGGGCGCATCCTGGACTGGCTGAAGCGCGAGGTCAGGGCCGCGGCCTGAGGCCCTGACCGCCCGCCGTCATCGCCGAGATCAGCCCTCGGTGAGCTTGCGCTCCTGGTAGAGGATCTTGGCGCGCTCGCGGTTGCGTTCCACGGGCGAGCCGTCCGCCTTGCGGTGCAGGACGAACACCAGGCCGATCGAGTCGGTGTTGGTGAAGTGCTCCCACGAGCGGGTGGTCAGCTGGTTGCCGTTCACCGGGTCGGGCCGGATGTCGCTGCGGTAGGGCTTCAGCTCCGGCTGGTGCAGGAACGACCAGGTGTGCAGCGCCTTGGCGATGGTCTCGTCCTGACCGATGGCGAACTCCACCGTCAGCTCGCAGGTGTTCTTGTCGGAGCGCTGCGGCGACAGGGCGATGGTGTAGGGCTTGGTCTCCAGCGTGCCGACCCAGACGTCGCGCCGCTTGCGCAGGCCGTAGGCCTTGGCCAGCTGGTCGGCGTCCCCGCCGCGGACCAGCGGCACGCAGATCCGCTCGATGGCGTCGAGAACCACGGCGCCGACGCCGCTGGTGGGGCGCTGCGGGGCCGGCTCGGTCGCCGGGGCCGCGGGCGCGGCCGGCGCCGCGGCGGGCGGCGTCGCGGGGGTCGCAGGCGCGGCCGGGGCGGCCGGTTGCGCCGGCGGGGTCTCGGCAGGCTGCGCCACGGCGGCGGTGGAGAAGCCCGCGAGGGCGACGAGACTGACGAGGGCGGTACGCATATGAGGTCCCCTGACTTTTTCAGATCGGCGAGCTGAGCCGGACGCCTTCGAAAATCCTGTGCCAGCCCTGTTTCCAGAGCGCAACCCAACTCAGGCGGATGTGACCGCCCGTTGTCCGACATATGGCCCATCGCGCATGAACGGCGGCTGAGCGCCAGCGGCGCGGACCGCACAGCAAAACGGGCCCACCGGCAGGTGAGCCCGCATGCATCTCGTGCTGCGCCCGAGGGCGCAGGGCCTAGGCCGCAGCTTCGGTCGCGCTCTCGGCCAGGATGGTCAGGCCCTGGGGCGTGACGTCGGCGAACCCGCCGCGGACGTCGAACGCCCGGCGAGACCCGCCGTCGTGCACCACCACCCGGCCTTCGCGCAGGGTGGTCATGAACGGCGCGTGGTTGGCCAGGACCCCGAAGTCGCCCTCGGAGCCCGGCGCGTCCACCTGGTCGACCAGGCCCGAGAACAGCTCGCGCTCGGGAGAGACCAGCGAGAAGTGGAGCTTGTCGGCCACCTAGGCCTCCGCCGCCAGCTGCTCGGCCTTGCGGACCGCGTCCTCGATGGTGCCGACGTTGTAGAAGGCCGGCTCCGGCAGGTGGTCGTATTCGCCGTCGCAGATGGCCTTGAACGAGCGGATGGTGTCCTCGAGGGCCACGAACACGCCCGGCAGGTTGGTGAACTGCTCGGCCACGTGGAACGGCTGCGACAGGAAGCGCTGGATCTTCCGGGCGCGGGCCACGATCAGCTTGTCGTCTTCCGACAGCTCGTCCATGCCCAGGATGGCGATGATGTCCTTCAGCGCCTTGTACTGCTGCAGGATCTCCTGGGTGCGGCGGGCGACGGTGTAGTGCTCTTCGCCGATCACCAGCGGGTCGAGGATCCGGCTGGTGGAGTCCAGCGGGTCCACGGCCGGGAAGATGCCCTGGGCGGCGATGTCGCGCGAAAGCACGGTCGTGGCGTCAAGGTGGGCGAAGGAGGTGGCCGGGGCCGGGTCGGTCAGGTCGTCGGCGGGCACGTAGATGGCCTGCACCGAGGTGATCGAGCCCTTGGAGGTGGAGGTAATCCGCTCCTGCAGGTTGCCCATCTCGGTCGCCAGCGTCGGCTGATAGCCCACCGCCGAGGGGATGCGGCCCAGCAGCGCCGACACTTCCGAACCCGCCTGGGTGAAGCGGAAGATGTTGTCGATGAAGAGCAGCACGTCCTTGCCCTCTTCGTCGCGGAAGTACTCCGCCTGGGCCAGGCCGGTCAGGGCCACGCGGGCGCGGGCGCCCGGGGGCTCGTTCATCTGGCCGTAGACCAGGGTGCAGCGGCTCTCGCCGCCGCCGCCCGGCTGGTTCACGCCGGACTCGATCATCTCGTGGTAGAGGTCGTTCCCTTCACGGGTCCGCTCGCCCACGCCCGCCAGCACGGAGTAGCCGCCGTAGGCCTTGGCGATGTTGTTGATCAGCTCCTGCATGGTCACGGTCTTGCCGACGCCGGCGCCGCCGAACAGGCCGATCTTGCCGCCCTTGGTGTAGGGGCAGAGCAGGTCGATGACCTTGATCCCGGTGACCAGCACTTCGGCGGTCGTGGACTGCTCCTGGAACGAGGGCGCCTCGCGGTGGATGCCCGAGCGGTAGGTCGAGGCGATCGGGCCGGCCTCGTCGATCGGGTCGCCGATGACGTTCATGATCCGGCCGAGGGTGGCCGGGCCGACCGGCACGGTGATCGGGCCGCCGGTGTCGACCACGGACTGGCCGCGGGTCAGGCCCTCGGTGGTGTCCATGGCGATGGTGCGGACGGTGTTCTCGCCCAGGTGCTGGGCGACCTCGAGCACCAGGCGGAACTCGGAGCCGGTCCGCTGGTCGGTGTTGGTGGTCTCCAGCGCGTTCAGGATCGCCGGCAGGTGGCCGTCGAACTCGACGTCCACGACGGCGCCGATGACCTGGACGATGCGGCCGCGGGCGACGCCCTGGGCGACCGGGGCCTGCGGGGTGGTCGCGGCGGCCTTCGGCGCGCGGCTGCGGGGCTTCTTGGCGGGGGCGGCGGCTTCAGTGTCGGACATTGGGTGACCTAACTCTTTCGGGCTAGAGCGCTTCGGCGCCGGAGATGATCTCGATCAGCTCCTTGGTGATCTGCGCCTGGCGAGTGCGGTTGTACTGCAGGGTGAGGCTGGCGATCATGTCGCCGGCGTTGCGGGTGGCGTTGTCCATCGCCGTCATCTGCGAGGCGAAGAAGCCGGCCTGGTTCTCGAGCATGGCCGAGAAGACCTGGGTGGTGAGGTTGCGCGGCAGCAGCTCCTCGAGGATCTCGGACTCGCCGGGCTCGTACTCGTAGGCCGCGCCCTGCAGGTCGACCGTCGGGCCGCCTTCCACCACCTCGGCGGGGATCAGCTGGCGCACGGTCGGGACCTGGCTGACCACCGATTTGAAGCGGCTGTAGATCAGGTGGACCACGTCCACTTCCCCGGCGTCGAACAGCTCGGTGATGCGGTCGGCCACGGCCTGGGCGGTGGCCAGCGAGGGCGAGCCGCCGGCCTCGAAGAAGCCGGCCGACCGGTCGCCGTACTGGCGGCGCAGCTGGTCGCGGGCCTTCTTGCCGACGACCAGGACGCGCACGTCCTTGCCGGCGGCGGTCAGCTCGCGCAGCTTCTCGCGGGCGGCCCGGACGATGCCCGAGTTGAAGCCGCCGGCCAGGCCGCGGTCGGCGGTCGCCACGACCACCAGGTGCCGCTGGTCGCCGCCGGTGCCGACCAGCAGCCGCGGCGCGGTATCGCCGCTGACGCCGCGCGCCAGGTTGGCGATCACCGCCGCCATCCGCTCGGCGTACGGACGGGCGTTCTGGGCCGCGTCCTGAGCGCGGCGCAGCTTGGCCGCCGCCACCATCTGCATCGCCTTCGTGATCTTCTGCGTGGCTTTCACGCTTCCGATCCGATTGCGCATTTCCTTGAGGCTGGCCATCCCCGCTTCAGCCTTTCCTAAAGAGCCACCAAGTGAGGTCGTCCATCACCGTCGTCCGGCGCCAGAGGAACCCACAATCGACAAGGGTGAGGTCGCTGTGCGCGTCCATCAGCACCGAGCCGAAATCGTTCTTGAACAGCAGGCCCTCCTCACCACGGTAGGTGATGGTCTCGGGCCTGGGCGAAAAATACTCCGCGCAGAGCACGTACTTGGCCGACACGCGGTGGATCTCCGAGACCGTCTTTTCGAGCAGGCTCGGGTCCACGTGGATCAGCACGCCGACGGTGAACACCAGGTCCACCGCGCCGTCGGCGAGCGGGATCTGGTGGCCGAAGCCCTCCAGCACCCGTTCGGCCGGCAGCACGCCGTCGGACACCAGCTTCTGGCGCGCGGCCGGATTCGGCTCGATGCCCCAGAGGTCGATGTCCGCCAGCTGGCCGAGCGCCCGAAGGTTCAGGCCGAGGTTCGGCCCGACTTCCAGCGCGCTCCTGGGCATGTCGCCCTGCATGCGGCCGAGGAGCCCGCCCCAGACGCGCGCGCGGCCGCGAACGGCGTCGGCCGAAGCGACATTGCGCTCCGTGTACCGATCGCCGAACTCGCCCGACCAGGCGTCCAGCGCTTTGGGCTCTGCGGCCAACAGCTCGTCCTTAGGCGAAGGTTTTGGAGAAGGACTCGAGCGCGCCCTTCAGTTCGGTCTCGAGATCCGACGAAAGCTCCTTCTTCGTGCGGATCGCCTCCAGCCAGTTCGGGTGCTTGGTCCGCAGGTAGGACAGCAGCTCCTGCTCGAAGCGGCCGACCTGGGCGGTCGGGATGCCGTCGAGGTAGCCGCGGGTGCCGGCGTAGATCACCGCCACCTGCTCCTCGACCGCCAGCGGCGAGTACTGGGGCTGCTTGAGCAGCTCGGTCAGCCGCTCGCCCCGGGCCAGCATCCGCTGGGTCGCCGCGTCCAGGTCGGAGCCGAACTTCGCGAAGGCGGCCATTTCCCGGTACTGGGCGAGCTCGCCCTTGATGGGGCCGGCCACCTGCTTCATCGCCTTGATCTGCGCCGAGGAGCCCACGCGCGAGACCGAGATGCCGACGTTCACCGCCGGGCGGATGCCCTGGAAGAACAGGTCCGTCTCGAGGAAGATCTGGCCGTCGGTGATCGAGATCACGTTGGTCGGGATGTAGGCCGACACGTCGTTGGCCTGGGTCTCGATGAGCGGCAGGGCGGTCAGCGAGCCCGAGCCGTTGGCCTCGTTCAGCTTCGCCGCGCGCTCCAGCAGGCGCGAGTGCAGGTAGAAGACGTCGCCCGGATAGGCTTCGCGACCCGGCGGGCGGCGCAGCAGCAGCGACATCTGGCGGTAGGCCACGGCCTGCTTGGACAGATCGTCGTAGATGATCACGGCGTGCATGCCGTTGTCGCGGAACCACTCGCCCATGGCGCAGCCGGCGAAGGGCGCCAGGAACTGCAGCGGGGCCGGCTCGGAGGCCGTGGCGGAGACCACGATGGTGTAGTCCAGCGCGCCGCGCTCCTCGAGCGTCTTGACGATCTGGGCGACGGTCGAGCGCTTCTGGCCGATGGCGACGTAGATGCAGTAGAGCTTGGTGCTCTCGTCGCCGGCCGCGTTCACCGCCTTCTGGTTCAGGATGGTGTCGATCGCCACGGCGGTCTTGCCGGTCTGGCGGTCGCCGATGATCAGCTCGCGCTGGCCGCGGCCGATCGGGATCAGGGTGTCGATGGCCTTCAGGCCGGTCTGCACCGGCTCGTGCACGGACTTGCGCGGGATGATGCCCGGGGCCTTCACGTCCACCCGGCGGCGCTCGGTGACGTTCTGGATCGGGCCCTTGCCGTCGATCGGCTCGCCCAGCGGGTTCACGACCCGGCCCAGCAGGCCCTTGCCGACCGGCACGTCCACGATCTCGCCCAGGCGGCGGGCTTCGTCGCCCTCGGCGATGGCGCGGTCGTCGCCGAAGATCACGACGCCGACGTTGTCGCGCTCGAGGTTCAGGGCCATGCCCTTAACCCCGGCCTTGGGGAACTCCACCATCTCGCCGGCCTGGACGTTGTCCAGACCGAAGATGCGGGCGATGCCGTCGCCGACCGACAGCACCTGGCCGACGTCGGAGACGTCCGCCTCTTCGCCGAAATTGGCGATCTGCGACTTGAGGATGGCCGAGATTTCGGCGGCGCGGATGTCCATGGGTGCTTACGCTCTCTTGAGGGCGAATTTCATTTGGTCGAGCTTCGACTTCAGCGAAGCGTCGAACAGGCGGGAACCGACCTTCACGCGAATCCCGCCGAGGATGGCGGGGTCGACGCGGGTGGAGATTTCCGGGTCGCGGCCGAGCGCCTGGCGCAGGGCGGCGGCGACGCCGTTGGCCTGCGCCGCGCTCAGCGGCACGGCGGTGACGACCTCGGCGGCGATCGCGCCGCGGGCCTTGGCGGCGAGGTCCTCGAAGCCGGTGATCACCGAGGCCAGCGCCGAGGCGCGGCCGTTGGCGGCCAGCAGGCCGAGGAACTTGCGGGTGGTGGGGTTCAGCTGGGCCGCCGCGGCCACCGCCTGCAGCGCCTTGCTCTTCTCTTCCGAGCCGAAGGCGGGGGAGGCCAGCAGCACGCGCAGGTCGCGGCTGTCGGCGATCATCGCTTTGAGGCTCTTCAGGTCGGCCTCGACCGCCGCGAGCTGGTTCTGCTCGTTCGCGAGGTCAAACAGGGCCTGGGCGTAACGTCCGCCCACATTCGAAGCCTTGGAATCGTCAGCCACTTAAATGTCCGCCCGGTGCGTCGTGAGGGCCGCGGCGAAGAAGCTTCATCGCGACCTAAAGGCTTGAAAGCGCTCGAAAAAAGCACTTAACCCGGAACCACTGCTCGTGACCCCGGCTTAAGCCGCGCGCCTGATAACACGCGACTTTCCGCGCTGCAACCAAGGCCGGGCCGCTGAGCCGGCGTCATTGTCGCGCCCCCTCCGCGCGCGGAGTAATAAAGAAGGCGCCGGCGGCGGTCGCCGGCGCCTCCCGAAAGGCTCCGCAGCGGGCGCGGCGGGCGGCTCAGCCGGCGGCGGCGTTGCAGGCGGCGAGCTTGTCCGCTTCCAGCTGCTTCAGCTTGTCGCCGAAGGAGTCCACCGGCCCCACCGCCTTCACCAGCTCCTTGCAGGCCGAGACCGCGATGGTGCGGTCGTTCGGCGCAGCCGAGACGCAGGCGGCGCCGACACATTGGAACACGGCCCCGCCGGCGACCACCTTGGTGCGCGCATCGAGGCTGTTGCGCAGCTTGGCGACCACAGGGTCGGCCGCCTGGGCGGCGGGGGCGAGGAAGGAGAAGGAGGCGGCCGCAGCGGCGGCGGCGATGACGCGATGCAACTTCATGACTTGGCCCTCCAGGGCCGGGCAGACGGGTTCACTTGCCGCCGGCGGGATCGGATCGCTCCGGGCCGGCGCGCGACCGCCGCTAACTTATCGGCGTTAACGTAGCGTGCACCGCGGGGGCGCGGCGGAGGGGGGCGCCGCAAAAAAAGAGGGCGCCGGCGGAAAGCCGGCGCCCAGTGGGCTCGACAAATAGACGCTGGGAGTGGTGCGCCTAATTCGAGGAAGGGGTTCAGCGGTTGGCGATCATCGTGTCGGAGGTGGCCACCGCGTTGCAGGCGGCGAGCTTGTCGTCGGCCAGCTGCTTGCGGGCGTCGCCGAACGAGGCGACCGGGCCGACCGACTTCGCCAGCTCCTTGCACGAGGCGGTGGCGATGGTGCGCGAGGCCGGGGCCCCGGCGACGCATTCGGTCCCGTCGCAGAGGAAGACCGCGCCGCCGGCGATCACCTTGGTCTTGGCGGGGACGGCGTCGCGCAGCTTGGCGACGACCGGTTCGGCGGCGTCGGCGGTGACGGCGGCGAAGGACACCGAGGCGAACGCCGTCGCAGCGGCGAGCACGAGGTGCAGTTTCATTTGGGCGCCCTCCAGGGCTTCGGGGAGGAAATGGAATTCGACACGCCTGCCCGCTCCTGGGTCCGGCGCCGGTATCCCCACCGGCGACGGGAAGCGAACTGAGCAACGCTAAGATAACGATGTTAAGATCGCTGGGGCAACGTCGAATTCTGCAGCGCCGCTATGCAGGATTGCAGAGGCGAAGCGGCAAGGGCGCGCCTATCTCCAATGGTCGCGCCCGTGCAGATCCGGCGCCCTTTCGGCGCCGCTTTGCGCCCCGCCGGTCCCGTTCATATCTCGTAAACCTTCTCGCGCGTTTCGTGGCCCTGGGATAAAGGCTCCCGCCGGGGCGGGCGCGCGGTCTTCAAGGACGAGCTGAGAACTTCGATATGGCCAATGCGCAGCCGCCGTCGGGCGGTCGCCGGGGCGCACCGCCTCGCCCCCGCCGCAGTCCGTTGCAGGCGCTGTTCTACTGGGGCGCGGTCCTGGCCGTCTGGGGCCTGATCTTCCTGGTGGCCTTCTTCGCGGTCTTCGCCGTCGACCTGCCGGACACCTCCAAGCTCTACGAGGTCAAGCGCCAGCCCTCGGTGCACTATCTCGACCGCTCCGGCGCGCTGATCGCAGTCCGCGGCAGCCAGTACGCGCCGCCGGTCGATCTGGACAAGCTGCCGCCCTACGTCCCCAAGGCCTTCATCGCCATCGAGGACCGCTGGTTCTACTGGCACTTCGGGTTCAATCCGTGGGGCATCGCCCGCGCGCAGATCTACAATATGACTCACGAGGGCGGGCCGCTGCGGGGCGGCTCGACGATCACCCAGCAGCTCGCCCGGAACCTGTTCCTGACGCCGAACCAGACCTACCGACGCAAGATCCAGGAGCTGATCCTGGCGATCTGGCTCGAGGCCAAGTTCTCCAAGAAGGAGATCCTCGAGCTCTATCTGAACCGGGTCTACTTCGGCGGCGGCGCCTACGGCATCGAGGCCGCCTCCCAGCGCTACTTCGGCAAGAGCGCCGACGAACTGACCATCGGCGAGAGCGCCCTGCTGGCCGGCATGATGAAGGGCCCGTCCCGCTACAGCCCGGTGTCGGCCACCGATCGCGCCGCCCGGCGCGCGACCATCGTGCTCGACGAGATGGTCCGCTACCGCGCGATCACCCCCCAGCAGCGCGACGAGGCCTTCAAGAACCCGGTGCGGGTCAACCCGACGCTGGCCAACCAGCGGGCCCAGTATTTCGTCGACTGGGTGGACGACCAGGTCCGCACCCTGCTGGGCGAGCCGACCGAGGACCTGGTGGTGCAGACCACGCTGGACCTGGGCCTTCAGGGCGCGGCCGAGGAGGCCCTGCGCAAGGGGGTGGCCGCAGGCCGGGGACAGGGCGTGGAGCAGGGCGCCCTCATCGCCCTCGACGGCGAGGGGCGGGTGCGGGCCTATGTGGGCGGCGCCGACTACACCAAGAGCCAGTACGACCGGGTGGCCATGGCCCGCCGCCAGGCCGGCTCGGCGTTCAAGCCGTTCGTCTACCTGACCGCCATGGAGCAGGGCCGCACGCCCTGGACGCCCGAGGTGGACGCCCCGATCCGCATCGGCAACTGGGAGCCCCGGAACTACACCGGCGACTTCAGGGGCCCGATGACCCTGCAGACGGCGCTCGGCCAGTCGATCAACACCATCGCCGCCAAGCTGGCGAGCCAGGTGGGGACCGGCAACGTCGCCGACACCGCCCGGCGGCTCGGCATCTCGTCGCGGATCCAGCGCGATCCGTCGATGGCGCTGGGGGCGGTCGAGGTGAGCCCGCTGGAGATGGCGCAGGCCTACGCGCCGTTCTCGAACGGCGGGTTCTCGGCCCGGGCCTACGGCATCGAGCGCATCTCCACCGCGAAGACTGAAAACGAGCCGAGCCGGACGCTCTATGACCGCAACGTCGACCGCCCGGCCCGCCAGGCGGTGATCGGCACCCCGGCCCTGCAGTACATGAACCAGATGATGCGTACGGTGGTGAGCAGCGGCACCGGCACGGCGGCGAACATCCCGGGCCACGACCTGGCCGGCAAGACCGGCACCACCAGCGACTACAAGGACGCCTGGTTCGTCGGCTACACCGGCGGCTTCGTCACCGCGGTCTGGGTCGGCAAGGACGACAACAAGCCGATGCGCCGGGTGACCGGCGGCGGCGTGCCGGCCCGCATCTGGCGCGACTTCATGGTCAAGGCCCTGCCCCGGCTGAACGCCCCGGACATCCCCGGCGGCGTCATCGAGCCTCAGCCGGCCGAGCCCGATCCCATCGGCGACCTGCTCGACCCGGCCCGCGGCCAGCTCCCGCCCGCCGATCCGGGCGGCGAGCGCCCGCCGCCGCCGCTGGCCGAAGGCCCGCCGCGCGAGCTCGAGACGCCGCCCTACTAGCTCGCGTCAGACCAGGAACTGCTCTGCACCCTCTCCCGGCGGCGCCCGAGGGGCGTCGCGTCTGGGGTCGATCGCTCATCCCGGCGGAGGCCGGGATGAGCAGAGCTGTTCCGGATAGGCGTCCGCACCGCTTCGCGGTCCCCCTCCCCTGCGGGAGAGGATCGTTACTCCGCCCCGAACGCGTGCAGGCGCACCCCATGGGCGCGCAGCCAGGCGCGGTGCGGGCGCTCGTCCCCGATCAGGCGCCGGACGTGGGCCCAGAACCGCTGCGAGTGGTTGAGCTCCAGGAGGTGGGCGCACTCGTGGGCCGCGACGTAGTCGGCGACGGCCCAGGGCGCCAGCGCCAGGCGCCAGGAATAGCGGATCGAAGCCGGCTTCTTGCCGTAGGCGGCCCGGCAGGAGCCCCAGCGGGACTTGGCGTCGGCCACGGCGATGGCCGGCAGCGGCACGTCCAACACCTCGCAGTGGCGGCGGGTGCGCTCGGTCAGCACCTCCAGCGCGTGGGCCTTCAGGGCGCGGATGGCGGCCAGGGCGTAGGCGCGGCCCTCGCCCGGCGCGGCGATCCGGGCCAGGCCGTCGGCTCCGGGCGCGATCCAGCGCGGGCGGCCGGTCCCGGCCTCCAGCCGGCAGGGCTGGCCGAAGACGGTCAGGGTCATGCCTGGGGCGATCGGCTGCGGGTCGGGCAGCTCGGCCAGCCGCTCCTGGATCCAGGCCAGCCGGTCCTTGGCGAAGGCGGCGGCCTCGGCCAGACGCCTGGGCGAAGGGGCGGTGGCGACGATCTCGCGGCGCGTGCGGTCCAGCCTCAGGTTCACCCGCCGCGCACGGCGGTTCACCTTCAGGCGGATCACGAGGCCGGCCAGCTCCAGCCGGTCCCCGTCGGCGAGGGCGCGGCCGAAGACGGACATGGGGCGCAGGCTTAAGCTGCTTCTCGCCTCGCGCCTACACGCGCCTGGTGGACTGCGATGAAGTCCCGCACCCGCGGGTAGATCTCCTCGCGGAACCGGCGGCCGTTGAACACGCCGTAGTGGCCGACCACCGGCTGGATGTAGTCGATCTGCAGCTCGGCCGGCAGGCCGGTGCACAGTCCGTGCGCGGCCTGGGTCTGGCCGATGCCGGAAATGTCGTCGTTCTCGCCCTCGACCGTCATCAGCCCGACGTCGGTGATCGCCTCGGGGCGCACGTGGCGGCCGCGGTGGTAGAGCTCGCCCTTGGGCAGCAGGTAGTTCTGGAACACCACGTCGATGGTCTGGAGGTAGAACTCCTCGGTCAGATCCAGCACCGAGAGGTACTCGTCGTAGAACTCCAGGTGCTTCTCGGCCGAGTCGCCGTCGCCCTTCATCAGGTCCTGCAGGTACTGCAGATGGGCGTTCTGGTGCCGCTCGATGTTCATCGACATGAAGCTGTAGAGCTGGACGAAGCCCGGATAGACCCGCCGGCCCATGCCAGGATAGGGCGGCGGGACCGTGTAGATCATGTTGGATTCGAACCAGGCGAAGGGCTTCTCCTCGGCCAGCTTGTTGGTGACCGTCGGCGAAAGCCGCGCATCGATCGGCGAGCCCATGATGGTCATCGAGGCCGGCCGGGCCGGATCGTCGTCCTCGCTCATCAGGCTGGCGGCGGCGAGCACCGCGGGCCCCGGCTGGCAGACGGCGATCACGTGGGCGCGCGGGCCCAGCACCGTCAGCATCCGCCGCACATGGTCGATGTAGTCGTGGAAGTCGAACCGCCCGTCGAGGATCGAGACGTCCCGGGCGTTGGCCCAGTCGGTGATGTACACCTCGTGGTCCTGCAGGAAGGCCTCCACCGTGCCGCGCAGCAAGGTGGCGTAGTGGCCCGACAGCGGGGCGACGATCAGCACCGTCGGCTCCGGCCCGGTGCGGCCGGCGGCGCGCATGTCGGCCGCGTCGCGGCGGAAATGGGTCAGCTTCACCCAGGGCGTGGACCAGACCACTTCGGGCCTCACCGCCACCTGGCGCTGGCCGATCTTGACGCTGTCGACGCCCCAGGCCGGGCGGCCGTAGCGGCGGGTCAGGTTGGCGATCAGGTCGGCGGAGGCGTAGAGCCGCCGGCCCAGCGGCGTCTCCCGCCCCGGGTTGAGCGGGGAGCTCCAGAAGTCGCGCGTCATCCGGGCGGCGAAGCGCAGGGGGGCGGACTGGTAGTACCCCGCCTCATAGAGTGTGTAGAGCATCGCGGCCCCTCCTCGCTGCAGCGCAGCATGCACGCCACATAGTTAGGAAGTCCACTACGGGCTTCACAGTTCCGCGGCGCAACACGACTCGCGCCGAGGGCGAGACGAAGCTTTACCTTAGTCGGCGGCGGTCGCCGACGCGGCCCTACAGCGCAGCCGCCCGCGTCAGGCGCCCTGCTTCTCCATCTCGCGGCGGATCACGTCGGCGGCCTGGTCGGGGCCGAGCTGGTGGGCCACGGCGTTGGTGAAGCGCCCTTGCGGGTCCATCAGGTAGACGGCCGAGGAGTGATCCACGAGGTAGCTGTCCTGGCAGTCCTGCGGCGCCTTCAGCCGCGCCCGCTCGGCCGGGTCCTCCGCCGGGCAGCTCAGGGCGGCGTAGCCCTTGTAGGCCTTCAGGACCTGGGCGACCTGCTCGGGCGTGCCCGTCAGGCCGACCACGCCCGGGAAGTTCGACAGATAGGTCGCCACCTGCTGGGGCGTATCGCGGCCCGGGTCCACCGACACGAAGACGATCTGCAGCTGCTCGCCGCGCGCGCCCAGCTGGCGCCTGGCGTCGATCAGGGTCTGCAGGGTCGTCGGGCAGACGTCGGGGCAGTAGGTGAAGCCGAAGAACACGGCGTTCCATTTGCCCTGCAGGAGCGACTGGTCGACCGGCCGGCCGGACGCGTCGGTCAGCTGGAACGGCCCCCCGACCGCCGAGGCGGCCGGCGCGCTGTCGTTGCGGGAGAACACGCCTCCCTGCCAGGCGATCGCCACGGCGAGGGCGGCGGCGACCAGCACGATCAGGGCGATTAGCGAGGAACGTCTTGCCATGGCAGGTCCTTAATGGGCTCGTCAGCTGGCTCGATCTCGACGATCTTGGGAGCTCGATGGCTTCACTCACCAACCAGCAGCCGGCGGGCGGGACGGCGGTCGTCGATAGGCGAGGGCCGGCCTCGCTGCAAGCCGAACCGGCGCTCGGCCGCGGCATGGACCGGCCGAGCCGCCTGAAGGTCCGCACGCTGGTCAACCTGCGCTGGCTGATCATCGCCGGCGAGGTGGTGATCCTGGCCTTCGTCGGCCTGATCATGGGCTTCTCGGCGCCCTACGAGCTTTGCTTCGCCCTGATCGGCCTGTCCGCCTGGCTGAACCTGCTGGTCGGCGTCGCTTCGCCCGGCCAGCGGACCGCCGGCGACTGGGAGGCGGCCGGCCAGCTCGGCCTGGACATCGCCCAGATCACCGGCCTGGTCTACCTGACCGGGGGGGCGGGCAATCCCTTCATGCTGATCCTGATCGCGCCGGTGACCGTGGCCGCCGCCACCCTGCCGCGGCGACCGGTGCTGGCCGTGGGCGGCCTGGCGGTCGCCGCCTCGCTGGCGCTGGCCTTCTTCACCTGGCCGGGCGGCGCGAACGGCCTGGCGCCCCTGCCCTACCGCCTGGGCGCGGCGGCCGCGAACCTGGCCGGGATCGTGCTGATCGCCGGCTACGTGCGTCAGGCGGCCGAGGAGTCGGCCCGGATGGCGCTGGCCCTCGACGTCACCCAGGCGGTGCTCGCCCGCGAGCAGCGGCTGTCGGCGCTGGGGGGCCTTGCCGCCGCCGCCGCCCACGAGCTCGGCACCCCGCTCGCCACCATCACCATCGTCGCCAAGGAGATGGCGCGCGAGGCGCCCACGCCGCAGGTGAAGGAGGACGCCGAGCTGCTGATGGCCCAGACCGAGCGCTGCCGCGAGATCCTGCGCCGGCTGAGCGAGACGCCCGACACCGGCGACGAGGTGCACGAGCGGATGAGCCTTCTGCAGCTCGTCCAGGAAGTCATCGAGCCCCACGCCGACCGCAAGGAGGTCCGGGTCGAGGCCATCGTCACCGGCGCGCCGGGCGTCAAGACGCCCTACATCGGCCGGATGCCCGAGATCACCCACGCCATGACCAGCTTCGTCGAGAACGCGGTCGACTTCGCCAAGAGCGAGGTGCTGGTCAGCGCCCGCTTCGACGCCGAGACGGTGACGGTGGAGGTGCGCGACGACGGCCCCGGCTTTGCGCCGGACGTGCTCGCCAAGCTCGGCGAGCCCTATGTCACCACCCGCCCGGGCGCCGAGGGCTCGCGCACCGGCCACATCGGCATGGGCCTGGGCTTCTTCATCTCGAAGACGCTGTTGGAACGCACCGGGGCGGTTGTGACGTTTCAGAACAGCCGCCCGCACGGCGCGGTTGTCGCCGCACGTTGGCGGCGGGATCGCATCGAGGTCACAGGCCATTGAGAGGCTTGCGCCCGCTGGTGAACGATAGACATGATGACGCAGTTGCGCGTTTAGGGAGCCCGCCAGGGAAATCGACCGATGGTTGATCTGTCCTCCGAGATCGCAGACCTGCCCGACAAGAGCCTGCTGGTGATGGACGACGACGCGCCGCTCCGCACCCGGCTTGGCCGGGCGCTCGAGCAGCGCGGCTTCGAGCCGACGCTGGTCGGCTCGGTCCAGGAGGCCCTGGCGGCCGTGAAGGCCCACCCGCCCGCCTACGCGGTGCTGGACATGCGGCTCGAGGACGGCACCGGGCTGAAGGTCGTGGAGGCCGTGCGCGACGCCCGACCCGACGCCAAGGTCATCATGCTGACCGGATACGGCAACATCGCCACCGCGGTCGCCGCGGTGAAGGCGGGGGCCGTGGACTACCTCTCCAAGCCGGCCGACGCCGACGACGTGGCCCGCGCGCTGCTGGCCCGCAAGGACGAGTCCCCGCCGCCGCCGGAAAACCCGATGAGCGCCGACCGGGTCCGCTGGGAGCACATCCAGCGGGTCTACGAGCTCTGCGGCCACAACGTTTCCGAGACCGCCCGCCGCCTCAACATGCACCGCCGCACCCTGCAGCGGATCCTGGCCAAGCGCGCGCCGCGGTAAAGCTCACACAAACCCCCGCTCTTCCCGGCGAAGGCCGGGACCCAGATGGCGGGCGGAAGACCGCGTGATCACTCACCGGCGAACCTCCACCCGCATCTGCGTGGCCGATTGAACTGGGCGATCGACTCGTCCGCCGCTGCGTCTGGATTCTGGGTCCCGGCCTCCGCCGGGATGAGCGGAGTGGCGGGCAGGCGCTCGTCGGCTCTACTCCAGCGTCGTCGCCTCGGCGCCGCCCGCCCGCATCGCCGCCAGCCGGCCGAAGGCGATGGTCAGCGCCTTGCGCCGCGCCCCGGCCAGCGGGACCACCGGCGCCTCGCGCAGCACCGCCCCGCCGAACCCGTCGGCGACGATCAGCCCCGGCTCCTCCGGCAGGATCTCGCGCGGGAACTCCGGGGCCACGGCGAAGGCGAAGGCGTCGCAGTAGGGCCGGTATTCGCCCCACTTGGCGTCGGTGCGGAAATCCTCCACCGACGACTTCACCTCGACGATCAGGATCTCGCCCTTGCGGCCGAGCGCCATCAGGTCCGCCCGCCGCCCGTTGGGCAGGGTCACTTCCGTCAGCGGCGCGTAGCCGAGAGCGGCGAGCAGCCTGGCCGCCCCGCGGGTGACGGCGGCGGTGGTCTCGGGACGCGAGACGGAGACGACGGTGACGGAGACCTCCATCGCCCCACCCTGTTGCCACTTCGTTCTGAGATCAAGGGGGCAGGTGGACGCGCGCTCGCGCGGCCGCTGCACGTTCGAGGTGGACGCTCTTAGGCGACTGGACCAAGCTCAGCGGCGCGGGAGGGCTCCAGATGAGAACGCATTGGCGAGCTGCTGCCGCTGCGGCGGCCTTGATCGGCGCGTGGGCGGGAGCTGCTCCATCGTGGGCGGCCCCTCCCCGCGTCAGCTTGGGCGGCTGGGATGTCGTCTGCGTCGCCGGCAGAGACGGCGTGTCGGCCAATTGCACGGCGCAGGCGGAGAAGTCGGGGGTTCGGGGTCGCTTCGAGACCACCGACGATGTGATCAGCCTGAGCTTTGCCGTCGATGGCTGCCCGGCCGGCGGAACCCAGTTGGATCGCGCGAGTGTGAAGCTTCCGAACCGAAGCTCGCGAGACCACTTCTACGGGACCCTCTTGATCCATGCGCTGGTCAGCTTTTTGCAGCAGTGCCCCAGCGCTCCGGAGATCAGAGTCCGAAGCCTGCCTGATATCCTGGGCAGGAAGCCGCCGGCGCCGTCCTGAGCATCTGGATTCAGTGCGGCGTGAACAGCAGCTTCTGCGTGTCGTAGCCGAGCTGCTTGATGCGGGCGACGGCGGCGCTCTTGGCGGCGGCGGGCATCTGGGCCTCGCGCGAGAACAGCCAGACGAAGTTGCCGCCCGGCGTGGCCAGGATGAACCAGCTGTGGTCCGGCGCCCGGTCCAGGATCCAATACTCCTGGGGGATCAACCCCATGAAGGTCATCTTGACCTTGGCGTTGGTGGCCGGGTCCACGACCTTGGCGCTGGCCCTCACCGTCTTCACCGGGCCGGTCACCGCACCCTGACGGCAGGTGTTGGTCACCGAGAACCCCTCGCCCTTGCGCACCCAGTCGGCGGCGGCGGCGAAGCAGTCCTTCTGGCGATGATTGTAGAAGCGGGCGATCTCGTACCAGCGCCCGCCCATCTTCGAGATGTCGATCTTGTTGGTCGGCTGCGGGGCGGCGGCCATCGCCGGAGCGCTCAGCAGCGCCAGCGCCATGGCGCTGGCCAGGATACGCGCGATCATTCCGCCAGCCTCTCGCCGTCCCCCTGAACCCCAGTTGAACACCGATGGGCTGGCGGGAAAAGGGCTGCGGGACCAAGACCTCTCCCTCCGCCAGTGGAGGGAGAGGTCGAGATTATTCCGCCGCGATGGTGATCGGGGCCTTGGCGCGGTCCTTGAAGTTGATCTCCTGCAGGTAGCGGATGCCGTCCTCGGCGATGTCGTCGCCGGGCATCCGGTCGCCCTCGGCGGCCACCTCGTCCAGGTCCACGTACATGGCGTAGAAGCTGCGGGTCCGCTCCGTGATCAGGCCGGCGTTCCACAGGGTCTTGATCAGCACCCGGAAGATGTTGGTCTCGCCCTTGAACCGGCGGGTCTTATCGCGCTCGGCCCGGCGCTGCATGATGTCGGCCACGACCCGCTCGGGATCGAGGCCGAAGCGGCCGTAGATCTCGGCCTGCTGACGCGGGTCGCCGCGGTCGAACAGGAGCTTCTGGGCGCAGTGGGCGGTCCAGTCCTCGACCACGTTGCGCTCGGCCTCGGTGAGCTTGGGGATGGTCCGGTCGGCCCAGATCTTCCCGAACTTGTGGTGGAAGGCCTCGTCGGTCATCACCAGCTGGAACAGCTTCCGGGCGACCGGGTCGCGGTTGTACTTGAAGCCGTTGGAGAAGGCGCCCATGGCCAGGCCCTCCACCAGCATCTGCATGCCGACGATCTTCTTATAGACCTCCGGCGCCTCGATGATGTCGATCAGCAGCGCCTTCAGCGCCGCGCCGCACTCGGTGGGCCGGCCCCAGCGCGACTTGATGTACTTGGCGAAGGCGGTGACGTGGCGCGCCTCCTCGCGGGTCTGGTTGGCGGCGTATTCCTGGGCGCCCTGGTCGTAGAGCACATGGCACAGGGAGGCCGACAGGTTCAGCGCCCCCTGCTCGCCGTGCAGGATCGAGGAGAAGTTCCTCAGCTGCATGTAGTTGATGAAGGCGACCTTCTGCTTGGGGTCCTTCAGCGTCTCGGCCACATAGGGGAGCTTCAGCAGCGGCTGCTGCTCCTCCGGCATCATCGGCTCGTTCTCGATGTCGAACGGCTCGTCGAAGTCGATGTACTTCTTGTCCAGCGGATCCCAGAAGTGGTCGTGGGTCGCCGAGATGATCTTGTCGAAGGCGGTGGAGCGCTCGTTGTAGCGGTCCAGCGTCAGCATGGACTCGAAGTCGTCCGGCGCCACCGCGCCGTACATGGCGTCCTTGGTGATGTTGCCGTCGGCCATCGTCTAACTCTCCCTTGGCCCCGTCTGTCGCAGGGTCTTCGTACCGGAGTTTCTGCAGCCGAACGGCGTTCGTCAAACAAAAGTGACGCCGCCGTCACGGGACGGGGCGTCACTTAGGGGCCGCCCCGGGGAGGAGGCGGGCGGCCGGGGGAGGAAGCCTCTATCGGCGGACGGGGAACAGCGCGCGCAGGGCCGGGTCGCGCAGCCACAGGCCGGCCCAGGCGATCACGCCCAGGTAGACGCCGAACAGCACGTGGGTGAACAGCGGCGATCCGGCGATCACGTGGGTGCAGATCGCCCCGCCCAGGTAGCCGGTCAGCAGCACCGCGCCGATCACCGCCGTTCGCGGGATCGCATAGAGCACCGTGATCCAGGCCAGCAGCACGCCGAGGGCGAAGCCGGCGCCCGGCGGCAGGCCGAGCTGGCCGCCGGTCTCGTCGACGATCGGCAGGCGGACCAGCTTGATCCCGGAGTCGAACACCAGGAAGGCGATGATCAGGCCGCTCAGGATGCGGCCGGTCCAGAGGGCGGCGCGGCCGCTGCGGCGGGCGGCGGGTTGGAAGGTGCTGGTGTCGGCGACGGCGGTCATCGGAGCCTCCTTGGGTCTTCGCCCTAAGGACGCACGGCCGCCCCCGCTTCCGACATCGGCCGAGGATTATTTTTCCGGCCAGTCGCCGCTGGCGGCCAGGCGCTGGACGATCGTCCGCCCGCTGGCCAGGTCGATGACGACGAGATGGTCGATGTCTTCCGTCTCCCCAGACCTGCCGCGCCGTGGATCGGGCTCCGGCTGGCTGCCCTGGATCGCCAGCGTGGTCTTGCCCGGCATCACCGCATCGAACCGCGCCATCGGCAGCGGGGCGGTCCAGAGCCGGCGTCCGTCCGGGCCGGCGATGCGGCTGACCTGCCAGCGGCCGTCGGCGCCGAGGCGGTCGCGGTGCAGAACCAGGACGCTGTCGGGCCCGGTGAGCAGGATGGGCGGGGCGTTGTCCTTGCCGTCGGACAGCAGCCCGCCCTGGATGAACTCCGGCGACTGCGGGAGCGGTTCGAACCGCGCGTAGACCGTGCGGGAGCCGAAGTGGGTCGGCGCCTGGGTGAGATAGGCCGACCAGAGCCGGACGAGTGGCTCGTCCTGCACGGACGAGAACTTCAGCTCCTCCGCCTGCGCCGACGCGGCGGCCTCGCGTTCGGACAACACGCCCAGCCAGCGATCCCCCAGCCGCACGCCCCGCTCGTGGAACATCCAGGTGCTGACGCCGCCGGACCAGCGGGCGGGCGCGAACACCTCGGCCGGCCCCGCCGGCTCCGCCTCGGGCCGCGCCTGGAGCCCCGGCCCCGCCAGGCGCCAGCGCCGCGCGTCGGCCGCGGTGAACCAGAGGCCGCCCTGGTCGAACTGGTAGTAGTCGGGCTCGCGGGGGATGCGCCCCTTGAGCTGCGGATTGGCCGCCTCCAGGCGCGCGACGTCGGCGACGGTGGCCCCGTCGGCCGGCGACAGGCCCACGAGCCCGTCGCCCGCCAGCACCCAGACGGCGCGCGCATCCACGCCGAGCACGGCCCGGCCCATGTTCAGGCCGCTCCGGTCGGCCTCGAGCTGACGGCGCCACACCAGCCGTCCGTCCGTCGCATCGAAGGCCCAGACGTCGATCAGCAGGTCGACGTAGGTCGGGCGGTTGGCGCTGCGCCGGCCGACGTACGGCCGAGTGGTCAGCCACTGGCTGGTCAGCAGGAAGATGCGGTCGCCGGCGGCGGTCTGGGCGCGCACCGGCGCGCCGATCACGTCGGCGGGCGTCACGCTGTCGCCCTCGCGGGGGATCAGGATCGCCAGCACGATCACGGTCGCCACGGTGAGCGCTCCGATCAGCGCCAGCACGAGGATCAGGCGGTTCAGCGCGCCGGGCCTGGACCGGCTGACGATCGGATAGGACACGGGCGCTCCCCCTTCCCCGCGGCGGAGCTTGCGTCAGGACCGGCGTTACGCCAAGCGGCTCAGCTCGCCGGCGCCTCGATCTCGCAGACGAGGCCGGCCGGCTCGAAGCGCAGCCGGACCTGGCCGCCGAGGTCCACCGCCAGCGCCCGCTCCAGCAGGCGCACGCCGAAGCCCCGCCGCTCCGGCTGGGCCACGGGGGGCCCGCCGCTCTCGGCCCAGGTGAGGTGCAGGCGGATCGCCCCGGCCGCCCCGCTGGCCGTCCAGCTCACCCGCACCTGCCCCTCGTCGTTGGACAGGGCGCCGTACTTGAAGGCGTTGGTGGCCAGCTCGTGCAGCGCCAGCGCCAGGCTGAGCGCGGTCTTCGGCGCGATGCGGACATGCGGCCCTTCCAGCACCACCCGCCGGTTCGCCAGCAGTTGCCCCGCGATCGTGCGCTCGATCAGCTGGCGGAGGTGGGCGCCCTCCCAGTTCTGCTCGGTGATCACATCGTGGGCGGCGGCGAAGGCCACCAGCCGGCCGGTGAAGTCCTCCCGCGCCTGCTCCAGCGAGCGGCTGGCGGCGAAGCTCTGGCGGGCCAGCCCCTGGACCACCGCCATCGAGTTCTTCACGCGATGGTTCAGCTCGTTGACCAGCAGCTGCAGGCGCTGGTCGGCGGCGTCCCGGCCGCTGATGTCGCTGAGCGCTATGGCGACGCCGACGCCCGTCAGCGGGGCGATGCGCAGCTCGACCTTGTGGTTCGGCCGCACCGCCGAGGCGGTCTCGAAGCGGCTCTCCGCGCCCTCGTCCAGCGCCTTGCGGACGGCCGCCTCGAACGGCGTGCCGCGCCCCTGCGGGAACACCTCCCAGATCTCCCGGCCGAGCACGAGGTCGCGGGAAGCGCCGAAATACTGCTCCGCCGCCCGGTTGAAGACCAGGTACCGACCGTCGCGGCCCAGCACGTAGACAGCGTCGCTGACCAGGTCGAGCGCCTCGGCCAGGCGCGGGTCCAGCGGGGGCTCGAGCGTCGCCGGCGCCGGCGAGACGGCGGGTTCGGAGGTCATGGGAGCAGTCGCCCAGGTTGCGGGCGAGGAGACTACCACGTCTGCGCCGCGACGCCCGCCCGGACATGCGAACGCCCGCCGATCGTTCGGCGGGCGCTCGTCCCCGTCAGCCCGGCGGAGAGGTCTACTCCGCCGCGATCCGGATGGCCTTGGCCTTGTCCTTGAAGTTGATCTCCTGGAGGTACTTGATGCCCTCCTCGGCGATGTCGTCGCCGACCATCTTGTCGCCTTCGCTCTTCAGCTCCTCCAGGTCGACGTAGGTCGCGTAGAAGGCCTTGGTGCGGTCGGTGATGATGCCGGCGTTGAGCAGGGTCTTCACCAGCACCCGGAAGATGTTGGTCTGCTCCTTCATGTTCTCGCGGCGCTGATCGTCGGTCATGATCTGCGCCATCTCGGCGATCACGCGGTCCGGATCGATGCCGAACTCCTCGTAGAGGTCGCGCTGCTGGGTCGGCGCCACGAGGTTGAAGAGCAGCGTCTGGAAGCAGTGCGCGGCCCAGGTCTCGATGATGGCGTGCTCTTCCGGGGTCAGCTTGGGGATCGTCCGGTCGGCCCAGATCTTCCCGAACTTGTGGTGGAAGGCCTCGTCGGTCATCACCAGCTGCATCAGCTTGCGGCCGAGCGGGTCGTTCATGTTCTTGAAGAAGGTCGCGAAGGCGCCCATGGCCAGGCCTTCGACCAGCATCTGCATGCCGATGATCTTCTTGTAGACCTCCGGCGCGTGGATGATCTCCACCAGCAGGGTCTTCAGCGTCGGGCCGCATTCCACCGGACGGCCCCAGCGGGCCTTGATGTACTTGGCGAAGGCGGTGACGTGGCGGGCCTCTTCGCGGGTCTGGTTGGCCGCGTACTCCTGGGCCCCCTGGTCCTTCAGCACGTGGCAGAGGGACGCCGAGAGGTTCAGCGCGCCCTGCTCGCCGTGCAGGATCGAGGAGAAGGAGCGCAGCGCCGACTGGTTCACGAACCGGACGCGGGTCTTCCAGTCCTTCAGGTGGTTGGAGACGTAGTCCGTGGACATCGAGACGATCATGTCCTCGGGGACGATCATCTCGTTCTCCATGTCGAACGGTTCGGAGAAGTCGATGTACTTGGGATCCAGCGGATCCCAGAAGTGGTCGTGGGTCGCCGAGATGATCTTGTCGAAGGCGGTGGAGCGCGCGTTGTAGCGGTCCAGCTCCAGCATCGACTCGAAATCGTCCGGCGCCACGGCGTCGTAGATCAGGTCCTTGGTGATGTTGCCGTCAGCCATGGCGGTGTCTCCCTGAGAGCCGGACTTTCTCTGACTGACGTTCTCTCAAAGAAATTGGCGCGGGTCAACAAAGGTGACATCGGCGTCAACTTTGTTTTGGCGCAGCCGACGGAACCGAGCTTGGCCGCCGTTGTTTAGCGTGTCGGGGCGCTGCGCCTTGCCAGGCGAAGGGCCCTCGCGAAGGATCGTGGGCCGCCGGTCGAGAACAAGACCGGGCCTGGGGAGGCTAGGCGATGGAAACACCCGCATTGATCGGCGCGGCCGTGCTCGGCGTGCTCATCCTGTTGCTTGCGATCAGCCTGACCCCGATGGGCCGAAGCCGGAAGGCCGGCGGCGGCTATTCCCATTCCCGCGACGACTACGACAGCGGCGACGGGGACTAGCGCGCGGCCGGGCCTCGACGGGACCGCGACAGGCCGAGCGTCGTCAGCGCGGCCAGGCCCGCGATCCCGAGCCCGACCACCAGGATCGGCGGCGGCCGGCGACGCGGCCGGACGACGAAGCGGTGGAACTTGTCTCCGCTCACCGCCCACCAGGCCCGGGTGGGCTTGTGAAAGCCATGACGCGAATGGGCGCCCGCCGCCCGCCGCGCCAGATCCGCCGCATCGGACGCGCTGCGGTCGGCGGCGACCAGCTCACAGCTCGGCGGGGTCGCCCGCGGGTCGGCGCTCAGGTCCCAGGTCTCCCGGACCACCTCGAACACCCGGCCCAACGGCGGCGACATCTCGACGATGGGTCGCCGCCTTCGGCGCAGACGAAATCCCATCGGCGCCTACGGCGAGCCGGCGGCCGTCCCGCTCGGGTTGGCCACGACCTGGGTTCCCGCAGAGCCCCAGGCGCCGCGGCGCAGGTCCTGCCAGGCGGTTAGCGGCGCGCGCCCGCCGTTCAGGCGCGCCCGGTAGACCTGCAGGTTCGAGGCGACGTTCATCACGTAGTTGCGGGTCTCGCCGAACGGGATGCACTCGATGAAGTCCAGGGGATCGACGGAAGCCGACCGCGGGTCGCCGCAGAACTGGACCCACTGCGCGGGGCGGCCGGGTCCGGCGTTGTAGCCCGCTGTCGCCAGCAGGTAGCTGCCGCTGAAGTGGCTGGTCAGGTGCCCCAGGTAGCGGGAGCCCAGGCGCATGTTCTGGTCGGCGTCCCAGAGCACGCTCTCGTTCCAGGCCATGCCGATCTTCTGGGCCATTTCGCGCCCGGTGCCGGGCAGCAGCTGCATCATGCCGCGCGCGTTGGCGCTGGAGCGCACGGACGGGTCGAACTGGCTCTCCTGGCGGACGATCGACAGGACCAGCGCCGGCTCGGCGCCGTTCGCCACCGCCGGCGGCGTGACGACCGGATAGCCGCGCTCGTGCAGGATCAGGCCGCGCTGCGCCCCGCGGCGATAGGCGAGGAGCGAAGCCTCCTGGTGGCCGAGGCCCTTCAGGCGGTCGACGAGCAGGGCGAGCTCGCTGCGGTCCGCCACCACGTCGCCCAGGTGGAGGGCGAAGACGCGGACCAGCTCCCTCTCGCCGGCCCGGGACAGAAGCTCCATCGCCCGGACCAGCTCGCGCGCCTCGAACGCCGAACGCTCGGCGGCCGTGGGCGTGGGGTCGGGGGTGAGGACGAGCTCCTTGTGGCCGGCCCGCTCGGCCGCGAGCTGGCCGTAGAAGGTCGTGGTGTGCTCCGCGCCCTGTTCGTAGAAGGCCCGCGCCTTGGCCGGCTCGCCCAGCGCCTCGGCGGCGCGGCCGCGCCAGTAGGCCGCCCGGGCCTTGCTCACCGGGCTCTTCACCGCCGCCTCCAGGCGGGCGAAGTGCTGGTCGGCGAGGCGCGGGTTGCGCAGCTTGTTCAGCGCCAGCCAGCCGGCGAAGGACTCCGCCTCGGCGTAGTCGACCCCGCCGGGGGGCAGGCCGTGGGCCGAGATCGCCTGGTAGGCGCCCGTGGCGTCGCCGGCGCGCAGCGCCTCGTTCATCCGCAGCCGCCGCTGGTGGAAGCCTTGCCCGGCCGACGGCGCCGACGGGCCGAGGGCGGTGTAGGGCACCGGGCCGGAGGGCAGTTGCGCGCCGGCGGTGCGTTCCATGGCCCGGCGCCGCGCGTCCTCCCGCGGCCAGCCCTCCAGCTCGCGCGCCAGCCGCTCCAGCTCGAACGTTCCCAGCTCGCGGCCGAGCGCATCGACGATCGCCCAATCCACCAGCTTGCGCGCCACCGGGTCGGCGAGCGCGCCCTGGATCTCGCGGGCGCGGGTCAGCTGCCGGGCGCGCACCGCCTGGAGCGCCTGGCCCAGGTCGGCGGCGACCACCGGCCGCGGCGGGCTGGCCGGGATGGGAGATTGGGCGGCCGGCGCGGACGGCGCGCTGTCCGGCCGGGCGTTGATCTGGGCGTAGCTCGCGGCGCCCGAGAGCCCCACGGCGGCGATGGTCACGATCGGAATCAGGCGATGCATGACGCAGAGTTGAGCTGCGTCGCTCGAAACGCCAATTATGCGCCCGCTATGCACGCCGCGGCGCCTCGCCGCTCTAGCCATCCGCCGCCGCCTCGATGGCGTCGATCTGGTCATCGGAGAGGCCGAAGTGGTGGCCGATCTCGTGCACCAGCACGTGGCTGATCAGCTCCTCTAGCGTCACCTCGCCGTTCTCCGCCCACTCGTCGAGGATCGGCCGGCGGTAGAGGAAGACGAGGCTGGCCTGCGGCGTCGGGTCGAACACCGAGCGCTGGGTGAGGTCGACGCCCTGGTAGAGACCGGTGAGCTCGAAAGGGTCCTCGATCCCAAGCTCGGCCAGGACGTCCGGGTCGGCGAAGTCCTGCACGCGGAAGATCACCTCGCCGGTCATCCTGCGGAACGCCTCGGGCAGGGACGCGAAGGCCGCCTGCGCCAGCCTTGCGAAATCGTCCAGGGAGGGCGCGCGCCCGATGGTCTCACTCATCCGGGACGATGATGTCGGGATTCTCGGGCAGGCGCGCCTCGAAGAGGCCGATGTCGAGCCCCTGCTGCGGCTTCACCGGCCGCAGCGGCTGGCGGGTCAGGGCCCGCAACGCGTCGCGGTCCAGGTCCTGGGCCTTGCGCCGGGCGAGCCGGGCCTGGGGCCCGTCCGCCGGCTGGTCGGCCGCCGCCGGCCGCCAGTAGCTGACCGACAGCCGCCAGACCGTGCGCGGGGCCGGCGGCGGCTCGGGCCAGCGCTTGCCGTCCTTGTAGGCGGGCCGCACCGGGACCGGCGCGCGGCGCTCGTCCGGGGCCACCACCTCGACCAGGCGCAGCCAGCGGTCCTCGGGCGCGGGGTTGAAGACGCGGCCCGGCCGGTCGTCCTCCACCTTGCCGGCGTAGGCGTCCAGCGCCGCCTCCCGGGTGGCGAAGCCCGGCCCGGTCAGCTGGGTCTCGAACACGACCTCGCCCTTGAGGATCTTCGCCGCCTCCCGCTCGCGGGCGGCTCTCCCACGGGGGGCGGTCAGGGCGGCGTCGGGGTTATCGGCGACGGGGTAAAGGATGAGGCTCACCGCGCCATAATAGCGCCATGGAGCGGGATGGCGGAGCGGCCTATCTTCGCAAACAACTGATTCGCTTCCCTTCGGCCCCGCGGCGGCCGAGAAAGACCCGATGAGCGCGCCCGAACTGATCCTGGCGGCTTCGGCCGGCGCGGTCTCCCTGGCCATTTGCGCGATCCTGTGGGCGCTGGCCCAGCGGGGCCAGGCCAATGAGCGGGTCAAGGCCCTGCGCGCCGAACTGACCGCCCTGGAGGCCCGCGCCGAGGCGGCCATGGCCTCGGCCGAGGCCTTCGATTCCGCCCTGCTGGCCGTCGAGGATGGCAAGGCCATGCTGGCCTCCGGCGACGAGAGCTTCGCCGCCTGCGCTTCGGCCCTCGGCATCCAGTCCTCGGACGCCCAGGCGCTGGTCGGCGCCCTGATGCGGGCCGACCCGGACCACGCCCGCCGGCTGCGCGCCCTGTTCGAGCGCGGCGAGCCCTGCGCCTTCGAGGTCCGGGGCGTCAAAGGCGTCGTCTCGGTCGAGGGCCGGGCGGCCGGCGCCCTGGCCTGGCTGCGCCTGTCGGCCGTGCTGGGCGAGGAGGCGGGCCTGCCGACCGCGCCGCGTTTCGCGGCCTTCCTCGACGCCAAGCCGGGCCCGGCCTGGATCGCCAACGCCGACGGCACGCCCGTCTGGGCCAACCGCGCCTGGCTGCAGGCGGTGGACGCGGCCAGCCTCACCGAAGCCCAGCGCCGCCGGGCCAGCTTCGACAAGGGCGCCGACGCCCTGGCCAGCGAGGCCGCGAACCTCGGCCAGCGCCGCGAGACCGTCCGCTGGGTGACCGTCGCCGGCCGCCGCCGCGCCTTCCAGATCCTCGCCCAGCCGCTGGAGGGCGGCGGCGTCGGGGTCTGGGCCGACGACGTCACCGAGACCGAAGAGCTGAAGGAGCAGCTGAAGCGCTCCGACGCCGCCCACGACGACACGCTAAACCACATCGCCGACGCGGTGGCGATCTTCAGCCATGGCAAGCGGCTGACCTTCCACAACACCGCCTTCGCCGAGCTGTGGGGCCTGGAGCCGGCCTGGCTCGCCGAGCAGCCCAGCCACGCCGAGATCCTCGACCGCCTGCGCCAGCGCCGCCGGCTGCCTGAGACCGCCGACTACGGCAAGTGGAAGGCCGCCGAGCTCGACCGCTACGAAGCCCTGGGCGCCGCCCCCGACGAGCTGTGGAGCCTGCCCGACGGGCGCACCCTGCGCGTCGTGCGCCAGCCGCACCCGATGGGCGGCATGCTGCTGCTGTTCAGCGACATCACCGGCGAGCTGAAGCTGAAGGCCCAGTACAACGCCCTGATCCAGGTCCAGCAGGCGACCCTCGACAAGCTCAACGACGCCGTCGCGGTGTTCGGCTCCGACGGGCGCCTGCGCCTGCACAACGAAGCCTTCGAGCGGTTCTGGAACGTCACGCCCCAGCAGCTGGACGCCGCCGGCGACTTCGAAGGCGTCGTCGAGCTGTGCATCCCGCGCCTGCACGACATGCAGTTCTGGCGCGAGCTGAAGGGCCGGGTCGCCGACCCCGACCCCTCGGCCCGCGCGCCGATGAGCGGCGAGGTGAAGACCTCGGACTCGCGGATCGTCTCCTACCAGTCGCGGCCTCTGCCGGACGGGGCGACGCTGATCGGCTTCACCGACATCACCGACGCCCGCCGGCTGGAGAGCGCGCTGGCCGCCCGCTCCGCCGCCCTGGCCGAGGCCGAGCGGCTGAAGCGAGACTTCGTCGGCAACGTCAGCTACGAGCTGCGCACGCCGCTCACCACCATCATCGGCTACTCCGAGCTGCTCGAGCGGTCGGGCGAGAACCTGTCCGAGCGCGGCCGGGGCCACGCCGCCGCCGTGCGCGCCGCCGCCACCCAGCTCGCCCGCTCGATCGACGACGTGCTCGACATGGCCCAGATCGACGCCGAGGAGATGGCGCTCGACGTGGAGGACGTCCGCGTCGGGGAGCTGATGGAGACGGCCGCCGAGCGCTGGCGGCGCGAGGCCGAGGCCGCGCAGATCGGCCTCAAGCTCGAGCAGCCCGACGACATCGGCCTGATCCGCGGCGACGCCCGCCGGCTGGGCCAGATCCTCGACCACCTGGTGGAGAACGCCATCCGCCAGACCCCGCCGGGCGGCGAGGTCACCGTCTCGGCCCGACGGGCGCTCGGCGAGATCCAGCTGCAGGTGGCCGACACCGGGCGCGGCATCCCGTTCCACGTCCAGGCCCACATCTTCGACCGCTTCATCGGCCGCGAGCGCGGCGGGCCAGGCCTGGGCCTGGCGCTGGTCAAGGCGCTCACCGAACTGCACGGCGGCTGGGTCGCCCTGGAGAGCGAGCCCGGCCACGGCGCCACTTTCACCTGCCACCTGCCCGAAGCCGCCCACGCCGAGTCCGCCTCGGCGCGGGAGCTGGAGTTCTAGGACTTCGCGAACGCGATCAGCTCGCGGTTCACCTCGTCGGCGTGGGTGACGAACAGGCCGTGCGGGGCGCCGGGGATCACCACCAGCCGGCTGTGGGGAACCAGCGCCGCCGTCCGCCGGCCGGTGATGTCCAGGGGGGCCGAGGCGTCGGCGTCGCCGTGCACCACCAGGAAGGGCACGCGGACCTTGGCCAGGTCCGGCCGGTAGTCGGTGTCGGTGACCACCTTGTTGCAGGCCACCGCCACCGGCAGGGGACAGCGCAGCAGCATGTTCACGCCCCATTGCATCGTCGCCGGTGAGGTCTGCGGCGTGAAGAACGGCGGGGTGTTGTCCGCCACCCACTTGGGGAAGTCCTTGCGCCAGCTCGCCCGCAGCTGCTCCCAAGCCTGCGGCGGCAGGCCGTAGGGGTTGTCGGCGGTCTTGGTCAGGTAGGGCGTGGTGGGCGCGAGCAGCGCTGCGGCCTTAACCCGCCGCTCGCCGCCGCGGGCCAGGTACCGGGCGACCTCGCCCGAGCCCATCGAGTGGGCGACGAGCACCGCGCCGGTGACGTCCAGGGCCTCCATGACGGCGGCGAGGTCGCCGGCCAGGGTGTCGGCGTTGTAGCCGCGGCCGGGATCGGACGAGGCGCCGTGGCCGCGCCGGTCGTAGGCGATGCAGCGGAAGCCGGCCTCGGTCAGCGCCAGCACCTGCTGGCCCCACATCTCCGAGTTCAGCGCCCAGCTGTGCACCAGCACCACCGGCGGGCCCTCGCCCCAGTCGCGGACGGCGAGCTGGGCGCCGTCGGCCGTGGTGACGAAGGGGCGGGCCTTGCGGCGCGGCCGGTTCGATTGCGCCAGGGCCGGGTTCGCGGCGGCGACCGCGCCGGCCGCCGCCAGGCTCTGCAGAAGGAAGCGTCTATCCATGACCAGGCTCTCCATCGTGGGACAGCCCGATCCTGGATGCGGCCCGGAGGCCGGTCGATTACGCCTCAGGTAATGGGGCGGCCTACTTGGCCTGATCGGCCGTGGTCACGCCGGCCGCGCCGGCCGTCGCCGCCGCGCCGCCGGAGACGTTGGCGCCGGCCGGCGCCGGCGATCCGCCGTCCGGGCTGACCACCACAGAGGTGCCCGCGCCGGGGGTCGCGGCCGCGGCGGCGGCCCCTTCGGCCGCGTTCTCGAGCTGCTGGTCGGGGACCTGGCTTTCCGGCAGGTTCGTGGAGACCTCGGCGGTCGTGCCGCCCTCTTCGGCCTCCGCCGTGCGCTCGCCGCCTCCGCAGGCGGCCAGGGCCGCGCTCGCGCTCAGGGCGACGGCGACACCGAAGATACGTTCGAACTTCCTGGCCATCTCCAGCCTCCGGGTCATCGACTCTGATGGGCTGGAAAGCGAGAGCGCGGCCGATGGTTCCGGGTGACAGGTAGCGCCTGGCCGGCGCAACCAGTCACCGGCGGACTTCGGTGACTGGTTGGGCGCAAGCCCTACCTGTCACCCCTCACCGTCCCTAGTGCTGGCTCTCCGGCATACGGACCACGAGCCCGTCCAGTTCGTCGGAGACCTTGATCTGGCAGGACAGGCGGCTGTTCGGCTCGACGTTCTCGGCGAAGTCGAGCATCGACTCCTCCATCGCCGAGGAGGTCCCCGTCTTGTCGCGCCAGGCCTCGTCCACATAGACGTGGCAGGTGGCGCAGGCGCAGGCGCCGCCGCAGTCGGCGTCGATGCCGGGGATGTTGTTCTTCACCGCCCCTTCCATCACCGACAGGCCGTTCCTCACGTCGACGACATGCTCGGTCCCGTCGAACTCGATGTAGGTGATCTTCGCCATCAACACCCTCGCCGCTAGACGGCGACCTCTTTCATGGAAATCGTGGGGTCCGCAAGCTTTGCGCGGGACACCGGTTTCTTCGAGCCGATCAGCTGCTTGCCCATCATGAATTCGGGCGGCGAGTTGATGGACTCTACGGACTGGACGATGTCGCCCTTCAGGTGGAAGACGGCGAACCGGCCGGTGGAAGGATCGCCCCGGATCAGCAGGTCGTCGGCGTCGAACGGCAGGCCGGCGATCTGGAGCTTGAGGTCGTACTGGTCCGACCAGTTCCAGGGCACCTCGGGGGCCGGCCGCGGGCGGCCGCAGATCGCCGCGGCGGCCTGCTTGGACTGCTCCAGGGCGCTCGGCACGCTTTCGGGCCGGAACATGCGGTTGTCGTAGTGGGCCATCGGCCGCTCGGTCACGTCGCCGATCGCGAAGATCGCGGGATCGGAGGTCCGGGCGTCGAGGTCGACGATGACGCCTCGGCCGACCTCCAGCCGCGCCTCCCGGGCGATCTCGTCGTTGGGACGAACCCCGACGCCGACCACGGCCGCGTCGCACGGCACGATGCGCCCGCTTTCCAGCAGCACGCCGGTGATGTGGCCGGCATCGCCGACGAAGCCGGTCACCGAGCAGCCCAGCTCGAAAGCCACGCCCTTGGTCTCGTGGTAGCCCTTGAAGAAGTCGGAGAGGGCCTCGCAGGCGACGCGGGCCAGCAGCCGGTTCTCGCGCTCCAGCACGACCACCTCGGCGCCCAGCGCCCGGCCGGAGGCGGCGACCTCCAGGCCGATGTAGCCGCCGCCGACCACCGCCAGCCGCTTGCCCGGCCCGACCTGCGCCTTCAGCGCCTCGGCGTCGGCCGCGGTGCGCAGGAAGAGCACGCCTTCCAGGTCGGCGCCCGGCAGCGGCAGCGCGATCGGCCGCGCGCCCGTCGCCAGGATCAGAGTGTCGTAGGTGATCACCGAGCCGTCGGACAGCGTCACCCGCCTGTCCTTGCGGTCGATCTGCACGCCCTTGAGGTTCGGCCGGAAGTCGATTTTGGACTCGGCGTAGAATTCCACCGGCTTCAGCGTCAGGTCGTCGGCGTTGGCCTCGCCCTTCAGCCAGGCCTTGGACAGCGGCGGGCGCTGGTAGGGCGGGATCGGCTCCTCGCCGACGAGGGTGATGTGGCCCTCGTAGCCGTACTGGCGCAGCAGCGCCGCGGCCGTGCCTCCGGCATGGCCTGCGCCGAGGATCACCACATGACCGGCCGCATCTCCCATAACGCCCCCATGCAGAAAAGTGACGCCCCCGTCAACTTCTTCGGGCGCCGAATGACCATTACTCCACCGGGACCGCGCATCCCAGCGGGCGCAGACAAGCAAGCCGAACGCTGAAAGGCGAGCGCGACCGGCGAAAAAGTTCCGCGCCCTTAACCTGGTTGATTCCCCGGACCGGGCCGGCCCCCGAAACTCATCGTCGCAACAGGGTCTGACGGGGCGAGATGCGCACCTACTCCTACTTCATCCACGACGACCGGTACTCGGTTCCGACGCTGCACTTCGCGGTGGTCCCGGACGAGGACCGGGCGCGCGAACTGGCGCGCCGGCAGCTGATGAGTTCGCCGCACTACCAGTCCATCGAAGTCCACGAGAACGGCCGCGCCGTGTTCCGGCAGGAGCGGTCGGGCTTCCACGCCTGAGCCGCCGGGGCGTCAGAGGTTTGGCAACCCGACGCGCGCCAGACTGGCGCCCATGCGCTCCCGCCGGCCGCCCCTTCATCACGACGAACGCTCCGGCGGGTGCTGCCGCTGGTGCGGCGAGGCCATCCTGCACGAATCGGGGCCCAAGGCGGGCCAGCCGAACCGCCGGCGCGCCTGGCACCCGGCCTGCGTCGAGGCCTACCAGCTCGCCGCCTGGCGCAAGCGGCAGTTCAAGTTCGTGAAGAAGCGCGACGGCGCCTGCTGCGCCGCCTGCGGCGAGGCCCCGAAGAAGTGGCTGGCCAGCCGGCGGAGGAGCATCGACCGGGAGACCCGCGCCCGCTACGTGCGCGTCCGCCGGGCCTGCGCCCTGGAGCTCGACCACACCATCCCGCTCTGGTCGGTCGCCCACCTGCCGCCCGACGCGCGGCGGGCCTACTACGGCCCCGAGAACCTCAAGCTGCTCTGCCCCGCCTGCCACAGGGCGAAGACCACGCGCGAGGCGGCGCAGCGGGCGGCGCTCCGGCGAGCCCCCTCACCCCCGCTCATCCCGGCGAAAGCCGGGGTCCAGACGGACTATGCGGATTTCCTGGCCGCCTTCACCCGCGCGGCGGCCCAGCTTGGCTCCCGCCTCTCGCCGGGATAGCGGAGAAGGGTGACAGGTAGGGCTGCGCCCAACCAGTCACCGGCGGCCGTCGGTGACTGGTTGGCCGAAGGCCTACCTGTCACCTCGCGAGGATCACACCACCCGGTCGACGAGCTTCTTCTTGATCTCGGCGATGGCCTTGGCCGGGTTCAGCCCCTTCGGGCAGACCTGGGCGCAGTTCATGATGGTGTGGCAGCGGTAGAGCTTGAAGGGGTCTTCCAGCGCATCCAGCCGCTCGCCGGTGGCCTCGTCGCGGGAATCGATGATCCAGCGGTAGGCGTGCAGCAGCGCGGCGGGACCCAGGTACTTCTCGCCATTCCACCAGTAGCTCGGGCACGAGGTGGTGCAGCAGGCGCACAGGATGCACTCGTAGAGGCCGTCCAGCTTCTCGCGGTCCTCGGGGCTCTGGCGCCACTCGGTCTGCGGCTCTGGCGTCTCGGTGTGCAGCCAGGGCTCGATGGAGCTGTACTGGGCGTAGAACATGGTCAGGTCGGGGACCAGGTCCTTGACCACCGGCATGTGCGGCAGCGGGCTGACCTGGACCTCCTTGCCGGCCGCCTCTTCCCAGCCGTGGGTGCAGGCCAGGGTGTTGCGCCCGCCGATGTTCATCGAGCAGGAGCCGCACACCCCTTCCCGGCACGAGCGGCGGAAGGCCAGCGTCGGGTCCATGGTGTTCTTGATGTGGATCAAGACGTCCAGGACCATCGGCCCGCAGGCGTCCACGTCCACGTCGTAGGTGTCCCAGCGCGGGTTCTCCACGCCTTCCGGGTCGTAGCGGTAGATGCGGAAGGTCTTCACCCGCTTGGCGCCTTCCGGCGCGGGGAAGTGCTTGCCCTTCTGGACCTTGGAGTTCTTGGGAAGCGTAAGCTGGACCATCTAAGGAGCGCCTTCCGGGATCAGTACACCCGCGCCTTGGGCGGGATGTAGGCGATGTCGTTGGTCATGGTGAAGCTGTGCACCGGGCGGTCGTCCAGGCGCACCTTGCCGGTGGCGTCGTCGAACCAGGCGAGCGTGTGCTTCATCCAGTTCTCGTCGTCGCGGTCCGGATAGTCCTCGCGGGCGTGGGCGCCGCGGCTCTCGGTGCGGTTCACCGCCCCGCTCACCGTCACCACCGCCTGGCCGATGAGGTTGTCGAACTCCAGGGTCTCCATTAGGTCGGTGTTCCAGATGAGCCCGCGGTCGGTGACCTTCAGGTCGCCGCGCTGGTCGTGCACCTTCTGCAGCCGCACGACGCCCTGCTGCAGGGTCTCGCCGGTGCGGAACACCGCCGCCTCCTCCTGCATCGCCCGCTGCATGTCGAGGCGCAGCTTGGCCGTCGGCGTGCCGCCGTTGGCGTTGCGAAGCTTGTCGAAGCGCGCCAGGTGCGCCTCGGTGTGGTGGGGCTTCAGCTCCGGCTGGGTCGCGCCGGGCTTCAGGATGTCCGCGGCCCGCAGGGCCGCCGAGCGGCCGAACACCACAAGGTCGATCAGGCTGTTGGAGCCCAGGCGGTTGGCGCCGTGCACCGACACGCAGGCCGCCTCGCCCACCGCCATCAGGCCGGGGACGGTCTTGTCCGGATCGTCGCCCTCGCGGGTGACCACCTCGGAGAAGAAGTTCGTGGGGATGCCGCCCATGTTGTAGTGCACGGTCGGCAGCACCGGGATCGGCTGCTTGGTGACGTCCACGCCGGCGAAGATCTTGGCGCTTTCCGAGATGCCGGGCAGACGCTGGGCCAGCACCGCCGGATCCAGGTGGTCCAGGTGCAGGAAGATGTGGTCCTTGTTCGGACCGACGCCCCGGCCTTCGCGGATCTCGATGGTCATGGCCCGGCTGACCATGTCGCGGGGCGCGAGATCCTTCACGGTCGGCGCATAGCGCTCCATGAACCGCTCGCCCTCGGAGTTGGTCAGGTAGCCGCCTTCGCCGCGGGCGCCCTCGGTGATCAGGCAGCCGGCGCCGTAGATCCCCGTCGGGTGGAACTGGACGAACTCCATGTCCTGCAGCGGCAGGCCCGCCCGCAGCACCATGCCGTTGCCGTCGCCGGTGCAGGTGTGGGCGCTGGTGCAGCTGAAGTAGGCCCGGCCGTATCCGCCGGTGGCCAGGATGACCATCTGGGCCTGGAACCGGTGCAGGGTGCCGTCGTCCAGCTTCCAGGCGGTGACGCCCCGGCAGACACCCTCGTCCATGATCAGGTCGAGGGCGAAGTACTCGATGAAGAACTCGGTGTCGTGCGCCAGCGACTGGCCGTACATGGTGTGCAGCATGGCGTGGCCGGTCCGGTCGGCCGCCGCGCAGGTGCGCTGGATCGGGGCCTCGCCGAAGTTGCGGGTCATGCCGCCAAAGGCGCGCTGGTAGATCTTGCCGTCCTCGGTGCGCGAGAAGGGCACGCCCCAGTGCTCCAGCTCGTAGACCGCGGCCGGGGCGTTGCGGCACAGATATTCGATGGCGTCCTGGTCGCCCAGCCAGTCCGACCCCTTGACGGTGTCGTACATGTGCCAGCGCCAGTCGTCCTCGCCCATGTTGCCGAGGCTGGCCGAGATGCCGCCCTGGGCCGCCACGGTGTGCGAGCGGGTCGGGAAGACCTTGGAGATGCAGGCGGTCTTCAGCCCCGCCTGGGCGCAGCCGAGCGCGGCGCGGAGGCCCGAGCCGCCGGCGCCGACGACCACCACGTCGAACTTGTGGTCGATGAATTCGTAAGCGGCCACGGCCTTACTCGCCTCCCAGAGCGACTTGCAGGATGGAGAAGACGGCCAGCCCGCCGGCCAGCACGCAGACGAAGAGGTTCAGCAGCAGCAGCGTCGCCTTCGTTGCGACCTTCTCGATGTAATCCTCCACGACCACCCGCATCCCGGCGTGCATGTGCCAGAAGCTGATCGCGGCGAAGAGCACCAGCAGCACCGGGTTCAGCGGGTTGTCCCGCACCCAGGCGACGGCCTCGGCGTGGCTGGCGTCCGCCAGGCGCACGAAGGCGTAGATGGCCCACAGCGTCAGCGGCACGAGCGCGACGGCGCTGACGCGCTCGCCGATCCAGTGGCCGACCCCATGGCCGGCGGCGCCCAGGCCGCGGGCCCGCGCAAGCGGCGTGCGATAGCTGGCCATCAGATGATCCCCATCAGGTAGGCGCCCCAGAGCACCAGGGTCGCCCCGGCGGTGAAGAAGATGACGAACCAGGCGCTGGCGTTGGCGCTCTTCACGTTCAGGCCCTTGCCGGCGTCCCAGACCAGGTGCCGGATGCCGTTGGCCAGGTGGTAGAAGGCGCCGGCGGTCAGCAGGAACAGGACGACCTGGCCGACGATCGAGCCCATCAGCGCCTTGAAGCCTTCGTAGGCCTCCGGCCCCTGCGCCAGGGACACCGCCCAGCCGGCCAGGATCAGCGCGCCGACGTAGAGGCCGACGCCGCTCACCCGGTGCATGATCGAGGTCGCCATGGTCACGTGCCAGCGCCAGACCTGCACGTGCGGCGACAGCGGGCGCTCCCGCGGCCCTCTCGTGGCGTCCGTCATGGCTGCATCCCTCGCCGAAGCATTGAAGAGGCTCCGCTTTTAGAGGTCGAAAGTCGGGTGTCAACGAACCGCATGTGGGGCCTCACGCCGCCAGCCCCGGATCGAGGCGGCGCAGGACGCGGCTGACCCGGATCGGCTGGTCCTGAATGCCTGCAGCCGCCTGGTAGGCCGCCATGTCAGCTTCGCTCTCGACGAAGGTCACGCCGACGATCGCGTCCTCGGTGACGTAGCTGCAAACCCAATGCATCCGGCCGCCCAGCTTGGCCATGGAATCGACGGCGATCCGGCAGTGGCGCCGCATCAGCGCCTCGTCTGCGGGGTCGAACCCCAGGGGGAGCGGGCGCTCGGTTATCATCATGATCATTGGAGACGCTCCTTCGCCGCCTGCGAAGTTCCGCTCGCTAGCGCCTTGATGCAATGCGTATCTCCTGTACGCTTCCTTCGCGAGGGACGAAGGATGCGGTTCGACCTTACTGACCTGCGGCTGTTCTGCGACGTGGTGGAGGCCGGCGCCATCACCCGCGGGGCCGAGAAGAGCGCGCTGGCCCTGGCCGCGGCCTCGACGCGGATCCGCAACATGGAGGCGGCGCTCGGCGCGCCCTTGCTGGTCCGCTCGCGCCAGGGCGTGGCGCCCACCCCCGCCGGCCGCACCCTGCTCAAGCACGCGCGCACCATCCTGTCCCAGACCGCCCAGCTGAAGGACGAGATGTCGGCCTACGCGTCGGGGCTCTCCGGCGAGGTGCGCCTCTTGGCCAACACCAACGCCTCGGCCGAATTCCTGCCCGAGGCGCTCAGCGCCTTCCTGGCCGCCCACCCGCACGTTTCCGTCGAGCTGGAGGAGCGGCTCTCCGACGAGATTGTCGGCCTGATCGCCGAAGGTGCCGGCGATGTCGGCATCGTCGCCGGGACGGTCGACCTGGGCGGTCTGCAGACCTTTCCCTTCCGCACCGACCGCTTCGTTGTGGTCACCCCCGCCGGCCACCCGTTGGGCGAGAAGGCCGTGCGCTTCTCCGCGGCGCTCGACTACGATTTCGTGGGCCTGGCCCGCTCCAGCGCCCTGCAGCGCTTCCTGGCCGACAAGGCCGCCCGCGAGGGCCGGCCGCTGCGCCTGCGGGTCCAGCTGCGCAGCTTCGACGCGGTCTGCCGGCTGGTGGAGCACGGGGTGGGGGTCGGCGTCGTGCCGGAGACCAGCGCCCGCCGCGCCGCCAAGACCATGGCCCTGGGCATCGCGCCCCTGACCGACGAATGGGCCCTGCGCGAGCTCACCCTCTGCGTCCGCTCGATGGACGAGCTGCGTCCCTACGCCCGCGAGCTGGTGGAGAGCCTGCGTCGGGGCGCCACAGCGCAGGTTTCCTGAGCGTTTACCTCGCGCGTTCACAGACCGTACGGACTGACCGCGGCCCCCGAGTTCCGGGCGTAGATAGGGCTGACGATGGCATCCGTGCTGCACGACGTTCGCATCCTGATCGTCGACGACCACCGCAACATGCGCACGCTGATCAAGGCGGCGCTCTACGGCCTCGGGTTCTCCAAGCTGTTCGAGGCCGCCGACGGGCGCCATGCGCTGGAAGTGATGTCCGAGGCGCGGCCGGACCTGGTGATCACCGACTTCAAGATGCCGGAGATGAACGGCCTGGACTTCGTGACGGAGCTCCGCCGCGACGCCGCCAACCCGTTCACCGAGGTCCCGGTGATCATGCTGACCGGCCACACCGACCTGCACGTCGTGCGCGCCTGCCTGCGGGCGGGGGTCAACGAGTTCCTCGCCAAGCCCTTCACCGCCCAGGCCCTGCTCGACCGCATCCGACGGTGCGCCGAAGAAGACCGCCCCTTCATCCGCAGCGCCGCCTACACCGGCCCCTGGCCCCGCATGAGCCAGGTGGAGGGGCTGAGCGAGGCGAGCTGACCAAACTCGTCATCCCGGCCGAGCGCAGCGAGAGCCGGGACCCAGACTCCCGCGCGCCGTTGCTGGGTCCCGGATCGGCCTAACGGCCGTCCGGGATGACGGTGATGATTACTCCCGATCCGCCAGCCAATCCGCCGAGCGCATCTCCTCCAGGCGCGAGGCGGTCCGCTCGAACTCGAAGGCGCCCTCGCCTTCGGGATAGAGCTTGGCCGGCTCGGCGTCGGCCAGCACGATCAGCCGGGTGCGGGCCTCGTACAGGGCGTCGATCAGGGTGACGAACCGCCTCGCCTCCTCCCGCTTGGCGGGCGAGAGCTTCGGCACGTCCTCCAGGAACACCGTGTGGAAGCGCTCGGCGATGGCCAGGTAGTCGTTGGGCCCCAGCGCCGTCCCGCACAGGCTGGCGAAGGTGGCGCGCAGCTGGCCGCCGGCGGCGTGCGGCAGCCAGATCTTGCGGCCCAGCACCTCCAGTGTCTCCCCCAGCTCCTCGTCGCCGTTCAGCATGCTGGCCCACAGCGCGTCGTACTGGCGCTCGTTGTCCGGATCGTTGGGCGAGAACCAGGTCCCTGCCGCCCGCAGACGGTCCAGCCGGTAGTCGTGGGCGCCGGCCACCCGGACGATCTCGCAGCGGGCCTTCAGCATGTCGATGAAGGGGACGAAGAGCTGGCGGTTGAGGCCGTTCTTGTAGAGCTCGTCCGGCGGGCGGTTGGAGGTGGCGACCAGGGTCACGCCGCGGGCGAACAGGGCCTCGAACAGCCGGCCCAGGATCATGGCGTCGGCGATGTCGGTGACCTGGAACTCGTCGAAGCAGAGCAGCCGCGCCTCGCTGGCCACCACGTCCGCCACCGGCGGGATGGGATCGTCGCCCCGGGCCTGGCCGAAGCGGGCCTTGCGGGCGGCCGCATCGCCCTTGCGCCAGGCGTCCACCAGCCGGTGCACCTCGCCCATGAAGACGTGGAAGTGGGTGCGCCGCTTCTTCGCCGCCGGCGCCGTCTCGTAGAACAGGTCCATCACCATGGACTTGCCGCGGCCGACCGGGCCCCAGAGGTAGACGCCGCGCTGGCTCTCGGGCTTGCGGAAGCGAGAGAGCAGGCCGTTCGGCTCGCTGGCCGCCAGATCGGCCTCCAGCCGCGCGAGCGCCTGCACCGCGCGCGCCTGGGCCGGGTCGGGGGTGATCTCGCCGCGCGCGAGGCGCGCCTCGTAGGCGGTCGAAAGGGCGGAGGCCATGAGCCCTCGCCCCTAGCCCGGACCGGGCCGGATCACAACGCCTCCGCGCGGAACAGCCAAGCGGGCGAGCGGGTTGGACCGGCGAGCCAATTCACCAACGAGGAGCCCCACATGGCGGACGAAGACCGCACCTTTTCGCCGAGCACCGTCAGCTCCAATCGCACCCAGATGCAGGGCGGCGGCGTCGGCCAGGAGGAGATGAACCTGCAGCGCTCCCCGAACCGCGGGCAGGGCGCCACCGAGCCCGATCGCACCGAGGGCTGGGACAACGACCCGGCCGGGACCGACGCCGGCGCGCCGGCCCGGGCCTTCGAAGCCGCCGACGACGAGGACGAGGCGGGCGAGGCCGCCGAGGCCCGCAGCTTCGAGCAATCCGGCGACGACGAGCCCTCCGAGCCCCGCTTCGGCCAGGCGACCCAGGCCAATCTCGATCCGAACGATATCGGCGAGCGGGACAATCCGGAACTCGATTGGGGCGAGCCCGAGCCCGGCGCCGTGTTCAGCTCCAACCACACCCGCAGAGGCCTGAAGACCGAGGCCGAGCGCAGCCAGGGCCCGCGCACCCGCGCCCACAACAAGGACATCATCAACCGGAGGGTTTGAGGACCTCCCTCCCCTTCAGGGGAGGATCGACGATGCGAAGCATCGGCGGGGTGGGGAGTCTTGAACTGCCATGACACCGGACAGCCAGCGTGTTCGCGGTCCGTCACTTCCCCACCCGTCCCGTCGCTTCGCTCCGGGCCACCCTCCCCTGAAGGGGAGGGAAGGCGCGCTCACTCCACCCCGAGCTCGCGCCGCACGTAGCGATACGTCTCGCGCTTCTCGCAGGCGCAGGCGCGCATGCGGCCGTCCTGGTCCCACCAGACCAGCAGCGGGTAGGCGAAGTCGACGCCGTTGGCCTTCATCAGCGGGACGAGCTGGTCCACCAGGCCGCGGCCGGCCTCGACCACCGCGGTGCGCGCCGGGTCGCCGTCGGCGGGCGGAATGCCCGGGGCGGTCCAGGCGGCGGCGGGCATGGACTCCCAGCGTTCCATCAGCGCCCAGCTGCGGGTGAGCCACAGCTCGGCGACCGTCGCCCGCTCTTCCGGCGTGGATTTCGGAAGGCCGTTCACGTCCCGGCGGGCGATCTCGATCACCCGGGTGTCGACGCCGGCGGCGTGCAGGTCCGGGAACTGCTCGGCCTTGAAGCGCAGGCAGTCCGGGCAGGTGCGGAAGGACACCATGTAGAGCTTGGACCCGTTCAGGCCCGGCGAGACCCAGCCGGCCTCCTGCTCCAGCAGCCGGGCGATCTCGGGGGCGTGCTTGCCGATCGTCTTAGGCCGCCAGCGCAGGTCGTTCTGCCACCAGGCCCAGCCGGCCGCGCCGACGACGGCCACGACGAGCACCAGGGCGGCGATCGCCGTCAGACGCTTCCTGTCCATGTGCGAAGGCCCCTCAGCGCATCGTCGGGATGACGAAGGCGCTGTCCTCAAGCGCGCCTTCCGGCCAGCGGGCCGTCACCGTCTTGACCTTGGTGTAGAAGCGCACGCCCTCCATGCCGTGCTGGTTGGCGTCGCCGAAGGCCGAGCGCTTCCAGCCGCCGAAGGTGTGGTAGGCGACCGGCACCGGGATCGGCACATTGATCCCCACCATCCCGACGTTGACCCGGCTGGCGAATTCCCGCGCGGCCCGGCCGTTACGGGTGAAGATCGCCACGCCGTTGCCGTAGGCGTGGTTCGACGGCAGGGCCAGCGCCTCCTCGAAGGTCTCCGCCCGGGCGATCTGCAGCACCGGCCCGAAGATCTCGTCCTGGTAGGATTTCATCTGCGGCGTCACCCGGTCGAACAGGGTGGGCCCGATGAAGAAGCCCTTCTCGAAGCCCTGGAGCGCAAAGCCCCGGCCGTCGACCACCAGCTCGGCGCCTTCGTCGACGCCCAGCTGGATGTAGTCCTCCACCCGCTTGCGGTGGGCGGCGTTGACCACCGGGCCGTACTGGGCGGCCGCGTCGGTGGAGACGCCGACCTTCAGGCCCGCGACCTCGTCCACCAGCCGCTCGCGCAGCGCGCCGGCGGTCTTCTCGCCGACGGGCACGACCACCGGCAGGGCCATGCACCGTTCGCCGGCCGAGCCGTAGGCGGCGCCGACGATGTCCTTCACGGCCTGATCGAGGTCCGCGTCGGGCAGGATGATCCCGTGGTTCTTGGCCCCGCCCATGGCCTGGCAGCGCTTCCCGTGAGCGGCCGCCTCCCGGTAGACGTAGTGGGCGATGTCGGACGAGCCGACGAAGCTCACCGCGGCGATCGCCGGGTGCCGCAGGATGGCGTCGACGGCCGTCTTGTCGCCGTGCACCACGTTGAGCACGCCGGCTGGCGCGCCCGCCTCCATCATCAGCTCGGCCAGCCGCACCGGGACCGAGGGGTCCTTCTCCGAGGGCTTGAGGATGAAGGCGTTGCCGCAGGCGATGGCCACGCCGAACATCCACATCGGGATCATGGCCGGGAAGTTGAACGGGGTGATCCCGGCCGCAACGCCCAGCGGCTGGCGCATGGAATAGACGTCGATCCCGGGCCCCGCGCCCTCGGTGTACTCGCCCTTCATGGCGTGCGGGACGCCGCAGGCGAACTCGATCACCTCCAGGCCTCTCTGGATGTCGCCCTTCGAGTCGGCGATCACCTTGCCGTGCTCGGAGGAGAGCAGGGTGGCGAGCTCGTCCATCCGCGCCTCGACGAGGCGCTTGAACTCGAACATCACCCGCGCGCGCCGCTGCGGATTGACCTGCCCCCACTCGGCCTGGGCGCGGACCGCGGCCTGGACCGCCACGTCGACCTCTTCGGCGCTGGCGAGGGCCACTTTCGCCTGCACCTCGCCGGTGTTGGGGTCGAACACGTCGCCGAAACGGCCCGAGGCGCCGGAACGTGCCTCGCCGTCGATGAAATGGTGGATGTCACGCATGCCGTAAGTCTTAGGCCCGCGCCGGCCGCCCGGCTAGTTGATCTCGCGGGCCTGTCGGCGCATGCGTTCGCCATGGCTCGCGAAGCGATGCGGCTGATCATCGAAGGGCGGGTGCAGGGCGTCGGCTACCGCTGGTGGGCGGTGCGCGAAGCGACGGCCCTGGGCGTCGACGGCTGGGTGCGCAATCGGCGCGACGGCAAGGTCGAACTGCTGGCCATCGGCGACAAGGGCGCACTGCAGCGCCTGGCCGAGCTCTGCCACGAGGGCCCGCCCGCCGCCCGCGTCCTTCGCGTCGACCGCTCCTCCGCCGAAGACGACGGCAGCCAAGGCTTCGAGGAGCGGGCGACGACGTGAGGCCTCAGGCGCTCTCCAGCGCCGGCGCAGGCACGATGCGGCGCAGCTTTCCGGTGCGGGCGTCGTGCGGCAAGGCGGCGACCGCGCGCACGGCGACCTGCGGGTCGGGCAGGCCGGCCCGCGCCAGCGAAGCCCGCAACGCCTCTCCGAGGCCGCCGTCGTCACGCCCCAGCACATCCACTTCGATGCCGCGCGGCGTCTGGCGGACCTGGTAGTCGGCCACCTCCGGCCGGCGGACCATGACCGAGGTGATGGCGTGCGGGTGGACGGCGATGCGCCCGTAACGCAGCACATCGTCCGAACGGCCCTCCACCAGCGCCTGCAGGTGGCCGCAGGCGGGGTCGCCTTCCACCTGCACGAAGCGGTCGGAGAGCTCGTAGCGGATCAGCGGCTGGACCCGGTTGGCCAGGTTCGTCACCAGCACCCTATCCGAAGGGCGGCCGGGAGGGACGGGCCGATAGTCGGCGTCGACGAGCTCGACGAGGCAGATATCGGAGTTGAAGGTCAGCGGCTCCTCGTCCGGCGCGCTGTGGCCGACCAGGCCCTCGGTGCAGGCGAAGGTGTTCACCACCGGCGCGCCGAATCCGGTGCGGATCGCCTGGCGCTGCTCGGCGGTCAGAGTCTCGCTGGAGCAGGTGACCAGTCCGGGCGCGATGGCGAGCCGCCCCTGCGCCTGCTCCGCCGCCAGCCGCGCCAGCATGCTCGGATAGCCGAACAGCTGCTGCGGCTGGATCGCGTTCAGCCGCGCGACGATGACCTCGAGGGGCAGGGTCGCAGGGACCGCGACGAACGGCTCGGGCGTGCCCTCCGTCAGCGCCTCGGCGCTCCCGGTCATGTGCACCGCCGAGCCCGCCGCCACCATTGCGGCCTTTCCCGGCTGAGCTTGGCCGCTCATCGCCGCCCTCAGCCCGGGCCGCTTGGTCGACAGCACGAACTCGGCCATCGCCTCGGCGTCCCACACGAAGATCCCGCGCACCCCGGAGCTGCCCCCGGTGGCGTAGCAGACATAGTCCCCGAACAGCGGCTTCGGCCGGTCGCCCGTCTCGGCCAGCGCCTGCTCGACGGCCGCGCGGGTCAGCCGCCGGTCGGTGGGGACTTCGTCGAAGCCGGCCATCATGTCGGCCTTGGTCATCACCGGCAGGCGGGGCAGGTCCGCGAGCCGGAAGGCCTCGGCGTCGACGCCTTTCAGGCGACGCGCGTGGAAGGGCGAGAGGGCCTGGGCGTGGGCGAGAAGCGCGCGGAGGCCGGCCGCCTGGCGGGCGGCGACCCGCTCGGCGCTCCAGCCGAGCCGCGCCACATGCTCGAAGGCGCCGGCGAAGACCTTCGCCTGCAGCCGCCGGCGGTAGTGCTCGAGATCATCCATGTGCGCCTCCTTCCTTCAGGCGCCCAGGAGCCGCAGCAGCGCGGGCGCGCCGACCGCCTCCGGGAGCGCCTCGGGGTCCGCCGCCCGCTCCAGAGTCAGGCCGCTCCCCATCGCCAGGATCAGCCGCGCCTGCTCGTCCGGCGGCAGCGCGGGCTCGCGGCCCGATCGCGCCCAGGCGGCCTGCAGCATCTTCGCCAGCCGGGCGATGGTCTGCCGGTGCGCGGCTGCGTAGCGCGCCCCCAGCACCGGATCGCGCGCCGCCTGGATGCGAAACTCGATGAGCAGCATCTGCCACCGGGGCTCGCGCCGCGCGTCGGCCTCGCCGAGCGCCAGCACCTGCCGAACCGCATCGGGCCCGTCGAGCCGCGCCGCCGCCGCCTCGTTCTCCGCCGCCCGCTCGGCGATGCGCGTCTCGAGCAGGGCCATGAACATGTCGCCCTTGCCGCCGAACTGGGAATAGACGACGCCCCGGGAGAAGCCCGCCGCCTCGGCGATCTCCTCCACGCTGGCGCCGGCGTAGCCCTTTTCGAGGAACACGCGCCGGGCCGCCTCGAGGACCAGCTCCCGGTTCCGCTCCACCTGTTCGACGCGCTTCAGACGAGTTCGCATAGCGCCGATATTGCAATACGCGTTGCATCTGAATGTCAACGTTATCTGAAATGCGGGCCGAGCTTGCCGCCTTCGGCGACGCGCGCGATGTTCCGTGCAATGACAGTCGCCGCCGCCACGACCTCTGCTCAGCGCCGGCGGGCGCACATCATCGACGTGCTGATCGAGGAGCGGGCGCCGACGCTGTCGTCGAGCCCGGCCTGGCCGCTGATCCGGCCGCCGCTCTATGCGATGCTCCACTACCGCAAGGCCCGGCGGATGGCCGACCACATCGCCCCGCTGCCCGGCAAGGCGGCCCTGGAGCACATCTCCCAGCAACTGGCGCTGAGGGTCGAGACCTACGGGCTGGAACGCGTGCCGGAGAACGGCCGGGTGATCCTGATCGCCAACCACCCCACCGGCATCGCCGACGGGATCGCGCTCTACGATGCGGTGAAGGCCCGCCGGCCGGACATCTGCTTCTACGCCAACTCGGACGCCCACCGGGTCTGCCCGAGGTTCGACGACATCCTGATCCCGGTGGAGTGGGTTGAAGCCAAGCGCACCCGGGAGCGGACCCGCACGACCCTGCAGCAGACCAAGGCCGCCATGGAGGCCGAGCGGGCCCTGGCCATTTTCCCGGCCGGGCGGCTCGCCCGCCGCGCGCCGGACGGCACGCTTTGCGATCCGCCCTGGATGACCAGCGCCCTCTCCATCGCCCGCAAGTACGAGACGCCGGTGGTCCCGGTGCACGTGGCCGGCCCCTGGTCGACCCTCTTCCACTTCTTCAACCGCTTCTCGGCCGAGCTTCGGGACATCACCCTCTTCCACGAGCTCTTGAACAAGCAGGGTCGGAAGTTCTCGCTGATCTTCGGCCCGCCGATCCCGCCGGAGGCGCTCGATCCCGACGCAGGCGCTGCGACGCTGGCCGTAAAGGCCTATGTGGAACGCATCCTTCCCGCCGAGCCCGACCGCCCCTTCGCATGATCCTCGACCGCCAGACCGAAGTGCGCCTCGACGGCGAGGCCGACACCGCGCGCCTGGGCCAGGCGCTGGCGGCGGCGCTGCAGGCGGGCGAGGCCATCTGCCTCTCCGGCCCGCTGGGCGCCGGCAAATCGACCCTGGCCCGGGCGCTGATCCGCGCGCGGACCCGCCCGGACGAGGACGTGCCGAGCCCGACCTTCACCCTCGTCCAGTTCTACGAGGGCCGCGGCCTTCCGATCGCCCACTTCGACCTCTACCGTCTCACTTCGCCGGACGAGGCCTACGAGATCGGCCTGGACGAGGCGCTGGAGGACGGGGCGGCGCTGATCGAGTGGCCGGAGCGGCTGGACGCGCTTCCGCCGCATCGACTTGAGGTGCGGATCACGCCAGAAACCGGGGCGGATGAAAGCGTGCGGCGCGTGCGGCTGGAGGCCCACGGCGCCTGGGAGGGTCGCAAGGTTGAGTTCGGATCGTGAGGCGCTGAAGGCCGACTTCCTGGCCCGCAACGGACTGGGCGATGCGCGGCGCGAGCCGCTGGCCGGCGACGCCTCCACGCGCCGCTACGAGCGCCTGCACCGGCCGGACGGTGTGAGCCTGATCTTCATGGACCAGCCCCCGGTCGAGAGCGCCCCCTGCCCGCCGGACGCGACCCCCGAGCAGCGCCGAGCCGCCGGCTACAACGCCATGGCCCGGCTGGCGGCCGGCCGGGTCGACGCCTTCATCGCCACCGCCGAATGGCTGCGCGCCCAGGGCCTGTCGGCGCCCCACATCGTCGCCCACGACGCGCCTGAGGGCCTGGCGGTCCTCGAAGACCTGGGCGACGACCTCTACGCCCGACTGATCGAGAACGGCCAGGACGAGGGCCCGCTGTACGACGCCGCGGTGGACGCGCTGGCCCGCATCCACGAGACCCGCCCGCCGGACGTGCTGAGCCACGAGGGCGTCCGCTGGCCGCTGCTGGCCTACGACGACCTGGCCCTGCAGACCGGCGGGGCGATGTTCCTGGAGTGGTGGCCCAAGTACGCGGGCCTCCCGCCCTTCTCCGACGAGGCCGCCGCCGAGTGGGAGGCCCTGTGGGCGCCGATCCGGGCCCGGGGCGAGGCCCAGGCCTCCGTCTTCTGCCACCGCGACTACCACGCCGAGAACCTGATCTGGCTGCCCGCCCGGGCCGACGCGCAGCGGGTGGGCATGCTGGACTTCCAGGACGCCGTGCGCGCCCATCCGGCCTGGGACTTTTCGATGCTGCTGCACGACGCGCGCCGGGACGTCTCGCCCGAGCGCGAGAAGCAGGCGCTCGATCGCTACCTTTCGATCCGCAGCGACATCGACCGCGAGGCCTTCCTGGCCGACTATCACGCGCTGGGCGCGCTCAACATGTCACGGATCCTGTTCATCTTCGCCCGGCAGGTCGCCGGCTACGGGCGGCCCCGCTACGAGGCCTTCATGCCCAGGACCTGGGGCTATCTGAACCGCTGCCTGGCCGCGCCGGAGATGGCGCCGGTGAAGGCCTGGTTCGACGCGCACGTTCCCGCCGAGGCGCGCCGGTGATCCCTGGCCCCAAGCGCGCCATGGTGCTGGCCGCGGGCCTGGGCACCCGCATGCGGCCGCTGACCGACACCACCACCAAGGCGCTGGTCACCGTCGGCGGCAAGGCGCTGATCGACCACGTGCTCGACCGGCTGGCGGAGGCCGGCGTCGAGGAGGCGGTGGTCAACGTCCATCATTTCGCCGACCAGATGGAGGACCACTTGGCCGGCCGGACCCATCCGCGCATCCGGATCAGCGACGAGCGGGCCGAGCTGCTGGATTCCGGCGGCGGCATCCAGCTCGCCCGCCCGCTGCTGGGCGAAGATCCCTTCTTCGTCGCCAACATCGACTCCATCTGGATCGAGGGGCGCACGCCGGCGCTGGAGGCGCTGAAGCGCGTCTGGGATCCGGACAAGATGGACATCGCCCTGCTGCTGGTGCCCCGCGGCCAGGGCATCGGCTTCGACAGCCCGCGCGGCTTCTTCATGGATGCGGAAGGCCGGCTGACCCACTCGGCCGAGCCGGAACCGCCGACGCCCTACGCCAACGTCGGCTTCCAGATCATGAAGCCGCAGGTGCTGGACGGGGCCGGCGAGGGCGCCTTCTCCATGGTGCCGATCTGGCGCGAGCTCGCCGCCCGCGGCCGGCTCTACGGCGCGGTGATGGACGCCTTCTGGATGCACGTGGGCGATCCCGCCGCCCGGGAAGCGGCCGAGGCGCGGCTCAATGAGCCGGCATGAGATCTTCGGCGTCCCAGCCCCGCGCTGGTTCAGCATCCCGGCCCACCGGCCGTTCGCCGAGGACCTGGCCCGCGGCCTCTACGAGGCGCTGATCCCGGAAGGGCCGGAGGCGCTGGCCCAGGCCGTCCTGCTGACGCCCACCCGCCGGGGCGCGCGGGCCCTGACCGACGCCTTCCTCGCCGCCGCAGGCGGGCGGGCCCTGCTGCCGCCCCAGATCCTGCCGCTCGGCGACCTCGACGAGGGCGAACCGCCCTTCGAGCCGGGCGACCTGGCCCTCGACCTGCCCGCCGCCATCGACCCCTTGCGCCGCCGCTTCGAGCTGACCGGGCTCGTGAAGGCGAATGAGGGGCTGCTGAACCGCGAACTCGACGCCGTCGGGGCACTGGAGCTGGCCGACGCCCTCGGCGGCTTCCTCGACAGCCTGCAGATCGAGGAGGTCACCGCCGAGAAGGGCCTCGCCGACCTGGTGGACGGGGACCTGGCCGAACACTGGCGTATCTCCCGCACCTTCCTGGAGGTCGCCCTGGACGCCTGGCCCAAGCGCCTCGCCGAGCTCGGCCTGGTGGACGTCAGCCAGCGCCGCGTGCTGCTGCTGCGGGCGCTGGCCGAGAAATGGGACGCCGAGCCGCCGGAGGGGCGGCTGGTTGCGGCCGGCTCCACAGGCACCGCCCCGGCCACCGCCGACCTGCTGGCGGTGATCGCGCGCGCGCCGCAGGGCTGCGTCGTCCTTCCGGGCCTCGACGAGGGCCTGGCCGACAAGGCCTGGGCGCAAGTCGAAGAGCAGCATCCGCAGGGGGCGATGAAGCGGCTGCTGGACCGGGCCGGCATCGCCCGGGCCGACGTCGCCGTCTGGCCCGCCTCGCGCCCGCAGCTGGCCGAGGGCCGTTGGCGCCGGCGGGTGATCAACGAGGCGCTGCGTCCGGCCGAGGCCACCGCCGACTGGCTGCACGTCATCGGCGAACTGGCGGGCAAGGGCCCGGGCGAGCCGGGCGCCACCATCGCCCGCGGCTTCGACGGCCTCTCCCTGGTCTCCGCCCGCAGCGAGGAGGAGGCCGCCACCGTCGCCGCCCTGCTGCTGCGCGAGGCGCTGGAGACGCCGGGCATGACCGCCGCCCTCGTCTCCCCCGACCAGGCCCTGTCGCGGCGCGTCGCCGCCCGGCTCGCCCGCTGGGGCATCGTCCCCGACTCCTCGGCCGGGGAGGCGCTGGCCGGCCGCCGGGTGGGGGTGCTCGCCCACCTGCTGGCCCGCGCCGCCGCCGACCCGCTCGACCCGGTGATCCTGCTCGGCCTGCTGAAGCACCCCTTCACCCGCCTCGGCCTCGACCGATCGGAGCTGGAGCCCCTGGCGCAGGTGCTGGAGGAGACGGCGCTTCGCGGCGCCCGCCCGCACGAGTGGGAGACGCTCGACCGCCGGCTGGCGGAGAAGAAGGCCGATGCGGGAGACCTGCCGGCGCGGCTGCGGGGCGCGCTCGAGGCCCTGACGGGGGTCTACGCCGCCGGCCCCGCCCGCCCCGCCGACGCCGCCCGGGCGCTGGCCGCGGCCATGGAGGCGTTCGCCGCCGACCCTGCGGGGGATGCGGGCGAGCTCTGGGCCGGCCACGGCGGCGAGGCGCTGAGCCGGCTGCTGTCCAGCCTGATCCACGACTCCGCCGGCCTGCCGCCGGCGAGCGCCGACCGCTTCGCCGACCTGCTGGACGCGCTGATGGCCGCCGAGACGGTCCGCGCCGGCGGCGCCACCCACCCGCGCCTGCGCATCCTGGGCGCCATCGAGGCCCGGCTGGTGCGCGCCGACCGGCTGATCGTCGCGGGCCTGGAGGAGGGCGTCTGGCCGAAGGGCGCGCCGCTCGATCCCTTCCTGTCGCGTCCGATGCGCCGGCGGCTCGGCCTGCCGCCGCCCGAGCGGCGCATTGGCCTCGCCGCCCACGACTTCGCCCAGGCCGCCTGCGCGCCCGAGGTCGTCCTGCTGCATGCCGAGCGGCGCGAGGGTGCGCCCGCCGTGAAGTCCCGCTGGCTCTGGCGGCTGGAGACCCTGGCCCGCGGCGCCGGCGTCGACATCCCCGGCCACCCGGAGGTCCTGGCCTGGGCCCGCGCCCTGGACGCGCCCGGCGCCTACGCCCCCGCCAAGCGCCCCGCGCCCATCCCGCCCGTCGAGCACCGGCCGCGCGAGCTGGCCGTCACCCGCATCGAGGCGCTCACCCGCGACCCCTACGCCGTCTGGGCGCGCGACATCCTCAAGCTCTACCCGCTGGAGCGGCCGGACGAGGCCGTGGAGGCCCGCGCCCGCGGCACCGCCATCCACAAGGCGTTCGAAATCTTCTCGACGGAGCACCCGCACGCCCTGCCCGATGACGCCGCGGCCATCTTCGAGCGGCTCTACATGGACGCCCTGGTCGAGGCCGGCATGCCGAAGGAGGCGCTGGTGCGGGAAGGCGCCCTGGCGCGCGAGGCCGCCGCCTGGGTCGTCGAGCTGGAGCGCGAGCGGCGCGACGGCCGCACCCTCCACATCGAGCAGGAGGGCAAACTCACCATCGATGCGCCCGCCGGCCCCTTCACGCTCAAAGCCCGCGCCGACCGGATCGAGGTGACCCGCGACGGCTACGGCCACGTGCTCGACTACAAGACCGGCAAGGCGCCTTCGAAGAAGGAGGTGGCGACCGGCTTCTCGCCGCAGCTGACGCTGACCGCCGCCATCCTGGCCGGCGGTGGGTTCGAGGCCCTCGGCCGGCCGACGCCTGGCGACCTCACCTACCTCGAAGTCACCGGACGCAAGCCCGCCGGCAAGGTGGAGATCCGGGCCGCCGCCGGCCCCGAGAGCCAGGACGCCGCCGCCCAGGCGCTGGCCGGCCTTTCCGAGCTCGTCGCGCGCTTCGACAACCCCGCCCAGCCGTACCTGTCCCGCGTCGCTCCCCAGTTCGTGAAGGCCCGGATCAGCGACTACGACCACCTGGCCCGGGTGTTCGAGTGGTCGACGAGCGGCGAGGAGGGGGAGGAATGAGGGGCGACGCATTCCCATCTCGCTCCTACCTCCCCCGCGAAGCGGCGGGAGGGGGACCGCCCGCCGAGCGCAGCGAAGAGCGGCGGGTGGAGGGGGCGAGCCCCACGCTCGGCCTCTCCACCGCTTCGGCACGTGGCGTCACGCCCCAAGTTCGCAACGCCCCGCCTGTGGCCCGCCCCCTCCACCAGTCGCTCTTCGGCGACTGGTCCCCCTCCCGCCGCTTCGCGGGGGAGGTAGGAGGCCGGAGGATGGACCGCCGCCATGGGTGAGATCATCCACCTCTTCGATCCGGACCCGCAGCGGACCGCCGCCGACCCGACGCTGTCGGCGTTCGTCACGGCCAATGCGGGCTCGGGGAAGACCAAGACGCTGATCGACCGGGTGGCGCGGCTGCTGCTGGCGGGCGCCGAGCCCGAGACCATCCTGTGCGTCACCTACACCAAGGCCGCGGCCGCCGAGATGCAGCGGCGGCTGTTCGACCTCCTGGGCGGCTGGTCGGTCGCCGGGGACGATCAGCTGCGCACGGCCCTCGCAGGACTGCAGGGGCAGGACGCGGCGAGCTACGACGAGAGACACCTGTCCGACGCCCGCGCCCTCTTCGCCCGCGCGCTGGAGACGCCCGGCGGGCTGAAGATCCAGACCATCCACGCCTTCTGCGAGAAGCTGCTGCGGCGCTTCCCCGTGGAGGCCGGCGTCTCGCCCGGCTTCCGGGTGCTGGACGACGCCGCCTCGGCGGTGGTGGCGGACGCCGCCCGCAAGGCGGTGGCCCAGCAGGCGCTGGGGACGGGGCCGCTCGCCGACGCCTACGCCCGCTTCTCGGTGGCGCTCGACTTCGCCAGCTTCCAGGAGATGTTCCGCGCCTTCGAGGCCAGGCGGAGCGCCATCGCCGACTACATCGGCCGCTGCGGAGGCCTTGCGGGCCTGCCCCAGGCCGTCGCCGAGGCGTGCGACCTGCCACACCTGATGGACGCCGAGGCGATCGAGAGCGAGGCGCTGTCGCCGCCGGCCATCAACGCCGCCGACTGGCGCTGGGCCGCCGAGGCGCTGCTGAAGGGCAGCGAGAAGACCGACGTGCCCAACGGCCTCAAGGCCGCCCAGGTCGCCGAGGCCGCCGCGCTCGGCGAGGGCCGGCCGCAGCTGATCCGCGAGATCCTCTTCACCAAGGCCGGCGAGCCCAAGAAGACCTGCGCCACCAAGCAGGTGGAGCCGGCCGTCTGCGACTTCCTGAAGGCCGAACAGGAGCGGATCGGCGAGGCCTTCAGGCTCGCCAGGCGGGCCCGGGTCGCGGAGGACACCGTCTACGCCCTCACCCTGGCCGCCCACTACGTCCACGCCCACGAGACCGAGAAGGCCCGCTCCGGCGGCCTCGACTTCGCCGACCTGATCGAGCGGACCTGCGCGCTCCTGGCCAGCCGGCCGGCGGCGGCCTGGGTGCTCTACAAGCTGGACGGCGGCATCGACCACATCCTGGTGGACGAGGCCCAGGACACCGCCCCCGACCAGTGGCGCATCGTCCGCGCCCTGACCGGCGAGTTCTTCGCGGGCGAGGACCGCAAGGCGGAGCGGCGGCTGGAGCGGAACATCTTCGTCGTCGGCGACGAGAAGCAGTCGATCTACTCCTTCCAGGGCGCCCAGCCGGAGCTACTGATCCACGAATTCGAGTTCCACCGGGAGCGGGCGAGCGGCGCGGGCTTCCGCTTCGAGCGGGTGGACCTTCTGGCCTCCTGGCGCTCGACGCCGCAGGTGCTGTCGTTCGTCGACGCCACCTTCGCCCCGCCGGACCTGGCCACCGCCATCCTTCCCCGGGCGGCGGCCGAGAAGATCGAGCACAAGGCGATGCGCGCCGCCCACGCCGGCTGCGTCGACATCTGGCCGCTGGAGCAGGAGGCCAAGGGCGCCGAGCGCGACGCCTGGGACGCGCCCCTCGACGCCGAGAGCGAGACCAGCGCCAACCGGCGCCTGGCCGAGAAGATCGCCTGCGAGATCGAGGCGCTGATCGAACGCGGCGACGCCGTCTACGACGCGCGGCTGAAGGACTGGCGTCCGGCCACCGCCGGGGACGTGCTGATCCTGGTCCGCCGCCGGAAGGCGCTGTTCGAGGACATCCTGCGGGCGCTGAAGCGGCGGAAGATCCCCGTGGCCGGCGCCGACCGGCTGGCGCTCTCCGAACACATCGTCTTCGACGACCTGTTGGCGCTGGCCCGCTTCGTCCGCTTTCCGCGCGACGAGCTGACTCTGGCCGCCCTGCTGCGCAGCCCCTTCTGCGACGTCTCGGACGAGAGCCTCTACGACCTCGCCCACGGCCGCGGGCGCGAGAGCCTGTGGGCCCGCCTGCGCCGGCGCGGCGACGAGCGGCCCGAGTGGGCGGCGGCGCGGGACTTCCTGGCGACCGCGCTGGAGGAGGCGCAGGTCCGCCGCCCGTTCGAGTTCTACGCCCGCCTGCTGGGCCTGGTCGGCGCCGACGGCAAGTCCATGCGCCAGCGCTTGCTGACCCGCCTGGGCGCAGAGGCGGAGGATGCGCTGGACGAGTTCCTGGCCCAGGTGCTGGCCGCCGAGGGCCGAGGCGTGCACGAGCTGGAGGGCCTAGCGGCCGCCTTCGCCAGCCTCGACATCATGGTCAAGCGCGAGATGGAGGCCGGCCGCGACGAGGTGCGGGTGATGACCGCCCACGGCGCCAAGGGGCTGGAGGCGCCGATCGTCTTCCTGCCGGAGACCACCCTCTCCCGCACCGCCCGCGGTTCGCCTCTGATGGAGACCGAGGACGGCGGCTTCCTCTGGTGCGCCTCGGGCGCGAACGACTGCGAGGCCTCGGCGGCCGCCCGCGAGCGGCGGGCCAAGCGCGAGGAGGAGGAGGCCTACCGCCTGCTCTACGTCGCCCTGACGCGGGCCCGCGACCGTCTGGTGCTCTGCGGGCGCATCTCGGCGACGGCCAAGGAGGAGAACCTCAAGGGCTGGTGGGGCGCGGTGGGCGCCGCCTTCCGCCACGCGCACATCGAGCCGCACGTGCGGGAGACGACCTGCGGCGACATGCAGATCCGCCGCTATGGGCCCGATCCGAAGCCGCTCGGCCGGGCCGCAAGGGCCGAAGCCGCGACGCCGGGCCTGCCCGACTGGGCGTTGCGCCAGGCCGCGCCGGAGGCGTTCGCGAGATACGCCCCGCCCTCCACCCTCGGCGAGGACGCGCGCGCCGCGGCGGCCTCTCCGCTCTCGGAGGCGCAGGGGCTCGGACGTTTCCGCCGCGGCGACCTCATCCACCGGCTGCTGCAGATCCTGCCCGACGTGCCGGCCCCCGCGCGGCGGGACGCGGCCCGCGCCCTGCTCGAGCGCGAGACCGATCTCACCGGCGAGCAGCGGCGGGAGATGGCCGAGGCGGCCCTCTCGGTCCTGGAGGACGCCCGCTTCGCCGAGGTGTTCGGGCCGGGCTCTCGGGCCGAGGCGCCGATCATCGGCTCCGGCGCGGCCCTGCCCAAGGGGCTCGCCATTTCCGGCCGCATCGACCGGCTGGTGGTGCTGCCGGACCGGGTGCTGGTGGTCGACTTCAAGACCAACCGGCCCTCGCCGGCCAGGATCGAGGACGCCGATCCGGCCTACATCCGCCAGATGGCGCTCTACGCCGCCGTGCTCGCCGAGGTCTTCCCGGGGCGCGCGATCGAGGCGGCCCTGGTGTGGACGGATGGCCCGAAGCTGATGCCGATCCCAGAATTCCTGTTGGCGCAGAGCCTCTCTGAGCTGGGCCGTAACGCTTGATGCGGGCGAAGGCCCCGCCTACATCGAGGATCGCAAGACGTCAGGCTGCGTTCATCAACCTGACGATTGAGGAGCTTTTCTAATGAGCACCGTGAAGGTCACCGACGACACCTTCGAACAGGACGTCCTCAAGGCCGACAAGCCGGTCCTGGTGGACTTCTGGGCGGAGTGGTGCGGGCCCTGTAAGCAGATCGCCCCCGCCCTCGAGCAGATCGCCGACGAACTGGCGGGCCAGGTGACGGTGGCCAAGCTCGACATCGAGGAGAGCCCGACCACGCCCTCCCGCTACGGCGTGCGCGGCATCCCGACCATGATGCTGTTCAAGGGCGGCCAGATGGCCTCGATGAAGGTCGGCGCCATGCCGAAGAACAAGATCCTGGAGTGGCTCTCCGAGGCGGGCGTCCAGAGCGCCGCCTAGAGCGTTCTCTGAAGCGCCCCGGCCCTCCGGCCGGGGCGTTTTCCTTTGCGCGGAGAGCTCCATGAGCACTGACGACCTGACCGTCGTGAACAACGCCGAGGCCGGCCGCTTCGAGGTCCGCGTCGGGAACGACGTGGCCTTCGCCGAGTACCGCAGGCTGGCCAACGGCATCCTCTTCCCACACACCGAGGTCCCGCAGGCCTTCGAAGGCAAGGGCGTCGGCAGCAAGATCGTCCGCACCGCCCTCGACTGGGCGAGGGCCGAAGGCCAGAAGGTGATGCCCACCTGCCCCTTCGTCGCCGGCTGGATCCAGAAGCACCCCGAGTACCACGACCTGGTGCACGAGCATTATCGCTCGATTTTGGGCATCTGACCCCGCACGCTCCACCTCGTCATCGCCGGGCTCGTCCCGGCGACCCAGCCCGTTGCGGCAGCCCCAAAGCCATCAGGATGGGTGGCCGGCATGAAGCCGGCCATGACGGATCGTGAGGTGTGCGACGGTTAGGTCGGCCAGGTCTCGGGGCTCATCGCCAGCACCTCGCCGGCGAAGTGCAGGCCGCCGCAGATGAGGACGTGCGGGGCGGCGCCGGGCAGGTCGAGCGCGCGCTTCACCGCTTCCATGACATCGGCGCAGGGCTCGGCGGGCAGGCCCGCGGCGCGGGCGGCTTCGGCGAGGGCCTCGGCGGGGGTGGCGTTCGGCGAGTCGAACCCCGTCGTGAACACCTGCGGCTCCAGGTCCGCGAACGGGGCGAAGAAGCCCTGGGCGTCCTTGCGGGCGTACATGGCGGTCACCAGCGCCAGCGGGCGGCCGTCGCGCGCCACCATCCGCCGGCAGGTCTCGGCCAGGCCGCGTCCGGCGTGGGGATTGTGGCCGCCGTCGAGCCACAGGTCAGCGCCCCGCGCCTTGGCCAGGGCGGCGAGCGGGCCGCCGGTCAGGCGCTGGAACCTCGCCGGCCAGACGGCGGAGCTGACGCCCCGCGCCAGCGCGTCCTCATCGATGCGCGGATCGCCCCAGGTGAGCGCGGCCATCACGGCCACGCCCGCGTTCTCGAACTGGTAGGTGCCGGGCAGGCTGGGGGCCGGCAGGTCGAGCAGCCGGTCGGGCGTCTGGACGAGCAGCCGGCCGCGTTCCTCCCAGGCGTCGAAGTCGCGGCCCATCAGCAACAGGTCCGAGCCGAGCTCGGCGGCCTCCTTCTCGATCACCTCGAGCGCCTCCTCCATCTGGCGGGCGACGACGACGGGCCGGCCGGCCTTGATGATCCCGGCCTTCTCCCAGGCGATCTTGGAGAGCTCCGGGCCCAGCATCTCCAGATGGTCGTAGTCGACGGGGGTGATGACGCTGACCTGCGGCGCCTCGAAGACGTTGGTGGAGTCGAACCGCCCGCCCAGGCCCACCTCGATGATCGCCACGTCCGCCGGCTCGCCCGCGAAGGCGACGATGGCCATCGCCGTCAGCATCTCGTTGAAGCTGATCGGCTGGTCGGCGTTGGCCGCGATCATCCGGTCGATCAGCGCCCGCAGCTCGGCCTCGCTGATCAGCTGGCCGGCCAGGCGGATGCGCTCGGCGAAGCGGACAAGGTGCGGCGAGGTCAGGACGTGGGCGCGCAGGCCGGCCGCCTCGGAGATCGCGCGCAGGTAGGCGGTCGTGGAGCCCTTGCCGTTGGTGCCGGCCACGTGGATCACCGGCGGCAGCCTGTCCTGCGGCCGCCCGAGTTCGCCCAGCAGCCGCTCGATACGGCTCGTCGACAGGTCGATCAGGCTCGGGAAGCGCTCGCGCAGCCGCGCGATCAGCGCATCGAAGGCGCGGATTTCGTCATACATGGGAACATCCAAATCCTCCCCCGCAGGGGGAGGGGGACCGCGAAGCGGTGGAGGGGGTTGAAGCCCGCCGAGCTGGAGGTTCAGCGCCCGTGAACCCCCTCAGTCCCTTCGGGACAGCTCCCCCTGAGGGGGAGCATCTGAAGCGCATCAGGCCGCCTTCGAACGCGAGCGCCCCATCATCAGGGTGGAGAGGATGGAGCCCAGGACCTGGGGGATCTCCGGGCGGTGGACGACCTTGTCGACCTGGCCGCGCTCCAGCATGAACTCGGCGCGCTGGAAGCCCGGCGGCAGCGTCTCGCGGATGGTCTGCTCGATCACCCGGCGTCCGGCGAAGCCGATGGTGGCGTTCGGCTCGGCCAGGTGGATGTCGCCCAGCATGGCGTAGGAGGCGATCACCCCGCCCGTCGTCGGGTCGGTGTGGACCACGATGTAGGGCAGGCCCTTGGCCTTGACCTCGTTCACCGCCAGCGTCGTGCGGGCCATCTGCATGAGGGAGAGGGTGCCCTCCTGCATCCGCGCGCCGCCCGAGGCGGTGAAGATCACCAGCGGCGCGTCGCGGGCGATGGCCTCGTGGGCGGCCTTGATGAAGGCCTCGCCTGCGGCGGTGCTCAGCGAGCCACCCATGAAGGCGAAGTCCTGCACCACCACCAGGGTCGGGATGGTCTGGATCGTGCCGAAGCCGATCGACATGCAGTCGTACTCGCCGGTGGCCTTGCGGGCCGCCTTCAGCCGCTCCGGATACGGCCGCTCGTCCGGGAACTTCAGCGGGTCCTCGGGGGCGTGGGGCGCGGCGATCTTCTCGTACTGCCCCTCGTCGAAGGTGTACTTCAAGCGCAGGGCCGCGCCGATGCGCATATGGCTGCCGGCCGGGGTGACCCACTGGGCCGCCTCCAGGTCGGGCCGGTAGATCATCTCCCCGGTGTCGGGGCACTTGACCCACAGGTTCTCGGGCGTCTCTCGCTTGGAGAAGGCGTTGCGCACGCCGGGCGCGATGCGGGCGAGCCAGCCGCCCCGCTCTCTTGGGGCCTGCGCAGGCCGCCCCGGCTTGTCGTTTCGTTGCTCAGCCATCGCCATGGTTCACACCGCAACTCCGACTCGCGCGAAGCGCACAGCCTTAGACAAGGTTTCGGCTTTGGAAAGCACCCTTGTTGTCACGCTTTCGTTCACGGCCAGCCCCTCCGCGATCTCGTCCACCAGCGCCGAGCCGACCACCGAGCCGTCGGCGATGCGGGCGATCGCCGCCGCCCGTTCGGGCGTGCGGATGCCGAAGCCGACCGCCACCGGCATGCCGCTGGCCGCCCGGATGCGGGCGACCTCGGGGGCGACGACGGCCTCGTCGGCCTCCTTCACCCCGGTCACCCCGGCCACCGAGACGTAGTAGACGAACCCCGACGCGCGCCTCAGCACCACCGGCAGGCGCTTTTCGTCCGTCGTCGGCGTCGCAAGGAAGATCAGCGACAGGCCGACGGCGTCCAGCGCATCGGCCAGCGGGTCGGCCTCCTCGGCCGGACAGTCCACGACGATCACCCCGTCGACGCCGGCGTCGGCGGCGGCCTGGGCGAACTCGGAAAAGCCCATGCTGACGATCAGGTTGAGGTAGCCCATCAGGATCAGCGGCGTCTCCTGATCGCCCAGCCGGAAGTCGCGGACGAGCTGCAGCGTGCCGTTCATCGTCATGCCGGCCGCGAGCGCCCGCTGGGCCGCGCGCTGGATCGGCGGGCCCTCGGCGACCGGATCCGAGAAGGGAAAGCCGAGCTCGATCAGGTCTGCGCCGGCCCCGGGCAAGCCCTTGAGGATCTCCAGCGACGTCTGGGCGTCGGGATCGCCCGCCATCACATAGGCCACGAAGGCCGCGCGGCCTTCCGCCTTCAGCGCCGCGAAGCGGGCCTCGATCCGCTCTCTGCTCAAATCTGCCGTCCCAGATGCGCGGCGACCGTCGCCACGTCCTTGTCGCCGCGGCCCGACAGGTTCAGCACGACGATCCCGTCCTTGCCGACCTCGGCGCAGACTTCGGGCAGGCGGGCCAGCGCGTGCGAGGATTCAATGGCGGGCAGGATGCCTTCGAGCTCGGCCAGCGTCTGGAAGGCGGCCAGCGCCTCCGCGTCGGTCGTCGTGAGGTACTTCGCCCGGCCGACCTCGTGCAGGAAGGCGTGCTCGGGGCCAATGCCGGGATAGTCGAGGCCGGCCGAGATGGAGTGGGCCTCGGTGATCTGCCCCTCCGGGTTCTGCAGCAGGTAGGTCATGTTGCCGTGCAGGACGCCCGGGCGGCCGCCGTTGATGGCCGCAGCGTGCTTGTCGGTCTCGACGCCCTCGCCCGCCGCCTCGACGCCGAAGATCTTCACGTCGTCGTTCAGGAACGGATAGAAGAGGCCGATGGCGTTGGAGCCGCCGCCGACGCAGGCGACCACCGCGTCCGGCAGCCGGCCCTCGGCGGCCAGGCACTGCTCGCGCACCTCCTCGCCGATCACCTTCTGGAAGTCGCGGACCATGGCCGGATAGGGGTGCGGACCCGCCGCCGAGCCGATCAGGTAATAGGTGTCGTGGACGTTGGTGACCCAGTCGCGCAGGGCCTCGTTCATGGCGTCCTTCAGCGTCGCCGAGCCCGAGTGCACCGGCCGCACCTCGGCGCCCAGCAGGTTCATCCGGAAGACGTTGGGCTTTTGCCGCTCCACGTCCACCGCGCCCATGTAGACGACGCACTTGAGGCCAAAGCGGGCGCAGACGGTGGCGGTGGCCACGCCGTGCTGGCCGGCGCCGGTCTCGGCGATGATCCGCGTCTTGCCCATCCGCATGGCGAGCAGGATCTGGCCGAGGCAGTTGTTGATCTTGTGGGAGCCGGTGTGGTTCAGCTCCTCGCGCTTCAGATAGACCTTGGCCCCGAACCGCTCCGACAGCCGCTCGGCGAAATAGAGCGGCGAGGGCCGGCCGGCGTACTGGCGGAGGTAGCCCGAAAGCTCGGCCTGGAAGCCCTCGTCCGCCTTGGCCGCGCTGTAGGCGGCGTCCAGGTCGTGGACCAGCGGCATCAGCGTCTCGGGCATGTAGCGCCCGCCGAAGCGGCCGAAGCGGCCGGCCGCGTCGGGATAGGCCGTGTAGTCGTTGGGTTTGGCGGGGGCGTTCAAAGGGCTCAGGTTTTTCGGACGGCGTCGAGGAACGCGGCGATCAAAGCCGGGTCCTTTAGTCCGGGTCCGCGCTCCACGCCAGAGGAAACGTCCACGATGGGCGCCCCCGACAGGCGCACGGCCTCGGCCACGTTCCAGGGGTCCAGCCCCCCGGCGAGGAACCAGGGGCGGGAGAACCGGCGGTGCGACAGCAGCGTCCAGTCGAAGGGCGCGCCGTGGCCGCCCGGCCGATCGGAGTCCTTCGGCGCCTTGGCGTCGAACATCAGGTGGTGGGCCGCGCCCTCGTACTGGGCGGCCGCATCGATGTCGCGGGCCTCCGAGACGGACAGCACCTTGATCACCTCGGCGCCCGCCCGCCGGCCGACCTCGCGCGCCCGGCTGGGGCTCTCCTTGCCGTGCAGCTGGATCAGGTCGGGCGCCAGGCCCTCGCGGATCTCGTCCACCAGGGCGTCGGTGGGGTCCACCGTCAGGGCGACGATCTTGGCCTTGCCCCGCACCGGCCCCGCCAGCCGCGCCGCCTCGGCCATCTTCAGCGCCCGCGGAGAGGCCGGGAAGAAGACGAAGCCCAGGTACTCGGCGCCGCCGTCCAGCGCCGCGCGCACGCTCTCCGGCGTGGTGACCCCGCAGATCTTGGCTTGGACGCGCCCGGGCATGGGGCCGCATTAGGGCGCTCCCGCGCCCGGCCGCAAGAGGAGACGCAGCTGCTATCCCTCGCCCCTTGTGGGCGAGGGTGGCGCCCGAAGGGCGTCGGGAGTGGGGTGGCGACCGCGCTCAACCAAGGGCGGGCGACATCCAACGGCGGACTAGCGGACCGCCAAGACCGCCAAGACCGCCAAGAAGAAGCGGCAGCTGCGATCTCGCCGGCGTGGCCGAGCGTGTTCGCTCACCCTTGGCGGTCTTGGCGTTCAATCCACCGTCGCCAGAAACACGTCGGTAGGCTCAGCGAGACCCCACCTCCGACCCGCTGCGCGGGCCACCTCCTCCCACAAAGGGGAGGAGGACGCTCGCGGGACAGGTCCGGCGATGACGGATGGGGGAGACCTCAGGAACATCGTCACGCCGTGCGGGTTCTCCGCCCGAACCCCAACCGGAGACGACCCATGAATCAGATGGCTCAAGGCGGAAACCTCGGCCGGCTCGCCGCCGGCGCCGCGCTCGGCTTCGTCGCGGGCCTGGCCCTGCCGCATGCGCGCAAGGCGGTGATGCAGGCGCCGTCGGTGATGGCCGGCGACTGGGTCGACGCGCTGACCGCCGAGCACCGGATGGTCGAGGCCCTGTTCGACAAGCTGCTGGCCACCGACGAATCCCAGGTGGTGAAGCGCGAGATGCTGCTGGCCAAGATCGCCTACGCACTCTCCAAGCACGCGATCGAGGAAGAGAACGTGATCTATCCGGCGCTGATGGAAGGCGCCCGGGCCGACACCTCGCGCCACCTCACCGAGGACCACGCCAAGATCAAGACCTTCATCTACGACCTGCGCCGGATCGCCGCCTCAGACCCGCAATGGCTGCTGCGCGCCCGCGAGTTCCGCCAGGAGCTGGACCATCACATCCGCGAGGAGGAGGACGAGGTCTTCCCGCAGTTCCGCAACGCCGTCTCGCCCGAGGAGAACGCCCGCCTGACCAAGATGATGAACTGGGAAGGCTTCAAGGTGGCGTAGCTTTAGACCTCTCCCCCCGCTGGGCGGGGGGAGAGGGTAGGGTGAGGGGGGACGCTACGGCAGCGTCGCGCCTCGAACATTCGCCTCACCTCGCCGGCTGCGCCGGCTCGCCCCTCACCCAACCCTCTCCCCGCGTTGCGGGGAGAGGTCTTATTTCGAACGCCCCCGCCCCGGCGGCTTCGGCTTCGGCGGGGTGACCGGCTCCAGGCCCTGCTGGGCGCGCATCAGGTCACGGATCTCGGTGAGCAGGGCGTCGGTGGGGCTCAGCGTCGGCTTGGCGTCGGCGCCGGTCTCCTTGTCCTGCTCACGGCGGATGAAGTTGATCAGCTTGACCAGCATGAACACCGCCCAGGCCACGATCAGGAACTGGATCACGGTGTTGAGGAAGGCGCCGTACTGGATCGCCACCAGCTCCACCGCCTTGGTGTCCGGGTTGTCCTCACGAAGGACCCACTGGTAGCGCGAGAAGTCGATGCCGCCGGCCAGATAGCCGATCGGCGGCATGATCACCTGGTCGACCAGGCTCTTGACGATGTTGTTGAAGGCCGCGCCGATGATCACGCCGACCGCCAGGTCGATGACGTTGCCTCGGGCGATGAACTCGCGGAACTCGGAGACGATGCTCATCCGAGCCGGCTCTTATTCGTCGGTGGCGTTCAGCCGCTCGCGCAGCTCCTTGCCGCTCTTGAAGAAGGGCACGTGCTTGGCCCGCACCTCCACCGGCTCGCCGGTGCGCGGGTTGCGGCCCGAGCGGGCGTCGCGGGAGCGGACCGACAGGGCCCCGAAGCCGCGCAGCTCGACCCGGCCGCCGGCCTCCAGCGCCTGGATCATCCGCTCCAGGATCACGCCCACCACGCGCTCGATGTCGCGCTGGGTGAGGTGGGGGTTCTCTTCGGCGAGACGGGCGATCAGCTCGGACTTGATCACTCTAGGGCCTTTCCACGTGAGCGCCGCGACCATGGCCAACTCGCCCGCCCGTTTCAAGCGATGAAGAAGGCTAACGCGGCCGGCACGGCTCAGCTTGGGGAACTCCCGGCCGAAATAGCGACGTTCCGGGGTGACCGCTACCTTCGGCGCCAAAGAAAACGGCGGGCCGTCGCCGGCCCGCCGTCTCCCAACTCTCCGAAGAGGGCCTGAAGGCTATTCCTTCTGGGCCTTCTCGCGCAGGGCCGCGCCCAGGATGTCGCCGAGCGAGGCGCCGGAGTCCGACGAGCCGAACTGCTCGATGGCTTCCTTCTCCTCGGCCATTTCCAGGGCCTTGATCGACAGCGACACCCGGCGGGCGGCCTTGTCGATGTTGGCGATCTGGGCGTCCACCCGGTCGCCGACCGCGAAGCGCTCGGGGCGCTGGTCGGCCCGGTCGCGCGACAGGTCGGACTTGCGGATGAAGGCGGTCATCGGCGCGGCGTCGTCGCCGAACCGGACCTCGATCCCGCCGGACGTGACCTCGGTGACGGTGACCGTCACGGTCTGGCCCTTGCGGTAGGTGTCGCCCTGCATCGGATCGCCGGCCAGCTGCTTGATGCCCAGGCTGATGCGCTCCTTCTCGACGTCCACGTCGAGCACCTTGGCCTGGACGACGTCGCCCTTGTTGTAGCGGGCGATCGCCTCTTCACCCGGCGCCGACCAGTCGAGGTCGGACAGGTGAACCATGCCGTCGATGTCGTTCTCCAGGCCGATGAACAGGCCGAACTCGGTGGCGTTCTTGACCTCGCCTTCCACGGTCGAGCCGATCGGGTGGGCCTCCACGAAGGCCTCCCACGGATTGGCCATGGCCTGCTTCAGGCCCAGGCTGACGCGGCGCTTGGACGGATCGACGTCCAGGACCACGACTTCCACTTCCTGGCTGGTGGAGACGATCTTGCCCGGGTGGACGTTCTTCTTGGTCCAGGACATCTCGGAGACGTGCACCAGGCCCTCGACCCCCGGCTCCAGCTCCACGAAGGCGCCGTAGTCGGTGATGTTGGTGATCCGGCCGGTGAACTTGGCGCCGACCGGGTACTTGGCTTCCACGCCGTCCCAGGGGTCCGACTGCAGCTGCTTCATGCCGAGCGAGATGCGCTGGGTCTCGGGGTTGATCTTGACGATCTGCACCTTGACCGTGTCGCCCACCGCCAGCACCTGGCTCGGGTGGTTGACGCGCTTCCAGCTCATGTCGGTGACGTGCAGCAGGCCGTCGATGCCGCCCAGGTCCACGAACGCGCCGTAGTCGGTGATGTTCTTGACCACGCCTTCGCGGATCTCGCCTTCCTGCAGCTGGCTGACCAGCTCGGTGCGCTGCTCGGCGCGGGCCTCTTCCAGGATGGCCCGGCGGGAGACGACGATGTTGCCGCGCGGACGGTCCATCTTGAGGATGGCGAACGGCTGCTCGCGGCCCATCAGCGGGCCGACGTCGCGCACCGGGCGGATGTCGACTTGCGAGCCCGGCAGGAAGGCCGAGGCGCCGCCGAGGTCGACGGTGAAGCCGCCCTTCACGCGGCCGACGATGGCGCCCATCACCGGCTCGTTGCGCTCGTAGACGCCTTCCAGGCGCGTCCAGGCCTCCTCGCGGCGGGCCTTCTCGCGGCTGATCACCGCCTCGCCCATCGCATTCTCGACCCGCTCGAGGAAGACCTCGACCGTATCGCCGGTCTTGATGGTCGGCTTGCCGTTCTCGTCGAGGCCGAATTCCTTCAGGGACACGCGCCCTTCGGTCTTCAGGCCCACGTCGATGATGGCGAAGTCCTTCTCGGTGGCCACCACCTTGCCCTGGACCACGGTGCCTTCCATGAAGTCGCGCCCGCCCAGGGACTGGTCGAGCAGCGCGGCGAAGTCGTCGCGCGAGGGGTTGAGGCTCATATCGTCAGCCATATTGCACTTTCATCTTCAAATGACGGCGGGGCCGTCGCCGCATAGCGGTCGGACGGCGCGTGCGCGTCGTACGTTCAAGGGTTCAGACCGAAGGCGCGAAGAGGACCCTCGCGCGGTGAATTCGCCCGCAGCCGTCGGAGGAAAGGGCGCGATGGGATTGCTCGGACTAGGGAGACCCTAGACGGGCGCGCGCCGCCTCGACGATGCGGCGGGCCGCATCGGCGGCCTCGTCTATAGTCATTTCGGAGGTGTCCAGCAAGACGGCGTCCTCGGCCGGCCGCATCGGGGCCGCTTCCCGGCCCCCGTCGCGGGCGTCGCGGCGGCGGATGTCGGCCAGCACCTCGTCGAAGGCGACGGCCTCGCCCTGCCCCGCCAGCTGGCGGCGGCGGCGCTCGGCCCGCACCTCGGGACCTGCGGTCACATAGAGCTTGGCGGGCGCCCAGGGGGCGATGACCGTGCCCATGTCGCGCCCGTCCAGCACCGCTCCGCCCGGCTGGCGGGCGAAGGCCTGCTGCAGCTCCAGCAGCGCGGAGCGCACGGACGGGTGGACCGCCACGCGGCTGGCGGCCTCGCCGGCCCCACGGGTGCGGAATTCGGGGTCGTCCAGATCGGCGGCCGTCAGCGCGCGCGCGACCGCGGCGGCGGCGGCCTCGTCGCCCAGGTCGCCGCCGGCCCGCGCCAGGCGCACGCCCACGGCGCGGTAGAGAAGGCCGGTGTCCAGCACCGGCAGGCCGTAGGCCGCTCCGAGCCGGCTGGCGATCGTCCCCTTGCCCGAGGCGGCGGGCCCGTCGACGGTGATGACCAGTCCCGGGGGTCGGGCGTGCGGCATGCCAGGAACGCGGCCTCTGAACAGCTTGCGAATTTAGGGCGAGGTTTGCTTTTGACAGCGCACCGGGTTGGTGGCAAGGGAGCCGGCCTCGTCTCACAAGACCTTCTCGCCAAAGAGGACCGCCCTTGGCCATTCCCGAGCTGGGCTCCAAGCAAATCTGCCCGAATTGCCAAGCCAAGTTCTACGACCTGAATCGCCGTCCGGCGGTCTGCCCCAAGTGCCAGACCGACTTCGACCCCGATGAGGCCGTCCGCACCCGCCGGGTGCGCGTGCGCGCTGTCGCGCCGGAGCCGGTGGAGGACGAGGAGCGCGAAGATCAGGTCGAGACCGAAGCCGCCGAGGACGAGGACGAGGAAGAGGACGTCGGCGCGCCCGAGCTCGACGAAGCCGTCGACGAGCCCGTGCTGTCCACCGACGACGACGACGAGGACGCCGAGCCGGCGGGCGTCGGTCCGGTGGTCGACGACGACCTTTCCGAGTTCACCGACGAAGAGGATGTCGAGGACGAGGACGTGCCCTTCCTGGAGGAAGAGGACGACGACTTCGACGATTCCGAGATCGACGGCCTGCCTGACGAGGGCGACGACGACACCTGATTTCAGGTGCGACGATCGGGAGCCCCACAAGGGCTCTTGATCGGGCGCGGGGCTTTGACTAGGTTCCGCGCCTCTCCGGGGGGCGACCCTTGGAGACCCAGAGACCTCTGGGGCTATAGCTCAGTTGGTAGAGCGCTTGAATGGCATTCAAGAGGTCAGCGGTTCGACTCCGCTTAGCTCCACCATGGACCCCGCCAGCACCCGCTGGCGGGGTTCGCCTTTTCCGGGGTGCGCATCCCGCCCGGCGACTCCGCCGCGACGCGCCGGCCGGTTGAAACCGCGGACGCGGCCCGGCGCTGTTAGGGCATGCCGGATGCACGCCCGCGGGTCGCCATCTTCAACGCCCAGAGCGTGGACGGGCGGCTGGACGGGTTCCAGCCGGACCTGGGCCTGTTCTACGAACTCGCCGCCGCGATGCCCCAGCAGGCCATCCTCAGCGGCAGCGCCACCCTGGCCGCGGCGGCCGAAGCCGCCGGCGTCGACTTCGCCCAGGACGAGGCGGCCCCCGCGGCGTCCGCCGCATCGGAATCCGCCGACCGGCCCTGGCTGGTGATCGTTGACAGCGCCGGACGCATCACCCGTTTCGACTGGCTGCGGACGCAGCCGCACTGGCGCGACGTGCTGGTGATCGGCTCTCGAGCGACGCCGGGCGCCCATCTCGACAGGCTGCGGCGCCTGGGCGTCCGCCACCACCTGCTCGGCGCCGACAAGGTTGATCTGGCCGCCGCCCTGGCGCTGCTCGCGAGCGCCTACGGCGTCAGCTCCGTGCGGGTGGACGCCGGCCCCGGCCTGAACGGGGCGCTGTTGCGGGCCGGGCTCGTGGACGAGGTGCAAATCCTGCTGGCCCCGCTTCTCGCCGGCGACCATGGGCAGGCGCTGCGGCTGGCGGCGGGCCTGGAGGAGGGGCTCGAGCTGCACAGCCCCAGGGTCGCCGCCCTGCGCGGGGACCACGTCCTGCTGACGTACGGGGTCGGCGCGCCCGTCTCCTCGCGCTAGTCGGTCGGGCCCCGCCACACGCGGTGCGCATAGGCCCGTGGCGGGGATGCGCCTTCGGCCGCCCCGCGGGCGATGGGACGGGCGTCCAGGCGGCGGACCACGGGGCGGGCGAAGGCGGGCGAGGCGGCCGCGACGGCGCTCGAGGCGGTCGGCGCGGCCGGCCCTGGCCGGGCCACGGGGGCCGACGGCGCGCGCCAACCATCGCTCCCGCAGTCGCGCGACCAGCAGCTTCCCGAATACAGGCGGCTCCGCGGCAGCCGGCTCTCGGCGAAATGGCTGCGGGCGAAGCTGGACCGCGGCATCGCGCTATAGCTGTTCCAAGGCTCGCGGCCGGTGGTGTTACCGCGGGCGCGGGCCCGCTCCAGAGACCGTTCCCAGCGTTGGACCGAAGTCGGGCGGCGGCGGTCTCCGCCGCGGTGGTGATCGGCCCGGGCGCCAGAGGCCGAGCCCGCGCGCACGGCGAAGCCGCCGCCCATCGCCTGGGCCTCGGCGGCCTCCGCCAGGGGCAGGCCGATCGCCAGGGCCATCGCCAGTACGAGCGCGCGGTTCATGGCAGCCTCCCGTTGTGGTCAAGCTACAACCTGCCGACCGCCGCTAAGGTTGCGTCGGGGCTCAGGCCGGATCGCGCCAGGCGAGGCAGCCCGGCGGCAAGCCGGCCCCGCCGACCAGCACGGCGCCGTGACGGTAGAGCGTCCAGCGTCGCTCCGGCGCCACCGCCACGGCCACCACGCCAAGGCCGGCGTCGGCCCAGACGAGGCGCGCGTCGGCGGCGGCGAGGGCCTGCATGACCGCAGCCGGCGTGAGGTCCTGGCGGAACACGACCGTGGTGTAGGCGGCGGCGGGGGGCGGCTGCGCGCTCCAGACGCCGAGCCCGGCGGCGGCGGCGAGCAGCAGGCCCAGCCCCCGGCCGCCGAGGTCGCCGTGCGGCGGTCCGCGCCGGGTCAGGGCCCAGCCGATCGCCATCGGCGCGAGGCCGAAGCCTGCGAACCAGGCGAGGTCCCAGAACATCGGATCGTCGACGTCCACCCGGATCCGGTGGATGCCCAGGGCCCAGTGGGAGACCAGCGCGTCGACCACGTGCCACAGGCCGAAGCCGACCAGCAGGGCGCCGAGCAGCCTGGGCCCGCTGACCGCCTCGCGCCGCCTCTGGGCCCGCCACAGCCCCCACAGGGCCAGGACCGCGAGCAGGTACATGAGGGCGTGGAAATAGCCGTCCCACAGGACCTGGAGCCGGATGTCCGCCATGCCGGGCACGAGGCTCAGCAGGTGGTGCCACTGCAGGATCTGGTGGAGCAGGACGCCGTCGAAGAAGCCGCCGAGGGACACCCCCAGCAGCGCCGCCCATCGACCTGAGGAGGATCCCATCGCCGCGCTCCCGTCGCTGGACAACCGCGGGCGGCGGGCTTCTGTTGCGGCCGGCGTCGAATGATAGTGAGACGTCCCACGGAGATCCGCCGATGAAGCCGCTGCTCGCCGCCCTCACCGCCGTCGCCCTTACCGCCGCTTGCGCCCCGGCCGCTCCGCCGGAGACGGCGGAGGCGCCCGCCGCGGCCGCCAGCGCGGACCCCGCCGCGCCTCAGGTGGGGACCTACGAAGGGGTGCTGCCCTGCGCCGACTGCCCGGGCATCCGCACGCGGCTGACGCTGGAGGGCCCGCCCGGCCACCGTTACCGCCTGGAGCGGACCTACCTCGAGCGGAGCCCCGAGCCGTTCGTGGAGGAGGGCGTCTACTACATCCTGCGCGGCAGCGCGGCGGACCCGGACGCCACCGTCTTCGAGCTGGGGGCCGACAGCGGCGAATACTTCCAGCGGACCGGGCCCGATGAGCTCGTCAAGCTGGACCGCGAGATGGCCCCCATCGCCTCCTCCGCCAACCTGAGCCTTCGCCGCGTCCGCTAGCGCCGGCGGCGCATTGAAACCGGGGCCTTTGAACACCACTTAGATGTGGCCGGCGGGCTTCGCCGAAATCGGGTGGCCTGCCGGAGAGTCGCTTCAAGCGAGGACTCTGGAATAGGCATGAACCGGTCGATCGTCTTCGACAGTCCCTTCCTGCTCGGCTTCGAGCACACCCGCGCCCTCATCGAGCGCGCCGCCAAGGCGGCCGCCGAGAGCTATCCGCCCTACAACGTGGAAGCGCGCGGCGACGGTGGCCTTCGCATCACCCTGGCGGTGGCGGGCTTCGCGCCCGACCAGCTGCAGGTGAGCGTCGAGGATCGCCAGCTCACCGTCACCGGCAAACGGGACGCCGGCGGCCGGACGGAGGAGGCCTACCTGCACCGCGGCATCGCGGCCCGGGGCTTCATCCGCAGCTTCGTCCTGGCGGACGGCATGGAGGTGGAGGGCGCGCTGCTCGAGCACGGCCTGCTCCACATCGATCTCGTCCGGCCCGAGCCGGAGCGGCAGGTGAGGCAGATCCCCATCAAGACGGCCGGCTGAACCCGGCGGCTGTCGCAAGCGTTGAGAATTCGGAGGTGGTCCTGATGACACCTGTTCTGACAACTGAGGCCTTCGCGGCGCTAGGGGCGCCCGACCTGGTCTACGTCCGCCCGATCAAGGCGGCGGAGATCATCGCCAGCGTTCCGGCGGCTCAGATCCGCGGGTTCGAGCTGGATCCCGAGCAGACCCTTTACGCCGTCCACCGCGCCGACGGCGAACGCCTGGCCGTGCTGACCGACAAGGAATCGGCGATGGCCGCGGCCCTCGCACACGAGCTCGCGCCGGTGTCCGTCCACTAGGCGCGCCAAGAGAGAACCGCCCATCCCGGCGGGAGGCCGGGACCTCGGCGGCCAAACCCGACAATCCATCCGATGCGGGCTCCTTGGGAGACGATGGAGCACGTCGTCGCTGCGAGCCCTCCCGCCTTCGCGGGAGGGTTTCGCATCCGGCGCCTTGATCCGGGACCCAAGTCTCCGGCACAATCAAAGGGATGGGTGACGCGCGTGCCGGGGAAAATGGAGGCGGGGAGCCGCGACAGACGCTGGGCGACGTGCTCTACGCCAAGCCCACGGCCCAGCCGCAGGAGCAGGACTGGGCGCGGCTCGTCCAGCTCGTGGCCGCCGGCGACCAGCTCGCCCTGCACGCGCTCTATGAGCGGGCCGATCGCGTCGTCTTCACCCTGATCATGCGGATCACGGCCAACCGCGAGACGGCCGAGGAGCTCACGGTCGATGTCTTCCACGACGTCTGGCGCAATGCGGGCCGGTACGACCCGGCCGGCGGCACGGTGCTCGGCTGGATCATGAACCAGGCGCGCTCGCGCGCCCTGGACCGCCTGCGCTTCGACGGCCGCAAGAAGCGGCGCGACGCCGGCGTGATGTCCGACGAGGCCGAGCCGGCGGCGGACCCGCGCGACGTGCTCGAGATGCGCCAGGAAGCCGAGCTGCTGCGCGCGGCGTTGACGGCGCTGACGGCGAACGAACGCCAGGCCATCGAGGCGACCTTCTTCGCCGGCCTGACCCACGCCGAGGCCGCGGCCCGGCTCGGGCTGCCCCTCGGAACGGTGAAGACGCGGATCCGTTCGGGGCTGCACAAGCTCAAGGATGCGCTGGGCGCGGAGGCTGGGACGCCATGAGCGTGGCCGACGAAAACCACTGCGGGCACGCCGAAACGACGAGCGCCTACGCCCTGCAGGCGCTGTCCGCCGACGAGGCCGCGGCGGCGCAGGCCCACATCGCCGGGTGCGCGGACTGCCGGCGCGAGCTCGCCGCGCTTCGCGGCCTGACCGACCGGCTCGTCGCCTGGCCGACCGACGTGCTGCGCCCCCCGGCCTCGCTCCAGCAGCGCCTGGCGCAGCGCCTCGCCGAGGAGACCGGTGAGGCGCCGGCCGCGCCGCCGCCGCGGCGCTGGTCCGAACCGGACTGGGAAGACGTGGCGCCCGGCATCAAGTGCAAGCTGCTGGCGAACGACCGCGAGGCCCGCCGGGTCAGCATGCTGGTGCGGCTCGCCCCCGGCGCCAGCTACCCTCCGCACACCCATGCGGGCGTCGAGGAGCTGCACCTGCTCGACGGCGAGCTATGGATCGACGAGCGCAAGCTGTTTCCCGGCGACTACAACTACGGCCCGCCGGGCGCGAGCGACGAGCGCGTCTGGAGCGAGACCGGCTGCACCTGCGTGCTGATCACCAGCATCGACGACACCCTCCGCTGAGGCGCGGGGGGGGGCGGCGTCCCCAAAAAACTTCGCGGCCGGACCAATCCAGGGGCTCGCGCCTGTCGTCTTGTCCGTATGCGAATCCGCATCCGCCTTGCGCCGGCCGAGCCGTGAGCCCCTGCGCCCAGAGCGAGGCGACCTGCGCCTACGCCCTGCAGGCGCTGCCGGCTGACGAAGCCGCGGCGGCGCAGGCCCACATCGCCGTGTGCGCCGACTGCCGGCGCGAGTTCGACGAGATGCGGGCGGTGACGGACCGCCTCGTCGCCTGGCCGACCGACGTGCTGCGCCCGCCGGCGTCGCTCCAGCAGCGCCTGGCGCAGCGCCTGGCCGAAGAGGCCGGTCAGGCCCCGGCCCCGCCGCCGCCCCGCCGATGGTCGGAGCCGGACTGGCAGGACGTGGCTCCCGGCATCGCCTGCAAGCTGCTGGCGAACGACGCCGAGGCCCACCGCGTCAGCATGCTGGTGCGGCTCGCCCCCGGCGCCAGCTATCCCCCGCACACCCACGCCGGCGTCGAGGAGCTGCACCTGCTCGACGGCGAGCTGTGGATCAACGCACGCAAGCTCTTCCCCGGCGACTACAACTACGGCCCCCCAGGCGCGATCGACGAGCGCGTCTGGAGCGAGACGGGCTGCACCTGTGTCCTCGTCACCAGCACCCTGGATGTCCTGCAATGACCGCGGCGAGTTCCCACTTCACCCACTGCGGCCTGCCTGGGATCGACCTGATCCCGTTCGGGATGCACGCCTGCCACTTCTACAAGGACCGCGGCCAGTTGGTGGCGGCGCTGGCGCCCTATTTCGTGGCCGGGTTGAACGCCAACGAGCGTTGCCTCTGGATCACCGCCCCGCCGCTGCCCGCGGACGAGGCCGTCGAGGCGCTCCGCGCCGCCTGGGACGGGGCCGACGAGGCGATCCGCACCGGGGCCCTGCGCGTCACCGATTACGACGCCTGGTACGCGAACGCCCAGGAGCTGAAGGGCCTCGACGTGGTCCGGCTCTGGCTGGACGAGGAGGAGCAGGCCCTGGCCGACGGCTACAACGGCTTGCGCATCACCGGCAACGTGACCTTCCTCAAGCCGGACGAGTGGGCGACCTTCGTCGAATACGAGCAGGCGGTGACCGACGCTTTCCACGGCCGCCGCATCGTGGCGCTCTGCAGCTATCTGCTGCCGCAGTGCGACGAGGCGCAGATCGGCGAGATCATGCGGGCCCACCACTGCGTCCTCGAGCAGCCGGGCGCGGAATGGCAGGTGGCGGCCTCGCCCGAGGACGTGGGTCGGCCGCGGCCGGATCTGGCCCTGAAGGGAACGTCGCGATGAGCCGCACGCCACCGCCCGGCCCCGGCGCGGCGCGCGGCGCCGAGGCCGGCCCGATGCTCTACACCTTCGACTGCCGGCGGGCGGACGGCTCGCCCGTCTGCTTCGAGGCCCACGAGCTCGGCTCCGACGCCCGCGCCCTGGCGCTGGCGCGTCGGCTGCTGGCCGAGCATTTGACCTGCGCCAGCGTCGAGGTCTTCGACGGCGAGCGGCTTGTGGGGGCGGTCTCGCGTGAGCGCCGCCTCGCCGACACGCTCCTGCCCGACGACGGCCGAACGGCCTAGGCCGCGCTCGGCCGCGCCTCCTGCACCAGCAGGGCGTGGATGGCGTCGGCGCTGCGGGCCTTGCGAAGGTGCTCGCGCAGCTCGGCGTGGCGCAGCAGGCGGGAGACGCGGGCCAGCGCCCGCAGGTGCTCGGCGCCGGCGTTCGGCGGGGCGAAGAGGGCGAAGACCAGGTCGACCGGCTGGTCGTCGATGGCCTCGAACTCCACAGGCTGCTCCAGGCGAACGAAGACGCCGCGCATCCGCTCGACGCCCTCCATCCGGGCGTGGGGGGCCGCGACGCCGTGACCCACGCCGGTGGAGCCGGCCTGCTCGCGCTCCATCAGGGCCTCGAAGACCCGTCCGGCGTCGAGGCCGAGGTTGCGCGCCGCCAGGTCCGCGACGCGCGACAGCGCCTGCCGCTTGTCAGCCGCCTTGACCCGGATCGCGATCGCGTTCCGGTCCAGGATGTCGCCGATCTGCAAACTCATAACTCTGCCCAGTCCAGCCGCCCAAAGATCGACGGCGGAACGCTCGGCGAGCCTCAGGAGTTCGCAGCGCCGGCGGCTACGCCGCTCCCGTTCGTCGTTTTCGCGCGTTCGGGATCGATCCAGCCGATATTCCCGTCGGGCCGGCGATATACCACGGACAATCCGCCGTGCGCGGCGTTCCTGAACACGATTGTGGGAGAATCCGTCAAGTCCAGTTCGGCCGCCGCCATCGAAACGGTCAATGTGCGGATCGGACGCTCCATCTCGGCGATGACCACCGGCTCGGGGTGGTCGAGCCCATCGACCTCCTCGTCCTCCTCTTCCTCGATGCCGACGTCCGGATTGGCCGTCTGCAGCACGAAATAGGCGGTGGTCTCGGCCTGCTTGGCCTGGGCCTGGATGTGGTGGTCCTTCAGCCTGCGCTTGTAGCGGCGGATGCGCTTCTCCATCCGCTCGCGGGCCGCGTCGAAGGCCGTATGGGCGTCCCCGCCGACCCCGTGGGTCTGCAGGTGCGCGCCCGAAGCCAGGGTCACGGCGCAATCGACCTTGAAGGAGTGGCCTTCGCGGCTCACCACCACGTCGGCGCCGCCGCCCCTCTCGAAATACCTCCCGATACTGGTGGAAAGTTCGTCGGAGACCCGCTCTCGCAGGGCATCCCCGACATCGACATGCTTGCCGGTGACAGAGACTTGCATGGGCCAATGAACGCGCCCGGCTGGGGATGGTGTCAAGCGGCGCCGAAAACTTGCAGCAGCTTCTGGACGGTCAGCACCACGGCGCCGGCCATGAGCGCCAGCACCCCTGCGCTGGCGATGGCCAGCAGATAGCCGACGAGGGCCAGAACCCCGTCCCGCTGGACCAGCGACAGCGACAGCACCCCCACAGCCGCGGCCGGCAGCATGTTGGCCCCGAATATCGGCAGGATGAGCACCAGGGCGAGCAGGGTGCAGACCAGGCCGATGATCCGATCGCCCACGGGCCCGAACATGAAATGCAGCCGCGGCCGGGAGAACCGCTCGGCCCGCTCCACGAACGGCAGCATGCGCCCGAAGGTGGCGGCCAGCGCCGCGCCGGTGATCTTGCGGCGGGCCAGACCCTTGGGAATCCAGGGCGCCTGCACGCCGAGCGCCACCTGCGGCGCCAGCAGCACCAGCGGCGCGCCCAGCACCGTCGAGGAGCCGGGCGGCAGCGGCAGCAGGTTGGGGGTGGAGAACAGGAACAGCACCGCCCCGAAGGCGCGCCGGCCGAAGCGGCGCACGATCTGGCCGATGGTGATCTCGGCCTCCGGATCGGCGCACAGTTCGCGCAGTATCGCCGAGATGCTGGCGGTCTTGTCCGTCTCGGGATCGGCCATCGATACTCCGGCCGGGGGCGGCCACGTTGCGCGGGCACAGTTGCATCGCGCGCCCCGTTCGTCTAAGGCCCAGCCATGGCTCGTCAAGCGACCAAGCGCACGATTAAGACCATCACGCCTCGGGGCGTGGGGGTTTGTGCGCGCGCCTAGGCGCTCCACCCCACCGACCCCGCCGGCAGGACGGGGTCGCTTCCAGCACGAGAAGAACCCGCCTCCCGGCTGAACAGCCCCAAGGAGACGCGTTCAGATGCTTCAATCCGAAAGACCCAAGGCCGCCCAGCGGGCCGCCAACGTCGCCATCGTCGGCGCCACCGGCGCGGTCGGCGTCGAGCTGATCGGCTGCCTGGAGCGGCGGGGCTTCCCGACCGCCTCGCTGCGGCTGCTGGCCTCCGAGCGCTCGGCGGGTCGGCGGATCGGCGGGCACGTGGTCGAGGCGGTGTCGATGGACGCCTTCGCCGGCGTGGATGTCGCCTTCTTCTCGGCGGGGGCCGGCGTCAGCCGAGCCTATGCGCCGCTGGCCGCAGCCCAGGGCGCCCTGGTGGTCGACAACTCGTCGGCCTTCCGCATGGACCCGAACGTCGCCCTGGTGGTGCCGGAGGTGAATGCGGCCGACCTGCCGGCCGGGCCCGGCATCGTCGCCAACCCCAACTGCGTGACCGCCGTCTCGGTGATGGCGCTGGGGCCGCTCAGGGCGCTGGGCGGGATCGTGCGGGTGATCGGGGCGACCTACCAGTCCGCCTCCGGGGCCGGCGCGGCGGCGATGGACGAGCTGACCGCCTCCACCGCGGCCCAGCTGGCGGGCGAGGCCTTCGCCCCCAAGGTCCTGCCCCACCCCTACGCCTTCAACCTGTTCAGCCACAACGCCGCCGTCGATCCCGAGACCGGCTACAACGGCGAGGAGGAGAAGGTGATGGCCGAGCACCGCAAGATCCTCGGCCTGCCGGACCTTCGGATCAGCTTCACCTGCGTGCGCGTGCCGGTGCTGCGGGCCCACTCGATGGCCCTCAGCGTCGAGTTCGACCGGCCGGTCTCCCCGTCGGCCGCGCGCGAGATCCTCGCCGAGGCGCCGGGCGTGCGCCTGGTCGACGACCGGGCGGCCAACCATTTCCCGATGCCGGTGGAGGCCTCCGGCGAGGACGACGTGCTGGTCGGCCGCATCCGCCAGGACCTCAGCGACCCTGAGGGAAAGACGCTCGCCCTGTTCCTCTCCGGCGACCAGCTGCTGCGGGGCGCGGCCCTGAATGCGGTGCTGATCGCCGAGCGCCTCTGGCGCTGACCCGAGACCTCGCCCGCGTCCTTGCGGGAGAGGCGGAGGGGGCGGCCGGCCCCGCGCGCGATTGGAACCCTGCCCAGGGCCATCGGCCGCCCCCTTCAACCTGGGACAGGTTATCCTGTCCCTTTCCTGCGGCGTGGTGGGTGGTCGACGCGACGGGACAGGATAACCGGTCCCGGGCCTACACCCCTTCCTTCAGCATCCGCCGGCGCTCGACGGAGGAGGGGATGCGCATCGCCTCGCGGTACTTGGCGACGGTGCGGCGGGCGATGTCGATCCCGGACTCCTTGAGGATGTCGACGATGCGATCGTCGGAGTGGACCTCGGCGCCCGATTTCTCGGCCTCGATCAGCTGCTTGATCTTGTGGCGCACGGCCTCGGCCGAGTGGGCCTCGCCGTCGCCGGTGGAATTGATCGCCGAGGTGAAGAAGAACTTCAGCTCGAACAGGCCGCGGGGGGTGGCCATGTACTTGTTCGAGGTCACCCGGCTGACCGTCGACTCGTGCATGCCGATGGCCTCGGCGACGGTCTTCAGGTTCAGCGGGCGCAGGTGCTCGACGCCGAAGGCCATGAAGCCGTCCTGCTGGCGCACGATCTCGGAGGCCACCTTCAGGATGGTGCGGGCCCGCTGGTCGAGGCTCTTCACCAGCCAGTTGGCGCTGGCCAGGCAGTCGGAGACGAAGACCTTCTCCTGGTCCGAGCGGGCGGCGGCGCTGACCCGGGCGTGGTAGCGCTGGTCGACCAGCAGCCGCGGGAGGGTCTCGGAGTTGAGCTCCACGTGCCACAGGCCCCCGGGCCCTTCGCGCACGAACACGTCCGGCGCCACCGGCTGGACCGGCTCGGAGCCGAAGGCCGCGCCGGGCCGGGGCGTCAGCGCCCGGATCTCGCCGATCATCTCCTTCAGGTCCTCGTCGTCGACGCCGCAGGCGCGGCGCAGGGCCGCCAGGTCGCGGCGGGCGAGGAGGTCGAGGTTGGCGACGAGCGCCGCCATGGCCGGATCGAAGCGGTTCCGGTCCTTCAGCTGCAGCGCCAGGCATTCGGCGACGTCGCGGGCGAAGACGCCGACGGGCTCGAAACCCTGCAGGACGGTGAGGACGCCTTCGAGGAACTCCAGGCTGCAGCCGAGCCGGCCGGCGACCTCCCCGAGGTCGGCGCGCAGGTAGCCGCCCTCGTCGACGGCGTCGATCAGCACGGCGGCAGCGGCGGCCTCGGCCGGCCCCAGGCCAGCGACCGCCAGCTGCTCGTGCAGGTGCTCGGCCAGCGTCTTCTCACGGGTCAGGGCGCCTTCCAGGCCCTCGATGTCGAGCTCGCCGCCGCGGCCGGCGCGCGACCAGTCGATGGCTCCGCCGGCGTCGGCCGCCTCGGGCGAGTCGCCGGTGGCGCGCTCGCCTGGGGAGGCCTCGTCATGGCTGGCGTCGAGCTCGGCGGCGGCGGCGGCGTCGCTGGCGGCCTCCGGGTCGATGCGCTCCTCGGCGGCCTCGGCCTCGCCGCGCTGGGGCTCGTCCTCGCGCTCGTCGCGCTGCAGCAGCGGATTGCGCTCCAGCTCGGCCTCGACATAGGCCTCCAGCTCCAGGTTGGAGAGCTGCAGCAGCTTGATCGCCTGCTGCAGCTGGGGCGTGATGACCAGCCCCTGCCCCTGCCGGACCTCGAGACGCGCGCTGAGCGCCAAAGCCTGCCCCCCTGCTGGCCCAAATCTTGCGTGGCAGCCTAGGGGCGGTTCCCCACCGATTGGTTAAGATTGGAGCGTCTGCCGTTCCTCTCCTACATCGTGGGAGAGGGGGACCGGCCGCCGAGCGTAGCGAAGAGCGGGCGGTGGAGAGGGAAAGCCACGAACGCGGCGTTTTGACCTTGAGGCAGCTAGGCGCGCTTGGATGGGCGGCGGATGTGGCCTGCCCTCTCCACCACGCGCTCTGCGGCGCGTGGTCCCCCTCTCCCGCCTGCGGCGGGAAAGGAATGGGGCTCAGCTGAAGCTCTCGCCCAGGTAGACGCGGCGCACTTCGGGGTCGTCGACGATCTCGTGGGGGGCGCCTTCGAACAGCACCTCGCCGGCGTGGATGATCGAGGCGCGGTCGATGATGTCCAGCGTCTCGCGCACGTTGTGGTCGGTGATCAGGATGCCGATGCCGCGGCCCTTGAGGTAGGTGATCACCTCGCGGATGTCGGCGATCGCCAGCGGGTCGATGCCGGCGAACGGCTCGTCGAGCAGCATGAAGGAGGGCTCGCTGGCCAGCGCCCGGGCGATCTCCACCCGCCGCCGCTCGCCGCCCGACAGCGACACCGCCGGGGCGCCGCGCAGGTGCTCGATGTGCAGCTCTTCCAGTAGGGCGGTCACCGTCTCGCGGGCGCGGGTCGGGTTGCGCTCGCGCAGCTCGACCACCGCCATGACGTTCTGCTCGACGGTCATGCCGCGGAAGATCGAGGTCTCCTGCGGCAGGTAGCCCAGGCCCATCCGGGCACGCTGGTACATCGGCTGGAGGGTGATGTTCTCGCCGTCCAGGTAGATGGCCCCGTAGTCCGCCGGGATCAGGCCGGTGATCATGTAGAAGCAGGTGGTCTTGCCGGCGCCGTTGGGGCCGAGCAGGCCGGCCACCTCGCCGCGCGCCAGGCGCAGCGACACGCCCTTCACCACCGGCCGGCCCTTGAAGGACTTGCCGATGTTGTCGACCACGAGGCCGGCGGCGGCCAGACCCGGCAGGGTGGGGAAGGTCTCCTGTTTCAACGGCCTGGCCTCGCCTGCCCTACTGGCTTTGGGCTTGCTGCGGCTGGTCCGGATAGAAGACGCCGCGCACCCGGCCGGGCTTGCCGCGGCCCTTCACATTGGTGTGCATCTGGGACTGGCCGGTCTTGATGTTGATCACCAGCCGCTCGCCCCGCAGCACGTTCTGCCCCTGGGCGGCCACCACGTCGCCGGTGACGGTGATCGTCTCGCTCGCCGCATCGTAGGTCGCATGGCGGCCGCGCACCCGCTGCTGCGGGGTGACGTAGAAGACGTTGCCTTCGGCCTCGATGCGGCTCAGGGCGCCGCAATTGGCCGTGCTCACCGCCGCCGGCCGGGCGCCGCCGGTCACCTGGAAGTAGGTCTTCAGGACGTCGGCCCGCAGGCGGGAGGTGTCCTGCAGGGCCTCGGCCGAGCCGCGCCAGATGGACAGGCACTGGGAGTTGATCACCTCCAGCTCGTCGGCGGTCAGGTCGACAGGCGCGTCGGAGTTCTGGGCCAGCTGAGCGGCCGCGGGCGCTGCGAGCAGCGCCGCCGCGGCCAGACCGCCGGCCAGGAAGTTCAGTTTCCGGAAGAAAATCATCGCTGAAGCCTAGCCCCGACTATTTCGATTCGATCCGGCCGCGCACGCCGCCCCGGAAGATCATTCGCTCGCCCTCGTCGTAGACGCCATAGGACTTCGCGTTCACGTCGCCAAGCGCGGTTCTGCCGGCGATGTCGCCCTCGCCCTGCAGAACACCGGTCAGGGTGTCGTAGACCGAGGAGTCGGTGGCCACCGCCAGGTCGGTCCCGTTCAGCGTCACGCCGCCGTCCAGCTGCAGCTTGCCGGTATCCTCCTGCATCACCCCCGTCTTGGCCGACAGCCGCGTCGGACGGGGGCTCTCGGAGTCGATCAGCAGCGAGGGCCGTACGAGGTGGATCCGCTGGTAGTCCTGCTTGTCGCGCGTGGCGGAATCGGCGGTCAGCACGAACGGCCTGCCCCTGTCGTCCCGGCCGACCAGCCTGAAGTTGACCAGACGAATAGGCGTGTCCGCCTGGTCCGGCCGCACCGGCCCGCCGGAAATCGTCCCGTGGACCACAAATCCGACCAGCGTGGCGAAGATGAGGCCGATGCCCAGCGGCAGCACCAGGCGCAGCAGCCGGATCAGGCGCGAGCGCCGCCGCCAGCGCAGGAAGTCCGGCCGGCGGCTGGGCCCTGCGTGGGGATGGGCGACCGCGCTCATCGCCGCTAGCTGTGGGCGAAGATGTCGACGTCTTCCCAGCCCGCCACGTCCAGCAGGGCGCGGTGGGGCAGGAATTCGAAGGCGGCCCGGGCCAGGCCGTCGCGCCCCTCGCGCGCCAGCATCTCGTCGAGCCTGGCGCGGACGGCGTGCAGGTGCAGCACGTCGCAGGCGGCATAGGCCAGCTGGTCGGCCGACAGGTCGGCCGAGCCCCAGTCGGAGCTCTGCTGGGCCTTGGAGAGGTCGACGCCGACCAGCTCCTTGACCACGTCCTTCAGGCCGTGGCGGTCGGTGTAGGTGCGCGCCAGCTTGGAGGCGATCTTGGTGCAGTAGACCGGCGCGGTGACCACCTTCAGGTGCAGGTGGAACATGGCGATGTCGAACCGGCCGAAGTGGAAGATCTTCAGCACGGAAGGATCGGTCAGCAGCCGCTTCAGGTTCGGCGCGTGGTAGTCGGGCCGGCGCAGCTGGACGATGTGCGCATCGCCGTCGCCGGCCGAGAGCTGGACGACGCAGAGCGGATCGCGACCCAGCCTCAGGCCCATGGTCTCGGAGTCGACCGCGACAGCGGCCGCGCCCGAAAGCGCGCCGTCGGGCAGGTCACCGTCGTGCAGGAAGTTGGTCACGCTCTTAAGCTTCGCTCCGACTTTGCCGCCCCCGAAACACTTTCGGGGGTGGTGCCCAGGAGAGGACTCGAACCTCCACGGCTATTAACCACTGGTACCTGAAACCAGCGCGTCTACCAATTCCGCCACCTGGGCCCGGTCCGTCGGATCGGGAGGCGGCTACTTAGGGCGCCGGCCGGGGCGCGTCAACGGCGTCGCGTCGGACGGCCCGCCGCATTGCGGCGCAAGGCCGCATCGTCTATCGGGCGGGCGCGACACGGGTGTCGCTCTTTCAATGAGTTCAGGAACGCCATGCAGGATCTGGTCACCGTTGTCGGCGGCTCCGGCTTCATCGGCAGCCAGGTGGTCCGCGCCCTCGCCCGCAAGGGGCTTCGGGTGCGCGTCGCCGTCCGCCGTCCGCACCTGGCGGGCGACCTGCGCATGCACGGCGACGTCGGCCAGATCGAGATCGTCCAGGCCAACATCCGCAATCCGGACTCGCTGGCCCGGGCCATGGACGGCGCGGCGGCCTGCGTGAACCTGGTCGCGGTGGCCTTCGAGCGCGGCCGCCAGAAATTCCAGTCGCTGCACGTGATGGGCGCGCGCAACGCCGCCGAGGCCGCCCGCGCGGCCGGCGCGACCCGCTTCGTCCAGGTCTCGGCGCTGGGCGCCGACGCCGATTCGCCGGCCAAGTTCGCCCGCAGCAAGGCCGCCGGCGAGGCGGCGGTGCGCGAGATCTTCCCCGACGCCGTGGTGATCCGTCCGTCGGTCGTGTTCGGGCCGGAGGACGACTTCTTCAACCGCTTCGGATCGATGGCGACGATGTCGCCGGCGCTGCCGCTGATCGGCGGCGGCAAGACCCGCTTCCAGCCGGTGTTCGTCGGCGACGTCGGCCGGGCGATCGCCGAGGCGGCGGTCCGGGCCGAGGCCGCCGGCCGCACCTACGAGCTCGGCGGGCCGGGCGTCTTCACCTTCCGCGAGCTGATGGAGCTGCTCCTGAAGGAGATCCAGCGCCGCCGCCTGCTGCTGCCGATCCCGTTCGCGGCGGCGGGCGCCCTGGGCGCGGTGGGCGACGTGATCGCGATGACCCCGTTCCCGCCGCCGATCACCTCCGACCAGGTCAAGCTGCTGAAGGCCGACAACGTCGTCTCCGAAGGGGCGCCGGGTCTTTCGGACCTCGGGATCGTCCCGACCACCGTGGAGTCGGTGATCCCCACCTACCTCTACCGCTACCGCCGCGGCGGCCAGTACGCGGACATGCCGCAGCCGGTCTGACCCCGCTCCGGGAAGTGGCGCATCTTGCAGTGAAGAACGTCTCGACCCTCAACCTCGCCAGTCTGGCGCAGGAGCTCTCGGGCGCGTGGGGCCGCTCCGTCCTGGGCGATGTCGGCGGCGTGAAGCTCAAGCTCTTCCGGACGGACGGGCAGGGTCTGGACCCGGAGGTCCACGAGGACTGGGCCGAAGCGCTTCTGATGGTCGAGGGGGACCTCACCCTCGTCCTGGATGGGGAAGACGTCCGCCTCTCTGCAGGCGACCTGCAGCTGATCCCGGCCGGTTGCGTCCACGCGATCCGCCCCGGCGCCAAGGCCGCCTTCCTGCTGTTCGACCCCGAGCCCTAGCGCAGGTTCAGCGCCGCCAGCCCGGCGCCGCCGACCACGATCCGCCACCAGCCGAACGGGGCCAGGCCCCGGCGGCTGACGAAGCCGACCATCGTCTTGATGACCACCAGGGCGAAGACGAAGGACGCCACGAAACCGACGGCGATGACGCCCGCCTGGTCGGCGCTGATGGCGTTGCGGTTCTCCCAGGCGTCCAGGACGAACACGCCCAGCATCGTCGGGATCGCCAGGAAGAAGGAAAACTCGGTCGCCGCGTCCTTGCGCACGCCCAGGAGCACGGCGCCGACGATCGTCGCGCCCGAGCGGGACACGCCGGGGATCATGGACAGCACCTGCATCATGCCGATGCCCAGGGAGGTGCGGAACGGCAGCTCCATCGCATCGTCATGGCGAGGCTCGGGCGCAAAGCGGTCGATGAACAGCAGTACGACGCCGCCGATGACCAGCGACCAGCAGATCAGCTGGGGGCTCTCGAACAGCACGCCTTTGATGAAGCCATGGAGCAGGAAACCGAAGGCGACGGCCGGCAGGAAGGCGACCAGGACGCTGATGACGAAGCCGCGGGCCTTCGGATCCGTCGGGATCCTCAGCACCACGCTCCACAGCCGCTGGAAGTAGACGACCACGACCGCCAGGATCGCCCCGAGCTGGATCAGCACGCTGAAGGTGCCCCAGAAGCCGTCGGGCAAGCCCAGGGCCTCCTTGGTCAACAGCAGGTGGCCGGTGGAGGAGACCGGGATGAACTCGGTCAGCCCTTCGACCAGACCCAGGATGATGGCGTAGACCCAATCCGGCAAAGCCGTGCTCCCGCATCGCGCGCGCGTCCGAGGGGCCTGTTTAGGGTAAGCTTCGGATTCGCGGCGAACGGTTTCTGGACCGCTGCGACCATGCGGTCAGGCTGCGTTCATCCGGGGTCCATCAGCTTGGCCGCGCCACCGAACGGGGTTCTCAGATGCGCCGCCTCCTGCTCGCCGCCGCCTTCCTCGCCTGCGCCGCGCCAGCGGCCGCCCAGCAGCGGCCGAACCTGGCCGAGCTCGACATGGACAAGGACGGCAAGGTCAGCCGCGCCGACTACAAGGCGGCGGTGATGAAGGAGCTGATCAAGTACGACAAGGACCGGGACGGCCGGGTCCTTCGCGCCGAGCTGCCGGCCCTCGCCAAGCTGCCCGGCATGCGCGGCCAGGTGGACCGCATCTGGAAGACCTACGACCACTCCGGCGACGGCGTGGTGACGAAGGACGAGGTCGCCGCCCAGGCCGACCGCCGCTTCACCGAGCTCGACACCGACAGGGACGGCGTCTTCTCGCAGGCCGAAGCGGATGCGGCCGCCGCGGCGGCACGCAAGGCGCGCTAAGGGTTCTCCCCTTCCCCGCTCGTCCCGGCGAAGGCCGAGATCCAGATCCAAGACGTGACGCCGGCTGGATGAACGCCGCGGTCCTGGAACCCGCATCTGCGCCCGCCATTCTGGGCTCCGGCCTCCGCCGGGATGAGCGGGGTGGTGAGGCTACGATCTGGCCGGCACGGCCCAGCTGTGCTATCGGGCGGCCGTCGCCAAGGACACGCCCGTGACCGCCACCTTCGCCCTCGCCCGTCAGGCTATCATCCGCCCGGTAATGGCCGGGCGGTCGATGACGTGCGGGACGACGGTGGGCGCCATCTAGGGCGCAACAAGCCTCTCCCGGCGGCGGGAGAGGCGCCAAACGCGACACATCCGGCTGCCGGGAGTCCTCCCCAAGGACCTCCCCCATGCCTCAGATCCCTCCCGAAATGCTGGCGGCGCTCGCGCTCTTCGCGTTCGTCTCCTCGATCACGCCCGGCCCGAACAACACCATGCTGCTGGCCTCGGGCGCCAACTTCGGCTTCCGGCGCACCCTGCCGCACCTGATGGGCGTGAACCTGGGCTTCTTCGCCCTGGTGCTCGGCGCTGGCCTGGCGCTCGGCGGACTGTTCGCCGCCTATCCGGCGCTGCACGGGGTGCTGAAGGCGGTGGGCGCGGCCTACCTTCTCTACCTGGCCTGGAAGATCGCCATGTCCGGCGAGATGAAGGGCGGCGAGGGCGCCGGGCGGCCGCAGACCTTCTGGCAGGCCGCCGCCTTCCAGTGGGTCAACCCCAAGGCCTGGGCGATGGCGCTGGGCGGCGTCACCGCCTACGCCCCGCCGGAGAACTACGCGGCCAACGTCGTCGTGGTGGCCGCCGTCTTCACCCTGGTGAACCTGCCGTGCGTGGCGAGCTGGACGGGCTTCGGCCTGGCCCTTCGCGGCGTTCTCGGCACGCCCGCCCGCCTGCGGATCTTCAATTGGACGATGGCGGGCCTCTTGGTGCTCTCGCTGGCGCCGGTGGCGCTGGAGGCGCTCTAACCCACCTCCGGCCCCACGTAGCGCGCCCGCGGGCGGATGAGGGCGCCGCTCTGGCCCTGCTCGATCGCGTGGGCGATCCAGCCGGCGCAGCGGGCGATGGCGAACAGGGCGAAGGGGGCGTCCTTCGGCAGGCCGAGGCTCTCGGAGAGCGCGGTCAGCGCGAAGTCGATGTTGGGGGCGAGCCCCGTCGCCCGCTCCACGGCCTCGCGCAGGGCCGCGAAATCGTCCGGCGGGTTGAAGCGCGCGAGCAGGGCCGCGGCCCTGGGGTCCCCGTCCGGATAGAGCGGGTGGCCGAAGCCCGGGATCAGCCGGTCCTCGGCCAGCCTTGCCGCAATCGCCGGCCTCGGGCCCAGGCGCCTCGCCTCCTCGACCAGGTTCTGGATGGCCGCCGGGGCGCCGCCGTGCCGCGGCCCGGAGAGCGCCGAGAGGCCGGCAAGCGCCGAGGCCGCCAGCGACGCCCCGGTCGAGGCCGCCACCCGGGCCGCAAACGCCGAGGCGTTGAGCTCGTGGTCGGCCAGCAGCACCAGGGTGCGGCGGATCAGGTCCGCGCCCGGGCCGCCCGGCCCCAGGCCCCAGGCCAGCGCCAGCCGGTTGTGGATCGCCCCGCCGCCCACCTGCCCGGCGACGGCGTCGGTCATCACGTCGAGCAGGGTCGCGGCCTCGACGGCGAGCGCCAGCGGGTTGCGGCCCCGCGCCGGCGGATCGACCCCGGCCCGCTGGGCCAGCGCCAGGAAGGCCCGCGAGCGCATGTCGCCGCCCTCCGGCGGCGCCGGCCGGTCGGTGCGCTTCAGCGCCGCCCCGTGGCCGCCGCGCAGCAGCCGTGCGACGCCCTCCAGCGTCTCGACCTCCGCCAGCTCAAGGGCGTCGCGGCCGCGGTAGTACAGCCGCCCGCCCGAGACCGTCATGATCGCCGAGGCCAGCACCGGCTCCCCCCAGGAGATGGCGCCTTCGGCCACCTCCGAGATCTTCCGGCTGCGGGACTTCCGCTCATGCAGGGCGGCGATGTCGGCGGCGCGATAGAGGCTGCGGCGCGGGTCCTGCGGGTCCGGCCGCACCTGCACCCGGCCCCGGCTCACGTAGGCGTAGAGCGTCTGCGGCCGAACGCCCAGGCGCGAGCGCGCCTCCTCCGCCCCGATCCAGTCCGCCTGCGGCATATGTTGATCATATTGATCAAGATTGACGGTGGCAACGCTCGGGCGAATGTTGCAGTGCAAACAAGAGGAGATCGTCATGTCCGACGGCCTTGATGACGTCGTCGCCGCCCACACCGTCCTCTCCGAGGTCGACGGCCAGGCCGGGCGGCTGATCATCCGCGGCTGGCCCGTGGAGCAGCTGGCCGGTCGCACCGCCTACGAAGACGCCGCGCGCCTGCTGTTCGACGGCTTCTTCGAGGACCTGCTCGCCGGCCTCGCCGGCCCGCTCGGCCAGGCGCGCGCCGAGGTGTTCGGCGAAGTGGCCGCCCTCGACACCGGCCTGCTCGACCGCACGCCCATCGAAGCCATGCGCGCGCTCACCGCGCGCCTGGGCGACGGCGACGACCTGGCGACCGCCCTGCGGCTGACCGCGGCGCCGGCGGTGTTCACCGCCGCCGTCGTCCGCGCCCAGGCCGGCCAGGCGCCGGTGGCGCCGGACCCCGCGCTCGGCCACGCCGCCGACATCCTGCGGATGCTGCGGGGGCGCGAGGCGGCGCCGGCCGAGGTGGCGGCGCTGGACACCTACCTGGTGACGGTCAGCGACCACGGGCTCAACGCCTCCACCTTCGCCGCCCGCGTCGTCGCCTCGACCCGGGCGGGCCTGACCTCGGCGATCCTGGCCGGGATCAGCGCGCTGAAGGGCCCGCTGCACGGCGGCGCGCCGGGGCCGGTGATCGACATGCTGGACGGCATCGGCCGGCCGGAGAACGCCCGGGCCTGGATCGAGGCGGCGCTGGACCGCGGCGATCGGCTGATGGGCTTCGGCCACCGCATCTATCGCGTGCGCGATCCCCGCGCCGACGCGCTGAAGGCCGCCGTGCGCAAGCTGGTCGGCCAGTCCAATGTGGCCCACGGCCGGCTGGAGTTCGCCGAAGCGGTCGAGGCCGCGGCGCTGGCCATCCTGAAGGCCCGCAAGCCCGACCGCTCGCTGGACACCAACGTCGAGTTCTACACCGCCCTGCTGCTGGAGGCCCTGGCCTTTCCGCCCACCGCCTTCACCTGCGTCTTCGCCATGGGCCGCGTCGCCGGCTGGCTCGCCCACGCCCGCGAACAGCTCGCCGGCGGGCGGCTGATCCGTCCGCAGAGCGTCTATGTGGGGCCGCAGCCGAAGGCGGCGGCGTAGCGTCCTTCCCTCCCCTTCATGGGGAGGGTGGTCCCGAAGGGACCGGGCGGGGGAGTCATGGCCGGGCGGGGCGTTGGGCGATCGGCGTCGGTGCGGTTCGTCACGCCCCCACCCGTCCCGTCGCTGCGCTCCGGTCCACCCTCCCCATGAAGGGGAGGGAAGTTTAGGCTCCGCCCCATGACCACGGGGATCCTCAGCGGCATGACGCCGGCCGAGACGGCGGCGCTGACGCGGCGCGTCACCCTGCTGTCCGTGGCGACGGCCGTGGTGTTGGTGACCCTGAAGCTGGTGGTCTGGCTGGTCTCCGGCTCGGTGGCGGTGATGGCCTCCATGGCCGACTCGGCCCTGGACCTCGTCGCCTCCCTCGTCACCTTCTTCGCCGTCCGCTACGCGGTCGCCCCGCCGGACCGGGAGCACCGCTTCGGCCACGGCAAGGCCGAGGCCTTCGCCAGCCTGCTGCAGGCGGGGCTCGTGTTCGCTTCCGCCGCCCTGATCGGCCGCGAGGCCGTGCAGCGGCTGATCGCCCCCGAGCCCATCGCCCGGGAAGGGTGGGCGATCGCGGTGATGGTCGTCTCCATCGTGCTCACCCTCGGGCTGGTGCGGGCCCAGACGCAGGTGTTGCGCAAGACCGCCTCGGTGGCCGTCTCGGGCGACCGGGCCCACTACTTTTCGGACCTGGCCTCGAACGTCATCGCCCTCATCGGCATCGCCAGCACGGCGGCGCTGGGGATGGCCGGGCTGGACGCCGCCGCGGGCCTGGCTATCGCCGCCCTGCTGGTCTGGGGCGCGGTGGGCGTCTTCCGCGAGGCGTCGGCCCAACTGATGGACCGCGAGTTGCCGGACGAGGCCCGCCGGCGGATCGTCGAGGTGGTGCGCCAGGACCCGCGCCTCACCCATGTGCACCAGCTGCGCACCCGCGCCTCAGGCCCCTTCGTCCACATCCAGATGCATGTCGACCTCGACCCGGAGCTGAGCCTGGAGGCGGCGCACGAGGTGATCGACCAAGCCGAACGGCGGATCGTCGCCGCCTTCCCGTCGGCCGACGTGATCATCCACGCGGACCCCCGCGGCCGGGCCGAAACCCACTCTGAGCCGTTCTCGGACGAGGATCAGGTGTAGTAAACGCGCCCTTAAGGCCTTTGGGCGCTCTTGGACGACAGTGATTCCTCTCCGCGTGCGGGCATGAGCGTCGAGCGCACCCTCCACCATTTCCCGATGGACCCGGCCTCCCGCCAGGTGCGCCTCTCGCTGGGCGAAAAGCGCCTGCCCTTCAACGAGGTGCAGGTCCGCTACTGGGAGAGTCCGCCCGAGTTCCTGGCGCTCAATCCGTCCGGCCTGACGCCGGTGCTGGAGGAAAAGGGGCCGGACGGGCGCATCGTGCTGTGCGAATCCCGCGCCATCCTCGACCACCTCGAGGAACAGAACCCCGAGCCGGCGCTGATGGGCCGCGAAGCGGCCGAGCGGGCCGAGGCGCGCCGGCTGCTGCAGTGGTTCGACCGCAAGTTCGACTACGAGGTCGGCGGCTACCTGCTGCACGAGAAGCTGGAGAAGCGCCTCCTGAAGCTCGGCGCGCCCGACCTCGCCGCCCTGCGTCATGGCCGGGAGGCCCTGCGCGGCCACCTGGTCTACATCGAAGGCCTGCTGCAGGACCGCGACTGGCTGGCCGGACGCCGTCTCTCCCTGGCGGACTTCGCCGCGGCCGCCCATCTGTCGGTCATCGACTACTTCGGCGACGTGCCCTGGCGCGACTTCCCGGGAGTGAAGACCTGGTACATGAAGCTGAAATCGCGGCCCTGCTTCCGGCCCCTGCTCAGCGACCGCTGCCCCGGCATCGCCCCGGCCGGGCACTATGACGATCTCGACTTCTGAGGCGCGCGAAGAGGCGATCCGAGCGGAGGCCAGGCTGCTGGGGTTCGACGTCTGCCGCTTCGCGCGCGCCGACGCGCCGTGGAGCGCCGCCGAGCGCCTCGCCGAATTCGTCGCCGCCGGCCGCCACGGCGAGATGGCCTGGATGGAGACCACCGCCGAACGCCGCGCCCACCCCACCGGCATGTGGCCGGGCGCCCGCTCGGCCATCGTGCTGGGGATGAACTACGGGCCGGACCACGACCCGCTCGCCGTCCTCTCTGAGCCGACCCGCGGCGCGATCAGCGTCTACGCCCAGGGCGACGACTACCACGAGCTGATCAAGAAGCGGCTGAAGGCGCTGGCGCGCTGGGTGCAGGACCGGTTCGGCGGCGAGCTGAAGGTGTTCGTCGACACCGCCCCGCTGATGGAGAAGCCGCTGGCCGAGCGGGCCGGGGTCGGCTGGCAGGGCCGGCACACCAACCTCGTCTCGCGCGAGCACGGTTCCTGGCTCTTCCTGGGCTCGGTCCTGACCGAGCTGGAGCTGCGCCCCGATCCGGTCGGTGAGGAGACCTGCGGCTCCTGCCGGGCCTGCCTGGACGTCTGCCCCACGAACGCCTTCCCGGCGCCCTTCCAGCTCGATGCGCGGCGCTGCATCAGCTACCTGACGATCGAGCTCAAGGCGCCGATCCCGCACGAGTTCCGCCCCCTCCTCGGCAACCGCATCTACGGCTGCGACGACTGCCTGGCGGTCTGCCCCTGGAACAAGTTCGCCTCGACGGCCCGCGAACAGGCGCTGCACGCCCGCGAGGCCCTGCGCGCGCCCAGCCTCGCCGACCTCTCCCGCCTGGACGATCCCGCCTTCCGCGCCCTGTTCGCCAAGAGCCCGGTGAAGCGGATCGGCCGCGACCGCTTCGTCCGCAACGTGCTCTACGCCATCGGCAACTCCGGCGAGCCCGCCCTGGCGGCCGAGGCGCTGCGCCTGCTGGACGATCCCGCGCCCGTGGTCCGCGGCGCCGCGGTGTGGGCCCTGGGCCGGCTGCTGCCGCCGGCCGAATTCGAGGCCCTGCGTGAGCGCCGGACGCGCGCCGAGGTGGATCCTGAGGTCGCGGAGGAGTGGCGCTTGGCCCAGCCGGCCCTGGCGCTCTAGAAGCGGCCCATGGTCTGGACCCGCCGCTACGAGGACCCCGAGCCCCAGCGCGTCAACAAGTGGCTCGCCCAGAGCGGCGTCTGCTCGCGCCGGGAGGCGGAGGCCGCCATCGCAGAGGGCCTTGTCAGCATCGACGGCGAGCGGGTGGAGGACGCCGGCCGCAAGATCCTGCCGGGCCAGACGCTCACCCTGGCCGACCGGGGGCAGGCGGCCTTCAGCGTGGTGCTAAACAAGCCGGTGGGCGTCGTCTCGGCCCAGCCGGAGGCGGGGCAGGTGCCCGCCGTGCGCCTGCTGACCCGCCAGGCGCTGGTGGGCGAGAGCCCAATGATCCCCGGCCGCGACACCCGCCTCGCCCCGCTGGGTCGCCTGGACATGGACTCCCACGGCCTGCTGCTGCTGTCGGATGACGGGGTGCTGGCCAAGGCTGTGATCGGGCCGGAGTCGGAGCTCGACAAGGAGTACCTGGTCCGCGTGCGCGGCGACCTCACCGAGGAGAGGATCGCCCGGCTGCGCCACGGCCTCTCCCTCGACGGCCGGAAGCTGCGCCCCGCCAAGGTCACCCGCGCCGGCGAGCAGCGCCTGCGCTTCATCCTCAAGGAAGGCCGCAACCGCCAGATCCGCCGCATGTGCGACCTGGTGGGCCTCACCGTCACCGACCTCTACCGCATCCGCATCGGGCCCCTGAAGCTCGCCGACCTGCCGGAGGGGCGCTGGCGGGTGCTGACCGAAGACGAGCGGGCGGCGCTGCTGAGCTGGCGCGATGCGCCCCAACCACCGTCATCCCGGCCGAAGAGCCGGGACCCAGGGCGGCGGTCCCACTCGCGGTGAGGCTGGGTCCCGGATCGGCCTGCGGCCGTCCGGGATGACGGGTGTTAGACCGCCTGCCCCGCGCACCAGCCGCTGGCCCAGGCCCACTGGAAATTGTAGCCGCCGAGCCAGCCGGTGACGTCGACGACCTCGCCGATGAAGTAGAGGCCCGGGATGCGCCTGGCGGCCATGGTCCTGGAATCCAGCTCGCCGGTGTCGACGCCGCCGAGGGTGACCTCGGCGGTGCGATAGCCCTCTGAGCCGACCGGCTTCACGGTCCAGGCGTTCACAGCCTCGGCCACGGCCCGCAGCCGCTTGTCGCCGGCGTCGGCGAGGTTGGCGGTCGCGCCGTGGGTCTCGCAGATCAGCTCCGCGAGCCGCCTGGGCAGATGCTGCGCCAGCACGCCGGCGACCGACTGGCGGCCGCGCTCGGCGCGGGCCTGGCGCAGCGCCTCGAAGACGTCGGCGCCCGGGGCCATGTCGACCGTGATCGCCTGGCCCTCGCGCCAGTAGGAGGAGATCTGCAGGATGGCGGGGCCGGAGAGGCCGCGATGGGTGAACAGCATCGCCCCCTCGAAGCGGGTCTTGCCGCAGGAGACCCGCACGTCCACCGCCACGCCGGCCAGCGGCGCCAGCCGCGAGAGCAGGCCCGCCTCGAACGTCAGCGGCACGAGCCCCGGCCGCGTCTCGGTGACCTTCAGGCCGAACCGCTCGGCGACCTGATAGCCGAAGCCGGTCGCGCCCATCTTCGGGATCGACTTGCCGCCGGTGGCGATCACCAGGGACGAACAGACGATCTCCGCCCCGCCGGCGGAGAGGCGGAAGCCCTCGCCCTCCCGCTCCAGCCGGTCCACAGGCGCCTGCAGCCGCAGCTCCACGCCGGCGGCCTTCATCTCGGTCAGCAGCATGTCGATGATCTGGCGCGAGGAGCCGTCGCAGAACAGCTGGCCCAGCGTCTTCTCGTGCCAGGCGATGCCGTAGCGGTCGACGAGGGCGGTGAAGTCGGCCGGCCGGTAGCGCGACAGGGCCGAGATGGCGAAGCGCGGGTTGGCCGAGACGAAGTTCTTCGGGCCCGCATGGATGTTGGTGAAGTTGCAGCGCCCGCCGCCGGAGATGCGGATCTTCTCTCCCGGCGCCTTGGCGTGGTCCAGCACCAGTACGCGCCGGCCGCGCTTGCCCGCCTCGATGGCGCACATCATGCCGGCCGCGCCCGCGCCGACCACCACCACGTCGAAGCTCTGGGGCCCTTTCATCGGCGCGCGAAGGTGACCAGCTTGTGGGCCGCGAAGTTCACCGCCACCGGCAGCAGGATAGCGATCCCGTGCGCCAGCGCCTCGGCCGGCGCGGCGGGCAGGACGCGCCCGAACACGAAATCGCGCAGCACCAGCGAGGCGGCCCACACCACCGGGAAGGCCAGGGCGTTGAAGACGAAGAACCAGGCCATCTCCTGCCGCATCGGCTTGCCCGAGGCCGGGAAGACGAACCGCCGGTTCAGGAAGAAGGCGGTGAGGAACCCCACCCCGTAGGCCGCCACCACGCTGGCGTTGAAGCCGAGTAGCGGCTGGAAGGCGAAGCGGCTGGCGAAATTCGCCGCCGCCGCCGTCCCGCCGGCCAGCAGGAACCGCCCGAACTCGCCGGTCAGGTAGAAGCCGATCAGGCGGCGCAAGAGAGGGACTCCATGCGGCGGAACGGCCTCACGGGACCGCCTTCCGGCCGATCTCGCACATCCGCCCGTCGCGCAATGCGGCGTACGCGACGATCTCGGGCTGCTTGGGCCGGCGGATCACGGCGCTCCAGCCGACGAGCTCCTCGTCAACCACATCGACGGCGTCCATGACGTCGCCGCGGGGCATGAAGCTGGCGCCGCCGAGGCCGATCACGACCCCGCCGCCGTCGGTCACTACGATCCGGTCCACCGGCCGGTCGTCCGCCACGTCCCACGCCCAACCAAGCCCGCGCAAGGCCGCGCCCTTGGGCGCAGTCTCCAGCACGTCGAATGCGCCGAGGCAGGCCTCGCGCCCCGCGAGGGTCGCGACCTGGTCGATCCGCCGGCCGACCCAGAGGTGGGCCCCCTCGCGGTACAGCGAGAGCCGGCGGTCGCGCAGGATGCCCGCGCCCTTGTCGAGCAGCGACATGTCCCAGTGGATCATCAGCAGCGGCTCGGGATCGTTCGCGCCGGTCAACAGGATGTCGGACGCCGCCCGGGTCTGGGTGGCTCGATGATAGAAGTCGGGGCGGCTGTCGACCTGCAGGTCGTAGAGGAAGACCAGCGCCGCCAGGGCGACGGCTGCGGTCGCCGCGAAGTTCGCCAGCCGCAGGCGCGCCGCGATCAGCGGCAGCCAGAAGATCGCCTGCACGGCCCAGAACCAGGACGTCGGCGTCAGATAGCGGCTGGAGAAGGCTTGCAGGAGGCCGAAGCCCAGCCGGCCGGCGCCGGTGACCATCGCCGTGGCGATGATGAAGGCCATCACCCCCACCAGGGCCAGCCGCTCGGGGCTCTTGTCGCGGCCCAGCGCGACCCGCGCCGCCGCCGCCAGGGCGAGGATGAGGCCGACCGCGCCGAGGGCCTGGCTCTCCGGCAGGCCATGGAAGCGCGCCAGGTTGCCGAGGTAGGTGGCGACGTACTCGGCGAACAGCAGCGGCGTCGTAAGGACCGCATCCAGCTTGGAGTGGCCCGGGACGCCCTGGTAGCCGATCAGGTAGATCGCCAGCACGAGACCGGTCGCCGCCGCGTGCAATCCCAGGGCGCGCGCCGGCAGCCGCGCCAGCAGCCCCACCGCCACGGCGGCCGCCCCGGCGATCACGCCGTTGGCCATCGAGAAGGCCGAGACGACGAGCAGCAGCAGAGAGGCCGCCCAGGTGCGGTAGTCGGGGCGGCCGTCGCCCGCGAACGCCCGGTAGAACAGGTAGATCGAGCCCGCGCCCGCCGCGTAGACCAGGACGAACTGCACCTGGAAGCCCCACAGGAAGTTCTCCCACTGGCCGAAGGAGAACATCAGGGCCGCGGCCAGTCCGGCGAGGATCAGCGAGGCGGCCTTCCTGTCGGCGTCCCAGGCGAGCCGGGCGAGGAGGGCGAGGCTGGCGGCCTGCACCGCGAAGGTGCTCGCCAGGTTGAGGACGTTCCCGCCGCGGAAGACGTAGAGGTCGGTGAAGAAGATCAGGCGGGGAAAGAGGATCCTGTGCTCGTTGCTCTGACGGAACAGGACGGCGAGGAAGTCCCCGACCGAGTCGATCGACGCGTAGTCGAAAACCACGCCCCACTGGTCGAAGAACGGCGTCGGCGAATAGGCGCCGGCGACCGCGCGGATCGAGTTGAGCACGAAGTAGCTGGGAGCCAGGACGCCGAGGACCAGGGCGGCCGCCACGACGACGATGCGGATCGGGTTGAGGCCGCCGATCGCCGTCTGAGGAAGGCTCTTCAGCTGCGCCAGGCTCATGCGAACACCGGCTCCCGCCGCGGCTCGTGGTCCGTGCCGATGGCCAGCGCCATCTCCCTGGCCAGGCGCGCCCCTTCGGAGATGCCGCGGTCCTCGGGGTAGTAGAAGGAGGTGTCGGCGATCTGCAGGCCTTCGATGGGCGTGCGGATCGGCGGGATCTTGGCCGCGAAACCGGGCTCGCACAGGGGCTGGGCGAAGCGCAGGCGGCCGACCTTGAAGGCCAGGCGGTCGTCCTCTGTCAGCGCCGGATTGATGCGCTGCATGTAGCCGAAGCTCTCGTCGGCGAGGGCCTGGTCGCTGGCGGTCCACTTCGGGTGGTCGGTGGGCATGTAGTAGGGCACGTAGACCACCGTGTCCGGCAGCGGGCGCAGGTTGGAGAACTCGATGATGCCCGGGATCTCGATTCCCGGCTCGACGATGTTGACCCAGAAATGCGGGCTCACCGAGCGCTTCAGCTTATGCACGACGCAGATCACGCCGATGTTGCGGATGCCGGCGTAGGCGGCCCTGGACAGCTCCGGCAGGTCGGGGACGAGCCCGGGGACGTAAGGCGTCGGCACGGTGCAGATCACCGCCTCGGCCGGCAGGGTGCGGCCTCCGGCGCGCACGCCGGTCACGCGCCCGCCTTCGGTCTCGACCTGCTCCACCGGCTGGCCCAGGTGGATGCGCCCGCCCTGCCGCTCGATCGACTGGACGAGGGCGTTCACCAGCGTCTCCGAGCCGCCCTCGATGTAGCCCAGCTCCTCCTGGAACAGCGACCGGCGCGAGCGGCCGACGCGGCGGATGCGGGTGGCGATCCAGGCGGCGGAGATGTCGTCCTGGTGCTGGTAGAACTTCAGCGCCATCAGCGGGCGCCAGAGCTTGTCGTAGACGCTGGCCCCGGCGCCCGTCTCGATCCAGTCGCGCGCCGAGCGGCGCTCCAGGTCGTCGAAGCTCTTGCGCCGGGTCGTGGCGAACATCTGCAGCCCGTAGCGGACCTTCTCCACCGGGTTCAGCAGGCCGGTGGTCAGCAGCGAGATCGGATCGCCCCAGCGGTGCAGCCGCCCCTTGGCGAAATAGGCCATGGACGTCGTGCGCCAGCGCATCAGATGGCCGATGCCCAGGTCCTCCAGCAGCGCGAAGGTCGGCGCGTCCGGCTTGCAGACGAAGTGGTAGAAGCGCTCGATCGACAGGCCGTCGAAGTCGAAGTGGGCGGCCATGCCGCCGGGGACCTTGTCGGCCTCGACCACGTCCACCTCGTGGCCGAGCTTCAGGGCGTGGTGGGCGGCGGCCAGGCCCATGGCGCCCGCGCCCACGATCACCGTCTTCACCATCGCCCCACCTTCAGAAGTCCAGGACGATGCGGCTATAGCGCGGATCGAGGAAGGTCTCCTCCAGCGCCGTCTTCAGCGGCGTCTCCGGCACGCCGAATAACCCCGGCCAGTCGATCACCGGGAACACCTCCGGGATGACCAGCGCCTCCAGCTGGTTGGTGGTGAAGGGCGGGTCCTTGTCGAACCGGGCGTAGAGCCACAGCAGGCCCCAGAAGGCGCCGTAGGGAATGTGCACGATCCGCGCCTTGGCCCGGGCGATGTCGCGGATCATCCGCACCAGGTCGACGTAGTCCACCTCGGTGCGGCCGGAGATGTCGAACACCCCCTCGCGGCGGCTCTCCAGGCAGGCGGCGATGATGGCGGAGAAGTCGCCGGCGTAGAGCGGCTGGCGCCGGTAGCGGCCGTGGCCGGGGATCGGGAAGACGGGCGAGCGGTCCATGAACCGGCGCAGCCAGCCCAGGTGCTTGCGGTCGAACCAGCCGAACATCAGCGTCGGCCGCAGCACCGCGTGGGGCACGCCGCAGGCGCGGACGATCCTCTCCTGCTCGGTCTTGGTCTCGACGTAGAGGTCCTTGGCGGCCGAGTTCACCACCGAGGAGGAGATGTGGACGATGTAGGGCGTGCCGTGCGCCTTCACCGCCTCGAGGATCCGCTCGGTGGCGGTGATGTTGTTGGCGACGAACGGGCCGCGCTCCAGGCCGCCGATCTGAGCCTGGTTGATCACCACGGCGTCGGCGCCGGCGAAGGCGCCCTCCCAGGCGCCGGGCTGCGCCAGGTCCGCCTCGATGACCTCGACGTCGGGATGCAGATCGCGCAGGCGGGCGGTGTTCGACGGGTGCTTGTCGATCCCCACGAGCTGGGCCCCGCGGGCCTTCAGGCGCGGGATTAGGTTCTGGCCGACGAGGCCCGCCGCGCCGGTGACGACGACCTTCACAGCCTGGTCTTGTGGAAGATGGGGGCGGGCACGAGGCGGATGACCAGCAGGATAAAGCGCCAGAAGAAGGGCGCGTAGACGATCGGGCCGCCGTTGTCGGCCGCCTTGCGCACCACCTGGGCCACCGCTTCGGGGCTCGCCCAGAGGGGGCCGCCCTTCTTCAGGTGGTCGGTCATCGGCGTGTCGACGAAGCCCGGCTTGACCAACACCGCCCGGGCGCCGCGGCCGCGCAGGGCCAGGCGATGGGCGATGCCCTGCACCAGCACGCCCAGGCCGGCCTTGGCCGCGCCGTAGACGTAGTTGGACTGACGCCCCCGGTCGCCGGCCACCGAGCCGATCACCACCAGCGCGCCGCGCCCCTGGGCTTCCAGGATGTTGGCGGCCGCCAGGCACCACTCGGCGGCGCTGGTGAAGCCGACGTCCAGGATCTCGCGCGCATGGGCCATGTCGGCCTCGGCCCGGGCCTGGTCGCCGAGGACGCCGTAGAACAGCAGCACGTCGTCGAGGCCGCCCAGGCGCGACGCCAGCGCCTGGAGCTGCGCGGCCGCGTCGTGCGGGTTCGCCAGGTCGGTCGCTTCGATCTCGGCCGCCGCGGCCCCGCGGGCCTTCAGGTCGGCGGCGATCTCGGCGAGCCGGCCCGCGTTGCGGCCGACCAGCACCAGGGCCGCGCCTTCGGCGGCGTAGAGGCGGGCGGTCGCCTCGGCGATGGCGGACGTGGCGCCCAGGATGACGACCTTGCGTGTCACGGCTGAACGCGTCTCCAGAAGGCGGACGAAAGCCCGGGGTCGAGATGGGCGCGGAAGCTATCGAGATTCGGGTAGCCCGCCGCCAGCATGGCGCCGCTCATCCGTCCGTCCTTGGCCGGATAGAGCCGCCCGCCGGCCGCCCGCACGATGGCGTCGAGCCGCTCGAGCAGCTTCAGCGTCGCCTCGCCGCGGTTGCGGAAGTCGATGGCCAGCGTGGTCCCCGGCATGGGGAAGGACATGAGGCCGGGCGAGGGCCGATCGCCGAACGTCTTCAGCACCACCAGGAAGGACCCCTCCCCGCTGCGGCCGATCTCGTTCAGCAGCTCGGCCATGGCCTCCGGCGCGGCCGCGGGCGGGACGACGCACTGGTGCTGGTGGAAGCCCGCCGGGCCGTAGATCCGGTTCCAGCCGCGCACCGCGTCCAGCGGGAAGGTCACCGGGTCGTAGTGGCGCTCGGCCTTTCCCGCGTTCATCCGGCGCAGGCCGTAGTAGGCGGCGTTGAAGGCCCGCAGGGTCAGCGGATTGACCGTGAAGCCCGGCGCGTCGATGGGCACGGCCAGACGCGGCGCCCGGTGCAGGGGGCGATCGGGCCGCTGAGACCAGTTGGCCCGCGTGAAGATCCCTCGCCCGACGCCGCGGCCGGTGCGGGTGCAGTCGATCCAGGCCACCGTCTGGGCGTGGCTCGCCTCGCTCTCTGACGACAGGGCGAAGAAGTCGGCCAGCGAGCCGATCGGGATGTCCTCGACCTCGAGGAAGGCCCCGGCCACCGGCTCGAGCTGCAGCTCCACCCACTCGATGACGCCGGTGAGGCCCATGCCGCCGACGGTGGCGGCGAACAGGGGATCGCCAGCAGCGGGTTCGTGCACCGTCCCGTCAGTCCGGCGGAGGGACAGGCGGCGCACGTGCGCCCCGAAGGTCCCGGCCCGGTGGTGGTTCTTGCCGTGCACGTCGTTGGCGACGGCGCCGCCGAGGGTGACGAACTTGGTCCCGGGCACGACGGGCGGAAACCAGCCGCGCGGCAGGGCCAGGCGGATCAGCCCGTCCAGCGACAGGCCCGCATCGGCCCGGATCACGCCGGTTTCGGCGTCGAAGGCGTGGACGCGGTCCAGGGCGGTCATGTCCACCGCCGCGCCGCCGAAGTTGAGGCCGCTGTCGCCGTAGGAGCGGGCGAGCCCCATGGCCAGCGCCCGTCCGGGGTGGGCCGCCGCCGCCGCGACGGCGGCAGGCAGCTCGTCGCGCCAACGGGGCCGCGCGACCTCCGAAGTCCCGCGCAGGGCGCGGCCCCAGCCGGCCACCTCTGTCGATCTCAGCCGGGTCAAGTGAGGGCGAGCAGGAAGGCGGCGCCAAGCGCGGCGCCCAGGCCCAGGCTGACCGGGTCCTTCAGCGCGAAGACCACCGGATCGTCGTTCATGCGGCCCCGGTGGGCGAGGAACCAGACCCGCGCGACCCAGACGAACATCAGCGGCGGGGCGGCCCACAGCCAGGCCGGGTCGGCGTACGCCGAGCGCGGGAAGACCTCCTCCACCAGATAGAGGACCACGATCAGGATCGAGGCCATGGCCGCCGAGACCCCGAAGGCCAGGGTGAGGGCGGCGTCCTCCACCCGGTAGCCGCGGCCGCGCACCGGCCCCTCGCCGGCCTCCGCCACCCGCAGGATCTCGGTGTGCCGCTTGGCGATGGCCAGGGAGAAGAAGAAGAAGGTCGAGAAGGTCAGCAGCCACGCCGACCATTCCAGCCCCGCCGCGGCGATGCCCACCGCCAGCCGCAGGGTGAAGAGGCCGCCGATCACCACCCCGTCCACCAGCGGGATCCGCTTCAGGGCGAAGGAATAGGCGAGCGTGGTGACGACGTAGAGGGACAGGCACAGGCCGACGGCCATCGACAGCCAGAAGCCGGCCGCCAGCACGACGGGAATCCCGATCCCCGCCGCCAGCAGCGCCGGGCCGACCGGCAGGGCGCCGGAGGCCAGCGGCCGGCGCCGCTTGGACCAGTGGCGGCGGTCGGCCTCCAGGTCGGCGGCGTCGTTGACGAGATAGGTGAGCGAGGCGATCACGCAGAGCAGCAGCATCGCCGCCACCGCCCGCAGGAGGCCCGCCTGGGTCACCAGGTGAAGGCCCAGGGCGACCGGGGCCAGGACCAGGACGTTCTTGCTCCACTGGTGCGGCCGGGCGGCTTTCAGCCAGTCCCGCAGCCGCCCCTCGCCAGGGCGGAAGCCCCGCTCCACCGGTGCGACGGCCGCGACGCGCCGCTCCAGGGCGGGCGAGGCCACCACCACGGCGCTGGTCGCCTGGCGCCACACGGCCATGTCCGCGCCGCGCGCGCCGGCGTAGGCGAAGCCCGCGGGAAAGGCCGCCGCGAGCGCGCCGGTCTCGTGGACCCCGTCGAACAGGCCCATGTGCTCCGCCAGCCGCTCGGCCGTGGCGGTCTCGCCGTCGCACGCCAGGTGCACGGGCCGGCCGCGCGCCTTCTCGTCGGCCAGCCAGGCCAGCACCTCCTCGCGCACCGGCAGGCCCTCGGCGTCGAGGGCGTGCAGTTCGGCGAGCCTGCGCCGGAAGGCCGCCGGCCCGTGGGCCAGGAGGGTGGTCAGCGCCAGGAGAGTCGGGAGCGGGCGGCGGAACAGGGCCGCGGCGAACAGGTCGAACACGGTGTCGACCCTCAGCAGCGCACGGTCGAGGCCCACCACGAGGGGAGACCTGGCCTCCGCCGGTTCGAGCTGATGTTCCGCGACGCTGCTCAAGGGGTCCTTCGTGGCGCTTCCGACGGCCCGCGAGGTTCCCACGCGCCGGGCGGGCGCCGCAAGGGCCGCGCCCGCAAGGGTCGGTCCTAGGGCCCAGCGACTGATATTCCGTTTATGGCCGGGCGAGCGGCGCCGCCCTCGCCCGCAGGGGCGGAGGGAACAGCCAGGTCAGAACGTCACCGGCTCCAGGTCCGCCAGGTTCGGCAGCGCGGCGTCGCGGGCGTTCAGCGTCGCCTCCTCGGCGGCGATCGGCCAGTCGATCCCCAGCGCCGGGTCACGCCAGTTCACGCCGCCCTCGGCCTGGGGCGCGTAGTAGCCGTCCACCTTGTAGAACAGCTCGGCATCGTCCGTGAGGGTGCAGTAGCCGTGGGCGAAGCCGCGCGGCACCAACAGCTGCTCGCCGCCGTCGGCGGTCAGCGTCGCGCCGACCCAGCGGCCGAAGGTCTGCGAGCCCTGCCGGATGTCGACCGCCACGTCGTAGATGGCCCCGCGCAGCACGCGCACCAGCTTGGCCTGGGCGTGCGGCGCGGCCTGGAAGTGCAGCCCCCGGACGGTGCCCCTGCGGGCGCTGAAGGCCTGGTTGTCCTGCACGAACTCGCAATCGACGCCCGCATCGGCGAGCGCCTTCCTGTTGTAGGTCTCGGCGAACCAGCCCCGCGAATCGCCGTGGCGCTTGGGCGTGATAAGCAGGACCTCGGGGATGGCGAGCGGCGTAATCGTGGTCATGGGCGCAATGGATCTGAAGCGGGCTCTCGCATGACGCGCGTTGCGGCCGATGACAAGCCTGCGGCGCCCACGGTGAGCGTCGTCATCGTGGTCTACAACAGCGGGCCGACGCTGGCGCGCTGCCTGGCGTCGCTGAAGGCCCAGACGTTCCGCGACTTCGAGGTGATCCTGTCCGACAACGCCTCGCCGGACCGGTCGGCGCAGGCCGCGGCCGCCGAGGACGCCTCGCTGCGGCTCATCGAGAACGGGGAAAACCTCGGCTTCGCCGGCGGCGTGAACCGGGGCGCGCAGGCCGCCCGCGGCCGCTGGCTCGCACTGCTCAATCCCGACGCCTACGCCGAACCCGACTGGCTGGAGCGGCTGATCGCGGCGACGCAGGGCTATCCGGAGGTCCGCAGCTTCGCCTCGCGGCAGCTGATGGCGGACGATGCGACCAAGCTCGACGGGATGGGCGATGTAATGGCCGCCGCCGGCTTTCCCTTCCGCGGCGGCTACGGCGGGCGCGACCCGGGGCCGATGGCGCCGGGAGAGGTGTTCTCGGCCTGCGGCGGGGCGATGCTGATCGACCGGGCGCTGTTCCTGGAGCTGGGCGGGCTGGACGAGCGGCTGTTCTGCTATTGCGAGGACGTCGACCTGGGTTACCGCCTGCGGCTGCGGGGCGAGCCGACGCTGGTGATCCCCGACGCGGTCGTCCGCCACGAGGGCTCGGCCAGCTCGGGGGGGCCGCGGTCGGACTTCGCCGTCTGGCACGGCACGCGAAACCGCTTCTGGGTGTTCGTGAAGGACACCCCGCCGGTGCTGTTCTGGCTGACCCTGCCGCTGCACCTGGCCGCCACCGCCCTGCTGTTCGTGCGCCACGCCATGCGCGGCGAGCTCCAGGCGCCGATGAAAGGACTGCTGGCCGGGGTCCGGGACCTGCGGGTGGCGCTCGAGGCGCGCCGCGAGGCCCAGGCGGCCCGCAAGGTCGGCTCCTGGGAGATCGCCCGGGCGATGACCTGGAACCCCGCCGACCTGTTCGGCCGGCGGGTGGTGGTCAAGCGCCGGCGGCCCAATCGGCCAGGCGAGCCATGAAGGCGGCCCCGCGCTCCAGCTGAGGGACCTCCAGGTACTCGTCCGGCTGGTGGGCCTGCTCGATGGAGCCCGGCCCGCAGATGACGGTGGAGAAGCCGGCCTGCTGGAACTGGCCGGCCTCGGCGGCGAAGGCGACCACGCGGGCCGGCCCGTTGTCCCCGGCCAGACGCCGGGCGAAGGCTTCGGCCGCCCCGTCGGGCTCGGGCGCCAGCGGCGGCGTGTTGGAGCGCTGCTCGATGGCCACGCCGGCCTCGGGCGCGAGCGCCTTCAGCCGCCGGTCCATGGCCTCGACCTCGGCCACGAAGGGCGCCAGCACGGTTTTGGGGTCGAGGCCCGGCGGGCAGCGCAGGTCGAACAGGAAGCGGCACTCGCGGGCCAGGATGTTGCCGGCCGTGCCGCCCTGGACGACGCCGATGGTCAGGGTCGCGTGCTTGGGCGTGAACGGCGAGGCTGGATCGGCCGTGCGCTCCAGCTCTTCGGCGAGCCGCTTGAGGCTGGCCATCAGCTCGACGGCGGCCATGATCGCCGAGACGCCCAGGTGGGTCTGGCTGGAGTGGGCCTCCTTGCCGGTGACCGTCACCCAGTAGGTGGCGATGCCCTTGTGGCCGCTGACCGCCTCCATCCGGGTGGGCTCGCCGACCACCACCAGCGCCGGCCTGGGCAGTTCGGCCGCGATCATCCGGATCATGTCCGGGGCGCCGACGCAGCCCACTTCCTCGTCGTAGGAGAAGGCCAGGTGCACGGGCCTCTTGGGCCCCACCTTCTTCAGCTCCGGCACGGCGGCCAGCGCCAGCGCGATGAAGCCCTTCATGTCGCAGGTCCCGCGCCCGTAGAGCCTGCCGTCCCTCAGGGTCAGCTTGAAGGGATCGCTGCTCCAGGCCTGGCCGTCCACCGGCACCACGTCGGTGTGGCCGGAGAGCACGACGCCGCCCTCCTCCGCCGGGCCGAGCGAGGCGATGAGGTTGGTCTTCTTGCCATCGGGGCTGGGCGCGCGCCGGTGCGGCACGCCGTGGCTGTCGAGATAGGCCTCGACCCACTCGATCAGCGGCAGGTTCGACAGGCGCGAAGTGGTGTCGAAGGCGACCAGGCGATCGAGGATCTCGGTCGCCCGCGGGGTCAGGTCGTCGGACATGGCGCCAACCTAGCCGCCCTCGCGGCCGGGCCGGAAGCGGTTTCGGTCAGCCCTGCAGCACCCGGCCGGGGCCCGGCAGGACGCCGATCAGTTCGATACGGAATATGAGCGGCGAGTTCGGCGGGATCTCGCCGCCGCCGGCGCCGTCCTCGCCGTAGCCCTGCTCGGGCGGGACGTAGAGGATCCATTCGTCGCCCGGGCGCATCTGCTGCAGCGCCTCCTGCCAGGCGGGGATCAGGCCTTCCAGCGGCATGGAGGCCGGCACCCCCCGCTCGTAGCTGGAATCGAACACCTTCCCGCTCGGCAGCTTGCCCTCGTAGTGGACCTTCACCTCGTCGGTGAGCTGCGGCTTCATCCCGCCCTCGGGGCCGGAACGGACCACCTTGTAGAGCACGCCCGAGGGCAGCTTCTGGACGCCCGGCTCGGCCGCGGTCTTGGCGATGAACGCCGCCGCCTCCTTCTTCGCCGCCTCGGGCGCGGCGGCGGTCTCCCCGCGGTTGCAGGCGGCGAGCGCCAGGGCGGCGGTCAGGGCGATGAGGATGCGTCGGGTCGTCATGGGGCGAGGGCTTACACCGGGCCGGGCGTCCGACCCAAGCCCCTCGAGGGGTGACAGGTAGCGTCGTGCCGGCGCAACCAGTCACCAACGCCCGCCGGTGACTAGTTGGGCGCAGCCCTACCTGTCACCCTTCCAATCACACCGTCCGCGGCGGGTACCCGTGGGCGCGGAGGGCGTCCATGATCTCCTGGGTGTGCTGGGAGTCGCGGGTCTCGATCATGATGTCGAACTCCGCGCCCTTGGCCGGCACGTCCAGGGCCAGGCGGTTGTGGGCGACCTCGATGATGTTGGCGCCGTGTCCGCCGATCACCGCCGAGACGGTGGCCAGCAGGCCCGGGCGGTCGTCGCCGATGATCCGCAGGCTGACGAGCCGGTTGTCGCGCACCAGCTCACGCGTCAGCACCGAGGCCAGCAGGCGGGTGTCGATGTTGCCGCCGGTGAGGATCAGGCCGCACTTCTTGCCGCGGAACTTCTCCGGATAGGCCAGGAGGCCCGCCAGCGAGGCCGCGCCCGCGCCTTCGGCCACCGTCTTCTCGACGTTGCAGTAGAGGGCGACGGCGCGCTCCAGGTAGGGTTCCTCGAGCAGCAGCACGTCGTCGATCAGCGGGCGGGCGATGGCGTAGGTCAGGTCGCCCACGGTCTTCACCGCGATGCCTTCTGCGATGGTCGAGGCGCCCACCTGGGCGGCCGCGTTCATCCCGCGCATCTTGGCGGTGAAGGAGGGGTACATGGCCGGCTCGAGGCCGACGATGCGGATGTCCGGCTTCACCGACTTGGCCGCCGTCGCCACCCCGGCGATCAGCCCGCCGCCGCCGATCGGCACCGGCAGCACCTCCAGGTCCGGCACGTCCTCCAGCATCTCCAGCGCGACGGTGCCCTGGCCGGCCATCACGTCCACGTCGTTGAACGGGTGGACGAACACCAGGTCGCGCTCGGCGCAGACCTTCTGAGCGTGGGCCGAGGCGTCGTCGTAGCCCTCGCCGTCCAGCACCACATCGGCGCCGTGGGCCCGCGTCTGCTGCACCTTCATGAACGGCGTGGTCCGCGGCATCACGATGGTCACCGGGATGCCGAGCCGGGCGGCGTGGTAGGCCAGCGCCTGGCTGTGGTTGCCGGCCGAGGCGCAGATCACTCCGCGCTTCTTCACGTTGTCGCCCAGCTGCAGCAGCTTGTTGAGCGCCCCGCGCTCCTTGTAGGCGGCGGTGAACTGCAGGTTCTCGAACTTCACCCACACCTGCGCGCCGGTGATCTCGGACAGCGTCCGCGAGTAGCGGCAGGGGGTGCGCTCGATGTGACCCTTGAGCCGATCGGCGGCCGCGCGGATGTCGTCGATGGTCAGGGTCATGGCAGGGGTCGGAGGCTCAAAAGGTCGGGCAACCTAATGGCTGGGCGCCCGCGGAGCAAATCTCAGCTTCCGCGCAGGCCGCGCCACTGGTCGAGCCGCCGCATCGCCTTGCCGGGCAGCTCGGACACCGGGCCCAGCGGCAGGGATTCCACCGCCCGCCGCACCTCGTAGACCGCCGCCCGGGCGAGGGTGGCGGTGGAGGGCAGGCCGACGAAGCCGTGGGCGATCGAAACGCCGGCGTTGGCGAGTTCGCGCTTGAAGCGCACGTCGCCGGGGCCGAGGTCGAGCCGGTCGAAGGGGGTCTCGTCCATCCAGCGCAGGATGTCCTGGAACAGCAGCAGGCCCGGCGAGTGGCGCTCAAGCTCCGGATCGTGGCCGATGATCCAGGCGTGGATGGTGCGCCGGCCGCGCAGGTTGAGCTGCACGGCGGCCAGCCGGTCGCCGAAGTGCAGGGTGAAGAGCACGGCGCCGAAGTCGGGGTCGCGGCTGGCGAACAGCTGCTTGAGCAGCGCCCGCGTCCAGCCGGCGGCGAAGATGTCGGTCTGCCCGGTGGCGCGGAACTGCGCCCGCTTCCAGGCGATCAGCTGGTCGAAGGCGGCTTCGGAACGGGAGAAGGCGGTGAACACCGGCTCGGCGACCTCGCGCTCCACGCGGCGGCGCTTGCGGTCGCAGTCCTTGATCAGGCCGACGCCGGCGGCCTTGCGCTCGGCCTGGTAGGCGCCGTAGCCGCCGCAGACATCGACCACGTGCGAGGTCACCTGGCCGCGGGCGTACGCCGCGAACGGCGCCCGGTCGGCCAGCATGTGGGAGAAGTCGAAACGCGCCACGCCCAGGGCGTTGACCAGCTCGCGCGGGTCGATCTCGAGCCCCGGCTCGGCGACCAGAGCCTGGTAGTCGCACATCGGCGCGCCAAGCGGCATGGCGGTCTGGCCGACCACCGCGGCCGGCAGGAAGGCGACGTCGCGGCCGTCCTGGCGCACGACGGCGACGCGGGGGCTGCGAGGGCCCTGCACCTTCTCCACCGCCCGGGCCCAGCCGGGCGACAGATAGGGCGTGTCGAGCTCGGGCGCGCCCTGCTGCAACGCGCTCCAGCGCGCCATTCGCTGCGGCGTCAGCTCGGCCGGCCGAAGGACCTCGATCTCGTAGGCGCTTTGCATGGTGCGCGCACGATAACCACCAGGTGTTGAGGGGAGGTTTCTGCGCCACTCCTCTCCCCCGGAGGCGCAGCCCGAGGGGAGAGGTAGGGAGAGGGGCGGAGCGGCGGCAGGGCCCCACCGATGTGCGAACGAGGACCCGCGGCGCCGGCACTGCCAGGTGATCGACCGCCATCGCAGCGGCGAGGCCGCTCCACCCCTCTCCTCAATCTTCTCCCCCGCCCTTCGGGTCGGGGGAGAGGAGGCGCGCTACGCCGCCTGCTCTTCCGGCGGGTCGAACTCGGAGACGAGGTGGCCGGGGGCGACTTCCTTCAGCGCCGGGACATAGATCGGCGCGTCGGGGCCATGCGGCAGGCGGGAGGGCAGGAAGCGCAGCGCCGAGAGCGGGTCCATGGGGCTCGGGGGCTCGCCGGTGAGGCGGATGCGCTTGCGGCCGCGCTCGCGCTTGGGATCGGGGATCGGCGCGGCCGAGAGCAGGGCCTTGGTGTAGGGATGCTGGGGCGCGGTGTAGAGCCGCTCGCGGTCGGCGAACTCCATCACCCGGCCCATGTAGAGCACCAGGATCTTGTGGCTGATCTCGCGAACGACGGCGAGGTCGTGGCTGATGAAGATCATCGCCATGCCGAACTCCTTCTGGAGTTCGATGAGCAGGTCGATGATCTGGGCGCGGATCGAGACGTCCAGCGCCGAGACCGCCTCGTCGCAGATCACCAGCTTGGGCCGCAGGATCATCGCCCGGGCGATGCCGACCCGCTGGTTCTGTCCGCCGGAGAGCTCGTGCGGGTAGCGGTTGATCAGCTCGGGCGCCAGGCCGACCCGCTGCATCATCGCCGCCACCTCGGCGTCCCGCTCTGCCCGGGGCAGGTCCGGCCGGTAGACGGTGAAGGGCTCGGCGATGGAATCGCCGATGGTCATCCGCGGGTCGAGGCTGGCGAGCGGGTCCTGGAAGACGATCTGCAGGTCGCGCCGGGCGGCCCGCAGCTGCTCGCGCTCGGCGTGGGTGATGTCGCGGCCCATCAGGGTCACCGCGCCGGCGGTCGGCGGGATCAGGTTCAGCACCGCCCGGGCCAGCGTCGACTTGCCGCTGCCGCTCTCGCCGACGACGCCCAGGGTCTCGCCCTGGCGGACCGAGAAGCTGACGCCATCGACGGCGCGCAGCTGGCGCTTCTTGCCGAAAACGCCCTCGTGGACGGGGAACAGCACCTGCATGTCCTTGGCCTCGACCACCACCGGCGCGTCGGCGGCCGGCGGGGCGACGGTGGGCCGCCCGCCCCGGTCGTCGCGGTCCAGGCGCGGGATCGCGGCCAGCAGGTCGCGGGTGTAGTCGGTCTTGGGGGCCTCGAAGATGGTCTCGACCGGCCCTTCCTCGACGTAGGCGCCGCTCTTCATCACGCACACGCGGTCGGCGAGGCGGGCGATGACGCCCATGTCGTGGGTGATCAGCACCATGGCGGCGCCGGTATCGCGCTGCAGCTCGGCCATCAGGTCGAGGATCTCGGCCTGCACCGTGACGTCGAGGGCGGTGGTCGGCTCATCGGCGATCAGCAGCTCCGGCCCGCCGGCCATGGCCGCGGCGATCATCACCCGCTGGCGCATGCCGCCGGAGAGCTCGTGCGGGTACTGGCGCATGCGCCGGGCGGCCTCGGGGATGCGCACGTGCTCCAGCCATTCGCGGGCCCGCTTCTCGGCCTCTTCGCCCGAGAGGCCCAGGTGCAGCCGCAGCGGCTCGGCGATCTGCTCGCCGATGCGCACGTGCGGCGTCAGCGCGGTCAGCGGGTCCTGGAAGATCATCGTCATCTTCGAGCCGCGGATCTTGTTCAGCTCGGCAGGCTTGAGGCCCAGCAGCTCCTTGCCGTGGAAGGTCGCCGAGCCGGACGCGCGGCCGTTCTGGGCCAGCAGGCCCATTACCGCCATGAAGGTCTGGCTCTTGCCCGAGCCGCTCTCGCCGACCACGCCGAGCGTCTCGCCGCGTCCCACCTGCAGGGAGACGCCGCGCACCGCGTTGACGATCCCGTCGTGGGTCTTGAAGTCGACCTTCAGGTCCTTCAGCTCGAGGACGGGGGTGGAACGGGGAGCCAAAGGCCTCTCCTGACGCTTTACGAAACCTGGCCGACCATAGCGGTCCAATCGAGGGCGCGAAATGGCTGCGACTTTGTGGCTATAGAGGCCCCGTGACCGAACCGCTTCGCCCCACCCTGTTCCTCGACCGCGACGGCGTCCTCAACGAGGACCTCGGCTATGTCAGCCGCTGGGAGGACTTCCGCTTCATCCCCGGCGCGGCCCGGGCGGTGCGGGCGGCGAACGAGGCCGGCTGGCTGGTGGTCGTGGTGACCAACCAGTCAGGCATCGGCCGCGGCTACTACACCGAAGACGACATGGCGGTCCTCCACGCCCGGATGGTCGCCGCCCTGGCCGAGGAAGGCGCCCGCATCGACGCCATCTACCACTGCCCCCACCACCCCGAGGCCAAGGTCGAAGCCTACCGCCACCCCGACCCGCCGCTCCGGAAGCCCAACCCCGGGATGCTGCTGCAGGCGATCGAGGACTTTCCCGTGGACGTCGCCCGCTCGCTGATGGTCGGCGACAAGGACGCCGACATGGAGGCCGCCCGCCGCGCCGGCGTGCGCGGCCTGAAGTTCGAGGGCGGGGATCTGTGGGCGTTCTTGAGGGACGAGATTTCCTAGACCTCTCCCCGCGATGCGGGGAGAGGGTTGGGTGAGGGGTGCGCGGCGAAGCCGCGCCCGGCGCGAAGCGACGGAAACCTGCGCGAACGGAGAGTCCCCCCTCACCCAACCCTCTCCCCCCGCTGGGCGAGGGGAGAGGTCATCGCGCCTCCAACTTCTCCAGCATCCGCTCCAGCGTCGCCAGCTCGTCCGCCTCGCCCGGGGGCTTGTCCCAGCGAATGCGGCTGATCCTGGGGAAGCGCATGGCGACGCCGCTCTTGTGGCGGGTGGAGCGCTGCAGGCCCTCGAAGGCGACCTCGAGGACGAGGCCGGCGTGGGGCTCGGCGCGCACCGCGCGGACCGGCCCGAACCGCTCGACGGTATTGTCGCGGACGAACTTGTCGAGTTGCAGCAACTCCTCGTCGGTGAAGCCGAAATAGGCCTTGCCCACCGGCGTCAGCATGCGCCCGCCGTCGGGCCCCTCGCACCAGACGCCGAAGGTGTAGTCGGAGTAGTAGCTGGACCGCTTGCCGTGGCCGCGCTGGGCGTACATCAGCACCGCATCGATCAGGAACGGGTCCCGCTTCCACTTGAACCAGGGGCCCTTCGGCCGGCCGGCCTCGTAGATCGAATCCCAGCGCTTGAGCATCAGCCCCTCGGCGATTTCCGGATCGCCCGGCGGCGGGGTGGCGCGCAGGTCGGCGAGTTCGCCCCAGGTCTCGAAGGGCTGCAGAGGCGAGAGGTCGATGCGGGCCGAGCCGAGCCGGGCGACGAACGCCTCCAGCCGCTTGCGCCGCTCGGCGAACGGCAGCGGCCGCACGTCCTCGGCCCCGTCGGCGAGCAGATCGTAGGCGCGGATGGCGGCGGGGTAGGCGCCCATCAGCTTGGCGTCGACGCTCTTGCGGTTCAGCCGCTGCTGCAGGTCGGCGAAGGGGGCGACCCTGCCGTCGCGGACCACCAGCAGCTCCCCGTCCAGCACGCCCTCGTAGTTCAGGCTCTCCAGCACGTCGGGGAAGGTGCGGGAGATGTCGTCGCCGGTGCGGGTGTAGAGGCGCCGAGTTCCGGCCTCGGAGACCGCCTGCACGCGGATGCCGTCCCACTTCCACTCGGCGGCGTAGTCGGCGGGGTCGAGCTTGCCGAAGTCCACCGCCTCGTCGATCGCCTGGGCCAGCATCACCGGCCGGAAGCGGCCCGGCGAGGTGGGGCTCGGCCGGTCCGAGCGGCCCTCCAGCCAGGCGAACAGGTCCTCGTAGGGCGGGTGCAGCGCGTGCCAGACCTCCTCGACCTCGGAGACAGGCACGGGTCCCAGGTCCGCCGCCGCCTGCTTGGCGAGGCGGGCGGAGAAGCCGACGCGCAGCTCGCCGGTCATCAGCTTGAGCAGCGCCCAGCGGGAGGTGGGCTCCAGCGCGTCCAGCCAGGCCTCGATCAGCCGCTGGACCTCGGCCCGGGAGGCCGAGCGCAGGGCCTCGACCACCTCCGCCAGCTCCGGCTCGCGGTTGGCGCCTGGCCGCTGCGGCCAGACCAGGGCGACGGTCTCGGCCAGGTCCCCGACGTAGTCGTAGGACCAGCGGAACAGGATCGGGTCCATCCGCTCTTCCACCGCCTTGCGGATGAAGGCCGGCTTGGCCGCGTGGAAGACCAGCTCGCCGGTCAGCGCCGCCAGCGCCCAGCCGCGGTCCGGGTCGGGCGTCGCCGCCAGGTAGTCCCGCACCAGGGTCAGCTTGGCGTTGCGCGAGCCCGTCAGCGACAGGCGGTCGAGCAGCTCGGCGAAGGCGCGCATGGGCTGAACCTAGGCGTTGGAGACCCTTGCGCCAAAGCCCCGCCGTGCAGCTCAGGTTCCGGCGCGCGTCACCTCCGCGTCGAGAGGGCGAAGTTGAGCCGCCAGGCGCCTTCGTCTCCGGTTCGCGGATCCTTAACCCCGTACGCCGCCTCCAACCCGACGCTGGTCTCCGAGCGGTAGGCGAGCCGCAGGCCTGCGCCGGCGGAGGCGGCCTCGTAGGTCCGCTTGTCCCGACCGTACCGGGACTCCTGCACCGTCCGGGCGCCGTCGACGAAGGCGTAGACCTCCGTGCCCTTGAGCTCGGCCGGAACCGCCTTGGGCTTCCAGGCCACCTCCGCGGAGGCGCCGTAGCCGTGGTCGCCGGTGGCCCGGGCCTGTTCGAAGGCCCGTCCGAACTGCTCGCCGCCGATCGCGAACTGCTCCGAGGTCGGCAAGGTGTCCGGCGTGGCCTGGCCGGCGGCCCGCAGCCGCACGGTCCACCGCTCGTCCAGCGCGCGGTCGTAGCCGGCCCGAAGGTTCAGCTTGCGGAACCCCGGATCGGAGTAGCCCGGCTGGGGCCGTGCGCCGAGGCCGCGAAGGCCGAAGCTCGCGGTGGCGCTGGCCGAGGCGGCGTACGTCTTGCCGCTGCGCGACCAGGCGGCCGAGGCGCGCGCCGCGCGGGTGCGCTCGGACGTGATGGTCTGGCCCAGCACGGCGTTGTCCGAGTCCAGGCCGTCCAGCGCGCCCACCAGGTAGAGGTCCTGCCGGTAGCCGCGGATCACCGGGTACGAGGCCTGCACGCCGGCGAAGGTCGCCCGCCCGCGGATCGGCTGGCTCTTGGGCCGGGTGCGCAGCTGGCCGGCCGACGCCTGGACCCGAAGTCCGTCCGCGCCGACGGGCTGGGCGTGGGTCAGCGCGACCAGGCGGTAGCGCTCGAAATCCGTCGGCGCGCCCAGGGTGAGGCGCGTGTGGTCGCCCGGCCGAAGGGCGCTGTAGAGGTTGAGGTCAGCCTGCAGCTGGGTGCGGCCCAGCAGGGCGGAGCCCTGGGTCCCCACCGACAGCTCGAAATCGTAGCGCCGCGGATCGACCTCCAGCTCCAGCCGGGCGGTTCCGGGCTCGGCGCCGGCCTGGATGCGCGGCGTCACCTTCACGCCGGGAATGTCGCGCGACAGGGACAGGTAACGCTCCAGGCCCCGGCGGCTGAGCGGGCGCTCCGCCTCCAGGCGGCCTGCGTACGCCCGCACGAGGCCGGCGGCGCGGGCTTCGGTCGCTCCGGTCACCACGGCCTCGCCGATCCGGCCCTCGATGACCGCCACGCGCAGGCGCCCGTCCGACAGGTCCTGCTGCGGCACGACGATGCTGTAGAGGGCCACGGGCGAGGCCTCGTAGACCTTGGCCACGGCCTGGGCGGCCTGCGCCGCCAGCTCGCGGGTCAGGGGACGGCCGGCCAGGGGCGCGACGGCGGCCTCGAAGGCCTCGCCGGGCAGGCTGGAGCCTTCGACCCGGACGGCGCGGAGCGGCGCGCCCGCACCCTCGGCCTCGACGTGCACGGAGCCGCGCTGCGGCGCGGCCGCTTCCGGCGCCGCGGGCGCAGGTTCGGCCTCCGCCGGAGGCCGGCGGTCCACGCGGTCGCGGTCGACGAGCGATCCGGACTGCGCGCAGACCAGCGTGGGCGCCGCCAACGCGAGCGCCAACGCCAACTGCCTTTTCAAGAACATGTGGGATGTGGCGGCGCCCCGAAGGGCGCCGCCGAGCCTCAGTTCCCGCCGCCGAGGGCGCCCAGGAGCCCGCCTTCGGTCGCGCCGCCGAGGACCTGGCCGACCGTGTCGGTGACGCCGCCCAGCACCTGGCCGGTCGCGTCGGTCAGCCCGCCCAGCAGCTCCTCGCCCGGCTTGGCGCCCCCAGCGCCGCTTCCACCGGAGAGAAGGCCTGCGCTCAGCAGGCTGCCCTGCGGCTGGTCCGGCGAGAGGAGGTTGGCGCCGATGAGCGCCGGGCCTTCGGAGCCCAGAACCTGATTGTCGCCGAGGCCCAGGCTGACCAGCTGGGTCGGCTGGCTTCCTGCGGGCGCGCCGTTGAGCAGGCCGGCCGTCAGCACCGTACCGTCGGCCTGCGGGCCGAGCGCGCTGGCGCCGACCAGCTGGGTCGATTGCGCGCTGCTGGAGCCCGCAACCGCCTGGCCGCCCAGCGCGACCTTGGCGGCGCCGTTCAGCACGCCGTCGCCGCTGGCGACCAGGCCGTCGACGACGCCGCCGACGACCGGCAGGCCGCCCAGGCCGTCCTGCTGCAGGGATCCGCCCGCGGCGGCCACCTTATCGCCCACCGGCGTCGCGCCGAGGATCGGGGCGTTGCCGACCAGAGCCAGCGCCCCGCCGGCGGTTTCGCCGGTCAGGTCGCTGACGCGGCCGAGGGTTCCCATCTCGACGATCGATCCGCCGCCCGTGCCGCCGTCACCGCCGCCAGTTCCGCCCCCGCCGGTTCCGCCGCCGCCGCCGCCGCCGGTTCCACCACTTCCACCGCCGCCGTCGGTTCCACCGCCGCCGCCGCCAGTTCCACCGCCGGTCCCGCCGCCGGTCCCGCCACCGGTCCCGCCCGTGCCGCCGCCGTCACCGGTTCCAGGCTGTTCCCCGCTCCCGGTTCCGCCGCCGAAGCCGCCGTTGGCCGCCAGCCGCGAGTGGCTGGAACAGGCGCTGACCGCGACCAGCGCCAGCACTGAAACGCCCGCGATGATCGCCGAGCGCGCCGAACTCCTCGTAACCATGGGTGGTCGTCCTTCTACTAAGGTGAGGAAACGCTAACAGTGCAGCTACGCACTCATAGCGCGCGGGCGCCCAACTTGAGCGCGAGTCCCAAAGTGGCACGCGCCGACGGGTGTTCCGCGGCTAAGTTCGTGCTTTTCGAGGGGTTTCGCGCCGCTTCGAGCAGGGCTTGGCAAACCGGCGATAGCTCGCGCGGCGGCGCGGCCGGCGCTCGCTGCGGTCAGTCGTCGTCCTCTTCCTCGTAGCCGACCAAGGCCAGGGCGCGGGCCGGGACGCCGTGCAGTTCGGCCCAGCGGGCGAGGGCCTCCTCGCGGCCGTGGGTGATCCACAGCTCGCCGGGGCGGATCTCGTCGATGGTGGCGGTGAGCTCGTCCCAGTCGGCGTGGTCGGAGATCACGAGGGGCAGCTCGACCCCGCGCTGTCGGGCGCGGGCGCGGACCCGCATCCAGCCGGAGGCGAAGGCAGCGACGGGATCGGGGAAGCGGCGGCTCCAGCGGTCGGCGAGGGCTCCGGGCGGGGCGACGATGATCTGGCCGGCGAAGTCGGCCTTCTTCGCCGAGCTGGTGGCGGGCTCGAGCGGGCCCAGATCGATCCCATGGCCCTCGTAAAGCCGGTTCAGCCGCTCCAGCGCGCCGTGAACATAGATGGGCCGCTCCCAGCCGGCCTCCCGCAGCAGGGCGATGATCCGCTGGGCCTTGCCGAGGGCGTAGGCGCCGACGATATGGCTGCGCTCGGGGAACTGGCGCACCGAACGCAGCAGCTTGCGGACCTCCTCCGCGTCGTCCGGGTGACGAAAGACCGGCAGGCCGAAGGTCGCCTCGGAGATGAAGACGTCGCAGGCGACCGGCTCGAACGGCGGGCAGGTGGGGTCGCGGCGGCGCTTGTAGTCGCCGGAGACGACCATGGTCAGGCCCCTCCAGCGCACCACCGCCTGGGCCGATCCCAGCACGTGGCCGGCGGGGACCAGAGTCACCTCCACGTCGTCGCGGGCCACCGCCTCGCCGTAGGCGGCCGCCTGCCGCGCCTCGGCGAAGCCTTCGCCATAGCGCTCGGCCATGATGCCCAGGGTCTGCGGCGTCGCCAGCACCGCCCCGTGACCGGCGCGGGCGTGGTCGGCGTGGCCGTGGGTGATCACCGCCCGCGCCACCGGCCGCACCGGGTCGATAAAGAAATCGCCGGGGGCGCAGTAGAGCCCTTCAGGTTTCGGGCAGAGCAGAGCCTGGGGCCGGATCACGGCGCCAAGGCGAGCCTGGCCCGCATTACCAAGTGTTCACGTTGTGAATTCGCGGTCATGAACCAGACTTAACGGGTATTCACCAGCCTGTCGAACTATACCGCCACCCAGACGGACGCATCCTCGCGTCGCGAATGAGATCGCGGAGAGTTCCAGATGACGAATACTGCTTTTCCCCTGGCCGGCCTGGCCAACATCGTCCTCGCCCTGACGCCGCTTCTCGCGGTCGTGATGGCCGTCGCCACCGGCGCGCTGGTGGCCGTTTGACCTACTGGGCCGGCGCGGGCGTTGTCGGCGCCGCCGCCGCACCGCCCGCCGTGCCGACCGGCGGGGTCGGCGCCACGGCCGGCTGCGAGCCGTCGGCCGGGACCACGCCCGTCGCGCCGGCGTCCGGCGCGGTCATCAGCTCGTTCGGATCGCGCGGCGCGCTGGTGTCGGGCATGGCCGCGCCCACCTTGGAGCCCTGAGGCTCCGGCTCGTTCGCCGGCTGGCCGCAGGCCGCCAGCGCCAGCGCCGCTGCGGCGCTCACCACAACCGTCTTCATCACAGCATCATCTCCCCGCGGACACAGGCGCCGCTCTGGCGCAAACGCGAACGCGCCGCGCAACGGTTCCGCGCCGATGCGCAACCGTTGCAGGCCGGGGGCGCAAATCGCGGCGTCGCCGTGCGCAGGCCAAGACCCTGCCGCTGCACCTGCGCGCATCGCACCCGCGGGCCTACACCCCTGCCATCGCGCCGCCCGACGAGAAGACGGCGCTCAGAGGAAGAGGGAGTGAAGACAATGAACCGCATCGTCGTGATCACGTCGGCCGTCCTGCTGCTGACGCCGGGCCTGGCCAAGGCCGCCGAGGACTCCATGATCGTCCGCCTGGGCGACCTGAACGTCGCCAGCGAGGCCGGCGCCCAGTCCGCCCTGCGCCGCATCCGCCTCGCCGCCGACCGCTTCTGCGGCGGCCACGGCGACCGCTCCATGCGGGTGCAGATGGCGGTCGGCGCCTGCCGGGGCGAGATGGTCGACAAGGCGGTCGCCCAGCTGGACGATCCGACCGTCACCGCCCTGCACCGGGGCGAGACGGCGATCCGGCTGGCCCGCCGCTAGGGGTACGGGGTTGGGGGGCTCCCACCCGAGGGACCCCCTCTCCAGGGGCGGAGAGGGGGCTTTCCCGCCGAACCTGACGCGGGGTCCGCGTTGACGGGCCGAGCAGCGGGGGCTTAAGCCGCTGCCATGGCCCACCCGCCGCTTCCCGCCGCCGCCATCGCCGAGCACATGATCCGCAACGTGCCGCACGGGGCGGCGCTGGGCATGGAGGTGGTCTCGGTGAGCGAGGACCGCGGTTCGCTGCGGGTGCCCTGGCGCGAGGACCTGGTCGGCGACCCCGACACGGGAGTGATCGCCGGCGGCGTCGTGACCGCCCTGCTCGACCACTGCTGCGGTCTGGCCATCAAGGCGGCGCGCGGCGACACCTCGATGACCGCGACCCTGGACCTGCGTATCGACTACCTGCGGCCGGCCCAGCCGAGGGCGGGGATCGTCGCCGAAGCCCACTGCTACAAGCTGACCCGCTCGGTCGCCTTCGTGCGGGCCCAGGCCTGGGACGTCTCGCCGGACGATCCGGTGGCCACCGCCCAGGCGGCCTTCATGCTGTCGGGAGCCCCGGCGTGAGCGAAGCGGCGGCCGACCGGCTGCAGGCCTTCCTGGCGCGGACGCCCTACGCCCGCTTCATCGGGTTGAGCGCCGAGCTGGCCGGCGACGAGATGACCGCCGTCCTGCCGTTCGCCCCGCATATCGTCGGCAACACCTTCCTTCCGGCGCTGCACGGCGGCGTGGTCGGCGCGATGATGGAGATGACCGCGCTGGCCCAGCTGGCGCTGGCCCAGAAGACGCCGCGGCCCGCCAAGACCATCGACATCACCATCGAGTACCTGCGCCCGGCCCGGGCGCTGACCACCTACGCCCGCGCCGACGTGCGCAAGGTCGGCCGCCGCGTCGCCAACGTCCACGTCGAGGCCTGGCAGGAGGAGCGCCACAACCCGGTGGCCGCGCTGCGCGGGCATTTCCTGGTGAGCGGGGAGGAATGACCCCTTCCCTCCCATGAGGGCAGGGAAAGACCTAAGTCGCCGCCGCTTCGTTCTCACGCCGGTTCAGCGTCGCCCGGGCGGCGAGCGCCAGGTCGAGGATGGTGATGACGCCGACGACGGCGGCGACCGCGGCGGCCACCGCGCGGCGCGGGTTCTCGGGCTTCACGGCGCCGCCGAGGGCGGCCAGGTCCATGACGTCGCCGCCGACGCGCATCCACAGCCACGGCCCGGGCTCCACCGGCGAGAGCAGGCCCGAGCCGGCGGCGATCTCGCGGGCTCCGAAGGCGCTCATCATCCCCGGGTCGGCGTCGAGGCCGATCATCCGCGCCAGCCGCTGCGGGGCGACGCAGGCGGCGAGGCCGATGCCGATGGAAAGGACGCCCAGGGCGCGCTTGGCGATGACGAGGCGGTTCATGAGGTGATCCCAGGCAAGCTCCGCTGCGAATGACGCGAAGCGCCGCCGTTGGTTCCGCTTGTAGAGGCGCCGCTCTGGCGTTACTCGCGCCCCATGCTTCAGGGACTTTCCCATCTGGCCCGGGAGGCCAAGAGCTGGCCCTTCGCCGAGGCCCGCACGCTGCTCGCGCGCATCCTGCGCCTTCGCCTCTCCGACGCCGAGCGGGACCTGGCCGCCAGCCTCATCAATGAGGGCAAGGCCTACGAGGCGGTGAAGACCTTCCCGCAGCTCGCGACGCCCGTGGTCTTCCAGTGCGGCTTCGGCGCCTCGGGCCTGCCGCACATGGGCACCTTCGGCGAGGCGGCCCGCCCGACCATTGTCCGCACCGCATTCCGCGCGCTGACCGAGGACGCCATCCCCTCCAAGCTGATCGTCTTCTCCGACGACATGGACGGGCTTCGGAAGATTCCGGACAACGTGCCCAACCGGCACATCCTGGAGGAGGACCGCGACAAGCCGGTCACCAGCGTGCGCGACCCGTTCGGCGAGCACGAGAGCTTCGGGGCCCACAACAACGCCCGTCTGCGCGCCTTCCTCGACGGCTTCGGCTTCGAGTACGAGTTCATGTCGGCGACGGACTGCTACAAGTCCGGCCGTTTCGACGCGGTGCTGCTGCGGGCGCTGGAGCGGTTCGACGCCATCCAGAAGGTGATGCTGCCGACGCTGGGCGAAGAGCGGCGCGCCACCTATTCCCCCTTCCTGCCGATCAGCCCGAAGTCGGGCAAGGTGCTGCAGGCGCCCACCCTGGAGCGCAACCTCGAGAAGGGGACGATCGTCTTCCCGGACGAGGACGGGACCCTGACCGAGGTTCCGGTCACCGGCGGCCACGTGAAGATGCAGTGGCGCCCCGACTGGGCGACCCGCTGGACGGCGCTGGAAGTCGACTACGAGATGAGCGGCAAGGACCTGATCGACTCGGTCAAGGTCTCCAGCCAGGTGTGCAGGATCCTCGGCGGCACGCCCCCCGAGACCTTCCACTTCGAGCTCTTCATGGACGAGAACAACCAGAAGATCTCCAAGTCCAAGGGCAACGGCCTGACCATGGAGGAGTGGCTGCGCTACGGCGCGCCCGAGAGCCTGGCCTACTACATGTACCAGTCGCCGAAGTCGGCCAAGCGGCTCTACTTCGACGTCATCCCCAAGGCGACCGACGAGTACCTGCAGCAGCTCGACGCGCTGATCCGCAAGCGCGCCGAGGGCGACAACTCGGCCCAGATCGACAACCCGGCCTGGCACGTCCACCGTGGCAGCCCGCCGGAGAAGAGCTCGCCGGTGTCGTTCTCGCTGCTGCTCAACCTGGTCAGCGCCGGCAACGCCTCGACCAAGGAGATCCTCTGGGGCTTCCTGTCGCGCTACCTGCCGGGCGCCACCCCTGAGAGCGAGCCGCTGCTCGACCGCCTGGCCGGTTACGCGATCAACTACTACGAGGACTTCGTCCGGCCGGCGAAGACGTTCCGCGGGCCCACCGCGCAGGAACGCGCCGCCATGGAGGACCTGGTCCGGCGCCTCAAGTCTCTGCCCGCCGGCTGCCAGGATGCGGAGCTGATCCAGAACGAGGTCTACGAGGCGGGCAAGGCCGCCGGCTTCGAGCCCCTGCGCGCCTGGTTCCAGGCCCTCTACGAGGTCCTCCTCGGCCAAAGCCAGGGCCCCCGCTTCGGCTCCTTCGTGGCGATCTTCGGAATCGAGCGGACCGTGGCGCTGATCGAACAGGCGCTGGCGGGTGAGCTGGTGGCCGGCTGACGCGCGCGGCGACAGGTGGCGCGGCGCGCAACCAGTCACGTGCGAAGCAACAAGCCGCAACCTTGCCCGCTAACACCTTGAGTTTTCGGATGTCACAAAATATTCGCAAATATTCGAGCGCTGCCGGCCGCGCGATTTAGCGCCCCGTAACCACGCCCCTTTAGCTCGCGGCGTGGTTTTCGGGGGCCGGGGATGATCCGCACGATTGCTTTGCCGATAGAGCCGGTCGGCGCCGAGACGACCGGCGCGACGGTCTACGAGCGCTTCTGCCAGCAGCCGGACCTGCTGGCGATCGCCGTGGTCGACGAGGACCGGCGACCCATCGGCATCGTCGAGCGCAACGCCTTCTTCCTGAAGATGGCCGCCGAGTTCGGCCGGGCGCTGTTCGCCAAGCGGCCGATCCGGGCGGTGATGGACCCCAACCCGCTGATCACCGACGCCGAGACGACGCTCGACAGCTTCCTGGCCCGGGCGCTGGACGGCTCGCCGTCCGAACTCCTGCGCGGCTTCATCGTCGTCGACCAGGGCCGCTACCTCGGGGTCGGCACGGCGCTCAACCTGCTGATCGGAGCCAGCGAGGAGAACGTTCGGCGGGCCCAGGAGATGGAGCGGCTTGCCGCCGATCTGCGCGCCCGCGAGGCCTCGTTCCGGCTGCTGTTCGACGACAACCCCGTGCCGCTGTTCGTGTTCGACCGCGTCACCCACCGCATCCTGCAGGCCAACGAGGCGGCCGAACGCGCCTGGAGCCGGGACCGCAGCCAACTGCTCGCCTCGAAGATCACCGACTTCCTGACGCCGCCGCACCGGGAGCTGGCGCAGCGGCGCCTGCGCGGCGAGATCGCGGGCGACGAGCCGCCGGTCTACGACATGATCGACGGGCGCGGCCGCATGCGGGAGATCACCTCCTACGTCCGGCCGCTGACCTTCGACGGCCGGCCGGCCCTGCTGGCGGCGGTGATCGACGTCTCCGACCGGCGCCAGGCGGAGGAGGCGCTGGCCCGGGCCCGCGACGCCGCCGAGGCCGCCAACCGGGCCAAGAGCGAATTCCTGGCCAACATGAGCCACGAGATCCGCACGCCGCTGAACGGGGTGCTGGGCGTCGCCGGCGCGCTCGCCCGCACCCGGCTGGACGAGCGGCAGCGGGAGCTGGTGGGGGTGATCGAAAGCTCGGCCGAGACCCTGCAGGTCCAGCTCTCCGACATCCTCGACCTTGCGCGGGTGGAGGCCGGGCGGCTGGAGCTCACCTGCGAGCCCTTCCACATGGGCGAGGCCTGCCGCGCGGTGGCCGAGCTGTTCCGCACCAAGGCCGAGGAGAAGGGGCTCGGCTTCCAGGTCGAGGTCGCCGACAGCGTCGAGCGGCGGGTGGTGGGCGACGCCGTGCGGCTGAAGCAGATCCTCGGCAACCTGCTCAGCAACGCCATCAAGTTCACCTCGCAAGGCTCGGTCGCCCTGCGGGTCGGCGCCTGCTTCGCCGGCCCCGACGCCCTGGGGTTCGTCATCGAGGTGGCGGACACCGGCATCGGCTTCGACGAGGCGGCCAAGTCGCGCCTCTTCACCCGTTTCCAGCAGGCCGACGGCTCCATCACCCGCCAGTTCGGCGGCTCGGGCCTGGGGCTGTCGATCTCGGCGGGGCTGGCCCAGCTGATGGGCGGGCGGCTCGACGCCGAGTCCGAGGAAGGGCGCGGCTCCACCTTCCGGCTGGAGCTGTCGCTGGCCGCCGCGCCCGAAGCTGCGCCGCCCCCCGCCCCGGACGCCGAAGGCCCGCAGGGCCTGGAGGCCGGCGCGCCGATCCGCGTGCTGCTGGCCGAGGACCATCCGATCAACCGCAAGGTCGTCGAGCTGATCTTCGACGGCCTGCCGGTGGCGCTGGCCCAGGCCGAGGACGGGGCGGCCGCGCTGACGCTCTACCGGACACAACCGTTCGATGTGGTGCTGATGGACATGCAGATGCCGAACATGGACGGCCTGGCCGCCACCCGGGCGATCCGGGCGCTGGAGGCGGGCGGGGCGCGGCCTCGCACCCCGGTGATCATGCTCTCGGCCAACGCCCTGCCCGAGCACGAGGCGGCGGGCCTGGCGGCCGGCGCGGACCTCTACCTGACCAAGCCGATCGAGGCCGGCCGACTGATCGAGGCGGTCGAGCGGGCGCTGTCGCTGGCCGGCGCGCAGGCCGCCGCGGCGTGAGGCGGCGATTGACCTCTCCCTCCGCAGGCGGAGGGAGAGGTCGATGGTCAGGCCATCAAGGCTTCCATCTGGTCGAGGGTCTTCGAGAACCGCGCGACCAGGGCCTGGTAGGGGGCCGGGGTGGCCAGGTCCGCGCCGTTGCGCTTCAGCACCTCGTAGCCGTAGTCCGACCCGCCGGCCTTCAGGACGCCGAGGTAGGCGTCGCGGGCCTTGGCGCCGCCGGTGCGGATCTGCTCGGCGAAGTAGGTCGCCGCCGTGACGCTGGTGGCGTACTGGAAGACGTAGAAGTTGAAGTAGAAGTGCTGGATGTAGGCCCACTCGGTCGCATAGGCCGGGTCGATGACCACCTTCGGGCCGTGGTACTTCTTGAGCAGGTCCAGGTACATGGCGGTGAGCCGCTCGCCGGAGAGCGCCTCGCCCTTCTCGGCCGCCTCATGGATGCCCAGCTCGAACTCGGCGAACATGGTCTGGCGGTAGAAGGTGCCGCGGAAGGTCTCGCACAGCTTGTCGAGGTAGAAGAGCTTCTCGGCGTTGGTCTTCGCCTGCTTGAACATCACATCGAACAGCAGCGCCTCGTTGACCGTCGAGGCCACCTCGGCCGTGAAGGTCGGGTAGTTGGCGGTCTCGTAGGGCTGGTTCTTGTTGGACAGCACCGTGTGGATGGCGTGGCCCCACTCGTGGGCGTAGGTCGACAGGCCCTCGTAGTCGTCGGTGTGGTTGAGCAGCACGTAAGGGTGGACGTCGTAGGCGCCGCCGTTGACGTAGGCGCCCGAGCGCTTGCCCTTCTGCGGATAGGCGTGGGTCCACCGGGCGCCCGTACCGCGGGTGAGCTCGGCCACGTACTCCGGCCCCAGCGGCTTGACCGCCTCGATCGTCAGCTTGCGCGACTCCTCCAGGGTGAAGGTCCGGTCCAGCTTCGTGGTCGGCGGATAGATGTCGTAGTAGTGCATGTCCGGCAGGCCGAGCAGCCGGCGGCGGATATCGAAGTAGCGGTGCAGCACCGGCAGCCCGCGGTTCGCCTCGGCGACCAGGGTCCGGTAGACGGCGGTCGGGATGTTGGGCGGGCCGAGCGCCGCCTCCAGCGCCGAGCCGTAGTTGCGGGCCTTGGCCTGGAAGATGTCGGCCCGCACCTGGGTCGAGAGGTTGGCGCCCAGGGTGCTGCCGTAGGCCTTGTAGGTTCCGAACACCAGGTCGAAGACCTGCTTGCGCTCGGCCCGGATCGGCGACTGGCGGGCGATGGTGTAGCCCTGGTTGTCGAGCCGGATCTTGCCGCGCCCCTGCAGGGTGATCTCCGGCCAGGGGATGTCCGACAGCACCAGCTGGTTGCGGATCTCGTTCACGCCCGAGACCGGGTCGATGGCCAGGGCCAGCACCTTCTCGCCCTCCGGCGTCAGGATGTGCGGCGCGCGGCGGAACAGGTCGGTGAGCTGGAAACGGAAGTTCTTCAGGCCGGGCTCGGCGGCCACGAAGCCCATCACCTTCTCCTGGCCGACGCCGAGCAGCTCCGGCTCCATCCAGGCGACGGCTTCGGCGAACTGGGCGTAGACGGCGGTGGCCTGCTGGCGCCGCTCCTGGTCGGCGGCGACCTGCAGGTTCTCGTCGGCCTTCAGGCTGGCGTAGACGAACATCCGGTTGAGTCGGCGGTTGAGGTCCGAGACGGCCTGCAGGGCGGCGCGCAGCGACCCCGCGCTCTCGCCCAGCTTGCCCTTGTGGGCGGCGAGCCCCGGCAGGGCGGCGACGATGGCGTCCTTCTCCGCCTCCCAGGCCGCCAGCGTCGGGTAGAGCTCGGTCAGGTCCCAGACCACCGGCTCGCGCTCCTGGGCGCGGGCCACGGCGGGCAGCAGGGCCGCCGCGGCGGCGAGGGCGAGGGCGGAGCGGCGGGTCAGGTCGGTCATGCCAAGGCTTTCAAACAATTGGGTCTCTGACTTGGCAGTACACGAGCCCGGGACGGATCGGAATGCGGCGCCCAGGGCGGGGCGCCGAAATCTCGCCTCGCCCGGAACAGCGCCGACGGGCCGGGTGTTGAGCCCCCCGTAAGGGAGCCCGACACGCATGAAAGTTCATCTCGACCGGGTGAGGGCCAAGCCGGCCGTCACGCCCCTCGTCTCCGGCGGACTAGGGTGGTTCAGCATCGCCCTGGGGGTCGCCGAGATCGCCGCGGCCGGGCCCATCGCCCGCGCGCTCGGCCTGCCGCCGGCCGCCGCCTGGCTGATCCGCGCGTTCGGCGCGCGGGAGATCGCCACCGGCGTGGGCGTGCTCTCCGCGCCGGCCAATCCGCAGTGGCTGCTGGCCCGGGTCGGCGGCGACGCGCTTGACCTGGCCGCCCTCGCCGTGGCGATGCGGCCGGACAACCCGAAGCGCAGGAACGCCATGGCCGCCACGGCGGCGGTGGCCGGCGTCACGGCGATCGACGCCCTGGCGAGCGGGCGACTCGCGCGCCTGAAGAATTCCACCAGCGGACAGAAGTACCTGAAGGAGGCGGCGTGATGCGGGCGCTCACCTGGCAAGGCAAGAAGGACATCCGCTGCGAGGAAGTCCCCGAGCCCGAGATCGAGGAGCCGAGGGACGCGATCATCAAGGTGACGAGCTGCGCCATCTGCGGCTCGGACCTGCACCTGATGAACGGCTTCATCCCGACCATGTGCAAGGGCGACGTGCTCGGCCACGAGTTCATGGGCGAGGTGGTGGAGATCGGCTCCCAGGTCGTGCGGCTGAAGGTCGGCGACAAGGTCGTCGTGCCGTTCACCATCTGGTGCGGGGAGTGCGAGCAGTGCGCCAGGGGCAACTACTCGGTGTGCCAGAACTCCAACCGCAACGCCGAGCTGGCTGAGAAATTCTACGGCTACACGACCGCCGGACTGTTCGGTTACTCGGCGATCACCGGCGGCTATGCCGGCGGCCAGGCCGAGTTCGTGCGCGTGCCGTGGGCCGACAACGCCCCGGTGGTGGTGCCGAAGGACGTGCCCGACGAGCAGGTGCTGTTCCTGGGCGACATCCTGCCCACCGGCTGGCAGGCGGCGGCCCAGGCCGACATCCAACCGGGCGACACTGTGGCCGTCTGGGGCGCCGGGCCCGTGGGCCTGTTCGCCATCCAGAGCGCCAGGATCATGGGCGCCGAGAAGATCATCGTCATCGAGAAGCAGCCCGAACGGATCGCCATGGCCCGCCGGGCCGGCGCGACCGACGTCATCGACTACTCGAAGGCCAACGTCCTGGAGGCCCTCAAGGAGCTGACCGGCGGCAAGGGGCCCGAGAAATGCATCGACGCAGTCGGCATCGAGGCCGACGGGGGCGATGTGCTGCACACCCTGTTCGACCGGGCGCTGACGGCGATGAAGTTCGAGACCGAGCGGCCGATCGCCCTGCGCGAGGCGATCATGGCCTGCCAGCCGGGCGGGACCATCTCGATCCCCGGCGTCTACGGCGGCATCCCGGCCTTCCTGCCGTTCGGCGCGGCGTTCCAGAAGGGTCTGACCCTGCGCATGGGCCAGACCCACGTGAACCGCTGGACCGACGACCTATTGCGGCGGGTGCTGGAGGGCGAGATCGACACCACCTTCATGATCACCCACCGGGGCTCGCTCGAGGACGGCCCCGAGCTCTACCGCACCTTCCGCGACAAGCAGGACGGCTGCGTCAAGGTCGTGCTGACGCCGTAGAGTCCTCCCCCGATACCGCGTCAGCCGAGGCCGGGCCGGAGCGATCCGCGCCCGGCCTTCTCTTTGCCCGCGCCAGGATCGTGCTATCGCTCGGCGATGGCGTGGATGATCGGGGTGATGCTGGAGGTCGCGGGCGAGCCGGAGCCGCTGCGCCACTTCTTCGCCGTGGGGCACGACGACCGCGCCAAGGCCGAGTGGACGGCCATCGACAAGGCCCGGCTGGCCGGCGAGGTGGCGACCAGCCCCGTGAAGGGCCTGGAGCCGGTGCACGTGGTCTCCGAACTGTCGCCGAAGGTGGTGAGGTCGCTGGCGCTGAAGCCTGGCGAGGTCCGGCCACTGGGCTGGCGCTGGCCCAGGCGGTGGATCAGCCTGGCCTGAGGAGGGGCGGAATGGCGGATGCGAAGGTGGCGCTGGTGACCGGCGCCGGCAGCGGCATCGGCCGAGCCTGCGCCGTGGCGCTCTCGCAGGCGGGCTGGTCGCTCGCCCTGACCGGCCGTCGCGCCGAACGCCTCGAGGAGACCGCCGCGGCCTGCCAGGGCGAGACCCTGGTCCACGCGGCGGACGTCGCGGACGAGGCCCAGGTGGCCGGCCTGTTCGCCGCCGTGCAGGACCGCTTCGGGCGGCTCGACCTCCTCTTCAACAACGCCGGGACGGGCGCGCCGCCGGTTCCGCTGGAGGACCTGGACCTGGCCGCCTGGAAGCGCACGGTGGACGTCAACCTGACCGGCGCCTTCCTGTGCACCCAGGGCGCGTTCCGGATGATGAAGGCGCAGGACCCGCGCGGCGGGCGGATCATCAACAACGGCTCGATCTCGGCCCATAGCCCCAGGCCGCGGTCCGTCGCCTACACCGCCACCAAGCACGCCATCACCGGCCTGACGAAGTCGACGTCGCTCGACGGCCGCGCCTACGACATCGCCTGTGGCCAGATCGACATCGGCAACGCGGCCACCGACATGACCCGCCGGATGAGCGCCGGCGTCCCCCAGGCGGACGGGTCGCTGCGAGAAGAGCCGGTGATGGACGTGGACGCCGTCGCCGGCGCCGTCGTCTACATGGCCGGCCTGCCGCTCAGCGCCAATGTGCAGTTCATGACGGTGATGGCGACGAAGATGCCGTTCGTCGGGCGGGGGTAGCCCCCTCCACCACGCTGCGCGTGGTCCCCCTCCCCCAGAGGGGGAGGAGAATCGCAACGGCCTCAGCGTCTCTCCTCCCCCCCCTGGGGGAGGGGGACCGCCGAAGGCGGTGGAGGGGGCCGCCCCGCGCTACGCCTTCGGGTTCTCCAGCGCGGCGTAGACCAGCCTCGGCGTGATGTCGCGCATGGGCGGGGTGCCGCCGCCGGGGATGGAGCCGCGCAGGTTCTGGATGAAGCCGACGAAGACGATGTCGTTCGTGGGGTCGATCCAGAACCAGGTGCCGAAGGCGCCGCCCCACCAGTGGGTGTCCAGGCCCATGGGCGTGCCGGCCGCGGCCGGATCCATCAGTACGGCGAAGTCCATGCCGAAGCCGACGCCCTCCTGGCTGGGGCCGTAGAGGTCGACCTTCACGCCGGGCGCCAGCACGTTCCTGCGCATCAGGACGGCGGTCTCGGGCTTGAGCAGCCGCACGCCGTCGAGTTCGCCGCGGTTGGCGACCATCTGGGCGAAGCGCCAGTAGTCCTCGACCGTGGAGAGCAGGCCGCCGGAGCCGGACCAGAAGGTCGGCACGCGGGTCGGATCGCCGCCGGCCGGGGCGGGGATGATCTTGCCGTCGGGGCCGTAGGTGTTGACCTTGACCACCCGCGCCGCCTTCTCGGCCGGCACGTAGAATCCGGTGTCGACCATCTTCAGCGGCCGGAAGATCCGGGTCTGGAAGAACTCGTTGAGGTTCATCCCCGAGAGCTTCTCGACGATGTAGCCCTGGATGTTGACGCTCGGCCCGTAGCGCCAGTCGGTCCCCGGCTGGTAGGCGAGCGGCATCGTCGCCAGCTTGTCGATCATGCCCTGCAGGTCGGTCGCCTGCAGATTGGCCCCCTCGTAGCCGGCGGAGACGTCGAACCCCGCCGAGTGGCTCATCAGCTGGGCCATGGTCATCGGGCTGGCCTGGTCGACGAGGCTCCCGTCGGCGGCCTTCACCTTCAGGCCCTTGAACTGCGGGATGTATTTCTCGACCGAATCCTCCAGGGCCCACTTGCCCTCGTCGTAGAGCATCATCATCGCCACGCCGGTGACCGGCTTGGTCATCGAGGCGATGCGGAAGATGTGGTCGGTGCGCAGGGGCGCCCTGGTCGCCAGGTCCGCGACGCCGTGGGACTCGAAGTGCACCACCTTGCCCTTGCGGGCGAGCAGGGTGGTGACGCCCGCCAGCTTCTGCTGATCCACCAGCGCCTGCATCTCGGCGCCCAGCGCCTTCAGCTTGGCCGAGGAGAAGCCGACGTCCTCCGGCCGGGCCATCGGCGGGGCGGCGAAGGCCAGGCCCGGCGCGAAGGCGCAGGCGCCGGCGGCGAGCAGCAGTGTGCGGCGGTCGAGTTGCATGGGTCCCCCTTTGGTTCTTCTGTCAGTTGACCCGGGTATCGCAGGATTGGAGCGGTCCCGCCAAGCCCCTCAGCCGCCGGTCTGGACCACACGCACCTCGTGGCTCTCGCAGACCGAGAGCAGGGTCGGGCTCGCCAGCTTGTCCGTCACGAAGACGCTGACCTCGCCGATGTGGCCGATGCGGACCGGCGCCGGCCGGCCGAGCTTGGAGGAGTCGGCGGCGAGCACCACCTGGCGGGCGTTCTGGATGATCGCCTGGGAGACCTGGACCTCGTTCATGTCGAAGTCGAGCAGGGTCCCGTCCTCGTCGATGGCCGAGGCGCCGATCACCGCGAAATCGACCTTGAAGCTCCGGATGAAGTCCACCGCGAAGGCGCCGACGGCCGCCCGGTCCACAGCCCGGACCCGCCCGCCGACCACGATCACCTCGATCTCCGGCTGGCGGTAGAGCAGGTCGACGACGTTCAGGTTGTTGGTGATGACCAGCAGGCCCCGGCGGGCCGCCAGGGCGCGGGCCACCTCCTCGGTGGTGGTGCCGATGTTGATGAAGATGGAGGCGTTGTCGGGGATCAGGGCCGCCACCGCCTCGCCGATGGCCCGCTTCTCCTCCCTTGCCACCTCGCGGCGGGCCTCGTAGGCGAGGTTGTCGATGCCGGAGGTGATCACCGCCCCGCCGTGCACCCGCGAGAGCAGGCTGTTGGCGGAAAGGTCGTTGAGGTCCTTGCGGATGGTCTGGGGCGTGACGCCCAGCCGTTCGGCCAGCGCCTCGACCGTCACCCGGCCGGTGCGCCGGGCGATCTCGAGGATCTCCTTGTGCCGGCGCAGGACGGGGGCGGACATGCGGACTCTGCGGACTCTCAGCGCTGCTGCTGGCGCGACCGTGGCCAAGACGGCGGAGGAAGGCAAGCGCCCCCGCCGCGGCGGCGGAGGGCGCCGGCCCCTCCCCCTCAGAACCGGTAGCTGAGCTCCACCCCGTAGCGGCGCGGGTAGACCGGCGTGCGGAAGATCTGCAGGAAGGTGTCGAAGTCGGGCCCGACGATGCCGCCCGGGGTGTCGTTGTCCGACAGGTTCTTGCCCCAGAGCGCCACCCGCAGCGGACCGCGCTCGTAGCCGATCTCGGCGTTCCACTCCGAGAAGGCGGGCAGCAGCGACAGCGGATCGTTGCGCGGCGTGAAGTACTGCTCGTCCACCCAGTTGAAATCGGCGTGGAAGGTGACGGCCTGGTCGTCCGCGAGGGGGCGGCGGTAGTCGAGGGCCGCGTTGAAGGAACGCTCCGGCGCCTCGATCAGCCGGTTGCCGGCCAGGTTGCTGCTCACGAAGGCGCCGGCCTGGGAGGCCGGGCAATCGCCGATGGCGATCAGCCGCGGAGTGCAGATCCCGGCCAGCGACAGCTCGGTGTACTCGGCGCTGAGCAGGGCGCCGCCGGCCCGCAAGGTGAGCTCCGGCGTCAGCTGGGCGACCGCCTCGACCTCCAGGCCGTAGAGCCGCGCCTCGCCGGCGTTGACGACGTTCGACTGGCCGACCGTCACCGTATTGATGAACTGCTGGTCGATGTACTTGTAGAAGAAGGCCGAGGAGTTGAGCGTCAGCCGGCGGTCGAACAGCTGGGTCTTCAGGCCCACCTCGTAGGAGTCGAGGTACTCCGGGTCCGAGATGTTGATGTCGGCCGGGTTGAACAGCGCGCCGCCGTTGATGGCGCTGGAGCGGTAGCCGCGGGCGTACTGCACATAGGCCATGACGTCGTCGGTGAACTTGGCGCGCAGGCCGATGCGGCCGGTGGGGGCGGAATCCTCGAAGCTCTTGGTCGGCTGCGGGGGGATCGGCGGCGCGCCGGCCCCGGTCACCCGGAAGTTGGCGATCTCGCCCTCGTCGTGCGTCCAGCGGATCCCGCCGTAGAGGCTGAGCTGCTCCGAGAAGTCGTAGGAGCCGTCCACATAGACCGCCCAGGACGAGCGCTCCTGGTCGTAGCGCTGGAACCGCTCCAGGGCGCCGCCGAAGAACCACCAGTCCGTGCGGATGCCGACCTCGTCGTGGCTGAAGTAGAGGCCGGCGATGAAGTTGAACGGGCCCTCGAAGTCGGTGGCCACCCGCAGGTCCTGGCTCCACTCCGAGGTGTCGGCGTAGAAGTCGATGGCCAGCAGCGGGGCGATGGAGCCGTCGCCGTCCACCCGGTTGAGGAAGAAGCCCTCGGTGTAGTTGGTGATCGAGGTGAATCTGTAGGGTCCGGCGTCCTTGCGCATGGTCAGGGTGGCGCCGTCGCCCTCGACGATGATCTCGCCGTCGGTGCGGTCGTACCAGCCCTCGTGATTGTCGAAGGCCTGGCCGGTCACCGGATGGACCCGCGGGTTGACCCCGAAGGCGTTGGTCCCGCCCGGGAGCAGGCCGACGTTGATCGTCCCGATGTTCGTCGGATGGGCCCGCGAGTGGTCGATCTTCAGGATCGCCTCGAAGTCGTCGGTGGGCGTGTAGAGCAGGCTGAGCCGCAGGGCGTAGTTGTCGATCGACGACAGGTCCTCGCCCGCGGGGTTGTAGTTCGTCACCCAGCCGTTGCTCTGCGAGGCGTTGAAGGCCAGGCGCGCGGCGAGGCGGTCGGCGATGAGCGGGGCGTTCACCGCGCCCGTCGCCTTCCAGTACTCGTTGTTCCCGACCTGGACGGTGACGTCGCCCCCGACCTCGAAGGTCGGCTTGCTGGTGATGAAGTTGATCGCCCCGCCGGTGGTGTTCTTGCCGAACAGCGTGCCCTGCGGCCCGCGCAGCACCTCCACCCGCTCCAGGTCGAAGATCTGGGGCCCGCCCAGGAACTGGCTGGCCACATAGACCTCGTCGTAGAAGACCCCGGTCGGCGAGGTGGTGTTGAGGTTGAAGTCCGGCGTGGCGATGCCGCGCATCGAGAACTTCGGCTGGTCCTCGTTGCCGAGGTTGGAGACCCGCAGGTTCGGCGTCTGGCGGGCGATCTCGGTGCCGCTGGCGACGTTCAGCGCGTCGAGCTGGGCCTGGCCGACGACGGTGACCGACACCGGCACGTCCTGCAGGCGCGCCTCCCGCTTCTCGGCGGTGACGATCACTTCCTCGACGTGGCTGGCTTCCTGGGCGAGCGCCGGGCCGGCGACGGCCGCCAGGGCGCAACTGCACAGCAGCAGCCGGCGGAACGGCGTACGCATCATCGTTTATCCCCCCGTTTTTTCGTTTCTTCGTGCATAACGAAGATATTGCGAAGGCTATGCGAAAGTGGCGCACGGCGGTCAATGGCGAAGTTGCGGCTAAGTGGGGCTGATGGCGGCGGCGTGGCGCGGTTGACACGCCGCGGCGGCCAAGCGCAGCTTTCGCTTCGGGGCGAAAACGAAAGGGTGGGGCGATGGCGGAGAAGGCGAAGGGGCGCGCCGGCTGGGGGCTGGCGGCCGTCGGGGCGCTGCTGATCGCGGCTGGGGTCGCGCTGGCGGCGTTCGTCCAGACCGCGGGCGGCGTTCGCGTCGAGGACGTGCGGTTCCGCGGGCCGGACGGGACCGAGTTCAGCGCCCTGCTCTACACCCCGCCGAACGCCACGCCGGCGACGCCGGCCCCGGGCGTGCTGGCGGTGCACGGCTACATCAACACCCGCGAGACCCAGAGCGGATTCGCCATCGAGTTCGCGCGGCGCGGATACGTGGTGCTGGCGCTCGACCAGCGCGGCCACGGCTACAGCGGCGGGGCGGCGACGCAGAAGGGGTTTGGCGGGCCGGAGGGGCTCGCCTACCTCCGCTCCCTTCCCATAGTGGACAAGGCCAACATCGGCCTGGAGGGCCACAGCATGGGCGGCTGGACGGTGCTCGCCGCCGCGGCCGCCCAGCCGGACGGCTACAGGTCCATGGTGCTGGAGGGCTCCTCGGTGGGCCCGCCGTTCTCGCAGCCCGGCTCGCCGGCCTGGCCGCGCAACGTCGCCGTCGTCTTCTCCACCTACGACGAGTTCGCGCCGCTGATGTGGGGCGTGGCGGACTCCCGCAACGTCGGAGCCAGCGAGAAGCTGCAGGCGCTGTTCGGCTCGGCCGAGCCCGTGCAGCCGGGCCGGATCTACGGCGACCTCGCGTCGGGCGCCGCCCGAGCGCTCTACGCGCCGGTCACCACTCACCCGGGCGACCACATCTCGCCCGAGGCGATCGGCTACAGCCTGGACTGGTTCGCCCGGACCCTGGAGGGCGGGACGCCCCGCCCGGCCTCGGACCAGATCTGGATGTGGAAGGAGATCGGCACGGGGATCGCCCTGATCGGCGTGTTCGTGCTGATGGCCGGCGCCTTCCAGGCCCTGCTCGCCCTGCCCCTGTTCGCCGGCCTGCGCGGCGCGCCGGAGCCCGCGCGGGAGCGGCGCGACGGCCGCTGGTGGGCCCTGCTGCTGCTCGGCGCCTTCATTCCGGCCCTGACCTTCTACGCCGCCATCCTGACCCTCCCGCCGCCGATCCCGCCGAGCGCGGTCTTCCCGCAGTCGATCAACAACTGGCTCACCGCCTGGGCGCTGCTCAACTCGGCGATCGCCCTGTTGCTCGGCCTGTGGCTGGCGAGGCGCTCGGCCGCCCGGCCCGTCCCGCTCGGGCCCGCGCTGCTTCTGGCCGCAGCGGTCGTCGGCCTCGCCTACCTGGCGGCCGTCCTCGCCGGGCTCGTCCACGTCGATTTCCGCTTCTGGATCGTGGCCCTGAAGCCGATGAGCGGGCGCCAGGCGCTGGCCTTCCTCGCCTATCTCGTCCCGTTCACCGTCTTCGTCTGGATCGCCTTCCGCGGGGCGACGGCGCTGATGCTGCGGGGCCAGGGCGCGGCCGGCCAGTACGCCACCGCCGTCGCCGCCCTGACGCTGGGCTTCGTGGTCGTCACCGGCGTGCAGTATGCGGTGCTCTTCGCCACCGGCGCGCTGCCGCTGCCGTTCGAGGCGCTGAACGTCATCGTCGCCCTGCAGTTCATCGTGCTGCTGGCGGCGCTGGCGATGCTCTGCGTGTTCACCTGGCGGCGCACCGGCAGCCACGTCCCCGGCGCCCTCCTCTGCGGCCTATTCGTCACCTGGTACATCGTCGCCGGCACAGCCACCCACGTCGGCTGAGCCGGCGCTCACGCCAGCGTCTGCTCCACAAGATCGGCGAGGCGCGCGGCGCCGTCGGCCCGCCCCAGCTTCGCCGACGCCGCGGCCGCCTCGGCCAGGGCGTCGCCGCTCAGCAGGGCGCGCAGCAGCGGGGCGAGCAGGCCGGCCTCGAGGTCCACCTGGGCCAGGCGCCAGCCCGCGCCAGCTCGCTCAAAAGCCCTGGCGTTGCGGTCCTGCTCGTCCGCCGAGCCGCCGCGGGGGATCGGGATGAAGATGGCTGGCCGCCCAACCGCCGTCAGATCGGCGGCGGTCGATGCGCCGGCCCGGCAAATGACCAGGTGAGCGGCGACGAGCTGGTCGGCCATGTCGTGGAAGAACGGCGCGACAGTCGTCGCTACGCCGTTGGCTTCCAGGCGCGCACGCACATCCTCGGCGTCGTCGCCCCTGTACTGAAGAGCGAGCCTCAGCCGGGCCCGCAGGTCGTCCGGCAACTGCAGGACAGCGCGGGGGATCTGCTCTCCGAACACCGCCGCCGCCTGGCTGCCGCCGACCACGAGCAGGCGGATCGAGCCATCAAGCGTCGGAAAAGGGGCGCCGGCGGCGGCGGCGATCTCGGGCCGCACCGGGGGCCCGGTCAGCACGAACTTGTCGGCATCCCGGCGCCCATGCTCGATCGGAAAGGAGAGCGCGACCCGCGTCGCGGCGCCGAGCAGCTTCTGGTTGGCGAGGCTGAACTTCGTCGCCTGCTCGTGAAGGAGCAGGGGCAGCCCGAGGCTCTTCGCGGCGAGCGCCGGCGCGAAGGAGGGATAGCCGCCGAACCCGACGAGTCCGCGCGCCTGACGCTCCCGCAGCAGGCGCCTGGCTTTCCAAGTCGCCGATGCGATCACCGCGGCTGCGCGAGCCTTCCCACTCACGCCGCCGCCGATCCGGGAGGCCGGAAGCGCTACAGTGTCGCGGCTGGCCTGGCCGGCGAAAGCCGCGCCGCGATCGTCGGTGAGCAACGTCACCTGCCAGCCGCGCCGGCACAGTTCACTCGCCAACGCCTGAGCTGGGAAGAGATGCCCGCCCGTCCCGCCCGCGCCGAGGGCGACCGCCTTCTGCCGCATCAGAATTCTCCTCGGCGCAGGGTCACGGGCATCAGGCCCGCACGCAAGCGCCCGTCGCCGAAAGCCTCCCTTGCGGCGCCCTGCTTGACGTTGACGCAAACGTTAGCCTACCGTCGAAGGATCGCGCCTAAAGACGCGTTCATCGGGAGACGCCCATGACTGCGGACCTTCGCCGCCCCCACCGCACCTTCACGATCCGGCAGCTCTGCCAGGAGTTCAAATGCACGCCGCGGGCGCTGCGCTTCTATGAGGACAAGGGGCTGCTGAACCCCGCCCGGGACGGCATGAACCGGGTCTATTCCTACAAGGACCGCGCCCGGCTGCAGCTGATCCTGCGCGGCAAGCGGGTCGGGCTGGCCCTGGCCGAGATCCGCGAGATCCTCGACCTCTACAACGTCGGCGACGGCGGGGCGACGCAGGCGGCCAAGTCGCTGAAGAAGTTCCAGGAGCGCATCGTCGCCCTGGAAGCCCAGCGGCAGGACATCGACAACGCCATCGCCGAGCTGAAGGCCGGCGTCGAGCGGCTGGAGAAGCAGCTGGCCGAGACCCGGCCGGACCTGCTGCCCCAGGCGGCCGACTACGACCTGGTGCTGCGCCGGCGCCTGGACCCCGAACACGCCCACTAGACCCACCAAGTGACGGGCCGGCGGAGCCTGGCCCGCCGGAGCCCGCATGACCTACACGCCGCCGATCCGCGACCAGGCCTTCCTGCTGCGGGAGGTCCTGGAGATCGACCGCTACGCCAACCTGCCCGGCTTCTCCGAGGCCGCCGGCGAGGTGCTGGACCAGATCCTGGAAGGCGCCGGCCAGTTCGCGGCCGAGGTGCTGGCGCCGCTGAACCCGGTGGGCGACAAGCAGGGCTGCGCCTGGAGCCCCGACCATTCGGTGAAGACCCCGGACGGATTCGCCGAGGCCTACCGGCAGCTGGTCGAGGGCGGCTGGATGGCGCTGGGCGCCGAGCCGGCCTACGGCGGGCAGGGCCTGCCGCACGTGGTCTACATGGCCTTCTCGGAGGTGATGAGCGGGGCCAACATGGCCTTCGGCATGTATCCCGGCCTGACCCACGGGGCCTATTCGGCGATCCGGGTGGGCGGCACGGAGGCCCAGAAGCAGCTCTACCTGCCCAAGCTGGCCAGCGGCCAGTGGTGCGGGACCATGAACCTGACCGAGCCGCACTGCGGCACGGACCTGGGCCTCATCCGCACCAAGGCCGTCCCCCAGCCCGACGGCAGCTACCGCATCACCGGCCAGAAGATCTGGATCAGCGGCGGCGAGCACGACATGGCCGAGAACATCGTCCACCTGGTGCTGGCCCGCATCGAGGGCGCCCCGGCCGGCACCCGCGGCATCAGCCTGTTCGTCGTGCCCAAGTTCATCCCGGACGCCGACGGAAACCCCGGCGAGCGCAACAGCGTGTTCTGTGCGGGCCTGGAAGAAAAGATGGGCATCCACGGCAACGCCACCTGCGTGATGCAGCACGAGGGGGCGACGGGCTGGCTGGTCGGCGAGGAGAACCGCGGCCTGCAGGTGATGTTCGTGATGATGAACGAGGCGCGCATCGGGGTGGGCCTGCAGGCCATCGCCCAGGCCGAGGCCGCCTACCAGGCCGCCGCCGCCTTTTCCAAGGAGCGGCTGCAGATGCGCTCGCTCACCGGCCCGAAGAACCCCGACGGGCCGGCCGACCCGATCATCGTCCACCCGGACGTGCGCCGGATGCTGATGGACTCCCGGGCGATCGTGGAGGGCGGGCGCGCCTTCCTGTTCTGGACCGCTCTGCACGGGGACCTCTCCCACGTCAGCCCCGAGGAGGACGTCCGCCGCAAGGGGGCCGACTACATGGCCCTGCTGACGCCGGTGGTGAAAGGCTTCCTCACCGACCGCGGCTTCAAGGCCTGCTCGGATGCGCTGCAGGTGCACGGCGGCTCGGGTTTCACCGAGCACTTCCCGGCCAGCCAGTACGTCCGCGACACCCGCATCACCATGATCTACGAGGGCACGAACGGCATCCAGGCCCTCGACCTGGTGGGCCGCAAGCTGGCGGCCGAGGGCGGCCGGGCGGCGATGACCTTCTTCGCCGAGATCGACGCCTTCGTCGCCGCCCACGACGACCGCGCGGACCTCGCCCCCTTCGTCGGCCCCCTCGCCGAGGCCAAGGCCCAGCTGCAGGAGGCCACCATGTGGCTGATGCAGAACGGGCTGGTGAACCCGGAGAACGCCGGCGCGGCCTCCACCGACTACCTGCAGCTCTTCGGCCTGACGGCGCTGGCCTACATGTGGGCGCTGTCGGCCAAGGCGGCGCTGGCGAAGATCGCCGCCGGCGAGACCGATCCGTTCTACCAGACCAAGGTCACGCTCGCCCGCTACTACATGGAGCGCATCCTGCCGGAGAGCGGCGCGCACCTGGCCAAGCTGAAGACCGGCGCCGAGGTGATGATGTCGCTGCCGGCCGAGGCGTTCTAGGGCGCCGCGCGTCTCTCCCATCATCCCGGCCAGCCAGCCCGTTGCGGCTGGAGCTAGCTCATCAGGATGGGTGGCCGGCATGAGCCGGCCATGACGAGGGGGAGGCGCGGCCGAGCGCGGGGCGTTCACCGTCTTCGTTCACGCCTTCGAACCCGCGTTGTTTTACCCCGCCTTAGCCGCGAAGCGTAACAGTGGTCGCTCAGCGACGATGCCGTTGCTGGTGGAGAGACCTGACGCGCATGCCGGGGGCGAGCGCCGACACCGTGGTCGGTTTGACCAAGACCATGCTGGCCCGGCGGCGGGGGGCGCGCAGCCGCATCGCCGTGAGCGTGGTGCATGCGGCGGCCTTCGGACTGGTCGTCGGCTGGGAGCCCGCGACCGTCTGGCTGGCGCTCTACCTGGCGATCCAGGCCGCCGAGGTCCTGCTGTTCGACCCCGACCAGGACGCCGCCTGGCGCCACCCGCCGGTCGTCGGCTGGGGCGTGCTGGCCATGAACGCCCTGGTCTACGGCTCTTTGGCGCTGTTCGCGGTGAGCCGGGCCGGTGTCGTCGGACTGGTGCTGGCCGGGCCCTTCTTCGCCAGCGCGGTCCTGAACGCGCTGGTGACAACCCAGCGTTCGTCCGGCGCCTTCATCGCCTGCATCACGCCCCTGCTTGGCTATCTGGCGCTCAGCGTCTGGACGGCCTTCGGCCTCTCCGGCTCGTGGAGCTTCGCCGCGGCGCTGGCCCTCATCCTGGGGCTGATGGTCTTCTCCTCGACGGTGACCTGGCGGGCGGTGGCCGCGAGCCAGGCGGTGGTGCGCGCCGCGCGCGCCGAGGCCGAGCGCCGGCGGGCCCAGGCCGAGGCCCTGACGGACGCCAAGTCGGCCTTCGTGGCCATGGTCAGCCATGAACTGCGCACCCCGATCAGCGCCATCCTGGCCGGGGCCGAGGCCGTCGGGCGCGATCCGGCCCGCGCCGCCGAGCACGCCGCCCTGATCGGCCAGGCGGGGCGGATGATGCGCGCCCTGCTCAACGACCTGCTCGATCTTTCCAAGATGGAGGCCGGCCGGATGCGCATCGAGGACGTGGCCTTCGACCTGCCGGGCCTGATCCGCGATGCGGTCGCCTTCTGGTCCAGCGAGGCGGCGGGCAAGGGTCTGGCCCTCACCGTCGAGGGGCTCGAGAACCTCCCGGACCAGGCGAGCGGCGACCCCACGCGCCTGTCGCAGATCCTCAACAACCTGCTCTCCAACGCCATCAAGTTCACCGAGGCGGGCGCGGTGACCCTCAGCCTCGGCGGAACCGCCGGGCCCGGCGGCTTCCAGCTGCGGCTGGCGGTGTGCGACACCGGACCCGGCCTCACCGCCGACCGGCTGGCGCGGCTGTTCACCCCCTTCGAGCAGGGCGGCGCGGCCACCGCCCGCACCCACGGCGGCACCGGCCTGGGCCTGGCCATCAGCCGCGAGCTCGCCCGGTTGATGGGCGGCGACCTGACCTGCCTCAGCGCGCCGGGCGAGGGCTCCACCTTCACGCTGCAGGTCAACCTGGGCGCCGCCGCGCCAGCCCCCGGCCGATCGCCGCCGCCCGAGGCGGGCGTGCGGGTGCTGGTGGTCGACGACCACGAGGTGAACCGCCGGGCCCTGGACCTGATGCTGGAGCCGCTGGGCGTCACCGTCGTGCTGGCCGAGAGCGGCGCAGAAGCGCTGGACCGGGCCGCCATCCAGCCCTTCGACGTGATCCTGATGGACGTCCACATGCCCGAGTTGGACGGCCGCGAGACCACCCGCCGTCTGCGCGCCCGCGCCGGCCCCAACGCCAGGACGCCGGTGATCGCCTGCACCGGCTCGGATGAGCCGGCCGAGATCGAGCGCTGCCGCCAGGCCGGCATGACCGGCCACATCGCCAAGCCGATCGACGCCGCCTCGCTCCACCGCGCGCTCGCCGAGGCGCTGGAGGCCGCGGCCCGCGAGAGCGCGGCGGCCTGAGGCCGGGGCGCTAGGCGTCCATTTGCTGGCGCAGCTCCAGGCCGTTGCCATTCGGATCGATCAGGACGCCCAAACGGACCGGTATCCCCGGCTCCGGCTCTCGAACCTCCACGAGCCTGGCGCCATGGGCCACGGCGCGCTCGACGGCGGGGTCCAGGTCGTCCACCTCCAGGTTCAATCCCGCATAGGGCACCGGGCGCTCGGCCACGCTGCCGTAGATGCCATGCAGGCCGAGCAGCGCATCACCGCAACGGAACATCGACCAGCCGGCCGACTTGGAGACCAGCTCCAGCCCCACGCCGTCGCGGTAGAAGGCGACGGCGGCCGGCATGTCGTGGACGTACTGGATCACCATCAGAGACTTCGGAGCCACCGCGTTTCTCCCTGAGTTGCCGCACGCAATCTACTTCAGCATGGCCCTCAGCCGCGCCTCCAGCGCCGCCTCGTCCTTCAGCTCGCATTCCCAGAGGGTCTCGGCGCGCCAGCCGGCGGCGGTCAGCGCCTCGCGGGCCGCGGCGTCCCGGGCGCGGTTGCGGGCGACCTTGGCGGTCCAGTAGTCGCGATTGGCCTTGGGGACCCGGGAGCCTCGCGCGCAGTCGTGCCCGTGCCAGAAGCAGCCGTGCACGAAGAGGGCGAGCCGGCGGCCGGGCATGACGATGTCGGGCGAGCCCGGCAGATCGCGCCGGTGCAGGCGGTAGCGGGCGCCCAGCCGCCAGAGCAGCCGGCGCACCTTCAGTTCCGGACCGGTGTCCCGGCCCTTGACCTTGCGCATCACCGCCGAACGCTGGTCCGGCGCGAAGACGTCCGTGCGCTCGCCCGGCGGGGCGGTCACAGCCCCTCAAACAGCGGGGTCGAGAGGTAGCGCTCGGCGAAGCTCGGGATGATCGCCACCACCAGCTTGCCGGCCATGTCCTCGCGCGAGGCGACGTCGAAGGCCGCCGTCAGGGCCGCGCCGGAAGAGATGCCGACCGGCAGCCCCTCCTCGCGCGCCACCCGCCGGGCCATGGCGAAGGAGTCCTCGTTGGACACCTGGACGATCTCGTCGATCACCCCGCGGTCGAGGATGGAGGGCACGAAGCCCGCCCCGATGCCCTGGATCTTGTGCGGCCCGGGCTGGCCGCCGGAGAGCACCGGCGACGCCGACGGCTCGACCGCGATCATCTTCACCGAGGGCTTGCGCGACTTCAGCACCTTGCCGACCCCGGTGATGGTGCCGCCGGTCCCGACGCCGCTGATCACCGCATCCACTCGGCCCTCGGTGTCGTTCCAGATCTCCTCGGCGGTGGAGACCCGGTGGATCAGCGGGTTGGCCTCGTTGTCGAACTGCTGGGGCATGACGGCGCCAGGGATGGCGTCGACCAGCTCGCGGGCCCTGGCCACCGCGCCGGCCATGCCGCGCTCGGCGGGGGTGAGCTCCAGCTTGGCGCCCAGCAGCACCAGCATCTTGCGCCGCTCCAGCGACATGCTCTCAGGCATCACCAGGATCAGCTTGTAGCCCTTGGCGGCGGCGACGAAGGCCAGCGCGATGCCGGTGTTGCCGCTGGTCGGCTCGACGATGGTCGCGCCGTCCTTCAGCACCCCCTTGGCCTCGAGGTATTCGATCATCGCCACCCCGATGCGGTCCTTCACCGAGGCGAGCGGGTTGAAGAACTCCAGCTTGGCGACGACCTCGCCCCTGGGCTTCAGCGCCGCGGTGAGGCGCGGCAGGCGCACCAGCGGGGTGTCGCCGACCGTGTCGAGGATGGAGTCGAAGATCTTGCCCCGGCCGGCCCGGCGATAGCGGGCGGCGTCGTAGGATTTGTCCGGCGTGGCGTCCATGTGGGTCTCGGAAGCTTTCGTGCCCTTCGATCAGCGAACCTAAGGCTTCCAGCGGCGAAAGGAACCCGGTGACGGGCGCAGATTCTCTAAAGACCCTTAGGTGACTGGTTATGGCGTCCCAGCGCCGACCAGGCCCACCCGCCGGGGGACGACATACCCTGTCGCCCCGGCAGTCGGCTGCGATGGTGACGGGTTATGGTCCCCCATCCAGGACCATCGCGCCCAGCCGGACACGATAACCAGTCACACAGCTACTCCGCCGCGAGGGCGGCGGGCGCGCGCAGCAGCGGCTCGAGGATGTGGGCGGCCAGCCAGCGGACCACCGGGACGGCGACGCCGTCGCCGGCGACGTGCAGACCGGCGTGGAGGCCGCCGGGCAGAGCGTAGCTGTCGGGCAGGCCCATCAGCCGGGCGGCCTCGCGGGCGGTGAGCAGGCGCGAGCGCACCTGCCCGCCGCCGGCGATCAGCAGCGTCTGGCGCGAGGAGCCGCCGCGCGGGGTGCGCAGGCAGCCGGCCAGGCCGTCGAAGCGCACCTCGGCCCGCTGGACGCGCTGGCCGTGCTCGATGCGCATGCGACGGAAGACGGCGCCGACGGCGTGGTCCGGCCGGCTGCGGGCGGCCTCGACGCGGGCGCGATGCATCGGGGCCATCAGGTCCAGCAGGGCGGCGGTCTTGGCTGGCGGATGCCACGGGGCGTCAGGCTCCAGCAGCGTCGCGAGGTCGGTGTTGCGGGCAGGCGGCGCCTCGAGCGCCCACCAGACCCAGCGCGCCTGCAGCGCTTCGGGCAGCCGGCCGTGGGCCTCGCGCACGGCGCGGGTGTGGTAGCCGCTCGGCCCGGCGAGCCCGGCCGGCGGCGCGGCGCGGGCGGCGATCACGAACACCCTCGGCCGCGACTGCGGCAGGAAGCCCGCGGCGTCGATCTCCAGGGCGCCGAAGCGGTAGCCGAGGGCGGCGAGCGCCTCGCACAAGGCCTCGAAGTCGCGGCCGCCGTGGGAGGTGAGCAGGCCTGAGACGTTCTCGATGACGATCGCCCGCGGGGCGCGGCCCTCCCGCTCCAGCCCCTCCATCAGCCGCCAGAAGCCGAAGAAGGCGGAGGACCGGCCGCCGGTCAGCCCCGCCCGGGCCCCGGCGAGGGAGAAGTCCTGGCAGGGCGAGGAGGCCCAGGCCAGGTCCGGCGCGCCCGGCAGGTCGGCGGGCGACAGCGCCCATACGTCGCCCTGGTGGAAGTGATCCGCCGCGTCCTCGAAGTTCGCCCGGTAGGTCTGGGCCTTCACCGGGTCGAAGTCGTTGGCGAACAGGCAGCGCCAGCCGGCGCCCAGGCCCAGCCTGGCCATGCCCCCGCCGGCGAAGAACTCGTAGAAGGTGAGGGCGCGACTCATCTGGCTCGGGAGGCTAACCTGCGCCGCCGGAAAACGCAGGAGTCCCCATGCGCGCAGCCGTCGCCGTCCTCGCCGCCCTGATCCTGACCGCCTGCGAGCGGCCCGCACCGGAGCCCGCCCCCGCTCCGGCCGCGCCGGCTGAGGCGCCCGCGCCGCCGGCGGCCGCCACGCCGCCCGCCCTGCCGGCCGAGCTGCAGGGCGACATCGAGGGGCGTGGGACAGAGCCCTTCTGGGCCGTGAAGGTGACCGGCGGCCAGATCACCCTGGAGCGGCCCGACCATCCGACGGTGGCCGCCGGCGCCGGTTCCGTGCGGGCTGAGGACGGCGCGGCGGTCTGGGAGGCGGCGACCGTCAATCCGCCGCTGAGGGTGACCGCGCGGGTGCAGCCCGGCTGCTCGGACGGAATGAGCGATCTTTCCTATCCGCTGGCGGTGGAGGTCACGGTCGGCGGCGAGACCCTGAAGGGCTGCGGCGCCCGGGCCGGCGAGATGCCGCGGGGCGAGCGCTAGGGCGCCACGGGTTCGGCCGACGCAGCGTCGACAGAGGCGAACTTGCCGGCCACCGGCGGCGGGTCCTTGGCCGGCGTCGGCAGCATCAGGCCGACGGCCACCGCGCCGAGGACCACGAGGGCGAGGAGCGCTTTCAGCGCCATGGATCGGGCGACTCCCGCGCCGGAGCTTCGGCTCCGGCGTCACGCTTAACATTGGTCTATCGAACGCCGCGTCCGCCGCCGCCGTTCCGCCTAAGCGCTTGACCCGGCGGGGTCATCGGGCGGCAGAATGGCCGCAACAACGAGAACAAGACGCCTCAAAGGGAGACGGCCATGGAGAAGGCCTACGATCTCGTCGTCCGCGGCGGCACGGTGGTGGACGGGACGGGCGCAGCGCCCCTCGAGGCGGACGTGGCGGTCAAGGACGGCCGCATCGCTGCGGTCGGAAAGGTTTCCGGGACCTGCGCCGAGGAGCTGGACGCCAAGGGCCTGCTGGTCACCCCCGGCTTCGTCGACATCCACACCCACTACGACGGCCAGGCGACCTGGGACGAGCGGATGCAGCCCTCGTCGTGGCACGGGGTGACCACCGTGGTGATGGGCAACTGCGGCGTCGGCTTCGCCCCCTGCAAGCCGGAGGACCACGACCGGCTGATCCGGCTGATGGAGGGGGTGGAGGACATTCCCTTCCCGGTCCTGTCGCTGGGCCTGCCCTGGAACTGGGAGAGCTATCCCGACTACCTCGATGCGCTGGCCAGGCGCCGGTTCGACGTCGACATCGCCAGCCAGCTGCCGCACGCGGCCCTGCGAGTATTCGTCATGGGCGAGCGCGGCGCCAACCGCGAGCCGGCCACCGAGGCCGACATCCACGCCATGGCGGCGATCGCCCGGCGGGCGGCCGAGGCGGGGGCCATCGGCTTTTCCACCTCGCGCACCCTCAACCACCGCACCTCCGACGGCCAGCCGACGCCGACGCTGACCGCCGGCGAGGACGAACTGACCGGCATCGCGCTGGGCCTGGCCGCGGCCGGCAAGGGCGTCCTGCAGTTCGTCTCCGACTTCGTCGATCCCGAGGCCGAGTTCGACATGCTCCAGCGCATCGTCGAGCGGTCGGGCCGGCCGCTCTCCATCTCGCTGGTGCAGAGCCCGCGCGAGCCGCTGGTCTACCGCTACCTGCTGGAGCGGATGCGGGCGGCCAACGAGAAGGGGCTGCGGATGCGGGCCCAGGTCGCCACCCGGCCCGTGGGCGTGCTGTTCGGCCTGGAGCTGACGGTGAACCCGTTCAGCCGCCATCCGAGCTATCGCGAGATCGCCCGCCTGCCGCTGGACGAGCGCGTGGCCCGGCTGCGCGATCCGGGCTTCCGCGCCCGGCTGCTGGCCGAGGAGAGCGACTCGCCCAAGACGCCGGGCCTCTCCCCCGCCCGGTCCTGGGACAAGATCCAGCTGATGGGCGAGGAGCCGGACTACGAGCCCCGGCCCGAGACCAGCATCGCCGCCATCGCAGAGCGCCAGGGCAAAGATCCCTACGAGATCGCCCTCGACCACATGCTGACCAATGGCGGGCGGGGGATGCTCTACCTGCCGCTGCTGAACTACGCCGACTATTCCCTCGACCCGGCCTACGAGATGCTGAACCACCCCGACGTGGTGCCGGGCCTCTCCGACGGCGGGGCGCACGTGGGGATGATCTGCGACGGCAGCTTCCCGACCACCAACATCGTCCACTGGACGCGCGACCGCACCCGCGGGCCGAAGCTTCCCCTCGAGAAGATGGTCAAGGCCCAGTGCCGCGACACTGCCGAGACCGTGGGCCTCTACGACCGCGGCCTGCTGGCGCCCGGCTACCGCGCCGACATCAACCTCATCGACTACGACCGCCTGACGCTGAAGGCGCCCGAGGTGGCCTACGACCTGCCGTCCGGCGGACGGCGGCTGATCCAGCGGGCCGAGGGCTATGTCGCGACCCTCCTCGCCGGCCAGGTCACCTACCGCGACGGCGAGCCCACCGGCGCCCTGCCCGGCCGCCTGCTGCGCGGGGCGCAGGACGCGCCGGCGGCGATGGCGGCGGAGTAGCCTCCTCCACCGCCTTCGGCGGTCCCCCTCCCCTAGAGGGGGAGGAGAAGAGCAGAGCCGCCACCTCGATTCTCCTCCCCCCTTGGGGGAGGGGGACCACGCGCAGCGTGGTGGAGGGGGCCCGCGGCGCCTCAACGCCTTCCCCCTCCCGCCAACTCGCGCCATAACCCGCGGCCATGACGCCTGCGCTCGACGAGGCGCGGGAGGTCCTGCGCCGCACTTTCGGCCACGCCGAGTTCCGGGGCCTCCAGGCCGAAGTGATCTCAGAGGTGCTGGCGGGGCGGAGCGCCCTGGCGGTGCTGCCGACCGGCGGCGGCAAGAGCCTCTGCTACCAGATTCCCAGCATGATCCGTCCGGGCCTAGGTCTGGTGGTCTCCCCCCTCATCGCGCTGATGAGCGACCAAGTGGCGGGTCTGGTGCAGTCGGGCGTCGCCGCGGCCAAGCTCGATTCCAACGTCGACCTCAACACCCGCAGCGAGACCTGGCGGCGGATCGAGGCCGGCGAGCTCGACCTGCTCTACGTCTCGCCCGAAGGCCTGATGCAGCCCTCCATGCTGGACCGGCTGCAGCGCACCCCGCTGGCCCTGGTCGCGATCGACGAGGCCCACTGCGTCAGCCAGTGGGGCCACGACTTCCGCCCCGAGTACCGGATGCTCGGCCGCCTCGCCGAGCTGTTCCCCGACACCCCGCGGCTGGCGGTGACCGCGACGGCGGACTCGCGGACCCGCGAGGACATCCGCAACGAGCTGCGGCTGGCCGGGACCAAGGAGTTCGTGGCCAGCTTCGCCCGGCCGGAGCTGTCGCTGTTCGCCGAGCGCAAGCGCGGCGCGGCGGGCAAGCGGGTGGCCGAGCTGATCGCCGCGCGCCGCGGCCGCTCCGGCATCGTCTACGCCGGCTCGCGGGACGGGACCGAGCGCATCGCCCAGGACCTGGCCGCCGCCGGGGTGCCGGCGCTGGCTTATCATGCGGGCCTGGACAAAAACCTGCGCGAGAAGCGGCTGGAGGACTTCCTCGACGCCGACGAGGCGGTGATGGTGGCGACCATCGCCTTCGGCATGGGGGTCGACAAGCCGGACGTCCGCTACGTGATCCACGCCGACCCGCCGGCGTCCATCGAGGCCTATTGGCAGGAGGTGGGCCGGGCCGGGCGCGACGGCGAGCCGGCCGAGGGCATCACCCTCTACTCCGCGGCCGACATGGCCTGGGCCATGAAGCGCATCCAGAGCCGCGAGGTCGACGATACGGTCAAGCAGGTGCAGGTGCGCAAGGTGCGCCAGCTCTACGCCATGCTGGACGGGATGAGCTGCCGGGCGGCCGGCGTGCGCCGCTATTTCGGCGAGGAGAAGGTCCGCCCCTGCGGCCAGTGCGACCTGTGCCTGGCGCCGCCGGAGTCCGTCGACGCCACCGAGGCGGCCCAGAAGGCGCTGTCGGCGGTGCACCGGATGGGCGGGCGGTTCGGGCGCGGCCGGCTGGTCGACCACCTGCTGGGCAAGACCAAGGAGCCGTCGAGCTTCGAGGCCGGGCTGACCACCTTCGGCATCGGCCGCGAGTTCTCGCCGACCGGCTGGCGCGACTTGATCGACCAGCTGCTGTTCGAGGGCCTGCTGCGCGAGGATCCGAACGACGGGCGGCCGCTGATCGGGCTGGGCGACGCCGACGGCGTGCGCGCCGTCTACCGCGGCGAGCGGCGGGTGGCGCTGCGCAAGGCGCTGGAGGGCTTCGACGCCACCACCCGCTCCGGCCGGCCCCGCAAGCGGACCCGCACGGGCGATGCGGCGCCGGAGCTCTCGCCGCACGACCAGCCGCTGCTCGAGGCCCTGTCCAACTGGCGGCGCGGCGAGGCGCGGCGCCAGAGCGTGCCGCCCTACATCATCTTCGCCAACCGGACCCTGGCGGAGATCGCCCGCGCCCGGCCCTCCAGCCTTTCGGCCCTGGCCCAGCTCTCCGGCGTCGGCGAGACCAAGCTCGCCCACTACGGCGAGGCGGTGCTGCAGGTCGTGCGCGAGTTCGAGGCCGCTTAAGGGCGGCCAAGGGCTCGTGTTGAGGACGAAGCCTAGACGTCCACCTCGGCGTCCAGGGCGTTCTCCTGGATGAACTCGCGGCGGGGCTCGACCAGGTCGCCCATCAGGCGGGTGAACATGTCGTCGGCGTCGTCGGCGTGGGTCACCTTCACCTGCAGCAGGGTGCGGGCGTTGGCGTCCAGCGTCGTCTCCCAGAGCTGCTCGGGGTTCATCTCGCCCAGCCCCTTGTAGCGCTGGATCGACAGGCCCCGGCGGCCGGCGTCCATCACCGCAGCGACCAGGTCGAGGGGACCGCGGATGGTGGTCACCTTGTCCCGGCGCGTGAAGGTGGCGGGCTTGTCGAAGGTCTCGGCCATGGCCGCGGCGCGCTCGGCCAGGCGCCGGGCGTCGGCGGCGTGCAGCAGCAGGTCGTCGAGCACGATCCGCTCGGAGACGCCGCGCTTCACCCGGCTGAACACGAAGCCGCCGACCTCGCCCTTCTCGCCGACCCAGGCGCCGTCGCCCTCTTCGGCGTAGAGGTCGAGCCGCTTGGCGGCGGTCGCCACGTCTTCCGAATTGCCGAGCAGGCCCGCCAGCGCGGCCTGCTCGATGGCGAAGGCCGGCGCGCGGGTGGCCAGGCGCTCGATCGCCGCCTTGGCGCCGCGGGCGGCCAGGACCAGCTCGTGCAGGTCCTTGCCCAGGCGCCGCTCGCCGGAGGCGAGGTCCAGGTGGGCGCCGTCGAGCCCCTCGTCGACGAGGTAGGCCTCGAGCTCGGCGTCGTCCTTCAGGTAGCGGCTCTGCTTGCCCTTGGTCGCCTTATAGAGCGGCGGCTGGGCGATATAGAGATAGCCGCGCTCGATCACCTCCGGCATCTGCCGGTAGAAGAAGGTGAGCAGCAGGGTCCGGATGTGGGCGCCGTCGACGTCGGCGTCGGTCATCACCACGATCTTGTGGTAGCGGATCTTCTCGATGTCGAAGTCGTCGCGGCCGATGCCGGCGCCAAGCGCCGTGATCAGGGTGCCGATCTGGTCGGACGACAGCATCTTGTCGAACCGGGCCCGCTCGACGTTGAGGATCTTGCCGCGCAGGGGCAGGACCGCCTGGTTCTCGCGATTGCGCGCCTGCTTGGCCGAGCCGCCCGCCGAGTCGCCCTCGACCAGGAAGATCTCGCTCTTGGCCGGGTCGCGCTCCTGACAGTCGGCGAGCTTGCCGGGGAGGGAGGTGATGTCCAGGGCCGACTTGCGGCGGGTCAGCTCGCGGGCCTTGCGCGCGGCCTCGCGGGCGGCGGCGGCCTCGGCGATCTTCTGGACGATCATCTTGGCCTCGGCCGGATGCTCCTCGAACCATTGGCCGAGGCCCTCCGACACCAGGCCTTCCACGGCCGGGCGCACCTCGGACGAGACCAGCTTGTCCTTGGTCTGCGACGAGAACTTGGGGTCCGGCACCTTGACCGAGAGCACGCAGGTCAGGCCCTCGCGGGCGTCCTCGCCGCTGACCGAGACCTTCTCGCGCCGCGCAGCCCCGCTCTGCTCGGCGTAGTTGGTGATGATCCGGGTCAGGGCCGAGCGGAAGGCGGACAGGTGGGTGCCGCCGTCGCGCTGCGGGATGTTGTTCGTGAAGCAGAGGACGTTCTCGTGGTAGCCGTCGTTCCACCACAGGGCTAGGTCCACCTGCACGTTCTCGCGCTCGCCGCGGATCATGATCGGCTGCTTGATCAGCGGGGTCTTGGCCTTGTCCAGGTGCTGCACGAAGGCGGCGATGCCGCCCTCGTAGGCCAGCACCTCCTCGAACGGCTCGGCGCCGCGATGGTCCTTCAGCCAGATGGTCACGCCCGAGTTCAGGAAGGCCAGCTCGCGCAGCCGGTGCTCCAGCGTCTTCCGGTCGAACTCGATGAACGAGAAGGTCTCGGCCGAGGGCAGGAAGGTGACCTCGGTGCCGGTCAGGAACTCGCCGTTCTCGCGCAGCGGCGCCTTGCCGGTCACCGCCAGCGGGGTGACCGCATCGCCCCGGCGGAATTCCATCTCGTGCTTCAGCCCGCCGCGGTAGATGACCAGCTTCAGCCAGTCCGACAGGGCGTTGACCACCGAGACGCCGACGCCGTGCAGGCCGCCGGAGACCTTGTAGCTGTTCTGGTCGAACTTCCCGCCGGCGTGCAGCTGGGTCATGATGACCTCGGCGGCCGAGACGCCTTCGCCCTCGTGGATGTCGGTCGGGATGCCGCGTCCGTCGTCGGTGACGGTGCAGGAGCCGTCGGCGTTGAGGATCACCTCGACCCGGCTGGCCCAGCCGGCCAGGGTCTCGTCGATGGCGTTGTCGACCACCTCATAGACCATGTGGTGCAGGCCCGAGCCGTCGTCGGTGTCGCCGATGTACATGCCCGGCCGCTTGCGCACCGCGTCCAGGCCCTTGAGGACCTTGATCGATTCCGCGCCGTATTCCGCGGCGCCGTCGCCATTGCCGTTACCGTTGGTCTCGTCGGTCATTCGTGATCCAGAATCGCCAGTCCCGAGGCTTCCACGCGGACCCCCAGAGCTCGCCCTTTCAAGTCTTCGAACAGATGCTCGTCCGTGCCGGTGAGAAAGGCCTGAAGCCCGAGCGCCAGAATTTCGTCGAACAGCGCGCCCCGCCGGCGGCGGTCCAGATGCGCTGCGACTTCGTCCAGCAATAATATAGGGTCTGGCGCTGATTCTGCACCTGAAAGACGGGCCGCCTGGGCCAAAACCAGGTTCAAAATCAGCGCTTTTTGCTCGCCGGTGCTGCACTCGGCCGCAGGCCGGTCCTTCTCGGCGTGGATGACCTCCAGATCGCCCCGGTGCGGACCCGTCAGGGAGCGTCCGGCGGCGGCGTCGCGGCCCCTCGCGGCGGCCAGCGCGGCCACAAGTTTCGGCTCGATGGCGTCGACGCCCTCCCCTGCCGCCGCCATCATCTCCCATTCGCCGGTGAGCGACAGCCGCGCCTGCGGGAACGGCCGCTCGCCGCGGGTGTCGATCTCGGCCTGCAGGGCCGACAGCGTCCGCGCCCGGGCCGCGGCGATCAGGGCGCCGGCCTCGCCCATCCGCGCCTCAAGCGCCGAGAGCCAGGCCGGGTCCGGCGCCTCGTCGCCGGTCAGCAGCCGCATCCGCTCGCGCTGGGCCCGCTCGTAGGCCGAGGCGTGGGCCGCGTGCAGCGGCTCGGCGGCGAACACCAGCCGGTCGAAGAAGCGCCGGCGTTCGGCCGCGCCCTCCAGGAACAGCCGGTCCTGCGCCGGCGTCAGCCACACCTGCCGCTGGTGGTCGGCCAGCCGCCCGGGCGGAACCGTCTCGCCCTCCAGCCGCACCAGCCGCCGCGCAGCGCCGGGCGCTTCGACGCCGGTGCCGAGCCTGACCGGCTCGCCCGCCTGCTCCACCACCGCCGAGATCGCCCAGGCCCGGCCCACCGCCTCGCCCGGCATCCGCCGGCCCACCTCGGCGAGGCTCGAGCCGCGCAGGCCACGGCCCGGCGTCAGCAGGCTGACCGCCTCCAGGAGATTGGTCTTCCCCGCCCCGTTCGGCCCCACGAGCCACACCGCCCGCCCGCCGATCTCGACGTGCGCCCGCTCATAGGAACGGAAGTCGGTGAGGGTGAGGGAGGCGAGCGCGGTCCGCACCGGGAGGCTCTACCAGATGCGCCCCCGGAGGGGGAGCGCTACGGCAGCCCGAACACCTTCTTCAGGAACAGGGTCTCGGCTTCGCGCAGGGCGTCGCGGTTGTGCTTCTTGGCGAAGCCGTGGCCCTCGTCCTTGGCCATCATCCACCAGACCTCGCCGCCGTTCTCGCGCACCTTGCGGACGATCTGCTGGCCCTCGGTCCAGGGCACCCGCGGGTCGTTGTAGCCGGCGATGACGAACAGCGGCTTGTTCATCCGGTCGGTCAGGTGGATCGGCGAGATTTGGCGGAAGATGGCCTGCATCTTCGGGTCCCGCTCGTCGCCGTACTCGGCGCGGCGCAGGTCGCGCCGGTAGCCTTCGGTGTTCTTCAGGAAGGTCTCGAAGTCGGAGATGCCGACGCTGTCGATGGCGCCGGCGATGCGGTCGTTGTAGGCGGCCAGGCTCGCCAGCGTCATGAACCCGCCATAGGAGCCGCCGGTGACCACCACTCGGCTGGCGTCCAGGTCCGGCTGGGCCGCGATCCAGTCCAGGAGCGCGCCAATGTCCTTCACCGAGTCCTGGCGCTTCTCGCGGTTGTCGAGGGCGACGTAGGTCTTGCCGTACCCGGTTGAGCCGCGGACGTTGGGCGCGATCACCGCCGCCCCGAGCTCGTTCACCCAGTACTGGTAGGTGGGATTGAAGCCCGGCCGGTCCTGGCCTTCCGGTCCCCCGTGGATGGAGACGATCACCGGCGCCTTGCCGCCGCCCGCCGCCTTGGGCCGATAGACCCAGGCCGGGATCTGGCGCTTGTCGAACGAGCGGAAGCGGATCAGCGAGGGCTCGACCATCGCCGCGCGGTCCAGGCCGCCCAGCTCGCTCTCGGTCCAGCGGGTGAGGCGCGCCTGCGCCAGGTCCCACACGAAGACGTCCGCCGGCGAGGTGGACGTGTTGAGGCCGATGGCCAGCCGCTGTCCGTCGGGCGAGAAGCGCAAGGCGGTGAGCACGCCGGTGGGCAGCTGCGGCTGCGCCAGGTCCGCCCCGCCGCCGAGGGGAGCGAGCGTCACCTTGGAGCGGCCGTCCTCGTTGACCGAATAGGCCAGCAGCCGGCCGTCCTCCGAGAGGTCGAAGCCCTCGATGTCCCAGCCGCGCGCTTCGGCGATGGTGGTCTTGCGCCCGTCGGCCAGGTCGAAGCGGACCAGCCGGGCGAACTCGGAGCCCTCGTCCGAGATCATCAGCACCGCCCGCCCGTCGGCGGTGAACTCGCCGTCCGTGTAGGCGATCTCGGTCTTCGACGGATTGATCTCGGCGAGCGTGCCGCTCGCCAGGTCCAGGACGTAGCGTTTGGAGGACTGGACCGAGATGTAGCGGTCGAGCAGCAGCTTGGTCCCGTCCGGCGAGAAGGCCACCGGCGACATCGCGCCCGTCCCCTCGTGCGCCACGCGGCGGGTGGCGGGATCGCCCGCCTCCATCAGCATGATGTCGTAGTCGCCCGAGCCCGGCGTCACCCGGCTCCAGGCCAGGCGCCGCCCGTCCTTGGAGAAGACCAGCGCCAGGTTACGCGTCTTCGGTTCGGTGATCTGCACTTCGCCGCCCGCCAGGTCCGCGGCGTAGGCCTGGAAGTACTCGTCGCCGCCGGTGTCGCGGCTGAACACGTACCGCCCAGGCGCGCCCGGCTGGGCCACGGCGCCCGACACCGGCTCGTCGAAGAAGGTCAGCTGGGTGCGCGCGCCGAGCGGGGCCGAGACCCGGTGCAGCTGGTTGGTCTGGCCGAACCTCGTGGTGATCAGCATCGAGCCGTCCGCCAGCCAGTCCCGGAAGCCGGCGGAGCGGGCGTTCTGGTAGCGCCGGAGCCTTTCGCGCACCTCCGGCGGGGTCTCTGGCACGTTCTCCATCACCAGCGTCCCGACCTCACGGGTGGTGACGGCGGGTTGCGCGAGGGCCGGGGCGGCGAGGGTCGCTAGAGCAGCGGCGAGGGCGAGAGGAGCAAGCTTCATCATGCCTGAATACCGCCTCCCGGCCGCTTGCGCGACGGCAGGCTTGCCACCGCAGGCTGCACGGCTACGCTGTGGAGGGGGTGCTGGCATGCGTACATTTCTGTTCCTGGTTTCCGCGGGCCTCGTCGCAGCGTCCGCGGCGGCGGCGCAGCCTCGGGTCATCACCAATCCCGATTGGGCGGCGAAGCCCAACGCTGAGCTGATGGCCGACGCCTTCCCTACGGCGGCGCAGAAGCTTCTCATCCAGGGAGCGGCCACGGTCTCCTGCGTGGTGAGCGCCATGGGGTTGCTTGAGAAGTGCAGCGTGGTGAGCGAAGCCCCGGCCGGCCTTGGGTTCGGCGCGGGCGCCCTGCGACTGACCGAGCATTTCCGCATGAAGCCGAAGACGGTGAACGGAGAACCGGTCGCGGGCGGCACCGTCAGAATACCCATTCGTTTCACCCTGCCGCCGCCTGACGCCCCTCCGGCGAAACCGACCCCGGTCTCAGCCGCCAGACTGGAGGCCGCCAGATCGATGATGGGGCCAGCGGAAGAACACACCGCGATGTGGGTGAAGTGGGGTGAGGCCGAGGCGGCCGCGATGGCGAGCCAACAGCTTGATCCCGGGGTCCTCGCCGCCGCCAAGCAGGCGTTCACGAACGCCGCCCAGCGGTTCGCGCCCCAGTGGACGGAGGCGCAGATCGCCGAGCTCGCCGCCAGCTACGAAGAGCCTGAACTGCGGGGGCTGGCGAAGTTCGCCAAGACGTCCGCCGGCCGCGCCTGGCTCGAACTCGACGGTCTCCCGCTCGTCTCCTGGGGGGAGATCACTCAGGAGTACATTTCGCAGATCTCGCGACGAGCCCGGACCGACTACTGCTCCAGGTATCTCTGCGCGATCGACATGCTCGAGATCGACCCAGGCAAGTCAGACGCTCAGATCGTCGACCCCGCGTGGACCCAGCTCCCGAGCTTCGAGCATCTGGCTCTGGAGCAGCCTAAACTTGCGCTCATCCTGCAAATCGGCGGCTACGTGCGGCTTCAGTGCCGGATCGACGCGACGGGAACGCCCCAGAGCTGCGTGGTGCGTGGGGAAACGCCCCCGGGCCTTGGCTTTGGCGCGGCGGCCATGGAGCTCGCGCCCTATTTCAAGATCGATCAGGCGCTCCTTTCGCAAGGCGCCGCTCGCGAGACGGTGAGCTTCGTCATTCCATTCCCCGCCCAACCCCCAGCGCCATCTCCGCGCGCGACACCGGCAACGCTCCCCGACGGCATCCCGCTGGCCTTCGAGGTCGCCGAACTTGCGCTCGCCGGACGTGGCCTGGAGACCTGGATCGTGCAGCAAGCGACCACATTGCTCGATGCCGACGTCACACGAACCGGTCCGTCCCAACGTGCAGCGGCGCTCGACGCCGTGCGCGCGGCCGCCAGGGCGGAGTGGCCGCAAGTCGTCTCACGCGTGGCGCAGGCCTATGCCGCAAAGCTGAGCGCGGCGGACCTCCAGCAGGTCCGCGACTTCCTCCGGTCCCCCGAGGCTCGTATCGAGGGGGGATTGGATGCGACTCGCAGACGCGAGCAGATCACCGGCTACTATTCCGACCTCATCCGAATGGAAGCTGGGCGGTTGTTCTGCGAATCTCACGCCTGCACGCCCACCCAGCCAGCCCCCAGGTCCGGCGAGACGCGGCCGCCGGCCTAGCGGCCTAAACCCTGAGCGGCATCAGGACGTACTGGACGTCCGGATCGACCGGGTCGAGCACCAGGGCCGGGTCGTTGGGGCCGCCGAAGCGGAACTCGGCGGCCTCGCCGCTGATCTGGTCGGTGACGTCCAGCAGGTAGCGGGCGTTGAAGGAGAGCTCGAAGGGCTCGCCGGTGTAGTCGATCTCCAGCTCCTCGACCGCCTGGCCGGCTTCCATGTTGCGGACCGTCAGCACCACGCGGCCGGGCTCGATGGCCATGCGGACGGAGCGGCTCTTCTCGGCGGAGATGGTGGCGACCCGGTCGACGGCGGCGGCGAACAGCTTGTTGTCGACCATCATCACCCGGTTGTTGTCCTTGGGGATGACCCGGCCGTAGTCGGGGAAGGAGCCGTCGATCACCTTGGAGGTGAGGGCGGCGCGGCCGAACTCGAAGCGGACCTTCTGCGGGCTGACCTGCAGGTCGACGCTTTCGCCGGCGTCGTCCAGCAGCCGGCGGGCCTCGGCCACCGTCTTGCGCGGCACGATCACGCCGGGCGCGCCGGCCGTGCCCTCGGGCGCGGGCATCTCGGCCAGCGCCAGGCGGTGGCCGTCCGTGGCCACGGCGCGCAGCTTGGCGATGCCGTTGTCGTTGACCGTGTGGAGGTAGAGGCCGTTCAGGTAGTAGCGCGTCTCCTCGGTGGAGATGGCGAACCGGGTCTTGTCGATCAGCCGGATGAGCTCGTTCACGTCGACCCCGACCTGGCCGGAGAGACCATCGGAGCTCATCACCGGGAAGTCGCCGGCCGGCAGCACCGGCAGGTTGAACCGCGAGCGGCCGGCGGCGACCGTCAGGCGCGGATCCTCGCCGGTGAAGCTGAGGGTGACGTCCGCGCCCTCGGGCAGCTTGCGGACGATCTCGTAGAGGGTGTGGGCCGGGGCGGTGATCTGGCCGGGCTGGTCGACCTGGGCCATCGCCTCGTCGATGATCTCCATGTCGAGGTCCGTGGCCGAGAAGCTGAGCTTGTCGCGCTCGGCGCTGAGCAGCACGTTGGACAGGATCGGAATCGTGTTGCGTCGCTCCACGGCGCTCTGAACGTGGCCAAGGGCCTTCAAGAGCGCCGCTCGCTCGATCGTCAGCTTCATGTCTTCGTCCGCACTCCCGCGCAGCCGCTCTCGGCGCGCCAAACCCCCGACGTGGAAGGGACTTGCGACATTAGCTGAAAAGCGGGGCTGGGGAAGAGGGGGGCGGTGCAGTGCGGCAACGCGCGTGCACGCTGCGCGTGGGCCCCCTCCCCCAGAGGGGGAGGAGAATCGAGGTGGCGGCTCTGCTCTTCTCCTCCCCCTCTGGGGGGAGGGGGACCGCCGAAGGCGGTGGAGGGGGCTTACGCCCGCGTATCCACGCTGCCGCCGGCCTCGTCCTCGTCGTTGGCGGCGTAGGGCTGCTGGGCGCCGGCGGCGGGCGGCGGCGAGGCGGCCTGGCCCGAGCCCTTGGCGGCGACCACGACCATGGCCGGCCGGACGATGCGGCCGAACAGCTCGTATCCGGACTGCATGGTCTGGATGACGGCGCCGCCCGGCACGTCGTCGGCGGGCTGTTCCATCATCGCCTGGTGCAGGTGGGGGTCGAACTTCTCGCCGCGTTGCGGGTCGACCTTCTTCAGGCCATTGCGCTCGAAGGCGGCCTGCAGCTCCTTCTCGGTCATCTGCACGCCGACCACGAAGTTCTTCACGGCGGTCGGATCGGCGTCCTCGGTCGGCGCGGCGGCCATGGCGCGCGAGAGGTTGTCGGCGACGCCCAGCAGGTCGCGGGCGAACTTCTGGATCGCGTAGGCGCGCGCATCGTTGGCTTCGCGCTCGGCCCGGCGGCGGGTGTTCTCCGCCTCGGCGGCGTAGCGCATCGCCTGGTCCTTCAGGGCCGCGTTCTCGGCGCGCAGCGCCTCCAGCTCGTCGGCGGCGGCGTCGGCCAGCACCGGATCGATGTTCTCTTCGGCCGGCGTCGTTTCGTCGGTCATCGTCACCCTTTACAAGTTCATCACCTGGCCAAGCACGCGGGCGGTGTAGTCCACCAGCGGGATGACCCGGGCATAGTTCAAGCGGGCCGGCCCGATCACGCCGATCGCGCCCAACACCCGCTGGTCGCCCGTCATATAGGGTGCGGCGATCACGGCGGAACCGGACAATGAGAAGAGCTGGGTCTCGGCGCCGATGAAGATCCGCACGCCCTGGGCCTCGCGGACGTTGTCCAGAAGACCGATCAGCTGCTCCTTCTGTTCCAGGTCGTCGAACAGCATCCGCACCCGCTCGAGGTCGGCCAGCGCCTGGGGATCGCCCAGGAGATTGGCGCGGCCGCGCACGATCAGCGCCCGCTCGGCCGCATCGCCGCCGCCCCAGGCGGCCAGGCCGTCCTCCACCAGCCGGGCGGCGGTCTCGTCGAGCTGCTGGCGGGCGCGGTCCAGCTCGCCCCGCACCTCGGCGCGGGCCTCGCCCAGCGTCTTCCCGCGCAGCCGGGCGTTCAGGAAGTTGGAGGCCTCCTGCAGCGCCGAGGGGGTGACGCCGGCGGTCAGCCGCATCAGCCGGTTCTCCACCGCCCCGTCCTCGAAGACCATGATCGCCAGGGCCTGGTCGCCGCCGAGCGCCACGAACTCCACATGCTTGACCCCAGCGTCGCGCACCGGCGTGACGACGACGCCCGCCCCGCCGGCCAGGCCGGAGAGGATGGCGCTGGCCTCGTTCAGCGCCTCCTCGAGGTTGCGGCCGTGCGACCTGAGGCGCGCCTCGATGTCGCGCCGCTCGTCGGCTCCCACGTCGCCGACCTCGAGCAGGCCGTCGACGAACAGCCGAAGGCCCGCATGGGTGGGCAGCCGCCCGGCGCTGATGTGCGGCGCGCCGAGAAGGCCGAGCGCCGTGAGGTCCTGCATGGTGTTGCGGATCGAAGCGGGGGAGAGGTGGACGCCGCCGCGGGAGATGGTTCGCGAGCCGACGGGCTCGCCCGTCTCCAGATAGGTCTCGACGATCCGACGGAAGATATCGCGCGCCCGCTCGTCCAGTTCGGCCAACGAGGGCCCGCGGGAAAGCAGAGGGCTGGTCACTTCGGTTATGGTCGGTCCTGATCGCCCATGGACGAAACTCTTGTGAATTAGGATAAGCGCCCGCTTCCGCGGCGCAAGCCGCCGCCCGATGCGAGAGGTCCTTCCATGCGCCCATCCGAGCGCGCGCCTGACATGTTGCGCCCCGTGACGCTGGAAACCGGCGTCAACCGCTACGCCGAGGGCTCGTGCCTCGTCAGCTTCGGCCACACCAAGGTGCTGGTCACCGCCAGCGTCGACGAGACGGTGCCGGGCTTCCTGCGCGGGCGCGGCCAGGGCTGGGTGACGGCCGAGTACGGCATGCTGCCGAGGGCCACCCACACCCGCGGCCGGCGCGAGGCCGCCGAGGGCAAGCAGTCCGGCCGGACGCAGGAGATCCAGCGGCTGGTCGGGCGCTCGATGCGGGCGGTGGTGGACTTGAAGGCGCTGGGCGAGCGGCAGATCACCCTGGACTGCGACGTCGTCCAGGCGGACGGCGGCACGCGGACGGCGGCGATCACCGGCGCCTGGGTCGCGCTGCGGCTGGCGACGCGCTACCTGCTGGAAGAAGGGGTGATCGCCAAGGACCCGATCCTGGACCAGGTCGCGGCGGTGAGCTGCGGGATCTTCTCGGGGACCCCGGTGCTGGACCTCGACTACGAGGAGGACTCCACCGCCGAGGCGGACGCCAACTTCGTCCTCACGGGGACCGGCGACATCGTGGAGATCCAGGCCACGGGGGAGAAGCGCGGCTTCTCCCAGGCCGAGTTCGAGGCCCTGTTCTCCCTTGCGCGCAAGGGGATCGCGGACCTCTGCGATCTGCAAAGGCAGGCGGCGGGCGGCTAGAGCCCTTCCCATTCACGATGGATCATCGTGAGTGGACAGGAAGGGCTCTCATCAAAGGCGACGACCCTGTTCATCCCGATCGGCTCGAGCCGATCGGGACAGGGTCTGGCAGCCGCCCGCGCCCGATTTCCCGACCTTAGTAGGGCAGGAAGATGCCGCGCTGAGCGGCTTCCGGAAGACGAGCCAGTTCCTTGGCCAGAGGGGCCAGGAGGACTTCGATGGCGCGTTCAAAGGCGGCGAGCATGACGCTGATCCTTGTTCTCGTGCAAATATGTTGCGGCGCATATAGGCCTCGAAGGTAAACAATTCAAGGCGCATGGGTGCGGCGCACACGAAGGCGCGCGGCTGTTGTCGCGCTGCAACATCACGCGGCGGTGAGAATCTTCGCCGCAGTGCAAATCGGGGAGCTAGAAGGCCTCGTCGTCCGGCGCTTCGACGTAGCCCGGCTCGTACTGGAGGAGGTCGCCGGGCTGGCAGTCGAGCTCGCGGCACAGGGCGGCCAGGGTCGAGAAGCGGATCGCCCGCGCCTTGCCCGCCTTTAGAAGGGTGAGGTTCGCCTGGGTGATCCCGACCCGGTCGGCGAGCTCGGCCAGCGACATGCGCTTCTCGAACAGCACCTTGTCGAGGAGGATGCGGACGCCCATGGCTAGATGGTCAGCTCGGCTTCGCGGCGCAGCCGGGCGCCCTCGCGGAACACCTCGGCCAGGACGAAGACCACCAGCACCGAGAACCAGGCGGTCAGCGAGAAGCCGGAATCGATCTCCTGCTGGCCCGGCAGCAGCCAGGCCGAGAGGCCCCAGAAGGCGTACCGGCCAAGCTCCAGGCCGGCCAGCATCAGGCCGATGACCCGCAGCCGCGTGACGTTGTCGGGATGGAAGGGGTCCCCGGCGGTCAGGGTGGTGAAGATCTTCCTCACCCGCTCGACGATGACCAGCACCGCGGCGACGTAGAGCGTCCAGGCGATCAGGGGACCCACCACCAGGATGCCCCGATTGGAGATCTCCTCGCCGTTGGCCGAGCGGAACACCACGTCCGACAGGATCTCCGGGTTGAACGACAGCAGCACCGCCAGCAGGGTGATCAGCGCCAGGACGCCTAGGCCGATCCACAGCGCCACATAGACGACGTCGAGGATGGTCTTCAGGAAGCTCGACACCGAGCCCGGCCCCAGGGCGCGCATCTTCTCTCCGGTCATTCGCCAAGCGCGGCCACGGCGCGCGCGAAGCGGAAGGGTAGAGAAAGCTCAGGTGCATCGCCACTTCCTTCCTCCCTTGCGAAGCGCCCCCTCTCAGCCCGCTCATCCCGGCGAAGGCCGGGACCCAGATCCAATGCGCGAGCGGTGGCTGGATGGGCGCTGCGCCAGGTGGAGCCCGCTTCTGCGCCCGCCATTCTGGGTCCCGGCCTCCGCCGGGATGAGCGGTTTTGGTTGTGACGCGCCGCCCGCCCGGCGCTAGAACCCGCCCCATGCCCCTGACCCTGCCCACCGGCCAGAAGATCGTCGTCGCCACCCACAATCCGGGCAAGGCGCGCGAGCTGGCAGCGATCCTGGAGAACCGCTTCGAGCTGGTGACCGCCGGCGAGCTCGGCCTGCCCGAGCCCGACGAGACCGAGACCACCTTCGTCGGCAACGCCCTGATCAAGGCCAGGGCGGCGGCCGACGCCTCCGGGCTCGTGGCGCTGGCCGACGACTCGGGCCTGTCGGTGACCGCCCTGGGCGGCGCGCCGGGCGTCCACTCGGCGCGCTGGGCGGGGCCCACCAAAGATTTCGCGCTGGCCATGCGCAAGGTCGAGGAACGGCTGGAGGCGACCGAGGGCGAGGACCTCTCGGCCTGGTTCACCTGCGCGCTCGCCGTCGCCTGGCCGCAGGGGCCGGCGGTGGTGGTCGAGGGGCGGCTGGACGGGACGCTGGTGTTCCCGGCGCGCGGGACCCGCGGCTTCGGCTACGACCCGATCTTCCTGCCGCAGGGCCGGCGCGAGACGTTCGGCGAGATGGACCCCGCCGAAAAGGACGCCATGAGCCACCGCGCGCTCGCCTTCGAGAAGCTCAAGGCCGCCCTGCTGTGACCCCCGCCCCGCCGCTGGGGGTCTACATCCACTGGCCCTACTGCGCGCGCATCTGCCCCTACTGCGACTTCAACGTCTTCAAGGACCGCGGCCGCGAAGGCGAACAGGCCGCCCTGGCGGCCGCCATCGGCGAGGACCTGAAGGCCCAGGCGGCGCTGACCGGGCCGCGGGAGCTGGTCTCGGTGTTCTTCGGCGGCGGCACGCCCTCGCTGATGGACCCGCAGGCGGTCGCCGACCTGATCGCGCTGGCCCGCAGCCTGTGGACCCCGGCGCCCGATCTGGAGGTGAGCCTGGAGGCCAACCCCACCGACGCCGAGGCGGCGCGGTTCGAGGCGCTGGCCCAGGCCGGCGTCGGCCGCCTCTCTCTCGGGCTGCAGGCCCTGGACGACGACGCGCTCGCCTTCCTCGGCCGCAACCACGACGCGGCGGCCGGACGGCGGGCCGCCGAGGCCGCGGCGCGCGCCTTCCCGCGCCTGTCGCTCGACCTGATCTACGCGCGGCCCGACCAGACCGCCGCGGCCTGGCGAGCCGAGCTGCTCGAAGCGGTCGCGCTCGGCGCCGAGCACCTGTCCCCTTACCAGCTGACCATCGAGGCCGGCACGGCCTTCGACCGCGCCGTGCGCCGCGGCCGCTTCACCCCGCCCGACCCCGACCTCGCCGCCGAACTCTTCGAAACCACACAGGAGGTCCTGGAGGCCGCCGGCTTCACCGCCTACGAGGTCTCCAACCACGCCCGCGGCGAGGCCGCCCGCTCGCGCCACAACCTCGTCTACTGGCGAGGCTGGGACTATGTGGGCGCCGGCCCCGGAGCCCACGGCCGGATCGCCACCGAGGACGGCCGCGAGGCGACCCTCGCCCAGGCCAGGCCCGCCGACTACATCGCCGCCGTGCAGAAGACCGGACTGGGCTTCGCCAGCCGGGAGGCGCTCTCGCCCGTCGACGCGGCCGAGGAGCGGCTGCTGCTGGGCCTGAGGATCGCCGAGGGCGTGCCCTACTGCGAACTGGCGGCGCTGGAGCTCTCGCCTCGACACCCGCGGGTCGTTGAGCTCGCCGAGGCCGGCCTCATCGCCGACGACGACCCCGAACGCCTGCGCGCCACGCCCGCCGGGCGGCTGGTGCTCGACGCGCTGACGGCCAGGCTGGCGGGCTAAGCTCTCTCGTCATCCCGGACGGCCGCACGGCCGATCCGGGCTCCAGAGGTCCCCCGCCGCCGCTCGTCTCAGTCCCGGCACTGCGCGTCGCTTCGGCCGGGATGACGGGGAGGGTTTACGCCAGATCCTCGATCTCTTCGTCGGTCAGGTCGCCCGGCACCACCGTGACGGGGAGCTTGCGGGCGCCCCACCGCACGCCTTCCTTGGCGATCGAGGCGACCAGCGGGCCGGGGCCGCGGCCGCCGACGGCGGCGGCCAGCACCAGGATCTTGATGTCCGGGTCGTCGGCCACGACCTGGCGCAGGGCCGCGCGGGTGTTGTCGGCGTGCTTGATGATGAACTCGGGCGGATGGCCGGTCTCGGCGATCACGAACTCGGCCATCTTCTGCAGCACGGCCTCGGCTTCCTGGCGGGCCTGGCGCTCGATCTCCTCGCGCACGCCGCTCCAGTGCTCGAACACCGCCGGCTCGATGACCCGCAGCAGGGCCACGTGCCCGCCGGTCGAGCGAGCCCGGCGGCAGGCGAAGCGCAGCGCCGCCTGGAACTCAGGCGAATCGTCGGCGATCACCAGGAACTTGCGCTGCGTCATGGCGCCGGACGGTGAGCGAAGCCGCGCCGTTCGGCAAGGCTTCCCTCCCCCTCCGCGCGGAGAAGATCAGCCCCAGAAGCCGACGATCTTCTTCACCTCGGCGAGGACCGGCGCGGCCTCGTCGCGGGCCCGTTCGGCGCCGGCGGCGAAGATGCGGTCGATCTCGGCGGGGTCGGCGAGATAGCGCCGCATCGTGTCCGACACCGGACCGAGCACCGAGACCGCAAGGTCCGCGAGCGCGGGCTTGAAGGCGCCGAAGCCCTGGCCGGCGAACTCGGCCAGCACCTGCTCGGACGTCCGGCCCGAGAGCGCGGCGTAGATGCTGACGAGATTCTGGGCCTCGGGCCGGCCTTCCAGGTCCTCGAGCTTCTCCGGCAGCGGGTCCGGGTCGGTGCGGGCCTTGCGGATCTTCTGGGCGATGGCGTCGGCGTCGTCGGTGAGGTTCAGGCGCGAGTAGTCGGAGGGGTCCGACTTGCTCATCTTCACCTTGCCGTCCCGCAGCGACATGATCCGCGCGCCCGGCCCCTGGATCACCGGCTCCGGCAGCGGGAAGAAGCCCGGCACGCCGTAGTCGTGGTTGAACTTGCCGGCGATGTCGCGGGTCAGCTCCAGGTGCTGCTTCTGGTCGTCGCCGACGGGCACGTGGGTCGCCTTGTAGAGCAGGATGTCGGCCGCCTGCAGCACCGGGTAGGTGTAAAGGCCGACGCTCTCGCGCTCCTTGTGCTTGCCGGCCTTCTCCTTGAACTGGGTCATCCGGTCGAGCCAGCCGAGGCGGGCCGTGCAGTTGAAGATCCAGGCGAGCTGGGCGTGAGCCGGCACCGCCGACTGCGGGAAGATGGTGGCGACCTTCGGGTCGAGGCCGGCCGACAGGTAGGCGGCGGCGATCTCGCGGGTCTGGGCGGCGAGCTTCGCCGGCTCCTGCCACACCGTGATCGAGTGCATGTCGGCGACGAAGATGAAGGTCTCCATCTCGTGCTGCAGGCGGGCGAACTTCACCAGCGCGCCGAGATAGTTGCCCAGGTGCAGGGCCCCGGAGGACTGCACGCCGGAGATCACGCGCGTCGGCCCCGCATAGGGGGCGGGAGCTTGGTCGGTCATGGGATCAGGCTTCGCTTCGAAAGATCAGGTACGGGCGCGTCGCCGCGCAGGGCTGTAGGGGCGGCTTAGCCGCGGCGCCATCGCCAGCTGTTGACCGTACGAGCCATGACCGTGGTCCTATGCCGAACGGGCCGTCAGGACAAGTCCGCAGGCGGGGCGGCGGCGGCCTCGCCCTTGCGGCGCTTGAAGGCGGTGCGGGCCTCGGCGAGGGTCACGCCGCCGAAGGCGAACAGCAGCACTGCGTACAGCAGCGCGCCCAGGCCGCAGACGACGACCAGCGAAATCTCCTTGGCGCCGTGCTCCAGCACCGCGTGCAGCGGCGCTTCATAGACCGGCCGGAAGTAGGAGGCGGCGGCGAGGGCGAAGCCCATGATCACGCTGGCGGCGGTGATCCGCGCCATCTTCGACATGGCCTGCCTGGAGGGGCGGTAGACGTCCCGCCGCCAGAGCGCCGCCGCCATCTGCAGCACGCTGACCCAGGCGGCCGTGCTCGTGGCCACCGCGATGCCGGCCAGGCCGATCAGCGGGAACAGCGAGACCCCCAGGACGATGTTCACCGCCACCGAGATCAGGCTGTACTTCATCGGCGTCTTCGTATCGTCGCGGGCGAAGAAGGCCGGCTGCAGGATGCGCAGCAGCACGAAGGCAGGCACGCCCCAGCCGAAGTGGAGCAGCAGGGTCGCCGCGCCGGCCGAGTCGGCCGCCAGGAACTCACCGCGGGTGAACAGGCCGTCGATCAGGAAGAAGGGGATGGAGACGAGCGCCGCCGCGGCCGGCAGGCTTAGCGCCAGGGCGAACACCATCGCCAGGTCCATCGAGCCCTGCGCCTCGTCGTGGTCCTTGCGCTGCAGCGCCTGGGCGAGCCGGGGCAGCAGGGCGACGCCGATCGCCACGCCCACCAGGCTGAGCGGCAGCTGGTAGAGCCGCGCGGCGACCTCGTTCCAGGTGCGCCCGCCGGCCACCTGCGAGGCCAGGATGCCGGTGATGAAGATGTTCACCTGGGTGGCGCTCTGGGAGAGCGCGTTGGGCCCGCCGATGCGGATCAGCTGCTTCATCTCCGGCGTCAGGCGCGGGCGGACGATGCGGATCCGCGCACCGGTCTTACGGGCGAACCACCAGACGATGGAGGCCTGCAGCAGGCCCGCGACCAGCACCGAGATGGAGGCCGCGTAGGCCGCCGCCACCGGTTCCTTCTGGGGCAGGACGGCGGCGAGGTTGGCGATGTTGAGGATGGTCGGATAGAGGGCCGAGACGGCGAACCGGCCGCGCGCGTTCAGCACCGAGGCGAACAGCGAGGCGATCACGATGAACGGCAGGTACATCATCGTGATCTGGGTCAGCACGATCGCCAGCCGGAACTTGGCCGGCTCGTCCACGTAGCCCGGGTTAATGGCGTACATCAGCCACGGCATCGCCAGCATGCAGACCACCGCGATGACGATGGCGGCCGTGGCGACCGAGGCCAGGGCGTCGGAGGCGAAGCGGTCGGCGTCGGCCTCGTCGCCGGTCAGCTTGCGCGAGTAGCTCGGCACGAAGGCGGCCGTGAAGGCGCCCTCGGCGAGGATCCGCCGGAACAGGTTGGGGAAGGAGTTGGCGGTGTAGAAGGCGTCGGCGGCGATGGTCTGGCTGGCGCCCAGCACCGCGGTGATCACCGCATCGCGCGCAAAGCCGAGCACCCGGCTGACCATGGTCCCGCCGGCGAAGATGATCGACTGGAGCATCATTCCGCCGCGGCGGATGGGGCTCGGGCGGGCGGGGGCGTCTGTCACGGGCGGAATGTCTGCGCTGAGCCGGTTTCCCCGGTCAAGCGGGGCCGAGCGCCGATCGCGTCATGTCGCAGGGCGCGCCCGACAATACCCCGTTCGACCCGGCGAAGGCCGGGACCCAGATCCAAGCCGTTGGTGGTGGCTGGATCGGCGCTGCGCCAGGTGGAACCCGCTTCTGCGCCCGCCATTCCAAGTCCCGGCCTGCGCCGGGATGAGCGGATGATTAAGCACTACCGCGCCACGCTGGCCCGGGCCTTCTGCAGGTTCGGGCGGGGCTTGGCGGGGGAGGCTTCGCCTTCCTGCAGGGCCGAGAGGAGGCGGGCCTTCAGCGCGGTCATGCGGCGCGGGTCGCGCAGCTTCGCGCCGACCGCGTCGGTGACGTAGAAGGCGTCCACCGCCCGCTCGCCGTAGCTGTCGATGTGGGCCGAGACGATGGACAGGCCCGCATCGGAGATGGCCCGGGCCAGGGCGCCCAGGAGGCCCGGCCGGTCGCGGCCGGAGGCCTCGACCACCGTGGCGGTCTCCGAGGCCTCGTTGTCGAGCATGACCGTGGGCGTGATGGCGAAGGCGGCGGCGCGGCCGAAGTCGGCCAAGCGCCGGGGCTCGGTCTTGGTCGCCTCTCCCCGGGCGGCGGCCTCGAGGGACTCGGCGAGCCGGGCCAGGGACTTGGGGTTGTCGGCCCCGTAGGGCTGGCCGGAGACGTCCTGCACGTAGAAGACGTCCAGCGCCTGGCCGAGCCTGGAGGTGAACACCCGCGCGCCCAGCACGCTGGCCCCCGCGGCGGTGATGCAGGTGGCCAGATCGGCGAACAGCCGCGCCCGGTCGCGGGCGGCGACGACGATCTCGGCGGCGCCCTGGTCGGGGCGGACCCGGGCGTCGGCCGCCGCGCCCCGCTGCCGCTCGGCGCGGGCGGCCAGGGCGGCGTGGACCAGCATGTCGTCGTCGGTGAAGCCGGCGAAGTAGGCGTCCTCCATCGATCGCGCCCAGTCGGCCGTCTCCGGGGCGGCGGCGATCAGCCGCTCGCGCGCCGAGGCGGCCAGCACCTCGAAGTGGCGGCGCACCGAACTGGCCTCCGAGCCGCGGCCGCCGCGGAACACCGACTCGGTGGCATTGTAGAGCTCGCGCAGCAGCTGGCCCTTCCAGCCGTTCCATACGCCGGGGCCGACGGCGCGGATGTCGGCGACGGTCAGCACCAGCAGCAGGCGCAGCCGCTCGGGGCTCTGCACGATCCTGGCGAAGTCGGCGACGGTGCGCGGGTCGCTCACATCCCGCTTCTGGGCGTAGTCGCTCATCACCAGGTGGTGCTCGACCAGCCAGGCGACGAGCTCCACGCGGCGGCGGTCCAGGCCCAGCCGCTCGCAGGCGGTCCGCGCCGCCCGGGCGCCGGCGCGCTCCTGGCCGCCCTCCCCGCCCTTGCCGGTGTCGTGCAGCAGCATGGCCAGGAACAGGGCTTCCTTGTCGTGGATCAGCGGCATGATCGCCGTCGACAGGGGGTGGTCCTCGGCGAAGCGCCCGTTGGCGATGTCGTTGATCACCCCGACGGCCCGCAGGGTGTGCTCGTCCACCGTGTACGAGTGGTACATGTTGAACTGCATCTGGGCGACGATCCGGCCGAACTCCGGCACGAACCGGCCCAGGACGTTCGCCTCGGTCATCATGGTGAGCGTCCGCTGCGGGTCGCGGCTGCGGGCCAGGATGTCGAGGAACACCTTCGCCGCGGCCGGATCGCGCCGCACCTTGGCGCTGATCAGGCCGGAGAGCCGCGTGGCGGCGGTGAACGCGTCCGGGTGCAGGTCGAGGTTGCGCTGGTCGGCCAGCCGGAACAGCCGCAGCAGGTTGACGGGGTCCTGCTCGAAGGTCTGCGGCCCGTCGATGTTCAGCCGCCCGCCCTCCTCGTGGAAGCCTTCGTCCAGCTTCTTGCGCTTGGCCCGCGCGCCCGGCAGCAGGCGGGAGAAGCCCTTGGGCTCGGACTTGACGCGCTCGGACTCCAGCTTGGCGGCGAACACCCGCGTCAGCGCGCCCACTTCCTTGGCGATCAGGAAGTAGCGGCGCATGAACCGCTCCACCGCCGGCGCATCGCCCCGGTCGCCGTAGCCCATTCGTCGGGCGAGCTCCGGCTGCAGGTCGAAGGTCAGCCGTTCCTCGGGACGGCCGGTGGCGAAATGCAGGTGGCAGCGGACCGCCCACAGGAAATCGAAGGCGCGGATGAAGGCGGTGATCTCGCGCCGCTCGAACATCTCCAGCTGGAGGACGCCCTCGACGTGCTCGGCATCGGCCGGGTGCAGGTACTGGCCGATCCAGAACAAGGTGTTGAGGTCGCGAAGGCCGCCCTTGCCCTCCTTCACGTTCGGCTCGACCATGTAGCGCGAAGCGCCGGCCCGGGCGTGGCGGTCGTCACGCTCCTTCAGCTTGGCGGCGACGAAGGGGGCGCCGGTGCCCTTGACCACCTCGGCGCGGAAGCGGCGCTTCAGCTCCTCCGCCAGCGCCTCGTCGCCGGTCAGCCGACGGCTCTCCAGCAGCGCCGTGCGGATGGTGAAGTCCTCGCGGGCGAGCTTGATGCACTCCTCGATGGTCCGCGAGGCGTGGCCGACTTTGAAGCCCAGGTCCCAGAGGGCGTAGAGCATGTACTCGATCACCTGCTCCACGTGGGCGGTCTGCTTGTAGGGGCGCAGGAAGAGCAGATCGATGTCGGAGAACGGCGCCAGCGTGCCGCGCCCGTAGCCGCCGACCGCCATCAGCGCCAGCCGCTCGCCCTCGGTGGGATTGCGGGCGCGGAAGACGTGGACGGTGGTGAAGTCGTAGAGGGCGGTGATCACCTCGTCGGTGACGCCGGAGAGGAGGCGGGCGGTCTCGATCCCGCCGGCCCCGGCCTCCAGCCGCTCCTTGGCGATCATCCGGCCGCGGAACAGCGCCGACTTCAGGATCTCCAGCGCGCGGCGGCGCTGCTCGGCCTCGTCGCCGATGGCCTCCAGGGCCGCGGCCGAGAGCTGGGAGCGCAGCTTCACCCCGTCGACGACGTACTCGAGGCGGGTGGGACGCAGGCGGGGCGGCATGGGCGGCTTTCGGACTGGGACGCTTGGCGAAAGATATAGGCGAAGGCGGCGGGCCGCGTCAGGCCGCGCCCATGGTAAACCCCGCGCCCGATGGCGCGCGACCGCTAGGCCACGGAATTCGCCACGAAATGACCTTGGGTGTTAACCGCCCTTAAGCCTGCCGATTCACCAGCATCTCACCTGCGGCGCATAACTTCGGGGCATACGCGAAGGGTGGCTCTCCATGCCCAGGTTCGAGCTTTACGAGAAGGCCGACTCCCGACGGACCCGCTCCGGGTCCAGCGGCGCGCGCATGTTCGCCCTCCTGCTGCTGCTCTGGGCCGCGATCCTGCTCTGGGCCAGCCAGGTGGTGTTCGGGCTTTAGGCCGGCGGCCCAAGACAATCCGATCCGGAAGGTCTGTGCGGCCAGTCCGTCACAGCCGCACCGCGGCCTTCCCCAGCACCTCGTCCAGCGTCTCCGTCCCGTCCCACAGCACCGCGGCCCAGCCGGCGGCGCGCGCGGACTCCACGTTGCGCGGGGAGTCGTCGATGAGCAGCAGGTCGGCGGGCGCGTAGCCGGTGCGCTGCTGGACGGCGGCCCAGAAGGCGGGGTCGGGCTTGGCGCAGCCGAGGTCGGCGGCGTAGTGGATGGCGTCGAAGCGGGCCTTGAGGGCGAGCTTTTCCCAGAGGTGGCGGGCCCGGTGGTGCTCCTGGACGGTGGCCAGGTGCAGGGCGTAGCCGGCGGCGCGCCAGGGCGCGAGCGCCTCCAGCAGCGCGTGGTTCAGCCGGCCGTCCTTCTCGAACCAGTAGTCGACCAGCGCCTGGGCGGTGACGTGCGGGGCGAATTCGGCCAGGGCCGGCGCCAGCCTGTCGAACAGGTCGGCGCGGCCGTGGACGATGTCGTGGAAGTGGGCGCGGAAGAACTTCTCCTGCAGCGCCTGCGGGCTGATCCCCAGGTCCGCCTCGATGTCGGCGTCCCAGCGGCGGCCGTCCGGGGCGTGGACGACGACGCCGTCCACGTCGACCATCAGGCAGCGTGGGCTCACGCCAGCAGGCCCTTCAGGCGGTAGAGGGCCTCCAGCGCCTCGCGCGGGCTCATCCCGTCGACGTCGAGGCCGGCCAGCGTCTCCTCCACCAGCGAGGGGCCGGTACGCTCCTCCGCCGGCACCGCGGCGGCGAACAGCGGCAGGTCCTCCAGGTGGGCCGGGGCGCCGGCCTCGCGCTCCAGCCGCTCCAGCACCTGGCGGGCGCGGGCGACGACGGGGGCGGGCACCCCGGCCAGCTTGGCCACCTGCACCCCGTAGGAGCGGTCGGCGGGCCCCGGGCCGGCCTCGTGCAGGAAGATCAGGTCGCCGTTCCACTCCTTGGCCTTGAGCGAGAGGTTGGCGACGTGCGCCAGGCGCCCGTCCAGCACCGCCAGTTCGTGGTAGTGGGTCGCGAACAGGGCCCGGCAGCGGTTGGTCTCGTGCAGCGCCTCGGCGCAGGCCCAGGCGATGGCCAGGCCGTCGTAGGTCGCCGTCCCCCGCCCGATCTCGTCGAGGATGACCAGCGAGCGCGGCGTCGCCTGGGTCAGGATGGCGGCGGTCTCGACCATCTCCAGCATGAAGGTGGAGCGGCCGCGGGCCAGGTCGTCGCCGGCGCCCACGCGGCTGAACAGCCGGTCGACGACGCCGAGGCGGAGCTTCGCCGCCGGCACGAAGCAGCCGGCTTGGGCGAGCACCGCCAGGATCGCATTCTGGCGCAGGAAGGTCGACTTGCCGGCCATGTTCGGGCCGGTGACGATGGCCAGGCGCGGCCCGCCCGCGCCGGTCCCGTCCAGGCGGCAGTCGTTGGGGGTGAAGGCCTCGCCAGCCCGGCGCACCGCGGCCTCCACCACCGGATGGCGGGCGGCCTGCGCCTCGAAGGCGGTGGAGCGGTCGACGACCGGACGGGTGGCGCCCACGTCCTCGGCCCATTCGGCCAGGCCGGCGGCGACGTCCAGGCGGGCGAACCCCTCGGCGGCGGCCTGCACCTGGGCGGCGACGGCGCAGGCGGCCTCGCGCCAGGCCTCGAAGGTCTCCAGCTCGATGGCCAGCGCCCGCTCGGCGGCCTGGGCGATGCGGGCGTCGAGTTCGGCGAGCTCCACGGTGGTGAAGCGGACCTGGTTGGCCAGGGTCTGGCGGTGGATGAAGGTCGCGTTCAGCGGCGGCTTCATCAACGGCTCGGCGGCCTTGGCGCTGGCCTCGACGAAATAGCCGAGCACGGCGTTGTGGCGGATCCGCAGCGAGACGCCGCTCTCGGCCGCCAGCTGGGCCTCCAGGGCGGCGACCACCTTGCGGGAGTCGTCGCGCAGCGCGCGGGCCTGGTCGAGCTCGGGCCGCACGCCGGGTGCGACGAAGCCGCCGTCGCGGGCGAGCGTCGGCAGCTCTTCGCCGAGGCCGGCCTCGAGCAGCGCCTTCAGCTGGGCGAGCTCGGGCGCGCGGGCCGGGTCCAGCGCGGCCAGAGCGCTGGCCAGCTCGGCGGGCGGCGGGTTCAAGGCGTCCGGATCGGCGGCGAACAAGGCCACCGCCGCCTCGCCGGCGATGAGGCCGTCGCGCAGGCAGCCGAGGTCGCGCGGGCCGCCGCGGCCGAGCGCCAGGCGCGACAGCGCCCGGGCCATGTCGCCCAGGCCCTTCAGCCGCTCGCGCAGCCGCTGGCGCAGCGGCCGGTGCTCGCAGAGCCAGGCGATGGCGTCGAGCCGGGCGTCGATGGCGGCCGGGTCGAGCAGCGGGCGGGCGAGGCGCGCGGCCAGCAGGCGCGCCCCGGCGGCGGTCACCGTGCGGTCGACGGCGCCCAGGAGGCTGCCGTCGCGGGCGCCGGAGAGGCTCTTTTCGATCTCCAGGCTCGCCCGGGTCGCCGGGTCGATGGCCATGACGTCGGCTTCGCCCGCCCGGCGGGGCGCGGTGAGCGCCGGCATGCGCCCGGCCTGGGTGGTCTCCAGATGGGCGGCGATGAGGCCGAGGGCGGCGACTTCCGCGCCCGAGAGCTGCCCGAAGCCGTCCAGGGTCTCGACGCCGTAGAGCCGCTTCAGGCGGGCTTCCGAGGCCGCGGGCTCGGCCAGCGCCGAGGGCAGCGGCTGGACGAAGCCGCCGCCGGCCTTCAAGGCCGCGCTGACCGTCTCGTCCGAGAACAACCGGTCGGGGACCAGGATCTCGGAGGGGCCGAGGGCGGCGAGGGCCGAGGCCAGGCCGTCGCGGCCGGTCGCCAGACATTCCACCTCGCCGGTGGAGATCTCGACGCTGGCCACCGCCGCCTGGCCGGCGCGAACCGCCACGGCGGCGAGCCGGTTGGCGCCGCGGGCGTCGAGCAGGCCGTCCTCGGTGAGGGTCCCGGGCGTCACCACCCGCACGATGTCGCGCCGGACCACCGCCTTGGAGCCGCGCTTCTTCGCCTCGGCGGGGTCCTCCATCTGCTCGCAGACGGCGACCTTGAAGCCGGCGCGGATCAGCTTGGCGAGATAGGCCTCGGCCGCGTGCACCGGCACCCCGGCCATCGGGATTGGCGCGCCGCCGTGCTGGCCGCGGGCGGTGAGGGTGATGCCGAGGGCCGCCGCCGCCTTCTGGGCGTCCTCGAAGAAAAGCTCGTAGAAGTCGCCCATGCGGAAGAAGACCAGGGCGTCGGGCTGGCGCGCCTTGGCTTCGAAGAACTGGGCCATCACGGGGCTGGCCGCCGCCGCAGTGGCGAGCGCGGCCTCGGGGGTTTGCGGAGCGGCGGCGTTCATGCCCGGCGGAAGCTAGCGGCGCCCGCCCGCCCCGTCAGCCCCGCCAGGCCGCCCCTGCGACCATCGGCAAGGAGTTGTTAACAGGTTCGAGCCGCGGGGGCGCCGCGCGGTGACTGGTTGCCGCTGCAGGCGGCTACCTGTCACCCATTCCGGTGCGGGGCGACAGGTAGCGCCGGGGCCGGCGCAACCCGTCACCAACGAAAAGGGCGCCGAAAAAAGCGGCAGGGGCGGATTGAGCCGCCCGGCCCCCTTGAACGTTGTCCCGAACGCGCCAAGCTCTTCTTCTGAAAGGCGGTTCGTCAATTGTCGTACTTCATCGTCCCCGCCGGCCCCTCCGACGCTCGCGACATCGCCCGGGTGCACGTGAGGTCCTGGCGCGAGACCTACCCGGGCCTGCTGCCGGCCCAGTTCCTGGCGGCGATGAACGAGGACGTGCACGCCCGCCGCTGGCGCGTGGCCCTGATGGAGCCCGGCCCCGACGACGTGGTGCTGCTGGCCGAGGGGCGCGACGGGATCGTCGGCTACTGCTCGGCCGGCCCCTCCCGCTTCCGGCTGCCGGGCGAGGCCGAGATCGCCACCCTCTACGTTCTGCGCAAGGCCCAGGGCGAAGGCCTCGGCCGTCGCCTGGTGCAGGACGCCGCCCGCGCGCTCGCCGCCCACGACGCCAAGAGCCTCGTGATCTCGGTGCTGGAGGACAATCTCAAGGCCCGGGCCTTCTACGAACACCTGGGCGGCCGCGCCGAAGAGCCCAGGGCCGACCGCGGGCCGGGCGGCCTGGTTTACGAGGTCGACTACCGCTGGCCGGACATCGCGGCGCTGACCTAGTCCTTCGCCAGCGTCAGGGTGAAGCGTGCGCCGGGGCGGCCCGGCGCGTAGTCCAGCCTTCCCCGATGGGCCAGGGCGATCTGGCGGGCGAGCGAGAGGCCGACGCCCGAGCCGCCCGGCTTGGTGGTGAAGAAGGGGGTGAAGGCGCGCTCCAGGTCGTGCGGCGTGAGGCCGGGGCCGGTGTCCTCGATGACGATGGCGACGGCCTCGCCGGCGTCGGCGCAGCTCAGCCGGACCGCGGCCCCGGGCGAGCCGCGCGCCGCCTCGAGTCCATTCTTCAGGAGATTGATCAGCGCCTGCTCCAGCAGGTCCGGGTCGGCCTGCACGGCCAGCCCGGCCTCGGGGGCGGCGACGGCGTAGGCCACGCCCGCCGCCCGCATCTGGGGCGACATCAGCCGGTCGACGCGCCCGACCAGCTCCGACAGCGGCACGCGGACCTTGGCGGCCGGCGGCAGGTCGGCGAGCCGGCGGTAGCGGTCGACGAAGCTCATCAGCCCTTCGCCGCGGCGGGCGATGACCTCCAGCGCCTCGGCCGCCTCGGGGTCGGCCGCGCGCGCCGCCAGGCTCTCGGCGAGCGAGCAGATCGGCGTCAGCGAATTCATCATCTCGTGCGAGAGGATGCGCACCAGGTCGTGCCAGGCGTTGAGCTCCACCGCGTCCAGGTCGCCGGCCAGGCTCTGCAGGGCGATCAGCCGCCGCACGCCGCCCTCGGCGGCGAAGCCGGCGGTGGAGGCCAGCATCCGGGCGCCGTCGCCGAGGGTGACGATCTCGCGCGAACCCGGCGCGGCGGAGGCCAGCAGACCCGCGGCCGGCCCCAGCGCGGGCAGCGCCGCCAGCGGCCCGGACGCCTCGCCCAGCCGCCGCCGCGCCGCCCGGTTGGCGAACTCCACATGGCCGGCCGGATCCAGCACCAGGACGGCGGCCTGGACATTGTCGACCAGCGCCTGGAGGTAGTCGATCCGCCGCTGGCGCTCGGCCCGGGTCCGGTCGAGCGTGGCCAGGGCCCGGGCGATGGCCGCATCGAGCCGGCGCACGCCGGCCCCGCCGCCGGTCGGCCGCTCGTAGCCTTCGGCCAGCAGGCCGTCGACGAACTGGGCCATCAGCCGGTCGGCGGCGCCGATGCTGCGGGCCAGATCCAGGCCCACCAACAGCGCCAGCCCGAGCAGGACCAGGGCGGTGGCGTAAAGCTGCCGGCTCTGGGCCAGGTAGAGGGCGGCGAAGGCGAGCGCGCCGATGCCGGCCGCCCGCAGGGTGACGCCGGCGGCGAACCCGGCCGGGCCCCTGGCGCTAAAGTCCATGCCGCTCCATCCGCCGGTAGAGGGCCGGCCGGGTCAGGCCGAGCGCCTGGGCCGCATGCGAGATGTTGCCGTCGTAGGCCTTCAGCGCCCGCTCGATCGCCCGCTTCTCCAGTTCGTCGAGGCTGAGCTCGCCCTGGGCCCGGCGCTCGGCGGTCAGCTCGGCCGCGCCGCGCACCGCGGCGGCGAGCTCGGCGTTGCGCCAGGGCTTCATCACGAAGTCGGCGGCGCCGCGCTTCAGCCCCTGCACGGCCAGCGACACGCCCCCGTAGGTGGTCATCAGCACCACGCCCAGCGCCGGATCGGCCGTCTGCAGCCGCGACAGGCCCGCCAGACCCTCCTCGCCGCTGCGCGCGCCGGCCGCGAAGTTCATGTCCAGCAGGGCGGCGGCGAACGGGCGGGCCTGCACCATCGCCTCCAGCGCTTCGGGCGAGGCGGCCGCATCGACGGCGAAACCCTCGCCCCCCAGCGCCAGGCTGGCGGCCTTCAGCACATCGGGATCGTCGTCGACGACCAGGACGGCGGGGCGATCGGTCATGGGCGCCAACTCTAGGGCGTACGGCCCGATCCACAAAACGCCGCCCGCAGCTGTCCGATTCCGGACACCGTCGCCGGCGGGGCGCAGCGGTCGCCGCGATAACCTGCTGACTCTGCTGCGTTTCTCTTTCCCGCGGCCTCGCCGGATACTGGCGTTCGAGGAGGACGCGATGAGCGCCGTGATGGACCGCCCGGTTGAGCGACCGCGCTGGAGGCGCCGCAGGCCGATGTTGGCCGGCGGGATCGCCGCGGCCCTGGCGCTGGTCGCCGGCGGCGCGGGGCTGGTGGCGAACCTCAAGCCCGGCGTGCGCGTGCCGTCCGAGACGGTCACGGTCGCCGAGGTCCGGCGCGGCGTCTTCCGGGATGTGACGGCGTTCCGCGGCAAGGTCGCGCCCAAGGATGTGGTCTATCTCGACGTCCTGGAAGGCGGACAGGTGGAACAGGTGCTGGCGCGGTCCGGCGACGTGGTCGCCGCCGGCCAGCCGATCGTCCGTTTCCGCAACACCGCCCTCGAGCTGGAGGTGCTGGACCGGGAAGGCCGGCTGGTGGAGTCGATCACCCAGCTGCAGGCCTACGAGCGCCAGCTGGAGGACGCGCGGGTGGCCGGCGACAAGGCGGCCGCGCGCATCGAATACGACATCGTGCGGCTGTCGGCGCAGCTGAAGAGGCGCGAGAGCCTCGCCGCCAAGGGGTTCGTCAGCCGCGAGCAGCACGAGGCCGTACGCGACGAGCTCACCTACGCCCAGAAACTGAAGCCGCTGCAGGCGGCGGCCAACGCCGACCAGGTCCGGCTCATGCGCCGCCAGCTGCCGCAGATCCAGGCCGAGCTCGCCAGCCTGCAGGAGAGCCTGAAGATCACCCGCTCCAAGCTCGACCAGCTGCTGCTGCGCGCTCCGGTGGCCGGGCGCCTGGCGGACGCTGAGCTGACCGTCGGCCAGATCGTGAACCGCGGCGCGCGCGTGGGCCAGGTCGTCCCCGACACCGGCTTCAAGGTCGAGGCCCAGATCGACGAATTCTACCTGGACCGCGTCCGCGTGGGTCAGGCCGGCCAGGTGGAGATCGCCGGCCGGCCCTGGAAGCTGAAGGTCACGCGGGTCAACCCACAGGTGAAGGACTCCGTCTTCTTCGTCGAGCTGGCCTTCGACGGCTCGACGCCGCCGGGGCTGCTGTCCGGCCAGGCGCTCGACGGGCGCCTGTTCCTGGGGGCCGACGCGCCGGGGCTCGTGCTGCCGGCCGGGGCCTTCCTCGAGCGCACCGGCGGCGCGTGGGTGATGGTCGTGGCGCCGGACGGACGCTCGGCCGAGCGCCGCCAGGTCGAGATCGGCCGCCGCAACACCGACGAGGTGGAAGTCCTCTCCGGGCTCAGAGCCGGCGAGCGGGTCATCACCTCCGACTACACCGCATTCGAAAAGGCCGGGCGGGTCAGCCTGACCCGATAGGAGGGGCGCAATGCTCAAGCTCGACACCGTCAGCAAGATCTACCGCACGAGCGAGGTGGAGACTGTGGCGCTCAACGAGGTCTCCCTGGAGATCGGCGCCGGCGAGTTCGTCGCCGTCACCGGACCCTCCGGCTGCGGCAAGTCCACGCTGCTCAACGTGCTGGGCCTGATCGACACGCCCACCAGCGGCGCCTACTGGTTCTTCGGCGAGGACGTCGCACGCGCCTCGGAGGCGGCGTTGACCAAGCTGCGGCGCGCCGCCGTGGGCTTCGTGTTCCAGAGCTTCAACCTGATCGAGGACCTGACCGTCTTCGAGAACGTCGAGGTCGCGCTGCTCTACCGCGGGGTCAGCGGCGCCGAGCGCAGGCGTCGCGTCGCCCAGGCGCTGGAGCGGGTCGGGATGGCGCACCGGGCCCGCCACCGGCCGCAGCAGCTCTCCGGCGGGCAGCAGCAGCGGGTGGCCGTCGCCCGCGCCCTGGTCTCCGAGCCCAAGGTCATCCTCGCCGACGAGCCCACCGGCAACCTCGACACGGCGAACGGCGAGGCGGTGATGACGCTGCTGACCGATGCGGCTCTGGCCGGAGTCTCGGTGGTGATGGTGACCCACTCCCTCGCCCACGCGGCCCGGGCCCAGCGGACGATCCGCCTGCTGGACGGTCGCGTCGTCTCAGAAACCCTGCTGGCGGCGTGACGGCGATGTTCGGCAACTACCTCGCGGCGGCGCTGCGCAACCTCACCCGCAACCGGCTCTACGCCAGCGTGACCATCGCCGGGCTGGCGATCGGCTTCGCCGCGGCCATGCTGATCGGCCTCTATGTACGCGACGAGTTCACCTTCGACCGCTTCATCCCCGGCCACGAGCGGGTCTATCGGGTCTCCCAGACGGTGGCCTTCAAGGGCGCCCGGCCGATAGAAACCGACTTCACGCCGATGATGCTGGCGGTCCCGTTCAGGGAGGACTTTCCGGAGGTCGCCTCGCTCGCGCGGCTGACCAACAGCTACTTTCCGCCGGCCGTGCGCCGGGGCGAGACGGCGGCGGCGGAAGCCAACTTCTACTGGGCCGATCCGGAGTTCTTCCGCGTGCTGCCGCTGCCGGCGGTCGCCGGCGACCTGACCCGCGCGCTGGAGGCGCCCGACAGCGTCGTGCTCACGCGGGCGATGGCGCGCAAGTACTTCGGACGGGACGCCCCTGTCGGCGAGAGCCTCACCGTCAACGGCCAGCCGATGCGGGTCACCGCCGTCATCGAGGACCTGCCGTCCAACACCCACCTGCCGTTCGAGGCCCTGGGTTCGAGCCTCAACGCCATGAGCCCGATCTCCCAGTACGAGGAGACCAACGGGCCGCTCACCAACACGCTGGCGACCTATTTCCGCCTGCGGGACGGGGCGTCTGTCGCGAGCATGGAGCCGCGGCTGGCCAGCTTCCTGGAGCGGCGCCTGCCGATCCCGGCGAACTGGGACACCAATGGCCCGGTCAGCCGCAAGCTGCACCTCGTGCCGCTCGCCGACATCCACATGCGGCCCTCGACGCACGGCGCCTACAAGCCGGCCGGGCAGCCGGCCGTTGTGGCGGCGATCGGCGGCGTCGGCGTGCTGATCGTGGTGGTGGCCGGGATCAACTTCGTCACCCTGATGACGGCGCGGGCCACGCGCCGGGCGGTGGAGGTGGGCGTGCGCAAGGCCGCGGGCGCCAGCCGGCGCGACCTCTTCTGGCAGTTCATGGGCGAGGCCGGCCTCTACGTGCTGCTGGCGGGCGTGCTCGCCGTCGCCCTCGCCGAGCTCGCGCTCCCGGCCTTCAACGCCTTTCTGCAGCGCAGGATCGGCTTCGACTACCTGGGCGACCCGTGGCTCGCGGCCGCCGTGGCCGGCGTCCTTCTCGTCACCGCCCTGCTCGCCGGCCTCTACCCCGCGCTGGTGCTGTCCTCCTTCCGGCCCGCGGCGGTGCTGAAGGGCGCCTCGCCGGCGGTCGGCGGGGCGGGCCTGCGCCAGGTGCTGGTGGTGGTGCAGTTCGCGGTGCTGATCGGGCTGGTCCTGGCGACCATCACCATCGCCCGTCAGACGCTGTTCGCCCTCAACGAAGGCATGCGGGTGGAAACCGACCAGGTGGTGCTGGTCTTCTCCGCGCCCTGCCTGACGGCGATGCGCGACGAGGTGCGCAAGCTGCCCGGGGTCAAGGATGCGGCCTGCGCCGAGTCCGGGGCGCTGAACCTGTCGGACGGCGCCGACACGGTGGTGGTCGACGGCCGGCGCGCCAGCATCACGACCGCCGGTGTGGACTACGGGCTTCTGGAGCTGTTCGGCGTCGAGCCCCTGGCCGGGCGCTTCTTCGACCGCAATCGCCCGTCCGACGCCGTGGAGCGGGCCGACGCCTATCCGCCGGTGGTCATCAACGAGACGGCCATGCGCAAGCTGGGCTTCGCCTCGCCGGAGCAGGCGGTCGGCAAGACGATCTCCTGGCACGGCCTGTGGGACGATTCGCTGCGCGACCGCCGCGACTGGGACCCGACCGCCCGGCCCTCCGAGATCATCGGCGTCGCCCCCGACTTCACCTTCGGTTCGATGCGCTCGACCATCCAGCCGACGCTGTTCTCGATGAGCCGCCACAAGCCGCCCCTGTCGGTGGCCCTGGCCGTCAAGCTCGACGGACAGAGCACGCCGGAGACCCTGGCGGCGATCGACCGGCTGTGGAAGCGGTACGGCGGCGGCCGCCCCATCCTGCGGGTGTTCGCCGACCAGTTCACGATGCGGCTCTACATCGACACCCTGACGCAAGGAGCGACCATCGCGCTGGCGGCGATCATCGCGCTCTCCATCGCCTGCCTGGGGCTGTTCGCCCTCTCGGCCTACACGACCGAGCGGCGGACCAAGGAGATCGGCATCCGCAAGGCCATGGGGGCGAGCTCGGTCGACGTGCTCAAGCTGCTGGTCTGGCAGTTCACCAAGCCGGTGCTGATCGCCAACCTGATCGCCTGGCCGGTCGCCTGGATGGCCATGAACAGCTGGCTGAACGGCTTCGCCTACCGCGTGGACGTCGCGCCCTGGACCTTCGCGGCGGCCGCAGGCGCGGCCCTGCTGATCGCCTGGGCCACGGTGGTCTTCCACGCGCTCAAGGTCGCCCGCGCCAAGCCGGTGGGCGCGCTCCGGTACGAGTAGCGCGCGGTCCCTCCCCGTCAGGGGAGGGAAGACGGGCGGCGACTTCCGTTGCTACTGTCCCCCCAAGGACAAGAACCCACGGGAGGGACGCTGATGGCCTCGCCGCTCGCCGGCCTGACGGTGCTCGACTGCACGCACGTGATCGCCGGGGCCTGGTGCTCGCTGCTGCTGGCGGACCTGGGCGCCGACGTGATCAAGATCGAGCCCCTGGAGGGGGAGACCACCCGGGGCCACCCGAAGGCCCGGTTCAAGGCCTTCGATTACGTCAATCGCAACAAGCGCTCGCTGGCGGTGGACCTGTCGAAGCCCGAGGGTCAGGCGGTGATCAAGCGGCTGGCCAAGAGCGCCGACATCTTCGTGGAGAACTACCGGCCGGGCGCTCTGGACCGCATGGGGCTGGGCTACGCGCAGCTTTCGGCCGAGAACCCCGCGCTGATCTACGCCTCGGTCTCGGGCTTCGGCCTGACCGGCCCCTACCGCGACCGCGGCGGCTTCGACCTGATCGCCCAGGCGATGAGCGGGATCATGAGCTTCACCGGCGAGGTGGGCTCCACCAAGCCCACCGCCGCCGGGGTGCCGCTGTCGGACCTCAACGCCGGGGTGTTCGCGGCCCTGGGCGTGCTGGCCGCCCTGCACCATCGGGAGAAGACGGGCGAAGGCCAGCACGTGGAGACGTCGTTGCTGGAGAGCGCCATCGCCTACACCGTCTGGGAGACAGGCCTGCACCTCTCCACCGGCGAAGTCGCCAGGCCGAACGGCTCGCGCCACCGGCTGGCCGCGCCCTACGAGGCGCTGAAGACCGCCGACGGACACGTGGTGGTGGGCGTCAACAACGACCGCCTGTGGGCCAGGTTCTGCCAGGCGCTGGGCGATCCCGCCCTCAAGGACGACCCGCAGTTCGCCGACGGCCGCTCGCGGGTGATCAACCGCGACGCCCTGGCCGAGCGGATCGAGAAGGTCCTGGCGGGCGCGACCACCGAAGAGTGGATGGCCAGGTTCGAGGCGGTGGGCGTGCCGTCCGGGCCCATCAACACCATCGACAAGGCCCTGACCGACCCGCACATCCAGGCCCGCGGCCTGCTGGCCGAGGTCGAGGGGCGCAAGTTCACCCGCACGCCGCTGCAGTTCTCCAAGACCCCGGTCGAGGTGAAGCGCGGGCCGCCGCCGCTGGGCTCGTCGAGCCGGCAGGTGCTGGCCGAGGCGGGGTTGGCCGAAGACGAGATCGAGAAACTTGTGGCGTCGGGGGTGATCGGCGCCGGGGAGGAAGTGAAGGCATGAGCGGGACCGTCCACCTGGAGGCGCCGTCGAAGCACGTGCGCGTGCTGACCATCGACAATCCGCCGATGAATCCGTTGGGGGTCGCCATGCGGGCGACCTTCATGGGCGTGCTGGACGAGGTCGCCGAGCACGCCGAGGTCCGCTGCCTGGTGGTGACCGGCAAGGGCCGGGCCTTCTGCTCGGGCGACGACCTCAAGGACGTCGGGCCGCAGGGCGAGGACCTGGCCGGGTTCGCGAGGCTGCTGGAGCGGCTGGACGCCTCCCGCGTGCCGGTGATCGCGGCGGTGAACGGCTGGTGCGTCGGCGGCGGCTTCGAGCTGGCGCTCTGCTGCGACATCCGCATCGCCTCGACGGAGGCGAAGTTCACCGCCGCCGGCGTCAACGTCGGGCTGATGGCCAGCGCCTACCGGCTGCCCCGGATCATCGGCGTGGGGCCCGCCAAGGCCATGCTGCTCACCGGCCTGCCGCACGATGCCGCGACGGCCGAGCGGTTCGGCCTGGTCACCGCCGTGCACGAGCCTGAGGCGCTGATGCCCGCCGCCCTGGCGCTGGCCGAGCGGATCGCCTCCCGCGCCCCGCTGTCGGTGGCCGCCGCCAAGCGGGTCTCCAGCCGCGCGCCGGACCTGTCGCCCGAGGACGCCGACCGGATGCAGGCCGCCGAGCTGCGGGTGCTGCGCAAGAGCGCCGACCACAAGGAGGCGGTGCAGGCCTTCCGCGAAAAACGCGATCCGGTGTTCACCGGCAGCTGACCTGATCGACGACAGGAGAGCCGCCTGACGCGGCGCTCCGTCACCGCCCCGCAATGAGATTGCGAACCATTCGCATTCTTGTTGCGAGTTATTCTCAGTTGCGATAGCACCCTTGCCGGGAGCTGAGCCGTGTGCGCTCGGGAAGGGAATACGATGGCATCTATCAAGTCGCCGAAGACGCTTCGGCTGGCCGGAACCGGCGTGGGTCTGCTCGCAATGAGCCTGGCGGCGGGCGCCGCGCGGGCGGACGACGCGGGCGTGTCGGGCGCGATCGAGGCGGCGGCGACCGTCTCCGACGTGGAGGTGATCGGGCGCAACGCCGAGCCCTCCGACATCCGCCAGACCGCCGAGCCGCTGGAGAACCCGCAAACCGTCACGGTGATCCCCCGCGGGGTGATCGAGGCGCAGAACCTGCTGAGCCTGCGCGACGTGCTCTCCACCGTGCCGGGCATCACCTTCGGGGCCGGCGAGGGCGGCGGCGGCTTCGGGGACTCGATCAACCTGCGCGGCTACTCGGCCAACAACGACATCACCGTCGACGGCGTGCGCGACAGCGCCCAGTACAGCCGCTCCGACCCGTTCAACATCGAGCAGATCGAGGTCTACAACGGCGCGAACGGGGTCTACTCGGGCTCGGGTTCGGTGGGCGGGACCATCAACCTGGTCTCCAAGCGGCCGTTCGCGCGCACCTCCTCGACCGTGAGCGCGGGCGTCGGCACCGACGACTACTGGCGCGCAACCGTCGATTCCAACATCCTCGTCCGGGACAACGTCGCCGTCCGGCTGAACGCCATGGCGCACACCAACGACGCGCCCGGCCGCGACGTGGAAACCTTCGAGCGCTGGGGCTTCGCCCCCTCGGTGACCATCGGCGTGGGCGGGCCGACCCAGTTCACCGCCATGTACTTCCACCAGGAGGATGAGAACACGCCCCAGTACGGCGTGCCCTTCTACAACGGCCGGCCGCTGCCCGGCGTCGATCCGGCCAACTACTACGGCTACAGCAACGTCGACGTGCAGGACCAGACCATCGACATGGTCACCGGCATCCTCGAGCACGCCTTCAGCGACACCCTCTCAGTGCGCAATCTGACCCGCTGGCAGAAGGTGACGCAGCTCTCCATCGTGGATCCGCCGCAAGGGGTGTTCTGCCTGGCCAACGGCCTGAAGCCCGCCCCCTGGAGCCAGACCACGACGGCGGTGAACCTGACGGGCTTCACGCCCTGCACCGGCTCGGACCCGGCGCCCGGCTTCTACCAGCCGAGCGGCCCGCGCGGGACCTACCGGGACACCGAGAACACCCTGCTCTACAACCAGACGGACCTGCGCTGGGAGTTCGCGACCGGCGGGGCGCAGCACACCCTGGTGGCCGGCGTGGCCTTCACCTCGGAGACCTACGAGCTCGTCAACGGCAGCGTGCTGCGCAACCCGAACGGCACGGCCGTGGCCCTGCCGCCGATGCGGATCGACAGTCCGAACCACGTCTACACGGGCCCGTACAACTTCATCCGGGGCGGCGGCGGGGCGCCCAACGCCACCACCGGCCTGTTCCCCTCCGGCGGGCAGGACAGCGAGCGGGTCAACCAGGCCGTCTACGTCTTCGATAACATCGAGTTCAACGACAGGTGGTCGGTCAACTTCGGCCTGCGCTGGGAGCACAACGAGGGCGAGATCCTCACCAGCTACTACACCTCGGCCGGCTTCCTGCCCTCGGGCGGGCCGCAGGCGGGGCCGGCGTCGCCCGGCGCGCCCGGCGGGGTGTTCAGCGGCAACGGGCCGTTGCTGAAGAGCGAGGACGACCTCTTCTCCTATCGCGTCGGCGTGGTGTTCAAGCCGATCCCCAACGCCAGCCTCTACCTGGCCTACGCCAATTCCAAGACGCCCTCGCAGTCGACGGTGAACAGCCAGGGCGCCTGCACCGCCGCCACCTGCAACGTGGCGCCGGAAGAGGCCGAGAACATCGAGATTGGGGGCAAGTGGGACATCGACGGGCGACTGTCGCTGACCGCGGCCCTGTTCCGCAATGACCGGACCAACTACCGGGTGCCGTCCGGCGACCCCGCCGTCCCGTTCGACGTGCTGGACGGCAGCGCCCGGGTGCAGGGCCTGGCGCTCGGCGCCTCGGGCCAGATCACCGACGTCTGGGCGGTGTTCGCCAACTACACCTGGCTGGAGTCCGAGGTGCTGCAGGGCGCCTCCAGCTTCAACGCCGCGCGGGGTGCGGACTTCATCAAGGGCGACCCGCTCACCAACGTGCCGGACCACGCCTTCAGCCTGTTCACCACCTATGACCTCACGCCGCAAATCCAGCTCGGCTACGGCGTGACCTACCAGGGCCGCTACTACCTGACCCAGCACGCCCAGATCACCGGCTCGGTCCCCCCGGCGCGGACCACCATCCCGCTAGTGGAGACGGAGCCCTATTGGGTGCACCGGGCCACGGTCGCCTGGAGCCCGCGCCCGGATCTCGAGCTGCGGCTGAACGTCAACAACCTGTTCGACGAGGTCTACTACGTCCGCGGCCGCAACAACGGCTGGGCCACGCCCGGCGAAGGCCGCAGCGCGACCTTGACCGCCAGCTACCGGTTCTGATCCTCCCCTGCAGCAGAACCGGCGTCGCGCCCCGCCCCACTGTCCCGGGGCGGGGCGCGCTTCGCTTCCGCCCAGCCCGGAGGGCCAGACCATGATGCTGCACGTGCCACAGGTGCTCTCGCCGGACGAGCTGGCGGCGGTCCGCCGGATCATCGCCGCCGGTCCCTGGGTGGACGGCAACGAGACCTCCGGCTTCCAGGCCGCGCTCGCCAAGGACAACCTGCAGCTGGCCCAGGCCAGCGCCGCCGAGCGGGAGGCCGGGGCGATCGTCGTCGCCGCCCTGCGCCGCAGCCCGGCCTTCCAGTCGGCCGCCCTGCCCGCCGCCCTGCACCCGCCGATGTTCAACCGCTACGGCCCGGGCAAGAAATTCGACAACCACGTGGACAACGCCATCCGCTTCGCCCCCGGCGGCGAGCGCATCCGGGCGGACCTGTCGGCCACCCTGTTCCTGACCGACCCCGACGACTACGAGGGCGGCGAGCTGACGGTGGAGGACACCTTCGGGACCCAGGAGGTGAAGCTGCCGGCCGGCGACCTGATCCTCTATCCCTCGTCGAGCCTGCACCGGGTGGAGCCGATCGTGCGCGGCGAGCGGACCTCGGTCATCCTGTGGATCCAGAGCCTGGTGCGCGACGACGCCCGCCGCACCCTGCTGTTCGACATGGACGCCGGGATCCAGAGCGCCGGCCAGCGGCTGGGTCAGGCCGACCCGGCGGTGGTTACGCTGACCGGCGCCTACCACAACCTGCTGCGGATGTGGGCCGAGCTCTAGGCGCTACTCGCCGGGCGCCGGGCTGACCGCCGGCTCCGGGCCGCCGGCCAGCTGCCGGGTGATCCGCCGGCGGCGCAGCGTGCGGCGCAGCCACATGACGAATCCGGTGACGCCCAGGACGGCCGGCGCGATCCCGCCCAGGAAGATGATCACCTGCCAGACGAGCCCCATGTCGTGGCCGTCGTGCACCTGGCGCATCCAGCGCGACAGCGGGTCCGGGCCGCCGCCTGCGCCGCCGCGCCCCGCCTTCGCCTGGCCGGTGGCGTCGACGATCTCGACCGTGCGCGGCTGTTCGGCGCCGGGCGTACGTAGCTGGACCCGCCAGGCGGGCTCCTGGCCGCGGGTGGGCAGGCTGACCGAGGCCAGGGCGGCGCCCGGCGCGGCCGCCTGGGCCCGTGCGACGGCCTCGGCGAGGGTCAGCTCCGGGTCGGGGACAGGCGGGGCGAAGCGGCCGGGCCCGCCACCGCCGCGCTGGGCCGGCTGCTCGACGCCGAACAGCGCCCGGCTGGTCTGCGGGAAGGAGATGTAAACCCCGGTCAGCGACAGCACGGCCAGCGGCAGGCAGATCCAGAAGCCGGCCATGTGGTGCAGGTTGAACATGGTCGAAGGGCTGCGCCGCCAGCGCAGGCCCTTCGTGAAGCCGCCGCGCCGCGGCCACCAGAGCCACAGGCCGGTGACGCAGGAGATGGTCATCGCCCAGCCGAGCCAGCCGACGATCTTCCGGCCGACGCCGGGGACCATCAGCGAGCCGTGCAGCCGGTGCATCACCATCGTGAAGCTGCGCGAGGTCTCCCCGCTCGCCAGCACCTTGGCGGTAGGCGGGTCGATCCAGACGTTGAGGGTGCGCGGCCGCCCGCCCGGCCCCGGCTCGCCGTTCAGCCGCCCGACGGCGACCACCGGATCCCCGGCCTCCTGCGGCCAGCGAATCTGGGTCAGCACCGCCCGGCCGGCGAAGGCCCGCTCGGCGGCGGCGGCGTATTCGGCCGCGGGCCGCGCGGCCTGCGGACCGCTCACCGCATACCGCTCGGCGTACATCGCCCGGTCGAGCTGGTCGTGCCACACGAGGATCGAGCCGCTGACGCTGACCGGGATCAGCAGGACCAGCAGCCCCACCCCGATCCACAGGTGCACGTCCAGCCAGAGGCGGCGGAGCCTTGCGAGCGCAGTCATGAAGCCCCCCGGAGAACGGCGGAACCTCATTGCTATTGCGAATAATTCGCAGGGGCAAGCGGCCGCGCGGCGCCGCCTCTCCCCTAACTCACGTCATCGCCGGGCTTGTCCCTGCGGCACGACCCGCTGCCGGGGGCCGGACTCATCGGGATGAGTGGCCGGCATAAGGCCGGCCAGACGAGGATCTGGGACGGCGGTGCAGCCGACCTGACGTCAGACCTTGGCCATCACCAGGCAGCCGTTGGTGCCGCCGAAGCCGAAGCTGTTGCTCATCACCGTCTCCAGCGGCCGGTCGATCCGCTCGCGGACGATCGGCAGGTCGGCGAAGGCCGGGTCCAGCTCCTCAATGTGGGCGCTCTCGGCGACGAAGCCGTTGTTCAGCATCAGAAGGCTGTAGATCGCCTCCTGGGCGCCGGCCGCGCCCAGGCTGTGGCCGGTCAGCGACTTGGTCGAGGAGATCAGCGGCGGGGCGTCGCCGAACACCGAACGGACCGCCTCCATCTCCTTGATGTCGCCCACCGGCGTCGAGGTGCCGTGCGGGTTGAGGTAGTCCACCTTGCGGTCGCCGGCGCCCTTCAGGGCCAGCTTCATGCAGCGCGCCGCGCCTTCGCCCGACGGGGCGACCATGTCGAAGCCGTCGGAATTGGCCGCGTAGCCGACGACCTCGCCGTAGATCTTGGCCCCGCGCGCCTTGGCCCGCTCGTATTCCTCGAGGACGACGATGCCGGCCCCGCCGGCGATGACGAAGCCGTCGCGGTTCTTGTCGTACGCCCGGCTGGCGACGCTGGGGCGGTCGTTGTAGCCGGTGCTCATCGCGCCCATGGCGTCGAACAGGACGCTGAGGGTCCAGTCCAGCTCCTCGGTCCCGCCGGCGAACACCACGTCCTGCTTGCCCCAGGCGATCTGCTCGTAGCCCGAGCCGATGCAGTGGGCGCTGGTCGCGCAGGCCGAGGAGATGGAGAAATTCAGGCCGCGGATCTTGAACCAAGTGGCCAGCGTCGCCGACGGCCCCGAGCTCATCGCCTTGGGCACGGCGAACGGGCCGATCCGCTTGGGGCCGCGTTCCTTGGCGGTGGCGGCGGCCTCGACGATGGCCCGGGTTGAGGGCCCGCCCGATCCGACGATCAGGCCGGTCATCTCGTTGGAGACCTCGTTCGCCTCCAGTCCGGCGTCGGCGATCGCCTGTTCCATAGCGATGTGTCCGAAGGCCGTGCCTTGGGCCAGGAAGCGGGCCGCCCGGCGATCGACCATCGACTCCCAATCGATCTGCGGGGCGGCGTGGACCTGACAGCGGAAACCCAGCTCGGCGTATTCCGGCGCGGCGCTGACGCCGCTCTTGGCCTCCCGCAACGAGGCGAGCACCTCGTTGGCGTTGTTGCCGATGGACGAGACGATACCGATGCCGGTGACGACAACGCGGCGCACTCTTCGCTCCTCCCGCTTACCTGGCGAGCGCTTCGGGCGACATCAGGCCGACCCGAAGATCCTCGGCCGAATAGATGGGCTTTCCGTCGGCTTCCAGCACCGCATCGCCCAGGCCCATGACCAGCGAGCGGTTGATCACCCGCTTCATGTCCACCTTGTAGACGACGGTTGTGACGTCCTGAGTGACCTGGCCGGCGAACTTCACCGCGCCGCAGCCCAGCGCCCGGCCGCGGCCCTTGCCGCCGATCCAGCCCAGGAAGAAGCCCACCAACTGCCACATGGCGTCCAGGCCCAGCGAGCCCGGCATCACCGGGTCGCCCAGGAAGTGGCAGTCGAAGAACCAGAGGTCGGGGCGGATGTCGAATTCCGCCTCGATGTAGCCCTTGCCGTACTTGCCGCCATCCTTGGTGATGGTGGTGATGCGGTCGAACAGGAGCATCGGCGGAGCCGGCAGCTGGGCGTTGCCGGGCCCGAACAGCTCGCCGCGCGCGCAGGCCAGCAGTTCCTCGTAGTCGTAGCGGTTCTGGACCGCAGGGCTCGTCATATCCGCCATCACCAGCCTGACTGTGCTCTCAGGAAGGGTGAGGCCCTAACACGACCCCCGGCGCCGGCTCAACGACATTGGGGACGATCGTCCGTGCCCCAGAGCTCGCCGGCCGGCGCCCAGCCGGTCGTCCGGCCCGCGCGGATGCGGCACCATCCTTCGCTGCAGCGGTCCAACGCGGCCAGAGAGCGCGGGTTCAAATAGGCGAACGGACGCAGGTCCGCCTCCGGCTTGCGGCGCAGCGCCAGCGCGGTCGACTTGGTGCGCATCACCATCCGCCGCCCGTCGGTGGTGCGGCGGTGGACCCAGGCGCTGCCGCCGTCGGGATCGCAGACCTTGCGCCACTCCTTGGTCTCGGCGACCACCTGCACCGGCAGGCCCTTCACCCGGTAGATCCACAGGCGGCGGTGGTCGTCGGCCGGCCCGGAGCGGGCGTTGACCTCGTCGAACTTCAGCGAGACGTAGCGCGGCACGGGCAGGCCGGACGGCGTCGGCCGGTCGGCGGCCAGCGCGGCGGTGGCGCCGGCCAGCACAAGCGCCGCCGTCAATTTCAGCAGCCCGCGTTTTCGAAGTTCGATCAATCCGTGCTCGCCTTGGCCGCCGAGGGGGGCTTTGCTAGAAGCGCGCAAAATCGCGCCTACAGCCGCGCCCCAGGAAACCCCCTTTTCGTACCCGCTCATGGCCGCCCGCAAGCCGAAAGTCATCGTCACGCGCAAGCTCCCCGACCCGGTGGAGACGCGCATGCGCGAGCTGTTCGACGCCGAACTTAACCTCAGCGACGAGCCCCTGAGCCGCGACGCGCTGGCGCAGGCGCTGCAGCGCGCCGACGTCCTGGCCCCGACCATCACCGACCGGCTGGACGCCGACGTCCTCGCGGCGGCCGGGCCTCAGCTGAAGCTGATCGCCAACTTCGGGGCCGGCGTCGACCACATCGACGTGGCCGCGGCCAACGCGAAGGGGATCACCGTCACCAACACCCCCGGCGTGCTGACCGAGGACACCGCCGACCTGACCATGACCCTGATGATGGCCGTGCTGCGCCGGGTGGTGGAGGGGGCCAACATCCTGCGCGAGGGCGGCTTCTCCGGCTGGTCGCCGACCTGGATGCTGGGCCGGCGAATCACCGGCAAGCGGCTGGGGATCATCGGCATGGGCCGGATCGGCCAGGCGGTGGCCCGCCGGGCGCGAGCCTTCGGCCTGCAGATCCACTACCACAACCGAAAACCGGTCTCGCACCTCATCGCCGACGAGCTGGGCGCCACCTACTGGGACAGCCTGGACCAGATGCTAGCCCGAGTAGACATCGTCACCGTCCACTCGCCGCACACCCCGGCGACCTACCACCTGCTCTCAGCGCGGCGGCTGAAGCTGCTGCAGCCCCACGCCATCGTGATCAACACCGCCCGGGGCGAGATCATCGACGAAAGCGCGCTCGCCCAGCTGCTCACCGACGGCAAGATCGCCGGCGCCGGCCTGGACGTCTTCGAGCGGGAGCCGGAGATCAAGCCCGAGCTGCTCGCCGCCCCCAACACCGTCCTCCTGCCCCACATGAGCTCGGCCACGGTCGAGGGCCGCATCGACATGGGCGAGAAGGTGATCATCAACATCAAGACCTGGATGGACGGCCACCGCCCGCCCGACCGGGTGATCCCGGCGATGCTGTAGCGGCGGCCCGCCTGCCGGCCAGAAGACGAAGTCGCCGCCGTATCCCGCCGCAGGTTGCGTCGGGGTCGAGCTTGTCGGACCCCCGCGCCGCGCGGGCGTGGAGACTCGACCGGAGGCGACTTCAGCGGGTCCATCATCGCCTACAGTTGATTCCGATGGACCCGCCGCCTCGGGGGAGGAGACTCAGTCGACGAAGTCGCTGTCGTCGAGTTGACTGACCAGGATGTTCTTCAACGTGAGGAAGGTCAGGCCGTTGTAGGTGAACTGCACGTCGGCCCCGACCTGGGTCGCCAGGCTCAGCACGTCGACGCCTAAGGGCACGCCCACCCCCTCGAGCTGGTCCGTGCCGTTCTGGAAGTCGTGCACCACCGTCGGCTCGAACTCGACGAAGAACTGGAAGGTGTCGTGGCCGCCGCCGCCACGCAGGTTTGCGCCCTGCAGGAGGTCGTCGCCCGAGCCGCCGTCCAGGCTGTCGGCGCCCTGGCCGCCGCCGATCAGCGTGTCGTCGCCGCCCTCGCCGCGCAGGGTGTCGGCGCCGGCGCCGCCCTCCAGCCGGTCGTCCTCGGCGTTCCCGTTGAGCGAGTCGTCGCCCTGCCCGCCCATCAGGGTGTCTTCGCCGTCGCCGCCCTGGACCAGGTCATTGCCGCCCAGCCCGTTCAGCATGTCGGCGCCGCCGCGCCCGGCCACGGTGTCGTTCCCGACGCCGCCCCACATCTGGTCCTCCTCGCCGCTGCCCCGCAGCGAGTCGTTCCCGGCCCCGCCCCAGGCGTAGGTGCTGTTCGAGCCCTGGATGGTGTCGTTGCCGCCCATGCCCCAGATCATCGAGACCTCGCCCTTGGACTTCAGCACCTGGCCCGCGTCCGTGCCGTAGATCAGGTTCGGGTCGATTTCGTCCGGGATCCAGGCCCCGGAGATGTCGGCCGCGCCGTACCGCAGGCCGCTTTCGGCGCCGTTGCCCTCCTCCTCGATGAGCCGCGCGCCGCCGCTGCCGAACTGGTTGACGCGGAAGAACAGGGACCCGGGGGGCTCGAGCGGCTCCTCGTCGAAATCGATGTGCGCCCCGATGAAGGCGGCTTCCACGATCGACAGGTCGGTGCCGTTGCTGCGGAGGAAGAAGTCGTCGGTGATGAACATCGACCGGCCGTCGAACGTCAGGGCGATGTCGTCGTCGTTGCGCGTGAAGATCGAGCTCTCGTCCTCGACGGCCTCTTCCCAGGCGTCCTCGAGATCGCCGGTCAGCGTGAGGTGGGCCTGGACCTTGTCGCCCGCTTCGTACTGGAAGTTCGGCGTGCTGGTCGGATCAACGCTCTCAACGACTCCGTAGAAGGTGAACGAGGTGGCCATCGGCGGTCTCCCAGAGGTCTTGGCGCGCCGCTCCCATGGCGGCGCGCGCGGGATCCTGCGGCCCCGCGGCGCCCCCAACCGAAAACAGGGTTAATAGGTCGCCGATCACCGTTAGTTGATCGGCGTTCTCTCATTTGTTGTTCCGCAGACCTCGCACTCCGGGTCCGCACCGATCCGCACCGTCCGGGTCTCCGCCGACAGGCCGTCGTAGAGCAGAAGGCGGCCGAGCAGCGGCTCGCCGGCCCCGGTGATCAGCTTCACCGCCTCCAGCGCCATCATCGAGCCGATGACGCCGGCCAGCGCCCCCACCACCCCGACGGCCGAGCAGGTCTCCGCATCCGGCGGGATCTCGGGCACCAGGCAGCGGTAGCAGGGCCGGCCCGCGTAGACGCCGATCTGGCCCGTCCAGCGGCCGATGGCGCCGGAGACCAGGGTCCTGCCCTCGGCCACGCAGGCCGCGTTGACGGCGAAGCGGGTGGAAAAGTCGTCGGTGCCGTCGAGCACCAGGTCGACGCCGCGGACCAGTTCGCGGGCGTTGGCGGCGTCCAGCAGGGCGCGGACCGGCTCGACGTGGGTGTGGGGGTTGAGGGCCGCGAGTCGCTGGGCGGCGGTCTCGACCTTCGGCCGGCCCACCTCGCCCTCGGCGTAGAGCACCTGGCGCTGGAGGTTGGAGCGGTCGACGACGTCGGGGTCGACCAGCACGATGCGGCCGATCCCGGCCGCGGCCAGGTAGAGGGTGGCCGGCGCGCCCAGGCCGCCGGCCCCGACGACCAGGGCGCTGGCGGCCTTCAGCTTCTGCTGGCCGGGGCCGCCGATCTCGCGCAGCACCAGGTGGCGCGCGTAGCGCTCAACCTCCTCGTCGGAAAACGCCACCGCCTTGACCTTGCCTTCCTGCCTCGCCACATCCGCGACGATGTCGAACGCCGCCTTCCCCGACTGGCATGGGACCACCATCTTGGCCGTGCGCAAAGGGGGCCGCACCGTCATCGCCGGCGATGGGCAGGTGTCCATGGGCCAGACGGTGGTCAAGGCCGCGGCCCGCAAGGTGCGGCGGCTGGCCGGCGGCAAGGTGATCGCGGGCTTCGCCGGCGCCACCGCCGACGCCTTCACCCTCATCGAGCGGCTGGAAGCCAAGCTCGAGCAGTATCCCGACCAGCTGGCCCGCGCCTGCGTCGACCTGGCCAAGGACTGGCGCACCGACCGGGTGCTCCGCCGGCTGGAGGCCATGCTGCTGGTGGCCGACAAGGACGCCATCTACACGGTGACCGGCGCGGGCGACGTGCTGGAGCCGGAGCGCGGCGTCGCCGCCATCGGCTCGGGCGGCAACTTCGCCCTGGCCGCGGCCCGGGCGCTGATCGACACCGACGCGGACGCCGAGCAGATCGCCCGCAAGGCGATGGCCATCGCCGCCGAGATCTGCGTCTACACCAACGGGGAGCTGACCGTTGAGGCCCTCTGAGGCCGCGCTGATCGCGGGCATCACGCTCGCCGCCGCGCCGGCCCTGGCCGCCGACCCGGCCCCGGTCATCGCGGCCGAGCGCGCCTTCGCCGCCGACGGCCTGACGCTGGGCTACAAGGCCTCGTTCCTGAAGCACTCGGCGCCCGACGCCATCATCATGCAGCCGGGGCCGGTGAACGCCCACGCGACCCTGAAGGCCGCGCCGGACAAGGGCGGCCCGGCCCTCTACTGGTGGCCGGTCTGGGCGGGGCTGGCCCGCTCGGGCGACCTCGGCTTCACCGCCGGGCCTTACACCGTCTCGGGAAAGCACGGCGGCTACTACTTCACCGTCTGGAAGAAGCAGCCGGGCGGCGGCTGGAAGTGGATCTACGACGGCGGGGCCGGCGGCTCGGGCCCGCATGTGCCGCCGCCGCCGACCACCAAGCCGCGGCCCCTGGCCGACGCCCCGGCCGCCGCAGGCTCGGCCGCCAAGGCCATGAAGGAGGTCGGCGAGGCCGAGACCAGGCTCGCCGCCGCCGCCCAGAAGGACCTGAAGTCCGCCTACCTCGCCGTGCTGGCCGACGACGCCCGCATCCAGGGCTCGCCGGCCCCGCCGGCCGACAGCGCGCCGGAGCGCGAGCGCGAGCTGGGGACCCGGCCCGCAGCCATCGCCTTCAAGGCGCTGGGCGGCCAGGCCTCCAAGGCCGGCGACCTGGCCTTCACCTACGGCGAAGCGCGCTGGACCAAGGACGCCGCCGAGGCCAGGGGCCACTACGTGCGCATCTGGCGCAAGGGCCAGGCCGGCTGGCGCATCGTCTACGACCAGCTGCAGCCCCTGCCCGCCGGCAAGCCCGCGAGCGCCTGACAAGGAACTATGACCGAGTTTTCCCCCCGCGAGATCGTCTCCGAGCTCGACCGCTACATCGTCGGCCACCCCGAGGCCAAACGCGCCGTGGCCGTGGCCCTGCGCAACCGCTGGCGCCGCCGGCGGGTGCCGGATGTGCTGCGCGACGAGGTGACGCCGAAGAACATCCTGATGATCGGCCCCACCGGCGTCGGCAAGACCGAGATCGCCCGCCGGCTGGCGCGCCTGGCCCAGGCGCCCTTCCTGAAGGTCGAGGCCACCAAGTTCACCGAGGTCGGCTACGTCGGCCGCGACGTGGACCAGATCGTCCGCGACCTGGTCGAGAGCGCCATCGGCATGGTGCGCGACAAGCGCCGGGCCGCCGTCCGCGCCCGGGCCGAGGCCGCCGCCGAGGAGCGCATCCTCGACGCCCTGACCGGCCCCGGCTCCACCGCCGCCCGCGAGGCCTTCCGCCGCAAGCTGCGGGCCGGCGAGCTCGACGACAAGGAGGTGGAGCTGCAGCTGGCCGACACCGGCTCGCCCTTCCAGGCGCTGGAGATCCCCGGCCAGCCGGGCGCCTCGATGGGCATGCTCAATCTCGGCGACATGTTCGGCAAGGCCTTCGCCGGCCGGACCAAGACCCACAAGACCACCGTCGTCGGGGCCTGGGCGCCGCTGATCGCCGAGGAGAGCGACAAGCTGCTGGACCAGGAGGCCCTGACCCAGGAGGCCCTGGAGCTGGCAGAGAACCAGGGCATCGTCTTCCTGGACGAGATCGACAAGGTGGCCAGCCGCTCCGACCGGGCGGGCGCCGACGTCTCCCGCGAGGGGGTGCAGCGGGACCTGTTGCCGCTGATCGAGGGCACCACCGTCGCGACGAAGTACGGGCCGGTGAAGACCGACCACATCCTGTTCATCGCCTCGGGCGCCTTCCACGTGGCCAAGCCTTCGGACCTGCTGCCGGAGCTGCAGGGCCGGCTGCCGATCCGGGTGGAGCTGAAGGCGCTGACCCGCGACGACTTCCGGCGCATCCTGACCGAGCCGGAGGCCAACCTGATCGTCCAGAACCAGGCGCTGCTGGCCACCGAGGGCGTCACCCTGGCCTTCACCGAGGATGCCATCGACGCCATGGCGGACGCGGCCGTGCAGGTGAACGGGGCGGTGGAGAACATCGGCGCCCGCCGCCTGCAGACGGTGATGGAGAAGGTGCTGGAGGAGGTGAGCTTCACCGCCGCCGACCGCTCCGGCGAGACGGTGACGGTGGACGCGGCCTACGTGAAGAGCCGCGTCGGCGAGCTCGCCCAGAACGCCGACCTGTCGCGCTTCATCCTCTAGCGATGTGCCGCGCCTGCCCCTCCCGACGCTGGCTGCTCGGCGCCCTGGCCGCGGTCCCGCTGGCCGCCTGCAGCGAAAACGTCGAGACCGGGCGCAACCAGCTGATCCTCGTCGACGACGGCCAGCTGGCCGGCCTCGCCGACCAGGCCTGGAGCGACCTGCGCGGCAAGACCCCGCTGCTGCGCGATCCCGAGGCCCAGGCCCGCGTCGGCCGCGTCGGCGCCGGGATCGCCAAGGCCACGGGACGGACCGACCTCGACTGGGGCTATGCGGTGTTCGACAGCCCGGACGTCAACGCCTTCGTGCTGCCGAACGGCAAGGTGGCGGTGTTCCGGGGCCTGCTCGACGCAGTTCGCTCCGACGACGAGCTGGCCGCCGTGATGGGCCACGAGGCCGGCCACGTGGTCGCCCGCCACGCCGCCGAGCGGGTCTCCCAGCAGCTGGCCGTCCAGGCCGGCGTCAGCCTGGCGCAGATCCTGCTGTCGGAGCAGGCCGGCGAGAACGCCGACGAGATCGCCGGCGCGCTCGGCATGGGCGCCATGTACGGCGTCATCCTGCCCTACTCGCGCAAGCACGAGCTGGAGGCCGATGTCCTCGGCCTCACCCTGATGGAGAAGGCCGGCCACGAGCCCAGGGCCGCCGTCGCCTTCTGGGAGCGCCGCATCGCCGAAGCCAAGGGCCAGCCCAACGTGCCCGAGGTGCTCTCGACCCACCCGGCCGACGCCACCCGGCTCGCGCGCCTGCGGGAAGCGGTTCAGACCTCTCCCTCCGCAAGCGGAGGGAGAGGGTAGGGTGAGGGAGGTTGCGGCTGTGGGACAGCGCGAACGCCTGAGGCGCACCGAGGCCCCCCTCACCCAACCCTCTCCCCCCCGGCAAGCGGGGGAGAGGTCTAGAGCCGCTCGTTCTTCGCCCGCCAGATCGCGGTCTCGAGCGCCCGGGCGAACTCGGCGCGTTCGCGGGGGCTGAGGGCCTGGGCGACGGCGACTTCGCGGCCGGAGAGGCGCAGGCGCAGGGCGACGGGGATCTCGGCCTCGACCTCCAGGCTGACCCGGGTGAAGGCGGTGGGGGAGGACCAGACGAGTTGGCGCCACCTCGGCGTCTCGTGGGTCACCCGGATCTCGGCGGCGCTGACCTGCACCCGCTCGATCCGCCGCGCGGCCGCGTAGCTGACCAGGAAGGCGACCGCGATGGCGGCCACGTCCAGCCCCAGGAACAGCGGCACCAGGTGCGCCCCCAGCGAGAGGAAGACGGCGGCCGCGAGCACGTTGAAGAAGGTGACCAGGCTGATGAGGATCACGAAGCCGCGCTGCGAAAGGCTGCGGTTCGGGATGATCTCGGCGTCCATGTAGAGCAGCCGGTCCATGGCGGCCCTCGCGATCCTGTGGCGCGCGGAATGTTAGCCCGCCTCCGCGCCTTGGCGAAGGCCCTCGAACAGGGCAAGTGTGTCCGCCTCATGGCCAGACCCGCCCCCGCCAAACGGCTGACGCCCGCCGAACAGGCGCGCATCGCCGAGATCTTCGAACGCTTCAAGGCGCTCTCCGACGATCCCCGCACCGAGCTCGAGTACCGCGACCCGTTCACCCTTGTGGTCGCCGTCGCGCTGTCGGCCCAGGCCACCGACAAGTCGGTCAACAAGGCCACCGAGAAGCTGTTCGCCGACGCTCCGACGCCGCAGGCCATGCTGGCGCTCGGCGAGGAGGGGGTGATCCCCTACATCGCCTCCATCGGCCTGTTCCGCACCAAGGCGAAGAACGTCGTCGCCCTCTCGCGCATCCTGGTGGAGCAGTATGGCGGCCAGGTGCCGCTGACCCGTGAGGCGCTGCAGGCGCTTCCGGGGGTCGGGCGCAAGACCGCCAGCGTGGTGCTGAACGAACTGGGGATCGAGCCGGCCATCGCCGTCGACACCCACGTCTTCCGCGTCGCCCACCGGCTGGGGCTGTCGAGCGGCAAGACGCCGGACCAGGTCGAGGCCGAACTGATGGGCAAGGTCCCGGCGCCCTATCTCTCCCGGGCCCATCACTGGCTGATCCTGCACGGCCGCTACACCTGCGTGGCGCGCCGGCCCAAGTGCGAGGAATGCCCGGTGGCCGACCTCTGCCCCTCGCGCCACCTGTTCGTCGGGGCGGGCGCAAGCGGCGCCGTAGCGTCGCCTCGCCGACGCAGAAAAGTCGCCTCTGCGGCGTAATGGCGCTTTCTTCGCGTCAAAAGGCGCGTTTCCCCAGGTGACAGCCCCGCAACAGACGACGTAGCGTGACGCTCAAGCGACTCACCGGCGGCTGAGGGCCGGGGGCGCGTGCCTCATTGGGAGCTGGCGACTAAAATGGCAGAGACGAAGAAGAAGCCCAACGCGCTGCAGCAGCCGCTGCAACCCTCCGCCGAGCTGCAGGCCGTGATCGGCAGCGGCCAGGTGACCCGGGGCGAAGTGGTCTCCAAGATCTGGGACTACATCAAGAAGAACAACCTGCAGAACCCGCAGAACAAGCGCGAGATCGTGGCCGACGCCAAGCTGAAGCCGGTGTTCGGCGGCAAGGACCGCGTGTCCATGTTCGAGATGAACAAGCACCTGGCGGCGCACCTGAAGTAGGGCGTACCCCCGACATCGGCCGCACCCGCGGCCCTGTCACGAAGACGCGGCGTCCGGGGAGGGCGCCGCGTTTTTCGTTTTCTCCTCTCCCCGACGCGAAGCGCGGGGGGAGAGGATCAAGGAGAGGGGTGGAGCAGCCGTGTCGCGGCGCAGGGGTGGGTCCGAGAAGGCGCGGCGCCGCCGCGTCCCCTGGATCAACCATCTGGAGAGGCGCCCAACTCAGCTTCGCCCCTCTCCCTACCCTCCCCTCGGGCTGCGCCTCGGGGGAGAGGAGGATCACGCCACTTCCAGCCGCTTCGGATAGCACAGGTCCTCCGCCAGCCCCGCACCCATCAGGTCGATGAAGTTCTCGGCGTAGAACCGCCGCACCGCCCGCTCCGGCGTGTCCTGCAGGGAGTCGTCGAAGCGCTTGAGCGGGTTTCGGCCGCCCTCCACGTGCGGGTAGTCGGAAGAGAACAGGCAGACCTCCTCGCCGGCGTTGGCGATGATCCAGCCCACGTCCTCGTGCGGATAGGGGGTCACGCGCAGCTGACGGCGGACGATGTTGGAGGGCCTGTCGGAGAGCTTCTGCAGCCGCTCCTCGTTCTTCACGAACGCCTGGGCGGCGCTGTCGAGGAACCGCATCCAGCTCGGGACCCAGGCCGCGCCCAGCTCGATGGCGCCGAACTTCAGGTTCGGGAACCGGTCGAACACCCCGTCGATGACCAGCGCCGCCAGCGTCTTCATCGGCGCCTGCGGGATGGCCATGAAGGACAGCGAGGTGAAATTCTCCTCGCCGCCGTGGAAGTCCTTCACCCGGGGCAGGCCGTTTTCGAAGTAGGCCGCGTTCAGCTTCTCCTCGCCGCCCACGTGCAGCACGATCGGCAGGCCCGCCTCCTCGGCCATGCGCCAGACCGGATCGAGGGCGATGTGGCTGGGCGAGTGGTTCTGCGGCGGCTTGGAGGGGATCATCAGCGCCTTGCAGCCGAGCGCGATGGCCTCGCGGGCCGTCTTCGCCGCCAGCTCGAAATCCTCCAGCGGCACGTAGCCGGTGGGCAGCAGGCGCCGGTCGACCTTGCAGAAGTCGGTCATCATCCGGTTGTGGGCGCTGGCCGCCGCGTAGGCGAGCTCCAGGTCCTCGCTCTGGTCGAGGCCGAAATTGTTCAGGCAGAAGGTGGTGAAGACCAGCTGGCTCGCGAAGCCCAGGAGGTCCAGCGCCCGCGGCCGATCGTCCGGCGTGAAGGCGCCCAGCGCCTGGTAGTTCTTGCGCAGCAGGATGTTCTCGTCGGCCCCGGCGCGGAACTCGGGATCGGCCTGCTGTTCCCTGACCTTGTCGGTCCAGCCCGCCTTGCCGAGCTTGTGCCGGTAGATCGGCAGCGCGTGGTAGCGCGCCAGCAGCCGCTTCTCGAAATAGGGATCCAGGACGTCCGGCAGCTCCATCAGGTGCGAGTCGGCGTCGTGCACCAGGCGGTCTTGCACGTAAGGCATCGGGCGCATCCTCCTTATGGTTGGAGGCATCACACGCCTGACGGGCGGCGAAGGCAACCTCGCCGCCGCGGCGGCCTAGAGCACGGCCGCCGTCTGGTTCTGCCCGACCGGCACGATGTGCGCCTTCCAGGCCTTCTCTTCGGTGAGGTAGCGCTGGGCCGCGGCGCGCAGGTCCGCGGGGGTCACCGCCTGGATCTGCGGCAGCAGGGTGCGGGCGGACTCGATGCGGCGGGGGTCCTCGTGCACCCCGGCCAGCGCCGCCAGCCAGTAGGCGTTGGTCTGGCGACCGGCGGCGTACTCCTCCACCCGGGGCCGCTTGGCCCGCTCCAGCTCGTCGGCGGTGATCTCCCGGGCGCGCAGGTCGGCGACGATGGCGGAGATGCCGGCGAACACCTTGTCCCCGTCCTGCGGCTTCACCTCGGCCATGGCCATCAGGTAGCCGTAGCCGGAGAACACCTCCGAACTCAGCATCTCGGTCTCGGTGGCGTAGGCCAGGCCCTGCTCGCCGCGCAGGCGGTCGAACAGGCGCAGCGCGATCACCTGCTCCAGGACCCGCATGGTGCGCGCCCCCTGCGGGTCGGCGAAGAAGTCGGGGAGCGGCCAGGCGGTCAGCGCCAGGCTCTGGTCGGCGCGGCCGTAGTGCTGCAGCTTGATCGGCGTTGGCGGCTTGCCCGGGAAGGTGGGGCCCTTGGCCAGCGTCGTCCCGTTGGCAGGCTTGGCCCGGGGCGGCAGGGCGCCGAAGGTTCGGCCCACCGCGGCGATGGCCTCCTCGGCGGTGACGTCGCCGACGACGGTGACCTCCAGTTCGCCCGAGGCGAGCTGCGGCCCGAGCGCCGCCTTCAGCTCGTCCAGCCTGGCCGCGCGGATCTCGACGGCCGTGGGCTGGGCCCAGCGCCGGTCGCCGCTGCGCATCAGCGTGCGGACCTGGCGCTGCAGGATGCCGCCGGGGGTGCCGTCCATCCGCGAGATGTTGACGCCGAGCTGGCTGCGGACCCGCTCGAAGGCCTCGGCCCGCCAGCCCGGGTCGGCCACATAGGCGGCCATCAGCTGCAGCTGGGTCTCGAAGTCCTCGGGCCGGGTGCTGCCGTCCAGGCGGAAGGCGTTGTCGGTGATCGACGGCGAGACCGACCAGACCTTGCCGGCCAGCGCCAGGGTGACGTCGTCGTAGCTCATCGCCTTCAGGCCGCCGAGCACGAAGGCGGTGGCCGCCCAGTCGGGGCTCGAGCGGTCGGCCGGCAGCGCCAGCCGGCCCTCGCCGATCCGCACGCCGACCAGCACCTGGCCGGTGCGGAACTTGGTCGGCTTGACCGTCAGCCGCACGCCGTTGGCGAAGGTGACGAGGGTCGCCTCCAGGTCCTCGATCTTGCGCTGGGTTGCGACCTTTCCCGGCTGGCCGAAGCTCTTGTAGGCCCACGCCTTGGCCTGCACCGAGGGCGGGGCGACGGGGCGGATCTGGGCTTCGTGAACGGCCGCCAGCACGGTCTCCTCGCCGCCCTCGACCGAGAAGGGCGTGACCACCGTCACCAGCGGCCCCTCGCCCGAGAAGGCGCTGCGCAGGGCGGCCTCCACATCGGCCGGCTTCATGCCCTTCACCGCCTCGTCGAAGATCACGATGTCCTGCTCGGACGAGGTGAAGACGCCGTTCTCCTCCAGGGTCTGGAGGATCTCGTCGGCCAGCCGGCCGCTGGGTTCGGTGACGGTGCCGTAGGCGCGGTTCTGCAGCCGGGCGCGCCAGTCGGCGATCTCCACCTGCAGCTCGGCCTGGCTCACCCCGTGCTCCAGGAGCTGGCGCTGGGCCAGGATCAGCGCCTGCAGCGCGGCGCGCCCGTCGGCCGGGGCGCTGGCCTGCATCACCGTCATCCGGCCCGAGCGCAGGGCGTCCTCGCGCTGGGCCAGCGCGGCCGTGAATGGCGGCGAGGCGCCCGAGGCCTGCCGCTCCAGGCGCCGGTTCAGCACCGCCAGACCCAGGTATTCGGCGATCATCGCGCGGATCGAGCCCATCGTCTGGGGCGAGGGATCGTACGGCCGCATCCAGGCCAGCGAGACGCGCGGCGGCAGGGCGCCTTCGACGAAGACCTTCGCCGTGGCCTTGCGGGCGCCGGGCGCGCCGAGCTCCGGCTCCTCGCCGGCGGGCCCCTCGGCCTGCCAGTCGGCGAACAGGGCCCGGACCTTGGCCTCCACCTTGGCCGGCTCGATGTCGCCGACGATCACCAGGACGGCCCGGTCCGGCCGGTAGTAGCGGCGGTAGAAGTCGCGGATCCGCTCGTAGGGGGCGGTGCGGATCACCTCCTCGGTGCCGATCGGCAGGCGGTCGCCGGCCCGCCGTCCCGGAAACCAGTAGGCGAACTGGTCGACGGTCAGCTGCGTCATCGGACCTTCGCGCAGCCGCTTCTCGTTCAGCACCACCAGCCGTTCGGCGTCGATGGCCTTGGGATCGAGGGTCAGGGCGCCGACCTCGCGCATCAACTTCAGGGCGATGTCGAGGCTGGCCTCGTCGGCCAGCGGCAGGTCCATGTTGTAGGTGGTCTGGGTCGAGCTGGTGAAGGCGTTGACCCCGTCGCCCTTGCGCACCCCGATCCGCTCCAGGGAGCGGAAGAGCTCGCCGGGCGGCACGTTCTTCGAGCCGGCGAAGGCCATGTGCTCGAGGAAGTGGGCCAGGCCCCGCTCGTTGTCGGCCTCGTGCAGCGAGCCCACGTCAAGGCGCAGGCGCAGCGAGGCGCCCTTGGCCGGGCTGGTGTTCGGCAGGATCACATAGCGGAAGCCGTTGGGCAGCCGCCCGAAGGTCGCCCGCGGGTGGGGCGAGAGATCGCTCGCCTCATGGGTCCAGACCGGAGGCGCGGCCAGCGCCTGCCCCGCCCCGGCGCCGGTCAGGCCCAGGACCAGCGCCGCCGCCAGCGCGCCGATGCGCCGCTTGATCATCCAACACCCCGTTTCGCACTCACGGCGGCGATCCTATCCGATCCGTTTGGCCATGAAGATGTCCGGCCGGCCGAAACCGTTCGCGTGCGGCATCACGCCGACCACTTCGTAGCCGTGCCGCCGGTAGAAGGTGAAGGCGTGGCCGTTCGTCGGCGCGAGCTCGGCCGCAGCCTTCAGGACGTCCGGGAAGAGCTCGCGGCCGTAGAGGTTGGTGCCGTCCGTCTCGTCGTCCGTGCCGAGGTAGAGGGTGATGACCCCCGCCGCCCGCACCCGCTCCTCCAGCGCCGCCACCAGGCGCCCGCCGATCCCGCGCCGCTGGTGCGGCGGGTCCACGGCCAGCGGGTGCAGCTCCCAGGCGTGGGAATAGGTCTCGATCACGCCGATCCAGCCCAGCACCCGCTCCCCATCGAGCGCGGCCAGGCCGCTGCGGTCCTCGTCGGCGACGGTGAGCGCGACCTCGGCCTCCGCCGCACCCGGCTCGGCGAAATCGGTCCAGGGGAGGGCCTCGCGCAGGATCCGGGCCGCCTCGGCGCGCTGGGCCTCGGTGAGGGTGGAGATGTCGACGATGCTGCAGTCCATGCAGCGCAGCATAGCGCCTCAGGCGGGCCCCGCGGAAAGCGCCGACTGCTGGTGCAGCCCCAGGCGCCAGCGGCCTTCGCGGGCCACATAGACGCTGCTGGCCAGCCAGCAACCCGGAACGGTCTCGTAGTTCCAGCGGGCGGCGACCTTGTAGGTCAGGACGGCCACGTCCTCGGTCAGCCGCCGGGCGCTCGCCTCAGTGATGTCCACCTCGGCCCAGCGGCGGCCCTCCGCGTTCTCGGCGCGGATGGCCTCGACGGCCACGTCACGGAAGATCACCCCGGTCTCCATGAAGACGAGCTGGGCCTCGGGCAGCAGGTTGTCCCGGTAGACGTCGGCGTCGTTGGTCCAGAGCCTGCGCTCCACCTGGAGAAGCTCTTCGAGCAGTTCCATGTTCGACTCCGGCAGGAGGTCGGCTGGCCGTCAAAGCAGCCCATCGTAGCGCAATCCCAGCACGCCGAGGACGATCAGGCCGATCCAGAAGGCGCGCTCGGAATCCAGCCGTTCGCCCATGACCAGGGCGCCGGCGGCGACGGCGAGCACGGCGGCGACCCCGCTCCAGGCCGAGAAGACGGTGCCGGCGGGCAGCACCTGCAGGGAGACGCCCAGCAGCAGGATGAGGGCGGCGGCCGTGCCGAGGGACACGGTCGTCCATAGCGGATCGGTGAAGCCGGCGGCCTGCTTGAGGCTCACCGCCATAAGGGCGCCGAGCGCGCCGGCCGCCAGCAAGGCGCTCCAGGCGATGGTGAGGGTCATGGGGGCGCTCAATCCTGAAAAAAGAGGGACCCGCCGCCGCGACGGGGGGAGGAACAGTCGCGGCGGCGGGCGATCGCCCAGTCGGGGGGCGTTCGGCTGTCCAGGGAGAAGCCGAACCTGGGGGCGATCAGGAGGGTGTTCGCCGAAGCCCACGCCAGCGGCGCGCTCTCCAGCCTCGGCGAGGTGACCCGACCCTCCCACGGGCGGCGGCGATTTTGCGTGCGAGGCCCCCGGAGGGACGCTATGTTCTGCAAGCACGAGCCGTTCCACGTTGTGGATTTACTTGTTGCGTAAGAACTGTACATCGCTGCTGCAGAGCCGACAAGAGGGATCGCACGTGGTCCGGCGGACCCATGCCTAGGCCGACACCCGACCCCAAGCGGGCGGCCGAAACCAAGAGCCTGCGGCGCGAGGCCGGCCGCTGGCTGAAATCCGCGCGCGAGACGGCGGGGCTGACGCAGGCCGAGGTCGCCGAACGGGTGGGCCTGCGCTACTACACCTTCGTCTCACAGGTGGAGAGCGGGGTGGGCCGGGTGCCGATCGAGTCCCAGGCCGCCTGGGCCGAAGCGCTGGGGCTGGACCCCGGCGAATTCGCCCGGGCGTTGCTCAGGCTCTACGAGCCGGAGCTCTACCGCCTGCTGTTCGGCGACGAGGCGCCGGCGGCCAGGGCGCAAGGGGCGTAGAGCAAGCCGATGGGCGACATCATCCCCTTCATCAGCCGCCTGGTCGGCCGGCTCGACTGGAGCGCCGGGGAGAAGGCGCGGCTGCAGCAGCTCGCTGACAAGCTGGGGACCGGGTCGCTGGACCTGGAGGTGGTGTTCGGCCGCAGCGACCAGGGCGAGCCCTGGTGCGCCGTCACCGGCGAGGACCAGGAGGTGCTGGTCCACATCGCGCGGATCGGCGGCCGGTTCATCGTCCACCACATCGCTCAGGATGTGCTGGAGACCGGCTCGACGTTGTGGGCCGCGGTCGAGCGGGCGCTGGGCGAGGCCTGGGGCGAGACGCCGGCGCCGGCCCTGGCCGAGGTCGTGCCCATAGACGCCCACGTCCGCCAGACGCACATCCTGAGCGCCCTGGTCGTCGCCGCCGTGCTGATCGAGGCCGAGCTCGAACCGTTCGCCGAGCCGGCCGCCGACCTGCCGCTCGCCGCGCCCCTGTCCGAGGCTGCGCCTAGCGACGTCACGCCGGCCGCCAGCGCGGAGACGGACGCCTCGATCCAGGCCCGGGCCGGCCAGGAGGACGCGGCCAGGCCCTCGAGCGGCGCCAAGAAGCTGGCCCCCATGGCGCTCTACGAGACCGAGGAGGCTGCGCCGGCCCGCGCCGCCCAGTCGCCGCCGCCGGCCCCCGAGAGCAAGCCGGCCCAGGCTCAGCCGGTGGAAGCGGCCGCCGTCGCGGCCGACGCGGCCGCCGAGCCGGACGGCCCCGCCCTTTCCCGCCTGATCGGCGGCGACGGGGACGACGAGATCACCGGCACGGATGCGGCGGAGGCATTGTTCGGCGGCGCCGGCGACGACACCCTGGCCGGCGGCGGCGCGCCGCAGGGCCAGTTCGACTGGCTGGTCGGCGGAGCCGGCGACGACCGGCTGGCGCTCGACGCCCAGGCGGTCGCCCTCGGCGGGCCGGGCGCCGACCGGTTCGTGTTCACCTACAGGCCGGCCGGCGATGGGACGCAGGTGCTTGGCCGGGTCCTCGATTTCACGCCCAGCCAGGGCGACGCCCTGGCCGGCGAGGGCCGCCCGGCCGTGGTGGTCACCGCCCGGCCCGAGGCCGACATCCTGGATGGCGTGGCCCCGCCCCCCGGCTTCACCGCGCCGGGCCCGCTGCCCGGCTTCCGGGTCGGCATGGACCTGGATGGCGACGGCCAGGCGGACGGCGAGGTGCTGATTTCCGGCGCCGAGGTCAGCGGCTTCCTCGCCGCCAGCCTGCGCGGCTCGGCCCCGGTCGAGGGGGCCGCCGAGCCGGCCACGCGGCCGCCGGAGCCGGACGACGGGACCTTCCTGCTCTGAGCGGCGCACCCCGCCGCGTTGCCCCGCGACGGGTTTCAGGCTAGGCGAGCCCCCTCCCCTGCCCGCGCGAGACCTTTGATGCCCGAGCTCTACGACGTGACCGCGATCGGCAATGCGATCGTCGACGTGATCGCGCCGGCCGAAGAAGGCTTCGTCGAGAAGCACGGCTTCACCAAGGGCGCGATGAACCTCATCGACGAGGCCCAGGCGACGGCCCTCTACGCCGACATGGCGCCGGGGATCGAGACCTCGGGCGGCTCGGCCGGCAACACCGTCGCCGGCGTGGCGAGCTTCGGCGGCAAGGCGGCCTTCCTGGGCAAGGTGGCGCCCGACCAGCTGGGCGAGGTGTTCGCCCACGACATGCGGGCGATCGGCGCGGCCTTCGACACCGCCCCGCTGACCGGCGGCCCGGCTACGGCGCGCAGCCTGATCAACGTCACCCCGGACGGCCAGCGCACCATGTGCACCTTCCTGGGCGCCTCCACCCACTTCTCGCCCGCCGATATCGACCGGCCGCTGATCGAAGCCTCCAAGATCGTCTACCTGGAGGGCTATCTGTTCGACGCCGAGGCGGCTCGGCGGGCCTTCGAGGAGGTGGCGAAGATCGGCCAGGCGGCCGGCCGCATGATCGCCATGACCCTGTCCGATCCGTTCGTCGTCGAGCGGCACCGCGACGACCTGCTGGCCTTCATCGACGAGGGCGTCGACCTGTTGTTCGCCAACGAGGAAGAGGCCAAGTCGCTGTTCCGGACCGACGATTTCGAGGAGGCGGTCTCGCGCCTGCGCGGCCGGGTGAAGATCGCCGCCGTCACCCGCTCGGAGAAGGGCTCGGTGGCCGTCACGGCGGCCGAGACCTATGCGGTTCCGGCCGCGCCGGTGGAAAAAGTCGTGGACACGACCGGCGCGGGCGATCAATACGCCGCGGGATTCATGTTCGGCCTGGCGGGGGGCCGGCCGCTCGACGCTTGCGCGCGGCTGGGTTCGCTCGCGGCGGCCGAGGTGATCTCGCATTATGGCCCGCGGCCTCAGGTTCCCTTGAAGGACCTGGCCGCCCGCGAAGGACTTTGAACCGCCATGGCCCGCACGGCTGAGGTCGTCCGCGAGACCAAGGAGACCCAGATCCGGGTGGAGCTGGACCTGGACGGCTCCGGCCGTTCGGAGATCTCCACCGGCATCGGCTTCTTCGACCACATGCTGGAAAGCTTCGCCCGTCACGGCGGCATCGACCTGAAGGTCGACACCAAGGGCGACCTGCACATCGACATGCACCACACCGTCGAGGACACCGGCATCGTGCTGGGCCAGGCGGTGCTGAAGGCGCTGGACGGGTTCAAGGGAATCCGCCGGTTCGGCCACGCCTACATCCCCATGGACGAGACGCTGACGCGCTGCGCCATCGACCTCTCCAATCGGCCCTACCTGATCTGGAAGGTGGCCTTCGCGCGCCCGAAGGTCGGCGACATGGACACCGAGCTCTTCAAGGAGTTCCACCACGCGTTCGCGATGAACGCGGGCGCCTGCGTGCATCTGGAGACGCTCTACGGGGACAACACCCACCACATCGCCGAGAGCGGCTTCAAGGCCCTGGCGCGGGCGCTGCGCACCGCCGTCGAACTCGATCCGAAGACCCACGGCCATGCCCCTTCCACCAAGGGCGTGCTCTGAAGGATAAATCCAAGATGCAGAGCGTCGCCCTGATCGACTACGGGTCGGGCAATCTCCGCTCGGCCGAAAAAGCGCTGGTGAGAGCCGCGGATAGCTCGGCCATCGGCGGCCGGATCGACGTCACCTCCGATCCGGACAAGGTCGCGCGCGCCGACCGGATCGTCCTGCCCGGCGTCGGCGCCTTCGCCGCCTGCATGGAGGCGCTGGCCGCCCGGCCGGGCCTGACCGAAGCCATGAGCGAAGCGGTACAAAAACGTGGCGCGCCCTTCCTGGGCGTCTGCGTCGGCATGCAGCTGCTGGCCACCCGCGGCCTCGAGTTCGGCGAGACGCCGGGGCTGAACTGGATCGGCGGCGACGTGCGCCGGCTGGAGCCGGGGGACCCGCATCTGAAGGTGCCGCACATGGGCTGGAACGACCTGGCGATCGCCCGCCCCGGCGGCGTGCTCGGCGAGGCCGAGGGCGAGCCGATGTACTTCACCCACTCCTTCGCCTTCGCGCCCGACGACGAGTCCGACGTCACCGCCTGGGCCGAGCACGGCGAGCGTTTCGCCGCCGCCGTCCAGCGGGACAACGTGGCCGGCGTCCAATTCCACCCCGAGAAGTCGCAGGCCGCCGGCCTGGCCTTGCTCGCCCGTTTCCTGGAGTGGCGACCGTGATCCTCTACCCGGCCATCGACCTGAAGGACGGCGTCTGCGTGCGCGTGCTGCACGGGGACCTGGGCAAGGCGACGGTGTTCAACACCTCGCCGGCCGATCAGGGCCGCGCCTTCGCCGACGCCGGCTTCCACTGGATCCACGTGGTGGACCTGAACGGGGCCGTCGAAGGCCGGGCGGTCAACGCCGAGGCGGTGAAGGCCATCCTCGGCGCGGTCTCCATCCCGGTGCAGCTGGGCGGCGGGATCCGCTCGCTGGACGACATCGAGCGGTGGATCGAGGCCGGCGTCTCGCGCGTGATCCTCGGCACGGTGGCGGTGCGCGAGCCGGAGATCGTGCACGAGGCCGCGCGCCGGTTCCCCGAACAGATCGCCGTCAGCGTCGACGTGCGGGCCGGCAAGGTCGCGGTCCAGGGGTGGACCGAGGACTCCGACCTCGACGCCGTCACCGTCGCCCGCCAGTTCGAGGACGCCGGGGTCGGCGCCCTGATCGTCACCGACATCGACCGCGACGGGGCCCTGATGGGCTTCAACGTCGAGGTGTTCGGGGCCATGGCCGACGCGGTCTCGATCCCGGTGATCGCCGCCGGCGGCCTGGCCTCGGTCAAGGACATCGAGAAGCTGAAGGCGCGCAAGGGGCGGCCGATCGCCGGCGCGGTCCTCGGCAGGGCGCTCTACACCGGCGCCATCACCGCCGACGAGGCCCTGAGGGCCGCCGCCTGATGCTGAAGGTCCGGGTCATCCCCTGCCTCGACGTGAAGGATGGCCGGGTGGTGAAGGGCGTCCAGTTCGTCTCGCTGCGCGACGCGGGCGATCCGGTCGAACAGGCGCGGGCCTACGATGCGGCCGGCGCCGACGAGCTGATGTTCCTCGACATCACCGCCAGCCACGAGCGGCGCGACACCATCCTGGACGTGGTCCGCCGCACCGCCGACGTCTGCTTCATGCCGCTGTCGGTGGGCGGCGGCGTGCGCAGCGTGGAGGACGCCCGCCGGCTGCTGCTGGCCGGCGCCGACAAGGTCAGCGTCAACACCGCCGCGGTCGAGAAGCGCAAGGTCGTCTCCGAGATCGCCGACGCCTTCGGCTCGCAGGCGACGGTGGTGGCGATCGACGCCAAGCGGACCTCGGCCGGCGGGTGGAACGTGTTCACCTACGGCGGGCGCAACGACACCGGTCTGGACGTGGTGGACTACGCGGTCGACGCCGTGAAGCACGGCGCGGGCGAGATCCTGCTGACCTCCATGGATCGCGACGGGGCCAAGATCGGCTACGATCTGGAGCTGCTGAAGGCGGTGTCCAGCGCCGTCGGCGTGCCCGTGATCGCCTCGGGCGGGGCCGGCAACGCCCAGCACATGGTCGACGCGGTGAAGACCGGCGGCGCCGACGCCGTGCTCGCCGCCTCGATCTTCCACTTCGGCGAGGTGTCGGTCGGCGAGGTCAAGGCCGCCATGGCCGCCGCCGGCGTCGCCGTCCGCCAGACGGGAGCCGCCGCATGAGCCGTCTCGCCGAGGTGCTGGGGCGCCTCTCCGCCGTGATCGAGAGCCGCAAGGGCGCGGACCCGGCCAGCTCCTACACCGCCGGCCTGCTGGCCGATCCGGCCCGGGCCGCCAAGAAGCTCGGCGAGGAGGCGGTGGAGACGGTCATCGCCGCCGTGCAGCGCGACCCCGCCGCGCTCACCGCCGAAAGCGCGGATCTGCTCTACCATTGGCTCGTCGTCCTGGCCGCATCGGGGGTCGATCTGGACGCCGTGGCGGCCCAATTGGAGGCCCGCGAGGGCCGCTCGGGGCTCGACGAGAAGGCCTCGCGAGGCCGCTGAATCGTAAAAAACTGCGGCAGGCTGTCGCAGTTCGTGCGTTTTTCCGCCCTTCGGAATTAACCTCCGGGCCCCTTCAGGCGCCTGCGCCCCTACGCGCGCGAGTCCCTTACGCGCACGTGCGGGCGGGAGCCGTAGATGGCGCGAAAAACGTTGTTATTCCCGTAGCTTGCGCGGCTCCAGGTAAGGTCATCCGTTCAGTCCGCGTTTAGGGATTGGCGCTATTCCCGCCTGGAACCGCGGAATCGGCGCCCCGCGCCACGGCGTAGCCCGTTAACCATTGGGCTTATCGCCGGTTTCAGCATGCCCCCCGCAAGGATGGCGGCATGCGCTATCCGTCTGCATCCCGACACAAACCCGCCGAGGCCCGCCGTTTCGGCCGCGCCCAAGGCGGCAACGTGGCCGTGCTGTTCGCGCTGGTCCTGCCCCTGGTGGTCGGCTCGGCCGGCCTCGGCGTCGAGACCAGCTACTGGTACTACAAGCGCCTGCAGCTGCAGGCCGCGGCCGACACCGCGGCCCATGCGGGGGCGATGGAGCGACGCTCCGGAGCCGATGCGGCGCTGGTCACCACCATCGCGACTCAGACGGCCCAGGAGAACGGCTACGATCCGCTCGCCGGGACGATCGAGGTCCACGCCCCGCCGATCTCCGGTCCCTCGACCGGCGGCCAGGCGGTGGAGGTGCGGCTGACCTTCAACGGCGAGCGGTTCTTCACCAAGCTGTTCGCCGAAGGCACCGTGCTGATCGCCACCCGGGCGGTGGCGGCCTTCAACAACGCCAGCACCGCCTGCGTGCTGGCCCTGCACCCGACCCAGGGCAGCGCGGCCCAGTTCCAGGGCGCGGCCCAGGTCACCCTCAACGGCTGCAGCGTCATGGCCAATTCCATCGCCAGCGATGCGGTGGCCGTGCAGGGCGCGACGGTGGTCTCCACCGACTGCCTCATCGCGGTCGGCGGGGTGCTCGACAGCGGCAACGTGACCATGTCGGAGTGCGAGGCTCCGGTGGAGAACGCCCCGCCCGTCGCCGACCCCTACGCCGACCTGACGGCGCCGCCCGTGCCGCCGGGCCCTTGCCGCAATGCGAACTTCGCCCCCGCGCCGAACGTCAACTTCTGCAACGGGCTGACCCTCGACGGCGAGATCACCCTGGCGCCGGGCGTCTACTACATCTCCGGAACGCTGAAGATCATGCCGAACTCGAAGATCACCGGCGACGGCGTGACGTTCTACATGAACGGGTCCTCCAAGGTGGACTTCAACAACAACGCCACCGTGGACCTGAAGGCGCCCTCCCCCAGTTCAGGCTCGCCCTACGCCGGCGTGCTGTTCTTCGGCGGGCGCTCCAGCACCGGCTCGGTGACCTTCAACGGCACCGCGGACTCCAAGATGACCGGGGCGCTCTACTTCCCCAGCCGGGACGTCCAATACAACGGCAACTTCTCGGGCCTCAACGGCTGCACCCAGATCGTCTCGCGGACGGTCCAGTGGTCCGGCAGCACCGCCATCTCAGCCGACTGCGAAGACTACGGCGTGCGGCCGATCCCTGTCCTTTCACTCGTCAAGCTCACGGAGTGACCCTGATGCGCAAGCTCATCAACTTCTGGCGCGACCAGCGCGGCGCGGCCATCGTCGAAATGGCCTTCATCGCCCCGATCATCGGCGGCATGGCGGCGGTCTCCTTCGCCGCCTGGGACGTGGCGAGCCGCCAGCAGGACATGCGCGCGGCCCTCGAGGTCGGCGCCGAGTACTACATGAACGGCGGCGCCAGCGACGACATCGCCAAGACCACCGCGACCCAGGCCTGGCGCAACGCCCCGGACGACGCGCTGGTGACCAGCGAGCGCATCTGCCGCTGCGGCACGACGGTGACCATCTGCACCAACATGTGCACCGGCAACGTCCCGCCGTCGGTCTATGTGCGAATGACCGCGTCGGGCACCTCGCCCGAGGCGATGTTCACCCCGCACCAATCGGCGGAACGGATCGTCCGTGTCCGCTAACCGGCTCCGCGGCTGGCTTGACGACGCCGGCGGGGCCACCGCGGCCGAGTTCGCGCTGGTCCTGCCGCTGTTCGCGGTGATGGTCGCGGGGATCTTCGAATTCGGCTGGACGCAGCATTGCCTGTCGTCGACCCGCTACGCGATGGAGACCGCCGCCCGGGACCTGATGCTGAACCCGAAGCTGACCGAGACCGAGCTCGAGAACCGGGTCCGGGCCCAGCTCCAGGACACGGCCGATCCCGACGTCGAGATCACGCTGAGCATCGCGACCGGACCGGCGGGAAAGATCGCGACGCTCACCGGCGTCTACGAGCGCGAGATCGGCGTGCCGATGCTGCCGCGCTTTCCGATGACCCACACCGTCACCGTCGAGACCGCCCTGCCGGCCGTCGCCGGCGCTTAACGGGACCCAAACCCTGCGGCCCTAGTCTGGGCGGCGAAACCTAGGTGATCAGAATGACCATGAACGCCGTCCTCCAGATCGTCGCGATCGCCGGCGCCGCCGCCTGCGCGGGCGCCTATGTCTACGCCTACATCTTCAAGCCGCGCGGCGACCGCCGGATGCACGTGGCGAGCCTGCTGTTCTCCGGCATCGCCCTGGCCAGCGTGCCGGTGGTCCTGTCGAGCGCCTCCTCCGGCGTCTCCACCGTCGGCGCGGTGAACCTCGTCTTCTTCCTGCTGCTGTCGAGCCTGCTGCAGGCGATGACCGCCTTCCGCGGCCGCAAGGGCGATCGTCGGACCGGCGAGCGGCGGGCAGACGATGGGCGGGCCGAGGATCGGCGCGGCGAGGCGCCGGCCCACCTCAAGGACGCGGCCTAGATCTTCGCCGGCTTGCGCTTCAGCGCCACGTAGATCGCCCCCTCCCCGCCGTGGCGGCGGTGGGCCTCGGCGATGCCGGCGACGACGCCGGCCAGGCGCGGGTCGGCCAGCCACTCCGGCGCGCGCCGCCGCAGGACGCCGTCGCCGAGCGTGCCCTTGCCGGTGATCACCAGCACCGAGCGATAGCCCTCGTCCCAGGCGCGGAAGAGAAACGCCTCCAGTGCGGCGCGGGCGCGGTCCTGGTCGAGGCCATGCAGGTCGATGCGCCCGCCGATCGGGTCGCGGCCGCGGGCGATGCGGGTCAGCCGGCCGGGCTCGATGGGCTCGGCGCCGGTCCGGTGCGGGACGGGCTTCGGCGCCGGCGGCGCAACCACCTTCGACCCAGGCGTGAGCTTCGGCGCCGGAGGCGGCGGCGGATCGGCCTGGGGCGGCGGCTTGGGTGCGGCCCGGCCCGGCAGCGGATGGACGGTCGAGGCGACCAGGCCCCAGAGGCGCAGCTCCTCCGGTCTCAGGGGCCGTTTCACGGCCCGCCGCCAACCTTCGGCCGCAGCCGGTAGAGCCTGAGGCGGTGACGGACGCGGCCGGCCTCCACGCCCGCCGCCGGGCCGGATCCGATGTAGAGGTCGCCGCGGACCGCCCCCTTGATCGCTCCGCCCACGTCGAGGCCGAGGACCAGCCGCCGGTAGGCGGGGAAGGCCCCGGCGAGGATCGGCGCGTCGGCGTCGATGTAGAAGACATCGCCCATGGCGTGGCGGGACGGATCCACCGCCATGGCCCGGCCGGGGGGCAGCGGCACGTTGGCGGCGCCGGCGGGCTCGCGCCCGTCGTCCGGCGCCAGGCTGAAGAAGACGTAGCGCGGGTTGAGCCGCATCAGCTCGTCCGCCGCCGGCCCGCGGTTCGCCGCGAGCCAGGCGCGGATCGCCTCGGCCGAGGCGCCGTCCGGCGGCAGCAGGCCCCGCTCGCGCATCGGGTTGGCGAGGCCCACGAAAGGCCGGCCGTTGTGGGCCGCGTAGAGCGCCTTCATCCGCCGGCCGTCCTCGAACACCAGCACGCCCGAGCCCTGGACCTGCAGCAGGAAGAGCTCCTCCGGCCGCATCCAGGCCAGCGCCCGCTCCACGGGGGCGGCTTCGATGGCGGTGCGGTCAGGATAGGGCTCGAGACCGCCGACCGCCTGGCGGGCGACCGCCGGCTTTCCGGCCTGGCCCGGGTCGAGCCGGCCGCCGTCGACGGTGACGAGGTCTGCGGGCTTGGGCCGCACCGGAGCGCTGAACTCGGCGCTGGGCGTGCGGCGCGCCTCGTAGCGGGGCGCGAAATAGGCCGTCAGCACGCCCTCGCCGTCGATCCGCTCGGCCTGGAAACGGGCTTCCAGGAACTGGCGGGCGGCCGAGGGGCCGAGGGCCGGGCCGGCCTTGGCCTGGCGGCAGACGGCGGCGATGGCCGGATCGCGGCTGACCTGACAGGTGTCGCGGAAGGCGGCGAAGGCGGCCGCGTGGTCGTCCTGGGCCCAACCGGGCAGGGCCGACAGCGGCAGCACCCGCGGGGCGGGCGGCGCGGGCGGCGGCGGGGATGGCGGCGGACCCGGCGGCGCGAAAGGCGCGGGCCCGCGCGGACTTGCGCAGGCGGCGAGCAGCAGGGCGAGCGCCAGCGCCCCGACCGGACGAAGCGGCAAGCCTTAAGCCTCCGCTGCGTCCACGTGAACCAGGGTCCAGTTGGGGTCTTTGCTCTTCAGGCGGCGCTCGAAGGTCCACAGCTCGGCGGTGCGGCGGTCGTCGACGGCCTCGCCCTCGGGACCGGTGGAGCGGCTGCGGAATTCGGCCAGGAAGCGCACGGTCATCCGCGCCAGGTCGCCCAGCACCTCGGCCCGGTCCAGATCCGCGCGCGGCTGGTGCAGGAACTCGACGCTCTCGGTACGACCCTCGGCTTCCCGCGCGGCGATGGCCGCGTCGAAGCTGGCGAACACCTGCGGCGAGAGCAGCCGGCGCAGGGTCTCGCGATCGCCCGAAGCGAAGGCCCGGACGGTCATCTCGTAGGCCGCCTTGGCCCCTTGCAGGAAGCGGTTCACCTCGAAGCCGGGGTCCTGGGCGCGGACGGCCGCCAGGCCGGTCAGCGCCACGCCCTCCTCGGGCGCCTCCAGGGGCTGCTTCGGCGCGCGGGCGGCCGCGGCCACCTCGGCGGCCGGCTGGTCTTCGGGTTGGCGGCCGACCCGGCGCCCCAGCACGGAATAGAGCTGGTAGAGCACGATGGCGGCGAGACCGGCGATGATGATCAGTTCCAAGACCTGCACTGGCTCTCGAGAGAATTAGGGGTACGCGTTGGGCACAATATAGGACGGGGGAACGTCCGCGTCAGGGGCGGCGTTGCATCGCCCCGGGGCGCATGTTAGCCCGCGGCTGATTAACGACGCTTTCCTGCGTCGATTTCCACGGACAGCTCATCAAATGACCGACACCGACGCGGCCGCTCCGGCCCAGGAAAACGGCGCGGGCCAGGAGCCCGGCATCCGCATCCTCGCCCAGTTCATCCGCGACCTGTCGTTCGAGAACCCCCGCGCGCCCGAAAGCCTCCGGGGCGCCGCGCCCCAGCCGCAGATCGACATCGGCGTGGAGATGAACGCCCGCGGCCGGCCGGACGGCCTGTTCGAAGTGGACCTGAAGCTCTCCGCCCGGGCCATGCGCGAGGACGGGCCGGTGTTCGTGGTCGAGCTGCTGTACGGCGGCGTGTTCGAGATCCTCGGCGTGCCGCCTGAGGAGCTGGAGCCGGTGCTGCTGATCGAGTGCCCGAGGTTCCTGTTCCCGTTCGCCCGCCGGATCATCGGCGACGTGACCAGCGACGGCGGCTACCCGCCCTTCCTGCTCGATCCGATCGACTTCGCCGGCGTCTACGCCGCCCGCAAGCAGGAAGAGACGGTCGGGACGGCCTAACTTCACATCGTCCTGGCCGGCGTCAGGCCGGCCATCCATCCTGATGAGGCGGCTCAGCCGCCACGGGCTGGATCGCCGGGCCCGGCGATGACGAAGCAGATGCTCAGAGCTGGTTGAACTCGCCGCAGCTGCAGCGGATGACGGTGTGGCGCAGCTCGGAGCTGGGGCCGGTGAAGATCACCCGTTCGCAGGCGCCGCAGCGGTGGCCTTCCTCGAGGCCCACGTCCTCGATCTCCTCGGCCTGCAGCAGGGTCCGCTGACCCACCCAGCAGCCGGGGAAGGTCCTCATCGACACAAAACTCATCGCGACAGCCCCATCTACTCATTGCGGCGCAGCACGCCTACTCGGTGTCTGCTGCAACGCACAAGCGGTTATTGGGTTCGTCGCAAATAATTCAATGACGCGGAGCGGTTGGCGCCCAGCGCTTGGGCAGGCGGTTCTCCGGCCGGGGCGGCCGCACGAGGTCCATGGCGATCAGAGCCGCAAGGCGGACGAAATCGAACAACACGGGCCGGACGCCCGCCGTCCGCCGATCCCTGACCCTGGCCGACATTCCCTTGAGCTCCCTGAAATTTCGCGCCGACGCATGTGAACGCCGACGGCGCAGGTAAGTTGCTAGCCGAGGCGCCGGCCTGCCTCTAGCTTGGCGCCGCTCAGTTCAGGGAAGACGTAAGGACAGCCCATGACCGCATCGCAACGGCCAGAAACCCTCGTGCTGCACGCCGGCTGGCGGGCCGATCCCGCGACCGGCGCGGTGGCGGTGCCGATCTACCAGACCACCTCCTACCAGTTCCAGAGCACCGAGCACGCCTCGGCGCTGTTCGCGCTGCAGGAGAGCGGCAACATCTACACGCGGATCGGCAACCCGACGACGTCGGTGCTGGAGGCGCGCGTGGCGGCGCTGGAGGGCGGGGCGGCGGCCCTGGCGCTGGCGTCCGGCCAGGCGGCGAGCGCCTTCTCGCTGCAGAACCTGGCGCGGGCCGGCGACAACGTGGTCAGCGCCACCGACCTCTACGGCGGCACCTGGAACCTGTTCGCCAACACCCTGAAGGACCAGGGGATCGAGGTGCGGTTCGTCGACCCGGCCGATCCGGAGGCCTTCCGCCGGGCGACCGACGAGCGGACCCGCGCCTACTACGCCGAGACCCTGCCGAACCCGAAGCTGGCGGTCTTCCCGATCGCCGAGGTGGCCAGGATCGGCCGCGAGCTGGGCGTGCCGCTGATCATGGACAACACCGCAGCGCCGGTCCTCTGCCGGCCGCTGGAGCACGGCGCGGCCATCGTCGTCTATTCGGGCACCAAATACATCGGGGGCCACGGCACCTCGATCGGCGGGATCATCGTCGATGGCGGCAACTTCGACTGGCAGGCCCACGCGGCGCGTTTCCCGACCCTGAACGAGCCCGACCCCAGCTATCACGGCGCGGTGTGGACCGAGGCGACCAAGCCGATGGGGCCGGTGGCCTACATCGTGCGGGCCCGAACCATCCTGCTGCGCGACCTCGGCGCGGCGATGAGCCCGTTCAACGCCTTCCAGCTGCTGCAGGGGCTCGAAACCCTTCCGCTGCGCATGGAGCGGCACTGCCAGAATACCCAGAAGGTCGCCGATTGGCTGAAGAGCCGGCCGGGCGTGACCAAGGTGATCCATCCGTCAGTCCAGGACGGCGAGACCCGACGGCGCGCCGACGCCTACCTGAAGGGCGGCTACGGCGGCCTGCTCGGGTTCGAACTGGCGGGCGGGGTGGACGCCGGGCGGCGTTTCATCGACGCCCTCAAGCTGTTCTACCACGTGGCCAACATCGGCGATGCGCGGAGCCTGGCCATCCACCCGGCCTCGACCACCCACTCGCAGCTCTCGGCCGAGGACCAGCTGGCGACCGGCGTCTCGCCCGGCTACGTGCGGCTGTCGATCGGCATCGAACACATCGACGACATCCTCGCCGACCTGGAGCAGGCGCTGGCGGCGGCGGGCTAGCCAGCGGCAAATCCTCCACCCCTACCTCCCCCGCGCAGCGGCGGGAGGGGGACCAGTCGCCGAGCGCAGCGAAGAGCGACTGGTGGAGGGGGCGGGCCGCCTGCGAGGCCTTGCGCCATCGCGCATCGAACACCGGGGGCGGGGGCGAGGCGGAGCGTGTGGCTCGCCCCCTCCACCCCCCGCTCTTCAGCCGGCGTGCGCCGGCTTCGGCGGGCGGTCCCCCTCCCGCCGCTGCGCGGGGGAGGCAGAACGGCGCGGCGGCCTTAGCTGCTCGCCGAGAGCATCAGCTTGACCAGCTCCTCGGTGACCTTGGGCTCCAGGCCCTCGGTGTGGCCCTTGTCGATCCGGACCACGTCGGCGACGACGCGGCCGTCCTTGCAGTTCGGGTAGACGAAGACCTCCGCCTTGCCGGGTCCGGGCAGCCGGCCCCAGGCCTTGGTGGCCGGGTCCTGGCGGCCGCTGTCGTAGACGTAGCCCGCCGCGGTATCGACGATGTCCTCGCGGCGGACGCGCGGGCCGCAGCCGTACTTGGTCGCCCATTCCGAGGTTTCCGGCAGCGCGGTGATCTCGTGCTCGCCGGTCGTGTAGATGTGGCTGAAGTCGCAGTTCAGCGGCGCGGCCATGGCCTGGGCGATGCTGGAGGCCGCGGCCGGCGGCGTCGCGGGCGCGGCGGGCTCGCCGCGCTGCGGAGCGCGGAAGGGGCCCGGCGGGCGGCCGGGCTGGCCGCCGACGCGGCCGCCGGACAGGCTCAGGAAGCCGTCGACGCGGGTGCGGAAGAAGTCCGAGCAGACGATCCGCCGCGACGTCGCCCCGCCCTGGCTGTGCCCGGCGAGCCAGAACCGCTGGATGTTCTCCTTGCCGAACTTGGCCTCGACCATCTCGACGATGTTCTGCAGGTGCGGATCGTCCTCGCTGCGCCAGACCCTGGGCGGCGCGTTCGGCGTGGCGACCACCAGGTCGTACTTGTCCACATAGTCGGTGATCGGGAAGTAGTGACGCTGCCAGTTGCCGAAACTCCCGCCGCCGTGGAGGTTCAGCACGAAGGTGACCTTGTCGCCCGGCTTCCAGTCCTTGGGATAGTCGAGGAAGAACTTCCGGCCGGTCTTCGGATCCTCCACCCTGCCCGGATTGATCACCAGCTCGCCCGGGCAGTTGGCCGGCGGGCAGCGCAGCTGGCCGTTGGTGTTGTCGCTGGTCTGCGTCGCCGCCGGGCTGGCCAGCAGGGCCAGCGCCCCCGCGGCCGCCAGATGAAGCGCCTTCATGTCGTCCCTCCCTTTCGTCTCGTTGGCTCAGAGCGCCCGGTTGCTCGCCGGCATCAGGGCGCGAAACTCGGAATAGGGGTCGAGCTCGACCCGGCTCCTGGTGTTGAACACCATGGTCGCGCGGCGGGCCGGCTCGTAGGCGGGCCACCGCGGCAGGCCCGACCTGGCGGCGTTCGGGTTTCCGGTGCGGGCGAAGGAGGTCCAGGCCGTGGAGACCGCCCTGCCCAGCGCCTTGGTGGCGGGCGCATCGCCCAGCAGCAGCGGCCCCTTGTCGACGTTGTCGAACACGAAGGGCAGCTCCATCGTGTGCGGGCTGCGCAGCATGCCGCCCTCGACCGGCGCGCCCCACTCGAAGATGAACATGTAGACTGGCGCCGGCTGGGCCGCCTTGCGCTCGGCCAGGGTCACCGACGAGATGAACGGGCCCTTCGAGGTGATGTCGGTGAACAGGTAGCTGGGGTTGTCGTTCGGGTAGCGCTTCCTGGCCGCCGCGATCAGCGCCTCGGCCCGCTCGCCGTACAGGGGCTTCAGGCGGCCGAGCAGTTCGGCCTCGGTCTGCTTGCCCCACCAGTCGAATCCGACGTTGTACATCGTCTGCTCGTCGGAGGTGACGCCGACCATCAGCGGGATGTCGCGGGCCAGCGGGTTGGCGACCGGCTCGAACGGGTGGGCGGGTATCGACGACGCCTCGATCACCGGTCCCCAGCGCAGGCCGCCCATGCCGCCCGGGTTCTCCTGGTTGCGCGCGGCGGCCAGAATCCTGTCGTAGGGAACCTCGCGCAGGGCCTTGATGTCGGAGACGCCCAGGGTCCGCATCACCGTACGCGCCTGCTCGGTGGCGCGATCCGGATCGCCGGCCCGGATGCCCGGGCCGCTCTGGATGATCGCCTTGTGCCGCAGCTTGTCTGCGGCCGGCATGGCCAGCGTCATCGACGTCTTCGAGCCGCCGCCCGACTGGCCGAAGACGGTGACGTTGCCCGGATCTCCGCCGAACGCGGCGATGTTGTCGCGCACCCACTCCAGGACCAGCACCAGATCGAGCATCCCGGCGTTGCCCGAGGCCGGATGACCGCCGAGTTCGGCCAGGTGCAGATAGCCGAAGGCGTTCAGGCGGTGGTTTACCGTGACCACCACCACGTCGTGGTTCCTGGCCAGGTTGGCGCCGTCGTAGGTCGCCCAGCTGCCCGAGCCGTAGTTGTAGCCGCCGCCGTGGAACCAGACCATCACCGGCCGGCCGCGGGCGTCGAGCGCCGGGGTCCAGACATTGAGGAACAGGCAGTCCTCGCTCTGGCGCACGATGTCCTCGCGCGAACCCATCAGCTGGTCGAGGGCCGGGCCGATGGCGCCGGGGTAGCGCACCGCCGAGCCGCCGCTGGAGAGCTGGATGGCCGAGGGGCCGTAGCGGGCGGCGAGCGCCGGCTCGGTCCAGGGCGCCGGCCGCGCTGGCGGCGCCCAGCGCAGCTCGCCCACCGGCGGGGCCCCATAGCGCAGACCGCGGAAGGTCTGCACGCCGCCTTCCACAAGGCCGATCACCGGCCCGTTGGTCGTCTTCACCGCCGGCGTCAGGGCCGTCGCGGGGGTGTGGCCGAGCGCTCGTCCGGCCAGCGAGGTCAGTCCCAAGCCGGCGGCCGCGCCCAGCAGCTGGCGTCTTTGCAGATGCGCGTTCATTCGGATTTCCCCCCTTCTCGCCGCGTCTCGGGCGCGGTCTGTTCCTGCTCCGGCGCACCGCGCAGCAGTTCGCGGGCGATCGGGTCCTCCCGCATCAGCCGCTCGAGCGAGCGCACCGCCACGTGCACGGCCCCGCGCTCCTCGTCCGTCAGGCTCTTCAGCCGCGCAGCCATCCAGTCGCGTCGCTGCCGGCTGACCTGCAGCAGGAACTCGCGGCCCTTCGCGGAGACCTGCAGCCCGAACCGTCGGCGGTCGCCGGCCGGATCGGCCAGCCGCTCCACCAGGCCCGCCGCTTCCAGGCGCGCCACGCGCTCGCTCATGACCGAGCGGTTGACCTTCTCGATGCCCGCCAGCTCGGTGACCCCGATCCCGGGCCGCCGCCGCACTTCGTACAGGGAGAGCGCGTCGGCGCCGGAGAGGCCGCCGCCGGAACTATGAGCGCGCAGCTCCCGCGACAGCCGGTAGACCAGGCGCTGCAGCGCCTGGCCGAGTTCGCCGAGCTCCTGCTCTGCCGCCATTTCGCTCCCGATCGTTCGTTCGCTTACCGAACAGTACAGGCTGCAAGCGCGGCGCTGTCAACGCACGGTCGGCGTGGATCAGGCTGCGACCGCTTCCGGTTGCTCGCCGGCGTCGAAGGCCTCGGCGATCGCCGCGATCAGGGCGTGGGCCTCCACCGGCTTGCCGACGAAGCCGTCCATGCCCGCCTCGCGGCAGGCCTGGACGTCCTTCTCCGAGGTGGAGCCGGTGAGCGCGATGAGTTTCAGCCCAGTCCCATGGGCCGCGCGAAGGCGGCGGGCCGCTTCCAGCCCGTCCATCCGCGGCATGTTGAGGTCGAGCAGCACCAGGTCGAACGCTTCGCGCGCGGCCGCCCCGACCGCTTCCTCGCCGTCGGCGACGCAGACCACCTGGTCGGCGATCGGGGTCAGCAGCAGGCTGAAGGCGCGGCGGTTCACGTCATGGTCGTCGGCGACCAGGATCCGCAGCCCCGCCGTGTCAGGCTGAGCCGGCTCTTCCGCGGCCTCGACGGGCGCCGTCGGCCGGACCAGCAGGCTGACGCGGAAGCTGGAGCCTTTCCCCGGCGTGCTGGTCACCGTCACGTCGCCGCCCATCAGGCGGGCCAGTTCGCGGCTGATCACCAGCCCAAGGCCGGTGCCGCCGTGCGTGCGGGCGATGCTGGTCTCGGCCTGGCCGAACGGTCGGAACAGGCGCTCCACCTGCTCGGCGGTCATGCCGGCGCCGGTGTCGGTGACGGTGAGATCCACGCGAAGGCCGCCGTCGGTCTCCTCGCAGGCGATGCGCAGGCCGACGGTCCCCTCGTCGGTGAACTTCATGGCGTTGGAGAAGAGGTTGTTCAGCACCTGTCGAATGCGGATCGGATCGCCGCTCACCCACTGGGGCAGGGCGTGCGCGCCCTGCAGCGAGAGGCGAAGCCCGCGCCCCTTCGCCTCCGGGCGCCAGAACCGGACGGTGTCCAGCACCAGCCGGCGCAGGTCGAAGGCGATGACCTCGACGCTCATGCGTCCGGCCTCGAGCTTGGCGTGGTCGAGCAGGTCGTCCAGCAGCGCGCGCATCATCCGCGCCGCATCGAGAATGAGCTGGCTGTCGCGGCCGCCCGCGGCCTCGCCGCCTTTGGCGCCGGCGAGGATGGCGCTGATCGGGGTGCGCAGCTCGTGGCTGACGGCGGCGACGTAGGCGCTCTTCGCCGCGTGCGCGGCCTCGGCCTGTTCACGGGCCCGGCTCTCGGCGGCCAGCGCCTCCACGGACGAGCGCCAGATCAGCAGGGTCATCAGGAAGATCAGGCCGCCGGCCAGCAACAGCAGGACGGCGTGCCGCGGCTCGGCGCCGATGTGCAGCGCCAGCGCCGGCATGGCGGCGAGATAGACCCCGAACGGGGCGCTCGCGGCGGCAAAGGCCGCCTTCGAGCCGTGATTCGACAGGGCGGTGTTGAGCAGCGCTCCCACCAGCAGGGCGACGCCGCCGGCCAGGCCCCACGGTCCGTCGTGGAAGGGTCCCCACACGGCGAAGCCGCCGAAGACGATGCTGTTGAGCGCCAGCAGGGTCAGCACCACCGCCGGGGAAGTGACGTTCTTCAGGCGCTGTTCGAACAGCTGCAGGCCGACATAGCCGCCGGCCCACAGGGCGCACACCGCCCAACCGGAGATCGGGCCGAACGCCAGGGCGATGAGCAGATTGGTCCCGACGCGGAACCAGAACTGCTTGCGGCGCGCGACCAGCACCTGGCGCAGCGACTCTGGGAGTTCGTGGTTTCCGGCCGGGTGGGCGCGCGATCGCATGCCGAAAAATAGACCGGCGTTCTCTAATCGGACCTTAAACCGCCCCTCGTCGTGGGTAGCGGCTACTCCAGTCCGTGCTTCTTCCAGAGGACGTCGGACTTGACGACCTCGCGCACGAAGGCGGCGTGCAGCTCGCGTTCGGCCTCAGTCGAGCGGAAGGGCAGGGGACGCGGGCGCGCCCCGTAGGCGCTCTGGCGGGCGACCGAGACGGCGGCGACCGCAGCGGTGGTGGTGAGCTCCAGGCGGCGCTCGCGGCCGCCCTTCAGTTCCAGGTAGACGGCGGCCAGCAGCCGGGCGTCGATCAGCGCCCCGTGCTTCTCGCGGTCGGCCAGCGAGATCTTGAAGCGCTTGCACAGCGCGTCGAGCGAGTTGTGCATGCCCGGGAAGCGCTGCTTGGCCAGCGCCAGGGTGTCGATCCAGCGGTGCTCGGGCAGGTGCGCGCGATTGCAGACGCCGAGCTCGTAGTTGACGAAGGTCCGGTCGAAGGTCGCGTTGTGGGCGATGATCGGGGCGTCGCCGACGAAGTCGAGGAACTCGTCGACGACCTCATGGACCTTGGGCTTGCCCCGCAGGAAGGCGGTGGAGAGGCCGTGCACCCGTTCGGCCTCTACCGGCATGTCCCGTTCGGGGTCGATGTAGGTGTGGTAGCTGCGCCCGGTCGGGATGAAGTCCTCGATCTCCAGGCAGGCGATTTCCACCAGCCGGTCGCCGGTGGCGGGATCGAATCCGGTGGTCTCGGTGTCGAGGACGATCTCGCGGGCCATGGCCAATCTGTGCCCAGGTTCGTCCCCGGCTTCAACTTGCCTTCTGCCGCGCCCGCAACGCAGCGATGATCTGGCGCACCTGGGCGCGGGCGGCGTCGAACCCTTCGCCGGTCTCGACGATGAAGTCAGCGCGCTGGCGCTTCTCCGCGTCGGGCAGCTGCTTGGCGAGGATGGCGTTCAGCTTCTCCTCGGTCATGCCTTCCCGCTCGAGCACCCGCCGGCGCTGGATCTCGGCGGGCGCCGAGGCGACCACCACCGCATCCACGTTCTTCTCCCCGCCGGTCTCGAACAGCAGCGGGATGTCGAGCACGGCCATGTCCTTGCCGTCGGCCCGCGCCTTTTCGAGGAAGCCCTGCCGGCTCTGCATCAGCGGATAGACGATGGACTGCAGCCTGCGCAGCGCCTCGGGGTTGTTGAGCACCCGCTTGCCCAGCTCCTCGCGGTCGACGGCGCCGTCGCGGGTCACGCCCGGGAAGGCGGCTTCGACGGGCGCCACGCCAGCGCCGCCCTTGGCGTAGAGGCGGTGGACCTCGGCGTCGGCGTCGTAGACCGGCACCCCCTCCTCCTCGAACATCTTGGCGGTGGTCGACTTGCCCATGCCGATGGAGCCGGTCAGGCCGATGACGATCATTGGGATAGCGCCTCCAGGCAAATGGCCCTGACGTCCGTCTCGACAGGCGGGCGGCGGCCGAAGAAGGCCTCGAACGAGGGGATGGCCTGGCCGATCAGCATCTCCAGTCCGTCCACCGTCCGCAGGCCGAGCGCCTCGGCCCGGGCGAGGAAGGGAGTCCTGAGCGGCTTGTAGACCATGTCCATCGCCACCGCTCCGGCCGGCGCAGCCTCGAGCGGCGCGTCCAGTTCGCCTTGCCCGGAAAGACCAGCTGAGGTGGCGTTGATCACCGCCACCGCGCCGGCCATCGCCTCCGCCGCCTTGTCGAGCGGGTAGGGGACGGCCGCCTCGCCCACCGTGCCGGCCACCTGCTCGGCGCGCATGAGGGTGCGGTTGACGATCCGGACCTGGGGCGAGCCGGCGTCCACGAAGGCCGCCGCCGCGCCACGGGCGGCCCCGCCGGCGCCGAGGATGACCACCGGTCCGGCCTTCGGATCGAAACCCGGAGCCTGGACCGCGAAGGCGTGCAGCAGGCCGACCCCGTCGGTGTTGTCGGCGTGGACGGCGCCCTCCGGCGAGAAGACCAGCAGGTTGGCCGCCCCCGCGAGCCTGGCCCGAGGGCTGACGTCGTCCGCCGCCATCAAGGCCTCTTCCTTGAAGGGCAGGGTGACGTTGAGGCCGCGGACCGCGCCGCCGCGCAGCCCGTCCACGAAGGGGATGAAGGAGTCCGCCGGCGGGCTGAACGGCACATAGACGCCGTCGATCCCCGCCGCGGCGAGCCAGGCGTTGTGGATCAGCGGGCTCAGCGAGTGGCGCACCGGCGCGCCCGCCACGCCGGCGACAGTCGTGGCGCCCGTGATCATGCCGTCAGCACTCCGCGCCGCCGGAGCAGCTCGAGCAGGCCCATCAGCGGCAGGCCGAGGATCGCGAAATAGTCGCCCTGGATCTTGGAGAACAGCTGGGCGCCGGGGCCCTCCAGCCGGTAGCAGCCCACCGAGCCCAGGGCCGCCTCGCCCTCTTCGGCCAGGTAGGCCTCCAGGAAGGCGTCGGAAAAATCGCGCATGGTCAGGGTGGCGCTCGCCGTCTCGCGCCAGACGACCTGCCCGTCCTCCGCGACCACGACGGCCGAGTGCAGCTGGTGGGGCCTGGACCGCAGGCGCTTCAGCCGCTCGCGCGCCTGATCGACAGTCTCGACCTTGTCGTAGAGCTCGCCGGCCAGGTCGAGGGTCTGATCGGCGCCGATAACCAGTCCCGGCCGCCCCTGCGACACCGCCACGGCCTTGGCCTGGGCCAGCGCCTCGGCGATCTCCTTCGGTCCGGCGTCCTCGGCCAGCAGGGCGCGCTTGATCTCGTCTTCATCGACGCCCGACCCGACGGCCTCGAAGGGCACGCCGGCGCCCGTCAGCAGGGCGGTGCGGGCGGCGCTCTTGGACGCGAGCGTCAGCTTCACCCGAGGATCTCCACCTGGCCGTGGCCCTTGTGCAGCAGGTTCAGCACCGCCGCCGCGGTCTCCTCGACGCTGCGCCGGGAGACGTCGATCACCGGCCAGCCCTGGCGCTCGTAGAGCCGGCGGGCCTGGACGATCTCGTCCTTCACCGAATCCACGTCGATGTAGGTGGATTCCCGATTCTCCTTCAGGGAGAGCAGCCGGTTGCGGCGGATCTGGATCAGCCGGTCGGGCGAGATGGTCAGGCCGACGATCAGCGTCTCCTTCAGCTCCAGCAGCTTCTGGGGGATCGGCCGGCCGGGGACCAGGGGCACGTTGGCCGCCCGCACGCCGCGGTGGGCCAGGTAGATGCAGGTCGGCGTCTTGGAGGTGCGCGAGACGCCCACCAGCACCACGTCCGCCCGGTCGAGGTCCTGGCCGCCCTGACCGTCGTCGTGGCCGATGGCGTAGTTCAGGGCGTCCATGCGGTTGAAGTAGTCGTGGTCGAGGGCGTGCTGCACGCCCACCCGGCTGGTCAGCGGCGCGCCGACGTAGCGGGAAAGCGCGCTGACCAGCGGGTCGAGCGCCGGGATGCAGGGCATGTCGAGCTTGCGGCAGCCTTCCTCCAGCGCCGAGCGCAGGTCCTGATCCACGATGGTGTGGATGACGACGCCCGGCGCCTCCTCGATGTCGGCCAGCGCGCGTTCCAGCTGCCGGCGGGAGCGGACCAGGGCGTAGATGTGCTCGATGGGCAGCACGTTCTCGAACCGGGCGCACACCGCCCGGGCGAGCGCGTTCAGCGTCTCCCCGGTGGAGTCCGAGACCAGATGGACGTGGAAGTAGGTCGCTATGCGCGGCGGGGGCGTCATCAGGTCGCGGGAAGGCTTCTGTGGATGAACTCGTGGGCAACCTCTTTAGCGAAGCCGGACGGCCTTGGGGAGAAGCCGCCGCATCCGGGCATCGATGTCGTCCGGGGATGAATGACCGGGACAACCGGCCCCTTTAACCATCCGTTAACCCACACGGTCGGGTGCGGCGCCGTTCAAGGCCGCTGTCGCACCCGAACAGGCCTGCGACATCGGCGCCGAAATCCACGGCGGGCCGCGGACGGCGGGTTAATGAAACCTTAACGCCGGCAAGCCGTAAGGGAGATGTCCCCGCTATCCACAGCCCGGTCTGACGAAGGTTAACGAAGTGTGAAGATTTTGGGGCATGCCGCAGGTATGGCGGGTGCGACAGGCCCGGTTATCCCCGATTCCGAGGGGTCCTACCGTCTTCTTCCAATTCCTTTCGAAAGAAAGATTGTTTGAAGAGGGAAGGGGGGTGCGAACAGGCGGGCTTGAGCCTTTCGCCGATTGCCCCTTTAACCGCGCCATGACCTCGAAAGTTCAGCCCGCCCTGCTCCGGGCCCTCGCCGGAGAAACCCTGCCTCGCCCGCCGGTCTGGTTCATGCGCCAGGCCGGGCGCAGCCTTCCGGAGTACCGCGAGCTTCGCACCAAGGCGGCGGACTTCATCGCCTTCTGCCACAACCCGGAGATGGCGGCCGAGGCGACCCTGCAGCCTATGCGTCGCTTTCCGCTGGATGCGGCGATCGTCTTCGCAGACATCCTGCTGATCCCCGGCGCGCTGGGCCAGAAGGTGTGGTTCGAGGCGGGCGAGGGGCCGCGGCTCGGCGAGCTGCCGCCGATCGAGGCCATGGCCGACCAGGTGGAGGCCTCGACCGGCCGGCTCTCGGCCATCGGCGAGACCCTGCAGCGGGTGCGCGCCGAGCTGGAGCCGGAGCGGGCGCTGATCGGCTTTGCGGGGGGCCCCTGGACGGTGGCCACCTACATGATCGAAGGGCGCGGATCGGATCGGTCCGGCGCGCGCACCTACGCCCACCAGAATCCGGAGAAGCTCGACGCCCTGCTGGACGTGCTGGTCGAGGCGACCGCGCGTTACCTCGTGATGCAGGCGAACAGCGGGGCCCAGGCGCTCAAGATCTTCGAAAGCTGGGCCGAGCAGCTTCCCGAGGATGTCTTCGAGCGCATCGTCGTGCGCCCGCACGCGAAGATCGTCGAGAAGGTGCGGGCTGCGGGCGTCACCGCTCCGTTCATCGGCTTCCCGCGCGGCGCCGGCGCTCTGGTCGACAACTACGCCTCGGGGGTGCCGGTGGAAGGCGTCGCGCTCGACACCCAAGCCTCGGCCGCGCTCGGCCGCCGGCTGCAGGCGGAAGGCAAGACCATCCAGGGCGCGCTGGACAACCTGCTGCTGCGCGCCGGCGGCCCGGCGCTGGACGCCCGCGTGGACCAGCTCATCGAGCAGTGGGGCGGCGGTCCCTACATCTTCAATCTCGGCCACGGCGTCCTGCCCGACACCCCCGTCGAGCACATCGAGCGGACCATCCGGCGGGTGACCGGGAAGTGACCCGCCTGGCGGTCGTGCTGTTCAACCTCGGGGGCCCTGACGGCCCGGAGGCGGTGCGGCCGTTCCTGTTCAACCTGTTCCGCGACCCGGCGATCATCGGGCTGCCGGCGGTGCTGCGCTATCCGCTCGCCGCCTGGATCTCGCGGACGCGGGAGAAGCTGGCCAAGGCCAACTACGCGATCATGGGCGGCGCCTCGCCCCTGCTCCCGGAGACGCAGGCCCAGGCGAGGGCGCTCGAGGCGGAGCTGACGGCGAAGGCGCCCGACATCGAAGCGCGCGTCTTCATCGCCATGCGCTACTGGAAGCCGCTGGCCGCCGAAACCGCCGAGGCGGTCGCCGCCTTCGCGCCCGACGAGATCGTCCTGCTGCCGCTTTATCCGCAGTACTCCACGACCACGACGGCCTCGTCGGTGAAGGACTGGGCGGCGGCGTACGAAGGCCCGGGCCGGACCCGCACCGTTTGCTGCTATCCGACGGCCCAGGGCTTGGCCGCCGCTCACGCCCGGCTGATCGAGCGGGCGCTGGAGGCGGCAGGAAGCCCCCGGAACCTGCGCCTGCTGTTCTCCGCCCACGGCCTGCCGAAGAAGGTGGTGGACGCCGGCGATCCCTATCAGGCGCAGGTGGAGGCGAGCGTTCGAGCGGTGCTCGCCGAGCTGGGCGGCGAATTCGACCACCAGGTCTGCTACCAGAGCCGGGTCGGGCCGCTGGAATGGCTGGGCCCTTCGACGGACGCCGCGATCCGCCAGGCCGCCGCCGACGGCAAGGGCGCGCTGGTCATTCCCATCGCCTTCGTCTCGGACCACGTCGAGACCCTGGTCGAGCTCGATCACGAGTACGCCGCCGTGGCGCGGGAGGTGGGCTGCACGCCCTACCTGCGGGTTCCGGCGCTGGGGACGTCGCCGGACTTCATCGGCGCCCTGGCCGAGGCGGCGCTGGACGCCGCGGGGCGGGACGGGGAGGGGGCCGCGCCGTTCGGACCTTGGCTTTGCCCGGCGCAGCATGGAAAGTGCGCCTGCCGAGGGAGGGCCTGAATGAGCGACTGGATCGCCGCCAATTACGACGTGCTGCGGGGCGTCCACATCCTGGCGATCATCGCTTGGATGGCCGGCCTGCTCTACCTGCCGCGGCTGTTCGCCTACCACACCGGCGCCGCGCCCGGCTCGGAGCTCGACGTCACCTTCCAGACGATGGAAGGCAAGCTGTTGCGGATCATCATGAACCCGGCGATGGCGGTGGCCTGGATCCTCGGCCTGACGCTGCTGTGGCACCGCTACAACCTCGCCGGCGCGGCGGTCTTCGCCCAGCCCTGGCTGATCGCCAAACTGGCCGGGGTGATCTTCGTCACCGGCTGGCACCATTATCTGGCCCTCGCGCGCAAGGCCTTCGCCCGCGGCGAGAACAAGAAGTCCCAGAAGTTCTGGCGCGCGACGAACGAGCTGCCGTTCCTGGCGGCGATCGTCATGGTGATCGCGGTGACCACGGAGTTCGGCTCGCGGTGACGCTTGGGGAGGGTGACAGGTCGGGCTCCCGCCCAGCCCGTCACCGAAGGCCGTCGGTGACCGGTTGGTCCGGCGCGGATCTAGCTGTCACCCAGCACTGGCGAGGTCGCGGTCCCGGACCTACATCCACGTCGTGCCGCGCCCAAAGCACGACCTGACGAAGCTGCTGGCCAAGGGCCTGGCCGTCGAACTGGCCGCCCTGGGCGCTCTCTCCGTCTTTGCGTTCGGCGCGCTCGTGGCGCTTGGAGCCGAGCGGCCCGGCCGCGAGCTGGCCGCCCTGGCGGCGCCGGCCCTGGCGCTGCTGGCGGCTGCGTATGGCGGGGGCGCCCTGCTCTGGCGGTTGCGGCGGCGCCGCTGACGGCCAGCTCCGGCTCCGCTTGACGCCCAGGGCCGCCTGTGGTTCCCGTAACGTACGTGCCGGGCGATCCCGGCGCGCCCCGCCTTATCCCGAGCCGCGCGCCCCTTGAGGGAGCCGCCAGCGGCCGGTCCTCGAAATCGACAACGGCGCCTCTCCCTACGGAGCCGCGCGCCTTCAGAAAGCTTCCCAGCCCGCGCCCACCTGCGCGGGATCTTGCGAGTCCATTCCCATGCCCGACGAAACCCCCGAAGTCCTCGACGCCGCCCCGACCGAAGAGCTGGAGCTCGACGCGATGGCCGACGCCGACGGCGCCGAAGACGCCTCTGAGGTCGCTGCGGCGATCAAGGCGCTCGGCCTCACCCGCATGTCGCTCCAGGAGCTGAAGGACAAGTCGCCGGCCGACCTGCTGTCCTTCGCCGAGACGCTGGAGATCGAGAACGCGAACTCCATGCGCAAGCAGGACATGATGTTCGCGATCCTGAAGACCCTCGCCGAGGAAGGCGTGGCGATCTCGGGCTCCGGCACCATGGAGGTCCTGCAGGACGGCTTCGGCTTCCTGCGCAGCCCCGAGGCCAACTACCTGCCCGGCCCGGACGACATCTACGTCTCGCCCTCGCAGATCCGGAAGTTCGGTCTGCGCACCGGCGACTCCGTGGTCGGCGGCATCCGCGCGCCGCGCGAGGGCGAGCGCTACTTCGCCCTGGTGCAGGTCGACCAGATCAATTTCGAGCCGCCGGAGAACGTCCGGCACAAGGTCCACTTCGACAACCTGACGCCGCTCTATCCGGAAGAGCGGCTGCGGATGGAGATCGACGATCCGACGCTGAAGGACCGCTCGGGCCGGGTGATCGACATCGTCGCCCCGCTCGGCAAGGGCCAGCGCTGCCTGATCACCGCCCCGCCGCGGGTCGGCAAGACGGTGATGCTGCAGAACATCGCCAAGTCGGTCGAGACCAACCACCCCGAGTGCTACCTGATCGTCCTCCTGATCGACGAGCGCCCGGAAGAAGTCACCGACATGCAGCGCACCGTGAAGGGCGAGGTCATCTCCTCGACCTTCGACGAGCCGGCGACCCGGCACGTGCAGGTGGCCGAGATGGTCATTGAGAAGGCCAAGCGGTTGGTCGAGCACAAGCGCGACGTCATCATCCTGCTGGACTCGGTCACCCGCCTGGGCCGGGCCTACAACACCGTCGTCCCGTCCTCGGGCAAGGTGCTGACCGGCGGCGTCGACGCCAACGCCCTGCAGCGGCCGAAGCGCTTCTTCGGCGCGGCGCGGAACATCGAGGAGGGCGGCAGCCTGACCATCATCGCCACGGCGCTGATCGACACCGGCAGCCGGATGGACGAGGTGATCTTCGAAGAGTTCAAGGGCACCGGCAACTCCGAGATCGTTCTTGACCGGAAAGTGGCGGATAAGCGGATCTACCCGGCCATGGACGTGCTCAAGTCCGGCACCCGGAAGGACGAGCTCATCACGCCGAAGGATCAGCTCCAGAAGACCTATGTCCTGCGCCGCATCCTTTCTCCGATGGGCGCCCAGGATTCTATCGAGTTCCTGTTGGACAAGCTGCGCCAGACCAAGAACAACGACGAGTTCTTCCAGTCGATGAACACGTAAGAACTTGGTCCCACCCCCTTCCTCTCCCGTGCTGGCGGGGGAGGAAAGGGGTGGCCATACCACCCTGGATCGGCTCTACCATCGGCCCTTCGCAAGAGGAGGGCGCGGGATGATCAAGGTCTACCATGCACCGGCGACGCGGTCGGCGCGGGTGCTCTGGGTGCTCGAGGAGCTGGGCGTCCCGTATGAGACGGTGAGCCTCACCTATCCGCCCAGGGTGCATCACCCCGAGTACGAAGACGTCAATCCGATCAAGACCATACCCACGATGGTCGACGGCCAGGTGCGGCTGACCGAGTCCCTGGCGATCTGCGAATACCTGGCCCGCGCCTACGGCCCCAAGGGGCTGATCCCGGAGGCCGCCGATCCGCTGTTCCCGCAATACCTGCAATTCTTCCACTACGGCGAGGCGACGCTCGCGCCGCCGCTGGGCGTCATCGTCCGCTACAGCTTCCGCGAGCCGCCGGAGCGGCGCCTGCCGCAGGCGGTGGACGATGCGCGCGAGACCTTCGTCGAACGGCTGGAGCCGGTGCGCCGCGCGATCGCCAACCGGCCGTTCCTGGCCGGCGAGACGCTGACCCTGGCGGATGTGTCGGTGGGCTATGCCCTGGCGCTCGCCGAGCGGCTCAGGATCGGCGACCAGTTCGGGCCGGAGGTGCAGTCCTACCTGGACAGACTGAAGGCCCTACCGGCGCGGCAAAGGGCGTACGAACGCACGTAGGGCCGGGGTGTTCCACGTGAAACGATTCATCCACAGGCCGGGACTACCCGGATTGGGGTGAAGCGGCTTCCCTCCCCTTCAGGGGAGGGTCGACGAGGCGAAGCATCGGCGGGGTGGGGGAGTCAGGAACCTTCGATGCTGGCGGGCCGGCGCCCTGCAGGCCTGCCACTCCCCCACCCGTCCGCTCCCTGCGCTCGCGTCCATCCTCCCCTGAAGGGGAGGGAAGGCGCGGTCAGGGCGCCAGCACGGTCGCGCCGACGGTCTCGCGGGCTTCCAGCGCCCGGTGGGCGTCGGCGGCCTGGGCGAGGGGGAAGGTCTGGCCGACCTCGACCTTGATGACGCCCTTCACGATCAGGTCGAACAGGGCGCCGGCGCTGTCGTCCAGCTCGGCCTGGGTTGCCGTGTAGTCGTAGAGCGTCGGCCGGGTCAGGAACACCGAGCCGGCGCGCTGCAGCTGCAGGGGCTGGACCGCCGGCGCGGGGCCCGAGGCGTTGCCGAAGCTGACGAACATCCCGCGCCGGGCGAGGCTGGCGAGGGTGCCTTCAAAGGTCGCCGCGCCCACGGAGTCGTAGGCCACCTCGACCCCCTTGCCGTCGGTGGTCTTGCGCACCTCGGCCGGCACGTCCTGGTCCCGGTAGAGGATGACGTGGTCGGCGCCCAGGTTCCGGGCGACCTCCGCCTTGTCCTCCGAGCCGACGGTGGCGATGACCGTCGCCCCGATGTGTTTGGCCCATTGCACCAGGATCTGGCCGACGCCGCCGGCCGCGGCGTGGACCAGCGCCGTCTGGCCGGCCTGCAGCGGGAAGCAGCGGCGGACCAGGAACTCGGCGGTCATGCCCTTGAGCAACACGGCCGCGGCGATCTTCGGATCGATCCCCGGCGGCGGCTTCACCGCGCGGTCGGCCGACGTCACGTGGAACTCCGCGTAGGCGCCGAGCGGGCCCGAAGCGTAGGCGATCGGGTCGCCGACCTGGAAACGGGTGACGCCGTCGCCGACCTTTTCCACGGTCCCGGCCGCCTCCATGCCGAGGCCGGACGGCATCCGGACCGGATAGAGGCCGGTGCGGTGGTAGGTGTCGATGAAGTTGAGCCCGACGGCCTGGTGCCGGACCAGCACCTGGCCGGGACCGGGCTCGGGGATCGGGACGTCGACGGTCTTCAGGACCTCGGGGCCGCCGGTCTGTTCGATGCGGATCGCCAGCATGTGCGCCTCAGCCCAGGTGCTGGCGGAAGAAGGCGAGGGTGCGCTCGCCGGCGGTGCGGGCGTCGCCCTCGTGATAGTGCTCGCCGCCGACCCGGGCCAAGGCGTGGTCGCGGCCCGGATAGGTGTGGATGGTCACCTGCGGGTGGTCCTTCAGCGCCCCGATGATCTGGGCCTGCGCGGGCTTGGGCACGAACTGGTCCTCCTCGGCGATGTGCATGAGGAGGGGCTTGCCGATCTTGCCGGCCTCGCCCAGCCGGTTCTCGATGCCGACGCCGTAGTAGGAGACGGAGGCGTCCGCATCGGTGCGGGTGGCGGTCAGATAGGCGAGCTGGCCGCCGAGGCAGAAGCCCACCGCGCCGACCTTGCCGTTGCACGTGGAATCGCCGCGGATGTCGGCGACGGTGGCGGCGATGTCCTGCACGCCCTTATCCACGTCGAAGGCGTTGAACAGCTCGAACGCCTTCTTCCACTCGGCCTCGGATTGGTCGGTGATGTCGATCCCCGGCTCGATCCGCCAGAACAGGTCCGGACAGACGGCGACGTAGCCCTGGGCGGCGAGGCCGTCGGTGATGTCGCGCATCACCTTGTTCACGCCGAAGATCTCCTGGATCACCACCACTGCCGGAGCCGGGCTGCGGCCGGGCCGCGCCACATAGGCGCTCATCGTGCCGCCGTCGCTGGTGCGGATGCTGCGCGTCTCACCCATCGCCGAACATCTCCTTCTTATGAAAGCAGAGAGAGGCTCCGCGCCCTCTTGCGGAGCGAAAGGTGGTACTAGCCCGCAGAGCCGCTCGGCGGCCATAAGATTTGTCGGAAAAGACGCGCGCGAAGGAGCCGGCCGCCCATGAAGATGACCATCGAAGTCGAGTGCACGCCGCAGGAGGCGCGGGCCTTCCTGGGTCTGCCCGACGTGACCCCGCTGAACGAGAAGCTGGTCGGCGAGATGCAGGCGCGGATGGAGCAGAACATGGCGATGCTCAGCCCTGACGAGATGCTGAAGGCCTGGGCCTCCTTCGGGGTCGCCTCGCAGGAGCAGTTCCGCAAGCTGATGACCGCGGCGGCCGACAACATGATGGGCGGGACCGGCCGCACGAAATGACCGCGACCATCTACGCCGCCTCCACCGCGCCGGGGCGGGCGGCGGTGGCGGTGGTGCGGATCACCGGCCCCGACGCCGGACGCGTGGCCGCGGCCCTGGCCGGCGCATTGCCGCCGCCCAGGCAGGCGGCGCTTCGCACCCTGCGCGCGCCGGGCGGCGAGGCGATCGACCGCGGCCTGGTGCTGTGGTTCGCGGAGCCCGCCAGCTACACCGGCGAGGATCTCGTCGAGTTCCACGTGCACGGCGGCCCGGCCGTGGTGGCCGCCCTGCTCGAGGCGCTGGCGGGGCAGGGGCTCAGGCTGGCCGAGCCGGGGGAGTTCACCCGGCGGGCGTTCGAGCGCGGCAAGCTCGACCTGGCCCAGGCCGAGGGCGTCGCCGACCTGATCGAGGCCGAGACCGCGGCCCAGCGGCGCCAGGCGCTCGACCAGCTGGGCGGACGGATGAGCCAGGCCCAGGCCCGCTGGCGCGAGGACCTGATCGAGGCGTTGGCGGTGTTCGAGGCCGCCGTGGACTTCCCGGACGAGGAGATCCCGGCCGACGTGGCGGCTCGGGCCGAGGCGCCGCTGCGCCGGCTGATCGGTGAGGTGACCGCGGCGCTGGAGGACGTTCGCCGCGGCGAGCGGATCCGCGAGGGCTGGCGCATCGCCCTGATCGGCGCGCCGAACGCCGGCAAGTCGACGCTGCTCAACGCGCTGGCGGGGCGGGAGGCGGCGATCGTCACCGCCACGCCCGGCACGACGCGCGACATCATCGAGGTTCCGTTGCAGCTGGCCGGCTACAAGGCCCTCGTCGCCGACACCGCCGGCCTGCGCGAGACGCGGGACGAGATCGAGGCCGAGGGCGTGCGGCGCGCGCGCGCCTGGGCCGAAGGGGCGGCGCTGCGGCTGTTCCTCGTGGATGGGTCCGCGGCCGAGGCCGACGTGTCCAACGCCGACCTGCTCCAGTCCGGCGACCTGTTGGTGATCAGCAAGGCGGACCTGCCGGCGGGCGGCGCGGCGGCGGCGGCCGAGGCCGAAGCCGCCCGGCGGGGGGTAGAGTCGGTACGCCTCAGCGCCCAGCGCGGCGACGAGGTGGACGCCCTGATCCGCCGCCTGGCCGAGCGCGCCGTCGCCGACCTGGCCGGCAGCGAGCCGCCGGCGGCGACACGGCAGCGGCACCGGGCGCTGCTGGCCGAAGCGCTCGAACGCCTGGAGAGCGCGCTGACGAACGAGGACGCCCCGGAGCTCGCCGCCGAGGACGTGCGCCTGGCCGGACGGGCGCTGGACCGGATCACCGGCCGCATCCACCCCGAGGACGTGCTCGACCGGGTCTTCGCGACCTTCTGCATCGGCAAATAGCGTTTCACGTGAAACGGCGCCGCTCCGGCTCGCCTCGGGGGCGAGTGCGCTGTTGCACGTGAAACATTCGGGACCCGTGACCCGCGGCCCCACTTTCGCTATATGTCCGCGGCACACCGAGCCGGCGTCCGTTCCTGCGAGCGGGCGCCGCCGTCTTCTTCGGACCTTGGAATGAGCTGGGACGTCATTGTGATCGGCGGCGGCCACGCGGGCTGCGAGGCGGCGGCGGCGTCCGCCCGCTTCGGCGCGCGCACCCTGTTGCTGACCCACAAGGTCGAGACCATCGGCGAGATGAGCTGCAACCCGGCGATCGGCGGCCTGGGCAAGGGCCACCTGGTCCGGGAGATCGACGCCCTGGACGGTGTGATGGGCCGGATGGCCGACGCGGCCGGGATCCAGTTCCGGCTGCTCAACCGGTCCAAGGGCGCGGCGGTCCGCGGCCCGCGCGCCCAGATCGACCGCAAGCTCTATCGCCAGGCGATGCAGGCCGAGCTCGCCGCCACGGGAAACCTCACCGTCAAGGCCGAGGCCGTCGAGGACCTGATCGTCGACCACGGCCGCGTGGCCGGCGTCGTCGGGGCGAGCGGCGAGGTCTACGCCGCCGGCCGGGTGGTGCTGACCACCGGCACCTTCCTGAAGGGGATCATCCACCTGGGCGACCGGCGGATCCCGGCCGGCCGGGCGGGGGAGGCGCCGGCCATCGGCCTTTCGGACCGGCTCTACGCCCTGGGCCTGTCCATGGGCCGGCTGAAGACCGGAACGCCGGCGCGGCTCGACGGGCGGACGATCGCCTGGGACCGGCTGGAGATGCAGGCCGCTGACGACCCGCCGACTCCCTTCTCCTTCCTGACGCGGGAGATCACGAACCCGCAGGTCGAGTGCGGCATCACCTACACGACGGCCGAGACCCACAGGATCATCGCCGAGCGGCTCAGCGAGAGCGCGGTCTACGGCGGCCGGATTTCCGGACGCGGTCCCCGCTACTGCCCCTCGATCGAGGACAAGGTGGTGCGGTTCGCCGACAAGGAGAGCCACCAGATCTTCCTGGAGCCCGAGGGCCTGGACGACGACACCGTCTATCCCAACGGCATCTCAACGTCGGTCTCCGAGGAGACCCAGGACCTGTTCCTGCGGACCATCCCGGGCCTGGAGCAGGTGGCGGTGAAGCGGTACGGCTACGCCATCGAATACGACTACGTCGACCCGCGTGAGCTCGCCCCGACCCTCGAGGTGAAGCGGCTGCCGGGACTGTTCCTGGCTGGCCAGATCAACGGCACGACCGGCTACGAGGAGGCGGGGGCGCAAGGCCTGATCGCCGGCCTCAACGCGGCCCGCGCCGCCTCCGGCGCGGAGCCGGCGGTGTTCGCCAGGGACGAAGGCTACCTTGGCGTGCTGATCGACGACCTGGTCACACGTGGTGTGACCGAGCCCTACCGGATGTTCACCAGCCGGGCGGAGTTCCGCCTGACCCTTCGGGCCGACAACGCCGACCAGCGGCTGACCCCGCGCGGGATCGCCCTGGGCTGCGTCGGGCCGCAGCGCCGGGCGGCCTGGGACGCCAAGGCTGCGGCGCTGGCGTCGGCGCGCGCGGCGGCCGGCGAACTGAGCCTCACGCCGACCGAGGCCGCGCGCCTGGGCCTGCCTGTCAAGGCCGACGGACAGCGGCGTAACCTGCTGCAATTGCTGGCCTATCCGAACATTGGCTTCGACCGCCTGAGAGAAGTCTGGCCGCAGATCGGCGGCTGGCCGGACGAGGTGCGCGAGCAGATCGAGATCGACGCCGGCTATGCGGGCTACCTCGACCGGCAGGCCGCGGACGCGGCTGCGTTCCGTCGCGACGAGAACCTGGCCCTGCCGGCGGACCTCGACTACGCCGCGGTCGGCGGCCTCTCCAACGAGGTGCGCGAGAAGCTGGCCGCGGTGCGGCCGCTCACCCTCGGCCAGGCCGCGCGCATCGAAGGTGTGACCCCCGGCGCCCTCACGGCCCTACTTGCGCATGTCCGACGTAAAGCCGCTTGAGCCGGCCCCACAAGCCGTGACCGACGCGGAGAGCTTCGCGGCGATCGCCGGCGCCGGCCCCGAGTCGCTGCGGGACCTGGAGCGCTACCGTGAGCTGCTGGCCGAGTGGAACGAGAAGATGAACCTCGTGGGCGCCTCCACCCTGGACGCCTTCTGGTCCCGCCACGCCTGGGACTCGGCCCAGCTGCTCGATCTGGCGCCCGACGCCAAGGTCTGGGCCGATCTCGGGGCCGGCGCGGGCCTGCCGGGGGTTGTGCTGGCCATTCTGCGCAAGAGCGATCTGGGTTTCCACGTGCACCTGGTGGAGAGCATGGCCAAGAGGTGCCGCTTCCTGCAGGTGGTGGTGGATGAACTGGCTCTGTCCGCGACGGTACACAACGCGCGTGCGGAAGACCTGTCGCTAGCTGTGGATATCGTCACGGCGCGCGCTTGCGCCCCACTGCATCGGCTGCTCGGCTATGCGAAACCGTTCCTGAAACAGGGAGCGACGGGGCTCTTCCTGAAGGGTCAAGATGTGGCCTCAGAACTGGAAGAAGCCACTAGATTTTGGGACTATGAGGCGGACGTGCTGCCGAGTCGCAGCGACCCCCGGGGTCGGATCGTCCGTGTGAGGAGACTGGGCCGTGCCCGAAAAGCCTGACCGGGGCCTGCGCGTGCTGGTCGTCGCCAACCAGAAGGGCGGCGTCGGCAAGACCACGACCGCGATCAATCTCGGGACCGCGCTCGCGGCTGTGGGCGAAAAGGTGCTGCTGATCGACTCCGATCCGCAGGGCAACGCCTCGACCGGCCTGGGCGTCGGCCGGGCGCAGCGGACGACCACCCTCTACGACGTCCTGATGGGCGAGAAGCCGATTTTGGACACGGTCGTCAAAACCGCCCTGCCGGGCCTGGACCTGGTGCCCGCGGACGCCGATCTCTCCGGGATCGAGCTGGAGCTCGGGCAGGCGCCGCGGCGCTCGTTCAAGCTGCGCGACGCCCTCGGGCCGCTGCGCGAGCGGCGCGACTACACCTATGTGCTGATCGACTGCCCGCCGTCGCTGAACCTGCTGACCGTCAACGCCATGGCCGCGGCCGATGCGGTGCTGGTGCCGCTGCAGTGCGAGTTCTTCGCCCTGGAAGGCCTTTCGCAGCTGATGCGCACGGTCGACCTGGTGCGTGGCAGCCTGAACCCGGCGCTGGAGATCCAGGGCATCGTGCTGACCATGTACGACCGCCGCAACAGCCTGTCCGAACAGGTTGGCCGGGACGTGCGGTCCCACTTCGGCGAGACCGTCTACGACACGGTCATCCCCCGCAACGTGCGGGTCTCCGAGGCGCCCTCGTTCGGCAAGCCGGTGCTGGTCTATGACCTCAAGTGCGCGGGCAGCCAGGCCTATCTGAAGCTGGCGCGGGAAGTCGTCGTGCGCGAGCGCGAGCGGCGCGCCCAGGCGGCCTAGGGAAGGGGCGAGGAATGGCGGAGAACCGCAGAGGCCTCGGCCGCGGCCTGTCGGCGCTGCTCGGCGAGGAGGACGTGCGCCCGGCCGAGGCGCCGCCGCCGCCGGCGCCGCCCGGGGCCACGGTCCGCGAGGTTCCCATCGAGTTCCTGGAGCGCAACCCGGACCAGCCCCGTTGGGTGTTCCCGGAGGAGCAGCTGGCCGAGCTCGCCGCCTCCATCCGCGACAAGGGCATCCTGCAGCCCATCCTGGTCCGCCCGAAAGGCGAGGGTCGCTACGAGATCGTCGCCGGCGAGCGGCGCTGGCGCGCGGCCCAGCGGGCAGGTCTTTCCGCCGTGCCGGTGCTGGTGCGCGAGCTCACCGACATGCAGGTGCTCGAGATCGGCGTCATCGAGAACGTCCAGCGGGCGGACCTGTCGCCGATCGAAGAGGCCACCGCCTACAAGCAGCTGATGGACCGCTTCGGCCGCACCCAGGATTCGGTGGCCGAGGCGGTCGGCAAGAGCCGCAGCCATGTGGCCAACACCCTGCGACTGCTGTCCCTTCCCGAGGGCGTGCGCAACCACCTGCTGGAGGGCCGCATTTCGGCCGGCCACGCCCGGGCCATCGCCACCGCGCCGAACGCCGAGGCGCTGGCCGAGGAGATCATCGCCAAGGGCCTCTCGGTGCGCGAGGCCGAGGCCCTGGGCCGCTCCGCGCCCGGCAAGCCGCCGAAGGCGGCGGGGAAGGGCCGTCGCCGCTCCAAGGACGTCGACACCATGGCCCTGGAGAACGACCTGGCCGACGTGCTGGGCCTGGAGGTCTCCATCGACGACCGCGGCGGGACCGGCGCCCTTACCATCCGGTACGAAACTCTCGAACAGCTCGACGACCTCTGTCGCCGGCTGACGCGGGCGGGGTAGGGCTCTCGCAAGCGAACAAGAACGTCATCCCGGACCGCCCGTAGGGCCGATCCGGGACCCAGCAGCTGCGCTGGACCACTGGGTCCCGGCTCTCCAGCCCGCGAGCGGGCTTCCGGCCGGGATGACGGTGCTTTCAGAGCCCCAGCCGTCTGGCGCGGCTGGCGATGGTCAGGGCCAGGCGTTCGGCGATCAGGTGGTCGGGGGCGCCGGCGGACTTGCAGGCGCGGTCGGCGGAGAGGACCTCCGGCTGGATGCGCTCCAGCTCGGGCAGGGACCAGGCGCGCGCCTGGCGCAGGAACTCCCGCTCCTGCTTCCAGAAGACGCCGGACGCCTTGGCGGCCTCCTGCACGCCTGCGCCGCTCTGCACGAGGGTGAGCGTGCGTCGCAGCTTGCCCAGGTGCATGCCGATCGCCCGCACGGCGGCCGGTCCGGCTTCGCCCTCCTGAGCCGCCCGACGCAGGCCGGCCTGCGCCTCGGCGAGACGCCCGCCGAACGCGTCGGACGCCGCATCGAACAGCGAGGCCTCCGGCTCGACGCCGAGGAAGGCCTCCAGGTCCTCCGGGGTGGCCGTCCGCCCGCTGCCGGGCCCCAGGAACAGCGCCAGCCGCTCGATCTCCTGGCGCGCCACGCCGCGCTCGCGCGGCAGGCGGGCGACGAACACCGCCAGGGCGTCGTTGTTGAGGCTGACGTTGTCCTTGGCCAGCGCCTCGCGCACCAGGCGTGCGACGTCGCCCGGCTCGTCCTCATAGCAGGGGATGGCGACCGCCTGGGCCGCCTTCTCGGCCGCGCTGCGCAGCGCCGACCGGCGGCCGAGGTTCCCGGCCTCGACGAGGAAGAAGGCTTCGGGGTTGAAGCGGCCTTCGGCGTGGGCGGCGAGGGCCTCGGCCACGGCCTTCTCGAGCTTCTCGGCCGTCAGCCGCAGCCGCACGAGCCGGCGCCCGCCCATCATCGACTGGGCGGAAAGCTCGCCTTCGAGGGAGGCGCCGCCGGCGTCCAGGTCGGCGTCGGTCATCAGGGCGACGTCGAAGGGATCGTCTGGCCGTTCGGTGGCGGCGGCGGCGAGCTGCGCGGCGCGTTCGCGCACGACGCCCGCGTCCGGCCCGTAGATCAGCGCGCAGCGGATCGCCTTGTCCGGAGACTTCAGGAAGCGCTCGACGTCCGGGCGCCGCTTCAGCTCCATGGGAGCGTCAGGACCCCCGTTGCGCCGCCAGCCAGGCGGCGAGCTCGAGCTGGATCCGGCGGGCCGCCTCCTGGGCGGCGCGGTCCTGGGCGTCCTGCTGGGCGGTGATCGAGGCGTAGGGCTGGTCGGCGGAGTCGTAGGTGACGGTGACCCGGGCCCGGCCGTTCTTCACCGGCGCGAGCGCGGGCAGGGTGCGCAGGGTGTAGTCGGCCGTGAGCACATATTCATACCGGGTCGCAACGTTATCGACGCGCAGCCCGCGGGGGTAACGCACCTCGGAATAGGCGAGGTCCATGCGGTAGGCCGCCGGCGAGTCCGGGCGGCTGGCCAGCGCGTCGTCCAGGTGCTCGCGCAGCAGGTGGCCGGCGCGGCCTTCCGGCGCATACACCTTGACCGAGGCCAGGCCGCCGACGACGCCCGGCTGGCCGTAGAGGGGTTGGAAGCCGCAGCTGGTCAGCGCCAGGGCGGCGGCGGCGATGGCGAAGAGGGCGAGCCGGCGCACCGGTCAGGCCGCCACGATGTTGACGATGCGATCCTTCACCACGATCACCTTGCGAATGGTCAAGCCCTCAAGGCGCCGCGTGATCTCCGGATCGTCAAGCACGATCTTCTCCACATCCGCCGGCTCGGCGCCGGCCGGGGCGCGAACTTCGCCGCGGCGCTTGCCGTTCACCTGCACCGGCAGGACCTTGACCGCATCCTCGGTCAGGGCCGCGTCGAACCCGGGCCAGGGCGCGTTGGCGACCAGGCCCTCGCCGCCGATGCGCGTCCAGCACTCCTCGGCCAGGTGGGGCGTGAACGGTGCGATCAGCCGGGCGAAGGCGGACAGCGCCTCCTGACGGGCGGCCAGCACCGCCGGGCTCGCCTGCGCGGCCGGGAAGTCCTTCAGCTTGTTCAGGAACTCGTACAGCCGGGCGATGCCGCTGTTGAACCGGAAGGTCTCGACCGCTTCGGTCACCGCCTTGACGGTGCGGTGGGTGAAGACGCGCAGGTCGTCGGCCTTCGCATCGGGCCCGGCCTCGCCGGCCGGCGCCGCCGGCTGGCTGTCGAACTCGTTCCAGACGCGGTTCACGAACCGCCAGGCGCCCTCGACCCCGCTGGTGGACCACTGGGCGTCCCGCTCGGGCGGGGAGTCGGACAGCACGAACAGCCGCGCGGCGTCGACGCCGTAGACGTCGAAGATCTCCTCCGGCGCAACGGTGTTGCGCTTGGATTTGCTCATCTTCTCGACGTCGCCGATGACCACCGGCTCTCCGGTCGAAATCAGCCTGGCCCGCCGGGTCTTGCCCTCGGTGATGACCTCCACCTCGCGGGGCTCGACCCACTCGCCGTTCTGCCGCCGGTAGCTTTCGTGGGTGACCATGCCCTGCGTGAACAGGCCCGCGAACGGCTCGCGCACCGACAGCTGGCCATGGTCGGCCAGTGCCTTGGTGACGAAGCGGGCGTACAGCAGGTGCAGGACCGCGTGCTCGATGCCGCCGATGTACTGGTCGACCGGCAGCCAGTAGTCGGCCGCTTCCTTGGAGATCGCCTCCTCGGCCTCGGTGTCGGCGAAGCGGGCGAAGTACCAGCTGGAGTCTACGAAGGTGTCCAGGGTGTCGGTCTCGCGCTCGGCCGGCCCGCCGCAGTCGGGGCAGGTGGTGTGCTTCCAGGTCGGATGGCGGGCCAGGGCGTTGCCGGGCTTGCCGAAGTCCAGGTCGTCGGGCAGCGCCACCGGCAGGGCGCTCTTGGGCAGCGGCACGACCCCGCACTTGGCGCAGTGCACGACGGGCACCGGGCAGCCCCAGCCGCGCTGGCGGGCGACGCCCCAGTCGCGCAGCCGGTAGACGGTCGTCCCCTCGCCCTTGCCCATCGCCTCGATGCGGGCGATGGCCTCGGCCTTGGCGACCTCCACGTCCTTCCCGTCCAGGAAGGCCGAATTGTAAATGACGCCCGACCCTGTGTAGGCCTCGCCATCGAGGATGTTGCTCTCGAAGGCGGACACGTCGCCTTCCCAGTCGTAGTGCGCGGGCATGACGACGGGCTTCACCGGCAGGCCGTACTTGCGGGCGAAGTCCAGGTCGCGCTGGTCGTGCGCCGGGCAGGCGAAGATCGCCCCGGTGCCGTAGTCCATCAGGATGAAGTTGGCGATCCAGACCGGCAGCTCCCAGTCCGGGTCGAAGGGGTGCTTCACCTTCAGGCCGGTGTCCCAGCCGATCTTCTCGGCGGTCTCGATCTCGGCCTCCGAGACCCCGCCCTTGCGGCACTCGGCGACGAAGGCGGCGACCTTGGGATCCGCCGCCGCCAGTTGCTCCGCCAACGGATGATCGGGCGCGATGCCGACGAAACTTGCCCCGAACAGGGTGTCGGGCCGGGTGGTGTAGACCTCCAGACCGGCGTCGAAGCCGGCCGGCGCGGGCCCCGCGAAGTCGAAGGCGAACTTCAGCCCCTTGGAGCGGCCGATCCAGTTCTCCTGCATGGTCCGGACCTTGTCCGGCCAACGGTCCAGGGTCTTGAGCGCATCGACCAACTCGTCGGCGTAGTCGGTGATGCGCAGGAACCACTGGTTCAGCTTGCGCTTCTCCACCACCGCGCCGGAGCGCCAGCCGCGGCCGTCGACCACCTGCTCGTTGGCCAGGACGGTCTGGTCCACCGGGTCCCAGTTGACGACGCTTTCCTTGCGGTAGACCAGGCCGGCCTTGAACAGGTCCAGGAACCAGGCCTGCTGCTTGCCGTAGTACTCGACGTCGCAGGTCGCGAACTCGCGCGACCAGTCGATGGCCAGCCCCAGCTCCTTCAGCTCGGCCCGCATCCGGTCGATGTTCTCGTAGGTCCAGGCCTTCGGATCGACGCCGCGCTCCATGGCCGCGTTCTCGGCCGGCAGGCCGAAGGCGTCCCAGCCCATGGGATGCAGCACCGCAAAGCCCCGCGCGCGCTTGTAGCGGGCGATCACGTCGCCCAGCGAGTAGTTGCGCACGTGGCCCATGTGGAGGCGTCCCGACGGATAGGGGAACATCTCCAGGACGTAGTACTTGGGCTTGCCCGGTTCGGCGCGCGCGCGGAAGACGTCGGCGTCAGCCCACGCCGCGCGCCACTTGGGCTCGACCTCTTTCGGATTGTAGCGGGCCATGGCGAGGCGCCTTTAGCCGCGGATGTTGGAGAGACGCAGCTGCCGCGCTTTGGTGAGGATGGCGTTCTCGAGATCGGTCTCGGTCTGGGCCGCCGCCGGGGCGTCCACCCAGTTGCCGGCGGCGTCGCGCACCTGCTTGAACACCGACACGTTCAGGCCGTCGGCGCGCAGGCGGGCGTCCAGGATGTAGACCGTCGCCTTGAAGCGCTCGTTCGGGGTTTCCGGGTTCACGTACCAGTCGGTGATGACCGTCCCGCCATAGGGGTCGGCCGAGACCAGCGGCATGAACGACAGCGTCGCCAGGGTGGCGCTCCACAGGTACGAGTTGACGCCGATGGTGGCGGTGGCGTCGTCCCGGGCGGGCGCGTCGTCGCGGCCCATCACCTTGCGAGCCGTCCCGCAGCCGCCCAGCGCGACGAGGCTGAGGGCCAGCGATCCAACGATGGCGGCCTTCGTCCAGTCTCCGCGCACGAAACGCATATCAGGCAAGCTCCTAGTCCATTGGCGTCTGCGCGCCGCCCGCAAGCGTCGCGTCGCCCCCTGAGCGCCTCTATAACAACGCCCGCAGAGGCGCCAAACAGGAATCGCGTGGCCTTCTCGCCACAGGGCGGCCACGATCGGTCGGCATGGGTCCGGCCATGGACGAGTCCCGGTTGACCTTGCGGCGGTCGGACCCTTTATTCGCAGCCAAGCGGCGCGGCCATAACAGGTCGCGTCTCGGGGCGAGGGGGCCCAAACCGGTGAAGTCTACGGTTCGCGTTCTGGGTTCGTTGATCGGTGCGGCCGCGCTGGCCGTGACCGCGTCGGCGGCCCAGGCGCAGACCGCCAAGCCCAAGGGCCTGGACTTCTCCGTCCGCAACGAGGCCACGGCCCTTACTCCGCAAGGTACGGCCAAGTCGCTGAAGCTTGACACCCGCAAGGGCCGGTGGGGTGTCACGCTGAACTTCGATCAACCCCAAAGCCGGGACGCCACCGCCAACGACGTCCAGGCCGGGGCCTATTTCCGCATCACGCCGAAGCTGCGCATCGGCGGCGCCGTCGCCCTCGGCGAGACCGAGCAGCCCGCCTACCGCAAGACCGAGCCCGTCGAGGGCCGTCCGCGCGTCCGCCTCGAGACCGCCTTCAAGTTCTAGACCGGCGCCAGGCCGACACCCCCACAATCCGTCATCGCAGCGCTTGTCCCGGCGACCCGGCGCGATGACCTGACGAGCGTCAGGCGAGCGCCTCCACGGCTGCGAGGCCGACGAGGCCGGTCCCGAGAAGCCGTTTCGCCGTCCGCTCGGACACGCCCCCCAGTCCATAGGCCGGCCGCGCGCCCGCCCGCACCCAGACGCTCAACCGCATCGGCCCGAGCGGCCGTCCCGCCGACGGGCTGCGGCTGGGGAAGGCCGGCGAGAGCACGACCGCGTCCGCGCCGGCGGCGAGCGCCCGGCGGGCGGCGGGGAGGCTGTGGGCGGCGGCGGTGACGATCCAGCCCGGGCGGGCGCGGCGCAGGGCGCTGGCGCGGGGGGCCAGTCGCTCCGGCAGGTGGACGCCGGCGGCGCCGATGCGACGGGCGAGCTTCGGATCCGCGCCGGCCAGCAGCACGAGGCCCCGGCGTCGGGCGATGGCGGCCAGCCGCCGGCCCTGGGCCGCGGCGTCCGGCGCCCCGAACGGTCGGAACACGATCCCCGCCCCGCGCGGCAGGCGCTCGGCAATCCGCTCCGGATCGGGCGTCCGCTGCGGGTCGGTGAAGAACAGCAGGGCGGGCAGGGGCTTTGAAAGCCGCGAGCGGCGGCTTAAGCAGCGGGCCGTCCGCTCCAGGGTCCAGAAGCCGCCGATGAGCCCCTCCTTCGATCCCGCCGCCGCCCGCGCCGACGTGCTGGGCAAGATCGCCCGCGCCGCGGCGGCGGCCGGCCGCGCCCCGGGCGATGTCACCCTCGTCGCCGTCTCCAAGCAACAGCCCTGGGAGCGGATAGAGCCCATCCTCGCCGCCGGCCAGAGGATCTTCGGCGAGAACCGCGTGCAGGAGGCCATGGCCCGCTGGACCGGCAAGGCTGAGGGCCTGGAGCTGCGGCTGATCGGCCCCCTGCAGTCCAACAAGGCCAAGGAGGCCGTCGCCTTCTTCGACGTCATCGAGACCCTCGACCGCGAGAAGCTGGCCAGGGCGCTGGCCGACGAGATGGCCCGCCAGGGCCGCACGCCCAGGCTCTACGTCCAGGTCAACACGGGGGAGGAGCCGCAGAAGGCCGGCGTCGCGCCGGCCGAGGCCGACGCCTTCATCGAGACCTGCCGCACGGCCTATGGGCTCGCCGTCGAGGGCCTGATGTGCATCCCGCCGGCCGACGAGCCGCCCGGCCCGCACTTCGCCCTCTTGGCCAAGATCGCGGCCCGCAACGGGATCGGGGGCCTGTCGATGGGGATGAGCGACGACTTCGAGACCGCGGTTCGCTTCGGGGCCACGAGCGTGCGCGTCGGATCGGCTCTGTTCGGCGCCCGGACCCCGGCGGGAGGCTGATCGGCCCGTTCCCGGTTGTATGGGGTTGGCCCGGCGGGGTGGAACAGTGCATGTTCCCTGCATGGCCCAACGCAAGACCCTGCTCATCGTCGACGACGACGAGGACCTGCGCGGCGCGCTCGCCGAACAACTGGAATCCGAGGACTTCGACGCCCTGCAGGCGCCCACCGCCAAGGAGGGCGTCAGCATCGCCCGCGACCGGCGACCGGACCTGATCCTGCTGGACGTCGACCTGCCCGACATGAACGGGCGGGAGGTCTGCCGCGAACTGCGCAAGGGCGGCGTCGGGGCGCCGATCATCATGCTGACGGCGGCGGACACCGACACCGACACCATCGAGGGGCTCGAGGCCGGGGCCAACGACTACGTCACCAAGCCGTTCAAGTTCGCCGTGCTGATGGCCCGCATCCGGGTGCAGCTGCGCAACGCCGAACAGTCCGAGGCGGCGGTGTTCCGGCTGGGGCCCTACGAGTTCCGCCCGTCGGGCAAGATGCTGGTCGACGATTCCGGCAAGAAGATCCGGCTGACGGAGAAGGAGACCAACATTCTGAAGTACCTCTACCGGGCCGGCGAGAAGCCGGTGCCGCGCGAGGAGCTTCTGGCCGAGGTCTGGGGCTACAACGCCGGCGTCACCACCCACACGCTGGAGACCCACGTCTACCGCCTGCGCCAGAAGATCGAGCCGGACCCGTCCAACGCCCGGCTGCTGGTGACCGAGGCGGGTGGATACCGGCTGGCGCCGTAAGCTGACGGTGACCGGTCGCCGTGCGACGCGCGGCTGCCCGTCACCCATCGCGGCGCGAGGTGACAGGTAGCGGCGGCTTCGGCCGCAACCCGTCACCGGGGACTCACAGCACCAGGTCGGCGCTGACGGGGGCGTGATCCGACGGCTTGGCCCACTCGCGGCAGTCGTCGTGGACGCGGGCCGAGGCGCAGCCGAGGCGGAAGGCGGCGTCCCTCAGGCCTGGGGAGGCCAGGATGTGGTCGAGCCGCAGGCCGCGGTTGGACATGCGGAAGTCCAGGGCCCGATAGCTCCACCAGCTGAACAGCTTCTGCGGCTCGGGAATGCACTCGCGCGGCAGGTCGATGAAGCCGATCGAGGCCTTCAGCGCCGCCATCGCCGCCACCTCGACGGGCGTGTGGCTGACGACCTTCGACATGTATTTGTGGTTCCAGACGTCGTGCTCGCCGGGCGCCACGTTCAGGTCGCCGGTGACGATCAGCGGGTCCTTTGGATCGCGCTTGGCCATTTCGGCAGTGAGCTTCTCGAAGAAGTCGAGCTTGTGGTCGAACTTGGGGTTCTCGGTCCGGTCGGGCACGTCGCCGCCGGCCGGGATGTAGAAGTTCTGGATCTCGACGCCGGCGACCTTGGCCGACACGCAGCGGGCGTGGCCCTCGCGGCAGAGGCCGAGCTCGGGAGCGTCCTCGAGCGGCAGGCGCGAGGCGATCGCCACCCCGTGCCAGCCCTTCTGGCCGGCGATCTTCAGGTAGGGCAGGCCCATCTCGACGAAGGCGTTCACCGGGAACTCGCCCTCGCGGCACTTGATCTCCTGCAGGCACAGCACGTCGGGGGCCTGCTCGGCGACGAAGCGGGCGACCTGGTCGACGCGCATGCGGACCGAGTTGATGTTCCAGGTGGCGATACGAAGGCGCATGGCGGCTATCTAAGCGGCGCCGCGGCCCTGCGCCATGCGGCCGATGCGGCCCACCAGAGACGAGAAAACGCCCGGGCGCTGGAGAGAAGCCCGGGCGTCAAGTTTGTCTCTCATGCCGCCGCCGGGAGGGGATATTCCGGCACGGGCAGGCTGGACGCAGCCGTCACAGCCCTCGTGTGTGACATTATTGGAACGCCGTAAGCCAAAGTCAACGGCAAGAATCGAAAAGCTTGCGTGTCGCCCAAATGTCACATCTTGCCGCGACCCACCCCGCGCGGACGCGGATCCTTCAGCACGAACAGCGAGTTCGCCAGGCCCGACGTCGGCTGCAGGTTCGACAGCCGCACACGCGTCGCCCCGCCCTGCGGGTCCGTCACCGTCCAGCCGAGCAGCCGCATGGGGCTGTTGGAGAAGGTCAGGGTGATCTGGCCGTCCGCCTGGCGCTTGCCGTCGCGGGCGGTGATCGAGAAGCCGTCCGAGTGGCGGGTCACCCGCGTGACCACGACCCCGCGGTCCAGCCGGATCTGCTTTGCGAGGAACAGGTTCAGCGGCGTCGCGCCGAGGGGGTAGCTCTCGAAGGTCTTCAGCTTGGTGTTGTGGATCGACACCAGCGCCCCGTCCGAGACCACCAGCAGGCCGGCGGGCGGATCGTAGGCGAACCGGGCCTTGCCGGGCCGCTTGAGGTAGAGCGCGCCCTGGGTCACCGCCCCGCGCGGGTCGGTCTGCACGAACCGGCCCTTGGCCTCGCCGAGCGACTGCAGGTAGGCCACCGCCTTGTCCACCAGGGCCTTGTCGGCGGCCGAGAGCGCCGGCGCGCCCTGGGCCAGCGCCGGGACCGGCAGGGCCGCGAGGCCGAGCGCCAGGGCCCGGCGGGTCATCGTGGAAGTCATCCAAGCTCCAATCGCATCTCTTCGGGCGGCCATAACGCACGTAGGCGCTATCTGGCGCCGCCGAAAGGCGCGGGTATGGCGGACGCGACCTGAACCTGGGGTGATCGGGCGCACCAACTTCCCGTCATCCCGGCCGTAGCGTAGCGGAGAGCCGGGACCCAGGCTCCGAGGCGGAGGTGCTGGGTCCCGGATCGGCCTGCCGGCCGTCCGGGATGACGTTCTAGATCGGCGGCGGGCCGGCGAGGATCTCGCGCTTGCCGGCGTGGTTGGCGGGGCCGACGACGCCTTCACGCTCCATCCGTTCGATGAGGCTGGCGGCGCGGTTGTAGCCGATCTGCAGGCGGCGCTGGACGTAGCTGGTGGAGGCCTTGCCGTCGCGGGTGACGATGGCCACGGCCTGGTCGTAGAGGTCGTTGCCGCCGCCCTCGCCGCCGAGGTCCAGCGCGGCCTCCTCGCCCTCCTCGTCGCCGCCGGCGGTGACCTCTTCCAGGTACTGCGGCTGGCCCTGCTCGCGCAGGAACTTGGCGACGGCCTCGACCTCCTGGTCGGCGACGAAGGGGCCGTGCAGGCGGGTGATGCGGCCGCCCCCGGCCATGTAGAGCATGTCGCCCTGCCCCAGCAGCTGCTCGGCGCCCTGCTCGCCCAGGATGGTGCGGGAATCGATCTTCGAGGTGACCTGGAAGCTGATCCGGGTCGGGAAGTTGGCCTTGATGGTGCCCGTGATGACGTCGACCGACGGGCGCTGGGTGGCCATGACGAGGTGGATGCCGGCGGCGCGGGCCATCTGGGCCAGGCGCTGGACGGCGCCTTCCACGTCCTTGCCGGCGACCATCATCAGGTCGGCGACCTCGTCGATCACCACCACGATGTATGGCATCGGCTCGGGGTTGATCCGCTCGCTCTCGTAGATCGGCCGGCCGGCGTCGTCGAAGCCGGTCTGGACGGTGCGTTCGAAGTGCTCGCCCTTGGCCGCGGCCTCCTTGGCGCGCTCGTTGTAGGAGACCACGTTGCGCACGCCGATCTTGGACATGCGGCGGTAGCGGTCCTCCATCTCGCGCACGGTCCACTTGAGCGCGACGATGGCCTTCTTCGGGTCGGTGACCACGGGGGCGAGCAGGTGCGGGATGCCGTCGTAGACGGAAAGCTCCAGCATCTTCGGGTCGATCATGATGAACCGGACCTGCTCGGGCGGCAGGCGGTAGAGGATCGACAGGATCATCGCGTTGACGCCCACCGACTTGCCCGAGCCGGTGGTGCCGGCGATCAGCAGGTGGGGCATCTTGGAGAGGTCGGCGATGTAGGGCTCGCCGCCGATGTTCTCGCCCAGCGCCATCGGCAGGGCCTGGGTGGTCTTCTCGTACTCCGGCGAGGCCAACAGATCGCGCAGGTAGACCGTCTCGCGCTTCTGGTTGGGCAGCTCGATGCCGATGGCGTTACGGCCGGAGACCACCGAGACGCGGCAGGCGGCGACGCTCATCGAGCGGGCGATGTCGTCGGACAGGGCCACGACCCGGGCGCTCTTCACGCCGGCGGCCGGCACGAGCTCATAGAGGGTGACCACAGGGCCGGGGCGGATCTGGTCGATCTGACCGCGGACGCCGAACTCGGCCAGCACGCTCTCCAGGAGCTGGGCGTTCTGGCGCAGGGCGCCTTCGTCGAACTGGGCGGCCCGGGGCTTGGGCTTGGCCAGCATGGCCAGCTCCGGCAGCGCGAAGCCGCCGGGCCGGGCGAACTCGAAGCTGGCCTGGGCCTCGCGCACCTCGCGGCCGGACTCCCTTGGCGGCGCCTTGGGAGCCTTGATGTTCAGCGGAATGGGGGGCGCGGCCGGCGCAGGGGCGACCTCGGGCTCCTCCTCGTCGTCCTCGAAGGCGGCCACGGGCGCAGGGCTTCGGATCTCCAGGCCCTTGCGGCGGGGCGCCTCGGCCGGCGCCGGCGCGCGGCCGGACGGCTTGGCCTTCGCCTTCAGCTTCGGCAGGCCGGAGAGCTGCGGCCGCGGCAGCGCCAGGGCGTAGGCGAGCGTCCCGGCGGCGATCAGGCCGAGCACCCCGCCGGCGACGGCCTTGGCCGCCGGCAGGCGGGCGAAATCGAGCAGGCCGCCGAGCAGCCCCATCATGGCCTCGCCCCAGAAGCCGCCCAATCCCTTGGCCAGCGGCCAGGTGGCGGGCGGCGCCGGCAGCGCCAGCAGGCCGGCGAGCGCCACGATCCCGACGGCGCCGATGAGCGCCCGGCGGCGCAGCGCCTTGCGGGTCAGGTCCGGCTCGGGCGTCGAGACGCGCGAAAGGCCCAGCAGCACCATGATCAGGGCCGCAAAGCCCGAAGCCAGGCCCAGCGACTGCACGCCGATGTCGGCGACCACGGCGCCGGGGCCCCCCAGCACGTTGGTGGGCCCGTAGGCGGAGGCGGCGTTGAGGCTCGGGTCGGCGGCGTTGTAGGTGGCCAGCGCCACCGCCAGGGCCACGCCCGCCACGGCGATCAGGCCGCCGCGCAGGCGGGCGGTGTTCGGGTGCGTCCAGGCCAAGGCGGCGATGTGCAGCCCCAACTCTACGCCCGTACGCCGCGCAGTCCGCGCCATCAGACACCCCATGCTCGATTCTTGGCCCATCTGTGCCCGCGCGAGGGTTAAGAGGCGTTTACTGTGAAGGCTGAAGCGTGGCCGGAGCGCCCACTCCGGGCGCCCGGGCCACGGTCAAGCTCCGCCGCATTCCCGCCGCAAGGGTGAACCGGAGCTTACCGGCGGATCAGGCTGCGTTCAGGCGCGTTGGCGGAAGGTCGCCAGTTCGAAGCGCCGCAGCGCGCGTAGCTCGACGAGGATCGCAGTCATGCCCTCGCCTGTCCGCCGGCGTCCGAAGGCCGCCGTCCTGCTGGCCGCCACGGCCCTCAGCCTCGGCCTGTCGGCCTGCGAGCTCGAGGATGTGGCCTTCTGGGACCGGCCGGCCTCAGCGCCTCTGGACCTGCCGCCGACCTTCGATGCGCCGCCGCCGCCCCTGGCGCTGGCCCCCGACCCTTGGGAACTGCCGCCCGCGCCGCCGGCCCGGATCGGCCGGCTGGCCTCGTACGACAACGGCTACGCCTGGGCCGAACGGGCGTACGCGGTCGACCAGGCCTTCTATCGGGCCCCGCCGGACTACGGCTTCATCTATGACGAGGTCCAGCCCTGGGTCTGGGAGACCGAGGACGACTGGATGCTCTATGCCGAGCCCATCGATCACGGCTACCGCTACTATTACTACGAGCCCGAGGACGACTACCCTTACTTCATCCGCGATGACGAGTTCGGCTACGGCTACGACGACGTCGGCCGGCTGGTGATCATCTACGACCTGGCGGGCCAGATCCTGCCGCAGAACATCCTCTACGAGCGGGCCGACCACGCCGGCCGTTACTGGGCGCGGGCCCGGGAGCTGCGCCGGGCCGCCCGGCGCGAGCGGCGCCTGCGCGTCGAGGAGACGCTGTGGCTGGCCCGCCAGCCGGTGGTGGCTCAGAGCCAGACGGTGTGGATCGAGGCGGCCGCCCGCGAGGACGACTGGCGGGCCTACCGCGACCGCACCGGGGCGCGCGAGCTGCGCCGGTTCCGGGACGAGCGCGAGCGCCGCGAGCGTCAGATCGCCCGCCTGGAGCGGGCGCAGGAGCGGATCGAGCGGCGCCAGGCCCGGCGCCAGGACGAGGCCGAGCGCCGGCAGTTCGCCGCCCTGCCCGCCCCCGAGCGGTTCGGCTTCCAGGGCGAGCGGCGGGACGAGCGCCGCGCTGAGCGGGAGCCGGCGGACCGCCGCCTCGAACGCGCCAGCGAGGCCGTGCGCGAGGGGCGCCAGGCCGAGCGTGAGGCGCGGCGCGAGGCGCGCCAGGTCCAACGCCTCGAGCGCCAGGACCGTCCCGAGCGTCGGCAGGCTGAGGTCCGCGAGGCCGAGCGCCCGGCGCGGCAAGTCGAGCGCGCGCAGCGGCAGGCCGAGCGCCAGGCCCGGCCCGAGCGGGGGCAGCAACAGGCGGAGCGGCAGGCTCGCCGTGAGCAGGAGCGGGCCCAGCGCCAGGCCCAGGCGCAGGCCCAGCGCGGACAGGCCGAGCGGCAGGCCCGCGCTGAGCGCCAGCAGCAGGAGCGCGCCGAGCGCCGTGCGGGCCGGGAGCGCACCGCCGCGGACGCCGCCCGCGACGCCAACGCCTGGGTGGAGCAGGGCCGCCAACGCGAGGCCCGGGAGCAGCGCCAGCGCGCCCAGGAGAGCGAGCGCCAGGCCCGCCGCAACCGCGAGGCGTCCGAAGCGCGCGCGGCTCAGGAACGGGCCGAACGCGAGCGGGGCCGCGCCGAACGCCAGGCGCGCGAGCGGAACGAGGGCGAGCGCCAGGCCATGGCCGCGGAGCGTCAGGCCCGCGCCGAACGTGAACGTGCGGAGCGGTCCGGCCGCGAGCGGGCCGGGCGCGAGTCCCGCCAGCAGCAGCAGCGGGCGGAACGGCAGGCGCAGCGCGAGACGCGGGCGTCGGACGGCGGCGGGGGCGACCGCTCCGCCGAGCGGGCCCAGCGGCAGGCCGAGCGGGAGGCCCGCCGGTCCGAACGCCAGGACGGAGACGGAGGCGGAAACGGCGGCGGGCGCGCCCGCGACAAGGACTAGCCGCTCTCCGGGGCGCAAAGCCGCAGCGCGTTCACGCTTCCGCTTTTCCGAGGCTCGCACTAGGGTCCGCGGCCATGTGGACCATGCCCCGCTCCGTCCTGCAGGTCGTCGCCGTGCTGATCGGCCTCGTCGCCCTCGGCGGCCTCGGCCTCGGCTTCGTCAGCGCGCCTGAGCGGGGACGGCTGCCCGGCGAGGCCGCGCCCGGCGGCCCCTCCTCCGCCGCCATCGATGCGCCGGACGCGACCCCGATCATCGACGCCCCGCCTCCTCCCCCGCCCGAGAAGGCCGAAGAGGAGAAGGAGGAGGACAAGAAGGCGGACGAGGAGGCCGACGCCAAGCTGGTCGAGAAGGCTCCGCCGCCGGCGCCGCCGCCGGTGGTCGTTCCTGAGCCGGCCGAGCCCATCGCCCCGCCGCCCGTGGAGCCCGAGGCCCCGCCGCCCCCGAGCGAAATCCCGCCCTTCTAGGCTTCGGCCTCAGCTCGGGCGTTGCCGCCGGCCGCGACGCGGCGCAGCTTGAGCGCCGCTGTGGGCGAGCCTTCCTCCGAAACCGATCCTTCCCCGCCGCTGCGCGTGCGCCGCGCGGTGGCGACCATCGGCGCGACCCAGACGATCGGCTACGCCGGCAGCTTCTACCTTCCCGCGCCGTTGGCCGGCGACATGGGCCCGGCGGTGGGCGCCTCGCCGGCCTTCGTGTTCCTGGTCTTCTCCGGCGCGCTGCTGGTGACCGCCTTCGCCGGCCCAGCGGTCGGGCGGCTGATCGACCGCCGGGGCGGACGGGCGCCGCTGGCGGCGGCCTCGGTGCTGTTCGCCGTGGGCGGCGCGGCGCTCGGCCTGGCGCAGGATCCGCTGCAGCTCGGCCTCGCGTGGGCGGTCATCGGCGCCGCCATGTGCCTGGGCCTCTACGACGCCGCGTTCGCGGGGCTGGTGGGCTGGTACGGCCAGGACGCGCGCCGGGCGATCACCGGCGTGACCCTGATCGCCGGGTTCGCCAGCACCATCGGGTGGCCGCTCACCGCCTGGCTCGAGACCCAGGTCGGCTGGCGCGGAGCCTGCTTCGCCTGGGCCGGCGCCAACCTGCTGATCTGCCTGCCGCTGCACCTGTCCCTGCCGAAGGGCCGCGCCGTCCCCGGCGCCCGCCAGGAGGGCGGCGAGAGCGACGCCCCGGCTCCCGAGCGGCCGCTCCTGACCCTCGTCCTGCTGGCGACCGCGTTCGCGCTCATCGCCGGGATCTCCTCGGCCGTGTCCGCCCACCTTCCGGCGATGCTGACCGCGCTGGGCGTCGGCGCGGCCGCCGCGCTCGGCGCCGGCGCCCTGCTGGGACCGGCCCAGGTCGGCGCGCGGCTGGCCGAGTTCGCGCTGGTCAGGCGGGTCCATCCGCTGGTTTCCGCACGCGTCGCGATCGGCCTGCTGCCGCTGTCGGTGGCCGTGCTGCTGCTCGCCGGACCGCCGGCCGCGGCGGCCTTCGCCATCCTCTACGGCGCCGGCAACGGCCTCTACACCATCGTACGGGGGACCCTGCCCCTGGCCCTGTTCGGGGCGGCGGGCTTCGGCGCGCGGGCGGGGATGATCAACCTGCCGGGCCGCCTGATCGGGGCGGTCTCGCCCTTCCTGCTGGCCATGGGTCTGGCCGCCTCGCCGAGGCTGGCGGTGCTGGGGATCGGTGTCTGCGGGCTGGCCGCGTTCGCTATCCTGCTGCTGCTGCGGCGGCCGCGCGGCTAGACCGGCCGCGGCGCGACGCCGTTGCGGGCGAAGTGCAGCAGCATGCGGGCCCAGCCGTCCTGGGCCGCCTGGGCGTCGTACTGGGCGCGATAGTCGGCGTGGAAGCCGTGCTGGGCCTCCGGGTAGACGATGATCTCGCTGCCGCGCTTGCGGTGGGCCGCCAGCGCCTGCCGCATGGCCTCCACGTCCGGCAGCGGGATGCCCTGGTCCTTGCCGGCGTAGAGGCCGAGCACCGGCGCCCGGAGATCGGAGACCAGCTCGATCGGCCACCGCCGCTCCGGCTCGCCGAGGAAGTCGCCGGGCTTGGGCCGCGCCAGGCGGCCGTACCAGGCCACGCCCGCCCGGAACTCGCGGAACCTGGAACAGGCCAGCCAGACCACCGCCCCGCCCCAGCAGAAGCCGGTGATCGCCATCCGCCGCCGGTCGGCGAACGGGGCCCGCGAGAGGAAGGTCAGGCCCGCGCGCAGATCGCCCATCACCTGCGCGTCGGAGGCGGTGGAGACGATCTTCCGGATTTCGCCGAAGTCGCTGATCGTCGACGGGTCCTGGCCGGAGCGGACGAAGAAGTCGGGGGCCAGCGCCACGTAGCCGAGCTTGGCGAGCCGGCGGCAGACGTCGCGGATGTACTCGTGGACCCCGAACACCTCCGAGACGACGACCACCACCGGGAATCGTCCGGGGGCGTCGGGGCGGGCGAGATAGGCGGGGATCGGCCGGTCGGCGGCGGGCAGCTGCACGGTCTCGGCGACCAGTCCCGCCTCGTCGGTGTGGATCGGCTCGGCGTCGGCGCTGAGGGCGTAGACGGCGTAGCCCCCGAAGGCGGCCAGCCCGAGCGCGCGCCGGGACAGGTGGAGATCCTCGGGCCGGGTCCCCTCCGGCCGGGTCAAGGTCGGCATGGCGATCTCCGACGGATGCGGCTGGCCCAAATCCTGAGCCCCGCCGGCCCGCGAGTCAAAGACCCCCGGTCGCTGGTCTAGTCGCCGGCCTTCGCGCGCATGAGCCGCGCCAGCTCGCCCAGCCGGGGCGGCTGGCCGGTGCGCAGCAGGTTGCGCCGGAAAAGCCGGCCCAGCAGCACCAGCTCCACGGCGATGAAGGCGACCAGCAGCACCGAGGTCCCGACCGCCTCGGCGACCGAGACGCCCTGGCCCATCCGCGCCAGCATGGCGAACGGGGTGTAGATCGGGATCCACGGCAACACCGTCGGCAGGAAGCCGTCCGGATTGCGCATCATCTGGCCCATCAGCAGCATGAACGGCAGCAGGACGGTCAGCATGATCGGCGTCAGATAGCCCTGCGCGTCCTGCATGGAGTCGCTCATCGAGCCGACCGCCAGGAACAGCGTCGCGTACATCACCTGGCCGGCGAAGAAGTAGAAGAGCACCGCCGCGAGCAGCCAGCCGCCGCCCGCGGCGGGCGTCACGGCCTTGATGACCTCGCCGACCGGCCCGTCGACGCTGGCCGCGGCCAAGGCCGCGCAGCCGCCCCACGCGCCGATCATGATCAGGCCGACGGCGCCCAGGCCGAGCAGCTTGCCGTACATCAGCTGGGCGGGGGTCACGCAGGCCAGGACCGCCTCCAGGAGCTTGTTGGAGCGCTCCTCCATCACCCCCTGCAGCAGCAGCGAGCCGCTCATCAGCATCGACATCAGCAGCAGGTAGGCCGCGCCCAGCGGCAGGATGGAGCCGGCCGTCATCCGCGAGGCGGGCCGCGGCGGCGCGGAGGTGACCAGCACCGGCGCCTGGAGCGACTCGATCGCCGCGACCTTCTCGGCGGGCACGCCGGCGCCGGCCAGGGCCTGGCGCCGTAGCTGCCGGGCGAGCTCGCTGCGGACGACCTCGATCACCGTCGCGCTCGGCACGCCGCTGGTCCAGACGCGGACGGCGGCCGTCGTCTCTCCGAACTGAGGCGGGATGTAGACGACGGTGGTCAGCCTGCGGCGGCCGTAGTCGGTGGCGGTCTGCTCGCCGATGAAGGCCCAGACCGCCGCCTCGACCGCGGCGGGGTCCCTGGCGGCCGCGACGCTGCGGGGCGGGGCGGCCTCGGCGACGGCGGGCGAGGGCGGCTCGAACGGCGGCGCTTCCTCGGGCAGCCGGGTCTGCAGCGTCCGCAGGCGCGCCGGCGCGCCGCCGGAAGCGATGAACTCGGCGACCTCGGCCTCGGAGAACCAGCGGCGGGGCTCGGCCGGCCCCTCGCCCAGCCAGCGCGCCTCATAGCGCGAGAGCTCGATCAGCACCTGCCGCTGGTGACCCATCTCGAGCCGTTGCCGGATCGCCGACCCGTACTGGCCCGTGCCGTCGACCAGCATGTAGGCCACGCCGCCTGAGGGGCCGCCGAGCCGCTGGCCCAGGTAGGTCACGCCGAGGGCGAGCGGCAGGACCAGCAGGCTGATCCAGAAGCCGCGGGTGCGGACCACCTGGCGGAACTCGCGCCAGGCGATGAGCAGCACCGCCCTCACGCGGCCTGCTCCAGCGGCTCGGCCTTGTCGCCCACCAGGTGCAGGAAGACCTCGTGCAGGCTGGCCCGGCGGGTCTCGAAGCGGCGCAGCGGCACCCCGCCGGCCATGCAGGCCTGCAGCACCTCGGCGGGGTCGGCGCCGCGCTTGAGATCGACCTCCCACTCGCGCCAGCCCTCGGCGTCGGCCTCGCCCGCGGGCCTGACCGCCCGCACGCCGGGCAGGCCGGACGGGTCGCTGCGGCTGGAGAGGGTGATCTTCACCGGCAGGCGCGCGCGGGCCTGGTCCGGCGTGCCCTCGAACACCTTGCGGCCGCGCGAGAGCAGCAGCAGCCGGTCGCTCAGCCGCTCGGCGTGCTGCATCACGTGGGTGGAGAAGATCACTGAGGACCCGGTGCGGGCGAGGTCGAGGATGGTCTCCTCCAGCACCGCCTGGTTCACCGGATCGAGGCCGGAGAAGGGCTCGTCGAGGATCAGCAGGCGGGGTCCGTTGACCAGGGCGGCGGCGAGCTGGACCTTCTGGGCCATGCCCTTGGAGAGCCGCTCCACCGGCTGCTTCGCCCACTGGGAGAGCCCGAACCGCTCGATCAGCTCGGCGCCCGCCCGGGCGGCCTGCCGACCGCCCATGCCCTTCAGCTGGCCGAAGTAGGTGACGGTCTCCAGCGGCGTCATCTTGCGGTAGAGGCCGCGCTCCTCGGGCAGGAAGCCGAGCTCGGGGGCGACCGCCGGCCCGGGCCTGCGCCCCAGCACCTCGATCCGGCCGGAGGTGGGCCGCAGGATATCCAGAACCATCCGAAGCGTCGTCGTCTTGCCCGCGCCGTTGCCGCCCAGGAAGCCGAACACCTTGCCCTCGGGGGCCGAGAAGCTGAGCTCGTCCACGGCGGTGAAGTCGCCGAAGCGCTTGACGACCTCTTCGAGCTTCAGAACCGCCACGCCACTCCCCCTCGGCCGCCAGGCGAGCGTGGCAGAGGGCGGCGGGCCGGACAAGCGGAGCGCGAGGCGCGCCCACCCTCCCCATGAAGCGTGGAGAGGGCTAGGCTCGGCAGATGCCCATGCTGCGGCGGCTGACGAACGGGGAAATGGAGCTCGCCGCGGAGGCGTTCGGCGGCGGGCTGGACGCGGCCAGGGTGCGGCTGCTCGCCATTCCGTACTGGAGCCGCGCGTTCGTCGCGAGCGGACGGCTGATGGTCTGGCCGGCCCGGTCGATGCGGCCGGACTTCTCGGCGCCGGACGTGCCGCTGTCGGTCAAGGCGGTGTTCGTGCACGAGCTGACCCACGTCTGGCAGGCCCAGAACGGGGTCAGCCTGCTGCTGGGCAAGTTGCGGGCCGGGGACGGCCCCGCAAGCTACGCCTACGATCTGGCCGGCGGCGCGGCCTTCGCCGATCTCAACATCGAGCAGCAGGCGATGGTGGTGCAGCACGCCTTCCTGCTGCGGCATGGCGGCCAGGCGCCGTTCCCCCCTGAAGCCTATGCGGCGGCGTTGCCCGCCGGCTTGTTCGCTTCCTGTACAGTTCGTAATGATCCCCTTGCGGGCGCCTGAACCTTCCCCATATCGCGTGCAACGCCGGGCGCGGAGTTCCGCAGGCCTGGCCGGGATTTGATCGAACCGGGGACGACCCACCACGGCGCTTCATCCGAAGGCTTTCGGGGCGTCCGCCAACGAGGAGCGAGCAAGACTCTCTATGAGCAAGATCATCGGCATCGACCTTGGCACCACCAACTCGTGCGTGGCCATCATGGACGGCAAGCAGCCGAAAGTGATCGAGAACGCCGAAGGCGCGCGCACCACGCCCTCGGTCGTCGCCTTCCTGGACGACGGCGAGCGCCTGGTCGGCCAGCCGGCCAAGCGTCAGGCGGTGACCAACCCGTCCAACACCTTCTTCGCGATCAAGCGCCTGATCGGCCGCAACTCCTCCGACCCGATGGTCGAGAAGGACAAGGGCATGGTGCCCTATGAGATCGTGAAGGGCCCGAACAGCGACGCCTGGGTGCGCGCCCACGGCAAGGACTATTCCCCGCAGCAGATCAGCGCCTTCATCCTCCAGAAGCTCAAGGAGGACGCCGAGCGTCACCTGGGCGAGAAGATCGAGAAGGCGGTGATCACCGTTCCCGCCTACTTCAACGACGCCCAGCGCCAGGCCACCAAGGACGCCGGCAAGATCGCCGGCCTGGAAGTGCTGCGCATCATCAACGAGCCGACCGCCGCGGCGCTGGCCTATGGCCTGGAGAAGGCCGAGGGCAAGAAGATCGCCGTCTACGACCTCGGCGGCGGCACCTTCGACGTCTCCATCCTGGAGATCGGCGACGGCGTCTTCGAAGTGAAGGCGACCAACGGCGACACCTTCCTGGGCGGCGAGGACTTCGACCTCCGGATCGTCGACTACCTGGCCGACGAGTTCAAAAAGGAGAGCGGCGTCGACCTGCGCAAGGACAAGCTCGCCCTCCAGCGCCTGAAGGAAGAGGCCGAGAAGGCCAAGAAGGAGCTGTCCACCACGGCCCAGTACGAGGTGAACCTGCCCTTCATCTCGATGAACCAGTCGGGCCCGCTGCACCTCAACATCAAGCTGTCCCGCGCCAAGCTGGAAGCCCTGGTCGAGGACCTGATCGCCAAGACCATCGGCCCCTGCGAGCAGGCGCTGAAGGACGCCGGCATCAAGAAGGCCGACATCGACGAGGTGGTGCTGGTCGGCGGCATGACCCGCATGCCCAAGGTCGTCGAGGCGGTGAAGGAATTCTTCGGCCGCGAGCCCCACAAGGGCGTGAACCCGGACGAGGTCGTGGCGCTGGGCGCGGCGGTTCAGGCCGGCGTGCTGCAGGGCGACGTCAAGGACGTGCTGCTGCTCGACGTGACCCCGCTGACCCTGGGCATCGAGACCCTGGGCGGCGTGTTCACCCCGCTGATCGAGCGCAACACCACCATCCCGACCAAGCGCAGCCAGGTCTTCTCGACCGCCGACGACAACCAGAACGCCGTCACCATCCGGGTCTTCCAGGGTGAGCGGCCGATGGCGCAGGACAACAAGATGCTCGGCCAGTTCGACCTGGTGGGCATCCCGCCGGCGCCGCGCGGCGTGCCGCAGATCGAGGTCACCTTCGACATCGACGCCAACGGCATCGTCAACGTCTCGGCCCGCGACAAGGCCACCGCCAAGGAGCAGTCGATCCGCATCCAGGCGAACGGCGGCCTGTCGGACGCCGACATCGAGCGGATGGTCAAGGAAGCCGAGTCCAACCGGGCCGAGGACGAGAAGCGCAAGCAGGTGGTCGAGGCCAAGAACCAGGCCGAGGCCGTCATCCACTCGACCGAGAAGGCTCTCGCCGAGCACGGCGACAAGGTCGGCCAGGCCGAGCGCGACGCCATCACCTCGGCGATGGAAGACCTGAAGGGCGTGCTGGAGTCCGGCGATCCGGACGCCATCTCGTCCAAGACCCAGACCCTGATCCAGGCGTCCATGAAGCTGGGCGAGGCCATGTACCAGGCCCAGCAGAACGCCGGCGAAGCGGGTCAGCAGCCGAGCGCGAACGAAGGCGGCGACGATGTCGTGGACGCCGAGTTCGAGGAAGTCAGCGACGACCAGAAGAAGTCGGCGTGACGTTTCGCCCCATGTCGGCCGCCGGCAAGTCAAGCCAATCGACCGACATGGACGAGCGCCGACGCATCACGAGCGATGACGGCCGCCCGTCCCGCGCAAGCGACGCCTTGCGACGGGGCGGGCGCCATCCCACCTCAGTCCGAGTCCTCCGAGCGCTGACCATCGATGCGTGACTACTACGAGATCCTGGGCGTGCCGCGCGGCTGCGACGAGGCGGCCCTGAAGGCCTCCTTCCGCAAGCTCGCCATGGAGCACCACCCCGACCGAAACGGGGGATGCGAGGACGCCTCCGCCCGCTTCAAGGAGATCAACGAGGCCTATTCGGTCCTCTCCGATCCGCAGAAGCGGGCCGCCTACGACCGGTTCGGCCATGCGGGCGTGAACGGCATGAACGGGGCCGGCGGCGGCGCCGGCATGCACGACGTCCACGACATCTTCAACGAGGTGTTCGGCGACGTCTTCGGCGACATGTTCGGCGGCCGCGGCCGCCGCTCCAGCGGTCCGGCCAGGGGCCAGGACCTGCGCTACGACCTCGAGATCACCCTCGAGCAGGCCTACGCCGGCGCCGAGGTGGAGATCACCGTCCCCTCGGCGATGACCTGCGAGACCTGCTCCGGCTCGGGCGCCCGGCCGGGGACCAGCCCCACCACCTGCGGCAGCTGCGGCGGCCAGGGTCGGGTGCGGGCCACCCAGGGCTTCTTCTCCATCGAGCGCAGCTGCCCTCGCTGCGGCGGCACGGGCCGGCTGGTGCTCGACCCCTGCGACGACTGCCACGGCATGGGCCAGGTCCGCCGCGAGCGCCGGCTGCAGGTCCGCATCCCGGCCGGCGTCGACGACGGCGCGCGCATCCGGCTGGCGGGCGAGGGCGATGCGGGCGCCAGGGGCGGCCCGCGCGGCGACCTCTACATCTTCATCTCCGTCCGCCCGCACGAGCTGTTCGAGCGGGACGGGCTGGACCTGCTCTGCACCGTGCCCGTCCCCATGGCCGTGGCCGCCCTGGGCGGCGAGCTCGAGGCCCCCTGCCTGCTGGGCGGCGAGAACTGCGACGGCGAGTGCAAGGTCATCATCAAGGTGCCCGAGGGCGCCCAGACCGGCCGCACCGTGCGGGTGAAAGGCCGCGGCATGCCGTCCCTGCGCTCGCGCGAGCGCGGCGACCTGGTGGTCGAGCTGTTCGTCGAGACGCCGACCCGGCTGACCAGCCGCCAGAAGGAGCTGCTGCGCGAGTTCGCCGGGCTCTGCGGGGATCAGCAGCACCCGAAGTCGGCCGGCTTCCTCGGCAAGGCCAAGCGCTTCTGGAGCGAGGTGACGGGGACGGCCTGAGGGCCGCTACTGCATCGCCTTGAGCGCCTGCAGCCCGGACAGCAGCGCGCCGAAGACCAGCGCCGACAGCACGACGATCAGCCCGACGAGCCCGAAGCGCCGCGCGACGTTGATCCGCGGGCGGCGGCCTACTTCTCGGCTTCCAGCACCGTCCAGACCGTGCAGAGCACCTCGCGGAGCAGCTCTTCCGGCGGCCGTTGGGCCGACCGGCGGCGCAGCATCGTGACCAGCTGCGCCGCCAGCGCCCCCCGCTCCGGCCGCAACCGGGTCAGCTGGTCCTCCAGCTGATCCCAGGTGAACTGCGGCATGGCCGCGCTCGGCTCTTGCCCGCATGGCTGGACGTGAACGAGGTTCGAGCCCTCCGGACACCTGCGGACCTCCATCCGCCTCTCGCGTGGCATCGCCGTCATTCCCCCGTGACGCGCCGCCAGCAGGCCCCGCCGGCGCGCCGCCCGCCAGCCCGAGCGGTTGGGGCCCCGATTCGATAGGGGGTAGGGCGAAGCCTTCGCTGCCGGCCAGCAGGCGCGCCGCCTCGTAGCGGTCCCGCGCGCCCAGCTTGCGCCGGGCGTTCTCGACGCGCTCGTCGACCGTGTGCTTGGAGATGCCCAGCTGCAGCGCGATCTCCTTGGAGGTGAGATGGCCGTAGACCAGCCGCAGGCACTCCCGCTCGCGAGGCGTGAGAAGCTCGAGTCCGGCGTTCGCACCAGGCTGCGTCATCGGGGTCAATTAAGGCAGCTTGACCAGAGGCGTCCACCCGTGAAAGGCGAGAAGCCCTGGGGCCAAGTGTCTGCTGCGTCTCGCAAATCACCGGTCTCCCGTTCTCAGGGCGCGCGCTGCTCACCCCCAGGGTGTGCGCCGCCGTCGCCTTGACCGAGGGGGCCGGACGCGAAAGCGTCGGCGCCGGGCCAGGGTTCCGGGGGCAGGGTTATAGCAATGTTGGCGCTCCAGCGGACCGGCGAGTTGTTCGTTCACCTCGTCACGCACCCGACGGCCTGGCGCGGGTTCCTGGTCTACGCCGCATTCATCGGCCTGCTGGCGCTCGCCCGCTGGCGCGGCGGCTGGGCCGAGCAGCTGGCCGCCGGCGGCTCGATCGTCCAGTTCACCATCCCCTTCGGCGTGGCGTTCGCGGGGATCTACTGGCCGGGGCTCGACGGCTTGGCGGCCCACTTCGCCACCGACGTCGCCTTCCTGGTCGTCTACCTGCCGCTGATCCTCTACAGCCGGCGCATCTGGCCGCTGTGGTTCTACGCCTTCAACCTGCTGTGCCCGCTGACGTTGACGGTCATCCTGGTGGCCCAGGTCGGGCGCGAACCGTACGCCGCGGCGAGCTGGCTCTGGATGACCTGCGCCATCGCGGCCCTGGCGCTCGGCGTCCTCGGCCGCGTGCTTCGGGATCCGGCCGAGACTAGGGCGCGCACCCGCGGACGCGGTGCGGACGCGTCATGAACCTTTGGATCTTGGCCGGCGAGGCCCTGCACCGCACCTTCCTCGCCAACTGGTACCAGCTGCCGGGCTGGCTCGCCTTCCTGGCCGCCCTGGCGGCCGCGCTGCGCTGGGGCGGATGGGCCGAACGCTGGATCGGCGGCTGGCTGCTGGCCGACTATGTGGTCCACAGCCTCGTCGGGGCGGTTGGGCGGGCGGTGCTCGACGGCGAGGCGCCGCCGGTCTGGTGGGCCCTCGCCGCCGACCTGGTGTTCGCGCCGGCCTACCTGTGGCCGGTCGTCCGTTCGACCAAGGTCTGGCCGCTGTTCTTCCTCGCCTTCTACACGCTGATGGCGGCGAGCCGCGCCGTGCGGCTGGCCGTGCCGGAGGTCGGGGCCTGGGCCGGGGTGACGGCGGTGGTGATCTGGACGGTGCTGGCCCAGCTCGCCTTCACGGTCGGGGTGGTCGGTTGCGTGCTGGCCAGGCGCCGGGCGGGCGCGGCGGCATCGTCCAGCGACGCGTGAGCCCGCGCCGGCGGCCGGTCTTCCGAAGGCGCCACCACATTGTCGCCTCATGTGTTAACGCAGGGCATGGACGATGCGAATCCACGCCCCTTCCTTCCCCACGGCGCGCTGCCGGACCTGTTCGCCGGCCCGCAGGAGCTGAACCATGACGAGCGCCGGGCCATGGCCGACGCGGTGCTGAGCTGGCTGAAATCCGAGCACGGCGATGATCTCGTGGCGGTGGCGCTGTTCGGCTCGACCGCCTCGAAGACCGACGGCCCCTTCTCCGACGTGGACATGTGGGCGGTGGTGGAGGATCGCGCCGGCGCCCGCCCGAACCTCGAATGGATCTGGGGACCGGGCAAGCTCGAGGTCGAGCGGATGACGGTCACCGAGGCGATCACCCGCGCCGCCGAGGTGAATGGGCGCTGGCCCCTCGACCAGGGCCGGTTCGTGCTGGCCCTCCCGCTCTGGGAGGCGCCGCGCCAGCGCGGCTTCGTCGACCGCCTGCGCGCCTCGGCCGCGGACCTGCCCGAGGCGGCCCGGCGGGAGGCGATCGCCGAGTGCGTGCTCGAGATGTACGAGGCGCTCGGAAAGCTCCGGACCTGCCGCGCCGGGCCGATCGGGGACGTGGCCCGCATCGCCTTCGAATTCGCCGACCCGCTCATGCGGATGGTCGGGCTCCAGCACCGCCATGTGTTCGCCGCCACGCGCCGGCTGCTCGCCGAGGCGCACCGGCTCGACGGCCCGGAGGGCTATCGTCCGCTGCTGGAGCGGCTGGCCTCCGGCGCGCTGCGGCCGCCGGAGCAGATCGTCGGACTGGCCGATGCGTGCTGGGCCGGCCTGCCCGCCTGGGCCGAGCGGGTCGGGCTGGATCTGTCCCTCTGCCTTCGCCCGACGCCCGATCCCACCGGCGTCGCCCCGCCGGCCGAGCCGCCGGTCGACCGCATCCAGGTGGCCGAAGGTCCGCCGCCGCTCAGGCGCGCAGTCCGCGAGGCGCCGCGCCGCCGGCGGGTGTTCGGCAGATAGGGTTGACGTCGCGTGCGCTTGCGCATCGGCGCGGGCGCGGCCACAAACCGCGCCAGACGCGCAACCAGGCGAGGATCCGAATGGCCGACGAATTCGACATGCCGAAGGGCGATCTGATGGCCGGCAAGCGCGGCGTCGTGATGGGCGTCGCCAACCACCAGTCGATCGCCTGGGGCATCGCCTCCCAGCTCGCCGCCCAGGGCGCCGAGATGGCCTTCCTGCACCTGCCGGGCATGGAGCGCCGCGTCCAGCCGCTGGCCGACAGCATCGGCGTGAAGCAGGTGATCCCCGCCGACGTGACCGACGACGCCTCGATGACCGAGGCCTTCGGCGCGGTGGAGAAGGCGTTCGGGACCATCGACTTCTTCGTCCACTCGGTGGCCTTCGCCAACAAGGACGAGATCAAGGGCAGCTTCGTGGAGAACACCACCCGCGAAGGCTTTCTGCGGGCCATGGACATCTCGGTGTTCAGCTTCGTGGACAGCGCCCGGCGCTCGGCGGCGCTGATGCCGAACGGCGGCTCGATCATCTGCATGACCTACCTGGGCGCCGAGCGGGCGATCCCCAACTACAACACCATGGGCGTGGCCAAGGCGGCGCTGGAGTCGGCCACCCGCTACGCCGCCCGCGACCTGGGGCCGAAGAAGATCCGGGTGAACGCCATCTCGGCCGGGGCCATGCGCACCCTCTCGCTGGCCGGCATCTCCGGCGGCCGCTCGATGCTGGCCCAGGGGCGCAGCCTCTCGGCCATGAAGGAGGACACCTCGATGGAGGGCGTCGCCGGCTGCGCCCTGTGGCTGCTCTCCGACCTCGGCCGCTCCACCACCGGCGAGGTCGTCCACGTCGACGCGGGCTTCCACATGATGGGGCTGGGCAGCGAGGACGAGGGCTGAGGTTGTCGGTGACTGGTTGCGGCGTCCCTTGGGGACGGCGCTACCTGTCACCGTGACGAGCGCCGGCTATGGGTGACAGGTAGCCTCGCCCTTGCCAGAGAGTCACCGCCCGTACGCCTTCATGAAGCGGTCGGCGGCCTCCTCGGAGATGCGGCCGATCTCATCGGGCGACAGGTCGCGGGTCATGCCGAGCAGCCCGGCGATCTGCAGCGAGCCGATGGCCATGCCGCGGAAGATCTCGGCCGCCAGCAGCGGGTCGGGGACGGCCAGCCGGCCGGCGCGGTCCTCCTGCGCCAGGAACTCGGCCAGCCGCTCGGCGCTGGCCTTCGGCCCGGCCTCGTACATGGCCCGGCCGACCTCGGGCATGTCCACCGCGCTCTGCACCGCCAGGCGCATGAAGCCCAGGCTGCTCGACGTCGCCACCGCCTCCAGCAGGATGCGGGCGTAGCCGGCCAGGGCGTCGCGCGGGTTCTCGGCCGCGTCGGCCGCCTCCAGCGGCGCGGTGACCTGGTGCACGCGGCGCTGCGCGAGCGCCCGCACCAGCTCGGCCTTGCCGCCGTAGTGGTTGTAGATGGTCTGCTTGGAGACGCAGGCTCTGCGGGCGATCTCCTCCATCGGGGCCGCGAAGCCGCGCTCGGTGAACACCTGCACCGCGGCGTCCAGGATGGCCTCGGTCTTGGCCTGGTCGATCTGGCCCGCGATCCTTGGCATCAGCGCTTCTCCCCGGGCCGGACGGACCCCTGCGCCCAGGCGGGGCCAACGAAGAAGGCGATGGCGCCGGCCAGCACGCAGCCGGCGGCCAGGAAGTAGAAGGCGTCGCCGTAGCCGAGCACCGCCGCCTCGCGCCGGATCATGCCGCCGAACGCCATGCGCGCGGCCGCTTCCGGATCGGCCGCCCCGCGCTGCTCCATGATGGCGGTGAGCGCCTCCAGCATCTGCTGGCTGGAGAGGTTGCCCCAGTTCACCGCTGCCGAGATGTCGGCCAGGTGGATCGCCGTCTGGTGGGTGAGCACCGTGGAGAGGACGGCCAGTCCGACCGCGCCGCCGAGGTTGCGGACCAGGTTCACCAGCCCCGAGGCGTCCTTCATCATGTGCGGCGGCAGGGTCGAGACCGACAGCTGCTGGGCGCCGATCATCGCCATCATCACCCCGAAGCTGCGCCAGGCCTGCAACACGGCGAACTCGTAGAAGCCCCAGTCGGCGGTGATCCGGCCGCCCAGCGCCGTCGACCAGGCGGCCAGGCCGAAGCCCAGGATCATCGAGATCCGCAGGTCCATGGAGCGGACCAGCCGGCCGCAGATCGGCGCGGAGACGAACATCACCAGCCCGGAGACCAGCATGGTCGTGCCGACCTGGCTGGCCGTGTACTGCAGCACCTGTCCCAGGAAGATCGGGATCAGGAACGAGCCGCCGAAGATGCTCACCCCGGCGATGAAGCTCATTAGCACGCCCAGGGTGAATTCCTTGTTCGCGAACGGCTTCAGGGAGACGATCGGCTGGCGGTAGGTGACCTGGCGCCAGACGAAGACCAGGCCGGTCACAGCCGCGACGACGGTCAGCCACAGGATCAGGTCGTCCTCGAACCAGCCCTCGCTGGCGCCCTCCTCCAGCGCGTACTGCATGGTCAGCAGGAAGATCGTCATGACGACCAGGCCGAACCAGTCGATCCCCTTGGCCAGCGACTTGTCCGGCTTGTCGAACCCGCCGTAGCGGCCGACCAGGAAGATCACCAGGATCCCGGGGAACAGGTTGATGAAGAACAGCCAGCGCCAGGACAGGGCGTCGGTCAGGTAGCCGCCCAGGATCGGCCCGATGGTCGGGGCGAGGGTCACCACCAGGCCGGTGATGACATTGGCGGTGACCCGCTGCTCCGGCGGGAACACCGTCATCGCGGTGGCGAACACCGCCGGGATCATCGCCCCGGCGGCCAGGCCCTGGATGGCGCGCAGGACGATCATCGACTCGTAGCTGGTGGCCATGCCCACCGCCATCGAGGCGATCACGAAGATCACCACCGAGGTGACGTAGAAGGGTCGGGTGCCGAACAGCTTGGAGAGGTAGGCCGCCAGCGGAATGGTGATCACCTCGGCCAGCAGGTAGATGGTCTGGATCCAGCTGATCTCGTCGGCGCTGGCGCCCAGGCCCGACTGGATCTGCGTCAGCGAGCTGTTGACGATCTGGATGTCCAGCATCGCCATGAACTGGCCGACGACCATCCCGCCGAAGCCCAGGAAGATCTTCCCCCAGGCGACCTCGCCCTGGGCGTTGAGCGCCGTCTCAGGAACGCCCAGCGCCTGTGCGCGCTCGGCGCGGTCGAAGCTCAGGGCCGCATCGGTCACCGCCGCGCCTCAGGGCGTCCCGGCGTGCTGGGCGAGGGCGGCGTGGGGAACCGCCTCGGCGAAGCTCGGGCCGGTGTCGCGGGTGACGTCCACCTTCACGTGCACCGAGAGGCCGGGCCGAAGGGCGCCGGCCAGCGGCTCGGCCCGGTCCACCAGGATGCGCACCGGCAGGCGCTGGGTGATCTTGGTGAAGTTGCCGACGGCGTTCTCCACCGGGATCACGGCGAACTCGGCGCCCGTGGCCGGGGCGAAGCTCTCCACCTTGCCCTTCAGGGTCTTCTTGCCGAAGGCGTCGGCGCGGATCTCCACCGGCTGGCCGATGCGCAGTCGTGCGACCTGGGTCTCCTTGAAATTGGCCACCACATAGGTGTCGGTCAGCGGCACGACGCTCATCATCGCCGAGCCGACCCGCACATATTGGCCGGGCCGCACGCTGCGGGCGCCGACCACGCCGGCGACCGGGGCGCGGATCTCGGTGCGCGAGAGGTCGACGCGCGCCTGCTCCACCGCCGCCCGCGCCGCGTCCAGCTGCGCCAGCGTCTTGGCCCGCTCCGAATCCAGCGAGGCGGCGGTGCGGCGCTCGGCCTCAAGGGTGGCCCTGGCCTGGGCCACCGCCGCCTGCGCCTGGGCGGCGGCCGCCTTGGCCGACTGGATCCGCTGGGTGGAGACGAAGCCCGCCTCGCCGAGCGCGCCGTAGCGGGTCATCTCGGCGTTGGCCAGCTGGGCTTCGGCCTGGGCGCTGGCGACGCCGGCCTGCCGCTGGGCGATCAGCGCCTGTTCCAGCGCGGCCTTGTCGTCGACGGCCCGCACCGCCGCCTCCAGCGCCGCGGCGTTGGCGATCGCCTGGGCGAGCCTCGCCTGGATCTCGGCCCCGTCCAGCCGCACCAGCAGCTGGCCGGCCTGGACCGCCTGGTTATCGTCCACCAGCACCTCGGCCACGTAGCCGCCGACCTGCGGAGCCACGGTGACCTTGTCGGCCTGGATGAAGGCGTTGTCGGTGGTCTCGTAGCGCTGCTTGCCCGTCCACCAGACCGCGCCGCCGACGACGATCGCCAGCGTCACGGCCGTCGCCACCGCCAGCGGGACCAGATGCCGCCTCAAGAAGCCCATCCCGTCCGCCCTCCCGGTTCTCTTATTTTGGACCTGCCAGTCCATCTTATGCCGCCGCCGAAGCGCCGCAATCGGAAAAGTGGACCCACACGTCCAGCTTTGCCGGGCTGGACCTTCGCCCCCGTTCGTCGGCATATCGGGCCATGAGCTCAGACGCCGACGGCTTCGACGCCGACGTGATCATCGCCGGGGCCGGGATGGCCGGCGCGACCCTGGCCCTGGCACTGGCCCAGGCGGGGCTGAAGGCCGTGCTGATCGACCCGGTGGTGTTCGAGGCCCAGGTCGCCCCCGCCTTCGACGGGCGGGCCTCGGCCATCGCCTTCGCCTCGTTCCGGCAGTGGCGGGTGCTGGGGCTCGCGCCCGAGCTCGAGCCGCAGGCCCAGCGGATCGAGCAGATCCTGGTCACCGACGCGCCCAGGCCGGGCGCGGCCGCCGGCGGCCCGGGGCCCTTCTTCCTGCGCTTCGACGCGGCCGAGATCGCCGGCCGCACCGACGGAGAGCCGCTGGGCTACATGCTGGAAAACCGACGCGTCCGCGCCGCCCTCGCCGCCGCGGTCCAGGCGCGCGGGATCGAGGTGCTGGCGCCCGCCCGCGTCGAGGCGGTGGAGGTGACGCCCCGCGCCGCCCGGGTGCGGCTGGCGGACGGCCGGGAGCTGACCGCCCCCCTGGTCGTGGGGGCCGAGGGCCGCGGCTCGGTGGTGCGGCGCGAGGCCGGCATCGGCGCGGTCGGCTGGGACTATCCGCAGTCCGGCGTCGTCGCGACCGTGCGCCTGGAGCGGGACCATGAGGGCGTCGCTCACGAGTTCTTCCTGCCCAGCGGCCCCTTCGCCATCCTGCCGCTGACCGAGCAGCGCGCCAGCCTGGTCTGGACCGAGAGCCGGCCGCGCGCCGAGGCGCTGAAGGCGGCCCGGCCCGAAGCCTTCCACGCCCACCTGCAACGCCGGTTCGGCGACTATCTGGGGGAGGCGCGGCTGGAGGGGGCGGTGTTCACCTATCCGCTCTCGCTGCAGCTGGCCGAGCGGATGACCGCGCCCCGCGTCGCGCTGCTGGGCGACGCCGCGCACGGGGTGCACCCGATCGCCGGGCAGGGCCTGAACCTGGGGCTGAAGGGCGCCGCGGCGCTGGCGCAGACGCTGGTGGACGCCGCACGCCTGGGCGAGGACCTGGGCTCGGAAGGGGTGCTCGCCCGCTACGCCCGCTGGCGCAGCCTCGACAACGTCGGGCTGGCGGTGGCCACCGACGCCTTCACCTGGCTCTTTTCGAACGACAACCCGGTCCTGCGGCTCGGCCGGGGTCTGGGAATGGCGGCGGTCAACCGGATCGGGCCGGCGCGCCGCTTCTTCATGCAGGAGGCCGGAGGGGCCACGGGCGACCTCCCCCGGCTGCTGCAGGGCATGCCGCTCTAGGCCCTACTCCTGGATCTCGAAGAAGGCCTCTTTGGCGCCTTCCGTATGGGCGATGACGACGATCGGCATCTCGCCGCCGTCCGCCAGCCGCAGGCGCATCTGGCCGCGGCGGAAGGCGTTACGCATCTGCTCAGGATCGCCGCCGGTGATCCGCCCCTTGCCGCTGCGCCGCTTCTGGTCGCATTGGAAATCATAGGCCACCTCTTCGGCGAACCCCGGGAAGATCAGCGTGCCCTGGTCGTTGAAGGTCTTGGCGTATTTCAAATCCTGGTCTCCTGGTGACAGGCCGAGGCCCGGCGCCGGGCGGAGGCGCCGAACTGACTTTGCGTGGCCACAAGAATTTCCCCTGCCCCTGGGGCGCGATCGGATCGGAGCCCCACGCTCCACCTGGTCGTTAACGCGCAGGGCCAAGTTTCGATGCCCGCCGTGGCGAATTTCCCGAGCCGTCCCCACCTGTTGAGCGAGAGATGAGCGCCCAGACCCAGCCGCAGCGGCGGACCGCGCCCCGGCGCGCCGCCAAGACCCGCCGCGCCCTGCTGGTGGTCAACCCGCGCAGCAACCGCGGCGGCGCGGCGCTGGATCCCATCCTGCAGCGCCTGCGCCGGCGCGGCCTGGAGATCGTCCGCGCCGACACCGCCTCGCGCGACGACGCGCGCAAGGAGATCCTGCGCCACGCCCACGATGTGGACCTGGTGATCGTCGGCGGCGGCGACGGGGCGCTGAACGCCGCCGCCCTGGCCCTGCACGAGACGGGGCTGCCGCTGGGCGTCCTGCCGCTCGGGACCGCCAACGACCTGGCGCGCACCCTGGGCATCCCCACCGACCTGAAGCTCGCGGCCGACATCATCGCCGCCGGCCGCACGCGCCGCATCGACCTGGGCATGGCCAACGGCGAGGCCTTCTTCAACGTGGCGAGCCTGGGCCTGTCCACCGAGCTCGCCCAGGCGCTGACCCCCGGCGCCAAGCAGCGTCTGGGCCGCTTCAGCTACATGGCCGCCGCCATCCTCACCCTGGCCCGCGCGCGGCCGTTCCGCGCCCTGATCCGCAGCGAGGACGAGGCGGTGCGGGTCAAGACCTACCAGATCGCCGTCGGCAGCGGCCGCTACTATGGCGGCGGCGTGCCGGTGGTGAACGATGCGAAGATCGACGACGGCCACCTCGACCTCTACAGCCTGGAGGTGGGCGACGCCTGGAAGCTGGCCCTGATGGCCCCGTGGTTCCGCAGGGGCGTGCACGGCGCCTGGCGCGAGGTGCGGGCCGATCGCGGCAAGGCCTTCGAGGTGCGCACCACCAGGCCCCGCCCGGTCAACCTCGACGGCGAGCTGGTCACCTACACGCCGGTGACCTTCCGCGTCCTGCGCGACGCGGTCCAGGTCTACGCCCCCGAGCGGGGGTAGGTCTCCGGTCTCGTTGTCATCCGACCGGCCGGACGGCAATCTGCGCCAGGCTTCGGGAGGGCGCCATGGCGGCCGAAAGCATGCTGCCGCTGCTGATCGCGCTGGAGGAGGATCTGGAGTCCGACACCCGGCTGCGCGCCCTGGCCGGCCGTGTCGGCGCCTCGCCGTTCCAGTTCCACCGCCGCTTCGCCGCCGAGGTGGGCGAAACGCCCAAGCGCCGCCTCGAGCGGCTGCGGCTTGAGCGGGCGGCCTACCAGCTGGCCGTCTCGACCATTCCCGTGGTCGAGGTGGCGCTGGGCGTCGGCTTCAACGCGCACGAGACCTTCTCCCGCGCCTTCCGCCGGCGCTTCGGCGTCTCGCCCAGCCACTACCGGCGCGCGGCGCAGGCGGCCCAGGCCGACCGGATGCGCCGCATGGCCGGCTTTCGCGGCGAGGGTTGCCGCCTGTCGGAGGTGCGCTTCCTGCAGCTGTCGCCGATGACCCTGATCGCGGCGCGGCGGCTGGGCGCCTACGCGCAGTTCGACACCCGCCCGTTCCTCCCCGGCGATGCGGCCTGGGCGCCGCTGGCCGCCTGGGCCGAGGCGCGGGGCCTGTCGGTCCGGCGGCTGGCCATCGGCTTCTTCCCCGACGATCCCAACATCACCCCGGGCGAGGCCCAGCGGGCGGACATCTGCCTGGCGGTGGAGGGCGACCCGCCCGCCGACCCGGGCGTCCGGCGCATCGACTTCCCCGGCGGGCTCTACGGCGCCATCACCCATCAGGGGCCGTACGAGACCATCGATCAGGCCTATCGCACCGTCGCCGATGGCGTCCGGCGCTCGGACCAGTACGCCTTCGACATCGGCCCGCCGATGCAGGTGTTCCGCGACGTCCAGGTGGGCGGCGATCCGGCCGCCAACCTGACGGACGTGATGTTCCCCGTCGTCCGCCGCCGCTGAGCCGCAAGAAACGTCAAGCGCGCGCCGCGGCCGCCGCGCTACCCTGCGGCGAGCCGATCTGGCGGAGGGGCCGTGAAACCCATCGATTATCCGAAGGCGGCCGGCGCGGCCCTGCTGCTGATGGTCCTCAACGTGGCGATCAGCTTCCCGGTGGTCGGCGTCTGGCGCGCCCTCTTCGAGCCGCAGACCCCGCCGCAGGAGGTCGCGCTGCGCATCGCGCCGTGGTCGTCCCACCTGGTCGGGCCGCTGTTGTTCTTCGCCGCCGCCTGGCTGCTGGCCCGCCGCCGCCCCGAGCGGAACGGGCTGGCGATGGCGGCGGCCGTTTGCGTGTTCTACGTGCTGCTGGAGGCGGCGAGCCTCGCCGCCTATCCCGGCGGGCCGGCCATGCTGCTGACCCTCGCCTTCGGGGTTTCCATGGCCGCCAAGGCCGCCGCCGCCTTCGCGGGCGCGGCGCTCGCCCGCCGCCGTCCGGCGCAGGCGGCCTAGCCGTGGCCGCCCCCGTCGTCTCCTTCGACATCGCCGGACCCGACCTTGCAGCCCAGCGCGCCTTCTACTCGGCCGTCTTCGACTGGGAGATCGCCGCCGACGGACGCTTCTCGGTCGCCGCCGCTGCGCCGCTGGGCGCCACCCTGCGCGCCGACCCCGCCGACAAGCTCATCTACCTCGGCGTCCCCGACATCGCCGCGGCCCTGCAAGCGATCGCGGCCCACGGAGGCGCCGTCGACGCCCCCCGGTTCGAAGTCCCCGGCGTCGTCGTGCTCGGCCTCTTCCGCGATCCGGCGGGCAACCGCATGGGTCTTGTCGAGATGGGCGGGGAGGGGCCGCGGATTCCTTTCCAGCGCAAAGGCTTCGGATATTGAACCTGTCAGACAATGGGAGATTAGGTGCAGGCGCTACCCGCGGTGCTGACTGGGTACTTGGGTGGGTCGGCGATCTTGAGCTAAGCAGGCACCTCGACCCGCGCACGTTCTTCGGCCGCGTGCCCGTCAACCCGGCTTGGACGGGGCGCGCATAGCGATGTCGGTCAAGGGCTCGTAATACCCACGAACGACAAGTTGCAGATTAAGGGCCGCCGCGGTCGCCGGTATTCGAATCTCAAGCTCCTGCCCGTAGCGCAGTCGGAACGGCTTTAGCTTGGCTAAGCGGCGCTTGGAGTCGACATCTACAATCTGCAGCGAAGTGATCGTTGAAATCTCGGGCTCTTCCTCGCGGATAATAATGGAAGAAACGCCGCGCCCCAGGTCGACCGTTTCAGTCATGGCGGCGCTCGGCCCATTCGCCTTCACGATTAAATTTTTCATTCGCGTCGGTGCATTCGCCGTCGTCCTAAGGATGTAGAGGGTGGGGCATGACCCCCCGTCGTAGCCGGCCCGCACGAACACCGATGCAGGGTTGTACGGACGCAGGGCGACCTTCTCGCCGTTGACGACCGCGTCCGTAGGTTCGAGGGAAGGGCCGTAGGTGTACGCCCTCGTGATGCGAGGCCGAGCGGGCGCGGGGAATGAGGAAACGCGCTTCCTGAAGCCGCCTGACTCTAAGACCGTGTCTGACGGTAGGGCGGAAAGCGCCGCCTCTACAGCCGACCACAGATCCTCGTCTGAAGTAACGACCTGCCTCGCACCGGTATCCCATGTCTCGTCGAGGTCGTAATGTTCGCGTGCGCGAAACTCGATCCGGAGCGGGACGATAACTCGGTCATGTGCGGCTAGATGAAGTGATGGAATCGGCAGCGTCTGCGCCTTCCCGCGAGCACCGAACCGTGTAGGCCGAAGTGCAGTTCGTTCATCAGCAACGGCGGATATGCTCTCGAGCGTCAGATTCGCTCCGTCACCACCGACAACATCCAGCGCCGCGACAAGTATCATTGGATAGCGAGGGGGAACGACGGTAGTCCAACTGAGCAATTCGCCGTGTGCCTCCCAAAGGCCGTACGCCACCAGCCAATCCTCCGGCCAATGGTCCCGCGCGACGTATCGCATGGCCGCAACGCCATTGTTCCTCGCGGAAGCCCTTAAATCTGCGGTAATCTCCTTCGCAAACAACGATGCCTTGTCAGCGGGTATCTCTTCCCCCGGGATCAGGCCAGCGTCGTCAAAGGCGGATTCTATGAACATCCCGACATCGCTGAGCCCGTGATCATCGACAAGCTCTACCAGGGACGGGTCGTCCATTACCGCCGCTTGCAACTCGTCGACCAATGCCCCATACCCGTCCGCATCCGCCCGCGTAAAGTACCGCCAAAGTATCGCTGCATCGATCGCCAATTGAGCATCGACTTCCCCTAGACCTCCCTCGGCCCCCAAATCCCATTCTGACATATCTGCCCAGTAGAAGAGATTATAGCCCGCTGGCCATGTGTCTGTTTTCTGGACAATTCTAGCCGCGTTCAAGTCGGGCACGTAGAAGGGCAATAGTGGCCCATAGGTTGTAAATGGAGCGTCCTCGGGAGGGGACTCGTCGACTCCCCGAGAGTCCTCGAGGTCGTAAATCTCGCCACGACTCGAGGTGAGCTGGAGATACTGATGCCATCCACCGCTAGGGGGCTCCCACGTGGTGCCGTACCTCATTACCAGGTCGGCAAAGTATTCATGCACGACATTGCGGGATACAATCGGGTCTTTCCCAAGAAGGCGTTGTACCTTCTGGATCGGAACTCCAGCAACGAGAGATGAATACGAAGCGGCGTCAAGCCAATAATAAGCAATGCGCACGGTTGCATTTGGGTGTGTGCTGCAAGATATAGAACCAATGTCAACTTTCGCGGCGTCCACAGACTGTGCTTGAATTACAAAGCTGCAATCGCCAGTTGTCTCCGCTTCACCATTGAGCCGCGGGGCGTTCAGCTGCTCGCCAGCGACCCAAGCAGCTATGCCGCTGAGCGCAATAATCGCAGTAAGGATGAGCAAAAGCCGGATAATCCGGTACGCCTGTACCTTTGTGACTTGGGGAAAGATGTTGAGGCGCAGCACCTGCCGAAATATCAGGAGCGCAAATCCGAGAGCTACGCCGCCGATGCCTGCTACTTGGCCGACGGAGGTCAGGAGCTCCGCGGTCCCGGCCGAAACAGCCATCATGCGCCACCCCGCGCGCTAAGCGCGATTGTTCAGCGCCGATCGTCTTTTACGTGTTCGTCGCAGTCAAGGGCCGACTCTTAACGAGTGCATATTTCCGTCAGGTCGTCGCGCCAGAGCTCGTGGGAGACGTGCAGTGCATGAGACGCTGCACGCCAGCTTGGTCTCGCAACCGAGGGTTTTTTGCCGCTTCTCTCGAAGCGAGGTCTTCAATCCGTTTTAGCCCTCCGTTAGGGGCTCAAGACGGCATCACGCACAACGGCGACAATGGCGCGCGGCAGCGCGTGGGGTAGCTATTTCGTAGTGGAAAGCCGACGGCCCCCGGGTGTCTAGCGTGACAAGCGCGGAAGCTGCGGAAAGTCTCTCGATATTGGAGCGGGCGATGAGATTCGAACTCACGACCCCAACCTTGGCAAGGTTGTGCTCTACCCCTGAGCTACGCCCGCGCTCCGTATCCGAAGGATGCCCCCGGAAAATCGAGAGGCGGCTTATGGCAGACCGTCCGGGGCTTTGCAAGCGGGCTGCCGGCTAGTTTTTCGGCCGTCGGGGCGGCGAAAATGCGCAGGTCTGGCGAACGCCCCCTCCACCGCCTTCGGCGGTCCCCCTCCCCCGCAGTCTGCGCTGCGGGGCAGGATCTGCGGGCACGAGCTCCGCCCCCGGCCCGGAGAGGACGGGGGAGGTGGATCGACGCGAAGCGGCGAGACGGAGGGGGCGCAGGCCTACCGCCGGAAGGTCGGCGTCTTCAGGCGGCGCTTGTTGACGTGGTGCTTGGGCTTGGGGGCGATGTCCTCGGGGAACTCGCCCTTGAAGTAGTAGCGCTGCCAGGCCTCGCGGGTGGCCTCGGGGTCCTCGCGGAAGATCCGCTTGTTGAACTCCTCGCGGTGCTTCTGCCAGACGTCGTACTGGCCCTTGAGCTCGGGGTTGCGGTCCAGCGACTTGATGACCGGCTGGAACTGCATCAGCGCCTGGTCCTGCACCAGGGTGATGAAGCAGAACGGCTCGCCTTTCTCGAACCGCACCTTGCCGGGCCGGGTGAAGTGCCAGTTCATGGTGAAGGGGAAGGGCAGCCAGTCGGTCTCCACGAGCCCGGCCAGCGGCTGGATGCCGTCCTTGATGTGGTTCGGCGGGCCCTGGGCGATCATCGACCAGCCCGGCGGGGTGCGGAACAGGTAGCCGGCGTGGAAGGTCAGCACCCCGTGGCTGAAGTGCGACTTCACATGCAGGTGGAAGTCCGGGTGCGGCCGGTCGGGCGTCAGCTTGATGTCGTCCTGGAAGATCCCCCCGTTCCACTCGGCGGTGAAGGCCACCGGATTGAGCAGCTCCCAGCCGGTGGTGTTGGCCATCGAGAGCGGCAGGCAGCGGTAGGGGTGGCGGTCGGCGAACCGGTCCATCCAGGCGCGCTGGGGGCGGCCGGGCACGATCTCGGGCGGCCGGTCGACGGTGGGGTAGATCTCGAGCTCCATCTAAATCCCATAACGAGCCGGGCTGCGCCTCGTCCAGTTTCGGCTATCAAGCGGCCATGACCAGTAGAGCCGACCTGTTCGCCTTCTTCGACGCCCACGGGATCGACCACCGCACCACCGACCATCCGGCCGTGTTCCGCGTCGGCGAGGGCGAGGAGGTGAAGGCCGCCATCCCAGGCGCCCACACCAAGAACCTGTTCCTGAAGGACGCCAAGGGCCAACTGTGGCTGATCTCGGCGGCCGACCGGACGCAGATCGACCTGAAGCGGCTGCACACGGTGATCGGCTCGGCCCGGCTCTCCTTCGGCAAGGAGGAGCTGCTGATCGAGGCGCTGGGCGTGCGCGCAGGCTCGGTCACCGCGTTTGCGCTGATCAACGATCCGGACCAGCGGGTGCGGTTCGTGCTGGACCGCACGCTGGCCGAAGCGGACCTGGTCAACTTCCATCCGCTGGAGAACACCGGCACGACCACCGTCTCGCAGGCGGGCTTCCGGCGGTTCCTCGCGGCCCTCGGCCGCGAGCCGATGGTCGTCGATTTTGCGGCCATGCGGGTGATGGAAGCGCCGCCGGTCCGTTGAAGCCGCGCCCACTTGCGACCATCTTGTCGCAGGAACGTTTGCAGCCAGAACCGAACGGGACGAGGGCCCCATGACACTCATCGGCGAAACCGCGGGCGCGCCTCCCAGCGACGCGATCAAGGACGGCACCGACGCCAGCTTCGCGGCCGACGTTCTGGAGGCCTCGCGCACCACCCCGGTGATCGTGGACTTCTGGGCCACCTGGTGCGGCCCCTGCCGCCAGCTCGGGCCGGCCCTGGAGAAGGCGGTGCTGGCGACCAAGGGCAAGGTCAAGCTGGTCAAGATCGACATCGACAAGAACCCGGCCTACGCCGGCCAGCTGCGCGTGCAGTCGATCCCGGCGGTGTTCGCCTTCGTCGGCGGACGGCCCGTGGACGGCTTCATGGGCGCCCTGCCGGACAGCCAGGTGAAGCAGTTCGTCGATCGCCTGGCCGCCGCCGCCAAGGGCGAGGGCGGCGACGAGCTGGAGGAACTCCTGGCCATGGCCAAGGAGAGCCTGGATCTCGGGGACCTGGGCGGCGCGGCCCAGGCCTACGCCCAGGTGCTGCGGGCCGACCCGGAGAACCTCAAGGCGATCGGCGGCCTCGCCCGCGTCTACCTGCAGGGCGGCGAGCCCGAGCGGGCGCAGGAGGTCCTGGAGATGGCCCCGCCGGGGGCGAAGGATCCCGAGATCGACGGCGTGCGCGCCGCCCTGGCGCTGGCCGCCGAGGGCGCCTCGGACATCCAGGGCTTCCAGCAGCGGCTGGCGCAGGACCCCGCCGACCACGAGGCGCGCTTCGAGCTCGCCAAGGCGCTGGCCGCCCGTGGCGGCTTCGCCGAAGCGGCCGACCACCTGCTGAGCATCATCGAGCAGGACCGGGAGTGGAACGATCAGGCCGCCCGCAAGCAGCTGCTGACCATCTTCGAGGCCGCCGGCCCCACGTCCGACGTGGCCAAGCAGGGCCGCCGCCGCCTCTCCGCCATCCTGTTCTCGTAAAGCGCAAAGGAGCCCGCCATGGCCGGCGGCTACCGACGCATTAGCGATCTGCCGCAGGTGATCCCCGTCTTCCCGCTCGACGGGGCGCTGCTGCTGCCGCGCGGGGACCTGCCGCTGCAGATCTTCGAGCCCCGCTACCTGAACATGGTCGACGACGTCATGGCCGGCGACCGGATCATCGGCATGGTCCAGACCCGGCCGGGCAGCGAACGCGCCCGCCCCAGCCTGTCGCCGATCGGCTGCGCGGGACGGGTGACCAGCTACGCCGAGACGGCGGACGGCCGCTATCTCATCACCCTGACCGGCGTCTGCCGCTTCGAACTGGGCGAGGAGCTGAGCGCCAACACGCCCTATCGGCAGGTCCGCGCCGACTACAGCGCCTTCGAGCAGGACCTCGCCACTCCGGAGGACCTCGGCGATCCCGAGGAGCGGCGGCAGTTCGTCAAGGCGCTGAAGAGCTACCTCAACCACCGCGATCTCGACATCGACGTGGAGACGGCCACCAACGCGCCGCTCGACGCCCTGGTCACCAGCCTGGCCATGGGCCTGCCCTTCGACGCCTCCGAGAAGCAGGCGCTGCTCGAGGCCCCGGGCCTGCACGAGCGCTACAAGGCGCTGACCGCGCTCCTGGAGATCGACGCCCTCGAAGACGGGGATGACGAGCCGCACTCGATGCAATAGGAGCGGGCCATGAGCACCGCCCCCGAGGTCGACCCCCGCCTGTTGGAGGTCCTCGTCTGCCCCGTCACCCAGGGGCCGCTGGAATACGACCGCCAGCGCGGCGAGCTGATCAGCCGAAGCGCCCGCCTGGCCTATCCGATCCGCGACGGCGTTCCGGTCATGCTGCCGGAAGAGGCGCGCGAGCTGGGCGAGGGCGAGTCCGCCGGCCGATGAGGCCGGCGCCGCGCAGCTGAGCTGTTCGGGTCGCCCCTGTTGCGCTAAGTTGCCGCCGTGGGGCGATATTCTCTACCGATCCTGTTGCTGGGGCTGGCGCTTCCCTGCGCCGCGCAGGCGGCCGACTGGACGGTGGCCAAGGGCGAAAACGCCTGCACCACCCAGGTGACCCTGACCGCCCGCCGGACCCCGGACCAGACGCTGCAGATCGCAACCGACGGCGAGGCCATGCGGATGCGCATCGTCCCGCCCGCCGGCGTGGAGCTTCGCCGCCTGCAGGTGGGCTCGAAGCGTTTCTCGCCGGCGGTGCAGGCCGCGGACGGCGGCCTCGTGGCGCCGGTGGACGAAGCGCTCGTCGACGCCCTGGCCAAGGGCCGGCGGGTGACCGTGACCTGGAGCAAGGGGCGGCCGGCGACCGGCTCCCTTAAGGGATCGGCCGAGGGACTGAGGCGGCTGAAGGACTGCGGCGAGGAGATCCGCCTGGCCCGGACCGGCGTCCTGCAGCCCGAGAACCTGGCGCAGATCGGCGCCTTCGAGCCCGGGGCCGATTCCACCACCTTCCGCCAGGCCGCCCTGGCCGAGGCGCGGGCCCGCTACCAGCGCGAGGTGATGAGCGCGATCGGTGCCGGGGTGCTGGGCGCCGGCGAGGTCGCGCCGCCGACCCGGACCTACGAATTCGAAGGCGTCGGCCCGATCGTCTGCTCGGCCACCCTGGAATCGTTCGACTGCCGCTGAGCGGGGTTGCCCCCGGCCCCCCTTGGCCCTACACGCGCGCCACCTTCGCCTTTACCCGCGCGCTCAAGAGGGCCCGTCGCCATGGCCGACACGCCGATCAAGAAAGTCGTCCTCGCCTACTCCGGCGGCCTGGACACCTCGATCATCCTGAAGTGGCTGCAGGAGGAGTACGGCGCCGAAGTCGTGACCTTCACCGCCGACCTCGGCCAGGGCGAGGAGCTGTCGCCGGCCCGCGAGAAGGCCCTGATGCTGGGCATCAAGCCGGAGAACATCTTCATCGAGGACCTGCGCGAGGAGTTCGTCCGCGACTACGTCTTCCCGATGTTCCGGGCCAACACCGTCTACGAGGGCCAGTACCTGCTCGGCACCTCCATCGCCCGGCCGCTGATCTCCAAGGCCCAGATCGACATCGCCCGGAAGGTCGGCGCCGACGCCGTCTGCCACGGGGCGACCGGCAAGGGGAACGACCAGGTCCGCTTCGAGCTCAGCTACTACGCGCTCGAGCCCAACATCCGCGTCATCGCCCCGTGGCGCGAGTGGAAGTTCAAGAGCCGCGAGGCGATGCTCGATTACGCCGAGAAGAACCAGATCCCGATCGCCAAGGACAAGCGGGGCGAGGCGCCGTTCAGCGTCGACGCCAACCTGCTGCACTCCTCCTCGGAAGGTAAGGTGCTGGAGGATCCGGCGGTCGAGGCGCCCGAGTACGTCCACATGCGGACCATCTCGCCCGAGGACGCGCCCGACAAGCCGACCATCTTCACCCTCGACTTCGAGAAGGGCGACCCGGTCGCCATCGACGGCCAGAAGCTCTCGCCGGCCGCCCTGCTGGCCAAGCTGAACGAGCTCGGACATGACAACGGCGTGGGCCGCCTGGACCTTGTGGAGAACCGCTTCGTCGGCATGAAGTCGCGCGGCGTCTACGAGACCCCGGGCGGGACCATCCTGCTGGGCGCGCACCGGGGCATCGAGTCCATCACCCTCGACCGCGGGGCCGCGCACCTGAAGGACGAGCTGATGCCGAAGTACGCCAGCCTGATCTACAACGGCTTCTGGTTCTCGCCCGAGCGGGAGATGCTTCAGGCGGCCATCGACCAGTCGCAGGCCCACGTCACCGGCCAGGTGCGGGTGAAGCTCTACAAGGGCAACGTCACCATCGTCGGCCGCACCAGCCCCTATTCGCTCTACGACCAGGAGCTGGTCACCTTCGAGGAGGGGGCGGTCGCCTACGACCACCGCGACGCGTCGGGCTTCATCAAGCTCAACGCCCTGCGCCTGCGCGTGAAGGCCAACCGCGACCGCAGGGCCGGCGCGCCCGTCGAGGCCAAGGGCGAGCACTTCCAGGGGTGAGCCGGCCTTTCGCATAGCTGCTGAACGCGCGCGGGCGTTTTCGTCGGCGCGCGCTCGTGCCAACCTCCCGGCGAACCGCACCTTGGGAGGGGGCATATGGAAGACCTGCATCTGGTCTCGATCGTCACGCTGCTGGCGCTGATCCTTTATTTCTGGATGGGCCTGCGGGTCGCCGGCGCGCGCCGCAAGAGCGGCATCGCCGCGCCGGCGATGAGCGGCGATCCCATCCTGGAGCGGCACCTGCGGGTGCAGGGCAACACCCTCGAGTGGCTGCCGATCTTCCTGCCGTCGCTGTGGCTGTTCGCCTACTACTGGGACGACACGCTCGCCGCCGCCGTCGGCGCGGTCTGGATCGTCGGCCGGATCGTCTACGCGTTCGGCTACGTGGCCGATCCCAAGAAGCGGGAAGCGGGCTTCCTCATCCAGACGCTGGCCAGCGCCGTGCTGCTGTTCGGCGCCCTTGGGCGGGCGGCGTGGCTGCTGATGTTCCCGGCGCTGTAGCGCCGCGAACTTCCTCCTCTCCCCCGAGGCGCAGCCCGAGGGGAGAGGGTAGGGAGAGGGGCGGAGCGGCGCCGCCACTTCTGAAGAGGTGGATCAAGGGCCCGTCCGCGCCGGTCGATCGACCATCCGGTGCGGCCGCCGGACCTGCGTCGCCCCTCTCCTCAGTCCTCTCCCCCCGCGCTGCGCGTCGGGGCAGAGGAGGCGAGTGCGCCGCTCTAGGTCAGCAGCGCGACGCCCTGCCAGACGGCCAGGCCGGTCACCACGATCCCGACGATCCAGGTCAGGGCGCGGATCGGCAGCACCTTGGTCATCCAGCCGGCGACGGGAGCGGCGATGATGCCGCCGCCGATCAGGCCCAGCACCGACCACAGGTGCTCGCGAAGCCCGGTGGTCTGCCAGTGCCCGCTGACCAGGGCCGTCAGGAAGGCGGCGGAGATCGCGCAGGCGACGAACAGCTCGGCGGTGTTGGTCGTGCCGATGGCCTTGCGCGGGTCGGCGCCCGAGCCCAGCAGGGTGCCGGTGACCACCGGGCCCCAGCCGCCGCCGCCGACCGCATCGAAGAAGCCGCCGGCCAGGCCCAGCGGCAGCGGCGACTTCCAGGAGAAGGGCTTGGGCCGGGCCCCCTTCCAGGCTCGGTAGAGGATGACGAGGCCCATCAGGGCCAGCCAGCCGACCACGAACGGCTTGATCACCTCGCCCCGGATCGAGGTCAGCAGGTAGGTGCCGGCGATGCCGCCGAGCACGCCGCCGGCCGAAAGCAGGCCGAGCAGGCGCCAGTCGATGTTCTTGAAGCCGATGTGCGAGGCCGCCGAGGCGGCGCCGGTGAACACCTTGGCGGCGTGCACGCTGGCCGAGGCGTTGGCCGGCGTCACGCCGACCGCAAGCAGCACGGTCGAGGAGACCACCCCGTAAGCCATGCCCAGGGCGCCGTCGACGAGCTGCGCGGCGAAGCCCACAGCGAAGAAGAGCCAGAAATCCGGGTCCATGGTCGGGCCGCGCATCGCAGAACTTCTGAAAGGCGGCAAGGCGAATTAAATCGCATCAAGGCCCAGCTTTTCTACAGGAGCATCGGCGGATGAACCCTCGCCGCCGATCCTGCCCTCTTCGTCGGCCGGCTGCGGATCCCCCTGCTTGCGCTTCTCGGCAGGCGATCGTCGCAACCCCTGTTCCTTCCAGGCATTTTTTAGGCGATATCCTTCCCTTCGAGGGACGCCCGGAGACCTAGAGCAAGCTTATGAAACGCAAGTCGGCCGCCCTCGCCGTCGTCCTGGCGCTCGGCGCCACGCTCGCGGCCTGCGCAACGGCCACGCCTTACCAACCCAACATCCCAGGCCAGGCGGTCTCGGGCGGCTTTTCCGAGATCCGCCTCGAGCCCGACCGGTTCCGGGTCACCTTCGCGGGCAACAGCCTGACCTCGCGCGAGACTGTGGAAGGCTATCTGCTGTTCCGCGCCGCCGAGCTGACCGTGCAGCAGGGCTACGACTGGTTCGAGATTGTCGACCGGGCCACCGACCGGCAAACCCGCACCTATGTGGAGCCCGACCCGTTCTACCGGCCGTGGTGGGGACCGGGCTACTACGGCTGGCGGCCCCACTGGCGCTACTACGGCCGTCCGTTCGGCTGGCGCACCTGGGACCCCTTCTGGGGCGATCCGTTCTGGGCCGACCGCTATGACGTGCGGACCATCGACAAGTACGAGGCCACCGCCGAGATCCTGATGCATCGCGGGCCCAAGCCGGAGGGCGATCCTCGCGCCTTCGACGCCCGCGCGGTGATGTCGGCGCTCGGCCCGCGCATCGTCTATCCGGCGCCGCGCTAGATCCTCCGGGCGAAGGCAGGGGGCAGGATGGCCTGCCCCCTCGTTGCGGCGAGCCGTCGCAGACCGATGTTCCGAAAATTAACGCCTCTCTGACTCTGATCGCCGGGCGTATCGGGGGGAGAGTCGTCGGGCATGTGTGAGAGCGGGAGTCTGGCCGCGGTCGCGGCGTTCGGCGGCCGCCGGGCGCTCGACGCGCTGGTCAACGCGGTGCCGATCGCGCTGATGGTCACCGACCGCGACATGCGGGTTCTCGCGGTCTCCCCGCGCTGGATCGCGGACGTCGGCCTGCCGCGCGAGGCGATCGTCGGCCGCACGGTCTACGAGCTGGCCCCCGACTACTTCGAACGGTTCCGCCCCGCCTACGAGCGCTGCCTGGCGGGCGAGGCCCAGAAGCATGACCGCGTCCGCTCGCCCCGCAACGACGGCGGCGTGGACTGGCTGCAGACCGAGCTCTCGCCCTGGTACGACGACCACGGCCAGATCGGCGGTCTGATCTCGGCCGCCGTCCACATCACCCACATGGTCGAGGCGCTGGAGCGCACGGAGCTCTCCGAACAGCGGCTGCAGCTCGCCCTCGAGGCGGCCGACATGCACGTCTGGGAGATCGACTACCGCGCCGGGACCGTCACCACCGCCGGCGCCGCGGAGACCTTCTTCGACTACGACGTGAGCACCGACGAGTTCATGCGCGACACCAACGTGACGATCCATCCCGACCATCGGGAGCGGATCGCCGAGGAATGGCGCGCCGCGGTCGCGCAGGACCTGCCCTATCGCCCCGAGTACCGGGTCCACCGCCTGGACGGGAAGGAGGTCTGGGCGACCTGCACCGTCAAGCTGGTGAAGGACGAGAACGGCCATCCTCACCGCCTGATCGGCGCCATGCAGAACATCACCGCCCGCAAGCAGGCCGAGGCGGCCATGGTGCGGGCCAAGGAGGAGGCCGAGCTGGCCAACCAGGCCAAGAGCGCCTTCCTGGCCACCATCAGCCACGAGATCCGCACGCCCCTGAACGGCGTGCTCGGCATGGCCCAGGCCATCGCCGCCGACGAGCTGGCGCCGCTGCAGCGCGAGCGGCTGGAGGTGCTGCGCCAGTCGGGGGAGACCCTGCTGGCTTTGCTCAATGACGTTCTGGACCTCTCCAAGATCGAGGCGGGCAAGCTGGAGCTGGAGCTGGCGGACTTCGACATCGCCCAGCTCGCCCGCGGAGCGCACGCCAGCTTCACGGCGCTGGCCGAGCGCAAGGGCCTGGACTTCAGCCTGGTCGTCGAGGACGCCGCCCAGGGCAGCTACCGCGGGGATTCCACCCGCGTCCGGCAGATCCTCTACAACCTGGTCTCCAACGCCGTGAAGTTCACCGAGGCCGGCGCGGTCGGCGTCTGCGTCGCGGCGGGCGAGGGCGGCCTGCGCCTGACGGTCAGCGACACCGGCATCGGCATTCCGCCGGATCGTATCGGCCGCCTGTTCCAGAAGTTCGAGCAGGCCGACGCCTCGACGACCCGCCGCTACGGCGGTACGGGCCTGGGCCTGGCCATCTGCCGCGACCTCGTGGAACTGATGGGCGGCAAGATCACCATCGCCAGCCGGGAGGGCGTCGGCACGACCTTCACCGTCGATCTGCCGCTGCCGCGCGTCGGCGAGGCCCTGCCGGAGGCCGCCGAGAGCCCGCCCGCCGACCAGGCGGCCGACCTGCGGACGCTGCGGGTGCTGGCCGCCGAGGACAACCCGGTCAATCAACTGGTGCTCAAGACCCTGCTGCACCAGGCCGGGATCGACCCGCTGATCGTCGGCGACGGCGCCCAGGCGCTGGAGGCCTGGCGCAGGGAGCACTGGGACGTCGTTCTGCTGGACGTCCAGATGCCGGTGATGGACGGGCCGACCACCGCCCAGGCGATCCGCGCCGAGGAGGCGCGCACCGGGCGGGCGCACACGCCGCTGGTCGCCATCACGGCCAACGCCATGAGCCACCAGATCGCCGAGTACCGGGCCGTCGGGATGGACGGCTTCGTCGCCAAGCCCATCGAGGTGGCGACGCTGTTCGACGCGCTGGAGCGGGTGCTGGCCGGGGCCGACGCGTCCGAAGCGGCCTGACGCTCAGCTGGGCCAGGCGTCCGGCGCCCGATCCGACGGCGGGCGAGCCTCCGCTTCGTCCAGCGCCTCGTTGCGCACGCCTCGGACGCCGCCCACGTGGGCGATGATGGCCTCGGCGTGCAGCGCGTCCCTGCGGCTGCGGGCCTGGCCTCTGAGGGTGACCTCGCCGTCCTTCACCTCGACCTCCAGGCCGGAGGCGTCCAACCGGGGGTTCTCGGCCAACCGCTCGCAGACCTCCTCGTGGATGGCCCGGTCGTTGCGCCGCCAGCCGGAGGGGCCGCGGCCGCGGTGGGGGCCTTCGGGCTGGCGACCCGCGACGCCGCGCTCCGCAGCGCCCATCCCCGGGCCGCCGCGATGGGCCGCGAAGGACCCGCCGCCCTGGCCCGGCCCGCCGCCGTAGCTCGAGCCGTAGACGTCCTCGCTCCCGCGGCCGCCGCCGAAGCCTGAGCCCCGTCCGCCGAAGCTGCGGTCGTAGTCGCCGCCCGCGAAGCCGCCGCCGTAATCCTCGCCGCCCGTATCGACCCGGTAGTCGGAGGGCGAGAGGCTGCCGCCGTAGCCCTGGCCCCAGCTGCCGTCGAAGCCGGTGTTCCGGCCGCCGCCGAAGTCGCGGCCGAAGCCCTGGCCATAGCCCGGCGCCGCGTAGCCGCGGCCGACGTCCCGGCCCTCCGTCTCGCCTCGCGTGCGTCTGTCGTCCATCGCCTGCCTCCTGTGCTGGTCAGGGAGGCAACCGCCGCGGCGCGCGGCCCGTTCCCCGCGGTTCAGGCCGCGGCCCGGACCCAGCGCGTCAGGTCGCGCTCCCAGCCCATCAGCGCCAGGCCCGAGGCGATGGACTCCAGTTCGGCCCCGGTCTCGATGCGCGCGGGGTCGAACCGCTCGTGGAAGATCCGCCGCACCGCCGGCACCAGCGACGAGCCGCCGGTCAGGAAGATGCGGTCGATCCCGCCGGCCTGAAGGCCCGCGTCCGCCAGCGCCTCGCCCACGGCCCGGGTGATGAGCGCCAGCTCCGGGGCGATCCAGCCCTCGAACTCGGTCCGCTCCACCTCCTGCACGATGGCGATGTTCCCCGCCTCGAAGCGGAACTCGGCCCGCTCCTGGGACGAGAGGGTCTCCTTCAGGCGCGAGACCGACTTGTAGAGGAGGTAGCCGTAGTTCTCGTCCAGCACCTCGACGAGGCGCGCCAGCTTCTCCGGCTCACGGGCCTGGCGCACCAGGCTGCGGATCTCGCGCATGTCGCGGCTGGCGCGCATCAGGGCCAGCTGATCCCAGCGGGCGAAGGCCGCATAGTAGCGGTTGGGGATCGGCAGCACCTTGCCGAAGCTGGCGTAGTCGGTGCCCTTGCCGAGCTGGGGCGACACCAGCCGGTCGATGATCCGGTAGTCGAAGGCGTCGCCGGCCACCCCGACGCCGGACCGGCCCAGCGGCTCGGCCCGGATCTCGCCGCCCTGGCGGGTGAAGCGGATGATCGAGAAATCGCTGGTGCCGCCGCCGAAGTCGCCCACCAGGACGGTGGCGTCGTGGTCGAGCTCGCGGGCGAAGAAGAAGGCCGCCCCCACCGGTTCGTAGGCGTAGAGGATCTCGGAGAAGCCCAGCCGGCGGAACGCGGCCTCGTAGCGGGCGATGGCCAGCTCCGGGTTCGGCGAGGCGCCGGCGAAGTTCACCGGCCGGCCGACGATCACCCGCTTCGGCAGGCTCTTCAGCTGGCCGCCGGCGTAGTCGCGCATGCGCAGCAGGAAGGCCGAGAGCAGGTCCTCGAACTGGTAGCGCCGGCCCAGGATCTCGGTCTCGGTGAAGCTCTCGCTGGCCGCGAAGCTCTTGAACGACTGGATGAAGCGGGTGTCGACCGGATCCTCCACATAGGCCTCGATGGCCCACGGACCCGCCTCGACCGTCCGCTCGGACGGCCGCTCCGGCGGGGCGTAGTAGGACAGGGCCGAGCGGAAGGCGAACAGCTCCCCCTCCGGCGCCGGGAAGCGCACCAGGTGCGCCGGCCGGCCCTCCTCGGCGAGGGCGACGACGGTGTTCGTCGTGCCGAAATCGATTCCGATACTGACGCTCAACGGACGCTCTCCATGGCGGGGCGGGCGACGGATCGCCGCCGCCCCGTTCCGGCGCGCGATCCCGTTAGGTGCGGTCGGTGAAGCCCCGCATCAGGAGGCGGCCTCCCGGATGGGGCTTTCGTAGGCGGCGACGGTGGCCATCTGCAGGATCCGCGAGACCGAGGCCGACAGCGGGCAGATCTGCACCGCCTTGCCCATGCCCAGCAGGATCGGGCCCACCACCGTGGCCGCGCCCAGGCTCTGGACCAGCTGGGTGGAGATGGCCGCCGAGTGAATGGCCGGCATGATCAGTACGTTGGCCGGGCCGGTCAGGCGCATGAACGGGTAGTTGACCCGCCGGGCCGGGTCGAGCGCCAGCTGCGGCGGCATCTCGCCCTCGTACTCGAAGTCCACCTTCATGGTGTCCAGCAGGGCGACGGCCTCGCGCACCTTGGTGGAGCGCTGGCCCATCGGCTGGCCGAAGGTCGAGTAGGACAGGAACGCGACCCGCGGCACATGGCCCAGGGCCCGCACCGCCGCCGCGGTCTGCTTGGCGATGTCCACCAGCGCCTCGGCCTCGGGCATCTCGGTGACGTTGGTGTCGGCGATGAACAGGGTGCGCCCGCGCGACAGCAGCACGCTCATCCCCAGCACCCGCCCGCCGGGGGCCGGGTCGATCACCTGACTGACCTCCTCCAGCACCGTATCGAAGGTGCGGGTCACGCCGGTGACCAGGGCGTCGGCCTTGCCGAGCGCGACCATCGAGGCGGCGAAGACGTTGCGGTCCTGGTTGATCAGCCGCTGGGCGTCGCGCCGCAGCATGCCCTTGCGCTGCTGCCGGGCGTAGAGGTGGTCGACGAACTCGTCGTTCCAGGGGCTGAGCCGGGCGTTGATGACCTCGAGCTTCACGTCGTCCGGATCGAGGCCCGCCCGGCGCATGTTCTCGTGCACCAGCTCCTCGCGGCCGACCAGCAGCGGATGGCCCAGGCCCGCGCTCTTGAAGGCGTAGGCGGCGCGGATGACGCTGGGCTCCTCGCCCTCGGCGAACACCACCCGCTTGCGCGGCGCCGACAGCACCGAGTCCTGCAGCTGCTGCAGGAAGGCCGCGGTGGGGTCGAGCCGCTGGGCCAGGGAGGCCCGGTAGGCGTCCATGTCCTCGATCGGCTTGCGGGCGACGCCGGTGTCCATGGCCGCCTGCGCCACGAACGGCGGCACGTACCAGATCAGCCGGGGATCGAACGGCGCCGGGATGATGTAGTTGGGCCCGAACTTCAGGTGGCCGCCGTGGTAGGCCGCCGCCACCTCGTCGGGCACGTCCTCGCGGGCCAGCTGCGCCAGCGCGTTGGCGCAGGCGATCTTCATCTCCATGTTCACGCGCCGGGCCCGGACGTCGAGCGCGCCGCGGAAGATGTAGGGGAAGCCCAGGACGTTGTTGACCTGGTTCGGATAGTCGCTGCGGCCGGTGGCGACGATGGCGTCGGGGCGCACCGCGTGCACCTCTTCGGGCGTGATCTCCGGGTCCGGGTTGGCCATGGCGAAGATGATCGGCTTGTCCGCCATGGACATGACCATCTCCTGGGTGACGGCGCCCTTGACCGACAGGCCGAGGAAGACGTCGGCGCCCTTCATGGCGTCGGCCAGGGTGCGCGCGTCGGTCTCGACCGCATGGGCGCTCTTCCACTGGTTCATGCCCTGGGTGCGGCCCCGGTAGATGACGCCGGTGTTGTCGACGGCGATGCAGTTCTCGGCCCGCACGCCCATCGCCTTCATCAGTTCCAGCGAGGCGATGCCCGCCGCCCCGGCCCCGCAGAGCACGACCTTCACGTCCTGCAGGTTGCGGCCGGTGATCTCGCAGGCGTTGATCAGGCCCGCCGCCGAGATGATCGCCGTCCCGTGCTGGTCGTCGTGGAACACCGGGATGTCGAGCAGCTCCTGCAGCTCGGTCTCGATGCGGAAGCACTCGGGGCTCTTGATGTCCTCGAGGTTGATGCCGCCGTAGGTCAGGCCGATGTTCTTCACCACCGTGATGATCTCGTCCGGGTCGGTGGCGGCCACCTCCACGTCGATCGAGTCCACGTCGGCGAAGCGCTTGAAGAGGACGCTCTTGCCCTCCATCACCGGCTTGGAGGCCAGCGCCCCCAGGTTGCCCAGGCCCAGGATCGCGGTGCCGTTGGAGATCACCGCCACCAGGTTGCCCTTGGAGGTGTAGTCGTAGGCGGCCTCGGGGTCGTCCGCGATCGCCAGCACCGGCACCGCCACGCCCGGCGAATAGGCCAGGCTGAGGTCCCGCTGCGTCGCCATCGGCTTGGTGGCGGCGATCGCCACCTTTCCGGGGGTCGGGTAGCGGTGGAAGTCCAGCGCCTCCTGGTCGGTGAAGGTGCGTTTTTCGGAGTCGCTCATTGCGGCGCTTGGGCTCTGGGAAGGGTGGCTGATCGAAGGTCGCGCAACCTACAGAGCCGCGCCCCTTGGAACAACCTCCGCGGCGCAGCTTCGCGGCTCATGCCATTGCCACTGTGGCGGAACCGCCGGACCCTCTTGCCGCGCGAGGTGATTCGGGATGGTGCACGAGGCGAGGCGGCGCGGGCGGCCGCGGGAATACGACCCCGAACTGGCGCTCGCCCAGGCGACGGACGCCTTCTGGCGCGCCGGCTTCGCCGCCACCTCCCTGGACGAGCTCTCGGCGGCCACCGGCATGCACCGGCCCAGCCTCTACGCCGCCTTCGGCGACAAGCGCGCCCTGCACCTGAAGACCCTGGAGCGCTACCGGCGGGAGACCTGGGGCCGGATCGTGGGCCAGCTGGAGGCCGAGGTCCCGCTGGTCGAGGCGCTGTCGCGGGTGTTCGCTGAGGGCCTGGCGGTCTACCTCTCGGGCCAGGAGGGGCCGCGCGGCTGCTTCATCGTTGGCACGGCCCTGCCGGAGGCGCTGACCGACGAGGAGGTGCGCGCCGCCATCGCCGAGGGGCTGGCCGAGCTGGACGGCGCCTTCGAGGCCCGCTTCCGCGCGGCGCGGCAGGCCGGCGAGATCGGCTCCGACGCCGACCCGGTGTCGCTGGCCCGCATGGCGGCCGCCATCCTGCACACCTTGTCCATCCGCGCCCGCGCCGGCGACCGCAAGGAGGTGCTGGCCCAGACCGCCGCGGCGGGCGTGCAGCTGCTCTCCGGCGCTCGAACCCCGGTTTCCCGTTGACCGGGGCGGGCGCGTGCGAGACTAGCCGCGGCTTGAGCTGAAGGAGGCCGCCCTGTCCCAGCCGATCAAGATCGCCATCGCCGGCGCCGACGGGCGGATGGGCCGGGCCGTCGCCGCGGTGATCGAGGGGCGCGAGGACGTGGTCCTGGCCGCCCGCTTCAACCGCCGCGTGGCGCGCGACGAGGGCCTGATCCCCGCGGAGGAGGCGATCGCCGCCGCCGATGTGGTCATCGACTTCACCACCCCCGAGGCTTCCGCCGCCCTGGCCGAGCGGCTGGCGCAGATCGGCGGCAAGGCCCTGGTCTCCGGCCCCACCGGCTGGAAGGACGAGGACCTGGCCCGCATCGCCAGGGCCGCCGAGCGGATGCCGATCGTGCGGGCCGGCAACTTCTCGCTCGGCGTCAACATGCTGATGGGCCTCGTCCGCCAGGCGGCGGCGGCGCTCTCGGCCCGCGACTACGACGTCGAGGTCGTCGAAGCCCACCACCGCCGCAAGGTGGACGCCCCCTCGGGCACGGCCCTGATGCTGGGCGAGGCGGCCGCCGAGGGCCGCGGCGTGACGCTGCCTGACGTCGCCCAGCGGGTCCGCAACGGCATCACCGGCGCCCGCCGCACGGGGGACATCGGCTTCGCCGTCGTGCGCGGCGGCGGCATCGTCGGCGAGCATTCGGTGGTGTTCGCCGCCGAAGACGAGATCCTCACCTTCTCCCACTCCGCGCGGGACCGCAGCCTGTTCGCCCGGGGCGCCGTGGAGGCGGCCCGCTGGGTCGCCGGAAAGGCGCCCGGGGAGTACGACATGCAGGACGTCCTGGGGATGAAGCCCCGACCCTGATGGCCGACCTGCTCGCCCGCGACGCCACCGCCCAGATCGCCGCCCTGCAGGCGAAGGCGGTCAGCGCCGTCGAGCTGCTTCAGGCCGCCGTCGCCCGTCACGAGGCGACCCACGGCGAGCTGAACGCGGTGGTCGCCACCGGCGTCGAGCGGGCGCTGCTGCAGGCCAAGGCCATCGACGAGCTGCGGGTCCGCGGCGAGAGCCTGGGGCCGCTGGCGGGGCTGCCGATGACGGTGAAGGACACCTTCGACGTGGCCGGCCTGGCGGCCTCCTCCGGGCTGGCGGAGCTGCGCCGGCGCCAGGCGCACGATGCGGCCGCCGTGGCGGGCGCCCGGCGCGGCGGGGCGGTGATCTGGGGCAAGACCAACGTGCCGGTGATGGCCGCCGACTGGCAGAGCGACAACGCCCTCTACGGCGCGACCAACAATCCCTGGGACCTGGAACGGACGCCCGGCGGCTCGTCCGGCGGGGCGGCGGCGGCGCTGGCGGCGCGGGTCACGGCCCTGGAGATCGGCTCCGACATCGGCGGGTCGCTGCGCGTGCCGGCCAGCTTCTGCGGCGTCTATGCGCACAAGCCGAGCTGGGGCCTCGTCTCCCAGCGCGGGCATGTGCCGCCGGCCCCCGGCTCGCTGGTCCAGCGGGACCTCAACGTGGTCGGGCCGATGGCCCGCTCGGCGCGCGACCTGCGGCTGCTGCTCTCCCTGATCGCCGAGGCGGCCGTGGCGCCGGCCGCGCCGCCGCCGGCCTTCTCACAGTTGCGGATCGGCCTTTGGCTGGACGAGCCGCTGCTGCCGCTGGACCCCGAGGTGCGGGAGGTCGTCGAGGCCTTCGCCGCCGAGGCGGCGCAGGCCGGCGCCCAGGTCCAGCCGGTGCGCAGTCCGGTGGATGTGGCGGCCTTGCTCGACGCCTACATCCTGCTGCTCAGCGCCACCCTCTCCGAGGACATGCCCGAGGCGGCGATCCGCAGGATGGAGCTGATGCGGCCGGGCGCCAGGCTGGCCCGCGCCTCGGGCGCCGGGCCGTTCAGCCGCGCCGCCTCGGTGCTCGGCTACACCGCCCGTCACCGTGAGTGGATGGCGGCCGACGCGGTCCGGGCGCGGCTGCGGCACGAGACCGGCGAGCTGTTCCGCAGGTTCGACGTGCTGATGGCGCCGATCGCCCCGGTCCCCGCCTTCAAGCACGACCGCCGCCCGTTCGACGCCCGCAAGCTGAAGACCTCCGACGGCAAGGAGCTGCCCTACACCACGATGCTGGGCTGGATCGCGCTGGCGACCGCCTGCCACCTGCCCGCCACCGCCGTCCCCGCCGGGCGCACGCGCGCAGGCCTGCCGGTCGGCGTTCAGCTCATCGGCCCCTACGGCGCGGATTCGAAAACGCTCGGCGTGGCCCAGGCGCTGGAGGAGCAGGTGCGCGGCTTCGAGGCGCCGCCGGAGGGTATCTAGATCCGATCATCCCGGCGAATGCCGGGACCCAGATCCAAGAGTCGGATCTGGCTGGATGGCTTCAGCGGCTGATGGAGGGCGCGTCTGCGCCCGCCATCTGGATCCCGGCATTCGCCGGGATGAGCGGCTTGAGTCAGCCCACCCCCGTCGAGCCGAACCCGCCCGCGCCGCGGGCGGTCTCGTCGAGGCTTTCGACCTCTTCCCACTCGGCCTGGACCACAGGCGCGATCACCAGCTGGGCGATGCGGTCGCCGCGGCGGATGGTGACCGGCTCCTGGCCGAGGTTGATCAGGATCACCTTCACCTCGCCGCGGTAGTCGGCGTCGACGGTGCCGGGGGTGTTGAGGCAGGTGACCCCCTGGCGGGCGGCCAGACCCGAGCGGGGCCGCACCTGGCCCTCGAATCCGGCGGGCAGGGCGAAGGCGAGGCCGGTGGGGACCGGAAAGCGCTCGCCGGGCTGCAGGACGATGGGGGCGCTCTCTTCGACCGCCGCGCGCAGGTCCATGCCGGCGGCCTGGGCCGTCTCGTAGGCCGGCAGGGGCAGGCCCTCGCCGTGCGGCAGGCGGATGATCGGAACGCGCGGCTTCACTTCAACTCCTCGGCGATGCGGCGGGCCAGGCGCAGGGCGACCTCGCCCTTGGGGGCCTTCTCCCATCGCTCGATTCCCTGGGCGCTGACGATGGCGACCGTGTTCTCGGTCCCGCCCATGACGCCCGGCTGGCTGACGTCGTTGGCGACGATCCAGTCGCAGCCCTTCTTCTCGAGCTTGGCCTGAGCGTAGGCCTCCACGTCGTTGGTCTCGGCGGCGAAGCCGATGACGAGGCGCGGGCGCCGGTCGCTCCGGGACAGCGTCGCCAGGATGTCCGGGTTCTCGACCAGCGTCAGCGGCGGGGCGGGCCCGTCGCCCTTCTTGATCTTGGAGAGGCCGGTTCCGTCAGGCCGCCAGTCGGCGACGGCGGCGACGCAGACGGCGATGTCGGCCGGCAGGGCGGCCTCGCAGGCGGCCAGCATGTCGCGCGCGGTCTGGACGTTCACCCGGGTCACCCCCGCCGGCGCGGCCAGGGCGGTCGGGCCGGAGACCAGGATGACCTCGGCGCCCAGCCGGCCCAGCGCCTCGGCGATGGCGTAGCCCTGGCGGCCGCTGGAGTGGTTGGAGAGGAACCGCACCGGATCGATCGGCTCCACCGTCGGCCCGGCGGTGACGATGGCGCGGCGGCCGGCGAGCGGGCGGCCGGCGTCGCCCGCCAGCATCGCCTGGATCGCCTCGAAGATCGCCGGCGGCTCGGCCAGGCGCCCCTCGCCGAACTCGCCGCAGGCCATGGGGCCCTCGTCGGGCCCCACGAAGCTGACGCCGTCGGCCTTGAGGGTCTGAAGGTTCCGCCGGGTGGCCGGGTGGGTCCACATCCGCACGTTCATGGCCGGGGCCATCAGCACGGGCGTGTCGGTGGCCAGGAGGGTGGTGGAGGCCAGGTCGTCCGCCAGGCCGTTCGCCGCCTTGGCCATCAGGTCGGCGGTGGCCGGGGCGACCACGATCAGGTCGGCCGACCGCGAGAGCTCGATGTGGCCCATCTCCGCCTCGTCGGTCAGCGAGAACAGGTCGGAATAGACCTTGTCCTCGCAGATCGCCGACAGCGACAGGGGGGTGACGAACTGGGCGCCCGCCCTGGTGAGGATGGGCCGGACCCCGATCCCGGCCTTGCGCAGGAGCCTCGCCAGCTCCAGCGCCTTGTAGGCCGCGATGCCGCCGCCGACGATCAGCAGAACCCGCTTCAAGGCTTAAGGCCTCACGCCCGTTGGACCGGCCCCTCCCTTAAGCCAAGCGAGGCCGCTGGACAAACCGTCGCATGTGTTCTTTATTTGTTCGCAACAACCAGAACAGGTGATGGAGGCGATGATGGTGGCGTGGGGCAGGGCGCTCGCTTCGGGCGCGGTGCTGCTGGTGGTTGCGGCGTGCGACAACGGCCCGTCGGCGGTGGCCAAGACCGAGCCGATGGAGCCGCAGCGTCTGGCGGGCGCGGAGGCGCAGCCTTCGGGCGATCGCGGCGAGAGCCGGCGCGAAGACCGCCGCGACGATGCGGTCCCCAAGGTGGACGGCAAGCCCATGTGGTCGGCGAGCCGCGACCGCTCGGCCGAGGAGAACGCCCGGCGGGCCTTCGAGCGCAACGGCGAAGCCTTCGGGGCCGACACCCTCGACGAGTTCGTCAAGACCGCCCACGCCTTCGTCGGCGACCCGCCGGCCGGGGCCGAGACCCTCACCCGGGCCAACGGCGACGTGCTGATCTACGATCCCAATGCCAACGTCTTTGCGGTGAAGACCCGCGAGGGCGCGCCCCGCACCCTCTTCAAGCCCGACGACGGCCCCGCCTACTGGCAGGAACAGAAGGACCGCGAAGCGCGGCGGTCGGCCAGCGCCTCACGGCGGGAAGGCGAGGGGTAGGCCTCTCCTTCCTCCCCTGCGAAGCGGGGGAGGGGGCGAGCCGCGCACGCCGCGCGAGGAGATGTGCAGATTGGAGCGATCCACAGCGCCGCGCATGTGGCTTGCCCTCTCCACCACGCGCTCTTCAGCCGGCCTTCGCCGGCTTCGGCGCGCGGTCCCCCTCTCCCATGATGGGAGTGGAAAGCGCTAGCTGAGCGCCGCCGCTAGCCACGCGCCGGCGCCGGCCAGCGCCGCCCCCAGCAGCACCCACGGCCACCTCGCTCCCCGCCGCGGCTCGACCACCGCGACCGTGGGGCCCGCAGGTTCGGCTTCCAGCCGCCGCCGCAGCGCCTGCAGCGTCGCCAGCGCCTCCTCGCCGACGCGCCTGGCCTGGGTGAGCGGGGAGAGCTCCCGGGCCATCCAGCGGCGCACCACGGGGTCGGCGGCGGCCCAGATGTCGTGCTCGGGATCGATGCGGCGGGCGACGCCCTCGACCGTCATCATGGTTTTCTGCAGCAACACGAGTTCGGGGCGCAGGCGCATGTCGAACAGGGCGGTGATCTCGAACAGCTGGGTGAGCACCCGGCTCATCGAGACCTCGCTGGCCGAGCGGCCGAACACCGGCTCGCCCACCGCCCTCAGCGCCTGGGCGAACAGGGCCACGTCGTGGGTGCGGGGCACGTAGCCGGCGTCGAAGTGCACCTGGGCCACCCGCTCGTAGTCGCGGTCAAGGAAGCCCCAGAGGATCTCGGCCAGGTACCGCCGCTCGGCCTGGCCCAGCCGGCCGATGATGCCGAAGTCGACGGCGGTGATCTGGGCCGGCGGGGCGGCGAACAGGTTGCCCTCGTGCAGGTCGGCATGGAAGACGCCGTGGTCCAGCGCCTGGGCGAGGAAGGCGCGGGTCAGGTTGTCGGCCAGCGCCTTGCGGTCGAGCCCCGGCTGCTCCAGCGCGGCGGGCTCGGAGAGCGGCCGGCCCTGGGCCCACTCAAGGGTCAGCACCCGCTTGCCGACGCCCTCCCAGACGACCCTGGGCGCGCGCATGTAGGCGTCGCGGGCCATCACCTCGCCGAGCTGGTCGGCGCCGGCCGCCTCGAGCCGCAGGTCCAGCTCCAGCTCGGTGGCGCGGATCACAGTCTGGGCCAGGGCCCGGGGCTCCAGCCGGCGGGCGGGAACGCTCCAGCGCTCGACGATGCGGGCGGCCAGCTCCAGCACCTCGGAATCCTCGGCGATCCGCCGCTCGATGCCCGGCCGCAGCACCTTCACGGCCACGGTGCGCCCGTCGAGCAGCGTCGCCTCGTGCGCCTGGGCCAGGGACGCGGCCGCGACGGGCCCGCCGAAGCTCGAATAGAGGCTGGTCAGCGGCCGGCCGAGCGAGGCCTCGATCGCCGCCTTGGCCGCATCGGCGGGGAAGGGGTCCAGCCGGTCCTTCAGCCGCGACAGGTCCTCGGCGAACTCCCCGCCGAAGATGTCGGCGCGGGTGGAGAGCAGCTGGCCGAGCTTGATCGCCACCGGTCCCAGCCGCTCCAGCGCCCGGGCCAGCCGCTCGCCCGGGCGGCCGACCTTGGCCTCGGGCCCGGCGAGCAGGCGCGTCAGGTTGGCGAGCGTGCGGATCGAGCCGGCGTAGAGATGGTCGAGCTCGCGCGGCAGCAGGGCGTCGTTGCGCACCAGCATCCAGGCCGCGCCGATCAGCCTGGCGAACGCGGCCGGCCCGCTCATGGCGTCAGACCGCCCAGCCGTGGTGCAGGGCCGCGACGCCGCCGGTGAAGTTGGTGTAGCCGACGCGGGAGAAGCCGGTTTCGCCGATCATCGCCGCGAACCGGCGCTGGTCGGGGAAGCGGCGGATGCTCTCCACCAGGTACTGGTAGGCCTCGCGGTCGCCGGTGACCTTCTCGCCGACCGCCGGGATCACCTTGAAGGAATAGGCGTCGTAGGCCTTCTGCAGCGCCTCGGTGATCGGGCGCGAGAACTCCAGGCACAGGAACCGGCCGCCGGGCTTCAGCACCCGCCGGGCCTCGCGCAGGGCGGCGGCGACGTCGGTGACGTTGCGGATCCCGAAGGCGATGGAATAGGCGTCGGCGCTGGCGTCCGGCAGCGGCAGGCGCTGGGCGTCGCCCACGGCCCACACGACTTCGGGCGGATAGCCCTTCTCCCGCCCGGCGGCGATCATCTCGCCGTTGTAGTCGATGACCAGGACCTCGGCGTCGGCGCCGCCGCGGCGCTCCTGCGCCCGCCGGGCGAGGCCGGCGTAGCGCCGGGCCATGTCGCCCGTGCCGCCGGCGCAGTCGACGATCCGCTCCCCCGGCTGGGGATTGAGGCGGGCGGCCATGGCGTCCTTCCAGAGCCGGTGGACGCCCGCGCTCATCAGGTCGTTCATCAGATCGTAGCGGCGGGCCACGCTGTCGAAGACGCCGCGCACCAGGCGGGGCTTCTCCTTGGGGTCCACGTCGCGGTAGCCGAAGGTGGCGCTCTCACTCATCGGCCAAGGTCTTAGACGCCCGCGGGCGCGGGCGCCAGGGAGGGGCGGGCGCCACCTGGGCTTCAGGTCGCCACATCCGGAGGCGCCCCAGACGCGGCTTCGCCCCTCTCCCGGCCTCTCCCCTCGCGCTTCGCGTCGGGGGAGAGGCGGTTCGAGCGCCGTCTCCTCTCCCCCGAGGCGTAGCGCGAGGGGAGAGGATCAAGGAGAGGGGTGGAGCGGCCTCGCCGCATCCCCAGGTCGAGGATCTAGTACCGGCTGCGCCCGTACCGGTCGTAGCGGTCATACCGGTCGTAGCGATCGTACCGGTCGTAGCGCTGATAGCCGTAGTCCCGGGCGCGGTTGTGCTGCATCTGGCAGCCGATGGCCGAACCGGCCGCCGCGCCGACCAGGGCGCCGGCCACGGTCTCGGCCGCGGGCTTCTTGCCGCCGACCTTGTTGCCGACCACGCCGCCCACCAGGGCGCCGATCAGCGCGCCTGCCTCCTGCTTGCCGCCCGGCGCGGCGCAGCGGGTCACGCCGCTGATCCCCTGGGCGCTGGCCGCGGTGGGCACGCTCGTGGCCAGCATCCCGGCGGCGGCGAGGGCGGCGGCGGCGAAGCCGGTGGTCTTCTTGATGGCGAACATGACTGTCCCTCCTGCGGTGGTGTTGGCGGATGGATTAGCGGGGCCGTCCTGAACGCGCTTCGAGCCGGCGGTTCAGCCCGCGTTCAGGCGCGGCTTGCCGAACCGGCCCGGCCCGTGCCAAGCCGCGGGGATGCCCGAGCTTCCCGAGGTCGAGACGGTCCGCCGGGGCCTGGAGCCGGTCCTCGCCGGGGCGCGGCTCTCGCGGGTGGAGGCCCGCCGGCCGGACCTGCGCTTCCCGTTTCCCGAGGGCTTCGTCCAGAGGCTGACCGGCGCGGTGATCCAGCGGCTGGACCGCCGGGCCAAGTACATCCTGGCCCCGCTCAGCGTCGGCGAGACGCTGATCATGCATCTGGGGATGACCGGCCGGTTCGAGATCGAGCGGCCGCAGGGCGCCGAGCGGCCGGGGGAGTTCCACTACGCCGCCGACCCGGACCCCAAGCACGCCCACGTCCTGTTCGAGACCGAAGCGGGCGCCCGCGTCACCTATTACGACCCGCGCCGGTTCGGCTACATGGCCCTGGTCGAGACGGCGCTGATGGACCTGCACCCGTGGTTCGCGGGGCTCGGGCCCGAGCCGCTGTCGGACGGGTTCGACGCCGCCCGCCTGGCCCACGCCTTCGAGGGCCGCCGCCAGGGTCCCAAGACCCTGCTGCTCGACCAGAAGATCGTCGCAGGCCTGGGCAACATCTATGTCTGCGAGGCGCTGCACCGGGCGCGCATCTCGCCCTTCCGACCGGCCGGCCGTATTTCGCGGCCCAGGCTCGAGCGGCTGGTCGCGGCCGTGCGGCAGGTGCTGGAAGAGGCGATCGCCGCCGGCGGCTCGACGATCAGCGACTACGCCGCCGCCGACGGGGCGCTGGGCTACTTCCAGCACAGCTTCCGGGTCTATGACCGGCAGGGCCGGCCCTGTCCGAACGAGGGGTGCGACGGCGTCATCGCCCGCCGCGTCCAGGCCGGCCGCTCGACCTTCTACTGCCCGAAGTGCCAGCGCTGAGCCGGTGGCGAACCCCTCGAACCGTCCCTAAGCTCAGCGGCATGTGGAGAGTCGTTTTCGCCGCGGCGCTGGCCGCATGGGCCGCGGCAGGGCCGGCGCAGGCCAAGCCGCCGGTGTGGGTCGTCCGGGACGCGGATTCGGAGCTGGTGCTGTTCGGCTCGGTGCACGTGCTGCCCGACGGGCTCGACTGGCGACCGCCGGCGCTGACCGAGGGCCTGGCCAAGGCCGAGGACGTCTGGTTCGAGATGCCGATGGACGCGGAGTCCGAGGCCCAGTCCGCCAGGCTCGCCGCCGCCCGCGGCCTGCTGCCGCCCGGCCGCAGCCTGCAGGCGCTGTTGCCGCCGAAGACCTGGGAGCGGCTGCTCGCCGCCGCCCAGCGCTACCGCCTGTCGCCCGACATGCTGGCGCGCATGGAGCCGTGGCTGGCCGAGGTGGCGCTCTCGGGCGCGGTCTACCAGCTGGCCGGCGCCTCTCCGGCCATGGGGGTGGAGAAGCAGGTCCACGCCGCCGCGCCGGCCGGCGCCGTGCGCAAGGCGTTCGAGACCCCCGCCCAGCAGATCGCTTTCTTCGACGAGGCCCCCCTGGCCGACCAGATCGCCTCCCTGGAGCACAGCCTGGAGGAGATCGAGCGCGATCCCGAGGCCTTCTCCACCCTGGTGGGCGCCTGGATGGCCGGCGACCTCGCCAAGCTGGAGACGATCGCCATCGAGCCGCTGCGGGCCGCCGCCCCGGTGATCTACCGCCGGGTCGTGACCGAGCGGAACGCCGTCTGGGCCCGCGAGCTCGACGCCCGGCTGAAGGGGCGCGGGCGGACGGTGGTCGTGGTCGGCGTCGGCCACCTGATCGGACCGGAGAGCCTGCCGGCCAAGCTCCGCGCCCTTGGCTATACCGTCGAGGGGCCTTAAGCCGGCGGGAGACCATCGCCTCCGGAGGCCGCCATGAGCTACGCCACCCTGATCGTGGAGACGTCCGACGCCGTCACCCTGGTGCGGCTGAACAGGCCGGAGGCGCTCAACGCCCTGAACGGCACGCTGATGGACGAGCTCACCGCCGTGCTCGACGCGGCCGAGGCGGACGAGAGCGTCCGGGCGATCGTCATCACCGGCTCCGACCGGGCCTTCGCGGCCGGCGCCGACATCAAGGAGATGGCGCCCAAGTCCTACGCCGAGGCCTTCACCGAAGACTTCATCACCCGCAACTGGGAGCGGGTCACCCGCTGCCGCAAGCCGGTGATCGCGGCGGTGGCCGGCTACGCCCTGGGTGGCGGCTGCGAGCTGGCCATGATGTGCGACTTCATCATCGCCGCCGACAACGCCCGCTTCGGCCAACCCGAGATCAACCTCGGCGTCATTCCGGGCGCCGGCGGCACCCAGCGGCTGACCCGCTTCGTCGGCAAGTCCAAGGCCATGGACATGGTGCTGACCGCCCGGATGATGGACGCCGCCGAGGCCGAGCGCTGCGGCCTGGTCAGCCGGGTGGTGCCGCTGGCCGAGCTGGTCCCTGCCGCGCTGGAGGCGGCGCGGAAGATCGCGACCCTCTCGCCCCAGGCGGTGATGATCGCCAAGGAACTGGTGAACGCCGCCTACGAGACCCCGCTCAGCCAGGGCGTGCGCATGGAGCGGCGGCTGTTCCACTCGCTGTTCGCCTTCGACGACCAGAAGGAAGGCATGGCGGCCTTCGTCGAAAAGCGGCCTGCGAAGTTCACGGGCCGGTAAAGGGGTTGCCCCCGCCGGCCCCATCCCGTATATCCGCGCCTCCGAATTTACGCCCGGGCGGAGCGTCCGGGCGCGACAACCTGTTCTGAGAGCAAGCATGGCCAACACGCCCGGCGCCAAGAAGGCGGCCCGAAAGATCGCCCGCCGCACCGAAGTCAACAAGGCGCGCCGTTCGCGCGTCCGCACCTACCTGCGGCGGTTCGAAGAAGCGCTTTCCGCGGGGGATGCGGCGGCCGCCAAGACGGCCTTCGTCGAGGCCCAGTCCGAGCTGATGCGCGCGGTCTCCAAGGGCGTGGTGCACAAGAACACCGGCGCCCGCAAGGTGTCCCGCCTGGCCGCGGCCCTGAAGAAGCTGGGCGGCTCGGCCGCCTGAAGCGGCCTCGCGCCGCTGCGGCGCTAAGACGCTGAAAAGTTAACGTTTATCGCCACGCCCGCCGAAATCCTCGGCGGGCGTGCTTGCGTTTGTGACGCTTGTCGGGTGCGGCGCCTGCGACGAATCTTCTCATCCAGCCAAGCTTCGGAACGCCGTTTCCCTTGGGCCCTCAAGGGCTCCTAGCGAGTCAACGAAAATATCGTTTCGGACCGTCAAGAATCCCCGTTGACCGGCGGGCGGCCCCGAATAGTCTGAGCGCTCCTAAGGACGTTTTCCATCTCTGTGCGGATGAAACAGACAACGGCGCGGGCTTATTTCCGCGGCGCATAAGATCTTGTTGTCTTTAGGAAACTGGCTTTGGCGCGGGGGCTGAGGTCGGGGATGAACGATCGGGGGTTAGGCCATATGAAGAGCGGGGGTTTCGTGGCGGCGTCGGAGATGCCGGCCGGTGCGGTGTGGACGAAGACTTGCCAGGCGCTGAAACGCGAACTGGGTGAGGCGACGTTCGGATCGTGGCTCGGTCCGGCCGCCCTCCGGGAGCACCAGGGCGAGGTTTGCCTGGTCGCCGCGACGGGCGTCGCCCGCGACTGGATCCGCCGGCACGCCTGGCGCCGCATCGGCGAGCTGTGGGCCCAGAACGACCCCATGGGCCGCCGCCTGGACCTGAAGTCGAAGATGGAGTTCGACTCGGTGGCCGGCCCGGCCGAGCCGCGCGCCGCCGCGCCCGCCCCGGCGCCCGAAGTGATCGAGATCGACGTGCCGCAGCCTTCGGCCGCCGCCGTCCGCTCGGGCCGCCAGCAGGGCCTGCAGGACCGCTTCCGGTTCGACACCTTCGTCTCGGGCCCGGCGAACGAGTTCGCCTTCGCGGTCGCCCGCCGGGTCGCCTCCTGGGCCGACGGCCACTTCAACCCGGTGCTGTTCCACGGACCGTACGGCTTCGGGAAGACCCACCTTCTGAACGCGCTCGCCTGGGAGGCCATGCAGTCGGCTCCCGAGAAGAAGGTGGTCTACCTGACCGCCGAGCGGTTCACCCAGGCCTTCGTGAAGGCCATCCAGGACCGCCAGACCAGCGCCTTCAAGGACGAGCTGCGCCGGGCCGACCTGCTGCTGATCGACGACGTCCACTTCGTCGCGGGCAAGCCCTCCACCCAGGAGGAGCTGTTCCACACCCTGATCGCCCTTGTGGAGGACGGCCGCCGGGTGGTGATGACCGCCGACCGCTCGCCGACCGAGCTGTCGGACATGGAGCCGCGGCTGCGCTCGCACCTGCAGGCGGGCCTCGTCTGCGGCATCGAGCCGGCCGACCGCAACCTGCGGCTGGGCATCCTGGAGCGGAAGCTCGCCACCCTGGCCGAGCAGGGCGGCTTCGTGCCGTCGGCCCGGCCGGAGGTGCTGCAGTTCCTCGCCGACCGCTTCACCGACAGCGTGCGCGAGCTGGAAGGCGCGCTGAACACGCTGGTCGCCCGGGTCGGCGGTCAGGTCGCCCGCCTGTCGCTGGACGAGGCCCAGGCCATCCTGCGCCCGCACCTGGCCTGCAACGACAAGCGCGTCACCGTCGACCAGATCCAGAAGACGGTCGCTGAGCATTTCGGCCTGAAGCAGGCCGACCTGATCTCCGAGCGCCGCGCCCGCGCGGTCGCCCGGCCGCGGCAGGCGGCCATGTGGCTGGCCAAGCAGATCACCACCCGTTCGCTGCCCGACATCGGCCGCCGGTTCGGGGGGCGGGACCACACCACGGTGCTCCACGCGGTGCGCCGTATCGAAGAGCTCAAGCAGTCCGACGCTCAGCTCGCCCGGGACCTCGACGTGTTGCTGCGCAAGCTGCGGGGGTGAGCCGGTGGACCGGCGGCTTGCCTAAGTGACGGTTCGTTAACCACATTTCGCCTGGAACGGGAATCCAGCTCCGGGAGTTGCCTAACAAAGGACAACTCACAAGGAGCGCGTTCTCGGATGGACGGCCGGGAAGAACGCATCGCGCGCGAGGCCGAGGCGCTGTGGCGCGAAGTCTTCGGCAGGCCGCCGGATGGTGATGCCGACGGCTCAGCGATGCTCGACATCATCATGCGCAGCATCGAGCCCAAGACCTATGAGCGGCTGAACCGGCCGCACCTTCGCGACGCCGGCCTGGTGTTCCCAAGGTCGGCCGCGAACGGCGGCTAGCGGAAGAACTCCGGGTCCGCGGGCGTGTAGACGGGGAAGCTCCGCCGCAGCCGCGAAGAGACCCCGTGCAGGTCGAGATCGTCGAACACCAGCGGCGTCTCCTCCGCGATGCCCCGGCGGTCGATCGGCGAGATTTGCGCGCAATACCGCAGGGCGGTCTGACACCAATAGACGAGGTAGATGCGCTCGGGGTCGGTGTAACGGCCCTGGCCCGCCTCGAGCTGGCGGATCGACAGGCGGGCCGCGGTCAGCGTCAGCGGCACGTCCTGCAGGCGGCCGGCCACATGCACGACCAGCATGTTGGTCTGCACCCGCACGCGTGGGGACGGCGCCGTTTCGCCGATGGCGGCGTAGGCGCGGCGCAGCGTCGACAGCGCGGCCTCGTGTTCGCCCCGTCCCGCCTGGTCGTAGGCGATCTCCACCAGAGCGGCGTGCCGGGCGGCGCCGGGGATCGCCCGCAAGCGCGCGAACAGTCGTCGCAAGCTCATCCGATCGTTCTCTGTGACGCGGCCGCGCCCCCAGGCGCAGCGGTGCGCCTAGAGATGGCCCCGCCGCTCGGATCCGAAAAGCCGCCTGGCGATCACTTCATCTGGAGCGGCGCCGGACGCGGCGGGTCGCACTCCCGGCCGCGACGGCGGCGAGGCCGACCAGGAACGACCAGCCGAAGATCCGGGCGGCCTTGGAGGCGGGCCTCGGGTCGGCCTCGGTATTGGCGGCCAGCGGCTCATCCTCCGCCAGCCGGGCGAGGTTGGCTCGCCGCGCGGCGCCCATGGCGGCGTAGAGTTCATCGGCGCTGCCGTATCCGCTGAGAGGGGCGCCCTTGCGTTTCGGCGGCGGGGCCTCGGGCCCGGCAAGCTCGCGCCCGTCCTCTGGATGCTGACGGGCCCAGCCCAGGGCGGCCCGGCCCAACTCGTCCTCCCGCATCTTCATCGGAAAACCCGCGACACGCGTACTGCACCTGATACAGCCAATGCGAGTAAACGGCCGGGCGTTGCGAAAAGGTAGGGGCGCCTTACCCGCTATGGGTCGCACCGCCACCCCGGCAACCGGGGCCGCATCCGGGAGGTTTCTGCTGCGGTGGGCGAGGCGCGGCGGCGAGGGCGGCGATGCGACCTACGAGGCGGCTGATAGCGGGTGTGTTCCCGGCGCTTTTCCTGCCCTCGTGCGCGCGGGCTCAGGCGGGTCACGAGGCGCGCCGGGACATGGTGCGCAACATCCGCCAGCTGCTGGCGGCCGGCGCCGCGGGCGAGGTCCGCCGCCTGGACGCGCGGGTGCTGTCGGCCTTCGAGACGGTTCCCCGCCATGAGTTCGTCCCGCCGGACCTGCGGGACGTGGCCTACGGGGACCACGCCCTGCCGATCGGCTACGAGGCCACCATCTCCCAGCCGTTGGTGGTGGCGGTGATGACCCAGTTGGCCCGGACGGAGCCTGACGACGTCGTGCTCGAGGTCGGGACCGGCTCCGGATACCAGGCGGCGATCCTCTCCGGGCTCGTGCGCCAGGTCTACAGCATCGAGCTGGTCGCGCCGCTGGCCCGCAGCGCCGCCGAGCGGCTGGCCCGCCTCGGCTACCGCAACGTGGAGGTCCGGGCCGGCGACGGGTACCAGGGATGGCCGGAGCGGGCGCCGTTCGACGCCATCGTCGTCACCGCCGGCGCGCCGAAGGTCCCGCCGGCCCTGGTGGAGCAGATGAAGCCGGGCGGCCGGATGGTGATCCCGGTCGGGCCGCAGCGCGAACAGCAGCTGATGGTCATTGAGAAGGACGCCGCCGGCCGCACCCGCCAGCGCCGGATCATGCCGGTGCTGTTCGTGCCGCTGAGGCCGGCGGCGTGAAACAGAAAGGGCGGCTGCATCGCTGCAGCCGCCCGATCCGCGTCCGGTGAGGAAGAGGCGGCTTACGCCTCTTCGGTCTCCGGCTGTTCTTCCTTCTTGGAGAGGTCCTCGCCGGTCTCCTGGTCGACGACCTTCATCGACAGGCGGGTCTTGCCGCGGTCGTCGAAGCCGAGAAGCTTGACCTTCACCTCCTGGCCTTCCTGCAGCACGTCGGAGACCTTGTTCACGCGCTCCCGGGAGATCTGGGAGACGTGGACCAGGCCGTCCTTGGCGCCGAAGAAGTTCACGAAGGCGCCGAAGTCGACGATCTTGACCACCTTGCCGGTGTAGATCTGGCCGACTTCCGGCTCCTGGGCGATCGACTTGATCCAGTCCATCGCCGCATCGATCTTCGACTGCTCGGACGCCGCCACCTTGATGGTGCCGTCGTCCTCGATGTCGATCTTCGCGCCGGTCTTCTCGACGATCTCGCGGATCACCTTGCCGCCCGAGCCGATCACTTCGCGGATCTTGTCCACGGGGATCTTCATGGTGACGATCTTCGGCGCATGCTCGCCGAGCTCGGCCCGCGGGGCCTCCATGGCCTTGGCCATCTCGCCCAGGATGTGCGCGCGGCCGGCCTTCGCCTGCTCGAGCGCCTGCTTCATGATCGCCTCGGTGATCCCGGCGATCTTGATGTCCATCTGCAGCGAGGTGATGCCGTCGGCGGTGCCGGCGACCTTGAAGTCCATGTCGCCCAGGTGGTCTTCATCGCCCAGGATGTCGGAGAGCACGGCGAAGCCGTCCTTCTCCAGGATCAGGCCCATGGCGATGCCGGACACCGGCTTCTTCAGCGGCACGCCCGCATCCATCAGCGCCAGCGACCCGCCGCAGACCGAGGCCATCGACGAGGAGCCGTTGGACTCGAAGATCTCCGAGACCAGGCGGATGGTGTAGGGGAACTCTTCCGGCGACGGCAGCATCGGGCGAAGCGCGCGCCAGGCGAGCTTGCCGTGGCCGACGTCGCGGCGGCTGGGGGCGCCCATGCGGCCCGTCTCCCCGACGCTGAACGGCGGGAAGTTGTAGTGCAGCATGAACTTCTCGTAGTACTTGCCCTCGAGAGCGTCGATCAGCTGCTCGTCGTCGCCGGTGCCGAGGGTGGCCACGACCAGCGCCTGGGTCTCGCCGCGGGTGAACAGCGCCGAGCCGTGGGCCCGGGGCAGCACGCCCACTTCCGAGACGATCGGGCGGACCTGGTCGACGTTACGGCCGTCGATGCGCTTGCCGGTGTCGAGGATGTTCCGGCGGACGACGTCGGCCTCCAGTTCCTTGAACACTTCGGCCAGCTTCAGCGGATCCGCGCCGTCGGGGTTGGACTCCGACCTGGCCATCGCCTGCAGGGCCTTGGCCTTGGCCGCGCCCACCGCCTCGTGGCGTTCCGACTTCTTGGTCACCTTGTAGGCCGCCGCGATCTCCGCGCCGACCAGCGACTTCATCTCGGCCTTGAGGGCCTCGGTGTCGACCGGCTCGAACTCGAACGGGTCCTTGGCCGCGTGCTCGGCCAGTTCGATGATCGCGTCGATCACCGGCTGCATGCCCTTGTGGGCGAAGCTGACGGCGCCGAGGACCTGCTCCTCGGTCATCTCCTTGATCTCGGACTCGACCATCATCACGGCGTCGGCGGTGCCGGCCACCACCAGGTCCATGCGGCTTTCCTTCAGCTCGTCGAGCGTCGGGTTCAGCACGTACTGGTCGTTGATGTAGCCGACGCGGACGCCGGCGATCGGGCCCATGAACGGCACGCCGGACATCACCAGGGCGGCCGAGGAGGCGACCATGGCGACGATGTCGGGATCGTTCTCGAGGTCGTGGGCGAGCACCGTCGCCACCACCTGGACCTCGTTCTTAAAGCCCTTCACGAACAGCGGCCGGATCGGCCGGTCGATCAGGCGCGAGGTGAGCGTCTCCTTCTGGGTCGGCGCGGTCTCACGGCGCGGGAAGGAGCCGGGGATCTTGCCGGCGGCGTAGAACTTCTCCTGGTAGTTCACGGTCAGCGGGAAGAAGTCCTGCCCGGGCTTGGCGGTCTTGGCGAAGGTGACCGCCGCCATGACCATGGTGTCGCCGTAGGTGGCGACGACGGCGCCGTCGGCCTGACGGGCCATGCGGCCGGTTTCGAGGGTGAGCGTCTTGCCGCCCCACTCGATGGTCTTTCTCTTGATGTCGAACATTTTGCTTCTTTCTCGTCCCGGCAGGCGCATTCCTGGCGGGGGCGGACAGGGGATCGGGCTTCCGAAATCCTCTCCAGATGAACAGGCGGATCGAGGATTTCGTCTGAACCCTCGGCGTGTGACGAGATCCTCCACGCTGGAGAACCCCGCTGACCCGTCGCTGGGTCCCCTCGGCCTGTCACGAGGGGGCGACGGAATTGGTAAGGGCCGATCCTACTGCCGACCGGCGTCGGGCCGAAGCCCCGATATGCAACGCCCCCGCGCAGACGGCGGGGGCGGCGTGGTTTAGCGGCGCAGACCGAGCTTTTCGATCAGATCCTGGTAGCGCTGCGCATCGTGCTTCTTGAGGTGGTCGAGAAGCGAGCGGCGCTGGGAGACGAGCTTCAGCAGGCCCCGGCGCGAATGGTTGTCCTTCTTGTGCGTCTTGAAGTGCTCGGTCAGGTTGGCGATGCGTTCCGAGAGGATCGCCACCTGCACTTCGGCGCTGCCCGTGTCCGCTTCGCCGCGGGCGTGGGTCTTGATCAATTCCGCCTTACGGTCGGCCGTAATCGACATCGGTCAGTTCTCCGCTCGGTCCAGATGGAAGACCCGCGACGGCTCGAGCTTGCCGGCGCGCATCTCGCAGAGCGCTACGATGGTCCCTCCCGCCATCGCGGAAACGGTTCTGGAGCCCGGCGCGAGCCGGGCCTTCAGCGTTTCCACCTGCCGGGGAACGAGAACGATCGAGCGTCCCTGCTTCAATCGGAAGGCGTCTTCAGCGGTCACGGCCAGCGCCGGGATGTCGTCCAGCGCGGTCTCGACCGGAAGCAGGGCCTCCGATGGGCGGGCCTTATGCCCTAAATCCTCAAGAACTTCCAGTCCGATCGCCCGGTCCTCGCCGAACGGCCCCACGCGGGTGCGGCGAAGGTCGGAAACATGGGCGCAGGCCCCCAGCGCCTCAGCCAGGTCGCGGACGAAGGCGCGCACATAGGTGCCCTTGCCGCAGTCCATCTCCAGGGTCAGATGGTCGGGGTCGGAGGCGTCGGCGATCCGCAGGCCGTGGACCTTCACCAGGCGGGCCGCCAGCTCCACCGTCTCGCCGGCGCGGGCCAGGTCGTAGGCCCGCTCGCCGTCCACCTTGATGGCCGAGTAGGCCGGCGGGACCTGCTCGATCTCGCCGATGAAGCGGGGCAGCGCCGCCTCCACCTCGGCCCGGCCGGGCCGGACGTCCGAGGTCGTCACCACCTCGCCCTCGCGGTCGAGGGTCGTGGTCGTGGCGCCCCAGGCCAGGGTGAAGCGGTAGGACTTGTCGGCGTCGACCAGGAAGGGGACCGTCTTGGTCGCCTCGCCCAGGGCGATCGGCAGGATGCCGGTGGCCAGCGGGTCGAGGGTGCCGGCGTGGCCCGCCTTCTGCGCGTTGAAAATCCGCCGCACGCGGCTGACCGCGTGCGTCGAGGTCAGGTCGTAGGGCTTGTCCAGGCAGATCCAGCCCGAGACCGCCTCGCCCTTGCGCCGCCGGCCCATCAGTCCTCGTCCGTCTCGCCGGAGAGGTCGCGCTGCACGCGCGGGTCCTGGAACAGCCGCTCCATCCGCGCCGCCTCGTTGAAGCTCTCGTCGTGCAGGAATTTCAGGTCCGGCGTGAACTTCAGCTCGATGTGCCGGCCCAGGCGCCCACGCAGGAAGCGCGCGTGACGGTTCAGCGCCCCGACCACCGCCTCGGCCTCGCCGCCGCCCAGCGGCTCGACGAAACAGGTGGCGTGCTTCAGGTCCGGGCTCATCCGCACTTCGGTGACGGTCACCGAGACCCCCTCCAGGGCCTCGTCGCTGATGTCCTCCTCGCGCAGGATCTCGACGAGCGCGTGGCGCACCAGCTCGCCGGCGCGCAGCTGACGTTGGGAAGGGCCTTGCGGCTGGCCGCGTCCGTGCGGCGAAGAGCGCTTCATGGCGATGCCTCGTGTCGGCCTGCCGGGCGGGTCGGACGCCTGGTCAGGGGAAAGGGCGCGCTTCTAGCGCCGTGCGGTCGCCGAGTCGAGCGAGGCCAGGGCGTCGATGCGTTGGCGGGCCTCGGTGAGGTTCAGGCCCCAGAGCTCCCGGGCCAGGGCGATGGCGGCCACCGCCTCGCCGGATCGGGCCATCTGCCCCAGTCGCCGCTCCTGCGCCGTGCGCGGCAGCGAGGCGAGGGCGGCGAGGTCCGCCTCCAGCCGCCGCCCCATGGGAAACCAGCGGCCGAGCGCCGCCTCCGCGGCCACCGGCGAGGGCGAGAGGGTGCGCGCCGCATCGCGCCAGGCGATCCGGAGCCGGCCCTGCTCGACGGTCACGGGCACGTGGCGCGCCCGCCCCGAGCGGAGGCCGAAGCCGCTCCAGCGCGCGGCCTCCGCGTCCACGGCCCCGCGCGCGAACTCGAGGTCCGACCAGCCCCCCACCTCCAGGTAGCTGCGCCGGCCCTCTTCGACGAACGTCAGCCGCCGCACGCGCGAGCGCGGCAGGATGGCCACCACCGCATCTTCCGCCGGGTGGCGATAGTTCAGGTGGGAGCGCAGGTTCACCTTCAGCCCCTCCGGCCCGGCCCTCAGCGCCCAGCCGGCCGGGCTGCGGGCGCCTGCGACGACGCGCCAGGCGAGCCGGGCGAAGAGGCCGCTCCAGCCGCCGAACCACAGCGCCGCCAGCCCCTGGGCCCACAGCGGGGCGGGAGTCAGGAACGGGCCGATCCAGCCGACGACGGACAACAGGGTCAGCACCAGGAAAGCGGTCCAGGCGCCGCGGACCTGCGGCCGGGCCTCGAAGGCCGCAGGTCCGGCGTTCGCCTCGGCCAGGGCGACCAGCCTAGCCGCCTCCGGGTCCACCGGCCGTGCGCTCCTTGAAGAAGGCGATCACCCGCTGTTCGGCGGCCTTGGTGGGCCCCTCCTCGCGAAGGTGGATGGTCAGCACCGAGTGCGGCGGGATGGGCCCCGGCGCGGCCGCTTTCGGGTCGATCTCGATGGCCTCGAACCGGTCGCCGAACTCGCGCCGGTAGCTGTCGAACCGCGCCGCCGGGACCAGGCCGTCCCCATGGAAGCGCAGGCCGAGCAGCGAGAGGTCCTCCTCGGCGAAGCGCCGCCGGGCGCAGGCGATCTCCGCAGGCGAGGCGTCGATGGCGGCGGCGCGGCGTCTGGACCCGGCCGTCAGCGGCAGCGAGGGTTGGGAGACCACCGGCGCGACGACGGCCGGCTCGGTCATCATCGCCAGGGCGAAGCCGCCGGTGAAGCACATGCCCACCGCGCCCACGCCGCGCCCGCCGCACTCGGCGTGGGCCGTCCGGGCCAGGGCCCTCAGCCAGTCGACAATGGGGCTCGACCGGTCTGTCGCCCAGACGTCGAACTCGCGCCGGACGCAGATCGCCTTGGCGATGACGCCGACCGAATAGCCGGGAGAGACCGCCCGGCCCGGCTCGCCGAACAGGCTCGGGCAGAAGACCGTCATCCCCGCCGCCGCCACCCGGTCGGCGAAGCGCACGACCAGCGGGTGCAGCCCCGGCATCTCGTGGATCACGATCACCGCCGGGCCGGCGCCCTTGCGGAACACCGGCCGCGTCCATGGGCCCTCGGTGAAGTCGAAGCGCGCGTAGCTCGCCAGGGGGTCGGGCTTGGCCATGCCCGATGTTAGGCGCCTCAGGACCTGGCGCGCAGCATCGAAATCTCCCCTTCGAAGCCGGTGAGCTTCCAGACGCCGTCGATGCGGGTGAAGACCAGCACGCAGGGCCCGCCCGGCTCGGCCACGGCGCAGACGCGCCCGCCGCCGATGGGGCGCAGCGCGGGCGAGATGGCGACGGCGCTGGGCAGCGGGCCGGTGCGCCGGTAGCCGTAGTGCTCGGCGACCCAGCGGAACACCCGCGGCTGGATCAGGAGCTCGCCGGCCAGCTCGGCCACCGGCTCGGCCAGGGTGACGCCCAGGCCCTGCAGCAGGCTCGGCGCGCCGGATCCTTGCGCCTCGTCGATCAGCCGCGCCTCCAGCTGCCGCTTCAATGCGCGGCGGTCCACATGCCGGTCGAAGGCGGCCCGGTCGTTGTCGCGGATGGCGACCAGCAGGTCGTGGACGTCCTGGGCGGCGTCGTAGCGCTGCACCGTGGCGCAGGCGGAGAGCGTAAGGGCGGCGAGGCCGACGAGGAGGAGGCGCAGCATCAGGCGGTGATCGTGCGCGCAGATGGCCGGACTAAGGCCGCGGCCTCAGAACCGCTTGGCCGCCAGGGCGATCGGCAGCCCGACCAGGAGGGCGTGGATGACGAGCTGGACGGCGATGTCGGCGGCGCCGGGCGGGCGTAGGCTGGCGGCGGAGAGCGGGACGACGATCCAGCTCATGACCATCCAGACGACGATGCCGTAGAGCGGCCCCGTCACCAGGGCGCGGCGGTTGAGGAGGCCCCATCGGCTGGCGGCGAGCACATAGGCCGCCGCGGCGACCAGCAGGATCGCCGTGTGGGCGGCCGCGCCCAGGACGGCGGCGCCGACGCCCCCCTGGAACGCCGCGCGGCCGAGCAGTCCGCTGGCGATGGCCTGGCCGATGGTCAGCGGCGGCAGCCGGTTCACCACGCAGGCGGCGATGAAGTCGAGCACGGCGGCGGAGAGCCCGCCGACCAGGATGGGGGCGATGAGGCCGCCGCGGACGGCAGGCTTGAAGGAGACGTCGACCATCGTTCGATGAAACGCCGTCGCGAGCGCGAGCGCAAGGTGAAGCCGGCGCCCGCTTCCCCACCCTCGTCATCCCCGGGCTTGTCCCGGCGCCCGAGCCCGTTGCCGCTGGGCTGACCTCATCAGCATGGGCGGCCCGCATGACGCGGCCACGGCGGGGTCGAGGAGGGGCGGCCAACGAAAAGGCCCCGGAGTCTCCCCCCGGGGCCTGATCGTCTCGCCGAGCGGGGCGCCTAGAGCGTCCGCTTGACCTCTTCGAGGGTGAAGCACTCGATGGTGTCGCCGGCCTTGATGTCCTGGAAGCCCTGGAAGGCCATGCCGCATTCCTGGCCGGCCTGGACCTCGTTGACCTCGTCCTTGAAGCGCTTGAGCGTCTGCAGGACGCCGAGCTCGAGCACCACCACGTCCTGGCGGATGATCCGGACGCGAGCGCCCTTGCGGACCACCCCGTCGGAGACCCGGCAGCCGGCGACCTTGCCGACCTTGGTGATGTCGAAGACCTGCAGCACCTCGGCGTTGCCGAGGAAGGTTTCGCGCTGGATCGGGGCCAGCATGCCCGAGAGCACGCCTTTGATGTCGTCGATCAGGTCGTAGATGATCGCGTAGTAGCGGATTTCCACGCCCTCGCGCTCGGCCAGCTCCCGCGCCTGCTTGGAGGCGCGGACGTTGAAGCCGAGGATCGGCGAGCCGGCGCCCTTGGCCAGCATCACGTCGCTTTCGCTGATCGCGCCGGCGCCCGACAGGATGACCCGCGCGCGGACCTCGTCGGTGCCCAGCTTGTCCAGCGACCCGACGATCGCCTCGGCCGAGCCTTGCACGTCGGCCTTGATGATCACCGGCAGCTCGGAGACCTTCTTGTCCGCCAGCTTGGCCATCATGTCGGCCAGCGAGGCGCCCTGGACCGGCGCGCCGGCCTTTTCGCGCTTCAGGCGGGTCCGGTACTCGGTCAGCTCGCGGGCGCGGGCGTCGTTCTCCACCACCGCGAAGGGTTCGCCGGGATCGGGCGTGCCATCCAGGCCGAGGATCTCCACCGGGGTCGAGGGACCGGCCTCGTCCAGCTGTTCGCCGCGCTCGTTGAGGAGCGCGCGGACGCGGCCGAAGTTGGCGCCGGCCACGACGATGTCGCCGCGCTTCAGGGTGCCGCGCTTGACCAGGACGGTCGAGACGGCGCCGCGGCCGCGGTCGAGCTTGGCTTCGATGACGATGCCGTCGGCGGTCCGGTCGGGGTTGGCCTTGAGGTCGAGCAGCTCGGCCTGCAGCAGGATGGCCTCGATCAGCTCGTCGAGACCCATCTTCTGGAGCGCCGAGACCTGGATGGCCTGGGTCTCGCCGCCGAGGCTTTCGACGACGATCTCGTGCTGCAGCAGCTCGTTGATCACCCGGGTCGGGTCGGCGTCCGGCTTGTCGATCTTGTTGATCGCCACGATGATCGGGGCGCCGGCCGCCTTGGCGTGCTGGATGGCTTCCACCGTCTGGGGCATCACGCCGTCGTCCGCCGCCACCACGAGGATGACGATGTCGGTGGCGTTGGCGCCACGGGCCCGCATGGCCGAGAAGGCCGCGTGACCCGGGGTGTCCAGGAAGGTCACCCGCTCGCCGCCCTCCAGGCGAACCTGGTAGGCGCCGATATGCTGGGTGATGCCGCCGTGCTCGCCCGACACCACGTCGGTGGAGCGCAGGGCGTCGAGCAGGCTGGTCTTGCCGTGGTCGACGTGGCCCATCACGGTCACGACCGGCGGCCGCGGCAGCAGATGGTCGTCCACGTCCTCGGCGCCGATGAACCCGGCTTCGACGTCGGCTTCCGACACCCGGCGCACGGTGTGACCGAACTCGGTCGCCACCAGCTCGGCGGTGTCGTTGTCGATGACGTCGTTGATCTTCAGCATCACGCCCTGACGCATCAGGAACTTGATGATCTCGACGCCGCGGATCGCCATCCGGTTGGCCAGTTCGCTGACCGTGATGACGTCGGGGATGACCACTTCGCGGGCCGCGCGGACCTGCTCCTGGGCGCCGCCCTTGCGCTTCTCGCGTTCGCGTTCGCGGGCCCGGCGGACCGAGGCCAGGGAGCGCATCCGTTCGACCGCGCCCTCGTCGTCTCCGGCCACCGCCTGAATGGTCAGGCGGCCTTCGCGGCGCTGGGGCGCGCCCTTGACCCGGCTGATCGCCTTGGGGGCGTTCGCCCGGCGGCGGGCGTCGTCGTCCTCGTCCGGACGGCGGTCGAGGTTGGCGGCGCCGGGGCGCGGGGCCTGGCGGGTGGCGCGTTGGATCTCGGGCGTGGCCGGCGGGGCCGCGGCGCCGACGCGCGGCGGGCGCGGTCCGCCCGGACGCGGCGCGCCGCCCGGCGCGGGCCGAGGCGCGAGCGCCGAGTAGCGGACGGTGTCGCCGGGACGGCCCGGACGGCCGCCCTGCGGACGATCCCCGGTCGGCCGCGGGCCTTGGGGGCGATCGCCGGTCGGGCGCGGACCGCGGTCGTCGCGTTGGCGATAGCCGTCGTCCTGGCGCGGCGCGCGCTGGTTGAAGCTGGCGCCTTCGAAACGGGCCGACGGCCGCTCGGGCCGGTAGGTCGTGGTGCTCGGCCGGTCGTCGCGACGTTCCGGCGAGGGCGAATAGGTACGGGTCTGGCCGCTCGTCGCCGGACGGGCGGACGACGGCGCAGGGGCCTGGGCCTGCGGCGCGCTCGGCGCCTGAGGAGCCGGGGCGGCAGGCGCCTGGGCTTCCGGCGCGGCGGGGGCGGCCGGAGCCGCCGGAGCGGCCGGCTGGGCGGGCGGCGCTGCGGCGGCCTGGGCTGCGGCGCGCGCCTGGGCGGCGGCGGCCTCGGCCTCGGCGCGGGCGCGCTCTTCGCGGGCCTTGCGCTCGGCGGCCTGGCGGGCCTGCTGCTCGCGGGCGAGCTCGATGGCGCGCTGGCGGGCGCGTTGCTCCTCGGCGGACAGGCCGGAGCCGTCGCCGGCGGGAGTGCGCGGCGCGCCGCCCTGCGGCCCGGACGGCGCCGGACGGCCGGGTTCGAACACCCGGCGCTCGGCCGCGGAGGGGCCGGCCAGATTGCCGCCCTGCGGCGCATGGGTGCGCGGGCGCTTGGTCTCCACGACCACGGTCTTGGAACGGCCATGGCTGAAGCTTTGCTTCACGGTGCCTGCGCTGACCGACCCCGCACCGCGGGGCTTGAGGGTCAGGGGCGGGCGTCCGCCAGATCGGCCGTTGTTGTTCTCGTCGCTCATGCGCTCGCTTTACTCAGCGGCCGGCAGATCCGGCCCCACGTCTTGAAATAGCTGTTGGGCCACGGAGCCTAAGCCCCATCGCCCGTCGCCGGCTCCTCGCGCCAACTCGCAGGAAGGAGCGGACGGAAGCCGGAAAGGCGCCGGACATCGGCTGTCCAGCGCTCGGCTACGCGCCCCGCAAGGAAGGCGGTGTGTATCACATTCTCCAGCCCCAAGGCCAAACCCAATTGCTCGGAAGTGAACACGCCGAACAGCTCGGGTGGTTGCGGGGCCTTGCGAGTCAGGGCGAGCAGCTTTCGCCGACCGTCCTCGGCGCCGTCGGCCGCTTCGACCAGCCAGCGCGCCCGGCCGCTCGTGATGGCGGCGGCCGTCTTCTCGAACCCGGAGATAAGAACGCCGGCCCGGCGTGCAAGCCCAAGGCCGTCGAGAACCCGCCGCGTCAAAAGCGCTTCCACCTGGTCGGCCAGGTCGGCCGGGGCCGAAAGCTTGGTCTTGGCCGATCGGGAGAAGGCGTTCTTCTTCACCGCCTGGTCGACGGAAGCCCGGTCGGCGGCGACCCAGATCCCCCGGCCGGGCAGCTTGCGGGCCAGATCCGGCACGACCACGCCGTCCGGACCCGGCACGAACCGGATCAGACGGTCCTCGTCCATCACCTCGCCGGTGACGATGTCGCGGCGCTCGCGATGGGCCTGGGCGTGGGTGCTCATGACCTCGCCCTCCGCGCTGTGGAGGGGAGGGTGAGGGAGGGCCGGCGGCGCCACGCGCGCGGCGCCTCAGCAGGGCCCCTCACCCTACCCTCTCCCCGCGATGCGGGGAGAGGTCTATGAGCGATCGGCCCCGCGAGCACTTGTAGCGCCCCCTTACGCGTCCCGCGCCTCGCCGAGCATCTCGGCGGCCTCGACGTCCTCCGGCTCCGGCTCGGCCTCGGCCTGCGCCAGCTCGGAGGGGTCGACCCAGCCCATCACCACGCGGGCGCGCATGATCAGCAGCTCGGCGTCGGCAGGGTCGAGGCCGAAGGCTTCGAGAATGCCCGGCTCGCGGACCCGCTCGCCGCCCTTGTTCTCGAACCAGCCGCGCAGGTCGTCGGGGACCAGGCCGGCCAGGTCCTCGACGGTCTTCACGTCGTTTTCGCCCAGGGCCACGGCCATCGGCAGGGTGATGCCCTCGATCTCCAGCAGGGCGTCCTCGACGCCCAGCTCGCGGCGCTTGGCGTCGTATTCGGCCGCTTCCTTGTCGAGCCAGTCGCGGGCCCGGGCCTGGATCTCCTCGCCGGTGTCCTCGTCGAAGCCCTCGATGGCCGCGATCTCCGAGGCGTCGACATAGGCCACGTCCTCGACGGTGGCGAAGCCTTCGGTGACCAGCAGCTGGGCGATGACCTCGTCCACATCCAGGGCTTCCTGGAACAGGGCCGTGCGCTCGGCGAACTCGCGCTGACGGCGCTCGCTCTCCTGGCTCTCGGTCATGATGTCGATCTGCCAGCCGGTCAGCTGGCTGGCGAGGCGCACGTTCTGGCCGCGACGGCCGATGGCCAGCGACAGCTGGTCGTCCGGCACCACGACTTCGACCCGCTCGTCCTCCTCGTCCATCACCACCTTGCTGACTTCCGCCGGCGCAAGGGCGTTGACGATGAAGGTCGCCTCGTCGGGGCTCCACTGGATGATGTCGATCTTCTCGCCCTGCAGCTCGGCGACGACCGCCTGCACGCGCGAGCCGCGCATGCCGACGCAGGCGCCGACCGGGTCGATCGAGGAATCGTTGGAGACCACGGCCATCTTGGCCCGGCTGCCCGGATCGCGGGCCACGGCGCGGATCTCGATGACCCCGTCGTAGACCTCCGGCACTTCCTGCGCGAACAGCTTGGCCATGAAGCCGCCGTGGGCGCGGCTGAGCAGGATCTGCGGGCCCTTGGTCTCGCGGCGGACGTCGTAGATGTAGCAGCGGATCCGGTCGCCGATGTTGAAGTTCTCGCGCGGGATCGACTGGTCGCGGCGCATGATGCCCTCGCCGCGGCCCAGGTCGACGACGACGTTGCCGTACTCGACCCGCTTGACCACGCCATTGACGATCTCGCCGACCCGGTCCTTGAACTCCTCGTACTGGCGCTCGCGCTCGGCCTCGCGGACCTTGGAGGTCACCACCTGGCGGGCCATCTGGGTCTGCACCCGGCCGAACTCGAACGGCGGCAGGATCTCCTCGTAGGTCTTGCCCACGAAGGCGTCCTTGTCGGTGCGCTTGGCGTCGGAGAGCCGCAGGATGCCGACCGGCTCCTCCTCGCCCTCTTCCAGGTTCCAGCTGGCGTCGTCCTCGACGACGGTGACCACGCGCTTGACGGTGGTCTCGCCGGTCTTGGGATCGATGTGCACGCGGATGTCGTGCTCGGCGCCGTAGCGGGCGCGGGCGCCCTTCTGGATCGCCTCTTCGATCGCCTCGATGACGATCTCTTTCTCGATCGACTTTTCGCGCGCCACCGCCTCGGCGATCTGCAGCAGCTCCAGCCGATTGGCGGAAATCCCCGTAACGCTCATTCCTCAGCGTCCTTCTTGGTCAGATTGGTTCTCGTCGGCGGCCAGGCGCTCGGCGCGCTGGGCGGCCCCGCGTTTCATCAGCTCGTCGGTCAGGATCAGCTTGGCGTCCACGATCCAGGCGAAGGGGACGAGGGCCGTCTCCTCCTCGCCTTCCAGGTCGATGGCCACCTGGTCGCCCTCGACGCCGGCCAGGACGCCGCGGAAGCGCTTGCGGTTCTCGGCCAGCCGGTCGAGCTCGATCCGCGCCTCGTGGCCCTCGTACTCGGCGAAGTCCTTCAGCCGGGTCAGCGGCCGGTCGACGCCGGGGGAGGAGACCTCCAGCACATATTCGCCGGAGATCGGGTCGGCGGCGTCCATCACCTCGGAGATCGCCCGCGAGAGACGGACGCAGTCCTCGACCAGCATCTCGCCGTCTTCCGGGCGCTCGGCCATGATCTGCAGCCGCCTCTGGGCGCTCCCGCCCATCAGCCGAAGCCGGACGATCTCGTAGCCGGCGGCCTCGGCCACCGGGTCGAGCAGTTCCAGCAGTCGTGCGTCCTCTGCGGTCTTCCCGCGCATAAGCTTCGCCGTCCTCCGGCAACAAAAAAGCGGCCGGGCCGGGGCCCGCCGCTCGTTAGCGCCATCCAGCGCTGACTTGCGATGTTGGGCTGACATATAGCGGCCGAAGGCGGGTTTGTCAGCCCTCCTCCTTCATGAGGGGCGGGGGCTTACGCGGCGCGGCTTTTGGTCCTAAGGGGGGCGCCTCGCAAACTCCCCAGTACAGGCCCTCTCCCATGGACCTTTCCAAGATCCCCGTCGGCGAAAACCCGCCCTACGACGTCAACGCGGTCATCGAGATCCCGCAGGGCGGCGAGCCGGTGAAGTACGAGCTCGACAAGGCCAGCGGGGCGATCTTCGTCGACCGCTTCCTGCACACGGCCATGTACTACCCCGGCAACTACGGCTTCATCCCCCACACCCTGGGCGACGACGGCGATCCGCTGGACATCCTGGTGGTGGGCCCGACGCCGGTGGTGCCGGGCGCGGTGATCCGCTGCCGCCCGGTCGGCGCGCTGATCATGACCGACGAGGCTGGCGGCGACGAGAAGGTGCTGGCGGTGCCGGTGGACCAGCTGCACCCCTTCTGGCGCGGCGTGGAATCCTGGCGCTCGCTGCCGGTGATCCTGACCGAGCAGATCGCCCACTTCTTCAGCCACTACAAGGACCTGGAGAAGGGCAAGAGCGTCGAGGTCAGCCACTGGGCCGACCCGGACGAGACCTTCGACATGATCCGCCGCGCCATCGAGGCGGGCGCGAGGAAGTAGCGCGCTATCGGTGACGGGTTGCGGCGCTCGCGCCGCCACCTGTCACCTTGCCAGCGGGTGGTGACAGGTGGCCGCTGGCGCGGCGACCCGTCGCCGTCATCCGTCACCGCCTGACGAAATCCAGGAACACCGGCGCGCAGTCGCCGAGGCGCTTTTCCTCGTAGCGGGTGGTGATGTGGTCGGCGGGGGGCGTTCGCCAGTCGTCGGCGCGCTCGGCCGGCCAGGCGAAGTGCGGGCTCTGCAGGAACCGCTCCAGGGTCCAGTCGACGTAGTCGGCCCAGTCGCTCGCGAACCGCAGGCGCCCGCCCGGCGTCAGCACCCGCGCGAGCTCCTCGATCACCTCCGGCTGGATCAGCCGGCGCTTGTTGTGGCGCGCCTTGGGCCAGGGGTCGGGGAACAGGATGAACACCCGCTCCAGGCAGGCGTCCGGCAGCCGCTCCAGAAGCGCCCGGGCGTCCCCGTCGTGGATGCGGACGTTGCCCAGCCCCTGCTCGTCCACGTGCCGCACCGCGCTGGCCACGCCGTTCAGGAAGGGCTCGGCGCCGATGACCAGAACCTCAGGCCGGCGGGCGGCCTGGGCGGCCATGTGCTCGCCGCCGCCGAAGCCGATTTCCAGCCAGACCTGCGCCGCGTCGGGCTTCAGCGCGCGCGGCTCGAACGGCTCGGCGGGCGCACGGATCTTAGGCAGCAGGGTGTCCATCAGGGCCGCCTGCCGCGGCTTGATCGGCCGAGACTTCATGCGCCCGTAGGAGCGCAGCGGCGGGTGGGGCTCGCTCATGCGTCGGGCTGCAACAGGACGCTGACGCTCTCGCCGTTGTGGATCCGCCGCATCGCCTCGGCCAGGGCCGGGGCGACGGAGAGGATCTTCAGCTTGTCCGTCCGCCGCTCCGGCGGGATCGGGGCGGTGTTGGTGCAGACGATCTCGATCACGTCGTCCATGCCGCCCAGCCGCTCCAGGGCGCCGGCGGCGAACAGGCCGTGGGTGCAGGCGATGCGGATCGAGCGCGCGCCCTGCCGGCGCAGGTGGTCCATCAGCTCGACGACGGTGGTGCCCTTGGCGATCTCGTCGTCGAGGACGATCACGTCGCGGCCCTCGATCTCGCCGATGATCGAGCTGATGACGACCTTGTCGTCCGAGAACCGCTGCTTGGCGCCGGCGGCGACGTCGGTCCGCAGCATGCGGGCGAAGGCGGCGGCCTCCTTGGCGTTGCCCAGGTCCGGCGAGACCACCACGGCGTGGGTCAGGTCGTAGCGGCGGAAGTAGGCGGCCAGCTCCTTGAGGGCGTGCAGGTGGTCGACCGGGATGTTGAAGAAGCCGTGCACCTGCGGCGAGTGCAGGGTCATGGTCAGCACCCGGTTGGCCCCGGCGGCGACCAGCAGGTCGGCCACCAGCCGCCCGCCGATGGAGATGCGCGGGGCGTCCTTCTTGTCCGAGCGCGAATAGGCGAAGTGGGGGATCACCGCGGTGATCCGCGCGGCCGAGGCGCCCCTGGCGGCGTCCAGCATCAGGAACAGTTCGACGAGGTGTTCCTGCACCGGCGCGACGATCGGCTGGATCAGGAAGACGTCGCGTTCGCGGCAGTTGGCCTGCAGCTGGACCTCGAGGCAGTCGTTGGCGAACCGCGTCAGCCGCGAGGGCAGCAGCGGGACCTCCAGGTGCTCGCAGATCTCCGCGGCGAGCTCAGGGTGCGCCGTACCGCTGAAGATGGCGATCTCGCTCAAGGTCAGGTCCTCGCATTCCAGACCTCTCCCCGCGCAGCGGGGAGAGGGTAGGGTGAGGGGCCTCCGGGGCCGGCGCTGCGATGGCGCCGGCGGCCTCCCTCACCCTACCCTCTCCCTCCGCGAGCGGAGGGAGAGGTCGAACAGTTCGCGTCAGCGTAGCTGGCGCTCACGCCACCTTCTTCAGCTCTTCGACCAGGTCGGTCCGCTCCCAGGAGAAGCCGCCCTCGTTGTCGGGCGTGCGGCCGAAGTGGCCGTAGGCGGCGGTGCGGGCGTAGATCGGGCGGTTGAGGCCCAGGTGCTCGCGGATCGCCCGGGGGGTGGCGCCGCCGATCAGCTGGGGCAGGATCTCCTCCAGCTTGCGCGGGTCCACCTCGCCGGTGTCGTGCAGGTCGACGTAGAAGCTCAGCGGCTGGGCCACGCCGATGGCGTAGCTGATCTGGATGGTGCACTTCCGCGCCAGGCCCGCGGCGACCACGTTCTTGGCCAGGTAGCGGCAGGCGTAGGCGGCCGAGCGGTCCACCTTGGTCGGGTCCTTGCCCGAGAAGGCGCCGCCGCCGTGCGGGGCCGCGCCGCCGTAGGTGTCGACGATGATCTTGCGGCCGGTGAGGCCCGCGTCGCCGTCCGGCCCGCCGATCTCGAAGCGGCCGGTCGGGTTGACCAGCCACTTGGTCTTCTTGGTGATCAGGCCGTCGGGGAAGACGCTCTCGACGTAGGGCCGGATCAGCGCCTCGATCCGCTTGGGCGTGGCCAGCTGCAGGCCCAGGCGCTTCTTGTGCTGGGTGGAGACGACGATCTTCAGCACTTCGACGGGCTTGCCGTCCTGGTAGCGCAGGGTGACCTGGCTCTTGGAGTCGGGCTCCAGCTCCGGTCGCTCGCCCGAGCGGCGCACTTCGGCCAGGCGGCGCAGGATGTTGTGCGAGTACTGCAGCGTCGCCGGCATCAGCTCGGGCGTCTCGTCGCACGCGTAGCCGAACATGATCCCCTGGTCGCCGGCGCCCTCGTCTTTGGCCCCGGCGGCGTCGACGCCCATGGCGATGTGCGCGGACTGCTCGTGCAGGAAGCAGGCGAACTTGGCCTTGGACCAGTGGAAGCCCTTCTGCTCGTAGCCGATCTCCTTGACCGCCTGGCGCACCTTCGGCTCGAGCGAGCGGACGATGTCCTTGGTCAGGGCCTTGTTCTCGGCCTTGGAGCCGCCCGGCTTGCCGGCGCGCACTTCCCCGGCGAGGACGATGCGGTTGGTCGTCACCAGGGTCTCGCAGGCCACCCGGGCCTCGGGCTCGGCGGCCAGGAAGGCGTCCACCACGGTGTCGCTGATGCGGTCGGCGACCTTGTCGGGGTGGCCTTCGGAGACGCTTTCGCTGGTGAAGATGTAATCTGTGCGGCTCAAGTCTTTGGTGCTCCCGGGGACGAGGCGCGGCCGCGCGAGTCAGCGCGCGCGGGGCTGGCGCGGGAGCCGTATAAAGACTTCCTTATGCGATGCCAAGCGAGGCCCGCCGCGAAGGATCAGCTTTCGCTGTCCTCCTCGCCTTCCTCGGCCATGGCGCGGACCAGATCGAGGATGCGACGGCGCACCCGGCCTCTACGGATGCGCGGGAAGATGGCGGCCAGCTCCATGCCCTCGGGAGTCAGCAGGAAATCGTGCACCGACGGGGCGACGTGGTTGGATTCCGCCGCGCCCGGATCGCCCAGGCCTTCGTAGAAGTAGGAGATCGAGGTGTTCAGCGCCCGGGCCATCTCGTAGAGCTTGGAGGCGGAGACACGGTTGGCGGCGCGCTCGTACTTCTGGACCTGCTGGAAGGTCAGGCCGATCTGGTCGGCCAGTTTCTCCTGGCTGACGCCGAGCTCCTTGCGACGGAGTCGGATCCGCAACCCAACGTGACGGTCGATCGGGTTGGGCGAGCGTTCGAGCTCGAGTTCCTTGGCCATGACGGACATTAAAGCGCACCTTCGTTGGTGACGAAATGGCGAAGCCACTGCCCAGCTAACAGGTTCTACGATAGCGCGCTAGGCCTGCCGCGAACGCCGATATCGCGAGCATTACCAACAAAGTGGCTTCACCAAAGCGGCTGTAGAGGGTCGGTTTCAGGGCGGGAGGAAGCCGTACGTCGATGACGCCGGCGCGCCTCAGCCCCAGCCGCTCGCCCGGCAGGATGCGACCATAGGCGTCAATCGCGGCGGACACCCCCGTCGGGGTCGAGCGCAGCATCGGCAGCCCTTCCTCGATGGCCCGGTAGCTGGCCAGGTTCAGGTGCTGCAGGGGCCCGCTGGTCGCGCCGAACCAGGCGTCGTTGGAGATGTTCAGCATCCAGCTGGGCCTGACGCCGGACCGCGCGGCGGCGCGTGACGTGGTGCGGGGGAAGAGGGCCTCGTAACAGACCAGCGGCTGAACCGTCGGCAGCCCGGGCAGGCTTAGCGGCGCGGGCGGCGGGCCGGCGGTGAAGTCCTCGGGCATGTGCACCAGGCTGCGGATGCCGAGCCGGGTGGCCAGGTCGCCGAGCGGCAGGTACTCGCCGAACGGCACCAGCGTGTGCTTGTCGTAGCGGCCGGCGAAGACCAGGGCGTCGGGCTCGCGCCGGAAGCCGACCAGGCTGTTGAAGTAGTCGTAGTCGCCGCTCGGCTGGAGCTCGGCCGCATTGGCGCCCATCAGCAGCACCTGGCCCGGAGCCAGGGCCTCGGCCAGCGCCGGGCCGTAGGGGGAGCCCGGGGCCACCAGATCGTTGATCACCGCCGGCAGGGCGCCCTCGGGCCAGACGATCACCTGAGGCCGCTCCTGCCCGGGCTGGGTGGTCAGGCGGATGTAGTCGGAGAAGATCGTCGGCAGGTTCTCCGGCCGCCACTTCTCCTTCTGGTCGACATTGGCCTGGACGATCCGGATCAACGGCGCGCCGGGGGCGGTCTGCGCCGCGCCGGCCAGCCGGGCCGCGCCGTAGCCGTAGAGGCCGGCGAGGGCGGCCAGCGCCAGGGCGGGCGGCAGCAGCCGGCCGATGCGCCCGCCCCGGTCGAACAGGGTGGCGGGCGCGGCGGCGAGCGCGACGGTGATCCAGGTCAGACCATAGGCGCCCACCAGCGCCGCGGCCTGGGACGGCGGCCCCCCGGCCCGCCAGGCCTCGCCGGGCAGGTTCCAGGGGAAACCCGTGAAGATGTGGCCGCGCACCCACTCCAGGGCCGCGAACGTCCCGGCGAACACCAGCACCCGCCACGGGCCCCGGGCGCCGCTGGCGCGGTAGGCGAGGGCCGCCAGGCCGAAGAACAGCGCCAGCCCGCCGGACAGGAAGACGAGCGCGAAGGGCGCCATCCACCCGTGCAGCTCGATCTCCACCAGGAAGGCCTCGGCGATCCACCAGACGCTGATCGCGAAATAGCCCAGGCCCCCCGCCCAGCCGCGGAAGAAGGCCGAGCGCAGCGGGCGGGCGGAGTCCGCCCGGTCCACCAACATCAGCAGCGCCGCGAAGCCGAGCAGGCCCGGCAGCAGGCCGAACGGCGGATGGGCCAGACCCGCGGCGAGGCCGGCCGCCACGCCGAGCGCGAGGACGCCCCAGCGCGTGGAGAGGAGTTGGGAGGTCCGGATCACAGCCGAAGCTCCGAGCTTAGCCAGACCTCTCCCCGCAACGCGGGGAGAGGGTAGGGTGAGGGGCCTGCTGAGGCGCCGCGCCAGCTGAGCCGCCGGGCCTCCCTCACCCTACCCTCTCCCTCCTCAGGCGGAGGGAGAGGTCGGAACGACGACGGCCTCACTCCGGCAGTTGCGGCCGGGCCGCCGGCGTGATGCGAACGCGCTTGACGCGCCTCGGGTCGGCGTCGAGCACCTGCAGCTCGTAGCCGCCCGGGTGGGCGATGACCTCGCCGCGCTGCGGCACGCGGCCGGCCAGCGCGGTGACCAGGCCCGCCACGGTCTCGATCTCCTCGTCGAGGTCGGCCGAGGCGAGGTCGGCCTCGAGCGCCGCCTCCAGCTCCTCGAGCGGGGCGCGGGCGTCGGCTTCGAAGACGCCGCCCGGGCGCGGGACGATGGCCGTGACGGCGGCCTCGTCGTGCTCGTCCTCGATCTCGCCGACCACGGATTCGACCAGGTCCTCGAGGGTGACGAGGCCGTCGGTGCCGCCGAACTCGTCGATCACCAGGGCCATATGCTGGCGGGTGGTCTGCATGCGCAGCAGGAGGTCGGCGGCGCGCATCGAGCCGGGCACATAGAGTACGTCGCGGCGCACCTTCTGCAGCACCGGCTCGTCGGCGGCGGGCCGGCCGGTGTCGGCGGCCAGCAGCCGGAAGATGTCTTTCACGTGGACCACGCCGACCGGATCGTCGAGCGTCTCGCGGAAGATCGGCATCCGCGAATGCTCGGCCTCGACGAACCGCTCGACGACTTCATGGAAGGGGGTGGAGAGCTCCAGGGCGATGATGTCGGCCCGGGGAGTCATGACGTCTTCGACGCTCAGCGACTGAAAGGCGGCGGCCTGGTTGACCAGGTCGGCGCCGTTCGAGGGGGGATGGGCCGGCTCCGTCACCTCCCAATCCCGACGCCTCAGCTTCCGGAACAGGGCCCGCAGTCCGCGGCTCGGCCTGACGGCGGCGGGCCCGGAGGTACTCTGGTCGTCCTCGTCTGTCATGCTTCCCTGGCCCCGGCCGCGTACGGATCTGGGACCCCCAACCCTTCCAGGATGATGCGCTCGAGGCCTTCCATCTTGTCGGCCTCCTCGTCGGTCTCGTGGTCGTATCCTACTAGATGCAGCACCCCGTGCACCACGAGATGCTGCAGGTGCGCGGCCAGCGGCTTGTTCTGCTCCTCCGCCTCCCGCGCACAGACGCCGTAGGCGAGGGCGATGTCGCCGATGTGGCCTTCCGGGTTGCCCGGCGGCGAGGGGAAGGACAGCACGTTGGTCGGCTTGTCCTTGCCTCGGAACCGCTCGTTGAGGTCGCGCACCGTCTCGTCGTCGGTGAGGAAGACGACCAGGCCCAGATCCTCCCCCATCTCCGGCGGCAGGAAGGACAGGGCCGCGTCGGCCGCGGCGAAGCCGAGCTTCTTCACCTCGGGCAATGCCTCGAGCCAGGCGTCGTCGTCGATCTGGACCTCGATCAATCCTTGCGCCTCTGCTTGGCCGCGTCCGCCTCGTAGGCGCGGACGATCCGCTCCACCATCGGATGGCGGACCACGTCCTCGGTGGCGAAACGGGCGACGCCGACGCCCTTGACCCCGTCCAGCAGCCCGACGGCATGGGCGAGGCCGGAGTCGGCGGAGTTGACCAGGTCGATCTGGGTGGGATCGCCGGTGACCACCATCCGCGCGCCCTCGCCGATGCGGGTCAGCACCATCTTCATCTGCAGCCGCGTGGCGTTCTGCGCCTCGTCGACGATGATGTAGGCGTGCGACAGGGTCCGGCCGCGCATGAAGGCGATGGGGGCCAGCTCGATCTCGCCCTTCTCGCGCCGGCGGCGGAACTGCTCGACCCCCATGATGTCGGTGAGCGCCTCCCAGACCGGCGCCATGTAGGGGTCGACCTTTTCGGCCAGGTCCCCGGGCAGGAAGCCGAGCCGCTCGCCCGCCTCGACGGCCGGCCGCGAGACGATCAGCCGGTCCACCTCGCCGCGCATCAACAGGCCCGCGCCGTGGGCGACCGCCAGGAAGGTCTTGCCGGTGCCGGCCGGGCCCAGGCCGAACACCAGCTCGCACCGGTTCAGGCACTCGAGGTAGCGGGCCTGGGCCGCGGTCTTGGGCGCCACCTGGCCGCGGCGGCCGGAGGGCAGGCCCGGGCCCTGCTGGCCGGTGCGGGCGTTGCCGATGGCCACGCGCACGTCCGCCTCGCCGATCTCCAGGCCCTTGTCGGCCCGCTCGGCGATCGCCTGCACGGCGCGCTTGGCGGCCGCCCGGGCGCGGGTCTCGCCGCTCAGGGAGACGCCGCCGCCGGGGGTCTCCACCAGCACGCCGAACGCGTCCTCGATGAGCGCTGCGTGGCGGCTGCCGGCGCCGGAGACCGCGCGCACGGCCGCGTCGGACAGCGAAATGAACTCAGGGGCCCGGCTCAAGCGGTCTCCATGGCGAGCTCGCCGGCCAGGCTGTTCCTGGCGGCGCTTGCGATCTTCACAGGAACGATCTGGCCGATCAGGCGATCCGGCGCGCTGACGTGCACCGACTGCAGATAGGGGCTGCGGCCGATGATCTGGCCGGGGTGGCGGCCGGGCTTTTCGAACAGCACCGGCAGGGTGCGGCCTTCCTGGGCGAGGTTGAACGCCCGCTGCTGCTCGTCCAGCAGCGCCTGGAGGCGGGCGAGCCGCTCCTCCTTCACCTCGTCCGGAATCTGGCCGGGCAGGGCGGCCGCCGGCGTGCCGGGGCGGCGCGAATACTTGAACGAGAAGGCGCTGGCGTAGCCGGCGTCGCGGACGATCTGCAGGGTCTTTTCGAAGTCGGCCTCGGTCTCGCCGGGGAAGCCGACGATGAAATCGCCGGAAAGGGCGATGTCGGGCCGGGCGGCGCGGATCTTCTCAACCAGCTTCAGGTAGCTCTCGGCGCTGTGGGCGCGGTTCATCGCCCGCAGGATCTTGTCCGAGCCGGCCTGCACCGGCAGGTGCAGATAGGGCATCAGGGCCTCGACCTCGCCGTGGGCGGCGATCAGGTCCTCGCCCATGTCCTTGGGGTGGCTGGTCGTATAGCGGATGCGGTCCAGGCCGGGGATCTTCGCGAGGCGCCGCACCAGGCCGGCCAGGGTCAGCCCGTCCGCCGCATAGGCGTTGACGTTCTGGCCCAGCAGGGTGACCTCGCGCACCCCGGCCTCGGCCAGGCTGCGGGCCTCGGCCTCGATGGCTTCAGGCGCCCGCGACCACTCGGCCCCGCGGGTGTAGGGCACCACGCAGAAGGTGCAGAACTTGTCGCAGCCCTCCTGCACGGTGAGGAAGGCGGTCACGCCCGAGGCGCGCCGCTCGGTCGGCAGGGCGTCGAACTTCTCCTCGGCGGCAAAGTCGGCGGCCAGCCGCTCGCCGCGGGCGCGGTGGGCGCGGGCGATCAGCTCCGGCAGCTGGTGATAGGCCTGCGGGCCGACGACCAGGTCCACCGCCGGCTGTCGCCGCATGATCTCCTCGCCCTCGGCCTGGGCGACGCAGCCGGCCACGGCGATCGTCATGGCCGAGCCGGCCTGCGCCTTCTCCTGCTTCAGCCGCTTGATGACGCCCAGTTCCGAATAGACCTTCTCGGTGGCCTTCTCGCGGATGTGGCAGGTGTTCAGCACCACCAGGTCGGCCTTGGCCGGATCGTCCACCACGCCATAGCCCAGCGGGGCCAGCACGTCGGCCATGCGCTCGCTGTCGTAGACGTTCATCTGACAGCCGTAGGTCTTGATGTAGAGGCCCTTGGCGGGCGCGCTCTCGGACATGCCGCGGTTATGGGGTCAGGGCGCTGTGATCGCAAGCACAGCCCCTTCCCTCGCCTTCATGGGGAGGGTGGCCCGGAGCGAAGCGACGGGACGGGTGGGGGAGCGAGGGTCTTGCAGGGCGCTGGAAGTCCGGCGCTTCCGGGGCGCGAGACTTCCCCACCCCGGTCGGCTTCGCCGACTCGGCCCTCCCCTGAAGGGGAGGGACGGGGCTAGTCCTCGATCGGCACGCCGTAGAGTTCCAGCCGGTGGTCGACCAGCTTGTAGCCGAGCTTGCGGGCGATGGCTTCCTGGAGCGCCTCGATCTCCGGATCGACGAACTCCACGACCTTGCCGGTCTTCATGTCGATCAGGTGGTCGTGGTGGGTCTCGGTCGCCTCTTCGTAGCGCGAGCGGCCGTCGCGGAAGTCGTGGCGGGCGATGATGCCGCTTTCCTCGAACAGCCGGACGGTCCGATAGACGGTGGCGATGGAGATGTGCGGGTCCACGGTGTGGGCGCGGCGGTAGAGCTCCTCCACGTCCGGGTGGTCGTGCGCCTCGGACAGCACGCGGGCGATCACCCGGCGCTGCTCGGTCATGCGCATTCCCTTTTCGGCGCAGAGCGCTTCGATACGGCCGCTCACGCTGGTCCTCCTCGGTTCGTCGTCAAGGATAGGGGTTTGGGAGCGCGCTGTTAAGATCGCGCCGCATCACCAGGGCGTCGGCCCGCTCTCCGCCGCCGCGGTCGTAGTAGCCGGGACGCCGTCCGACCTCGGCGAAGCCGGCCTGCCGGTAGAGCCCGATGGCGGCGGCGTTGTCGTGCGCCACCTCCAGGAAAAGGGCCTGCGCGCCGGCCTCGCGCGCCAAACCGCACGCGGCCTCGACCAGCATCCCGCCCAGGCCCGCGCGGCGGCGGCGGGGATCGACGGCCAGCGTCAGGATCTCGCCCTCGCCGCCGGCCGCCCGGAACAGGATCATCGCCTGCGGCGCGTCGTCCTCGATCACCAGGGCGGCCCCGCCCGGCGCGGTCATCAGATCGGCGATCAGCCCGGCCGGCCAGCCGGCCTCGAAGGCCGTGGCGTGCAGGGCCGCCAGCAGCTCGGCCTCGTCCGGTGCGGCGGCGCGCAGCCTCATGCCCCGGGCAGGCGGGCGTCGGGCGCCCGCAGGTAGAGCGGCCGCGCCGCGCCGCCCGCCAGCGCCAGCCGGGCGACGGCGGCGGGATCGGCGGCCTCGGTCTCGATCACCCGCGCGCCAGGCGCGGCGGGCGCCAGCAGGCCCGCGCCGGGTCCGACGAGGGTCGGCGCACCGGCCGCGGCCATTTCGGCGACCCGGGCGAAGGCGGTCTCGACGGCCAGCACGTCCGGCGCGCTGACCGGCGCCTCGTCGGCGAAGGCCTGCAGGTAGACCTGGCCCCGTTTGGCGTCGATCGCGGCGATCACCGATCCGGCGACCGGCTCGGCCAGGGCCGCCAACGCGCCGACGCCGGCCACCTTGATATCCAGCGCCGCGCCCAGCCCCTTGGCGAAGGCAAGGCCGACGCGAAGGCCGGTGAAGGAGCCGGGGCCGACGGTCACGCCGACGCGGCCCAGCGCCTCGAAGGCGACCCCGGCCTCGTCCATCACTTCGCGCACCAGGGGCGCGAGCCGCTCCTGGTGGCCGCGGGTCATCGGCTCGCTGCGGGTCGCGAGCACCTCGCCGTCCTTGAGGACCGCCGCCGCGCAGGCGCCCAGGCAGGTGTCGATGCCGAGGACGATCACAGGCTGGGGCGCTCCAGGCGCCAGCAGCCGTCGAGCCTGGCGAACGTGTCCTGCATCCAGTCCGCCAGGGCCGAGCCGTCGGAGCCGCGCACCTCGATGGAGGCGCTGCGGCCGTTGCGCCAGCGCGCCTGGTCGGCCCAGAGCAGGTAGCTGTCGCCGTCGGCGGCCGGCCCGGCGGGGGCGCTCTTGCCGATCCCCGGCACGTCCAGCCCCGGCATCTGCAGGCGCTCCAGGCGCCGGGCGGCCTCGGCCAGGGCCGGGCAGCTGCGGGTATCGGTCCAGTCGATGTAGGCGGGTCCGCCCTGGGCGCGCACGCGGCGGGCGACCAGCACCGGCGCATCGCCCTTGCGGGCCGCATAGAGGGTCACGCCGCGGGTGTAGGCGGCCTCGGCCCGGCCGCCGTAGTGGGCGAAGGCGCCCCACGGCCGCACGGCGCCGAACGGAGCGGACTTGATCTCCGGCCAGTCGTCGTCGGCCGCGAATGCGGGCGTGGCGAGCGCTGCGGAAAGGCCCGCCAGGACAGCCGGAAGCGTGCGCATGGAGCCGGTCAGAGGGCCTGTTCGACCCGGGTGACCTCGGGCACGTAGTGCTTGAGCATGTTCTCGACGCCGGCCTTCAGGGTGGCGCTCGAGGAGGGGCAGCCCGAGCAGGCGCCGCGCATGTTCAGCCACACCACCCCGGTGTCCGGCTCGAAGCGGTCGAACAGGATGTCGCCGCCGTCCTGGGCCACGGCCGGGCGGATGCGGGTGTCCAGCAGCTCCTTGATCTCGGCCACCACCTGGGCGGTGTCGCCCTCGTAGGCCGTCTCGGCGTGGCCGCCCGCGGCGCCGGCGTCCTCGAACAGCGGCCGGCCGGAGGTGAAGTGGTCCATGATGGCCGCCAGGATCGGCGCCTTCAGGTGGGCCCAGGCCGCGCCGGGATGCTTGCCGACGGTCAGGAAGTCCGGCCCGAAGAAGACCCGGGTGACGCCCTCGATATCGAACAGGTCGGTCGCCAGCGGCGAGGCCGCGGCCTCGTCCACGTTGCGGAAGTCGCGCGAGCCCTCGCCCATGACGTCGCGGCCGGGCAGGAACTTCAGCACCTCGGGGTTCGGGGTGGCTTCGGTCTGGATGAACATGGGCAAGATGTGGCCCGCGCGGGGCCGCGGTGCAAGTCACCGCAGGGGCGAGCGCGCTTGCGCGACGGCGCGGGATCGTCGATCCCTGGCCCCATGGCCCATCCGGTCCCGCCGCCGCCCCTGTCCGACGCGCCGCTGGCGCCGGGCCTCTACGTCGTGGCGACGCCGATCGGCAACCTGCGCGACATCACCCTGCGGGCGCTGGACGTGCTGAAGGGCGCGGACCTGATCCTGGCCGAGGACACCCGGGTGAGCGGCAAACTGCTCGCCGCCTACGGCGTCTCCGGCAAGCTGGAGCGCTACGACGAACACGCCGCCGAGCGTGTCCGGCCCAAGGTGATGGCGGCGCTGGCCGAGGGCGGCCGCGTCGCGCTGGTCTCGGACGCCGGCACGCCGCTGGTCTCCGACCCCGGCTACCGGCTGGTGCGCGAGGCGGTCGAGGCTGGCGCGCGGGTCTATCCGATCCCGGGCGCCTCGGCGCTGCTGGCGGGCCTGTCGGTGGCGGGCCTGCCCACCGACCGGGTGCTGTTCGCCGGCTTTCCGCCGCCGAAGTCGGCCGCGCGGCGCAGCTTCTTCGAGGAGGTGGCCGGGGTGCGGGCGACGCTGGTCTTCTTCGAAGGCGGCTCGCGGCTGGCGGCGAGCCTGGCCGACATGGCCCAGGTGTTCGGCCCCCGCGAGGCGGTCGTCGCGCGCGAGCTCACCAAGCTCTACGAGACGGTGATCCGCGGCCCGTTGCCGAACCTGGCCGCCGACCCCGCCCTGCAGGCGCCGAAGGGCGAGATCGTGGTGCTGGTGGGGCCGGGCCGCGAGGCCGCCGCCACCGCCGACGAAGCCGACCGGGCGCTGGCCGAGGCCCTGACCCGGCTGAAGCCGGGGGACGCGGCCGCCGAAGTCGCCAAGGCGCTGGGCCTGAACCGCCGCGACCTCTACCGCCGCGCCATGGCCCTGAAGGAGGCGGAGCGATGAGCCAGGCGCGCAGCGCCCGCGGCGCGGCCGCGCGCCGCTCCGGACGCCGCGGCGAGGTGCTGGCGGCGTTCTGGCTGATGCTGAAGGGCTACCGCATCCTGGGCTTTCGCCTGCGCACGCCGCAGGGCGAGATCGACCTTCTCGCCTACCGCCGGGGCGTGCTGGCGGTGGTCGAGGTGAAGCGTCGCACAGGGCTGATCGAGGCGCTGGAGGCGGTCGCGCCCGATCAGCGCGAGCGGCTCCGCCGCGCCGGCGCGGCGATCGCGGCCAGACGGCCTACCCTGGCGGGTGCGTCGGTTCGCCTCGATCTTCTCGCGCTCGCTCCGGGTAAGCTCCCCAGGCATCATCCCGACGCCTGGAACGGCACGTGATACACACCACGATCAGAATGACGCGCGACGACGCCGAGACCATCCTGACAGAGGCGGGCGAGGCCTCCGACGGGGACTTCCCCCTGCTGGAGGCGGCGATCGCCTGCGCCGTGCACGAGGAACCCGAGCGCGACCCGCAGTCGGCGCGCGACCTGGCCCAGGCCGGCGTCGAGCGCCTGACCCAGCGGCTGTCCAGCGAGAGCCCGGAAGAGGCGCTGGCCGAGACCCTGTCCGGCGACCTGCGCCTGTCCGGCGACCTGTTCACCTACGAAGACCCGGACAACGCCGACGTCGTCGCCGTCGCCGCCCGCCGCAAGGGGCTGCCGGTGGCGCTGGGCATCTACTACCTGCACGTGGCGCGCCGCTGCGGCCTCGTCGTCCAGGGCGTCGACTTCCCCGGCCACTTCCTGCTGCGGATCGAGACCGACGAAGGCCCGCTGGCGCTCGACCCGTTCAGCGAGGGCCGGGTGGTGCTGCCGTCCGAGCTCACCCGCCGGGCGCTGCACGCAGGCCTGACTCCCAACGTCGCCGACCGGCTCGACCGGCTGATGGCGCCGGTGCCCGACCGGGCCGTGCTGATTCGGCTGCAGAACAACATCTTCGCCCGCGCGGCGGCGGTGAAGGACTTCGCCCGCGCCGAGCGCGCCGCCCTGCGCCGGGCCCTGCTGGATCCCAAGGACCACCGGCCCTGGCTGGACGTCGCCGCCGCCCGCGAAGGGCAGGGGGCGCTGGCCGGCGCGCTCGAGGCGCTCGCCAAGGCGACCACCCTCGACGGCGGCGCGGCGCTGGCCGCCCGCGCCCAGCGCGAACGGGTTCGGCTCCGGCTGAACTAGCGCCGGGGGCTTCGCGGGCCTATCTCCTCACCTTCGCTGTGAGGAGAGCCCCATGAGCCTGAAGGTCGCCGTCCAGATGGACCCCCTGGAAGGGATCAACATCGAGGGCGATACGACCTTCCTGATGATGCTCTCGGCCCAGGACCGGGGGCACAGCCTGTTCGTCTACACGCCCGACAAGCTGTCCCTCGAGGACGGCCGGGTGACCGCCCGCGGCCGGACGGTGACCGTCCAGCCGGTGAAGGGCGCGCACGCCACGTTCGGCGCCGAACAGCGGGTGGACCTCTCGGACTACGACGTCGTCCTGCTGCGCCAGGATCCGCCGTTCGACATGGCCTACATCACCACCACCCACTTCCTGGAGCGGATCCATCCGAAGACCCTGGTGGTGAACAACCCGGCCGAGGTGCGCAACGCGCCCGAGAAGCTGTTCGTGACCGGCTTTCCCGGCGTCCAGCCGCCGACCCTGATCACCTCCGACGTGGCGGCGATCTACGACTTCCGCGAACGCCACAAGGACATCGTGCTCAAGCCCCTCTACGGCGGCGGCGGCTCCGGCGTGGCGCGGCTGATGGCCGACGATCCCAATCTCGACGCCATGCTCGACCTGCACGCGATGATCGGCCGCGAGCCGCTGATCGCCCAGAAGTTCCTCCCCGCCGTCTCCAAGGGCGACAAGCGGATCCTGCTGGTGGACGGCGAGCCGGTGGGGGCGATCAACCGGGTGCCCAACGCCGGGCAGGTGCGCTCGAACCTGCGGGTGGGCGGAACGGCCCAGCCGGTCGAGCTGACGGCGCGCGACCTGGAGCTGTGCGGGATCATCGGGCCGGAGCTGAAGCGCCGGGGCCTGCTGTTCGTGGGCATCGACGTCATCGGCGACTTCCTCACCGAGATCAACGTCACCTCGCCGACCGGCGCCCAGCAGCTGAAGCGGTTCACCGGCGTCGACGCCACCGACCTCATGTGGCAGCGGATTGAGGCGCTTCGGGCGGAAGGCTGAGTCCCGCACGCCGGTTGCACGTCTAAGTTACAGAACCGTCTCGCTTTCCCGGTAAGTTCGATATTTGTTCTTGATCTGAGCCGTCCTGCGTGCTCAGGATGTGGATAACTAAGGACTTTTTCGGCGTGGGAGGGGAGATGGCGGCGCGGGTCGTCACCGTCGCGTTCGAGGGCGTCGAGGCCCGCCGCGTCGACGTCGAGGTCCAGTTCACCCGCGGCGAACACGCCTTCGTCCTCGTCGGCCTGGGCGGCAAGGCCGTCGCCGAGAGCCGCGAGCGGGTGCGGGCCGCCTTCATGGGGCTCGGCCTGTCGCTGCCGGGCAAGCGGATCATCGCCAACCTCGCCCCCGCCGACCTGCCCAAGGAAGGCAGCCACTACGACCTGCCGATCGCCCTGGCCGTGATGGCCGGCATGGGGGTCCTGCCGCCGGACGTCCTGAACGAGTGGGCCGCCATGGGCGAGCTGTCCCTCGACGGGCGGATCGTCGGCGTCGCCGGCGCGCTGCCGGCGGCGATCGCGGCCGGCGGCATGGGGCTGGGCCTGATCTGCCCGGAGGCCTGCGGCCCGGAAGCGGCCTGGGCCGGCGAGACCAAGATCCTCGCCGCCCCGTCGCTCATCGCCATCGTCAACCACTTCCGCGGCGGGCAGATCCTGGCCGCGCCGGAACCCGGCCGGATGCGCGACGGCGAGCGGGTCCCGGACCTGCGCGAGGTGAAGGGCCAGGAGAACGCCAAGCGGGCGCTGGAGATCGCCGCGGCCGGCGGCCACAACATCTCCTTCGTCGGCCCGCCCGGCTCGGGCAAGTCGATGATGGCCCAGCGGCTGCCGGGCCTGCTTCCGCCGCTCTCCCCGGAGGAGCTGCTGCAGACCTCCATGGTCCACTCGGTGGCCGGCCTGATCGCCAAGGGCGAGCTGACGAGGGCCCGGCCGTTCCGCGCGCCCCACCACTCGGCCAGCATGGCCGCGCTCACCGGCGGCGGCCTGCGCGCCAAGCCGGGCGAGGTCTCGCTGGCGCACAACGGCGTGCTGTTCCTCGACGAGCTGCCGGAGTTCTCGGCCCAGGCGCTGGATTCGCTGCGCCAGCCGCTGGAGACCGGCGAGGTGATGGTCGCCCGGGCCAACGCCCACGTGCGCTATCCGGCCAGGTTCCAGCTTGTGGCGGCGATGAACCCCTGCCGCTGCGGCCTGGGCGGGGCCGGCAAGGGCGCCTGCGGACGTGCGCCGCGCTGCCAGGGCGACTACCAGCGCCGGGTCTCGGGCCCGCTGATGGACCGCATCGACCTGCAGATCGAGGTGCCGCCGGTCACCGCGGCGGACCTGGCCCTGCCGCCGCCGGCCGAGGGCACCGCCGAGGCCGCGGCGCGGGTCGCCGCCGCCCGGGCGCTGTCGGGCGAGCGCGCGGCCGGCGCCGGGAGCGGCGCGCCGCCCCTCAACGCTCAGGCCGACGGCGACTGGCTGGAGGCCATCTGCGCCCTCGACGCGCCCGCCCGGTCGCTGCTCTCGAGAGCCGCCGAGGCCGGCGGCCTCACCGCCCGCGGCTGGACCCGCACCCTGCGTCTGGCCCGCACCATCGCCGACCTGGAGGGCGCCGGCGCGGTGCGGCGCGTCCACGTCGCCGAGGCGCTGATCTACCGGCGGGTCGGCGCGCCGGCGGCGGCGGCCGCGCTGGGCTGACGCGCCCCGGTGACCTGGCGCCCTGCGGACCGCTAGGACGGGGCCTGCCTGCGACCGGCCCCGCGCCAGGTCTCCCAGGCGCCGAAGCCGAGGGGCAACAGCACCATGTAGCTCCAGATGATCATGCCGGTGACGTAGCTGCGCGCCCGGACCGTGGGATCGACGACGATCGCCACGTGAGTGATCACGATCAGCAACTCGAACGCCGCGCACCAGAGGACCCACCACCGCGTCGTCCTGAGCGCCAGCGTGACGAGCACCGTCAGCAGCGCCATGTCGGCGACCAGCACCAGGTACTCCGGCTCGACCCAGTCGCTGCTGACGGCGAGCTTGCTGGCGAGAGTGTTGGCCAGCAGGGCCGCAGCGACGATCCGTTCATCTCGGCCGCCCCGCCAGAGGGCGAGGAAGCAGATCGTGAACTGGACGATGTTGCCGATCGTGGAGACGAGCATCCGAGGGTTGCAAGCCGAGTGGTCGAGCCGCTCGACTTGCGCAGCCCTCGGGCCGGAATTCAAGTCGGCTGTCGCGCCGGCTAGGCGGCGTCGACCTGCCGGAGGTTGGGGCGGATGAGCGCCCCCGACGGCGGCTTCGTGGCGCCCGCGTCATTCATCGTCACGGCGCCCAGACCGATCTGGGTCTTGGCTTCGTCGAGCTGCTTGTGGGCCTCGCAGATCGCCCGGCGGGCTTCGGCGAGGGCGGCGATCGAGCGGCTGGTCCATTCCACCGCATCCTGGCCCACCAGGGCCGAGAGGCCGGCTTCCTTGCGGCGCAGCGGCATGACCCCGGCCAGGGCCGCGCACTTGGCGAGCGCGGCGTCGATGGCGTCCTCGGCCTCGAACAGGCTGGTGGCGACTTGTTCGGCGAACTGCCGGCGTTGCTTGAGCATGAGTCGGCTCCTTCGCGCCGCCCGTCCGCGGCGCGCTCAGATGGTTTTCGTGTATCGGGGTTATTTCGAGGTGGGCCGAAAGGGTTTCGGCTTGGTTTAGACCAGGGTCTTGAGGGCCTGGAGGCCGGCGAGGATGGCCCCGAAGGCCAGCGCCGAGGCGACCGCCATGCCCAGGATGATCCCCAGGCGCGCGGTGACTCCTAGGCCATGGAGTCCTCCAGCTCCTCGCCCGGCCGGAAGTTCTCGTCCAGCAGCACCCAGGTCAGGCAGAGGATCTCGCGCAACACCATTTCCGGCGGTTTGAAGCGCGACATCTTGCGGGTGGCCGAGACGAGATGCTCCGCCAGCTCCGCCTGAGCGGGTGTAGCCGCCAGATCGAAGAGCTGCCGCTCGAGCTGCTGCCACGAGAAGGTCGGCATCGGCTCCTCCTCCAGGCGCCGCGGCTCCTGGGTGGGCCAGCGGCTCTGGAAGGACTCGATCTCCGCCCTCAGCTGGATGGCTTGGTGGATGGCCGTACGGTCGCCGCAGGTCTTCTCGAAGGTGTCCATGGATCGCTCCTCCCGAACTGGGGCGATCCGGCCACGGGTCGGCGGGGCTGTCTGTCCTGATCGCATCCTGTCCTGATCCGGTCAGGACAGGCGCGGCCTGGTCGTGCCGCGCCAGCAGCCGTGCGGCCTGGTAGCGGTCGCCGACCCCGAGCTTGCGGCGCGCGCGGTCGCAGTAGGTGTCGACCGATGTCTTCGACATCCCCAGCTGGCGGGCGATCTGCTTGGAGGAGAGATGCTGATCGACGAGGCGCAGGCATTCGCGCTCTCGCGGCGTCAAGAGCTCGATCTTCGGGTCTTGCGTTACGTCAGCCTCGCGCATAGCGAGAACAATAAGGACTCACACGCACTTTCGTCTACTTACTCTATCGCACGTGCATGCAGTTGTCCCGGGGGGGTGGGATGGAAGACCGAGATTCAGATCGGCCAGATGTCGTGGATGTGGCGATCGGCGCCCGAATTCGGTCACGGAGAATCTACCTCAAGATGAGTCAGACCGAGCTCGCCACGCGGATCGGCGTCTCCTTCCAACAGGTCCAGAAGTACGAGCGCGGCGCCAACCGGGTCTCCGGCTCCAAGCTGGTGGCGATCGCCGCGGCGCTGGAGACCAGCGTCGGCTGGTTGGTCGGCGAGGACGAGACCAGCGCGGGCGACGACGAGGTCTTCGCGGCCCTGGCCGTGCCGGGCGCGCTGGAAGTGGCCCGCGCCTTCGCCGCGATCCGCAACCCGCGCAGCCGGGCCGCCCTGCTCGCCCTGGCCCAGGACATGGCCCGCAGCGAGGCCTGAGGGCACACGACCCGTTAAGCCGGTCCGGGCTACAGCGGGGCCGATGACGTCGACACCCAAGCGCCGGCCGCGGCCGAACGCCGTGAGCGCCGAGGAGCTGGCCTCGCTGAGCCACGAGTTCCGCACGCCCCTGAACGGCGTGCTGGGCATGGCGCGCCTCCTGGAGGGCACCCGGCTGACGGCCGAACAGCGCGCCTACGTGGGCGCGTTGCGCGAGAGCGGCGAGCACCTGCTGTCGCTGGTCAACGACGTCCTGGACTTCGCCCGCCTCGGAGCCGGCAAGGTCGAACTGCGCCCGGCTGCGATGGACGTCGAAGCCCTGCTGCGCTCGGTCTGCGAACTGCTCAGCCCCAGGGCCCAGGAGAAGGGGCTGGAGATCGCCTGGGCCGCCCCGGCCGGGATCGGCCAGATCCTCGCCGACGAGGGCCGGCTGCGGCAGATCCTGCTCAACTTCGCCGGCAACGCCGTCAAGTTCACGGAGACCGGCGGCGCCCTGCTGAGCGTCGAGGCCAGGCCGGGCGGGCGGCTGCGGTTCCTGGTCGAGGACACCGGCCCCGGCGTCGCGCCCAAGGCCCGCGCGCGCATCTTCGAGGCCTTCGCCCAGGCCGATCCGGCCCACGGCGCCCAGCTCGGCGGCGCGGGCCTTGGCCTGGCCATCGCCCGCAGCCTGGCGGCGGCCATGGACGGCGAGGTGGGCGTCGGAGCCGCCGACGGCGGCGGCGCCGCCTTCTGGTTCGAGGCCGCCTTCGAGCGCATCGCGGCCTCGGAGCCTGAGCCGCCGTTGGCCGGCCGGACGGTCGGCCTGGCCTCGCCCAATCCCATCGTCCGCGAAGCGGCCCGCCGCCAGCTCGAGGCCTGCGGGGCGCGCGCGATCGTCGCCGAGGCCGCCGAGGACCTGCTCGCCAGCACCGGCCCGGACGACGTTCTGTTGCTCGATCATGCCCTTTCCGACGGCGCGCGCACCCTGCGCCGCCCATCCGGGCGCACCGCCCTGGTGCTGCTGGACCTGGCCCAGCGCGACCGGATCGACCGCTACCGCCAGGCCGGATTCGCCGGCTACCTCATCAAGCCGCTCCGCCGCACCTCGCTGGCCGAGCGGGTGCTGGCCGCCGGAGGCGGCGGGCCGGCCGGCAAGGGCCACGACGACGACGAGCGGGACGCCCCCGCCATCGCCCCGGGCGCCCGCGTGCTCCTGGTCGAGGACAACCCCGTCAATGCGCTCCTCGCCCGGGCCCTGCTGACCCGCGAAGGCTGCGCCGTCACCCACGTGCCGAGCGGCCAGGCGGCGCTGGAGGCGGCGGAGCTGGCGCCCTTCGACCTGGTGCTGATGGACATGCGGATGCCCGGTCTCTCAGGCGTCGACGCCGCCCGGGCCCTGCGCAAGGCCGGCGTCTCGACGCCGATCGTGGCGCTGACCGCCAACGCCTTCGAGGACGACCGCCACGCCTGCCTGGCCGCCGGCATGGACGACTTCCTGGTCAAGCCGCTCTCGCCGCCCGCCCTGCGCGCCGCCCTGGCCCGCTGGACCCGGCCCGGCTGGACCGGACGGCCCGAGCGCGCGCGGGCGGGGTAGCGCCCCGCGACTTAGCGCCCGCTGGACGCAGCGCGCGGCGCACGCCAACTTCGGCGGCCTGCGCGGGGGCGAGGAAACCCCGCCGCCGGAGGCCCGATGACCGCCGAAGCCACGCCCGAACAGAAGACCAGCACCCTCGGCGCCCTGGCCGTCTACCTGGAGCGCCGCAGCCTGGTCATGCTGGCGCTGGGGTTCGCCTCGGGCCTGCCGAACCTCTTGATCTTCGACACCCTGTCGCTCTGGCTGCGGGACGCGGGCCTGTCGCTGAAGGTGATCGCCATCTTCAGCCTGGCGACGCTGGCCTACTCGCTGAAGTTCCTCTGGGCCCCGCTGATCGACCGCACCCGCGTGCCGGTGCTGAACAAGTGGCTGGGCCACCGCCGCTCGTGGATGATCGTCACCCAGGGGCTGGTGATGCTCGGCCTGTGGCTGATCTCCGGGACCAACCCGGCCGCCAGCCTGGGACTGATGGCGGCCTTCGCGGTGTTCGTCGGCTTCACCGCCGCGACCCAGGACATCGTCATCGACGCCTGGCGGATCGAGGCCGCCTCCACCGAGAAGCAGGGCGCCATGGCGGCCGCCTACCAGTGGGGCTACCGGATCGCGATGATCACCGCCGGCGCGGCGCCGCTGCTGCTGGCCGACGCCTTCAACTGGAACATCTCCTACGGGGTGATGGCCGCCCTGATGCTGGTCGGCGTCGGCGGCGCCCTGGCCGCGCCCAAGGAGAAGGACCACCTGATCCGTCCGATCCACGCCGAGGGCCTGCCCTCGCGGCCGGCCCGCGAGATCCCCGAATGGCTGGCGCGGCTGGCCCTGTTCGCCCTTGCGGCGCTGGTGCTGGGCTCCGGCCTGGCGGCGGACGCCTCCCTGCTCGCGGCCGGGCTTCGCGCGATAGGGCTGCCGGGGGCGGGCGAGGCCATCCTCTCCGCCTGGGAGATGAAGCCGCAGGGCGTCTTCTTCCAGCTGGCGGCGGTGCTGGTCGGTCTGGTGATCATCGCCCTGGCGGCCTCGCCGTTGCCGGGGGTGCGGACGCGGCCCGGCGTCTACCTGTTCGCCGCGCTCGGCGACCCGCTGCGCGACTTCTTCGCCCGCTACAAGGGCGTCGCCGCGCTGATCCTGGCCATGATCTGCCTCTACCGGCTGCCGGACTTCGTGCTGAACATCATGAACCCGTTCTACGCCGACCTCGGCTACTCCAAGACCGAGATCGCCGAGGTGCGGAAGGTGTTCGGGGTGATCATGTCGGTGCTGGGCGTGGGCCTGGGCGGATTCGCCGTCGCCCGCCTCGGGCTTCTGCGGGCGCTGGTGATCGGCGCCTTCGCGGGGCCCTTGAGCAACCTGGTCTTCGCCTGGCTGGCGCTGCAGGGCTCGAGCCTGCCGGCGCTGTTCATCGCCATCGGCATCGACAACGTGGCCTCGGGCCTCTCCGGCACCTGCCTGATCGCCTACATGTCCAGCCTCACCTCGGCGGGCTTCACCGCCACCCAGTACGCCCTGTTCTCCTCGCTCTACGCCCTGCCGGGCAAGCTGGTCGCCTCGCAGTCGGGCCGGATCGTCGAGGGCGCGGCGGCCAGCGCCGACGGCGGCGGCCTCTTCGCGGGCCTGACCGGCCTCTTCGCCCGAACCCCGCCCGACGCCTACGCCCAGGCGATGGAGAAGTCGGGCGTGACCCCTCACGCCCTGGGCGCGGGCTACCTCGCCTTCTTCGGCTATTCGACGCTGATCGGGATCGTGGGGATCGTGCTGGCCTTCATGGTCGCCGCCCGGCAGGGGAAGGCGAGGACCGAGCCCGCGCCCGTCCCCGCGCCGGCGAGCTGAGCGCGCGCCCGCCTCAGGCCAGGCACATCACCTGCGCGACGCGCAGGTTGCGGCGCAGGGCGTCGGCGGTGCGGCCGTAGTTGTCAGGCGTGATCGGCTCGGGAAGCGGCGCGGCCTCGGGCGGCGCCTCGATGGTGGCGAGCGTGGCGCGGACCGTCTCGGGCGCGGTGGTGTAGATGCGGCCCCGCCGCGGCGCCTCGGCGACGGTCACCCCGATCACCCGCCCCTCGGCGTCCAGCGCCGGCGCGCCGGAGAGGCCGGCGAGCGTGCCGGTCAGGTTGTCCGTGCGCCCGGTCTCGGTCCAGGCCAGCACCGGCTCGGTCCGCGCGCCTCTTCCTCGCACGACCAGCGTCTCGCGGCCGATGAGGCGCGAGGTCGCCTCGCCCGGCTGGCCCTGCGGGAAGCCGGGATGGAAGGCCCGCTCGCCGCGGCGCAGCGGCTGGTCCAGGCCCAGCGGCAGGGCCGGCGCCCCGCCCTCGGTGATCAGGATCGCCGCCTCGCTGCGCGGATCGACATGCACCTTGGCCGCCACGCCCCGGCCCTCGCCGACCACGATGGCGGTGGTGGCGCAACCGTCCACCACGTGGCGGGCGGTCAGCCAGACGCCGTCGTCGGAGATCGAGAAGGCGGTGCCGACGCCCGGCTGGGCCTGGGCGGGCACCTCGACGAGCACCGAGGGGTCGAACGGCGTCGCAGGTCCCAGCGGCGCGCCCTCCTCCTCCGGGAAGGGCGGCGGCGCCTCGGGCGCGTCGGTCCGCTCCTGCCGACCGACGGCGGCGATCAGCAGCGCGCCCACCGCGGCGGAGTAGACCAGCCAGTCGGGGAGCTTGGGGAACTTCATCTCAGGTCAGCCGGAGACGGCGGCGGCCAGGATCAGGGCCGTGGCGAGCTTGGCGCCCACCAGCATGGCGGCGGCCGACATCTCGCCCTCGCCGATCCGCTGGGGCAGGCCGTGCAGGATGAAGTCGATCAGCCGGAACACCAGCAGCTGCACGACGACGGTCGAGACGCCCCAGATGCCGATCTCCACCAGCGAGGTCGAAGCCTGCAGCGAGACCGCCAGCGGCATGGCCAGCCCCAGCAGCACGCCGCCGAGAGAGACGGCCGCGGCCGCGTTGCCCTCGCGGATCAGGGCGATCTCCCGGTGCGGCGTGAGCAGGACGTAGAGGGTCGCTCCCAGGAACAGCAGGGCCAGGGTCACGCCTGCGTGCAGCAGGGTGAGCGGGAATCCTTGCGCGAAGGCCTGGATCTCGGGCGAGCTGGGCATATAGCGGAGTTACCCGCGAAGGCGCGCCGCCGCTAGGGGGCGCAGCGACGCGGGGGCTACTCCGCCGCCGCCCGTTGCGCGGCCCTGCGGGCGCTGGCGCGCAGCTTCTCGCTCTCGCTCTTCAGCTGGCCGCAGGCGGCGAGGATGTCGCGGCCCCTGGGCGTGCGGATCGGCGAGGCGTAGCCGGCGCGGTTCAGGATCGCCGCGAACGCCTCGATGGTCTTCCAGTCCGAGCACTCGTAGGGGCTGCCCGGCCAGGGGTTGAAGGGGATCAGGTTGATCTTGGCCGGGATGCCCTGCATCAGCTTGACCAGCGCTTTGGCCTCGGCGGGGCTGTCGTTGACGCCCTTCAGCATCACGTACTCGAAGGTCACCCGCTTGGCGTTGGACAGGCCCGGGAAGGCCCGGATCTCGGCCATCAGCTCGGCGATCGGGTACTTCCTGTTCAGCGGCACCAGCTTCTCGCGCAGCTCGTCGTTGGTGGCGTGCAGCGAGATGGCCAGCATGGCCTGGGTGCGCTCGCCCAGCGCCTTCAGCTGCGGGACCACGCCGGAGGTGGAGACGGTGATCCGCCGCCGGGAGATGGCGATGCCCTCGTTGTCGGCGATGATGTCGATGGCGTCGGCGACGTTGTCGAGATTGTAGAGCGGCTCGCCCATGCCCATGAAGACGACGTTGGAGAGCCGCCGGTCCTCCTTGGGCGAGGGCCATTCGGAAAGGTCGTCGCGGGCCACCTGCACCTGGGCGACGATCTCGGCCGCCGTCAGGTTGCGCACCAAGGGCTGGGTGCCGGTGTGGCAGAAGGTGCAGTTGAGCGTGCAGCCGACCTGGCTGGAGACGCACAGCGCGCCGGCCCGGCCGACATCGGGGATGTAGACCGTTTCCACCTCGATGCCGGGGGCCATCCGGATCAGCCACTTGCGGGTGCCGTCCTTGGACACCTGCCGTTCCACCACCTCGGGCCGCGCCAGGGTGAAGGCCTCGGCCAGCGCGGCGCGGGTCTCCTTGGCGACGTCGGTCATCGCGGAAAAGTCGGTGACGCCGTAGTGGTGGATCCAGCGCCAGATCTGCGAGGCGCGCATCCGCGCCTTGTCCGGCCGTACGACCCCGGCGTCGACCAGGGCGGCCGCCAGACCCTGGCGGGTCAGCCCCGTCAGGTTCGGCTTGGCCGGCGCCGGCGCGGCGGCGGGCGCGTGGGAAAGGTCGAGGGTGATGGTCACGGATCGTCTCGGCTGCGGCCGGCGAATATAGGGGCCAAGGGCCTTAAGCGCCAATTGCGCGGGGCGGTTTGACGCTCCCAGGGTCAAGCGTGGCAACGTGGCGGCTCGAGCTTCGAAGGAAATCGACATGTTCCGCAGCGTTCCGGCGGCCCTGGCCGCCCTGGCCGTCTTCGCAGCGCCCGCCGGCGCCGCGACGCCCGATCCGAAGCAGGGCGACGGCGGGGTGTCGGACTTCTACCTCTGGAACGAGCCCCTGACGGACCGGCCGGGCGCCATGCTGCGCACCGAGCCCCTGCCGGAGAAGCTGACGCTGGCCAGCGCCGGGCGCGCCCTGCGCATCCTGCACACCACGACGGACGGGCTGGACGGCCAGGGCCGCACCTATGTCTCCGGCGCCCTGTTCCTGCCGAAGGGCGAACCGCCGGCCGGCGGCTGGCCGCTGCTGGCGTGGGCGCACGGCACCGTCGGCGTCGCCGACGTCTGCGCCCCGTCCTGGGCCGGCCGCAGCCAGCGCGACGTCACCTACCTCAACCACTGGCTGGACCAGGGCTATGCGGTGGTGGCCTCCGACTACCAGGGCCTGGGCGTGCCGGGCGGCCATCCCTACCTGGCCACGCGCCCGGCGGCCTACAGCGTCCTCGACAGCATCCGCGCGGTGCAGGGCGAGAAGCTGGGCGTCTCGAAGAAGGTGGTGCTGATCGGCCAGTCGCAGGGCGGCGGGGCGGCCTTCGCCACGGCCGGCTACGCGAAGACCTACGCGCCCGAGCTCGACGTCCGCGGCACGGTGGCGACCGGCACGCCCTACTTCTCGCCCGAGGTGCAGGCCCGCCTGCTGGCCGCCCGGCCGAAGGACGAGTTCGCCCCGACGCTCGGTTACACCCTGCTGATGCTCTACCTGGTCAGGCAGATGGACCCGTCCGTCCGTTTCGAGGACCTGCTCACCGACGCGGGCCTGCGGGTGACGGAGGCGGGCGCCTCGGAGTGCATCAACGCCATCTTCGAGCGGACCGCCGCCGAGAAGCTGACCTTCAACTCCACCTTCCGCAGCGACCCGACCGACTTGCTGACGCGGGCCTACGGCCTGATGGGCTATCCGACGCTGAAGATCGACCATCCGGTCTTCATGGGCACCGGCGGCAAGGACGAGGACGTGCCCCAGCCGATGCAGGAAGCCCTGGTGCGCGACGCCTGCGCCGCCGGCGCCCGGATCGAGTGGCGGCTCTATCCGGAGCTCGACCATTCTGGCGCCGTCAACGGCTCGCGCCAGGACTCCACGCCGTTCGTGCGCCGCGCGTTCGCCGGCGAGGGGATAGAGGGGAACTGCGCCGAGACGCCCCGGCGCTGAGGCTCATCCCACCGGCTGCAGCGTCGGCGCCTCCGCCGGCGCGCCGGTGAGCGCCTCGACGAAGCTGTCGCGCCAGGCGGCGACGTCCTGGGTGGCGACCCCGTGCATCAGGCTCTCCCAGCGGCGCAGCCGCTCCTCGCGCGGCATGGCCAGCCCCCGCTTGATCGCCTCGGCCACGTCCTCGCGGCTGAACGGGTTGACGATCAGCGCCTCCTTCATCTGCTCGGCGGCGCCGGCGAATTCGGAGAGGATCAGCACGCCGGGATCGGCGGGATCCTGGGCGGCGACATACTCCTTGGCCACCAGGTTCATGCCGTCGCGCAGCGGGGTCACCAGGCCGATGTGCGCGGCCCGGTAGACGCCGGCCAGCTCGTCCCGGCGGTAGGCCCGGTTGACGTAGCGGATCGGCACCCAGTCGACGCTGGCGAACTCGCCGTTGATGCGGCCGGAGACGGTGTCCAGCTTGGCGCGTATGTCCTGGTAGGCCTCCACCTCGCCGCGGGTGGAGGTGGCGATCTGCAGCAGGAACAGCTTCTCGTGCTGGTCCGGGTTGTCGGCCAGGAACTGTTCATAGGCCAGGAACCGCTCCTCCAGGCCCTTGGAATAGTCCAGCCGGTCGACGCCCAGGATCATCCTGCGGCCCGCCAGGCTGTCGCGCATGCGGGTGAAATGCTCGCGCGCGGGCTCGCTCTGGACCGCGGCGACGAACTCGGGCGTGTCGATGCCGATCGGGAAGGCGCCGATCCGCACCTTGCGGCCGAACGCCTCCACCACGCCGCCCTCGTGCAGCACGCCGCCGGCGCTGTGCACCGCGTAGTCGCTGAAGGCGTCCCGGTGGTCCTCCGTCTGGAAGCCCAGCAGGTCGTAGTGGAACAGGGCCTCGGCCAGTTCGGCGTGGCCGGGCAGGGTGGTGAACACCCGCCGGGCGGGCCAGGGGATGTGCAGGAAGAAGCCGATGCGGTTCTTCACGCCCCGCTTGCGCAGCTCCCGGGCCAGCATCAGCAGGTGGTAGTCCTGCACCCAGATGATGTCGTCCGGCTCGATCAGCGGCAGGACGGTCTGGGCGAACCGCTCGTTGACCCGCTCGTAGCCGGCGCTGAATGAGCGCTCGTAGGCGGCCAGGTCCATCCGGTAGTGGAACAGCGGCCACAGCGTCTTGTTGGCGTAGCCGTTGTAGTACTCCTGCCGGTCCTGGTCCTCGAGGTCGATCAGCGCGACGGTCACCCCGCCGATGCGCCGCACCGACAGCTGGCCGGTGAAGAGTTCCGTCGTCTCGCCGCTCCAGCCGAACCAGACGCCCGAGGATTCACGCAAGGCGGCGGCCAGCGCCATGGCGAGGCCCCCGGCGCTGCCCTGGCCGGCTTCGGCGGGGGGATTCACACGATTGGAGATGACGATAAGTCGGGACACAGGACCTCAAAGGTTAGTCTTAGAGTTTCCATCCCGCAGCGTGGCGAAATCTGGACCGCCCGTGCGCCTTCGAAAGGCGCTAGATAGGAATTCCCGGCCTGTCTACCAACGGACGCTCCATCCGCTACACTTCATCGTGAGCCGCTCGCTGCGTCGACACCCGGCGGCCGATCCGAGTTGCTGCCGGATCTATTTGAGCAGCTTCACCGGTTCCTGACCGGGGGCGCGCGGCCGCGCCCGGCGGCGTCAAACGATTGTTCGAAACCGGCCTTCCGCCACGCTCCGGCCTGGGCTAGCGTCCGCGGCCAAAGCGAAACCGAAGGCGGAGAGGCGCGAATGAAGGCGTTGCTGAGCAAGCAGATCGGCGGTCCGGAGACCCTGGAGCTGGGCGAGCTGCCCTCGCCCGAGGCCAAGCCCGGCCACGCGGTGATCGACGTCAAGGCCTGCGGCGTCAACTTCCCCGACGTGCTGATCATCGAGGACAAGTACCAGTTCAAGCCGCAGCGGCCGTTCTCGCCGGGCGGCGAGGTGGCCGGGATCGTCACCGCCGTCGGCGAGGGCGTGACCAACGTCAAGGTCGGCGACCGGGTGCTGGGCAACACCGGCTGGGGCGGCATGGCCGAGGAGATCGCCCTGCCGGCCGCCAAGCTGATCAACATCCCCGAGAAGATGCCCTGGGACGAGGCGGCCGCCTTCATCATGACCTACGGCACCTCGCACTACGCCCTGAAGCGGCGCGGCCACCTGAAGCCCGGCCACACCCTGCTGGTGCTGGGCGCGGCCGGCGGCGTCGGCCTGGCGGCCGTCGAACTCGGCAAGGCCATGGGCGCGCGGGTGATCGCCGCCTGCTCGACGCAGGAGAAGGTCGACCTGGCCAAGAAGCACGGCGCCGACGACGGCGTGGTCTACGGCCGCGGCCCCTTCGACCGCGACGGCCAGAAGCAGCTGTCCGAGCTGTTCAAGAACGCCTGCGGCCCCAAGGGCGCGGACGTGATCTACGACGCCGTCGGCGGCGACTACGCCGAGCCGGCGTTCCGCTCGATCGCCTGGGAAGGCCGCTACCTGGTCATCGGCTTCGCCGCCGGCGACATCCCGCGCCTGCCGCTGAACCTGCCGCTGCTGAAGGGCGCGGACATCGTAGGCGTCTTCTGGGGCGCCTTCACCAACAACGAGCCGGCCAACTACCGCGCCGACGTGGAGGAGCTGCTGGAGCTCTACAGCCAGGGCAAGATCCGGCCGCACGTGTCCGAGAAGTTCCCGCTGGAGAAGGCGGCCGACGCCATCACCCACCTGGCCAGCCGCAAGGCCATGGGCAAGGTGGTGGTGACTATCGACTGAGGCCCCGTCGCCCGTTACTGAACGCCGGTAACCTGGAGCGCGTCCTGCGGTCGGGACGCGCTCCCACAATCGAGAAGCGGGAGGACGGCGGATGGCGGGACGTCTGGACGGGAAGGTCGCGGTCATCACCGGCGCGGCCTCGGGCATCGGCCTGGGCACGGTGGAGCTGTTCGTCGCCGAGGGCTGCAGGGTCGTCGCCGCCGACATCCAGGACGAGAAGGGCCGCGCCCTGGAGCAGCGGTTCGGCCAGGCCGTCCGCTACGCCCGCTGCGACGTCACCGACGAGGCCCAGATCGCCGCCGCCATGGCCCTGGCCAAAAGCGAGTTCGGCGGTCTCGACATCCTGTTCAACAACGCCGGCATCAGCGACGGCATGCGCCAGATCGTCGAGATCGAGGCCGAGCGCTGGGACTGGATTTATTCGGTGCTGGTGCGCGGCCCGGCGCTGGGCATGAAGCACGCCGTCCCGCTGATGCTGGAGCGCGGCGGCGGCGCCATCATCAACACCGCCTCCATCGCCGGCATGCAGGCCGGCTGGGGCCCGATCGCCTATTCCTCGGCCAAGGCCGCGGTGCTGCACATGAGCAAGGTCGCCGCCGCCCAGCTCTCGCCGCAGAAGATCCGCGTCAACGCCATCTGCCCCGGGCTGATCGCCACCTCGATCTTCGGCGCCTCCATGGGGCTCCCGCGCGAGGTCGCCGACCAGATGGCCGCCCGGGTGGCCGAGATGGGCGGCACGGTGCAGCCGATTCCCAAGGCCGGCCTGCCGTCGGATATCGCCGAGGCGGCGCTGTACCTGGCCTCCGACGCCGGCGCCTTCGTCTCGGGCACGCACATCGTCGTCGACGGCGGCATCACCGTGGGCAGCCGCCACGCCTGGGACCCCAACGCCACCTCGCCCTTCGCCATGATGCTGGGCCTGGACCAGACGCCCCAGCAGGGCTCGTGAGCGCCGACGCGCCGGGCGCCGGCCGGCTGACGCCCAACCTCCACGGCGCGCTGTGGATGGTGGCCTCGGCGCTCGGGTTCACGGTGATGACGACGCTCATCAAGTACCTGGGCGACGACTATCCGGCCGCGCTGCAGACCTTCTACCGGCAGGTGGCGGGCTTCATCGTCCTGCTGCCGATCATCCTCCAGCGGCGCGGGGCGGCCTTCGCCACCACCCGGCCGGGGATCCTGATCTTCCGGGCCAGCGCGGGGACGCTGGGGATGATCCTGTCCTTCTACGCCTTCCAGAAGATGCCGCTGGCCGACGCCAACGCGCTGTCGTTCACGCGCACGCTCTGGATGGTGCCGCTCGCCGCCTTCGTGGTGCGCGAGACGGTGGGGCCGATGCGGATCGCCGCCGCGGTGGTCGGCTTCCTCGGGGTGCTGGTGATGATCCGGCCGGGCGCCGGGGGCGAGTTCGCGGTGGGCCTGCCGGCGCTGGCGATGCTCGCCGCGTCGTTCCTGTTCGCCCTGACCATCACCGGCATGAAGGTGATGACCCGCGACCACTCGCCCATGGTGCTGCTGGTCTGGTCGGCGACGCTGGGCGTGGTCTTCGCCCTGCCGGGGGCGCTGTTCGTCTGGCGCTGGCCTGCGCCCATGGACCTGGTCCTGCTCTGCGCCATGGGGGTGATCGGGACCATCACCCAGGGCTGCTACATCAAGGGCATGAGCATCGGCGACGCGGCCGCCATGGCCCCAATCGATTACATCCGCCTGGTGTTCGCCGCCGCCATCGGCTTCGTGCTGTTCCACGACGTCCCCGGCGTCTGGACCCTGGTCGGCGCCGCCATCGTGGTGGCCTCGACCCTGTTCATCACCTGGCGCGAGCACCGCCTGGCCCAGGCGGCCAAGCGGCTGGGGGACGAGAGCTGATCTAAGCTCCGCCCGGATGAGCGGGATCAGGGCTCCCGCGCCATCCGTTCCAGGAAGGCCTTGGCGGCCAGGCGGTGGCGGACCTTCACGTTGGAGCCGACCAGCGCCAGCAGGGTGGCGATCACCGCCGCATCGTCGGTGTAGCCGATCATCGCCAGGACGTCGGGAATGGCGTCGGCCGGCAGGACGAAATAGGCCAGCGCGGCCAGCATCATCCCCTTGGCGGGCGTGGGCGTCTCCGGATCGCGCGCGCAGTACCAGACGCTGACCAGGTCCGAGGCGAACGGGATCTTGGTCGCCACCTTGCGCAGTTTCGGCCAGAAGCCCTGCCGCACCCGCTGTTCGTTGACCTGCACCACGGCCGGGACCAGCGCCCGCGATGGATCGATCGGCCGGCGCGGGTCGAAATCGGCCGCCTTGACGTCGGGTGACGCTTTTGAACCGGTGCTCATGGGGCTAAGCCTTGCCGCCTCCTCTTCTTTATCTAAACGCAATCGGGAGCAGGGCGTCCATGGAACTCAACGGATCCGTCGCCGCGATCGTCACCGGCGGAGCCTCCGGCCTCGGTGAAGCCACTGTCCGCGCGCTGGCCGCGCACGGGGTGAAGGTCGCCATCTTCGACATGAACGAGCAGAAGGGCGAAGCCGTCGCCAAAGAGGTGGGCGGCGTCTTCTGCAAGGTCAACGTCACCAAGGAAGAAGAGGTCGACGCCGCCTTCGCCAAGGCCCGCGAGGCCCACGGCCAGGAGCGCATCCTGATCAACTGCGCCGGCACCGGCTTCGCCGCCAAGACCGCCAGCCGCGACAAGACCACGGGGGAGATCAAGGCTCACCCGATGCAGATCTTCGAGACCATCATCCAGATCAACCTGATCGGCACCTTCCGCTGCATCGCCAAGTCGGCGGCCGGCATGCTGAGCCTCGAGCCCCTGGAGGGCGGCGAGCGCGGGGTGATCGTCAATACCGCCTCGGTGGCGGCGGTCGACGGCCAGGTGGGCCAGGCGGCCTATTCGGCCTCCAAGGGCGGCGTGGTCGGCATGACCCTGCCGATCGCCCGCGACCTGATGAACGACGGCGTGCGGGTGAACACCATCCTGCCGGGCATCTTCAACACCCCGCTGATGAACGCCGCGCCGGAGAACGTGAAGGCCGCCCTGGCCGCCTCGGTGCCCTTCCCGAAGCGCCTCGGCCTGCCGGAAGAGTACGCCTCGCTGGCGCTGGAGATGTGCCGCAACGGCTATTTCAACGGCGAACACGTCCGCCTCGACGGCGCCATCCGGATGCCGCCGCGGTAGTCCATCTCGTCATCCCGGACGGCGCGAGGCGCCGATCCGGGACCCAGCGCGCCGCGCAAGACCCTGGGTCCCGGCTCTTCGGCCGGGATGACGGTGGTGTTGTGGCGCTTGCGCTCGACTACCGCCGCCTGAGCCCGCCCAGCACCCCGCGCATGATCTCGCGGCCGATCTGGCTGCCGACGGCGCGCATCAGGGACTTGGCGAAGGCTTCGCCGGCGCCCTCGCGGGTGCGGGTCCGGGCGCGGGGCGCGCGTTCGCGTTCGTACTCCGGTTCGCGTTCGCGGGCGGAGCGGGGCGGCGGGGCCTCGACCTTGGCCTGGGCGGCCTCGGCGCGGGCCTTCAGCATCTCGAAGGCGGATTCGCGGTCCATGGCCCGGTCGTAGGTCCCGCGCAGCGGGCTGGCCGCCATGGTCGCGGCGCGTTCGGGCGGCGTCACTGGGCCCAGGCGCGAGCTCGGCGGCCGCACCAGGGTCCGAGCGACCATCGTGGGCGCGCCCTTCTCGTCGAGCACCGAGACCAGCGCCTCGCCGACGCCCAGCGCCTGGATCGTCCCGGCGGTGTCGAAGGCCGGGTTCTCGCGGAACGAGGCTGCGGCCGCCCGCAGGCCCTTCTGCTCCACCGGAGTATAAGCCCGCAGGGCGTGCTGGATGCGGTTGCCGAGCTGGCCCAGCACCGTCTCCGGGATGTCGGCCGGGTTCTGGGTGACGAAGTAGACGCCGACGCCCTTGGAGCGGATCAGCCGCACCACCTGCTCGACCTTCTCCAGCAGCGGCTTGGGCGCGTCGCGGAACAACAGGTGCGCCTCGTCGAAGAAGAAGGCGAGGCGGGGCTTGTCCGGATCGCCCACCTCCGGCAGCTCCTCGAACAGCTCCGAGAGCAGCCACAGCAGGAAGGTCGCGTAGAGCCTGGGCGAATTGATCAGCTTGTCGGCCGCCAGCACGCTGACGTAGCCGCGGCCCGCGCCGTCGGTGCGCATCAGGTCCGAAAGCATCAGGGTCGGCTCGCCGAACAGCCGGGCGCCGCCCTGGTCCTCCAGCACCAGCAGCTTGCGCTGGATGGTGGCGACCGTGGCCTTGGAGACGTTGCCGTACTGCTGGCCGATGGTGGCCGCGTTCTCCGCCGTCCAGGTCAGGGCCGCCTGCAGGTCCTTCAGGTCCAGCAGCAGCAGGCCCTCGTCGTCGGCGGCGCGGAAGACGACGCTGAGCACGCCCTCCTGCACCTCGTTGAGCTCCAGCATGCGCGAGAGCAGCAGCGGCCCCATCTCGGAGACCGAAGCGCGCACCGGGTGGCCCTGCTCGCCGAACAGGTCCCAGAAGATGGTCGGGGCCGCTTCCGGGCGCAGCTCCAGCCCCATGCCGGCGGCGCGCTTGAGGAACTTCTCGTTCGGCTGCCCGGGCTGGGAGATGCCGGACAGGTCGCCCTTCACGTCCGCGGCGAACACCGGCACGCCCGCATCCGACAGCCCCTGCGCCAGGATCTGCAGGGTGACGGTCTTGCCCGTGCCGGTGGCTCCGGCCACCAGGCCGTGGCGGTTCGCGCGGTCTAGCCTGAGGACCTGCGGCGCCTCCGCCTGGCCGATCAGCACCCCGTTGTCGGTCATATGACGTCCTCACACTGCTCAGGGCCCGAAGCTAAAGCGCAGCCGCGCCGCGCGCCAGCGTCCGGGCCGGATTGACGCGCCGAGCGGGCCAAACGACAGTCCCGCGACCATGCCGCCCGCCCGATCCGCGCCGCCGTCCGTTCCGCCCGCCGTGGTGTCGAAGACGGCCTTGGTGATCCTGGCCGTGGTCGCCTGCGGGGCCGTGCTCTACTGGCTGCGGGAGATCTTCACGCCGCTGGCGCTGGCGCTCTTCCTGGCGGTGCTGATCGACGGCCTGGTGCGGCTGATCCGCAAGCACTGGCCGTGGCTGCCGAAGAAGGCCTCGCTGCCGGCCGCGCTGGTCATTGCGCTGCTGGCCTTCATCAGCGCGGTGCTGTTCATCGCCAACAACGCCGCCAGCTTCGCGCTGCAGCTCGTGGACTATACGCCCAGGCTCAACCAGCTCCTGGCGCAGGCGGCGGCGATGGTCGGCGTCGAGGTGCCGCCCACCGTCAGCCAGCTCTTCCAGCAGCTCAACGTGACCGCCTTCGTCCGGGACCTCGCCGGCCGGCTGCAGGGCTTCGCCTCGGACGCGGTCTTCGTGCTGATCTACCTGGGCTTCCTGCTGGCCTCGCGGCGTGGCTGGGAGCGCAAGATCGTCGGCCTGTTCCCTGAGCGCGAGGAGCGGCAGGAAGCGGTCGAGGCCTTCCTGCGCATCCGCGACGGCGTCGAGCAGTACCTGTGGGTGCAGACGGTCACCGGGATCATGATCGGCGTCGGCTCCTGGATCGCCATGGCCATCGCCGGGCTCGACCACGCTGCGTTCTGGGCCTTCCTGATCTTCATCGCCTCCTACATCCCGATCGTCGGGGGGATCGTCGGCATCCTGCTGCCGCCGGTGTTCGGGCTGGTGGAGTTCGACAACTACTGGCGGGCCATCATCCTGCTGGCCGCGCTGCAGGGCATCCAGTTCGTGGTCGGCAACATCATCCAGCCGCGGATGCAGGGCCGCAGCCTGAACATGGACCCGGTGGCGGTGCTGCTGTCGCTGGCCTTCTGGGGCGCCCTCTGGGGACTGCCCGGCATGTTCCTGTCGACCCCGCTGACGGTGATGGCGATGGTCATCCTGGCCCAGTTCAGCGGCACCCGCTGGATCGCCGTGCTGCTGTCGGAGGACGGCGAGCCCGAGAAGCTGCGCGACCGCGATCCGCACGCCGCCCCGGGCGAGAAGCTGCCGGCCGACCGCAGTGAGGATACGGCCAAGGCGAAATCCAAGGCGGGGTCTTCAACGTGAGCGCAGGCTTCCTATCTATGGATTGGACGGGACACCCTCCCGACCCCGCGTCCCGCAAGGGGCGCAACGAGCACCCAGCGTCCCGCCGTCCCCCCCGCGGCGGTGACAGGCGCCGCCGGTCACTCTCCGCCGGCGGCGTTCTGTTGAGTGGAGTTCGGCGGTGCCGCCCATGAGCGCGCGCAAGGGCCGCGTATCGGCCCAATTTCACCAGGACCTGCTCGCCGCCTTCCGCGCCAGGGCCGGCGCGGACGCGGCCGCCGAGGCCTTCATCGCCCAGGCGTCCGAAGACGCGGTCCCCGAAGAGCTCCCCGAACTCTCTCCCGCCGTCTTGGCCGAGACCCTGGCCGACTTCTGGCGCTTCGGATCCGGCCGCCTGCCCGGCGAGCCGCTGATCCGCCTGGCGCCGATCTCCGGCGCGCCCGGCCTCGAGCGCCTGGAGATCGTCCAGCCCGACAGCCCCTTCCTGGTCGACAGCGTGATGGGCGAGGTGGCCGAGCAGGGGATCGCCGTGCGGGCCATGTTCCACCCGGTGGTCGACATGCCCAAGGGGCCCCGCCGCTCGATGATCCAGGTGGTGCTCGAGCAGGTCGGCGCCGACCGCGAGGCGCGCCTGGTGGCCGGCCTGCGCCAGACCCTGGCCGACGTGCGATCCGCCGTCGCCGACTTCCCCGCGATGCTGGCGCTGATGGACGAGACCATCCGCGCGCGCGAGACCATCGGCCCGGCCAACGCCGCGCGGGAGGAGGAGCTCGCCTTCCTGCGGTGGCTGCACGCCCAGCACTTCGTCTTCCTGGGCGCCCGGGTCTACGAATATCCCCGGGACAGGGACGGGAGCTTCGCGCCCGAGCAGCCGAGGTTCGACCCCGCCGCCAGCCTCGGCGTGCTGCGCGACCCCGACCGAGTGGTCCTGCGCCGCTCGAGCGAGCCGGCGGTGCTGGCCGCGAGCCTCAAGCGCCGCCTCGCCGACCCCGCCGTGACCGTCGCCAAGGCCAACCTGCGCAGCCGCGTCCATCGCCGCGCCTACATGGACTATGTGGCCGTCAAGCGCTGGGACGAGGCCGGTCAGCCGTTCGGCGAGATCCGCTTCGTGGGCCTGTTCACCGCCGAGGCCTACGACAAGCCCGCCGCCGAGGTGCCCCTGGTCAGGGCCAAGGTCGCCCGGGTGCTGAAGCGGGCCGGCAAGGCGCCCGGCAGCCACTCCGGCAACCGGCTGCGCAACATCCTGGAGAACCACCCGCGCGACGAGCTCTTCCAGAGTTCGGAGGACGAGCTGCTGCGCATCGCCGAGGGCGTGCTGCACCTGGCCGACCGGCCCCGCGTGCGTCTGTTCGAACGGCGCGACCCGTTCGAGCGCTTCGCCTCGCTGCTGCTCTACGTGCCCCGCGACCGCTACAACTCCAGCGTCCGGGAACGGGCCGGCGAGTTGCTGGCGCAGGCCTATTCCGGCCGGGTGTCGGCCTACTACCCGAACTTCTCGGAAGGGGCGCTGGCCCGCGTCCACTTCATCCTCGGCTTCTCGCCCGACGTGCGGCGCCGGCCGGACCTGGCCGAGCTGGAACGCCAGATCGCGGAGATCGCCCGCACCTGGGAGGACCGCTTCGAGGCGGCCGTGCGCACCGCCGACTGGCCCACCGAGCAGGTCGCCGACACCCTGGCCCGCTGCGAGGGCGCCTTTCCGGCCGGCTACCGCGAGCGCTACGACGCGGTCGAGGCGCTGGCCGACCTGGCGGTGATCGGGTCTATGGGCGAGGCGCCGGTCAAGGTCCGCGCCTTCCGCCAGCCGACCGACACCGCGACCCAACTGCGCTTCAAGCTCTACCGCCCAGGCGCGCCGGCGCCGCTGGCCGACGTGCTGCCGATCCTCGAACACATGGGCCTGAAGGCGATGTTCGAGGCCGGCCATCCGGTGACCCTGGCCGGGCGCGAGCCCGTCTGGGTCCACGAGTTCGAGCTGGACGACGAACGTGGCGAGCATCTCGTCTTCGCCGAGGTGAAGGCCGCCTTCGAGGAGGCCTTCGTCGCCGTCTGGACCGGCGAGACCGAGAACGACGGCTTCAACCGCCTGGTGCTGGAGCTCTCCATCTCCTGGCGCGAGGCGGCGCTGGTGCGGGCGCTGGCCCGCTACCGGCAGCAATCGGGCCTCGATCCCACCGAGCCGGTGCAGGCCCGAGCGCTGTCCGAGCATCCCGGCGTCACCCGGCTGATCCTCGACCTGTTCCGCACCCGCTTCGACCCGGCGATCCGCGCCGAGCCGCAGGTGCGGCGCGAACAGGCCCGGGCGGTGATGGCCGAGATCGAGGCGGCGCTGCAGCGGGTGCCGAGCCTGGACGACGACCGGGTGCTGCGCCGGCTGGCGCTGCTGGTCGGGGCCATCCAGCGGACCAACTTCTACCAGCTGGACGAGGCCGGCCGGCCCAAGCCCTACATCAGCTTCAAGGTGGCCAGCGGCGAGCTCGCCGATCTGCCGGCGCCCAAGCCCTACCGGGAGATCTTCGTCTGGGCGACCCACGTCGAGGGCGTCCACCTGCGGTTCGGCCCGGTGGCCCGCGGCGGCCTGCGCTGGAGCGACCGGCGCGATGATTTCCGCACCGAGGTCCTGGGCCTGGCCAAGGCCCAGCAGGTGAAGAATGCGGTCATCGTGCCGGTCGGCTCGAAGGGCGGCTTCTTCCCCAAGCAGCTGCCCAAGGGCGGCGCGCCCGACGCGGTGCGGGCCGAGGGGGTCCGGGCCTACAAGACCTTCCTGAACGGCCTTCTGGACCTGACCGACAACCTCACGCCCCGGGGCGAGGTGGTCCATCCGCCGGGCGCCGTGGTCCACGACGGGGACGATCCCTACCTGGTGGTCGCCGCCGACAAGGGCACGGCGACCTTCTCCGACATCGCCAACGGGATCGCCGAGGAACGCGGCTTCTGGCTGGGCGACGCCTTCGCCTCCGGCGGCTCGGCCGGCTACGACCACAAGGCCATGGGCATCACCGCCCGCGGCGCCTGGGAGGCGGTCAAGCGCCACTTCCGAGAACTCGGCAAGGACATCCAGTCCGAGCCCTTCACGGTCATCGGCGTCGGCGACATGTCTGGCGACGTGTTCGGCAACGGCATGCTGCTGTCGCGGCAGACGCGGCTGCTGGCGGCCTTCGACCATCGCCACATCTTCCTCGATCCCGATCCGGACCCGGCGACGTCCTACGCCGAGCGCGAGCGCTTGTTCGCCCTGCCGCGCTCCTCCTGGGACGACTACGACCGGGGCGCCATCTCGGCCGGCGGCGGCGTCTTCCCCCGCAGCCAGAAGTCGATCCCGCTCTCGAAGGAGGTGCGCGCGCTGCTGGGCGTCGAGGCCGAGGCGCTGGCGCCGGACGAGCTGATGCGCGCCATCCTCAAGGCCCCTGCCGAGCTGCTCTACCTCGGCGGCATCGGCACCTACGTGAAGGCCGCCTTCGAGAGCCATGCCGACGTCGGCGACAAGGCCAACGACGCCATCCGGGTGAACGGCGCCGACCTGCGCTGCCTGGTGGTCGGGGAGGGCGCCAACCTCGGCTTCACCCAGGCCGCCCGGGTGGAGTTCGCCCGCGCGGGCGGGCGGATCGACACCGACGCCATCCACAACTCCGGCGGCGTCGACTCCTCCGACCACGAGGTGAACATCAAGATCCTCACCGGCGTGCTGGAGCGGACCGGGGTCCTGAAGCGCCGGGCGCGGGACCGTTTGCTGCGCAGCATGACGGACGAGCTGGCGCAGCATGTGCTGCAGCACAACTACGACCAGACCCTCGCGCTCTCGCTTCTGGAGCTGGATTCGGCCGGCGAGCTCGGGCCGCACGCCCGCTTCATGGCCGAACTGGAGGCGCAGGGCCGGCTCGACCGCGCCCTCGAGGGCCTGCCCGACGCCTTCGCGGTCCAGGAGCTGCAGCGTGCGGGCAAGGGGCTGACCCGGCCGGAGCTGGCGGTGCTGCTCGCCTACGGGAAGCTGGAGCTGTCCCGCAGCCTGGCCGCCTGCGGGGCGCTTTCGGAGCCGGAGTTCGAGCAGGTGCTCGAGCACTATTTCCCCAAGCCGCTGCGCCGCTACCGCCAGCAGCTGCGCCGGCACCGGCTGCGCCGGGAGATCATCGCCACCGTGCTGGCCAACGACGTGGTCAACCGCTGCGGGCCCACCTTCGCCTCGCGGCTGATGGCCGGCGCGGGCGCGGACGTCGACGCCTTCATCCGCGGCCACCAGGCGGCCCGGGCGGTGCTGGACCTCGACGGCCTGTGGGCCGAGACGGCCGCGCTGGACGGGGCGGTCTCCTCCGGCGCCCAGCTGGCCCTGTTCCGCGAGCTGGCCGCGGCGCTGCGCGGCCAGACCTTCTGGCTGGCCCGGCGGGCGGCCCGGCGCGGGGCGAGCATCAAGGACCTGGTCGCGCGCTACGCCGCCCCGGTGCGGGCCCTGCGCCAGCTGATGCCGGAGGTGCTCTCGCCGCACGAGCGGGCCGGCGTGCTGGCCGCGGCCGACCGGCTGACGGCGGCCGGGGCGCCGGCCGGCCTGGCGCAGACCATCGCCCTGACCCGCGCCCTGACCACGGCGGCGGACCTGGTGGACCTGGCCGCCGCCTCCCGTTGGCCGCTGGCCAACGCCGCCCGCGCCTACCACGGGGTGGGCGCCCTGTTCGGCTTCGACCGGGTGCGCGCGGCGGCGGGCGAGCATGCGGCCGGCGATCCCTTCGAGCGGACCGCCGTGCGCCGGCTGCTCGAGGATCTGCTCGCCTCGCAGGCCGCCGTGGCAGGCGAGGTGATGGCCTTCGCCGGCCGCCCGGCGGCGGGCGAGAGCGCGGGCGCCGCCCAGGTCGCGGCCGAAGCCTGGTGCGCCAGCCGCGGCCCGGTCGCCGAGGCCGCCCAGCGGACCCTGGCCGAGATCGAGGCGGCGGGCGGCGGCTGGACCTTCGCCAAGCTGACCATCGCCCACGCCGCCCTGCGCGAGCTGGCCAGCGGGGCGCCGAAGGCCCGGGGCCTCGCCCGCCGGCGATGAGCGCGGCCGCCGCCCTCTCGACGCTGGTGATCCTGGCCGGCCAATCCAATGCGGTCGGGCACAAGCTGGGGCCCGCCGACCTGCCGCCGACCGCGCGGGCCGACCCCAACGTGCGGATCTGGCGCGACGGCCGCTTCCAGACCTTTGCGCCGGGCGTGAACACCGGCGGGCCCAACACCCCCACCGCGTGGGGCCCGGAGGTGGAGTTCGTCCGCCGCTGGCGCGCCGACCACCCCGGCGAGCGGCTCTATCTCGTCAAGGTCGCCAAGGGCTCGACGGGGGTGGTGAAGGACGCCAGGGCCTGGGACTGGTCGCCCGCCTCCCGCGGCGAGCAGTTCGACGTCGCGACCGCCGAGGTGCAGGCCGCCAAGGCCCGGCTGGCCGACCTCGACCGGGTGGTGATCCTCTGGATCGGCGGCGAGAGCGATGTCGTCCCGCCCGCCAAGGCCGCCGCGCATGAGCGGGCGCTCACCGCCCTCTTCGCCCGGATGCGCTCCGACTGGTGGATCGCCGGCCCGAGCCTCGTCGTCGCCCGCATCGCCGACGAGTGGGATTCGAACGGCCCCGTCCGCGCCGCCCAGACCCGGCTCGGCGCCTTCAGCACCGACCACATTCCCATGCAGCCCGACGGGGCCCACTTCAGCGCCGCCGGCCAGGTCCAGCTCGGCGCGGCGTTCTACGAGGCCTGGAAGGGGCGGGGGGCGAAACGGTAGACCTCTCCCCCCGCCCAGCGGGGGGAGAGGGTAGGGTGAGGGGGGACGCGCCTGGGCCTCCAGCGTCCGCGACAGCCCGCGGCGGCGGCCTCCCTCACCCAACCCTCTCCCTCCGTACACGGAGGGAGAGGTCTTTGCCTCAGTGCCTGAACACCCGCACGCCGGTGAAGGCCATGGCGATCCCCGCCTGGTCGGCCGCGTCGATGACCTCCTGGTCGCGGATCGAGCCCCCGGGCTGGATGACGGCGGTGGCGCCGGCCTCGACCGCCTGCAGCAGCCCGTCCGCGAAGGGGAAGAAGGCGTCGGAGGCGCAGGCCGAGCCCTTGGCCAGGCTCTCGGGCAGGCCCGCCTGCTCGGCGGCCTCGGCGGCGCGGATCGCGGCGATGCGGGCGCTGTCCTTGCGGTTCATCTGCCCGGCCCCGATGCCGGCGGTCTGGCCGTCGCGGGCGTAGACGATGGCGTTGGACTTCACGTGCTTGGCGACGGTGAAGGCGAACAGCATGTCCCGCACCTCGGCTTCGGTGGGCTGGCGCTTGGTGACGATCTTCAGGTCGGCGGGGGTGATGTGGGCCGTATCGCGCCCCTGCACCAGGAAGCCGCCGGAGACCTGCTTGAAGAGCACGCCCGCCTCGCGCGGGTTCGGCAGGCCGCCGGTGATCAGGAGGCGCAGGTCCTTCTTCTTGGCGAAGACGGCGATGGCGTCCTCGTCGGCCTCGGGGCAGACCACCACCTCGGTGAAGATCTTGACGATCTCCCGGGCCGCCGCCGCGTCCAGCCGCCGGTTCACCGCCACGATGCCGCCGAACGCCGAGACCGGGTCGCACTGCAGGGCGCGCCTGTAGGCGTCGGAGAGGTCGCTCCCCAGGGCGACGCCGCAGGGATTGGCGTGCTTGATGATCGCCACGGCCGCGCCCGCGGCGGGATCGAACTCGGAGACCAGCTCCAGGGCCGCGTCGGTGTCGGCGATGTTGTTGTAGGAGAGCTCCTTGCCCTGCAGCTGGCGGGCGGTGGCCAGGCCCGTGCGCGGGTTGGCCTCGCGGTAGAAGGCCGCCGCCTGGTGCGGGTTCTCGCCGTAGCGCATGGTCTGGACGAGCTCGCCCGCGAAGGCGCGGCGGCCAGGCGCCGTCTCGCCCAGGGCGCCCGCGAACCAGCTCGAGATGGCCGCATCGTAGGCGGCCGTGCGGGCGTAGGCGCGGGCCGCCAGCGTCTTGCGCAGCGAAAGCGTGGTCGCGCCGCCTTCCTTCAGCTCGGCCAGCACCTCCTCCAGGTCGGCGAGCTCGGTGCAGACCGCCACATAGCCGTGGTTCTTGGCCGCCGAGCGGATCATCGCCGGCCCGCCGATGTCGATGTTCTCGATGCAGGTCTCGTAGCCGGCGCCCGAGGCGACCGTCTGCTCGAAGGGGTAGAGGTTGACGTAGACGATATCGATGCCGCCGATGCCGTGCTCGGCCATGGCCTTGGCGTGCTCGGGCGCGTCGCGCACGCCCAGAAGGCCGCCGTGCACGATCGGGTGCAGCGTCTTCACCCGCCCGTCCATCATCTCCGGAAAGCCGGTCAGCTCGGAGATGTCCTTCACCGCCAGGCCGGCATTGGCGATCGCGGTGCGAGTGCCGCCGGTGGAGACCAGCTCGACGCCCAGGCCCGCCAGGGTGCGGGCGGCCTCGATCAGGCCGGTCTTGTCGGACACGGACAGCAGCGCGCGCTTGGGAACGACGCGGTCGGGAGCTTGCGGGAAGTCGGGGGCGGCGGGCACGGGGCGATCTCCTTCGTGTTTCGAGGAAAATGCCCAGGCGAGCGGCGAAGTCTCTCCGCGCTCCCCGGTGGTCGCCCACCTTCATCGCCAGTCACGCGGATGGCGCGGAAAATACGCGCGGCCCGGGGGGAGTCAATGCGCCCTTAGACCTCTCCCCGCCCAGCGGGGAGAGGGTAGGGTGAGGGGGTGAGGAGACGGTAGTCGACGAACCTCCGGCGCTCGTGCGGCCGCAGCGCCGGGCCTCCCTCTCCCAACCCTCTCCCTCCGCAAGCGGAGGGAGAGGTCTTCACGTCCTGTGCGGCGGCCAGGCTTCGGCGGCGGCGAGTTTCCAGCGGATGCGGGCGCCGGCGGACTGGCGGGCCTGGCCGCGCAGGACGACCTGGTTGGAGCGGCGCGGCTGGCCGTCCTGGTAGTAGACGCTGGGCTCGATGACGACCTCGATGGCGTCGTTGCGCAGCCACCAGCCGGTCTCGTCGCCGGGCGGGCGCAGCAGCACGCTCTTGCGGTCGAGGGCGACCGAGGCGCGGACCTCCGGGTGCAGGTGGAAGCGGACCATGAAGGGGATGAACCGCCGGGACGCCTCCGAGCCCTCCTCGGCGGCGACGGCGGGGCTGAAGCGGTCCTCGCCGCGCAGCTCGTCCGCGCCCATGTCCAGGTAGAGGCGCCGCTGGTGGCGCAGGCCGTAGGGGCCGGCCCAGCCGTCGTGCTCCATCTCCAGCCAGACGGCGGTCTCGCCGTCGTGCCGCTCGACCTCCACGCTGCGGTAGTCGGCGACGAGGCGCGGGCCGAGGATCTGGGCGGCGAGGCCCTCGAGCGGCTTGCCGCAGGCGCCGTCCCCGAGGGTGGCGGTGGATGCGCCGTCGGCGAGGCGCACCTGGGCGGGCGCCAGGGCGTCGGGCGTCCAGCCGGAGCCGACGATCAGCCGCTGCCCCCTGGCCAGCACCTCGACGGCCAGCGGCTGGGCGCATGCGGCTGTGCTCCACGGACCCTCGGCCGGCGCCGCGCCGTCGGCGAGCACCTGTAGCGAGCGGCCCTCCAGCCGCTGATAGCCGTTGCGCGCGGGCGGGATCGGCCGGGCCGCCTCGTCGCTGGCGCGGGCGGCGGCGACGTAGCCGGGCCGCAGCGCCTCGCCGCCCTGCAGAGAGGGCAGCGAGCCGTCGGCCAGGGTGAAGAAGCGGACGGCGCCGGCCAGCCGGTCGATGGCCCGCATCATCTCGTCGGGGGCGGCGACGCCGCGCTGCACCAGCGCCTCGTCGAGGCAGGTGAGGTCGAACAGCAGCTCCAGCGCCGCCTGCGGCGAGCGGCTGGCGTGGCCGCCGTCCGGCTGGACGGTGACCGGCAGGGCGCGGGCGAGCTTGCCGAGCGCCTTGTCGATCAGCCGCAGGCCCGCTTCGTCGGCGAGCGCGGTCCCGGCCAGGGCGACGGCGATCGCCCGCTCGGCGGCGCGGGCCGGGCCGTCGGGGGAGGCCAGCAGGTGGCGGGCCTGACGGGCGAGATCCTGGGCCAGGCCCAGCGTCTCGGCCTCGGAGGCGCGGTCGGTCAGGGCGCGGGCGGCGCAGGCCAGGTTGTAGACCCGCCGCTCCAGCACCTCGGCGCTCCAGGAGAAGGCGTTCCAGCGGCCGAACAGCCGCCGCCACTCCAGCGTCAGCCGCAGGGCCTCGGCCTCGCCCTCCTCGCCCAGGGCCATCAGGTCGCGCAGCCAGTCGAAACGGTGCAGGGCGATGGCGAAGCGGCGGCTGGGGCTGGGCCGGTCCCAGGGATCGCCGCCGGGGCCGACCTCGAGCCGCGAGCCGGCGAAGGCGAACTCGCCGGCCAGGATCCGCCGGCCGTTCTCGGGCCGGGGCGGGCGCAGGTCCTTCGGACGGGCGGCGAAGCCGGAGGGCTTGGGCTTGCCGATGCGCCATTCGTGCAGGGGCGTCCCGGCCCACTCGCGTTGGGCCTGGCTGCGGACCAGCTGGGCGATGGCCTCCAGGGTGATGCGGCCGGGCGCGCGGGCCAGGGCGGGCGCGGAGCTGGAGGCGCCGGCCACCGTCAGCCGCCTTTGAGCGCGCGGATGTTGTCGGCGTAGGCGGCCGGCCCGCCGCGGAACACGGCGGTTCCGGCGACCAGCGCCGTCGCGCCGGCGGCGATGCACTGGGGCGCGGTCTGGGCGGTCACGCCGCCGTCCACCTCCAGGATGATGTCCCGGCCGGTCTCGTCGATCATCCGCCGCAGCGTCTCGATCTTCTTCAGCTGCGAGGACATGAAGCTCTGGCCGCCGAAGCCGGGGTTGACGCTCATCACCAGCACCAGGTCGACCTGGTCCATGACGTGCTCGATCGCTTGCGGCGGGGTCGAGGGGTTGAACACCACGCCGGCCTTGGCCCCCAGCTCGCGGATCCGCTGCAGCGTCCGCGACAGGTGCGGACCGGCCTCAGGGTGGACGCTCAGGATGTCGGCCCCCGCATTGCGGAACGCCTCCAGGTAGGGATCCACCGGGGCGATCATCAGGTGCACGTCGAACGGGATCTTCACGTGCGGGCGCAGGGCCTTCACCACGTCCGGGCCGATGGTGATGTTGGGCACGAAGTGGCCGTCCATGACGTCCACGTGCAGCCAGTCGGCGCCGGCCGCCTCGACCGCCTTCGCCTCTTCGCCCAGGCGCGCGAAGTCCGAAGCCAGAATCGACGGCGCGATGATGGGCGAATTTGTGGCCATGGCGAGGACTTAGCCCGCGCCGCCCGAAACGGGCAAGGCGGCGGAACGCGTCAGGCGCGCGACGAAGAATCCGTCGCAGCCGCCGGGCAGGTGGTGGGGCAGGATCCGCAAGGCGCCGTCCGGGCGAACGCCCTCCTCCGGCGCGCCCCCTTCGCCCGCCGCGACGGGGGTGAGGGCGAAGTCGGGCCGGGCGGCGAGGAAGCGCGCCAGCTGGGCCTCGCCTTCCTCGGGCTCGAGCGAGCAGACGCAGTAGACCAGCCGGCCGCCGGGCTTCACCCGGTCGGCGGCCGCGGCCAGCAGCCGCATCTGGACGGCGGCCAGGCTGGCGATCTCGCCCGGCCGGGCGGCCCAGAGCACGTCCGGGTGGCGGCGGAAGGTGCCGGTGGAGGTGCAGGGGGCGTCGAGCAGCACGGCGTCGAAGGCGCGCGCATCGGTCCACTCGCCCGCGTCGGCGACGACGACCTCCGCCGCAAGGCGCGTGCGGGCGAGGTTCTCGGAGAGCCGCTTCAGCCGCGGGGCGGAGCGGTCCACCGCCGTCACCTGCGCGCCGGCGGCGGCCAGCTGCAACGTCTTGCCGCCCGGGGCGGCGCAGAGGTCGAGGGCGCTCTCGCCCGGGCGCACGTCCAGCAGGCGCGCGGGGATCGCCGCCGAGGCGTCCTGCACCCACCAGGCGCCCTCGTCGAAGCCCGGCCATTCGGCCAGGTCGCCGCGCCGGGCGGTGCGCAGCGAGCCGCCGGGCAGGGGCTCGGCCTCCAGTTCGGGCGCGAGGCGGTCGGCGTCGGCGGGCGACTTCAGCGACAGGTCGGTGGCCGGCTCCTGGGCGATCAGTTCGGCGATGGCCCTGGCGCCCGCCTCGCCATAGGCGGCGCGCCAGCGGGCGAACAGCCACGGCGGCGCCAGGTCCTCAGGCGTCGCGGCCGGCGGGCCGTCCCGCAGCAGGCCGCGCAGCACGGCGTTGACCAGCCCCTTGAAGGCGCGCGTGCCCTTGCGGGCGGCGGCGAGCTCGACGCTGGTGGCGACCGCGGCGAACGCCGGCACCTCGAGCCAGAAGGCCTGGGCGGCGCCGAGGCGAAGGATGTTGCGGACGGGGTCCGGCGGCGGGCGGGTCAGCTTGCCGGCCAGCGCCTTGTCGATGGGGCCGAGATGGCGCAGCGCCGCCATGGCCACGGCCCGGGCGAAGGCGCGGTCGCGCGGCGACAGCTTGTTCATGGCGGGGCCGCCGAGCGCTTCGTCGAGGCCGGCGCGGCGGGCGAGGGCGGCCTCGAGCAGGTCGAGGGCGGCGGATCTGGCCGCCAGCTGGGGATCGGATTTCACCCGCGGCGGCGTGCCCTGTCGGGCGCGCCGGCGCAAGGGCGAAGATGGCGCCCGCTATCTCGCTCCGTCATCGCCGGACGGTCCCGGCGATCCGGCCCGTCGCGGCCGGTCCTGGCCATCAGGAGGGGCGGCCGGCGTGAAGCCGGCCATGACGTGAGGGCGTCAGGCCGCCGCGGGCTTCGTCCAGCGGGACAGCACCGTCACCAGGAAGACCAGCATGCCCAGGATCACCAGGACGGTGCCGATCTGCAGGCCTGTAGCGGCCGGCTTGCTGCCCTGCAGGTAGAGGGCGAGGGAGGGGACCATGACCGCCACGCCGCCGGCGGACAGTGCGAAGTTGGCCCAGGCGAGCCGCCCGCCGGACCGGGCCAGGGCGTAGAAGATCCCCATCAGGGCCAACGTCGCCCAACCGACCAGGTTCAGGTGGGCGTGGGCCGGCGAGAGGCTGAAGTCCTCGCTCGCGCCCATCATGGCGCCCCAGACCATCCCGGCCATGCCGCACAACGTGGCGGCGGTGAAAAAGGCCAGTGAAACGCGCGGCATAGAAGTCTCCCCCGGTCGATGTGACGCCGGTCACGTAACCAGGGTTCGCGAGCGCGCACAATGCTGGCGCGGCGCGGCGTCTTTGCCTATGTCAGGGCCATGGACGAGCAGACGCCTCTCAACGCCGCGCCCGGCAAGCCGCTGACGCCGGCCGCCCGCCGCGCCCTGGAGGAGGCCGCCGAGCGCCGCCGGGCCGAGGAAGAGGCCGCCGCCCGCGCCGCCGAGTTGGGCGGGCCCAAAGGGCCCGAGCCGACCCGCTTCGGCGACTGGGAGCGCAAGGGAATCGCCGTCGACTTCTAGGCCGTTGTGCTGCGGTTCATGCTGCGCAGCATAGGATGCAGCATGGTCGCGCTTGTTGCAGTGCAGCATCACATTACGGTGACGCTTGCCGCCGACGGCGTCCTGGCGCGTTCTATGTCCGATGTCGGGGTTTAGTGTCAGACGCGTCTCCCGAGGGGCCTGGATCGCGGGCCTCGCCGGCCTGGCGGCCGTCGCCGCGGCGCTCGCCACCGGCCTGGCCGCCATGGACCGGGCGAGCCCCACCGTCGCGGCCGCCGCCGCCCCGCCGCCCGCCGTCCTTCCCCTCGCCTGGCCCGACGTCCAGCCGGAGCCGCCGCCACAGCTGACCGCGCGGCTGGAGGCGCTGGCCGCCGCCTGGGGCGAGCCGGTGGGCGTGGCGGTCGCCGACGTGGACCAGGGCTGGATCACGTCCGTCGACGGCGACACCCCCTATCCGCAGCAGAGCGTCTCCAAGCTCTGGGTGGCCGTCGCGGCGCTCGACGCCGTCGACCGCGGCGAGCTCTCGCTCGAGCAGGAGGTGGTGTTCGAGGACGCGGACCGCAGCGTCTTCTTCCAGCCGATCGTCAAGCAACTCTCCGCCGGCGGCTATCGCACCACCGTGCGCGAGCTGATGCTGCGGGCGCTGGCCCAGAGCGACAACGCGGCCAACGACAAGCTCATCCGCACCGTCGGCGGCGTCGAGACGGTGGACGAGACGCTTCGGCGGCTGAACCTGGAGGGCGTCGGCATCGGCGCCGAGGAGCGCGACCTGCAGGCCCAGATCGCCGGCCTCTCCTGGCGGCCCGAGTACGGCTATGGCCGGGCCTTCCAGCAGGCGCGCGCCGCGCTGCCGGACTGGGCCCGCGATCAGGCGATGGACGCCTACCTGGCCCAGCCGCTCGACGGCGCGAGCCCGGCGGCCATCGCCAAGGCGCTCGTGGCGCTGAAGCGGGGCGAGGTGCTGTCGCCCGGCGCCACCGGCGTGCTGCTGGCGATGATGGCCGAGGCCAACACCGGCCCGAACCGGCTGAAGGGCGGCCTGCCGCTCGGCTGGTCGATCGCCCACAAGACCGGCACCGGCCAGGACCTGCGCGGCTATTCGATCGGGATCAACGACGTGGGCCTGCTCACCGCCCCGGACGGGCGGACCTACGCCGTCGCGGTGATGATGCGCCGGACCCACAAGCCGGTGCCCCAGCGCCTGGCGTTCATGCAGGCGGTCAGCCGCGCCGTCGCCGAGAGCTGGGCGGCCGAGGCCGGGCCGGCCGCCGAACTCGCCAGCCTGCGAAAGCCCGGCGAGCTCTCCGAATAGTCCCGCTCGCCTTGGGGGTGCATGCGCTGGAAGACCGGCCCCGCCGCGCCTAGGTTGCCGTAAAGCTTTCGTTAAGGAGCGCGCGATGCGGCTCACCGCACTTCTCGCAGTCGCCTTCAGCCTCTCCGCAGGCGCGGCCCTGGCCTGCCCCGACGAGCGCGCCTGCGGCCGGATGGACCACCACAGCTACGGCGGCGGCTGGAGCCATGAGGAGCATTACCGCGAGGGCGGCTGGGAGCGTTACGAGCGGTATGAGCACGGCCGGCGGGGCGGCTTCGACCCATGCGACGACCGTTGCGCGCCGCCGCCCCGCTGCTTCGAGGCCTGCGGGGAGCTGACCCTGCCGGCGAGCTTCTTCTACGACGCGGGCGGCGTCGGGCCGATTCCCGACGGCGGCTGGTACGGCGGCGGCGGCTTCGTCGTCGTGGGCGCCGGCGCCGGCGCAGGCGCCCACGCCTCGGCCTTCGCCTCCGCGCGCGCCTCGGCCCACGCCAGCGTCTCGGTCCGCTTCCGCGGCGGGTTCAAGGGCCATCACAAGGGCCACAAAGGCGGCAAGGGCCACTGATCCCGCCGTCATCCCGGCCGACGCGCAGCGAAGAGCCGGGACCCGGATCAGCTCCGAGCGTCGTAGCTGGGTCCCGGATCGGCCGGCGGCCGTCTCAGACCCCGGCGATCTCGGCCACGATCCGCTGGGCGGCCTCGAAGGGGTCGTTGGCGGCGGTGATCGGGCGGCCGACGACGATGTGCGAGGCGCCGTTGGCCAGGGCCTCTCGGGGCGTGGCGGCCCGCGCCTGATCGTTCTTCGCCGACCAGTCGGGCCGCACGCCGGGCGTCACCACCAGGAAGCCCGGGCCGCCGATCTTGCGGGCCAGGGCCGCCTCGTGCGGGCTGGCGACCACGCCCTCGCAGCCGGCGCGGATCGCCTGGTGGATCCGCCGCTCCACCAGGGCGCGGGCGGTCTCGGCGTAGCCCATCTCGGTCAGGTCGGCGTCGCCCAGGCTGGTCAGCACGGTCACCGCCAGGATCTTCAGGTCCGAGCGGCCCCGGCCGCGCACCGCCGCTTCCATCACCTGCGGCTCGCCGTGCACGGTCAAGAGGTCGCCGCCGGCCTGCGCCAGGGCGGCGGCGGCCCGCTGCACCGTTGTGCCGATGTCGTGCAGCTTCCAGTCCAGGAACACCTGCTTGCCCTGGGCCTTCAGCTCGCCGGCGAGCGCCATGCCGCCGCCGCTCGCAAACAGCTCCAGGCCCACCTTGTAGAAGCTGACCGATTGGCCCAGCGCCTGGACCAGCGCCCGGGCCTCGTCGGCCGTAGGCACGTCCAGGGCCACGATCAGCCGCGGATCGGCAGGCAAGGGGGCGGCGGCGAGCGCAGGGGCGGCCATGGCGGAGGTCTCCGTGGCGGGTGCGCGCCAGTCGGCGCGCGTGACGATTTGGGCTAAGAGCCCTGCATGAGCCAGTGGGACTTCGCGGTCAACTTCTTCATCGCCCTGTTCGCCTTGATCGATCCGATCGGCAACGTGCCGCTGTTCGCCGCCGCGACGACCGGCGCGGACCCGCGCGGGCGGCGGCTGGTGGCCGCCTACATCGCCCTCTTCGTGCTGGGCTTCCTGACCTTCTTCTACTTCACCGGCCTGTCGCTGCTGGCCTTCTTCGGCATTTCCCTGCCGGCCTTCCGGATCGCCGGCGGCGTGATCCTCTTCCTGCTGGGGCTGGAGATGGCGCGCGAGGACTTCACCGCCCGATTCGCCGCCGTGGCCGAGGGCGAGGGCGACGCCCGCAGCTGGGCCCGGCGCCGGTTCGCCGGCCTGATCGTGCCGTTCGGCATGCCGCTGCTGATCGGCCCGGGCGCCATCTCGACGGTGATCATCTACGCCAGCGAGGCCAGGCCCTACGGCCTCACCGGCACGGCCATCGGGCTGGGGACCATCGCCGCCATCGCGCTGCTGGTCCTCGCCGCGTTCGCCGCCAGCCACCTGGTGGGCCGGGTGCTGGGCAAGATCGGCACCTCCATCGTGGTGCGGGTGCTGGGCCTCATCCTCTGCGCGATGGCCGTCCAGTTCGTGATGGTCGGCATCGCCGACTCCACCAACGGCGTCATCCGCGCCGACGCCGCCGCGCCGTACGCCGAGTAGACCTCTCCCCGCAAAGCGGGGAGAGGTCCTAAAGCTTCCGGAAGCGCCCGCCCTGGTTGGCGACGAGGGAGAGGGTCCATTCCTCCGGCATCAGCCGGACGGCGGCGGCGATGGCCTTGTTCGGCGCGCCGGGCACGGCCAGGGCGCGGCCGGCCTCCACCGCCTCATAGCCGACGGCGGCGACCTCGTCGGCGCCCTGCCACAGCCATTCGGGGGTGGCGGCGGTCACCCGCTCGCGGGCGCCGCTGACGTCGTGGAACTCGGAATAGGTGAAGCCGGGGCACAGCGCGCTGACGTGCACCCCGTGGGCCTGGTTCTCCAGATGCAGGCTCTGGGAGAAGCGGATCAGGAAGCTCTTGGTCGCCGCATAGAGGGTGTTCCCCGCCGCCCCGGGCAGCAGGCCGGCCAGGGACGCGACGTTGACGATCCGCCCGAACCGCTCCTCGACCATCCGCGGCAGCACCCGGTGGGTCAGCTCGCACACCGAGACCAGCATCACCTGCAGGGCCGCCTGCTGCTCCTCCCAGGCGGTCTCGGTGAACCCCCCGGGCGAGTAGCCGGCGTTGTTGACCAGCGCGTCCACGGCCCGGCCGTGGGCCTCCAGGCCGGCGAGGATCTCGCCGGGCGCCTCGGGGCGGGCCAGGTCCGCCGGCAGCACCAGCGTCTCCACTCCGTGCCGCAGGCGGATGTCCTCGGCCAGCCGCTCCAGCCGGTCGGACCTGCGCGCCGTCAGTGCCACGTCGTAGCCGTGGCTGGCGAAGATGCGGGCGAAGGCGGCGCCGATGCCGGCGGAGGCGCCGGTCACCAGGGCGAGTTTGCGGTCCATGAAGCCCCCCGAGCGAGCGATGCCCGGAAGGTGGCAGGCCCGGCGCAAGCGTCAAGCGACGGGTTCCCGCGTCACTCGCCCGCGGCGACGCTCGCGATTGAACCGCCCATGCATTGGGTGTAGAGCGCCGCCCGCACGACGGCATGGCGCCGCCTAGGAACCGCGTTCGGCGTTCCCGGAGACTGTGGATGGCTGAGGCAGCCATGTCGCCCGACGAGGCGTCGCACGGCCATCGCAAGGAAGGCTTCTGGGCTCTCACGATTGGGTCCGTGGGAGTCGTCTTCGGCGACATCGGCACCAGCCCGCTCTACGCCATGCGCGTGGCGCTGGAGGCGGCCCCCTCCGGCGGCGCGGCCGGCGAGGCGGCCGTGCTCGGCGTCGTCTCGCTGATCACCTGGGCGCTGCTGCTGATCGTCACCGTCAAGTACGTCGTCTTCCTTCTGAGAGCCGACAACAAGGGTGAGGGCGGCACCTTGGCGCTGATGGCCCTGGCGCAGCGCGCCATCGGCCACCGCTCCCCGTGGGTGTTCGTCCTCGGACTGATCGGGGCGGCGCTGTTCTATGGCGATGGCGTGCTGACCCCGGCGGTGTCGGTGATGAGCGCGGTCGAGGGCCTCGAGCGCGCGCCTGGCGTTGGCGCGGCGCTGCACCCGTTCATCACCCCGATCGCCATTGCGATCCTGCTCGCCCTCTTCCTGGTGCAGTCGCGCGGCACGGCGAGCGTCGGCCGCTTCTTCGGGCCCATCACGGTCGTCTGGTTCCTGACGCTGGGCGCCCTGGGCGTGCTGCACATCGCCGACGACCTCTCCATCGTGCGCGGCCTGTCGCCGCACTACGGGCTGATGTTCATCGCCGACAACGGCTTCCTGGGCCTCATCATCCTCGGCGGCGTCTTCCTGGCGGTGACCGGGGCCGAGGCGCTCTACGCGGACATGGGCCACTTCGGCAAAGGCCCGCTGCGGGCGGCGTGGGGCTTCCTGGTGCTGCCCTGCCTGCTGCTCAACTATTTCGGCCAGGGCGCCATGGTGCTCGCCCATCCGGAGACCCGGGTGAGCCCCTTCTTCGAGATGATCCCGGAGTTCGCTTTCTGGCCGGTGCTGCTGCTGGCGACGGCGGCGACGATCATCGCTTCGCAGGCGGTGATCACCGGCGCCTTCTCGGTGACCCAGCAGGCGGTGCAGCTGGGCCTGTTCCCGCGCATCGAAATCAAGCGGACCAGCGAGACCCAGGCGGGCCAGATCTTCGTCCCCCAGGTGAACAACGCCCTGCTGGTCGGCGTGCTCGTCCTGATCTTCATGTTCCGCAACTCGACCAACCTGGCCGCGGCCTACGGGATCGCGGTGACGGGGGCCATGCTGGTCGATACGGCGCTGTTCTATGTGATCATCCGCTACTTCTGGAAGCGGCCCATGTGGCAGGCGGTCGGCGCCGCGGTCGCGTTCGGGTCGATCGACGTCATCTTCGTCGGCGCCAACCTGCTGAAGATCCCGCAAGGCGCCTGGGCGCCTCTGGTGCTCGGCGCCGCCCTCGTGATGGTGATGTGGACCTGGACGCGCGGCACCCAGATCCTCGCCGAGAAGACCCGCCGTGACTCCGTGCCGATGGCCGAGCTGTCCGAGATCCTGCGCGCCCGCGGCCCGCACCGGGTGCCCGGGACGGCCGTGTTCCTGACCTCGGATCCCGAGATGGCTCCGGTCGCGCTGATGCACAACCTGAAGCACAACAAGATCCTGCACGAGAAGAACATCATCCTCTCGGTCGAGGCGGCGGAGATCCCGCGCGTGAAGGATCAGGACCGGGTGCGGATCGAGCCGATCGACGACGACTTCAAGAAGGTCGTGGTCTCCTACGGCTTCATGGAGAGCCCCAACATTCCCAAGGCGCTCAGCCTGTGCCGCAAGATGGGGCTGAAGTTCGACATCATGGCCACCAGCTTCTTCCTGGGAAGGCGCTCGGTGGTGCCCTCGGCCCAGTCGGGCATGCCGATGTGGCAGGACAAGATCTTCATCTTCCTGATGAAGAACGCCGCCAATCCAACCGACTTCTACAAGATCCCGCCCGGGCGCGTGGTCGAGCTCGGGACGCAGGTGACCGTCTAGAGCACGACGGGCGGAGCCCGAACGCGCTCCAGGCTCTAGGCCGGCGCGGGCGCGGAGGCGCAGCCGCCGGCCCGTCCGGACCGGCGGGCGCCGGCCGCGTCCAGGGCCGCGGCCACCTTGCTGGCGAGCTGGTCGGCGGCGAACGGCTTCAGCACGATCAGCTCGTCGCCAGCCCCCACCAGGTCCTCGGCGCCCGCATAGCCGGTGGCGAAGAGCACCGGCAGGCCGGGGCGCCGGGCGCGGACCTCGCGGGCCAGTTCGGCGCCGTTCATGCCGGGCATGGCGAAATCCATCAGCACCAGGTCGAGCCGCTCCCGCCGCTCCAGCAGCTCCAGGGCCTCGCCGCCGCTGCCGGCCTCGATCACCTGCAGGCCGATGTCGCGGAGCATGGCCGCGGTGATCTCGCGCACCGCCGCATCGTCGTCGACCAGCAGCGCCACGGCGTCGCCGGGCAGGTCTTGAGGCGCGGCGCCCGCCTCCTCCTCCTCGGCGCCCGCGGCCGTCGAGGCGCGCGGCAGGTAGACGTTCACCGACGTGCCCGCGCCCATCTCTGTGTCGATGCGCACGCCCCCGCCCGACTGCTTGGCCAAGCCGAACACCTGGCTGAGCCCGAGCCCCGAGCCGCGTCCCACCTCCTTGGTGGTGAAGAAGGGCTCGAAGGCTTTGGCGAGCACCTCCTCGGTCATGCCCGACCCCGTGTCGCTCACCGACACCATGACGTATTCGCCAGGCGGCGGCTCCTCGGCCCGCTGCGGCTCGCCGAGCACGGCGTTGGCGGTGCGCACCGTCAGCGCCCCGCCCACCTCCATGGCGTCCCGGGCGTTGATCGCCAGGTTGAGGATCACCAGCTCGATCTGCGTGGGGTCGATCATCGCCGGCCAAAGGTCGGGATCGAGCTCGGTCGACAGGGCGACGCTGCCGCCCATGGTGCTCTGCAGCAGGTCGCGCATCGCGGCCACGGTCTCGTTCAGGTCGACCGGGCGCGGCTCGAGCTTCTGGCGCCGGGAGAAGGCCAGCATCTGGGCGGTCAGCTTGGCCCCGCGCTCGGCCGCCTCGCCCATCATCCTCAGGCGCCGATCGATGGCCGGCCCCAGGTTTTCGTTCTGCAGCTGCCGCAGGTTGCCGAGGACGACCATCAGCAGGTTGTTGAAGTCGTGCGCCACGCCGGAGGTGAGCTGGCCGACGGCCTCCAGCCGCTGGGCCTGGCGCAGCGCCCATTCGACGCGCTCGCGCTCGACGATCTCGGCGGCGAGCTGCCGGTTGGCCGCCTCCAGCTCCTCGGTCCGCTCGGCGACCCGCCGTTCGAGCAGCGCCTCGGCCGAGCGGATCTGGTCCATGCGCTCGCGCGCGTCGTACTGGCGCCGCCGTCCGCGAAGGGCCGTGCGCACGACGCTGACCAGGGTGGTCGGATGGAAGGGACGCTCCAGGAAGGTGACGTTGCCCAGGGCCGCGGTGAGGCGGGCGGCCGAGGGGTTGCGCTCCAGTCCGCCGCCGCGGGGCGTCAGGAGGACGAACGGCATGTCGGACCACGGAGGCTGGCCGAAGATCCAGTGGGCGAGTTCGGCCAGGTCCGCCGTGCGCAGGGCCTCCTCGGCCACCACCGCCACGCCGGCGCCCTCGTGCAGCGCCCGGCACAGCGCGGGCAGGTCGGCGCAGATGGTCGCCGGCGTCCGCGCCTCGGCCAGGATCGCGGCGGCGACCTTCGCATCGCGCCCGAGGGGCGCCAGCACCAGCGCCCGTTCCGCCCGTTCGTCCGGGCTCATACGACGGCTTCGGGCCGGCTCGCGGGGGGCCGGTCCAGCAGGTCGGGAACGCCGCGCAGGATCCCGTGGAAATCGGTCAGCGGCGGGCCGAGCACCAGGCCGCGGTCGTCGATGAACATCTCGCGGATGGTCTTCTCGTGCGGGCCGGCGCGCTTCTTGATCACCGAGACCGCCCGGCGCACCGCGCCCCTGGCCTCGAAGTAGCGGAGCAGGATGACGGTGTCGGCGAGGTAGGTCACGTCCACCGGGGCCTTCATCTCGCCCACCAGCCCGTGCTGGGCCACCGTCAGGATCGTGTTGCAGCCCTGCCGGTTCAGATACTGCAGCAGCTCGTGCATGTGCAGGATGAGGAACTGCTCCTCGGGCATCGCCGCCTGGTAGCCGTTCAGGCTGTCGACCACGATCGTCTTGGCGTCGGAGCGCTCGACGCAATGGCGGACCATGGCGGTGAACTCGCCGGGCGAGAGCTCGGCCGCGTCGATCTGCTGGATCAGGAGCTTGCCTTCATCCTGCAGCGAGGCCAGGTCGATGCCCAGGCCTCTGGCCCTGGCGAACAGCAGGCCGAGCTCCTCGTCGAACACGAACATGGCCGCGGTCTCCCCGCGGCGGATGGCGGCGACGGCGAACAGGATGGTCAGCAGCGACTTGCCGGTGCCGGCCGGCCCCAGCACCAGGGTGCTGGATCCACGCTCGAGGCCGCCGCCCAGCAGATCGTCCAGGCCCGCGATGCCGCTGGAGAGGCGGCTTCGGTCGAACTCGGTGCGATGCTCCAGGGCCACCAGCCGGGGATAGACCTCCAGCCCGCCGGTCTTGATGGTGAAGTCGTGGAAGCCCCCGCGGAAGCGGCGGCCGCGGTACTTCATGATCCGGACGCGGCGGCGCTCGGCCCCGTAGTTCGGCGCCAGCTCCTCGAGCCGGATCACCCCATGGGCGACGCTGTGCACGGTCTTGTCGTGGGTCTCGGCCGTCAGGTCGTCGAGCAGCAGCACGGTGGCGCGGCGCTTGGCGAAATAGTGCTTCAGGGCCAGCACCTGGCGCCGGTAGCGCAGCGAGCTCTGGGCCAGGAGGCGGATTTCGGAGAGGCTGTCGATGACCACGCGGGACGGCTGCGTCCGCTCGACCGCGTCAAAGATCATCCGCGTGGTCTCGCCGAGCTCCAGGTCGGAGGAATAGAGCAGGCTCTGCTGCTGCTGCTCGTCCAGCAGGCTCTCCGGCGGCACCAGCTCGAAGATGTCCAGCCCGTCGAGCGACCAGCCGTGCGCGGCGGCGCTGTCGCGCAGCTCGTCCTCGGTCTCCGACAGCGTGATGTAGAGGCAGCGTTCGTTCTTCGCCACGCCGTCCAGCAGGAACTGGAGAGCCGCGGTGGTCTTGCCCGTTCCGGGGCTGCCCTCCACGAGGTAGAGCCGGTCGCGGGACAGCCCCCCGGCGAGGATGTCGTCCAGCCCGATCACCCCGGTGCCCGCTTCACCGCGACCGGTCGCGGTCCGATCCTCGGACAAATCCTCGCTCCTCCTGTGCGACACCCGTTCAGCACCAACGCGAAAGCGCGGCTTTGGCTGCGGCCAGGCGAATGGCGACGCTTGAGCTTGCCGGCTACGGCCAGGCCGCGTCGGACGCCGCGCCAGCCGGCTCGGCGGCCGCCCGCGGAGAGCGGCCGGCCAGATCGCGGACGGCGGCGACGAACGCGCCGCGCCGCAACGGCTTGGCCATGGTCGCGTCCGCGCCCAGCGCCCGCGACAGGTGCAGCAGCTGGGCCGGGCTCATGAGCCCGCCGGCGGAGATGGTCAGCACCTTGGTGTCCGGCCACTCGCGCTTGATGTGGATCAGCACCTCGATGCCGTCCTTGTTCGGCATCAGCATTTCCAGGACCACGACGTCGGCGGGCCGGCAGGCGAGGGCCTGGAGCGCCGCTTCCCCGTCGAGCGCCTCCTCGCAGTCGAAGCCGGCCAGGTCGAGCATCCCGGCGACGATGGCCCGCTGGACGGGGTCGTGGTCGGCCACGAGAACGCGCGCGGTCTGGGGCATGGGCGCCTCTCCCTCTGCGCGCCCATCTCACGCTGCGACTTCGAAGCCGTGGTGAACGGACAGGGTTACCGCCTGCGGCGCGGGGCCGCAGGCGGTGCGGCGGTCAGCGCCCGAGCAGGCCGCCGATGCCGAGGCTCGGCATCCCGCCCCGGCCGCCGCCCCCGGCGGCCGGTCCGCCGTAGGCCAGCTCGCAGTCCTTGGTCAGTCCGGGGTCGCGGTGCGCGGCGCACTTCTGCAGGTACTGCTCGGCCTCGGCCTCCATCTTGTTGGTCTTGTAGATGGCGATCAGCAGCGACAGGAACGGCTTCTCGTCGCCGTTGAAGCGGGCCGCGCCGAGGTCGACCACGCCGACCGCATCGTCGGCCTTGCCGGCCTGGTAGAGCATCCGGACGTGGTCGACGTAGCCGTCCACCGTCTGGTCCGGGCTCTGGTGGGCCTGGTTGAACAGCTCGTTGGAGCGGGCCGGATCGCCCATGTCGCCGCGCACCCGGGCCATCTCGTTGAGCACCAGGGGGGAGGCGGCGAACTGGGTGGTCCCGACCTTGGCGAGCTCGTTCTCGGCGCCGGTGTAGTCGCCGGCCGCGCGGTTGATCATCGCCTGCTTCACCGCCGCGACGGCGATCTTGGCCTCCTGGTACTCGGAGGTGGCGCGCAGGTCGTCCAGCCAGGCCTTCTGCTCGTCGCGCAGCGGCAGGCCCTCCGGATAGGCGGTGACCGAATAGTCGGCGATGCCGGCCTTGCGCTCTTCCGGCTTGCGGTGCTTGGGCCCGTCACCGGACCGCTGGGCCGCGACGCCCAGGCCGATGCGGGCGGCGCCCTGCAGCAGGCCGCCGCGCAGCGAGCCGCCCGACATGCCGGTCATCACCAGGGAGGCGGCCCGGCCGTCCTTCACCGCCGCGCCGAGCTCCTTCTTCAGCTGGTCGTTGAGCGCCTCGCTCAGCTTGGCGCGCCGGTCCTCGTCCGCCTGGATGGTGTCGAACACCCGGGCCGAGGCGGTCTCGGCCGAGTAGGGGGCGAGATTGGCCAGGTCGAAGCCTAGGGCGTCGGCCTCGTCCTCCTTCTCGCGGGTGTGGTCCGGCGAGACCATGGTGTTGTTCATGAAGTTCAGAAGGTCGTTGGCCGCCGTCGCCCGCCGGGTGGCGTCCAGCGCCGCCGGGTCGAGGCTGCCGAACCCGCCGGAGGCCGCGCCAACCGCCGCGCCGACCGCCAGCACCGTCGCCGCCTTGCTGAGGCCGCCGCCGCTGGAGGCCGGCGCCTCGGCCTTCTCGAAGTGGTTGAGGCGGATGTGCGCCAGCTCGTGGGCCAGGATGAAGGCGACCTCGTCGTCCGACTGGGCCATGTCCAGCAGGCCGAAGCCGACGATGATCGAGCCGTCCGGCAGGGCGTAGGCGTTGTAGTTGTCGACCCCCAGGATGTGGACCTGGACCGGCGCGCTCTTGTCGTAGGGCCAGTTGGCCTCGATCCGGCCGAGCAGCTCGGCGATCTTGGCCTCGGTCTGCGGCATGCGCAGGCGGGCGGCCTGGTACTGGCCCTGGTTGATGGCGTCGGACGCCAGCCCCATGGCCGCGCCGCCGCCTCCGGCCCCGCCCAGCGTGCGGCCCGCGACCTGCTTGATGAACGGGCCATCCTTGCCGGAAACCGAGAAGCCGCCGCGAGGCGCGGCGAAGGCCGGCTGGACCGAGCCGAGGGCGATCAGGGCGGCGCCGGCGAGCGCCGTGGCGCGGGACAGGGGTCTCATTGCGGACGCTCGCAGCCGCCGCCCAAGCCCATGTTGGTGGCGGCGTAGGCCGAGCCCTTGGCCCGGGCCGACGACTGCACCGGCGCGCAGGCCGCCTTGCCGTCGGTCTGGACGTCCAGGCCGCGCAGGTAGACGACGGCGCCGCCGTGGTTGACGCCGACGCTGTTGCCCTTGCCGTAGCCGACGATCGGCGCGGGCAGCTTCAGGTCCTTGGAGGCGATCTGGCCCAGCGGCGCGCCTTCGGCGTCGAAGGTGCGCAGCTGCGGGCGCAGGGCCTTGACGACATTGCCGTTGCTTTCGGCGAAGGCGGCGCCGGGCAGGGCGATCAGGGCCAGGAGGGCGAGGCTAGCTTTGCGCATGGGCGGGAGACTCCGGAACAGCCGTTGTTTCAGGGGTTTGCGGGGAAGCGGCCGGCGGCGGCCTTACGGGCAGCAGCCGGTCCTCTTCGAACTTGAGGGAATTCAGGCACAGCCGGCACCAGGCGAGCAGTCGCCGGACGATCCGCACCCGCTCCAGCGAGCCGGTGAGGTCCGCCGGAAGCGTCTGGCGGGTGGCGTAGAACAGGAAGCCCATGGCGACGCCGCAGATGCCGATCCAGTTGATCGGCGAGCGGTGAAGCACCGTCACCCCAAGCCAGGTCGCGAAGGCGACGACGCCGATCGAGGTGGCGAACAGGGCGATGTAGAGGGGCCCGTAGACGGCCGAACGCAGGCGCGGCTCCATGCCGGCCGCCTCGGCCTTGTCGAGCAGGTTGTTGCGGGTCATCACGCCCAGCACGCCGCAGAACGCCAGGGCGGCGACCAGCAGGCTCTCCAGCAGGTCGGAGTCCAGCAGGGCCTCGCCGTTGCGGCGGTAGTCGGCGCCGTCCTCCACCAGGTTGTCCAGCGCCATGGCGTGGAACTGCACGCCCGGGACCTGGCCGTGGACCGGGCTCTCCACCCAGTCGCTGGAGGCGCGGAAGTGGCCGCCGACCATCACCAGCCGCCCGGCCAGCAGCCGCTCCAGATCCTCCGGCTGCAGGCCGTGGCCGGCCACCAGCCGGTCGTAGCCGAGGCTCAGGGTGTAGGGGCACTCCTGGCGGGCCCCGTCGCCGGGGCCGCGCAGACCGGCCATCTGCTCGCCCAGCCGCTCGCGCCAGCCGACGGCGTCGCCGCGGCAGGGCGCCGGCTGTCCGCTGACGGCCTGGGTCATGGTCAGGAAGGCCGGGTCGGGGCGCGAGCCCCAGACCACGTCCAGCGGCGCGTCGAACACCTTGGCGAAGGTCGGCGAGGCCGCCTCGCCGCCGGCCAGCGCCGCCTTGGCGCGGCGCTTCAGGTCGCGGAACTCGGCGATCCCGCAGCCGTCGGCCTGGCGCAGGCACCAAGCGGCGTACATCGCCATGGCCGGCGAGATGTCGAACCGCGCCACCCCCAGCCGGGCGGCCTTGGCGGCGTCGAAGTCGTAGGCGGTGATCAGCGGGTAGGCGTCCTCGGCCACCAGCGCCGGCGCCAGGACGGCGACCCGGTCCATGGCCGCCTGCGCCTCGGTGAACAGCTCGAGGTCGGTGGGCGAGGGCTTGGCGAAGATCAACGGCACGCCGCCCGCCTCGACGATGCAGGCGATCTTGATCAGCGGATCGGTGCGGCAGCCCGGCTTGTCGGCCCAGACGTCGGCGCGGGTGGCCCCGGCGATGCCCTGCACGAAGCCGTCGAAGCCCTCGGCCATGCCGCCCTGGCCCAGGTAGACGAAGTCCATGAACATCGCCGCCGGCGGGGCCCCGCCGACATTGAGAAGATCGTCCAGCATCAGCCACTGCTGGTCGAAGGTCGGCGGGAAGCGGTTCCAGCCGAAGCCCTTCAGCGCCTCGACCGAGGCTTCGTCCAGATAGACGACGCTGACCGCCTGCTGGCCCTTGCGGTCCTGGCCGTACTCGGCCGCGGTGATGCGCTGATAGACCTGGTCGGCGAGCCGGTCGGAATTGGACTCCAGCCCGAACAGGTCGATTTTCGACGCGGCATAGGCGCTTGCCGCCAGCAGCAGGCTGACGGCGAGCGCTTTCAGCACGCTCTTCGCCGAGATCACCCCTGGTACTCCCCGTCCGGGAGGGACTGAACGCCCCAGTCCAGTCGCCGTCAAGCTGTTGAATAACCGAAGAACCGTTGGTTAACGGGCGCGCTACTACCGCCGGGATGGGGAAAAGTTCGGCGGCGGGCCGCTCACGAAGGCGCGAGCGCCAGCCAGACCTGACGCAGGGCCAGCAGTTCGCGCGGCCCGGGAACCTTCAGGTCGTGCTTGGTGAGGAACTTCACGCCGGCGAACTCGCCCTTGCGCCAGGCCAGCACCGCCTCGTAGGCGCAGCCGTCCAGGATGTGGATCAGCGCGAAGGTCGGCGGCAGCGCCTGGGTGACCGGCAGCCGCAGCTGGGCGCCGGTTTCGCTGATGTCGCGGATCGCGCAGTCGGCGGAGATCGCATGGTGCGGGCCCCAGCAGATCCGGCCGCGGAGCAGCGTGCGTCGGCGGGCGCTGCTCCGGGCGTCGGCGTTGGATGCGGTGTTCGCGGCCATGCGCCCATCCTAGAGCGCGATGGTTGCCTGCAAGTGAATGGAAACCAAGCTTATTTCGCTTTCCGCAAGGACGGCGAGTCGAGGTCGAGCTCGGCGGCCGGGATGACCTCCAGGTTCGGCGCTCGGCTCTTCAGCGGGTCGATGAAGGCCTTGCCGTCGCCGACGACGATGACGCTGGCCTGGGCCGGATCGAGCATCTGGCGGGCGAAGCCCTGCACCTGGTCGGCGCTCACCGCCTCGACCTTGCCGGTGTAGGCGGAGACTTCCGACAGGTCGATGCCGTAGAGGGCGTAGTTGCCGAGGATGCCGGCCAGCCCCGAGGTGGTCTCGAGCTGGCGGCCGAACCCGCCGATCAGCACCGACTTGCGGGCCTTCAGCTCGTCGGGCCCCGGAGGCGCGTCGGCCAGCTTCTTCATCTCGGCCCGGATCAGGTCCAGCACCTCGGCGGCCGACTCGTTCTTGGTCTGCGCCCGGGCGCTGAAGGCGCCGGTGGTGCGCCGGGCCGAGAGGCTGGAGCCCGCGCCGTAGGAGAGGCCGCGCTTGATGCGGATCTCCTGGTTCAGCCGCGAGGAGTAGCCGGTCCCGAGGATGCTGTTGGTGACGATGCCCGGGTAATAGGCCGGGCTGGACCGCGGGATGGCCGGCTTGACCACCGTCACCGCCGCCTGGCCGGTGCCGGGCAGGTCGATGGCCACCGCCCGCGGCTTCGGGTTCGGGGTGATCTGCGGCTGGGCCGGCGGCGCGCCGGCCGGCTTCTTCCAGTCGCCGAACGCCTGCTCGGCCAGGGCGAAGCCCTGCTCGGGGGTGATCGCCCCGGTCAGCACCAGGATGGCGTTGTCCGGCCGGAAGTAGGCGCCGTGGATCCTGGCCAGTTCGGCCGGCGTCAGCTTGGCGATCGAGGCGGGCGTGCCCTCGGCGACATGGCCGAAAGGCGTGCCGCCGAACACCACGGGCGCGGAGGCGAAGCCGGCGATGGAGCCCGGCTCCTGGTAGGCGACCTGCAGCGAGTCCAGCGCCAGCTGCCGCTGCCGCTCCAGCTCCTCGGCGGCGAAGGCCGGGTTCCTGGCGACATCGGCCATGATGGCCATCGCGGCCGGCAGCTTGTCGGGCATGGCGTTCAGGCTGACCGAGGTGGACTCCACGCCGGCGCCGGAGCCCAGCGTGGCGCCCAGCGCCTCGACCTGGGTGGCGATCTCCTGGGCGCTGCGGGTGCGGGTGCCCTCGGTGAGCATGCCGGCGGTCATGCTGGTCGCGCCGGCCAGGCCCTGCGGGTCGGCCCAGGCGCCGGTCTTGACGATCAGGTCGGCGCTGACCAGCGGCAGCTCGGACGACTGGGCGACGATCACCCTGAGGCCGTTGGCGAGGGTGCGCTCGACCGGCTTGGGCAGCACCGGCTCCACCGGCGTGCCGATCGGCGGCGGGGCGATGCGCTGGCCTTCCGGCGCCAGGGTCACGATCGGGCCGTCATACTTGGCCGAGGCGACCTTCGGAGGCGCGGCCTTGGCCTCCGTCTGTCCCGCCGGGCGCTCACTCTCGGGGCGATAGCGGATGGTCATCCGCTTGTCGGCCGGCAGGTACTGGCGGGCCACCCGCTGGACGTCCGCGGCGGTCACTGCCCGCAGGGCGGCGAGCTCGGTGTTGGCGCGGGCCGCATCGCCCTCGGTCATCAGGGCGTAGCCGAGCGCGAAGCCGCGGCCGTCGATGGTCTCGCGCGCGCGCAGCTGGCTGGCGATCAGCTCGTTCTTGGCCTCCTCCAGCTCCGTGGCTGACGGCGGCTGCGCCTGCAGCCGGGCGACCTCGGCCAGCAGGGCCGCCTCGCCCTCGGCGATGTCGTGGCCGCTGGCCATGATCGCCCCGGTCATGAACATCCCCGGGTCGGCCGGCAGGTCGGCGTTGGAGAAGATCGCGGTGGCGATCTGCTTCTCGTAGACGAGGCTGTTGTACAGGCGCGACGACTTGCCCGCCGACAGGATGGCGTCCAGCACCTTCAGGGCCGGCGCGTCCGGGTCGGCCGCCTTGGGGCCCAGCCAGGTGATCGCAACCGCAGGCAGCGGCACGTTGGGGCCGTAGCCGTCGAACACGCCGGCCTTGGCGCGCGGCGGCTCCTGGGCGGTGACGCGCCGGATCGGGGCGTCCGGCCGCTGGATGGGCGCGAAATACTTGTCGACCCAGGCGTTCAGCTGCGCCTCGTCGAAGTTGCCGACCACGATCAGGGCGGCGTTGTCGGGCCGGTAGTAGGCCTGGTGGAAGGCGCGCAGGTCGTCGATGGTGGCGGCGTCCAGCTCCTCGATGGAGCCGATCCCCGGCCGCTTGTAGGGATGGGTGGTGTAGGTCGCCTGCGGCAGCATCAGCGCGAACAGCCGGCCGTACGGATCGGCCAGCACCCGCTGGCGCAGCTCCTCCTTCACCACGTCGCGCTCGGAGGCGAACACCGCCTCGTCGACCACCAGCGAGCCCATCCGCTCGCTCTCGGCCCACAGCAGCCGCTCCAGGTGCTCGGCCGGCACCACCTCGTAGTAGTTGGTGAAGTCGTCCCACGTGGAGGCGTTGTTGAAGCCGCCCACGTCCTCGGTCAGCCGGTCGATGGTCTCGGCCGGCATGTTGCGGGTGGCCTTGAACAGCATGTGCTCGAACAGGTGGGCGAAGCCCGAGCGGCCCTCCGGATCGTCCTTGGATCCAACCCGGTACCAGACCTGCACGGTGACGTTCGGGGTCGAGCGGTCCTGCGACCAGTAGACCTTCAGCCCGTTCGGCAGGGTCCGCTCCTTGTAGACGATGGGCGGGACCTCGGCCGTGCGCACGGCGGCCGGCGGCGGCGTCTGCGGCGCCCGCTGGGCGTGAGCGGGAGCGGCCAGGCCCAGGGCCAGGACAAGGCAGAGGACGGCGCTGCGGACCATGGATGCACTCTGAAAAGGTCGGAGAGCCCAACCCTTAGCATTCCCGCCGCGGGTGGGAAGGTTACGGTGCTGTCATCTGATCATCGGCCGCAGCGTCGCCGTGGCGAAGAACCCGTTGGCCGGCCGGCGGGTTGTGTCGGCGAGAGGAGATCGACCCCATGATCCTCAGAACCCTCGCCGCGGCGGGCCTCGCCCTCGCCCTTTCAGCCTGCGCCAACGATGAGGCGGGCACGGACGAGCCGCCCCTGCCTTCGCCGGCCGAGCGGGCCCAGGACGCCGCGCCGCCGCCGCCCTCCGGCTCGGTGAACCCCGCCCCCACGACCCCGCCCGGACCTTCGATCCCGCAGACGCCGCCCACCGCCCCGCCCGCGCCCGGCTCGCCCGAGGACAAGAAGATGCCGCCGGGGCCGGTGAACCCGTAGCGGGGTGACAGGTAGGCGCTGGCGCGCCAACCAGTCACCGACGGCTCCGGTGACTGGTTGCGGCGCAGCCGCTACCTGTCACCCCTCTCAGAACACCCCCAGCGCCAGGCCCGCGGCGAGCGCCTGGCCGAGTTCGGCGCAGCGGGCGAGTTCGGGCTCGGGGATGGTCTTGGGCGCGAGGATGGCCTCGGGCGTCTGGGCGGCGGTGTTGACGATGATCGGGTCGGCCACCGCCTTCAGCCGCCAGCCGGTGGCGATGCGCGCCATCTGGCGGACCGCGTTCTCGCCGTCGCTGCCGGCGCAGACCATCAGCGCGTAGGGCCGTCCCTCGATGCGGCCGAGCACGGGGTAGTAGCAGCGGTCGAAGAACTCCTTCATCTCGCCCGAGAGGGCCGCGAGGTTCTCCGGGCAGGCGAAGATGTAGCCGTCCGCCCCCAGCACGTCGTCGGGAGTGGCCTCGCCCGCCCGGATCAGGCGCGTCTCGACGCCCGCCTCGGCGCGGGCCGCCTCGGCGGCCGCGGTCGCCATCTGCAGGGTCCCGCCCGTGCGGGTGTGATAGACGATCAGCAGCGTCTTCATCGGGCCACGATAGCTTGTAGATTTGAGGCCATGTCCTCCCGCCGCCGTTTCCTCACCCTCGCCGCCGCCCTGGCCGCATCGCCCGCCTTCGCCCAGACCCCGGCCGCCGGGCCGGTGCGCGTGGCGCTGACCACCGCCGAAGGGGTGATCGTCCTGGAGCTCTACCCGGACAAGGCGCCGATCACCGTCGCGAACTTCCTGCGCTATGTGGACGCCAAGAAGTACGACGGCGCGGAGTTCTACCGTGCTTCGCGCCCGCCCGGGGCGACCGACGCCGACTATGGCCTGCTGCAGGGCGGCATCCGCAATCCGGAGGTCGCCCAGTTCGCCGCCATCGCGCACGAGCCGACCACCAAGACGGGCCTTTCCCACACCGACGGGACCATCGCGCTCGGCCGCTTCGCGCCGGGCACGGCCAAGTCGGACTTCTTCATCTGCGTGGGCGACCAGAGCTACCTGGACGCCGATCCCAAGGCGAGCGGCGACAACCTGGGCTTCGCCGCCTTCGGCAAGGTGGTCGAGGGCATGGACGTCGTGAAGAAGATCCTGGCCATGCCGGTCGACCCCGAAAAGGGGACCGGCGCGATGAAGGGCGAGATCCTGAAGGCGCCGGTCCGCATCCAGACCGCGCGGCGGGTGTGAGCGAGGACCCGTTCCGCCTCGCCCGGTTCGTCGAGGCCCAGGCGGGCGCCTACGAGGCCGCCCTCGACGAGCTGCGGCGCGGGCGCAAGACGAGCCACTGGATCTGGTTCGTCTTCCCCCAGATCGCCGGCCTGGGCTCCAGCGCGACGAGCCAGTTCTACGCCATCCGGTCAATCGAGGAGGCGCGGGCCTACCTCGCACACCCGGTGCTGGGGCCAAGGCTCAAGGCCTGCGTCGAGGCGGCGATGGCCCATGCGGGGCGCTCGGCGCGGGAGATCTTCGGATCCCCCGACGACCTGAAATTCCGCTCATCGGTGACCCTGTTCGCGGCGGCCGCGCCCGGCGAGCCGCTGTTCCGGGCGGCGCTGGAGGCGTTCTTCGACCGTGCGCCCGATCCGCTGACGCTGCAGCGGCTCGACCCTCCGTATGGGTAGCGCCGCCGGCCCGGCGGGAGCGATTTTCATACTCCGGCAATGTCGGCGGGCGGACACAAGACGGGTAATCGCCCGTGAACCCGATGGACCTGCGCATCCTCATCGTCGACGACGAGCCGGCCAACCGGCAGGTCCTTGAGCAGGCCCTGACGGCCTTCGGCCATCGGGCCGCTGTCGCAGAGGACGGGCCCGTCGCCCTCGAACTGCTGGCGCGGTCGCGTTTCGACGCCGTGCTGCTGGACCTGCATATGCCGCTGATGAGCGGGCTTGAGGTTCTGCGCCGGTTCCGCGCGGCGCGCGGGCCGAACCGCGAGACCCCCGCGGCCTGCGTCACCGCCGACGTGCTGACCCGCCGCCCGGACGCCTATCTGGACCTGGGGTTCCAGGCCTTCCTGGCCAAGCCGGTGCAGATCGCCAAGCTCGCCGCGGTCATCGACAAGATCACCGCCAGCTCCATCGCCGAGCAACGCCGGCTGCGCACCGCGGCCAAGCTCACCGCCCTCCAGCGCCGCATGGGCGCCTTGCCCCTGGCTTGACTCGCCGCGTCCGCCGGCTGTCGGATTCGCGCCGTCCGGAACGTCCTTCGGTCGTACGAAGCGAGAGGAGGCTCTGATGCCTTATGTGGACGGGTTTGTGCTGGCGGTGCCGAAGGCCAATCTCGAGGCCTACAAGGAGATGGCGCGGACGGCCGGCGAGATCTGGAAAGAGCACGGCGCCCGCTCGTACGTGGAGTGCATCGCCGACGACGTCCCCTACGGCCAGCTGACCTCGTTCCCGCGTGCGGTCCAGGCGCGGGACGACGAGGTCGTGGTCTTCTCCTGGATCACCTACGACTCCCGCGAGCAGCGCGATGCGATCAACGCCAAGGTCATGGCCGACCCGCGCCTGAAGGGGCCCGACGAGTCGCCGTTCGACAGCCAGCGGATGATCTTCGGGGGCTTCCAGTCGATGATCGAGTTCTAGGGCGCCTTCCGGGCGGCGGCGACCAGCGCCCGGATCGCCCAGCGCCGGACCTTCAGCGCTTCCGCGTCGGAGAGCTGCAGGACGTCCTTGGTGACCACCATGGACTCCGTGCCGATGAGGATGGCCAGGGCGTCTCTCAGCAGCTTGGCGGCCTTGGGGTCGAGCTGGCTGCCGGCGGGCTCCAGGGCCGCCTCGATCAGCGGCGTACGCCGGTTCTGACGCACCGGCGCGCCGTGCCCCGCCTCGCCGCGCACGACCCGTTCCATGGCGTGGGCCAGCATCATCCGGAACGCCGGCTCGTTGGCCTGCAGCGTCTCGTCGAGGATGGCGTCGACCTTCTCGAGGCGGGCGACGGGATCGGTGCTCGGATCCTCGGCGAACAGCGTCGCCGCGTCCGGCGTCTGCACGTCGAGCGCCGCCTCGCGGAGGAGCGCCTCCATGCTCGGAAAATACCGGTACGCGGTGGCCCGGGAGACCAGCGCCGCCTCCGCCACCTCCTCCAGGCTCGGCGTGCGGCCCTCCTTGAGCAGGCGGCCCGCGGCCTCCAGGAGGTCCTTGCGGGTGCGGCGGCGCTGGTTCGCCCGCCCCGGGGACTTGGCGTCCATACCTAGTCCTGCGGCAGCTGGCGGATGATGCTGGCCAGGTCCAGCCAGACGTTCTCGCGCTTGATCTTGCCGCCCTCGGCGAACTCCAGGACGTGCAGAAGCCGGAACTCCAGGGGCCGGTCGCGGCCCTCGAGCCCGAACGGCCGGCCGGGCGCACGGCCCCGCCAGACGGAATCGTCGACCATGAAGTCCTCGCCGTACAGCCGGCGCAGGCTCTTCACCTCGCCGTCGGCCAGGTCCGCGAACAGGTTCTCGTAGAAGCCGCGGGCCGCCGCGGGGCCGCGGGTCGGGCCGGTGGGCGAGCCGACGATGTCGTGCTCCACGTCCTCGGTGAGGGTGGCCAGCACCCCCTCCACGTCGTCGCGCACCTCGTAGCCGAAGTGCTCGTCCAGCATCCGGTCCATGTCCGCCGGGCTGATAGCCATGTCCGTAACCCCCATCGTGAGTGCGATGGGGGTGTTCTAATGAGACTAGCGTCTCATGTCAATATCGGTGTCGCGCAGGGAGGGGTTAGCTCGTCGCGGCGGCCGGCGCCGCCGCAATGTGCTCACCCCTCTCGCCCACCGTGTCCGCCACGGTCGCCGCGAGCGCCACGGCCACGAACGCGGCCACCGCCCAGTCCAGGAGACGCCACTTCATCGCACCCTCCCTCACGCCGCGACGCCGAGGCCGGCGGCCAGGTGGGACCAGTCGGCGTCCGACAGGGTGGGCTTGGCCGAGAGGGTGAGGATGGCCTCGAAGGCCGGGGCCGGGGCGTTGGCGCGCACCGCCGACAGCAGCGCGATCCGCTCCTCGCGGTTGGCGGCGGGGATCAGGATGCGGCCGAAGCCGATCATGTCCTCCGGCGTCAGGCCGCTCATGATCCGGTCCTCGATCCGCTGCAGTTCGGCGTCGGTGAACAGGCTCTGCAGCACCGGCAGGATCACCTGCTCCTCCTCGGCCATGTGGGCCAGGTCGTCGGCCACGAACTCGGAGAACCGCAGGTACAGCCGCCGCAGCATCTGCGGCCGGTCGTCGGGGTGGGCGCGGTCCACCTGCCGGGTCAGGACCTCGATCTCCTCGAAGGAGAGTCGGTGGTGGTCATGGGCCTGCATCAGCCGAAGGCTCGCCCCCGGGGCGCGCGCCTCCAGGGCGGCGTGGACGTGCAGGTCCTCGTTCTCCAGGTGGTGGGCCGAGAGGTCCAGCAGCGCGCGCACGTCGGCCATCAGCTGGGCCAGGCCCGCGCCGTCGCGGGTGTCGGCGCAGCCGAGACGCACGAGGAGCTGGGTCATGGCGAAACGCAGACCCTTGTGGATCGGGCCGTAGAAGTCGTGGGTGGCCAGGGGCCGGGGAGACAAATAGGTCATCGGGGAGGCTCCGCCCGCGACGCTGCGAAGGCGCGCGGGTCTTTTTCTTGGGGGAGGAAAGGGGGGAGGTTTACGCGGTCACTCGGGCCTGGAGGCGGATGGCGCTGACCATGCCGTAGAAGCCGGCGTAGACCGCGTCCCAGTGGGGGCGGGCCTTCATCCGGGCGACCCAGGCCGTGATGTTCGGGTAGGCGGAGAGGTCGAACGCCGAAGCCTCGCCGAGGGTGACGAAGGCGGAACCGACGTAGTCCGCCAGCGTGATCTGATCGCCGCACACGAAAGGGCGGGCGCCCAGCATGTGCTCGTCGAGCACCTTCAGCCACCGGTGGGCGTGCTCTTCGCCGTAAGCGACCAGGCCCTGAGCCAGCACCTCGTCGATCCCGTGCGGGATGCCGAAGTTCGGGTAGACGGCCATCAGGCAGTAGTACTCGTGGAAGTTGGTGTAGAACCAATCCATGGCCGCATTGACCTGGGCCCGGGCCTTCAGCTCGCCCGGGTAGGCCGGCGAGCCTGCGACCTCGGCCAGGTACTTCAGGATCGCCGAGGACTCGCCGAGGACGAAGTCGCCGTCCACCAGAAAGGGCACGCAGCCGTTCGGATTGATCGCCAGATACTCGGGCGCGAGGTTGCCGCCATTCATCAGGTCGATGTGGACCAGTTCCACCGGCAGCTTGGTCTCGGCGATGAACAGCATCACCGGCCGGGAGGTGGTCGAGATCGGGTCGCAGTAGAGCTTCATCTGAGGCCGTCCGTTCGTCGTCTTGGCGAACGGCCGCGCCGCTCGGAAGTGGCGGCGAATTAATGTGCCGGGGCCTTGCTCGTAAATCAGCGGTATTGCAGGCTTGTTCTGCAAAGCTGCAGAACGGGGAGGCGGGATGTACGACTGGAACGATCTGCGCGTCTTCCTCGCGGTGGCCAGGAACGGCAGCACGCTGGCGGCCAGCAAGGTGCTGAAGATCAACCAGACCACGGTCGCCCGGCGCCTCGAGGCGCTGGAGGAGGACCTTCAGCTGAAGCTCTTCGAGCGGGGCCAGAGCGGCTCGCGCCTGACCGAGGCCGGCGAGGACCTGGTGGCCGAGGCGGAGAAGGTGGAGAAGGCGGCCGAGGCGCTCGCCAGCCGCGCGGCCGCCCACCAGCGGGGCCTGGCAGGGACGATCCGCGTCACCGCCTCGGAGTCCGTCGCCAACATCGCCTTGATCCCGGCCCTCTCCGAGTTCCGCCGCCTCTACCCGGAGGTGACCATCGAGCTGGTGATGACCGACGCCACCCTTTCCCTGGAGGACGGAGAGGCGGACGTGGCCTTGCGCGCCGGCGCCGGGCTGCCGGACTCCGACGCCCTGGTCGCGCGCAAGCTCAACGAGTTCGTCTTCGGGATCTACTGCAGCCGCGAGTACGCCCTGTCGCGCGGCCGGCCGACCCGGCCCGAGGAGCTGAAGGACCACACCCTGATCGGTCCGGACGGGCCGTTGATGGTCCAGATGCCGGGCATGGCGTGGATGTTCGAGCAGGCGCCCGACGCCGAGGTGAGCTGCCGCGCCAACACGATGACCAGCCTGTCGTCGGCCATCAAGGCGGGGCTGGGCCTGGGGCCGATGGTGACCATCATGGCCGATCAGGACCCGGACATGGTCCGCTGCATGATCCCCGACCCTGTGCCGAAGGGCAGCATGTGGCTGGTCACCCGCGCCGAGCTGCGCAACGTGCCCCGCATCCGCGCCTTCATCGATTTCGTGACGCCCTACGTGCACACGCTGGCGCGCGACATGGAGGCCAAGGGCCGGGCCGTGCGCAAGGCCCAGGCCGAGGCCATGGCCGCCGCCGCGGCCCCCATGCCCCAGCCCGAGCTGTCCTGATCAGGGTGACAGGTAGCCGTTCCGGCAGTCAGTCACCGCGCCGCTCGGTGACTGGTTGCGGCGGCCGTTAGGCCGGCGCTACCTGTCACCCACGCCCCTGCCGGCAGCGCCTACTCCGCCAGGCGGACCAGCATCTTGCCGGTGTTTTCGCCGCGCATCAGGCCGATGAGCGCGCCGGCGGCGTTCTCGATGCCGTCGCGGACGGTCTCCTGGTACTTCATCTTCCCCTCGCGCAGCCATCCCGCCATGTCGCGCTCGAAGTCTGCCCGCATGTGCAGGAAGTCGGTGGCCACGAAGCCGCGCAGCATCACCCGGCTGTAGATGATGTTGGAGAGGTTGCTGACCGTGGAATGGCCGGAGTTGTAGCCGGAGATGAAGCCGCAGACCGGGATCCGGCCGAGCGTGTTCATCCGCCGCAGCGCCGCCTCCAGGTGCTCGCCGCCGACGTTGTCGAAGTAGACGTCGATGCCCTTGGGCGTGGCCGCCTCGACGGCTTTGCGGATCGGCTCCTTCTTGTAGTTGATCACCGCGTCCAGCCCGACCTCGTCCTTCAGCCAGGCGACCTTGTCGTCCGAGCCGGTGGAGCCGACCACATAGCAGTTCTTGATCTTGGCGATCTGGGCCGCCACCGAGCCCACCGCCCCGGCCGCGGTGGAGACGAACACCTGCTCGCCCTCCTTGAGCTGGCCGATGTGCAGGATGCCGCCGTAGGCGGTGAAGCCGGTGCCGCCCAGGGCGTGCATGTGGACGGTCAGCGGCAGGTCCGGCTGAGGCGTCAGCTTGGAGAGCCCCTTCTCGTCGGAGACGAAGTACTCGCGAAAGCCCAGCCGGTTGGAGACCAGGTCGCCCACCGAAAAGTCCGGGTGCTTGGATTGCACCACCCGGCCCAGCGCCCCGCCGCCCATCGCCTCGTTCAGCGCCTGCCCGGCGGTGAGCCTCGGCCGCATGGCCGGGTCGACGCTCATCAGGAGGTTCTGCACCAGCACCTGGCCGTCGGCGGCGTCCGGCACGTCGCGTTCGATGAGGGCGAAGTCCTCGGGCTTGGGCTCGCCGGTCGGGCGCTGGATCAGGTGGACTTCGCGGCTCTTGGGCATGTGGGGCTCCCTCGTCTTTCGTTGCGCGCAACCTCTACAGCCAAACGGGGATCGGCAAGCACCTTCCGCCGCCAATCTCCGTCATGGCCGGCTTCATGCCGGCCACCCATCTAGATGAGGCTTGGGGTCGGGCTGGCCGGGAGGGAGGGGTCAGTCGAGCGCGTCGCCCCAGTCCAGCCGGCGGGCGATGGCAAAGGCGGGCTTGTCGCGCCGGGCGGCGAAGCGGGTCTCCACCGCGCCCTCCGGCGTACAGAGCTTGAGCTCGATCCCCGGCTTGCCGGCGCGGGGCGGGGCGAGGACGCGGGCGCCGCGCGGGGCGATCTCCACGCTCTCCCGCGCCACGACCAGGTAGGCGAACTTCTCGTCCTCGAAGGGGGCGTCTGCGGCCTTGGCCAGGCGGTGGTCGCGGCTGCGGGGCAGGCGTTGGACGAAGTGGCACCAGTCGCCCTCCAGCAGCGGGCAGGCGGCCTCGTGCGGGCAGGGGGCGAGCATCCGCGCGCCGGCCGCGATCAGCCGGCTGCGGGCCTGGCGCAGGCGCGCGAACCCGGCCGGCGTGCCGGGCTCGACGATGGCCAGCAGCCCGGCCGTCGCAGCCCAGAGGGCGTCGACGACGCCGTCCTGCGCGACCGCCGGCAGCTCCGCCAGGGCGTAGCTCAACAGCACGAGGTCGGAGGTGGGCAGAGCCGGGGCGCGGGCGAGGTCCGCCGTCAGCCGCTCGGCGCCCGCGAGGGCCGCCGGCCCGTCCGTCGCCAGTTCGGCCGCCAGGGCGAGGAACGGCCGGCTGGAGTCGACCAGCGTCGCGTGGGCGATGGTCGGCCAGACCGCCAGCGCGGCCCAGCCGCCGCCGCCCGGGCCGGCGCCGGCGTCCAGCAGGCTTCCGGGCGCGAAGCCGGGCGCCAGGCGCGCCGCCTCGGCCAGCACCGCGAGGTCGGCGGCGTAGGTGGCGGGCAGGCGGGTCAGGGCGTAGGCCAGGGCGTCGGCCTCGCCCTGCACCACCCGGGCGGAGGCGCCGCCCTGGCGATAGTGGGCCGAGACCTTCTGCGCCCGCGCGCCGAGGTCGCGGCGCGAGACGCCCTCCAGCCGCCGCTCGATGGCGGCGCGCAGGGCCTGGGGCAGCTCGGGGGTCAACGGCCGGCCCGCGCCAGGGCTTCGCGGCGCAGCGCCAGCAGCGCCTGCGGCACGTCGCGGCGCATGCCCATGCGGATCAGGGCGTCCGGGGCGCGATAGGGGAAGGCCGCCCGCTGCTCGTAGAGCACCCGGGTCGCCTGACCCCTGTTCAGCGGCTCCAGCCGCCACTCCCCCTCGAGCATCCGCAGTTCGCCTCCGGCCTTGCGGAAGGTGATCCGCGCAGGACGCTGATACTCCGAACGGAAGACGCTGCGAACCGGCGGCAGGATGCGCGGGCGCGACACGTGCTCGCGCACGTCCCAGCGGCCGGCCGGGTCGCGCTCCAGGACGCGGCAGCTCCTCAGGCTGGCGACCATCCTGGGGGCGAGGCCGCAGTCGGTGACCACGCTCCAGACCACCTCCCGCGGGGCGGCGATGTCGATGGCGGCCCGGATCACGCCGGCCGAGCCTGACGGGTCGGGCCGCACGTCCACATAGGGCCGGCCGCTCTCGAGCCGCTTCACCGCGGCCGCGTCGGGCGCCCAGGCCCAGGCCGGGGCGGAGAGGCTCGTCAGGGCGAGGCAGGCGAGGGCCAGGCGCATGGCCCCATGATAGCCCTCGCGCGCCGCACGGTCCGGTGCGAAACCGCAGACGCGCGCGGCCGGTTCGGCAAGGGACGGAGGCGATCATGGACGATGCAAGCGCCGCTCGGCGGCCCACCTTCACGGCGGTCGATCCCGCCACCGGAACGCCGGGGCGCATCTACGACGGCGTCACCCCGGATGAGGCGCTGGGGATCGCCCGCGCGGCGCGCGCCGCCTTCGACGGCTGGCGGCGGACAGGCTTCCCCGATCGGGCCCGGCTGTTGCGCCGGGCCGGCGAGGTCCTGCGCGAGCGGCGCGAGGAGCTCTGCGCCCTGATGACCGCCGAGATGGGCAAGACCCTGACCGAGGGCCGGGCCGAGATCGACAAGTGCGCGGGCGCCTGCGACCACTACGCCGAGCACGCCCAGGCGATGCTCGCCGCCCAGCCGGTGGAGATGGGCGGGCCCAAGGCGTCCGTCGTGTTCCGCCCGCTCGGGACCGTGCTGGCGGTGATGCCCTGGAACTTCCCCTTCTGGCAGGTCTTCCGCTTCGCCGCGCCGGCGCTGATGGCCGGGAACACGGGCGTGCTCAAGCACGCGAGCAACGTGCCCGGCTGCGCGCTGGCCATCGAGGCGGTGTTCCGCGACGCGGGCTTCCCGCCCGACATCTTCCGCACCGTGCTGATCGGATCGTCCGGCGTGCAGGCGCTGATCGAGGATCCCGCCATCGCCGCCGTCAGCCTGACCGGCAGCGTCGAGGCGGGCCGCAAGGTCGCGACCCAGGCCGGAGCGGTCCTGAAGAAGTGCGTCCTCGAGCTCGGCGGCAGCGACGCCTACCTGGTGCTGGACGACGCCGATCCGGAGGCCGCCGCCGAGGTCGCCGCCGCAGCCCGCATGGTCAACGGCGGCCAGAGCTGCATCGCCGGCAAGCGGTTCATCGTGCTTGGGTCCGTGCGCGAGGCCTTCGAGCAGGCGCTGGCGCGGAAGATGGCCGGGTACGCCATGGGCGATCCGCGGGACGAGGCGACCAAGCTCGGGCCGATGCAGAGCCTCGAGGCCCGCGACGGGATCCACGACCAGGTCCGCCGCAGCCTCGAGGCCGGCGCGCGCCTGCTGTGCGGCGGGCAGGTCCCGGACCGGCCGGGCGCCTGGTATCCGGCGACGGTGCTGACCGGCGTGCGCCCGGGCATGGCCGCCTACGACGAGGAGGTGTTCGGCCCAGTCGCCGCGATCATCGAGGCCGCCGACGAGGCCGAGGCCATCCGGCTGGCCAACGACTCCCCGTTCGGCCTGGGCTCTGGCGTGCTGACCGGCGACGTCTCGCGCGGCGAGCGGATCGCCGCCGACGAGCTGGAGGCGGGCGTCTCGTTCGTGAACCAGAACGTCCGCTCCGACGTGCGCCTGCCGTTCGGCGGCGTGAAGCACTCCGGCTACGGCCGCGAGCTGTCGGCCTTCGGCATCCGCGAGTTCGTCAACATCAAGAGCGTGGTGGTGCAGGACCTGCCGAAGGCGGCGGGCGGGACGGAGTAGCGCCACCCTTCATTCCGTGGCCGGCTTTATGCCGGCCACCCATCCTGATGAGGCCGGCCCGCTGCAACGGGCTGGGTCGCCGGGACGAGCCCGGCGATGACGAAGGTGGGAGTCACCCCACCCGGTTCTGCACCAGGTCGTCGACCACCGCCGGATCGGCCAGCGTCGAGGTGTCGCCGAGGTTGCTCGTGTCGTTCTCGGCGATCTTGCGCAGGATGCGGCGCATGATCTTGCCCGAGCGGGTCTTGGGCAGGCCGGCGGCGAACTGCACCGCTTCGGGGGCGGCGAACGGGCCGATCTCGCGGCGGACCCAGCCCTTCAGGTCGGCCTGCAGGATGTCAGAGGGCGCGACGTCCGCCTTCAGGGTGACGAAGGCGTAGATGCCCTGGCCCTTGATGTCGTGCGGGAAGCCCACCACCGCGGCCTCCGCCACCGCCTCGTGGCCCACGAGGGCGCTTTCGATCTCAGCCGTGCCGAGCCGGTGGCCGGAGACATTGATCACGTCGTCCACCCGGCCGGTGATCCAGTAGTAGCCGTCGGCGTCGCGCCGGGCCCCGTCGCCGGTGAAGTACTTGCCGGGATAGGTGGTGAAGTAGGTCGAGATGAACCGCTCGTGGTCGCCGTAGACGGTGCGCATCTGCCCGGGCCAGGAGTCGGTGAGGCACAGGTTGCCGCTGGTCGCCCCGTCCAGCACCTTGCCGTCCGCGTCGACCAGCTGGCACTTCACCCCCGGCAGCGGCCGGGTCGCCGAGCCCGGCTTCAGAGGCGTGCAGCCCGGCAGCGGCGAGATCAGGCAGGCGCCCGTCTCGGTCTGCCACCAGGTGTCGACGATCGGGCAGCGCTCCTCGCCGACCACCTTGTAGTACCAGAGCCAGGCCTCGGGATTGATCGGTTCGCCCACGGTGCCCAGCAGGCGGATCGACTTGCGCGAAGTCTTCTTCACCGGCTCGTCGCCGTCGCGCATCAGCGCCCGGATGGCCGTGGGGGCGGTGTAGAAGATCTCCACCTTGTGGGTGTCCACCACCTCCCAGAAGCGGGAGTTGGTCGGGTAGTTGGGCACGCCTTCGAAGATCACCGTGGTCGCCGCGTTGGCCAGCGGGCCGTAGACCACATAGCTGTGGCCGGTGACCCAGCCGATGTCGGCGGTGCACCAGAAGACCTCGCCGGGCCGGTAGTCGAACACCACCTCGTGGGTCCAGCTGGCCCAGACCAGATAGCCGCCGGTGGTGTGCAGCACGCCCTTGGGTTTGCCGGTGGAGCCGGAGGTGTAGAGGATGAACAGCGGGTCCTCCGCGTTCATCGGCTCGGGATCGCACTGGTCCGAGACCCCCTGCTTCAGGTCGCCATAGTAGGCGTCCCGGCCGGGCACCATGTTCACCTCGGCCTTGGTGCGGCGCACGACGATCACGTCGGTGACGCCCGGGCACTCCTTCAGCGCCTCATCTACGTTGGCCTTCAGCGGCACCACGCGGCCGCCGCGCAGGCCCTCGTCGGCGGTGATGACGATCTTGGAGTCGCAGTCCTGGATGCGGCCGGCCAGGCTGTCGGGCGAGAAGCCGCCGAACACCACCGAATGCACCGCCCCGATCCGCGCGCAGGCCAGCATGGCCACCGCCGCCTGCGGGATCATCGGCAGGTAGATGGTGACCCTATCGCCCTTCTTCACACCCTTGGCCTTCAGCACGTTGGCCATCCGGCAGACCTCCGCGTGCAGCTCGCGGTAGGTCATGAAGGTGTGGATGTGCGGGTCGTCGCTCTCCCAGATGATCGCCGTCTGGTCGCCGCGTTCCGCCAGGTGCCGGTCAAGGCAGTTGACCGAGACATTGAGGATCCCGTCCTCGTACCAGCGGATGTGGAAGTCCTCGCGGTTGAAGGACACATCCTTGATCTTGGTGGGGAACTTGATCCAGTCGAGGCGCTGGGCGAGCTCGGTCCAGTAGCCCTCCGGATCGGCCTCGACCCGCTGGACGGCCGCCTCGTAGGCGGCGGCGTTCATCTTGGCCCGCGACGCCCACTCTTGCGGGACCGGGATCACCAACTCGCCTTCGCTCACCTGGGCGGCCTCCTCGTTCTTGGTCTTGCGAGCAGTATCCCCCCGCGCGGCCCAGGCGCAACCGACCGGCGGGCGTGGCGGGCGCATTTTGGCTTGCGGGCGAGGAGTCGCTCGGCCATTCCAGGGCCGTCTCCCCACGCCTGAAGCGGATCATCCATGGCCGTCGAGCAAGCCCGTGCGCCGGACCTGTCGTTCGACGACATCGATCCCCGCTACCGGGCCTTCATCGAGGACTACATCGGGCTCTACGGCCTGGACGCGGCCGCCTTCTGCCGTCCGCTCCCCCGCGCGGATGAGATGTTCTTCAAGGCCATCCTGCCGAACTACGAGCAGGACGCCTCCATCGCCGCCTTCAAGTTCACCGAGGCCACGCTCCGCCACTTCGACACGGTGCGCCAGATCGTGGACGGCGCGTTCGGCGGATTCGAGAAGCTGGGCTCCTTCCTCGACTTCGCCTCGGGGTACGGGCGCCTCACCCGGATCATGCTGCAGAAGCTGCGTCCCGATCAGATCCACGTGGCCGACATCTACAAGGACGCGGTGGACTGGCAGCGGCAGGCCTTCGGCGTCGCCGGGACCTATTCGACGCCCGACCCGGCGCACCTGCAGCACGCCGACCGCCACGACCTGATCTTCGTCGGCTCGCTCTTCTCCCACCTGCCGGCCGAGCTCTTCCACCGCTGGCTGGCTGCGCTGTACGGGCTGTTGACCCCCGGCGGGGTGCTGGCCTTCTCGGTGCACGACGAGAGCTTCCTGCCGCAGGGCGAGGCGATGGACGCCAGCGGCATCCGCTACTTCCGCTTCTCCGAGAGCGGCTCGCTGGACGCCGACATCTACGGGATGAGCTACGTCTCGGAAGCCTTCGTCGGCGAGGCGATCGGGCGGCTGCCCGGCCGGCCGGCCTGGCGGCGCTTCCACAAGGGCGCCTACGAGAACCAGGACCTCTACGTCGTCGGCGCGCCGGGCAAGGACGTCTCGAACGTCTTCGTCGCCAGCACCCCGATGGGCGGCTTCGAGACCGCCACCCACCTGACCAACGGGACCGTCGAGTTCTCCGGCTGGGCGCTCGAGCGGACCCCCGGCCGCCGGCTCACCAGGCTGTCGGTCCAGCTCGGCGGCGAGACCCGCCTGGAGGTCGCGCCTGATTGCGAGCGGCCGGACGTCCTGACGCACTTCCCCAAGGCGGCGAACACGCCCATCGGATGGCGCTTCCGGCTGGGGCCCGAGCTGGCCCGGCCGGGTGAAATGATCCGCCTGCGGATGGACAGCGACAGCGGGCTGTTCGGCTGCGCCTACGCCGAATTCCCGCCCAGATTCGCCATGACCTATGCAGGGTGGTCGCGTCGAGCGCTTCGGCAGGGGTGAGCATGCGTAAGACGATCGCGTTGGCTGTGGGCGTGGCGCTGGCGCTCGGCGCCTGCGGCAAGGACGCCAAGGTCGAGGCCGCGGAGGACGTCCGCCAGCTGCTGGTGGCCGCCGACGAGGGCGACGCGGAGGCCTTCGAGGCCGGCATCGACCGTGAGAAGCTGAAGGCGGACCTCAGGGTCCAGGTCCGCGAGGCCGCCCGCGAGCAGGGCATCGACATCGGCGGGCCGAGCGATGCGGCCCTCGACCGGATGATCGGCCCCGACGCCGTCCGCGTCGCCCGCCCCGATCCCGCCGCCGCCACCCCCACCGCCGCCGAGATCGCCCAGATCCTCGAGGTCCAGGACAACACCCGCGCCTGCCTGCGCCCGGCCGGCGCCGACGCCGGCTGCGCCCTCACCTTCGAGAAGCAGGGCGAGCGCTGGAAGCTGATCGGCGTGCAGACCAGCCGGCTGGAGCTTAGGCCCGGCGAGACGGGGTAAGGATCTTTCCTCTCCCATTCGTGGGAGAGGGGGACCCACCCGCCGCAGAGCAGGTGGTCCCCCTCCCCCGCTTCGCAGGGGAGGAAGAGGTCGCGCGAAGTTCTGTGAGCCGCTATCCCTGACCCATGCTCCTGCACCTCTCCACCTGGCCCGAGATCGAGGCCTACCTGAAGACCAGCCAGACGATCGTCGTGCCGATCGGCTCCAACGAGCAGCACGGGCCGACGGGCCTCCTCGGCACCGACTGGCTCTGCCCCGAGATCATCGCCCACGAGGCGCAGAAGGCCGAGCCGAACCTGCTGGTGGGGCCGACCTTCAACATCGGCATGGCCCAGCACCACCTGGGCTTTCCCGGCACCATCAGCCTTAGGCCCTCGACCTTCATGGCCGCGATCGGCGACTGGTGCCGCTCGCTGGGGGCGCACGGCTTCACGAAGATCTACTTCCTGAACGGCCACGGCGGGAACGTCCCGACCATCGAGGCGGCCTTCTCCGAGCTCTACGCCGAGGCGAGCTTCGGCGGCCGCCCGCGCGGCTTTGCGCTGAAGCTGAAGAACTGGTGGGAGCTGAAGGGCGTGATGGGCCTGGCCACCCGCCAGTTCCCGACCGGCCACGGCAGCCACGCCACGCCGTCCGAGATCGCCGTCACCCAGTGGGCCTACCCGGACCACATCAAGACCGCTGAGTACGCGCCCCAGATCGCCCCCACCGGCCCGATCCGCGAGGCCGCGGACTTCCGCGCCCGGTATCCCGACGGCCGCATGGGCTCCGACCCGATCCAGGCCACGCCCGAGAAAGGCGGCGAACTGGTCGCCGAGGCCGCGCGCGGCCTGATCGAGGACGTGGCGGCGTTCAGCGCCGAGGTCGCGCCAACCTAAAGACCTCTCCCCCCGCCCGGCGGGGGGAGAGGGTAGGGTGAGGGGGGACTCTCGGCGAGCGCAGGTTTCCGTCGCTTCGCGCCGGGCGCGGCTTCGCCGCGCGCCCCTCACCCAACCCTCTCCCCGCCTTGCGGGGAGAGGTCTTTAAGCTCAGCGCGGGATCTCGGCCGTCTTGACCAGCGCCACCTGCCGGTAGACGGCGGCGACGTCGAAGTAGTCCTTGAACACGCCGTGGAAGCGGTCGACGGCCTGCTTCACGCCGGGGCCGCCGATCTCGCTCTCCTGGTGCCAGTAGTCGTCCAGCACCATCATCCCGCCGACGCTCAGCAGGGCGGCGCAGTAGGCGAGGTCGACGGTCACCGCCCAGGCGGTGTGCGAGCCGTCGACGTAGATCAGGTCGTACCGCTCCCCGGCCTCGAGCATCTTCGGCAGTTCGTAGGTGGAGAAGCCCTTGCGCGCCTGGAACTTCGGGAAGCGCAGCTTGGCGACGTTGCGGAAGAAGCGCGGCTCGACCGCGTGGTACTTCTCTTCCGGATTGAGGTCGGGATCGAACCAGGGGTCGATCACCGTGACCTCCAGCTTGGCCGGCAGCAGCCAGTCCATAAGCGCCAGGTTCCGCCCCTCGTAGGCGCCGATCTCCAGGTAGCGGATGGAGCCGCGCTGGGCCGCGAAGTCGCGCAGCAGCGGGGCGACGTAGGGGATGTTGTTGTCCGCCCAGGCGGTGGTGAACTCGAAGCCGCGGGCCTCGCAGTGCTCGGCGAAGGCGGCGCCGTCGCCCTCGGCCTTGGGCCGCACGAGCATGGTCTGGGCCAGGCTCGGGGCGAACCGGCCGTTGATGTTCGCAAGCGCGCGCAGGGCGTCGGCCATTCTGGCGTCCCCTCTCCAGATGAGCCGGGGAGCCTAGCGGCGAGCCGTTATCAGGCCGTGAAAACCTCGCCGCTTTCGATGGCGATGGGCCAGCGGGTGAGGCTCATGCCCGCGCAGGGGCCGGCCACGCACACTCCGTCCAGCGGCCGGAACAGGGCCGCATGGCCGGTGCAGAGGATGGCGTCGGCCTCGCGCGTCAGGTAGCGGTCGGGCAGGGCCGACAGCGGCCAGCCGGCGTGCGGGCAGGAGTCGACGTAGCCGCGCACCTCCTCGCCGATGCGGATCAGGAAGCCGGCGAACAGGGTGCGCTCGTGCCGGAAGCGGAAGCCCTTGGAGCCCGGGTCGGGCAGGTCGGCCAGGGCGCACAGGCGCGTTCCCGGCGGCGGCCGGGCGGGATTTTCGCTCACCCCACCGATCCGAAGGTCGCCTTCCAGGGCCGCACCTCCACCCGCTCGAACAGGCCGGCCTTGGTGTAGGGGTCCTCGTCGCTGAAGGCCTGGGCGGCGGCCTGGTCCTCGGCCTCGAAGATGATCAGCGAGCCGGCCATCTCGCCCTTCTCGTCCAGGAAGGGCCCGCCCAGCTTCATCATCCCGGGCTTGCCGCGGACGTAGGCGAAGTGGGCCTCGCGGGTGGCCATGCGCAGGTCGAGCGAATTCGGCTTGTCGATGCAGATGGCGACGAAGAGGGGCATGGGGGTTCCTGTCAGTTGAAGGCGTCGGACCGCTCGGGCCGCAGTGGCCGGGAGAGCAGCCCCTCGATGGCCTGGTCGACGCTGACCTCGCCGGCGACGATGGCCGCCACCGCCTGGCAGATCGGCGCGTCCACCCCGAGCTTGCGGGCCAGCTCGCGGACGGGCGGCGCGGAGGCGACGCCCTCCACCACGGCCGCGCGGCTGGCGAGGATCTCGGCCAGCGGCTTGCCCTGTCCGAGCGCGATGCCGGTCGACATGTTGCGGCTCATCGGACTGGAGCAGGTCAGCACCAGATCGCCCAGGCCGCAAAGGCCGGCCAGGGTCTCGGCCTTGGCGCCGAGCGCCACGCCCAGCCGGGTCATCTCGGCGAAGCCGCGGGTGATGAGGGCCGCGTGGGCGCTGCGGCCCAGGGCCTTGCCCTCGACGATGCCGCAGGCCAGGGCCAGCACGTTCTTGGCCGCTCCGCCGACCTCGGCGCCGATCACGTCGTCGGCCAGGTAGGGCCGGAAGGTCGGCGTCGCGATGGCCTCGGCCAACGCCCGGCCGAGCGCCTCGTCGGGGCAGGCCAGAGTGACGGCGGTGGGCAGACCGCGGGCCACCTCGGCGGCGAAGCTGGGGCCCGACAGCACCGCCGGACGCGCCTGCGGCAGCGTCTCGGCCAGCACCTCGGTCATCATCTTCAGCGAGCCCTGCTCGAAGCCCTTGGAGCAGAGCACCACCGGCAGGCCCGGCTTGGCGTCCGGCGCGAACCTCTGCAGCGTGCCGCGCATGTGCTGGGCCGGCGGCACGGCCAGGATCAGGTCGGCGTCCGCCAAATCCGAGAGGCTGGTGGTGGCGACGATCTCCGGCTCCAGCGGCACGCCGGGGAGCCACAGGCTGTTCTCCTGGGTCTCGTTGATGGCGGCGACCGCCTCGGCCTCCAGGGCCCAGATGCGCACGGACAGGCCGGCCCGGGCGCAGACCTGGGCGAGCGCCGTGCCCCAGGCGCCGCCGCCGATGATCCCCGCCCGCCTCACGCCTTGGCGCCCTTGCGGCCGGGAACGTGGGTCGGGCTCGCGAGCGCGGCGGCCTCGTCCAGCGGCCAGCGTGGGCGCGCCGGGGCGTCCATCGGATGGGCCTCGCCCAGCGCCAGCCGCTCGGCGCCGGCCAGGGCGATCATCGCGGCGTTGTCGGTGCAGTAGGCCAGCGGCGGGGCGGTGAAGGAGAAGCCGCGCGCAGACGCCGTCTCCTCGAGCCTGGCCCGCACGGCCTTGTTGGCCGCGACCCCGCCGGCCACCACGAACCGCAGGCCGAACCCGTGGTGGGCCTGGGCGTAAGCCGCCATGGCCCGGTCGCTGCGCTCCGCCAGCTGACGGGCGATCGCCGTCTGGACCGAGGCGGCGAGGTCCCGCCGCTCGTCCTCGGTGGTCAGGGTCTCGGCGATCCGCGCCGCCGCGGTCTTCAGGCCGGAGAAGGAGAAGTCGCAGTCCTTGCGGCCCAGCAGGGCGCGGGGCAGGGGGAAGCGCTCAGGATCGCCGCCCTGCGCCAGCTTCTCCAGCGCAGGTCCCCCGGGGTAGGGCAGGCCCAGGGTCTTGGCGATCTTGTCGAAGGCCTCGCCGGCCGCATCGTCGATGGTCGAGCCGAGCCGCCGCGCCTGGCCGATCCCCTCCACCGCCAGCAGCTGGCAATGGCCGCCGGAGACCAGCAGCAGCAGGAAGGGGTAGGGCAGGTCGGCCGCGAGCCTGGCCGACACCGCATGGCCCTCCAGGTGGTTGACCGCGATCATCGGGATCCCCCGCGCCAGCGCCACCGCCTTGCCGAACGACAGGCCCACCATCACCCCGCCCACCAGCCCGGGGCCGGCGGTGGCGGCGACGCCGGTGAGGTCGGCGTAGGTCACGCCCGCCTCGGCTATCGCCTGGGCGGCGATCGCGTCGATGGATTCCACGTGCGCCCGCGCGGCGATCTCCGGCACCACGCCGCCGTAGGGGGCGTGCTCGGCGATCTGGCTGGCGATCACCGACGAGAGCACCTGCACGCGCCCGTCGGCCGCGCGCCGCACGACGGCGGCGGCGGTCTCGTCGCAGCTGGTCTCCAGTCCCAGGACGGTGAGGTCGGTCATCCGTTGCGGCCTGCCCCCGGCTCCTGTAGCTGACGGGGCTCCTTCAGCCTGCGAGGTAGACGCCCCATCGTGGCTACGCAACCACTCGTCCGGATTGGGGCGCGCGGCTCCAAGCTTTCCCTGGCCCAGGCCGGACACATCCAGCGCCGCATCGCCGCCGCCCTGGGGTACGGCCCCGACGAGGCCGACGCCGTGGCCCCGCTGGTGGTCATCACCACCACCGGCGACCGGGTGCAGGACCGCCGGCTGCTGGAGATCGGCGGCAAGGCGCTGTTCACCAAGGAGATCGAGGAGGCGCTGCTGGAGGGCCGCATCGACTGCGCCATCCACTCCATGAAGGACGTCCCGGCCGACTGCCCCGAGGGCCTGACCATCGCCGCCATCCCCGAGCGTGAGGACCCGCGCGACGCCTTCCTGAGCCACCAGGCCGACCGCATCGAGGACCTGCCCCAGGGCGCGCGCCTGGGCACCGCCTCGCTGCGGCGGCAGGCGCAGTCGCTGCACCGGCGGCCGGACCTGGACGTCCAGCTGCTGCGCGGCAACATCGACACCCGAATCCGCAAGCTGGCCGACGGCGAGGCCGACGCCATCCTGCTGGCGCTGGCGGGCCTGAAGCGGCTGGGCCTGGAGGCTCACGCCCGCAGCCTCATCGACCCCTACGACTCGCCGCCGGCGCCCGGGCAGGGGGCGCTGGCGATCGAGACCCGGGTGAAGGACCAGGACGCTCCCTGGCTGGAGGCCGTGCGCGATGCGGCCACCACGGTGGCGGTCGCGGCCGAGCGGGGCGCGCTGCGGGCGCTGGAAGGCTCCTGCCGCACGCCCATCGGGGCCCACGCCTGGCTGGCCGGCGGGCAGCTGCAGCTGGTCGTCGAGGCGCTGACCCCCGACGGCTCCGCCCGCTTCCGCCGCGAAGGCTCGGCGGAGCTCTCGGCCCTGGCCTCGCCGATCGAGGCGGCCCGCGACCTGGGGACCTCGCTCGGCGTCGCCATCCGGGAAGAGGCGGGCGAGGCCATCGTCTTCGAATGAGGCGAAGGCGCAAGCGGCAGGTCTGGATCACCCGCGCCCGCCCCGGCGCCGACGCCACCGCCGGCCGCGTCCGCGCCCTCGGCCACGAGCCGTTCGTGCTTCCGCTGCTGGAGGTCCGGCGCCTGGCCGGCGTGACGCCGGACGTGGACGACATCGCCGCGCTCGCCTTCACCAGCGCCAACGCCGTGCGCGCCTTCGCGCAAGGGTGCGGGCGGCGCGACCTCAAGGTCTATGCGGTGGGCGGGGCGACGGCGCTGGCCGCGCAGGAGGCGGGCTTCACGACCGTGCTGTCGGCCGACGGCGACGTCGCGGCCCTGGCCCAGGCCATCGTCGGCCGGCACACCTTCGCCGACGGGCCGATCCTGCATCCCTCCGCCACCGAGCCGGCCGGAGACCTGGTGGGGGCCCTGACCGCCCACGGCCTCGAGGCGCGGCGGCTGGACGTCTACGAGAGCCTGCCGGTGAAGCTCGGCAAGCGGGACCTGAACCGCCTGAAGCGGATGGACGACGTGCTGCTCCACTCGGCCAAGGCCGCCGGGGCCCTGGCCGACCTGTTGCGCGAAAGCCCCCTGCCGCAACTTCGCGCGCTCGGATTGTCGCAAGCGGTGCTGGCCCCCTTGGCGGGACTCTCCCTCTCGGCCAAGCTCTTTCCCCAGCGTCCGGCCGAAACGGACCTGTTGAGGCTGATCGACACGCCATGAGCGCCGCTGACGAGGCCGAGATGACCGCCCCCCGCGACCCGGCGAGCTACGCCCGGCCGCGGCGCCCGGGACTGGGCCGCGCCGCCTTCGTCGCGCTGGTGGTTCTGGCGGTGCTCGTGGGCTGGCTGCTGGGGGTGCTGGGCCCCAAGCCGTTCACGATGCGCGCGGAGGCCCCCGAGCCGGCGCCCGCCGCCGAGCCGGCCCCGGCGATATCGCCCCCGCTGGCCGCCGCGCCCGCCGAGCCCGCGCCGTCCGCTGCGCAGCCCGCCCCCGCCGAGCTCGGCGCCGTGGGCGAGCGGCTCGCCGCGCTTGAGCAGGAACAGGCCCGCACGTCCGGGGCCGCCGCCGCGGCGCTCGCCGCCGCCGCCCTCATGGAGGCCTCCCGCGGCACGGGCGGTTTCGCCGACGAGCTGGCGGCGCTGCGCACGCTCGCCCCCAACCTGCCGGAGCTGGCGGCGCTGGAGCCGCTGGCCCGCGCCGGCGCGCCGAGCCGCTCGGCCCTGGCCGACAGCTTCCCCGACTATGCCGCCCGGGCCGCCGTCGCCAGCCGCGCCCCGGGCGAGGGCGCCAGCCTGCTGGAGCGCGTCGGCCACGCCTTCTCGCGCATCGTCACCCTGCGCCGGGTCGGCGAGGTTCCCGGCGAGGGGCCCGACGCGCTGATCGCCCGCGCCGAGCGCCAGCTCGAGGACGGTCAGGTCGACCGCGCGGTCCGCACCCTCTACGGCCTGCCGTCCGCCGGACGGGAAGCCCTGGGGCCCTGGCTGGCCCGGGCCGAGCGGCGGGCCGAGATCGACCGTCGCGTGGCCGCCCTGCGCGCCCAGGCCCTCGCCCAGCTCGCCGCCGCCGCCCGCCCGCCGCCGGCGGGAGCGGCCTCGTGATCCGCGCCGCCCTCGCCTTCGTCCTGGTGGCCGGCATGATCGTCGCCATCCTGGCGGTCACCGGCGAGCCGGGCCGGGCGAGCCTGATCTGGCTCGGCTGGCGCGCCGACATGACGGCGGCCACCGCCGCCCTGCTGATCCTCGGCTTCTCGCTGGCGGCGACCATCGTCTGGCGGCTGGCTCTGTGGATCATCGAATCGCCCCGCCGAGCCGCCCGCGTGCGCGCCGAGATCCGCCGCCGCCAGGCCAACGAGGTGCTGACCCGCGGCTTCCTGGCCGTCGCCGCCGCCGACGGCTCGGAGGCCCGGCGCCTGGCCGCCAAGGCCGCCGACCTGGCCGACGACACCCCCGGCCTGGTGCGGGTGCTGGCCGCCCTGGCCGCGGACGTGGCCGGCGACTCCGCCGCCGCGCATTCCGCCTACACCGCCATGCTCAGCTTCCCGGAGATGCGGCTGGCCGGCCACAAGGGGCTGATGATGCTGGCCGCCGACGCCGGCCAGCGCGACTCGGCCCTGGCCCATGCCGAGGCCGCCTACGCCCTGCCGCGCACCGCCCGCTGGGCCTGGCGCGCGCTGCTCGAGGCCAGGCTCGAGGCCGGCGACTGGGACGGGGCGCTGGACCTCGTCCGCTCCGGCGTCGACCGCAAGGTGGTCTCGCCGCTGGTCGCCGAGCGCGCCCGGGCGGCCCTGCTCGCCGCCTCCGCCGCCCGGCTGGAGGCCGACGCCGATCCCAAGGCCCGCGCTCAGGCGCTCGACCGGGCCGGCGAGGCCGCCAAGCTGCAGCCCGGCTTCGCCCCCGGCGTGGTCATGGCCGCTCGCCTGCTGGCCCGCGACGGCAAGGCCCAGCGCGCCGCCGGCCTCATCGAAGGCGCCTGGAAGGCCGCGCCCCACCCGGCCCTGTGGCTCGCCTACCGCGACCTGCGAACCGACGAGACGCCGCGTCAGCGGGCCGAGCGGCTGGCGGGCCTCGTCGCCCTCAACCCGCACCATCGCGAAAGCCGCATCCTGGCCGTCGAGCAGGCGCTGATCGCCGGCGACCCGCAGGCCGCGCGCGAGTCCGCCAAGGCCCTGCAGGCCGAGCCGATCACCGCCCGCACCGCCGGCCTGTTCGCGCGCCTCGCCTACGCCGCCCGCGACCCGGACGAGGCGCGCATGTGGACCACCCGGGGCCTCGCCGCCCCGCAGGAGGCCGACTGGTCCGACCTCGACCCTGAGGGCCGCGCCTTCGCCTACCAGCCCGGCGACTGGGCCCGCCTGGTCTCCGCCTTCGCCGAGAGCGGCGAGCTCATCCACCCGCGCCTGGAGCGGCGCGAGCGGACCATGACCGAGCTGCCGGAGCTTCCCGCCCTCTACGCCGACTCCGCGCCCCTGCTGGGGGCGGCCGACCTGGAGTCGCTGCTCTATCCCGGCGCCTACGACGGCTACGACGAAGAGGCCCCCGAACCTCCGCCGCCGGCGCCCGCCGAACGCTCCGCGCGGAGTTCCCGCCTCTCCACCGCGCGCCGCCGCTTGGCGAACGCCCCAAGGGCCGCTAAATAGGCCCTCCCCTAGCCGGGCCCTAGGCCGCCTTAGCTCAGCCGGTAGAGCGGCGCATTCGTAATGCGTAGGTCGCGTGTTCGAGTCACGCAGGCGGCACCACCCTCGCTCGATGTTGGCCGCTTTCCAACGGCTATGCTGCTCCGTAGCATTTGCTGACGCGCCACGGCCTTTCGAGAGTTGGACTGACCGATGTTCCTCACGGAGTATGAGCCGCCTGAAAGGCGGCGTGCGTTCGCGAGCGGTGGCGTGGAGCTGCGCCTCACAGAGGCCGCGGTGATGCTTGCTTTCGCCTTGCACCTCCTGGAACAGACGGAGGGGACTGGAACGGTCTACATCCACCCAGACGGTGAACACGCGAAGATCTTCGACATCTCCGCGTTCCTGTTGAACCTCGGATTCGAACGCGTGGAGGCGCTGGGGACCACGGCATACGGTGGGCGCTATGTTCGAGAGGACGCCAACATCATCGTACGTCCTGCGTCGGGCCTCGGTGATGTCGTTGGAGTAGTCGCCGGGCGGAGAGTGGTGGCGGAGTGCAAGGGGGGAGTTATCAACTCTAACCACGCTGGGCAGAAGTCTCGGCTGCGAAAGGGCCTCTCTGAGCTGGTGGGCCAGTTGATGTTGTTGCCCCTAGACGGAAGCCGGCAAGTGGCGGTGCTGCCGTTCACCGATGAAGTCCTGCGGATTGCCAACAGGTTGATGCCTCGGTGCGCGGCAGCTGGCCTGGAGATCGCGCTGGTCAGTGCGGAGGGCCGAGTGGACTTCGTTCGCAGTGCCGAGGATCTTCGCGCGGCAGCGCCAGTGACTGCGATCGCTTAGATCACCGCCCGCCCTTCGCCTCAGGAGCTCGAGCCGCATTCTACCCCCGCGGCCGCCGCTCCTCCCACGGCCGCATCACGCGCCTGAGCCGTCCGCCGCCCGGCAGCACCGTCAGCGCCAGGTCGGCGAGGGCCGAGGCGGCGCGGAAGGGGGTGGGGATGGCGCGCATGGAGCTGGTGGGGTGGTCGCCGGCGAGCTGGGCGGCGGGGCCGCCGGAGGCGCGCAGGCGGGACTTCAGGTTGAGGGCGGCCTCGCGGCAGAGCTCGGTCTTGCGGGCGGCCAGGCGCTGGCCGAGCAGGCCAAGGTCGAGGTTGGTGCGGGCGGCCTCGAACATTTCGGCCTCCTCCTCCTCGACGTGGCGGCGGACGTATTCGCCCAGCACCCGGACCTTGGCGTCCATCAGCGCATCGTCGACGCTGGCGCTCTCCAGGTCGGCGACGAACTGCCGAAGGGTCATGTGCTCGACCACCGCCTCGTCCAGGTCGCGCCGGTCGACGCCGGCCTGGCGCAGGGCGGGGTAGAACAGCTCCTCCTCGATCTGGGCGTGGATGGTCAGCGACAGGCACAGCCGCTCGACGATCGAGACCTTGTCCAGCAGGCTCGAGCAGGTCTCGTACTCGCCGATCAGCCGATCGACCTCGCGGTGGTCGTCGGCGAGCAGCTCCAGCGCGTCCCTGGCCGGCGCGGCGCCCGGGCCGGCGGCGGCGAAGCTGCGCGGCTCGGGACTGGCGGTCGACGGGTTCTGCGCATTGGCGGTCGACATGGGGTCTTGCGGGCGGAACTCGGCCACGGGCGCCTCCGATCTATGCCGGAGTAACAAGCTTGGCGGCGTCTCGTTCCGGGCGGGCGCGGGGAATGGGCTTCAGCCCCATCGGCAGCCGCAGGAGGGGGATGCGGCGGGCCAGGTCGTAGGCCAGCCAGCAACTGGCGGCGGTGGCGGCCAGGATCAGCCCCGCCTCCGCGAGGACCGGCAGACCGTAGGGCTTCAGGACGTGGCCGGCCATGACGATGGTCGTCTGATGGACGATGTAGAAGGGGAAGACCGCCTCGGTCAGCATCGTCAGGGTCTTCGATCCGCGGCGGATGTGGCGGCGGGCGAAGCCGAACAGGGCGCAGATCACCGCCCAGGCGTAGGTGGCGTGGATCAGGTCGTCGGCGAGGCGGGCGGCGGCGTGGCGCTCGTCCAGGCCGGAAAGGCCGATGTAGAGCCCCGGCGCGGCGACGGCGGCGGCCAGCGCCAGCGAGATCCAGCGGCCCCGCTCCAGGCCTTCCCAGGCGGCGTCGAGGCGGGCCATGGAGAGGCCGATGAAGAAGGCCAGGCCGTAGTGCAGGTGGCCGTAGCCGTCGGCGAAGACGATGTGGGTCTCGCCCCAGGCGCGGCCGGCCGTGGCCTCGATGAGCGCGAAGACCGCGGCGGCGACGATCAGCAGCGCGGGGAAGCCGCCGATGCGGGCGATCACGGCGTCCAGCCGGTCCCACCAGGGCCGCAGCGCCAGGGCGGCGGCGGTGTAGACCCACAGGTAGGCCACGAACCACAGGTGGTTGTAGGTCGGCAGGATGATGCCGAAGCTCTGGTCGAACGACAGGTAGCGTGGCCAGAAGTCGAGGAAGGAGCCGGCATAGCCGTTCTTCTCCACCACCTCGGCCCAGCTCTGCGGAGCGACGATCACCGCCATGCCGAAGAGGAGGGGGACCAGCAGGCGGGCCGAGCGCTCCTTGAACATCCGCCCGGTGGCGAGCCTGTCGGCCATGAACCGCGTCGCCGCGCCGGAGATGACGAACAGCAGGGTCAGCCGCCAGGGGTTCACCACCTCCATCAGCGGCTGGAGCTCGGGAACGATGTGGCTGCTCTTCACGTGCCAGCCCCAGGGCACGTAGAACATGCCCAGGTGGTAGAGGATCAACAGCATGAAGGCGCCGACGCGCAGGGCGTCGAGGTCGTGGCGGCGGGTGGACATGGCGGCTTCCTCTGACGGATTGCACCCCATCCCTGCCGCCGCGCGCCGGCTCCGGGCGAGCGCCGCGGTTCCGGCGGCGGTCCGGCCGTGACGAGCCCGGACCCGTCTGGGACGAGCGGCGGGCCTTCCGTGACGAGCGGCGGCCGCAGCGAGATGCTGTTCTGGGCCGCGATGGTCGCCGTCATGGCCGTGGTCGTGGTGTTCGACGTGCTGAACGTCGCTCACGACCGCGCCCGCGTCGGCGCGCCCGTCCCGCTCTGGGAGCCGGCGGTCTGGGAGGTCTCCAGCGTGGCGGTGATCCTGGCCATGGCCCCGGCGGTGCTGTGGCTCGCACGCCGCACGCTGCTGCGGCCGGGCCTGAGCTGGCCCCGCATTGCGGTCCACCTGCCGGCGGCGCTGGTCTTTTCACTGGTGCATGTGTCGGCCATGGGGGCGATCCGCTGGGCCGCCTACCGGCTGCTGGGCGACCGCTACGACCCGCTCGGCCCGCTTTCGGAGTGGCCGTACGAGCTGCGCAAGGACCTGCTGGTCTACGCCGCCATCGTCAGCCTCTACTGGCTGTGGAACCGGGTGCAGATCGCCCCCGCGCCCGCGCCGGCAGGGCCCACGGTGCTGGAGGTTCGCGACGGCGCCCGCCGCCACCTGATCCCGCTTGCCGACATCGGCTGGCTGGAGGCGGCCGGCAACTATGTGGAGGTGCACGCGGGGGGCAAGACGGTGCTCCACCGCGCGCCGCTGTCGCGCCTGGAGCAGGACCTCGCCCCGGCGGGCTTCGTCCGCATCCACCGCTCGCGCCTGGTCAGCCGCGCCCACGTGGCCGAGATCGAGACCAAGCCCTCCGGCGATTTCGAGGCGGTGCTGCGCGACGGCGCCCGTCTGGCCGGCAGCCGCAGGTATCGGGCGGGGTTGGGGTGAGGCGCGGAGGCCGATAGGCGCTAAATTGAGAGCGGGGTGACAGGTCGCGCCGACAAGGCGCTACCTGTCACCGGAGAGCGTCGGTGACTGGTTGGGCGCAGCCCTACCTGTCACCCATCCCACAAGATATCCGCTCATCCGGGCGAAGGCCGGGACCCAGATCCAAGGCGCAGCCTTGGCTGGAAGGGCGCTGCGTTTCTGGAACCCACGTCTGAGTCCGCCATTGTGGGTCCCGGCCTCCGCCGAGATGAGCGGTGGTGGTTTGGCTCGGCGCCCACAAGGGGCGAGGAAATCGAGCGGACCTTGGGTCTTAACCCCTCTCAGCTTAAGTAGAGATCATGGCCAGGACCGACCGCTTCTTCTCCATCCACCGCCAGGGCTTCGTGCGGACGGCCGCCTGCACGCCGAGGGTGACGGTCGCCGACCCCAGGGCCAACGCCGAGGAGACCCTGGCCCTGGCCCGCGAGGGACATGAGAATGGCGTCGACCTGATGCTGTTCCCGGAGCTGGGGATCAGCGCCTACGCCATCGACGACCTGCACCTGCAGGACGCCCTGCTGGACGACGTCGAGGCCGCCGTCGCGAGCCTGATCGAGGCGAGCCGCAAGCTCGCGCCTGTGCTGGTCGTCGGCGCGCCGGTGCGGCGCAACGGGCGGCTCTACAACTGCGCCCTGGCGATCTCGCGCGGCCGGCTGCTGGGCGTCGTGCCCAAGTCGTTCCTGCCGAACTATCGCGAGTACTACGAGAAGCGCTGGTTCGCCTCCGGCATCGGACTGAAGGGGCTGGACGTCGCCTTCGCCGGCCAGACCGTCCCGTTCGGCGTCGACCTGGTGTTCGAGGCCGAGGACCTGCGCGACTTCGTCTTCCACGCGGAGATCTGCGAGGACTTCTGGTTTGCCGCCCCGCCGTCGATCAACGGGGCTCTGGCCGGCGCGCTCATCCTCCTGAACCTGTCGGCCTCCAACGTGCTGGTCGGCAAGGCCGAGGAGCGGGCGATGCTCTGCGCCAGCCAGTCGATGCGCTGCCAGGCGGCCTACGTCTTCGCCGCCGCGGGCCCGGGCGAGAGCACGACGGACCTGGCCTGGGACGGCCAGGCGATGATCTACGAGCTCGGCCAGCTTCTGGCCGCCTCCGAGCGGTTCCCGGCCAGGAGCCAGATGGTGGTCGCCGACATCGACGTGGAGCGGCTGCGGCTCGACCGCATGCGCACCATGACCTTCAACGACGCCGCCGTCGCCGCCGGCCATCCGGAGTTCGAGTTCCGCCGGGTGCGCTTCGCCCATCAGCCGGCCTTCGCGGACGTCGGGCTGATCCGGCCGAACGACCGCTTCCCCTTCGTGCCGAACGATCCCGCCCGCCTGGACCAGGACTGCTACGAGGCCTTCAACATCCAGGTGCAGGGGCTGATCAAGCGGCTGCAGTCGACAAACGGCGAGCGGATCGTCATCGGCGTCTCCGGCGGCCTGGATTCCACCCACGCCCTGATCGTGGCCTGCAAGGCGTTCGACGCCCTGGGCCTGCCGCGCACCGGCATCCAGGCCTTCACCATGCCGGGCTTCGCCACCAGCGAGGGGACCAAGTCCAACGCCTGGGCGCTGATGCGCGCGCTCGGCGTCACCGCCGAGGAGATCGACATCCGTCCGGCCGCCCGGCAGATGCTGGGCGACATGGGCCACCCCTTCGCCAAGGGCGAGCCGGTCTATGACGTGACGTTCGAGAACGTGCAGGCGGGGCTGCGCACCGACTACCTGTTCCGCCTGGCCAACCAGCGGCGGGCCTTCGTGCTCGGCACCGGCGACCTGTCGGAGCTGGCGCTCGGCTGGTGCACCTACGGCGTCGGCGACCAGATGAGCCACTACAACGTCAACGGCTCGGTGGCGAAGACGCTGATCCAGCACCTGATCCGCTGGGTCGCCAAGACCGGCCAGTTCGACGAGCAGGCCTCGCAGGTCCTGCTGTCGGTGCTCGACACCGAGATCTCGCCCGAGCTGGTGCCGGCCGAGCCGGGGGCCAAGATCCAGAGCACCCAGGCCATCGTCGGCCCCTACGAGCTGCAGGACTTCAACCTCTTCCACCTGAGCCGGTTCGGCCTGCGCCCCTCGAAGATCGCCTTCCTCGCCTGGCACGCCTGGCGCGACCGCACGGCCGGCGACTGGCCCGCCCACTACCCGGACGAGGCGCGCAACGAGTACGACCTGGCGACCATCAAGAGCTGGCTGCGGGTGTTCCTGCAGCGCTTCTTCACCCAGCAGTTCAAGCGCTCGGCGATGCCCAACGGGCCCAAGGTGGTCTCCGGCGGCAACCTTTCGCCGCGGGGCGACTGGCGCGCGCCCTCGGACTCCTCGGCCCGGCTTTGGCTCGACGAGCTGGAGGCGAACGTCCCCGCTTAGTTTCTACCTCCCGCCGCTGCGCGGGGGAGGTAGGGCTCAGCGCTTAACCGCCGTCCACGACCCGCTGCAGGGTCTCGGCCAGACGGTCGCGGAAGCAGGTGGTCTCGCCTTCCGAGAAGCCGAAGCCCTCGTCCATGAAGCGGGACAAAGTCACCCCCTTCATGATCGCGGCGAGAAGCGCCGCCTTGACCTCGGCCTCGGGGCCGCCGCCCAGCCACTCGACGAACGGGGCGTAGAAGTTCGCCCGGCTCGACTGGCGGATCGCCTCCGCGGCGGCCTGCGAGGAGAGCGAGCGGAGGATGATGATCAGACAGTCGAGCTTGCTGTCGTCCGGCGGGGTGCAGACCAGGAGGTCCGCGACCCGCTCGCCGAACCCCTCGCGTGGGCCGGTGAACAGCTCCACCGGCGGGCGGCCGGTCTGCAGCACCTCGACCAGCAGATCTTCCTTCGAGCCGAAGTAGCGGGAGACGAGCGCCGCATCGACCCCGGCGCAGGCGGCGATCTCGCGCAGGCTGGCCGCGTCGTAGCCCTCTTCGCGCAGGCGCACCCGCGCGCAGTCGAGGATCGCCTGGCGGGTCACCATGGCGTTGCGAGCGCGCAGGACGCCGGGCGGGATCATGTGGCTTTTTTCCGGTTTTGGCGGCTAGCCGACTTGCGCAGGGTACGTGGCGTCACTTTATAGAAGTCATCGCTCGTTGACTTGGCTCCTCTCCCCGGGAGCCTAGGGGATAATCCATGTTGTACAAGCTCGCGTCGGTTGCGGCGGCGGGTGCGTCCGCGATCCTGCTCGCATCCTGCAACGCACAGGGGCAGGCCGCGCCGGCGCCGCCCCCGCCCCAGGTCTCCGTCGCCGTCCCGCTCAAGCAGACGGTGGTGGACTGGCAGGAGTTCCCCGGCCGCTTCGAAGCGCCCGAGCAGGTGGAGGTCCGCGCCCGCACGGGCGGCTTCCTGCAGAGCGCCCACTTCACCGAAGGCAGCTTCGTGAAGAAGGGCCAGCTGCTCTTCACCCTCGATCCCCGGCCCGCCCAGGCCCAGCTCGCCGCCGCCCGCGCCCAGGCGGACCTCGCCCGCCGCGAGCTGCAGCGCGCTGAGGAGCTGCTGAAGGCCCAGGCGATCAGCCAGGAGGAATACGAGAACCGTCGGGCCGCCTTCGCCGTCGCCGAGGCGGCGGTGCGCTCGCGCGCGCTGGACCTGGAGTTCACCCGCGTGACGGCGCCGGTGTCCGGCGTGGTCTCCGACCGCAAGGTCGACCCGGGCAACGTCATCGCCGGCGGCTCGTCGCAGGCCGACGTGCTGACGACGGTCGTCTCGGTTTCCCCCATCCACTTCGTCTTCGACGCCTCCGAGGGCCAGCTTCTCGAGCGGCTGCGGAACGGCGCCGGCCAGGGCCGGGTGCAGATCCGCCTGCAGGACGAGGCCGACCACCGCTGGGTCGGCCGGGTCGACTTCCTGGACAACGCCGTGGACGGCCGCTCCGGCGCCGTGCGCATGCGCGCCGTGGTGCAGAACCCCGGCGGGTTCCTGCGCCCGGGGATGTTCGGTCGGGCCCGCGTCGAGAGCGGCGCCGCGTACGATGCGCTGCTGGTGCCCGACACCGCCGTCGTCACCGACGGCGCCCGGCGCGCCGTGCACGTCGTGGCGCAGGACGGCTCGACCAGCCTGCGTCCGGTGACGCTCGGGCCGCTGCGCGGCGACCTGCGGGTCATCCGGGCGGGCCTGAAGCCCACCGATCAGGTGGTCGTCGGCGGCGTGCAGCGGATCATGCCGGGCCAGAAGGTCCAGGTCCGCACCGTCAAGCTGACGCCCGCCTCCGCCCCGGCCGAGGCCGCCCGCGCCTCGCCGCCGCCGGCCGCTTCGGTGGCCACCCCCGCCACCGGAGCCTGAGATGCGCTTCTCGCGGTTCTTCATCGACCGGCCGATCTTCGCGGCCGTGATCTCGATCGTCATCACCCTGGTGGGCGCCTTCGCCTTCCGGGTGCTGCCGCTGGCCCAGTATCCCGACATCGCCCCGCCGACGATCGCCATCACGGCGGTCTATCCGGGCGCGTCGGCCGAGACGGTGGCCGAGACGGTCGCCGCCCCGATCGAGCAGGAGATCAACGGGGTCGAGGGCATGCTCTACATGACCTCGTCCTCCACCGCCGACGGCATGGCCCAGATCATGGTCACCTTCCGCCAGGGGACCGATCTCGACGACGCCCAGGTGCTGGTCCAGAACCGCGTCTCGGTCGCCGAGCCGCGCCTGCCCGAGCAGGTGCGCCAGGTCGGCGTGACCGTGAACAAGCAGCTCACCGGCTTCCTGATGGTCGTGGCGCTCTCGGCGAAGACTCCGGACGCCGATCTCGGCCACATCGGCAACTACGCCTACACCACCCTTCGCGACCGGCTGCTGCGGGTCGAGGGCGTCGGCGGGGTGCAGCTGTTCAGCGGCATCTACTCGATGCGGGTGTGGATCGACCCGGCCAAGGCGGCCGCCCGCGGCCTCACCGCCGAGGACGTCATCCAGGCCCTGCGGCGGCAGAACATCCAGGCCGCCGGCGGCATGATCGGCCAGGCGCCGCACGACGGCGTCAGCCCGGCCCACCAGCTGCCGGTGCAGGTCGAGGGCCGCCTCTCCAGCCCGGAGGAGTTCGGCGACATCGTCGTGCGCACCGACGCCGACGGGCGGGTGATCCACCTGCGCGACGTGGCGCGCGTGGAGCTCGGCGCGCAGGACTACAACATGCGCGCCTTCTTCGACGGCGAGCCCGGCGTGGCGATGGCCATCCTGCAGCAGCCCGGATCCAACGCCCTGGCCACGGCCGACGCCGTGCTCAAGGTGCTCGAAGAGTCCAAGGCCGACCTGCCGGCCGACGCGCGGATCCGCGTGCCGTACAACCCGACCGAGTTCGTCCAGGCGTCCGTGAACGAGGTGCAGCGCACCCTGATCGAGGCCTGCTTCCTGGTGGTCATCGTGGTGGTCGTCTTCCTGCAGACCTGGCGGGCGGCGATCATCCCCATCGTGGCCATTCCCGTGGCCCTGATCGGCACCTTCGCGGTGCTGCTGGCGCTGGGCTTTTCGATCAACTCGCTGTCGCTGTTCGGCCTGGTGCTGGCCGTCGGGATCGTCGTCGACGACGCCATCGTGGTGGTGGAGAGCGTCGAGCGGCACATCCGCGAGGGGCTCAGTCCGCGCGAGGCGGCCTACAAGACCATGGACGAGGTCTCCGGGGCGCTGATCGCCATCGGCCTGGTGCTGATGGCGGTGTTCGTGCCGGCCGCCTTCATGCCGGGCATCCCGGGCCAGTTCTACCGGCAGTTCGCGGTGACCATCTCGGCCGCCACGGCCCTGTCGCTGCTGGTCTCGCTGACCCTGTCGCCGGCGCTGGCCGCCATTCTGCTCAAGCCGCACGGCCACGGCGCGCCCACGGGTCCGGCCTGGCTGCGGGCCCTCGGCGCCGCCGGCCGCAAGTTCAACGCCGGCTTCGACTGGCTGAGCACCCGCTACGGCCGGCTCACCGGCCGGCTGGTGCGCACCACGGTGGTCGTGCTGGCGGTCTACGCCGGGCTCATCGTGATGGCCGGCTGGCGGATGGCCGAGACCCCCACCGGCTTCATCCCGGAGCAGGACCAGGGCTTCCTGATCGGCGTCGTCCAGCTGCCGCCCGGCGCCTCGCTCGACCGCACGGAAGCGGCCATGCGCAAGGCCTGGCAGGCGGCGCTCGACACCGAGGGCGTCGAGACCGTGGCGGCCTTCGCCGGCATGGACGGGGCGAGCTTCTCGGCCAGCTCCAACGCGGGCGTCTTCTTCGTCGCCCTCGACGAATACGGCACGCGGCCGTCCGCCCAGGAGCTGGCCGGCCAGCTGATGGGCAAGGTCGGGGCCATCGAGGAGGCCAGCGTCTTCTTCCTGCCGCCCCCGCCCGTGGAAGGCATGGGCAACGCCGGCGGCTTCAAGATGATGGTCCAGGACCGCTCCGGCGCGGGCTACCGCCAGCTCGAGGCGGCGGCCAACGCGGTGATGGGCGGCGCCATGCAGGAGCCGGCGGTGACCGGGGTCTTCTCCGGCTTCAACACCGGCTCGCCCCGCCTCGTCGCCGACGTGGACCGCGAGAAGGCGCTGATGCTCGGCATCGACCCCAGCCAGGTCTACGGCGCGCTCGGCTCCTACCTCGGCTCGACCTACGTCAACGACTTCAACCTGCTCGGCCGGACCTTCCGGGTCACGGCCCAGGCCGAAGCCAGCGAGCGTGACGATCCGGCCGACGTCGCCAACCTGCGCGTCCGCGGCCCCTCGGGCGAGATGACGCCGATCGGCTCCCTCGCCACCTTGCGCGAGGAGACCGGCCCCGTGCGGGTGGTGCGCTTCAACCTCTACCCCGCCGCCGAGGTGCAGGGCGCGGCTTCGCCGGGCGTCTCCTCGGGCGATGCGTTGGTGGCCATGGAGAAGATCGCGGACCAGGCGCTGCCCCAGGGCTTCGGCTTCGAATGGACCGAGCTTGCGCTGCAGGAGCGGTCCACCGGCAGCGGGACGATCATCTTCGTGCTCGCGGCGGTGCTGGTGTTCCTGGTGCTGGCCGCCCAGTACGAGGCGCTGAGTCTGCCGCTGGCGGTGATCCTGATCGTGCCGATGTGCCTGCTGGCGGCCTTCCTGGGCGTCAACCTGCGCGGTCAGGACAACAACATCCTGACCCAGGTGGGCCTGCTCGTCCTGATGGCCCTGGCGGCCAAGAACGCCATCCTGATCGTCGAGTTCGCCAAGCAGGGCGAGGATCACGGCCTCGACCGGTTCCAGGCGGCCGTCGACGCCGCGCGCGTCCGGCTGCGGCCGATCCTGATGACCTCGGTGGCCTTCATCTCGGGCGTCGTGCCGCTGGCCTTCGCCCATGGCCCGGGCGCGGAAATGCGCCAGGCGCTGGGCACCGCGGTGTTCTTCGGGATGATCGGGGTGACCGCCTTCGGCCTGGTGTTCACGCCGGTGTTCTACGTGGTCTGCCGCGACCTCGGCGACCGCCTCCGGGGCGCCCTGCGGCGCAAGACCGCGCCGCCGCCGCCGGCGCCCCAGCTCGAAGCGGCGGAGTAGCCGAGATGAGAACGCGTCTGCTCTCCACCCTGGCCGCGGCCGCCGTGCTGGCCGGCTGCGCCGCCGGGCCCGACTACCAGGCCCCGGGGACCCCGCCGTCCGCGGGCGGCGCCTTCGTCGCCTCGGCCGAGCCGGTGTTCACGCCCGAGGCGCCGCCCGCCGACTGGTGGCGGCTCTACCAGGACCCGGCGCTGGAGACCCTGGTGGCCGAGGCCCTGGCCAACAACCGCGAGATCGCCGTCGCGCGGGCCAACCTCGAGCGGGTGCGGGCGGTGCTCGGGGAAACCCGCGCGGCGCGTCTGCCCGGCACGCTGGTCAGCGGCTCGGCCCAGCGGGTCCGCCAGCCGGACCCGTTCACCGGCGAGGGGGTTGAGGACACCGTCTCGTCGGCGGGCATCGACGTCTCGTACGAAGTCGACCTTTTCGGCCGCATCGGCCGGTCGGTGGAGGCCGCCCAGGCCGACGCCGGCGCCGCCCAGGCGGTGCTGGACGCGGTGCGGATCACGGTGGCCGGCGAGACGGCCCGGGCCTACGCCGACGCCTGCGCGGCCAACATGCAGATCGCCGCCGGCGAGCGGGCCGTGAAGCTGCAGCAGGACACCTACGACCTCACCCGCCGGCAGCTGGACGTCGGGCGCGGCAACGGCCTGGACGTGGCCTCCGCGGCCTCGGAGCTGGAGACCACCCGCGCGGCCCTGCCGCCCTTCCGGGCCGCGCGCGAGGCGGCGCTGTTCCGGCTGGCGGTGCTGACCGGCCGCCCGCCCGCCGAGGCCCCGGCCGCCGTGCGGGACTGTCCGACGGTGCCGACGCTCGCCCGACCGATCCCGGTCGGCGACGGGACCCAGCTCCTCCGCCGCCGGCCGGACGTGCGCGAGGCCGAGCGCCGGCTCGCCGCGGCGACCGCCCGCATCGGCGTCGCCACCGCCGATCTCTACCCGCGCGTCACCCTGGGCGGGGCCCTCTCGACCAACGATGCGGGGGGAAGCTTCGGCGACGACTTCAGCTTCAGCATCGGCCCCTTGATCCAGTGGTCGTTCCCGAACGTCGCCGCCGCCCGCGCCCGCGTGCGGCAGGCCAGCGCCGGCGCCGATGCGGCCCTGGCCCAGTTCGAGCAGACGACGCTGTCGGCTCTGCAGGAGACCGAGACGGCCCTGGTCCGCTACGCGCGCGAGCTCGACCGGCGCGCGGCCCTGGAGCGCGCCCTGGAGGCCGGACGCGAGGCCGCCCGCCTGTCGCGGATGCGCTACGAGGCCGGCGCCGACAGCCTGCTGGCCGTGCTGATCGCCGAGCAGCGCGTCGCCCAGCTGGAGCTGCAGCTCGCCCAGTCCCAGGCCGCCGCGGCCGACGGCCAGATCGTCCTCTTCAAGGCCCTCGGCGGCGGCTGGGACACGCCGCAGGCGCAGGCCACGGCCCGGGCCGCGGTCGAGGGGTGACAGGTAGGGCCGTCCAGGCCCAACCAGTCACCCCGCGTCGACCTACTCGTCGTTGGGGATGTTCAGCAGGGTCCCGCAGGCCTTGCAGTGGACCGCGTCCGGCTCGTGCCGCAGCAGGCCGCAGGTCGGGCAGCGGAAGCGCACCTTGCCGGGCCGGAACAGCGAGGTGGCCAGCCGGGCGAAGAAGCCGATGCCGCTGACCATGATGGCGATCGACAGCACCTTGCCCCAGGACCCCGGCAGGGTGATGTCGCCGTAGCCGGTGGTCGTCAGGCTGGTGACGGTGAAATAGAGCGCATCCAGGTAGCCGGCGATGCCGGCGCCCTGGCCGATGAAGCTGGTGTAGACGAAGCCGGTCGCCACGAAGACGAAGGTGACCAGGCCCGCCAGGGTGCGGATGATCTCCTCGAACCGGGTGTCGTCGTAGCGCCGGCCGACCGTGTCCCAGAAGAAGTCCGAGTTGAACAGGGTCCAGATCCGCAGCACCCGCAGGAAGGCCAGGTTGAACAGCCACTGCGGGAACAGCAGGGTCAGCAGGACGAAGATGTCGACCCAGACGATCGGCCGCCGGATCCACTCGCTGGCCTTGCGCGCGGCCAGGGCGCGGGCGCCCAGGTCCACCGCCAGGATGAAGGCGACCAGATAGTCGACGACCAGAAAGGCCGGGGTCTTCCGAAGGAAGGGGGCGGCGATGAAGAAGGCGATCAGCGCCAGGTCCACCCCGATCACCGCCAGGCGGAAGCGGACCGCCTGCGGCGTGTGGCCATGGTAGAGGTGGCTAAGTCGGATGCGCAGCCGCGCGATCCGAGTGGCCAGGCTGTATCCGGCTCCCGTCTCCACCAAGGTGTCGCGCCTCCGCTCGAGCTTCCGGCCCTAAGGTCGGGTGCGGATCGCCGGATGGGAAGGGGGTGCGATCGGCCCGGCCGTGGTCGGGGGGGTGCCTAGGGGTGCGCCGGGCCGATCGCCGCTGCTCTTCTCGACAGGCAAGTCGCCGAACAGCGACCGTTGAACGGCCTGTCAAATGAGAGGTTCCTACGGCTCAGTGCGGATTTCTGCGGCCCTCGGAATCGGTCTGGGTCCGCACCGCGTCGGGGTCCATCCGGTCGGCGAACTCGGCCCCGGCGGTCCCCGCGTCCGTGCCCTTCATCCCTTGCGCGCCGTAGTCGCCGCGCTTGTCGCGCTGCGGGTGACCCTCGAGGCTGCCGAAGTTCTGGTCGGCGCGGCTGTCGCGCTGTTCGGGCGTGGTCAGCCGTGGATCGCGCACCGAGCGCCCTTCCTCCGGCGCATGGGCGGCCTCGGTGTCGGACGGGCGCTCGGGCGCCGGCTTGTCGGGCTGGGGCGAGAGCCTGGGCTCGCCGCCGGGATTGCCGTGGCCGCCGGTGCGGGGCTGGCTCTGGTTCTCGGGCATGGTGGTCTCTCCCTTTGGGCTCGCGGGGAGAAGCCGGCGGCGAGGCCCTGTGTTCCGTCCTCGTCGGCCGCCGGGCGCCTGATTTACGACCGACGGCGAACAACGTTATAGCCAGGGCTGCCTACGGCTCAGGCAGGTCGGCCGTCGCCAGGGGGAGGGCGATCAGATGAAGGCTCGTTTTACGCGCGGCTGCGCCGCCGCTCTGGCGGCCGGGATCGCCCTCTGGGCCGGCCCCGCCGCGGCCCAGGAGCCGGCGCTGGACGGCGCCGCCACCGCCTGGATCCTCACCGCCACCGCGCTGGTGCTGTTCATGACCCTGCCGGGCCTGGCCCTGTTCTACGCCGGCCTCGTGCGGGTGAAGAACGTGCTCTCGGTGATGATGCACTGCGTGGCCATCGCCTGTCTGATGTCGGTGCTCTGGCTGTTCGGCGGCTACAGCCTGGCCTTCTCCGGCGACGGCGCCTTCCTCGGCGACCTCGCCAAGTTCGCCCTGCTGTCCGTCGGCCGCGAGGACCTCTCCGGCGCGCTGCCGGAGAGCGTCTTCTTCATGTTCCAGATGACCTTCGCGATCATCACCCCGGCGCTGATCGTCGGGGCCTATGTGGAGCGGATCAAATTCGGCGCGGTGCTGCTGTTCAGCGGCCTGTGGCTCTACCTCGTCTACGCCCCGGTCGCCCATTGGGTGTGGGGCGGCGGCTTCCTGGCCGACATGGGGGTGAAGGACTTCGCCGGCGGGCTAGTGGTGCACGCCACGGCGGGCGTCTCGGCGCTGGTGCTGGCCAGGATGCTGGGCCCGCGCGACGGCTACCCCTTTGACCTGTCGCCGCCGCACAACCCCGGCATGACCATGATGGGCGCGGCCATGCTCTGGGTCGGCTGGTACGGCTTCAACGGCGGCAGCGCGCTGGCGGCCGACGGGGCGGCAGGGTCGGCCCTGGCGGCCACCCACCTGTCCGCCGCCGCCGCCGGCCTCACCTGGGCGGCGATCGAGAAGATGCGCTTCAAGCGGGCCAGCATGGTCGGCCTGGTCACCGGCGTCATCGCCGGCCTGGCGACCGTTACGCCCGCCTCGGGCTTCGTCGGCCCGGTCGGCGGCGTGATCCTGGGCGCGGCCGGGGCCGTGGTCTGCTTCTTCGCCGTCGACCTGATCCGGAACAGGATCCGCATCGACGACTCCCTCGACGTCTTCGCCGTGCACGGCGTCGGCGGCATCCTGGGGACGCTGATGCTGGCCCTGCTGGCGGCGCCCGAGCTCGGCGGCGCCGGACTCGGCGAGGGCATGACCATGGGCCGCCAGGCGGGCGTCCAGGCGCTTGGCGTGGCCGTCACCGTCGTCTGGTCGGCGATCGCCAGCGTGCTCATCGTCCTGGCGGTGAAGTTCACCGTCGGCCTGCGCCATCGCGACGAGGCGATCGAGGAGGGCCTCGACATGCACGACCACGGCGAGCGGGCGTTCAACCCCTAGGGCGCAGGCCCGAAGGCGGCTTCCAGCGCCGCCTGGTCGACCCCTTCGGCCTCGACCAGCTTCAGCCGCGCCGTCTCGCCGGAGACCAGGCTGAGGGACGACTTGGGCCGCTTCAGCGCCTTGGCGAGCAGCGCGAGCACCGCCGCGTTGGCCGATCCGTCGGCGGGCGCGGCGGCCACCCGCACCTTCAGCACCGCCCGCCCGGCCTCGTCCCGCGTCCAGCCTTCGACGGCGTCCCGCCCGCCGCGGGGCGTCACCCGCACGGCCAGGCGCATGGTCAGAAGGCGAGGGTGCGCAGGAGGAAGTTGAACAGGGCCGGCAGCAGGTACTGCTGGATGCCGGTCAGCACCAGGATGACGATGATCGGGCTGATGTCGACGCCGCCCAGCGGCGGAATGATCCTCTGGAACGGCCGCAGCACCGGCCGTGTCACCGCGTCGAGGAAGCGCACGATGTTGTAGGCGAACTGGTTGCGCAGGTTGATGACGTCGAACGCCACCAGCCAGGACAGCACGGCGCTGATGATGATCGCCCAGACCAGCAGGGTCATCAGGCCGTTCAGGATGAAATAGAGGAACTGGAGAAGGGCGGCCATTTCCGGGTCCGGTTGCAGGGGCCGGCGCATCTAGCGGGGCGGCCAAGCCCCTGGCAAGCGCACGCGACATCTGGCGCCGCACCTCGCCCTTGACACCAGCGCTCCGACCCGCCTTATTCCGCGCCTTCCTGGGGCCGTAGCTCAGTTGGTAGAGCGCCTCGTTCGCAATGAGGAGGTCAGGGGTTCGACTCCCCTCGGCTCCACCATCCTGCTCCGCGCGTAAGCGCAACGCAGGGTGCCCTCCGAAGCCTTCGGGCGAAGGAGGGCCCAGGACAGATTTCCAGAGACAGGCGGCCCGTCAGGGGCCGGCGCGGCTCAGTGCGGCTGGGCGCCGATCACCAGGTCGCGCAGCCGGGCGGGGTTGGCCGGCTTGATCAGCACGGCGGCGCCGGGGGCGGCCTCCTGGATGCGGCCGATGGTGGTGGCGTCGCCGTAGGCGGTGATGAAGATCAGCCGCAGCGGGCGCTCGGCGAGCAGCTGGCGGGCCGTCTCGGCGCCGTCGATGCCCGGGCCCAGGTTCATGTCCATCAGGACGAGGTCGGGCTGGAAGCGGGCGGCCACCTCCAGGGCGCTCGGCCCATCGTGCGCCAGCTCGCTCTGGACGACCCCCATGTCCTCCAGCAGCGCCTGCAGGTGCCAGGCGGCCAGGAACTCGTCGTCGACGATCATCACCTTCAGGTCCTCGAGCCCGGCGTGCGGATCGCCGCCGGGCGAGGACTGCGGCGGCGGATCCGCGCCGAGGGTGGGCGTTAGGAGGCGCACATCGTCGGCAAGCCACGTCATCGGCATCGAACCTCGGGTCTTCGGCAGGGACGGGCGGGGCCCCAAGGGGTCGCGAAACACCTTCCCTAGCAACTCCCCGGCGCAAGACGCCAGGGGGTTTGGCCCCAAGCAGGGACGAAATCTCTGGAGCACGCGCGCGAAACTGTGCGCGGATCCTGCGGCCGCTCTAGGCCGGCGCGGGCGAGGAGGCGATGGCCTCGACGGTCTCCGCGGCCCCGAGCGTGCGGTAGCGGGCCTCCAGGAAGGCGAACAGGCCGAAGGCGACGAGGCCGAGCCCCGCCAGCGCCAGCAGAGCCTCGCCGAACGGATAGCCGCGCAGCGCGTCCAGCGCCCCGCCCAGGCCCTGCGCAGGACCGGCGGAGGCCTGCTGGCCGGCCCGCAGCATGGCCAGGCCCAGCGGCAGGAAGGCGACGCCCCGGCCCAGGTGACCCAGCCGCCCCAGCCCGGCCGCCAGGCGCGCCACCCGGCGGGGACAGACGAGCTTCTTGTGCGGCCGGCCGGCCGCCTGCACGAGGTTGCCCAGCCCGACCCCGACGATGAACAGGCCGCAGGCGGCGATCGCCAGCGCGCCGCCGGGCCAGTCCAGCACCTGCTGCACGGTCTGGCGGGTCGAGGCCAGGTCGTCCACCTCGCGCGCCTCGGCCAGGGCGTCGATCAGGCCGAACACGCCGACCGCGAGGGCGGCGTGCACCAAGCCGCTGATCGCCTGCCCGGCCCGGGTCGCCAGCGCCGCCGGCGCCGTCCCCTGCCGGTCGGCGTCGAACACCGACTGCAGCAGCCGCCAGCCGGCGAAGCCGTAGAGGCCGAGGCCGGCGAGCCACAGGAGCAGCGTCCCGGCCGGCCAGTCGGCCCAGGCCTGCAGCGCCTCCACCGCGCCTGCCGCTCCGGGCGCGCGGCCCGCCGCGGCCAGCAGCGCGATGGCGCCGACGCTGACGTAGACCATCCCGCGCGAGACGAAGCCGGCCCGGCAGGCGAGCTCGGCCAGGGCGCCCAGCGGCGCCTGCGCCAGCCATCCGCGCACCTCGCGCCAGGATCTCATCGGGGGATGCGCTTGGTCCGCCAACGGCCCTCTCCAGCGGCGCCCAAGCGGCGCCGTGGAGAGGAACGTGACGCTCTCGCCCCCGGTTCCGGCCCCCTAGAGCGTGAACAGGAATGTCGAATTCACGTTGCCGGTCAGCAGGATGACCATGTCGTCGCCGACGCCGTCGCCATCGGTGTCCATGCGCAGGGTCGTCCGGTTGGTTCCCGCGTCGTAGCTGGCCGTCATCTGGCCGGCCACGCCCGTGAACGCCGCCGCCCAGAAGAAGGCCTGGTCGCCGTCGGTGTTCACGTCGGCGTCCACGGCGGAGAGGTCCAGCCGGTCGTTGTCGCCCTTCTTGAAGTCGACGATCAGGTCCGGCGCGGCCGCAGTCGAGTCGGAGGCGCCGAGGTAGACGAAGCGGTCGGCGCCGCTGCCGCCGGACAGGGTGTCCGCCCCCCCGGCGCCGGCCAGGGTGTCGTTCCCGCCGGTCCCCGACAGGCTGTTGTTGCCGGCGTTGCCGACCAGCTGGTTGTCGGACCCGTTGCCCGTGCCGTTGATCGCCGCCGCGCCGGTCAGGACCAGGTTCTCGACGTTGGAGGCCAGCGTGACGGTGGCGTCGGAATAGGCCGTGTCCGTGCCGGCGCCGGAGCTTTCGACGATCTTGTCGCCGGCGCTGATGTAGTAGGTGTCGTTGCCCGCGCCGCCCTCGAGGGTGTCGTCGCCGGCGCCTCCGTCCAGGGTGTCGTCGCCGCCGTTGCCGATGAGCTTGTTCGCCGAGCCGTTGCCCAGGATGAGGTTGTTGAGCCCGTTGCCGGTCCCGTTCGCAGCCGAGCCGGTGAGCACCAGGTTCTCGAGGTTGGCGCCCAGGGTGTAGCTGAAGGCGGCGTGGACGGTGTCGATTCCCTCCCCGGGGTTCTCGGTGACGACGTCGCCGGTGACGTTGACGACGTAGGTGTCGTTCCCGAGCCCGCCCAGCAGGGTGTCGTTGCCCAGCCCGCCGTCGATCAGGTTGTGCCCGGCGTTGCCCACGATGCGGTTGTGGCTGCCGTTGCCGACGCCGATCAGGTCCGCCGCGCCCAGCAGGGTGAGGTTCTCGACCTCGTCCCACAGGGCCAGAATGCTCACCGAGGATTCCACCCGGTCGATCCCGCCGGCCCCCGCGCTGTAGGTCTCGACGACCTTGTCGCCGACGTTGTCGACCGCGAAGACGTCGTCGCCGTCGCCGCCGGTCATGGTGTCGGCGCCCGCCCCGCCGTCCAGCGAGTCGTTCCCGCCCAGGCCGCTCAGGGTGTCGTCGCCGGCCGTGCCCAGCAGGGTGTCGTTCCCGGCCGTGCCCGTACCGGGCGGGGGCGGCGGCGGCGGCGGGCCGCTGCTGTTTCCGTTCTGGACGTTGTAGGGACCCGCGGCCTTGACCGTCAGGGTGAAGAGGTCGCCCTCGACGTCCCCGCTGGCGTCGCTCGCCACCAGCTTCAGATGGACGGTCTGCGCCGAGGTCGGATTGCCGTTGATCGTCCAGGTGGCCGCGTTGAAGGTCAGCCAGCCGGGCAGGGCGCCGCCGTTCACAAGGTTCCCGCCTGCGTCCACCAGCTGCAGGCTCAGGCTCAGGGCGTCGCCCGGATCGACATCGACGATGGCGGTCTGCGGGACGATGTAGTGGAAGGCCGCGATAGGGGCGTCGAGGTTCGGCGTCTCGGTGCGCACCTGAGGTCCGGTGCGTGAGACCCCGTCGACGCCGGTTCCGTTCAGGATGTTGTCCTCGACCAGGCCGTCGCTCGACTGCGGCGTCTCACGGATCAGCCACGAGCCGTTCACCGTGCTGATGGTGTTGCCGCTGATGACGAAGCCTTCCGAGGTCATCACCGAGCTGGAGGCCGCATCGGTCGAGTGGGCCACGTAGACCTCGCTGTAGAGGTCCGGGCCGGCCTGCGAATTGTTGGCGATGGTCGAGTTCAGCACCGACACGTTGTCGGAGCCGTCGATCTTCACGCCCTCGCGGCCGTTGCCGTGGATGTTGACGCCGTCGATGGTGATGTCGCGCGAGTACTTCACCAGCACGCCGGCCAGGCTGTTGCCGTAGACCTCGCCGCCGGTGATGGTCACGTCGTAGGGCGAGGGGATCAGCTCGGAGCCGCGCTGGACGGTGATGCCGTTGCCGCCGTTGCTGAAGGCGTCGTTGTTCTCCAGGACCGTGTTCTGGGTCGTGGTGACGATGTTGAAGCCGTGCCGGTCGTTGGCGTAGCTGACGTTGTTGCGGATCGTGGAGTCGATCAGGAAGTCGAGGGTGAAGCCGTCCAACCCGTTGTGGTGGGCGACGCTGTCCTCGATGGTCAGCCGGATGGTCTGCTCGTGCGGGTCGAAGCCGTAGCCGGAGGCGTTCATCACCTCGACCCGTCGGATGGCGATGTCGCTGTCCTGCTGGGTCGAGCCCGGCGCGGTGCCGACGAAGATGCCGTCCACCTTGCCGGTCGGGTTGCCCGCCCGGTTCCCGTCGATGGTGAAGTCTTCCATCGTGACCTGGGTGGTCGGCACGTTGAACGGCGTGCGCACGACCCCGGTGATGTCGATGTTCGAGCCGCTGAGCACCTTGATGATGCTGACGCCCATGCCGGCGCCCTTCAGGGTCACCCCGTCGGGCAGCTGGATGCCGGCGTAGGTCTTGCCCAGACCCTCGGCGCCGATGCCGTAGGTCCCGGCCGGCATGTAGACGATCCCGCCGCCGGCCTGGCCCGCGGCGTCCACCGCCGCCTGGATGGCCGCCCGGTCGTTGGCGACGCCGTCGCCGACCGCGCCGTAATCCATGACGTTGTAGGTCCCCGGCGGCGGGGGAGGGGGCGGGGCGCCGAGCGTCACGTTCGGCGTGCCGCTGTCGCTGACGGTCAGCTTGAAGAGGTCGGTCTCGGTGTTGCCGGACTTGTCCTTGGCCACCACCTGCAGCCAGAAGGTCCCCTCGGACGGCGGATCGCCGACGATCATCTTCCGTAGCGGATCGAAGCTCATCCACGACGGCAGCGCGCCGCCGTTCACCGGCTGGCCGTTCGCATCGACCAGCCGAAGGCTCAGCGTCACCGCATCTCCGGAGTCGATGTCCACATAGGCCGCCGGCGGGATCTGGAAGTAGAAGTCGTCGCTGGGCGCGACCAGGTCCGGCATCTCCACCCGCACCTGCGGACCGGTGAGGGTCTGGGCGCGGATGAAGGTCCCGACGAAGGTGTTGTTGTCGATCAGGCTGCCGACCACCTCCAGCGCCTCGCGGATGCCGTACGAGGCGTTGGTCGAGCCGATGGTGTTGTTGGTGATCGTGACGTCGCTGACCCAGAAGGTGGAGCTGGTCAGGTCGTCGACGTACTGGTTGAGGTAGATCTCGGCGTAGAGGTTCGAGCCCAGCTGGCTGTTGTTCTCGATCGTCGAGCCGGTGATCGTCACGTCACGCGAGCCGTAGACCTTGATGCCCTCGCGGTCGTTGTGGTGGACCCACACGCCCTGGATATCCACGTCGTTGGACATCTTGACCAGGATGCCGTCGACGTTGCCGTAGACCTGGCCGCCGATGATGGTGATGCCGTGCGGGGAGGGGACGTCCTCGCTGCCGCGCTGGATGACGATGCCGGCCGAGCCGTTGTCGTAGGCGACGTTGCCTTCCAGGACCGTGTTGCGGGTCTGGGTGACGATATTGAAGCCGTGGCGGTCGTTGCCGTAGCTGACGTTGTTCTTGATCGTGGAGTCGATCAGGAAGTCGAGGGTGAACCCGTCCAGGCCGTTGCCGTGGCTGACGCAGCCCTCGATCCACATCCGGATCGTCTGCTCGTGCGGGTCGATGCCGTAGCCCGAGCAGTCCTTGGCCTCGACGTTGAGCAGGGTGATGTCCGCGCAGTGGGCGGCGCTTCCGGGCGAGGTGCCGCAGAAGAAGCCGTCGACCTTGCCGGTGGTGGCGTCGCGGTTGCCGTCGAGGGTCAGGTCCCGGATGGTGACGTTGGTGGTCTCTTCGCCGACCGGGGTGCGGATCAGGCCGGTGAAGCCGACCGAATTGCCGGCCATCGCCTGGATAATGGTCTGGCCCATGCCGTCGCCGACGATGGTGACGTTGTCGCGGACCTGCAGGCCGGCGTAGGTGCGCGTCGCGGCCCCGCCGTCGATGGCGTAGGTCCCGGCCGGGATGTAGACGACGCCGCCGCCGGCGGCGTGCGCTGCGTCGAGTGCGGCCTGGATCGCCGCGCGGTCGTTGACGAGGCCGTTGCCGACCGCGCCGTAGTCCATGACGTTGTAGGTGGCCATCGCGCTTACCCCAGCTGGCGGCGTGCGTGCGCGCCGGGGCGATCAGCCGCACCCCAACGCGGCGCCCCAAACCAGGGTTCGGCGACCAGAGTTGCGTAGGGTTAACGAATAATTCCCAAGGGCCGCGGGGCGCGCGGCGGCGCGCCCCGCGGAAAGGGAGGCTAGAGCACGAAGCCGGCCGACGAGGTGACCTGGCCGACGACGTGGATGACCATGTCGTCGCCTTGTCCGTCGCCGTCGGTGTCGAACTCCAGCACGGTGCGGTTCTGGCCGGCGTCGTAGACGGCGCGGACCTGGCCGGCGGTGTTGGTGAAGCTGGTCACCCAGGCGAAGGCCTGGTCGCCGGCCACGCCCACGTTGGCGTCGACCATCGAGACGTCGATGATGTCGCCGCCGCCCGGCGTGAAGTCCAGGATCCGGTCCGGCGCGGCGGCGGTGGAGTGGGCCGCGTTGCTGAACACGAACCGGTCGGCGCCCGGGCCGCCGTGCAGGTGGTCCTGCCCGGCGCCGCCGTCGAGGGTGTCGTTCCCCATCATGCCGTAGAGGTAGTTCGCGCCGGAGTCGCCCTGGCCGCTGTCGGCGCCGTTGCTGAGGATCAGCCCTTCGATTTCGACGAAGACGTCGCCCGCCGCCCCGCCGGCGTTGGCCGCCGAGTTGGCCAGCGAGGCCGTGACGCCGACGCTCGTGTCGTCGTAGCGGGCGTAGTCGAAGCCGGCGCCGCCATGCAGGTAATCCCCGCCGGCGCCGCCGAACAGCTGGTCGGCGCCGCCCATGCCGTAGATGTAGTTGGCCCCGGCGTCGCCGTAGGCGACATCGTTGCCCGAGCCCAGGATGAGGCCCTCGATCTCCACATAGACGTCTCCGGCCGCGACCCCGGTGTTGACGGCGGGGTTGGCCAGCGAGGCGGTGAAGCCGGCGTAGGCCTGGTCGTCGTAGCGGGCGTAGTCGAAGCCGGCGCCGCCGTGCAGGTAGTCCGCGCCGGCTCCGCCGAACAGCTGGTCGTGCCCGCCCATGCCGTAGATGTAGTTGTCGCCGGCGTCGCCGAAGCCGTAGTCGTTGCCGGACCCGAGGATCAGGCCTTCGAACCCGACGTAGGTGTCGCCAGCCGCCGGGCCGGTGTTGAGGGCCGGATTGGCGAGCGAGGCGGTGAAGCCGGCGTAGGCCTGGTCGTCGAAGCGGACGTAGTCGAAGCCCGCGCCGCCATCCAGCTTGTCGCCGCCGTGGCCGCCCCAGACGTTGTCGTGACCGTCGCCGCCCAGGATGGTGTCGGCGCCGTCGCCGCCCAACAGGGCGTCGGCGTCCGCCCCGCCCGACAGCGAGTCGTCGCCGAGGCCGCCTTCCAGGCGATCGGCGCCGGCCTCGCCGGACAGCTTGTTGGCAAGTTCGTTGCCGATGATCCGGTTGGCGAGCTCGTTGCCGGTCCCGAGCAGCGCGGCGCCGGTGAGCACCAGGTTCTCGACGTTGGCGCCGAGCGTGTAGCTCACCGAACTGCGCACGGTGTCGTTCCCGCCCCCGGCCAGCTCCTCGACCACGTCCTTGGTGACGTTGACCACATAGGTGTCGTCGCCGAGCCCGCCGATCAGCGTGTCGTCGCCGCCGCCGCCGTCCAGGACGTTGTTCCCGGCGTTGCCGACGATGCGGTTGAAGCCGGAGTTGCCGGTGACGTTGAGGTTGGCGCTCCCCAGGAGCACCACGTTCTCCACCTCGTTCCACAGCGCCGCGATCGAGACGGTGGTCTCGACCCGGTCCACGCCGCCGGCGCCGACGTTGTCGGCCTCGTTCACCACGTCGCCGACGTCGTCGATCCGATAGACGTCGTCGCCGTCGCCGCCGGCCATGGTGTCGAGGCCGGCCCCGCCGACCAGAGAGTCCGCGCCCTGGCCGCCGACCAGGGAGTCGTCGCCCTCCATGCCGAACAGGGTGTCGTTCCCGGCGTCGCCGGTCAGCCGGTTGGCGGCGGCGTTGCCGGTGAGTTCGTTGTCGAGCCCGTTGCCCGTGCCGTTGACGGCCCCGTCGAGCAGCACGAGCTTCTCGAGGTTGGCGCCCAGGATGTAGCTGGCCGCGCTGCGGACGGTGTCGATCCCGGCCCCGGCGCCTTCGATCACCACGTCGGAGGTGACGTTGACGACATAGGTGTCGTCGCCCGCCCCGCCCTGCATGGTGTCGCTGCCCAGGCCGCCGTCGATCAGGTTGGCCCCGCCGTTGCCGGTCAGGTGGTTGCCCTTGCCGTTGCCGGTGACCGACAGGTCCGCCGTCCCGGTCAGGATCGCGTTCTCGACGTTGTCCCAAAGCGTCAGGCTGACGCTGGCGTAGACCGTGTCGACCCCGCCGGCGCCCAGGTTGTCGGCCTCGACGACCACGTCGCCGGCGTTGTCCACATAGTAGACGTCGTCGCCGTCGCCGCCGACCAGCCGGTCGGCGCCCGCCGCACCGTCCAGCGTGTCCTTGCCGCCAAGCCCGTTCAGCGTGTCGTTGCCCGCGCCGCCCAGCAGCGAGTCGTCGCCGGCCGTGCCGGCGCCCGGGTCGACAGGCGGTCCTTGGCCCGCGCCGCTCTGCACGTTGTACGGGCCGCTCGCCGCGACGGTGAGCTGGAAGACGTCGCTCGTCTGGTCGCCGCTGGCGTCCTGGGCCACGAGCTTCAGATAGATCGTCTGAGCCGTGGTCGGCGTGCCGTTCAGCGTCCAGGTGGACGGATTGAACGTCAGCCAGGCCGGGAGCGTGCCGCCGTTGACGGGCTCGCCGCTCGCGTTGACCAACTGCAGCGACAGGGTGAGCGCATCGCCCGGATCCACATCGACGATGGCCGTCTGCGGCACGATGTAGTGGAAGGCCGAGACGGGCGCGACCAGGTCCGGCGTCGCCTGGCGGAGCTGCGGGCCGGTGCGCGAGACCCCGTCGGTCCCGACGCCGTTCAGCGTGTTGTTGCTGACGATGCCGCCGCTGGCCGCCGCATGCTCGCGGATCAGCCACGAGCCGTTCGTCGTGCTGATCGTGTTGCCGCTGATCTCGAAGCCTTCCGGGATCAGCGTCGTGTTCGAGGTCGGGTCCAGGGACGGCGTGACGTAGATCTCGCTGTAGAGATCCGACCCCGCCTGCGAGTTGTTGGCGATGGTCGAGTTCAGCACCGAGACGTTGTCGGAGCCGTCGATCTTCACGCCCTCGCGGCCGTTGTTGTGGATGTTGACGCCGTCGATGGTGACGTCGTGCGAGTACTTCACCAGCACGCCGGCCAGGGCGTTGCCGTAAACCTCGCCGCCGGTGATGGTGATGTCGAACGGCGATGCGATCAGTTCGCTGCCGCGTTGGACCGTGATCCCGTTGCCGCCGTTGTCGTAGGCCTGGTTGTTCTGCAGCACGGTGTTCTGGGTGGTGGTCACCACGTTGAAGCCGTGCCGGTCGTTGGCGTAGCTGACGTTGTTGCGGATCGTGGAGTCGATCAGGAAGTCGAGGGTGAAGCCGTCCAAGCCGTTGTGGTGGGCGACGCTGTCCTCGATGGTCAGCCGGATGGTCTGCTCGTGCGGGTCGAAGCCGTAGCCGGAGGCGTTCTTCACCTCGACGCGGCTGATGGTGATGTCGCTGTCGCGCTGGGTCGAGCCCGGCGCGGTGCCGACGAAGATCCCGTCCACCTTGCCGGTGGTGTTGGCCCGGTTCCCGTCGATGGTGAAGTCTTCCATCTTGACCTGGGTGGTCGGCACGTTGAACGGCGTGCGCACCACCCCGGTGATGTCGATGTTGGCCCCGTCCAGCACCTTGATGGTGGAGACGCCCATGCCGGCGCCCTTCAGGGTCACGCCGTCGGTCAGCTGGATGCCGGCGTAGGTCTTGCCCAGGCCGTCGTTGCCGATGCCGTAGGTGCCGGCCGGCAGGTAGACGATCCCGCCTCCGTTTTGCGCGGCCGCGTCCACCGCCGCCTGAATGGCCGCCCGGTCGTTGGCGACGCCGTCGCCGACCGCGCCGTAGTCCTTGACGTTGTAGGTGCCCGGGGCGGGCGGCGGGGGCGGGGCGCCCAGCGTCACGTTCGGCGTGCCGCTGTCGCTGACGGTCAGCTTGAAGAGGTCGACCTCGGTGTTGCCGGACTTGTCCTTGGCCTCGACCTGCAGCCAGAAGGTCCCCTCGGACGGCGGGTCGCCGACGATCATCTTGCGCACGGTGTCGAAGCTCAGCCACGAGGGCAGCGCGCCGCCGCCCACCGGCTGGCCGTTCGCATCGACCAGCTTGAGGCTCAGGCTCACCGCGTCGCCGGAGTCGATGTCCACGTACGCCGCGTTCGGGATCTGGAAGTAGAAGTCGTCGCTGGGCGCCACGAGGTCGGGCATCTCCACCCGCACCTGCGGACCGGTGAGGGTCTGGGCGCGGACGAAGCTGCCCTCGAAGACGTTGCCGTCGATGTGGCTGCCGACCACCTCCACCGCCTCGCGGATGCCGTACGAGGCGTTGGTCGAGCCGATGGTGTTGTTGGTGATGGTGACGTCGCTGACCCAGAAGGTGGAGCTGGTCAGGTCGTCGACGTACTGGTTGAGGTAGATCTCGGCGTAGAGGTTCGAGCCCAGCTGGCTGTTGTTCTCGATCGTCGAGCCGGTGATCGTCACGTCCCGCGAGCCGTAGACCTTGATGCCCTCGCGGTCGTTCTCATAGACGTGCACGCCGTCGATGATGATGTCGTGGGACATCTTGACCAGGATGCCGTCGAGGTTGCCGTAGATCGCCCCGCCCTTGATGGTGATGCCCTGCGGGGAGGGGACGTTCTCGCTGCCGCGCTGGATGACGATGCCGGACGAGCCGTTGTCGTAGGCGATGTTGCCTTCCAGCACCGTGTTGTGGGTCTGGGTGACGACGTTGAAGCCGTGGCGGTCGTTGCCGTAGCTGACGTTGTTCTTGATCGTGGAGTCGATCAGGAAGTCGAGGGTGAACCCGTCCAGCCCGTTGCCATGGCTGACGCAGTTCTCGATCCACATCCGGACGGTCTGCTCGTGCGGGTCGATGCCGTACCCGGAGCAATTCATCGCTTCGACGTTCAGCAGGGTGATGTCGTAGCACTTCTCCGGGCTGCCGGGTTCGGTGCCGCAGAAGAAGCCGTCGACCTTGCCGCTGGTGTTCGCCCGGTTCCCGTCGAGCGTGAGGTCCTTGATCGTGACGTTGTGGGTCTCTTCCCCGACCGGCGTGCGGATCAGGCCGGTGAAGCCGACCGTGTTGCCGTCCATCGCCTTGATGATGGTCTCGCCCATGCCGTCGCCGATGATGGTGACGTTGTCGCGGACCTGCAGGCCGGCGTAGGTGCGCGTCGCCGCGCCGCCGTCGATGGCGTAGACCCCGGCCGGGATGTAGACCACGCCGCCACCGTCTTGGTAGGCCTTGTCCAGCGCGGCCTGGATCGCGGCTCGGTCGTTGACGAGGCCGTTACCGACCGCGCCGAAGTCCATGACGTTGTAGGTGGCCATCCAGCTCGTCCCCCGAATCACACTGCGCAAGCGGGGGCTACGCGCCGGCCCCCTCTTTTTGCTCGGCGGTCTCAAACCGGAATCGGCGGCCGAAGTTGCGTCGGAGAACGGCGAAATCGTATTTTCGGTCGTGCGACGGCCGTCGAATCAACCTAAACGGGCTCGTTTCGAGGTGCGGCTCAACCCGCCGGCGTGGTCCTTGCGCGCGCTAGCGGAGCCCCGTTCGGCCGGCGCCTAGTGCGCCTCGTCCCAGTTGGCGGCGGCGCGGGCTTCGACGACCAGCGGCACGCTGAGCGAGACGACCGGCTCGGCGGCCTTCTCCATCACCTGACAGGCGATGCGGATCACCTCGTCGGCCTCGGCCTCGGGGGCCTCGAAGACCAGTTCGTCGTGCACCTGCAGCAGCATTCTGGCCTTCAGCCCCGCGGCCTTCAGCGCGCCCGGCATGCGGATCATCGCCCGGCGCATGACGTCGGCCGCCGCCCCCTGGATCGGGGCGTTGATCGCCGCCCGGTCGGCGAAGCTGCGCTCGGCCTGGCTCTTGCCGCGGGCGGCGGGGATATGGACCTTGCGGCCGAAGATGGTGGTGACGAAGCCTTCGGCCCGCACCTGCCGCTGCTGGCGGTCCATGTAGGTGCGGATGCCGGGGAAGCGCTCGAAGTAGGTCTTGATGTAGGCCCCGGCCTCCTCGCGCGGGATGTTGAGCTGGTTGGCCAGCCCGAAGGCCGAGATGCCGTAGACGATCCCGAAGTTGATCGCCTTGGCCCGCCGGCGGGTCTCGGCCGGCATCCCCTCCACCGGCACGCCGAACATCTCCGAAGCGGTCATGGCGTGGATGTCCAGGCCCTCCTGGAAGGCCTTCTTCAGCTGCGGGATGTCGCCGATGTGGGCCAGGAGGCGCAGCTCGATCTGGCTGTAGTCGGCGCTGATCAGCACATTGCCCGGCTCGGCGATGAAGGCGCGGCGGATCTTGCGGCCCTCCTCCGTGCGGATCGGGATGTTCTGCAGGTTGGGATCGGTGGAGGCCAGCCGCCCGGTGCTGGCGGCGGCCAGCTGGAACGAGGTGTGGACCCGGCCGGTGGCCGGCGAGATCGCCTCGACCAGGGCGTCGGTGTAGGTGCCCTTGAGCTTGGAGAGCTGGCGCCAGTCGAGCAGCACCCGCGGCAGCTCGTGGCCCTGGGCCGCCAGGTCCTCCAGCATCGAGGCGTCGGTGGACGCAGCCCCGGTGGCGGTCGTCCGGCCGGAGGCCAGCCCCATCTCCTTGAACAGGATGTCGCCGATCTGCTTGGGGCTGCCCAGGTTGAACGGCCGGCCCGCCAGCCGGTGGGCCTCGGCCTCCAGCTCGGCCATGCGCACCGAGAAGTCGTTGGACAGCAGGCGCAGCTGCTCCGGGTCGACCTTGACCCCGGCCAGCTCCATCTCGACCAGCACCTTCGGCATCGGCCGCTCGAGGGTCTCGTAGACGGTCAGCAGGCCTTCGGCGGCCAGGCGCGGCCGCAGGTGCTCGTAAAGGCGCAGGGTGACGTCGGCGTCCTCGGCCGCGTAGCAGGTCGCGGCCGCGAGATCGACGTGCTTGAAGCTCTTCTGCGTCTTGCCGGTCCCGGCCACCTTCTTGAAGCTGATCGGCTCGTGCTCCAGCCACTGCTTGGAGAGCTCGTCCATGCCGTGGCTCTTCCGCAGCCCGCCCTCCAGGGCGAAGCTGACCAGCATGGTGTCGTCGATCGGCGCGACGTCGATGCCGTGTCGCAGCAGGACGGCCAGGTCGTACTTGGCGTTCTGCGCCACCTTGAGGACGGACGGGTCCTCCAGCAGCGGCTTCAGCCGGGCGATCACCTCCTCGCAGGGGATTTGGGCCAGGTCCTCCTTGCGTTCGAACTCAAGCCCGCCGTCGCCGTCGTGCTCATGGCCGACGGGGATGTAGCAGGCCTCGCCCGGCGCGACCGCCAGCGAGACGCCGCACAGCGCCGCGCTGGCCGAGGACAGGGCGTCGGTCTCGGTGTCGAAGGCGACGATCCCGGCCTCGCGGGCCCGGGCGATCCAGGCCTCCAGCGTGGGGATGTCTCGCACGCACTGGTAGGCCTCGACGTCGATCGGCCCGTGCTGCGGCTTCGGCGGCGCCCGCATCTCCGGCGCGGGCGAGGGGGCGCGGGCCTCGGCGCCCCCGAACCCTTCGGCGACCCGGCGAGCCAGCGTCCGGAACTCCATCTTCTCCAGGAACTCGGCCAGCGGCGGGCCCGGGTCCTCCACCGCCAGCTCGTCGATCGGGGCCGGGAGGGGGGTGTCGCAGTCCAGCTTCACCAGCTCCCGCGAGAGGCGGATCTGGTCGGCGAAGGCGATCAGCGTCTCGCGCCGCTTGGGCTGCTTGATCTCGCCGGCCCGCGCCAGCAGCGTGTCGAGGTCGCCGTATTCCTGGATCAGCTGGGCGGCGGTCTTGATGCCGATGCCCGGAGCGCCCGGCACGTTGTCGACGCTATCGCCGCACAGGGCCTGGACGTCGACCACCTTCTCCGGCGGCACGCCGAACTTCTCGAGCACCTGCTCGGGGCCGATCTTCACGTTCTTCATCGTGTCGAGCATCGACACGTTCGGCCCGACCAGCTGCATCAGGTCCTTGTCGGAGGAGACGATCACCACCTCGCCGCCGCCGTCGCGCACCTTGCAGGCGTAGGCGGCGATCAGGTCGTCGGCCTCGTAGCCGGGCAGCTCCAGGCAGGGGACGCCGAACGCCTTGGTCGCCTCGCGCACCAGCGGGAACTGCGGGACCAAGTCCTCCGGCGCCGGCGGACGGTGCGCCTTGTACTGGTCGTAGAGGTCGTTGCGGAACGTCTTCTCGGAGTGGTCGAACACCACCGCCAGGTGGGTCGGCGCGTCGGCCTCCTTGCGCATGTCCACCAGCAGCTTCCACAGCATGTTGCAGAAGCCGGCGACCGCGCCGACCGGCAGGCCGTCGCTCTTGCGGGTCAGCGGCGGAAGGGCGTGGTAGGCGCGGAAGATGTAGCCCGAGCCGTCGACCAGGTAGAGCCGGACCTTGGGCCCGTCCTGCGTCGGCTCGCGGGGGATCTCGGCGAGGGTTTCGGGGGCGGGATCCAGGACGTCGCTCATCGGCCCAACATAAGGCGCGCACGCCGCCGGGTCACCCTGAGCGCCCGCATGCTGCAGTGCAAAACTTTAACCACATCGCCTCACCCCCCCTTAACCGAGGTGGCGGCAATAGGGCGCGCATTGAAGCGTACCCATTTCGCCAAGGCCTCATCTCGCGGCCGCGGCGCCGTCACTTTCCAGAAGGGGATAGACATGAACAAGCTGATCGCCGCCGCCGCCCTGGCCGCCACCTTCGCCGCCGCTCCGGCCTTCGCGCAGGAAATCCGCATCTCGGTCGCCGGCAAGTCTCAAGAGCAGCTGCAGGCCGAAGTCGCCTACGCCGCCCGCACCGTCTGCGTGAAGGAAGTCCAGGACGAGAGCTTCCGCCTGTACGCCTTCAGCCGCTGCATGAAGGACACCCTGGAGAGCATGCAGCCGCAGCTGCAGCAACTCGCCCAGCGCTGAGTTTCGCCGCTTCGGCGGACCGGAGAGGGCCGGCGCTCGGGGGAGCGGCGGCCCTCTTTGCTGTCGGCGTCCGGCGTCGCGCCCGTGGCGCCGGCGCAATGTTGCGACGCAATACCGCAAGCCTTGCGGTGCATCATTCCGGCCGTCCAGGCGCGGCCCCTCCCAACCTTCGCCGCGCCCGGCCGACTGACTTTCAGGGGATAGACATCATGATGAAGATCATCGCCGTGGCGGCCCTGGCCGCCGCCGTCGCCGCGCCCGCCTTCGCGGGCGACATCCGCGTCTCCGTGGCCGGCAAGAGCCGGGCCCAGGTCGAGGCCGAACTGAACGCGGCGGTGCGCCGGGTCTGCCTGCGCGAGATCGAGGGCCAGACCCTCAAGCTCGACGCCTTCGGCCGCTGCGTCGACGCCGGCCGCGACGCCGCCCTCGCCCAGCTCGAGCGCACCTCGCCGCGGCTGGCGGCGCGCTAAGGCGCACGCTCTCCAACTCGTCATGGCCGGCTTCATGCCGGCCACCCATCCCGTTGAGTCCGAACCGCGCCAACGGCTGGGTCGCCGGGACAAGCCCGGCGATGACGGAGGGCGCGCGCCCCGCCCTCAGTGCCCGTGCGGGCCCTCGTAGACGCCCGGCGCCAGCCGTTCGTCCTCGGCGCCCTCGCCGGCGTCGGCCGCCAGCACGAAGCGGCGGTCGCAGTAGGGGCATTCGACGAACCGCGCCTCGCCCATCTCCAGCCAGACGCGCGGATGGCCCAGCGCCCCGCCGACCCCGTCGCAGGCCACCCGGCCCGAGCGGACGGTGATCACCTCGGGGGGCGGCAGGTCGGGCGTCAGCGCCGGCCGCTGCGGGGCTGGCTCGGGCCGCTTCTGCGCCTCGGATCCCAGGTTGCGTACGCGTCGAGCCATCGGGCCATCTTCCTCATCGCGGCCGGGCAAGCTTGGCGCCCCGGCCGGGCGCGCCCCCGAGCCTGTCCGGTTCAGGCGGAACGCCTGAGCCGATCAGACAGGCTCGAAGTCCAAGAGCATAGAGCGCGCCGGACGGGCAACCGGCTTCCACTTGGCCCTTGCGCGCACTAGGTATGCGAGCACGGCTTTCGCCGTCAATTCGCGCAAAGGCCTCATGGACCTACCCGATTTCGCCATCGAGGCCGAGGGCCTCATCAAGACCTATCCGGCCACCAAGACCGCGCCTGAGATGCGGGCGCTGAAGGGCGTCGACCTGAAGATCCCCCGCGGGTCGATCTTCGGCCTGCTGGGGCCCAACGGGGCGGGCAAGTCGACCTTCATCAACATCCTGGCGGGCCTCTGCCGCAAGACGAGCGGCACGGTCCGCATCTGGGGCCGCGACATCGACGAGCGGCCGAGAGACGCCCGCGCGGCCATCGGCGTGGTGCCCCAGGAGATCGCCGCCGACCCCTTCTTCACGCCCAAGGAGAGCCTGGACGTCCAGGCCGGCATGTACGGCGTGCCCCCGAACGAGCGGCGCACCGCCGAGCTGCTGGCCGCCCTCGGCCTTTCCGACAAGGCCCAGGCCTATGTGCGCCAGCTCTCCGGCGGCATGAAGCGGCGGCTGATGGTCGCCAAGGCCATGGTCCACAACCCGCCGGTGCTGATCCTCGACGAGCCCACCGCCGGCGTCGACGTGGAGCTGCGCCGCCAGCTGTGGAGCTATGTGCTCGAGCTGAACCGCAAGGGCGTGACCATCGTGCTTACCACCCACTACCTGGAAGAGGCCCAGGAGCTCTGCGACCAGATCGCCATCATCAGCCGCGGCCAGGTGGTGGCCAACGAGCCGACCACGACCCTCCTCTCGCGCCTCGACACCCGCCACGTGATCGTCACGCCCCTGGAGCCGGTGGAGCGCGCCCCCGACCTGCCCGGCTTCGAGGTGGCCCTGCGCCCGGCCGGCGGCTTCTCGGTCAGCTACAAGACCGGCGAGTCCAGCGTCGAACAGGTGCTGGCCGCCATCCGCGCCTCGGGCCTGCACATCAAGGACATCGCCACCGAGGATCCGGACCTGGAGGACGTCTTCCTGGCCCTCACCTACCAGGCCGAAGACGCGGCGGCGATCTGACCCCAACCGGGCGTTTGCGGCCGCCGCCCCTTTCGGCTATGTGAGCCCTCCGCTGAAGACGCACCCGTAGCTCAGCTGGATAGAGCGTTGCCCTCCGAAGGCAAAGGTCACACGTTCGAATCGTGTCGGGTGCGCCAGCGTTTTGCCAGCAAAGACAGGTGCATGCGGCCTGGCAACGCCCACCGAACCCCAGATGAGCTAGTCGGACGCTACCGGCGCAGCGCGTAGCGTCGGCCTCCCGGTGCAATAGTGCGCAGAGAGCGGCGGGGAGTCATCGCCGAAACCGATCCACTGATGTTAGGAGGTGCGGCTTAGGGGGGGCGCTCTCGGCACCCTTCGGCAGAGTGCAGCTTCTCGACACGATCTGAATGCGCAAGCGGCCGGCTCAGCCTCTCCCCTGATCGTGTCGAAGTATCTCGACCATTGCTTCGCCCGCAATCCGAAGCCTATCGAAAGGCATGGCTGAGTCAGATGGTAACAAGGACGGCGGACGCGGGTGTTTCTCGCCGCAAGTGTTCTTCGCGATTTACGCCCTGACTGTGCCATTGGCGCTTGGCGTCTTCGCGCTGTGGCTCCCGCTGAAAACGGCCGGCGTACAAACGCTCAAGGATTGGCAGACCTTGGTAGGCGGTGTGTTGGCAATCGTCGCTGCCGTCGTGGGCGGCAGCTTTGTCTATAACCAGACGGCCGTTGCAAGGCGGCAGGAAAAGGAACGGGTGACTCGCCACCACGCCGCCGCGCGTGCCGTTCTGCCACTGGCCCTGAGCGGGATGGTCGAATACGTCGAGCAAGCGACCGTCGAGCTCGAGGCGCTCCGGGCGACCGCGGCGGGTCATCGTGTAAGGGGCGGAACAGTCCCGCCCTTTGCCGCGCCTAAGTTGGACGCAGAGATAATAGGCGCGCTTAGGGATGTAATCGAGGGCGCCTCGAAGGAAATAGGTGAACGGGTCGCGCAGGTCATTCGCGACTTTCAGGTGCTAGACGCAAATCTGCGGACAATACCTAAGAGAGTTACCCCGTTTCATACATCCCTCACTACGTTTGATCTCGATTCCTATCAGCTTCGAACGGCGGAGGTGTTTGCGCGATGCAATGACCTCTTTGCATATGCGCGGGGCGAAGAGGATGGGCCGCCCGCCGCATATCCAACCGTGAATAGCTTAACCTCCGCGCTAACGCTTCTGGGGTTGAATGAGATCACCCACAAGACGTTGTTCGAGAACGCTGTGGCGCGTGCGGCGCGTCATGCGTCAGGAGAGCGAGGCGCTTGACCCGAGACGGCCTAAACCCAGCCTCCATCCTCGCACGCAAAGGTCACCACGTTCGAATCGTGTCGGGTGCGCCAGCGGCATTCCGCCCTTACGTCCCGCGGGCAGATCTCACCTGCCGGGCCAGAAGCTTGCTTTTACTTCTTCAGTTGCGACGCCAGAATTACGTGCGGGTTCGATCCTGCCACGTAAAGACATTCCAAGAGTGCCAATCGCGCTAGCTCCTCGGCAAGGGCCCGTCTCTCTGTAAAGTCATGGCCGATCCATTCACTGGTACCATGTACGAGCCGGCTACGTCCTGAATTGTATAGTTCTTCGACAGTCGATTTGAAACTTGGACCGCCGGGGTGAATGGGATCCACGCGCTTCAAACGGAACCGCGCCTCTAGCAACTCTAAGATGCCTTTGGCGCGGGTTCCGCCAGCCAATGCATCAAGACTCGCCATGAAGTTAACCACTGCGATTGCGTCGCTCTCCTCACGGCATCCGGCGTAGAACCACTGAAGCGCCTGAACTAGGGCCCGAAGCAAATTGAGTCGGGGCGAGGCGTCGCCAATGCTGGTCAGCAAGCCAATTGCTTCACCTGCAGCGCCGAACACCGGCGCGGCGGTCGGCAATTCAGCAACCCAATCCTCAACATTGATAGAGGGCCCGAACGGCGTCCCGCGCAGCCTCGAACCACCGATTACTAAGCGGCCGGGGATGAAAGTGATCGCCTGCTGCAAGTAGTGCTTTGCATCGAAGCGCAGCCGCATGCCCTCCAAAGCGCGAGATGCTACGGGCCATTGGAGCGCGACGACGACCAGCGCTAGGCGCGCCGCTGTGGCTGCGGCTTCCAAACCAGCGTCTGAGCCAAAGCCTTCGATCCTTACGCTCGCCACGTACGGCGCTCGGGCGATGGCGCTGACGATGCTAAGCTCGTGAACCGACGAGGCACCGGGCTTCCGTTTTGCCACGCTACCGCCGCGGAATGTCTTGCGGAGGCGCCTGGCGGTCACGGGTGTGAGATCACGCTCCTCAGTTTTGCGGGTCAGCCAGTCATTCGTGTCTTCGAACGTCACGGGCCCGATCGTGAATGGCGGAACTCCGGGATCTCCGAAGAGAGTGACTCCAAAGGCGTGCTCCCGACCGGGCAAGCCAGCGAGTTGCTCATCGACTGCTGCTTCTACGGCTGCAACCAATTCGGCACCGGTTTCAGCGAACGGCCGTGAAAGATCTAGTCGCGCCAGCACTGGACCCGTCGCGCTACGCACCCAACTGCGCCACTCGCGCTGCTTGACCACCTTTCTTGAGGCGGGCCGGGCCAGTTTTAGCTCTGCCGCGAGCGCTGAAATCAATTCATCAATCTCTTTCGTGATCTGGAGCGTTCGCCCATCACCCACACCAATGAGCCGCGGCAGCTGGAAGTCATCACCGTGCGAGATGCCTTGTGGCGACAGGCCCTGTATATCTGCCAGCCGCGCGACAATGTTTTCTCCCAACTTCGCTTTCGTCATGTCACCCCTGCATCACTTACGTGCTTGCTGTGCAGGTGTAGCCCCGCATCGCCCGCGCATCTCGGTGCGCGCGTCATAAGGTAGATTAGGCGCGATGCGGCGCCGCCTCGCATGCGATTGGCCCCGCCCGCCCTACCTCACCTTCAGCGCCAGGATCACCAGCAGCGCCGACACCCCCAGGTGCACCAGCATGAAGCGCACGAGGACCTGGCTGTTGGACCAGCCGAGCTCCTTGCGGCAGTGGTCGTGGAGGGGGAAGCGAACGCCGGAGAGGATCTTCAGGCCGAAGAAGCGCATCAGGGCGACCTTCATCAGACCGGTGGCGCCGTTCAGCAGCAGCATCGAGCCGACCAGCACCAGGAAGAGGGGGTTGTTGGTGGCCACCACCAGCATGCCGATCATCAGCCCGATCGGCCGCGAGCCCGCATCGCCCATGAGGACGAGGCTCGGCGGGGCGTTGTACCAGAGGTAGCCGGCGATGCAGCCGACCATCAGGAAGGCCATGATCGCCCAGCTGGCGCCTTCGCGGTTGAACGGCACCTGCAGGTGGCCGGCCACCACCTCGTTGCCGATCACCGCGTAGAGCAGGCCGCCCAGCAGCATGATGGCCGTGCCGGTCAGGCTGCCGGAGACGGCGTCCACCCCGTCCGAGCAGTTGGTGGCGTTGATCGCCAGCCAGATGACGCCGGTGGCCAGCGGCGTCGCCAGCCAGGGCGAAAGGACGATGGGATCCTTCCAGAGGGGCAGCCACAGGGTGGCCGGCTGCATGCCGTAGATCACCATCGCCGCGCCGACGGCGATGGCCGCGTCCATCACCGCCAACTGGTACTCCGAAAAGCCGCCGCGTCGGTCGTCGAGGTACCCCACGACCATGGCGGCCAGCACGAACGGCACGGTCAGCAGGGCCCGTGAGGTCAGCGGCACGAAGATCACCGCCGCGATGCAGAAGATGGAGATGAAGATCAGCCCGGCGCTGACCGGCTTGCCGACGCTGAGTTCGGCGTTCACCGCGAAGGCCCGGCCGCGGTCGGTGGGCAGCCGGCTCCACAGCTTCGGCAGCACCATCCAGGTGACCAGGGCGCAGGCGGCGAAGCCGATGCCGGCCAGGAAGAAGAAGGAGTTGAAGAGCCGCAGCGGCCCCCAGGCCTCGCCCACGGCCGAATAGATCCAGTTGAGCATGTGGCGCAGATCCGACGCAGCGATTCGTGCGCCGGTTGTCGGGTGATCCGCCGCCCCTGTCGACGGCTCAGCTTGGGGCGGCGGCGTTCTGCCTCGGCGCCCCGCCCAGCCGGTCGGCCAGGGCGAACACCAGCGGGTTGAGGCTGATGGAGAGCAGGGCGGCGGCCAGGATCAGGTCGTGGGTCTCGCGGCTCATGGCGCCCAGGGCGACCGAGAGGCCGGCGAGGATGAAGGAGAACTCGCCCACCTGCGCCAGGCTGGCGGCGACCGTCAGGCTGGCCCCCCGCTCGAGCCGGAAGGCCGCGGTGATGGCCAGGGCCGCCAACGACTTGCCGAGCAGCACGATGGCCAGCACGGCCGTCACCGCCAGCGGCTCGCGCCACAGGATGGTCGGGTCGAACAGCATCCCCACCGAGACGAAGAACAGCACCGCGAAGGCGTCGCGCAGCGGGATGGCCCGCTCGGCGGCGTTGTGGCCCAGGGGCGAGCCGTTGAGCACCAGGCCGGCGACGAAAGCGCCCAGCGCGAACGAGGCGCCGAACACCTCGTAGGCCAGCCAGGCGATGCCCAGCGCGATGGCCAGCACGCCGAGGGTGAAGAGCTCGCGCGAGCGGGTGTGGGCGATGCGCACCAGGATCCACGGCAGGACGCGGCCGCCGACCACCAGCATCAGCCCGACGAAGGCGGCGACCTTGATCAGCGTCCAGCCGAGCTGGACCGCCAGGCCCCCGCCGCTGGCCTGCCCGGCCCCGGCCAGCAGCGGCAGCAGCACCAGGGCGACGACGATCACCAGGTCCTCGACGATCAGCCAGCCGACGGCGATCTTGCCGGCCTCGGACTTGATCTGCTTGCGCTCCTCCAGGGCGCGGATCAGCACCACGGTGGAGGCCACGGAGAGGGCGAAGCCGAGCAGCGCCGCCTCCACGTCCGGCAGGCCCATCAGCCGGCCGAGGCCCCAGCCGAGCAGGGTGGCCGCCCCGATCTGCACCAGCGCGCCGGGCAGGGCGAGCTTGCGCACCTTCATCAGGTCCTGCGGCGAGAAGTGCAGCCCGACCCCGAACATCAGCAGGATCACCCCCACCTCGGCGAGCTGGGGCGCGAGCTCGGTGTCGGCCACATAGCCCGGCGTGAAGGGGCCCACGGCCACGCCGGCCAGCAGGTAGCCCACCAGGGGCGAGAGCCTCAGCCGGTTGGCGACCATGCCGAAGATGAAGGCGAGCACGAAGCCGCCGACGAGCGTCATGATCAGGCTGTCGGCGTGCGGCATCCGGTCTCCGTCTTCACGATGTGGCGAAGCTCTCCAACTGGGGCGAAGCATCGCACAACGCAACCGCCCGCCCCGCAAAAAACCCGCGCGAGATCGCGCCATATCCGGATCGCCTGCCCGTTGAGCGCCGGCTCGCCCCAGGCTTGTCCTTGAGTTGTGCTTTGCTTTCAGCGGCCTACTATGGCGCGAAGGACATTGGGGGGTGTTCAGGATGCGCGCGTTCGTATGCGCACTGGCCATGGCGCTGGGCCTGGCGGGCGGCGCGCAGGCCCAGGCGTGGAAGACCGTCGGCGAGATCGAAGGCGCGCGCCATGACATCGACCTGGGCAGCGTGAAGCGCGAGGGCGCCCATGTCGCCTCGACCATGCGCATGGTCCCGAAGAAGCCGCAGAAGACCGACGGCAAGACCTGGGTCGAGCTGCGCATGCAGCGCCTGGACGACTGTGCGAACGGGGTGATGACCCTGGTCGCGGTCGCCAGCTATGACGCCAGGGGCGCGGTGGTCGGGCGGGCGGACGGCTCGGACCGGCCGCGGACGATGGACATCAAGCCCGGCACGGCCGCGGCCCAGTACCACGACACGGTCTGCGCCATCGACGTTCGGCGCGCGGCGATGAAGCCGGCCGTGCCGCTGCCGGAGGCCGGCGAGATCTCCTGGACGCTGCTCGCCCACGACGAGAAGGCCGGGACCGACCACTTCAGCCTCGATGGCGCGGTGATCGACGCCGGCGAGGGCACGGTGCTGGCGATTGTCCGCCAGGACTCGCTGACCGCCCCGCCGCTGGCCTCCGGCGAGCCGTACCGCTCGGTCGTCAGCGCCTTCGCCGTGGACTGCCAGTCGGGCGAGTATGTGATCCTGTCGTCCGACTACTACGACCGCCACGGACAGCTGATCTTCACCTTCACTTCGCCGCCTGAGACCCTGAAGGCCTCCAAGGGCGCGCCGACCTCGGCCGCGGACGTCCTGTGGCGCAACAGCTGCCAGCCGGGTGTCGCACGCGCGGTCGGCGACCGGCGCCAGGCCGCGATCAGCACCGGCACGGCCTGGCTCGGCCCGAAGGGCTATCTCGTCACCGCCAGCCACGTGGTCGAGGGGGCGAGCCGTTTCACCCTCTACCAGGGCGGCAAGCCCGTCGGGACGGCCGAGCTGGTGCTGAACGATCCCGCCAACGACGTGGCGGTGCTGAAGCCGAAGCTTGAGGGGCCGCCGCGGCGGGTGCTGGGGCTGGCTTCCGGGCCGGCGATCCTGGGCGAGCCGATCCTGTCGCTGGGCTATCCCGCGCCGGACGTGCTGGGGCTTTCCATCAAGGCCACCGCCGGCGAGGTGAACGCCCTGGCCGGCGCGTCCGACAACCAGCGGACCGATCCGCGCCTGCTGCAGATCTCGGCCCAGACCCACTCGGGCAACAGCGGCGGGCCGGTGATCAACCGGGCCGGCCAGGTGGTCGGCATCGTGGTCACCAAGATGGACCTGCTGGCCGAAGACGAGCCGGCGCAGAACGTCAACTACGCCCTCAAGGCCGGATACGTGCGCAACATGCTGGTCGAGCTGCCGGACGTCGGCGGCCACGGCGGCGAGTGGGCGCTCGTCCCCGGGCAGAACGCGGCCGAGCTGCTGCAGGGGTCGGTCTTCCTGCTCGTGGCCGAAGCGGACGCGGAGGAAGGCTGATGCGGCGGGTGCTGCTCTTCCTGGCCCTGGCGCTCGGGCTCTGCAGCCCGGCCGCCGCCCGGGAGGCGGCCCCGGCGCGCGTCACCGGAAACGAGTCCTGGCGGCACGTGGCGACGGGCGTCGCCGGCGACCGGATGGATATCGACATGGCCAGCATCGTCGTGCGCGACGACGGCAAGATCTATTCCGTCAGCCGGCACGCGTGGCCGAAGACCCAGGTGGACGACGGCGTCCGCTGGATCGAAGTCCGCTTCCGGCGCGTCGACGACTGCCGCACCGACACCTTCCACTACATCTCCGCCGTTCGCGTGGATGCGGCCGGGCGCACCGTGTCCGTGGACGAGTTTCCGCCCGTGCCGGGGCCGGTCGTCTCCGGGACGATGGGAGAGGCTCACCGCAACATCGTCTGCGCGGTGGCGGCCAGGCGGGCGGCGCTGGTCGCGGCCAACCCGGTGGGCCTGTCGGACGGGGCGGAGTGGGGCCGGATCGGGCCGGCCGGCTCGCAGGCCGACCACTACCTGCTGGAGGAGGGCGTGGTGCTGATGCGGCCGGGGTTGGTCATGGCCCTGGTCAAGCGGGTGGGGACGGCCCTGGAGCCGCTGCCTACCGGCGAGGCCTACACCCAGACCATCGCCTCCCACATCTACGACTGCGGGGGCCGGCAGTGGGCGGTGCTCGCCACCGACTACTACGACATCGAGGGCAAGCTGATCAGCACCGAGACGACGCCGCGGGAGAAGCTGCGGCCGACGCCTGCGCTGGCCGGCTCGACCGCCGCCTCTCTGCTGGCCGCCGCCTGTGCGCCGGGCCTGGCCCAGCCGATGCAGCGCGAGGCGCAGGCGCGGGGAAGCGGCACGGCCTGGCTGGGGCCGAAGGGCTATCTCGTCACCGCCGCCCACGTGGTGGAGGGCGGCGCCCGGTTCGTGCTGCTGCAGAACGGCGAGCGGGTCGGCACGGCCGAGCTCGTGGCCGCCGACCCGGCCAACGACGTGGCGGTCCTGAGGCCGAAGCTGGACGGCGCGCCGCGCCGCATCCTGGGCCTGGCCGCCCAGCCGGCGCCGCTGGGCGCCGGCGTCGTCGCGCTGGGCTATCCCGCGCCCGACCGTCTGGGCCTGGCGATCAAGGCCACCGGCGGAGAGGTGAACGCCCTCGCCGGGCGCATCGACGGGCGGCCGGACGATCCGCGCTTCCTGCAGATCTCCACCCCGGTGCACGGCGGGAACAGCGGCGGTCCGGTGGTCGACCAGGCCGGCAAGGTGGTGGGCATCGTCACCAGCGGCCTGACCGGCCTGGGCGATGAGCTGCCGCAGAACGTCAACTTCGCGCTGAAGGCGGCCTATGTCCGCACCCTGATGGCCGACCTGCCGGACCTGGGCGGCCACGCCGGCGAGTGGTCGGTGGCGCCCGGCCAGAACGCGGCGGCGCAGGTGCAGGACGCGGTGTTCCTGATCCTCGTCGAGGGCTAGCGGCGCAGCTTCTTCATCAGCCACTGGCCGACCAGCAGCGCCAGGGCGACCACGAAGGCGAAGCCCGCCAGGACCCGCACCGCGTCGACCACGAAGCCGACGATGGCGGCGACCACCATCACCGCCAGCAGGATCAGCACCCATCGGCCCATCGGCAGCTCCTTACGTCGGCGTCCGGTAGCGGCCGCCCGGGTCGAACACCGGCAGCCAGGCGCTGACCTCTCCTAAGAATACGCCCGCCTCCACGGCGGGATCCCAGCGCATGATCGCCTGCGCGGCCTCCAGGGACACCGCGCTCAGCACGATCAGCCCCCCGTCCAGGCTGGCGAGCGGGCCCGCCGCCAGCAGCACGCCCGCATCGGCGAGCTTTTGCATGTAGGCCACGTGGCCTTTCAAATCCTGCTCCTGCATCGGCCGGCCGGCGCGCCAGGCGGGGCCGGGGCGGGAGAGCACGGCGTAGAGATCGCTGCGCGGGCCGGCCCCTGCGGCCTCGGCCGATTGCGCGGCGGCGTCGGATGCGGCGGCGGCTGTCAGCGCAAATCCTGCGGCGAACACGGCCCGCCGCGTCTGGCCGGCGTGCATGGCCCCCTCCTTCGGCTTCGGACTGCGGCCGCATCGGCGCTAGAATGCGGTTCCGGTTGGCCAGGAGCCTAGCATGCAAGGGCGCCATCTCATCTACTTCTCGGACCCGATGTGCTCGTGGTGCTACGGCTTCGCGCCGGTGATGGAAGAGGTGGCGGCCAGGTTCGGCGAGCGGCTGCCGATCCAGCTGGTGATGGGCGGCCTGCGCCCGGGCACGGACCGGCCGATGACGGAGCAGGCCCGCACCGAGATCCTGCAGCACTGGGCCCACGTGCGCGAGGCGACCGGACAGCCGTTCGACGAGCAGGTGCTGACCGAGCGGTTCATCTACGACACCGACCCGGCCGCGCGGGCGGTGGTGCTGGTCCGCCGGCTTCAGCCCGGCCGGGCGCTCGCCTTCCTGCACCGGGTGCAGCGGGCCTTCTACGCCGAGGCGCGGGATGTGACCTCCTACCCGGTGCTGGCCGACCTCGCCGCCGAATTCGGCCTGCCGCGCGAGGGGTTCCTGCAGGCGCTCGCGGACCCGGCGCTGATGCGCGAGACCTGGGGCGACTATGCGCTCAGCCAGAACGCCGGGGTGACCGGCTTTCCGACTCTGGTCGGCGGCCCCAACGAGGCCGGCGTCTACGGCGTCGTCACCCGTGGCTGCGCTCCGGCCGAGCAGATCCTGCAGGTCCTCGACGAATGGCTCGAGCGGACGGACGGGGAGCGGGGCATCTGGGAAGGGTGACCGGCAGCCCTATCCCCCTAAGTCGTCATCGCCGGGCTGGTCCGGCTAGAACGGAAAGAACACCGGGATGGCGATGGCGGCGGCGGCCCAGGTGACGAGGTTGAGGGGCAGGCCGACCTTCAGGAAGTCCGTGTAGTTGTAGCCGCCCAACTGGTAGACGAGCACATTGGTCTGGTAGCCGAACGGGGTGGCGAAGGCCGCGCTGGCGGCCATCATCACCGCGACCAGGAAGGGCCGGGGGTCGACCCCGAGGCTCTCGCCGAGCGCCACGGCGACGGGCGTGACGAGCACTGCGACGGTGGCGTTGGACAGCGCCTCCGTCAGGAACAGGGTGACGCCGTAGAGGATCACCAGCGCGCCAAGCGGGCCGAGCGGCTGCACCCAGGAAACCAGTCCGTTGGTCGCCGCCGCCGCCAGGCCGGTGACTTCCAAAGACAGGCCGATGACCACCATCCCCGCGATCAACAGCAGGATCTCCGGGCGCAGGCCGGCGTAGGCCTCTTCCGGGCTGATCACCCTGGCCAGGATCAGGATGACCGCGCCGGCGAAGGCCGCGGCGGCGATCGGGGCCCAGCCGAGGCCCGCCGCCGTCACCACGCCCACAAAGACCAGCAGCGAGACCACCGCCTTGATCGGGCTGAGCGGCCGGCTCTTGGTGAACACCTCCGCGTGCCCCACGGTGCCGGTGTCGGCGGCCTCCAGCAGGCTGGCGTCGATCTCCGGCCCCGGTCCCGGCTGGTTCTTGCGGTTGTCGAGCATGCGGCCGCCGACCAGGAACAGGAAGGCGCCGCCGGCCAGCGCGACCGCCAGGCCCACGCCGGAGATCTCGAAGACTCCGAAGGTCGGCTGGCCGGCCGCCCGCGCCATGTCGTTGACCAGCAGGTTCGTCGAGGTGCCGATCAGGGTGCAGCAGCCCCCCAGCACCGCGGCGTAGGACAGCGGGATGAGGAACCGGCGCGGCGACAGGTTCATCGAGGTCGCCACATCGCGGACCACCGGCGCGGAGAGCACCACGATGGGCGTGTTGTTCAGGAAGGCGGAGGCGCCGCCGCAGAGGAAGATGACGATCCACAGGCCCGCGGCCCCGAGCCGCCGGCACAGCGCCGTTCCGCTGCGGATGAACAGGTCGAGCAGGCCCGACAGCTCCATCGCGTAGGCGATCACGAACAGCGAGGCGAGCGCGATCAGCGCCGGGCTGGCGAACGCGGACTGCACCTCCACAGGTCGGATCGTGCCGGTGGCGAGCAGGACGGCCGCGCCGGTGAGCGCGATGATGTCCGAGCGCATCTTGCCCCAGACCAGGGCCGCGATCACCGCGACCAGCACGAGGAGTGCGGCGATCTGGTCGAAGCTCATCGCGCCATCGAACGGCGAAAGTTATTCGCGTCAAGTGTCGCAGTGGGGCGCCGCGCGCAGATTCATCTGCTATCGTGCGCCGATGGCCCTACCCGACCGCAGTGCGCTGCGCCGTCGTCTCGCCTGGCTCGCCGCCTCCTTCGCCCTGCTGGCCCTCGCCGGCCTTGCGATCTGGCTTGCGCGTCCGGACGACCCGGCGCCTGTTCCCGCGCCGCCCCCCGCGCCGCCGCCGGCGGCTCCGGCGCCCGTCACCGAAGCCCTGACGCGCGAGGACATTGTGCAGGCCGTCGAGACCGCGCTCCTGCCGCCCCTCACCGACGATGGCGGCGTGCGGCCGCCGTCGATCCCCGGCCAGCGGTTCGAGGTGACCCTGCCGGTGCGCTGCCCCGAAGCGCTCGGCGCGGCGACCGGCGCCAACCTCACCTACACCTACGACACCGTTCAGTCGGCGGTGACCCTCACCGCCCGGCCGCAGAGCTGGCAGGGCACGGCGCTGCTGGCGGCCCTTGCGCCCGCAGAGGCCTTCGAGGCCGTCGAGGGGTTCTGGATCAATCCGCTGCCGCTGGCTGCGCCGGTCTGCGCCCGGGCGCCGAGTCCGCCGGCGCAGGCCGCCGAGCCGCCCGAGGGCGCTCAGGCCGAACCCGGCAAGGCCGCCGGCGCGGAGAAGGAAGAGGCGGCCGCGGAGAGCGAGCCGGCGCCGCCGCCGCCGCAAGTCGCCCTGGCGACCTTCTTCGAGCCGGGCGGCTCGCGGGCGGCCCAGCGTCGCGACCGGCCGTACCGGGTGACGCGCAAGGCGCCGCCGCCCACCGGCCCGGCGCCCTACAACCTGGTGCTGTCCGGCCGGGTGGCCCTGTTCGAGGAGGGACCGGCGATCCGTTGCCGAACCCCACCCGGCGAGCCGCCGGCCTGCCTTGTCGCCGTGACGTTCGACCGGGTGGCCTTCGTCGATGCGGCGACAGGGGCGGTGCTCGCCGAGTGGAACGGCTAGAGGGGCGTCACGCCGCCTGAGTCGCCTGCGCCTTCTCCAGCATCCGGGCCGCGAACTTCCAGTTCGCCAGGTGATTGAGGAAGGCGTCGAGGAAGCCGGCGCGGTCGTTCTGGTAGTCCAGGTAATAGGCGTGCTCCCAGACATCGCAGGTGAGCAGCGGCTGGACGTCCTTGCCCACGGGCGCATCGCCGTCATGGTAGCTGGTGACGACCAGCTTGCCGTCCTTGACCACCAGCCAGGCCCAGCCCGAGGCGAAGTGGCCGACGCCTTCCTTCTTGAAGGCGTCCTTGAAGCCGTCGAGCCCGCCGAAGTCGCGCTGGATCATCTCGGCCAGGCGGCCCTCCGGCTGCGCCTTCTCGGGCGTCATGCAGCGCCAGAAGAAGTCGTGGTTCCACACCTGGCCGGACTGGTTCAGCAGCGTCTGGTCGCCCTTCTGCCGGGCGCGCACGATGATCGTCTCCAGGTCGGCGTTTTCCAGGTCCGTGCCGGCGATCAGCTGGTTGGTCTTGTCGACGTAGGCCTTGTGGTGCTTGCCGTGATGGAAGCCCAGCGTGTCCGCCGAGACGTGCGGCTCCAGCTCGTGGGGCTCATAGGGCAGGGGAGGGAGTTGAATGGCCACGGCGGTCTCCTTAAGCACAGATGGGACGCGCGGCGGCGCGTCCGCCGCCTCGCGGGGGCAACCTCTACACGGCTCTCAGGGTTGCCGTCCCGCTTGCGATTTCACGCCCAGGTGGCGGCGGCGCTAGTTGAGGTCCGCCCGGTAGAGGAAGGAGCCGACCGGCGCGCTGAGACGGTCATGGATGCGCACTTCGGCGTCGTGGCCCTGGGCGGCGACCACCTGGGCCAGCTGGCGCGCCTTGCGTTCCGCGTGCCCGCCGGAGAGGAAGACCAGCGGGTAGGCGTTCAGGCCGGCCTCGACCGCCCAACCGCCTTGAACCGGCTTCACCGTGATCAACTGGGTCATGGGGCTCTCCCGGTCTATGCGACGTCCTCGCAGCGCCCCCTCTAGCCAGGACTATAGCCCCGGATTGCGACAGCCGGACGTCACGCTTTTTTGCGTCAATAAGTCGGGCGCCCGACTTGACGGAGTCCCTCGCCGAGCAGGCTTCGGCCGCTGGGTCGCCGGGATGAACCCGGCGATGGCGAGTGGATGCCTCAGGCGCTCGCGGCGTGCTCGGCAGGCCCGGCGCCCCGGCGCGCCAGCGACAGCGCCCAGCCCTCTTCGGCCTTGGCGAGCAGAGCGTCGGCGGTGATCGGCTTGGACAGGTGACCGTCGGCGCCCGCCTCCTTCGAGGCGCGCGTGTGTTCGGGCATGGCGTTGGCGGTCAAGCTGAAGATCGGCGTGCGCACCCGTCCGGTCCGGGCCTCCAGGGCGCGGATCCGCCGGATCGCGGTCAGCCCGTCCATGACCGGCATCTGCATGTCCATCAGGATCAGGTCGAACTCGGTCAGCTCCGCCGTCTCGACGGCCTGCGCCCCGTTCTCGACGCAGGTCAGCTCGACGCCGGCCGCGCCCAGGATCATCTCGACGAGCCGGCGGTTGGTCGGGTGATCCTCGGCCAGCAGCACCCGCATGGCGCCGATTTCGGCGGTCCCGGGGCGGGCGACCGTCTCCGTCCGGCCGGTCTGGACCGGGTCCACCCGCGGCAGCTCCAGCGTCAGGGTGAAGATCGCCCCCGCGCCCGGCGCCCCCTCGGCCGTCAGCGCGCCGCCCATCGCCTCGGCCAGCGAGCGGGAGATGGCCAGGCCCAGGCCCGAGCCGCCGTACTTGCGGGTGATCGAGCCGTCGGCCTGCTGGAAGCGGCCGAACAGGCGTGAGGCCGTCTCCTCGTCGAAGCCGATGCCGCTGTCGGCGACGCGGAAGACCAGCCGCCGCCCGCCCTCGGACGGCTCGGCGTCGACCGACAGGCGCACATGCCCCTGGTCGGTGAACTTCACCGCGTTGCCCAGCAGGTTGGAGAGGATCTGCCGCAGGCGGGGCGCATCGCCCAGGTAGGCGCCCTCGGCGGCCGGCGCCACGGCCACCTGGAAGTGCAGGCCCTTGGCCTCGGCCGAGGGCTCGAACAGCGCCGCGCAGGCGTTGACCGAGGCCGTCAGGTCGAACGGCTCGGGCTTGATGTCCAAGTGGCCGGCCTCGATGCGGGCCAGGTCCAGCACGTCGCTGAGCAGCGCCTCCAGGGTTTTCGCCGAGGTCTCGATCAGCTGGACCATCTCGGCCTGCTGGGCGTCCAGCCGGGTCCGGGCCAGCGCTCCGGCGACGCCCATCACCCCGTTCAGCGGCGTGCGGATCTCATGGCTCATGTTGGCCAGGAACTCGCTCTTGGCCTTGTTGGCGGCCTCGGCGGCCTCCTTGGCCTTCACGAGCTCCAGCTCGGCGCGCTTCTGGTCGTCGATGTCGCGGATCACGCCCACCACGCGCAGCAGCTTGCCGGCCTCGTCCTGCACCGCCTCGACGGAGGTGTCGACCCAGCGGTGAGGGCCGTCGATCTGCAGCTCGCGGTAGATCTGGCGGTAGGGCGCGCCCTCCTCCAGGTGCCGGCGCCAGGCCTCGCGGGCGGCCGGCTGGTCCTGCGGATGGACCGCGTTCCAGATGTTGGCGTTCAGGTCCTTGTAGGTCGTCGGCTCGCCGGACCGCGGTTGACCGCTGAAGGCGGCTTCGCGGCGCTGGAAGTCCAGCGCCCACATCCGCATCTGGCCGATCTCGAGCGCCAGCTTCAGCCGCTCCTCGGAGCGCTTGGCCTCCTCCAGCGCCTCGACCATCTCGGTGATGTCGGTGGTCAGGATCAGCAGCCCGCCGATCTTCCCGTCCGCATCCCGCCAGGGGGTGATCTCCGGCCGCACCCAGCGGTGGGCGCCGTCCGGCAGGATCAGCCGCACCCGGTCCTCGCGCAGCACCTCGCCGCGCAGGTTGTTCTCGTAGACGTCCTTCCAGCGGATGGTGTTGGGCACGACGTCGTAGAGGCGGCGGCCGATGATCTCGACGTCTTCCAGGCGCCGCTCGGCCCGCCAGCGGGGGCTGGCGTCGATGATCCGCATCTCCAGGTCGGTGATGCACAGCGCGACGGTCTCGGAATAGATCAGGCTGGCGTTGATGCGCCGCGCGTCGAGCACCGTCTCCGGCGCGCTCTGTCGCCGATCGGAGGCCGGTTTCGCGCGCCTCTTCGGGCGGCTGGATGGCGCCATGGTCTCGTTTTCCCCCCGGATGCGCGACTGAGCGCGCTTGGAGCCCAGGAGAGCCTAAAACCAAACGTCGTTACAGAAGGTTAGCGCCGCCTCAGGGCGTCCCGCCCAGCGCCGAGAGCAGGCTGCCGGCGTAGGACGCCCGGCCCACGTGGACCAGTACAGGAGACAGGTCCGCCCAGACCTCCCCGCCCAGGTCGCGCCAGCGGCGGCAGAAGGCGTAGTCCTCGGAGAGGTACTCCCGGGTCTCGGGCTCGACCATGGTCTCGAACAGCATGTGCGTCTCCTCGGCCGAGGACATGTCGCCCATCCTGACCTTGAGCTCCGGGTGCGCGGCGGCGAGCCGTTCGACCACCTGCCGGGCGACCATCATGAAGCCGGTGCCCACATAGGCGACCCGCGCCAGCCCGTCCTCCACCTCCACCTCGTTGCGCGCATTGGGGATGAAGCGGACCACGAAGCCGAGGGAGGCCGTCTGCAGGTCGGCCGCGCCGGCCAGCGCCGCCTTGCGGACCTTCTCCCACTCGGTGCGCTTCAGGGGGTAGATCCCGCCGATCAGGTCCTTGCCGGCGTCCAGCAGCCGGAACACCGCCTCGGGCGCAAAGCCGATGTCGGCGTCGCAGAAGAACAGGTGGCTGTAGCCGCTGGCGAGGAAGCGGGTGGCGAGCGTGCCCCGGGCCCGGGGGATCAACGAGTCGCCGCCGTGCAGCTCCACGTGCAGGCGTATCCCTCGGGCGTCGCAGGCCGCCTGCAGGGCCATGACGCTCTTCATGTACTCGATCGTGACCTCCCCGCCGTAGCAGGGGGTGGCGAGGAAGATCGACGGCGCGTCCGCGGGCATGCCGCTCCTATGGGCCGGGCCGGGGCGGCGGAAAAGCCCCTAGGGGATCGCCGGCACCTTGCCGGGCCAGGTCAGGAAGCCGTTGGCGTCCCGTCCCGCCGCCTCGACGCTGGGCGAGACGCAGCAGGGGCCGCGGCCGCCCTCGCGATACGACCCGCCGCTCTCGCGATAGCTTTCCCGGAAGCGGCTGCTCTCCTCGTAGCTGCGCTCTTCGTAGCGCCGCACGCCGCCGTAGATGCGCGCCTCCCGCCGCACCTCGGGTTTGACCGGCCTGCGCTCGACATATCCCTCGCGGCGCACGTAGCCGCCCTCGGCGTAGCCGTCCTGGCGCTCGCGCCGCGCCTGGCCGCCGCCGTAGCGGTCCTCGCGGTAGCGGTCTTCATAGTGCGGCGGCCGCTCGTAGTCGTCCTGGCGCGGCGGCGGCGGCGGCGGAAGCGGCTTGCGCGCATAGGGCGCCGGCTCGGAGCGCTCGCGATAGCCGTACGTCTCATGCTCGCGGCGCTCGGCGCGCCGTTCGGCCTCGTAACGGCGCTCGGCGTAGCGGCGCTGGATCTCGCGATCCTCCAGCTCCTCGTAGCGGTAGCCGCCGTAGGGCGGGATATCGACCTCGCGTCGGACCTGGCCGCTGCGCTCGCGGCGCTGGGCGACCGGCTGCGCACGGGCCGGCGCCGACCGGGCCGGGCGAACGGCGCGGGCTTTGCGGGCGGCCGGCCGGGCGGCGGGCGGGCAGGCGGGCTGGACCTTGGCGGGCGGGCAGGCCGGCGCGGCGGCGGTCTGCGGCGCCGGCTCGAGCGTCGGCGGCGGCGGGACCGGCGCGGTGGCGGCCGGCGGGGCGGCGGCCTGGCTTCCGGGGCGGCCCGGAGCCTGCGGCTCGCGGGCCTGGCAGCCTGCGAGCGCCAGGGCGGCGAGGGGGATCAACCAGCTGATGCGCATCTCGGACACGTCCTTGTTGGCCGCCTAGTGTGGGGAAGGAGCTCGGCCATGGGCGCCGGATTCACCCGCCGCGCGAAGAAACGCCTCCACCAGCTCGTCGTAAAGGTGCAGCTGCTTGTAGGCGCGGAAATCCTCGCCCGCCCCTCGCCAGGCCCGGGCGAAGGCCGCCAGCCGCGCCGGCTCGGCGGCCAGCTCGCCGAGCGGGGTGAGCCAGACACGGATGGTGAAGAGGGCGCCGCCGGTCCGCGGCAGCCGCCTCAGCGACTGGCGCTCGACGCGCAGGAACAGGGCCTCGCCCGCCGCCTCCGGCGCGATCTCGCCGATGCGGGCGCGGATCGGGCCGGCCTGGGGCGTGAAGCTCTCGGACGAATTGACCAGCGTCCAGTTGCGCCGCTGCAGGATGAGGTCCGGCCGCAACCCGTCGAAGATCCGCTGCACGCGGCGCAGGAAACGGGTCTCGAAGCCGGCGACCGGCCCGTGCAGCTCGGCGAGGCTCCGGCCGATCACCTCGCCGGCCGAGAAGAAGGTGGGGGCCGTGAGGCTGAGGGCGGTCAGCCGCCACTCGCGGTCCGCCTTCTCCATCAGCACCAGGTCGTCGGGGACGAGCCGCGCGGCGGCCAGGAGCGGCGGCAGGTCGGGCTGGCCCGCAAGGCCGGTGGCCCGCTCGACGAGCTCCAGCGCCTCCTGCTGTCCGGGGCGCGAGCCCTCCGTCTCGGCCCAGACGAGGTCGCGGTGGGCGGCCGTGAGCGGGTCCTTGCGGGCGGCCGGGTCGGCCTCGCCGCCCTCCAGCCAGCCGCCCTCGTCGACGGGCGCAAGGCCGATGGCGAAGTCGGCGCCGTCCTCCCAGGGGGCGTGGCGCAGCGCCACGGTCAGACCTTCAGGCCCGCCTTGGGGCCGAGCCAGGTCATCAGCACGTAGAGGACCATCGTCAGCGCGCAGCCGGCGCCCAGCGCGGCCCAGAACGGAACCCCCCGCCGGAGCAGGAGCGGGATCAGCAGGAACATCGGCAGCGAGGGCAGCACGTACCAGAAGGTCGCCTCGGCGTGGGCGGCGAGCCGCGCGGTCTCGCGGGTGTCCCGCCACAGCCAGATCATCCCCAGCACCGAGACCAGCGGCAGGGAGGCGATCAGCCCGCCGAGGCCGGCGTTGCGCCGGGCCACCTCCGACGCCGCCGCCACGATCACCCCCGACAGCGCGGCCTTCAGGAACAGGTAGAGCATCGGCGTGAATTAGCAGATCGCCCCGGCTTGCGCCCCGTCCGCCCGCTCACTAGCGTCCGCCGCTATCGGAAAGTCGGAGCAGTCCATGGCGGTCGAGGCGGTTATCTGGGATTTCGGCGGGGTCTTCACCTCCTCGCCGTTCGAGGCCTTCGCCCGCTACGAGCAGGAGAAGGGCGCGCCCAAGGACATCATCCGCCGGGTCAACGCCACCAACCATCACGACAACGCCTGGGCGTTGTTCGAGCGCAACGAGATCGACGCGGCGAGGTTCGACCAGCTGTTCCTGGAGGAGTCCACCGCGCTGGGCTTCCCCATCCCGGGCCGCGACGTGCTGCCCCTGCTGGCCGGCCGCGTGCGGCCGCGGATGGTCGAGGCGCTGAAGATCTGCAAGCAGCACTTCAAGGTCGGCTGCATCACCAACAACATGGTCTCCAGCCATTCGCCGGGCGACCGCGCGGCCAGCCGCTCGACTTCGACCTTCGGCGAGATCATGCCGCTGTTCGACGCCATCCTGGAAAGCTCCAAGGCGGGCGTGCGCAAGCCGGACCCCAAGATCTACCAGATGATGTGCGAGCTGCTGGCGGTGGAGCCGGCGGCCTGCGTCTACCTCGACGACCTGGGGGTCAACTGCAAACCGGCCGCCCAACTCGGCATGCGGGCCATCAAGGTCGTGGACGTCGACCAGACCCTGGCCGAGCTCGCCGACGCCACCGGCCTGTCCTTCCCCACAGAGGAGCCCGCGGGCGCATGACCCGGCCGGCGAAGATCGGGGCCGAGGCGGCGCTCAGGCAGCTGCCCGACTGGACCGCGGTGGAGGGCGGCCGCGACGCCATCGCCCGCACCTTCCGCTTCGCCGACTTCAACGCAGCCTTCGGCTTCATGACCCGCGTCGCCCTGATGGCCGAAAAGCTCGACCACCATCCGGAGTGGTTCAACGTCTACAACCGGGTCGAGGTCACTCTCGCCACCCATGACGCCGATGGGGTGACCGAGCTCGACGTGAAGCTCGCCAGGTTCATGGACGCGTGCGCGAAGGAGGCGGCGAAATGACCGGGCGCGTGGCGGGCAAGAAGGTCTTCATCACCGGAGCCGCGGGCGGCCTCGGCTCGGCCATGGCCCGGGCGCTCGTCGCCGAAGGCGCCGTGGTCAGCCTGGCGGACATCAACCACGGCGGGGTCCAGGACCTGGCGGCCGAGATCAACCTCGGCTTCGGCGAGGGGAACGCCTTCGCCTTCCCCCTGGACGTCACCAAGGAGGACCAGTGGATCTACGCGCTCGAGGAGGCCGACGTGGCCATGGGCGGGATCTCGGTGCTGATCAACAACGCCGGCATCAGCCGCGGCGGCGACATCGAGCAGCTCACCCTCGACGACTGGAAGCTGGTGATGAGCGTCAACGTCGACTCGGTGTTCCTCGGGACCAAGCACGCCCTGCGCTACATGCGCCAGAACCAGCCGGGTTCGATCATCAACGTCTCCTCGATCGCCGGCCTGATCGCGGCCCACAACAGCCCGGCCTACAACGCGTCCAAGGCGGCGGTCTGGCTGCTGTCGAAGGGCATCGCCCTGCACTGCGCCAAGCAGGGCCTCGACATCCGGTCGAACTCCATCCACCCGACCTTCATCGACACGCCGATCCTCGACCCGATCCGCCAGCAGTTCGGCAAGGCGGAGGCCGAGGCCAAGCTGGCCCGGCAGATCCCGATCGGCCGGATCGGCGATCCGTCCGACATCGCCAACGCCGTCCTCTACCTGGCCAGCGACGAGAGCCGCTTCATGACCGGCGCCGAACTCAAGCTCGACGGCGGCATCTCGGCGATGTGAGGTTGGGGTGACAGGTAGCGCCGGCTTCGCCGCCGCAACCAGTCACCAAAGTCCGCCGGCGACGGGTTGTCCTGTCCCGGCGCGGCGCCAGGCCGAGAATGGAAGCGTCCGACAGGACGACCTGTCCCCTTGCTCAGTTCACCATCACCGTCCCGAGCAGCAGCCGGGCGCCGGCGCGGCCGAGGACGCGGTCGGTTTCGCGCTGCATCTCGCGGCTGAGGGTGTCGGCGTTGGGCGGCGCGCCGGGCGGCAAGCCGGTGGCGTAGGTCTGCAGCAGCTGGGCGAAGGCGGCGCGCAGCCGCGGCTGGGACGCCTCGGCCCGCTCGCGCAGGCGCGAATCGGGGATGTCGAGGCCCAGTTCCACCATCAGCACGCCGCGCCGCCCGTTCGGGGTCCTGACCGTCGAGGTCACCGCCGGCAGCGCCACGAAGCTGAGCCCGCCGACCGCCTTCTTCTCCCGGCTCGAGGCCGCCCGGGCCGCGGCAGGGACGGCGGCCGCCGCCGCGGCGGCGAGAAGGACGGAGCGGCGCTGCATGCGGAGATTTGGCCGCAGCAGGGTTAGCGGTCTCTTTACGGCGGCGACTCACAGTGGGGCCATCGTCAGATTCGCTTTGGACTGGAGCGCCAGTTGGGCCGCTTTGCGCCGACCAACCTCGACCTTGACGGCAAGGTCATCCTCGTCACCGGCGGCACCGGCTCGTTCGGCCGGCGGTTCATCGACACGGTTCTGACCAGGGCCAAGCCGCGCAAGCTGATCGTCTATTCGAGGGACGAGCTGAAGCAGCACGAGATGCAGATCGACCTGGCCGAGCGCTACGGCCAGGAGCGGCTGAGATCCCTGCGCTTCTTCCTGGGCGACGTGCGCGACCGCGAGCGGCTGACCCTGGCCCTGCGCGGCGTCGACGTGGTCATCCACGCCGCGGCCCTGAAGCAGGTGCCGGCCGCCGAGTACAACCCCTCGGAATGCATCCACACCAACGTGCTGGGCGCCGAGAACGTGGTCTGGGCCTGCCTGACCAACCGGGTGAAGCAGGTGGTGGCGCTGTCCACCGACAAGGCCTGCAACCCGATCAACCTCTACGGGGCGACCAAGCTCGCCTCCGACAAGACCTTCGTGGCGGCCAACAACCTGTCCGGCGACATCGGCACCCGCTTCTCGGTGGTGCGCTACGGCAATGTCGTGGGCTCGCGCGGCTCGGTCGCCCCGCTGTTCCAGCGGCTGATCGCGAACGGGGCCAAGGAGCTGCCGATCACCGACGCGCGCATGACGAGGTTCTGGATCACGCTGAACCAGGGCGTCGACTTCGTGCTCTCCTCGCTGGAGATCATGCGCGGCGGGGAGATCTTCGTGCCGAAGATCCCGTCCATGAAGATGACCGACCTGGCCGCGGCCCTGGCCCCCGAGCTGCCGGTCAAGATCATCGGCATCCGTCCGGGCGAGAAGCTGCACGAGATGATGATCAGCTCGGACGATGCGCGCACCACCGTCGACCTCGGCGACCGCTACGCCATCGAGCCCGCCTTCGCCGAGTACGAGCGCAAGAAGTTCGGCAATGGCGTCAAGCCCGTGCCGGACGGCTTCTCCTATTCCAGCGACACCAACGACGAGTGGCTGAGCGGCGACGGGCTGCTGGAGATGCTGGCCGACGCGCCGCCGATGCTGCGCCGCCGCCGGGCCACCGACCGGGTATGAGCGGGCCCCTGCTCCCCTACGGGCGCCAGACCATAGAGGACGACGACATCGCCGCGGTGGCCGAGGCCCTGCGGGGCGACCTGCTCACCACCGGCCCGAAGGTCGAAGCCTTCGAGAACGCCTTCGCCGAAGTGGTCGGCGCGAAGCACGCGATCGCCTGCGCCAACGGCACGGCGGCCCTCCACCTGGCGATGCTGGCCCTGGACGTGCAGCCGGGCGAGGTCTGCATCGCCCCCTCGATCACCTTCCTGGCCACCGCCAACTGCGCCCGCTTCGTCGGCGCCGAGGTGGTGTTCGCCGACGTGGACCCGCTCACCGGCCTGATGACGCCGCAGACCCTGGCCGAGGCGCTCGAGCGCGCCGGGGGCCGCAAGGTGCGCGCCGTCCTGCCGGTGCACCTGCGCGGCGACGTGGCCGAGCTGCCGGCGCTCGCGGCCCTGGCCGAACAGGCGGGCGCGGTGCTGGTCGAGGATGCGCCCCACGCCCTGGGCTCGACCATGCAGTTCGGGAATGAGGCGGCCAGCGTCGGCGATTGCCGCTGGGGCGCGATGGCCACCTTCTCCTTCCACCCGGTGAAGACCATCGCCACCGGCGAGGGCGGCATGGTGACGACCAACGATCCGCAGCTGGCCCAGCGACTGCGCACCCTGCGCACCCACGGCATGGTCCGCCCGGCGGGCGGGGAGCCCTGGTGGTACGCGATGCCCGAGATCGGCTTCAACTACCGCCTGCCGGACATCCTCTGCGCGCTCGGCCTCTCGCAGCTCGCCAAGCTGCCCCGCTTCGCCGCCCGCCGGCGCGCCCTCGCCGACCGCTACCTGGAGCGCCTGGCGCCGCTGGCGCCGAGGGTCGTCCCCGCCTCCCGCCCCGCCTGGAGCGACCCGGTCCTGCACCTGATGACCGTGCTGATCGACTTCGAGGCCGCCGGCCGCACCCGCCGGCAGGTCGTCGACGCCCTGGCCGCGCGCGGCGTCGGCAGCCAGGTCCACTACATCCCCGTCCACCGCCAGCCCTACTACCGCGAGCGCTACGGCGACCTGGATCTGCCGGGCGCGGAGGCCTGGTACGCCCGGTGCCTGTCCCTGCCGCTGTACCCCGGCATGGACGACGCGGACGTGGACCGGGTGGTGGAGGCGTTGGCCGAGACGGTGGGGTAGCGGCTCTTTCCCTCCCCTTCAGGGGAGGGGAAGATCACGCCGCCAGCCCGACCTGTTTGATCAGTTCGCCGACCTGGGCCATGCGCTCGGGGGAACGGGCGAGTTCGGAGCGCGTCTCTTCGAGGCGGATCAGCCGCAGGGCTTCGGCCTTGGCCCGTTCGGTGGCCGGGCCGAGAGGGGCCGCCTCCCCGAGGGCGAAGCGCAGCAGCAGCATCAGCCGCTGGCTGGCCGGCGCCTGGGCCTTGGCGAGGCTGGCGGTGAGCCTGGCCTCGGCGTCGAGCACGCCGCCCAGCTCGCCGAGCTTGGCCTGGATCGGGGCGTAGTCCTCGGGTGCGAGGCCGGCGCGGGCGATGTTGCGTTGCAGGGCGGCGAGGGCCGCCAGGCGCGCGGACGGTGAATCCGGCCCCTGCCGCACCTCCTTCTCGAACTTCAGCGAGCCGACCAGGGCGGCGAGCCAGCGGCAGGCCTCGCGCTTGTTGGCCGCGCCGATCACGTTCTCGACCAGCCAGATCAGCGCCTCGGCCTCCTGCGAGGGGGTGCGCTCGTCGCCGAGATAGCTCTCCACGAAGTCGCTGGTGACCAGCATGCGGGACCGGTTGGTGAAGGCGCCCAGCACCTCCTCGACCGGCACCAGGGTCCCGGAGGCGGCGGTCAGGGCCATGGCCAGGGCGCGCAGCACCTCGATCTCCACCGCGGCGCTGTCCGGGCGCAGGCGGCGCGGCCCGTTCAGCTCGCGCAGCACGCGGCGGGCCAGCGCCCGGCGCACGTGCTCGAAATCCTCCTTGGCCAGCCAGTGCGCCAGCCGCTCGCCGGTGTCGGACAGCGGCGGCATCAGCTCGCGCAGCCGCTTGTCGCCGCGCATCAGCCCCTCGACCGCCTCGATGGCGCTCATCCGCGTCATCGCCGCCAGCCGGGCGCCGAGGTCGAGGTCGCGGCCGATGATGTCGTCCAGCGCCGCGCTCGAGCCGAGGATCTCTGCCAGCGGCTGCTCGATGACGAACAGGCACAGGGCCCGCGGCGGGCCGGCCGGCGGCGCGGCGTCGGCCAGGTCCAGCAGGCGCGAGACCTTCTCGGTCCAGGAGGCGCAGTCGGCCAGCATGCCGGCCACGCCCGCGCCCAGCAGATAGGCCCGCTCGGGGTTGCCGGACAGCCGCTCGGCCACGGCGCCGAACGGCTCCTTGTGCAGGTTCGGAAGCACGCCCTTGCGGTGGTCCTTCATCAGCCGCTCGATCGACCGCTCGGCCAGCGACTGGAAGGTCCGCACCATCTCGTGCACCGAGACGTCGCGAGCATGGGCTTCGGGCAGCGAGATCTTCTGGATCGCGTGCTGGAACTCGACGCCGGAGGCCTCCAGGCGCTCCACGAGCTCGGGCCGGTGCAGCAGCTCGAAGGGCGTCGCCCTCTGGCGCTCCAGCCAGTCCTCCAGCAGCCGCCCGATGCGGTCGCGGGAGTGGACGTTGTAGAGGTCGTCGGGCGCGACGCACAAAGGCTCGACCTCCTCGCGCACCGGCTTGGGCTTGACCCGGTCGGGCTCGCCCTTCTGCAGGATGACGACGGTTCGGAACTCGCGGGTGTCCGGGTCCAGCGTCTCCTTGGTCACCTTGACGCTGGCGGCCTTCTTCTTCGCCAGCCGCTCCTCGGCGGCGGCGATCGCCTGGGCGCGGTCCTCGGTGGCGAAGTCGAGCGACCAGCCCGCGCCGGCGCGCTTGATGAACACTTCATAGTGGACCTGGCCGGCCATGGACGCTGGAACTCTCCCCGAACCGCCGCAAGGTGGCCCGAACATGCTTAACCCCTGGTTGACCTCAATTTCGTCCGCCCCATTGAGGCCACGGTGCGGTACCAGTAGCTTGCGCACCCCACGCCACACGAGGAGCGATTAGCCCGCATGGCCAAGATCACCTTGGTCGACGACGACGAGAACATCGTCACGTCCGTCAGCCTGGCCCTCGAAAGCCACGGCCACAGCATCAAGGCCTACTACGACGGCGCTTCCGGCCTGGCCGCTCTGGAGAAGGAGCCGCCGGACCTGGCGATCCTCGACGTCAAGATGCCGCGCATGGACGGGATGGAGGTGCTGCGCAGGCTGCGGCGCACCTCCAACGTGCCGGTGATCATCCTCACTTCGAAGGACGAGGAGATCGACGAGATCCTCGGCTTCAACCTCGGCGCCGACGACTACATCCACAAGCCGTTCAGCCAGCGCCTGCTGATCGAGCGGGTGAAGGCCGTGCTGCGCCGGTCGGGCGCGGAGGAGGAGACGCCCGGCGCCGACGCCGAGGCTCAGGCGCGGGCCATCAAGCGCGGCAAGCTGACCCTCGATCCGGCCCGCCACGACTGCCTGTGGGACGGCAAGCCGGTGAAGCTGACCGTCACCGAGTTCCTGCTGCTGCAGTCGCTGGCCCAGCGGCCCGGCTTCGTGAAGAGCCGCGACAACCTGATGGACGCCGCCTACGAGGACCAGGTCTACGTCGACGACCGGACCATCGACAGCCACATCAAGCGGATGCGCAAGAAGTTCCGCGAGGTCGACCCGGAGTTCGACGCGATCGAAACCCTCTATGGCGTCGGCTACCGCTACCGCGAATCCTGAGCGCGAGCCTAAGGAGCCCAAGGAGCCGAAGCTCCGCTGGTGGCTCCCGGGCTCCAAGCTCGGACGGCTGATCATCGCGCTGAACGTGCTGGGGCTGGCGGTGCTGGTCGCCGGGGCCCTGGTGCTCAACGAGCTGCGCCGAGGCCTGGTCAACGCGCGGATCGACAGCCTGACGACCCAGGGCGAGCTGATCGTCACCATCATCGACCAGACCGCCACCGTCGGCGAGCCCGAGCCGGCGATGGACGGCGCCTATGCGGCCGAGATCCTGAAGCTGCTCTCCAACCCGCGCTCGCAACGGGCCCGGCTGTTCGACTCCCAGGGCAACCTGATCGCCGATTCCTACGTCGTCGCCGACCGCGTGGAATGGCGCGTGCTGCCGCCGGCGCGCCCGCGCGAGGAGAACGAGGGCTTCAGCCTCAACATCCCCGACCCGCGCCCGGAGGAGCCCACCGACGAGGACGGCCGCAAGGCGCTCGAGGCCGAGGTCGCCCGGGCGCTGCGCGGCGAGCACGTCTCCCACATGCGCCCCGGCGACGACGGCGAGAGCGTGGTCTCGGTCTCCATCCCCATCCAGCACGTGCAGGCGGTGCTGGGCGTCCTGACGCTGGAGGCGCGGGACGTGGACGAGATCATCGCCCGGGAGCGGGCGGCGCTGCTGCCGTTCATCCTGATCGCCATCTCGGTGACGCTGATCTCCTCCTTCATGCTCAACCGGCTGGTGGCCCATCCGGTGCGCCGCCTGGCGCGGGCGGCCGACCGGGTGCGGCTGTCGAGGGCCCGGGCCATCAGCCTGCCGGACCTGGCCCAGCGCGACGACGAGCTCGGCGACCTGACCCGCAGCCTGGAGGACATGACCCACGCCCTGTCGGAGCGGATGGACGCCATCGAGCGGTTCGCCGCCGACGTGGCGCACGAGATCCGCAACCCGCTCACCTCCATGCGCTCGGCGGTCGAGACCCTGGACCTGGTCAAGGACCCGACGGCCCGCGAGCGGCTGTTCCGAATCCTGCAGCAGGACATCCAGCGGCTGGACCGCCTCGTCACCGACATCTCCAACGCCTCGCGTCTGGACGCCGAGCTGTCGCGCGAGGCGCCGCGGGCGCTCGACCTGGGCCGGCTGCTCGGCGATGTGGTGGCCCTCTATCAGGCGATCATCCGGCCGGGCGAGGTGGGCGTGCGCTTCACCGTCCAGGACACCGTCGAGCCGATCCGCGTCTCCGGCCGCGAGGGCCCGCTCAGCCAGGTGTTCCGCAACCTGATCGACAACGCCCGCTCCTTCAGCCCGGCGGGCGGCGAGGTCCGGGTCTCGCTGCAGCACAAGGCCGGCCAGGCCATCGCCACCGTCGAGGACGACGGGCCCGGCATCCCGCCGGAGAACCTGGAGACGGTGTTCGAGCGCTTCTACACCTCGCGCCCGAAGGGCACGGCGTTCGGCGGCAACTCGGGCCTGGGCCTGTCCATCGCCCGCCAGATCATCGACGCCCACGGCGGCCAGATCCGGGCCGAGAACCGCACCGACGCCGACGGCAAGGTTCTGGGCGCCCGGTTCACCGTCATTCTGCCCGAGGCGCGCCATTGATCCTGCACGCCGGGCTGATCGCCTGCTGGTCGCACGGGAGCTGGCGGGGCGCGCTGATCGAGGGGCCGTCGGGGGCCGGCAAGAGCGACCTGGCCCTGCGCTGCATCGACGCGGGGTTCCGGCTGGTGGCCGACGACCGCACCCTTATCTGGCGCTCGGAGGATCGGATCTACGGTCGCGCGCCGGAGACCCTGTTCGGCCTCATCGAGGCCCGCGGCCTGGGGGTTCTGCCCGAGCCGGCGCTGGCCTTCTGCGAGGTGGTGCTGGTCGCGGTCTGCGGGCCTGCCGAGCGGGCGCCCGATCCGCAGGCGGTGGAACGGGCCGGCGGCCAATTGCCGCTCATGGCCGTCTCGCCCCTGGAGCCTTCGGCGCCTGCGAAACTGCGTCGCGCAATCGAGCATCTTGGAGCGCGGCCTAAGAGGGCGTATCAAGCCCGGCGCTCGGCCTCGCTTTGGCCGTCGACGTCCGGGGATCCCCGTTGAGAAGCAGTCAATGATCGGCCTGGTGATCGTCACTCACGGTCGATTGGCCGAGGAATTCGTCTTCGCCATGGAGCACGTCGTGGGGCCGCAGGCTGCGGTCGCGGCGATCTGCATCGGGCCGGAGGACGACATGGAGCGCCGCCGGCGCGACATCATGAACGCCTGCAGCAGCGTCGACGACGGCGGCGGCGTGATCCTGCTGACCGACATGTTCGGCGGCACCCCGTCCAACCTCGCCATCTCGGTCATGGAGCAGACCAAGGCCGAGGTGATCGCCGGCCTCAACCTGCCGATGCTGATCAAGCTGGCGAGCGTGCGCCAGAAACTGCCGCTGGAGGACTGCGTGGCCGCCGCCCAGGAAGCCGGCCGCAAGTACATCTCCGTGGCCAGCTACGTGCTCGCCGGCGAGAAGTGAGCGCCGTCCGCACCGTCGAGATCGTCAACCAGCGCGGGCTGCACGCCCGCGCCTCGGCCAAGTTCGTCAAGACCGCCGCCGCCTTCGACGCCGAGGTCACCGTCTCCAAGGACGGCACGACCGTCGACGCCCGCTCGATCATGGGCCTGATGATGCTGGCCGCCGGCCCCGGCGCCGAGATCGAGATCGCCGCCGACGGCCCTGAGGCCGAGGCGGCGCTGGACGCGCTCATCGCCCTCGTCCAGGCCCGCTTCGACGAGGAGAAGTAGGCGACGAGAGCTCCCCCACAGGGAGAGCTGTCGCGAAGCGACTGAGGGGGTTTAGCCCCGCGGCCTCAGGAGCGGCGAGCCTCCCAGCTTAGCGCGCGTGGATCCCCTCCACCGCTTCGCGGTCCCCCTCCCCCTTCGGGGGAGGATTGGCGCCCATCGGCTTCATCCCCAGCTCCGCCAGCAGCGCCTCGTCGGCGGTCTTGTCGGGGTTGGGGGTGGTGAGCAGCCGGCCGCCGATGAAGATGGAGTTGGCTCCGGCCAGGAAGCAGAGGGCCTGCAGCTCCTTCGACATGTGCTCGCGGCCGGCGGCGATCCGAACCACCGACTTGGGGCAGACCAGGCGCGCGACGGCGATCATCCGCACGAACTCCAGCCCGTCCACCGGCGCCGAGCCGCCCAGCGGCGTGCCCTTGATCGGCATCAGGTCGTTGATCGGAAGGCTGTCGGGGTGGGCCGGCAGGGTGGCCAGGGCATGCAGCAGGCCGGCCCGGTCGCGCCGGGTCTCGCCCATGCCGACGATCCCGCCGCAGCAGGTGGAGATGCCCGCCTCGCGGACCGCCGCCAGGGTGTCCAGCCGGTCCTGGTAGGTGCGGGTGGTGACGACCTTGTCGTAGTACTCCGGCCCGGTGTCGAGGTTGTGGTTGTAGAAGTCGAGCCCGGCGGCCTTCAGCGCCTTGGCCTGCTCGGGAGTCATCATCCCGAGGGTGGCGCAGGTCTCCAGGCCGAGCGCCTTCACGCCCGAGATCATGGCCGTGAGCCTGGGGAGGTCGCGGTCCTTCACGTCGCGCCAGGCCGCGCCCATGCAGAAGCGCTGGGCGCCGCCGGCCTTGGCCTCGGCCGCCTTGGCCACCACCGCTTCGGCCTCCATCAGCTTGGTCGCGCCCACCCCGGTGTCGAACTTGGCCGACTGGGCGCAGTAGCCGCAGTCCTCGGGGCAGCCGCCGGTCTTCACCGACAGCAGCTGGGAGAGCTGCAGCTCGGTGGGGTCGAACCAGCGCCGGTGCACCTCGGCGGCCCGGAACACCAGCTCGGTGAACGGAAGCTCGAACAGCGCCTCGACCTCTTCGAGGGTCCAGTCGTGCCGGGGCAGGGCGGGGTCGGCGGGGCGGACGTGCAGGTTCATTTTGCTCTCCGGCGTTGCGGCCGCGCCAGCTATAGCGGGCGGCGCGCCGATCCGAAATCCCGGGTACGCGGGCGGCGTTTGACTTCGCGGCCCGGCGTGTCATGCTGCGATCATCATGTGCTGTTCCGCACAATTCGCGCGAATGATGAACCACGCCGGCCGCCTCGTCGCAGGCGGCTGACCCCGAGCCCGTTGTAAAGCCAAAGGCTAGGGTTCGGGGGAATCCTCTCAGATGTTCATTTTCAACTGATCCAGGCGCTCGGCCCTAGGGGGCGGGCGAAGGTGTAAACTTGACCAAGACTACGACGACCCGCGCCCCCGCGCGCGGGGATCGCACGCGGCCGGCTGTCTACGTGGCCGCATCGGAATTCGACCGGCTGGCGAACCTGGCCGAGACCTTCCACGGGCCCGGCGCGCGGCTGCTGGCCCAGGAGCTGGACCGGGCGGTGGTGGTCGAGGCCCGCCGCCCGCGGCGCGGCTTCGTGCGGCTGCACTCGACCGTCAGCTACCTCGACCATGCTTCGGGGCAGGAGCGGACCGTCGCCCTGACGCTGCCCAGCGAGGCCGACATCGACCAGGGCCGGCTGTCGGTCACCGCACCGGCCGGCGCGGCGCTGATCGGGCTGTCGGTGGGCGACGTGTTCAGCTGGCGCGGCGACGACGGGCGGGTGCACGAGCTGACGGTGCTGCGGGTCACAGATCCGGACCCGGCGGGCTAGGGCGGAATGCGGCCCGCGCGGCCTTGAACGCCCCGCGGGCCATACTACCTGAAGCATTGCGGACCGGGCCCCTCTGGCGATCCTTCCCCCCGATCGTGATGTCGGACCGCAACAGGCGCGCTCGGGGCCGGCTCGTCACCTCCCTCCCCAAGCGACCCCGTTCCGGGCGCGCCTCCCTATACGGAGGAGCCAATGGACGATCTGCATCTATCCCGTCTGAAGTCGCGCCTGTGGCGGGCCCTCGCCCGCCTCGGCAATGAGCGCCGTCGGCCGATCGCCGATCTGACGCTGTTCCGGAACCTGACGCTCAGGGTGGAGCGGCTGAAGGCTGAGATCGCCCTCGCCGAACATCGCGCCGCCGTCCTCTAGGCCAGCCGCCTAGGGAGTCCCCCGACATGCTGGAGTTCCTGACAGCGTCCCTGCTGGGCAAGCCGCTGTGGATGTGGCTCGCCTTCGCCCTGGTGGTCGTCGTCCTGCTCGTCGTCGACCTGGGCGTCCTTCACCGGAAGCATCGCGAGATCGGCGTCCGCGAGAGCCTGTTGATGTCGGCCGGCTATCTGGCCCTGGGCCTCGGCTTCGGCGGCTGGATCTGGTTCGAGCTCGGCCGCGAGTCCGGGGTCGAGTACCTGACCGGCTTCCTGGTCGAGAAGAGCCTGGCCCTCGACAACATTTTCGTCATCGCCTCGATCTTCGGCGCCCTGGCGATCCCGGCGGCCTACCAGCACCGGGTGCTCTTCTGGGGCATCCTCGGCGTCATCGTGCTGCGGGCGATCATGATCGGCTTCGGCGCGGCCCTCGTCGCGAGCTTCGAGTGGGTCCTGCTGATCTTCGCCGGCTTCCTGGTGCTGATGGGCCTGAAGATGCTCTTCGCCCGGAAAGATGCGAGCGACCCGCGCGACAACGTCCTCTACCGCTGGCTCGCCGGCCATCTGCGCCTGACGGACGGGCTGCGCGAGCACCGCTTCTTCGTCCGCGAGCCGCGTCCGGCCCGGCGGCTGGCGCTCTTCGCCACGCCGCTGTTCATGGCCCTGCTGATGGTCGAGGCGGCGGACGTGATCTTCGCCGTGGACTCGGTGCCGGCGATCTTCGCCATCACCACCGATCCCTACATCGTCTACACCTCGAACATCTTCGCCATCCTGGGCCTGCGGGCGCTCTACTTCGCGCTGGCGGCCATCATCGCCCGCTTCGCCTACCTGAAGCAGGCGCTGGCGCTGCTGCTGGTGTTCATCGGCGGCAAGGTGTTCGTGGCCGAGGCCATGGGCTGGGAGAAGTTCCCGGCGCCGGTTTCGCTGGCGGTGACGGTGGGGCTGATCGCCGGCGGCGTCGCCTGGTCGCTGTGGCGCACGCGGCGCGCGGAGCCGGAGCCCCAGATGATCACATAAAGAAGTCTTTATATGTCGGTTGCCGCCGCCCGCCTCGGCCGCTATAGACCTCCAAACTTCGCGCGCCGGGCGACTCCCGGCGCGCGCCTCGTTGGAGCCCTTTCATGACCGACTATGTCGTCAAGGACATCGCCCTGGCCGATTGGGGCCGCAAGGAAATCGAGATCGCCGAAACCGAGATGCCGGGCCTGATGGCCACGCGCGCCGAGTTCGGCCAGGACAAGCCGTTGAAGGGCGCCCGGATCGCCGGCTCCCTGCACATGACCATCCAGACGGCGGTGCTGATCGAGACCCTGCAGGCGCTGGGCGCGGACGTGCGCTGGGCCAGCTGCAACATCTTCTCCACCCAGGACCACGCGGCCGCGGCCGTGGCGGCCAAGGGCACGCCGGTGTTCGCGGTGAAAGGCGAGACCCTGGTCGAGTACTGGGAATACGCCCACCGGATCTTCGAGTGGGCCGACGGCGGCTATCCGAACCTGATCCTCGACGACGGCGGCGATGCGACCCTGCTCTGCGTCCTCGGCCCGAAGGCCGAGAAGGATCCCTCCATCCTCGACAACCCGACCAACGAGGAGGAAGAGGCCCTCTACGAGGTGATGAAGCGGTACCTGAAGGAGAAGCCCGGCTTCTATTCGGCCATCCGCGAGGCCATCAAGGGCGTCTCCGAAGAGACCACCACGGGCGTCCACCGCCTCTACCAGATGGCCGAGCGCGGCGAGCTGCCGTTCCCGGCGATCAACGTCAACGACAGCGTCACCAAGTCCAAGTTCGACAACCTCTACGGCTGCCGCGAGAGCCTGGTGGACGGCATCCGCCGGGCGACCGACGTCATGCTGTCGGGCAAGGTGGCGGTGGTCTGCGGCTACGGCGACGTGGGCAAGGGCTCGGCCGCGTCCCTGCGCAACGGCGGCGCCCGGGTGGTGGTCACCGAGATCGACCCGATCTGCGCCCTGCAGGCGGCGATGGAAGGCTATGAGGTCGCCACGATCGAGGACGTGCTGGACCGGGCCGACATCTACGTCACCGCCACCGGCAACAAGGACGTCATCACCGTCGACCACATGCGGCGGATGAAGAACAACGCCATCGTCTGCAACATCGGCCACTTCGATTCCGAGATCCAGATCGCCGGCCTGCGCAACTACAAGTGGGACAAGATCAAGGATCAGGTTCACCACGTGGAGTTCCCGGACGGCAAGAAGATCATCGTCCTGTCGGAGGGCCGGCTGGTGAACCTGGGCAACGCCACGGGCCACCCGAGCTTCGTGATGAGCGCCTCCTTCACCAACCAGACGCTGGCCCAGATCGAGCTGTGGACCAACGGCCAGGCCTACGAGAACAAGGTCTACACCCTGCCCAAGCGCCTGGACGAGAAGGTCGCCCTTCTGCACCTCGAAAAGCTCGGCGCGAAGCTGACCCAGATGAGCGCCGACCAGGCCGCCTACATCGGCGTCTCGCCGCAGGGCCCGTTCAAGCCGGAGCACTATCGGTACTGATCGAGCGGGGTGACAGGTAGGGCTGCGCCCAACCAGTCACCGGCGGCCGTCGGTGACGGGTTGCGCCGCAGGCGCTACCTGTCACCCACCGCTGCGCGGAAGCGCACCTTTTCCGCGCCTTGCGCCCCGAGGCGGCGATAGAAGGCGATCGCCGGGGCGTTCCAGGGCGGCGTCTGCCACTGGACCTCGGCGCAGCCGGCCTGCCGCGCGGCGGCGAAGACCTCGTCCATCAGCCGGCGGCCCAGCCCGGTCCCGCGCATCGGCGCCTCCAGGTAGAGGCAGTCCATGTGCAGGTAGGGGCGCCCCGACCAGGTCGAGAACTCGACGCCGGCCGAGGCGTAGCCGGCGAGGGGGCCGCCGGCCTCGACGACCCAGGCCCACAGGCGGGGCTCCTTCCCGAACAGCGCCCAACCCAGCCGTTGCGCCAGCCCCGTCACGTCCAGATCGACGCGCTCGAAGCGGGCGTGCTCGGCGCAGAGCCGGACGAGTTCGGCCAGGTCCTGCGGCCGGGCGGGGCGGACGTCCATTGGCGGTCAGGCGTGCGCCGGCGCGCGCGCCAGTTCGAAACCCTCGTCCAGCCAGCCGGTGATCCCGCCGGGCATGACCTTCACCGGCCGGCCGAGGCGGGCGAGCCGAATGGCCGCCCGCGCCGCGCCGTTGCAGTGCGGCCCGGCGCAATAGACGACGAACAGCGTCTCCGGCGGATAGTCGGCGAGCTTGCCGGCGATGATCTTGCCGTGCGGCAGACTGAGCGCGGTGGGCACGTGACCGGCGGCGTGGGCCTCGTGGCTGCGCACGTCCAGCAGGACGAAATCCTTCTGGTCTGTGGTGATCGCGTTATTCACGTCCCAGCAGTCGGTCTGGAAGGCGAATTCGGCTTCGAAGTGGGCGAGCGCCTCGGCGGAGGGGGCGGCGGGGGTTTCGCTGACAAGCGACATGGCGGGTCTCCAGTTCGTGTGACGCCGGAACCCTAGGGGCCAAGCGGGGCTGTCGCGCAGTGGCGGAAGTGACTATGATCGTACAGATCATGCCAAATCCGTCCGGACCCCTGGTCGCCGCGCTCGTCTACGACGGACTGTGCACCTTCGAATACGGCGTCGCCGCCGAGGTGTTCGGCCTGCCGCGCCCGGAGCTCGGTCCCGAGTGGTACCGGTTCGCCAGCTGCGCGGTGGAGCCCGGCCCGCTGCGGGCGATGGGCGGACTGACGGTGCAGGTCGACGCCGGCCTCGAACGGCTCTCCGAGGCCGACCTGATCATTGCGCCGGGCTGGAAGGGCGTGGACGTCGAGCCGCCCGCCCCGCTGCTCGAGGCCCTGCGCGCCGCCCACGACCGCGGGGCCCGGCTGATGTCGATCTGCTCGGGCGTCTTCGTGCTGGCCGCGACCGGGCTGCTGGACGGCAAGCGCGTGACCACCCACTGGCGCTACGCCGAGGCGTTGGCGAAGCGCTACCCCTCGCTGCGGTTCGACGGCGAGGTGCTCTATGTGGACGAGGGGCGGATCTTCACCTCCGCCGGCAGCGCGGCGGGCATCGACCTGTCGCTCTACATCGTGCGCCGCGACTTCGGCGCGGAGGTCGCCAACCAGGTCGCCCGCCGCCTGGTCGTGCCGGCCCACCGCAACGGCGGCCAGCTGCAGTACATGCCCCGGCCCGTGCCCGAGCGCGAGAACGCGCGCCTGTCGGACGTGCTCGCCCACGTCCGCGCCCGCCCGGACCAGCCGTTCAGCGTCGCCGACATGGCGCGGATGGCGGCCCTCAGCGAGCGCAGCCTGCACCGCCGCTTCCTGGAGACGGTGGGCGAGTCGCCGGCGAGCTGGCTGATCGGGGTTCGGGTGGAGCGCGCCCGCGAGCTTCTGGAGACCCACGACCTGCCCATGGACGAGGTCGCCCGGCTGTCCGGCTTCGGCGACGCGGCCAACCTGCGCCGCCACTTCCGCCGCCGGCTGACGGTCTCGCCTTCGGAGTACCGGGCGACCTTCGGCCGGACCGCGGCGGTCAGCCCTTGAACCGCCGCACCCAGGCGGCGAAGGCCTCGAGGTAGCGGACGAGGTAGCGGCCGGTCGCCTCGTCGCTCAGCCGTCCCTCGGCGTCGAACTTCTCGTGCGCGCGGAAGACCAGCAGCTCCGGCTGGGGGAGGCAGTAGCTGTTGGTGAACTCGAAGGCCTGGCGCAGCTGGCTCTGGCCGCGGGCCGTGCCGGTCATGCCCGGCGAGGCGCCGATGATCCCCACCGGCTTGCCGGAGAGCGCCGCATCGTTCGGCGGACGGCTGGCCCAGTCGACGGCGTTCTTGGTCACCGCCGGGACGCCGTGATTGTACTCGGGCGTGACCATCAGCACCCCGTCGGCGGCGCGGATCGCCGACTTCAGCGCCGCCACCGCCGGCGGATCGCCCTGCGCCTCCACATCGCCGTTGTAGAGGGGCACGTCGATCAGATCGAAGACCTCTATGCTCATCCCCGCCGGCGCCCGCGCCTGCGCCTCGCGCAGCAGGGCGCGATTGTAGGAGGCGCGCCGGAGGCTGCCGGCGAAGCCGAGGATGCGGATGTCGCTGGTCATGCGGGCTGCGGGTCCTGAGTAATCTTCTGGGAGATGGGGGCGGCCTGCGGGGCCGGCGGATCGAGGCTTGCCAGATAGGCGTGCAGGGTGGCGACCACCTGGGCGCCTTCGCCGACCGCCGCGGCGACCCGCTTGGTCGAGCCGGCGCGGATGTCGCCGATGGCGAACGCGCCGTCGAGGCTGGTCTCCATCGGCCGCCGGCCCGGGTGGAGTTCGGCGCCGGTTCGGATGAAGCCTTTGTCGTCCAGCGCGATCCCCGAGCCCGCCAGCCACTCGGTGTGAGGCTCGGCCCCGATGAACAGGAACAGGTGGCGGATCGGCCGCCGCGTCTCCTCGCCAGACCGGCGATCGCGCCAGGTCAGGCCCTGCAGCGCACCGTCCGCGCCGTCGACGGCGCAGATCTCGGCCCGGGTGACCACCTCCACGTTCGGCAGTCCGGCGATCCGGTCGACGAGGTAGCGGGACATGGTCGCTTCCAGCCCGGGGCCGCGGACCAGCATCCAGACCTTCTCCACCTGCGAGGCGAGATAAACCGCGGCCTGACCGGCGGAGTTGCCGGCGCCCACCAGCGCCACCTCCTGGCCGGCGCAGAGCCGCGCCTCGACGGGCGAGGCCCAATAGTGGACGGAGGCGGCTTCGAACCGTTCGATCCCCGCCACCTCCAGCCGCCGGTAACGCGCCCCGGCGGCGATCACCACGCTGCGGGCCCGCACCTGCTCGGCGTTGGCCAGCGCCAGGGCGAAGCCGCCGGCCGGGTGGGCCGCGAGGCTCGCCACCTCGTCCGGAATGGCGATCTCGACCCCGAACTTCTGGGCCTGGTTGTAGGCGCGGGCCATCAGGGCCAGGCCGCTGATGCCGGTCGGGAAGCCGAGGTAGTTCTCGATCCGCGCCGACGCGCCCGCCTGGCCGCCGAACGCCCGGCAGTCCAGCACCAGCACCGAGAGGCCCTCGGAGCCGGCGTAGACGGCGGTGGCCAGGCCCGCGGGACCGGCGCCGACCACCGCCACGTCGTAGAGGCGGTCGGGGTCGATCGGCGCGACCATGCCGAGGCAGCGGGCGAGCTTGGCCTCGGTCGGATTGCGCAGCACCTGGCCGGTCGGGCAGATGACGATCGGCCAGGCGCCCGGACCGATGTGGAAGCGCTCGGTCAGCGCCGCCGCCTCGTCGGCGTCGGGATCGACCCGCAGCCGGGGATGGCCGTTGCGCGCCAGGAAGCTCTCCAGCCGCAGCACGTCGGGATGGTCGGCCGCGCCCAGGATGATGGGCCCGCCGCCGCCGGTCTCGAGCAGCCCCACGCGGCGCAGGATCAGCGCCCGCATGATCCGCTCGCCGAGTTCGGCCTCGGCCACCAGCGCGGCCCGAAGCCGCTCGGGCGCGATGATCAGCGCCTCGACCTCGGAGGCCGCCAAGGCGTCCACAAGGGCGGGTCGGCCGGACAGCTGGGCCAGCTCGCCGATGAAGGAGCCCGGACCGTGCGTGACCACCGGCTGCGGCTGGCCGGCCTGATCGCGCCGGACGATCTCGACCTGGCCCGTCAGCACCACCGTCAGCCCGTGTCCCGGCTCGCCGGTGCGCGCCAACGCCTGCCCCGCCGCATAGGCCCGGGGCTCGGCGAAGCGGCGCAGCCGGTCGATGTCCGCCGCCGAAAGGGTCGGGAACATCTGGTGCGCGCGGGTGTCGGCGATCGAGGGCTCTGCCATGGCGGTCTTCTCCCGGCTCAACATCGAAGCCGACCCCGTCCGTCTGGAAGGCGGACGGGGCCAGCGCAAGTCCTACGCCTGAATGAAGCGCAAAACGTCGGCGTTGAACGCCTCGGCCTGGGTGGTCGGCAGGCCGTGGTCGCCGCCCGGGTAGATCTTCAGCTCGGCCCCCGGGACGAGCTTGGCCGACGTCAGCGCCGAAGCGCCGATGGGGACGATCTGGTCGTCGTCGCCGTGCAGGATCAGGGTCGGCCGATCGATTCGCTTCAGGTCCTCGGTGTAGTCGACCTCCGAGAACTCGTGGATGCAGTCGAGCTGGCCCTTCAGCCCGCCCATCATGCCCTGCAGCCAGAAGGAATCGCGGACCCCCTCCGAGAGCTGCGCTCCCGGCCGATTGTAGCCGTAGAAGGGGACGGCGAGATCCTTGAAGAACTGCGAGCGGCTCTCGAGCGTGCCCTTGCGGATGGAATCGAACACCTCGATCGGCAGGCCGCCGGGGTTGGCGTCAGTCTTCACCATCAGCGGCGGCACGGCCCCCACCAGCACGACCTTGGCCACACGCTCGGTCCCGTGCCGGCCGATGTAGCGCGTCACCTCCCCGCCCCCGGTGGAATGGCCGACCAGGACGGCTTCGCGCAGGTCGAGGGTCTCGATCAGGCGGGCCAGGTCGTCGGCGTAGGTGTCCATGTCGTTGCCGGCCCAGGTCTGGTCCGAGCGGCCGTGGCTGCGACGGTCGTGGGCGATCACCCGAAAGCCGTGCTGGGCGAAGAACACCATCTGGGCGTCCCAGGCGTCGGCGGTCAGCGGCCAGCCGTGGGAGAAGACGATCGGCTGCCCGGCGCCCCAGTCCTTGTAGAAGATGCGGGTCCCGTCGTCGGCGACGACATGGGTCTGGCGGGGCGAGCGGGCGGCGGCGGGAGCCGGCGCGGCGGGACGGTCGAGTTCGAGCGTGGTCATCGGAGTTCTCCTGACGTGAGGGGGCTTCAGGCGGCGACGAGCGCGGGCCTGGCGTACGGCCGCTCGGCGGCGCCGAGCGCCCATTCGAGCGCGAAATCGGCGACCGCCTCCCAGCCGGCGTCGATGCCGGTCCAGTGCGAGCGGTCGGGGAAGATCTTCAGCTCGGTCCGCGACGGCGCGCGCTTCTGCTTTTCGTAGATCGCCCGGGTCATGCTGGCGTCGGCGATCAGGTCGAGCTCGCCGCCGATCAGCAGCAGCGGGGGCCGTTTCGGGTTGGCCCAGTCGATCGTCCCGCTGCGGCCCACGATGCCGTCCCAGTAGACCCGTCCGGCGGTGGGGACGATGTAGCGGTCGTAAAGGGCGTCCGCCTGGTCGGCCGGGGCGGTCTGAGCGAAGCGGGTGCGGAAGTGCTTCCGCGACATGGTCTTGATCTCGCCGCCCGAGAGCGGGTTCCAGAGCACGGGAAAGGCCGAGACGATGGCGTGGGGCCCGAGCCCGACGCCCGGCGTCGGCGCCGGATGGATCGCCACCCCGGCGGTCCCGAGGCCGCGGTTGAGCAGGTGCTGCACCAGGACGCCGCCGAACGAGTGGCCGATGAGGATCGGCGCATCCGCGAGCCGGTCGATCAGCCCGGCGTAGTGGTCGATGATCTGGCGGTGGCCGGAGCGGGCGAGCGCGGGATCGGGCTTGCGCCGCAGCTCTTCCGGCGTGCGGTCGTCGAACGGCCAGTCGGGCGCGACGACATCGAAGCCGCGAGCCTCGTACCGGGCCTTGAAGCCTTCCCAACTCCTCGAATTGAGCCAGGCGCCGTGGATCAGCATGATGGTCTTGGTCATGGCGGGTTCTCGCAGAGGGGAGGGGCCGCGGCCCCGATGCCCTGCGAGGATGAGCCGCCTGCCGCGGCCCGCCTATTCTACCTGCGGCTCAACGCCTCATACCTTGGTATGGGTCGGCTCCCCCGAGGGGCTGGCGGACGGCACCTCGAACGTGAAGACGGCGCCGCCGGCCGGCCCGTTGGCCGCGCCGATCGTGCCGCCGTGCGCCGCCAGGATCGAGCGGCAGATGGTCAGCCCCATGCCCATGCCGGAGGTCTTGGTGGTGAAGAAGCTGTCGAACACCCGGGCCGGATCGGCCAGGCCGCGGCCGGCGTCCTGCACCTGGACCTGCACGCCGGCGTCGGTCGGGCGCGTGCGGATCGTCAGTTCGCGGGCGACGGGGTCGGCCTGCTCCATCGCCTGGACGGCGTTGACGATGAGGTTCACCGCCACCTGCTGCAGCTGGGTGCGGTCCCCCATCACGACCGGCGCGGCCGGATCGAGCGCCAGCGACAGCCGCACCGCATGCGCCTCGATCTCGTGGCGCAGGAAGACCAGCGCCTCTTCCAGCACCTCGTTCAGCTGCACCGGCGCCTGCTGGGGCGTACGCCCGCCGGCCATGGACCGCACGCGGTCGATCACCTGGGCCGCGCGGGCGGCGTCGGCCTTGATGCGGCCCAGCAGGGCGCGGGCCTCGTCCAGCTCGGGCTCCTCGCGAGACAGCCAGCGCAGCCCGGCCGCAGCGTTCGTGGCGATGGCCGCCAGCGGCTGGTTGACCTCGTGGGCGATGGAGGCGGTGAGCTCGCCGAGCATCGAGACACGGGCGGCGTGGGCGAACTCGGCCTGCACCTTGGCCAGCATCGCCTCGGCCTGCTTGCGCGCGCTGATGTCGATCACGCCGATCAGCAAGGTCCCCTTGTTCATCGTCTCGGGCGGGAAGCAGGCGGTGAACAGGGCGTCGAACTCATGGCCGTCGATCGTGCGCAAGCGGGTCTCGGTGGCGTAGTTCGGCTTGCCGGTGACGGCGTGGATCACAGCGGCGGCGTAGACGGGGCTGCTCGCCTCCGGCCAGAACGGCTCCACGCTGCCGAGCAGCTCGGCCTTTTCGCCTCGTCCGAAGAGGCTGACTGTCTGGTCGTTGACATCCACCACCCGTGTCGCCCGCATCATCTCGCGGACGAAGCCCGGGTTCTGGGCGAAGTAGCCGGCGTAATCCGCAACGCCCTGTTTCCGGAGCGCGCGCAGCATGTCGCCGACCGGGAAGAAGTCGAGCTCCCAGAACGAGGCGGCCATGGCCTGGAACAGGTTGTGGTAGCGGTGCTCGCTGCGCCGCAGCGCCTCTTCCGCGCCGGCTCCGCTCATCGCCGCCTCAGGCCGGCTCGCCCGTCTCGCCGAGCGCGCGGCGCACGCAGGACAGCAGGGCGTCTTCCGCAAACGGCTTGGAGAGCAGGCTGAGCGCGCCGCACGCCTGCGCCTTGTCGAGCCAGGCCGGTTCGGTTCGGGCGGTCACCAGGATCACCGGGGTGCGCGCGCCAAGCTGGTCGAGGCGCGCCTTCAGCTCCAGGCCGCTGAGCCCAGGCAGCTGGATATCGGCGACGATGCAGCCGCAATCGGCCGTCGCCCGCGTCTCGAGGAACGCCTCCGCGCTCGGAAATCCACGGGCGCGATAGCCGTACGACCGCAGCAGACCGACCACCGCGGTCCGCAGCGACTCGTCGTCCTCGACGACGCAGATGACGGGCGCCTCGCTCACCGCGGCCTTCAGCGAATCCGGCGCGTCGATGCGCCTGCATCAGCGCTTCGCATGGGCGGGGCCGGTCCGAAATCATACGCTGGTGTTAGGCGCCTCGGCCCGCAGGCCCAGCGCCTCGGCCATTCGGACGAGGTCGGCGAGCGTCCTTGCGCCCATCTTCCGCATCGCCTGGCCGCGGTGGATCTTCACGGTGATCTCGCTGATCGCCAGCTCGCCGGCCACCTGCTTGTTCAGCCGGCCCGCCGCGACCAGGGCCATCACCTGGCGCTCTCGCGGGGACAGGGTCTCGTACAGCGAGCGCAGTCGGGAATGGCCTTCGCTGGCCTGGCGGCGCGCTCGGTCCCTGGCGATCGCCGTGGCGACGGCGTCGAGCATGTCCTGCTCACGAAAGGGTTTCGGCAAGAAGTCGACCGCGCCGGCCTTCATCCCCCGGACGGTCATCGGGATGTCCCCGTGGCCCGTCATCAGCACGACGGGCAGCTCGATGCCGAGGCCCGCCAGCTGACCTTGGAAGTCGAGCCCGCTGAGGCCCGGCAGCCGGACGTCGAGGACGATGCATCCCGGCTGCTCGCGCGCGCCGTCTTCCAGGAAGGCGGCGGCCGAGGGATAGCCGCGCACGTCGAGATCCACCGACCGGAACAGGCTCTCCAGCGCCGCCCGCAACGAGGCGTCGTCGTCTATGACACGCACCAGCGACCTGTCGGCCATGCTCGTCCCGCACCAGTGTTCCGCGCCACTCTGCCATAGACGGCGGAACGACGCTTTTCGAAAGCGCGCTTCGGCGGGGCGATGGATCAGCTGGCGTAGAGGTTTGGCGCCGCCGGCTCAGGCTGCCTGCATTCGAGGCTCGGCCTCCTCGGCGGGCGCGCCGGCGCCGGCCCAGGGGTGGCCGGGATAGAACTGGGCCATCACCCGGTCGACGTAGGCGATCAGGTTCGGGAAGGCTTGCGCCCGGCGGCGCAGCGGGGTGTCGAAGAAGGGGGTCGTCAGGGCCGCCAGCATGGCGAACACGGTCGCGTCCACGCCCGCAGGCCGCTCGCCGAATAGGTAGGGCTTGTCCCCGAGCAGGGTGGAAAGGGCGCGCAGCGAGATGACGCCGAGCTCCACGATCTCGTCCGGCCCGTGCCGGCCGAGGGCGGCGCGGGTGCGGAAGTGGACCTGCTCCAGCATCTCCTCCTGCAGCTGCCGGCGCAGGGCGCCCGGGGCGGCGTCGAAGAAATGGGCCGGCCCCTTCTCGAAATTCTCCGGGATGAAGTAGCGGCCCGGCACGGTGGTCCAGGCGAAATGGTTCTCGACCATCCGCTCGATGGCCCAGGCCTGGGCCCGCTGCTCGTGGGTGAGACCGGCGTCGAGGTCCACGCCATAGCGCTCCTCGACGTGCAGGCGGATGAAGGTGGAGTCGCCGATCTTCACCCCGCCGTCGTCGACGAACGGGATCTGCCCCTTGGGCCCCTGCTCGGGCATGGCCGGGACGGCGACGTAGGGCACGTCGGCGATCATCAGCTGGACCTCGGTCTTCATGACGTAGGGGCTGCAGTGCGGCAGGCCGAACATCGGGGCGGCGCCATAAAGCGTGATCATCGGGGGCTCCTCGTCTCTTGCCCCTTGGTGTAAGCCCCGCCTGCTGCCATCGTGCTGTCAGCAAGGGAGGCCACGGATGCGGCGGGCGGACCGGCTGTTCCAGATCATCCAGATCCTTAGGCGGGGCAGCCGGCCGGTGACGGCCGACGCCATCGCCGCCGAGCTCGAGACGTCCAAGCGCACGGTCTACCGCGACATCGCCGACCTGATCGGCCAGCGGGTGCCGATCCGCGGCGAGGCGGGCGTCGGCTATGTGCTGGAGGGCGGTTTCGACCTGCCGCCGCTGATGCTGACCGCCGACGAGGTGGAGGTGGCGGTGCTGGGCGCCCAGTGGGTGGCCACGCGGGGAGATCCGGCGCTCGCCAAGGCCGCCCAGGACCTGGTGGCCAAGATCGGCGCGGCGGTCCCTGAGCACCTTCGGCCCCTGATCCTCGACCCCGCCGTGCGCAGCCACCGCCGCTGGGACCTGGCCGAGGACAAGCTCGACATGGCCCGCGCCCGGGCGGCCATCCATGCCGGCGAGAAGGTCTGGCTGCGCTACGCCGACGAGCAGGGGCGCGAGACCGAGCGGACCATCTGGCCGTTCGCGGTGGGCTACCTGGACGCCGTGCGCCTGCTGGTCGCCTGGTGCGAGCTGCGGGCCGACTTCCGCACCTTCCGCACCGACCGGGTGGTGGAGGCGAAATTCCTCCAGGAACGCTACCCGGAACGGCCGGGCATCCTGCGGGCCCGCTGGCGCAAGGCGATGAATCGTGAGCCCTACCCGGCCTGATGCGGGCCCTGATCCTCTCGAGCTTCGTCGCCGGCGATCCGATCGGCGGAAACGCCCAGCAGCTGGCGCTGGCGGCGCTGGGCTGGGAGGCCGCGCTCGTTCCGACGGTGGTGTTCGGCCGCAGCCCGGCCAAGGGCGGCCGGGGCCGGGCGACCGGGCCTGACCATTTCGCGGCGATGCTGGAGGACCTCGAGGCCGAGGGCTGGCTGGGCTGCGACCTCGTCGTGACCGGCCACTTCTCGCTGCCGGAGCAGGTCGAGGCCGCGGCCGAGGCGCTGCGGCGCAGGCCGCCGCGGGTCACGGTGGTCGATCCCATCCTCGGCGATGCGCCCAAGGGACTGTACGTGAAGCCGGAGGTCGCAACCGCCGTCGAGGCGCTGCTGCCGCCGCTGGCCAGCTGGATCACCCCGAACGCCTGGGAGCTGTCGCACCTGACGGGACTCGCCGTCGCCGATACGGCCAGCGCCTGCCACGCCGCGCGGCAGCTGGAGCCGCCGGCGCTGGTCACCTCCGTGCCGCTCGGCGAAGGCGAGATCGGCCTGCTCTGCTGCGACGAGAACGCCGCGACGCTCATCGCCCACCCGCGCCTGCCGCAGGCGCCCAACGGGACCGGCGACCTCGTGGCGGCCGTGTTCGGCGCCGAGCTGGCCGAGGGCCGCCCGCCCGCCGAGGCCGCGGCCGCCGCGGCGCGCGCGGTGCTCGCCCGGCTGATGCCAACTGGCGGGGCGTTGCGTATAGAGGCGCTTCCCTAGACGCCCGGAGCTTCCATGGTCGAGATCGCCGGCTTCGCCCAGCCGTCCTATGCGGCCGTGAAGGACGCCTTCGCCGCCAACTTCGCCGAGGGCCAGGAGATCGGGGCCAGGTTCAGCCTCGTGGAGGCCGGCGAGGTGGTGGTGGACCTGTGGGCCGGCCATGCCGACCGCAAGCGCACCCGCCCCTTCGACGAGGCGACGCTGACGCCGATCTTCTCCACCACCAAGGCGGTGGCCGCCGTGCTGATCGCCCGGCTGGTGGACGCCGGACGCCTGGCCTACGACCGGCCGGTCGCCGAGGTGTGGCCGGAGTTCGGGCAGGCCGGCAAGGACAAGATCAGCGTCGAGCAGGCGCTGTCCCACCAGGCGGGCCTCTCCGGCTTCATGGACGAGATGGACCCGTCCGACTGGTTCGACTGGGACCTGATCTGCGGCAAGCTCGCCGCCATGGCGCCCATGTGGCCGCCGGGGAGCGCCAGCGGCTACCACCCCATCACCTTCGGCTACATCGCCGGCGAGATCTTCCGGCGCGTCGACGGGCGGACCATGGGGACGGCGCTGCGCGAGGACCTGGCCGGCCCGCTCGGCCTCGACCTGTGGATCGGCCTGCCCGACGCCGAGCACGCCCGCACCGCCGAGCTTCAGCGGCCCACCGGCCTGCCGAAGTTCGGTCAGCTGAACGATCCCACCCGGGCGGCCTTCCTGACCCCGTGGTCCTCGCCCGGCGGGCGCAGCGGCGCCGAGTGGCGGCGGGCGGAGATCCCCTCGGCCAACGGCCACGCCACGGCCCTGTCGCTGGCGCGGCTGATGGGCGCGCTGGCCGACGGCGGCTGGATCGACGGGGAGATGATCCTCTCGCCGGCGCTGATCGCCGAACTGGCCCGCGAGCGGATTTGCGGCCAGGACCTCGTCCTGCCCTTCACCCTGTCCTGGGGCGCCGGGGTGATGCGCAACGAGACGGTGAAGATCTGGGGCCCGGGCGAGCAGACCTTCGGCCACGCCGGCTGGGGCGGCTCGTGCGTGTTCGCCGACCCGGAGCGGCGCCTGGGCGGCGCCTACGTCATGAACAAGCAGTCCACCGACCTCATCGGCGACGCCCGGGCGCGGCGCCTGATCGAGGCGGCTTACTAATCCCTGTCATCCCGGCCGCAGCGAAGCGGAAAGCGGGACCCAGAGCGCTTCACATGCGCAGGGGGATCTGGGTCCCGGATCGTCCTGCGGCCGTCCGGGATGACCTCGTGACCTATTCCGCCAGCGCCGCCGCCGCGGCCGGCCGCGTGCGCTTCCAGGCGCCCCAGAGGAACACCGCCGCCGCGCCCCAGATGAAGGCGAAGGAGGCCATGCGCAGGGTGTCGAACGCCTCGCCCTGGGCGACGCCGATCATGAAGCTGATGGTCGGGGCCAGGAACTGCAGGAAGCCCATGGCCGAGAGCGGCATCCGGCGGGCGGCCCAGGCGAACAGCACCAGCGGCACGGCGGTGACGGGGCCGGAGACGATCAGCCAGGCGGCGGTGACCGGCTCGCGGAAGTGGCCGAGGCCCGCCGCCTCCAGCCAGACGATGTAGGCCAGGCAGAGAACGCCCACGAGCAGGCACTCGAGGAACAGGCCCGTCTGGGCGTCGGCGGCGACGCGCTTTCTGACGATCCCGTAGCCGCCGAAGCTGAAGGCCAGCGCCAGCGAGACCAGCGGCAGGTGCCCGATGGCCAGCGCCTGCAGGGCGACGCCCACCACGGCCAGGGCGATGGCGGCCTGGCCGATGCGATCGATCCGTTCACGGAAGATCAGCGCCCCGGCCGCCATGTTGACGAGAGGGTTGATGTAGTAGCCGAGGCTGGTCTCCAGCACCCGGCCGGAGTTCACCGCCCAGATGAACACCACCCAGTTGACCGAGATCAGCACCGCCGAGACCAGCAGCCAGCCCAGCACCTTCGGCTGGCGGAACACGCCGGCGACCTGGCCCCACTGCCGCGCCATCCAGACGAACACCGCCGCGGCCGGCACGCTCCAGACGATGCGGTGCGCAAGGATCTCCCAGGAGCCGGCGCCGGCCTGGGCCACCGCCTGGAAGTAGAGGGGGACGAACCCCCAGATGAGGTAGCAGCCGATACCCGCCGTCAGCGCCAGGCGGGTTTCGCCGGGCGCCGACGCGGCCGGCATCAGGCGATCGCCTTGGTGCGGATCAGGCCGCGCTCGTGGAGCAGCTCGGCGATCTGCACGGCGTTGAGGGCCGCGCCCTTGCGCAGGTTGTCGGCCACGACCCAGAGGGACAGGCCGTTCTCGACGGTCGGGTCCTTGCGGATGCGGGAGACGAACACCGGAAACTCGCCCTGGGCTTCCTTGGGCGTGATGTAGCCGGTCGGATCGCGCTTATCGATGACGATCAGGCCGGGGCTCTCGCGCAGCAGCTCGCGGGCCTCGTCTTCGTCCAGCGGCTCGTGGAACTCGATGTTCACCGCCTCGGAGTGGCCGACCATCACCGGCACGCGCACGCAGGTGACCGTGAGCTTGATGCTCGGGTCGATCATCTTGTGCGTCTCGTTCCACATCTTGGCTTCTTCGTCGGTGTAGCCGTCGTCGTTGAACGAGCCGATGAAGGGAATGACGTTGAAGGCGATCTGCTTGGGGAACTTCTTGGGCTCGGACGGACCCAGGACGAAGACGCCCTTGGTCTGGTCCCAGAGCTCGTCCATGCCTTCCTTGCCGGCGCCGGAGACCGACTGGTAGGTCGCCACCACCACCCGCTTGATCTTGGCCCGGTCGTGCAGCGGCTTCAGCGCCACCACCAGCTGGGCGGTCGAGCAGTTGGGGTTGGCGATGATGTTCTTGCGGTTCGCCCACTCCACATCGTCCGGGTTCACTTCCGGCACGATCAGCGGCACGTCGGGGTCCATCCGCCAGGCGGAGGAATTGTCGATAACGATGGGGCCGGCGGCGCCGATCTTCGGCGACCACTCCTTGGAGAAGGAGCCGGAGACGCTCATCAGCACCAGGTCGACCTTGGAGAAGTCGAACTGCTCGACGTCCTCGCACTTGACGATCTGCTCGCCGAACGAGACCTCGACGCCGATGGACCTGCGCGAGGCGATCGCGTGAATCTTGTCCACGGGGAAGTTCACTTCCTCGAGGATGTTCAGCATCTCACGGCCCACGTTGCCCGTGGCGCCGACCACGGCGACCCGGTAGCCCATCGAAGTCTCTCCTGAATGAGGGAGCGTCCCGTTACCCTCCCGAGCGGCGCATAGCAAGGCGAGCGCCGGTTGCGGCTTCGGAGGTGGGGGCTAGGCTCGGCCGGCGCAAGCTTCAGGGAGAGATCATGGCCGCCACCGGAATGCCCTTCGCCGACCTCATGGGCGTGGAGATCCTCGAACGGAGCAAGGCGCGGGTGCGCGGCCGGCTGGTCGTGCGCGAGGACCTCTGCACCGCCGGCTCCATCCTGCACGGGGGCGCCTACATGGCCTTCGCCGACGCGCTGGGGGCCATCGGCGGCGTGCTGAACCTGCCCGAGGGCGCCGCCCGCACCACGACGCTGGAGAGCAAGACCAACTTCCTGGGCTCGGCCAGGGTCGGCGAGCCCATCGAGGGAGAGGCGACGCCGCTGCACATCGGCCGCCGCTCCAGCGTCTGGCAGACGCGCATCACCAACGCCGAGGGCAAGCTGCTGTGCCTGGTCATCCAGACGCAGATGACCATCCAGGGTTAGCGGGCCGCCCCTTGCCAAGCCCCGCCGCGTCGGACGACAAGCTTCACGGAAGACCAGCGGGGAGGGCGGCATGGCCACGGGCATCGGGTTCCTGAGCACCATCGAGCGGGTCGGCAACCGCCTGCCCGACCCGGTGGTCATCTTCCTCTGGATGATCGGCCTGCTGCTCGCCGCCAGCGCGGTCGCGGACGCAGCGGGCGCCTCGGCGGTCAACCCGGTGACCGGCGAGACCCTGGCCGCGGTCAGCCTGTTCACCTCGGAGAACCTGCGCCGGCTGTTCGTCGACATGCCCCGGACCCTCACCGGGTTCGCGCCGCTCGGCTTCGTGCTCACGGTGATGCTGGGCGCCGGCGTCGCCGAACGGACGGGGCTGTTCTCCACCGTCATGCGGGCGAGCCTCGCCAAGGCGCCGAAGGCCATGCTCACCCCGATCATCGTCTTCGTCGCCATCGTCTCGAACCACGCGGCGGATGCGGCCTACGTGGTGCTGGTGCCGCTGGCGGGCGTGGCCTTCGCGGCGGCCGGCCGACACCCGGTGGCCGGCATCGCCGCGGCCTTCGCCGGGGTCTCCGGCGGGTTCTCCGCCAACATCTTCCCGGGCCACCTGGACGCCCTGCTGCTCGGCATCACCGAGCCGGCGGCGCGGCTGCTGCAGCCGGACTGGACGGCCAACATCGCCGGCAACTGGTGGTTCATCGCCGCCATGGCGATCGTCTTCACGCCCATCGGCTGGTTCGTCACCGACAAGATCGTCGAGCCGCGCCTGGGTCCCTGGCGGCCTTCGGCCTCGGCGGTCGCCGACGGCGATGCGCCCACGGCCGAGACCTCGGCCGCCGAGCGCAAGGGACTGGCCTGGGCCGGCCTCGGCGCCCTTGCGATCACCGCGGTGTGGGCGGCGCTGACGCTGCCGCCCGGCGCGCCGTTCATCGACGCCGCCGCCGAGGTTCCCTCCGAGCGGCTGACGCCCTTCTACAACTCGCTGGTCGCCTACTTCTTCCTGCTGTTCCTGGTCTGCGGCGTCGCCTACGGGGCCGCGGCCGGGACGGTGAAGCGGCAGGCCGACGTGGTGCGCCTGACCGGCGAGTCCATGGCCGAGATGGGCCCCTACATCGTGCTGGCCTTCGTCGCCGCGCACTTCGTGACCATGTTCAACTGGTCGAACCTGGGGGCCATCCTGGCGATCCACGGGGCCGGGGCGCTGCGGGCCTCGGGGCTGCCCACGCCGCTGCTGCTGATCGGCATCGTGCTGCTGGCGGCCTTCATCAACCTGATGATCGGCTCGGCGTCGGCCAAGTGGGCGGCGCTCGCCCCCATCCTGGTGCCGATGCTGATGCTCCTGGGCATCAGCCCGGAGATGGCCACCGCCGCCTACAGGATGGGCGATTCGGTGACCAACATCGTCACCCCGCTGATGGTCTACTTCCCGCTGATCCTGGCCTTCGCCCAGAGGTACGAGAAGGACTTCGGGGTCGGCTCGCTGATGGCGACCATGGTCCCCTATTCCCTCTCGTTCCTGGCGGCCGGCCTTGTCATGGTGCTGGCCTGGAGCAGCCTCGGCTGGGCGCTCGGCCCCGGAGCCGGCGTCGAGTACCAGCTGCCGGCGGCCCCGGCCGCTCCCGTCGCCCCGGCCGCGCCCTGAGGCCGGTCAGGCCAGCTCGAAGTCCATGGTGATCTCGGCGTTAAGCACCTTGGACACAGGGCAGGTCTTCTCCGCCGTGCGGGCCAGTTCCTCGAACTTGGCCCGGTCGACGCCGGGGACCTTGGCGCGCAGGGTCAGGGCCGACTTCTTGATCGTGAAGCCGCCGGCCTCCTGCTCGACCGTCACCGCGGCCTCGGTGGCCAACTCGTCGGCGGTGAAGCCGGCGTTCTGGAGCTGGAAGGCGAGCGCCATCGTGAAGCAGCCGGCATGGGCGGCGGCGATCAGCTCCTCGGGATTGGTCCCGGGCTCGTTCTCGAAGCGGGTCCTGAACGAATAGGGGGTGCTCGACAGCACGCCGGAGTCGGTCGTCAGGTCGCCGTTTCCATCGCGCCCTGCGCCGCGCCACACCGCTCTGGCTTTCCGGATCATCGTCTCGCTCCTTCACGTCATGGCCGGCGTCATGCCGACCACCCATCCTGATGCGCCCCTGTGACAACTGTGGCGGGATGGGTCGCCGGGACAAGCCCGGCGATGACGAAAAGGGGGAGGCGGCGGGCGCCTAGGCCGCCGCGCTGGGCCTGGCCTTCACCCGTTCGAACCAGGACTTCACCCAGCCGGCCTCGTCGGGGATCGGCTGGCCGACGGTGTTTCCGAACGCCATGAAGCAGTAGAGCAGCACGTCGGCGAGGGTGAAGCGGTCGCCGCAGACGTACTGGTTCTGGCCCATCTGGGCGTCGAGCCACAGCAGCTTGTCGCGGGCCATGGCCTTGAGGCCGGCGGCGCCCTCGGCGTCGAGCAGGCGCATGCGGCTCTCGAACAGACGCCGGCCCTCGGCGGCGCGGAAGCCGTTGGTCATCGGCTCGACGACGCCGAGGTCGATGCGGCGGGTCCACATGCGGGTCTCGGCCCGCTCCTCGGGGGTGTTCCCGATCAGCGAGGCGCCGGGCTGGGTCTCGTCGAGGTATTCGCAGATGGTGGTGATCTCGCAGATCTTCCGCCCGTCATCGAGCTCGAGCGTCGGAAGCGTGCCCGCGGGGTTGATCGCCTCGTTGTAGGGCGGCTGGCGGTTCTCGCCGCGCATGAGGTCGACCTGCACCAGGTCGAGCTTCACGCCCTTCTCGGCCGCAAACATCCGGACCACGTGCGGGTTGGGGCCGACGGAATTGTAGAGCTTCATTTGGGGCGCGCCTCCGTTATCGTTGTTTACTAGGGCTAGGCCGGGCGCGAGCGACGCGTCAACTGCGGAGCTGTGCGACCGTGAACCCACGCGTGCTTGTGTTGACGCTGTCGAGCTTCGCTTTCGGCTCGGGCGCGCTGATCTTCTCCGGCCTCCTGGAGTTCATGGCCGCCGACCTGGGCGTCTCGGCCGGGGCCGCGGGGCAGATCCAGACCACCTATGTGCTGACCGCCGCGCTGGCCGGGCCGCCGCTGGCCATGCTGGCCGGCCGGTTCGACCGCAAGAAGGTGCTGCTGGTCGCGCTCACCCTGACCATCGTCCTCAACCTCGTCTGCATGGCCACCAGCTCCTTCAGCCAGCTGCTGGTCTTCCGGGCGATGATCGGAGCCTGCGCGGCGTTGGCGGGGCCCGCCTCCTCGGCGGCGGTCAGCGGCCTCGTACCGCCGGAGATGCGCGGCCGGGCGTTGGCCATGGTCGGCGGCGGCATGACCATCGCCTTCGTGCTCGGCATTCCGATGGGCACCATCATCGGCTCGATCTTCACCTGGCGGGCGGCGTTCGCCATGGCGGCGGGGTTGGCGGCGGTCGCCTTCGTCGCCATCGCCCTGATCCTGCCCAGCGTGAAGCCGCCGCCGCCGGCCATGGGCGGGCGGCTGACCTGGAACGCCACGCCGCTGTTCCTGGCGACCTTCCTGGCCTTCGCCGCCAACATGAGCATGAACATCTACATCGCCCCGGTGCTCAGGGTCGGCTCGGACATCACCGGTCAGGGCGTGGCCGCCTTCCAGCTGCTGATCGGGGTGGGCAGCTTCCTGGGGCTCTCGCTCGGCGGGCGGGCGGCGGACAAGGGCTGGGGCGGGCTTTCCATCACCCTGGCCTACTCCGGGCTGATCCTGGCCGCGGCGCTGCACTGGATCGTACTGCACCACTGGCTCTCGCCCGGCTGGCCGACCTGGATCCTGGTGGGCCTGGCCTATGTGGTGATGGCCACGGCGCTGTTCTCCGTGATGCCGGTGGTCCAGACGCGGCTGATGGCCCGCGCGCCCAACGCCGCGCCGCTGGCGCTGGCCCTCAACGGCTCGTCGGCGTCGATGGGTCAGGCGCTGGCCGGCGCCACCGGCGGCGCGGTGCTCGCCACGGTCGGTACGCCCAGCCTGCCGCTGGCGACCATCACCTACGCTGGGATCGCGCTGCTGATCTGGCGGCTGTGGGAGGCCAAGCGCTAAGTCCGCTCCGCCGCGGGTCCGGGTCCCGGGTCGGCCTGGCGGCCGTCCGGGATGACGGGGTTTTAGAGGGCCTCGATGACGGCGTCGGCCATCTGGACGGTCGAGAGCGTCCCGCCGATGTCGCGCGTGCGGGCGCCGGCCTCCAGCGCGCGGGCGACGGCCGCGAACAGCTTGTCCGCCAGGTCGGCCCGCCCGAGGGACCAGCGCAGGGCCATCTCGAACGACAGGATGGCGGCGAGGGGGTTGGCCACCCCCTGGCCGGCGATGTCGGGCGCCGAACCGTGGATCGGCTCGTAGAGGCCGGGCTTGCCGGGCGCCCCGATGGCGGCCGAGGGCAGCATGCCCAGGCTGCCGGTCAGCATGGCCGCCTCGTCCGACAGGATGTCGCCGAACAGGTTGTCGGTGACGATGACGTCGAACTGGCGGGGGTTCTTGACCAGCTGCATGGCGCAGTTGTCGGCCAGCATGTGCTCCAGCGTCACGTCCGGGTACTCGCGGGCGTGCAGGGCGGTGACCACCTCGCGCCAGAGCAGGCCCGTCTCCATGACGTTGGACTTCTCGGCGCTGGTCACCTTGTTGCGGCGGCCGCGGGCCAGCTCGAAGGCGACGCGGCTCACCCGCTCGATCTCGGCGGTGGTGTAGACCTGGGTGTCGATCCCGCGCTTGGACCCGTCCGGCAGGGTCTCGACGCCCCGCGGCTGGCCGAAGTAGACCCCGCCGGTCAGCTCGCGGACGATCATGATGTCCAGGCCCTCGACCACCTCGCGGCGCAGGGTCGAGGCGTCGGCCAGCGGCCCGAAGCACAGCGCCGGGCGCAGGTTGGCGAACACCTCCATGCCGGCGCGCAGGTTGAGCAGGCCGGCCTCCGGGCGCAGGTGGCGGGGCGCGTCGGCCCACTTGGGCCCGCCGACCGCGCCCATCAGCACCGCCTTGGCCGCCTTGGCCTCGGCCAGGGTCTCGTCCGGCAGGGGCGTGCCGTTTTTATCGAAGCTTGCGCCGCCGAACGGGCGCTCCTCGATCTTCAGCTCATTGGCGAGGCGGCTGGCCACCCGGCGCACCTGCTCGGTCACCTCGGGCCCGATGCCGTCGCCGGGCAGGAGAAGCAGGTCGGTCATGGCGGGAGCCCCCTTCAGCAAGTGCGGAGGGGACCTCCTAGAAGAAGACAGAGCCGCCGGGAAGCCTCAGGCGTCTTCCATCCAGGGCTGGGTCAGCGCCCGCTTGCTTTCGAAGACGTCGATGTCGGCCGCCTTCTGCAGGGTCTCGCCGATGGCGTCGAGGCCGTTCAGCATCTTGTGCTTGCGGGCCGGGTCGATGTCGAAGCGGAAGGTCTGGCCGGACGGGGAGACCACCGTCTGGGCCTCCAGGTCGACGGTCACCATGTGGTTGCCCCCGCGGGCCTCGTCCATCAGCTGCTGGACCTCGTCGGCCTTGAGGACCACGGGCAGCAGGCCGTTCTGGAAGCAGTTGTTGTAGAAGATGTCGGCGAAACTGGTGGAGACCACGCAGCGGATGCCGAAGTCCATCAGCGCCCAGGGCGCGTGCTCGCGGCTCGAGCCGCAGCCGAAGTTGTCGCCGGTCACCAGCACGCCGGCGCCCTTGTACTCGGGCCGGTTCAGCACGAAGTCGGGTTTCTCCCGCCCCTCGGGATCGAAGCGGAAGTCGTAGAACAGGCCCCGGCCAAGACCCTCGCGCTCCACGGTCTTCAGGAACTGCTTGGGGATGATCTGGTCGGTGTCGATGTTGGCCAGCGGCAGCGGCGCGATGGGCGCGTCCAGGCGGGTGAAGGGTTGCATCTCTATCTCCTTCCCTCCCCTTCATGGGGAGGGTGGCCCGGAGCGGAGCGACGGGCCGGGTGGGGAAGTCCATCGTCGCCGAAGCGTGAACCGGCGGCCCTAGGCGCGGTTCGCGGGTTCCCCACCCGTCCGATGCTTCGCATCGTCCACCCTCCCCATAAAGGGGAGGGAAGGCGGGGGACAAGCTCTCAGTCCTCCGCCCCCTGCTGGATCATGAGGCTCGGCGCGCCGGGCACGCCGGAGCGGACGGTGAAGACCTTGGTGCCGGGCTTGCGGCCGGTGCGGACCTCGGAGACGTCGAAACCGGCGGCGGCGATGCGGGCGTGGGCGGCGTCGGGATCGGTCACCCGCCAGGCCAGGCCGCCGAAACTGTCGGGCTCGTCCGAGGGCGGCGACTTCAGGCTGGCGCCGAACTCGACCACCGCGCCGCCGCAGCGGAAGAACAGCTGGCGTGCGCCCCAGGCCTCGTTCGCGCGGTCGAGCCGCAGGTCCAGGCCCAGCCGGCCGCCGAAGTTGGCCACCGCCCGGTCGATGTTGCGGGTGCGGACGACCACGTGGTCGAGGGCGGCGACGGCGGAGGCGACGTCCTGCGTCGGCGCAGAGATCGGCCGCTCGTTGGCCGGCGACAGCGCGACCGGGATGCCCGCGGCGTCCAGGCCGGAGCCGGCGGCCGTCAGGCCGCGGCGGGTCATCAGGGTCAGGTCGGCGTCGGGATCGTCCGAGCGGAACGACAGGCCGACGATCGCGTCCGCTTCGCCCGGTGTGAGCCGCAGGGCCATGTTGGGCAGCTGGAACCAGGCCTCGCCGTCCCGGCGCTCCGGCTGACGGCCGAGCAGGGCGGTGAAGGCGCGGGTCGCAGCCTCGATGTCGGTCGCGCCGACGGCGACGTGGTCGAGGCCGAGGATCATCGCCTAGATGAACTCGCGCACGTCGGCGATGTGGCCCGCGATGGCGGCGGCGGCGGCCATGGGCGGGCTCATCAGGTGGGTGCGCCCGCCGCGGCCCTGCCGGCCCTCGAAATTGCGGTTCGAGGTGGAGGCGCAGCGCTCGCCGGGCGCCAGGCGGTCCGGGTTCATGCCCAGGCACATGGAGCAGCCCGGCTCGCGCCAGTCGAAGCCGGCGGCCTTGAAGATCTCGTCCAGCCCCTCTTCCTCCGCCTGGGCCTTCACCAGGCCGGAGCCGGGGACCACCATGGCGCGGACGTGCGGAGCGACCTTGCGGCCCTCGACGATCTTGGCCGCGGCCCGCAGGTCTTCGATGCGGCTGTTGGTGCACGAGCCGATGAAGACGACGTCGATCTTCGCCTCGGTGATCGGCTGGCCGGCCTTCAGGCCCATGTACTCCAGGGCCCGCTCGACGGCGGCCCGCTTGTCGGGGGTCGCGAACGCGTCCGGCGAGGGCGTCGCCTGCTCGATGCTGATCACGTCCTCGGGGCTGGTGCCCCAGGTGACCAGCGGCGCGATGCTGGCCGCATCGATGCGGACCTCGCGATCGAAGACGGCGTCGGGGTCCGACACCAGGCTCTTCCAGTAGTCGACCGCCATCTCCCAGGCGCCGCCCTTGGGCGCGGCGGGACGACCCCTCAGGTAGTCGAAGGTGGTCTCGTCGGGGGCGACCAGGCCCGCCCGGGCGCCGGCCTCGATGGTCAGGTTGCAGAGCGTCATCCGCCCTTCCATCGACAGCGCCCGGACCGCCTCGCCGGCGTATTCGATCACATAGCCGGTGCCGCCGGCGGTGCCGATCTCGCCGATGACGGCCAGGGCGAAGTCCTTGGCCCCGACGCCCGGCGCGGGGGTTCCCTCGATGGTCACCCGCATGTTCTTGGACTTCTTCTGGCGCAGCGTCTGGGTGGCCAGCACATGCTCCACCTCGGAAGTGCCGATGCCCTGCGCGAGGGCCCCGAACGCGCCGTGGGTGGAGGTGTGGGAATCGCCGCAGACGATGGTCATGCCCGGCTGAGTGCGGCCCTGCTCGGGGCCCACCACGTGGACGATGCCGTTGCGCACGTCGCCCATCGGGAAGAACTCGATGCCGTAGTCCTTCACGTTGCGCTCCAGGGTCTGGAGCTGCAGGCGCGCCTCCTCGTCGGCCACGGCGGCCACGCCCAGGCCCTGGCCCTCGGTCGGCACGTTGTGGTCGGCGACGGCCAGCGTGCGGTCGGGGCGGCGGACGGCGCGATGGTTGGTGCGAAGGCCGGCGAACGCCTGCGGGGTGGTCACCTCGTGGATCAGGTGCAGGTCGATGTAGAGGATCGCCTCGCCGTCCTGTTCGGCGACCAGGTGGGCGTCCCAAATCTTGTCGTAGAGCGTCTTGCCGGCCATGGGCGGCATGTAGACATCGCAGAGGAGAAGGTCAAAGGCGGGAGGCGTTTCGCCGCCGGCCATACTGGCGCTTCGGAAGCCGAGCCCTTACCTGCAACGGAATTGCACCGTTCTGCGAAGAGGGTATTCATCCGCGCATGGCCAACGCCGCCGCCGACTGGGACCTGTTCCAGAGCCTGCACGCCGTCCTCCAGGCCGGCAGCTTCTCCGGCGCGGCCCGCGCCCGCGGCCTCACCCAGCCGACCCTCGGCCGCCACATCGAGGCGCTGGAGCAGAAGCTGGGGGGCGCCCTCTTCCTCCGCTCGCCGCGGGGCCTGCAGCCGACCGAGCTGGCCCTGGCGCTCGCGCCGCACCTCGACGAGATGGCCGCCACGGTGGGCGCGGCCCTACGCGACGCCACCGGCCCGGCCGACGGCTCGGCGGGCTGCGTGCGCCTGACGGCCAGCGAGGTCCTCGCGGTCGAGGTGCTGCCTCCGATCCTGAAGGACTTTATGGACGTCCACCCCGACGTCGAGGTGGAGCTGGTGGTCTCCAATGAGCTCGAGGATCTGATGCGGCGCGAGGCCGACATCGCCATCCGGATGGCGAGGCCCACTCAGTCCGCGCTGGTGGCCCGGCGGATCGGCGCCATCCACTTCGGCTTCTACGCCACCCCGGGCTATGTGCAGCGCAAGGGTCTTCCGACCGACCTCGACGACCTGGCCGACGGGCACACGCTGATCGGCTTCGACCGGATCGACCCCAAGTCGATCATCGACACGATCGACATCGGCCGGCCGATCAATCGGGACCTCTTCACCTTCAAGACAGACAACCAGCTCGCTCAGCTCGCGGCCGTCCGCGCCGGTCTCGGCGTCGGGGCGACCACCCACGGGCTGGCGCGCCGGGAAGGCCTCGTGCAGATCCTGCCGAACGCCTTCTCGTTCCAGCTGGAGGTGTGGATCTGCATGCACGAGAGCCTGAAGGCCAGCCGTCGCATGCGGCTGATGAGCGACCACCTCGCCGAGCGGCTGAAGGCCTTCGTGGCCGAGAACCAGCCGTGAGCTACCAGGGTGGCTGCCTGTGCGGGCAGGTGCGCTGGCGGGCGGCGGGCGAGCCGATCAACGTGCGTATCTGCCACTGCACCCTGTGCCAGCGGGCGACCGGCGCGCCCTTCTTCGCGCGGGCGCTGTTCCGCGCGGAGGACTTCGCCTGGACCGGCGATACGACCAGCTGGCCGACCTCTGAGCGGATCCAGCGGCGATCGTGCGCGCGGTGCGGCACGCCGATGTTCTCGGCGCCCAACGACGCCCCGCCGCGGATCGGCGTCTCGCTGGCCACCCTGGACGATCCGGATGCGCTCGCGCCCGAGTGCCACATCTTCGTGGGTTCGAGACGCGCCTGGATCGTGCTGGACGACGGGCTGCCGCAGTACGAGGAGCGGCCGCCGGGTTGAGCGCAGAGCGCGCCGCCGTACGGGGACCAGCTGTCGCTTCGGGCCTCGGTTCGGGCCTGGCGCTGCTCAGAACCCGCCCGTCTCGAGCTTGCGGACCGCCTCCTCCACAGCCTGCGCGGCGGCCGCCCGACCGGTGCGCCAGGCCGCCTCCTGAGCATCCAGCTGGGTCTTCCGGAAGCCCTGCAGCACTCGCGGCGTGACGCCGAGCTCCATCAGGCGATCGTCCTTGGCCGTATATCGGGGCCAGTCGGGGGCGCCGGGGCAGCGTGGCTTGCCCGTCTTGGCGAAGCTGACCCAGCAGGCGTGCACCATCCGCGTCGCCGCACGGTCTTCCTCGCTGAGCACGAGGTTCGGATAGGTCTTCTCCCAGGTGTCGAAAACGTACGACAGCTCGTCGCCGTGCGCCGCGCCGCGCACCTTCCCGCGCATCGCCGTGCGAACGTAGGTGAAGAGGTAGAGGTAGCTCGGGGCCCCGTCAGCCGCCTGCCGGGCGATCCAGCGCGCAGGCGCGCCCACATGGGCGTCGGTGTACATCTGGTACCCGAGGTCGGCGCCGACCTTCCCTTCGTCAGCGTAGGCGGCCCTCAGCTCGGGCGGGGCCTGTTCGGTGTAGGCCGCCGGCGCCATGCTGCGCAACGAGGAGCCGTCGAAGTCCGTCCAGCCGATCAGCAGCGGCACGTCCGCGAGGCGACCGGCGGCGATGGCGTCGGTGGCGTTCTCTCGCTGGAAGCGTCCGTCGATGCTGTAGGCCCCCAGGTGCGGCAGCTGGTCCGGCGACAGCGCCCGAAGCGCTTCGGCGGTCGCCGCGCCGCCGGGCAGCCCCGCCTGTGCAGCCATCCAGCTCCCGACCCGCTCCATTTGCGTCAGCGTCAGGGGCGTCCACCAGCCGACGCCGGACTGCACGATGGCCTTGTCGAACAACCCCTTCGCCTCGGGGAGGGTGAGCAGCTGCAGTGTGGAGGCGCCGCCGGCGGAGAGGCCGAAGATGGTGACGTTGTCCGGATCTCCGCCGAACGCTTCGATGTTCTGCTTCACCCAGCGCAGCGCAGCCATCTGGTCGAGGGTCTGGAACCGTCCCAAGGGCTCGTTCGGCCCGGCCTCGCGGGTCAGCGCCGGATGGGCGAAGTTGCCGAGGGTGAGCTGGCGGTAGTCGAAATTGACGAACACCACCCCGTCGCGGGCGAAGGCGGCCCCGTCGAACTGGGGCGCCGAGGCCGCCCCGAGCGGCTGGAGCCAGACCATCACCGCCGCCCGCTTCGCCCGGACCGGCGCCCAGATGTTGAGGTGCAGGCAGTCCTCGCTCGCGCCCGGCTGGGTCGGCACGTCGAGGAAGATGTCGAACCCGCCGGCCGCCACCCGCCGGCCCCTGGCGATCCAGGCGACGTCGACGGAGGGGCAGGGCGGGCCGAAAGCGGTCGCGGGGCGGACCCCGCTCCATGGCGCCGGCGGTTGCGGGGGCCGCCAGCGCAGGGCGCCGACGGGCGGGGCGGCGTAGGGGATGGCCCTGAAGGTTCGTACGCCGTCCTGCTCGGTTCCGACGACTTCGCCCTGGGCGGTCCGTATCCGCAAGCGGTCGGGAGACGCTGGCGCCGCCGCCGCAGCGCCCGCGCAGACCAGCGACAGGATCAGTCCGGCCAGCACAGACCTCATGGCGCCCTCCTTCAAGCTTTGCCTTGAGGAGGCCGCGAGGGGCGGCCGCGGATGCAGATCGCAGATTAATTTTTGGTAAGGCGCAGGTCGGGTCGACGCCGCTCCGCCACGAGGAAGGCGGCGAAGCGGCGGCGGCGCCGAGGCCGAGCAGGCCCGCTCATCCCGGCCGGAGCCGGGGGCCGGACTGCAAGGCGGCGGAACGGTCGCATGGGCCCCGGCTTTCGCCGGAGTGGGCGGCCGGTGGGGAAGCCTTAGGCTTCCGGCGTCTCGGTCGGCTCGTCCTTGGACGCGGCGGTCATGGCGCGCTCGGCGATCCGGGCCGACTTACCGCGGCGGTCGCGCAGGTAGTAGAGCTTGGCCCGGCGGACGACGCCGCGGCGCTTGACCTCGATGCTCTCGATCATCGGCGACAGCACCGGGAAGACCCGCTCGACGCCTTCGCCGAAGCTGATCTTGCGGACGGTGAAGCTCTCGTTGATGCCCGAGCCCTGGCGGCCGATGCAGACGCCTTCGTAGGCCTGCACGCGCTCGCGTTCGCCTTCCTTGATGCGCACGTTCACGCGCACCGTGTCGCCAGGCCCGAATTCCGGCACGCGGCGGGTCTGGAGGAGGCGGTCGGCCTCTTCCTTCTCGAGTTGCTGGATGATGTTCATGTCTTCACGTCCTTGAGTACTGGGCTTTACTCGCCCTTTGCCTGTTGATTGGCGAGATGCGCCGCCCAGAGGTCCGGCCGCCGCTCCCGCGTGGTGATCTCCCGCTGCGAACGCCGCCACTTGGCGATGTCCGCGTGATGCCCCGACAGGAGCACCTCGGGTATTTCGCGCCCTTCGAACGTCCGCGGTCTCGTGTACTGCGGATGCTCGAGGAGCCCGTCCTCGAAACTCTCCTCGCTCAAACTCTGCGCCTGCCCAAGAACGCCGGGCACGAGCCTTACGCACGCCTCAACCGTCACCAGCGCGGCGGCCTCGCCGCCGGCCAGCACCGCATCGCCGACGGCGACCTCCTCGAACCCGCGGGCGTCGAGCACCCGCTGGTCGACCCCTTCGAACCGCCCGCAAAGGACGATGAGGCCCGGCCCCTTCGCCCACTCGCGGACCCTCTCCTGCGTCAGCGGCTTGCCCCGGGCGCTCATGTACAAAAGCGGCCGCCCGCGCAGCTCCACGCTGTCCAGCGCAGCCGCGATGACGTCCGCCCGCATGACCTGCCCCGGACCGCCACCCGCAGGGGTGTCGTCGAGGAAGCCGCGCTTATCCTTGGAAAAGGCGCGAATGTCCACCGTTTCCAGCGTCCAGAGCCCCTGTTCGCGCCAGGCCGTGCCGATCAGCGACACCCCGAGCGGGCCGGGAAAGGCCTCGGGGAACATGGTCAGGATGGTGGCGTCGAACGGCATGGCGCCAGTGACGGTCCGAAGCGGCCGGCGTCAAGGCCTGCGGAACCGGCGCTTGACCGTCAGGGTTACACGCGTAATCTCATCGTCGGTTTACAGGCATAATAAGGAAGCGCCCCGATGACTCCTTTCAGACTCGCCCTGGCCTCGGCGGCGGCGCTGCTCGCCGCCAGCCCCGCCGCGGCCCAACAGGCGGTCCAAAATCCCCTGACGCTTGGCGGCGTGTTCGCCGACGCCGCCATAGAGGTGCAGCTGGTGATGGCCGGGCTGATCGCCGCCACCCTCGCCGCCATCGTGGTCTGGGCGCTGGAGCTGGCGCGGATCCGCAAGGGCCGGCTGGAGAACACGCCCGCCCGGCAGGCCTTCCTGAAGGCGGTGGCGGGAGCCGCGCCCCTCTTCGGCCTGGCGGCCGGCGCCTACACCCTGCTGATGTCCAGCCTGGCGCTGGCGAACCTGCGTCCGACGCCGCCGCTCGCGATGATCGCGCCCGGCTTCGCCGAGGTGCTGCTTTCCGTCTTCCTGGGCCTGTTCGCCTCCGCGGTGGCCACCACCCTGCGCCGCCATCTGGAAGGGCGGGTGGACATGTGGCGCGGGGCGGGCACGGCGCTGGCGGCGGCGGAGTAGCCGCTCAGCTGAACCCGCAGCGGTAGTAGTGGTCGCGCAGCGGCCGGCACGAGGCCAGCCCGCCGCCGAACAGCGACGCCGCCCGCGGCGGCGCATGGCTTCTCAGCCGGCCGTCCGGGCCTCGCCAGTCGCCGGCGCCGGCCACCGCGTCGGTCGGGTCCCAGACCAGGCCGACCCAGTCGCCGATGCCGTTGTGCCACTCGAAGGCGACGCGCACCGGCGGGCCAAAGTCAGAGCGAAAGTGCACCCCGGACTGTTCGCCCTCGACGCCCCACTCGTGGTCCCTGCCCTGCAGCGTGTGGTCGTTCGCCTGCGCGACGATCCTCTCGTACCTCGGACGCTCGAGGAGGAATCGGATCCAGGCGCCGCCATGGCCGAGGTCCGGCGCCGCCGCGATCAGTCCACCGCCTGCGCCCAGCATCATCAGCGCCGGCCAGAAGGGAGCCCAATGATCCCGCAGCGGGCGCGTGGCCCAGACCAGCAACAGGCCGACTCCGACGAACAGGTGCAGGAGGTAGATCGGGATCGCGAGGACGAAGAGACCGAAGATGATCTCGTCCTGGAAGACGTAGAGCGCCAGTCCCGTCAGCAGCCACGCGCCGAACCAGACCTGGTCCGTCCGCGAGAGCCCCTTCATCCGTTTCGTGCGTTGATAGGCGGTCATGCCGGCCAGGGTGAGCGCGCGATGCGCAGGCCTGATGCAGCCGGCGTGGAGACCTGGCGCCGTCTTGCCGAGCTTGCGTCCAGAGGCTAGAGCACGCGCCTTCGCAAGTGCAGCAAAGATCTAGGCCATGGACCTGCCCGAAAGACTCGTCGAGACGCTCGCGCTGGAGCGCATCGAGGTGAACCTGTTCCGCGGGACCAGCCCGAACGAGGGCCCCGGGCGGATCTTCGGCGGCCAGGTCATCGCCCAGTCGCTGCTGGCGGCCTACGAGACCGTCGAGGACCGGGTCTGCCATTCGCTGCACTGCTACTTCATCCGGCCGGGCGATCCGACCATCCCGATCCTGTTCGAGGTCGACCGCTCGCGCGACGGCGGCAGCTTCACGACCCGCCGGGTGGTGGCGATCCAGCGCGGCCAGCAGATCTTCAACCTGGCCGCCTCGTTCCAGGACGTGGAGCAGGGCTACGAGCACCAGTTCCCGATGCCGTCCGTGCCCGGTCCGGACGAGCTGGACGACGAGCTGACCGCCCAGAAGAAGCAGCTCGAGAAGCTCCCCGAGCCGATGCGCAAGATGATGAGCCGCCCCCGGCCCATCGAGATGCGCGGCCGCGACAGCTTCGGCTGGACGCCGCCGGAGAACGCCGAGCCCAACAGCAACGTCTGGATCCGCGCCCGCGAGCCGATCGGCGACGATCCGCACATGCACCAGGTCGTGCTGGCCTACGCCTCGGACATGAACCTGCTGTCGACCGCCATGCGCCCGCACCGGGTGGGCTGGCAAACGCCGGGCCTGCAGTCGGCCAGCCTCGACCACGCCATGTGGTTCCACAAGCCGTCCAACTTCAACGACTGGCACCTCTACGCCCAGGACAGCCCCTCGGCCTCCGGCGGGCGCGGGTTCGTGCGCGGCTCGATCTACGACAAGGACGGGAACCTGGTGGCCTCGGTGGCCCAGGAAGGGCTGATGCGTCAGCGGCAGCCGAAGGCCTGAGTCTTTTTTCGGTTCCAGCTGAACCATTTCACGGGTTCGTGCGCTTCGTCACAGGTAATCCAGGGAGGACCTGACCATGCGCATCGCCACCACCGTCTTCGCGGCCGTCGCCGCACTTTCGCTCGCCGCCTGCAACAGCCCTCAGGACCAGGCGGCTGAAGAGAAGGCCGACGCCATCGAGGCCCAGACCGAGGCCACGACGGACGCCATCGAGCAGCAGGCGGACGCTGCGGCCGACGCCGGCAAGGAAGCCACCGCCGAGGCTCTGGAGCAGAAGGCCGACCAGGTCGAGGAAGCCGGCGCCGCCAAGGCCGACGCCGTCGAGCAGGAAGCCGGCAAGGCCGACTAGGCTCGTCTCGGACCGGAGTTTATGCAGCGCCCCCGGCCGACCGCCGGGGGCGTTCTGCTGTCTGCGTTCCCTCCCCTGAAGGGGAGGGAAGGGCCTACTCGGTCTCTTCGGGGCGCACGGCGATGATCTTGCCGTCTGCGAGGCGCACTTCGGGGACCGCGTCCTTCGTGAACGGCAGCCACCAGGTGGCGCCGTCGGGCGGCTGGATCTCCAGGAGGTCGCCGGCGCCGAAGTCGTGGACGGACTTGATCCGGCCCAGCAGCTCTCCCTCCGCCGTCTCGGCGGAAAGCCCGATCAGGTCGGCGAGGTAGAACTCGTCCTCGTCCTCGGGCGGGGGCAGCGCCTCCCGGGTCACGTGCAGGCGAAGGCCGCGCAGGGCCTCGGCGGCCTCCCGCGTGGGGACCTCCTCGGCCCGGGCGACGAGCCCGCCCTTCACCGGCCGGCCGCCGGTCAGGGTCAGGGCCTGGGTCCCGTCCTGACGCAAGAGGACCCGATAGCGGACGAGCGCCATCGGGTCCTCGGTATAGCTGGTGATGCGCAGCTCGCCCTTCACCCCGAAGGCGCCGGCCACCCGGCCGACGAGGATCAGGCGCTGCGTCATCGCCGGTCCTTAGGACTTCGCCTCGTCGTCGGCGGCCTGCTCGGCAGCCTCGCCGGCCTCGGCTTCGACAGCGTCCTCGGCGGCCGGCTGGCCGGCGTCCTCGGCCGCAGCCTCGGCGGCGGGAGCTTCTTCAGCCGGAGCGGCGGCCTCGGCCGGGGCCTCCTCGGCGGCCGGCGGGTTGGCGGCGGCTTCGGCGGCCGCGGCGGCGCGGTCGGCCTCGCGCTGGGCGCGCTCTTCGGCCCGTTCCTTGGCCTTCGTGCCCGGCTCGGCCTTCTTCGGGTTGTTGCCGGCCTGCCACTTCACCAGGCCTTCGCTGGCCAGGAAGCGGGCGACGCGGTCGGTGGGCTGGGCGCCCTTCTTCAGCCACTCCTGGATCCGCTCGACCTTCAGCGCGACCCGGTTCGGGTCGTCGCGCTTCAGGAGCGGGTTGTAGCTGCCCACCTTCTCGATGAAGCGGCCGTCGCGCGGCGAATGGCTGTCGGCGATGACGATCGAGTAGTAGGGCCGCTTCTTGGCGCCCCCGCGGGTCAGACGGATCTTCAGCATCGTTGGTCCTTAGAGGTTATTTCTTGAACGGGTTGAAGCCGGGCGGCAGCGCGCCGCCGCCCAGGCCGGGAAGCTTGAGGCCGCCGGGGCCGCCGAGGCCCGGCAGCTGGCCGGCGGCCTTTTCGATCTCTTCGGGGCTCGGCATCTTGCCGCCGCCCAGCGCCTTGAGCTGGTCCATGCCGCCCGGGCCGCCGAGGGCCTTGGCCATCTGGGCCAGGCCCTTGCCGCCGTTCTTGGTCATGGCCTTCATCACGTCGGCCATCTGGCGGTGCTGCTTCAGCAGGCGGTTGACCTCGGCGACGTCGACGCCGGCGCCCTTGGCGATGCGGCGCTTGCGCGAGGCCTGCAGGATGTCGGGCTTCTTCCGCTCGGCCTTGGTCATGGACGAGATGATCGCCGCCTGACGGTCCAGCATCTTGTCGGAGACGTTCGCCTCGGCGAGCTGCTTCTTCACCTTCTGGACGCCGGGCAGCAGGCCCATGACCCCTTCCATGCCGCCCATCTTCTTCATCTGGGAGAGCTGGGCGGCCATCATGTCGAGGTCGAACTGGCCCTTGGCCAGCTTCCTGGCCATGACCTCGGCCTGGGCGATGTCGATGTCCTGGGCGGCCTTCTCGACGAGAGCCACCACGTCGCCCTGGCCGAGGATCCGGCCGGCCACGCGGCGGGCGTCGAAGGCGTCGAGGCCGTCGATCTTCTCCGAGACGCCGAGGAACTTGATCGGCAGGCCGGTGACGGCGCGCATCGAGAGCGCCGCGCCGCCGCGCCCGTCGCCGTCGGCGCGGGTCAGCACGAGACCGGTCAGCGGCAGGCGCTCGTGGAAGGCCTTGGCGGTGCGCACCGCGTCCTGGCCGGTCAGGGCGTCGGCGACCAGCAGGGTCTCGGACGGGTTCGAGATGCGGGCGATCTCGGCCGCCTCGCTCATCATCGCCTCGTCCAGCGTCGTGCGGCCGGCGGTGTCGAGGATCAGGACGTCGTAGCCCTGCAGCTTGGCCGACTGCATCGCCCGGCGGGCGATGTCCGGCGCCGACTGGCCGGGCACGATGGGCAGGGACTCGACGCCGGCCTGCTTCGCCAGCATCGCCAGCTGCTCCATGGCGGCCGGGCGGCGGGTGTCGAGCGAGGCCAGCAGGACCTTCTTGCGGTCCTTGGAAAGCCGCAGGGCGAGCTTGCCGGCGGTGGTGGTCTTACCCGAGCCCTGCAGGCCGGCCATCATGATGATGGTGGGCGGGTTGAGCGCGAGGTTCAGCCCCTCGACCTCGTCGCCGCCCAGCATCTCCACCAGGCCGTCGTAGGTGATCTTGATCACCTGGTCGGCGGGCCGGACCGAGCGGATCACCGCCTCGCCGGTCGCCCGCTCCTTGGCCTTGGCGATGAACTCGCGCACCACGGGCAGGGCGACGTCGGCCTCCAGGAGGGCGATCCGCACCTCCCGCATGGCCTCGTCGATATCCTTCTCCGACAGGACGCCGCGGCCGGAAAGCCGGTCGAACACCCCTGTCAGACGATCCGATAGCGCTTCGAACAAGCTCTAACTCCTATGGCCCAAACGCGATCGACCCCCGTGGACGATCACGTCGACGGGGGGCCTCGCCGCCCTCGTCCCATATAGGCATGGGGGTCGTGGCGGTGGAGGGCGCTGACCGAGGTTGCGCCGGAAGGGCGCGCTTATGCGCTCGTGGGGCGGAAAGGTCAAGGAAATCACTTCCCTCCCCTTCATGGGGAGGGTGGCCGCGAGCGAAGCGAAGCGGACGGGTGGGGAAGTCTCCCGCCGGCATGGAGCCTGCCGATCAGCCCCTTTCGACACGAAGATCACAAAGGACACGAAGGGCACGAAGGCGCACCGCCCCTCGTCACCGCAGGCGACATTCAGACGGCCGGGCCTGATCGGCCCGGCTCTTCGTGCCCTTCGTGATCTTCGTGGTCTTCGTGTCAATTGCAGCGCTGCAGGGTGCACGGCGTCTGGCGCCTGGGATGACCCTCACTCCCCCACCCGGTCCCTTCGGGACCACCCTCCCCTGAAGGGGAGGGAACGCCGCATGGACGCCTGCCCCGACCCCCGCTAAGTCGAGTCCATGGCCATCGGCGTCTTCGATTCCGGGGTGGGCGGGCTGACCGTGCACCACAAGCTGGTCGAGCGGTTCCCCGCCGCCGACTTCGTCTACCTGGCCGACCAGGCCAACACCCCCTACGGCGGGCGCGGAGGGGAGGAGATCGTGGATCTTACCCGGGCCGGCTGCGAGCGGCTGTTCGCCGAGGGCTGCGACCTCGTCGTGCTGGCCTGCAACACGGCCGCGGGCGTGGCGCTGCGGCGGCTGCAGCAGACCTGGCTGCCCGGCTACCGCAAGGAGACCGGTCGCAAGGTCAATGTGCTGGGGATCATTGTCCCGACCATCGAGGCGGCCACGGGCCTGCCCTGGGAGCACGAGGCCGACCGCCTGCCGGAGAAGGTGGAGAAGGTGGACATCCTGGCGGTGTTCTCGACGCCCGCCACCGCCCGCAGCCGGGTCTACGAGATCGAGATCGACAAGCGCCGTCAGGACGTGGCGGTGTTCTCCGAGCCCTGCCCCGAGCTGGCCCGGATGATCGAGACCGGCGCCTCGGCCGTCGAGCTGGCCCAGACCATCGAAGGCCATGTGAAGGCCATCACCACCCGCATCGGCCGCCCGCCGGACCGGGCCATCCTCGGCTGCACCCACTACGAGATCGTCGCCGACATGTTCCGCGCGGCGCTGCCGCCCGGCACGCCGCTGATCCACCAGCCGCAGGCCACCGCCGACGCCCTCGCCGCCTACCTCGAGCGCCACCCGGAGTTCGACCCCGGCTCCAACGGCCTGCGCCGCTTCATCACGACCGGCAAGCCGGGCGCCCAGCACCAGCTGGTCGAGACCTTCTGGGGCGCACCGCTGAACTTCGAGGCCGCGCGCGAACCGGCCTGAGCGCTTCCCCCGCCCGCCGTCCTGCGGCAGCCTGCGCCTGAACATCAGGGGAGGCGCGCCCATGCGCACGATCATCGCGGCCGCGGCCCTGCTGGCCGCAAGTCCGGCCGGCGCGGAGGTGGTGGAGCGCAGCGAGGGCGGGTTCCGGACGCGGCACACCGTGCAGGTCGCCGCCCCGCCGGAGCGGGTCTACCAGGCGATCGGCGAGATCGGCCGCTGGTGGGATCCTGAGCACACCTACTCCGGCAAGGCCGAGAACCTGACCCTGGAGCTCAAGCCGGGCGGCTGCTTCTGCGAGACGGTCGGGGCGGGCGGGGTTCAGCACGGCGTGGTGGTGATGGCGCTGCCCGGCCAGGCGCTCCGGCTCGATGCGCCGCTCGGCCCCCTGCAGGAGGAGGGCGTCGCCGCCGCCTTCACCCTCACCATCAAGCCGGCGGAGGGCGGGTCCGAGGTCGTCCAGACGCTGCACGTGGGCGGCGCCCGGCCGAAGATGGCGGCGGCCATGTCCGGGCCCGTCGACCAGGTGCTCGGCGCCGCGCTGGCCCGCTTCGAGCGCTACGCCGAGACAGGCAAGCCGGACTGAGCCGCCGCCGCGAGCGCCTCGTCCAGCCGCGCGCCCTCGCGGTAGGGCGAAAGGCCCCGTCCCGGCGCGCGGACGCCGAGGTCCGGATCGGGCTGAGGCGCGCCGATGCGCGTCTCGATCGGGATCACGCCGGTCCAGGCGGGCCAGCCCTCGTCCGGCGCATAGGGCAGCGGCCCGCCCGCCTTCACCTTCACCGAGGCCTCGGCGATCTCCATCTCGGCGACGACGATCTGGGCGAGCTCGACGTCGCTCGATGGCCGCAGCTCGAGCGTGCGCCCGGGATAGAGACGCTCCAGGAACGCCGCCATCGCCGCCCGCTTGGCCTCCAGCCCGGTCACCAGTCGCGCCCTCCCGAAGACCATGGCCGAGCGGTAGTTCACGGAGTGCTTGATTCCCGAGCGGCCGACGATCAGCCCGTCCAGCAGGGTGACCGTCACGCAGACCGGCGCGCCCGAGCCGCTCCTGGCCAGGATCCGACTCGCCGCGGCGCCGTGCCAGTAGAGCGTCCGCCCCTCCCGCCAGAAGGTGGTTGGGGTCACCATCGGCTGGTCCTCGTCCAGGTAGCCGATGTGGGCCACCAGCGCGGCGTCGAGCACGGCGAACAGGCTCGCCTCGTCGTACCGGCCGCGCTCGGGCCGGCGGCGCAGCCGCGTGCGGGGCGATGGGGCGGGGGTCTCGGACATGGCCGGTCTCCTTTCGGCTTGGAGAGCTAGGCCGTGCGTGGTCTGCTGGACAGATCCAATTCTCGCGCGAAGAGCAGACCACATGAGCTGGGCCGAGATCTACCCCTGGGAGGCGCCGGCCCCGGGCGAGCCGCGCATCCATCGCGTGTACGAGCAGCTGCGCGAGGCGATCCACTCGGGCGCGCTGAGGCCCGGCGGCCGGCTGCCGTCCAGCCGCGACCTGGCGCGCCGGCTGGGCGTCGCGCGGGCCTCGGTGGTGGCCGCCTACGAGCGGCTGGTGGGGGAGGGCTACGCCGAGGGCCGCGCCGGCTCGGGCACCTACGTCTCGCAGGACCTCTCCGGAGTGCTCGAGTTGCGGCCCGCCCGGCGGGCGCCCCGGGCTGCTGCGCCGCCGGCCCTGCCGGACCGGGTCGGCGCCCTGGAGGCCTTCGACCTTCCCGAGGCGCCGCCGGAGGCCCGGCCCTTCTCCAACGGCCGGACGCTGATGGACGAGCGGGCGCTGGACGCCTGGTCGCGGGCGAGCCGGCGGGCGCTGCGGACGCTGGGGCCCGTCCACTTCGGCTATTCCGACGCCCGCGGCGATCCGCGGCTGCGGGCGGCGATCGCCGACTACCTGCGGGCCGCCCGCGGGGTCGTCTGCGAGCCCGACCAGGTGATCGTCACCGCCGGCGCCCAGCACGCCGTGGACCTGGCCGCCCGGCTGCTGGTCCGGCCGGGCGATCCCGTCTGGCTGGAGGATCCCTGCTACGACCCGACCTGGCACGCGCTCGGCCAACTCGGGGCCGAGCTGCACCCGATCCCCGTGGACGGGTCGGGCATCGACGTGGCGGCGGGCGTCGCGGCAGCGCCGGACGCGAAGATGGCCTTCGTCACCCCCTCGCATCAGTTCCCTCTGGGCGTGACCCTCTCGATGGCCCGGCGGCTGGAGCTGCTGGCCTGGGCGCGCCAGGCGGGCGCCTTCGTGGTGGAGGACGACTACGCCTCGGAGTTCCGCTACTCCGGACCGCCGCTCCCCTCGCTCCAGGGCCTCGATGGCGGCGAGCGGGTGATCTACGTCGGCACCCTCAACAAGGCGCTCTTCCCGGGCCTGCGCATGGGCTACATGGTCGCCCCGCGGCCGCTCCTGAAGGCGCTCAGCGTCGAACGCCACCTGACCGACCGGCAGCCCTCCAGCCTGACCCAGGCCGTGCTGCTCGACTTCATGGAGAGCGGCGAGTTCGCGGCCCACATCCGCCGCCGCCGCGTGGCCTACGGGCGCCAGCGGGACGCGCTGGCCCAGGCGCTGGTCCGCCGTTTCGGCGATGCGCTGGAGATCACCCGCCCCGACCAGGGCATGCAGCTGATCGCCTATTTCCGGGACGGCCGCTCGGACCTGGAGGCGGAGCTCGCCGCCGCGCGCGCAGGGCTCAGCGCGCGGGCCATCAGCCGCCTCTACCGCAAGGCGCCGCCAAGGCCCGGCGTGCTGCTCGGCTTTTCGGGCTTTCCGGTCTCGGCGATGGCGGCGGGGGTGGAGCGGCTCGCGGCCGCCTGGAGCGGGGGGTCCGGGGGCGCGCTGGGGCTAGGGGAGGATTGCGCGCCCCCGGACGGCGACGCTGACGATGGCGATGCCTCGCGCCGCCTCTCTGGGAGAGTGAGGACTAGATAGGCGCGGCCGATCGAGAGGGCTAATCGATTGTCTCTGGAAATGACATAGAATGAGCCTATCTTCCGTCCATGCTTCCGACGCTCCGACAGCTCAGCTACCTGAAGCTCCTCGCCGAGCAGGGCTCGTTCAGCAAGGCGGCCGAGGCGGCGCACGTCACCCAGCCCACCCTGTCGGCCGGCATCCAGGAGCTGGAGAAGATCCTCGGCGCCTCGGTGGTCGACCGGGCGCGCTCGGGGGTGATCCTGACGCCGGTCGGCCAGGAGGCCCTGGCCCGGGCCCGCACCATCCTCAACGAGGCCGAGGAGCTGGTGGAGGCGGCGCGCAACGCCGGCCAGCCGCTGACCGGGCGGTTCCGCCTGGGCGTCATCCCGACCATCGCCCCCTTCCTGTTGCCCAAGGCGCTGCCTCTGCTGCGCCAGCGCTTCCCCAAGCTGCGCCTGTTCCTGCGCGAGGACCTGACCCAGCGGCTGGTCAATGCGCTGCGCGCCGGGCACCTGGACGCGGCGCTGATCGCGCTGCCTTACGACGTCACCGGCCTGGCCTGGGCGCACGTCTCGGACGATGAGCTCTACGCGGCCTTCCCGGCCAACCACCGGCTGGCCGCCGAGCCCCGCACCCGCCCCTCGGACCTGGAGCAGGAGGACCTCATCCTGCTGGAGGACGGCCATTGCCTGCGCGAGCACGCCCTGGCCGCCTGCGGGCTTCGGCCGCGCAAGGCCGACGGCGAGGAGGCCTTCGCCGCGACCTCGCTGCCGACCCTGGTGCAGATGGTGGGCTCGGGCCTGGGCGTGACCTTCCTGCCCGGCATGGCGGTGGACGCGGGCCTGGCCGAGACCGCGCCGATCTCGGTGCGGCCGATCGCGGCCGAGGATCCCAGGCGCGAGATCGTCGTCGCCTGGCGCGCCGGCTCCAGCCGGGCCGCCGACGGCAAGCTGCTGGCCGAGACGCTGAAGGGCGCCTGAGGCCCATTACCTGGGGCGTAATCGACCCGCCCCCGCCCGATCGCCAGGATCACGGTCAGCCCCACGAGCGGGGCGCCCAACCTGGAGATCCCGCCCATGACCCCCGTCACCTTCCTCCGCCGCGTCCTCTTCGCCGACGCCATCGCCAGCTTCGGCTCGGCCGCCCTGATGATCGCCGCGCCGGCGGCGGTCGCCGAACTCACGGGCCTTTCCCCGGCCCTCCTCCTCGAAGCCGGCGTCGTGCTCGTCCCCTTCGTGCTGATGGTGCTGGCGGTCGCGACCCGCCGCGACATCCCGCGCCTGGGCGTCAAGGCGATCGTCGCCATCAACGTCCTGTGGGTGATCGGCTCGGTGGCGGTCCTCGCCGCAACCTCGCCCACCGCCCTCGGCTACGCCTTCGTCATCGTCCAGGCGGTCGCCGTCGGCGTCTTCGCCGAGCTGCAGATCGTCGGCCTGAAGCGGACGGCGCAGGCGACGGCGTAACCCTCCCTCCCCTTCAGGGGAGGGTCGAGTCGGCGAAAGCCGACCGGGGTGGGGGAGTGTCGAGCTGTCAGGCGCTGGGCAATCCAGCATCGCCGAGCCCGAGACTCCCCCACCCGTCGTCTCGCTTCGCTCGCCGCCACCCTCCCCATGAAGGGGAGGGAGGGGGGACTTGCATCCGATCTATTCTCGATATATCTAAACTTATCGATACATCGAAATAGGATCGACAATGAGACACATGCACCATCATCACCATCGGGCCCGCTGGTCGCGGTTCCCGTTCGGCCACGCCGGGCCGGGCCATCACCGCGGCCGCCGCGGCGGGCGGCTCGGGCGGATGTTCGAGCACGGCGACCTGCGGCACGTCCTGCTGGCGCTGATCGCCGAGAAGCCGAGTCACGGCTACGAGCTGATGCGCGAGCTGGAAGAGCGCACCGGCGGCGCCTATCGGCCGAGCCCGGGCGTGGTCTACCCCACCCTGGCCATGCTCGAGGACGAGGGCCTGATCCGTCCGGCGGGCGGGGAATCGGGCCGCAAGCGGTTCGAGGTCACGGACGCGGGCGGCGCGGCGCTGGAGCAGCAGCGGCCGATGGTCGAGGCCATCTTCGCCCGCCTGAACGAGGCCGCCGCCGCCTCGGCGCTGTCTTCGCCCAAGGTCCTGCGGGCCATGGAGAACCTCAAGACAGCCCTGCGCCTTCGCCTCTCCAACGGCCCGATCTCGGAGGGCCAGATCGAGGCCATCGCCGCCGCCCTCGACGAGGCCGCCGCCAAGGTCGAGCGGATCTGACCCTGGCGCGCCGGCCGCACGGCGTCGTATGACGCCGTTATGAAGCTTCACCTTGCGCTCGCCCTCGCCGCCGTCGCCCTATCGGGCTGCGTGAGCATGTCCCGCTCCGAGGCGGTGGCCCCGCTCTCGGCCGACCTCGCCCAGGGCAGCCGGGTCTCGGAGATCCGCCTGACCCGCTCGGACGCGCTGACGGTCACGCCGGGCTTCGACGACATCTTCAAGAGCAGAGTCCAGGCCAGGCTCGACGCCTGCGCCACCGGCGCCCGGCCCCTGCGCCTGGAGGCCGAGCTCGAGCGGCTCGATAAGGCCAATCCCGTGGTCACCGCCGTGGTCGCCGGCTCCAACGTGTTGCGCGGCTCGGCCCGGCTGGTGGACGTGGCCACCGGCAAGGTCGTCGCCGACTACAAGGTCGGCAAGACCATCGTCGGCGGCCGCTTCGCCGTGGTGGTCATGGGCGAGGCCGAGGAGCAGCTCTCCGACGCCTTCGGCGAGGAGCTCTGCAAGCAGGCGTTCACGCCGGCGGCGGAATGACCTTCTCCGTCGTCCCGGCCGCCGCGAAGCGAAGAGCCGGGACCCGCCCGGGATGACGGGTCAATCCATCAGCTTCTGTGTCAGGTAGACGTAGTGCCGGGCCCAGCGCTGGGCGTTGAGCTCGGGGTCGGTGGCGTTGGCGTGACCGCCGAAGGTGTTCTCGAAATAGACGTAGGGTGCGCCGAGCGCCTCCAGCCGCGCGGCGAACTTGCGCGCGTGCCCGGGGTGAACCCGGTCGTCGCGGGTGTTCGTCGTGATGTAGGGCTCGGGGTAGTCCACGCCCGGCTTCAGCAGCTGGTAGGCGGAGTAGCGGGCGATGAAGGCGCGGTCCTCCGGGACCTCCGGGTCGCCGTACTCGCCGATCCAGGACGCGCCGGCCGGCAGCCGGTGGTAGCGCAGCATGTCGATCAGCGGGCTCTCGATCACCACCGCGCCCCAGAGCTGCGGGTTCTGGGTCATCGAGACGCTGGTCAGAACCCCGCCGTTGGAGCGGCCGTAGATGCCGAGGCGCCGGGGCGAGGTGATCTTCCTGGCGATGATGTCCTTGGCCACGGCCGCGAAGTCGTCGAACGCCCGCTGTCGGTTCTCGCGCAGGGCTGCCTGGTGCCAAGCCGGGCCGAACTCGCCGCCGCCGCGGATGTTGGCCAGCACATAGGCGCCGCCCCGCTCCAGCCAGATCTTGCCGAGCTCGGGCCGGTAGGCGGGCGTCTCGGCGACCTCGAAGCCCCCGTAGCCGTACATCAGCGTGGGCGTGGCGCCGTCCAGCTTCAGGTCCCTACGGGAGACGACGAAGTAGGGGATCTTGGTCCCGTCGGCGCTGGTCGCCCAGAACTGCTGCACCCGATGCTGCGCAGCATCGAACCTGGCCGGCAGGGTCTTCACCGTCTCGGCGCGGGCGGCGCCGGCGTCCGCCAGCCACAGGGCGTCGGGCGAGAGGAAGCCCTCCGTCATCACGAACAGCGTCTCGTCCTTGGACGAGGCGCTGACCAGGTCGACCGAGGCGTCCTTCGGCAGCGGCAGGCGCTTCGAGGCCCAGCGGCCGCCCTCGCGCCGCCAGACGTCGACGGCGCCCTTCACCTCGTCCAGCAGGGCCACGACGAGCGCGCCCTTGGTCTCAGCCGTCTCGGTGATCGCCTGCCGCGCGTTCGGCTGGAAGATCAGCTCCAGCTTCGCCGACGTGGGGTTCCGCTTGAACTCGGCGATCGGCAGGCCGACCAGGGCGCCGGCGGAGAAGCCGTCGAACGGCTCCTGCAGGGTGAAGACCGCCCGGCCGTCCACGTAGGCCTGATAGCTCGCCTTGCGCGGCAGCGGCAGCTTCAGCGGCCCGGCCTCGGTCAGCAGGCTGTACTCGCTCTCGAAGAAGGTGACGCCGCGGTTGACCAGCACCGCGTCCACCGTCCCGCCCTCGCCGCGCAGCATGATGGCGCTGGCCGAGACGTCGGTCTTCTCGCCCCGGAACACCTCGGTGGCGGTCCCGTCGCGGCGGACGGACTTCAGCACGTACGGATAGCCGGAGGTGGTGACTTCGCCCGTGGTCCACTCGCGGCCGACGATCAGCGTGTCGGCGTCCAGCCACTCGGCGTCCTGCTTGCCCTCGGGAAAGCGGAAGCCGCCGCCCACGAACCGCCCCGCGGCCGCGTCGAACTCGCGGATCTCCACCGCATCGCCGCCGCCGTCCGACAGCCGCACGAGGCAGCGGGTCTCGGCGGGCTTCAGGCAGTCCGCGCCGTGGAAGAACCAGTTGCGGCCCTCCGCCTTGGCGAGTGCGTCGATGTCCAGCAGCGTCCGCCACTGCGGCTCGGCGCTCCTGTAGGAGGAAAGGCTGGCGTGCCGCCACAGCCCGTGCGGGTGGGCCTCGTCCTGCCACAGGTTGTCCACCCCGCCGGCCCGCAGGCGCGGGATCGGGATCCGGTCCTTGGCGGTGAAGATCGCCCGGGCCTCGGCGAGATAGGTCTGGTAGCGCGCATCACCCTCTAGCCTCGCCCGCGCCTTGGCGTTCTGGGCCTGGACCCATTCCATGGCCCTGGGGCTGTCGACCTCCTCCAGCCAGGCGAAGGGATCGTCCTGGGCCGAGGCGGCTCCGGCGGTGAGCATGAGGGCGGCCAGGCCCGAAATAACTGACTTCATGCGGGCTTGATAGAGTCCGGTGACTGGTTGCGCCAGCCGGCGCTACCTGTCACCCGTCGCCGAGCTGGTGACAGGTAGCCGCTGCGCGGCAACCAGTCACCGAAAGCCGCCGCGTGCGCGGGCGCGGCTTTTTCCCTATATGCGCAAGTCCATGAGCCGTCCGTTCCTGAAGATGAACGGGCTCGGCAACGACTTCGTCGTGGTCGACGCCCTTTCCGCGCCGTTCGCCCCCTCGGCGGACGAGGTGCGCGCGCTCGCCGACCGCGGGCGGGGCATCGGCTGCGACCAGCTGGTGGTGCTCGAGCCCTCCGCGCAAGCCGACGTGCGGGTCAGGTTCTGGAACGCCGACGGCGAGGCGGTCGGCGCCTGCGGCAACGCCTCGCGCTGCGTCGCCCAGTGGGTGATGGACCGCACGGGCAAGGACGCCGCCGTTCTGGAGACCGACGCGGGCCTGCTCTCGGCCGTGCGGTCGGGCGCCCTGGTGACCGTCGACATGGGCCGGCCCCGCCTGCGCTGGGACGAGATCCCGCTGGCCGAGGACATGGACACCCGCGGCGTCGAGCTGCAGGTCGGGCCGATCGACGATCCGATCCTGCACACGCCGGGCTGCGTCTCCATGGGCAACCCGCACGTGGTCTTCTTCGTGCCGGACGCCGAGGCCGCGCCGGTGCGCGAGGTTGGGCCGCTGATCGAGCGGCACATGCTGTTCCCCGAAGGCGTCAACGTGGGCTTCGCGCAAATCAAGGCCCGCGACCGCATCCGCCTGCGGGTCTGGGAGCGGGGCGCCGGCCTGACGCTCGCCTGCGGCACCGGCGCCTGCGCGGCCCTGGTGGCGGCCCACCGGCGGGGCCTGACCGACCGCAAGGCGACCCTGGAGCTGGACGGCGGCGAACTCGTCATCGAGTGGCGCGCCGAGGACGACCACGTGCTGATGACGGGCCCCGCCGTGCTGGAATACGAGGGGACGCTGCCGTGAGCGCGGTCGACATCGTCACCTTCGGCTGCCGCCTCAATGCCTACGAGAGCGAGCAGATCAGGGCGCGGGCGGCGGAGGACGGGCTCTCCGACGCGGTGGTGTTCAACACCTGCGCGGTGACCGGCGAGGCGGTCCGCCAGGCGCGGCAGGCGATCCGGAAGGCCCGCCGCGAGCGGCCGGGCGCCAAGCTGATCGTCACCGGCTGCGCGGCCCAGATCGACCCCGCCGCCTTCGCGGCCATGGACGAGGTCGACCTCGTGCTGGGCAACGCGGAGAAGGCCGCGCCGGGCGCCTACGCCCCGCAGGCCGAGCCCGGCCGCGTGCGGGTCGGCGACATCATGAGCGTGCGCGAGACCGCCGGCCACCTGATCGACGGGCTGAAGGACCGGGCGCGGGCCTACGTCGAGGTGCAGAACGGCTGCGACCACCGCTGCACCTTCTGCGTCATCCCGTACGGGCGGGGCAATTCGCGCTCGGCGCCGGCCGGCGAGATCGTCGAGCAGGTGCGAAGGCTGGCGGCCGACGGCTACCGCGAGGTGGTGCTGACCGGCGTCGACCTGACGAGCTGGGGCGCCGACCTGCCGGGCGCGCCGAGCCTGGGCCAGCTGGTCGGGCGCATCCTGCGGCTCGTCCCGGAGCTGCAGCGGCTCAGGCTCTCGTCCATCGATGCGGCCGAGATCGACCCCGACCTGATGCGGTGCCTGGCCGAGGAAGAGCGACTCGCGCCCTACCTGCACCTGTCGCTGCAGGCCGGCGACGACATGATCCTGAAGCGGATGAAGCGGCGCCACCTGCGGGCCGACGCCCTGAAGCTGGTGCGCGAGGTGCGCGCGGTGCGTCCCGACGTGGCCTTCGGCGCCGACCTGATCGCCGGCTTCCCCACCGAGACCGAGGCGATGTTCGAGAACACCCTGGCGCTGGTGGAGGAGGCGGAGCTTTCCTTCCTGCACGTCTTCCCGTTCAGCCCGAGGCCCGGCACGCCGGCTGCGCGCATGCCGCAGCTGCCGCGGCCGGTGGTTAAGGCGAGAGCCGCCCGGCTGCGCGAGGCGGGCGAGGCGGCGCTGAGCCGGCACCTGGAGCGTCAGGTCGGGCGGACCGTCGCCGCGCTGGTCGAGCGGCCGGGCCTGGCCCGCGCCGCCGACTTCACCGAGATCGCCTTCACAGGCGAGACGCCCGCCGGCGAGATCGCCGCCATGCGGATCGTCGGACGCGACGGCGCCCGGGCGGTTGCGGAACTCGTGCGGTGACCGGCCCGATCACCGGCGGCTGCCAATGCGGCGCGGTCCGGTTCCGCGTGGACGGCGCCCTCGGCCGGGCCAGCATCTGCCACTGCCGCATGTGCCAGAAGGCCTTCGGCGCCTTCTACGGGCCGCTGGTCAGCGTCAGGCTCGCCGAGCTGACCTGGACCCGCGGCGAGCGCGCGACGTTCCAGAGCTCGAACAAGGTCCGGCGCGGCTTCTGCCGCGATTGCGGCACGCCGCTGACCTTCGAGTGCAGCGACGAGGTGATCGACCTGGCCATCGGCGCCTTCGACGATCCATCGCCGATCAAGCCGCAGGTCCAGCTGGCGACGGACCGGGCCCTGCCCTGGGTGCACGAGATCCCGGACGTGCGGCGGATCGAGGTCGGCGGGTCGCAGACGCTCTCCGAGCACCACGGCTCGATCGTCTCCTACCAGCACCCCGACCACGACACCGCCGAGTGGCCGCCGCGGTGATCTCTCCCTCCCCTGAAGGGGAGGGAAGGCTAACCCTCGTCCTTGCCCGGAAAGCGCGGCATGGACCAGTTGAACACGATGGCGCAGGCGCGCAGGGCCAGGGCGGCGGCGAAGCCGGCGAGGCCGGCGGGGAGGGCGGCGATCCCGAGGAGCTGCAGGCCCACGAACACGGCCGCGCCCAGCAAGGCGGCGGTGATGTAGATCTCGCGGCGCAGCAGCACCGACGGCTCCTCGGCCACCACGTCGCGGATGATGCCGCCGCAGGTGGCGGTCAGCACGCCCATGACGATGGCCGGCAGGGGCGGGACGCCGAACGCGGAGGCCTTGGCCGCGCCGACGACGGCGTAGGCGGCCAGGCCCAGGGCGTCGAGCCAGAGCAGCAGGCGGGCGCGGAACCTGCGCTGGCCGAACACCCAGACCGCGGTCCCGGCCGCCAGACAGACCACGAGGTAGGACGGGCGGTCGATCCAGAACACCGGCGCATCGATGAGGAGGTCGCGGAGCGTGCCGCCGCCGACGCCCGTTATGGCCGCGAAGAAGCCGAAGGTGACGATGTCGTGCTTGCGCCGCGCCGCCGCCAGCGCGCCGGTGGCGGCGAAGACGAAGACCGCCGCGAAGTCGAGGAGGGCCAGGGTGCTCTGCAGCGCGTCCATGCCGCGGACCTTAAGCGGGCCCGCCCGCGCGGGCGAGGGTGACGGCCTGATCGCGGACAGCTAGAAGGCGCCTCCATGACCGAACCCAAGAAGGGCTGGTTCCAGCGGCTGGCCGACGGCCTGTCCCGCTCCTCCAAGGCGATGACCGACCAGGTCGTCGGGAGCTTCAGCAAACAGCCGCTGGACGAGGAGAGGCTCGACGAGCTCGAGGAGATGCTCATCGAGGCGGACCTCGGGCCCTATTCGGCGGCCCGGATCCGCAACCGCTTCGCCGAGGAGCGCTTCGGCAAGAGCGCCGACGAGCGGGAGATCAAGGAGGCCCTGGCCGCGGCCATCGGCGACGAGCTCGCCGCTCGCGAAGGCGACTTCGAGCCGCTTTCCGGCGTCCGGCCCTACGTGGTGATGTTCATCGGCGTGAACGGCTCGGGCAAGACGACGACGCTGGGCAAGATCGCCGCCGACCTCACCTCGCGCGGGGCCAAGGTCCTGATCGTCGCCGGCGACACCTTCCGGGCCGCCGCCGTGGAGCAGCTGAAGGTCTGGGCCGATCGCGCCCGCGCCGACTTCATGAGCCGCCCCACCGGGGCCGACGCGGCGGGTCTGGCGTACGACGCCGTCGAGAGGGCCAAGGCCGAAGGCTACGACGTGGTGCTGATCGACACCGCCGGCCGGCTGCAGAACAAGCAGGGGCTGATGGACGAGCTGCTGAAGATCATCCGCGTCGTGAAGAAGGTGGAGCCGGAGGCGCCGCACGAGGTGCTGCTGGTGCTGGACGCCACCGTCGGGCGCAATGCGCTGGCGCAGGAGAACATCTTCGGCAACCAGATCGGGGTCACCGGCATCGTCATGACCAAGCTGGACGGCACCGCCCGCGGCGGGGTGCTGGTGCCGGTCGCCCAGGCCTCGGACTCGCCGATCAAGCTGATCGGGGTGGGCGAGGGGATCGACGATCTGCAGCCGTTCCGGGCCCGGGCCTTCGCCCGCTCGCTCGTCGGCCTGGAGGACGCATGAGCGCCAGCAAGACCCAGCGGCGCGTGCGCGCCTTCGTCGACTACTTCGGCCCGCTGCTGTTCCTCCTGGCCTTCCTGGTCACCCGCGACGTCGTCAAGGCGACGGCGGCGCTGGTGGCCGGCTCGGCCGTCGCCCTGGTGGTCGGCTTCGTGGTCGAGAAGCGGATCGCCCCCATGCCGCTGGTGGCCGGCGGGGCGGCCCTGCTGTTCGGCGGCCTGACCCTGGTCTTCAAGGATCCGCGCTTCATCTACGTGAAGCCGACGGTGATCAACCTCGGCTTCGCCGCCTTCCTGCTGGGCGGCATGGCGCTGAAGCGCAATCCGCTGAAGGCGCTGCTGGGCGAGGCCTTCCGCCTGCCGGACGCGGCCTGGCGCACGCTGACCCTGCGCTACGGGATATTCTTCGCCTGCGTGGCGGTGCTCAACGAGATCGTCTGGCGCACCCAGCCGGAGGCGGTGTGGGTCGCCTTCCGCTTCCCCGGCCTGCAGATCCTGGCGCTGGTCTTCTCGTTCACCCAGATCCCGCTGATGATGAAGCATCACGAGGACGAGCCGGCCCCGCCGCCGACCGAGTAGGGATCCGCCGTGCACGGAGCTTTGTCGTCAAACTGACGCGTTTGGCGGCTAAAGCTTGGCCGAATCAGCGGGAGCGGGCCGCCGCATGGCGAAGGCCAAGTCCGAGGAAAAGGCTGGCGTGGCGGCGCTCGAAAGCTCCGTCAGCCATCTGCTGCACCGGGCCGTCCAGCTCGCCGACGACCTCCACGCCGAGACGTTCGGGGCGGGCGGCCTGACCCAGCGCCAGTTCGCCCTGCTGGCCGCTGTCGAGGCCAAGGAGGGCGCGGCGCAGTCCGAGCTCGTCCAGCTCACCGGCATCGACCGCTCCACCCTGGCCGAGCTCACCAGCCGGATGATCGTCAAGGGCCTGCTGGTCCGCGAGCGGTCGGAGACCGACGGGCGGGCCAACGCGGTACATCTGTCCGAGGCCGGACGCGAGGCCCTCGCCGAGGCCCGCGCCCGGATGAGCGCCGCCGACGAGCGCCTGCTGAAGCGCGTCGGCGGCCGAGGCCGCCGGGCGGCGTTCCTGGAGATGCTCACGGGTCTGCTGTCGGGCGAGCGGCCGGCCAAGGCCGAGAAGGTCGAGAAGGCCGAGAAGAAGCGCGACAAGGCCGCGAAGAAGAAGACGAAGAAGGCGGCTTAGCTTCCCTTCCCCTTTATGGGGAGGGCGGACCCGAGCGCTGCGAGGGCCAGGTGGGGACATCACGTGTCAGCTGAGAGTTATCCGGCCAGCGTCATGGCGGTCCCACACTTGCCCACCCCGTCGATGCTTCGCATCGCCGACCCTCCCCATGAAGGGGAGGGAGGTTCACTCCGGCCAGAGGTCGTGGATGTCGCCCTTGCGGTTGAGGACGCGCACCGCGCGCTTGACGACCTGCAGCAGGCGGGCCCGGCGGGCCTCCTCGTCGTAGGTCATCGAGCCGCGCGCCAGGCCCTCCAGCAGGAAGCGGCCGAGGTCGCGGCTGGTCTGGAACCTGGGGTCCTCACCGGCCTGGGCCAGCGCCAGGAAGCGGTCGCCGACCTGGTTGTGGTCGAAGGCGCTCTGCGCGCCGGCCAGCCGCTCGCGCAGCATCGGGTCGGTGCGGGCCGCGGCCTCCAGCTCGGCGAAGGCGATGAAGGGGGTGGTGTGCAGCAGCGCCCAATAGGCGTCGATGGCGTGCTCGGCGGAGTCGATCCCCGGCAGCGCCGGCTTGGCGGCGGCGTCCTCGAACAGACGCGCCCGCTCGACCTCGATGTGGGCGATGGCGGCCTCGACCAGCTCCTCCCGGCTCGGGAAGTGGTAGAGCATGGCTCCGCGCGTCAGGTTCGCCGCCTCCGCGATGAGCGCGTTGGTGGCGGCGTGGTAGCCCACCTCGGCGAACAGCCGCATGGCCGCATCGAGGATGCGCGCGCGGGTCCGGCGAGACTTCGGGGTCTCTTTGGCGGGATAGGTTCGAATGTCCATGGCGACGGGGAGGCGCTTGGTGGTGGCCTACCTATGCTCGTCCACGGCGGGGCGCCAGGGGCGAGCTTCACTTTTGTTGGTGGGATCGCAAATTCGCCCGCAAAAGTGGCGCTGGCGACCCACAATGTCGCCCATCCGGCAATCCGCCGTTATGCGAATCGGGTTCTGAACCGGTTGACAGCAGAGCCGAACTCATGACAGTGCGGCTGTCATGAACGACGCCCCTTCGGGCCCCTCGCTGCGCGACCGGCAGAAGGCGGCCACCCGTGACGAGATCCTGCGCGCCGTCGGCCGGCGGCTGGAGACCACTTCGCTCGAGGATCTGTCCTTCGCCGAGATCGCCGCCGAGGCCAAGGTCGGCGAGCGGACGGTCTATCGCCACTTCCCGACTAAGGAAGCGTTGCTGGGCGCCTTCTGGGCCTGGATCCAGACCCAGGCGGTGGCCCGCGAAAAGCCGCCCGTCCAGCCGGCCAAGGAGACCCTGGTCCCCCACGCCGACACCCACAAGCCCATGCGCATCCTGCTGGCCACCGACGCCTGGGAGCCGCAGGTCAACGGCGTGGTCCGTACGCTGACCCGCGTGGTGCAAGAGCTGAAGGCGATGGGCCATCAGGTGGAGGTCGTCAGTCCCGACCAGTTCAAGACCTTCCCGTTGCCCACCTATCCTGAGATCAAGGTGGCGATCGGCGTCTACGAGCCGGTGCAGGAGCGGTTCAAGGCCTTCGAGCCCGAGGCCATCCACATCGCCACCGAAGGGCCGATCGGCCTGGCGGCCCGGCGCATCTGCGTGGAGTGGAAGCTGCCGTTTACGACCAGCTACCACACGCGCTTCCCGGAATACGTCTCGGCCCGGCTGCCTGTGCCGCTGGCCGCCGGCTACGCCTACATGAAGTGGTTCCACAAGCCGTCCGGCCGGCTGATGGTGGCCACCCCGACCATGCGCGACGAGCTCTCCCGCCACGGCTTCCGCAACATCTCCTCCTGGTCGCGCGGCGTGGACACCGAGCTCTTCCATCCGCGCCGGCCGACCGAGCCGGACATCTTCGCCCACCTGCCCCGGCCGATCTTCCTCTACGTGGGCCGGGTGGCGGTGGAGAAGAACATCGACGCCTTCCTCGGCCTCGATCTGCCGGGGACCAAGGTGGTGGTCGGCGACGGGCCGCAGAAGGAGGAGCTGGCGCTCAAGCACCCGCAGGTGGTGTTCACCGGCTTCAAGAGCGGGGCCGAGCTGGCCGCCCACTACGGCTGCGCCGACGTGTTCGTCTTCCCCTCGCTCACCGACACCTTCGGGCTGGTGATCCTGGAGGCCATGGCCACCGGCACGCCGGTCGCGGCCTATCCGGCCCCGGGGCCCATCGACATCATCCCGGGTTCCGGCGCCGGCGTGCTGGCCAAGACCGCCACCGAGGGCCTGCGTGAGGCCTGCCTGGAGTGCCTGACGCTCGACCGGGGGCGGGTGCGCGCCTTCGCCGAGACCTTTTCCTGGAAGAACTGCGCCGAGGACTTCCTGCGCAACCTGCAGCCCTACCCGGAGCCCGAGAAGACCCGCTTCTGGCGGCGGCTGCGGCGGCTGGCCCGCGTGCGCCGCCGGCCGAAGGCGGCGTAGCGCCCCCAGTCCCGCTCATCCCGGCGCAGGCCGGGACCCAGAATGGCGGGCGCAGAGGCGGGCTCCACGAGCGCCGCGGTCTTCCACCCTCATCTGAGTTCTGGATCTGGGTCCCGGCCTTCGCCGGGATGAGCGGAATGGGGTGGTCACTGGTGAAACCTGTCACCCAACTGTCGCTGAACTGTCGTATAGGGGTGTTAGGCGGCGGGCGCCTCAATGGGAGCCCTGACATGCGACTGATTTCCACCCTCGCCGCGGCGAGCGCCGCGCTCGCGCTGGCCGGCTGCGGCCAAGGCGGCGATGCGAACAAGCAGGCGGCCGGCGCGCCGGGCGGCGAAGGCGCCGCCGGCGGCGGCGGCGGAAGCGCCGACCAGGTCTGGGTCGCCGGCTCCTCGACCGTCTTCCCGTTCGCGACCCGCGTCTCCGAACAGGTCTCGCGCACCACCGGCGGCACGGCCGCCAAGGTCGAGAGCCTGGGCACCGGCGGCGGCATCAAGCTGTTCTGCGGCGGCGTCGGCGCCAACTATCCGGACGTGGCCACCGCCTCGCGCCAGATGAAGAAGTCCGAGTGGGACGCCTGCCAGCAGGCCGGGGTCACCGACATCGTCGAGCTGAAGGTCGGCTACGACGGCATCGTGGTCGCCAACGCCCGCAACGGCGCCGACTACAACCTGAACGTCGAGCATCTCTACAAGGCGCTCGCCGCCGAGGTCCCCGCCGGCCAGGGCTTTGCGCCCAACGCCGCCAAGACCTGGCGCGACGTCGACCCGAGCCTGCCGGCCGACCGCATCCAGGTCTACGGCCCGCCGCCGACCTCGGGCACCCGCGACGCCTTCGTCGAGCTGGCCATGGAGCCTGGCGCCCAGACCGTCCCGGCGCTGAAGGCGCTGAAGGGCTCGGACGAGAACGCCTTCAAGCAGCGGGCCCACACCCTGCGCAGCGACGGCGCCTGGATCGACTCCGGCGAGAACGACAACGCCATCATCCAGACCCTGGAGAAGACCCCGGGCTCGGTCGGCGTGTTCGGCTTCTCGTTCCTGCAGAACAACCTCGACAAGGTGAAGCCCGCCTCCGTCGGCGGCGTGCAGCCGACCCTGGCGGCGATCTCGGACGGCTCCTATCCGCTGTCCCGCTCGCTCTACATCTATGTGAAGAAGGCCAACGTGGCGTCCAAGCCGGCGCTGCAGCCCTACGTCACCGCCTTCGTCTCCGACGCGGCGGCCGGGCGTGGCGGCTACCTGCTGGAGCGCGGCCTGATCCCGCTGCCCGACGCCGAGCGCAAGGCCCAGCAGGCGGCGGCGCAAAACCTGACGCCGATGGCCGCGCCGAAGAGCTAGCTCTCCACCTCGTCATCCCGGACGGCCGCCAGGCCGATCCGGGACCGAGGGCGGCGCGCCACGGGGGCCCGGCTCTCTGGCGGGATGACGATGAAGGGTTACGCCGCCTGCGGGACGAGCGCCGGCAGGCGGCGGGCCATCGGCTGGTTCCAGCTGACGATCGAGAAGCGGCCCTGGTGGTCCTCCACCAGGGCCGTGCAGCTTTCCACCCAATCGCCGTCGTTCATGTAGACGATGCCGTCGATGGTGCGGATCTCGGCCTTGTGGATGTGGCCGCAGATGACCCCGTCGACGCCGCGCCGGCGGGCCTCGTCGGCCACCGCCGCCTCGAAGTTCTCGATGAACTGCAGCGCGTTCTTCACCCGCGTCTTGACGTAGGCCGACAGGCTCCAGTCCCGCAGCCCCAGCCGCCGGCGGATGCGGTTGAACAGGGTGTTGGCCGACAGCAGCGCCCGGTAGCCGTAGTCGCCGAGGAAGGCGAGCCACTTGGCGTGCTGGACGATGCCGTCGAACTCGTCCCCGTGGGTGACCAGGTAGCGGCGCCCGTCGGCGGCCTCGTGGATGGCGTCGCGCGCCACCACCACGCCGCCGAAATGCACGCCGCAGAAGTCGCGCACCCGGTCGTCGTGATTGCCGGGCACGTAGATCACCTCAACGCCCTTGCGGGCCAGGCGCAGGATCTTCTGGACCACGTCGTTGTGCGCCTGGGGCCAGCACCAGCCGCTGCGCAGCTTCCAGCCGTCGACGATGTCGCCCACCAGGTAGAGCCGCTCGCAGTCCAGGTCGCGGATGAAGTCCAGCAGCCGCTCGGCCTGGCACCCCCTGGTGCCCAGGTGGACATCTGAGATGAAGACGGTGCGGCAGGAGAGTTCGGCGCCGGCCATGGCGACCCCCGGGCGGTTCACTTCGCGACTGCGCTAGCCCGGTTCGATGACAGCCCGGTGACGGAGAATCCGACCCCGCCGGCACACAACTGTCGTGAAATGATTCTACACGGCTCGCGCCAGAGGCGAGTTCGAGTCGAGCCATGACCGTGATCAGCGTGAAAGCCGTCCCCGGCGGCTGGGCCGTGGAAGGCGGCCCTGGGACTGCGCACCTCGTGTTCCTCCGGGGCGGGGAAGCCGAGCGCAAGGCGCACCAGCTGGGCGCCCAGTGGGCGGAGATCTCCGGGGAAGCCGAAGTGCGCATCCACGACCGCACCGGCGCCCTCGTCGGGCGAAGCCTGTACTTCGCCTCGCAGGCGGTCCCGGCGTAGGCTCTCCGCCGCGCCCCTACCTCCCGCCGCTGGGCGGGGGAGGTAGGAGGCCGGGCGTCTAGAACTCGAACTGGAATCGGACCTGGGCGACCTCGGCGTCGACATCCGCGCCGGGGGCGACGCTGTCGTTCTCGGAGTCGGTATAGTTGAACATCACCCGGGTGTTGGAGGTCAGGTGCCAGTTGGCCCCGACGGTCCAGCCCGAGTACTCGCCGCCGCCGGGGGCTTCGGAGAGGTCGGCGTTGTCGTAGCGCAGCGCCAGCTCGATGGCGCCCAGGCCGCCCTTGGTGACCGGGTTCTCCACCTTCACCCGCTCGAACCGGCCGTTCTTGGCGCTGTAGTTGCGCATGTGGCCGGTCAGGAACCAGCTGCCGGAGGCGTACCAGGTGTTGAGCTGCGCATCGCTCGTGGTCCCGTCCACGTCGACGTGCGCCCACTCGCCCTGCACCGCGAAGGGGCCGTGCACATAGGCGGCCTCGAGGCCCAGGGTGGTGTCCGCCTCGCCGAACGAGGAGGTGCTGACGAACCGCGGGCCGAAGTTGGTGTTCGGGCGCAGGCGGTAGTTGAGGCGGCTGGGCGCGTCCCGGTCGCGCTGGCGCACCCAGGCCCCCAGGTGCGCCTTCTGGCGGTCCTCGTTGATCGGCGCAAAGGTGCCGCGCAGGCTGACCCCGACCTCCTGGGGGTGGGTGTCGACGTCGTTCAGGCTCTCGCCGGTGACGGCCGCCGCGGCGGTCCAGTTGTCGCCGCCGGTCTTGGCTTCCAGCGAGACGAGCCGGCCCAGGCCCAGCACGTCGTTGTAGGGACCGCGTTCCATGAAGGTGGTGACGGCGTCGGAGGTGAGGTTCTCCAGCGACAGGGTCTTGATGTTGCCGACGGTCACCTTGCTGGTGTCGTTCAGCGCATAGGACAGGAAGACGTCCTGCCAGACGATCTCTTCCAGCCCGAAGTCGATCTCGGCCTTGTAGGAGAGCTTCTCGGTCAGGTCGCCCTCGGCCCACAGCCGGCCCAGGCGCAGGCGGATGTCGTCGTCGTTCAACTCATCGCCAACCTCGCGTTCGGCGTCGATCTCGACGTAGTCGACGAAGGCGCGCATGCCGAATTCGATGGTGGGGGTGTCCTGCGCCAGCGCCTGGCCGGCGGCGGCGCCCGAGACGGCGAAGCCCGCAAGAGCGGCCGCGCAAAACCTGGATCGCATTGCATTTCCCTCTGAGGACGCCGGATCGCGTCCGCGGCAGGTGGTTACCTTCGAAGTGTGAAGGTTCGGCTGCTCAAAGTTGAAGCTTTTGCGTCAGTCCTGCGACAAATGTGCAGCTTAGATGAGACGTGAGCGGATGGTCTGCGAGAGGAGGTCGATCAGCGTTACTGCGATGACGATCACCAGGGCGATGGCGGCCACCTTGCTGTAGGCGAAGCTGTTGAGGGAATCGAACAGCACCTGGCCGATGCCGCCGGCCCCGATCAGCCCGAGCACCGTGGCCGCCCGGCTGTTGGATTCGAACCGGTAGAGGCCATAGGAAGTCCACAGCGGGGCCACCTGCGGGATCACCCCCCAGATGATCTCCTGCAGCTTGGTGGCGCCGGTGGCGCGAACGCCCTCCACCGGGCCGCGGTCGATCGCCTCCACCGCCTCGGAGAACAGCTTGCCCAGCACCCCGCCGGTGTTCAGCGCCAGGGCCATCACGCCCGCGAACGGGCCGAGGCCGACAGCCGCCACGAAGAAGGTGCCGATGACCAGGTCGGGGACCGAGCGCAGCACGTCCATGAGCCGCCGCACGACCAGCTGCACCCCGGGCGGGGAGACGTTGCGCGCGCCCAGCAGGCCCAGCGGGATGGCCAGGATCACCGCCAGGAAGGTGCCCCACAGGGCCATCTGCACCGTCAGCCACATCTGCCGGACGTAAAGCGACAGGTCGGTCCAGTCCGGCCGGATGAACTCGCGCCCGTACTGGCGCATGTTCTCGGTGTTCTGGAACAGCTGCGGCAGCTTGGAGATCTCGGCCGGGCCGAAGCTGACCAGCAGCAGCAGGGCGAGGCCGCCCCACAGCAGGATGTCGAACACCCGCTGGCCCAGCGGGCGCGCGGGCGGCTGCAGGCCGGCGGCTTGGGAGGTTGCGTCTGTCACTGGGCTATTGGCCGACGATGGGCTGGCCGGTCTTGGCCTCGAGGGCGGCGCGCTCGGCGCGGATCGCGTCGAAGGCCTTCTGGGCCTCGGCGATGCGGGCCTGATCGCCGCTGTTCTTGGCGCTCAGCAGGGCCTCGGTGGCCTCCATCTCGCGCACGGGGATCAGGTGGGCGTTGTCGGCCGGCAGGAAGCCGCCGATCGACAGCTGCGACAGCAGCTTGCGCTGGCGCTCGGCTTCGGGGCCTTCGCCCTTGCCGTAGGTGAGGAAGAACTGGCGGATCTTCTCCTTCGCCGCCGGATCGAGGTCCTTGCGCCAGACGATCGGGTCCTCCGGCAGCTTGGGGGATTCCCAGATCACCCGGACCTGGTCGGGCACCGGCGAGCCGCGCTCGCGCTGCAGGCGGATGGCGGTCGAATTGTTGGTCGCCACGTCCAGGAGGCCGCGGGCGACAGCGAACAGGTTCGCCTGGTGGTTGGCCGCCTTGACGGTCCGGAAGCAGGTCTGCGGATCGACGCCGTTGGGCGCGAACAGGTAGGTCATCGGGGCCAGGGTGCCGGAGGTCGACTTGGCGTCGCCGATGCCGAAGTTGAGGCTGCGGTCGCACTTCAGCACGTCGGCCAGGGTGGTCTTGCTGTTCGCCGGCACGATCAGCACCGACTTGTAGCCGTCCTCGCCGGAGGGGTCGAAGGTGCGGGCGAAGACCTCTCCGCCCGAGCGGCGCACCGCCTCCAGGCCCGACTGGTTGGAGAACCAGCCCGCGTCGATCTGCTTGAACCGCAGCGCCTCGATGAGGGCGGTGTAGTTGGTCGCATAGAAGGGCTTCACCGGAATCCCGATGGACTTCTCCATGTCCGCCAGGATCGGCTTCCAGAAGGTCTCCAGGCTGGAGGAGTTCTCGGTCGCCAGGATCGAGAAGTTGATGACCTTCGGCGGGCCTTCGGGGGCCTTGGCCTTGTCGGCGCCGCCCTCGCAGGCGGCGAGGGCCAGGGCGGCGAAGCTGGCGCCCAGCATGAGGCGTCGGCTGATCATTTGGGCGCTCCTTCCCAGAAGACGTCCTCGAACTCGGGGCCGTAGATGTCGATGAGGCGCGTGCGGTCGAGGCCCTCGGGAGGGCCGTCGTAGACGATCCTGCCCTCTTTGAGGGCGATCACCCGCCGGCAATAGCGCAGGGCGTAGTCCACCTGGTGCAGGGTGACGACGACGGTCAGACCGTCCTCGGCGTTCAGCGCGTGCAGGGTCTCCATGACCCGGCGGGCCGACACCGGGTCCAGAGACGCCACCGGCTCGTCGGCCAGGATGATCTTGGCCCGCTGCACCAGCGCCCGGGCGATGGCCGCCCGCTGCTGCTGGCCGCCGGACAGGGTGCCCGCGCGCTGGCCGGCGTATTCGGCGATGCCGACCCGGGCGAGAGCCTGCATCACCGCCTGCTTGGTCTCGCTCGGCCACAGGCCCAGGGTGCCGCGCAGCGGCGAGATCCGGCCCAGGGAGCCCAGCGCGACGTTGGTGAACAGCGGCAGCCGGCCGACCAGGTTGAACTGCTGGAAGATGAAGCCGATGCGCTTGCGCGCCTCGCGGACCTTGTCCGAAAGCTTGCCCGCGGCCTGCACCGAGCCGCCGAAGGCGTCGATCCGGCCCTCGCCGGGATCGATGGTCTGTAGGCCGCTGATCGAGCGAAGCAGCGTCGACTTGCCCGAACCGGACGGGCCGATCAGGGCGATCATCTCGCCCTTGGCCACGTCCACCGAAACCCCATCGAGGGCGCGGCGGGAACCGAAGCTCTTCGACACGTTGCGCACCGAAAGCACCGCCGCGTCGGACATGGATCCCTGGCTTCCCCCAAAAACGTGAGCACGCGCAAACGACTGGCGCGTTGATCGCCTCCGCTTGCGATGGTTTCATGACACGTCCGCCGCCCTGGGGTCCAGAGACGCGGCGCGCGTGCATGCGCCGCATCCCAAAAAGACTTTACATCCCGGGTCGTAGTCCCTATTTCGCACGGCTCCGGCGGACCCGATGTCCTAACAAGCGCTGCTAACGCCGGTCTGGGTTCAACAATCCGTTGGGGGTTGCGTGAGGTGCAAAGGTACCATACGCCCCTGGACCTGGTCCGCGAGCGGTCCCCGGAGCGTCCTGTCGCACTTGCGCGACCGGATGCGGTGGCCGTAGCGGCGCGCTGGTTCCAGGATAATTTCAAAGGCGACGTCTTCTACGCCGTAAAGGCGAACCCTTCGCCGTGGGTCATCGAGACCCTGGTGGCGAACGGGGTGACGTCCTTCGATGTGGCCTCGGTCCCCGAGATCGAGCTGGTGTCGCAGTTCGCTCCGGGCGCGCGCATGGCCTTCATGCACCCGGTGAAGAGCCGCCGCGCCATCGCGCAGGCCTACTTCGACCACGGCGTGAAGACCTTCGCGCTCGACACGCACGAGGAGCTGGCCAAGCTCATCGAGGCGACGAACGGCGCCAAGGACCTCAACCTGATCGTCCGGTTGGGCGTGCAGGCGGACGGAGCGGCCTATTCGCTGTCGGGCAAGTTCGGCGTCGATGCGCATCAGGCTCCCGGCCTGCTGCTCGCCGCCCGCCGCGCGACCCAGGAGCTGATGGGCGTCTCCTTCCACGTGGGCAGCCAGTGCATGCGGCCGACCGCCTTCCAGGCGGCCCTGGCCCAGGCCTCGCGCGCCCTGGTCCGCGCCGGCGTGCTCGCCGACGTGGTCGACGTGGGCGGCGGCTTCCCGTCGGTCTACCCGGGCATGGTCCCGCCGCAGCTGGGCGACTACCTCGACTCCATCGACCGCGGCTTCGCCGAGATGATGGTGCACGAGACCACCGAGCTGTGGTGCGAGCCGGGCCGGGCGCTGGTCGCCGAGGCCTCGTCCATCCTGACCAAGGTCGAGCTGAAGAAGGGCGATGCGCTCTACCTGAACGACGGCAGCTACGGCAGCCTGTTCGATGCGGCGCACACCAAGTGGCCGTTCCCGGTGAAGCTCATCCGCGGCGAGGACGGCGAAGCCAAGGAAGTCGAGGGGAACCTCAAGCCCTTTCGCTTCTACGGGCCGACCTGCGATTCCCTCGACCACATGCCGGGCCCGTTCTGGCTGCCGGAAGACGTGAGCGAAGGCGACTACGTCGAGATCGGCATGCTGGGCGCCTACGGCGTGGCCATGAACACGCGCTTCAACGGCTTCGGCGACGCCGAAACGGTCGCAGTTGAAGACGCGCCGATGGCCTCCATGTACGGCCTCGCGCGCCGGTCCATCCCGGTGCCGAAGGCCGAGACGCAGAACGTCGTACGCCTGTCGCGTGCGCGGTCGAAGAAGCGCCGGAGGAAATAACCTCCTCGCTGATCTGTTGAAGGCGCGGTCGGTCGCTCCGTCCCGGCCGCGCCCTTTATCTTGGACGGGCGCTCACCCTCAGAAGGGAACTTCCGAAGATGAACGCTAACGTTCAGACCAACAAAAAGGCCGAACTGCTCTCGCGCACCGTCGAGCACGTGGCCATCGACCAGTACGACGCCCGTCCGATCATCGATTCGATGCGGCAGATGAGCTTCACGAGCCGCGACACGGCCCGTGCGGCCGACATCTTCTCCATGGCCCTGGAGGATGCGGACTGCTCCAACTGGCTGACCCTGGCCGGGTCGACCAGCGCCGGCGGCTGCATGCACATCTACCGGGACATGGTGAAGTACGGGATGATCGATGCGATCGTCTCCACCGGCGCCTCGATCATCGACATGGATTTCTTCGAAGCCCTCGGCTTCAAGCACTACCAGGCCCAGGCCAACGTCGACGACCGGGACCTGCGGGCGCTCTACATCGACCGCATCTACGACACCTACATCGACGAGGAAGAGCTGCAGGCGTGCGACGCGACGATCTACGAGATCGCCAACGCGCTCGAGCCGCGCCCCTACTCCAGCCGTGAGTTCATCTACGAGATGGGCAAGTGGCTGGCGGCCGGGAACGCCAAGAAGGCCGGCAGCCTGATCCAGACCGCCTACGAGGAGGGGGTTCCGATCTTCTGCCCCGCCTTCACCGACTCTTCCGCCGGCTTCGGCCTCGTGAAGCACCAGGTGGAGCGGATGAAGGCCGGCAAGCCGTACCTGACCATCGACTCCATCGCCGACTTCCGCGAGCTGACCGACATCAAGCTGGCGGCCGGCACCACCGGCCTGTTCATGGTCGGCGGCGGCGTGCCGAAGAACTTTGCGCAGGACACCGTGGTCTGCGCCGAGATCCTCGGCCACGAGGCCGAGATGCACAAATACGCCATCCAGATCACGGTGGCGGACGTGCGCGACGGCGCCTGCTCGTCCTCGACCCTCAAGGAGGCCTGCTCCTGGGGCAAGGTGGACGTGACCTGGGAGCAGATGGTGTTCGCCGAGGCCACCACCGTGGTCCCGCTGATCGCCTCCGACGCCTGGCACCGCGGCTCCTGGAAGGCCCGCAAGAAGCGCCGCTGGGCGGACCTGTTCAACAAGGCCGCCTGACGCCATCCCTCCCCTTCAGGGGAGGGTCGACGATGCGAAGCATCGGCGGGGTGGGGAAGTGACGATCCTGCAGGGCGCTGGGAACCTTGCGCCCTGCAGGATCCGGACTCCCCGTCCCGTCGCTCCGCTACGGGCCACCCTCCCCTGAAGGGGAGGGAAGCATTCGCGTACCCGCCCCTTTGGGTGTAAACTCCCGTCATCGTCGACGAGTAACCCGCAAGTCGGCGACGAGAGATCGAAGCGGCTCGCAACGTAGCCGCGCGCTCCCGCCCAACACTGGAGAGCGCCATGCCTTACATATGCTATCTCTACGAAGGCGAGGGCCAGGTGCCCTACATGGAAGTCCTGCCTGAGGCCTCGCTGGCCGAGGCCAGGGGCCTGACGCTGGACCTGCTTCATCAGCGCCCGAACTATGTCCGCGCTGAACTGTGGGACGGCGAGCAGATGGTCAGCCGGTTCTTCCAGGACCGCCCGCGTTCCAGCCCGAACTCCGGCCTCGGCCTCGCGTACTAGATGCCCGCGTACCACTCGTAGCCGCGGTCCTCCCAGTAGCCGCCCTTGCCGCGGCCGAGCCTTGCGAGGCTGTCCACCGCCTCGATGCGCATGACGTACTTGGCGTGCTTGTAGCCGAGCTGGCGCTCGACGCGCAGCCGGACCGGCGCCCCGTGCGGCACCGGCAGGGGCGCGCCGTTCATGTCGTAGGCCAGGATGGTCTGCTCGTGGAAAGCGTCCTCGAGGTCGATGCTCTCGTAGTAGCGGCCGCTCTCGTCCGGCGTCGGCTCGAGCTTGTCGGCGCAGTGGAAGACGATGAACCGGGCCTCGTCCCTCAGCCCCGCCGCCTGCAGCACCGCCGAGAGCCGGGCCCCCGTCCACTTGCCGATGCTGGACCAGCCCTCGACGCAGTCGTGGCGGGTGATCTGGCTGCGGCCGGGCAGGGCGCGCAACTCGGGCAGCGACAGGGCCAGCGGCCGCTCGACCAGGCCGTCGACGACCAGGCGGTAGCCGGCGAAGCCGGAGTCCCTCAGGGCGACGTAGCCGGGGTCCTGCGGGTTGCGGGTCCCGTTGGCGCGGAAGTCGGGGGAGATGTCCTCGGGGCCGAACTCCGGGGCCAGCGCCGTGCGGGGAAAGAGGCCCCGCTGGACCAGCTTCGTCAGCCCCTCGGCGCCGGCCAGGGTCCGCTGCACGCCCTGGCTTTGGGTCAGGCGGTCGCAGGCCGAGAGCATCAGGCCCCCGGCGGAGGCGGCCGCGCCCCTCAGCCAGCCGCGGCGATCGATCCCGCTCACGCGCGCCCCTCCTCTTCCCGCCGGATGGCGAACCGGCCGGTGACCATCGCCCGGATGTTGTTCCAGGCCCCGGCGGCGAAGACCATGGCCACGTGGACGACCACGAACAGGGCGATGAGCGCGGCCGAGATGAAGTGCAGCGTCCGCGCCGACTGGCGCCCGCCGAACAGCTCGATGAGGCCGTAGCCGACCGCCCCGAAGGCCGGCGACATGGACAGCCCCGTCAGCAGCATCAGCGGCAGCAGGACGAACGCCACCACCAGGTAGGTGAGCTTCTGGATCAGGTTGTAGCGCCGCGCCTCTGCGCCCTTGGGGAAGCGCAGCCGCGCGTGGTTGGCGATCTCGCGCAGGACATGCCGGGCGCCGACCTGGTCCCGTTCGGGAAGGAGGTCGCGGCGGAAGTGGCCGCTGAGGAAGCCGGCGGCCAGGTAGATCGCCAGGTTGATCACGAACACCCAGGCGAAGAAGAAATGCCAGCGCCGCCCGTCGGCCAGCGAGCGGTAGCTGGGCAGCGTCGCCCAGGCCGGAAAGCCGCGGACCTCGCCGGAGAAGCCCAACACGCCAGTGGTCTCGAACACCGCATCGCCGATCCGCGTCAGGCCGACGAACTCGCCGCCGCGCTCGGCCGCGACCATGGCGATCCACGGATCGGAGAAGCGCGAGGCCTCGCCCCAGTAGAGGGCCGGGTGGGCGTTGAAGATCTGAAGGCCGCTCAGCAGCAGCACCAGGACGGCCAGAACGTTCGTCCAGTGGGTCAGCCGCGTGGCCAGGCTGTGCCGTCGGATCATCTCCACCGGCGGGCGGGCGCGTTGTCGGCCGAACATGGCGTCGTCTCCCCCTGGCGCGAGATTGCCACGAAACCGCGCCCGGCGCGATCCGGCGGCCGGAACGGGCGGGCGGCCTGACGCGCTAGAGCGGTGGACCCCGACAGGAGGAGACGATGGCCGACAACGACAAGCTGCAGAGCGAAGGCCGCGACGAGAACGCCGCCCAGCCGCTGGACGCCGCGAGGAAGAACGCCGGCGCCGAACGCTACCCCTCGGTCGACCAGCATGACGCCGTCGAGCGTACCGGCCGGTCCGAGCAGGTGACGGGCGAGGGCCGGACCTTCTCGACCCCGCGCCAGAACGAGCACGAGGGCATGGGGGACGCCACCACCGACGGCGAAGACGTTCCCCATTCGGCGAACGACGGCCGCCTCGGCCCGGGCGGCGATCCGGTCGAAGGCAAGCCCTGAGCCGCCCGCCTCCCCAAAACGGGGGAGCGGGGCGCCGCGGGTTTGATCGCAGCGCCGCTCCTTTTTAAGGTCCGCGCCGCAAGCGTACGGGGAGCGGGGACGTGGCGGCGGTCGAGGTCTGGGGCGGCGGGGTCAACACCTGGGAATGCGACCGCATGGGCCACATGAACGTGCGGTACTATGTGGCCAAGGCCATGGACGGGTTGGCGGGCCTGGCGGCCGAGCTCGGCATGCCGCGGGTGTTCGCGCCGGGGGCCCAGGCCACCCTGGTGGTCCGCGAGCACCACATCCGCTTCCTGCGTGAGGCCCACCCGGGCAGCTTCCTCTTCATGACCGGCGGCGTGCTGGAGATGGGCGAGTGCGAGGCGCGCCTGCTGCTGACCCTCTTCCATCCGAACGGCGAGCCCTGCGCCACCTTCAACACGGTCGTGGCCCACGTGACCGCCGAGGAGGGCCGTCCCTTCCCCTGGCCGCAGCGGATCCGCGAGCGGGCGAAGGCGCTGCAGGTCGAACTCGAGGACTACGCCGCCCCGCGCAGCATCCGTCTGGATCCGGTCGTAAGCGCCGCCAGCCTCCAGCGCGCCGAGGCGCTGAACCTGCGGCGTGCGGGCCGCGGGGTGTTCGACGTGCGCGACTGCGACGCCTTCGGCCGCATGCGGCCGGAACTGTTCATGAGCAAGCTGTCGGACGGCATCTCGCAGGTGTTCGGCGGCGCGACCTCGCAGCTGGTGGCCAACGGCGCCCCGGAAGGCGCGCGGATCGGCGGGGCGGCGCTCGAGTACCGGCTGCTCTACTTCGGCTGGCCGAGGGCCGGCGACCGCTACGTGCTGCGCTCGGGCCTGTCGGACTGCGACGAGCGGGTGCGCCGGCTGATCCACTGGCTGCTGGACCCGGAGACCGGGCGGCCCTGGGGCGTGGCCGAAGCCATCGTCATCAGCCTCGACCTCGACGCCCGCAAGGTCATCAAGATGCCCCCCGAGGCCCAGGCGGCCATCCGCCGCGAGGCCTACGCGGAGCTGACGCTCTGAAGACCTCTCCCCGCTTGCGGGGAGAGGGTGGGGTGAGGGGCCCGCAGCGAAGCGAAGGGCCGCCAGCGCCGAAGCTGCGGTAAGGCCGGGCCTCCCTCTCCCAACCCTCTCCCTCCGCGGGCGGAGGGAGAGGTCAGATGTCGCTGAGCCCCGCCCTGACCACGTCCGGCCGCTCCATGGGCAGGAAGTGGGTCGTGCCGGGGACGGTCTCGATGCGGACGCCGGCGGCGGCCAGTTCGTCCAGGTGGGGCGTCAGGCTGGAGCTGGTGGAGGCCTGCTCGGCGCGGAAGATCCGCACCGGGCAGGGCGGCGCGCGCAGCGCGGGCCAGGGGTCGTGGCCGTGCGACCCGAAGTTGGAGGCCTCCCACTCCGGCGCGCAGGCGAGCTCCACCTGGCCGTCGGGCCGGTCCCGGAAGCCGTCGGCGACGTAGTCGGCGAGCTGGGCGGGGCTCCAGCTCTTGAAGGCGCCGCGGCCGGTGTAGGCGGCCAGCGCCTCCTGGCGGCTCTCGAACACCGCCCGGCGGCGGCGGGCGGCGATCTCCATCGCCGAGGCCGGCGCCTGGCCGCGCCGGTAGGCCTCGGAGGACCCGGGCGGCAGCAGGACGGGATCGAACAGCACCAGGGCCTTCACCCGTTCCGGCGCCTGGGCGGCGGCGAGCAGGCTGGAGGTCCCGCCCATGGAGTGGCCCGAGAGGACCGCGTCGCGCACGTCCAGCGTGGTCAGGACCGCCAGCAGGTCTTCCGCCAGGCCGTCCCAGGAGGTGCGCCCCTCGGTCGGCGTCGGCAGCTCGGTGCGGCCATGGCCGCGCAGGTCCAGGGCCAGTATCCTCAGCGGCGGCGAAAGCGGCGCCAGGATGGTGCGGTAGGTCCGGGCGTTGAAGCCGTTGGCGTGGGAGAAGACGATGTCGATGGGCCTGTCCGGCGGGCCGAACTCGAGGGCCGCCATGACCCCGCCGCGTTCCGGCAGCTCGATACGCCGCGCGCGCGGCTCTTCGACGACGAACCCATCCATGCCTGGCGACTTCCCCTCTTTTCCAACCCTTAGCAGACGAGGGGACCCGACATGAACCGGCTGGCGACGATCGGCTACGAGGCGGCCACGCAGGAGGCGGTGATCGGCAAGCTGAAGGACGCCGGCGTGGCGGTGCTGATCGATGTCCGCGCCGTGCCCTCGTCGCGGCGGGCCGGCTTCTCGAAGACGGTGCTGGCCGCCAGCCTGCAGGCCGAGGGGATCGACTACGTCCACCTGCGCGAGCTCGGCACGCCCAAGCCCGGGCGCGAGGCCGCCCGCAAGGGCCGGATCGCCGAGATGCACGAGATCTACGAGGCGCACCTGGCCGAGCCCTCGGCCCAGCTGCAGCTCGCCCAGGCGGCGGAGATCGCCCGCGAGCGACCCGCCGCGCTGCTCTGCTACGAAGCCGACGCCGCCGGTTGCCACCGCCGCATCGTCGCGGAGCGGCTCCGCGAGGCGCTGGGCTGCGCGGTGGTCGATCTCTAACACTCGTCATCGCCGGGCTTGTCCCGGCGACCCGGCCCGTTGCGGCGGCGCGAACTCATCAGGATGGGGGCGGCATGAAGCCGGCCATGCGTCAGAAGCGGGGGCCGCGCCTCACAGCCACTTCCGCCGCTTGAAATTGACGTAGAGCGTCACGCAGACGGCGAGGATCAGCACCCACACGCCGGCGTAGCCGAACCGCCAGCCCAGCTCGGGCATGTGTTCGAAGTTCATGCCGTAGATGCCGGCCACGGCCGTGGGGACGGCGAGGATGGCCGCCCAGGCGGCGAGCTGGCGGGTGATGGCGCCCTGGCGCTGCTGCTCCAGCAGGGAGCTGACGTCGAACACCTGGCGGATGACGTCGCGCAGGCTGTCGACCGAGGCCAGCACGCGCATCACATGGTCCAGCACGTCGCGGAAGTAGGGCCGCGCCTCGGGATCGATGCCGGGCAGGTCGAGGTTCTCGAGCTTGCTGCAGAGGGCGTGCATCTGGCCCAGCGTGCGGCCGAACTTCATCAGCTCGCGGCGCAGCACGAACAGGCGGGTGATTTCGCCCCGGCTCAGGAAGGTGTCGAGGGTGCGCCGCTCCATGCCCAGCACCTCCTCCTCGACCGCCTCGACGATCGGCAGGTAGCCGTCGACGATGAAGTCCAGCAGCGCGTGCACGACGTAGTCGACGCCGTGCCGGAGGAGCTGGGGCGCGGCCTCCAGCTCGTGGCGCAGCTCGGTGTGGGCCCGGGCCGAGCCGTGGCGGACGGTGATGATGTGGCCGCGGCCCACGAAGATGTGGGTCTCGCCGTAGCAGATGGCGCCGCCCTCGTACTGGGCCGTGCGGGCGACGATGAACAGCTGCTCGCCGTAGACGTCCAGCTTGGGCAGCTGGTGCGCCTTGAGCGCGTCCTCGACGGCCAGCGGATGCAGGTTGAAGCAGCGGGCCAGGGTCTGCAGCTCGTCCGCGGACGGCGAGACCATGCCGATCCAGGCGAATTCACCTTGGCCGATGGTCGGCGGCGCCGGCGAGGCGATGTCGATCGGCCGGTCGCGGACGCCGTCGCGGTAGATGTAGGCGGCGACGACGCTCAAGCCTTCCCCCGGCTGGTCATCGAGCTGGACGGCTCCTCATGAAGCCGGCCGGCGGGGGCGTCAATCGCGCTCTTGCTGGCCCTGGCCGGTGGCGGATTGGATCACGCCGGCGATGCGGTCGGTGGAGTCCGCCGCCTGGCTCAGCATCTGCAGCGGGCCGGCGCCCGGGCGGACGGTGGAGGCCACCTGGTTGGCCGCGCCCTGCACCATGGCGATGGCGGTCGCGCCGGCCTTGTTGAAGGGGTTCTGGGCCAGCTTCTGGGCGTTGGCGTCCGGATAGATGAAGCCGTAGGTGGGATAGCTGGTGGTGCCGAGATCGCGGATCGGGTCGTACCAGACCTTCACCTGGCTCCAGTCGCCCTTGGGCGAGACGTCGATGACGGTCACGTCGCGCTCGATCTGGCCCCGCGTGCCGCCGATGCGGCTCCAGTTGGCGTGGGTCAGCTGGATCACCCGGTCGGTCAGCACCTGGCTGACCACGCCCACGTGACCGAGGCGCATCTTGCCCTGCGGCTTGAAGCAGAGCACCGCGCCCGGCTTGGGCTGGAAGCCCGTCTCGTACTTGCCGATCGCCTGGCGCCACCAGGTGTGGGCGTCGCCGAAGATCTGGATTCCGGAGATCAGCCGCGCGAAGGGCACGCACTGCCAGTAGGTGTCGGCCGCCGCCGTGCTCAGCGGAGCCAGGGTTACAACAGCCGCGACGAGCGCGGAACCGATGACGGTTCGCATCCGTTTTGCCATGTTGGAACGCAACTCCCGACCGATTTGCGGCGACAGGGTTAGCGTATCTCCCAGAAATGAAAAGAGGGTTTAAGCTCGTGCGGCCGAAGGTCGCCGCGCATCCCACGCGTCCGCCCATGACTTCATGGCCGATCGGGCAGGCTTTTCGATCAGATGATAGGACAGCGCCGCCAGAGGAATAATCGTTAACGCGAACACGATCCACACCGGCCAGGGCAGTTGTTCCCCACTAAGCTCAAGAACCCGCGCGGCTGAATTCACGAATACGATCTTCCACGGCACGCAAATCATATAGACGGAGTAGCTGATCTCGCCGAGGTAGACGAGGGCCGGGTGGCCGAATAGCTGGGATCCGGCCTGGGCGGCGCCGGCCAGGAAGTAGATCAGCCCGCCCAGTGCGAGCACGATCAGCGCGTCGGGACCGCCGGCGGCGGCGGTGATCAGCGCGGCGGCGCCCGAGAAAGCGGCGCCCAGCAGGGCGCTCGCCCGATCCTTCATCGGCCGCGCGCGCCACAGGCTGTGCAGGGCGCAGCCGAGGGCGAAGCAGGGCACGATGCGCAGGGCGCCCCACTCGATGGTCGCCTGGGTCAGCGGGAAGCCGGCGATGCGTTCGAAGCCGGCGTAGAGGAGCGCAAGGCCGCCGCCGGCCAGGCCCACGGCCAGCCCCGGCCTGGCCTTCAGCGCCAGCGCGCCCCAGGCGAAGACCGGGAAGGTCAGGTAGGCGAACCATTCGGCCGAGATCGACCAGGAGGGGTGGTTCCAGCCGGCCACGGGCGCAAAGCCCCAGGCGTGGACCATCAGCAGGTTGGCCGGCAGCGCCTCCCAGGAGAGGATGTTGGCGTCGACCGCAAAACCGGCGAGGCCGGCGGCGGCGGCGAGACCCCCCAGGCCGATCAGCGTCGCCAGGTGCAGCGGATAGACCCGCGCGAGCCGGGCCCAGAGGAAGCGGCCATAGTGGAAGCGCTGTTCCTCCACATCGGTCCGGTAGACGTGGCAGAGGATGAAGCCGGAGAGGACGAAGAAGGCCTCGACGCCGAGATAGCCCTTCTGGACCAGCATCGGCGTGGCCGGTGCGTCCAGCTTGGGCCAGTAGTGGAACATCACCACCCAGAAGGCGGCGAAGAACCTGAGAGCGGTCAGCGAGCGGATGTGTGCGGCGTCGGTCATTCTCGAAGGCCTCGGCGTCCCGTTCTGGCGCCTTTCGGACGCCCCTGACGGGCGAGCAGCAACTCGCGCGCCGGGCGAAGCTTCACCTTTGCCGGGGAATGCTGAGGATTGGGTTACGGCGGTCTCTCATCGCTCATCCCGGCCTCCGCCGGGACGAGCGGGGTTGTTCAGCCCCTGTCACCCAGACTTGTTCGGCAGCACGCGCGCGGGATTGCCGACGACCGTCGCCCCCTCCGGCACGTCGCGGGTGACGACGGCGCCGGCGCCGACGGTGGCGCGGGCGCCGACCACCACGTTGTTGATGACCACCGCGCCCAGGCCGATGAAGGCGCCGTCCCGGATCGTCACCCGGCCGGCGGTGTGGGCCCCCGGGGCGACGGAGACCTCGTCGCCCAGGACGTTGTCGTGGTCGATGGTGCAGGCGGTGTTCAGCAGGCAGAGCCGGCCTATGCGGGCGTCGGACTGCACGATCACCCCGGCCGAGAGGATGGTCCCCTCGCCGATCGTGGCGGTGGTCGAAACGATCGCAGCGGGATGGGCCAGGACCGGAAGCCGGCCGCCGCGGGCGACGAGCGCGTCGGCCAGCGCCCGCCGGCCGCGCCCCTGGACGCCCAGCACGAAATCGTGGGCGGCGAGGAACGCCGCATCGTCCAGTCGCGCCGCATCGCCCAGGCGCGGGATCGGCGTCGTCGGCGGCTCAGGCGCCTCGTCCGCGTCCAGATAGCCCGCCAGGGGCGCGCCGGCCGCGGCGGCGGCCTCGGCGATGATGCGCGGCAGCGAGCCGGCGCCGGCGCCGATCATGACGAGGGGTCTCATTCGGCCAAGGTGCAGCCTGCCCGGCCCGCGGGCAATCGCGGTGCGTTCCTTCCGCCCCCTAGTCACGTTCCCGTTTTCCGCTACCTAGGGGGCGGGGAGATCAACGGGAGAGCTATAAAATGGAGAGCGTGTTTGCCTGGACCGCCGATCCGGCGGCCTGGGCGGCCCTTGTCACCCTGGTGGTCATGGAAGTCGTGCTGGGCATCGACAACCTGATCTTCATCTCGATCCTTTCGAACAAGCTTCCCGAACATCAGCGCAGCAAGGCGCGCAGGCTCGGGATCTCGCTGGCGCTGATCATGCGCCTCGTCCTGCTTTCGACCATCGCCTGGATCGTCGGCCTGACGCAGCCGGTGTTCTCGCTGCCGTGGACCGGTCCGCTGGATGCGACGACCGGCCACCCGGTCTTCGAGCTGAACTTCTCCTGGCGCGACCTGATCCTGATCGCCGGCGGCCTGTTCCTGGTGTGGAAGGCGACGACCGAGATCCACGAGAAGGTGGACCCGCGCGACACCGAAGGGCTGATGAACACCAAGCAGACGGTGATCAACAACTTCGGCGCGGCGATCTTCCAGATCCTGCTGCTGGACATCGTCTTCTCGATCGACTCGATCCTGACGGCGGTCGGCATGACCGACCACCTGCCGATCATGGTGATCGCGGTGCTGATCGCGGTGGCGACGATGATGCTGGCCGCCGACCCGCTGGCGAAGTTCATCCACGACAATCCGACCGTGGTGATGCTGGCCCTGGGCTTCCTGCTGATGATCGGCGCGGTGCTGATCGCCGACGGGTTCGGGGTGCACGTGCCCAAGGGCTACATCTACGCCGCCATGGCCTTCTCGGCCCTCGTCGAGGGGCTGAACATGGCCCATCGCCGGGCGGCAAGCCGGAAGATTGCGCCGGCGAAATCCGAGAGCGACCCCGAGACGGGACACTAGACGTATTACACGGCCTCGGCGGCTCGACCCGCCGAGGCCGACATAACGATAGTAGGGACAGGCGGCGCATTTCACGCCGCGGGAGACGTTTTGGAAGAAGAGCCGCACGCGTACACCGACCAGGAGCGTCGGCTGACGCTCATATCGGTGATGATCGTCTTCCTGCTGTCGGCGATGAGCCAGACGGTCATTTCCACCGCCATGCCCCGGATCGTGGCCGATCTCTCGGGCCTGCACCTCTACTCCTGGGCGCTCACCGCCTACCTGCTGACCTCGACGGTGATGGTGCCGATCTGGGGCAAGCTGGGCGACATCATGGGCCGCAAGACGGTGCTGCTCACCTGCATCGCCATCTTCCTGGCCGGCTCATGGCTGGCGGGGCTGGCCGGCGAGTTCGGCGACCTGCCCCTGGTCGGCGGCGGCATGCCCCAGCTGATCACCGCCAGGGCGATCCAGGGGATCGGCGGCGGGGGCCTGTTCACCACCGCCTTCGCCATCATCGCCGACCTCTATGCGCCCCGGGAGCGGGCCAAGTTCTCGGGCCTGTTCGGCTCGGTCTTCGGCGTCTCCTCGGTCTTCGGACCGGTGATCGGCGGCTTCTTCACCGACCACGGCACGGTCGAGTTCGCCGGCCATGTCATCGAGGGCTGGCGCTGGGTCTTCTACGTCAACGTGCCGTTCGCGACCCTGGCGGTGCTGACCATCCTCTTCCGGATGCCCAGCCTGCCCAACCGGCCGGGGCAGAAGATCGACTTCCTGGGGGCGGGCCTGATCATTCTGGCCTTCGTGCCCTTCCTGCTGGCCATCACCTGGGGCGGGCGGGACTACCCCTGGGCCTCGCCGACCATCATCGGGATGCTGGTGTTCGCCGCCGTGTGCCTGGCCGCCTTCATCGTCGTGGAGAAGGCGGTGCGCGACCCGATCGTCCCGCTGGAGCTGTTCAGGAACAAGACCTTCACCACCGCCAACGGCGCGGCCTTCGTCTACTCCATGGCCTTCATGGGCGTGACCAGCTTCCTGCCCCTGTTCATGCAGGTGGGGCAGGGGGTGAAGGCGACCACGTCCGGCTTCACCATGCTGGCGCTGATGGGCGGGATGATCGCCTCGTCGACGATCAACGGGCAGCTGGTCACCAAGACCGGCCAGTACAAGCCGTTCATGATCGGCGGCGGGATCGTGCTGATCACCGGCATACTGCTGCTCTGCTTCATCGGCCCCGATACTTCGACCACGGACCTGGCCTGGCGGCTGCTGATCGTCGGCATCGGCCTGGGGCCGGGGCAGAGCCTGTTCGGCCTGGCGGTGCAGAACAGCGTGCCCTTCCACCAGATCGGCGTCGCCACCTCGTCCGGGCAGTTCGTGCGCCAGATCGGCTCGACCCTGGGCGTGGCCTTCTTCGGCGCCCTGCTGACGGCGGGCCTGGCGTCCGAGCTCGCCCGCCATACGCCCCCGGGCGTCGAGGCCCGCCAGCTGGAGATGTCGGACCTGCAGCGGATGGCCATCGAACGCGACGCCCATCCCGAGCTCGCCGCCGCCCGCGCCGCCGACCCGGCCGCCCGGGCGATGGACCGCGTGGTCCGCGAGAGCTTCTCCACCGCCATCGTTCACGGGATGATCTTCTCGGTCTCGATCCTGGCGGTGGGCTTCGTCCTGATGCTGATGATTCCGGTGGCGCCGCTCCGCGAGCGGCCGGTCGGCCCGCCCGTGCGCGCGCCGCCGCAGGGGGCGACCGCCAGTCCCGAGGAGTAGGGCGCGGCGAGACGCCGCACGGCGGGCGCGAACCGACGGCGCGGCCGCGGCGCCTGAATCGGCTGGAGAACTCGGGCGACGCCGTTCTCCAGCGCGGCTGCAGGTGCGGCGAAGACGCCGGGTTAATCCATTCTTCAGCGGCGCAGAACCTCCTCCCGGCCGGTGAGTTCGGTTGCTGGGGCGCCATGAAGAATCTGAAGCTTTCCGCCAAGCTCGTCGTGAGCTTTGCGGCGGTCATCGCCGTGTTCGTGGCCGTGAGCCTGACGGTGCAGTTTAACCTGAACACCCTGGCGCGGGACGCGGCCGCAAAGGACCAGAGCAAGACGGTCATCAACGCCGCCGACGACATGTTCGCCGCCGTCGTCGAGCAGCAGAACGCCGTCCGCGGCTTCGTGAGCACCAGCGCGCCCACATTCCTCGAGACCTACGCCGAGGAACAGGCGGCCTACGTGGCGGCGATGGACCGTTACCGCCAGGCCGCGAGCGACGAGGCGCGGGCGCAGCGCCTGGCCGCGTTCGACGACGCCGTCTCGAAGTGGCGCGAGGCGAACGAGACGCAGATCGCCCTCGCCAAGGACCCGGCCACCCTGCCGCAGGCGCAGCAGATGGTCTCCACCCACCGGCTCGGCGCCGTGCGCGACCTCTACGGCGAGATCGCGACCGCCGAGGACAAGCTCTACGACGCGCGGACCGCCGAGCATGCGGCCGCGGTTCGCACCTCGATGCTCGCGCTGTGGGTCGGCGGGGTGATCGCCGTGCTGGTCGCCTCGGCGGCCGGATGGCTGCTGGCGCGGGGCGTCGCCCGGCCGGTCGGCGCGCTGACCGCCGTCATGCGCAAGCTGGCCGGCGGCGACAACGGCGTCGAGGTCCCGGCGACCGACCGGCGCGACGAGATCGGCGAGATGGCCAAGACGGTGCTGGTCTTCCAGCAGGCGGCGATCGAGAAGCTGCGGCTCGAGGGCCAGAGCGTGGAGCAGCGCCGCGAGGCGGAGGCCGAACGGGCGCGCAACGAAGCCGAGCGGGCCGAGGCCGCGCGCGAGCAGGCGCGGGTCGTCGAGGCCCTGGCCAACGGCCTTCGCGAGCTGGCCCGCGGCGACCTGACGGTGCGCGTCGCACAGCCGTTCGCGCCCGAGTACGAGCAGCTGCGCGCCGACTTCAACCAGGCGATGGGCCGGCTGCAGGACACGATGGGCGTCATCGTCGGCAACGCCCGCACCATCACCGCCGGGGCCGGCGAGATGACCCAGGCGGCCGACAGCCTTTCCAAGCGGACCGAACAGCAGGCCGCCACGCTGGAAGAGACCGCCGCGGCGCTGGAGCAGATCACCGTCACCGTCCGCAAGACCGCCGAGGGGGCGGGCACGGCCCGGGCGGTCGTCGCCAAGGCCAAGACCGACGCCGAGGCGAGCGCCGTCGTGGTGAACCGCGCCGTCGCGGCCATGGGGGCGATCGAAAAGTCCGCAGCCGAGATCGGCCAGATCATCGGAGTGATCGACGAGATCGCCTTCCAGACCAACCTGCTGGCGCTGAACGCCGGGGTCGAGGCGGCCCGCGCCGGCGAGGCCGGCCGCGGCTTCGCCGTCGTCGCCTCGGAAGTCCGCGCGCTGGCCCAGCGCTCGGCCGAGGCGGCCAAGGAGATCAAGACCCTGATCGGCGCGTCTTCGGCCCAGGTCGGCGAGGGCGTGGGGCTGGTGGGCGAGACGGGCGAGGCCCTGAACCGCATCGCCGCCCAGGTCGCCGAGATCACCACCATCGTCAGCGAGATCGCCTCGTCGGCCCAGGAGCAGTCCACCGGCCTGACCCAGGTCAACGTGGCGGTGAGCCAGATGGACCAGGCGACCCAGCAGAACGCGGCCATGGTCGAGGAGACCACCGCCGCCAGCCACGCCCTCTCGCAGGAGGCGCGCGAGCTGAGCCGGCTGATGGCCCAGTTCCGCATCTCCGATCAGGCGGCCGCCCCCGCCGCGCCGGCGCGCCCCGCCGTCACCGGCGCCCGGGCCCAGCAGCGCACCCTCGCCCGCGCCATCGGCGCCACCGCGCTGGCCGCGCAGGAAGAGGGCTGGGAGGAGTTCTAGGGGGCGCTACAGGAAGCTGTAGGGATCCACGTCGATGACGACGCGGAGCGACCCGGTGGGCTTCACGCGGGCGCGCCAGGTGGCCAGGTAGGCGGAGAGGTCGACGTTGCGCTCGGCCCGGACCAGGAAGCGCTTTCGCCGGCGGCCGCGCACCAGGCTCAGCGGCGCGTCGGCCGGCCCGTAGACGTCGACCCCCTCGGCGTTGGGCGCGGCGGCGGCCATGTCCTTGACGAACGCCTCCAGGCTGCGCGGGTCCTCGCCGGAGACGATGACCGCCCCCAGCCGGCCGAACGGCGGCAGGCCGGCGAACATCCGGCCTTCCATCTCGGCGGCGATGAAGGCGTCGCGGTCCTGGGCCTTCAGGGCCTGCATCACCGGGTGCTCGGGGGCGTAGGTCTGCAGCATCGCCCGGCCCGGGCGGTCGCGGCGCCCGGCCCGGCCGGTGGCCTGGGCGAGAAGCTGGTAGGTGCGCTCGCCCGCTCGCAGATCCCCGCCGCGCAGGCCGAGGTCGGCGTCCACCACACCGACCAGAGTGAGATTGGGGAAGTTGTGTCCCTTGGCGGCGGCCTGGGTGGCGACGAGGATGTCGATCTCGCCGCGCTCCATCGCCTCCACCATCCGCCTGGCTTCGCGGGCGTCGAACAGGGTGTCGGACGAGAAGACCGCGATCCGCGCCTCGGGGAACAGATGGCGCGCCTCCTCCTCCACCCGCTCCACGCCCGGTCCGATGGAGGCCAGGCTGTCCTTGGCGCCGCAGTGGGGGCAGCGCTCCGGCTTGGGCATCGAATAGCCGGTCAGGTGGCAGACCAGCCGGCCGGAATAGCGGTGCTCCACCAGCCAGCTGTCGGTGTCGGGCGCGCACAATCGCTCGCCGCAGGCGCGGCACAGGACCAGCGGCGCATAGCCCCGGCGGTTCAGGAACAGCAGCGTCTGCTCGCCGCGAGCCAGCGTCTCGCCGACGGCCTTCACCAGCGGCTGGGCCAGCCAGCGGCCGGACTGCGGCGGGGTCTCGCGCAGGTCGATGAGGTCGATGTCCGGCAGCTGGGCGGTCCCGTGGCGGGCGGCCAGCCGCAGCCATCTGTACCGTCCCGTCTCGGCGTTGCGCAGGCTCTCCAGCGAAGGGGTGGCCGAGGCGAGCAGCACGGCCGCCCCTTCGATCCGTGCGCGGAGCACCGCCAGGTCCCGGCCCTGGTAGATGAAGCCCTCCTCCTGCTTGTAGGAGGCGTCGTGCTCCTCGTCGACGACGACGAGCTTGAGGTTGGCGAAGGGCAGGAACAGCGCCGAGCGGGCGCCGACGACGATCCGGCAGTCGCCGGCCACCACCGCCTCCCAGACCTTGCGCCGGGCGGGCGGGGCGACGTCGGAGTGCCACTCGCCGGGCGGGGCGCCGAACCGCTCGCCGATGCGGGCGATGACCGCCTGGGTCAGGGCGATCTCGGGCAGGAGGATCAGCGCCTGGGCGGTCGGGTCCTTGGCCAGGACGTGGCGGACCAGCTCGAGGTAGACCTCGGTCTTGCCCGAGCCGGTGACGCCGTCCAGCAGGGCGGCGCAGAAACCGGCCTCGTCGGTCATCGTCTTCAGCGCATCGGCGGCGGCGGCCTGGCTGGCGTTCAGCGGCGGGGCGGGGCGGGCCAGGTCCGGCTCGGGGAAGGCGAGCTCGGGCTCCACCACCGTCACCGCGAGGGCGCCCTCGTCGATCAGCCCCTTCACGACGCCGGCGGAGACCCCGGCCGCGCGGGCGAGGTCGGCGGCGGTCTCGGCGCCCTGCCCGGCGGCGGCCAGGACGCGTTCGCGGGCCGGGGTGAGCCTGGCCGGCGCCTTGCCGGTGAGCTCGATGCGGCGCTGGGGCCGCGGCCTGGGCGCGCGCATCCCCCGCAGGGCGATGGCCAGAGGCGCGCCGGGGGCGTCCACCGAATAGCGCGCCGCCCACTGCACGAACTCCAGGGTGTTCGGCGGCAGCGCGGGACAGTCCAGCCGCTCCTCGATCACCTTCAGCGGCCGGTTGCCGCCGGCCCCTTCGCGCAACGCCGTGACCACGCCGCGAACCAGCCGGGGCCCCAGTGGCGCGGCCACCTGGTCGCCGACGGCCAGCTCCACCCCCTCCGGCTCGGCGTAGTCGAAGGCTTCGGGCAGGGGCAGGGGCAGGAGGACGGAGGCGATGCGGCTCATCGGGCTCGCCGCCCTTTGCCGTTCCGGCCCCCGCGGGCTAGAAGACCGGCCGTTCCGTAAGGCGAGATTTCCGACATGCAGCTCTTTCTCGACAGCACAGACGTGGCCGTCATCAAGGACCTGGCCGCCACCGGGCTGGTGGACGGGGTGACCACCAATCCCTCGCTGATCGCCAAGTCCGGCCGCAACATGCTGGAGGTCATCGCCGAGATTTGCGGCCTCGTCGAGGGGCCGGTGAGCGCTGAGGTGGCGGCCACCGATCTCGACGGCATGCTGGCCGAGGGCCGCAAGCTGGCGGGCGTGGCCGAGAACGTCACGGTCAAGGTGCCGCTGACCCGCGAAGGCCTGATGGCGACCCAGGCCTTCTCCCGCGAAGGGATCAAGACCAACGTCACCCTCTGCTTCTCCGCAGCCCAGGCGATGCTGGCGGCCAAGTCGGGCGCGACCTTCGTCTCGCCGTTCATCGGCCGGCTGGACGACCACGGCGCGGACGGCATGGGCCTGATCCACGACATCCGCACCATCTACGACAACTACGGCTTCGACACCGAGATCCTGGCCGCTTCGATCCGCACCAGCGGCCATGTGGCCCAGGCGGCCATCGCCGGGGCCGACTGCGCGACCATTCCGCCGGCCACCTTCCAGGACCTCTTCAAGCACCCGTTAACCGAAAAGGGGCTTCAACAATTCCTCGCCGACTGGGCCAAGACGGGTCAGTCGATCTTGTAGGGGAGCTTCCATGGACATGCGGGCGGCGGCGAACTCAGATGCGCTGGAGCCCGCGGCGGTCCGGCGGTTCCTGCTCGAAAACCCACAGATCCTCACCGAGGACGCCGAGCTCCTCGGCGAGCTGGGCCTCAAGGCCATCCCGGCCAACGTGGTGGAGTTCGTCCCGGCGGCGCTGGCCCGGGTGCACGAGGCCCATCAGCGCGAATCGGCCGCCCGCCAGCAGCTCGAGGCGACCGCCCGCGAGAATTTCCACGCCCAGGCCCAGACGCACGGCGCGGTGATCGACCTGCTCGAGGCGCGCAACCACGCCGACCTCGCCCGCCGCGTCGACGAGCTGGCCCAGATGCGCTTCGGCCTGGTGGGCGGCGTCGTCGCCCTGGAGGGGCCGGACCGCACGCCGGCCGGCTGGCGCACGCTGATCGAAGGCCAGGTCGACCTGATCCTCGGCGGCTCGCAGGAGCTGGCCTTCATGGGCTTCGCCCCCACTGCGCTCGGCCTGTTCGCCGAGCGGCGCGACCAGGTCTTCTCGATGGCGATGATCCGCATGGCCATCTGGGAGCCGGCCCGGCAGGGGCTGATCGCCTTCGCCTCGTCCGATCCGGAGGGCTTCACGCCGGACATGGGCCACGAGCTGGTCTCGTTCCTGGCCCGCGTCGTCGAGCGCACCGCCGAGCGCTGGCCGGTCCTGTGACCGGCGCGGAGGCCCTGCAGGCCTTCCTCACCCACCTGGCGCAGGAGCGCCGGGCGAGCCCGCGCACCGGCGAGGCCTACGCCGCCGCCGGCGGCCGCTACCTCGCCTTCCTGGCCCAGCACCGCGGCGAAGCGGTGAGCCTTTCCGTCCTCGGCGAAGTCTCGGCCGCCGAGGTGCGCGCCTTCCTGGCCCACCTGCGCGGCGGCGAGCGGCCGCTGTCGCCGCGATCGATGTCCCAGCAGCTGTCGGCGATCCGCACCTTCCACCGCTTTCTCGACCGGCGCCTCGGCGTGGCCAACGCCGCGATCGCCCTGGTTCGGGGGCCGCGCGTGAAGCCCGGCGCCCCGCGGCCCGTCACCGAGGACCAGGCCCGCGGCGTCCTCGCCGAGCCCGGGCTCGATCCCGACCGCGACGACTGGGAGGCGGCCCGCGACGAGGCCGTCCTCACCCTGCTTTACGGTTGCGGCCTGCGGATCAGCGAAGCGCTTAGCCTGAAGCGTGGCGATGCGCCGCTGGGCCAATCCCTGCGAATTACCGGAAAAGGTTCCAAGACCCGGGTGGTGCCCGTCCTCCCGGCTGTCCGGGCGGCGGTCGAGGCCTACCTCGCCGCCGCCCCTTTTTCCTTGGGGCCGGACGATGCGCTGTTCCGCGCCAAACGCGGCGGCCCGCTTTCGCCGCGCCACGTGCAGGCGACCATGCAGCAGCTGCGGGGTCGCCTCGGCCTGCCCGCCAGCGCCACGCCCCACGCCCTGCGCCATTCCTTCGCGACGCACCTGCTGGGCGCCGGCGCCGACCTGCGCTCGATCCAGGAACTGCTCGGCCACGCCAGCCTGTCGACGACCCAGCGCTACACCGAGGTCGACGCCGCGCGGCTGCTGGAGGCGTACGCCAGCGCACATCCCAGGGCTTAGAGACCTCTCCCTCCGCGAGCGGAGGGAGAGGGTAGGGTGAGGGAGGCCGGGCCGCCGCGCGGCTCAGGCGCTGAAGGCCCTTCGCTGCGCTTCGGGCCCCCTCACCCAACCCTCTCCCCGCAAGCGGGGAGAGGTCTTCACTACGCCTGCATCGTCCAGCCCTCGACGCCCATGGCCGCCTGGCGGCCGGCTTCGGAGCGGGTCGGGTGGGGGTGGCAGGTGCGGGCGATGTCCTCGCTGGCGGCGCGGAAGGCCATGGCCACGCAGTATTCGCCGATCATCTCGGCCGCCTGCGGCCCGATGATATGGACGCCGAGGATCTCGTCGGTGGCGGCGTCGGCCAGCACCTTGGCGAAGCCCTCGGTCTCGTGGTTGATCTTGGCCCGGCTGTTGGCGGTGAAGGGGAACTTGCCGGCCTTGTAGGCCCGGCCCGCGGCCTTAAGCTGCTCCTCGGTCTGGCCGACCCAGGCGACCTCGGGGGCGGTGTAGACGACGCTCGGGACGAGGTTGTAGTCCACGTGCCCGACCTTGCCGGCGATCGTCTCGATGCAGGCGACCGCGTCCTCCTCGGCCTTGTGGGCCAGCATCGGCCCGTGGATCACGTCGCCGATGGCCCAGATCCCTTGCGCGGAGGTGCGGAAGTGGTCGGTCTCGATGAAGCCGCGCGCGTCGGGGCTGACGCCCACGCTCTCCAGGCCCAGGCCCTCGGTGTAGGGCCGCCGGCCGATGGCCACGAGCACGTAATCGGCCTCGATGGTCTCGGCCTCGCCGCCGGCCACCGGCTCGACGGTGACGGCGACGCCCGCCTTGCCGACCTTGGCGCCGGTGACCTTGGAGCTCAGCTTGAAGGTCATGCCCTGCTTGGTCAGGGCCCGCTGGAAGGCCTTGCCGGTCTCCCCGTCCATGCCCGGGGTGATGCGGTCGAGGAATTCGACGACGGTGACCTCCGAGCCCAGCCGGCGCCACACCGAGCCCAGCTCAAGGCCGATGATGCCGGCGCCGATGACCAGCAGCCGCTTGGGGACCTCCGGCAGGGCCAGGGCGCCGGTGGAGTCGACGATCCGCTTCTGGTCGATGGTCACGCCCGGCAGCGGCGTCGGCTCCGAGCCGGTGGCGATGACGATGTTGGCCGCTTCCAGCGTGGTCACCTGGCCGTCGTCGCCGGTCACTTCCACCTTGCCTTGGCCGGCGATGCGGCCGGCGCCGCGGATCCAGTCGACCTTGTTCTTCTTGAACAGGAACTCGATGCCCTTGGTGAGCGCGGCGACGCTCTCGTCCTTCTGCTTCATCATCTGGGGCAGGTTCAGCTTCGGCTGCACCTCGATGCCCAGGGTCTTGAACTCCGTGCCGGCCGCGGCGAACAGCTCGGAGGCGTGCAGCAGGGCCTTCGAGGGCATGCAGCCGACGTTGAGGCAGGTACCCCCCAGCGTGCCGCGCTTCTCGACGCAGGCGGCCTTCAACCCCAGCTGGCCGGCCCGGATCGCGGCGTTGTAGCCGCCCGGTCCGCCCCCGATGATGACGACGTCGTAGCCGGCCATGCGCGCATCCCTCGAAGCAGTGAAAAAGCTGGGCCCTGATATAGGCGTTCCGGTCCGGAGGCGAGCGGCCGACAAGGTGTCCGGACGCTCACCAAACATTTTTTCGATCCGCTTACGTCGTTTTCATCCTGTTCCGCCAAGCTGTTAGCAGCAGGGGCAGGACAGGGCGGGCTCGACGATGGGCTTTCGGCTTCCTCGAATGGACTGGCGGGCGCTGTGGCGCGACCAGTCCGGGGCTACGGCGCTGATCACCGGGGTGGCGCTGCTGCTCATCGCGTGCGCGGCGATGACGGTGTTCGACCTGGGCAACGTCCAGAGCCAGAAGATGAAGCTGCAGGACATGGTCGACGCGGCGACGCTGGCGGCCGCCAAGGTCGGAGAGGGCGACGACGCGGCGGCCATAAAGGCCGGCGACGACTATCTGAAGGCCCACCTGCCGCAGGGCGTCTACAAGGACCTCGTCGTCCAGTTCTTCCCCGGCGACAAGACGGTCCGCGCGACCGCGACGGCGGGGATCGACCCCTATTTCCTGAACATGTTCCTGAACGGGCCGGTCGATGTCGCGGTCGATTCGGAGGTCGTGCGGCAGGTCGACGGCGCGCTCGAGGTGGCGCTGGTGCTGGACGTCACCGGTTCGATGAAAGGCAGCAAGATCGACAGCCTGAAGGAGGCTGCGGACGCCCTGGTCAAGAAGATCACCAAGGTCAAGGACGCCGACGTGAAGATCGGCGTCGTGCCCTTCTCCACCTACGTGAACGTGGGGGCCAAGCGCCGCAACGAGCCCTGGCTCTCCGGCACAGAGGATCAGGTGACCACGACCGCCGGCGGGTGCCGGACGATCAAGTCCAAGACGGAGTGCAAGAAGTCCGTCACCGAGGTGTGCACCAAGTACAACGACGGCGTGCCGTACGAGGGAAAGTGCACCACCTGCACCAAGTACGAGACCACCGTCTACGATCCGCCGATCGAGGACTGTTGGGAGCCGAGCACCAGCACCAAGAAATGGCAGGGATGCGTGCGCTCGCCGCCCTATCCGGCGAACGTCCAGGACAAGACGTCCACCGTCTATCCGGCTCAGTTTGGAACCTGCGCGCCCGAGCTTACGCCGCTGACCGACAAGCTCGGGCCGGTCGAGAGCGCCATCAAATCGCTGAAGGACGGCGGCAACACCTACATTCCCGCGGGCCTGGCCTGGGGCTGGAATCTGCTGTCTCCCACGGCCCCGTTCACCGAGGCGGCGCCCTACGATCCGCAGAACAAGAAGCCGCGCAAGGCCCTGGTGCTGATGACGGACGGCGCCAACACGCTCCAGCCGAGGGCGAACGGGACGCACGAAGACAAGATCCCCGCACCCCTCGCCGATCAGTACACGGCCGAGCTCTGCGAGAACATCAAGAAGGCCAAGATCGAGGTCTACACGGTCGGCTTCCAGATCGACGATGCAGCCGCGCACGAGATGCTGCTCAAGTGCGCGAGTTCCTCCGGCCACTACTTCAAGGCGGAGAGCTCCGAAGACCTCATCAAGGCGTTCGAGGCCATCGGCGCCTCTCTGGAGAACCTGCGCATCAGCCGCTAGCGGCGGGCCCGGGCGAGATCCTTGAACCCGGGGGCGGTGAGGTCCACCGGGCCGTCGGGGTCGCCCCAGAGGAGGGTCGGGACGCCGCCGATCGCCTCCGCCAGCGTGTCGGCCGCCATCGTCCAGTCGCGGTTCAGGGCCTGGCCGGCGGTCAGCAGGTCCGGCAGGCGGATTTCCGGCCGGGCCTTCGGCCCGACGGTGCGGCGCCACTCGACCTGGAGCCGCGCAGCCGTCAGCGCGTCCTCGCCGGTCCACGGCTCGACGGCCAGGTGGGCCACCAGGGCGTCGATCTGGTCCATGCGTTGTTGCGGCCGGTCGCTGGCCAGGGCCGCCTGGGCCAGCTGGTTCAGCACCAGGCTGCAGATCCGCACGTCGTGGCCCGCGGCGACGGCGTCTTCCAGGAAGCGGCGGTAGTGGGGCCTGGCGCCACGCAGCACTTCGACGACCACGCGTGCGCTCAGCGACAGGGTCATGGGTCCCACTCCGGCGGAGGGTCGGGCGCCGCGAGCGGCGGGTCGGGGAAGCCGGCGGCGCCGGCGTCGTCGAGGCGGGCCCAAAGGCTCGCCAGGTCGGGGCTGACAGGCTCCAGGACCACCGCCTGGCCGACCCGCCGCACGGAAACCTCCGCCCCCTCGAAGCGGAAGGCCTTGGGCAGGCGCACGGCCTGGCTCCCTCCGTGCATGAAGAGCTTGGCCCGCTGGCGCTCGGTCATGGCGGCTCCGTAGATACGGAGAGTAGATACTAGATGTGAGGGCGGCGCAACGCCGTTCAGCCGGCGGCGGCGCGCGCCTGTCCGGCGCCGGCGAGCTCGGCGACGAAGGCGGCGGCCCTGGCCATCACCGGCTCCCATTCGCCGTAGCGCGGCGCGGCCAGGCAGCCGGCCTGCGGGTACCAGGGGTAGGCGGGCGTGCCCAGGCGCGGCCAGGCGACCGGACCGGACAGCATCAGCAACGGCGCGCCGCAGGCGCCGGCGAGGGCGCCCGTCGCATTCGGGACGCTGACCACCAGGTCGAGGGCGCAGCAGAGCGCGGCCAGGTCGTCCAGGTCGTTGCGCATGTCCAGGCCCGGCGGCTCGTCCACCGGCCGGCCGGCCGCCGCGCTCATCGCCGCGAGCTCGTCGGCGCAGTCGCCGTACTGCAGGTTGACCAGCCGGATCCCCGGCGTGCGCAGCAACGGCGTCCACAGCTCGAGCGGCGGGTATTCGCGGCGGCGCACGCCCAGCAGGTTTCCGCTGCGCCAGGTCAGGCCGACGGCGGGTCCCGTTCCCAGCCAGGCGCGCCAGTGGGCGATGCGCTCCGGGTCCGGCCGCAGGTAGCCGGCCGTGGCGGGAAAGTCGCCCACGGTGCGGCGGAACCGGCGGTTGAGCGAGGCCATCGGCGTCCAGAGATCGATGGAGGCGGCCTCGCGCAGGCCGGGGGCGAAGCGGCGCTTGCGGCCGTTCGCCGCCTCGGTCGCGTGGGCGCTCACGTCCGCGGCGGGGAAGCTGCGCTGGAACAGCCCGACCAGGCGCGGCTCGACGGCGAGGGCCAGCCGGCCGTTCGGCCTCAGCGCCTCCAGGACGTCGGGCAGCAGGTTGGCGAACATGACCTCGTCCCCCAGACCCTGCTCGGCCAGGACCAGGAGGCGCTTGCCCGCGAGGGGGGCCTCCGGCGTCCAGCGCCGCCCCGGCGCGGTGAACACCACCGGGTTCGCCCAGTCGCGGGACAGACGCGCCTCGTAGGCGTCCCAGCCGGCGCCGAGGTCGCCGGCGGCCAGGGCGCGGGTGGCTTCGGCGAAATCGATCGTCACCGCGTCCAGCGGCTTGCGGGCCAGTTTGCGCGCCCGCTGGAAGTCGGTCCGCGCCTCGTCGAGCCGTCCGAGGTCGAACAGGGCGCCGCCGCGGTTGTAGGCCGCCGCGGCCAGCCGGCCGTCCAGCCGCAGCGCCTCCTCGAAGCAGGCGAGCGCGCCTGCCGCATCGCCCTTGTCGGTATGGGCGACGCCCAGGGAGTTCCACAGCCGCGCGTCGGTCGGGTGCGCGTCCAGGGCCGCGCCCAGCAGCGCCAGCGCGTGCTCGAACTGGCCGGCCGCCCTCAGCGCGCCGGCGCGGGCGTCGATGGCGTCCAGCCGGTCAGGCGCCTGCTCGCAGACCCTGGCCCACAGCCCGGCGGAGGCCTCCGGCATGCCCATGCGAAGCGCCAGGGCGGCCAGGCCGGCGAGGAGGTCGACGTCGTTCGGGGAGGCCGCCAGCCCGGCCTCGTAGACCGCCAGCGCGCCGGGCAGGTCGCCGGCCCGCTCCAGCCGCGCGGCCTTCGCCTGGACGGCGGAGCTTTGCGCGAGCTGGGCGTTGGAAGGCATCGCGGGTGTCCGCGCCTGCGGGCGGCCGGTCCGCCGGCGGGGAATCAGGCGCTCCCCGTTATCCTAGCGGCCGCATTAACCAAGTGTCACCGGTCGGCCGCGGGCGCCGCGCGGGCTCAGATGTCGCGGAGCGGCTTGCGCAATCGGGCGAGAAGCATGGCGGGCGCGGCGCCCAGAAGGCCGGTGACGAGCAAGGTCAGGCCGGAGAGCGCGAGCCCGCCCTCGCGCACGGGCGCCTCGTAGCCGGCGCGCTGTTCGTCGAGGAAGGCGCGGGCGGCCTCGGCCTCCTCCTCCGGCACCCACAGGCGAAAGCCGCCCATGGCGCGCTACATGTAGGCCTCGACCTGTCCCCACTGCTCGTTCTGCAGGAACACGGGGATGCCGGCGCTGCGCACGGCGCCGGCGGCGACCTGCGCCTCGGTGACGTCGTCGAACTGGGCGATCTGGACCAGCGCCACGTGCGGCTCCGAGGTGGAGGCCGCACGCTAGCGCGCCCTGCAGCTAGAGGTCGAGCAGCAGGCGCTGCGGATCCTCGATGGCCTCCTTGACCTTCACCAGGAAGGTCACCGCGCCTTGGCCGTCGACGATCCGGTGGTCGTAGGACAGCGCCAGGTACATCATCGGGCGGATGACGATCTGGCCGTTCACCACCATCGGCCGCTCCTGGATCTTGTGCATGCCCAGGATGCCCGACTGCGGCGCGTTGAGGATCGGCGTCGACATCAGCGAGCCGTAGACCCCGCCGTTGGAGATGGTGAAGGTGCCGCCCTGCAGGTCCTCGAGCGCGAGGTGGCCGTCGCGGGCCTTCTTGCCGAGCTCCCCGATGGTCTTCTCGATCTCGGCCATGGACAGGGCGTCGGCGTCGCGGACCACCGGGACCACCAGGCCGCGCTCGGTGCCGACGGCGACGCCGATGTCGTAGTGGTTCTTGTAGATCACGTCCGTGCCGTCGATCTCGGCGTTGACGTCCGGGATCTGCTTCAGGGCGGCGACGCAGGCCTTCACGAAGAAGCTCATGAAGCCGAGCTTCACGCCGTGGCGCTTCTCGAAGACGTCCTTGTACTGGTTCCGCAGCGCCATGACGTTGGTCATGTCCACCTCGTTGAAGGTGGTCAGCATGGCGGCCGCGTTCTGGGCCTCCTTCAGCCGCCGGGCGATCGTCTGGCGCAGGCGGGTCATCCGCACGCGCTCTTCGCGCGCGTGGACCTCGCGCGGGGCCGACGGCGCGGGGGCGGGCGGCGGGGCCTTGGCGCGGGCCTCGAGGGCCGCAAGGGCGTCGCCCTTGGTGATCCGGCCGCCCCGGCCGGTGCCTTCGATGGCCGCCGGCTCCAGCTTGTTCTCGGCCGCGATCCGCTGGGCGGAGGGGGCCATGATCGGCGCTTCGCCCTTGGCCGCGGGCGAGGCGGAGTAGTCGGCCAGCGGGGCCGAGGTCGGCGGCGCCTTGCCGGCGGTGGGCTCGGGCTGCAGCTCGCCGGCCGGGACCGCGGGCGGGGTCGACTTGGCGGCGGTCTGAGGGGCGGCGGCCGGCTTGGCCGCGGCCGCGCCCGGCTTGGCGGCGGCGCCCTCGGCCACGCGGCCCAGCAGGGCGCCCGGCTCGACGGTGGCGCCTTCCTCGGCGGCGATCAGCTCCAGCACGCCGTCGGCCGGGGCGGCGACTTCCAGGCTGACCTTGTCGGTCTCCAGCTCGACGACGATCTCGTCCTTGCGGACCGCCTCGCCGGCCTTCTTGGCCCAGCGCGCCACCGTCGCCTCGGAGACGGACTCGCCCAAGGCGGGGGTCATGATGTCGGCCATGGGACTAACGGGGCTCCTGGTCTCTCAAACGGTGGATCTTAAGCGAAGGCTTCGGTGAGGAAGGTGTCGAGTTCTTTCAGGTGCCGGCTCATCAGGCCGGCGGCCGTGGAGGCCGAGGCCGGGCGGCCGACGTAGCGGGCGCGCTTGGCGTTCACCGGCAGGCGCTCGAGGGTCAGCTCCAGCCACGGGTCGACGAACTGCCAGCCGCCCATGTTCTTCGGCTCCTCCTGGCACCAGACCAGGTCCGCGTTCTGGAACCGCTTCAGCTCGTTCGACAGCGACTTCACCGGCCACGGATAGAACTGCTCCAGGCGCAGGATGTAGACGTCGTCGATCCCCTTCTCCTCGCGGCGCTCCAGCAGGTCGTAATAGACCTTGCCCGAGCAGAGGATGACGCGGCGGATCTTGTCGTCGCCCTTGAGCTTGATCTCGGTGTTGCGGCCGGTTTCCGCATCGTCCAGCAGCACCCGGTGGAACGACGAATCCGGGGTGAAGTCGTCCAGCGACGAGACCGCCTTCTTGTGCCGGAGCAGGCTCTTGGGCGTCATCAGGATCAGCGGCTTGCGGTACTCGCGCAGCACCTGCCGGCGCAGGATGTGGAAGTAGTTGGCCGGGGTGGTGCAGTTGGCGACCTGCATGTTGTCTTCGGCGCAGAGCTGCAGGAACCGCTCGAGGCGGGCGGAGGAGTGCTCCGGCCCCTGGCCCTCGTAGCCGTGCGGCAGCAGCATGACGAGGCCGCTCATCCGCAGCCACTTGCGCTCGCCCGAGGAGATGAACTGGTCGATGACCACCTGGGCGCCGTTGGCGAAGTCGCCGAACTGGGCTTCCCAGAGCACCAGGGTGTTGGGGTCGGTCAGCGAGAAGCCGTAGTCGAAGCCCAGCACCGCCTCTTCCGACAGGGCCGAGTTCAGCACCTCGAAGTGGGCCTGGCCGGGCCGGATGTTGCGCAGCGGGAAGTAGGTCTCTTCAGTCTTCTGGTCGACGATGCCGGCGTGCCGCTGCACGAAGGTGCCGCGGATCGAGTCCTGGCCCGACAGGCGGACCGGATAGCCTTCGTCGAGAAGGCAGGCGAAGGCCAGGTGCTCGGCGGTCGCCCAGTCGATCCCCTCGCCCTTCTCGATCGCATCGCGCCGGGCCTGGATGACCCGCTTGACGGTCGGGTGGACGTTCAGATGCTCGGGCAGGGCGGTGATCTTGCGGCCGAGGTCGAGCAGGCGGGCGGGGCGCACGCTGGTGCGGCCCTTGCGCTCGTCCGGACGCGGCGACATGCCGGCCCACTTGCCGTCGAGCCAGTCGGCCTTGTTGGCCTTGTAGCTCTTGCCGGCCTCGAACTCGTTGTCGAGGAAGGTCTCGAAGTCCTTGATCCACTGGTCCACCTGTTCGGTGGTGACCACGCCCTCCTCGACCAGCCGCCGGGTGTAGAGCTCGCGGGTCGAGGGGTGCTCCTTGATCTTCGAGTACATCAAGGGCTGGGTCATCTCCGGCGGGTCGCCCTCGTTGTGGCCGAAGCGCCGGTAGCAGAACATGTCGATGACCACGTCCTTGCCGAACTGCTGGCGGAACTCGGTGGCCACCTTGGCGGCGAAGGTCACAGCTTCCGGATCGTCGCCGTTCACGTGGAAGATCGGGGCTTCCACCATCAGCGCCACGTCCGACGGGTAGGGCGAGGAGCGGGAGTTCTTCGGGCTGGTCGTGAAGCCGATCTGGTTGTTGACGATGAAGTGCATCGTCCCGCCGGTGGAGTAGCCCTTCAGGCCCGAGAGCGCGAAGCACTCGGCCACCACGCCCTGGCCGGCGAACGCGGCGTCGCCGTGCAGCAGCAGCGGCAGCACGTGGCTGCGGCCGGCCGACGGGTTCTCGCGCAGGGTGAAGGCCTGCTTGGCCCGCGCCTTGCCGAGCACGACCGGGTTGACGATCTCCAGGTGCGACGGGTTGGCGGTCAGCGACAGGTGCACCGTCTTGTCGTCGAAGGTGCGGTCCGAGCTGGCCCCCAGGTGGTACTTCACGTCGCCCGAGCCCTCGACGTCGGTGGGCAGGGACGAGCCGCCTTGGAACTCGTGGAAGATGATGTGGTAGGGCTTGCCCATCACCGCGGCGAGCACGTTCAGGCGCCCGCGGTGCGGCATGCCGATGATGATGTCCTGCACGCCCAGCGCGCCGCCGCGCTTGATGATCTGCTCCAGGGCCGGAACCATCGCCTCGCCGCCGTCCAGGCCGAACCGCTTGGTGCCGGGGAAGCGCTTGTGCAGGAAGCGCTCGAAGCCCTCGGCCTCGATCAGCTTCTTCAGGATCGCGACCTTGCCCTCGGGCGTGAAGGCGATCTCCTTGTCGCGGCCCTCGATCCGCTCCTGCAGCCAGGCCTTCTGGGTCGGGTCGGAGATGTGCATGTACTGCACGCCGAGGTCGCCGCAGTAGGTGCGGCGCACGATCGCCAGGATCTCGCGAAGCGTCGCGGTCTCCAGGCCCAGCACGTAGTCGAGGAAGATCGGACGGTCGAAGTCGGCCTCGGTGAAGCCGTAGGTCGCCGGGTCCAGCTCGGAGGCGTCGCCGGGGGTGATGGCGATGCCGAGCGGGTCCAGGTTGGCCCGCAGGTGGCCGCGCATCCGGTAGGCCCGGATCATCATGATGGCGCGCAGGGAGTCGAGCGTGGCGGCGCGGATCGCGTCGGGGCTGGCGGCGGCCGGCGCGCGGGCCTGGACGCCCTTCTCCACCTTGGCCTCGACCGCGGGCCACAGGCCGTCGATGGCGCTCAGCCACTCGGGCCGCGGCCCGCTGACCGGCGGCCGGGTCCATGCCGGCTTGGCGCGGATCTCGTCCACCTTCTCCTGCAGCGAAGCGAAGAACGCCCGCCAGGACGGCTCCACCGAATTGGGGTCGCTCGCCCAGCGCGCGTAGAGGTCCTCCACGAACGCGGCGTTGCCGCCGTAGAGGAATGAGGTCTCGGCGAGCACCTCGTTGATCAGACCTGCGTCGTCCGCCATGTCATCCGCATCCCGCGGCCATCGCCCGCGAGCTTCTTGGGGAAGGAGCCGAGCGCGGACCGCTCACAAAACTCAAATGCCTTCAGGCGCCCTTCAGCACCTCGAGCAGGGTCTCGCCAAGCTTCGCCGGAGAGGGCGACACGCGGATGCCCGCGGCCTCCATCGCAGCGATCTTGTCCTCGGCCCCGCCTTTGCCGCCGGAGATGATCGCGCCCGCGTGACCCATGCGCCGCCCGGGCGGCGCGGTGCGTCCCGCGATGAAGCCGACCATAGGCTTCTTGACCGGTGAATTTCGGATGAACTCGGCCGCGTCTTCCTCGGCCGAGCCGCCGATCTCGCCGATCATGATGATCGACTCCGTTTCCGGATCGTCCAGGAACATCTGCAGCACGTCGATGAACTCGGTGCCCTTCACCGGGTCGCCGCCGATGCCGACGGCCGTCGTCTGGCCGAGGCCCACCTGAGAGGTCTGGAACACGGCCTCGTAGGTAAGCGTGCCGGAGCGGGAGACAACACCCACCGAGCCGCGCTTGAAGATGTTTCCGGGCATGATGCCGATCTTGCAGGCGTCCGGCGTCAGCACGCCCGGGCAGTTGGGCCCGATCAGCCGCGACTTGGAGCCGGCCAGCGCCTTCTTGACCTTGATCATGTCGGTCACCGGGATGCCCTCGGTGATGGTGACGATCAGCGGGATCTCGGCGTCGATGGCCTCCAGGATGGAGTCGGCCGCAAACGGCGGCGGGACGTAGATCACCGTCGCGTCGGCGCCGGTCTCCTTCACCGCCTCGGCGACGGTGTCGAACACCGGCAGGCCCAGGTGCTTCGTGCCGCCCTTGCCGGGGGTCACGCCGCCGACCATGCGGGTGCCGTACTCGATCGCCTGTTCGGTGTGGAACGTGCCCTGGCTGCCGGTGATGCCCTGACAGATGACGCGGGTTTCTTTTCCGATGAGGATGGACATTCTTCTGGCTCTAAAGGGTGGGCACGCCGTAGGCGACAAGGACCATTTCCTCGTCGGCCTTCAGGAACATGAACTTGACCTTGCCGGCCTTGATGAGGCGCTTGGCTTCCGCATCGTCAGGATCGGAGATCGACCGATGGCCGGCGCCGGTGTCCTCGACGACGTAGGCGATGTCGCCGTCTTCGGAGAGCCTGGCGTTCGGCTCGACGCCCGCCCAGTCGGCGGCCGCCTGGCGCAGGTGCGCGGCGTCGCCCGGCATGGCCCCGATGGCGCACATGCGGATGGCGAGCTTGTCCCAGCCGATCCGCCGTTCGCCGCCGCCGTTCAACATGAACAGCAGGCCGTCGCGGTCGCTCTTCATGCGCCCGTCATCGAGGTGGAAGTCCTCGCTGTCGTCCAGGTCGTCCATCAGGCTCTTGGGCAGCGGCATCCAGCCTTCCGCATCGGCGGCCGCGAGCGCGGCCTGCGATTCCGCCGCCGTGGCGATGCACAGTCGCTGGAAGGTGGCGAACAGCGGCTCGGCCGCAGCGGGAGACGCGGCCGCCAGCGCCGCCGCGAGTCCGATTGCGGCGGCCCTCAGCTTCACGCGGCGCCTCGCACCGCGGCCACGATCTTCTCGGCCCCGTCCCCTAGGTCGTTGGCGGAGACGACGTTGAGCCCGCTCTCGGCGATGATCTTCTTGCCCAGCTCGACGTTGGTGCCTTCCAGCCGGACGACCAGCGGCACCTTCAGGCCGACTTCCTTCACCGCCTCGACCACGCCCTCGGCGATGATGTCGCAGCGCATGATGCCGCCGAAGATGTTGACCAGGATGCCCTTCACGTTCGGGTCGGCGGTGATGATCTTGAAGGCCGCGGTGACCTTCTCCTTCGAGGCGCCGCCGCCCACGTCGAGGAAGTTGGCGGGCTCGGCGCCGTACAGCTTGATGATGTCCATGGTCGCCATGGCCAGGCCCGCGCCGTTGACCATGCAGCCGATCTCGCCGTCGAGGGCGATGTAGGAGAGGTCGTACTTCGAGGCCTCGATCTCCTTCTCGTCCTCCTCGCTCGTATCGCGCAGGGCGACGATGTCGGGGTGACGGAAGAGGGCGTTGGAATCGAAGCTGACCTTGGCGTCCAGCACCCGCAGGTGATCGTCGCCCGTGACGATCAGCGGGTTGATCTCCAGCATGCTCATGTCCTTGGCGACGAACGCCGCGTAGAGCTGGCCGAGCAGCGTGGCCGCTTCCTTGGCCAGGCCGCCGGTCAGGCCCAGGGCCTTGGAGAGCGCGCGGGCGTGGTGCGGGAAGACGCCCGTGGCCGGGTCGATGGAGAAGGTGGTGATCTTCTCGGGCGTGTCGTGGGCCACGTCCTCGATGTTCATCCCGCCCTCGGTCGAGGCGACCACCGAGACCCGGCTGGTCTCGCGGTCGACGAGCAGCGAGAGGTAGAATTCCTTGGCGATGTCGGCGCCTTCCTCGATGTAGAGGCGCTGCACCTGCTTGCCCTTGGGGCCGGTCTGGAGGGTCACCAGCACCCGGCCGAGCATCTCCTGGGCGTTGGCGCGGACCTCGTCCACCGACTTGACCACCCGGACCCCGCCTTTGGCGTCGGGGCCGAGGCCCTCGAACCTGCCCTTGCCGCGGCCGCCGGCGTGGATCTGGCTCTTCACGACGTACACCGGCCCGCCGAGCTTCTCCGCCGCTTGCGCGGCCTCCTCGGGGGTGAAGGCCGGATAGCCGCGCGGGACCGCTACGCCGAACTCCGCGAGAACGGCTTTGGCTTGGTGCTCGTGAATGTTCATGAGGCCGCGGGGTTGCGAATGAGGGGATGGCCCGCCCTCGTTGGCGAGCGGGGCGCGTTATAGGCGCCCCGTCACCGGGTGGCAACTGCGCTTGACAATAAGAAACAAGGCTACCCGAAGAACACCCGCCAGAGCAGCCGGCCGGGGAGGAAGGCGAAGCCGCCGGCCACCACCATCCCGCCCAGGTAGATGCTGGTCATGATCCTGGAATGACGGCGCACGTCGTGCCGGTGCGCGGCCCAGATCGCGGTCGGCAGGCCCACGAGGGTGATCACCGACAGCAGATGGATCGGGCTGAACCAGCCGTCGATGATCGTGCGGATGAAGAAGGAGCTGCCCGCCGCCGCCATCATCGCCAGCGACCAGGTCCAGCCCAGGGCGCGGTGCGTCGTCGTGCCCTTGGGCCCGAGCAACTGCCAGGCGCCGACGGCCAGCGCCAGCACGACGGCGGCCAGGTGGATCTGGATCGCGGGTCCGGCCTGCGCGATCAGCTCGAGGCGGGGCGGGCGGCCGGTCAGGGCGCCGGCGACCGCCGCGAGGGTCAGCGCGGCGGCGCCGGCCAGCGAGGCCCGGACGGGCCAGGCGGCGGCGGGCGGGGAATGCTCAATCGAGGTCATGGGTCGTCTCCGGGGAGGAAGCGCGCTCCATATGCCGCCGGCCCCTGCGTCCCGCCGCAGCGTCTTCACGAACCGCCGCGGCGCCTGCGTCAGGCGGGGCGGCCTGCCGTTGACGCTTCGCGAACGGCGGCCAATCTGAGCGCCGGCTCTAAGGGAATCGGCGTGGCGAACGAGGACGCAGACAGGCGCTGGAGCCCGTACGACAGCCCTGCCGGCTGGGTGCGGGGCCTGGCGATCGCCGCCGCCGTCGGCCTGTTCCTGGCCTTCTCCGGCGCCTTCGGCACGGGCGAGGCGCCGGCCGCGCGCCGCTACCCCTACTGGGTGGGGCTGTTGCTGATCGGCGCGCTCTGGGGGCCGTTCGTCTCGAGGCTGTTCTTCCGGCCCGGCGAGCCGCGGAAAGGCGTCTGGCTGCGGGTGATCGCGGTGGCCCTGGTGCTCGCCGCCACCCTCACGGGCGTCGTCGCGCTCGCGACCGCCGTGGTCCTGGGCGAGCGGATGCCGCTCGCGCGGCTCCCGTGGCTGTTCTCGGCGGTGGCGGCGATCTCGGGCGCTATGACCGCGCTCAATGTGCTGATCTCCGGTCCCCGCGCCCAGGACGCCGCGCCCGCGCCGGCCCCGCCGAAGTTCCTCGAGCGCCTGCCGCTGAAGCTGCGCGGCGCCGAGGTATGGGCCGTGGAGGCCGAGGACCACTACCTGCGCCTGCACACCTCCAAGGGGCAGGACCTGATCCTGTTGCGCCTCTCCGACGCCGTCGACGAACTGCAGGGCCTTGAGGGCGCGCAGGTCCACCGCTCCTGGTGGGTGGCGAGGGACGCCATCGTCGACGCCCGGCGTAACGACGGCCGCGCGACGCTGACGCTGAAGGACGGGTCGGAGGTCCCGGTCAGCCGGACCTATGCCCGCGAGCTTCGGGAGAAGGGCTGGATCTGAGCCCGCCGGTGACTGGTTGGCGGCAAGGCCTACCCGTCACCTCCCGCGGCGCTCGCGCCACTCCTCGCGCGTCTGGCCCCAGACCTCGACGGGGACGGACAGCGGCGGGGGCAGCACCGCCTGGCGCAGCACCCGCGAGCCGAGCCGCTTCGCCACCGCCTGGGAGTTGAAGTTGGCCGCATCGATGCAGTGGATCACCTCGGTCCAGCCGAGTTCGTCGAACGCCCAGTCGATCGCCGCCGCCGCCCCCTCGGTGGCGTAGCCGCGGCCCCAGTGTTCGCGGGCGATGCCCCAGCCGACCTCGGTCCCCGGCCAGCCGAGCGGCCGCCAGGGGCCCAGCCGCCCGACCCAGCGGCCGGTCGCCTTCTCGATTACCGAGAACATGGAGAAGCCCGCCACCGTCCAGGCGCCGGTCATGGTGCACATCACCCGCCAGGCGGCCTCCGGGGGCTGGGCCCCGCCGAGGAACTCCGCGGCCTCCGGGTCCCCGGCGAACGCGGCCCAGGGTTCGAAGTCGTCTGCGGCGGGCGGGCGAAGAATCAGCCGCTCGGTGGTGAGCGTCGGGCCCAGGCTCATGCGTTCAGGTCCAATTCAGGCGCTCCGCGGCAGGGTGGGAGACAAGTTCCCGACCCTCTCCCGCCGGGCCCAAGCGATCAAGGCAGCTTCGACCATGGCCGACCAACCCCGCGACTTCATCCCGAAGGACAATCCTGAAGGCGACCGGATGCTGGTCTTCGAACTGGCGTCCAAGGACCGGCCGTCCGCCGGGCCGCCCCCGCCGCCGCCGCAGGCGGAGGAGCCGTTGCCGCTGTCCCGCGAGCCGCGGCGCAAGGGCTCGCGCAAGACCCTGTGGCTGGGCGTCGCCGGCGCGGTGGCGCTGGGCGCGGTGCTCGGCGTCGTGGCCCGCCCCGAACTTGTCGGCGAGCCGCAGAAGATGCAGGCGGCCCGGCCCCCCGCCGAGGCGCCGGCGATCACCGTCCCCCAGATGCAGGTGATGGTGCGCGACGAGCCGGAGGGCGAGGCCACGCCGCCGCCCGCGAGCCCGCCGGCGGAACCATCCGACTCGCAGCTCGCGGCGGTCCCCGCGCCGCCCGCGCCCGCCGCGCCGGCCGCCGAGCCGCCGGCGCCCAGACTCGGCCCGCCGGCCCAGGTGGCGATCGCGCCGGCCCGTCCGGCGACGCCGCCCCGCGCCGAGAGCCCGCCGCCCGAGCCGCGCCTCGCGACCCGCACCGAGCCCGAGCCGCCGCGCGTGCGCCCCAGCTTCGATTGCCGCTACGCCGGCAGCCTCTCCGAAGAGATGGTCTGCTCCGACCCGCAGCTGGCCGCCGCCGACCGGCGCCTGGCCAGGGCCTACGAGCGGGCGGTCGCCGCCGGCGTGCCGCGCCGCTACCTTCGGGCCGAGCAGGACGACTGGCTGGCGATCCGCGAGCAGGCCGCCCGCCGTTCGCCGGGCGCGGTCGCCGACATCTACGAGCAGCGCACCGCCGAGCTGAACGACATGGCCATCGAGGCCCAGGAAGGCTTCTAGCGGGCCCGGCGGAGACCTCTGCCGATCACATCTGGCCTGAGCCTTTGCAACCGCGGAGTCGGCTCGTCCATTCCGACGGCGGGACTTGTCAAAGGACATAGCGAATGTCGATCGAAGGCCAGCGAGGCCCCATCCCGTCCGGGGTCTACAACGGCTTCTCCGCCCCGGTGCGGAACCTGCGCCGCGGAGCCGGGAGCCGGGCCGGCAAGATCCTGATGGGCGGCGTCGCCGCGGCCGCCGTGCTGGGCGTGGCGTTCGGCCTGTTCGCCAAGCCGGATGTGGCCGACGACGACGGCCTGGGGCTGAAGCCGGACGAGATGGTGCAGATCGAGGTCGGGCCCGGCCGCGCGCCGGTCGTGCCCGGCGGCCCCGTCCAGCCGGCCCCGCTGCAGACCCTGCCGCCGGGCGCCGACGCCCCAACGGTGGTCGTGACGAGGGGGCCTGAACCGCGCGCGGAGAGCACGCGCCGGGAGCCCCCGCCGCCGGAGCCGGCCGAACGGGCCGAGGAAGCCGCAGCGCCCCGCATCGAGCCTGAGTCCATCCCCGACCCGGCGTTCGCCGCCGACGAGGGCTTCGAGGCGCCGGAGGAGATCTTCATCCCGCCGCCGGAATTCGCGGACGAGTAGCAGACGCCTCCCTCAGTCCGCTCGTCCCGGCGAAGGCCGGGATCCAGATCCCAGACTCAGATTCGGATGGACGAGCGCAGAGCCAGCTGGAGCCCGCGTCCGCGCCCGCCATCTGGGCCCCGGCCTTCGCCGGGGTGAGCGGTCTGTGGGGTGAACCGAGCCCCTTAGCCCAGCATCTCCTTGACGGTGTCGCGCTCGCCGACCAGCTCGTCGTTGGTGATGGCGATCTTCGACTTGGCGAAATCGTCCATCTCGTAGCTGGTGACGATCTCGTAGCCGCTCGCCGTGGAGCGCACCGGCATGCCGGCCCAGACCCCTTCGGCGAAGCCGTACTGGCCGGTCGACGGGACGGCCACGGCGTGCACCACGCCCGGGGTCGCCAGATCGCGGACGTGGTCGATCAGGGCGTTGGCGGCCGAGGCGGCCGAGCTCTGGCCGCGGGCCTCGATGATCGCCGCGCCGCGCTTGCCGACGGTGGGCAGGAACTCGTTCTTCAGCCAGGCCTCGTCGCCGATCACCTCGGCGGCCGGCTTGCCGCCGATCTTGGCGTGGGTGAAGTCGGCGAACATCGTCGGGCTGTGGTTGCCGTAGATGTAGATGTCGGAGACGTCGGTCACCGCGACGCCGGCCTTCTTGGCCAGCTGGGCCGCCGCGCGGTTCTGGTCGAGGCGCACCATGGCGGTGAACCGGTCCTTGGGCAGGCGGCGGGCCTGGCTGGCGGCGATCATGCAGTTGGTGTTGCAGGGGTTGCCGACCACCGCGATGCGGGCGTCGTCGGCGGCGTTCTCGTCGATCGCCTTCCCCTGGGCGATGAAGATCTTGCCGTTGTCCTTCAGGAGGTCGGCGCGCTCCATGCCCGGGCCGCGCGGCTTGGAGCCGACCAGCAGGCACCAGTTGGCGTCCTTGAAGCCCTTGGCCGGGTCGTCGAACAGCTGGATGTCCTGCAGCAGCGGGAAGGCGCAGTCGTCCAGCTCCATGGCCACGCCCTTGAGCGCCTTCTGCGGGCCCTCGGCGGGGATTTCGATGAGCTGCAGGATGACCGGCTGGTCCTTGCCCAGCATCTCGCCCGAGGCGATGCGGAACAGCAGGGCGTAGCCGATGTTGCCGGCCGCGCCGGTGACGGCCACGCGGACCGGGGTCTTGGTAGGCATGAACTAGCTCCGTAGCGGAAGGCGGGATCGGTCGGCGGGCGGTCTAGCCGCTCGGCTCCGGGCTCGCAAGCAGCCTGGGGGTCGGCGCCCCCGCCTCGGCCCATCCGGCGGCGTTGCGCAGCCGGATCCCGCTGGCGTGCAGGGTCGTGGACCAGACGTCCTTGAGGGGCGCCAGCGTCGGCATGATCCGAAGCTCCACGTCCAGCGCGGCGAGCGCGGCCGGCAGGTCGTCGATCACCTGCATGGCGATCGGCGTCACCGCTTCGCGCGAGACCCACATGCCGGCGGTGTCCAGATCCTCGAACGTCTCGGCGGGCAGCTCGTAGCGGTAAAGGCGCCCCGTGCGCAGGCGCTCGAACCAGCGCCACTCGATGTGGGCCAGCGTCCGCCAGCTTCGCCCGCCGAACCAGGCGGCGAGGTCCTCGTGGCTGGTCTGCGGCGTCGGCCAGAGCAGGATGCGCGGGCAATCGCGGGGAAACAGGTACATCGCCTGCCGCTCTTCGGAGATCGCCCACACCAGCGGCCCGTTCAGCCACTCGCGCCCCGGGCCGCGCTCGGAGGGGACGGCGACGGGGCGGGGGACGAAGCGGCGGATGTCCGGATCGTCGGAGAAGTGGAAGAGGCGCATGGCGTCCAGCCGCAGAGACCGAGCGTCACCTCATACCCGTCATCCCGGCCGCAGCGAAGCGGAGAGCCGGGACCCACCCTCCGCGCGCCTGGGTCCCGGATCGGCCTTCCGGCCGTCCGGGATGACGCGGTATGTGCGGGGGCATGCCCTTCGACCTCGCCCCGGCCTTCGTCTCGACGTCGCACCCGGTTTGCGATCTGCCGCTCTGCCACGTGCGCCTGCAGGGCGACGCGCGCTTCGCCTGGCTCGTGCTGATCCCCCGGGTGGAGAGCGTGCGCGAGATCGAGGAGCTGTCGCGCGAGGATCGCGGCCGGCTGCTGGACGAGATCGTGCTCGCCGGCGGCGCCGTCCGAGCGGTGGGCGCCGCGCTCGGCCGGCCGGTGGAGAAGCTGAACGTGGGGCAGCTCGGCAATGTCACCCCGCAGCTGCACGTCCATGTGGTCGGCCGCCGGGCCGACGATCCCGCCTGGCCGGGGCCGGTGTGGGGCGTTGCAGGGGGGGAGGACTATGGAGCGGGGCCGCTCGACACTGCGATCGCGGCCGCCGGTGACTGGTTGCGCCGCGAGGCGCTACCTGTCACCCCGCGCGGAGAGAGGTGACGGGTAGGCCGCGGGGCGGCCAACCAGTCACCGGCCAACGTCAGTTCCGCTGCAGGTAGACCGTGCGCCGCTGGCCCTTCTCGGTCAGCTCGCCGGACCAGCGGCCGTCGGCGGTGGCGGTGAGGGTCGCGATCACCGGTTCGCCGTAGCCCTGCGGATAGAAGCGCAGCGTGAGCTGGTTGCCGATCCGGCTGGCGCCGACGATCAGCCCCGAGGCGTCGATGGCGCCGGGGCGGCGCAGGTCGCGCCAGGCGCCGTCCACGGTCCCGCCGGTGCTGTCGACCAGCTGCAGGTCGTAGAGCCGACCGCCGCCGGAGTCCGCCAGCGTCCAGCCGCCCTCAAGGGGACCCTTCAGGCCCTGGGCCGACTGGAACGAGGCGCGCAGCCGGGCCTCGTAGGCCTTGTCGATGTAGCTGGCCGGGGCGTCGGGCGTTCGGCCCGGCTGGTCGATGAAGACCGGTGTCGCCCACTCCGGGAACACCGGCCGTTCGTAGCTGGGCGTGTAGGCGCCCGACGGGTTGTAGGAGGTCGGGGGCGGGCTGTAGGCGCCGGCGGCGCCGTAGGGGCTGACCGGCAGGCGGGTCTGCGGGTCGATGGGCGCGGAGAGGCTGGGCGCGTACGCGCCGGAGGGATTGTAGGACGTCGGCGGCGGGACCGACGGCGCCAGCGCCTCGTCGATGGAGGCGGGCGGCGCGCCGGTCTCGCCGGGCTCCTCGGTGTCCGTGCCCTGCGCCGCATCGCCCGGCTGGACGGCCTGTGGCGCCTCGTCCTCGGGAGTCTGGGCCTGGGCCGCGCCGGCCAGCGCGGCGGCGATCAGCATCGCCGGCCCGGCCTTCAGCAACAGTCTCATCCGCAGCGTCTATCCTCGCGCAGCTATGGCGTCGGCGACGGCGATCAGGCGCCGGGCCTCGTCCAGATGCAAGCGCTCGACCATGCGCCCCTCAACCCTAAGGACCCCTTTCGCGGCGTTTTCGGGTGAATCGAAGGCCTGGACGATGGTGCGCGCCCAGGCGACCTCGTCGCCGGCCGGGGTGAAGGCGCGGTTGGCGGCCTCGATCTGCCGCGGATGGATCAGGGTCTTGCCGTCGAAGCCGAAGGCCGCGCCCTGGTCGCACTGGCGCTCCAGGCCGGCATCGTCCTCGAGGCCGTTGAACACCCCGTCGAGCACCACGATACCGTGCGCCCGGGCCGCGGCCACGGCCAGCGACAACGGTCCCAGCAGCGGGGTCCGCTCGGCGTCCAGCCGGCAGCGCATCTCCTTGGCCAGGTCGTTGGTCCCGATCACCCAGGCCGTCACGCCCGCGCCCGCGGCGGCCGCCCCCAGCGCGTCCAGCCGGAACAGCGCCCGGCAGGTCTCGATCATGATCCACAGCTCCGCATCGCCGCCGAGGGCGGCGCGATAGGCGGCGATGTCCTCGGGGCCGGAGACCTTGGGGGCGAGCACGGCGTCGGGTCCGGCCGCGGCTGCGGCGGCGAGGTCGTCGCGGCCCCAGGGCGTGTCGAGGCCGTTGACCCGGATCACCACCTCGCGGGCTCCGAAGCCGCCGGCCCGGACCGCCTCCACCGCCTGGGCGCGGGCGGTCTCCTTGGCGTCGGGGGCGACGGCGTCCTCCAGGTCCAGGATGACCACGTCGCAGGCCAGTTCTCGGGCCTTCTCGATGGCCCGCGCGTTGGCCGCCGGCATGTAGAGCGCGCTGCGTCGGGGCCGGGCGTGCGTCATCTTCGCGGCCTTCCTGTCGATGGCGAAGCGCCCGTCTTAGCGGCTAGAATGCGCCGATGACCACCCGCTTCGATCCTGGCGCCCGCAACGTGCTCGGCGGCGAGCTGGAAAGCTGCTCGACCGAGCCGATGACCGGCTTCTTCCGCAACGGCTGCTGCGAGACCGGCCCGGACGACGTGGGCCTGCACACCGTCTGCGCGGTGATGACCGCCGAGTTCCTCGCCTACTCCAAGGCGGTGGGCAACGACCTCTCCACGCCCCGCCCGGATCTGATGTTCGCCGGCCTGAGGCCCGGCGACCGCTGGTGCCTGTGCGCGCCGCGCTGGAAGGAGGCCCTCGACGCCGGGGCCGCGCCGATGGTGGTGCTCGAAGCCACCCACGAGGAGACCCTGGCCATCGTGCCGCTCGGCATCCTCAAGGATCACGCGGTGGAGGCTTAGCGCCAGGGACTGGTTTTCGCGTCCCCCAGCTCAGGCCGTTTCGCCCTCACGGCGGACCGGGACGCGAGCTGTCCCCGTCATGCCAAGCCGTACTCCCGCTCCAGGCGATAGCTGGAGCCCTGCGGCGACAGCCGGCTGGAATAGAGGCCGAAGCGGTCGACGTGGAAGGGCGGGGACTGCAGCAGGTTGTTGGCCTGGATCCACTGGGCGACCTTGGCCGGGTCGGCCCGGCGCAGGTAGGCGAGGGTGACGTGCGGGCGGTAGTTCCGCTTCTCCGCCTTCAGGCCGGCCCGGCGGGCGGCCTGTTCGCAGCGGCCGGCGAGCTGCTTCAGGGCGAGGCTCTCGGCGACGCCGGCCCAGATCGCGTGGACGTCCGCCCCGTCGCCGAACGCGCCGGCCCCTTCCAGCTGCAGCTCCATGGGCGCGCCGGCGGTGCGGGCGAGCTCGCCGTCGAGGTCGTCGGCGACGTCCTCCTTCACTTCGCCGAAGAAGCGCAGGGTGATGTGCAGCGCCTCGGGCGGGCGCCAGCGCGCGCCGTCGAGGCCGGTCTGGCGCCGGACCAGGCCTTCGGCGATCGCGGGCGGGATCGCCACCGCGGCGAACAGGCGGATCATCAGGGCTCCAGGCTTATCGCGCCGAAAGGCCCCGCGCCACCAAAGGCGCCAGCCGCCGGGCGATCACCGCCACCCCCTGGGCGTTCGGGTGGATGCCGTCCGGTTGGTTCAGGCGGGGGTTGAGCGCGACGCCCGACAACATGTCCGGCAGGAACAGCACGCCGTGGGCCTTGGCCACCCGGGCGAATGCGCCGTTGAAGCCTTGCGCGTAGGCGCCGCCCAGGATCGGCGGGACCTGCACGCCGGCCAGCACCACCGTCACCCCGCGCGCCTTCAGCCGGCGCACGATGCGGTCGAGGTTGGCCTGCACCTGGGCCGGATCGGCGCCGGTGAGCAGATCGTTGCCGCCGAGCGCCACGACGCAGAGGTCGACGTCCTTGGGCACGGCCCGGTCGACACGGGCGGCGCCGCCGGCGGTGGTCTCGCCCGAGCGGCCGGCGCCGATCACCTTGGCCGGGGCGCCGATGCGGGCCAGCTCGGCCTGCAGCCGGGCCGGCAGGGCCTGACTGGCCGGCAGCCCGTAGCCGGAGGTGATCGAATCACCCAGCAGCGCCACGCGCCGGCTCGGCGCGGCCAGCGCCGGGGCGGCAAGGGCGGCCATCCCGGCGCCGATCAGCGCGCGCCGGGTGAGGGCGGTGACGGTTTTGGAGCGCATCGCCGATGAATGTAGGAATTGGTTAGGCGTTTCCAATGAGTTGTTCTTGCCCGTGCAAGCTACTCTGCTGCTGCTCATAGGAACCGGCGGCTGACGCAGGCTTTATCGGCAAGGCCTTGCCTGTAACGGGCGAGACCACGATATTGAGGACGCGTCCAATCCGGACGGACTGAACAAAAGGGCTAAGCCTCTCATGAGCGACTTCAACCGCGGCTACGCGCGCACGGTCCCTGCGGACCGCGCCGACATGTCGGTGGACGCGGGACTGCGCAGCTTCATGCTCGGCGTCTACAACAAGGTGGCGCTGGGCCTCGTCCTCTCCGGCGCCCTGGCCTACGTGACCAGTTCCGTGGCGCCGGTGCGCGACATGCTGTTCCAGGTCACCGCGGACGGCCGTTTCGCCGGCTACACCCTGCCTGGCATGGTGGTGGTGTTCTCGCCGCTGGTCCTGCTGCTGGTGTCGGGCTTCGCCATGCGCAACCCGACCGCCAAGTCGACCAGCATGCTCTACTGGGTGATCGTGTCGCTGATGGGCGCCTCGCTCGGCGTGCTCGGCCTCGTCTACACCGGCACCTCGCTGGTCTCGACCTTCCTGATCACCGCGACCGCCTTCGGCGCGCTCAGCCTGTTCGGCTACACGACCAAGAAGGACCTGAGCGGGTTCGGCAGCTTCCTGATCGTCGGCCTGTTCGGCCTGATCATCGCCTCGGTCGTGAACATCTTCCTGCAAAACAGCATGATGGCCTTCATCATCAGCGTCGTGGGCGTGTTCATCTTCGCGGGCCTGATCGCCTTCGACACCCAGCGGCTGAAGATGACCTACTACCAGCTGGCGGGGAACGACGAGGCCATGGGCGTGGCGACCAGCTACGGCGCGCTCAGCCTCTACATCAACTTCATCAACCTTTTCCAATTCCTGCTCAGCATCTTCGGCGACCGCCGCTAGACCTGACGCAAGGACGGACAAGTCCGGCCCCGGCGGAGCGATCCGCCGGGGCTTTTGCTTGACCGCACCCCAACTCGGCCTCCGGGGTGACCTGAAGGCGTCAGGCTGGGTCGCCGGGAGAGGCCCGGCGATGACGAGGGAGGGGGAGGGCGGTGACTGGTTGGGCGCGCAGCGGCCTGCCTGTCACCCTTCTCGGCGCGGGGTGACAGGTAGCGCCCGCTGGGGGCAGCCAGTCACCGGAGAGCTTCGCGAGCCCCCGCTACTCGACGACCTTGAACCGGCCCTTGTCGAAGAAGCGGAGCACCTGGTCGAGCTCGTGGCCGCGGCGCAGGATCATGCCGCCTTCGCCGACGATGGCCCAGGCGCCCTGGCGGCGGGCCAGTTCAGGGCGTTTCTCGATACGGTAGACGGGGGCCTCCGAGGCCCTGCGGAAGACGGAGAAGACGGCCGCCTCGGCGCCGCCGCCGATGGCGTAATCGCGCCACTCGCCTGCGGCCACCATCCGGCCGTAGAGCCTCAAAATGCGCTCGAGTTCGCGGCGGTCGAAGAACACGTGCCGGCCGCCGCGGGCCGCTATGGGTGGGTCAAACGCCATAAAACCTTAGCCTCATCGGGAGCTTGCCTGAAAAGGACAGGGCTGCAAAGCCAGACGTGGGGTGGAACGGGCGCGGCCACAACCGGCGCCATCCGCCCAGAAATGACCTTATTTCGGTCCAGCGCGCGCCCGGTTGGGCCTCGATAAGATGACCATCGGTTGGTCGGAACCTTGCTGGTCCCGGATCCTGAACAGCCCCCCCAGCCCCCCTGGATCGCGGGCTTCGATCAACCGATACCGAATAAGAATCCCCTCCCAGAGCCGCCCGGCGCCCGAATCGCCGGGCGGCTTGCTGTTTGGGGTCAGCGCACCTGGGGCGGCGAGGCGCGGCGTTCGGGGGCCACGGTGACGTCCACGGGCCGACCGCCGCGCAGGACCCGCAACCGCAGGCGCGCGCCGGCCTCGGCGCCGCTCACCCGCCGGATCACGTCGGCGGCCTCGCCGATCGCCTCCCCATCCACCTGAACGATCACGTCGCCGGGACGCAGGCCCGCGTCGGCGGCCGGCCCGCCGGGCGCGAGGCTGGCGATCACCGCCCCGCCTTCCGGGGCCCCGAGCGCCTGGGCCTGGGCGGGATTGAGGTCGCCGATCCCGGCGCCGATGAAGCCCCGCTCGACGCGGCCGGTGCGGATCAGCTGGTCGGTCACCTCGCGGGCCAGCGCCGCGGGGATGGCGAAGCCGATCCCGACGTTGCCGCCGGTCGGCGAGAAGATGGCGCTGTTCACCCCCACCACCTCGCCCTGGGCGTTGAAGGTCGGCCCCCCGGAGTTGCCCTGGTTGATGGGCGCATCGAGCTGGACGAAGTCCACATAGGCCGAGCCGATGTTGCGCCCGTAGGCCGAGACGATGCCGCTGGTGGCGGTGGTGCCCAGGCCGAACGGATTGCCGATGGCGATCACCGCCTCGCCGACCCGCGGGTTGGCGGCCCGCGAGAAGCTGACGAACGGGAAGTCCTCGCCGTCCACCTTCAGCACGGCCAGGTCCGTGGCCGGGTCGCGGCCGACCACCCGGGCCCGCAGCTTGCGCTCGTCGGTGGTGACCACGACGACCTCCTGGGCCTGGCCCAGCACGTGGTCGTTGGTGACGATGTGGCCCTCGGCGGAGATGAAGAATCCCGAGCCCGACGACATCGAGCGGACCGGCGGCCGACGCTCCAGCACGCGGCCGAAGGGGGTGTCGTAGATCACCGCGGCCGGCGCCTCGGTGGCCACCGAATAGATCGAGACCACGGCGGGCGAGACGCGCTCGTAGACTTCCGGGAAGGAGGCCGGCGCCAGGGCCGGCGCGTTGGCGGCGTTGCTCGGGGCGTCGGCCTGCGGCAGCTTCGTCTCGGCGGGGCGCTCGCACGCCGCCAGCACCAGAAGGCCCGCCAGGGCCGCGCCCGCCTGCTTCATCTCGCCATCCTCACGTTACGCCCTGCCTGAACGCCAAGCGGCCCGGCGTGGTCGCCGCGTCAGGGCTTCTCCGCCGCCGCGATGATCCGCCCGCCGTCGGCGCCCTGGACCAGCAGCACCGTCTTCAGCCCCTCTTCCGCCCGGGTGCGGATCCGATACGCCGTCGGCTTGCCGCGCCAGGGGCCCAGCCGGACGATCTCGCGCACCACGTTCCGGTGGCTGACCCGCTTGCCGCGGTTGTCGCCGGCCTTGACCTCCACCAGCTGCTCGCGCGGGTCGTAGCGGACCAGCCAGACCTCGGCCCCGCCCTTGGGCGGGCGTCCGGAGCCGACGTCCACCCGCCGCTCGCCGATGAACAGGATGTCGGGCGGATCGCGCGGCGCGCGCGCGGCCTCCTCGATCAGCTCTTCGACCCGTTCGGCCTGCACGCCGGGCGCCTGCTCGCGCCCGTCGACGACGACCTGAGGGGTGTAGGGCTCGTCCAGCTCCAGCTTGGCGACGTAAGCCCGCTGGCGCTCGGCGAACTCGGCCTTGGCGAAGGTGTCGCTCCAGCCGGTGTAGTCCCAGTAGTCGACCGAGAAGGTGAGGGGCAGGACGCCCTTGCGGGCCGCGAGGTCGCCGACGAAGTCGTTGGCGGCCCCGCAGGCCTGGCAGCCCTGGGCGGTGAACAGCTCGACCACGACGGGCGGCCTGGCGGCCCAGGCGAGGGCCGGAAAGGCCAGCCAGACCAGTGAAATAAGCGCAGCTTTACCCATGTGCGCGGCAATTAAGCGGAAGAGCGCCCGCTTGGTATCTCAACAAGGTGTGACCGGCCCCCTGCGTTGCGGGCAAGGGGCCGGCCGCCACTTAGGCGTCCTGCCGCGCCAGGTTGCGCAGCACGTAGTTCAGGACGCCGCCGTTCTTGAAGTACTCGAGCTCGGTCGGCGTATCGATCCGGCAGCGCACCGGGAAGCGGGCGATGCGGCCGTCGGAGGCGCGGTACATCTCCACCGTCAGCTGCTTGCGGGGCGACAGGTCCTGCAGGCCGCGGATGGTGACGATCTCCTCGCCGGTCAGGCCCAGCTTGTGCCAGCCCTCGTGGATGAACTGCAGCGGCAGAACGCCCATGCCGACCAGGTTCGAGCGGTGGATGCGCTCGAAGCTCTCGGCGATCACCGCGCGCACGCCCAGCAGCTTGGTGCCCTTGGCGGCCCAGTCACGCGAGGAGCCGGTGCCGTATTCCTTGCCGGCGAACACCACCAGCGGGCGGCCTTCGGCCTGGTAGCGCATGGCCGCGTCGTAGATCGACATCTGCTCGCCGGAGGGGAAGTGCTTGGTCACCCCGCCTTCGATCTCCGGGGTGATCTTGTTGCGGATGCGGATGTTGGCGAAGGTGCCCCGCATCATCACCTCGTGGTTGCCGCGGCGCGCGCCGTAGGAGTTGAACTCCGACTGCGGCACCTGGTGCATCCGCAGGTACTCGCCGGCCGGGCCGCTGGCCTTGATCGAGCCGGCCGGGCTGATGTGGTCGGTGGTGATGGAGTCGCCGAACACGCCCAGCACGCGGGCCTCGACGATGTCGGTCACCGCCTCGGGCTCCATCTTCATGTTCTGGAAGTAGGGCGGGTTCTGAACGTAGGTCGAGCCCATGTCCCAGGCGTAGGTCTGGCCGCCGGCGACCTTGATGCCCTGCCAGTTCTTGTCGCCCTTGAAGACGTCGCCGTAGCGGGTGGCGAACATCTTGCCGGTGACGTGCTTGCGCTGGAGGGCGGCGATCTCCTCGTTGGTCGGCCAGATGTCCTTCAGGTAGACCGGCTGGCCGTCCTTCCCCTCGCCGAGCGGCTCGGAGTCCATGTCCTTCAGCATCGTGCCGGCCAGCGCGTAGGCCACCACCAGCGGCGGGCTGGCCAGGTAGTTGGCGCGCACGTCGGGGTTCACCCGGCCCTCGAAGTTGCGGTTGCCGGACAGCACCGAGACCGCCACCAGGTCGTTCTTCTGGACCGTCTCGCTGATCGCGTCGGGCAGCGGGCCCGAGTTGCCGATGCAGGTGGTGCAGCCGTAGCCCACCAGGTTGAAGCCCAGGGCGTCCAGGTGCTTGGTGAGGCCCGCGGCCTTCAGGTAGTCGGTGACCACCTGCGAGCCGGGCGCCAGCGAGGTCTTCACCCACGGCTTCACCTGCAGGCCCTTCTCCACGGCCTTCTTGGCCACCAGGCCGGCGGCGATGAGCACGCTGGGGTTGGAGGTGTTGGTGCAGGAGGTGATGGCGGCGATCACCACGTCGCCGTTGCCCAGGTCGAAGTTCTCACCCGAAACCGGGAAGCGCTCGGTGTAGTCGGCCTTGCCGAACTCGCCGGTCAAGGCGGTGCGGAACTCGGACGCGGCGTCGGTCAGCACCACGCGGTCCTGCGGGCGCTTGGGGCCGGCGAGCGAGGGGCGGACGTCGGTCAGGTCGAGCTGCAGGGTGTCGGAGAACACCGGATCCGGATCGGTCGGGTCGCGCCACAGGCCCTGCGCCTTGGCGTAGGCTTCGACCAGGGCGACGCGCTCGGGCGCGCGGCCGGTGGCGGCCAGGTAGTCGATGGTCGCCTTGGTGATCGGGAAGAAGCCGCAGGTGGCGCCGTATTCCGGGGCCATGTTGGCGATGGTCGCCTGGTCCTCGAGGGTCAGGTTGGCCAGGCCCGGGCCGTAGAACTCGACGAACTTGCCGACCACGCCCTTCTTGCGCAGCATCTGGGTGACGGTCAGCACCAGGTCGGTGGCGGTCGCGCCCTGCGGCATGGCGCCGTCCAGGCGGAAGCCGATGACCTCGGGGATCAGCATCGGGATCGGCTGGCCCAGCATGGCCGCCTCGGCCTCGATGCCGCCCACGCCCCAGCCCAGCACGGCCAGGCCGTTGACCATGGTGGTGTGGCTGTCGGTGCCGACCACGGTGTCGGGGTAGGCGAGGGTCTTGCCGTCCACTTCGCCGGTCCAGACGGTCTGGGCCAGGTACTCCAGGTTCACCTGGTGGCAGATGCCGGTGCCCGGGGGCACGACGCGGAAATTGTTGAAGGCCGACGAGCCCCAGCGCAGGAAGCGGTAGCGCTCCATGTTGCGCTCGTACTCGCGCTTGACGTTCTCATCGAACGCCTTGGGGTTGCCGAAGTGGTCGACCATCACCGAGTGGTCGATGACCAGGTCGACGGGGTTCAGCGGGTTGATCTTCTCGGGATTGGCGCCGAGCTGGGTCATGGCGTCGCGCATGGCCGCCAGGTCGACGACCGCCGGCACGCCGGTGAAGTCCTGCATCAGCACCCGCGCCGGGCGGAAGCTGATCTCGTGCTCGACCGCGCCCTTGTTCTCGAGCCAGGCGGCGACCGCCTTCAGGTCGTCCTGGGTGACGGACAGGCCGTCCTCGTTGCGCAGCAGGTTCTCGAGCAGAACCTTCATCGACATCGGAAGATTGGAGATGCCGGAAAGGCCGGCCTCTTCCGCAGCGCGCAGGCTGTAGTAGACATAGGTCGCATCGCCCACCACGAGTTCGCGGCGGGTGTTCAGGCTGTCGGTCGACGCCATTAGGAATCCTTTCTCTGTCCCCGGCCGTCCACGCACCCGCAAAAGGATCGCGCGCTAGAAGCGGACACACAGCGTTCGCTTCCGCGCGGCGTTGGCCCTTAGGGGGCGCCACGGCCGGCCGCTTCATAGACCCCCGGCCCCCCCGCGTCCATGCGGCCGATGCCGAAGCTTCGCGCGCGTGGCCGTTGCGTCCTGGCCTAGCTCCCTACCTCCCCCGCGAAGCGGCGGGAGGAGGACCGCCCGCCGAAGCCGGCGACGGCCGGCTGAAGAGCGGGGGGTGGAGGGGGCGGGCCACGCGCTCCGCCTCTCCGCTGCGACGAACACCTCTCCGCTTCAGACCTTGCTGTTGCGAGGCTCTGCCCGTGGCCCGCCCCCTCCACCAGTCGCTCTCCGCTTCGCTCGGCGACCGGTCCCCCTCCCGCCGCTTCGCGGGGGAGGTAGGAGATCGGTGGTGATCTCGGAGCTCACCATCGAGGAGCTCGCCATCCGGCGCGGCGAGCGGCGGCTGTTCGAGGGGCTCAGCCTGAGGCTGCGCGCCGGCGAGGCGGTCGCGCTGGTCGGGCGCAACGGGTCGGGCAAGACCAGCCTGCTGCGGGCGATCGCCGGCCTGGTGCGGCCGGAGGCCGGGCGGATCGGCTTCGGCGGCGTCGATCCGCGCGACGCCCGGGCCGACGGCGTCCACCTGCTGGGCCACCAGGACGGGCTCAAGCCCGCCCGCACGGCCGCCGAGGAGCTGGCCTTCTGGAGCCGCTGGATGGGCGGCACGCAGGCCCTCGCCGAGGCGGCGGTCGAACGGCTGGCGCTGGCGCCGCTCCTCGAGCTGGAGGTGCGAAGGCTCTCGGCCGGCCAGCGTCGCCGGTTGGCGATCGCCCGCCTCCTGGCCGCGCCGCGGCCGCTCTGGCTGCTCGACGAGCCGACGAGCCCGCTGGACGCCGAATGGCGGTCGCGGTTCGCCGACCTGCTCGAGGAGCACCTGGCCGGCGGCGGCCTGGTCCTGGCGGCGGTGCACGATCCTCTGCCCGGGGCGGGCCGGACGGTGGAGATCCCGGCATGAGCCTGTCGGCCTTGTTCGGGCGCGAAGTCTCCCTGGCCTGGGGGCGCGGGGGAGGCCCACTGGTCGCGGTGGGCTTCTACGCGGGCGCGGCGACCTTGCTGCCGCTGTCCATCGGCCCCGATCCGGAGCGGCTCGGCGCGGTGGCGGTCGGCGCGGCCTGGGTGGCCCTGGCGCTGGCCAGCCTGCTCTCGCTCGAGCGGCTGTTCGAGCGCGACTACGAGGACGGGGCGCTCGACCTCCTGGTGCTCGGCCATCCGCCGCTGGAGCTGGCCTGCGCGGTCAAATGCCTGGGGCAGTGGCTCGCGGCCGGGGTCCCGCTGGCCCTGGCCGCGCCGGTCTTCTCGATCGCGCTCGGCGCCGATCCGCGGCTGAGCGGCCTGATCCTCGTCTGCGCCCTGGTCGGCGGCCTGGCCTTCGCCTTCGTGGGCGGGGTCGGGGCGGCGCTGAGCCTGGGGGCGCGCCGGGGCGGGCTGCTGACGGCGGTGATCGTGCTGCCGCTGTTCGTGCCGCCGGTGATCTTCGGCGGCGGGGCGCTTGAGGCGTTCGGGGCCGGGCTGCCGTGGCGCGGCGGCTTTGCGCTGATGTGCGCCTACGCGGCGGGGGCGGTGGCGCTGGGGCCGGTGGCGATGGCGGCCGCCTGCCGCAATGCGCTCTCGTAACGCGCCGTCGCACGGCGGCAACACGCCGTCGCACCTCGGCCATGCTGGCGAGCTAGACCTTTCGCCGGAGCACTCGAGGGACGCCGAGGATCCGGAGAGACATTTCATGAAGAAGATCGCTGTCGCCGCCCTGGCGCTGGCCGGCGGCCTGGCGGCGCTGGCGCCTGCGGCGGGCGTCGCCCAGCCGCGGCAGGCCCCGCCGGCGGCCGAGGACGGCCGTGCGCCCGCGCCGCGCATGCGCGAGCGCCTGACGCCCGAGCAGCGCATCGAGCGCCGCGCCGAGCGGCTGCGCGCCACCCTGCAACTGCAGCCGGCCCAGGACGGCGCCCTGCGCGCCTACGTGGCGGCGATCACGCCCAGCGCCGAACAGCGGGCCCAGCGACGCCAGATGCGCCACGACCTGGCCCAGATGACCACGCCGCAGCGGCTGGACGCCCGCAAGGCCCGGATGGCCGAGCGGATGGCGATGTTCGAGCGCCGGGCCGACGCCACCAAGCGCTTCTACGGCCAACTGACGCCCGCCCAGCAGAAGGCCTTCGACGCGATGGCGTCCGAGCGTGGCGGCCGCGGCAAGCACGGGCCGCACCGCGGCCGGGGCCACGGCGGCCATCGCGGGCCGGCCGCGGCGGGCTGACGCTTGCCGCCGGCGGCGCCGGGGTCTAAGCGGCGGACATGATCCCGGCGCCCGCCTTCCTGTCCAATCCCGAGAGGTTCATGGCCTTCTCGCGCTGGGCCGCGCCGCTGTTCGGGGCGCTCGCCGCGGCGCTGGCCGCCGCCGGCCTGTGGCTCGCCTTCACCGCGCCCGAGGACTACCAGCAGGGTGATACGGTGCGGATCATGTTCATCCACGTGCCCGCCGCCTGGATGAGCATGTTCGTCTACGCCTGCCTGGGCGTCGCCAGCTTCCTGGCCCTGATCTTCCGCCACGCCCTGGCGGACGCGGCCGCCAAGTCCGCGGCTCCGCTCGGCGCCGCCTTCACCCTGATGACGCTGATCACCGGCGCGCTTTGGGGCAAGCCGATGTGGGGGACCTGGTGGGTGTGGGACGCCCGGCTGACCTCGGTGCTGGTGCTGTTCCTGCTCTATCTGGCCTACATGGCCCTGCGCTCGTCCATCGACGACGAGGCCAAGGCGGCGCGGGCGGCGGCCATCCTGGCCCTGGCCGGCCTGATCAACCTGCCGATCATCCACTACTCGGTGGAATGGTGGAACTCGCTGCACCAGGGCGCCTCGGTGTTCCGGGCCGAGGGGCCGGCGATGCCGCCGGTGTTCTGGGTGCCGATCATCCTGATGGCGCTGGCCTATCTCTCGGCCTTCGGGTCCCTGTGGCTGGTGCGGATCCGCGCCGAGGTCTGGCGCCGCCGGGCCGAGGCGGCGGCCCTGCGCGCGGCGCGGGCGTAGGATCCCATGCTCGACCTCGACGCCGGAAAATACGCCGCTTACGTCTGGCCGGCGTTCGCCGTGACGGCGGCGGTGTTCGCCTGGATGATCGCCTCGAGCCTGGCCAAGGCGCGCCGCTGGCGCCGCCGGGCCGAGCAGCGCAGGGACGGCCGCTCGTGAGCCGCTGGCTCGCCGCCCTCCCGCTGGTCGCCCTCCTGGCGCTGGCGCTGCTGTTCGGCCTCTACTCGCTGAACCGCAACCCGGAGGTCCAGCCCAAGGCCCTGGTCGGCAAGCCCGTGCCCGACCTGGTGCTGGCCAGCCTCGAGGACGGGCGCGAGGTGAGCGTGCGCGAGGCGGTGAAGGGCGGCCCCGTGCTGGTCAACTTCTTCGCCTCCTGGTGCGCCCCCTGCGAGATCGAGCACCCCGTGCTGATGGACCTGCAGGGCCGGCAGGTGAAGGTGATCGGCATCGCCTACAAGGACGCCCCGGAGAACACCCGGGCCTTCCTGACCCGGCTGGGCGATCCGTTCGCCGCCAAGCTGGTCGACCGGGACGGCCGGGCGGGGATCGAGTTCGGCGTCACCGGCGTGCCGGAGACCTATCTGATCGGCTCCGACGGCATGATCCTCGACAAGCACACCGGTCCGCTCACCGGCGCGGACGCGGCCCGGCTGATCGCCAAGACCGGCCGTTAACCTTTCGGCAAGCGGGCGCGGGCAGGGTCGCCGGAAGGTCCTGTTAACCATAGCCCGCCCGCCCGTGACGACCATCCGCCTGCCCGTCCCGCACGCGCCGCAGCCCGGCGCCAGCCCCGCGCGCACCGCGGCCCAGCGGGCCTTCTTCGAAGCGGCCGTGGGCAAGGCCTCGGCCCCGGCGGCCAGCGCGCCGGCCAAGCCCGCTGCGGCTCCACAGCCCGCTGCCGTGGCAGCCGTTGCGCAGACCGCCCCCTCCGAACCCCCGCGCAAGATCCTGCGCCCAGGCTCCCTGCTCGACATCAAGGTCTGACCGCCCGCCGAGCGTATGCGAAGAGCGGGTGGTGGAAAGGGCAGGCCACGGCGCGGAGCCGCGGACAGCGCCCATTGGAGCGGTGGGGAGGCGGCGTGCGGGGCTTTCCCTCTCCCCCACCCGCTCTTCAGCCGGCGTTCGCCGGCTTCGGCGGGCGGGCCCCCTCTCCCGCTTCGCGGGAAAGGAATGGGGGAGGAGGGGGGAGGCTACTCCCCCGGCGGCTCGGGGGCGGCGGTGTCGGCGAGTTCGAGGAGGTAGCGGCCGTATTCGCTCTTGGCGAGCGAGACGCCCAGGGTCCGGAGCTGATCGCGGTCGATCCAGCGGTTGTAGAAGGCGATCTCCTCCAGGCACCCGATGCGCAGGCCCTGGCGCTGCTCGAAGGTGCGGATCAGCTCGCCGGCCTGGATCAGGGAGTCGTGGGTGCCCGCGTCCTCCCAGGCGAAGCCGCGGCCGAGCAGCTCCACGTGCAGTTCGCCGGCCTCAAGGTAGATCTGGTTGAGGGCGGTGATCTCCAGCTCGCCGCGGGCCGAGCGGGTCAGGGTGCGGGCGAACTGACTGGCCCGGCCGTCGTAGAAGTAGAGGCCGGTGACCGCGTAGTTGGACTTGGGCCTGGCCGGCTTCTCCTCGATGCTCATGGCGCGCCCGCCGGCGCCGAGCTCGACGACGCCGTAGCGTTCCGGGTCGTGCACCGGATAGGCGAACACCGTCGCGCCGTGCTCGCGGCGGGCGGCCGAGCGCAGCATCTGCCCGAAGTTCTGGCCGAAGAAGATGTTGTCGCCGAGGATCATCACGCTCGGCTCGCCGGCGACGAAGTCCTCGCCCAGCAGGTAGGCCTCCGCCAGGCCCCCGGGGGTCGGCTGGACCACGTATTCGAACCGCACGCCCAGGTGCGAGCCGTCGCCCAAGAGGCGCTTGAAGCCGGCCTGGTCCTCCGGCGTGGTGATGATCAGGATCTCGCGGACCCCGGCCAGCATCAGCACCGAGATCGGATAGTAGACCATCGGCTTGTCGTAGACCGGCAGCAGCTGCTTGGAGACGGCCAGGGTCAGCGGGTGCAGCCGGGTGCCGGAGCCACCGGCCAGGACGATGCCGCGCCTCATGCGGCGTCCTTCGCGGCCGGCAGGGCGGCCACCGCCTCGGCCAGCGGCTCGCGCCAGGGGCGGGGCGCAACGCCGAACACCTCGGCGAGGCGCGTGCAGTCCAGCTCGGCGTTCAGGGCCCGGCGGGCGGGCAGGTTCAGGGCGCTGGTCGGCACAGGCTCCATCGGCGGCGCGGGCCGGCCGGGCCAGGCCAGCTCGAAGATCGCCTGGGCCATCTCGACCCGCGTGGCGACGCCCTGGTTGGCGAAGTGCAGCAGGCCCCACTCGGGCGCGCCGGCGGGGGCGGCGGCCAGGCGCGGCCCCTGGGCCAGGATGAAGGCCGCGACGTCGGCGCTGGCCGTGGGCCGGGCGCGCTGGTCGTCCACCACCTTCAGCACCGGCTGACTGGCGGCGAGCCGGAGCATCAGCTGCAGGAAGTTCTGGCCGAAGGCGGAGAACAGCCAGGAGACGCGGATGACGAGGGCCCGGTCGTGCAGGTGCAGCACCGCGTCCTCGCCCGCCAGCTTCGAGGCGCCGTAGACCATCAGCGGCCCGACGGGATCGGTCTCGACGTAGGGGCCGGCCTTGGCGCCGGAAAAGACCATGTCCGTGGAGATGTGGACCAGCGGCGTGTTGCGCGCCTTGCAGGCCCGGGCCATCGCCGCCGGCGCGCGGCCGTTGATCGCGTAGGCCAGGTCCGGCTCGCTTTCGGCCCGATCCACCGCGGTGTAGGCCGCGGCGTTGACGACGAGATCGATCTCGCCCGCCTCGCCGATGGCCCTGGCCACCGCATCGGCGTCGGCCAGGTCGACCTCGGCGCGGGAGAGGGCGGTCACCTGCGCCGCGCCGCCCGCCCGGGCGAGCATCTCGCGCGACAGCTGGCCGCTCGCCCCGAACTGCAGGATCCTCAGGCTCATGCCGTGAGCAGGCCCAGCCGCTCGGAGGTGAAGCCGCGGTCGCGGATCGCCTGCACCCAGTCCCAGTTGTCGACGTACCAGCGCACCGTCTCCTCCAGGCCCGCCTCCAGGCTGTGGCGCGGCGCCCAGCCGAGTTCGGACATGATCTTCGAGGCGTCGATGGCGTAGCGGTAGTCGTGGCCCGGCCGGTCGGCGACGAAGGCGATCTTCTCGGCGTGGGGCTTGTTCCCCGGCGCGTACTTGTCGAGGTAGGCGCAGAGCAGCTTCACCACCTCGATGTTGCGCACGCAGGCGTTGCCGCCGATGGCGTAGGTCTCGCCCAGGCGCCCCTTGCCGAGGACGGTGAGCAGGGCCTCGGCGTGGTCCTCCACATGCAGCCAGTCGCGCGACTGCAGGCCTTGGCCGTAGACCGGGATCTCGCGCCCCTCCATCGCCCGGGAGATCACCGTCGGGATCAGCTTCTCGGGGAATTGGAACGGGCCGTAGTTGTTGGAGCAGTTGGTCAGCACCACGGGCATGCCGTAGGTGCGGCCCCAGGCGCGCACCAGGTGGTCGGCGCCGGCCTTGCTGGCCGAATAGGGCGACTTGGGATCGTACGGCGTCTCTTCGGTGAAGGCGCCCTCGTCGCCGAGCTCGCCGAACACCTCGTCGGTGGAGACGTGGTGGAAGCGGAAGGCGTCCTTGGCCTCGCCCGTCAGGCTGTTCCAGTGGGCGCGGGCGGCCTCCAGCAGCACGGCGGTGCCCATCACGTTGGCGCGGACGAAGTCGAGCGGGTTCTCGATGGCCCGGTCGTTGTGGGTTTCGGCGGCCAGATGCATCACCGCGTCGGGGCGGTGGCGGGCGAAGATGGCGCGCAGGGCCGCGGCGTCGGCCACGTCGGCCTGCTCGAAGGCGTAGGCGCCGGTCTCGGCGACCTGTGCGACATTGGCCAGGTTGCCGGAATAGGTGAGGGCGTCGAGGTTCACCACCTCGTGGCCGGATTCGACCGCCTTGCGCACGACCGCCGAACCGATGAACCCGGCGCCGCCCGTGATTAGGATTTTCATGAGGTCTGTCGGAGCCTTCGTCTCTGGAGCGCCCGGGGGGCTCTGGCGTCGGGCGTGGGTCTAACAGGAGATGGGCGGCGGCTCAAATCGCCGACCGCGGCTTGAGGCCGCGCCCGCCGGGCCCTAGACTCCCGCCTTCGTCCGTATCCCTTCAGTGTGCGCCTCGCAGGCGCCGGGCCGCCTCCAGAAGCCGGCGCAGGGCTCGGATCGGCGGTGGGGATGGGCGTGACGGGCAAGAGCGAATCGCTGGAGCGGCCGGGTCCGGCGCGGCCGGGCTTCCACCCTGGGGCCGGGGCCCAGGACCTCACCCAGGGCCCGATCGGCAAGACGCTGATCCTGTTCTCGCTGCCCGTGATGGGCTCGAACGTCCTGCATTCCCTGAACGGCACCGCCAACGCCATCTGGGTCAGCCACGTGCTCGGCGAGGCGGCGCTGACCGCGACCGCGAACGCCAACAACATCCTGTTCCTGATGCTGGGTGCGGTGTTCGGCATCAGCATGGCCGCCAACCTGATGATCGGCCAGTCGGTCGGGGCGCGCGACGAGGCGATGGTCAAGCGCGTGATCGGCACCAGCACCGGCTTCTTCGTGGTGCTGTCGCTGGCGGTGGGCGTCGGCGGCTGGCTGCTGACGCCGACCATCCTGACGGCCATGGACACCCCGGCCGACGCCAAGGCCCAGGCGATCACCTACCTGCGGGTGATCTTCATGGCCATGCCGTTCATGTACTTCTTCTCGTTCCTGATGATGGCGCAGCGGGGGGCGGGGGACGCGCGCAGCCCCTTCTGGTTCTCGCTCGCCGCCGTCGTGCTCGACGTGATCCTCAACCCGATCCTGATCACCGGCTTCGGGCCGGCGCCCAGGATGGGCATCGCCGGCTCGGCCGCGGCGACGCTAATCAGCCAGACCGTCGTGCTCGGGGCGATCATCGCCTACCTCTACCGCACCCGCAGCGTCCTCGTGCTGTGGCCGCACGAGTGGAAGCTGCTGAAGCCCGAGCTGGCGATCATCCGCACCCTGGTCTCCAAGGGCCTGCCGATGGCGGTCCAGATGCTGGTCATCTCCGGCGCGGCGGTGGTGATGATCAGCTTCGTCAACCGCTATGGCTCGGACACGGCGGCGGGCTACGCCGCGGCGGTGCAGCTGTGGACCTATGTCCAGATGCCGGCCATGGCGATGGGCGCGGCGGTCTCGTCCATGGCCGCCCAGAACGTGGGCGCCGGGCGCATGGACCGGGTGAACCGGATCGCGGGCCTGGGCTCGCTCTACGCCGCGCTGCTGAGCGCCGGGCCCGTGCTGGTGATCTACCTGATCGAGCCGCTGGTGCTGCGCCTGTTCCTGCCGGCCGGCAGCCCGTCGATCCCCATCGCCATCCACATCAACGCCATCGTGCTGTGGGGCTTCATCCCGTTCGGCGTCGCCTTCGCGCTCTCGGGCGTGGTGCGGGCCACCGGCGCGGTGATGGTCCCGCTGATCTTCATGGCCCTGTCGCTGTGGGGGGTGCGCATCCCCTTCGCGCTGCTGCTGGAGCCGGCGCTGGGGGCCGAGGCGGTGTGGTGGAGCTTCCCGCTCGGCTCCATCGCCTCCTGCGCCCTGGCGGTCGGCTACTACCTGTTCGGCGGCTGGCGGAAGGCCCAGCTGATGAGCGGCATCCCCCGCGGCGAGCCGGTGGATACCGGCCTCGCCGCCCCGCCCCCCGAGGAGAGCGAGGCGCTGGAAGCGGCTAGCCGTTCGTCTCCTCAAGCGCCGCATAGACGAGAGTCCGAAGCTCCCGCCGAATAGGATAGCCGCTGGAGGGCATGGCCTGGGTCATGAAGACCACCGTCAGCTCCTCCACCGGATCCACCCAGAAGGCGGTGCTGGCCGCGCCGCCCCAGTAGAACTCGCCCTTCGAGCAGGGGATCAGGGTCTTGGGCGGGTCCATGACGACCGCAAAGCCCAGGCCGAAGCCGACGCCGGCGTTGGTGCTCTCCGAGAACATCGAGCGCGACAGCTGCGTCAGGTCCTTGTCCCCGGGCAGGTGGTTGGAGGCCATCAGCTGCAGGGTCTTGGGGGCCAGCAGCCGCTTGCCGTTCAGCTCGCCGCGGTTCAGCAGCATCTGGGCGAACTTCATGTAGTCCGCCGCGGTGGAGACCAGGCCGCCGCCGCCGGAGTAGAAGGCCGGCGGGGCGAGGTAGCCGCTGGCGGCGGGATCGTCCTGGAGCTTCAGCCCGCCCCTGGGCGTGATGTTGTAGCAGGCCGAGAACCGCTTCTCCTGGCCGGCCGGGACCTCGAAGCCGGTCTCGGCCATGCCCAGCGGCTCGAAGATCCGCTGCTTGAGGAAGTCCTGGAACGGCTGGCCGGAGATCTTCTCGACGAGATAGCCGACCACGTCGGTGGAGACCGAATAATTCCAGGCCTCGCCCGGCGCGAACTCCAGCGGCAGTTTGGCGAGTTCGGCGATCATGCCGGCCAGGCTGAGCTTGCCGCCCATCTCGCCGACACCGGTCTTGCGGTAGGCGTAGTCCACCATGGTCCGGTTCTGGAAGCCGTAGGTCAGGCCGGAGGTGTGCCGCAGCAGGTCGACCACCTGCATCGGCCGGGCGGGCCGGGTGGTCGCGTAGGCGCCGAGATTGCCGGCGGCATAGACGCCCAGGTCCTTCCATTCGGGGATGTAACGGTCGACGGGGTCGTCCAGCGCGACCTTGCCTTCCTCCACCAGCATCATGAAGGCGACCGAGGTGATCGGTTTGGTCATCGAGTAGATGCGGAAGAGGGTGTCGGCCTCGCACGGCAGGCCGCGCTCGAGGTCGCGGTGGCCCAGCACCGTCTCGTGGACGACCTCGCCCCGGCGGGCGATCAGCACCTGGGCGCAAGGCAGCCGCCCGGGCCCGATGTACTTCTCCTCGATGAACCGGTCGATCCGCTGCAGCCGCTCGGCCGAGAACCCCGCCTTGCCCATGGACGCTCCTTACTGTCTGGCGGCGGCAACCTAGCGGGCGAGGGGGCGATGCGGAAAGCATCGTTCGCCACGGCCGCATCCCGTCATGGCCGGCTTCATGCCGGCCACCCATCGATGAGCTTGGACCTGCCTCAACGGGCTGGGTCGCCGGGACAAGCCGGCGATGACGAACTTGGGGGACGGGGCCGCTTGACGCCTCATGCACCCGGGGCGGAAGCTTCGCCCATGGCGTACGAAGCCAAGACCCGTCCCACCGAGGCCGACGTGGGGGCTTTCCTGGACCGCGTGGAGCCGGCGGTGCGCCGCGACGATGGCCGGGTCGTCTGCGAGCTGATGCGCAAGGTGAGCGGCGAGGAACCGCGGATGTGGGGCCCCTCGATCATCGGCTTCGGGCGCCAAACCTACCGCTACGCCAGCGGCCATTCGGGCGAGACCTCGCGCATCGGCTTCTCGCCCCGCAAGGGCGCGCTGGTCTTCTACCTGTGGTGCGACGCCGCGGAGCAGGAAGCGCAGTTGGCGCGCCTGGGCAAGCACACCACGGGCGTGGGATGCCTCTACATCAAGAAGCTCGCGGACGTGGACATGGCCGTGCTGGAGGAGCTGATCCGCGCCGCCTGGGCGCACACAGAGCCGGCCTGACGGGCAGCCCTGCTCTCACCCCGCCCGCAACGCCGACGTTGCGTAAGCCGAACATGCGTTTGATAATGCTCCCAAGGGCGGAGCACACCCGTTTCCGTACCCGAGTTTCGAAAATGGGGCCGCCGGGGCGGTCTATGGAGGACGTCAATGGCTTGGGATTTTGAGACCGATCCGGAGTTCCAGAAGAAGCTCGACTGGGTCGAGGAGTTCATGCGCGAGGAGGTCGAGCCCCTCTCGCACCTCGGCATGGCCGCGCACGGGCCGCTCGGCCGCCAGAAGTTCATCAAGCCGCTGCAGGAAAAGGTGAAGGCCCAGGGCCTGTGGGCCTGCCACCTGGGCCCCGAGCTCGGCGGCCAGGGCTACGGCCAGCTGAAGCTCGCCCTGCTCAATGAGAAGCTCGGCCGCAATGGCCTGGCCCCCTCGGTGTTCGGCTGCCAGGCCCCCGACACCGGCAACGCCGAGATCATCGCCCACTACGGCACCGAGGAGCAGAAGGAGAAGTGGCTCAAGCCGCTGCTGAACGGCGACATCCGCTCGGCCTTCTCGATGAGCGAGCCGACCGGCGGCTCCGACCCGCTGACCTTCAAGACCCGCGCGGTGCTGGAAGGCAAGGAGTGGGTGATCAACGGCGAGAAGTGGTTCTCCACCAACGCCCGCTATTCCAAGCTGCTGGTCGTCTATGCGGTCACCGACCCGGACGCCAAGGACCCCTACAAGCGCACCTCGATCTTCCTGGTCCCCACCGACACCCCCGGGGTGGAGATCATCCGCAACGTGGCCGTCGGCGGCGGCGGCGAGATCGGCGGCGGGACGGAAGGTTACGTCCGCTACAACAACGTCCGCGTGCCGTATGACGCGCTGCTCGGCGAGCGGGGCGGGGCCTTCGTGATCGCCCAGGTGCGCCTGGGCGGCGGCCGGATCCACCACGCCATGCGGACCATCGGCTCCTGCCGCCACGCGCTGGACCTGATGTGCAAGCGGGCGGTCTCCCGCACCACCCGCGACGGCAAGCTGGCCGACCTGCAGCTGGTGCAGCAGGACATCGCCGATTCCTGGATCGAGCTGGAGTCGTTCCGCCTGCTGGTGCTGCGCACCGCCTGGCTGATCGACAAGCACAAGGACTACAACAAGGTCCGCAAGGACATCGCCGCCGTGAAGGTCGCGATGCCGAAGGTCTACCACAACATCGCGACCCGGGCGGCCCACCTGCACGGCGCGCTCGGCGTCTCCAACGAGATGCCGTTCATGCACATGGTGACCAGTTCGCTGGTGATGGGCATCGCCGACGGCCCCACCGAGGTCCACAAGGTGACGGTCGCCAAGCAGATCCTGAAGGACTACCGGCCCGACAACGACCTCTTCCCGGCCTACCACATCCCGCGCCTGCGGGAGGAAGCCCGCGAACGCTTCAAGGACCAGCTCGCCGAGCTGAAGGCCGCCTACGAGGCCGAAGGCGGCCGTGGCGGCGCGCGCGCGACTGAGACGGCGTAAGCCAAAGATGCTCCCCCACAGGGGGAGCTGTCCCGAAGGACTGAGGGGGTTCACGCCCGCAAACTCGATGCGTGCGGACCCCCTCCACCGCCTTCGGCGGTCCCCCTCCCCCTGTGGGGGAGGATCTACAGAGGGGGCGGTCTGGCGACCGTCCCCTTTTTCTTTTAAGCCGTCCGGAGTTGCGTGGGAGGAACGAGAAGAATGAGCGACGTCCTGAGCGCCGGAGAAACCCAAGGCGAGGCGCCCGCCTGGCCGGTGATGTCCATCGCCGAGGCGCATCGCCAGCTGACGGCGCCCGGCGCCCGCTTCGAGATCGAGGAGAAGGTGATCCGCGGGATTCCGACCAAGGTCTGGAAGAACGCCCCGCCGACGCTGCGCGATGTGTTCCTCAACGCCCGCGCGTTCCAGGATCGCGAGTTCCTCGTCTACGAGGACGACCGGGCCACCTACGAGGCCTTCGCCCGCGCCACGATCAAGCTCGCCCGCCAGCTGCAGGCCGACGGCGTGAAGAAGGGCGACCGCGTCGCCGTCATCATGCGCAACCTGCCCGAATGGCCGGTGGCCTTCTTCGCCGGCGTCCTGTGCGGGGCCATCGTCACGCCGCTGAACGCCTGGTGGACCGGCCCCGAGCTGGAGTACGGCCTGGCCGACTCCGGGACCAAGGTCGCCATCGTCGACGACGAGCGCCTGGAGCGGATCGCCGAGCACCTGGACGCCTGTCCGGACCTGACGCGCGTCTACGTCTCGCGGCTCAAGACCGAGCCGTCCGACCCGCGCGTGAAGCGTCTGGAGGACGTCATCGGCCCGGTGAACAGCTGGAAGGGACTGCCCGACCAGCCGCTGCCCGATGTCGAGATCGGGCCGGAGGACGACGCCACCATCCTCTACACCTCGGGCACCACGGGCAAACCGAAGGGCGCCCTGGGCACCCACCGCAACATGATCTCGAACATCGGCGCCGGCGGCATCTCGGCGGCGCGCAACTTCCTGCGCGCGGGCCAGCCGCTGCCGGAGGCCGACCCGCACAAGCTGCCCCAGCGGGTGACGCTGCTGGTGGTGCCGCTGTTCCACGCCACGGGCCTGTCGGCGACGCTCGGCCCCAGCATGAACGCCGGCGGCAAGCTGGTCTTCATGTACCGCTGGGAGGCCGAGAAGGCGATGCAGCTGATCGAGCGGGAGAAGGTCAACGCCACCGGCGGCGTGCCGACCATCGCCTGGCAGCTGATCGAGCACCCGGCCCGCGAGAAGTACGACCTGTCGTCCCTGCAGGCGGTGACCTACGGCGGCGCGCCCTCGGCGCCCGAGCTGGTGCGCAAGATCGCCGAGGTCTTCCCCGGCTCCCAGCCGGGCAACGGCTGGGGCATGACCGAGACCACCGCCACCTTCACCAGCCACATGGGCAAGGACTACGAGAACCGGCCCTCCAGCGCCGGACCCGCCGCCCCCGTCGGCGAGATGAAGATCATGGATCCGGAAGGGACCAGGGAGCTGCCGGTCGGCGAAGTCGGCGAGCTGTGGGTCAAGGGCCCGCAGGTCGTCAAAGGCTACTGGAACAAGCCCGAGGCCACCGCCGAGACCTTCAAGAACGGCTGGCTGCGCACCGGCGACCTCGCCCGTCTCGACGAGGAGGGCTTCCTCTATATCGTCGACCGGGCCAAGGACATGCTGATCCGGGGCGGCGAGAACATCTACTGCGTCGAGGTCGAGAACGCCCTCTACGAGCATCCGGACGTGATGGATGCGGCCATCGTCGGCGTTCCCCACCGCACCCTCGGCGAGGAGCCGGCGGCGGTGGTGCATCTGAAGCCCGGCGGGACCGCCGATGAGGCCGAACTGCGCGCGTTCGTCCGCGAGCGGCTGGCCGCCTTCAAGGTCCCGGTGAAGGTCGCCTTCTGGCCCGAGCCGCTGCCGCGCAACGCCAACGGCAAGATCCTCAAGACCGAGCTGAAGAAGGTGTTCGAAGGGCAGGGGGCATGAGCCGACCGCGCATCGTCGGCATCGGCGGGACCACCCGGCCGGGCTCCGGCACCGAAAAGGCGCTCGTGCTGTCGCTCGCCGCGACCGAGGCGGCGGGCGCCGAGACCCAGCTGTTCGGCGGCGACTTCCTCGCCCGGCTTCCGGTCTATGCGCCGAGCGAGGCGCCGCCCACCGATGAGCAGCGGGCGCTGGCCGACGCCGTGCGCGGGGCCGACGGGGTGATCGTCGCCAGCCCCGGCTACCACGGCTCGATCTCGGGGCTGATCAAGAACGCCCTCGATTCCCTCGAGCTGCTGCGGGACGATCCGACGCCCTATTTCCAGGGCCGGCCGGTGGGCTGCATCATCACCGCCGACGGCTGGCAGGCGGCCGGCACCACTTTGATGGCGCTGCGATCGATCATACATGCGCTGAGAGGATGGCCGACGCCGTTCGGCGCTGCGCTGAATTCGACGACCAACCTCTTCGACGCCGAGGGCCGCTGCCGCGAGCCCAAGGACGCCTGGCAGCTCACCACGGTGGCCGACCAGGTGATGGAGTTCGCCAGGATGAGAGCCGCCACATGACCCGACCCAAGCTCGTGCCGCCCCCGGGCGGCGGCTCCGGCGTTGACGAAGCCATCCACCAGGCGATCAGCCCCATCGAGGACATCGTCGAGGACGCCCGCAACGGGCGGCCCTTCATCCTGGTGGACGCCGAGGACCGGGAGAACGAGGGCGACGTCATCATCCCGGCCCAGTTCGCCACGCCCGACCAGATCAACTTCATGGCCAAGCACGCGCGCGGCCTGATCTGCCTGTCGATCACCGCCGAGCGGGCCCGGCAGCTGCGCCTGCCGCCGATGTCGACGGACAACCAGTCCGGCCACGGCACCGCCTTCACCGTCTCCATCGAGGCGCGCGAAGGGGTGACCACCGGCATCTCGGCCCACGATCGGGCGCACACCATCGCCGTCGCCATCGACCCGACCAAGAGCGCCGACGACGTGGTCACCCCCGGCCACGTCTTCCCGCTGGTGGCCAAGGACGGCGGCGTGCTGGTCCGCGCCGGCCACACCGAGGCGGCGGTGGACATCGCCCGGATGGCGGGCCTGAACCCGGCCGGCGTGATCTGCGAGATCATGAAGGACGACGGCTCGATGGCCCGGCTGCCGGACCTGGTGGCCTTCGCCCAGCTGCACGGGCTGAAGATCGGCACCATCGCCGACCTGATCGCCTACCGCCGCCGCACCGAGCGGCAGGTGGAGCGGGTGCTGGAGACGCCGTTCGATTCCGCCTACGGCGGCCGCTTCCGGATGGTGATCTACCGCAACATCCTCGACCGCACCGAGCACGTGGTCCTCACCAAGGGCAAGATCGATCCCGACCGGCCGACCCTGGTCCGGATGCACCGGGTCGACTTCGCGGCCGACATGCTGGGCCATGTGGAGGAGCGGCGGGACTACGTGCCACGGGCGCTTAAGGCCATCGCCGACTACGACGGCGCGGGCGTGGCGGTGTTCATCCGCGACTCCAACCCCGCCTGGCTCTCCGAACGCTACGGCCAGAACCAGACCGACGCGGACCGCGGCGCCTCGATCCTGCGCGACTACGGCATCGGCGCGCAGATCCTGCTCGACCTCGGCGTGCGCGACATGGTGCTGCTCTCCAACAGCTCCACCCGCCTGCCGGGCTCCGGCGGCTACGGCCTGAAGATCGTCGGGCGCCGGGAGCTCTGACCCCCCTTCCTCTCCCGCTTGCGGGAGAGGGGGACCGCTCTTCGCATGCGCTCGGCGGGCGGTCCCCCCTTCCCATGAATGGGAAAGGAAAGGGGCGGGTCGGCAACCCACGCTCGGCGCGTCGCATTCCAACCGCGTGAGCGAACTGCGCATCGGCTGTTCCGGCTGGACCTACAAGGACTGGACCGGGCCCTTCTATCCGGCGGGGACCAAGGATCCAGTGCGGCTGGAGTACTACGCCGGCTGGTTCGACACCGCCGAGATCAACGCCAGCTTCTACCGCCTGCCGTCGGAGGCGGCGGTGAAGGGCTGGGAGAGGCGGGCCCCGGCGGACTTCATCTTCGCCTGGAAGGTCAGCCGCTTCATCACCCACAACAAGAAGCTCAAGGACTGCGAGGACTCGGTCGATCTGGTGTTCGGCCGGATGGCGCACCTGGGGCGGGCCTACGGGCCGGCGCTGATCCAGCTGCCGCCCGGCCTGCACCGCAATGGCGATCGCCTGGCGGGCTTCCTGAAGCTGCTGCCCAAGGGGCGGCGGCACACGGTCGAGTTCCGCCACCCCAGCTGGTACGAGCCGGCGGTCTTCCAGATCCTGGCCGACCACAACGCCGCCCTGACCCTCTCCGACCACCACCACGCCCCCGCGCCGTGGGAAGTCACGGCCGACTGGGTCTACGTCCGCGGCCATGGCCCGGGCGGGCGCTATTACGGCAACTATCCGGACGAGACGCTGCAGGACTGGGCGCGCCGCATCGAAGGCTGGCGGGCGGAGGGGCTCGACGTCTACGCCTACTTCGACAACGACATCAAATGCGCCGCCCCGGCCGACGCGCTGGCGCTCAAGGCCATCCTGGCGCGCGGCCAGCGCAACGAACCGGCGCACCCGATCCTGCGGACGCGGGACCAGGTCGGGCGGCCGGAGGCGCCGGCCGCCTCACCGCCGCCCTAGCCCGAGAGTCCGAAGCTCCTGCGCCAGGACGAGCCGCGGTGCTCGCCGGCGTAGCGGTTGCGGATGGTCAGGTGGTTGTGGACGTCGACCACGCCTGCGACCTCGGCCAGATCCTCGGCCCGGCGCTTCTGGTCGCGGTCCTCGACCATGCCGCGCAGGGTCACCTCGCCGCCCCGCACGTCGACCTCGATGTCGCGGGCGTCCAGGTGGCGGTCGTCCTCCAGCCGGTCGCAGACGTCCCGCCAGATCCGCTCGTCCGGATCGTAGCGGCCCCTGGCGCGGCGCTCGTCGTAATGCTCGTCGCGGTCCCGGTCGCGGCCGCCGCCGAACCAGGTGCGCGGATCGTCCAGCCGCCGCTCGGGGCCGCGATCCTCGTCGCCGTAGCGGCGGTCGCGGTCCATCGGCCGCTCGTTGGCGCGGTAGCCCCGGACGTCGATCTCGTGGTGGCGGCGCTCGTCGCGCATCTCCTCGCGGCGGACGGCCGAGCGGCTCTGCGGGTCGTATTCGTAGTCGCGGCTGTAGTCGGCCTGGCCGAAGTCCTCGCGCCCGCCGGTCCGCGCCTCGGTGCGGTACCCGACGCGGCGGCGACGGTCGAAGGCGTAGTCGCGGCTGTAGTCGGCCTGTCCGTAGTCCTCGCGCAGGTCGCGCGGATCCCAACTGCGCTCGCGGCCCCGGTGTCGATTCCAGAATTCCTGGCGCGGCATGCGCTCCTCCTCATCTGGGCTGTGCTGTCGGCTTGCTGGGTTCAACCTCCGCCATGTCGTCTGGTTCCCGACGGAACCTCGCCGAGGATTGTCGTTTTCTTGTGCGTGGAACCGGCCTATATGACGGGTCACCACACCGCCCGGCCGAAAGGCCGGGCGCCTTCGTTTCTGGAGCGCCGATATGGCCGAGATCCTGATGCCCAAGGCCACCGCCGTCTGGCTGGTGGACAACACCTCGCTGACCTTCGAACAGATCGCCGACTTCTGCGGGCTGCACCCCCTCGAGGTGAAGGGCATCGCCGACGGCGAAGTGGCGCGCGACATCCGCGGCGCCGATCCGATCGCCAACGGCCAGCTCTCCCGCGAAGAGCTGGACAAGGCGCAGAAGGATTCCAAGTACCGGATGAAGGCCCAGAAGAGCCGGCACGCCGAGCTGCTGAAGCCGGTGAAGAAGGCGCCGCGCTACACGCCCGTCTCGCGCCGCCAGGACCGCCCGGACGCCATCGCCTGGTTCCTGCGCAACCACCCGGAAGTGCCCGACAGCCAGATCGCCCGCCTGCTGGGCACCACCAAGGCGACCATCGACCAGATCCGCAACCGCACCCACTGGAACGCGGCCAACATCAAGCCGGTCGACCCGGTGAGCCTGGGCCTGGCCACCCAGATGGAGCTCGACGCGGTGGTCCAGAAGGCCGCCGAGAAGAAGGCCAAGGAAGACGCCAAGCGTGGGATCGTCGAGCCGGAAGGCCCGACGCTGGCCCCCGCCTCCGAGACCGGTCAGGTCGAGGACGAGGAACCCGCGGACTTCGACGAGGAATACGCGGAGGACTGATCAAACCCGCTCATCCCCGGCGACGCCGGGATGGGCGGAAGAAAGCAAAAGGCCCGCATCGCTGCGGGCCTTTGTCGTCTTCAGTGAGCCTGGGCCCGAAGGGACTCCATCTCCTCCTTCAGGCGAAGCTTCTGTCGCTTCCATTCCTTCAGCTTGATCTCGTCGGCGGACGGCCTTCTCATCTCGTCTTGGATCATCCGTTCCAGGGACTGGTGACGGGATCCGAGTTCACGGATGCGGGCGTCTACGGCCATAGGGTACGCCTCCTTGCTGCTGAGTGGGAAGTGAACGCGCTTGACATTCAGATGGAGTGAACACCCGCTGCGACCAAGTGTCAGATCACATATGTTTGCACGCGGCGGCGCTTGGCGGGCGCCGGGAATCCGGGCGGGGAGCGCGGCGAAATGAGTGAATCCAAGCCGCCCCGCCTGGTCGTCGGCATCTCCGGGGCCAGCGGAGCCAGGCTGGGGGTGCGGGTGCTGGACGCCTGCCGCGAGCTGGGCGTCGAGAGCCACCTGGTGATGAGCCGGGCCGCCGGCCAGACGGTGACCCAGGAGACCCAGTTGTCGGTCGGCGACGTCCAGGCCCGGGCGGCGGTGAGCCACAAGCTGGGCGACATCGGCGCCTCCATCGCCTCCGGCTCCTTCCCGACGCTGGGGATGATCGTGGCGCCCTGTTCGGTGCGGACGATGAGCGAGATCGCCACCGGCGTGACCTCGTCGCTGCTGACGAGAGCCGCCGACGTCACCCTGAAGGAGCGCCGGCCCCTGGTGCTGATGGTGCGCGAGACGCCGCTGCACCTGGGCCACCTGCGGACCCTGGTGCGGCTGGCCGAGATGGGGGCGGTGATCGCCCCGCCGATGCCGGCCTTCTACGCCGGCCTGACCTCGATCGACGAATTCATCGACCAGTCGGTGGGCCGCTGCCTGGACCTGTTCGGCCTGTCCTGGACGCCGGTGCGGCGCTGGGGCCAGGACATCGGCCCGACGAGCAAGACGGAGACAGCGTGAGCCTTTGGGACTGGGCCGTGGCCGCCTACGAGCGGCCGGGTGTGGCCGACGCCTGCCTCGATCTGCAGGACGCGCACGGTCAGAACACCTGCTTCCTGCTCTGGGCGGTCTGGTCCGGCGCGGCCGACGCCGGGCTGCTGGAGCGTGCGGCCGAGGCCGCGCAGCTGTGGGAGAGCGAAGTCCTTGGGCCGCTGCGCCAGGTCCGCCGCGCGCTGAAGGCCTCCACCCCGCCGCTGGCCGAAGCGGCGCGCGAGGCGTTGCGCGAGGAGGTCAAGGCGGCCGAGCTGAAGGTCGAGCAGGCGCTGCTGGAGGCGCTCGGCCGGCTCGTGCCGGCCCGCCGCAGCGAAAATCCGTTGCAGGCGCTGCAGGCGGCGGCCAAGGCCTGGGGCGAGCCGCCGCCGGACGAGGCGCTGGCCCGCCTCGCCGACGCCCTCTCGGTCGCCCAGCTTTACGCGCCCAAGCCCAGCGCCCATCATGGGGCGTCCACCCCGCGGAACGCTGCCATGCTCGACGACACCGCGGACGAGCCCGAACCTGCGCTCCGGGCCCGCCTCGCCGCCCTGAAGCAGGAACACGCCGACCTCGACACCGCCGTCCAGGCCATGGCCGCCGTCCCGCTCCCCGACCTGCTCGCCATCGGCCGGCTGAAGCGCAAGAAGTTGCAGCTGAAGGACGAGATCGCCCGAATCGAGGACCTGCTGACGCCGGACATCATCGCGTGATCGCAGATGCTCCCCCACAGGGGGAGCTGTCGCGAAGCGACTGAGGGGGTTCGCACGGCTGAGTCCGGATGGAGCGGAACGCGTCCCGCCGGGGATGTAGACCCCCTCCACCGCTTCGCGGTCCCCCTCCCCCTGCGGGGGAGGATTGACCTCACCCCGCCTTGCGCGCCCGTTTCATCGCGTACATCGCCGCGTCGGCTTCGGCGACGATCGCCTCGGCGTCCGTATCGGGAGAGATGTCCTTGACGCCGAACGACAGGCGCATGGGGGCGGACCAGTCGCCGAACTGGACCGGCGTCTCGGCGACCATGGCGGCCAGGGATTCGGCCTTGGCCCTGGCGGTGAAGCGGTCGGCCTGGGCCAGGATGACCGCGAACTCGTCGCCGCCCATGCGGGCCACGATGTCGCTCTCGCGGACATTGGCCAGCAGCCGGTCGGCGACGGCCTTCAGGGCCGCATCGCCGGCCGCGTGGCCGAACCGGTCGTTGATCCCCTTGAGGCCGTCGACGTCGAAATAGATCAGGCTGGCCGGCGAGCCGTAGCGCTGGGCGAAGGTGCGGATCCGGTTCAGCTCGCGCATGAAGGCGCGGCGGTTGAGCAGCGGGGTCAGCGCGTCCTGGTCGGCCAGGCCCTCCGCCTCGGCGAGGCGCGCCTTCAGCCGGGCCACCTCGGCGCGGAGGTCGTCTACTTCGGTGAGCAGGGTTTGCAGGGCCAGCCGCACCGGCGCCGTCAGGTCGGCTTCGGAAAGGCCCAGGAAGGCGGCGGCGTCGGCCGGCGGCGGCGCGCTCGCCGGCCGCGCGTCTGGGGCCACGAGCAGGCGCCGGCGGGTGTCCGGCAGGGGCGGGGTGCGGGCGCCGCTGATCTTCATGAGTGTCGACGCAGAATCACGCCTCGGCTCGAGGCCCAAGAATCGTATCCGTGATCGGTTGCCGAGGCAAAGCCGGCGCCTATACTCCGCGCCTTTCCGTCCCAGGGGGCCCCATGGCGCCACGCAATACGGGCAAGACCGCCCCGGTCGCCATCATCATGGGCAGCCGCTCCGACTGGCCGATCCTGCGAGGCGCGGCCGAGAGCCTGGAGGCGCTGGGGGTCGAGTACACGGCCAGCGTCGTCTCCGCCCACCGCACGCCCGACCGGATGTACGAGTTCGCCAAGTCGGCCAAGGCCCGCGGGGTGAAGGTGATCATCGCCGGCGCCGGCGGGGCCGCCCACCTGCCCGGCATGACCGCCTCGCTGACCGAGCTGCCGGTGCTCGGCGTGCCCGTGGAGTCGAAGGCCCTGAAGGGCATGGATTCGTTGCTCTCCATCGCCCAGATGCCGGCCGGCATCCCGGTGGGGACGCTGGCCATCGGCGAGGCGGGGGCGCGCAACGCCGGCATCCTGGCGGCGCAGATCCTGGCATTGACCGACGAGGCGCTGGCCGATCGGGTGGCCGCCTTCCGCCGCCGGCAGACCGAGTCCATCCCCGAGACGGTCGAGGACGCTTGAGCGCGACCATGGCGCCGCTGCCGCCCGGCTCGACCATCGGCATCCTCGGCGGAGGGCAGCTCGGCCGGATGCTGGCGCTGGCCGCGGCCCGCCTCGGCTTCGACGTCGCCATCCTGACGCCGGAGGAGGACGCGCCCGCCGCACGGGTCGCCGCCCATACCATCGTCGCCGACTATGCCGACGAGGCCGCGCTGGCCGAGCTGGCCAGGCTCGCCTCCGTCGTCACCTACGAATTCGAGAACGTGCCGGCCGCGGCGGTGAGCCGGCTGGGCGAGCTGGGCTGCCAGGTGGCCCCGGGCGCCCGGGCGCTGGCGGTGGCGCAGGACCGGGTGCAGGAGAAGAGCTTCCTCAACAGCGTCGGCGTCGCCACCGTCGCCTTCGCCGCCGCCGAGGACGCCGAGTCCGCCCGCGCGGCGGTCGCCAAGATCGGCGCGCCGGCGCTGATGAAGACCCGCCGCGAAGGCTACGACGGCAAGGGCCAGCGCTGGGTGGAGCACGCCGCCGACGCCGCCCGCATCTTCCAGGAGTTGGGCGAGCGGCCGGTGATCCTGGAGGCGCCCGCCGCCTTCGTGCGCGAGCTGTCGGTGATCGCCGCCCGCAGCCGCAGCGGCGAGACCGCGGTCTATCCCCTGGCCGAGAACCACCACGAGAACGGCATCCTGCGCCGCAGCCTGGCGCCGGCCCGCGCGTCCGCAGCCCTCGCGGACCAGGCCGAGCGGATCGCGGTGCAGATCCTCACCCGCCTCGACTACGTCGGCGTGGTGGGGGTGGAGCTGTTCGAGCTCGAGGACGGCCAGCTGCTGGTCAACGAGATCGCCCCGCGCGTCCACAACACCGGCCACTGGACCCAGGACGGCTGCGAGGTCGACCAGTTCGAGCAGCACATCCGCGCCGTCGCCGGCTGGCCGCTGGGCCCCACCCACGCCACCGCCGAGGTGGAGATGATGAACCTGCTGGGGCCGGAGGCGCACGGCTGGGCCCGGCTGGCCGCCGAGCCCGAGACCCGCATCCACCTCTACGGCAAGCGCGAGGCCAAGCCCGGCCGCAAGATGGGCCATGTGAACCGCATCCGGCCGCTGCCGGGCCGGAGATAGCGGCGGTGCCCGAGCCGGTGCTGGCGCCCACGTCGCGGCAGGGGCTCGCGGCGGTGGCGGCGCTGATGCGGCGGGCGTTCCCGAAGGCGCACAAATACACCGAGGCCTACCTCGACTGGCTCTACTTCCGGAACCCGGCCGGGCCGGCGCTGGCCTTCGACGTGCGCGAGGGCGAGCGGGTGATCAGCCACGGGGCCGGCATCCCCCAGCGGCTGGTGCTGCACGGCCGCCCGGTGCTCGGCGCGCTGATGCTGAACACCGCCACCGACGCCGACCGGCAGGGACGGGGGCTGTTCTCGCGTGTGGTGAACGCGGTGATCGACGAGGGGCGGCGGCGGGGCGTCGCGGCGCTGATCGGGGTCGCCAACCAGAACTCCGTCGGGCCCTACGTGAAGCGGCTGGCGTTCCAGGAGGTGCGCGGGCTCGACGCCTTCGTGGCGCCGGCGCCGGAGCGGATCGACTTCGGCCGCGCCGCCGCGCAGGCCGATCTTCGGCGTGATTGGGACGATGCGGCGCTCGCCTGGCGGATGGCCAATCCGGAGGGGCGGCTGAGGCTGGTCGCGGCGAGCGAGGATGCGCTGGTCGTCGAGGGCGCCTCCACCGCGCCGCTGGTCGCCGCCCGCGCCGTCATCCCGCGCCAGGGCCTGGCCGCGCCGCCGGTCCCGCGGAGCCGGCTGTGGCCAGCGGTGTCGCTCGCCCTCGCGCCTGCCGGCGCCGCCCGCCGCGGCCTCTCGCTCACCGTCCCGGACCGCCTGCGCCCCTCGCCCCTGCGCCTGATCTACCGCAACCTGGACGACCCCGCCGATCGCCTCGACCCCGACCGCATCCTGTTCAGCTTCCTGGACTTCGACGCGTTCTGACGCCGTCCTTTTGCTTTCCCATTCATGGGAAAGGGGGACCGCCGGCCGATCGAAGCGGAGAGCCGGGGGTGGAAAGGGCAAGCCGCAGGCACGGCGCTGTTCGCCGCTCCAATCTGCACCTCTCCACCACTCGCTCTTCGTCCGCTCGGCGAGTGGTCCCCCTCCCCCGCTTCGCAGGGGAGGAAGGGGCTCACCCGTACCGCATCCGCCCCAGCGCGCTGGCGACGTCCTTCAGCAGCTCGCCCGGCTTCAGTTTCGCCTTCCACTTCTCGTAGGTCATGACGTTCTCGATGCGGGCGTCGACGAAGGTCATGGCGTCGGCGTGGCCGCCGGACAGGCGGATGGACAGGGCGCCGCACAGGATGCCCGAGAGGATGGCGCGCTTGGAATAGTGGTTCTCGTCGGTCGCCACGTCGCCCGCCCAGCGCCAGAGGACGTCGGCGCTTTCCCAGAGCAGCCGCATGCCGAGCGGCAGGTTGAGGGGCAGGGCGCACCAGCCGGCCCAACGGCGGACGGCGGGCTCGTGGGCGGCGGCGGCCTCCAGGCGCGCCTCGACGGCCGTGCGGATGCGCTGGCGGATCTTCAGCGAGGTCGGGTCGACGCCCGCCAGCCGCTGCAGCGCCTCGGCGTCGAGCCGGCGGGAGAGCAGGGCGGCCAGGTCGGCCGGTCCCTTCGGCAGCAGCAGCTCGGTTTCGGGGCGGCTCAGGCCCGCCGCCTCGCCGGCCGCGTAGGCCATCGGCCAGGTCCACCCCAGGCGGGGCGCGATCCTCAGGGCTTCGTCCAGGACGGACGCCTCGGTGCGGGCGGCCCAATCGTCGGTGTCGGTCATGGCCCGATCCTAACCTTACCGGACGCGCCTGTCCGCCGTGGACAGCACGGCCGCCTTCTGCTATCTCGCGCGGCTCGAAACCGGCGGCCTTTGGTCGGCCGGCGGAAATTATTTGTTCGCTCGCGCCGCTTCAGGTCGGGCGGGAGCGAATTGGCAGGAGAGAGAACCCTGGTTCAGATTTTCGTCCGCGACAACAACGTCGATCAGGCCCTCAAGGCGCTGAAGAAGAAGATGCAGCGCGAGGGCTCGTTCCGCGAGATGAAGCGGCACGTCCACTACGAAAAGCCGTCCGAGAAGCGCGCCCGCCAGAAGGCCGAGGCCGTCCGCCGGGCCCGCAAGCTGGCCCGCAAGCGCGCCCAGCGTGAAGGCCTGATCGCGGCGCCGAAGAAGCCGTCGCGGTAAACCCGGACCGCCATCTCTCTGCGATCTGCTCAAGGCCGCGCCCAGGGGGCGCGGCCTTTTGCGTTTCTCACGGCCAGGTCGCGATCTTAGGTCGCGCGGGCCCCCTGGTCGCTGGCGTAACTCCGATCCGGTCCCTATGTGAGTGGGCCAAGCGCATTCTAGAAGCGGTCTTCCAGCATGAACCTGCGTAACCTCGCCATCTGGGCCGTCATCGTGGTGGTCCTGATCGGCCTCTACAGCATGATGACGGGCGGCAGCCACGCGGCCGGAGCCAGCGAGGTCAGCTACTCGCAGATGCTCGCCCGCGTCGACAGCGGCGAGGTCAAGCGCGCCGTCATCCGCGGCCCCACCGTCGAGGCCCAGACCGCCGACGGCAAGGTGCTGACGGCGATGACCGGCAACGACCAGGAAGAGCTGGTCCGCCGCCTGGAAGCCCAGGGCGCCGACGTGCAGTTCAAGCCGGCCGGCGGCGGCGGCCTCCTGGCCTTCTTCCTGAACTCCCTGCCGATCCTGCTGCTGATCGGCGTGTGGATCTTCTTCATGCGCCAGATGCAGGGCGGCGCGCGCGGGGCCATGGGCTTCGGCAAGTCCAAGGCCCGCCTGCTCACCGAAAACAAGAACCGCGTCACCTTCGAGGACGTGGCCGGCGTCGACGAGGCCAAGGAAGAGCTGACCGAGATCGTCGACTTCCTGAAGGACCCGCAGAAGTTCCAGCGCCTGGGCGGCAAGATCCCCAAGGGCGCGCTGCTGGTCGGCCCTCCGGGCACCGGTAAGACCCTGCTGGCCCGCGCCGTCGCGGGCGAGGCGGGCGTGCCCTTCTTCACCATCTCCGGCTCCGACTTCGTCGAGATGTTCGTGGGCGTCGGCGCCAGCCGCGTGCGCGACATGTTCGAGCAGGCCAAGAAGAACGCTCCCTGCATCATCTTCATCGACGAAATCGACGCCGTCGGCCGTCACCGCGGCGCGGGCCTGGGCGGCGGCAACGACGAGCGCGAGCAGACCCTGAACCAGCTGCTGGTCGAGATGGACGGCTTCGAGGCCAACGAGGGCATCATCCTGATCGCCGCCACCAACCGTCCGGACGTGCTGGACCCGGCGCTGCTGCGCCCCGGCCGGTTCGACCGTCAGGTCGTGGTGCCCAACCCGGACATCAACGGCCGCGAGCGGATCCTGCGCGTGCACATGAAGAACGTGCCGCTGGCCGCCGACGTGAACGTCAAGACGATCGCTAGAGGCACGCCCGGCTTCTCGGGCGCGGACCTGTCCAACCTGGTCAACGAAGCCGCCCTGATGGCCGCCCGGAAGAACCGCCGGATGGTCACCATGCGCGACTTCGAAGAGGCCAAGGACAAGGTCATGATGGGCGCCGAGCGCAAGTCCATGGCCATGAGCGAGGAAGAGAAGCGCAACACCGCCTACCACGAAGGCGGTCACGCCCTCGTCGCGCTGACCGTCCCCGAGGCCGACCCGGTCCACAAGGCGACCATCATCCCGCGCGGCCGCGCCCTGGGCATGGTGATGCAGCTGCCGGAAGGCGACCGCTACTCCATGAACTACACCCAGATGGTCTCGCGCCTGGCGATCATGATGGGCGGCCGGGTCGCCGAAGAGCTGATCAACGGCAAGGACAAGGTCACCTCGGGCGCGTCGAGCGACATCTCGGCGGCCACGGGCCTGGCCCGCAACATGGTCACCCGCTGGGGCTACTCGGACGAGCTGGGCCTGGTCTCCTACGGCGACAACCAGGAGGAGGTCTTCCTCGGCCACTCCGTCGCCCGGACCCAGAACGTCTCCGAGGCCACCGCCCAGAAGATCGACGAGGAGGTCCGCCGCCTGGTCACGCAAGGCTACAACGAGGCCAAGCGGATCCTGACCGAGCGCATCGACGACCTGCACGTCCTGGCCAAGGCGCTGCTCGAGTACGAGACCCTGTCCGGCGAGGAGATCCAGAACCTGCTGCAGCACGGCGTGAAGCCCAAGCGCGAGGACCTGGAGCCCAAGCGCCCCGCCGGCCCGGCCGTCGCGGTGCCGATCTCGCCGCGGCCCGGCCCCGAGCCCGAACCGGCGTAAGGCCCCGAACCGAAGCTTTCGGAGGGCGGCTGCAGCGATGCGGCCGCCCCTTTTCTTGCCTCGTCCGTTGATAGGGAAGGACGGACTCCGGGGGGCTCCCGAACCCATGACGCGCGAACCTACGGACCGGATATCGGTCATGGTCCATGCCGAGGGCGTTGCGCTGGCGCTGGACGTGGCGCGGCCGGGCTCGCCGCCGAAACGCTACCGACTCCCGCGCCGCGACCACGACGCCTGGCTCGACCTGCACGCGGCGATCGCGGCGGACTTCGGCGCGCGCGCGCCCCTGAACCGCCGCCCGGCCGCGCTCCCGCCGCCCGCCGCCCGGCTGGAGCCGGTGCTGACCGAGGCGGTGAGCCCGGACATCCTCTACGGGTTCGGCGATCCCTGCGTCCTGCACGTCCCTGAGGAAGGCGCCTGGTATCTGGTGGCGACCTCGAACGATGCGCCGCAGTCCTTTCCGATTCTGAAGTCTTCCGACCTGAAGCGGTGGGAGCTGGCGAGCTTCGCCTTCCCGCAGGGCGGCAAGCCCGGCTGGTGCCTGGAGGGGCTGGGGCGCGCCGATTTCTGGGCTCCGGAGATCCACCGGGTCGGGGGCGGATACTGGCTGGTGTTCAGCGCCCGGCAGGCCGACGGCGAACTGGCCATCGGCCTGGCGACCTCGGCGCGGCCCGAGGGACCCTACCGCGCGCAAGCCGCGCCGCTGCTCACCGGCGGGGTGATCGACCCGCACCTGCACGTCGCGCCCGACGGGACGCCGCTGCTGTTCTGGAAGGTGGACGACAACGGCGTCTGGCCGCGGCGGCTGGCGGCCCTGCTCGGCGAGCGGCCGGAGCTCGCGGGCGAGCTGTTCGACAATCCGGAGGACCGGCGGACGGCGGCCCTGGCGGCGGCGCTCTGGCCATGGCTGGAGGCGAACGCGCCGCCGATGGAGCAGTTCTTCGCCCTGCAGCCGCTGATCGAGGCGGCGGCGGAGGACCTGGCCGGGTTCGAGGCCAGGCTTTCCGGAGAGGCGGGGCTGGAGATCGCCGAGACCCTGCGCACCCGCGTCTACGCTCAGGCCTTGTCGCCTGACGGTGCGGCCCTGGTCGGGGCGCGCCATCTGGTGCTGCAGAACGACCAGCCCTGGGAGGCCCACCTGATCGAGGGCGTCTGGGTCAGCGAGGCGCAGGGCCGCTGGTTCCTGTTCTACGCCGGCAACGACTTCTCGACGCCGCAGTACGGGATCGGGGCGGCGGTGGCCGACGGTCCGCTCGGCCCCTACCGCAAGCTGGCCGCGCCGCTGCTGGGCTCCTCGACCGAGTGGGTCGGACCGGGGCACCCGTCGGTGGCGCCCGGTCCGGACGGCCGGCCTCGGCTCTTCCTGCACGCCTTCTTCCCGGGCCGGCTCGGCTACAAGGCGTTCCGGGCGGTGCTGTCGGCTGACCTGACGTTCGAGGGGGATGCCGTAAGGCTTGGCTGAGGCGACGATCGCGCCCGGTTGTCCCCTTCCACACGTCATCGCCGGGCTTGTCCAACCCGTTCCGGATGGCTCGCCTCATCGGGATGGGCGGCCGGCATGAAGCCGGCCATGACGAAGGTTGCTGGTCCCACTATGGTCCGCGCCCATGCAGCCGCCCATCCCGCCGCTCGTCATGGGCATCGTCAACGTCACGCCGGACAGCTTCTCGGACGGCGGCCGGTACCTGGACCTCGAGGCGGCGCTGGCCCATGCGCGGCGGCTGATCGCCGACGGGGCCGACATCCTCGACGTCGGCGGGGAGTCCACCCGCCCGGGCTCGGAGCCGGTGAGCGAGGCCGAGGAGCTGGCGCGGGTGGTGCCGGTGATCGCGGCGCTGGCCGCCGAGACCGACCGGCCGATCTCCATCGACACGGCCAAGCCGGCCGTGGCCCGGGCCGCCGTCGCCGCGGGCGCGCGGATCTGGAACGACGTCACGGCGCTCACCGGAGCGCCCGACAGCCTCGAGACGGCCGCCGGGCTCGGCTGCGAGATCGTGCTGATGCACATGAAGGGCGAGCCCCGCACCATGCAGCGCGAGCCGCACTACGACGACGTCGTGGCCGAGGTCGCCGCCTACCTCGCCGCGCGGGCCGAGGCGGCGATGACCGCCGGGGTGGCCCGGGAGAAGATCTGGCTCGATCCGGGGGTCGGCTTCGGCAAGCACATGGTCCGCCACAACCTGCCGCTGATGGCGGGGCTCGGCGAGGTCGTGAAGCTGGGATTCCCGGTGCTGCTGGGGGCCAGCCGCAAGAGCTTCATCTCCGCCCTCGATCCGGCCGCGAAGGCCGCCGACCAGCGTCTGGGCGGCTCGATCGCCGCGGCGCTGGCGGGCGCGGCGGCGGGCGTGGCGGCCGTGCGGGTGCACGACGTGCGGGAGACGGCCCAGGCCCTGAAGGTCTGGACCGCCATCGCTCAGGCCGGCGTGCGCGCCTCGTAGAGCGGCTTGGCCTCGGCCTCGCGTTCCAGCAGCTTCGACCAGGGGGTGAAGACGCCGTCGGCGGCGTCCTCGATCGCCTCCAGGTGCGCATGCCAGCCGGAATCCACCCCCTTGGCCTCCTCGGGCGGCAGGCCGGAATGGGTGAGGGTGAGCAGGGTCCCCTCGCCGTCGGGCTCGAGGTCGAACCGGACGTGGGAGGGCTTGGAGCCGTCCACCTCGGACCAGACCCAGGCGAAGGTGCGCGGCGGATCGAAGGCCACGATCTTGGCGATGCTGCGATAGTCGGCGCCGGTGAAGTAGAGCTGCATGGTCCCGCCGACCTCCAGCCGGTCGAGCCGGGTCTCGGCGAACCAGTCGGTCAGGCGCTCGGGCACCGTCAGCGCCGCCCAGACCTTTTCGACGGGCTTCCGGTAGCGGCGGCGGAAGACGATGGTGACGGTCTCGCCTTCGCGGCGGACCTCGCCGGGTTCGGGATGGATGAGGGTCATTGTTCTCGCTCCAGGTGATCGTCCAGGGCGGCCAGCCGGTCGGCCCAGAAGCGCCGGTAGGGCGCCAGCCAGGCGTCGAGCTCGGCGAGCCGGTCGCTGTGCAGGCGGTAGAGCCGGCGCTGGGCCTCGGCCCGCACGGTGACGAGGCCGGCGTCGCGCAGCACCTTCAGGTGCTTGGACACGCCCGGCTGGCTGAGGCCGAGGGCCTCCACCAGCTCGCCCGCCGGCCGCTCGCCGGCCCTCAGCAGGTCGAGGATCTGCCGCCGGTTCGGCTCTGCGATGGCTTCGAAGACGTCCATGACCGTACATTGCCATACAGCTATATAACTAACAAGCAAAATATGGGCGCCGGGCGCTGGCGAGCCGCCGACGATTGCTGATAGGCAGGCGCCATGGCTGCACAGTCGCTCTCGGAGCACGCGCTCCAGGCCCTGCGCGAGGGGCGCAACGCGGAAGCGGCCGCGCTCTACCTGCAGCACATGGCGGACGGCCGGCGGGACCTGGCGGCCGCGGTGAACTGCGCCATCGCCCTGCGCCGCCTGCGCCGGTTCGAGGAGGGTCTGCGGGTCCTGGAGCCCTACCGCGGGGCGGCGCTGGCGGCCGTGCCCTACACCCTGGGCCAGCTCTACTCGGGTCTGCGCCGCTGGGACGAGGCGGTCGCGGCCTACCGGGAGGCCCGCACGTTCCAGTCGACGCCGGACCTGGAGCTCAGCCTCGCCCGCGCCCTCCTGGCCCTCGGCCAGTACGAGGAGGGCTTCCGGCTCTTCGAGAGCCGCGTCGACGTCGCCGACTTCCCGACCCGCCGGCTGCAGGCGCCTGGCATCGCCGAGTGGCGCGGCGAGAGCCTCGAAGGCCGCTCCATCCTGGTCTGGATGGAGCAGGGGCTGGGCGACCAGATCCAGTTCGCCCGCTACCTGCCCAGGCTGAGGCAGGCCGCCCGGATCGGCGTCGCCTGCCACAGCGCGCTCGTCCCGCTGTTCTCACCGCTGGCGGACGAGGTCTTCGCCCGGGACCGCCCGTTCACCGCCAAGGGCTATCACCACTGGGTCCTGTCCATGTCGCTGCCGCACCGCCTCGGCACGGCCATCGACACCCTCCCGCCCACGCCCTACCTGGCGACGCCGGACGCCTACCGCGAGAAGTGGCGCGGCAAGGTCCCGGAGCGGGTGGGCGTCGTCTGGCAGGCGAACCGGAACAACCCCGACGGGGCGCTGCGCTCGCTGCCCTCGCCGGACCTGCTCGATCCCATCCGCCGGGCGACGACGGTGGTGGACCTGCAGGCGCCGCGCGGCGACTTCGCGGACCTGGCCGCCATCCTCGAACAGCTGGACCTGCTGATCAGCGTCGACACGGCTCCGGCCCATCTGGCGGGCGCGCTCGGGCTGCCGGCTTGGGTGCTTCTGGCGCCAGTCTCCGACTGGCGCTGGGGGGAGGGAGAGACGACGCCCTGGTACCCGACCCTGCGGCTGTTCCGGGGCGGCTGGGAAGAGATGATCGCGAGGGCCGCAGCCGAGCTCGAGGGGGCGGCGGCCGACGGTTAGCCGCCCCATTGTGGCCGGCCGGGCCCGCATGCCAGAAGGGGCCCATGTCCCAGCCCCTCGGCCGAGTCCTGATCATCGCCGGCTCCGACTCCGGCGGCGGGGCGGGGATCCAGGCCGACATCAAGACGGTGACCGCGCTCGGCGGCTATGCGGCCACGGCCATCACCGCGGTGACGGTGCAGAACACCCTGGGCGTCAGCGGCGTGCATCCCATCCCGCTGGAGGTGGTGGAGGCCCAGGCGCGCGCCGTGCTCGACGACATCGGCGCCGACGCCATCAAGACCGGCATGCTGGCCTCGGTGGAGATCGTGGAGCTCGTCGCGCAGCTCCTCGACGGGGCCGGGGGCGTCCCGGCGGTGATCGATCCGGTGATGATCGCCAAGGGCGGCGCGCCGCTGCTGGCCGAGGCGGCCGTGGAGGCCGTGCGGCGGCGGTTGATCCCGAGGGCCGCCCTGCTGACCCCGAACGCGCCGGAGGCCGAGGCGCTGACCGGCCTTCCGGTGACCAGCGCGGAGGAGGCCCGCCGGGCCGGCGAGGCGCTGCTGGCGCTCGGCGCGCAGGCGGTGCTCATGAAGGGCGGACACATTCCCGGCGAGCGGGTGGTCGACCTGCTGATCACCCCGGCCGGCGAGACCGCCTTCGAGGGCGAGCGCATCGACACCCGCCACACCCACGGCACCGGCTGCACCCTGGCCTCGGCCTGTGCGGCGGGCCTGGCCCAGGGGCTGAGCCTGGTGGAGGCGGTGGCGCGGGCCTGGGACTACGTCCATCAGGCGATGCTGCACGCGCCGGGCCTCGGCGCCGGCCACGGGCCCCTGGACCACGGCTGGGCCCTGCGGCGACACTAGCGGATGGATTCGCACGACGACCTGACCGCCCGCCTGGAGGCCATCCTGCGGCGGACCGAAGGGCTGATGAAGGTGATGGAGACGGCCCAGCAGCTGGCCCTGCCGGACTGGCTGATCTTCTCCGGCGCCGTCTACCAGCCGGTGATCAACCACCTGACCGGCCGGCCGCTCGACTACGGACTGAAGGACTACGATCTCGGCTACTTCGATCCGTCCGACACCTCCTACGAGGCCGAGGACGTGGTGATCCGAAAGGTCGCCGCCGCCTTCGAGCCGCCCCTGCGCGACCTGGTGGAGGTGCGCAACCAGGCCCGGGTGCACCTCTGGTTCGAGGGCAAGTTCGGCGAGCCCTACGCGCCGCTGTCGCGCAGCGCCGAGGCGCTGGAGCGCTTCACCTCGGCGACCTTCGCGGTCGGGGCGCGGCTCGAGCCGGACGGGGAGATGACCATCGTCGCCCCCTTCGGCCTGGAGGACATCTTCGCCCTGCGCCTTCGTCCCAATCCCCTCCACAAGACCGGCGGCTTCGCCCGCACCGCCGCCGCCGCCAAGCAGCGCTGGCCAGAGCTGCAGATCATCGAGGGCTGAGCGGCGTCAGCCGCCCGCGCCGTACGGGTCCGGATTGCGGATCTCCATCCAGTTCTCGACCTTGGTGAGCGGGACGAAGCCGAACTGGGCGTAGAGGCCATGGGCGTCGCGGGTGGCCAGGTGCATCCGGCGAAAGCCCTGCAGGTCCGGGTGCCTCTGGATCGCCGCCATCAGCTGCTTGCCGAGCCCGGCGCCGCGGTGCGCCGCATCCACGAACACGTCGCAGATCCAGCCGAAGGTCGCCCGGTCGGTGACCACCCGGGCCATGGCTGCCATGCTCCCGTCGGCGGCGTAGGCGCCGAACACCAGGCTGTTCCGCACCGCCTTCTCGAACGTCGCGAGGGGAATGCCCCGGCCCCAGTAGCTCTCCCGCGAGATCCAGCCGTGCGCCTTGGCGAGGTCGAAACTCGCCGGATCGTCGCTGATGGTGTAGCTGTCCGGTCCCTCGGCTCCCTGGGGCATGATCTTGCTCCCTCGGAGCTGGGCTGTAGGAGAAATCCCCGCCATGCGCCAGTGGACCGTCGACGCCTTCGCCTCCGAACCCTTCCGCGGCAATCCGGCCTGCGTGGTCGAGCCGGTGCGCGCCTGGCCGGCCGACGCCTGGATGCAGAAGCTGGCGGCGGAGAACAACCAGGCCGAGACCGCCTACCTGCTGGCCGGGGACGATCCCGCGCGCTTCGGCCTGCGCTGGTTCACGCCGACCACCGAGGTGCCGCTCTGCGGCCACGCGACCCTGGCCTCGGCCCATGTGCTGCTCGCCGAGCTCGGCCTCGGCGCTCCGCTGGTCACCTTCGACACCCAATCGGGCCCGCTGACCGTGCGCCGGGCCGGCGGCCTCTACGAGATGGACTTCCCGGCCGCGCAGGTGCGCCAGGTCGAGGTCCCGACCGGACTTTCCGAGGCCCTGGGCGGGCTCGAGGTGCTCGAGGCCTGGGCCGCGCAGATGCTGGTGGCGGTGGTGCGGGACGAGGCCGCGGTGCGCGCCGCCCGGCCGGACCTCGCCGCGCTCAACGCTATCTCCATCGAAGCGACCATGGGCCGGGGCAACGTGGCCGTCGCTGCGCTGGCCGACGCCGGCAGGCCTTACCAGGTCGTCAGCCGCTTCTTCGCGCCGGGCTCGGGCATCCCGGAGGATCCGGCCACCGGCTCGCTGCACTGCATGCTCTCGCCGATCTACGCGGCCAAGCTCGGATCGTCGGTCCTGAAGTTCCACCAGGCCTACCCCGGCCGGGGCGGCGACCTGGAGTGCGAGCTGAAGGGCGAGCGGGTGCTGCTGCGCGGCCAGGCCCAGACCGTGCTCGCCGGCGAGCTGCGCGTGGCTCCCTAGGACCTAGAAGGGGCGACCCTTGCGGGCCGCCCCTTCCGCCGCGCGGTCGCGGACGGTCCGGCTAGTCGCCGTATCCGAAGCCGTACAGGCGCTGACCGTCACGCGCCTCGAGCCGGATCAGGTCGGCCAGTCGGTCGAACCTGCGGTCGAGGTCGGCGCGTTCCCAACCGGACAGGCCGCCCAGCCGGTACCTCGCCTCGAGCGAGGCGATCCGGTTGAACTCGGCGCGAAGCCGGACGGCTTCGGCCGGGGTCAGGCGGCCGCGGTCGATGGCGCGGTCGATGCGCCGTTCCAGCTGATCGCGACGGCGGTCGATGGAGATCCAGGTCCCGCGGCTGTCGGTCCAGCCGGGGCCGCCGAACCAGCCGTAGCGCGCCGGGGCCATGTCGATCTCGGCATGGACCTCGGCCGTCAGGCCGTCGTACAGGCGGTCGAGCTCACGCGCCTCGAAGCTGGAGAAGCCGCCAACGCTGTAGCGGGCCTCCAGGCTTGCGATGTCGTGCAGCTCCTCGCGGAGCCGTTCGGCTTCCGCGGGGCCGAGGTCGCCCTCACGGACGCCCTCGTCGATCATCTCCATCAGCTCCTCGTGGCGGTCGCCCCAGGTCTGGGCGGCGGCGGCGCCGGCCGAAAGGGCCAGGGCCGAGCCTGCGACCGCACTCAGCAGGGTCAGCTTCTTCATCGGTTCAACTCCTCCGCTTCGGTCACCCTCTGCATCGAAGTCCCCCGGACGGCGGCTAAACAAATGACGGGCCAACGGGTTGCGACGCGGCCGGGCGGGCGGCGCGAGGCGCGGCTGCGCCGCGTTAACCCTCCTTGTTCGGACGGTGTTGCGCATCCTGCGCCCAGACTGGGCGCTTGCGCGAGGGCCTGCCGTCTTGTCCAAAGCCTTGAGTTTGAAGGATCTGAACCTCAGCGTTCTGGCCGTCGACGACGAGCCGTCGAACCTGCGCGTGTTCGAGCAGATCTTCGAAGTCTTCGGCGCGCGGGTGACGACGGCGGCCGGCGGCGCCGAGGCGATGGCGCTGCTGGAGGTCCGCGCCTTCGACCTGCTGCTGGTCGACCTGCACATGCCGGGGATGACCGGGCTGGAGCTGATGCGGCTGCTGCGCACCTCCAGCTTCCCCAGCTGCGAGGCGCCCGCGATCGCCGTCACCGCGGATGTCTACAGCTACCGCCGGGGCGACTACCTGCGGCTCGGATTCGACGACTTCCTGCCCAAGCCGGTGCCCGTCGCCTCGCTGGTCGAGACGGTCCGGCGGCTGGCCACGGCGCCGCGCCGCAGCTCGGCCGTCCCCGCTTCCGGCTGGGGCGCCCTGGACCTACGGGCCGGCTGAGCCCCGCGCCGCGGCGTGCTGTCGCGGCGGCGCGCCCGCTGCCCGCGATTTCCCCTGCGATCGGCCGTCCGACGCCCAGTCTGGGCGCCCGACGGGTCTGCGCACAGGAATGTTACGGCCCCGGTTTTACTGGGGAACCTCCGACTCGCTTAACATTCGTCTCACGGGCAGGGGCCCGCAAGAATCCGAACACGAGAGACGAAAGTCCAAGATTTCCCATGAGCGAACAGCCCTGGATCAGAAGCTACGCGCTGCTTCCCCGCCGCCTGTCCGATGGCGGCTGGATCTGGCTCGCCCCCTTCGAGTGGCAATGGCGGGTGCCGACGGCCGACGCGCCGCGGGCGGTCCGCGCCCCGGTGGTGGTCAGCCGCCGCCTGCGCCGCCAGGCGGGCGCGGGCGAACAGGTGCTGAGCGCCTCCTGACGATCCGGCGCGGGCCGCGGCGATCGTCCGCCGCGGCCCGGCCGTGGACCTCAGAACCGCTTCTTCAGACCGATCTCGAACACCCGGCCCAGGGGGCTGGCCGAGGTGTAGTCGTAGTTGAACTGACTGTGCTTGAACGGCGGGTCGCGGTCGAAGACGTTCTGGACCGCGAACGTCGCCACCGTGTCCCAGGGCAGTTCGTACCGCAGCACCACGTCGTGCTGCCAGAAGTCCTCGCTCTTGCCGACCGTCACCGGGAAGCCGTTGATGTAGACGGTGCTCGTGGTGCCGGGCAGCGGGCGGGTGCCCTCGTGGTAGAGGATCTGCCAGCGCAGGCTCCAGGCCTCGCCTGACAGGCTGGCGAAGGCCGTCCCCCGAAGCTTCGGATAGGAGATGAAGGTGGAGAGCAGGTCGTGCCGGCCGGCCCGGTCCACCGCGGCCTGGAAGACGATGTCCTCCGCGCCCAGCAGGCTGAAGTCGCCGCGCTTGAACTCGAACAGGTAGGTGGCCTCCAGGCCCACGGCCGCGGTCAGGCCCTCGCCCCAGCCGAACAGGTTGACCTCGTCCCAGTCGTACTGGGCCCGGGCGTCGAGCCCGCTGGTGGTGGTGTCCGGCCCGTTCACGACGTTGACCAGGGTGGTGATGATCGTGCCGACGTCGCAGCCGGTGGTCCCGCCGCCGCCGGAGTAGACGAAGCGGGCCTTCAGGGGCGCCAGGGCCGGATCGTTGCAGGCGGCCGGGCTGGCGGCCAGCAGGTTGGCCTGGTTGAAGATCTGGGCCGCGGTCTCGACCGTCAGCTCGTCCTCGAAGTCGAACTTGTAGTAGTCCAGCGAGCCGGTGAAGCCGCCCAGCTCGACCACGAAGCCGACGTTGTAGGTGGTCGCCGTCTCCGGCTGCAGGTCGGGATTGTTGGCGGTGATCACCGCCCGGTAGGTGCCGCCGAGATTGGCCACCCCCTTCTGCTCGCGCGGCGTGGTCACCAGCGGGGAGGGCGCCCGGAAGGTGGTGCTGGCCGATCCGCGGAAGGTCAGCCAGTCCAGCGGCGCCCAGCGCGCGGCGATCTTCGGGTTGGTTGTGGTGCCGATGTCGCCGTGGTCCTCGTGGCGGACGGCCAGGGTGAACTCCAGGTTCTCCATCACCGGCACGCGCGTCTCGGCGAAGATCGCCCAGACGTCGTCGGTGTCGTCGTAGTTCACGTTGGGCGCGTTGAAGTTCAGCGGCCCGGTGGGCACCACGCAGGCCGGCGTGCCGTCGTCGATGGAATCGACGCAGGGCGTGATCTCGGCGTTGTTCAGCTCGCTGTAGTCGCCGATGAAGGTCCGCTTGCGCCATTGGCCGCCGACCGCGTAGGCGACCGTCCCGCCCGGCAGGGTGATCGGCAGCTCGCCCGTGAACACCGCGTCGGCCACCATGATGCGGTTGGTGAGCGTGCTCAGCGGCGATTCGTACAGCCACCGCAGCACCGCCGGATCGTTCGCGACGGCCGGGTTGGTGTAGGGGGTCGCCGCCCCGCCCTGCAGCTTGATCGTCTGGGCGTTGGCGAAGGGGTTGAACCAGTAGCAGCCGGCCGCCGCGTTGCCGGCGTTGGCCGGGGTGCGTTCGGAAAGCTCGCACTGGTTGGGATCGCCCTTGCGGCTGGCGAAGCCGTTCAGCGCGTTCTGCAGCCGGTTGGTCAGGATGTCGGGCGTCGACGTCCGGCTCTGGGTCTCCATGTAGGTCAGGGCCGTGTCGAAGCCGATCGAGCCGAAGATCGTCCCGCTGAAGCCGCCGGAGACGCGCCAGGCGTCCGCCTCCACCGACTGGTGGCCGCCGCCGTCCGGGGTGTTGGGATCGCCCGAGAAGGAGATCGGCCGCCAGCTGGCCTGCGGGATCGACATCCCCGGGACGGACAGGGCCGCCGCGCACTGGGCCCGGGTCAGCGGCGCCATGCACCCCTGCGCCGGGTTGGCCACCCAGTCGAAGGTCGCCTGGTAGCCCGGGTTGGCGGCCGGCACGAAGAAGAAGGTCTGGAAGTTGAACGACGGCGTCGCCGTCGACCCGGACGTGCCGCCGAGGCTGGCGGCGGTCGGGAAGTTGGTGGTCGCGTTCGACGGGCTGATCCGCTGACGGGGCACCTCGTGCAGGGCCCACATGGCCTCGCCGTGGAAGGCCAGGTTCTCGCTGAAGTCGAAGTTCACCTCGCCGTAGAGCTGGTAGTGGTACTCGTCGTTGACCAGGTCGTTCCAGGGCGTGAACTGGAAGCGGCAGGCCGAGGTCGGCGTCGGCGTCGTCACCGGCGCGCCGTTGGTCGTCGAGACCGTCAGCACCCCGCCCATCTCGCGGCAGCCGTTGTCCCGGATCGGCTGGGCTGTGGCCAGGCTGTAGGCCACCCCGTCCGGACCGATGTAGGCCCCGGCCGGAAAGGCCGTCCCGTTCGGGCGCAGGTAGTTGGGCACGCTGGTGGCGATGGTCCAGCCGGCGGCCGGGTCCTGCTCGTAGGGCAGCAGCGCCCAGTCGCGCTCCAGCGTCGGCAGCACGCTGCGCCGGCGGTAGCCGGCGGTCAGCAGCGCATTGCCCTGTTCGAAGGTGCGGCCCCAGGCGAGGTTCACCTCGTAGTCGCCATCCGAGCCGTCGATGAAGGCGTACTGGGCCGAGATCTCGAGCCCGTCGAGGTCCTTGCGGGTGATGAAGTTCACCACCCCGCCGACGGCGTCCGAGCCGTAGATCGCCGCCGCGCCTTCCTTCAGCACCTCGATCCGGCCGATCGCGGCCGTGGGGATGAACGACAGGTCGGCGCCGCCGCCCACCCCGGTGGTCGAGGTCGCCTGGGTGGTGTCGGCCATCCGCCGGCCGTTGAACAGGCTGAGGGTGCGCGAGGCGCCGAAGCCGCGCAGATTGACCGAGGCGGTCCCGGCTCCGGTCAGGTAGCGGTTGCTCTCGCCGACGCCCGAGCCCACGCCGGTCATCGTCTTGACCATCTGGACCATGGTCGGCGAGCCCTGCTCCTCGAGGGTCTGGGCAGTGACGACGTCCACCGGCACGGCGGCGTCCTCCGGGGTGCCGGCGATGTAGGAGCCGGTGACCACCACTTCCTCGACCTCGCTGGCGTCGTCGGCTCGCTGGGCGAGGGCCGGGTGGGCGATGAGCCCGAGGGCCAGCGCGAGGCTGGCGCGCGAGGCGGCGGTGAATAGGCGCGTTCTCAACTGCTTGTCCCTCCTCGGCGCCCGCGAGGGGACAGGCCGCCGCGCGCCCGCCCTGGCGTCAGGACGCGGTTGCGGTTGGGATCATCCCCTGCGGACGCGTGGTCCTAGAGCTGGGCCTGGACGGCCGGGCGTTTCCTCGCCGGGGATCTTCTTTCGTCCCCTGGCGAGGCTCATCGTCCGTGGGGGTGGGGGAAAGGGAAGTTGCCCTTTGGGTCGCCGGTGGTGACCGGCGCGCACCGCGGCCTCACTCGGCCAGCTCCTGCGTCAGCCAGCGGCGCAGCCGCACCAGGGGCGGATGGCTCCAGCGATCGGCGCGGGTGGTGAAGAAGTAGGCGCCGCTGGTCACCGGCCGCCCCACCTCGACCTTCACGAGCCGGCCGTCCCTCAGCTGGTCGCGCAGCACGCAGGCGTTGGCCAGGGCCACCCCCTGGCCGCGGCTGGCGGCCTCGACGGTCATGGAGTTGTACCAGAGGCGCAGGCCGGGCATCGGGCCGATGCCGGTCAGCCCCTGCTCGGCGAGCCAGCCGCGCCACTGTTCGTCGTCCTTCTTGTGCAGCAGCGGCAGGTTCAACAGGTCGGCCGGCTCGCGGACCGGCGGGTAGGCGGCCAGCAGGTCGGGGCTGGCCACCGCCATCACCTCCGGCCGCACCAGTTCGATCCACCGCACGCCCGCGAACAGGGACTCGGGCGTCGCCTCGCCCCACAGGTAGCGGATGTCGGCGTCCGCCTCGCGGGCGGCGAAGCTGGGCTTGGCCTCGGTGGGCTGGACCTCGATCTCCAGCCCGGGGCTGTCGGCCCGGAACCGGCCCAGGCGGGGGACGAGCCAGTGGGAGGCGAAACCCTGGGAGCACCAGATCTTCAGCGGGCCCTGCTCGCCGGGCCGCATGATGTCCGAGGTCGCCGCGGCGATCTCGGCCAGGGCCGCCGAGATGCGCCGGTGGTAGCGCTCGCCGTCCGCCGTCAGCCGCCCGCCCGACTGCAGGCGGTCGATCAGCGGCACGCCGAGCCAGGACTCCAGCGAGCGGACATGCCGGCTGACGACGGCATGATCGAGTCCCAGGTCCTGGGCGGCGCGGCGCAGCCCGCCGACCCGGCCGACGGATTCGAAGGCGCGGAGGGCGGCGAACGGGGGTGTGGATTTGTGGGCGGCGGGCTTCGGGCGGGGGGCTTCAATCTCGTCCAGGTACTCGAGCGTCATGACACGAACACCGCATTTGACTGGCGATCCAGCAACGCCGTCCGCATTAGAGGGTCGAACGGCCGCGCTGTCCAACCCCCAGCTGAGCTTCGCACCGTCAGGTGGTGCTCTGCGGGCACCATCCCGGGCGCCGTTCGCGCCTTCCGCGGGACCGCGCGGCCGGGCGAGGGTTCGGCATTTTCAGCGAAAGCGAAGCTTCCCCCTACGCTTTCGACTCGGCGCCCGGCCTGTCCCCAGCCGGTCCGGGCGCCCTCCTTTTCCTGAGCGCCCGACGCAAGAGCGCCCCCGCCGGCAGGCGGGGGCGCTCAAGCTCTCCTCGGGACCGCCGATCAGCGGTAGCGGTTGTAGCCGTACTGGCTGTCGCGGCGCTCCCAGCGGATCTGCGCGGCCAGCCGGTCGAACCTGCGGTCAAGGTCGCTGCGTTCGGCCAGCGTCAGGCCGCCGGACCGGTAGCGGGCCTCGATCCGGGCGATCCGGTGGAACTCGGCGCGGAGCCGGGCCGCTTCGGCGGGCGTCAGCTGCCCGGTGCGAAGCCCCTGGTCGATACGCCGGTCGAGCTGCGCCTGGCGCCGGTCGATCGAGATCCAGGCGCCGCGATTGTCGGTCCAGCCGCGGCCGCCGAACCAGCCGTCCTGGGCGTCGTTGCGCTCGAAGCGCACGCGCACGGCCAGCCGGTCGTAGCGCCGGTCGAGATCGGTGCGCTCCCAGGCCGACAGGCCGTTGGCGCGATAGCGCATCTCCAGCCGCGCCAGGGCGTCGAACTCGGCGCGCAGGCGCGCCGCCTCGGCTCGGGTCAGGTCGCCGCTGCGCACGCCGGCGTCGATCCGGTCGTCGAGGCGTTCGAGCCGGTTGCTGACGGAAACCCAGGTCTGGGCCGAGGCCGCCCCGGCCGACAGCGCCAGGGCGGACGCGGCGAGGGTGATGGTGGTGAGCCTCATCATGGGTTCAACTCCTCTGCTTTGGTCGTCCCTCTGCTTCGAAGTCCCCCGGACGGGGGCTGTTAACCCGTCCGGGGAGGATCGGTTGCAGGGGCGGCGTTAGCGGTAGAAGCCCCAGTCGCGGTCCTGGCGCTCGCGGCGCAGGCGGTTCTCGATGTAGTTGGCCCGGCGACGCAGGTCGTCGGCCTCCCAGCGCGACAGGCGGCCGTCGCGCAGGTAGGCGAACTCCAGGCGTTCGACCTCACGGACCTGATTGCGCAGGCTGTAGTACTCCTGGCGGGTGATGCGGCCGTTGCGGAAGGAGCGCTCGATGCGCACCTGCAGCCGGTCGGTCACGTCGAAGCGCCGGTCGCCGTCCCAACGATCCTCGTAGCGGTCGCGCCGGTCGTCCCAGCGGTTGTCCCAACGGTCGTCGTAGCGTCGGTCGTCGTAGCGGTCGTCCCACGGCTGGGCCGCCGCCGGCAGGGCGACGGAGGCGAGCGCCGAGACCGCCGCCAGGGACAGGAGCATCTTCTTCATAACGGTTCTCCTCGAACACTCGCCCGCACAGGGGCGACGATGAGCGCAAGGAGACACCGACGCGCCTGAAGGCGGTCTGAGGCGGCCGTTGTCTGACGTTCAGCTAGGCGGGGTGGCGCCGCGCAGGGGCCTAGGCGGCCGCGGCGGCGTCGAGCTGGGTCGGCGCGAGGGCGCGGACGATGCCGTCGTAGAGCTTGGCGATCTCGATCGGCTTGGAGATGTGACCGTCCATGCCGGCGGCCAGGTATTCCTCCACCTGGTGCGACAGCGCATTGGCGGTCAGGGCCACGATCGGGGTGCGCGGGCGGCGCTGTTTGCGCTCCATCTTGCGGATCGTCTTGGCCGCCTGGATGCCGTCCATGACCGGCATCTGGATGTCCATCAGGATCAGGTCGTAGGCGCCGTTGCGCCAGGCCTCGACCGCCGCCGCGCCGTCGGGGACGATCTCCACCTCGATGCCCAGTGCGGCCATCACCGCCGCCAGCACCTGCTGGTTGGTCAGGTTGTCCTCGGCCGCCAGCAGCCGCAGGCCGCCCTCCGGCTGCGGCTCGCAGGGCTGCCCGTCGGTCTCCGCCGCCGGCGAGACGCCGCGGGCGATCGGCAGGGTGACGGTGAAGGTGGAGCCCTTGCCGGGCCGGCTCTCCACCTCGACGGCGCCGCCCATCATCTGGGTCAGCTCGCGGCAGATGGCCAGGCCCAGGCCCGTGCCGCCGTATTCCCGCGTCGCCGAGCTGTCGGCCTGAACGAACTTGTCGAACAGGGTCGGCAGCTTGTCGGCCGCGATGCCGATGCCGGTGTCGGCCACGACGACCACCAGCGCGCCGGCGGCATCGACGTCGAAGCGGACGCTGACGCGGCCCTTGGCGGTGAACTTGATCGCGTTGGAGACCAGGTTCTGCAGGATCTGGCGCAGGCGGTCGGCGTCGGCGCGCCAGGCTCCGCGGGCGGCCGGCGCGACCTCGAAGTCGAAGGCCAGGCCCTTGTTGGCCGCCAGCGGCTCGCAGGTGTCCCTGAGCGGGGCGACCGCGGCCTCGAGGTCGAAGTCCTCGGCGATCAGCGTCAGCTTGCCGGCCTCGATCTTGGAGATGTCGAGCACGTCGTTCAGCACGGTCAGCAGCAGGCCGCCGGACTGGCGGATCACGTCGAGGCGCTCGCGCTGGGCCTTGGGCAGCTTGTCCATGGCCATCACCTCGGCCATGGCCAGCACGCCGTTCAGCGGGGTGCGGATCTCGTGGCTCATGTTGGCCAGGAAGTGGCTCTTGAGCACATTGGCCGCGTCGGCGGCTTCCTTGGCGACCACCAGCTCGTCCAGCGTCCGCTTCAGGTCCTGCTCGCGTAGGTCGAGCTTGTGGAGCAGATGGTTAAAGCTGTTGGTCAGGCTCTGGAACAGTTCGTCCTTGGCCTTAAGGTTGACGGGCTCGAACGCGCCGCCCTCCGCCACCTGGCGCATGGCGTCCGAGAGCTTCATCACCGGGGCGATCACCCGGCTCGCGAGGCCGCGGGCGAGGAACAGGGCCACGCCCAGCCCGCCGAAGAACAGCGCTGCGGTCAGGGCGATGAACTGGGGCAGCATGGCCGAGAGCGAGGGGCTCTTCACCGTCATCGACAGCTCGCCGATGGCCTTGCCCTGCTGCAGCACGGGCGCGGCGACCACCGATCCGGAGGCGGCGCCCGCCTCGGCGTTCGGGCCCACATAGGTCGCCACCGCGTTCCCGCGCGCGTCCACCAGCTTGGCGGAGAGGATCTGGTCGGAGTGCTTCAGGCCCCCGATGGCCTCGGCGGCCCAGACGGGATCGCCCGAGGCGAGCGCCGGCGCGGCGGCGCTGGCGGTGATCTGGGCGACGGCCTCGTGGCCGTGGCGCAGCTGCTCCCGCGCCACCGCCCACTGCTGCAGCATGAAGGTGACGCAGGCGGCCACGAGAACCACGACGGTGGTGACCAGGGCCACGCTCGCCACCCGGGCGTGGAACGTCGCCCCCTGGGCTTCGGCCTCAGCGGCGCCCGTCTCGGTCGTGGGGGTCTCGGGGCCCATGGTGAATACGTCTTACGCGAGAGTTCCTAACCAAACGTCGCTGTGTCTGGTGAACCACACCGCAACTTTCGCGATAGACGCGCGCGATTCATGCTTCCTTAAGCTTAACAATTCATTTACCTTGGTTCCCGCCAGGTTAACGGGAGCTGTTCTATGGATAAGGTTTTTGTCGCGCAGCGGGTCGCCAACAAGCTGTTCGCGACCGAAGACAAGCTGGACGCCGCTCTCGCGGAGGCCGCTGAACTGATGAGCGAAATGATCGCCGCTCGTAACGAGCTGAACTTCTCGCGCTCCGTCGGCGACGAGGCGGTCACCAAGCTTCTCGACGCCATGAAGGCGATGGGCGAAGCCCGCAGCACCATGGTGGCGATGCACGCGGACCTCTACGAGGCCAAGCTGCGCCTGGGCATCCGCACCAAGATGGGCGGCGAGATCACCATCACCCAGGCTCGCGCCGAGCAGGAGCCCACCGTCGCGGTTCGCGAAGTCGGCTAACGGCTAAGGTTGCAAGACTTTAACTAGGTTTGCGCCTCTAATGAGAGTTAGAGGCGCAAACTATGTATCTTCTCACGCTCGCAACGTTGCTTGTGGCCGCCTTCACGTGGTGGAGAGGCGGGCCTGCGGAGAAAATCTGCGGCGCGGCCAACGCGATCGTGGCTGCACTCTACATCGTGTGCCAGGCGGCCATGCCCAAGTGGGCGGGGCTGCAGGTCGTGCTCCTGTTGATCGACTGCGGGCTTGCAGTGGTGTTCCTCGCGCTGGCCGTCCGCTACGCCAGCCTCTTCCTCGGCGCGGCGATGATCCTCCAGGCGGCGCAGTTCTCACTTCACGCCTACTATATGGTCGCCACGCGCCACATGGACGCGGGCTATATGCTGGCCAATAACGTCATCAGCTGGCTGGTGCTGGCCTGCATCCTCGTCGCGACGCAGGTCTACTGGTCCAAGCGCAGGTCCACGGCTGGGCGCGCACGCCCGGCCTGAGGCGGCGGTTTCGCACCTGCAGCAACAATTCACTTGCCCTTAAGGCGGATTCGGGTTCTCTCCGCCCCGGGCCACGCCCTCCCAACGGGGCGCTGCCCATCTGCAAGGATGGGAGACATCGCAGTGACGACCACGCCGAAGCCGGCCATGCGCCCGGCTCGACCCGAATTCTCTTCCGGCCCGTGCGCCAAGCGCCCCGGATGGACCCCCGAAAACCTCAGAGCCGCCGTGCTCGGCCGGTCCCACCGGTCCAAGCTCGGCAAGGCGCGTCTGAAGGAAGCCATCGACCGCACCCGGCAGGTGCTCGAGGTTCCTGACGACTACCTGATCGGGATCGTGCCGGGCTCCGACACCGGCGCGGTCGAGATGGCCATGTGGTCGATGCTGGGCCCGCGCCCCGTGCAGCTGCTGGCCTTCGAAAGCTTCGGCAAGGACTGGGTCACCGACGTCACCAAGCAACTGAAGCTGCCCGCCGAGGTGCTGGAGGCGCCCTACGGCCAGCTGCCCGACCTCTCCAAGGTGCGCCCCGACGCCGACCTGGTGTTCACCTGGAATGGCACCACCTCGGGCGTGCGCGTGCCGAACGCCGACTTCATCTCGGCCGACCGCGAAGGCGTCGTCATCTGCGACGCCACCAGCGCCGCCTTCGCCCAGGACCTGGACTGGGCCAAGCTCGATGTCGTCACCTTCTCCTGGCAGAAGGCGCTCGGCGGCGAGGCCGCGCACGGGATCCTAATCCTCGGCCCCCGCGCCGTCGCCCGGCTGGAGAGCTACGCGCCGGCCTGGCCGCTGCCGAAGCTGTTCCGCATGACCAAGGGCGGCAAGCTCAACGCCGAGATCTTCGAGGGCTCGACCATCAACACCCCGTCGATGCTGGCGGTGGAGGATGCGGTCGATGCGCTGAAGTGGGCCGCCTCGATCGGCGGCCTGCCGGAGATGAAGCGCCGGGCCGACGCCAACCTGGCCGCCCTGGCCGCCTGGGTGCAGCGCACCCCCTGGGCCGCCTTCCTGGCCGAGGATCCGGCGACGATCTCCAACACCTCGGTGTGCCTGAAGATCATCGACCCCCGCGTCTCCGGCCTCTCCGACGCCGCCCAGCAGGACTTCATCAAGAAGCTCGCCGGCGCGCTGGAGAAGGAGGCCGTGGCCTACGACATCGCGGGCTACCGCGACGCCCCGGCCGGCCTTCGCATCTGGTGCGGGGCGACCGTCGAAGTCTCCGACGTCGAGGCGCTGACGCCCTGGCTCGACTGGGCCTTCGAGACCGCCGTCGCCGACCTTCAGGCCGCCTGAGCGCGCCCGCGCTTCAGGCCCTCTTTCCCTACTCACGCCAGCCCTGCGCCTGAGCGCGCGGGGCGGCCGATCAGCCAAACGGAACCACGCACATGGCGCCTCGCGTCCTCATCGCTGACAAACTCTCCCCCGCCGCCGTCGACATCTTCAAGCAGCGCGGCGTCGAGGCCGACGTGAAGACCGGCCTCTCCAAGGACGAGCTGCTCAAGATCATCGGCGACTACGACGGCCTGGCCGTCCGCTCGGCCACCAAGGCCGACAAGGACGTCATCGCCGCCGCCGCCAAGAAGCTGAAGGTCATCGGCCGGGCCGGCATCGGGGTCGACAACGTCGACATCCCCGCCGCCACCGCCGCCGGCATCGTGGTGATGAACACCCCGTTCGGGAACTCGATCACCACGGCCGAGCACGCGATCGCCATGATGTTCGCCTGCGCCCGCCAGCTGCCCGCCGCCGACCTCTCCACGCAGGCCGGCAAGTGGGAGAAGAACCGGTTCATGGGCGTCGAGCTGTACGGCAAGACGCTGGGCCTGATCGGGGCCGGCAACATCGGCTCGATCGTCGCCGACCGGGCCCTGGGCCTGAAGATGAAGGTCGTCGCCTACGACCCGTTCCTGTCGCCCGAGCGGGCGGTGGAGATGGGCGTCGAGAAGGTCGAGCTCGACCAGCTGCTGGCCCGCGCCGACGTCATCACCCTGCACACCCCGCTGACCGACAAGACCCGCAACATCCTGTCGGCCGAGAACCTGGCCAGGACCAAGAAGGGCGTCCTGATCGTCAACTGCGCCCGCGGCGGCCTGGTGGACGAGGCGGCCCTGCGCAAGCTGCTGGACGAAGGCCACGTGGGCGGCGCGGCCTTCGACGTCTTCGTCGAGGAGCCGGCCAAGGAGAACGTGCTGTTCGGCGCCGAGAACTTCATCGCCACGCCGCACCTGGGCGCCTCCACCGTCGAGGCCCAGGAGAACGTCGCCCTGCAGGTCGCCGAGCAGATGAGCGATTACCTGCTGACCGGCGCGGTCACCAACGCCCTCAACAGCCCCTCGGTCACCGCCGAGGAGGCTCCGCGCCTGAAGCCCTTCGTGGCCCTGGCCGAGAAGCTGGGCGGCTTCGCCGGCCAGATGGTCGACTTCGGCATCAAGGCCATCGACATCGCCTACGAGGGCGAGGTCTCGGCGCTCAACACCAGGCCGCTGACCGCGGCGGCGCTGTCGGGCGTGCTGCGGCCGATGCTGGAGGACGTCAACATGGTCTCGGCGCCGGCGGTGGCCAAGGAGCGCGGGATCACCGTCTCGGAGTCCAAGCAGGACGATTCCCCCGTCTACGAGAGCCTGGTGCGCATCACCATCACCACGGAGAAGGGCAAGCGCTCGTTCGCCGGCAGCCTGCTCGCCGGCGCGCCGCGGGTGGTGGAGGTCAAGGGCATGGACCTCGACGCGCCGTTCGCGCCGACCATGCTCTACGTCAACAACCTCGATAAGCCGGGCTTCATCGGCAACCTCGGGGCCCTGCTGGCCGAAGCGGGCGTCAACATCGCCACCTTCAACCTCGGCCGCGTCGCCGCCGGCGAGGACGCCATCTGCCTCGTGGGCGTCGACCAGGATCCCGACGCGGCCCTGCTCGGCAAGATCCAGGCCCTGCCGCACGTCAAGGAAGCGCGCGCCCTGCGGTTCTAGGGATGAACCCTTCCTCTCCCGCTTTGCGGGAGAGGGGGACCGCCGGTCGAGCGAAGCGAAGAGCCGGTGGTGGAGAGGGGAAACCCCATCCACGGCGCTGCCGCCTGCCCTTTCCACCACCGGCTGTTCAGCCGGCCTTCGCCGGCTTCGGCCGGCGGTCCCCCTTTCCCATGAACGGGAAAGGAAAGGGTTGCTTGACCTCGCCCGCCGCCCGGGGCGCCATCGCCCCATGCCCGAGAAGCACACCCGCATGACGCCCGCCGGCCGGGCGCTCTGGTGGACCGAGCGGCTGTGGACGCTCTCCGCCGGGCTGCCGGTCCGCAAGGTGGCCATCGCCGACATTCCGGAATTCGAGCAGGACTGCTGGTTCGGCGAGAAGCACGCGCCCACCATCCGCCTGGTCGCCGAGCACGCCCGGCGCATCCAGGCCGCGGACCTGGCCTATCCCGTGATCCTTTCGGCGGACGGGCGGCTGATGGACGGCGGCCACCGCCTCTCCAAGGCCTGGCTGCTCGGCCACGCCCACATCGACGCCGTCCAGTTCGAGACCGACCCGGAACCGGACGAAATCTTGCCGGACTAGTCCTCCGCCCCGAAGTCGTCGGGCAGGCGGAAGGTGCGGAGCAGCACCGGCTCGAAGCGGGCCAGCGCCTCGTCGCCCTCCGGATAGCGGTAGGCCATGTGCGCCAGCCCGCCGGGGCGGTTCAGCCACACGCTGACGCGGCGCACGCCGGCGCGGGTGACGGTCATCTCCAGATCGTCGTTGACGCGGGTGTAGCTGCGGTTCTCGTCCTCGTCTGTGTCGGCGGTCTCCCGCTCCACCAGGGCGTCCCAGCCGGCCTCGTCCATGGGGGCGTCCAGCGTCCAGACGAGCTCGGCCCGCCCATCGGCGCTGGCGAAGCGGCCGGGCTGGCCCGCCACCGGCCGCAGGACCGCCGCGGGATAGCCGGCCGCCCAGGGCGCGCCCTCCACCTTAGTCCAGCCCGCCGCCCGCCGGGCCGCCTCCGCCTGGCTCTTCAGCGCCGCCAGGTCGGCCAGCAGCAAGAGCCCGCTCGGCGGCCGCCCCTGCGCCGCCTGCCAGTCGGCGAGGCCGCTCCGCTCGCGCCCGTCCGGCTCCTCGTCGTCGAGGTTGGAGAAGCCGAGGTCGATCCCGGCCCAGGCCAGCTGGTCCGAAAGTTCGTGCGAGCCGATCGCCCCGCGGGGCGCCAGCCGGCCGAGGCCGGGCGCCTCGACGTCGAACGCGGCGAAGGTCACCGCCGAAGGCGCAGGCGCCGGCTCGTCGCTCCAGTGGGGCTTCAGCGCGGCCTGGCCCCTGGCCGCGCCGCCTGCGGCCAGGTCGCCGGTGATGCCGAACTCGCCGGCGCCCAGGCGCACGGAAAGGGCGCACCGCTCCTGCACGCAGGTCCCCTCGATCTCGCCGGACCCGGCGTCGGTGGGATCGAGGCTGGCGAACCAGCCCTCGATGCGGCTCTGGAAGGGCTCCTCGCCCTCGGCGATCAGGGCGTCGATCACGAACCGCCGCGGCGCGCCCTCCGGCGGCGCGGCGACCTCTCCCACCAGCCGCAGCGGCCGGCCCGGCTCCAGTTCCACCTCCGCCTGGGCCGCGCCGGCCCAGGCCGCCGCCGCGATCGCCACCGCCCACTTGCGCATGTCGTCAGCCTCCCCGTCCAAGGCGGAGCTTCCGGCGCGCGGCGGCCGCGGTCAATCAGTCGAGGATCACGTGCGGCACGAAGCGGGAGCGGTCGCGGGTGACGCGGTTGCGGTCTTCGCGGATGCCGATTCCCGCCGCTTCGTCCCCGATCATCCAGGCGCCGACCACCGGGTAGTTGGCCCCGAACCGCGGCGGGGCCTTGAGCGCCTGCCGGATGAAACCTTCGGCGCCGTAGCCCTGGTCGAGCACGTCGGCCCTGCGGCCGCGCTCCACCAGCTCGACGTTGGCGCCCTCGCGGCTGAACAGCGGCTTGCGCACGTAGCTGGCGCCCAGCTCGGCGGCCTTGGGATCGTCGTCGAAGAAGGCCGGCAGCAGGTTGGGATGGTTCGGGTGGCGCTCCCACAGCAGCGGCAGGATGCCCTTGTTGGAGAGCACGCCCTTCCAGGCGGGCTCCAGGAACAGCGTCTCTGTGGTCGGCAGATGGACCGCGTAGGGCTCGCGGAACATCATCTCCCAGGGGTGCAGCTTGAAGAGGGCGAAGATCAGGAAACCGTCCTGGTCCACGAACTGGCCCTCCTGGTTCACCCCGATCTGGTCGATGGCGACGAACTTGGGCTCGATACCCGCCTGGCCCGCGACGTCCTCAAGGTAGCGCACCGTCTGCCGGTCCTCGGCGAAGTCGGCGACGGAGGCGAAATGGACGAAGCCGCCGTCCGGGAAGATGGCAGCGAAGCGGGCCTCGAGCTTTTCGTGGATGGCGTTGAACTGGTCGGTGTTGGCCGGCAGCCGGCCCTCGCCGGTCACATCCTCGAGCCACAGCCACTGGAAGACCGCCGCCTCGTAGATGCTGGTCGGGGTGTCGGCGTTGTACTCGTAGAGCTTGGGCGGGCCCGCGCCGTCGTAGAAGAAGTCGAACCGGCCGTAGAGGCTCGGATCCTTCGCCCGCCAGGAGGCGGCCACCACGTCGCGCATCGGCTCGGGGATGGCGAGCCTCTCCATCAGGCTCTCGCGCTCGACCACCTCGGCGACCAGCTCGAGGCAGAGGCCGTGCAGCTCCTCGGCCGCCTTCTCCAGGTGGTCCTCCACCTGCGCCATCGAGAAGGCGTAGCAGGCGCGCTCGTCCCAGTAGAGGCCCATGTCCGCATGGTGCCAGGTGAAGCCCACGGCCTCGGCCTTGGCCTTCCAGTCGGGCCGGGGGGCGAGCGGGAGGCGTTTCATCCTTTCCTCCCCTGCGAAGCGGGGGAGGGGGACCGCCCGCCGAGCGCAGCGAAGAGCGGGTAGGGGCGGGGGCGAGCCGCGAGCCCGCTCTTCAGCCGGCTCTCGCCGGCCTCGGCGGGCGGTCCCCCTTTCCCATGAATGGGAAAGGAAAGACGGGTGGCGGCCGTCCTCAGCCCTCGCCCCTGCGGCTGGGTTCCTTGGCGAGGTCCTCGATCTGCAGGCGGGGGGCCTCCAGCTGCATGGGCGCGGGCTGCTCCGGCGCCTTCAGGCGGGCGAGGATGTCGTCGGCGCCCACGTGGCCGGGCAGGATGCCGGCTTCCTGCAGCTTGCGGTCGAGGTCGGCGCCGGTGCGGCGGTCCTCGAGCTCGCCGGCGGCGCGGAACTGCTCGTCGCGCACCGCCTGGCGCTCCTTGATGCGCTTGAGGCTGTCGGCCGCCGAACCGAGGGTCGCCCCGGCGCTGCCGGAGCGGGAGACCACTGCGGCCTGCGCCTTCTGGACGCTCTCGTTGACCTTCACCACCTCGATTTCGCGGCGCAGGGCCTCGATCTTGGTGTCGGTGGTGGCGATGATCTGGCGCAGCTTCTCCTCGGCGGTGCGCATCTCGGCGACCTGGGTCGCCTTCTGGGTGGCGTCGCGCTCCAGGTCGGCGATCCGCTGGGCGACTTCGCGGGCGAGCGCCTCGTCGCCCTTGGCGAGCGCGGCGCGGGCCGAGGCCTCGTACTTGCGGGCCTGGTCGGCGAAGTTCTTGGCCTCGGTCTCCAGCATCCGCCGGCGGGCGACCAGCGCGGCCAGGTCGTCGCGCGCCTTGGCCTGGGCCGTGTCGGCGTCGCGGATCTCCTGGTCGAGGATCCTCAGGGCGTTGGCGTCCACCACCGCCATGGCGCCTTCGTGCGCCGTGCCGCGGAACAGCGCCGACAGTTTGCTCCAGATCGACATCGTCTCTGCTCTCCTTAGGCCGCGGACTTCGTTGAGGCGCGGAAGGATTCGCGCAGGTCGCCGGCCGCGTCGATGGCGTTCTCGGCCAGGGTCCGAAGCTCGATGATGATGGTCTGCAGGGTCGTCTTCGCGCTGATCTCGCCGAACAGCTCGTAGTAGTCGCGGCCCTCGATGGTGCTGATGCCGAAGTTGGACAGAGGCACCAGCTTCTGGGCCTTCAGCAGGAAGATGTTGAACTCGGCCTGGTCCTCCTGCTCGTCCACCGGCCACAGGATGGTGGAGAGCACCATCTGCAGGGGCCCCGACGAGACGTAGATCGGCAGGTCCCCATATTCGTGCATCTTGACCAGCAGCACCGGGTCGGCGCCCTCGATCACCTGGGCGGTCAGCTCGCCCTCGCGCAGCAGGTTGCTGCCGTCCAGCGCCGCCTTCAGCGCCGGGATGGTCCACGCCGTGTCGATCACCTGATCCATAGTCGTGACGCCCTTGGGGTTGGGGTTGCGGGACAACTCGGGGCCGCGCGCGGACTCGTAGACAATGGCGCGGACTGCGTTCTGAATGTCGGCCTTGCAGGCGGCCGGCGCCCAGACCTCGATCTTGACCCAGCCGGCCTTCTTGCGGGCCTCGCGCCAGGCGCGGGTTCGTTCGACGGCACGGGCGGGCCTTTCCGACATTGCGTTCGTGGTACGCGTACCATGAACGCTTGACAAGCCCTAGATCGGGACCATGCTGAGGCGGTGCAAGGGGCGTACGTGCGAAACCCTAAGGCGAGGCGCTAGAGCCCAATGTTCGGCAAGCTGTTCGGGGCGGGGAAGAAGCCGGCCGAGCCCGCGCGCGCCATGCCGGTGATCCGCAACGTCACCATCGGCCGCACGGTGATCCTCGATCCGCTGATCTGGCGCCGCCATGGCGAGGACCTGCGTTTCGCGCTCGACCGCGACACGCTGGAGATCACCGCCCAGGGGCTGATCGGCCTCGACGACGGCGCCTTCGTCCACCGCTTCTACACCGACGACCACGTGATGCTGCAGGCGGTCTCCGACGACCGCGAGGGCCAGCTGGCCGACGACTTCACCGTCTTCGTGCCGTGGAAAAGCGATTATCCCTCCGGCTCGCAGGCCAAGCGCGTGTGGGCCGAACGGCTGCGCGGTCCCTACTTCGAGGACGAGGGCCTGCCAATCTACCGCCGCTTCTGGTTCGGGGACGAGGCGGCCGACCAGGCGCCGGTGACCTTCTGGGAAGACGTCTACGACGACCGGGCGGCGACCGCACCCTATTCGCGGATCTTCCAGACCTGCATGCTGTTCGCCCGCGACCTGCCGGGCGAGAGTCGCGAACTTCTGCTGGCGATCACGGTAGAGCCCGAGAAGGGCGACCTGACGCACGACATCATGATCGGCCTGCCCCTCGGGGTGGGCGAATTCAAAGCCTAAAGGGGGGGCGCTCTGATGCTGGACCTGGTGGAGTTCCGGACGGGGGCCGTGGCCTTCGCCCTCGCCTTCGTCGTGGCGGGGCTGTTCACCCTGGCCTTCAAGGTCATCTACCAGCTGGTCACCCCCTACCGGGAGCGGCAGCTGATCCGGGAAGGCAATGTGGCCGCGGCCCTGGCGCTGGCCGGCGCCCTGATCGGCTACGTCCTGCCGCTCGCCTCCGCCCTGTCGCAGACCGTCAGCCTGCCCGAATTCGCCGCCTGGGCGGCGCTGGCCGGGGTCATCCAGATCGTCGCCTTCACCATCGTGCGCCTGGTCGCCCTGCCGGACGTGAAGGCGCGGATCGAGCGGGGCGAGATCTCCACCGCCATCTACCTGATGGCCATCTCCATCGCCGTGGGCGTGCTGAACGCCGCGTCGATGACGTCGTGAGGCGGCGATGAGCAAGCGCTCCAAGACCCTGAAGCTGACCACCATGCTGGCCGGCGCGGCCAGCCTGAACCTGACCGCCTGCGACGGCGCCCCGCCGGCCGCCCAGTGGGACGCCTCGGCCGGCCAGGGCGAGCAGGTGGAGGCCCTGCAGTACGCCTCCCTCGACGCCTGCAAGGCCGCCGACGACGTCCCCGACGAGGAGTGCGAACGCGGCTACCAGGCCGCCCTCGCCGACGACAAGAACGCGCCCAGGTTCACCGACGCCCAGTCCTGCGAGGACGTCTACGGCCAGGGCCAGTGCGTGCCGCGCGGCTACGGCGGCTCGAGCTTCTTCACGCCGCTGCTGGCCGGCTTCGTGATCGGCCAGATGCTGGACGGGAGCGGGCGGCGCTACTACCGCGGGACCGGCCTCTATCGCCGCGACGGCTTCTACGGCGGGGGCGGCTACACGACCGGCTGGGGCGGAGCGCTGGGCCGCGACTACCGCACCGGCCGCACGGTGATCAGCCGCGACGCCCTCGAACCCCCCGCCCGGGTCCGCCAGGCCCCGCCGAAGGTCCAGTCCCGCACCTCGGTGGTCTCCCGCGGCGGCTTCGGCGGCGGCAGCCGAGGGTTTGGGGGGTAGCGACTCCTTCCTCCCCTGCGAAGCGGGGGAGGGGGACCGTCCGCCGAAGCCGGCGAACGCCGGCTGAAGAGCGGGTGGGGGAGGGGGCGAGCCGCCTGCTCCGAGGTTGGAGATGTGCGAATTGGAGCGCGCCGCTGCGCCGCGTCTGGGGCTTGCCCTTTCCACCATGCGCTCTTCAGCCGGCCTGCGCCGGCTTCGGCCCATGGTCCCCCTTTCCCATGAATGGGAAAGGAATGTGGCTGGCTACGGCTCCTTGCGACCGCCGGCGTTCTTCACCAGCACGGCGATGATGATCAGCACGAAGCCGGCCAGGCGGAACAGGTAGGCCGGGCTCTGCTCCTCCTGGGGGATGCCCATCAGCACCGGGATGGCCTGGTTGATGGCGAACATCACGAAGGCGGCGGCGAACACCAGGAACAGCAGGTCGCGCGTGCGGGCCCAGAACTTCAGGAAGAAGATGGCCGCGATCGCGTAGCCGGCGGTCAGCGCCCCGCCCATGAAGGCGACGGTGGAGGGATCGGCTCCGTTCATCGCTCCGTCTCCCAGATGAAGGCGTAGAGCAGGATGGCGATGGCGCCGATCGAGGCCGCCTGTCGGAAGGGCCAAAGGTCGACGCCCGGGAAGACGACCAGGTCGCCCACCAGGAACAGGTTGTTCAGCGCCAGGAAGACGAAGGCGAGCGCGGTCCACAGCAGCAGCTTGGAGCGGGAGGCGAAGAAGGCCCGCAGCAGCAGCCCCGCGCAGAGCGCGCTGGTCGCCAGGCATAGGAAGTAGACGGCCGCCGGCCCGAGGGGTGAGGTCATGGCTTTCTGATCCGGAACGCGTCGGCCAGCGACTGGAGCTTGTCGGGAGGTGATGCGATCACGTTGATGAGGGCCACGGGACGCTCACGGTAGTTGGCCTCCAGCTCGTTCGCCAGCCGGTCGAGCACGCCGGCGGCGGGGGCGTAGCGGCAGCGGCCGTCCTCTTCGCAGGCGGTGAGGCCGGCGCGCTGGAGGGCCTCCAGGTTGTTGGCGATCAGGGGGCCGCTGGCGCGCAGCTCGCGCACCAGTTCGTCGGGCGTCCAGCGCCGCTCCGGATCCCGTTTCAGGAGCAGCAGGAGCTCCAGGGCCCACACCGAGCGGATATGCTCGCGTATGAACGTCAGAAGATCCTGATCGACCGACAATGCGTCTCGCCCCCCACGGCAGCTCGGGAAGCTCGGCAACCTAGTGCCCGAGGCGCAGGCAAGCCACCCGGTGCGGCTCACAAGGATGTGACGACCGTGAAACACGGCGTCGAATGCGGACGTAGGCCTCTCGGCGCGCGGCGGGGGAACCTTGACTCCGGTCCGCAGGTTACTAGAACAAAAATGGAACAAAAGGAGTCCCTTACCCATGCCCGGTTTTCGCGCCAAGGGCCTGGCCGCCCTGCGAGCGAAGATCGCCGCCATCGAGGCGGGCGGGCGGGAGGACTCCGAGTCCCTGCCGTTCGGGGATAGCCGCATCGACGCCCTGTTCCCACGCGGCGGGCTGCCGCTGGGCCGGTGGCACGAGATCGTCTCCGACGGGATGGAGGTGGAGACGGGCGCCTGCGCGGCCGCCTTCACCGCCCTGATGGCCGCCCCGCTCGCCCGCCGGGGCGAGGGGGTGTGGATCGTGCGGCGGGACGACCTCTATGCGCCGGGCCTGGTGGGCCTGGGCTTCCCCGCCGAGCGGCTGATCCAGGTCTGCGCCCGCGACGAGGCCGAGGCCCTGGCGGTGATGGAGGACGCGCTGGCCACGGCCGGCGTTTCCGCCGTCTTCGCCGAGGTGGAGGCGGTCGACCTGGTCGCCGGCCGCCGGCTGCAGCTGGCCTGCGAGAAGCGGGGCGGCGCGGGCTTCGTCATCCGCCGCCGCCCGTTCGGCGGCGACAAGGCGGGCGAGGCGACCGGCTCGGCCGCCGCCACCCGCTGGCGCATCGCCCCCGAGCCCAGCCAGCCCCCGGCCGGCGAGCCGGGGCTGGGCGCGCCGCGGTGGCGCGCCGTGCTGGAGCGCTGCCGCGGCGGGCGCACCGGCGCGTTCGTGTTCGAGGCGGCGGGGGCTTTCACCTTTGATCCTGAGGAGGCTCGGGATGGGACGCATCCTCTGCGCCTGGTCGCCGAACTGGGCGATCGAGAACTGGCGCCGGCGGAACCCCTCCGCCGAAGCGCTTGAGGCGGCAGCGCCCCCTCCACCGGCTTCGCTGGTCCCCCTCCCCCGTCGTCTTCGCGTCGGGGGAGGATCCGATCGCCCAAGCTCCTCCTCCGTCGCGCAGCGAACGGGGGAGGTGGCTCGGCGCGCCAGCGCCGAGACGGAGGGGGCGCAACGTCCCTTCGCCCTGATCGAGACGGTGCGGGGCGTGCGCAAGGTCGCCGCCGTGGACGCGGCGGCGGCGAGGCTCGGCCTCTATCCCGGCCAGAAGGGGACCGACGCCCTGGCGCTGGTTCCCGAGCTCGTGCTCGCCGACGTGGAGCCGGAAGCGGACCAGCGGGCCCTGACCGCGCTGGTGGATTGGTGCGTGCGCTTCTCGCCGGCGGTGGCGGCCGCCCCGCCGGACGGCCTCGTCCTCGACGTGGCGGGGCTGGCCCACCTGTGGGGCGGGGAGGCGGCGCTGGTCGCCGACTTCCAGGGCCGGCTGGCCAGGAACGGCCTTTCCTTCCGCTGCGCCATCGCTGATACGCCCGGCGCGGCCTGGGCGCTGGCCCACTTCGGCAAGGACGGGACCATCGCGCCGCCCGGCGGTCAGGCCGGGCTGCTCGCGCCCCTGCCGCCGGCGGCCCTGCGGCTGGAGCCGGAGGTCGCCGCCCAGCTCGAGCGGCTGGGCCTGAAGCGCCTCGAGCAGATCTTCGCCCTGCCGCGCGCGCCCTTCGCCAAGCGGTTCGGGGCTGAGGCCCTCACCCGGCTCGACCAGGCGCTCGGCCGGGCCGAGGAGGCGCTCGCCTTCCGCCGCCCGCCGACCCCGTGGTTCGCCAGGCTCGCCTTCGCCGAGCCGATCAGCGCGCCGGAGGACCTGGCCCGCGTCGCCTTCGACGTGGCCGAAAAGCTCTGCGCGCGCCTCGAGCGGGAAGGGCAGGGCGCCCGCCGCTTCGAGCTCGCCTTCCACCGGCTGGACGGCCAGGCGGTTCCCCTGCGCATCGGCCTCTCCGTCGCCGGGCGGGACGCGGGGCGCATCGCCCGGCTGTTCGCGCCCAAGCTGGAGACGGTGGACCCCGGCTTCGGGATCGAGGTCGTCACCCTCGCCGCCGAGGGCGTGGAGGCCATGACCGCCCGCCAGGCGCGGCTCGATTCCGCCCGCGACGCCGAGGACGGCCTCGCCCCGCTGATCGACCGGCTCGCCAACCGCCTGGGCGAGGACCGGGTCTGGAAGGCCGTCCCGGTGGAGAGCCACGTCCCTGAGCTCGCCGTCGGCCGCGCCGAGCCGCTGGCTCAGCCGCCCGAGGCGGCCCCCTGGGACCCCGAGCGGCCCAGGCCCGTGCGCCTCTTCCGCCGGCCCGAGCCGATCGAGGCCATGGCCCCGATCCCCGACGATCCGCCCGTCCAGTTCCGCTGGCGCGGCCGCCTGCGCCGGGTCCGCCGGGCCGAGGGCCCCGAGCGCATCGGCGAGGAATGGTGGAAGCGCCCCATCGAGGAGGCCGCCCCCTCCCGCGTACGCGACTACTACCGCGTCGAGGACGAGGACGGCGCCCGCTACTGGCTCTTCCGCGCCGGCCTCTACGAACCCGGCCAGCCGGCCAAATGGTGGCTGCATGGGCTGTTTGGTTGACTTCAGACCTCTCCCCCCGCCCCGCGGGGGGAGAGGGTTGGGTGAGGGGGGCCTCTCCCCCGGCTCGGCGCCGCCCCGTCTCGCCGGCTGCGCCGGCTCGCCCCTCACCCTACCCTCTCCCCGCAAGCGGGGAGAGGTCGAGGGCGCCCCATGACCCGCTACGCCGAGCTCCAGACGACCACCAACTTCTCCTTCCTGAAGGGCGCCTCGCACCCGGGAGAGCTGGTGGCGACGGCCGAGGGGCTGGGGATGGCCGCCATCGGCATCTGCGACCGCAACACCCTGGCGGGCGTGGTCCGCGCCTGGGCCGAGGCCAAGGACCGGAACATCCGAGCGCTGACCGGCTGCCGGCTGGAGTTCGCCGACGGGACGCCCAGCCTGATCTGCTACCCCTCGGACCGGGAGGCCTACGGGCGGCTCACCAAGCTGCTCACCCTCGGCCAGCTGCGCTCGAAGAAGGGCGAGTGCCGGCTCACCTACGCCGACTTCGCCGCCCACGGGGAGGGGCAGCTGCTGCTCGTCGTCCCGCCCGCGCGGCTGGACGAGGCCTTCGAGCGCGACCTCGAAAGGATCGCCGGCGACTTCCGGCGCAACGTCTGGCTCGCCGCCGCGCGGCCCTATGGCGCGCGCGACCTGGTGCGCCTCTCGCGCCTTTCCGAGCTGGCGCGGGGCGCGGGCGCGCCGATGGTCGCCACCAACGACGTGCTCTACCACCGGCCCGACCGACGGCCGCTGCAGGACGTGCTGACCTGCATCGCCGAGAAGACCACCATCCAGGAGGCGGGGCTCAGGCTCCAGGCCAACGCCGAGCGGCACCTGAAGTCGCCGGCCGAGATGGCCCGCCTGTTCGCCCGCTTCCCCGACGCGGTGGAGCGCAGCCTGGAGGTCGTCGAGCGGGTGGGGTTCGACCTCTCCCAGCTGCGCTACGAATACCCGGACGAGCCGGTGCCGCCGGGCAAGACGGCGATCCAGCACCTCACCGACCTGGCCTGGGAGGGCGCGAAGTGGCGCTACCCGAACGGCGTGCCGGAGAAGGTGAAGGGGCTCATCCGCCACGAGCTCCAGCTGATCGAGAAGCTCGACTACCCCAACTACTTCCTGACCGTGCACGACATCGTCCGCTGGGCCCGCGACCAGGGCATCCTCTGCCAGGGCCGCGGCTCGGCGGCCAACTCCTCGGTCTGCTACTGCCTGGGCGTCACTGCGGCCGATCCCACCAAGCCGGACCAGGACCTGCTGTTCTCCCGTTTCATCTCCGAGGAGCGCAACGAGCCGCCGGACATCGACGTCGACTTCGAGCACGAGCGGCGCGAGGAGGTGATGCAGTACGTCTTCGCCCGCTACGGCCGGCATCGCGCCGCCATCGCCGCGACGGTGATCCACTACCGGCCGCGGATGGCCATCCGCCAGGTCGGCAAGGCCCTGGGCCTGACCGAGGACATCACCGCGGCCATGGCCAACACCGTCTGGGGCAGCTGGGGCCACGAGCTGCCCGAGGGCCACGTGCGGCAGGCCGGCTTCGATCCCGACAACCCGGAGATCCGCCGGGCCGTGGCCCTGGCCTCCGAGCTGATCGGCTTTCCGCGGCACCTGTCGCAGCACGTCGGCGGCTTCGTGCTGACCAAGCGGCGGCTGGACGAGACCGTGCCGATCGGCAACGCGGCCATGCCCGACCGCACCTTCATCGAGTGGGACAAGGACGACATCGACGAGCTCGGCCTGATGAAGGTCGACGTGCTGGCGCTCGGCATGCTGTCGGCGCTGAGGAAGAGCCTGGACTTCATCCGGGGCGACCATGGCCGCAGCGAGATCCGCGACCTGGCCGACATCCCGCAGGAGGTCCCGGAGGTCTACGACATGCTCTCCCACGCCGACTCCGTCGGCGTCTTCCAGGTGGAGAGCCGGGCGCAGATGTCGATGCTGCCCCGCCTGAGACCAAAGCGGTTCTACGACCTGGTCATCGAGGTGGCGATCGTCCGCCCCGGGCCTATCCAGGGGGATATGGTCCACCCCTACCTGCGCCGCCGCGAGGGCAAGGACCCGGTGGACTTCCCCGCGCCCGCGCCGGAGCACGGGCCGCCCGACGAGCTGGAACAGGTGCTCGGCAAGACCCTGGGCGTGCCGCTGTTCCAGGAGCAGGCCATGCGGCTGGCCATCGAGGCGGCCAAGTTCACCGACGCCGAGGCCAACGGCCTTAGGCGGGCCATGGCCACCTTCCGCCACTACGGCAGCGTCGGGGTCTACGGGCAGAAGTTCGTCGAGGGGATGGTCTCGCGCGGCTACGACCCGGAGTTCGCCCAGCGCTGCTTCAAGCAGATCGAGGGCTTCGGCTCCTACGGCTTTCCGGAGAGCCACGCGATCAGCTTCGCCCTCTTGGTCTACGCCTCGTCCTGGATCAAGTGGGCCTATCCGGACGCCTTCTGCGCGGCGCTGATCAACTCCCAGCCGATGGGCTTCTACCAGCCGGCCCAGCTGGTCCGCGACGCGCGCGAGCACGGCGTGGAGGTCCGCGCCCCATGCATCCTGGCGAGCGACTGGGACTGCACCCTGGAGGAGGCGGCGGAGGTGAAGGACGAGCCGCCGCATCCACGCGGCCGCACCGGGCCCCTGAAGGCCGTGCGCCTGGGCTTTCGGCAGATCCGCGGCCTGAAGGAAGAGGAGGTCCGCCGGCTGGTCGAGGCCAGGACCGCCGGCGCGCGCACCATTCCCGACCTGGCCCGCCGCGGCCGGCTCTCGCGGCGGACGCTGGAGCTCTTGGCCGAGGCGGACGTCTTCCGCAGCCTCGGGCTCTCCCGGCGCGACGCCCTGTGGGCGGTGAAGGGCCTGGCCGGCGAGGCCAAGGTCGAGACCGACGCGCCGCTGCTGGCGCGCATGGGGGTCTCCGAGGCGGGCGTCACCCTCCCCGACATGGCCCTGCCGCAGCATGTGGCCGAGGACTACCGGACCCTCAGCCTCTCCCTGAAGGCCCACCCGGTGACCTTCTTCCGCGAGCAGCTGGCGAAAGCGGGGGCCGTGCCCTGCTCCAGGCTCACGGAACTGACGAACGGCCGGCGCGTCGCCGTCGGCGGGCTGGTGCTGATCCGCCAGCGCCCCGGCACCGCCAAGGGCGTCACCTTCCTGACCCTCGAGGACGAGACCGGCCCGGCCAACATCGTCGTCTGGAAGGATGTCTTCGAGCGGCACCGCAAGCTCGTCATGACCTCCTCCTTCATCATCGTCCGCGGCAAGCTGCAGCGCGAAGGCGAGGTCATCCACCTCGTCGCCGACCAGTTCGTCGATCTCTCCAGCGCCCTCTCCCAGCTGCGCGACGACGAGACGACGCCGCGGGTCCGCTCCAAGGTCGACGGCGGCCTGATCCGCAGCCGGGACTTTCACTGACCCTTTCCTCTCCCATTCATGGGAGAGGGGGACCGCCCGCCGAAGAGCGGGTGGTGGAGAGGGCAAGCCACAGTTCCGTGGATGCGGCTCGCCCCCTCCACCACTCGCTCTTCGCTTCGCTCGGCGAGCGGTCCCCCTCCCCCGCTTCGCAGGGGAGGAAGGACCGCTTGCGCAGGCTCGTCCGCCTCGGCAAAGCTCCACCGCAGAACACGGGGAGCGGAAGACCATGCGGCGCGCCATCGCCTTCATCGCCGGAATCGCGGCGCTGACCCTCGGGAGCGCGGCCTGCGCCGAGGCGCCGATCGTGCGGGTCGAGAGCGGCGAGCTCGTCGGCGAGGCGACGACGCGAGCCAACATCTTCCGCAACGTGCCCTACGCCGCCCCGCCGGTCGGCCCGCTGCGCTGGGCCCCGCCGCAGCGGGCCATCGCCTGGGAGGGGCGGCGGGACGCGACCAAGAACGGCCCCTCCTGTCCGCAGCGGATGAACGCCAACGGAACGCCCAACGGCGGCGGCGCCAACGGGCCCACGTCCGAGGACTGCCTGCAGCTGAACGTCTTTGCGCCCCTGAAGGCGAAGAAGGCGCCGGTGATGGTGTGGATCCACGGCGGGGCGCACACGGCCGGGGCGGGATGGGTCTACGACGGCCAGAACTTCGCCCGCGACGGGGTGGTGGTGGTGAGCATCAATTACCGGCTGGGGCCGCTCGGCTATTTCGCCCACCCGGCCCTGACCAGGGCGGCCGGGGCCGGCGAGCCGCTGGGCTCCTACGGCCTCATGGACCAGATCGCGGCCCTGGAGTGGGTGAAGCGCAACATCGCCGCGTTCGGCGGCGATCCGGGCAACGTCACCGTCTTCGGCGAGTCGGCCGGCGGCATGAGCATCCTGCACCTGCTGGCCACGCCCAAGGCGAAGGGCCTGTTCCACAAGGCCATCGTCCAGTCGGGCGGCGGCTGGTTCGAGCCCGACGGGCTCGCGACGAAGGAGAAGGAAGGCGCGGCGGTCGCCGAGAAGCTCGGCCTTCCAGGGGCCTCGGCCAGCGCCGAGCAGCTGCGCGCCGCGCCCGCCGACGAGCTGATCGCCAAGGGCGGCGGCGGTTACGGCCCCTTCCCGGACGGGCGGCTCGTGAAGGAGACCCCGACCCAGGCCTTGGCGGCCGGCCGCGAGATCGACGTGCCGCTGATCATCGGCTGGAACAGCGGCGAGGACTCGCTGATGGGCCCGCGCCCGCCCGATCCCGCCGCCGCGGCGGCCCGTTTCCCGGCGGCGGGGAGCCCAGCCTACGCCGACGAAGCGGCGCAGGGCGGCGAGCGCCTGCCGCGGGCGGCCTTCACCGATGCGGTGTTCGGCGCGCCGGCCCGCTGGGTCGCGGCGCAGGCGGCGGACGGGCGGCCCGCCTGGCTCTACCACTTCTCCTACGTCGGCGGCCGGTTCCGCCCGGCGATGACCACCGCCGCCCACGCCGCCGAGATCCAGTACGTGTTCGAGTACTGGGGCCGCCGCACCCCGGAGTCGGCGATCACGGACGAGGATCGGGCCATGGCGAAGCTGATGCATGGCTGCTGGGTGGCCTTCGCCAAGACGGGCGCGCCGACCTGCGACGTCGCCTGGCCGAAATACCAGCCGGGCAAGGACCAGCTGGTGGAGTTCGGGGACCAGAGCGGCGTCCGCACGGGCTTCCGCGACCCGAAGTTCGACGCCCAGGAGGCGGCCCTGCTGCCGACCTTGGCCCTGCCCACGAACTGATTCGCCTACGCCCGCGTTTCCGGACTCTGGAAGTCGCGGAGACGTCTCATGGCCACCCGTCCGACCTGGCAGGGCTACCTGCGCCTGTCGCTGGTCAGCTGCCCGGTCGCGCTCTACACCGCCACCTCGCGCAGCGGCGACGTCAGCTTCAACATGCTGCACAAGCAGACGCACAACCGCATCCGGATGATCCCCACCGATCCGGAGACGGGGCCCGTGGACCGCAGCGACATCGTCAAAGGCTACGAGGTCGAGAAGGGCCGCTACGTCGTCATCACCGACGAGGAGATCAAGAACGTGCGCCTGTCCACCACGCGCACGCTCGACATCGAGCGGTTCGTGGACGAGGACGAGATCGACCGCCTCTACTGGAACGATCCCTACTTCCTGGTCCCGGACGGGGAGATGGCCGTCGAGGCCTTCACCGTCATCCGTGAGGCGATGGAGAACTCCGGCAAGATCGCGCTCGGGCGCCTGGTCATGCACCAGCGCGAGCGGCTGATGGCGCTCGAGCCGCGCGACCTCGGGATCCTGGCCTACAGCCTGCGCTCGAACCGCGAGGTGAAGAACCCGGCCGAGGTGTTCGACAACATCCCCGACGTGAAGCCCGACAAGGCGATGGTCGAGATCGCCACCCAGATCATCAAGCAGCAGGAGGGCCCGTTCGATCCGTCCAAGTTCAACGACCGCTACGAGGACGCGCTCAGGGCCCTGATCAAGGAAAAGGAGAAGGGCCACACCGTCGGCAAGCCCGAGCAGCCCAAGGAGGCCGAGGTCATCGACCTGATGGAGGCCCTGCGCCGCAGCCTCGGCCAGACGGGCGGCAAGGCGCCTGCGAAGAAGCCGGCGGCCTCCACCTCGCGCAAGGCCGCCGCCGAGAAGGCCGCCGAGCCGCCGAAGATCGCCGCCTCGAAGGCCAAGCCGGCGGCCAAGAAGGCCCCGGCGAAGAAGCCTGCCGCGAAGAAGCCGCCGGCGCGCAAGAGCGCTTGAATCAAGAAGACCTCTCCCCCCGCTCGGCGGGGGGAGAGGGTTGGGTGAGGGGGGCGTTTCGAACAAGTGGAGCCGTTCGGCATGGTCCGCCGCCGCGGCCTCCCTCACCCAACCCTCTCCCTCCGCGTGGCGGAGGGAGAGGTCACTTGAGCTTCTTGATCGCGTCGGTCAGCGGCCGTTCGGCGTCGCACCAACCTTCCCAGCCGGTGGTCTTCTTCAAGAGCTTCGGCGCCGTGCGGATGGTGTACTTCTTCGGGTCGAGGCCGGGCTTCACCTGGCTCCAGGGGATGGGGAAGGACACCGTCGCCCCTTCGCGGCCGCGGGGCGAGAGCGGGGCGACGGCCGTCGACATGCGGTCGTTGCGCAGATAGTCCAGGAAGATCCGGCCTCCCCTGAGCTTCTTGCTCATGTTGACGAGGTATTTGTCCGGGGCGTCGGCGGCGACCACCTGGCAGACCTTCTGGGCGAAGGCCTTGGCCGTGGGCCAGTCCATCTTGGCGCGGGTCTTGGCGAGCGGGGTGACCACGTGCAGGCCCTTGCCGCCGGTGGTCTTGCAGAAGGTCTCGAGGCCCAGGCTCTCCAGCCGGCCCTTGATGTCGTGGGCCGCCTCGATCACCCGGGTGAAGGGCACGTCCGGCCCCGGGTCGAGGTCGAACACCAGCCGGCCGGGGACTTCGGGCGCGAACGGCTGGCAGTTCCAGGGGTGGTATTCGACCGCGGCGACCTGGGCTAGCGCGATCAGCGCCTCGATGCGGTCCACCTGCAGGTAGGGCTTGTGGTCGCCGAACACCTTGACCTCGGAGAGCAGGGCCGAGGCGCCCTTGTGGGCGTGGCGCTGGAAGAACTGCTCGCCGCCGATGCCTTCGGGCGCCCGGATGATCGAGCAGGGCCGGCCCTTGATGTGCTCCATCATCCACGGCCCGACCTCTTCCAGGTAGCGGGCGAGGTCCAGCTTGGTGACCGGCGCATCGTCCCCGGCTGCGCTCGGCCAGAGCGGCTTGTCCGGGTTGGAGATCACGATGCCCATGACGGGGCCAGGCGCCGCCTTGGCCTTCGGCGCGGCCTTGCCCTTGGGGCTGGCGGCGGGCTCCGGCTGGGCCAGCTCCACCTCCTCCACCGGGGCGGGGATCTCGGCCTCCACCTCGTCGGCGGGCTTGTCGGCGCGCAGGCCCTTGAAGGCGGCCTGGCGGACCTTGCCCTCCCCGGTGAAGCCGGCGAACTCGATCTCGGCGACCAGCTCGGGCCGGGCCCAGTGGACGTTGGGCTCCTTCTTCGGCGCGCCGGGGCCCGAGAAGTGGCTCTTGTCGGTCTCCAGGGGCGCGAGCTTGGGCAGCACCGCCTTCACCTTGGCGGCGCCGAAGCCGGTCCCGACCCGGCCGATGTAGACGAAACGGCCCTCCTTGTGGGCGCCGACCAGCAGCGAGCGCAGCTGGCCCTTCTCGCCGGTCCAGCCACCGATCACCACCTCGTGGCCGCCGCGGCACTTGGACTTCAGCCAGGTGTCGGAGCGGCCGGAGCGGTAGGGCGCGTCGAGCCGCTTGGAGACGATCCCCTCCAGGTTCATCCGGCAGGCGCTCTGCAGCACCGCATCGCCGCCGGTCTCGAAGTGGTCGACGTAGCGGATGCGCGCCTTCAGCCTGGCCTCGGCCGCTTCGACGACCGGCCGCAGCCGGGCCTTGCGTTCGCGCAGGGGCAGATCGCGCAGGTCCTCGCCCTCCAGGAACAGGGCGTCGAAGACGAAGAACACCAGGTCCTGCGTCTTGCCCGACGACAGCGCCGCCTGCAGGGCGGGGAAATCGGGGGAGCCGTGCTGGTCCAGCGCCACCGCCTCCCCGTCGTAGAGGCCGTCGGGCAGGGCCGCGCCGACCGCGGCGATCTCCTTGAACTTGGGGGTCCAGTCGAGGCCCGAGCGGGTCTTCAGCGCGGCCTTCTTGTTCTCCACGCGCAGCTGCAGCCGATAGCCGTCGAACTTGATCTCGTGGGCCCAGCCGGCGCCCGGCGGCGGCCGGTCCACGGACCTGGCCAGCTGCGGCGGCACGAAGCCCGGCAGGGCGGCGGCCTTCAGCTTCGGCGGCGGGGGGGCGGCCAGCGCGGCGGCCTTCGGCCGGGCCTCGGGCACGTCGGCGCGGTTGGATTGCCAGACGTCGTCGGCCGGCCGCGCCTTTTTGCCCGAAAGCATGAAGGGCTTGGGCCCCTTGCCCTTGCCGGCGGCGATCTGGTCCATGGTCCGGCCGGAGGCGACGGAGGTCGTCTCGCGCTCGGTGATCTGGCCCTCCTCGCCTTCGACGGCGAACTCGTCGCGGTGCTTGATCAGCAGCCAGTTGTTCCTGGCGTTCCGGCCGCCTTCGCGGTCGGCCTTCATCCGCACCAGCACGAAGCCGCCCTTCAGCCGCTCGCCGTCCAGCACGATCTTGAAGTCGCCCTTGGCGAGGGCGGCGTGCGGGTTGGTCCCCGGCTCCGGCGCCCAGTAGCCGCGGTCCCACAGCATCACCGAGCCGCCGCCGTACTGGCCCTTGGGGATGGTGCCCTCGAAGTCGCCGTAGTCGAGCGGGTGGTCCTCGACCTCCACGGCCAGGCGCCGGTCGTGCGGGTCGAGCGAGGGGCCCTTGGTCACCGCCCAGGATTTGAAGACGCCGTCGAGCTCGAGGCGGAAGTCGTAGTGGAGGCGGCTGGCCGCATGCTTCTGGATGACGAACCGCAGCCGGTTCGAGGGGGCGACGCCCACGTCTCCCGACGGCTCGGCGGTCTTGGTGAAGTCGCGCATCGCGCGGTACTTGGCGAGCTTCGGCGACGCCATCCGGCCCCTCTCCAAACGGCGCGGTGCGCGCCTAGCTGGCGAGCGCGGTCCGTCTCACCTCCAGGCCTTCGAGGGCGTGGACGAAGCTGTCCCGCCAGGCGGTGACGTCCTCACGGCTCACGTTCTCGTAAAGAGCGCGCCAGCGGCGGATTCGCTCCGGAAGCTCCATCGCCATCGCCCGCATCAGCGCCTCGGAGATCTCCTCGGGGCTGTTGGGGTTGATCAGCAGGGCCTCCTTCATCTGGTTCGCCGCGCCGGCGAACCGGGAGAGGATCAGCACGCCCGGGTTCTCCGGGTTCTGCGCGGCCACGAATTCCTTGGCCACAAGGTTCATCCCGTCGCGCAGCGGGGTCACCAGCCCGACCCGCGCGGCGCGGTAGAGGCCGGCCAGCTCGTCGCGGCGGTAGTTGCGGTTGACGTAGCGGATCGGATTCCAGTCGAGGTCGGCGTACTCGCCGTTGATCCGTCCGGAGAGCGCGTCGAGGCGGGCGCGGATCTCCTGGTAGGCTTCCACCCCCTCGCGGCTGACCGGCGCCACCTGCAGGAACAGCACCTCGCGGCGCAGCTCGGGGTGGTCGGCCAGGAACCGCTCGAAGCCGAGGAACCGCTCCTCCAGTCCCTTGGAGTAGTCCAGCCTGTCGACGCCGACGACCAGGCTGCGGAACACCGTGTGCGCGGCCATGATGTCGTGCGTCCGCCGCGCCCGCGGCGAGCGCTGGAGGTCGGCGAACTCGGCGGCGTCGATGCCGATCGGGAAGGCCCCGACCTGCATCGTCCGGCCGAAGGCGCGCAGCCGCCCGCCCGGCAGCCGCTCGCCGCCGGCCTCGGCGACGACGTATTCCTCGAACGCCTGCAGATACTCCTCGGTCTGGAAGCCGACGAGGTCGTAGTCGAACAGCGACTGCACCAGCTGGCGGTGGCGGGGCAGGGTGGCGACCAACTGGTGGGCGGGCCAGGGCACGTGCAGGAAGAAGCCGATGCGGTTCTTCACGTCGAGCCGCCGCAGCTCCCGCCCCAGCGGGATCAGGTGGTAGTCGTGCACCCAGATGAGGTCGTCCGGCTCGACCAGCGGCCGCAGGGTCTCGGCGAACCGGCAGTTGACCCGCTCGTAGCCCTCGCCGAAGGCGCGGTCGTAGGCCGCCAGGTCGATGCGATAGTGGCAGAGCGGCCAGAGCGTCTTGTTGGCGAAGCCGTTGTAGTACTCCTGGTAGTCGGCTTCCTCGAGGTCGACGGTGGCGACCGTCACCCCCTCGGCCTTCTGCATCTGGATTTGGCCGGTGAACTCCGGCGTGGTCTTGCCGCTCCAGCCGAACCAGATGCCCGAGTACTCGCGCAGCGCCGCGGCCAGCGCCATGGCCAGGCCCCCGACGCTCTCCTCGCCCTTGGCGGCGGGCGGCGTGACGCGGTTGGAGACGACGATCAGGCGGCTCATCGCGCGGCCTCCAGCCAGGCGAGCACGGCGTTGACGTCGGCCATCCGCCAGCGGGCGGCGGTCGGCCGGGCCGGGCCGACCAGCACGCCGAAGCCGCCCAGGGTGGCGGCGGCGCGGAAGGCCGGCTCGTCGGTCAGGTCGTCGCCGACGAACACCGGAATGGACCCGCTGAACGGCGGCCCGGCCATGAACTGGCGCAGGGAATCGCCCTTGCTGGGGCCGGGCGTGCGCAGCTCGACCACCATATGCCCCGGCTGCAGCAGCAGGCCGGTGCGGCCGGCCAGAGCCTGGGCCAGCTCCAGCGCCTGCTCGGCGAAGCCGGGCGCCAGCCGGTAGTGCAGGGCCACGCTATGCCCCTTGTCCTCGACGATCAGGCCGGAGTCCCGCTGGGCGAATTCGCGGAACGCCTCGTGGGCCGTCCCCAGTCCGGGATGCGGCGTGCGGTCTAGGATCTCGCCCTCGCCCGTGCGGCGGATCAGGCCGTGCACCGAGGCGACGGCCTTCACCCGCTGCTCCAGGATGCGGTCCACGTCGGCCAGGGTGCGGCCGCTCAGCACGGCCAGGCGGCCCTCCAGGCCCGCGTTCAGCCGCTCGATCAGCCGCGTGACCCTCGGGTTCGGCTTCACGTCCTGCGGCCGCGAGGCGATCGGCGCCAGGGTGCCGTCCAGGTCCAGGAACAGCGCCGTGCGCTCGAGCGACAGCGCCGCCGGCGGTCGATTTGCGGTGATCGTGTCGTGATCGTTCATGCCTACGGTCGCCCCTCCGGCATCCCTAACGCATCAAGGTCGCGGCCGATCCATAGTCAAGGTTGGCGGGCGTGAACTTCGCAGCCGCATTTGGCGTTGGCTCGCCACGTGCTAGCAGGCCCGCGGCGCCCGCGGCGCTTCCGATCAACAAGAGGTGACCCATGGCCGAGACCGCCCTCGCCGACGTGCTCGTCCTCTTCGGCGCGACGGGCGACCTGGCGCAGCGGATGCTGCTGCCCTCGCTGTATTTCCTCGACGCCGACGGCCTGCTGCCGGACCGGCTGAGGCTGGTGGCGACCGCCCGGACGGAGATGACCCGCGAGGCCTTCCAGGAGGCCGCCCGCAAGGCGATCGCCGCCCGCGCCGCGCCGGACGGCCTGGACGAGAAGGTCTGGAAGCGGTTCGCCGACCGGCTCGACTATGTGGGCGCCAACGCCGCCGACGCCGAGGGCCTGGCGCCGCTGAAGGCGGCGGTGGGGGAGGCGCGCCGACCGATCTTCTACCTGGCCCTATCGCCCAGCCTCTACGGCCGGGTCTGCCGGGCGCTGGAGCTGTCGGGCCTCGCCGGCCCAGAGGCGCGGATCGTGCTGGAGAAGCCGATCGGCCGCGACCTGGAGAGCTCGCGGGCGATCAACGCCACGGTCGGCGACGTGTTCAGCGAGGACCGGATCTTCCGGATCGACCACTACCTCGGCAAGGAGACGGTGCAGAACCTGATGGCCCTCAGGTTCGGCAACATCTTCTTCGAGCCCCTCTGGAACAACCAGACCATCGACCACGTGCAGATCACCGTCGCCGAGACGGAAGGGGTGGGCGAGCGCTGGCCCTACTACGACGAATACGGCGCCCTGCGGGACATGGTGCAGAACCACATGCTGCAGCTGCTCTGCCTGGTGGCCATGGAGCCGCCCAGCGACCTGCAGCCGGACTCGGTGCGGACCGAGAAGGTCAAGGTGCTGAAGTCGCTGCGCCCGTTCACCCGGGCGGACGCCGCCATGAACAGCGTGCGCGGCCAGTACGTGGCCGGCGTGGTCGGCGGCCAGACGGTCGCCTCCTACGAGACCGAGCGGGGTCAGGCCAGCGACACCGACACCTTCGTGGCGCTTCGGGCCGACATCGCCAACTGGCGCTGGGCCGGCGTGCCCTTCTTCCTGCGCACCGGCAAGCGGCTGCCGGAGCGGCGCACCCAGATCGCCATCCAGTTCAAGAGCGTGCCCCACTCGATCTTCGAGGACGCGGCCCACGCGGACCTGACGCCCAACCGGCTGGTCATCGACCTGCAGCCGGACGAGGACATCGAGCTGCTGCTGATGAACAAGGCGCCGGGCCTGTCGCAAGGCGGGCTGCGGCTGCAGTCCCTGCCGCTGTCCCTGTCGCTGCTGCACACCTATTCCGGCCCGGGCTTCCGGCGCCGCATCGCCTATGAGCGGCTGCTGCTGGACGTCATCTGCGGCTCTTCGACCCTGTTCGTGCGCCGCGACGAGGTGGAGCGGGCCTGGGAATGGGTGGACGGCGTCGCTTCGAGCTGGACCGACTCACGAATGGCCCCCAAACCCTACGCCGCCGGCAGCTGGGGACCGGCCGGCGCGTTCGCGCTCATCGAGCGGTCGGGCCGGGCCTGGTATGATTGACGAGTAGGGACCTGCCGTGAGCGACTTCATCGACCTGCGCGGCGCCTCGGGCGCGGCCTACCGTTTCCGCCGGGCGGACCCCGCGGCGCTGCCGGCCACGGCCGGCAACTTCGTCTTCGTGCGCGAGGACGAGGGCGCGCCGGAGATCGTCTGCTGCGGCACGGCGCTGAGCCTGACGCTGGCGGGGGGCCTGTCGCGCAACATGTCCGAGCGCTACGGCGCGAGCGAACTCTACATCCGCCTCAACGTCGCCCGCGCGGTGCGGCTGGGCGAGCACGAGGACATCCTCCAGCACACCAAGCCGCCGACCAGCTTCGAGGAGCTGGGGTAGGCGCGTGGCGCCCGCGACGGCGACCACCTACGACGGGCTCCCGATCGCGAAGGAGCCGCCGTTCGGGGCCAGCGTCGTCGTCTATCGCCGCAGCGGAGGAGGGCTGGAGGTTCTCCTACTGCACCGGGCGCACGGCGGCCCCGAGTTCGAGGGCGACTGGGCCTGGACCCCGCCGGCCGGAGCGCGGCAGCCTGGAGAGGATCCGGACCTGGCCGCCGCCCGCGAGCTGCGGGAGGAGACCGGCCTGGAATTGCCGATCCGCCGAGTCTGCGACGGCGCCGGCGACTGGTGCGTCTACGCCGCTGAGGCGCCGGCCGAAGCGATGGTGGTTCTCGACGCCGAGCACGACCGCTTCGAATGGGTCGCCGCGGGGGACGCGCCCGCCCGCTGTCTGCCCGAGCTTGTGGCGGCCCAGCTGCGCTCCGCGCTCGCGGGACTGGCCTGAGGTTCAGTCCTTCGGATCGCCGCCCTTGGCTTCCATCGCCCGCCTGCGCTTGCCGCGCGCCACCTCGGTGGCGAGGGCCTCGAGCTTGGGGGACCAGAAGCTGCGGAAGCGGTCCAGCCAGTCGTCCACCTCCTTCAGCGGGGCGGGATCGACCGTGTAGACCCGCCGCGCGCCGTCGACCCGTGCGCGCGCAAAGCCGCTGTCGCGCAGCACCCGCAGGTGCTGGGAGACAGCCGACTGCGTGATGCCGAACTCCGCCTGGATCACGGACACGATCTCCCCGGAGGCGTGCTCGCCGCCCGCCAGCAGCTCCAGTATGCGGCGGCGAACCGGATCGCCGAGGACGTCGAAGGCGTGCATCAGGCGTCGGGCGACGGCTCGCCGGTGTAGAAGGCGCTGGTCCGCGCGACGGCGGCCTGGGCCCATGCGCGGTCGGCGCCGTCGCGCAACGCCGCATCGCCCCAGCCCTGGCTCGAGCCGCGGATGAAACGCTTGCCGTCCTCCGATAGCGTCCAGGCTTCGAAGGCGTTGCTGTCGACCTGCTCGCCGGTCCGCAGGTGGAGCGCCATGCCGACGAACAGCAGTTCCCAGCCGACCCCGACCGCGCCGGGTCCGTACTGGTCCCAGAACTCCGGCTTCACATGGGCGACGTGCTCGAGCGTGAGCTGGGTGCGGGCCTCGCCTTCCGCTTCGAGCCTGACAGTGACCCAACTGACGTCGCCGCCGTTCTCCCAGGTCACACCGAGCAGTCGGGGAGGTTCGCACCGCTGGATCTCGCCGCCGGCCTGACCCTGCAGCTGGTAGCGTCCGCCGAGCTTCAGTTCGCCGCTGATCGGCAGGAACCATCGCGGTATCCGCTCGGCGCTCGTCAGGGCGTCCCAGAGGTCCTCGACGTCGGTGTCGTAGGTGCGGGTCGCCGTGACCACCCGCGCAGGTCGCCCGTCGACCTCCCGACTGCTCACTTCGCGGACCAGCGCCCCCAGATGTTGCGAGACGTCGATCATGGGCTCGGCCTCCTGACTTCAACCATTCTATCAGGCCGTGCTTATATTAGATTCAACTAATATGCTAGCGGCGGCGGGCCTCGGCGAGCTTGCGGAGGTTCGCTTCATGCCCGGCGCGGTCGAGCTTGTAGGCGAACATCACCGCCATCATCGCCATCCACAGCGTGAGGATGGTGGGCACGTAGTAGGCGCCCAGGCGGAACAGCGTCTCGTCCGAAACCTGGCTGGGGTCGGCGCCTGTGGGGAACTGGGCGGCCGCCAGCACGAAGGTGGCGGTCATGATCCCGAGCCCGTTGACCACCTTTCGGATGAAGGTCGAGGCCGCGAAGAACACGCCCTCGTTGCGCCGTCCGGTCTTGAGCTCGGCCTGCTCCACCAGGTCGGCCAGCATCGAGGCCGAGAGGATCTGGAAGCAGATGATCAGACCGACGTCGATCGTCCCGGCCACCAGGACCAGCCAGAAATTGAAGTTCGGGTCGTCCGGCAGCACGCCCGCCAGCCTCAGGACGATGGGCAGGGGCGATCCGATGAAGGCGATCAAGCCGATGATCATCGCGCCGCGCTTCTTGCCCAGGGTGCGGGTCGCGACGGGCGCGAGCGCCGATCCCAGGATCGCGGAGACGAAGACGCCGAGGGTGATGAGGCCGTTCTGCTGGGGCGAGAACCCCCAGAAGTAGGTCAGGAAGTAGAAGGAGAGGGCGGCGGACAGCCCCGAGGCCACGGCGCCCAGCATGGCGGCGATGAACAGGGCGATGAAGGAGCGGTCGGCGAGCGTCTCGAACATCTCCCTGAAGATCGTGCCGAGCGTCAGCCTCCGCCTGGGCGGGGGCGGCTTCAGGTGGACGATGCGCGAGTGGGTGCCGGCCGCCGAGATGACGATGGCGACGAAGATCAGCACAGAGGCGATGATCCCGTAGGCCGCGTAGGCGTCGCGGTTGAACTGGCCGTTGGGGATCGCCGCGGTCGAGAACGCCGGGAACAGCGCCAGGAACATCATCACCGACATGGCGTTGCCGCCGGTCCAGCCGAAGTAGTAGCGGAAGCTCATCAGCGAGCTGCGCTGGTCGTAGTCCTCGGTCAGTTCCGGGCCGAGGGCGGAGCTCGGCGTCTCGTAGAAGGTGATGAAGGTGCGGATGGCGACCGCCAGCACCAGGACGTACCAGAAGAGCGCGCCCTGGCTGAGGCCGCTGGGCGGCGCCCACAGCAGGAAATAGCTGGCCGCGACCGGGATGGCCGAGCCGTACATGAACGGGTGGCGCCGTCCCCAGCGCGAATGGAAGTTGTCGGACCAGTAGCCGACGATCGGGTCAGACAGCGCGTCGAGCACCAGCGCGATGGTGATCGCCAGCCCCACCAGGCGCGCATCGAGGCCGACCACCTGGCTGTAGAACAGCAGCAGCAGGTAGCTGAAGCCGTTGTCCTTGACCCCATAGGCCACCGAGCCGAAGCCGTAGGCCAGCTTGGTCCAGAGGGAGGGGATCGGGGAGACCGCTTCGGGCTTCGCAGTCTGGGCGGGCAGGCCGGCCGCTTCACTCATGTCTTACCCCGCGTGCGGGCGGACGCCCCGCACCCGGTTGTATATCGACGGCCCGGTACGGTGAAGCCGGAGGCTCAGTCCGCCGCCTGAGGCGCGAGCAGCGCCTCGCACCAGCCCTCGTCGCTCTGGATGATCACGTACCGCGGCTCGCCCGCGCGGCGGACATATTCGTTCGCCCGGTCCAGCGCCTGGATCTGACTGTCGAAGAGCCCAAGCTCGGCGGAGCCTTCATCCAGCAGGACCCACCTGGCGCCACGGGCGAAAACAGCGAGCTGTCGGTTCGGCATGACCGCGGTTGGGTAGCGCGAGTCCGCCGCGCGAGCCCAGCAACCGATCGTTGATGATCGACGGTTAGTTGGGGAGGAAGGTGACCGGCCCGGCCTCTGGTAGTCGGGGGGGCGTCGCCGGGCCGGTCTGTTCAGCCCACCGTTCACGACGGCGAGCTAGGCGGGAAATGCGGAAGGGGCGGGCTTGTTCCTGCGCGCCTTCACGAATTCTCGACGGCGGTGGTCAGAAGGGCCGCGCCTCGCCTTCGGCGCCGGTTCCGGCGGCGGTGTAGCGGCCGGCCTGGCCCTGGGCGGGCGGCGGCTGCACGAACTCTGCGGCCGAGCGCCAGGCCTCGCGCAGGTCGCGCGGCAGCGCATCCTGCACCTTGGAGATCTGGCCCTCCGGGATGTGCCGGGACAGGACGGCGAAGACGGTGCGCACGGCCAGCTGCGGATCGACCGGCCGGGTGTCCTGCAGCCACTCGGCGACCTCGGCGCAGAACTCATCGTAAGAGCGGCAGGCGGTCGGCTGGCGGGCCGGCTGGAACTGGTCGTAGTAGACGCCGCGCACCAGCAGCGGCAGCTGCGAGCCGAGGTGGGCGGCCAACTCGACGGGAACCCGGTCGCGCAGCTTGTGCAGGACGGTGGACAGCACCTTCCAGGCCACCTTCCTGTCGGGGCCGATGGCGGCCATCACCTCGTCGAGCCAGATGTGCGTCGTCTGTAGGGTTTTATCGAAGACCTCGAGGCCGTTGGCGCTCATGTCATCCTCCGATCGTCCGTGGCGTGGGGATCAGCAGGACAACAAGAGGCTCAAGACGGGTGTTCCGGCGCTCCCGCCGCGGCCGCGACAGACGGACGCGCACGCCTTGTCTGACAACGTTCGGCGAGTGAAGGTGAGATGTAGATCCCGGGCCACGGGGCGCAAAACCGGTCGGCGCACAGGCGCACGATCATTCGTTAGGGTGGTGAATTGACGCCTCAGGCAACGCCGGACGACGGCCGGATTCCGTTCAGGACCAAGTTCTTCTTCGGCCTCGGCACCAGCGCCGAATACATCGTCCTGCTCGGCATGGGCAGCTACGCGATGCTGTTCTACAACCAGGTGCTCGGCCTCTCGGCCACCCTGGCGGGCGCGGCGGTGTCGCTGAGCCTGATCCTCGACGGTTTCGCCGATCCGATCATGGGCTCGCTGTCGGACCGCACCCGCTCGCGGCTCGGCCGCCGCCACCCCTTCATGTACGCCGCCCCGCTGCCGATCGCCCTGTCGCTGGTCGCCATCTTCAATCCGCCGCCGGGGCTGGAGCACGTCTGGCTGTTCGCCTGGTTCTTCACCTTCGTGGTGACGTTGCGGGTGTTCATGGCCGCCTACCACACGCCGCACCTGGCGCTGGGGGGCGAGCTCTCGGCCGACTACACCGAGCGCACCCGGATCATGAGCTACAACACGGTGATGGGCGGGGTGGCCGCGATGGTGATGGCCTTCATCGCCCTCAGCGTCTTCTTCCGCGCGACGCCGGAGTATTCGCGCGGCCTGCTGAACCCGCACGCCTACCCGCCCTTCGCGCTGTTTTCTGCGGGGATCGCCCTGGCCCTGCTGCTGGCCTCGGCCTGGTTCACCCGCGACCGCATCCCGACCCTGCCGCAGCCGCCGGCCGACCTGCCGAAGTTCAGTCCCTTCGAGTTCCTCAAGGACCTCGGCAAGGCGATCACCAACCGCAACTACGCCTGGCTGCTGGTGGCCTACTTCTTCCTGTCGCTGACGCTGGGCCTGCGGGCCGGGCTCACCCTCTATGTGAACACCTTCTTCTGGGAGCTGACGTCCGAGCAGCTGCGCTGGTTCGTCCTCGGCGCGCTCGGCGGGGCGATCCTCGGCGGCGGGCTGGTGACCCGGCTGCACCAGAAGCTCGACAAGCGGACCACCATCGTCATCGGCTGCATCGGCCTGGCGGCGATCCCGGCCATCCCGATCGTGCTGCGGATGGTGGGGCTGATGCCGCCCAACGCCACCATGCAGCTGACCATCGCCCTGCTGCTGTTCTCGCTGGCCTCGCTGACCTTCACCGCGATCATCCAGATCAGCGTGATGTCGGTGCTGGCCGACATCGCCGACGAGAACGAGCTGAAGCACGGTCACCGGCAGGAGGGGGTGCTCTACTCGACCCGCGCCCTGTTCGCGAAGATCGACATGGCGTTCGGCCAGTTCCTGGCCGGCGTCGCCCTCGACCTGATCGCCTTCCCGGCCAAGGCCACTCCCGGCCAGGTGCCGGACGACGTGCTCTTCAAGCTGGCTATGGTCGAGGGGCCCATCGCCGCCGTCCCGGGCCTGCTGGCCGCCGTCTTCTACGCCCGCTACCGCATCACCCGCGCCCGCCACGCCGAGATCCGCGCCGAGCTCGAAGCCCGGCGGGGGACGGGGCGCGCGCCGGTCGCGGAGGCGCCCGCCGGCGGGGCGGTGGTCGCGCCGGCGGAGTGACCTCCTCCCCCCGCCGAGCGGGGGGAGAGGTCGATCACCGCACCGCCGTCCAGGGCCGGCTGAGCAGCATGGCGCAGTTGATCAGGCCGACCAGCGAATAGGTCTGGGGGTAGTTGCCCCACAGCTCGCCGTCCTCGAAGGAGATGTCCTCCGAGAGCAGGCCGGCGACCGTGCGGCGGTTGAGCATCTCCTCGAACAGCTGCCGCGCCTCCTCGGTGCGGCCGGCCAGGTGCATGGCCTCGATCAGCCAGAAGGTGCAGATGTTGAAGGCGCTCTGCGGCTCGCCGAAGTCGTCGGGAATGGCGTAGCGCAGCATGTAGGAGCCGCGGCGCAGGCCCTTCTCCACCGCCGCCACGGTCGCCGCCATGCGCGGGTCCTGGGGCGGCACGAACCGCACGTCGATCAGCTGCAGCAAGCTGGCGTCCAGTTCGTCGCCGTCGAAGGTGGCGGCGAACCGCCCGAGGTCCTCGTTCCAGGCCCGGGACTCGATGGTGGCGCGCATCGCGTCCGCCCGCTCGCGCCAGTAGACGGCGCGGTCCACCAGGCCCAGCCTGTCGGCGGCCTTGGCCAGCCGGTCGGCCGCCGCCCAGCACATGACCGACGAATAGGTGTGCACCGCCTCGCGGCCGCGGAACTCCCACAGGCTGGCGTCGGCCTGGTCGTGCAGCTCGTAGGCCCGCTGGGCGATCGGCTCCAGGGCCCGGAAGTCGTCCAGCGTCGCCGGCCTAAGCAGCCGCTCGTCGAAGAAGGCCTGGGTCGTCGACAGGATGATCTGGCCGTAGACGTCGTGCTGCAGGTGCTCGTGCGCCTGGTTGCCGACCCGCACCGGTCCCATGCCGCGGTAGCCGGGCAGGTGGGGCGCGATCCACTCGGTGAGCGAGGGCTCCAGCCCCACGCCGTAGACCGGCTGCACGTGGCCGCCCTTGGCCGAGTCCACTAGGTTGCGCAGGTAGACGAGGTAGTTCTCCAGGATGTCGACGGCGCCCAGCCGGTTTAGCGCCTGGACGACGTAGTAGGCGTCCCGCAGCCAGCAGTAGCGGTAGTCCCAGTTGCGGCCGCTCTCGGCGTGCTCGGGCAGGGAGGTGGTCAGGGCCGCGACGATGGCCCCGGTCTCCTCGTAGGTGCAGAGCTTCAGGGTGATGGCCGCGCGGATCACCACGTCCTGCCAATCCAGCGGCACCGACAGGGTGCGCACCCAGCGCCGCCAGTAGTCGGTGGTCTCCTTCAGCATCTGGGAGGCGGCGACCGCCACGTCGCCCTCGAAGCTCTCGTCGGGCCCCAGGAACATGGTTAGCGGCTCTTCCAGGCGGAACAGCCGCTCGCACTCGATGTGCGAGACCGGCGCGTCGGTGGTCAGGCGGAAGGTGACTTCGCCGCCGACGTAGCGGATGTGGTTCGAGCCGCGGGTGACCTCCACGCGCTTCTCGCCCCAGTTGGCCATGGGCCGCAGGCGCACGCGCACGCGCGGCGTGCCGGCCACCGGCCGCACCAGGCGCACGAAGGCCAGCGGCCGGTACATCCGTCCGGATCGGTAGTAGCGGGGGCAGAAGTCGATGATCTCGACCGTGCCGCCGTGGATGTCCTCGATCTCGGTGGACAGGATCGGGGTGTTGCGCAGGTAGGTCTGGCGGATCTGGCGCACGTCCTCGACGTCGATGCTCCACATCCCCTGGGCCGTCTCGGCGGCCGGGTCGGCGTCGCTGAGCAGGGCGCAGAAGAAGGGATCGCCGTCGACCCGGGGCGCGCAGCTCCACACGAACCGGCCGGCGCGGTCGATCAGGGCGCTGGCCATGCAGTTGCCGATCGGGAACAGGTCGAGGCTCTGGGCCATTCGGCGCACACTCAAGCTAGCTGGATCGAGGCCGCCCCCGGCCCTGCTTTTCTCGCGATGGGCGCAAAACGCAAGGGCGGAGGGTTCGATCCGGATTGCATGGGAAGGCCGGGCCGTTCAATAGAGCCCCTCGCCATTTCGGAGGGACGCATGATCCGCGCTCGCAGGGCCCGCATCGTCGCCACCTTGGGGCCGGCCAGCCGCGACCCGGCCAAGGTGGTCCAGCTGGCCCGGGCCGGCGCCGACGTCTTCCGCGTCAACTTCAGTCACGGGACCCACGAGGACCACGGCAAGACCATCGCCGCCGTCCGGGCCGCCGAGGCCAAGGTCGGCCGCCACCTGGCGGTGCTCGCCGACCTGCAGGGCCCCAAGCTCAGACTGGGCGCCTTCGCCGGCGGAGCGGTGGCGCTCAAGGCCGGTCAGCGGTTCCGGCTCGACATGTCCAAGGAGCCCGGCGACGCCAACCGCGTGGGCGTGCCGCACAAGGAGGTGTTCGCCGCGCTGAAGGAAGGCGCGCTGATCCTGCTGGACGACGGCAAGGTGAAGCTGAAGGTGCTCGAGCACGGACGCGACTTCGCCGAGACCCGGGTGGTCGCCGGCCATGGCCTGTCCAACAACAAGGGCCTCAACCTGCCGGGACTGGCGATCCCGATCCCGGCGCTGACGGCCAAGGACCGCGAGGACGTGGTCTTCGCCCTCGACCAGGGGGTGGACTGGGTGGCCCTGTCCTTCGTCCAGCGCGCGTCCGACATGGCCGAGCTGCGCCGGCTGACGGACGGCCGCGCCGGGGTGCTGGCCAAGATCGAGAAGCCCGCCGCCCTGGAGGCGCTCGACGAGATCCTCGACCTCTGCGAGGCGGTGATGATCGCCCGGGGCGACCTGGGCGTGGAGCTGGCGCCCGAGGAGGTGCCCGTCGCCCAGAAGGAGCTGATCCGCGCCGCCCGCCGCCGCGGCCTGCCGGTGATCGTCGCGACCCAGATGCTGGAATCGATGACCGCCTCGCCGACCCCGACGCGGGCGGAGGCCTCGGACGTCGCCGGCGCGGTCTACGAGGGCGCCGACGCCCTGATGCTGTCCGCCGAAACCGCCGCGGGGATGTTCCCGCAGGAGGCGGTGGAGATGATGGACAAGATCATCGCCCGGGTGGAGCGCGACCCGCGCTGGCCCGAGCTGATGGCCGCCGAATTCCCGGTGCGCGACGTCGACGCCGACGCCCTGGTCGCCGCCGCCCGGCGGGCCGCGGAGGCGGCGTCCATCTCCTGCCTGGTGGCCTTCACCACCACCGGCCAGACCGCCCTGCGGCTCGCGCGCGAGCGGCCGCTGCAGCCCTCCCTGGCGCTGACGCCGCACGTCGGCACGGCGCGCCGCCTCGCCCTCGTCTGGGGGGTGGAGTCCAAGGTCGTGCCGCAGATCGACGATCCGGAGGCCCTGGCCCGCGCAGCCGTGGAACAGGCCGTGGCCATGAAGCTGGCGCCGCCCGGCCGCCGCATCCTGATCCTCGCTGGCCTGCCGATGGGCTCGCCCGGCGCCGCCAACATCATGCGCATCGCCCACACGCCGAGGCGGTGAGCTGTATGGCCGCCGGTGACAGGCAGCGTCGTCCCAATGAGCTTGGTCGTTCTTCCCCGCCGGGACGCCGAAACCCGTCGCCGAAGGGCGTGCGTTCAGCCAGCATGATCGAGACCTACGCCAACAGGACGGCCGCGGCCGAGGCGGCGGCGGCGGCCATCGAGCGGAACCTGGCCGACGGGCTGAAGCAACGCGCCCGGGCGACCTTCGTCGGGACGGGCGGGAGTTCGCCCGCGCCGGTCTACCGGCGGCTCGGCGCCGCGCGGCTGGACTGGGCCCGGGTGGTGGTCACTCTCAGCGACGAGCGGCTCGTGCCGCCGAGCTCGGAGCACTCCAACCAGCGGCTGGTGCGCGAGCACCTGATGGTCGGCGAGCCGGCCAAGTCGCACCTCGTCCCGCTCTGGTCGGACGCGCCGGATCCGGACGCCGCCGCCCGCGCGGCCGAGCCGGCGCTGACGGGCATGGCCCCGTTCGATGCGGTGCTGCTGGGCATGGGCGAGGATGGGCACATCGCCTCGCTGTTCCCGGGCAGCCCGGCGCTGGCGGAAGGCCTGGACCTCGGCTCGGGCCGGCGGGCGCTGGGCGTGCCCGAGCCGCACGGCGCGCCGCCGCTGCCGCGGATCACCCTGACCCTAGCCGCGTTGACTGATGCGAGGGGTCTGATCGTGCTTATCTCTGGGGAGGCCAAGAAGCGGGTGGTCGAGCGGGCGCTCGCCGGGGAAGAGCTTCCCGTCGGCGCGCTCTTGCGCCAAGAACGCGCGCCCGTCCGCATCCTGTGGTCGCCTTGAACTGAAGTGGGAGCCGCCATGCATCCGGTCGTCCAGGAGGTCACCGAGCGCATCGCCCATCGCAGCCGCGAGTCGCGCGCCGCCTATCTCGAGCGGATGGAGGCGGCGCGGCGCGCCGGCCCCGGACGGGCCAAGCTGTCCTGCGCCAACTTCGCCCACGCCTTCGCCGCCCTGGGCGAGGGCGACAAGCAGCGGATGCGCGACCCCTTCGCGCCGAACGTCGCCATCGTCTCGGCCTACAACGACATGCTCTCGGCCCACCAGCCGCTGGAGCGGTTCCCCGCCATCATCAAGGCGGCGGCGCACGAGATCGGCGCGACCGCCCAGTTCGCCGGCGGGGTGCCGGCCATGTGCGACGGCGTCACGCAAGGGCGGCCGGGGATGGAGCTGTCGCTGTTCAGCCGCGACGTCATCGCCATGGCGACCGCGGTCGCCCTGACCCACGATGCGTTCGACGCGGCCCTGATGCTGGGCATCTGCGACAAGATCGTGCCGGGCCTGTTCATCGGAGCCCTGTCGTTCGGCCACCTGCCGGTGATCTTCGTCCCGGGCGGGCCGATGACCTCGGGGGCGTCGAACGCCGAGAAGGCGCGGGTGCGGGCCCTCTACGCCGAGGGCAAGGCGACCCGCGAGGAGCTGCTGGACATGGAGATGAAATCCTACCACGGCCCCGGCACCTGCACCTTCTACGGCACCGCCAACTCGAACCAGATGATGATGGAGATGACCGGGCTGCACCTGCCCGGCTCGGCCTTCGTGACGCCCAACACGCCGCTGCGCGACGCCCTGGTGGCCGCCGCGCCCAAGCGGGCGGTGGAGATCCGCGACGGCGGCAACGCCTATGCGCCCATGTCGGGGGTGGTGGACGTCAAGAGCATCGTCAACGCCCTGGCCGGCCTCCTGGCCACGGGCGGGTCGACCAATCACACGCTGCACCTGGTGGCCATGGCCCGGGCCGCGGGCGTGCAGATCACCTGGGACGACTTCGACCAGCTCAGCCGCGTCACGCCGCTGATCGCGCGGGTCTATCCGAACGGCTCGGAGGACGTGAACGCCTTCCATGCGGCCGGCGGAATGGCCTTCGTCACCCGCCAGCTGCTGGACGCGGGCCTGGCCCACGACGACGTCATGACCGTCGCCGGGCCGGGCCTTCGCCGCTACCAGACCGAGCCCTTCCTGCAGGACGGCAAGCTGGTCTGGCGGGAGGGCACGGCCGTCTCCCTCGACCGCGACCTGCTACGGCCGGTGGACGATCCCTTCCAGAGCGAGGGCGGGCTGCGTCTCGTCGAGGGCCCGCTCGGCCGCGGCGTCATCAAGACCTCGGCGGTCAAGCCCGAGCACCTGGTCGTCGAGGCGCCGGCGCTGGTGTTCGACGACCAGGACGACCTGCTGGCCGCACACAAGCGGGGCGAGCTCGACCGCGACTTCGTGGCCGTGGTCCGGTTCCAGGGTCCGCGGGCCAACGGCATGCCCGAGCTGCACAGCCTGACGCCGGCGCTGGGCGTCCAGCTCGACAAGGGCTTCAAGGTGGCGCTCGTCACCGACGGGCGGATGAGCGGCGCGTCGGGCAAGGTCCCGGCGGCGATCCATGTGACGCCGGAGGCCAAGGGCGGCGGGCCGCTGTCGCGGGTGCGGGACGGCGACGTCATCCGGCTCGACGCCCGCGCGGGCCGGCTGGAGATCAGGGTCGACGAGCGGGAGCTGATGAGCCGACCGCCCGCCACGGCCGCGCCGCACGCCTACGGCTTCGGCCGCGAGATGTTCGGGTGGATGCGCGCCGTCGCCGGCCCCGCCGAAGAGGGCGCCTGCAGCCTGTTCGAGGCCGCGGCGTGAAGGGCGCGGCGCGCGGCCTTGTGGGGGACGTGGGCGGCACCAACGCCCGCTTCGCCCTGGTGGACGAGGAAGGCCACATCCGCTTCCCCAAGTCCTACGCCTGCCAGGACTATTCCTCCCTGGCCGAGATCATCGAGGAATACCTCGCCACCACCGCCGGCAAGCGGCGGCCGACCCGGGCGGCCATCGCCGTCGCCGGCCCGGTGGTGGAGGGGGAGATCCAGTTCACCAACCTCGACTGGGGCATCTCCGAGACCGACCTGGTGATCGCCTTCGAGTTCGAGGCGGTCAGCCTGATCAACGACTTCGCCGCCCAGGCGATGGCCGCCCCCCGGCTCGGCGCGGAAGACCTGCGCCAGATAGGCCCGTCGGTGAAGGGCTCCGTCGACTGCCCGATCGTGGTGCTCGGCGCGGGCACCGGGTTCGGCGTGGCGGCCCTGGCCCGCAAGCCGCACACCGAGGTCTCGGTCGCGACGGAGGGGGGGCATGCGGGCTTCTCGCCCTACGACGAGACCGAGGTGGAGATCTGGCGGCGGCTGAAGGCCAAGTACGGCCGCGTGTCCATCGAGCGGGTGCTGTCCGGCCAGGGGCTCTACGACCTCTATTGCGCGCTGTCGGACATCGCGCTGAAGAACGCCGAGCTGTCGGACGAGCGGGCGGTGTTCGCGGCCGGCCAGGCCGGCGAGCCGGTGGCCGCCGCCGCCCTCGACCGCTTCTGCGACGTGCTCGGCGGGGTGGCCGGGGACCTCGCGCTGACCTACGGCGCCCGCGGCGGAGTCTACGTCTCGGGCGGCATCGCGCCGCGGCTGCTCGAGCGCATCGTCGCCGGCGGCTTCCGGGCCCGGTTCGAGGACAAGGGTCGCTTAACGGAATACGTTAGGTCCATACCCACCTTCGTCATGGTCCATCCTTATGCCGCGCTGGTCGGCGCGGCCCGGGAGCTGGAGCAGCTGGAAAGGGGCGGCTTTTGAAGATCGAAGAGGTCCTGGCGCTCGCGCCCGTGGTGCCCGTGCTGACGATCGAGGAGGCCGACCACGCCGTCCCGCTCGCGCGCGCCCTGGTCGCCGGCGGCCTCTTCGCCCTGGAGGTGACCCTGCGCACGCCGGCGGCGATGGAGTCCGTCCGCCGCATCGCCGCCGAGGTGAAGGAGGCGGTCCCCGGGGTCGGCACCGTCACCAGCCGCGAGCAGCGCAAGGCCGCCGCCGAGGCCGGCGCGAAGTTCGCCGTCAGCCCCGGGCTGATCGACGGCGAGGGGCCTGAGGGGCCGATCCCCCTGCTGCCGGGCGTCGCCACCGCCACCGAGCTGATGTGGGGGCTCAAGCACGGCTTTACCTGCTTCAAGCTGTTCCCGGCGAACGTCGTGGGCGGCGTCGGCGCCCTGAAGGCCTTCGCCGGCCCGTTCCCGGACGCCAGGTTCTGCCCCACCGGCGGGATCGATGCGGCCAACGCTGCCGACTACCTCGCCCTCTCCAACGTCGCCTGCGTCGGCGGCAGCTGGGTCGCGCCCGCGGATGCGGTGCGCGCCGGCGACTGGGCCCGGATCACCGAACTCGCCAAGGCCGCGTCGGGTCTGAAGGCGAAAGCGGCTTAAGAGACCTCTCCCCCCGCTCAGCGGGGGGAGAGGGTTGGGTGAGGGGGGCCTCGCCGCATCCACCGGCGTCTGGAGCGGCCCTGCGCCCTCCCTCACCCAACCCTCTCCCTCCCGACGGGAGGGAGAGGTCTAGAGCCTTACCGCCCCTGGAAGTTCCCCACGCGCCGCTCGTTCACCGAGCGCACGCCTTCGGCGAAATCCTCGGTCTTGCGCAGCCAGGCCTGCTCCACGAACTCGCGGTTGGTGGCCTCGCGCACGGCCCTGGAGAGCTCGCCGCGGAGGGTTTTGCGGGTGGCGACGACGGCGAGGGGGGCGTTCTCAGCGATCTCGCGGGCCAGGGCGAAGGCCGAGTCGCGCAGTTCGCCCAGGTTCACGACCTGGTCCACTAGGCCCCAGGCCAGCGCCTCGTCCGGCTTCACCCGCCGGCTGGTCAGGAACATCAGGCTGGCGCGGTTGGCCCCGATCAGGCGCGGCAGGGTGTGGGTGAGGCCGAAGCCCGGGTGGAAGCCCAGCCGGGTGAAGTTGGCCGCAAACCGCGCCTCGTGGGCGGCGACGCGGAAGTCGCCCACCAGCGCCAGGCCCAGCCCCGCGCCGACCGCCGCCCCCTGCACGGCGATGACGATCGGCTTCTCGATCGCATAGAGCCGCACCGCCTCGTCGTAGAGCGGGTTGCCCGTCTCGTTCTCGATGCCGTGGTCGCCGTCGCGGGCGACGAGATCGGCGCCGGCGCAGAACGCCTTGCCCTCGGTGCGCAGGACGCTGGCCCGGCAGCCGGGCTCCTTGTCCAGGTCCTCCAGGGCGTCCGCCAGCTCGTGCATCAGGGTGACCGAGACGTGGTTGTTGGGCGGGCGGTCGATGACCACCTCCGCGATGTGGCCGGGGTGCAGGGTCACCGTGATGTTGTCGCCGTACTTGTCCTTCATCGCCGGGTCCCCAGAAGGTTGCGCCCCACCACCCATTTGTGGACCTCGGTGGGGCCGTCGTAGATGCGCATGGTGCGCAGCTTGGTGCTCATCAGCTGCAGCGGCAGCTCCTTGGTCATGCCCATCGCGCCGAACATCTGCATGGCGTGGTCGACCACCTCGTAGGCCATCTCGGTGGCGAAGGCCTTGATCATCGAGATCTCGTTACGCACGTCCTGGCCGCGGTCGAGCTTCCATGCGCAGTGGTAGGTCATCAGCCGGGCGGCGTGGATCTGGGTCGCCGCGTCCGACACCCACCACTGGATCGCCTGCCGCTCGGATAGGGGCACGCCGAAGGTTTTCCGCTGCGGCGCGTACTCGATCATCATGTCGAGCGCCCGCTGGGCCATGCCGATGGACCAGCTCGCCATCTCGATCCGCCGGGTGCCGAGGCGGATCTGCATCGGCGCAAAGCCGGCGCCCTCCTGGCCCAGCAGCTTCCAGCCCTCGACCCGGCAGTCCTCCAGCGCCACCTCGTAGGTCGCCGCCCCGCCGATCATCGGGATGCGCCGCAGCACCTTGAAGCCCGGGTTGTCGCGGTCGACCAGGAAGGCGGAGATCTCCGGCCGGGCGCCCTCCCTCTTGTTGGTGATGGCCATCAGGATGGTGAAGTCGGCCTCCTCGGCGCGGCTGATCCAGATCTTGCGGCCGTTGATCACCCAGTCGTCGCCGTCGCGCACCGCCCGGGTGCTCATGCTCATGGGATCGCCCCCGGCCCCCGGCTCGGAGATGCCGATGGCCGAGATGGTCTCACCGCGGACGTAAGGGGCGAGATAGGCCTCCCGCTGCCGCTCGGTGACGGTGGCCATCATCATCCGAAGGTTCGGGCTGTCCGGCGGCAGGGTGTAGGGGGTGACCGACTTCCCCAGCTCCTCGTTGACGCCGACCATGGCGACGGCCGGCAGGTCGGATCCGCCGATGTCCTGGGGCGCGTCGAGGCCCCAGAGTCCGAGCTCCCGGGAGACCTCGTCCAGCCGTTTGCGCTCGGCTTCGCCCAGGCCCAGGCCGCCGCCGGCCGCTTCGCGCTCCAGGACCTTGGGCTCGAGCGGCAACAGCTCGTCGCGGACGAACCGCGCCACCAAGTCCTTGAGCATCCGGTGTTCTTCGGAAAGTTCGAAGTCCAAGGGGCACCCTCCGTTTGCGGCTTGAGCCGGTCTTTGCGGCATCGTAGCCATGACGAGCGCCGGCGCCAGACCGGCCGGTACAATGGGAGGGAGTTAGTGGTCGCAAAGAAGGAATTGGCCGAGGAGGCCACAGGCCCGCTACGGGGCGTTCGCATCCTGGACATGACCAGCGTCGTGTTCGGGGCCTATGCGACCCAGATCCTGGCCGACCAGGGCGCCGAGGTGATCAAGCTGGAAGATCCGGGCTCCTCGCGTGGCGACGGCGGCGACATCATGCGCTGGGCCGGCCACGTGCCGGGGGACGCCCCGCGCGACATGGGCCCCATCTTCCTGACCATCAACCGCAACAAGCGCTCGGTCTTCCTGGACCTGCGCGATCCCAAGGCGGTGGAGAAGATCAAGCGGCTGGTGAGGAGCTGCGACGTGATCGCCGCCTCGGTCCGTTACAAGGGGCTGCAGCGGCTCGGGCTCGACTACGACAGCGTCCGGCAGATCAAGCCGGACATCGTCTACGTCCATGCCGCCGGCTACGGCTCGGACGGGCCCTACGCCGGCGAGCCGGCCTACGACGACCTGATCCAGGCGGCGTCCGGCCTCGGCGACCTCCTGAGCCGCACCGACGGCAACCCCGAGCCGCGCATCCTGCCGACCCTGGTGGCCGACAAGGCCTCGGGCCTGTTCATGGCCCAGGCGGTCACCGCGGCCCTGTTCCACAAGCAGCGCACCGGCGAGGGCCAGTTCGTCGAGGTGCCGATGCTGGAGTGCATGACCAGCTTCACCCTCGTCGAGCACTACTACGACCAGGTGTTCGAGCCGCCGATCGGCCAATGGGGCTACACCCGGGTGGTCAATCCGAACCGCCGCCCGTTCAAGACCAAGGACGGCTACATCGGGCTTCTTCCGTATACCGACGCGCAGTGGGACCAGTTCTTCGAGATCGCCGGTTGGGGCGAGACCGTCGCCAAGGACCCCCGCTTCGCGGACTGGGCGACGCGGGCCCGTCACACGCGCGAGCTATACGCCCTGGTCGAGACGGTGACGGTCGAGCGGACCACCGAGGAGTGGCTGGCGATGCTCAAGCCGCTCAGCATCCCGGTCCGCAAGCTGAACCGGCTCGATGATCTTGAAGACGACCCGCACCTGAAGGCGGTCGACTTCTTCCAGCAGTACCTCCACCCGGAGGTCGGCTACTACAAGCAGATGAAGCCGCCGGTGAAGTTCTCGAAGACCCCGTCGAACATCCGCCGGCATCCGCCCAGGCTCGGCGAGCACACCGCCGAGGTCCTGGCGGAGATCGAGGCGGAGCTGCCCGCGGCCGAGTGATGCGCATCGCGGTGGTGGGCACGTCCGGCTCGGGCAAGTCGACGCTGGCCGAGCGGCTGGCCGGCGCCCTGGACGTGCCCTTCATCGAGCTGGACGCGATCAACTGGCAGCCGGGGTGGGTGGGGCTGAACGCCACCGACGTGCCCGAGTTCAAGCGCCGCGTGGACGCCGCCATCGCGGCCGACGCCTGGGTGCTGGCCGGCAACTACGGGGCGGTGCGCGACGCCGTCTGGAGCCGCGCCACCGACCTCGTCTGGCTCGATCTTCCGCGCGGGGTGGTCATGCGCCGGGTGATCCGCCGCTCGATCGTCCGCGCGCTGGACGGCAAGGAGCTCTGGCCCGGCACCGGCAACCGCGAGAACTGGCGCATGTGGCTCAGCCCGGAGCACCCCATCCGCTGGGCCTGGTCGACGTATCACCGCCGCAAGCGCGAGTACGCGCAGCGCATCTCCGATCCGAAGTGGTCGCACCTGACGGTGCATCGCCTGACGCGGCCGGCTCAGGCGGAGGCGTTGGTCAGGGAACTGGCGAGTAGCGCCCCCTCCGTCTCGGCGCCGACGCGCCGAGCCACCTCCCCCGTACGCTGACGCTACGGGGGAGGAGCGAGGACGTTCAGATCCTCCCCCGCGCAGCGGGGGAGGGGGACCGCCGAAGGCGGTGGAGGGGGCGCTCGCCCCCTAGACCGGCCGGAACACCGGCACCGGCGGGCCGCCGTCGGTGTCCTGGAACTTCACCTTCACCCGCATGCCGATCTTCAGGTCGTCGGGGCCGACGTCCACGAAGTTGGTCAGCACCGCCGGGCCCTCGTCGAGGGTGACGTAGCCGATGGCGTAGGGGCCGGTCGGCGAGCGGCGCATCACCGAGTAGGTGTAGATGACGCCTTCGCCCGGGCTCTCGACCCACTCGGTCTTGTCCGAGAAGCAGAAGGGGCAGAGCGCCCGCGGATACCAGTGGGCCTGGTTGCACTCGGCGCACTTCTTCAGCAGGAAGCGGCCTTCCTTGGCCGCGTCCCAGAAGGGCTTGCTCTCGATGGTCACCGCCGGGGCGGGGATCTTGCGGCCCAGCGTGGCCGGGCGCTCTTTGGTGGTCGCGTCGGTCATTCCTAGGCCTCCCGTTCCATGATGACAGTCCCCGAGCCGTGGCGGGTGCCGAGCGAGCCGCCGGTGCCGTGGGCGATGGCCAGGTCGCAGTTGGGCACCTGGACCTTCGGATGGGCCTCGCCGCGCAGCTGGCGGACCGCCTCGATGACCTTGGTGATCCCGCCCCGGTTGGTGGGGTGGTTGTTGCACAGGCCGCCGCCGTCGGTGTTGAACGGCAGCTTGCCGACGCCCGAGATCAGGTTGCCGTCGGCGACGAACTTGCCGCCCTGGCCCTTTTCGCAGAAGCCCAGGTCCTCGAGCTGCATCAGCACGGTTATGGTGAAGCTGTCGTAGATCGAGGCGTACTTGATGTCGGACGGCTTCACGCCGGCCTCTTCGAAGGCGATGGGCCCCGACCAGACCGCGCCGGAGTGGGTCAGGTCCAGGTCGCGCCCGCCCTTCGGGCCCTTCGGCGCCTCGCCGGCGCCGATCACCTTCACCTTCGGGCGGTTCAGGCTCTTGGCGATTTCCGGGGTGGTCATGATCAGCGCGCCGCCGCCGTCGGAGACGACGCAGCAGTCCAGCCGGTGCAGCGGGTCGGCGATCATCGGCGAGTTCAGCACGTCCTCGACGGTGACCACGTCACGCAGCATGGCGTGCTCGTTCCACTGGGCGTGGTGCGAGGCGGCGACCTTGATCCAGGCCAGCTGCTCGCTGGTGGTGCCGTACTCGTACATGTGGCGCATGGCGCACATGCCGTAGGTGTTGTGCGTCGAGCCGCCGTAGATGTTCTCGAAGCCGTTCTCGGGCGGGCCGTCGGTCAGGCCGCCGCCGCCGCCGCCGCCGCCCCAGCGGCCGCCTTGCGCCTGCCGCGGCCGGCCGGCCAGGGTGATCAGCGCCACCTTGCACTTGCCCTCGGCGATCGCCTGGGCCGCGTGGTTGACGTGGATCAGGTAGGACGAGCCGCCGGTCTCGGTGGAGTCCATGTGCCGCACGTTCTTCAGGCCCATGTAGTCGATCATCGACATGCCGCCGAAGCCGGGCGCATCGCCCGCGCAGAAGTAGCCGTCGATGTCGTCCTTGGTGAGGCCCGCGTCCTCCAGCGCGCCCTTGGCGCATTCGGCGTGGAGCTGCGGCGTGGAATGGTTGGGGGCGTCCCGTAGGGGATGCTCGAAGGCCCCCATAATGTAGGCCTTGCCCTTTATGCTCATGAAATCCCTTCCCTGAATTATCGACGGCTTTGAATGGCGTACGGCTTAGCCCGTGGGGGGCGGAAGTAAAGTCAGTCTTTCCCTCCCCTCAGGGGAGGGTGGCCCCGAAGGGGCCGGGTGGGGGAGTGGAGCGCCGGCGAGGCGCCTGCCGACCACAGCTCCTGCAATCCATGACTCCCCCACCCGTCCGCTTCGCTGCGCTTGCGTCCACCCTCCCCTGAAGGGGAGGGAAGATCACGCGGCCTCCGTCTTCTTGATGCGTGCATCGCGCAGGGCGGTGCGGCGCACCTTGCCGGCGTCGTCGCGCAGGGGCTCGTCGGTGAACTCGTACGAGCGCGGCTGCTTGTAGGTGACCAGCCGGTCCTTCAGGTGGGCGCGGAGCGCTTCCTCGGTGACCTCGGGCCGGGCGTGGACGATGGCGTGGACGGTGTTGCCGAGGTCGTCGTTCGGCAGGCCGATCACCGCGCAGCCCAGCACCCCGGGGAATTCCTCCAGCGCCGCCTCGACCTCGGCCGGATAGACGTTGGAGCCGCCCACCAGGATCATGTCGGTGCGCCGGTCGGCGAGATAGAGGTAGCCGTCCTCATCGAACCAGCCGATGTCGCCCAGGCTCTCCCAGCCGCCGGGCAGCGTCTTGGCCGTGGCCCCGACGTACTTGTACGACGGCGGCGCGCCTTCCGGCCGGCGCATGTAGATCTCGCCGATCTCGCGCGGCGGCAACGGATTGCCGGCCTCGTCGAAGGCCTTCATCTCGCCCATCCGCACCTTGCCGACGCTGCCGCGGTGCTCGAGCCACTCGGCGCCGGAGATCACCGTCGAGGCCTGGGCCTCGGTGCCGGCGTAGAGCTCCATCACCACCTCCGGGCCGACCCAGCGAATGAAGGCCTCCTTCAGCCAGGCCGGGCAGGGGGCGGCCAGGTGCCAGAGGGTCTTGAGCGAGGAGATGTCGTGCCTGCGGCGGACCTCCTCCGGCAGCTGCCAGATGCGGTTCATCATGGTCGGCACGAGGTAGACCCAGGTCGCCTTCCGCGTTTCGATCTCGGCCAGCGTTGCCTCGGGATCGAACCGCTCCATCAACACCAGATGCGCGCCCATGTTGATGGCGCTGATCATCATGCCGAAGCCGGCGTTGTGATAGAGCGGCGCGGGCAACAGGGCGATGGACTCGCGGGTCAGCTGCCAGCCGCCGACCTCGGGGCTCACCTTGGCCGCGACGCCCGGCTGGCCGGCCAGGATCAGCTTGGGCCGGCCGGTGGAGCCGCCGGACGTCGGCGCCTTCAGGCAGGGCGCGGTCTCGTCCGGCACGTCGCTGTCATCGTCGGACCTGGCGGCGATGTCGGCCACCGTGACCATCGGCCGGTCCAGCTCGAAGCCGAACTCGCCGATCACGATGGGGCTCTTGGCCAGCTCGACGATGGCCTGCAGCTCGGCCTTGGGGGAGCGGAAGGAGACCGGCTGCGGCGTCGCGCCGACCTTCCAGATCGCCCAGCTGGCCTCCACGAACCCGATGCTGTTGCGAAGGCCCAGGGTGACCAGGTCGCCGTGCTTGACCCCCAGCGCCTTCAGGCCCCGCGCCAGGCGGTTGGTCCGCCGGTGCAGCTCGGCGTAGGTGAGGCTGGCGCTCCCGCAGCTCACCGCCGGCTTGTCGGGCTGTTCCAGGGCGGTCTGCTTCAACTTCGCGCCGAGCGAAATCATCTCTTCGGACATCAATCGTTCCCGTCCCAATGCCGCGGTGGTCCCGCGAACGCATGAATCTGCACTAGAGGCCCGCAATGGATCGGGCCGGCGCTACCTTACCCTGGGGGAGGGCGCCTGCCGCAAGCGCCGTTTGGCCTTCCGGCCCGCCTTCGCTAAGAGGGCCGCGACGTCAGCCCGCGGAGTTTCCATGTCGCTTCAGGACCTTCTCGCCCAGGACTTCGGCACGCTTCCGGACGTGATCCGGGAACAGGCCAAGGAGCGCGCCGGCCACCCGGCCCTGGTGCAGACCGGCCGCCAGCTGAGCTACGCCGAGCTCGATCCCCTGATGGACCGCATCGCCGCGGCCCTGCAGCGGGACGGGGTGAGGAACGGCGACGTCGCCGCGGTCTGCGCCACCACCTCCATCGAATACGGCGCGGTCTACCTCGGAACCCTGCGGGCCGGGGCCGCGGTCGCGCCGCTCGCCCCGTCCTCCACGCCCGAGAGCCTGGCGATGATGCTGACGGACTGCGGGGCCAAGGTCTTCTTCCTCGACGAGGGCGTGGCCAAGCTGTTGGAGCCGGTGGCGGACAAGATCACGGTCAAGCGCGTGGCCCTCGACGGCTCCTCGGCCGGCCAGCCGTTCGCCGAGTGGCTGGCGCCGGAGGGCGCGAAACCGGAGCCGGTGGAGATCCAGCCGGACCAGGGCTTCAACATCATCTACTCGTCGGGCACCACCGGCGCGCCCAAGGGGATCATCCAGCCGCACCGGATGCGTTGGAGCCAGATCCGCCGCGGCCACTACAATGCGGAGTCGGTGACGATGATCTCGACGCCGCTCTACTCCAACACGACGCTGGTCAGCTTCCTGCCCACGGTGGCCCAGGGCGGCACAGCCGTGCTGATGCCCAAGTTCGACGCCGACGAGTTCCTGAAGCTCTCGGAGAAGCACCGGGCGACCCACGCCATGCTGGTGCCGGTGCAGTACCGCCGGCTGATGGCCCACCCGGACTTCGACAAGTACGACCTGTCGAGCTACCGGCTGAAGTTCGCCACCAGCGCCCCGTTCAGCGCCAAACTGAAGGCCGAGGTGCTGCGCCGCTGGCCGGGCGGGCTGATCGAGTTCTACGGCATGACGGAGGGCGGCGGGTCCTGCATGCTGGCGGCCCACGAGTTCCCCAACAAGCTGCACACCGTGGGACGGCCGCTGCCGGGCCACGACATCCGGCTGATCGGCGAGGACGGCAAGGAGGTCCCGCAAGGGGAGATCGGCGAGGTCGTCGGCCGCTCGCCGGCGATGATGGTCGGCTACCACAACCAGCCTGAGAAGACGAAGGAGACGGAGTGGTTCAGCCCCGAGGGGCTCCGCTACATCCGCACGGGCGACGTGGGCCGCTTCGACGAGGACGGCTTCCTGACCCTCATGGACCGCAAGAAGGACATGATCATCTCCGGCGGCTTCAACATCTACCCGTCCGACCTGGAGGCCGAGCTGGCCCAGCATCCGGCGGTGCTGGAGAGCGCGGTGGTCGGCGTGGCCTCCGAGCGCTGGGGCGAGACGCCGGTGGCCTTCGTGGCGCTGAAACCGGGCCAGGAGGTGGCGGCGAAGGACCTGCTGGAATGGGTCAACGGCCGGCTCGGCAAGACCCAGCGGCTGGCCGACCTGAAGATCGTCGAGAGCCTGCCGCGCAGCCACATCGGCAAGGTGATGAAGCGCGAGCTGCGCGACGAGTACCAGGCCAAGGCGGGCGCGCAGTGAAGGCCGTCGCCGATCTCTGCGACGAGCACGAGGGCGCCATCGAGGTCTGCGTGGCGCCGTTCCGCGACTTCGGCGGCCGGGCCGCCTTCTTCGGCCCGATCCGCACCGTCCGCTGCCACGAGGACAACTCCAAGGTGCGGGAGGTGCTGTCCGAGCCGGGCCTGGGGCAGGTGCTGGTGATCGACGGGGGCGGGTCCATGCACTGCGCCCTGGTGGGCGACGCCATCGCCGCCGACGCGGCCGCCAACGGCTGGGCCGGCGTGGTCGTCAACGGCTGCGTCCGCGACGCCTCCGTGCTCGCCGGCATCGAGCTGGGGGTCAAGGCGCTGGGCTCCAATCCGAAGCGCAGCATCAAGCGCGGCGAGGGCGTGATCGACACGCCGGTGGCCTTCGGCGGCGTGGTGTTCGTGCCGGGCGACATGCTCTACGCCGATGCCGACGGAGTCGCCGTGCTGCCGGCCGACTAAGCCTAAAGCAACACCGGTGAATGTTGTCGCTGATCTGGAGATTATCTCCGCGTTTACCCTAACGAACTCTGAGGTGAAGGAGGTATCAACTCCTTCCACTTTTTGAGTATTTGCCCGAGCCCATGACTAACGGAGTGCACAAAGAGTCGCAGGCGTCCGCGATTCTTTAGACGTTCCTTAAGCTCGTCTGGTCCACAAACGCGCCATGGGCAGGGGAGACCCTTTGGATGGCGCATGAGGCGCGCACTTCCAGCTCGGCCGGGATGACCCTTCTGGCGCCGCTGCTCGGCGCCAGCGTCCTGGCCATCGTCGCCCTGTTCGGGGCGACGATGGTGCTCGGGCTGGCCGTGAACCACGCCGCCGACCGCCGCGAACAGCGGCTGGTCGAGACGGCCGTACGCGCGGCGCCGCCCCAGGCGGTTCAGCCGGCGCTGAAGGACGCCCGCCTGGCCGACCGGCCGGAGCCGGGGCGGCTGGCCGCGGCCATCGCGCCGGGCGAATACCTCACCTGGCGCTCCTCCACCCTGGGTTACGACGTCCTCGCCCGCATGGCGCCGCTGGTCGCCGGCATCGCCGGCTTCCTGGCCGGCTGGGGCTACTGGATGTACCGCCGCACCCGCCGCGTCGCCGAGGAACTGGTGGCCAGCGAGGCCCAGGCCCAGCATCTGTCGCTGCACGATCCGATGACCGGCCTGGCCAACCGGGCGCTGTTCCACGACCGCCTGTCGATGGCCATGAACAACCTGGCCCGCTCCGGCGGGGTGGTGGCGGTGTTCTGCATCGACCTCGACCGCTTCAAGCAGGTCAACGACACCCTGGGCCACCAGGCGGGCGACGAGTTCATCCGCGAGGCCGCCCAGCGGCTGGCCGCCTGCTGCCGCAAGACCGACACCGTCGCCCGGCTGGGCGGCGACGAGTTCGCCATCGTCGCGCCCAGCGCCGAGGGCCGAGAAGGCGTTCAGATCCTCGCCGACCGCATCGTCCACGCGCTCTCCGGCCGGCTCGAGCTGGCCGGGGGCCAGGCCGTGCTGTCCTGCTCGGTGGGCGTCTCCATCGTCGACGACGACTTCACCGATTCCGACGAGGCCATCCGCCAGGCCGACCTGGCCCTCTATCGGGCCAAGGAGGAGGGCCGCGGCCGCTACACCATCTACGGCGAGGAGATGGACGAGAAGGCGCGGCTGCGTCAGCAGATGGAGGTCGAGCTGCGTGAGGCGCTGTCCGACGAGCTGCTGCAGGTCCACTATCAGCCCAGGTTCGCCGCCGACGGCCGCCTGGAAAGCGTCGAGGCCCTGGCCCGCTGGAACCACCCGCGGCGCGGCATGGTCTCGCCGGCGGTGTTCATCCCGCTGGCCGAGGAGAGCGGCCTGATCCACGAGATCGGCGAGTTCATCATGCGCGAGGCCTGCCGCACGGCCGCCCGGCGCTGGCCCGAGCTGATCCTGTCGGTCAACGTCTCCCCGGTGGAGCTGTCGCGCCCGGACTTCCTGGAGCGCACCTGCGCCATCATGGCCGAGGCCGGCATCGACCCGCACAAGGTGGAGATCGAGATCACCGAAGGCGCCCTGCTGCAGGACGACGAGAAGACCCAGAGCCTCCTGCGCACCCTGCGCGAGCTCGGCTTCACCCTGGCCCTCGACGATTTCGGCACCGGCTATTCGTCGCTGAGCTACCTGCACCTCTATCCGGTGGACCGGATCAAGATCGACCGCTCCTTCGTCTCCAACCTGGGCAACGCCGAGGTGGAGAAACTGGTCCGGGCGATGATCCAGCTCGCCCAGGCCCTCGACCTGGAGGTCACCGCCGAAGGGGTCGAGACCGCCGACCAGCACGCCGCCCTGGTCAGCGCCGGCTGCAACCAGCTGCAAGGCTACTTCCTCGGCCGCCCCGGCGAGCCCGAGGACATCGACGCCCTGCTCAAGACCCGCCGCAAGACCTCCGCGGCGGCCTAGATCCCTTCCCTCCCCTTCAGGGGAGGGCCGAGTCGGCGCAGCCGACCGGGGTGGGGAAGGGACGCGCCGCCCAGACGCTGGTCCACCACCGCCTCGCAGGTCCCGGACTCCCCCACCCGTCCCGTCGCTGCGCTCCGGGCCACCCTCCCCTGAAGGGGAGGGAAGCCGTTAACCCTGCGACTCTCCAGAACACTTGCGCGGGGCGGGCCTCATGGCTAGGTTCCGCGCCTTCGCTCAGCGGCCGCCCTCGCGCGGCCTCGCAGACGCCCTGAGGAGAGGTGGCTGAGTGGTTGAAAGCACCGCACTCGAAATGCGGCATACGGGTAACCGTATCGAGGGTTCGAATCCCTCCCTCTCCGCCATTCCGCACCGGATGATCTCGTGAAACCGGCGGGCGACGCCTCTGCGCCGCCCGCACGCCGCGCCTAGCGGAGCCCGAAGAGGTAGTCGAAGAGGTTGGGCGCTTCGCCGTAGCCGTAGCCGTAGCTGGAGGCGTTGAGCGAGGCGCGGAAGTTGGCCTGCAGGCGGTCGAAGCGCATGTCGAGGTCGGCGCGTTCCGCGCGGGTCAGGCCGTCCTGGCGATAGCGCTGCTCCAGCCGGGCGATGGCGTCGAACTCCATCCGCAGGTTCATCGCCTGGCGGGAGTTGAGGCGCCGGTCGGCCACCGCCCGGTTCAGCCGTTGCTCGAACTGGGCCTGGCGCTGGTTGAGGTTCTCCCAGCGGGCCTGCCCGTCGCGGCGCTCGTCCCGAATGCGGGCCGACAGCTGGTCGAAGCGCCGGTCGAGGTCGGCGCGCTCGGCCTGGGTCAGGCCGTTCCGGCGATAGCGCTGCTCGAGCCGCACGATCTCCTGGAACTCGGCCCGAAGCCGGGCCGCCTCGGCGGCGGTCAGCTGGCCGTTGCGCACGCCGACATCGATGCGACGGTCGAGCTGGGCCTGGCGCTGGTTGATGTTCTGCCACGCGCCCGAGCCCGGGCGCTCGGCCTGCCAGTCCTGCCGCTCGTCGCGGATGCGGGCCGAGAGCTGGTCGAAGCGCCGGTCGAGGTCGGCCCGCTCGGCGGCGCTCAGGCCGTTCTGGCGGTAGCGCCGCTCCAGCTGGGCGATCTCCTGGAACTCGGCGCGCAGCCGGGCGGCCTCGGCCTGCGTCAGCTGACCGTTGCGCAGCCCGACGTCGATGCGCTGGTCGAGCTGGGCCTGGCGCTGGTTGATGTTCTGCCATGCGCCCGAGCCCGGGCGTTCGGCCTGCCAGTCCTGCCGCTCGTCGCGGATGCGGGCCGACAGCACATCGAAGCGCCGGTCGAGGTCGGCGCGCTCGGCGGAGCTCAGGCCGCCCTCGCGATAGCGGCGCTCCAGCCGCGCGATGTCCTGGAACTCCTCGCGCAGGCGGGCGGCCTCGGCGTCGGTGAGCTGGCCGCTGCGGACGCCGGCGTCGATACGCTGGTCGAGCTGGGCCTGACGTTGGTTGACCCCCCAGTCCTGGGCGCTGGCGACCGCCGGAACGCCGGCGGCGAGGGTGGTGGCCGCAAGCAGCGCCATCATCGTGCGGTTCATGGTCATGGTCCTTTGCAGGTCTGCGTTCCCGGAGCGGGTGCTTGCCGGGGCCGTGCTTTGTCTTCTGACGTCTGCCCACTGAAACGCGCCTGAACCGGTTTGTTGCACGGGGTTCAGGTTCAGCTGCGCCCGGCGCCCTGGGTCCTGGACTCTGGACCCGCCCCGCCATCCCGGGCATTCCACGGCGATGGACGCTGCGCGACCGAAGAAGCGCCCGAGCGCCGCGAGCCTGAAGAAGGTCACGCCCGAGAACCTGGCGCGGCTGGGCGCCGAGCGGCTGGCCGAGATCCTGGCCGGCGTCGCCCAGGCCCGTCCGGAGCTGAAGCGCCGGCTGCGGATGGAGCTGGCGGCCGAGCAGGGCGCCGACCACCTGATGGTGGAGATCGACCGGCGCCTGGCCGCCCTGGAGACCAGCCGCTCGCGGGTCTCCTGGCGCCAGCGCAGCACGTTCGTGCGCGACCTGAAGGGCCTGCGGGAGCTCATCGCCGTCCGGCTGGCGGAGCTGGACGGGCCGGCGGCGCGCGATCGCCTGTTCCAGTTCCTGCAGCTCGCGCCGCGGCTGCGCACGCGGGTCCGCGACGCCGACGGCCAGGTGGCCGAGACGTTCGCGCAAGGGGCGCGGGACCTCTCGCGGCTGGCCGAGGCGGCGGACGTGGGGTTCCTCGCCGGCACGCTGGCCCAGCAGGTCGCCCTCGCGCCCGGCGACTGGGCCCAGTGGCTGCCGCTGGCGGTCGACGGCCGCCCGGAGCTCGCCGAGGCGACCCTGCGGCGGTTGAGCGACCACCCCGCCTTCGCCGCAAGCTGGCTTCCGAGCCTGCGAACCCTGGCCGATGCGGCCGGGAACGTGGACGCCTACCGGGCCACCTTCACGCCGGCCGAGCTGGCCGGCCAGGCCGTCGCGGCCGAGGTCGGCGCGCGCCTGCTCGCCGCAGGGCGGGTGGAGGAGGCGGGCGAGGTCCTCGAGGCGGCGGCGGCCTCGACTCCGATCCGCGCGCCGGGCCGGCGCGCCGCCGAGCCGCTGTTCGCCTGGGAGAGCGCCTGGATCGAATACCTCGAGCGGTCCGGCCAGTCGGCGGCGGCGCAGGCGGCGCTGTGGGCCTCGTTCGAGCGCACGCTGTCGGTGGACAGGGCCAGGGCCTTCATCGCCCGGCTGGGCGGCTTCGACGACGTGGAGGCCGAGGCGCGGGCCTTCGCCCTGGCCGCCGGCCACCCGGACTTCGAGGCGGGGCTGCGGTTCCTGCTCGACTGGCCGGCGCTGCCGGAGGCGGCCGGCATGATCCTGGCGCGCCGGGCCGAGGCCGAGGTCGCCGCCGAGCTGGCCGAGCTGTGGGCGGGGCGGCTGCGCACCCGCTTCCCGGAGGCCGCCGAGCTTCTGCTGCGCAAGGCCGCCGCCGCCGCGTTCCGGCGCCGCGACCTCGCCACCTGCGACCGGCTCACGGCCGAGGCGGACTCGATCGGCCTCTGAGGCAGGCCGTACTTTCCCCCTAGCCTCACGCCCCGTGATCCGGGCTAAGCTTCTCCCAACCAGAATTAAGACGGAGGAGGATGCCGATGAACGCGCCCGTGAAGCCGCCGGCCGGGTCTGCGCAGGACGAGGTCCTGTACGAGGTCTCCGAGGGGATCGCGACCCTGACCATCAACCGGCCGGAGAAGATGAACACCATCTCCGGGCCGATGCTGCGGCGGCTGTCGGAATTGCTGCTGCAGGCGAACGCCGACAAGGAGGTGCGGGTCGTCGTTCTCACCGCCGTCGGCCGCGCCTTCTGCGCGGGCCTGGACCTCGTGGACGCGACTCAGGGCGACGGCATCGGCTCGCAGAACCAGGCCCGGGCGGTGTCGGTGGACATCGACCTGCGCAACTCCCCGCCCACCGTGCTGCACCACATGGACAAGCCGACCATCTGCGCGCTGAACGGGGCCGCGGCCGGCTACGGCATGGACACCGCCCTGGGCTGCGACGTGCGGATTATGGCGCAGAGCGCCAAGATGGCCCCGGCCTTCGTCAAGCGCGGCGTGGTGCCGGAGTCCGGCGGGACCTGGATCCTGCCCCGGCTGCTGGGCTGGGAGAAGGCGGCCGAGATCGTCTTCACCGGCCGCACGCTGTCGGCGCAGGAGTGCGTGGAGATCGGCCTGGCCTCCAAGGTCGTGCCGGACGCCGAGCTCGCCTCGGCGGCGCGGGAGATGGCGAGGTCGATGGCCGAGAACGCGCCGCTGGCGGTGCAGTCGGCCAAGCGGCTGATGCGGATGGGCCTGAACGAGACGTTCAACGACCACGTCCACCACGTCTATCTGCAGTTCCTGCAGTTGATCCGCACCGACGACTTCCGCGAGGGGATGGCCTCCTTCCTCGAGAAGCGGCCGGCGGACTTCAAGGGCCGCTAGCGCGGCCGCGCCCCCTCCACCGCCTTCGGCGGTCCCCCTCCCCCGCAAGCGGGGGAGGATCTGAACCGGGCTCCTCCCCCGGCGCGAAGACGACGGGGGAGGTGGATCGGCGCGAAGCGACGAGACGGAGGGGGCGCACGCACTAGCGCGGGACCCGCCCGACCCGCACCTGGGTCGAGCCCAGGGGCAGGGTGTAGAGGCTGCCGTCGTCGGCCAGCCGCCACGCCCCGTCCCGGGCGCGGTCGAGGTCGCGGACGAACACCCGCCGGGCCAGGGCGTTATCCGGCGCCGGCAGCAGGTGGTAGAGCACCAGGAGGCGCACGCCTGCAGCGTCGGCGATGTCGGCCGCCTCGGCGGGCGAGACGTGGTAGCTCTGGATGTCGTGCATGATGGCCGAGACGCGGGGCCGGCCGGCCTCGGCCGAGGCCTGCTCGAGCGTCTCGATCATCGGCCGGGCCAGGGCCTCGGACAGCATCAGGTCTGCGCCCCGAGAGGCGGCGATCAGCGGCGCATGGGCGCGGGTGTCGCCGGTGATCACCACCGAACGGCCCTTGTAGTCGAAGCGGTAGGCGTAGGCCGGCTCGATCGGCGCGTGCTCCACCTCGATGGCGGTGATGGTCAGGTCCCCGTCCTTCAGCACGAGCCCGGTGCGGCCCTTGGCGGGGGTGGCGGGCCCGGGCAGGGCGACCGGGCGCGGGACCAGCGCCCAGGTGGCGGCGGGCATGTTCGCCTCGCCGTGGTGGGCGGTGCGGTAGCCCTGGTCGAGGCGGTAGGCCTGGTTGAAGCCGGCGACCACCTGCTCGACGCCAGGCCCGCCGTAGACCGGCAGCGGGGCGGGGCGGCCCTGCGCCCAGGTCTGCAGGTTGAGCTCGCCCAGATCGCCGATGTGGTCGGAATGGAAGTGGGTGATCAGCACGCCGGCGACCTGCGACAACGGCACGCCCCACTGCATCAGCCGCTCCACCGACTCCGGGCCCACGTCGACGACGTAGATCTTTCCGCCCGCGAAGACGGCGACGCAGGCCTTGGCGCGGTCGGGGCTGGGGAGCGGCGCGGACGAGCCGCAGACCGCCACCCGCAGCGCGTCGTCGTTCAGCAGGGCGGCGTTGCTGCGCCCGATCTGGCGCCGCGCCGCAGCCTCGAAGGCGTGCTGCTGGACGGCCGGGACGGACGCGGCGGTTCCGACGCCGAGCGCCACCGCGAGCAGGCCGGCGCCGGCCAGGACGAGCGCGCGACGGCGGGGCCGGGGCGTCTCGTCGGCGGGCCGGAGCGCGCGCAGGGCCAGCGCCAGCACCGCCACGGCGCTCGCCTCCACAGCGAGGCTGGCGGCGGTCTCGGCCAGGCCCCCGTCGGCGACGACGCCGAGCAGGCGGCCGGCGAGGATGGCGGCCAGGACGATCAGGGCGGCGGCCAGCAGCCCCCGCCGACGCAGGATCGCGCCGGCCAGGCACAGCACGGCCAGCCCCACGAACAGGCCGCCGAGGTCGGCCCTCAGGCTGGCCAAGCCGGCCGTCGTGAGGGTGGCCAGGCCCAGCCGCTCGGCCAGCCGCTCGGGGGCGGCCCAGCCCGCCAGCCCGAGCAGGGCGAACAGCAGGCCGTAGAGTCCGACGAGCCAACGCAGCGCCTGGGTCATCGTTCTGCGCCCTTCCCGAGAAGGTCGGCTGCGGCGCGCGCGGCGAGCGTCTCGGCCTCAGACGGTTCCACCCCCAGCCCCCGCAGGAGGGCGAAGGCCAGCTCGCGGCCGAGCCGTTCGGGCGCGCCGCCCTCGGGTCCGGCCGCCCGGGCGACGGCGATCTGCACGAGTCCGACGGCCGTGAGAATGGCGGCGTCCTGACTGAGGCCGGTGAAGCGGCCGGCCTTCAGTCCCGCGGCGATGTCGGCGCGCACACCCCGTTTCATGGGGGCGTCGGGGACGGCGGCGGCCGGGAACAGGCGCTGCATGGCCCGGGCGCGCTCGGGCTCGGCGGCGGCCTGGCGGACGAACCCGCAGAGGGCCCGGGCGACCCGCTCGGCGGGATCGGCCAGGCCCGCGTTCACCTCCGCCGCCAGCTGCTCGACGCCGCGGCGCACCTCCTCGCCCAGCGCCTGGGCCAGCGCCTCCTTGTCCGGGAAGTGGTTGTAGAAGCTGCCCTTGGCGACGTCCGCCGCGGCCACGATGTCGTCGATGCTGACGGCGTCCACGGACCGGTGGGCGAACAGCGCCTGCCCGGCCCTCATCAGGGCGGCGCGGGTGCGGACGCGGCGGCGGTCGGTGCGGTCGGGGGCGGCCACGGCGCGGGCTCCGTTATTAGACTAGACAGTCATTATTGAACGATCTAGTCAGTTTCGCAAGGAGGCGGCCATGACGCTGGAAGTCGAGGTCTTCTGGAGCTTTCGCAGCCCCTATTCCTACCTGGCGACGCCGAGGCTGGCGGACATCGCCGCCCGCTACGACGTGGAGCTGACGGTGCGGCCGGTCTATCCGCTCGCCGTCCGCGTCGACGGCTTCTTCAAGCGGCAGGACCGGCGCTGGCCCATGTACGTGGCGCGCGACGCGTTCCGGACCGCGCAGATGCTGGGCCTGCCGTTCGGCCCGCCGCGCCCGGACCCCATCGTCATGGACATGGCGAGCGGCGAGGTGGCCAAGGACCAGCCCTACATCCGGCGGCTGACCCACCTGGGGCAGGCTGCGGTCGAACGCGGCCGGGGCCTGGCCTTCATCCAGGAGGTGAGCCGGCTGATCTGGGGCGGAGAGGTCCAGGGCTGGAACGAGGGCGACCACCTCGCGCGCGCGGCCGTGTGGGCGGGCCTGGACCTGGCCGAGCTCGAGCAGGCGATCGAAGCCGAGGGCGAGCGCCTGGAGGCGGCGATCCAGGCGAGCCACGAGCGGCTGGAGGCGGTGGGCCACTGGGGCGTGCCCACCATGGTGTTCAGGGACGAGCCCTTCTTCGGACAGGACCGCATCGAGACCCTGCTCTGGCGGCTGCGCCAGCATGGCCTCGCCGAACGCGGCTAGCGGGCCGGAGGCTCCTGCGACGGATTGAACGCGGCGACGACATGGTCGCCCTGCCGCAGCATGATGCGCCGGCCGACGTACTCGCGCAGGGCGCCGTAGTAGCAGGCGAAGGCCAGGCTGGCGGTGCGCAGCTGGCCGAGCACGAGGTCGGGGCGCTCGCCCGCGGCGTCCCACAGCTCGACGGTGTAGGGCAAGGCCGCGCCGGCGGCGCGCTGCTCCTCCACGTCCATGTGCTTCGGATCGACCACGGCCCCTCCCAGGCGGACATCGTGCATATAGGGGCGAGGGAGTCCGTCGAAATGTGACAGAGCCGCCGAAAATCGGCGCCGGCGCCTGCGGCAGGTCGCCTCAGGGGCGCGGGTCAGCTGTCGATGAAGCTGCGGCGCTCGTGGATGCGAACCCGGCCCGGGTCCGGTGCGGGTTCGCCGGGCTGCAGCGCCTCGCTTGCCTTGCGCGCGAGGTCCTGGGCGGCGGCCTTCGAGCGGGCGACCGCCAGCACTTCGCCGCCGGCGCTCACGCCCCATTTACCCGCATAGGGCACGACGACGAAGACCTGCGGAGCCATTGGAACTCTCAACGCGACGCCCAGGCAAACCGGAAGGGGGCGCATTTGGTTTGCCCATGGGGCGAAAAAATGACGGCGGCGGATCGGCCCGATGGCGACCGGTCCGCAGCGGCGCGGCTGGACCCGCCGCCGCGAGTCGCCCCATAGCCACGCTCTAGCGCCCGAAAGAGAGGCTCAGCTTCCATGAGCGCCCTTCAGACCGAGACGCCCGCCTTTCTGGCCGTGGTGGGGCCCGGCGAGCGCCGCTGGTGGCGGCCGCTGGCCGTGGTGCTGGGCGGCGGCGGGCTGGCCTTCCTGGTCTCGGTGCTCGTTTCGGGTCTGGCGCTTGTGGGCAGCGCCATCGCCTTCGCGGACGACCTCGGCGGCAGCTTCAGCGCGGCGATCGAGACCCTGACGCAGGCGCACGGGGGCCGGCCGCTGACCAGCTACCTGGCCGAGCTGTCCACCATCGGGCTCGGCTTCGCGGCGGCCCTGGCGGTCTTCCTGATGGTCGCGAGCCGGGTCTACGGCCGGCCCATGATGAGCTTCATCACCGCGGCGGGCCGGTTCCGCTGGCGGGCCGTGGCCGGGGGCTTCCTGGTCGCCGCGCCGATGATCCTGCTGGTCATCGGCCTGGAGGTGCAGCGCAGCCCGCCGCCCGAGACCGCGCCTCTGCTGCGCGACGAGACCACCGGGGCGAAGCTGGCCTACGTGACGGCCGCCGCCGTCTTCCTGTTCCTCGCCGCCTTCGCCGAGGAGGTGGTGTTCCGCGGCTGGGCCCAGCAGCAGGTCCGCGCCTTCACCCGCCGGCTGTGGATCATCCTGCTGGTGCCGGGCGTGCTGTTCTCGCTGGGGCACGCCGATCCCAACCCCGACGCCTTCCTGGTGCGGGCGGCGATGGGGGTGGCCTGGGGCTGGATCGCCCTGCGCACCGACGGGGTGGAGTTCACCACCGGCGCGCACCTGGCCAACAACCTGATGATCAGCTTCTTCCTGACGCCGATCACCTTCGAGCCCCCCAAGCCGCTGCCGTTCGACTTCATCAGCCTGGGGCTGGAGCTGATGGTGCTGATGGCCCTGATCGCGGTCGTGGAGTACGCCCGCCGCCGCCCGTCGCTGGGACGGCGGCTCGGCATAGTTACCTAAGGATTAATTCCTGGCGCCGGATTTGCCCCGCGGCGCTCATGGTGTCCCAAGTCGAGACAGCGCCGCCCCGGCGCACGTTCAAGCAGCACGCGTTCCGCCTCGCGCCCTTCATGCTCTTGGGACCCATCACCGGCCCGCTGGTCGCCGGCGTCGTGCTGAACCTCAAGGATCGCCGGCCGGTGCTGGCCGGGCTCTATGCGGTCCTGCTGATCGAGCTGACCCTGGCCGCGCCGCTGCTGACGGCGGTGCTGACCAAGATGGCCGCCGACCTCGTCTAGTGCTTGCGGCTGACGAGCTTGTTGAAACGGCTGTCGTCGGACTTCAGCAGGGCCAGCTCGTTCTTCTCGAACCAGTCGAACCAGGTGTCCCAGTCGATCGGCTCGAGGTTCTCCTCCTTCTCGTCGAAGTCGAGCCGCAGGATGCCCGGGTCCTTGCCCTTGCCGGTGCCCTTCACGCAGGCCGGCTTGCCGTTGTTCTCCTCCGCCCAGCGGCGGATTTCGTCATGGTTGGTGGTCGGGGTGGCCGAGCTCATGCGGCGGTTCTCCCGTTTTGAGACAGGCGCCTGTCCCAACTTGGAACAGGCGCGGCGCGTTCCTTGGCGCTAGACCGCTCCGGCCAGGCGCTTGCGAAGCGCGCGCATCTCCTCGAACTTGGCGGTGACGTCGCGCATCACCGACACCATCGCCGCGACCTGGCCGGAGCCGTCCTTCACCAGCACGATGGAGAACTCCAGGCTGATGCGGGCCCCGTCCTTTCGGATGCCCGGGGCGGCCAGCAGGTCGCCGGCCCCGTATCGGCTCTCCCCCGAGGCGATGACCCGGTCGTAGCCCTCCCAGTGGCGGGCCCGCTGGGGCTCGGGGATGATCAGGTCCAGCGACTGGCCGAGGGCCTCGGCGGCGGAGAAGCCGAAGATCCGCTCCGCGCCGGGGTTCCAGAAGACGATCGCGCCCTCCCGGTCGCTGGCGACGATGGCGTCGGAGGCCGAGGCGAGCAGGGCGGGGCCAAGGGCGGCTTGGATATCCATGCTCCAGAGCCTACGTCCACAAGCAGAGCCGATCCAGCGCCGGAGACCACCCCATGCTGACCGTGACGGGCGTCGACCACCTGGTGCTGCGGGTGAAGGACCTGCCGGCCATGCTGGCCTTCTACGTGGACGTGCTGGGCTGCCCGGTGGAGCGGCGCAACGACGAGCTCGGCCTGATCCAGCTGCGTGCGGGGACGAGCCTCATCGACCTCGTGCCTGTGGACGGCCGGCTCGGCCGCGCGGGCGGCGCGGGCCCGGGCGCCGAGGGCCGCAACCTCGACCACTTCTGCCTGCGCATCGAGGGTTTCGACCTTGAGGCCGTGCGCCGGCATCTCGAGGCGCACGGCGTTTCCGTGGGCGAGAGCGGCCTGCGCTACGGCGCGGGCGGGGAGGGGATCAGCGTCTATCTCTCCGACCCCGACGGCAACGGCCTGGAGCTGAGGGGCTAGCTCTCCTCCTCCTCGTCGAAGTCGAGGTCGTCGTCGGAGAGCAGGTCGTCGAGGGCGTCGATGATGGCGTCCAGCTGCTCGGGCGAGGCCTCCACGGCCAGGGACTCGCCGCCCTGGGCCTGGATGCTGATCAGATAACCCGCATCCGTCTCTTCGAGCCGGAACTGCTCCAGGGGTTTTGCTTGGGGCATGGTCATCCTCCGCCACGTGGAAGCTTCAAGAACGCGCGCGCCCGAGCGGCGGGTCCCGTGGGCCGGCGCCAGAATTTCTCAGGGCCAGCGGCGGGGCTCGAGCCGGATCGGCCAGGGCGGGTCGATGGGCGTCCAGCCGCGCTCGCGCAGCACGTCGTTGCTCTCCACCGCCTTGCGGCCCGCCCCGAGCGACCAGGTCAGGTGGTAGGTGGAGCCGTCGGGGCGGTCGGTCGTGCCCTCGATGCGGACCACCAGGGCCTGCACGCCCGCGCCGTCGTCGGTGATCCCGACCACCTCGCCGGAGCGGGCGGTGGGCAGCCCGCCCTTCATCAGGCTTGTCAGCGACAAGGTGACGTGGTCGGCCACCACCTTCGGGTAGGCGGGGGGAAAGGCCTCGAGCAGCGCCTCGCGGTCCTGCTCGTGCAGCGCCCAGCCGACGTAGCCGCCCGCCATCGAGGTTCAGCCGCCGCCCGGCTGGTCGCGGTGGGGATCCTTGCCGTGCGACTGTTGGCTGTTGCGCGGCCCGGAGCCCGAGGGCTTGGCCTCCTTGCCACCGCCGCGGTTGCCGCCCCGGTTCCCGCCCGGATTGCCCTTGCCCGGCGCCCCGCCGCCGCGTCCGCCCTGAGCCATCGTCGCCTCCTGGTGATCGGTGATCGTCAACGGCCAACCGGCCGCCCGCCGGGCCGGTTCCCGCAAGTTGAACCGGCGCGGCGGCCGCGGATTAAGCACCGCGGGAGTTTTGCATGACGTCCGACCTGAGCGCCCTGGCCGCCGCCGTCCGCGAGCGCCGAGCCATCCTCTTCGCCGGGGCCGGGCTTTCCATGAGCGTGGGCTTACCCTCCTGGAGCCAGCTCATCGAGCACATGTGCCACGAGCTGGAGCTCGACCCGGCCTGCGTGCCGGCCGAGGCCGGCTACCAGACCCTGGCCGAGTACTACCGGCTGCAGAAGGGCAGCGTCGGTCCGCTGCGCAGCTGGATGGACCGGACCTGGAGCGTCTCGGAGGACCGGGTCCGCGCGTCCAAGGTGCACGAACTGGTCGTCGGCCTGGAGTTCCCGATCGTCTACACGACCAACTACGATAACAACCTGGAGACCGCCTACCAGCTCTACGGGCGCGAGTTCGTGAAGATCGCCAACGCCCGCGACGTGGCCCGCGCCACCGAGGGGGTGGCCCAGATCGTCAAGTTCCACGGCGACTTCGAGGACGACCAGTCCCTGGTGCTGGCCGAGACGGACTATTTCAACCGCCTGAACTTCGCCTCGCCCCTGGACGTGAAGTTCCGGGCCGACGCGCTCGGCCGCACCATCCTGTTCATCGGCTACTCGATGAGCGACCTCAACATCCGGCTGTTGCTGCACCGGCTGTGGGAGACCTGGCGCCTGTCCGGCTACGAGAAGAGCCGGCCGGCCTCCTTCGTCTTCATGCCGCGGCCGAACCCGGTGCAGGAGGCGGTGCTCGGCCAGTGGGGGATCACCGTCGTCACCGGCGAGGGCGACGACCCGGAGGCCTCGCTGATCGCCTTCCTCACCGAGCTGAAGGCGGCGGTGGACGAGGGCCGCTGAGGGTCAGTCGAACAGGTCGGGCCGGCGCTGCCGCAGCGCCAGCAGCAGGACCAAAGTTTTCATGTCCTGCAGGCCGCCGGCCTCGAAGCGGGTCCAGAGGTCGGCGAGCGGCAGCTCCAGCACCTCGATCAGCTCGTTCTCCTCGGCCAGACCGCCGCCGTCGCCGGTTCGGTCGCCCTCGGCGTAGGGCGCCAGGAAAAGGGCGATCCTCTCCGACGAGACGCCGGGCGTGGACCAGGCCTGGGCCACCGGCTCCAGGTCGGCCAGCCGCACGCCCACCTCCTCCTCCGCCTCGCGCCGGGCGCAGTCCTCGGCCGGCTCGCCATCCTCCAGCATGCCGGCAGGCGCCTCGATGAGCGCGTCCGGGCCGCCGGCCCAGACCACCGGCGCGCGGGGCGCGGCGACGACCAGGGCGCAGCGCCGCTGCGGATCGTAGGGCAGCACCGCCACCGCGTCGCCATGGTGCTCGATCTCGCGGGCGAAGGCGCCGCCGTCGGGCGCGGCGATTTCGGCGCGGATGATCTTCGACCATCCGGAATAGACGGTCTCCTCTCCGGTGATGCGGATGCGCATGCGGGCCTCCTTGCCGGGAGAGGCGCGCCGGACGCCTCAGCCCTTGTCCCTGGGCAGCTTGCGCACGAGCCGGCCGCCCTGCCAAAGCTCGGCGTTCAGCCCCTGGCGGTCGATGGCCTCGAACGCCGCCTGGGCGGCCGCATCGTCGGGGCGCTCGAACGTCTCGCCCATGCGCACGCGGCCGTCGGCCTCGATGAGATACACTCTGTACGTGGGCAACCTGGGCCCTCCCCGGGGAAGGCTTGTGCCGGGTCGCGCGGGCTTTGTCTGTCGCCTTGCGCACTCAGGCGGGATTCGGCCGCGGAACCTGCGCCGAGGCTCCGCGCTCCTTTAGCGTCGGCCGCGCAGATTCGAACCTGTGGTGCGGCGCACAGCTAGTCGGAGGCTCCCTTGGCCGCGTTCGAGACCGCCGCCAAGCAGACGGAAGAGGTCCGCAACCGCTTCATCACCCGGCTCGGCGAGGCCGAGCGGCGCCGGCTGCTGTCGGCTTCGCGCAAGGTCGAGCTGATCGCCGGCCACATCCTCTATCACCGCTCCGAGACCACCGAGCACGTCTACTTCCCTGAGCGCGGCATCGTCTCGATGGTGGCCGTGACCAGCGAAGGCGGCCAGGTGGAGAGCGGCGTGGTCGGCTGCGAAGGCGCGCTCGGCCTGGTGGAGGCGATGACCTGCTCGCCGATGTTCCCCACCGCCACCGTTCAGGCCGCCGGGGTGGCCTGGATCGCGCCCGCCGACGTCTGCCGCGAGGTGTTCTCCAGCGAGCCGGCCCGCACCCTGGTCGAGGAATACGCCCAGGCGATGCTGGCCGAGGCGCGCCAGTCGATCGCCTGCCAGGCCTTCCACCGGCTGGAGCCGCGGCTGGCCCGCTGGCTGCTGGAGTGCCGCGAGCGCGGCGAACTGGGCGAGGAGCTGCACCTGACCCAGGAGTTCCTGTCGATCATGCTGGGCGTGCAGCGCACCTCGGTGACCGCCGCCCTGGCCTCGCTCGAGCAGCGGGGCCTGCTGCGCACCGGCCGCGCCCGCGTGCGCCTGTTCGACATCGACGGCCTGGAGGCCGCCGCCTGCGAGTGCCGCGGGCTCATCCAGAGCTATCGCAGGCAGATCGGCTGCTGATCTGTCTTCCTCTCCCACTCATGGGAGAGGGGGACCACCCGCCGCAGAGCGGGTGGTGGAGAGGGCAGGCCCCAGGTGCGGCGCTGTCCGCCCCCTTCCCCGCGTCGCAGGGGAGGAAAGGGGGCCTACTCCACCGCCTCGGCGTCCCGGGCTTCCGCGTCCGCAGCGGGCGCTGGGTCTTCGGCCAGCGCCTCGGCGTCGGGCCGCAGTTGGCCGGCCAGCACCTCGCCCGTGTAGTTCTCGACCACCAGGCTGAAGGGCGTGCCGTCGGGCTTCAGCAGGACCGCCCGGTGCTCCAGCACATGCGGCGGCACGATGAGGGGGGCGTTCGGCGCGGGCCGGCGGAACAGCCGGCGGGGCGGATCGGCCATCGGTTGGAACATCAGCCGGCTCGACAGCGTCCGGCGGGTGAAGCGCAACGGGGCGACCACGGCCCCGAACGGGGTGTCGGTGGTCTCCAGGGCCTGGATCATCTCTGGCGTCAGCTGGCCGGGGCGGTACCAGTTGTCGGCCTCCGACAGCACCCGCTCGCCGCAGGCGAGCTGGACCCGGCGATAGCGCACCTCCTCGTCCGGTGCGGCGCCCAGGGCGACCCGGTCCTCGGGCCTCAGCGGCTTGTCGACCCCGATCACCGGGATGGCGCGGATCCTGGGCTCGGGGGCCAGGCCATAGTCCTCGCACCAGACCCGCAGCACGGTGGTGGCGCTGGGATAGCTCTGCAGGTTGAGGCGCAGCGCCTCCAGCCGGGCGCGCGCCTCGATCCGGCTCCGCTCATCGCCCGGCAGGACGACCGGCGCGGCGAACGCCTGGCCGGTCATGCCGAGGGCCAGCGCCATGCAGAGAGCTCCCCGCCACACCGGCTCCACCCGCCTACTTGTCGCCGAGCGAGGCGCGCAGCATCCAGGCGTGCTTCTCGTGCGCGGTCAGGCGGTCGGAGAGCAGGCTGACGGTCACCTCGTCGCCGGCCTGCTGGGCGGCGGGCAGGGCCGCCCGGGCGGTGGCGATCACCGTCTCGTGGTCCCGTTGCAGCTCGCGGACCATCTCGTCGGCGCCCTTCTCCGGGTCGCCGTCGCCGATCGACGAGAGGTTCCCGAAGGCGCGGTAGCCCTGCGGCGCGAACTCGCCCAGCGCCCGGATGCGTTCGGCGATGTCGTCGATCGCGTTCCACATCTCGGTGTAGTGCTCCATGAACAGCTGGTGCAGCGATCCGAAGTTCGGCCCACGCACGTTCCAGTGATAGCCGTGGGTCTTCAGGTAGACCGCGTAGGTGTCCGCCAGCAGCTTGGAAAGGCCCTGGGCCACGCTGGTCCGGCTCTGGGCCTCGAGGCCGGTGTTGATCCCGTCCGCCATGTCCGTCTCCTTCGATCCTTACGCTTCCACCGCCGAACGGCCACGCAGGGGCCGCGTTCCGGCCTGCGCCCGCGCCTCGGCCCGGCGCCAGGCGCGCTCGTGCAGGGCGAAGGCGATGGTCTGGAAGATGGGCTCGATCATCCCGATCGCCAGCGCCGCGCGCCAGTCGCGGGTCAGCGCGAAGGCCACCGCCACCGCCACGATCAGGTGGGTCAGGCTGTAGGTCAGCGTCTTCTTCGCGATCTGCATGGCTCGAACCTAATTGCGAACGATTCGCAAAATAGGCTGGAGCGATGGTGGTTGCAAGACTCCTTCGGAAATTTCTATGGCTGACCGCCTCTCCCCACGGGTTGAGCCTGGGGGAGAGGAGGGCGCTCACATCGGATCGCCGCTGATGCCGCGGGCCGGCAGGTCCGCCAGGGCGACGCCGCCGTCGACGGCGATGGTGTCGCCGACCACGTAGTCGCCGGCCCGCGAGGCCAGGTAGATGGCGGCGGCGGCCATGTCCTCGTCCGTGCCGATGCGGCCGAGCGGGACGCGCCGGCCGACTTCCTCGGATTGGTCGCGGGCGGCGCGGTTCATCTGCGAGGCGAAGGGGCCCGGCGCGATGCAGCTCATCACGATCTTGTCGCGCACCAGCCGGGCGGCCATCCGGCGGGTGAGGTAGATCAGGCCGGCCTTGGAGGCGTGATAGGAGTAGGTGTCCATCGGGTTCAGCTTGATGCCGTCGATGGAGGCGATGTTGATCACCTTCGCCGGCCGCTCGGGGCTGGCGGCCTTCTTCAGGGTCTCGTGCAGGGCCTGGGTCAGGAAAAAGGGGCTCTTCAGGTTCAGGTCCAGCACCTTGTCCCAGCCGCTCTCGGGGAACTCCTCGAACTTCGCGCCCCAGGCGGCCCCGGCGTTGTTGACCAGGATGTCGAGCTTCTCCTCGCGCGCCAGCAACTGGTCGCGCAGGGCGTGGCAGCCCTCCACGGTGGAGATGTCCTGGGGCAGGGAGATGCACTCGCCTTGCCTGGACAGCTCCGCAGCGGCGGCGTCGCAGGCCTCGGCCTTGCGGGCCGAGATGTAGACCTTGGCGCCCGAGGCGATGAAGCCTTCGGCGATCATCCGCCCGATCCCCCGCGAGCCGCCGGTGACCAGGGCGGTGCGCCCCTTCAGAGAAAACAGATCGGCGACGTTCATGTGGGCTCCTCCCCTACGCGGGCGCATAGGCTTAGCGAAGGGGAGGGCCAGCACAAGCCGCTCAGCCGCGGGCGTGCGCGTCCCGGACGCGCAGCCATGGGAGCGCCGCGATCGTCCAGCGGCCCGGACCAAAGGCCGCCAGTTGCAGCAGTCCGCCGGCGATCGCCAGGTTCTTCAGGGCGTGGATCAGCTCGTTTTGGTCGCCGAACTGGCGGTGGAAGATGACGGCCGTCGCCAGGCAGAACCCGGCCAGGGCCAGCGAGGCCCACCGCGCGCCCGGCCCGAGCAGGATCAGAACGCCGCCGACGCACTCGGCCAGCAGGGCTGCGACATAGGCCAGCTGGGGGTGAGGTACGCCATAGCTCGCGATGTAGCCCATGACGGCGTCGGGGGCCTGAAACTTCCCATGGGCGCTCCAGAGGAAGATGGCGCTGAGGGCCGCACGCCCGGCCAGCGCGGATGCGTTGGTGAACATGGTCGTGTCCGAAGGAGATCAGGCCGCGAGGCGGCGGTTGAGGTCGATCAGGTCCTCGTCCGAGAGGACGGCGCAGGCGGTGGCCTGCATCAGCTGCTCGAACACGCCCGGCGGAGCCCCGGCCCGCACCCCACCCATCAGCTGCGCCCGCTCGGGCCGGCTGAGCGCCTCGAGCATCGCCTGGAGCAGGACCGTCAGCTCGTCCGGAGGGATCGACGCGACGATCTCCCCCTCCATCGCGATCAGCTCCTCGTCAGTGAAGAGGCGCTGGAGGAGAGGCATGATGATCTGCTCCTCGTGGGCCATGTGCAGGAAGTCGGCGGCCATGAACCGGGCCAGCGCCAGGTAGAGCTCGCGTCCCCGAGCGGGACGCTCGAGCGCATCGGCGCCGGCGATCCGTCCGGCCAGGTGGACGAACTCGGCGAAGGCCGCCCGGTGCTCTCCGTGCTGCGCCTCCAGCAGGATCACCGCGTCCGGCGCGCGGGCGGCGAGTAGAGGGTGGATCACCGCCTCCTCGTGCTCGAGGTGCTTGGCCGCGGTGTGCAGCAACTCGCTGACGACCCCGATCGTCCGGGCCGCCGCGGCCTCGTCGCTGAAGTCGGTGACGCCGATAAGGGTGAGCGTGCGGGCCTGCAGCAGGCGCAGGGCTTTGTGGATGGGGCCATAGAGGTCGTGACGTTCCATGTTGCGCCCTCCTAAGCCGCCGCCGTCGCCGCCGCCCGGCGAAGGCGCGCCGCCGAGGTGGCCTTGTCGACGTAACGCTCGGTGTGGAAGTCGCCGCCCTGCGCCCAGTGACGGACGATGCGGGCGAACCGTTCGCCGTACCGCTCGCCGGTGACGAGGTCGCTGGGCGGCGTCGCCTCCTCCACCGGCACGTCGGCGAGGCTCTGGCTCATGGGGCCGAGGAAGGCGCCGAGCCGGTTGACGTCGTCCACGCCGGCCCCGCTCCAGTTGGCGCCGGGGTGGTCGCCCATCGGCACCCAGAACATGCCCATCTGGGCGGCGAAGACCAGCAGCTGGATCTGCGTGTTGGTCTTGTCGCCGTTCAGCGAGGCCGAGCTGGTGAAGCCGCCGGCGAACTTGTCCTTCCAGCCCTGGACCCACCAGGGCTCGAAGCAGCCCTCCATGAAGGCTTTGAACGGGGCGCTCGGCATGCCCATCAGGGTGGTGCAGCCGAAGATCACGCCGTCGGCGGCCTGGAGCGTGCGCATCATCGCCTCGTCCCGCCAGCGCATGCGCCGGTCGAGCTGTTCGGGGACGATGCGCAGGAGGTCGGCGGAGACACCTTCGACGCGCGATGCGCCGCGGTGGACCGCCTGGGCCAGCAGGCCGGTCCGCCCGCTGGCCGAATGATAGACGATAGCGACCTTGGTCATGGTCGTTGGCTCCCTTCGAGACGTGGAGCCGACCAACTATGCCCAGACTGCATCTGCGTCAGCGTTGACCTTCGCCATGCAGAGTTCGATTTTCCGAACATGGATTGGGAGGATCTTCGGTATTTCCTCGCCGTCGCCAAGGCGCGGACAGCCACGGGCGCAGCGCGCGAGCTGAAGGCCAGCCCCTCGACGGTGATCAAGCGCGTGTCCGACCTGGAGCGGACGCTCGGGCAACTGTTGTTCGACCGCTCCCGGGAGGGCTACGCGCTCACAGCCTTCGGCCAGGCGATTCTCGAGCGGGCCCAGCCGCTCGAGTCCGCGGCTCACGATATCGCCCGCTTCGCGGAAGGCGCGCCGACGGCGCCTTCGGGGCTGGTGCGGATCTCGACGACGGAGTCGCTGGCCAGCGGCTGGCTCGCTTCCCGGCTCGTCCGCTTCCACCGCCAGCACCCCGGCATATCCATCGAGATCCTGGCCGGGTCGGAGGTCGTGAGTCTCGGCCGCCGTGAGGCGGACGTCGCCCTGCGCCTGGCGCGGCCGGAGGGCGGCGACCTGCGGGCCCGGCGCGTCGGCGAGGTCTCGTTCGCGGGCTACCGGCTGCGGGGCGGCGACGTCGATCCCGGGGCTTGGATGGTCTTCCACGAACAGCCGGCGCGCACCGCGATCGCCCGGCTTCCGGAGAGCCGGCTCGGCGGGCGCGCGCCCGTGCTGCGGGCCAGCGACTTCATCACCCATCAGGAGGCGGCGCGCTCGGGCCTCGCCTGCGCGATCCTGCCCTGCTTTATGGGCGACCCGGACCCGCTGCTGGAGCGCGTGGACGAGGGCGACCCGCCACTCAGCCTCGGCCTCTGGCTGGTGGTTCATCGCGACCTTCGGTCCTCGCCGCGGGTGCAGGCCGTCATGGCCTTCCTCGCGGACGAGGCGCACGCGAGCCGCAGGCTCCTCGCTGGCCGCTAGGTGCGACCCCTGCGGCATAATTGACTAGCGCCGCCGCGGCGAGGCGGCTAACACCCGTTTGAATTTGCGGCCGGCGAGTCCAGCGCGCGGCCGGGATAAGCCCGTGAGGACGCTCAACATGACTGCGATCAATCCGGTGACCGACCTGACGGTCGAAGGCGATGTGGCGATCGTCACCCTCAACTCGCCGCCGGTGAACGCCCTCTCGCAGAAGGTCCGCGAGGGGCTGCACGCCGCCTTCCAGCAGGCCTGCGCCGACGGCGCCGCCAAGGCGGTGGTGCTGATCTGCGAAGGCCGCACCTTCATCGCCGGCGCCGACATCACCGAGTTCGGCGGGGCCATGGGCGGCCCCTCGCTGCAGGACGTGCAGGACGCCATCGAAGGCTGCTCCAAGCCGGTCGTCGCGGCCATCCACGGCACCGCGCTCGGCGGCGGCCTCGAGGTCGCGCTGTGCTGCCACTACCGCGTGGCCGTCCCGTCCGCGAAGGTCGGCCTGCCGGAAGTGAACATCGGCCTGCTGCCGGGCGCCGGCGGCACCCAGCGGCTGCCGCGCATCGTCGGCGTCGAGAAGGCGCTGCAGATGGTCACCAGCGGCGAGCATGTGCCGGCCAAGGCGGCCCTGGAGATGGGCCTGGTCGACGAGCTGGTGGACGAGGGCAAGCTGCGCGACGGCGCGGTCGCCTACGCCAAGAAGGTGATCGCCGAGAACCGCCCGCTGCGGAAGGTCCGCGACAACGACGACAAGATCCAGGAAGCCAAGGGCAAGCCGGAGATCTTCGAGAACTTCCGCAAGGCCAACGCCCGCAAGTTCCGCGGCTTCATGGCCCCGGAGAACAACATCAAGGCGGTCGAGGCGGCGGTGAACCTGCCCTTCGACGAGGGCCTGAAGCAAGAGCGCAAGCTGTTCAACGAGCTGATGATGGGCCCGCAGTCGGCCGCCCAGCGCTACTACTTCTTCGCCGAGCGCCAGGCCCAGAAGATCCCCGACGTGGGCGACGACGTGGCCACCATCCCGATCAAGAGCGTCGGCATCATCGGCGCCGGCACCATGGGCGGCGGCATCGCCATGAACTTCGCCAACGCCGGCATCGACGTGAAGATCGTCGAGGTGAAGCCCGAGGCGCTGGAGCGGGGCCTGGGCGTGGTGCGAAAGAACTACGAGCGCACCGCCTCCCGCGGCGGCATCACCGCCCAGCAGGTCGAAGAGCGGATGGGCCGCATCAAGGGCACCCTCTCGATGGAGGACCTGGCCGACGTCGACCTCGTCATCGAGGCGGTGTTCGAGCGGATGGACATCAAGAAGGACATCTTCGCCAACCTGGACCGCATCTGTAAGCCGGGCGCGATCCTGGGCACCAACACCTCGGGCCTGAACATCAACGAGATCGCCTCGGCCACCAAGCGTCCCGAGAGCGTCATCGGCCTGCACTTCTTCTCGCCGGCCAACGTGATGAAGCTGCTGGAGATCGTCCGCGCCGACCACACCTCCAAGGAGGTGATCGCCACCTCGATGAAGCTGGCCAAGCAGATCGGCAAGATCGCCGTGCTGGTCGGCGTCTGCCCGGGCTTCGTCGGCAACCGCATCCTGGGCGCGCGCCAGCGCGAGGCCCAGAAGCTGGTGATGGAAGGGGCGATGCCCTGGGACATCGACCGCGTCCTCTACGACTTCGGCTTCCCGATGGGGCCGTTCGCGATGAGCGACCTAGCCGGCCTCGACATCGGCTGGGTGAAGGAGCGCTCGAAGGGCGAGAGCATCCGCGACGTGCTCTGCGAGATGGACCGCCGTGGCCAGAAGACCGGCGCCGGCTACTACGACTACGATGAGAACCGCAACGCCAAGCCCAGCCCCGTCACCGAGAAGATCATCAACGACTTCATCGTGAAGAGCGGCCGCAACCCGCGGAAGATCTCCGACGAGGAGATTCTCGAGCGCTGCATCTACCCGATGATCAACGAGGGGGCGAAGATCCTCGAAGAGGGCAAGGCGCTGCGCGCCTCCGACATCGACGTGGTCTGGGTCAACGGCTACGGCTGGCCGGTCTACCGCGGCGGGCCGATGTTCTACGGAGACCAGATCGGGCCGGACAAGGTGCTGGCCAAGATGAAGGAGTTCGAGGCGACCATGGGCGACGTCTTCAAGCCGGCCGCCCTGCTCGAGAAGATGGTCGCCGAAGGCACGACCTTCGCCAAGCTGCCCGCCAACCCCCGCATTCTCTAAGCCCACGAATTTCTTAGAAACCAGGACTCCTACGACATGCGTGAAGCCGTCATCGTCTCCGCCGCCCGCACCCCGATCGGGAAGGCCTATCGCGGCGCGTTCAACAACACCACGGCCCCGACCCTGGCCAGCTTCGCCATCAAGGCGGCGGTCGAGCGGGCCGGCGTCGATCCGGGCGAGATCGACGACGTGGTGATGGGCGCGGCCCTGCAGCAGGGCACCACGGGCTCCAACATCGCCCGCGCCGCCGCGCTGCGTTCGGGCCTGCCGAACACCGTCTCGGGCATGAGCCTCGACCGCCAGTGCTCGTCGGGCCTGATGGCCGTGGCGACCGCCGCCAAGTACATCATCAACGACGGCGCTCCGGTGGCCATCGGCGGCGGCATCGAGTCGATCTCGCTCGTCCAGAACGACAAGATGAACCGCTTCAAGGCCCGCGACGAATGGCTGGCCGAGCACGTGCCGGAACTGGCCGTCTCGATGATCGAGACCGCCGAGATCGTCGCCGACCGCTACAACGTCTCCCGCGAGTACCAGGACGAGTACGCCCTGCAGTCGCAGCAGCGCACCGCCCAGGCCCAGTCGGAAGGCCGCTTCGACAAGGAGATCGTCCCGGTCACCACCACCATGATGGTGCAGAACAAGGAGACCGGCGAATTCTCCGAGAAGGAGATCACCATCCGCCAGGACGAGGGCAACCGCCCGCAGACCACCCTGGCCGACCTGCAGAAGCTGCAGCCGGTGTTCAAGGGCGGCCGCTACGTCCAGGAAGGCAAGTTCGTGACCGCCGGCAACGCCAGCCAGCTGTCGGACGGCGCCGCCGCCGTGGTGCTGATGGAAGCCAAGGAAGCCGAGCGCCGCGGCCTGCAGCCGCTGGGCGCCTACCGCGGCATGGCCGTGGCCGGCTGCGGCCCGGAGGAGATGGGCATCGGCCCGGTGTTCGCCATCCCCAAGCTGCTCGAGCGCAACGGCCTGAAGATCGACGACATCGACATGTGGGAGCTGAACGAGGCCTTCGCCTCGCAGCTGCTCTACTGCCGTGACAAGCTGGGCATCCCCAACGAGAAGCTGAACGTCTCGGGCGGCGCCATCTCCATCGGCCACCCCTACGGCATGACCGGCGCCCGCTGCACGGCCCACATCATGTACGAAGGCAAGCGCCGCGGGGCCAAGTACGGCGTCGTCACCATGTGCGTCGGCGGCGGCATGGGCGCGGCCGGGCTGTTCGAAATCTTCTAAGCGGGGCGCGAGCACGCGCTTTCTTTTGAAGTTTACCTAACGTCGGCCGCGTCTGTTCAGGCGCGGCCGTCTTTTTTCTGCAACACTGATAAAAAACAGCGATCATCTAACGGTGACATTCCAGACCGCCTGAGCAATGCTCCCCACTGTGACGCTGGCCGCCAGAGCCGGCGCACGCGGAAACGCATGAACCGGCCGCGGGCCGGGGGGAGTGGAACATCATGAAGCGGCACCTGCTCGCATCGAGCGCGCTCGCGGTCAGTCTGATCGCGACGGACGCCCTGGCCCAGGATCGGGGCACGGTCGTCGAGGAACTGGTGGTCACGGCGCAGCGGCGGGAGGAGGCCCTGCAGGACGTGCCGATCGCCGTCTCGGCCTTCGACCAGGGGGCGCTGGAGCGCTCCCGCATCGAGGGCGGGCCGAACCTCGTCACGGCGGTGCCGAACGTCAACTTCTCCAAGGGCAACTTCACCGGCTACAACTTCCAGATCCGCGGCATCGGCTCGAAGCTGGTGGCCGGCTCTGGCGACGCCGGCACCGGCATCCACCTCAACAACGCCCCGCTGCTCTCCAACAACCTGTTCGAGACCGAGTTCTACGACGTGGAGCGGGTGGAAGTGCTGCGCGGGCCGCAGGGCACCCTCTACGGCCGCAACGCCACCGGCGGCGTGGTGAACATCATCACCGCCAAGCCCACCGACCAGTTCGAGGGCATGATCCGCGGCGAATTCGGCAACTACGACACCTGGAAGGCCCGCGGGATGGTCAACATCCCGATCAACGACGTGGTCTCGACCCGCTTCGCCGGGACCTACCTCAAGCGCGACGGCTACGGCGAGAACCTGGTCACCGGCAACGACGCCGATAACCGCGAGCTGTGGGGCGTGCGCGCCTCGGTCTCGTTCGACCCGGCCGAGAACTTCCGCGCCTGGTTCGTCTGGGACCACTTCGAGGAGGACGACAACCGCTCGCGGATCGGCAAGCAGTTCTGCACCAAGGATCTGGGGCCGGCGAACATCGGCGGCCTCGGCTATTCGACGGCGGCCGGCGGCCTGATCGGTCAGATCCAGCGCGGGCTGTTCAGCCAGGGCTGTCTGCCGACCTCGCTGTATGATCCGAGCGCGCTCGGCACGGTGAACTCCCAGGCGACGCTGGGCGGCCTGTTCGGCGCCCTCGGCGGCTTCCAGACCGGCGACGCCTACGCCGGCAAGATGCAGACGCCGGACATCCGGGACATCGAGTCGACCTTCGACCCGATCTACAAGTCCAAGACCGACATCTACCAGTTCAACGCCGAGTTCGACGTCACCGAGAACCTGATGTTGAGCTGGCTGACCAGCTACACCTACTACAAGCTCTACACGCGCCAGGACTACAACCGCTATGTCCCGAGCACGACCTTCAACACCACGCCGAATCCGGTCAACGCCTTGGCCGCCGTGCCCGGCTACCCCACCCTTTACGCCGGCCTCTTCCCCGGCGGCGTGATCAACGACCCGCAGAACGGCGCCTTCAACCGTTTTGCGACCAGCGACATCTCGTCGGCCTACACGGAGAACTGGAGCCACGAGGTCCGTCTGCAGTCGAACTACGACGGCCCGCTGAACTTCAACCTCGGCGGCCTGTTCCTGCGCTACCAGACGCAGGGCGACTACTATGTGATGTTCAACACCGGTACCGGCTGGTACCAGATGAACAACCTGCTCGCGACCGGCAACGCCAACTGCCAAGGCCCGGCGCCCTGCGTGACCATCGACCCGAACAAGGATCCGAACCGCTCGGGCCACAACTATTACGACAGCTACGGGCCCTATGACCTGACGAGCTACGCGGTATTCGGCGAGCTCTACTGGCAGATGGCCGAGAACTTCAAATGGACGCTCGGCCTGCGCTACACGGTCGACAAGAAGGAGGTCCTCAACAACACGGTCGCCCTGGGCACGCCCGGCATCGGCCCGACCCCCGGCACGCCGCGGATCCTGGAGGCCGAGTTCAAGGAGCCCACCGGCCGCTTCGGCTTCGACTGGAAGCCGGACCTGGGCTTCACCAACGACACCCTGATCTACGGCTTCTATTCGCGCGGCTACAAGGGCGGCGGCCTGAACCCGCCGTTCAGCCCCGGGATCGGCGTCGTGCCGACCTCGCCGATCTTCCAGCCCGAGTTCATCGACGCCTACGAGATCGGCACCAAGAACACCCTGATGGACGGGTCGCTGCAGCTGAACCTGACCGGCTTCTACTACGATTACGCCGGCTACCAGGTCTCCAAGATCATCAACCGGACTTCGATCAACGAGAACATCGACGCCAAGGTGAAGGGCTTCGAGATCGAGAGCGTCTGGCAGCCGATCGAGGGCCTGCGGCTGAACGCGGCGATCGGCTACCTCGATACGGAGATCCAGAACGCCAGCTCCATCGACACCTTCAACCGCACCCAGGGCAACCCCAACCTGGTGCTGGTGAAGTCGAGCTCGGCCTCCAACTGCGTGGTTTCGCTCGCGGCGGCCCAGACGGCGCTGGCCATCTCCAACGGCCAGGTGCCGGGCTTTGCGCCCAATCCCTTCAACCTGCTGGGGGTCTGCACCCTCACCTCCGCCGCCGGGGCGGGGACGAACATCGGCGGAACGGGCGCCATCGCCGCCGGCACCAACGCCTTCGGCGGCCTGGTCAGCGAAGGCGTGCCGGTCAACCTCGACGGCAACGAACTGCCCAATGCGCCGGAGTGGACGGTGTCGCTGGGCGCCCAGTACACGATGAACTTCGGCGACTGGTCGGCCACCCTGCGCGGCGACTACTACCGCCAGTCGGAGACCTTCGCCCGCATCTACAACAGCCCGGCGGACCGGATCGACAGCTGGGAGAACGTCAACCTGACCCTCACCGTCGCCAACCTCGACATGGGGGTGGAGGTCGGCGCGTTCGTCAAGAACGCCACCGACGAGGAGGCGATCACCGACTTCTACCTGACCGACGACTCCTCGGGCCTGTTCCGGAACGTCTTCTTCACCGAGCCCCGCACCTACGGGATCTGGATCCAGAAGCGGTTCTGATCGTCGATCGGCCGGCTGGGGCGAGCCTCAGCCGGCCTTCTCGAACCAGAGGCTGAGGTTGTTCGCGGGCATCTCGATGCGTCCGGCCAGTTTCAGCCCTGAGCGAGCGGCCAGCGCCGCCACCTCCTCCAGCCGGCGAAGACCCCATTCCGGATTGCGGCGCTTCAGGTCCTCGTTGAAGGCGAGGTTGCTCGGCGCTGTGGGGACCTGCGCCTCCAGATAGGGGCCGTAGAGGTAGAGCAGGCCCCCGTCCGGCAGCGCGCGTTCGGCCAGCGTCATCAGCCCTTCGGCCGCGGACCACGGGCTGATGTGGATCATGTTGATGCACACCAGGGCGTCGAACCCCTCCGCCGGCCAGGTGGACGGGTCCGTCGCGTCCAGGCGGATCGGCGGGAGCAGGTTGGGCAGGGCGGCCGCGGCGCGCCAGGCGGCGATGCTGGCCAGGGCCTCGGGCGAGGGATCGCTCGGCCGCCAGGTCACCCCCGGCATGCCGCGGGCCATCCAGACGGCGTGCTCGCCGGCCCCGCTGGCCACTTCCAGCACCCGCGCCCGCTCGGACAGCCGGGCGCGCAGCACGGCCAGGATCGGATCGCGGTTGCGCGCCGTGGCGGGCGATGACAGGGCGCCGGGCGGGGTGTCCGACATGGGAGGCTCCGGACTCGGGAGCCGCACCTTAGCACCGGCCGACGGGCCGGACGGCGTTCTTCATTCCTGCAGACCGGCTCGGCGGAAGCGCCGATTGAGCCTTAGCGAACGCCGCTATATCTCCGCCGCCAACCTGAACACCGCCTCGGAAGGCATTCCCTTGACCACCGACACCCTGACCAAGCCGGCGCAGGCCGCCTGGCCGAAGAAGACGCGCGAACTCTTCAACCACCACATGGATTCCACCGTCTGGAACGACTTCGCGTTCCGCGACGACGACGTGATCGTCGGCACCTATGCGAAGAGCGGCACCACCTGGACGCAGCAGATCGTCGGCCAGCTGGTGTTCCAGGGCGACCCGGACGTGCCGATCCACGAGATCTCGCCGTGGCTGGACCTGCGCATCATGCCGCCGGACACCAAGGCCAAGCTCGAGGCCCAGACGCACCGGCGGATCATCAAGACGCATCTGCCGCTCGACGCGCTCGTCTTCTCGCCGAAGGCCAAATACCTCTACATCGCGCGAGACGGCCGCGACGTCGTGTGGAGCATGTACAACCACCACGCCAACGCCAACCAGCTCTGGTACGACGCGCTGAACAACACGCCGGGCCGGGTGGGGCCGCCGATCGGCAAGCCCGATCCCGACATCCGCCGCTACTTCCGGACCTTCGTGGAGAAGGACGGCTATCCGTTCTGGTCGTTCTGGGAGAACATCTCCACCTGGTGGACGGCCCGCCACCTGCCGAACGTGAAGCTCGTGCACTTCGCCAACCTGAAGCTCGACCTCGAAGGCGAGATGCAGGCGATCGCCGACTTCCTCGGGATCGACGTTCCGGCCGAACGGTGGCCCACGATCGTGGAGCACTGCACCTTCGACTGGATGAAGGAGCACGCGACCCAGGTCGCGCCGCTGGGCGGGGCGATCTTCGAGGGCGGCGCCGGGACCTTCATCAACAAGGGTACGAACGGGCGCTGGCGCGACGTCCTCTCCGCCGAGGAGTGCGCCTGGTACGAGGCCCTGGCGGAAGAGAAACTGGGCCGCGACTGCGCGCGCTGGCTCAAGACCGGCCAGGGCGCCTAGGGCCCGGCCGCCTCAAGGGGCGGACGGCGGGCATTTCACGATGCTGTCCGTCTGCCCCTTCGAGAGCACCCGTCCGCCGGCCAGCACCAGCGTCTGGTCGGTCTGCGCGCAGACCCTCCGCACGCGGCCGCCGGTGGTGACGGTCGTCACTTCGAAGCCGAGGACACGGGCGGTGCGTCCGCTCGGCGCGATCCGGATGCTGCGGACGGCGCCGCGCTCCTGAGAGCTCGAGCTCGCCAGGAAGCGCCTGGCGGCCGCCTTGGCCTCAGCCAGCCCGCTGCGGCCGTAGGTGATCGTCTCCTCCGGCGTCTTGTGCTGGTCGACGAACACCGCGTCGGCTGTGAAACCCGCGAAATAGGCGTCCAGCCGCCGCTCGTTCCACGCCTTCTCCTGGGCGGCGAGGTAGCGGCGCACGCCCGCTTCCGTTAGCCCCGCCGCCTGCGCCGGTCCGGCGAGCGCCGCCGCGATGAGCGCCAGGCGATACAACTGGTCTGGCCTGCGCATCGAAACTGGACCTTTCCGCCGGACCACCTATCCGCCATCCCTCGGCGCGATGGAACCTTGAGGGGGAGACTGGCGCCATGAGTTGGCCCGATGATGTCACGCTGACGGGCGCCCACGCGAGCCTGGAGCCGCTGGGGCCGCAGCACGCCGAGGGGCTGGCGGCGGCCAGCGCCGACGGCGAGGTCTGGCGGCTGTGGTACACCCGCGTGCCCTCGCCAGAGGAGGTTCCGGCCGAGATCGAGCGGCGGCTGAAGCTGAAGGCCAGCGGGATGATGCATCCCTTCGCCGTCCGCGACGCCGCCGGCCGGCTGGCAGGGATGACCACCTACTGCAACATCGATCCCGTCAGTCCGCGAGTGGAGATCGGCTACACCTGGTACGCCAAGAGCGTGCAGCGCACGGCGCTCAACACCGAGTGCAAGCTGATGCTGCTGCGGCACGCCTTCGAGAGCCTCGGTTGCCTCGCGGTGGAGTTCCGCACCAATCAGTTCAACTTCGCCAGCCGCCGGGCCATCGAGCGGCTGGGCGCGAAGCTGGACGGGGTGCTGCGCAGCCATTCGAAGAACCCCGACGGCTCGCTGCGGGACACCTACGTCTTCAGCATCACGGCGGCGGAATGGCCCGCCGTGCGGACCCACCTGACCTGGCAGCTCGAGCGGCCGCGGGGGGGGTAGCTCGAACTCCTACCTCCCGCCGCTGCGCGGGGGAGGTAAGAGCCTACGAATACCGCGCCTCAACCTGCGCCGGCGCCGCCGCGCCCTGCACCTCATCCACCGCCCAGGCGAGGTCTTCGAGGTAGGCGCCGGCGACCTGCGCGTGCACGGGCGAGAGCATCAGGTGCAGGCTCTTGGGCTCGGTGGTGATGCCGGTGAACCAGCCCTTCTCCCGAAGCTTGGCCCAGACCGCCAGGATGTCGACGTCTTCGCGGGTGAAGGCGACGAGGCCGAGCTGCGGACGGCCGAGCACCGCGAAGCCCTGCGCCGTCACGCCGGCCTCGATGGCCTCGCGGGCGCGCACGACCTCGCCCTGCTTGGCGCGATAGCCCTCCACGCCCAGGAAGTTCATCACCGCCCAGGCCGCCGAGATCGCCCCGCCGGGCCGGGTGCCGGCCAGCGTCGGGGTGACCATCCGCCCGCCAGGCCAGTCCTTGAAGTCGAAGGTCATGAAGTCCTGCAGGGCCTTGTCGCGGAAGAACACCGTCGAGGCGCCCTTGGCGCAGTAGCCGTACTTGTGCAGGTCGGCGGACATCGAGCGCACGCCCGGCAGCTCGAAGTCGAAGGGCGGGATGTCGGTCCCGTTCATCCGCACGAAGGGGGCGATGTAGCCGCCGACGCAGGCGTCCACGTGCAGCCACAGGTCCCGGCTGACGGCCAGCGCGGAGAGCCGCGCGATCGGATCGATCAGGCCGTAGGGGAAGTTGGGCGCCGAGCCCACGACCATCACGGTGGCGCCGTCGGCCGCCGCGGCCATGGCGTCGGGATCGGCCAGGTAGTCCTTCAGCGGCGTGCGCCGGACCTCGATCTCCATCAGGGCGGCGGCCTTGTCGAAGGCGGGGTGGGCCGAGCGCGGGATGACGATGTTGAGCGGGCCGGCGACGCCGCGCGCCTTGCGGGCGTGGTCGCGCGCCGCCTTCATCGCCATGGTGATGGAGTCCGTGCCGCCCGAGGTGATGACCCCGGACGCCCCCTCCGGCCCGTGCAGCAGGGCGAGGCCGAAGCCGACCACCTCCGCCTCCATGCGCTTCAGGCTGGGGAAGGCGGCGGGCCCGAGCCCGTTCTCCGACTGGAAGAGGGCGTAGGCCTCCTTCTGGACCTGCTCCACCTCCGGCCCGGCGTTGAACACGTAGACGGCGGTCTTGCCGTCGCGCCAGCGGACGTCGCCCGTGGCGTAGCCGAGCATGCGGGCCTTCAGCTCGGGCCAGGGGGTTCCGGTTGAGGGCAAGGCGGATTGGGTCATGGGGCTCCTCAATCCTCCCCCACAGGGGAGGGGGACCGCCGAAGGCGGTGGAGGGGGTTCACGCGCACCGAGTCGGAGCTTGTGAACCCCCTCAGTCGCTTCGCGACAGCTCCCCCTGTGGGGGAGCATCATTGGCCTAGGCCATCGCGTGCTCGCGCTTGACGATGTCCTCGGCGATCCGGCCGGTGACTTCGGCCATGTGGTCGAACTCGGCCACGTAGTCGCCCAGGCCTTGGGTCAGGCCGCGCAGTTCGGCGATCAGGTCCTGCCGCTCGCTCTCGGGCAGGTAGACCTCGATCTCGTCCCAGCCGGCCCAGCCCTCGCGCGGGTGGAAGCCGAGGATCTGGCCGCGGCGGGCGGAGATCGCCGCGGTGATCCGGGCGGTGGCCGACGAGGGGGCGTGGATGGTCAGCTTCTCGATCGGCTCCAGCAGGTAGCTGCCGCAGGACTTCAGCCCCTCGCTCATGGCCAGGCGCCCGGCGGCCCGGAAGGCCATTTCGGAGGAGTCCACCGAATGGTAGCTGCCGTCGATCAGGCAGACGTCGACGTCGACCACCGGAAAGCCGAGCGGGCCCTTCTGGGCCGCATCCCGCACGCCCTGCTCGACCGCCGGGATCCACTGCTTGGGGACGACCCCGCCGGTGATCCGCTGCGAGAAGACGACGCCGGAGCCCGGCGCGCCCGGCTTGATCTCGATGATCACGTCGCCGAACTGTCCGTGGCCGCCGGTCTGCTTCTTGTGCCGGCCGTGCTGGGTGACCCCTTTGCGGATGCTCTCGCGGTAGGAGACCTTGGGCCGGGCCACCTGCGCCTCGACCCCGAACCGCCGCTTCAGCCGCTCCAGGGTGATCGCCAGGTGCGCCTCGCCCTGGCCGGCCAGCAGGTGCTCCTGGGTGATGGGATTGTGGGTCAGCCGCAGCGTGCGGTCCTCCTCCACCAGCTTGGCCAGGGCGCCGGAAAGGCGGACGTCGTCCTTGTGCTCCTTGGCCGAGATGGCCATGCAGTAGAGGGGCGCAGGGTCGGCGGCGTCGATCTTCGGCCGGCGGGCCTTGCCGTCGACCGACAGCACCTGGCCGGCGAGGGCCTGGTCCAGCTTGGCGATGGCGACCACCTCCCCGGGGCCGGCGTGGTCCACCTTCTTGGTCGCGGCCCCGTCCAGCTTGAAGAGGCCGCCCGGCCGGGTGCGCTGGCCCTCGGAATCGGTCAGCTCGTCGCTATCCTTCAGCGTCCCGCCCATGACCCGGGCGAAGGTCAGCTTGCCGGCCTGGCCGGCGTAGGAGGTCTTGAAGGCGTAGGCGCAGGGCCCGTCCAGGCCCAGCCGCTCGGCGGCGCGGGAAACGTCCGGCGTCTCGTGCCGCAGCGCCTTCAGGAGGCGGCGCACGCCGAACGAATTGAGCGCCGAGCCGAAGAAGACGGGGACGATCAGCCCCTCGTTCATCTCCTTCACCAGGTCGCCGAACACCTCGTCCTGGCTGGGCGTCAGGTCGGAGAGCAGCTCCTCCATCAGGGTGTCGTCGTAGTCGGCCAGCTGCTCCAGCATGTGGAAGCGGGCCTCGGCCTCTTGCGCCACGATGTCCTCGGGCAGGTCGATGCGCTCGGAGGGCTGGCCGGGCCGGTAGACGAAGGCGCGCTCCAGCGCCAGGTCGACGAAGCCGGTCACCTGCTCGCCTTTGAACAGCGGGATCTGGCGGGCCACGATCGGCGCGGAGCTGATCGGGGCCAGGGCGTCCAGGAGGCCGTCCAGCGGCCCGTGCGCCTGGTCGATGCGGTTGATGAAGACGGCGTGCGGCACGCCCAGCCGCTCCAGCGACTTGAAGATCGGCTGCAGCAGGGCGGCCTTCTCGGGGTGCGGGTCCGCGACGATGATCGCCAGGTCCACGGCCGGCAGCACCCCGTCGGCGGCGCCGCAGAATTCGGTCGCGCCGGGACAGTCGAAGATGGCGTAGCGGTCGCCCATGAACTCGAAGGCGGCCAGGTTGGGTTCGACGGACTGGCCTCGTTTGCGGGCCTCGGGACTGGCGTCGCCCACACTGGATCCGGCGTCGACGCTCCCCTGCCGAGGAATGGCCCCGCTGGCGAACATCATCGCTTCCAGAAGGGTGGTCTTGCCGGCGCCTGCAGCGCCGACCAGGGCGATGGCGCGCATGGCGCCCGGCTTAGTGCCGGCCATGGTCTGGTCCTCCATCTCTATCGGACGCCGGCTCGTTCAATGGCCGGCCGATGGGAGGATGCTCCACCCGCGAGGACACAAGTGCAAGCGCGAACGGGCGCGCCGTCAGGGCAGGAGAGGGGGCTCCTCGGCCTCGACCGTGGCCGGCTCGGGGGCCGGCGGCTCGGCGGCTGCCGCCGGCTCGGCCGCCGGGAGCTCGAGGGGCTCGGGGGCGATGTCGGGCGCCGGCAGGGTCAGGAAGCCGTCGCCCGGGTCGACGGGCTGCACCGGGCGCGGGGCGGCCGGACGCGCCGCGGCGAGGCTCCTGGCGCCGGAGGACGGCCGCGCCGCCGGGGCCGCGGCGGGCTGCGCCGCCTCGGGGGAGGCGGCCGCGGGGGCCGGGCTGGGCGAGGTCTGCAGGACCGCCGCCCTGAGGCGGAGCGTCTCCTCGGCGGGCGCGGCGGGCTGGGCCGGCGCGACAGCCTCGGACCAGGGGGCCTGGCTCATCCGGTCGCGGATCAGCTGGGTGATGACGATCGCGGCGACGAGGATCACGGCCAGCGCGGCGGCGGCGTTCACCATCCAGCGGCGTAGGTCGGGGGTCTTCGCATGGGCCATCGGCGGCTCGGCTCTGGAGATCGGACCGATGGCGAACCGCTCAGCCCCGGGCGGGGTTTCCGTGCGGATCGCGGCCCTGGCCTCAAGTCGGGCTCGGCGCACCTGCAGGTCGGACACGCCGGGCCGGGCGACGTCGATCACCGTCTCCTGCCGCTCGCCGCTGTCCAGGTCTGTGAGCACCAGGCGCACGGCGCCGTCGGCGTCCGGCACCGGCCGCCAGGCTTCGGCGAACGCCAGGGCCGCTTCGTCGAAGTCGGGCGCGCGCACCACCTTGCCGCGGTCGCGGGTCTCGTGGGCGGTGTGGACGACGAACCGCCGCAAGCCGCCGTCGCTTCGGGTGGTTGGATGGCTCAAGGCGCGCTCCCTCGCCTCTCGGAACTGGGTTCGGAAGGCGGGGACGGCCCGCGTCCGGCGAGGCGCGGCGCGCCGCTCCTCGCCCGGTCCGCCCGCAGGCGGCCCCCGATCGCGCGCTACCCAATCTGGGCGAAGGATGGCGAAAATGGGCCGCTGGCGGCGCGGCCTCCTGTCGCGTCAGATCTGTCGGGCGCGGCCCTTCCAGTAGGGCTCGCGGACCTTGTTCCGCTGGATCTTGCCGGCCTGGCTTCTGGGCAGCTCGTCGGCCCAGTCGATGTCGCGCGGGACCTTGTAGCGGGCCAGCGCGCGGCGGGCGAAGTCGAGGATCTCCTGCTTCAGCGCCTCGGTCGGCTGGACCCCGGCCTTGAGCTGGATCACCGCGCGCACCTCCTCGCCCCACTCGTCGTTGGGGATCCCGATGGTGCAGCTGTCCTCCACCGCCGGGTGCTTGATCAGCTCGTTGTCGATCTCCTGGGGATAGATGTTCACTCCGCCGGAGATGATCGTCTCGGCGTTGCGGCCGGTGAGGAACAGGTAGTCGTCCTCGTCCAGGTAGCCGATGTCGCCCAGGGTGAAGTAGTCGCCGCGCCGGCCCTTCTGGGTCTTCTCCGGGTCGTTGTAGTACTGGAAGGCCCCGCGCTCGGGCAGCTTCATGTAGATGGTCCCGGCCACGCCCGGCGGGCACTCGTTCCCTTCCTCGTCGAGGATCTTGGCGGCCTCAGGCGAGGGCCGCTTGCCGACGCTGCCGGGCTTCTTCAGCCACTCGTGGGAGTCCAGGCGGAAGCCCGCGCCGCCTTCTGAGCCGGCGTAGTATTCGTTTAGCACCGGGCCGAACCACTCGATCATCGCCCGCTTGGTCTCCGGCGGGCAGGGCGCCGCCCCGTGCGTGATGACCTTGAGGGAACTGACGTCGTACCTCGCCCGCACGTCCGGCGGCAGCGCCAGCAGCCGCTGGAACATGATCGCCACGAAGTGCGAGTGGGTCACGCGCCGCTCCTGGATGGTGCGCAGCACGCCTTCGGAGTCCCACTTGTCGATGAACACCAGCGGCACGCCGTTGGTCAGCGGCCGGCGCACGTCGCCCAAGAGCGGGGCGGCGTGGTAGGCGGGTCCGGTGCACATGTGCAGGTCGTGGTCGCGGTCGTAGGCGGGGTTGAACTCCGGGTCGGGCGCGTCCGGCTTGAAGACGCCCTTGGGCCGTCCCGTGGTGCCGGACGTGTAGAGCATGGTGTAGCCGCGCTGGGGATCGGGGATGTCCGCCCCCTCGTAGCGCGCCAGCGTCGCCTCGTACGGCAGGAAGCCTTCGATCTCCCCGCCGATGGCGACCTTGACCGACAGGGCCGGGCACTGGCCGGCGGCAGGGCCCGCGGCCGCGATCCGGGCGTCGGCGAACAGCGCCTTGGCCTCGCAGTCTTGCACGATGTAGGCGATCTCGTCGGCGGTCAGGTGCCAGTTGACCGGTGTCACCCGCATGCCCGTGCGCATGACGCCGGAGAGCACCTCGCAGAACTCGCTGCGGTTCGAGCAGAGCAGCGCGACGCTGTCTCCGGCCTTCAGCCCGGCCTCGCGCAGCAGCCGGACGATGCGATTGGCGTTGGCGTTCAGCTCGCCGAAGGTCCGCTCGCGGCCGTCGGGGTCGTAGACCGCCACCTTGTGCGGGGTCAGGTCCGCCCAGACGGCATGCATCATGCCGACCTTGATGGCCTCGTTGACCCGGGTGGCCAGGTCGAGCTTGTCGATCGCTGCGTCCATTCCATCCTCCCGAATATCGACGCTACTTCGCGTCGTGACCCTCTGGCGGGGCCGTGAGAGGATAAGCTGACAGAAAAGCCAGTGGAAAGGCCGCCGGCAGAGCGGCGACGAGGACGACGATGAGCATGATAAAGGACGCCGAAGAGCGCGTGGGGCCTTTCCGGACGCCCCGCAACATGGCCCAGCAGGTCAAGGGCTCGATCCATGACGACGCCACGGCCTCCAAGCTCGGCCTGAAGGGCGGCACGGTCGCCGGCTCCATCCACATGGACCAGTTCGTCCCCCTGCTGGTCGATCTCTACGGCGAGGCCTGGTGGAAGACCGGCTGCCTGTCGCTGATGTTCAAGCAGGCCACCGTGGACCGCGAGGAGGTGCGGGCGGTGGTGCGCCCGGGCGAGCCGCGCGCCCGGCTGACCATGTTCAACCGGCCGGGCGACCTGATCTGCGAGGGTACGGCGAGCCTGCTCGCGCCCGACACGGAGTCGGAGCTTTCCAGGCGCCTGCCGGCCCAGGAGCCGGCGGGGCCCGGCGCGCTGCGCATCCTGGCGGCGCTGAAGGTGGGCGACGCGGCGAAGGACATTCCCGTCGAGATCAGCGCCGAAGGCGCGCGGCGCCGGATGGAGACGATCACCGAGCCGCTGGCGGTCTACGAGGGCGAAACCGGCGTCCTGCCGCCGTCGCTGGCGGTCGGCCTCGCCCACCAGGCCCGCTCGGCGGTGGTCGGCTCGGCCGGCAAGTCGGTGGGTCTGTTCGGCGCCCTGGAGGTGCAGCACCTGGCCGGGCCGCTGCGGGCCGGGACGGCCTACCTCGCCCGCACCAAGGTCAGGCAGCTCTCGGAGAGCCCGAAAACCGAAAACGTCTGGTACGACGTGACCCTCTCCGACAAGGCCTCCGGCCAGGACGTCGCCAACGTCCTCTTCATGCTCCGCTTCATGAAGGCGTCTTTGCCGCTGTGGGCGCAATAATCCACGTCATCCCGGGCGGCCGGTAGGCCGACCCGGGACCCAGTCAGCGCGCGGTCGCTGGGTCCCGGATCGCGCTGCGCGCGTCCGGGATGACGGGGTTTGTTGCCCCCGCGTCAGGCCGCGCCTAAGCTGTGGTCAGGCCCGCCTACAGATGAGCGGGCGCGAGCATGAGGGGTAAGGCGCGATGATGGGCAGACTGTTCGCGGTGGCGGCCGCCGCGGCCTTGCTGGCGGGTTCCGCCAGTGCGGCCGATCCGGTGAAGGTGAAGATCGACGCCGGCGTGCTGGCGGGCTCCAGCGAGGACGGGGTCAATTCGTTCAAGGGCATCCCCTTCGCCAAGCCGCCGGTGGGCGAGCTGCGCTGGAAGCCGCCGGTGGCCCCCGCCGCCTGGAGCGGCGAGCGCGATGCGACCAAGTTCCAGCCGCCCTGTCCGCAGCCGATCAACGCCGACGGCCGGCCGAACGGCGGCGGCGTCTCTGGCGAGACCAGCGAGAACTGCCTCTACCTGAACGTCTGGGCGCCGGCGAACGCCAAGAAGGCGCCGGTGATCGTCTGGCTCTACGGCGGGGCCGGCTACCTGGGCGGCGCGCACCTGGGCTCCTACAACGGCACGAGCTTCGCCAAGAACGGCGTCGTCGTGGTGACCACCAACTACCGGCTGGGCGCGCTCGGCTACTTCGCCCACCCGGCGCTGACCAAGGCGGCCGCGCCGGACGAGCCGCTGGTCAACTACGCGATGATGGACGCGGTCGAGGCCCTGAAGTGGGTCCAGCGCAACATCGACCAGTTCGGCGGCGATCCGGAGAACGTCACCGTCATGGGCCAGTCGGCCGGCGGCTTCATGGTCGTGGGCCTGCTCTCCATCCCCAGCGCCAAGGGCCTGTTCCACAAGGCGGTCGTGCAGTCCGGCGCCGGCCTGCGCCCCGGCCGCACCCTGGCCGAAGGCGAGGCGGACGGCGTCAAGGCCGCGACGGCGCTCGGGCTGCCGGGCGCCGAGGCCACGCTCGAGCAGCTCCGGGCCCTGCCGCCCGAGGCGTTCGTCAGCAAGCAGGAGACCCGCGCAGGGATCCGCGGCGTCGTCGACGGCAAGTTCGTCACCACCACGACGCTGGATGCGCTGAACGCCGGCCAGGCGCACGACGTGCCGCTGCTGGTGGGCAGCAACAACGGCGAGGGCGGGGCCGACGGCGCCCGCAAGCTGGTGCAGCTCGCGGCCAAGGGCGCGCCGGCCTACCAGTACTACTTCACCTATGTGCCGGCCTGGCGGACCGCGGCCCAGCCGAACGGCGCGCCCCACTCGGCGGAACTGCCCTACGTCTTCGCCAGCCTCGACACCGCCTCGACCGGCGGCGGCTCGCAGGTGACCGAGGCCGACCGGGCCGTGGCGAAGAACGTCAACTCCTGCTGGGTGGCGTTCGTGAAGTCGTCGCCGAGCGATAAGGCCTTCACGTGCGGGAACGGCTTCAAGGTGACGGCCTACGATCCGGCTGCGGACGACGTCTCGGTGTTCGCCGACGCCTTCTCGGTCCGCAAGGGCGCGGAGATTCCCAACGGCCCGCCGGCCCGCGCCGCCGCGCCTGCGGCGACTGCGGCCGCGCCCGCCGGGGCGAACTAGCGACCGCTCCTCTCCTCTCCCCCGAGGCGCAGCCCGAGGGGAGAGGTCGGGAGAGGGGCGGAGCGGCCTGGCCGCCGCTCCGGATGGTCGTCCTCGGATCGCGGCGCGAGCCGTGGGGATGAGCGTACGACCGCCCGCGCAGCGCTGACGCCGCTTCACCCCTCTCCTCAATCCTCTCCCCCCGCGCTTCGCGTCGGGGGAGAGGAGGACGTCACGCCAGCCTGCCGATCGCCTGCGCGACCTCCGCCGGCTTCTCCAGCACGACCATGTGCCCGGCCTCGGGGATCGAGACCAGCTCGGCGCCGGCGATGCCGCGCTTGAAGGCGTGGGCGTAGGGCGGCGGGATCATGCGGTCGCTGTCGCCCCAGACGATCACCGTCTTCGCCTTCACCCGGTAGAGCCGCGTGGACAGGCCCCGTTCCGGGATCGGGAACAGGATCCGCCCGGCCATGCCGAGCTGGCGGGCGTTGGTCACCAGGTAGGTCTGCAGGAAGTTGGGGTCTTCCACGTTTCGGCCGGCGGTCAGCATGGCCGCGCCGGCCTCGGCGTCGTGGAACAGCAGGGCCGGGGCCTCGTAGGGCATCATCGAGAACAGGTCGGCGATCGGGTGATCGTCTATCCAAAGTCCGGCCGGGGCGATCAGCGCCAGGCGCGAGATGTCGTTCGGCTGCACCGCGGCCATCTCGGCGGCGATCATGCCGCCCATCGAGTGGCCGACCAGGATCGGGTCCTCCAGGCCCAGCGCCTCGACCACGTCCCAGGTGTGGAGGGTGAAATCCAGCATGTCGCGGATCTCCGGGGCCTCCTCGGAGTCGCCGTAGCCGGGGACCAGCGGGGCGAACACCTGGTGGCGTTCGGCCAGGGCGTTCAGCAGCGGGTCCTGGGGCGTGACCCCGCCGGCGCCGTGCAGATAGACGAGAGGGCTGCCCGAACCGCCGGTGATCACGCGGACCGGAACGTGGTGGGTCTGGACGGTGGTGAGCTCCATCGTTCCCTCCTATTCCGCAGCCGGCACGAGCGGCGCCTTGGTGGGCGCGGGCGGCAGGGAGCCGGGGCTGACGCGCGATCCCAGCGGCTTGCACCAGAAGCGGTCGTCGTCGGCGTATTCGGGGAAGATGTTGCGGAGCTTGGGCATCACCTTCTCGGCGAACAGCTTCGTCGAATACATGCACTTGTCGGCCGGCATGTTCCCCACGTGCATTAGGCAGAAGATGTTGCCCACGTGCAGGCCCTTGATCAGCTCCTCCATCCGCTGGCGGACGGTCTCGGGGCTGCCGGCGATCACGTGGCCGCCTTCGGTCAGGTCCTTCCAGGTGAGGTTGGCGTAGCCGCCGCGCTGAGGGGCGTACTGCGACAGCGCCCCGGACTGGATGGTCTTGATGGTGCGGTAGCCGGGGGCGTCGGCGAAGCCCGGATAGACGTGCAGGCAGCGGTTGTAGAAATAGCTGACGTGCTCGGAATAGAGCCGCTCGGCTTCCTCGTCGGTCTCGGCCACGCAGATGGTCTGGGCGAAGCCGGCCCGGTAGGGGCTCTTGTCGGGCGCGCCGCGCTCCTCCACCCGCTTCCAGTAGCCGTTCATCAGCGCCTGGGCCCGCAGGTAGCCCGAGAAGCTGAGGTAGGAGTAGCTGTAGGTGTTGTCGATGCAGAAGTCGTAGGTCTCCACCGAGCCGCCGCCGGGGATGTGCACCGGCGGGTGCGGCTGCTGGATGGGCCTGGGCCAGATGTTGACGTAGCGCAGCTTGTTGTAGCGGCCGTTGAAGGTGAACGGCTCGCGCGTGGTCCAGGCCTTGATGATCAGGTCGTGGGCCTCGGCGTACTTCTCCCGGGTGAGCGAGGGGATCTGGCCGTAGCAATAGTTGGTGTCCATCGACGTCCCGACCGGGAACCCCGCAACGAGGCGCCCGCCCGAGATGCAGTCGAGCATCGCGAACTCCTCGGCCACCCGGACCGGCGGGTTGTAGAGGGCGATGGAGTTGCCCAGCACCACGATGGCCGCATCGCTCGTCCGGCGCGCGAGGCCCGCGGCGATGATGTTGGGGCTCGGCATGATGCCGTAGCCGTTCTGGTGGTGCTCGTTGACCCCGATGCCGTCGAACCCGAGGTCGGCGGCGTATTCGAGGAGGTCCATGTAGGTGTTGTAGACCTCGTGGCTCCTGGCCGGGTCGAACAGGTTCTGGTCGATGTCGACCCAGACGCTGCGGTTCTTCTCCCGGAAATCGTCCGGCAGATAGGGCCACGGCATCAGGTTGAACCAGGTGAACTTCATCGGCGTCCTCCTCGACCCATCGAAGGGCTCTTGGCCGCCTCTGGCGTGCGGCCTTCGGTGAACAACGATAACCCAAAGAGGAGCGCGGCCAAGCGCGGATGGCCGGGTCGGGGGCGCCGATCGCGGGCCGGGCCCGCTGGCCGGCCGGCGGGTGCGATCCCGAACGTTCGAAAAGCCTTCCCCTGCGGAGGTCTCTCGTGGCATGGCGGTTTCGAAAACCCGACCAGCAAGGGGACCCATGGCCGAACGCAGCCTCGCGCGATCCACCGCACGATACGAGAAGAAGCGTGAGGCCATCCTCGACGCGGCGACGGAGATCCTGAACCGGGCCGGCGTGCGCGGCCTGACGCTGGGCGATGCGGCCGCCGCGGTCGGCCTCTCGACGACCAGCGTCACCTACTATTTCAAGCGCAAGGAAGACCTGGCGGCCGCCTGCCTGATGCGCGGCATCGACGCCCTCTACGGCTTCGCCGAGGCGGCCTGCGCCGAGGCCACGCCCGAGGCCCGGCTGAAGAAGCTGCTGGAGCTGCACTTCGAGCGCCTTCGGCAGGGCGCGGCGGGCGAGGCGCCGCCGCTGCCGGTGCTGAGCGACCTTCGGGCCCTGAACCCGCCGCGCAAGGCGCAGGTCTTCGAGGCCTTCATGCGGGTGTTCCGCAAGGTGCGGCAGGTGTTCGACGCCCCGGAGCTCGCGGCGCTGAGCCGCGGCCGCAAAACCGCGCGCACCCACATGCTGCTCGAGCAGCTGTTCTGGGCCGAGGCCTGGCTGCGCCGCTACGACCTGGAGGACTATCCGCGCCTGGCCGAGCGGGTGTTCGGGATCCTGACCGGCGGCCTGGCCCAGCCCGGCGCCGCCTGGGCGCCCGAGCCGATGGAGCTGGAAGAGATCGCCGGCGCCGATCCGCAGGAGATCTCCCGCGAGACCTTCCTGCTGGCCGCCACCCGGCTGATCAACAGCCGCGGCTACCGCGGCGCGTCGGTGGAGCTGATCTCGGCCGAGCTGAACGTCACCAAGGGCTCGTTCTACCACCACATCGACGCCAAGGACGATCTGGTGGTGGCCTGCTTCGAGCGCACCTTCGAGGTGATGCGGCGGGTGCAGCGCAAGGCGATGGCCGGGCCGGGCGACCAGTGGAGCAGGCTGGTCAGCGCCGCCGCGACCCTGGCCGAATACCAGCTCTCCGACTACGGCCCGCTGCTGCGCACCTCGGCGCTCAGCGCCGTGCCCGAGCACATCCGCGGCAAGATGGTGGAGCAGTCCAATCGGGTCTCCGACCGCTTCGCCGGCATGATCTCCGACGGCATCGCCGAGGGCTCGATCCGGCCGGTGGACCCGTTCATCGCCGCACAGATGCTGAACGCCACCCTCAACGCCGGCGCCGAGCTGAGCTTCTGGGTCCCGGGCGTGAAGCAGAAGGCGGCCCCGGCGGTGTTCGTCCGCCCCCTGCTGATGGGCATTTTCGAACTGCCGGCCCAGCGGGGCGGCTGAAGGGATGGGTGACACGTAGCGCTCCGCGCAACCCGCCACCGATGTCCGCCGGTGCCGGGTTGGGCGAAGACCTACTTGTCACCTCTGTCAGACCGGCCGGCTCTGGACGCCGACCGGACCGACGTGTGCGGGCAGGGGATCGGCCTCGGCGATCGCCTCGGTGACGGCGGCGGTCTCGCGGATGGTCGCCAGGTTGCGCTCGTGGCCTTCCTTGTCGAGCCGGTAGAGGAACAGCACGCCCGCCGCGATCAGGATGGCGATGTAGACGGTCGGCACGTAGGCCAGCGCCAGGTTGTTGAGGATCTGCGGGTCCACCTGCCCGGGCTTGGCCCCCTCGGGGAAGCCGACGGCAGTCAGCAGGGCGCCCGGGATGATCACCGACAGCCCCTGGGCCAGCCGCTGCAGCGTGCTGTCGGCCGACAGCAGCAGGGCCTCGGACCGGCGGCCGGTCTTCACCTGGTTCTCCTCCACGGTGTCCGCCAGCATCGAGGTCAGCATGATCGCCGCGCCGGAGATGCCGGAGGTGGCCAGGAACTGCGCCGCCGCGAGGATCCACAGCAGGGCGTCCGAGCCGTTCGGCGGCATCAGTCCCATCAGGCGCAGCACGATCGGCGAGAGGCTGACGGTGATCCCGCCCAGGCCCAGCAGCATGGCCGTCGAGCGCTTGCCGACCTTCTGGGAGACGAGGCGGGCCAGCAGCGCCCCCACCGGCGTGGCGAACAGCGGCGCCAGCATCAGGATCAGCAGCTTGGAGGAGGGCAGCTCCCAGAAGTAGGTGCTGAAGTAGAGCGTCAGCCCGCCGACCATGCCCAGCATCACGCCGATGAAGGCGCCGGCGCAGAGCAGGACCAGGAAATTGCGGTTCGAGAGGGTGGAGACCAGCTCGCGCAGGATCTCGCCCGGCTCGGTGCGCCGCTTGGGCGGAATGTGGAGCCGGGGGATGGTGTGGTGGGTCCCAGCCGTCGAGACGAGGATCACCACCACGGTGATCGCTGCGACGGTGACGGCGTAGGGGCTGTATCCGGCCGCGTTCAACTGCCCCATGGGTTGGTCCGGCGTGGAGCGCAGGAACCAGCCATAGGCGAGCACGGCGGCGAGCGCCGCGCCGATGGCGTTGAACACCAGCCGGTAGCCGAGCAGGCCGGTCCGCTCGTGGTAGTCGGGCGCCAGCTCGGGCGCCAGCGCCGAGCTCGGCACCTCGTAGAGGCTGATGGTGGCCCGCGAGAGGATGACGAACACCAGCAGCCAGCCGAACATCTGCCAGTCGCTGAGCCCCGCCGGCGGGTGCCACAGCAGGATGAAGCTGAGCGCGAAGGGCGCCGCCGAGAGGTACATCAGCGGATGGCGCCGGCCCCAGCGGGTGCGCATGCCGTCAGAGACGAAGCCGAGGAACGGGTCCCAAAGCGCGTCCAGGATCAGCGAGGCCGACAGCGCCAGGCTGACGATGTGGGCCGGCACGCCCATCAGCTGGTTGTAGTAGAGCAGCAGCAGGCTGCTGATCAGCTGGTTCTTCAGCCCGTAGGCGATGGAGCCGAAGCCGTAGACCAGCTTCACCGGGAAGCTGAGCCGAGGGGGAGCCGTGGCCGTCTGCGTCATGCTCTCCCTCCGGCCCCGTTCGCCGCCCTAGATCGGCCGGCTCTGCACCCCGATCGTCCCTGCCGGGCTCGGCAGGGGATCGGCTTCGACGATGGCCTCGGCCGTCGCTGTCGCCTCGCGCAGCTTGGCGAGGTTCTGCTCGTGGGCCTCCTTGCTGATCCTGTAGAAGACCAGCATGCCGGCCATGGCGAGCACGGCGACGTAGACCACCGGCACGTAGATGTAGGCCAGGTTGGTGAGGATCTGCGGATCGATCGAGCCCGGCTTGGCCTTTTCGGGGAAGCCGACGACGGTCAGCAGCACGCCCGGGATGATCACCGACAGGCCCTGCGCCAGCCGCTGCAGGGTGTTGTCCGCCGACAGCAGCAGCGCCTCGGACCGGCGGCCGGTCTTCACCTGGCTCTCCTCCACCGTGTCGGCCAGCATCGAGGTCAGCATGATCGCCGCGCCGGTGTGGCAGGCCGAGGCCAGGATGCGGTCGACCACCAGGATCCACAGCAGGATGTCGGTGCCGTTCGGCGGCATCAGCCCCATCAGCCGCAGCACGATGGGCGCGATCGAGATGGTGATGCCGATCGCCGGCAGCAGCATGGCGGTGGGCTTCTTGCCGATCCTGCGCGAGATCTTCGGCGCCAGGATCGCCCCGATGGGCGAGGAGATCAGCGGCGCCAGCACGATGATCAGCAGGCTCGAGGACGGCAGCTCCCAGAAATAGGTGCTGAAGTAGATGTGCAGGCCGCTGACCATGCCCAGCATGATGCCGGAGAAGGCGCCGGCGATCAGGATCACCAGGAAGTTCCTGTTCGACAGGGTGGCGAACATCTCCCGGAAGATCTCCGCCGGGCTGGCCCGCCGCTTGGGCGGCACGTGCAGGCGCGGGATGGTGTGGTGGGTGCCGGCGGCCGAGAAGATGATCACCACGATGGTGATCAGGGCGACGGTGATCGCATAAGGGCTGTAGCCGGCCTCGTTGAGCTGGCCCATCGGCTGCTCGGGCGTGGAGCGCAGGAACCAGCCGTAGGCCATGATCGCCGAAAGGGCGCCGCCGATGGTGCCGAACAGATAGCGGTAGCTGAGCAGCACCGTGCGGTCGTGGTAGTCGGGCGCCAGCTCCGGCGCCAGCGCCGAGCTCGGCACCTCGTAGAGGCTGATGGTGGCCCGCGAGAGGATCACGAAGGTCAGCAGCCAGCCGAACATCTGCCAGTCGCTGAGGCCCTCGGGCGGATGCCACAGCAGCACGAACGAGATCGCGAACGGGATGGCGGAGAAATACATCAGCGGGTGGCGCCGCCCCCAGCGGGAACGCAGGCCGTCGGAGAAATAGCCGACCGCCGGGTCCCAGAAGGCGTCCAGGATCATCGAGGCCGACAGCGCCAGGCTGACGATGTGGGCGGGCACGCCCATCAGCTGGTTGTAGTAGAGCAGCAGCAGGCTGGCGATCAGCTGGTTCTTGAGGCCATAGGCGATCGAGCCCAGGCCGTAGATCAGCTTCACCGGGAAGCTGAGACGCGGCGCCGCTGTTTCCGTCTGCGTCATACACTCTCCTTGAGGCTCACGAGCAGGCGCGCTCCGCCGCAAGCGGCCGCGCTCGCCGTCCGCGCCTCACGCGGCCGGCCCAAGATGTCGAGGAAAGATGAAGGCGAGCATCGCCAGCTCGCGCGCCAGCGAATTGTGGCCGCACGTCACCCTGTTCCTCCTGCCCGGCAAGTTTGCCCGGCCAAATTATTATTGCGTCGGCAAGCAACCTCGGCAGGAGGCGCGCGCGTCGACCGCTTATTCCTCAACGGTGCTTAGGTGGCGACGCGGCGTCAACGACTTTGTTCTTACCGAATAGACACAATCCGGCGGAGCCGAAACGGTCGGGCCTTCGCCGGAAAAACAAGGGGCGCGCCGCTCGCGCGACGCGCCCCGCCTTGCTCTCCTGAAAGGGGTCTCTACCGGAACCGGTACTGCAGCTCGACGCCGTAGGTGCGCGGCGCGATCAGCGACAGGTTGCGGGTGATGAAGCCGAACGTCGGCAGCATGGCGGTGTTGCGCCGGTTGGCGTCCGCCCCGGCCGCGCCTTCCACATCGAAGATGTTCTTGACGAACCCGATGACCGTGAACCGGTCGTCGGCGTCGTTGAACAGGACCCGCGCGTCCACCGTCTCGTAGGCCTTGGCCTGGTTGTACCAGCGGTTGAACACCGAATAGTAGGTGTCGTCGCGCCAGACGTAGCTCACCGAGGCCGTCAGGTCGCCAGGCGCCAGCTCCCAGGTGTAGTTGGCGTTCACCGTCACCCGGTGCGGCGTCGACGAAGGCAGCTTCTGGCCCGAGAGGTTCTGCGCACCGGTCGGCGTCGCGGGCTGGGCGCCGGGCTGGGTGGCGTTGGGATCGTCCGGATCGCTGAAGCAGCAAGCCTCTTCGATCGTCGCGTCCAGATACGAGTAGTTGAGCAGCAGCTGAAGGTTGTCGATCGGCTGCCAGATGGTCTCCAGCTCGAAGCCCTTGCTCGTCGCCTGCGGCAGGTTGAAGAACTCGGTGGTGGCGTTCTGCGTGATCGGATTGATCCCGGAGAGAGGCGCCTGGATGTCGCTGTACTCGTAGTAGAAGGCGGACGCGTTGACCTGGAGGTTGCCGCCGAAGTTCTTCTTCAGGCCAATCTCGTAGGCGTCGATCAGCTCCTTGTCCGTAGAGACCAGCTGCTGAAGGGTGACGGTGCCGGCGTTGAAGCCGCCGGCCTTGTAGCCGCGCGTGTACTTCGCGTACGCCATGGTGTCGGGATCGGGCTCCCACTGGACGCCCAGGGTTCCGCTGAAGGCGTCCCAGTCCTGCTCGAGCAGGCGATGGCGGTAGCCGGTGGTGGGATCGGTGTAGGGCGCCACGACCACGGCTGGGTCGATCTGGGGGCCCTGGCCCACGACGATGGAGGTGACGTCCACCGGCGTCAGGAACGCCCGCGTCGGACACCCGGGGCTGGTCGAGAGCCAGCAGAACAGCCGGGCGCTCTCGAAGGCGCGCTTGCGGTCATAGGTGTAGCGCAGGCCCGCGGTGAGCTTCCACTGCTCGGTCATCTCCCAGTCCACCTGCCCGTAGGCGGCGTAGGACTCGTTGACGTTCTGGGAGCTGCCGTAGGCGTAGCGGCGCAGCGGGTTGGGGGCCGCCGGCACGAACGCGGTCGGGGCGGCGATGTTGAAGTTGATCGGGTTGGCGAACTGCGGCTGGTCCGGGAAGCGGGCGTCGGACAGCGTGTAGTTGGAGCCTTCCCGGTACTGGTAGAGCCCGAACAGCCACTGCAGCGGCGAGTCCGTCGTCGAGGCGAAGTTCAGCTCGTTCGAGAACCACCAGACTTCTTCGTGGTACTGGTTCACCTGGCTGGGGAAGAAGGCGATGCCCCCCGGCGGAATCGCAAAGCCCGGCGCGCCGGTCGGATTGGTCGGCGTGCGGAAGAACGGCGTGGCGCTGGTGATCTGGATCGGCCCGACGTTGGAGCTGTTGTCCAGGTCCGACTGCAGCCGGTAGTCGTAATAGTGGTGGCCGCCGATATAGCGGATGTCGAACCCGTCGAGGTGCAAGGTGGCGTGGAGCGTGAAGTCCACGTCCTCGAGCGTGATGACGTTCGGCGTATTGGTGTCGAACAGCCGCAGGTCGCCGCTGTTGGCGGCATAGGGCGTGGTGTAGCCGAAGCTCGGGTTGGGGGTGAGCGACGGGGCCGCGCCGATCAGCAGTTGCCCGATCTCACGCTGGCCGATCACGGCGGTGGTGCGCCCGCCCGGGCCGCGGCCCAAGGTGTCCCACTCCGCGGTGGAGCCCTTGAACCACCATTCGAACTTGCCGTCCGCCAGCTCGCCGTCGAGCTGGTACTCGATCTGCCAGGTGTCCCCGCGCCCACCCTCGGTGCGCCCGTCGCTGATGTTCGTGAAGTAGCCCTCGTCCTGGCTGGTATAGGTCCCGGCCAGGCGACCGCGGATGTTGCCCCATAGGGGCCCGGACACCGCCGCCTCGTAGGTCTGCAGGTCGTAGTTCTCGAAGTTGGCGCGGACCTCGGCGTAGAACTCATCGGTCGGCCGCTTGGAGATGATGTTCAGCGCCCCGCCGATGGCGTTGCGGCCATAGAGGGTGCCCTGCGGACCGCGGAGCACCTCGGTGCGCTCGATGAACAGCGTGGAGCGGGCGAAGGACGTCACCGAGGAGGTGAAGAAGCCGTCGCTGTACATCGCCACGCCGCCCTCGGAGGAGCGGTTGTTGGTGAACCGGCCGATGCCGCGCATGTTGATGCGGTCGGTGTTGGTCGCGTAGGCGAGGCCCGGCGTGAAGTTGGTCAGGTCCTGCACGGAGCGGATGCCGACCACTTCGCGGGTCTCGTCGGTGAAGGCCGAGACCGCGACCGGCACGTCCTGCAGGCTCTGCTCCCGCTTTTCGGCGGTGACCACGATCTCTTCGATGACGTTGCCCGCCGCGAGGCCCTGATTGGGGTTCTCGGTGGTCCTGGGCGTGGAGTCCTGCGCGTGGGCGGCGCCCGCGAGCGTTGCGGTGACCAGCGCTGTGGTCACCATGAGTGGCGTCTTGCGGCTCACGATTGTTTCTCCCCAACAGATCGTCGTTATTTTTCGTTGGTCGGAAGGTGCGGTACGGCGGCGCTCCCGTCAACGTCACGTCGTTTCCGCACTGTGCCGGAGCGATTCTAAAGAGTGGTATCCAGCGCCGGTGTGTTGGCCGGGCCACGCCGCGGGCAAAGAAAGGGCGCGCCGCGGAAGCGGCGCGCCCAGGTGGCTCTAGAGGGATCTAGGGCTCTAGAAGCGATACTGGATCTGCACCCCGTAGGTCCGGGGCGGGACCAGCGAGTAGGCCCCCGGCTGAATGACGCCGAGCGAGTTGCGCGAGGCGCCAATGCTGTCGATGTCCTCCTCGTCCGTCAGGTTCTGGACGTAGGCGACCAGGGTGTAGCGGTCCTCCGCGTCGGTGAAGGTCAGCCGGGCGTCGATCTGGCTGCGCGACGGGGCGAGGTTCAGTTCGCGGTTGAACATCGAGGAATAGACCTCGTCCCGCCACAGCCAGCTGATCGAACCGGTCAGGGAGCCCGGTGCGAGATCCCAGGTGTAGAGGGCGTTCACGGCCACCTTGTGCTTGGGCGAGGCCGGCAGCGTCTGGCCGGCCAGGTCCTGCCCCCGGGTCGGCTGGCCGGTCGCGGCGTCGATCGGTCCCAGCGGGCCGGCCGGGCGGGCGCCCGGGAGCATGGCGGTCGGATCGTCGGAGTCGACGATGCAGCAGGCTTCGTCGATCTGGGCGTCGAGATAGGCGTAGTTGGCCAGGATCCGGAGGTTGTCGAGCGGCGCCCAGGTGCTCTCGATCTCGATCCCCTGGATCGTCGACTTGGGCAGGTTGAAATAGGTGGAATAGCGGGGGCCGATTTCCGGCTGGTAGGTCACCAGCACCTGGGCGTCGGTGTAGTCGTAGTAGAAGGCCGAGATGTTGGTCTGGAAGCTGCGCGACCAGTCCCGCTTCACGCCCAGTTCGTAGGCGTCGACGAACTCGGGCTTGGTCTCGGGGAAGGCGGTGATGGTGCCGGAGTTGAAGCCCCCGGCCTTGTAACCGCGGCTGTAGCGGCCATAGACCAGCGTCTCCTCTTCGGGCTTCCACTCCAGGCCGGCGGTGCCGGTCCAGGCGTCCCACTCGCCGGCCAGGGCGCGCGAGCGGATGCCGGTCGCCGGATTGGTCACCGCCGGACCGACCACGCCGTTCTGCGGCGCGGTCACCCCCGCCGGCGGCAGGCCCGAGGCCACCGAGTTGGTGATGTCCAGGGCCGGGGTCAGGGAGCCCAGGTTGGCGATGGTGGCGTTGGCGGGGCTCACCCCGAACAGGCCGGCGATCGAGGCCAGGCAGGATGGCAGGCCCAGGCACATCTGCCGGGTGCTTTCGACGCCGGCCTTCTCGTCCTGGGTGTAGCGCAGGCCGACGGTGGCCCTCCAGGTGGGGGCGAAGGACCAGTCGATCTGGCCGAAGACGGCCTTGGACTCGGCCTCCATCGCCTGGTTGGTGTGGTAGATGATCCGCAGCGGGTTGGGCGCGGCGCCGAGCGGGGCGGCCAGCTGCGGCTGGTCCGGCTCGGTCAGGGTGACCGGCTGGCGGTACTTCTCATGATAGTAGTAGGCGCCGACGATCCACTGGAGGGGCCCCTCGGTGGTTGAGGTGAGGTTCACCTCGTGGCTCCACCACTCCTTGTCCTCCACATATTGCGAGACGACGTTCGGGAAGACCGTGAACGGCTGGCAGCGGGCCGGGCCCAGCAGGGCGCACAGGCCCGTCGGGTTCAACGGTACCTGGTAGGAGACGATCGCCGAGGCGTCGAAGTCGGTGGTCAGCTCGTAGTCGTAGTGCGAGTAGCCGGCCAGGTACTTCAGATCCATGCCGGGCAGGCGCCAGATGATCTCGCCGACGATCGACTCGCTTTCCTGGTCGTTCTCGCCGGGGATGTTGGTCGAGAACCCGCGCAGGTCGCCGGTCTGCAGCACGGTGTTGCCGCGGATCGGGCCGATGGCCACCAGGTTGGCGCCGCTCAGGTAGCCGAAGCCGGTCGAGGGCGACAGGCTGCCGGGCCCGAACAACGAGGGGTCCGGCTGGGCGAAGGAGCCGCCGCTGCGGCCGCCCGGCGAGGCGCGGTTGTTGTACTGGCTGAAGGCCACCTTCACCCAGGCCTCGACGTTCTCGCCCAGGTCGGCTTCCAGCTGTCCTTCGTAGTACCAGCTGTCCCGGATCTCGCCCTCGTCGGGGCCGCCGGCGTAGTTGGTGAACCAGCCCTCGTCCTGGTTCAGGCGCCCGACCGACAGGCGGTAGCGCAGTCCCTGGGTGATCGGGCCGGAGATCACCCCCTCGTAATATTGCCGGTCGTAGTTGGCGAAGGTGGCGCGGACCTCCGCGTAGAACTCGTTGGTCGGACGCTTCGAGATCGTGTTGATCGCCCCGCCGATGGAGTTGCGGCCATAGAGCGTGCCCTGCGGGCCGCGCAGCACCTCCACCCGGTCGATCATCAGCGGCGAGCCGCCGGCCGAGACGCTCGAGGAGGAGTAGACGCCGTCGACGTAGTTGGCGACGCCGCCCTCGGAGGCGAGGTTGTTGGTCAGCCGTCCGATGCCGCGCAGGGTGATCCGGTCCGTCCCGACCGAGTAGTTCAGCCCCGGCGTGAAGTTGGTCATGTCGGTGACCGTCTCGATGCCGATCAGCTCGCGGCGCTCGGCCGTGAAGGCGGTGATCGCCACCGGCACATCCTGGATGCTCTCCTCGCGCTTCTCGGCGGTGACCACCACCTCGTCCAGGAGACTGGCTTCCTCCTGCGCCCGCGCAGCCGTCGCGCCGAACGCGACGCTCAGCGCCGCTCCGGACAGCAGCAACCGATGCTTGAACCCCATAGTCTCCCCCGATCGCTTATCAGTGTTATCTGTTAAGCTTAGAAATACGGGTATGTCTGCCTGCGCGTCAATGCCCAGACGAATGACGCGCTGGGGTCCGCGTTCGAATTTCCAGTACAGACGTGGGGCGGGGCTCGCCCGTCAGGTGACGAGGACGACCTTCCCCAGGTGCGTCCCGCTCTCCACGTGGGCGTGGGCCTGGGCGGCCTCGGCGAGCGGGAAGGTGCGGTCGACGTGGGGCCTGACCTTGCCGGCCTCGATCCAGGGCCAGACCACGCGCTCGACCTCGGCGGCGAGGCGCGCCTTCTCGTCGGCGGGGCGGGGGCGCAGGGTCGAGCCGGTGATCAGGCCGCGCTTCTGCATCAGCCGGCCGATCGGCACCTCGAGGGTCCCGCCGGCCTGGGCGGCGATGTAGACGATCCGCCCGCCGGTGTTCAGCGCCTTCAGGTTCTGCTCGAAATAGGGGGCGCCGACCATGTCGAGGACCACGTCCACGCCGCCCTCGCGTGCGGCGACCTCGGCGAAATCCTCGCTCGTGGCGTCGACGGCGACGTCGGCGCCCATCTGCCGGGCCTGTTCGGCCTTGGCCGCGCCGCGGCCGGTGGCGATCACCTTGGCGCCGGCGGCCTTGCCCATCTGGATGGCGGTCACGCCGATGCCGGAGGTCGCCCCGTGGACCAGCAGGGTCTCGCCCGCCTTCAGCGACCCGTGCTCGAAGACGTTGGCATAGACGGTGAAGACGGTCTCGGGCAGGCCGGCCGCCTCGGTGAAGTCCAGGCCCTTCGGCATCGGCAGGGCGTGCCGGGCGTCGCAGACCGCGTACTCGGCATAGCCGCCCCCGCCCAGCAGGGCGCAGACCCGGTCGCCCACTTGCCAGCGGCCGGCGGCCTCCGCCACCTCGCCGGCGACCTCCAGGCCCATGGTTTCCGGCGCGCCCGGCGGCGGCGGGTAGAAGCCCTGGCGCTGGGCGATGTCGGGCCGGTTCACCCCGGCCGCCTGCACCTTGATCAGGATCTGGCCGGGCCCCGGCGCCGGGCGGGGGATCTGCACCGTCTTCAGGGCCTGGGCCGGGCCCTTGCCGCCCTCGATGGCGACCGCGGCCATGCTCTGGCCCTGCGTCGATTGGCTCATCGGTGTGACCTCCGCGAACTTGCGCCTTCACCGGCGCTGCGGCCAAATAGCCGGCTGGAGCTCAGGCCGCAAAGGGAGGCTCGCGTGGCCATCGACGAACCGGCGGATGTCCGCATCGGACGCGGCCAGCGCCTCGCCGAAGCGGTCAGGGAGGACCTGGAGCTGTTCGGCGTGGCCGAACTCGAGGAGCGGATCGCCATCCTGAATGGCGAAATCGCCCGGGTGCAGGCCCAGATCGACAAGAAGCGCTCCGGGCGCGCCGCGGCCGACGCCCTGTTCTCCGGCGGCAAGAATTGAGCTTTCTGGACAACGGCTTGGCACGGGCGTTGCAGCCCGCTAGAGGCGGAGCCGATTTGCTCCGCAGGCTGACGGAAGAGGCGTGACGCCCCCATGAGCGAGACCGACCCGACCGGGCCCTGGCGCGCGACCGTGATCCGCGATTTCGCCCGCTCTGAGCTGTTCGAGCGCACCTTCCAGGAGGGCATGGACCTCGTGGAGGAAACCGCCGCCTATCTGGACGGCGCCGGGCGGCAGGAATCCAAGCTGCTCTCCCGCAACGCGGCCCTGGCCTACGCGGCCGAGAGCATGCGGCTGACCACCCGGCTGATGCAGGTGGCCTCCTGGCTGCTGGTCCAGCGGGCGGTGAAGGAGGGCGACATGGCCCCCGAGGCGGCCTGCGACGCCCGCTACCGCCTGGGCGCCCAGGAGGTCTCCAAGTCCCGTCCGGAAGCCGAGGCCGAGCTGCCGCCGGGCCTGACCGGACTGCTGCACCGGGCCGAGCGCCTCTACGAGCGGGTCCGTCACCTCGACGAGCGGATGTACCTGGCCCAGGACGAAGGCGCCGAGCCCGCCAACCCCGTCCAGTCCCAGTTCGACCGCCTGCGCAGCGCGTTCGGGGGGTAGGAAGTCTCCTCTCCTGCGACGCGAAGCGCGGGGGAGAGGAGGGCGCCCAACGAAAAACGCCGCGCCCGAGGGGCGCGGCGTTTCGCGAATTCGGATTGTGACCCGAGCTACTTCCGCGTGAAGGCGCCGAACTTGGCGTTGAAGCGGGAGACACGGCCGCCGCGGTCCAGCAGCTGCTGGTTGCCGCCGGTCCAGGCCGGGTGGGTCTTCGGGTCGATGTCCAGGTGCAGCGTGGCCCCTTCCTTCCCGTAGGTCGAACGGGTCTGGTAGGTGGTGCCGTCGGTCATGACCACGGTGATGAAGTGGTAGTCCGGGTGGGTGTCTTGTTTCATCGCGCGTGCGCCTGACGTAAAGGGTCGGCCTGAATGAGGCAGGGCCCGCTGCGGCGGGCCCCAAAGGAGCCGGGCCTATACTTCAAGAGGGCCCCCGAAGGCAAGGGCGAGCGCTTAGTGAGTGAATCTGCGGCCCCGCAAGCCGACGCCCAGGGGCGGCCGAGCGCAGGCGCGAGCCTGGTCCACAACCTGACGGAGGAGGCCGCGCGGCGCGGCAAGAGCCGCGACCTCAAGACCCTCTCGCGCCTGCTGCCCTTCGCCCGGGCGCACATGGGCGATGCGATCCTCAGCGTCGTCTTCCTGTTCGGCTCCACGGCGGCGACGCTGGGCCTGTCGGGCGCGGTGCGGCTGCTGGTCGACAACCTGACCACCGCCCAGGCGGCGCAGGTCGACCGCTGGTTCCTGCTGCTGGGCGCGGTGGCGCTGGCGCTGGGGATCGCCACGGCGCTGCGCTACTTCTTCGTCACCAAGCTCGGTGAGCGGGTGGTCGCCGATCTGCGCAAGGCCGCCTACGGCCACATCCTGACGCTGGACCCGTCCTTCTTCCTGTCCGTGCGCACCGGCGAGGTGCTCTCGCGCCTGACCACCGACATCCAGATCGTCGAGACGCTGCTGGCGACCTCGATCTCCGTCGCCCTGCGCAACCTGGTGATGCTGATCGGGGCGCTGATCCTGCTGGTCTGGGTGAGCCCGACGCTGACCGGCCTGGTGCTGGCCGGCTTCCCGCTGGTCCTGGCGCCGCTGTTCCTGTTCGGCCGCCGGGTGAGGAAGCTCACCACCTCCACCCAGGACCGGTTCGCCGCCGCCGTCGGCTACGCCGGCGAGACGCTGGACGGGCTGGAGACGGTGCAGGCCTTCGGCCGCGAGCGCGCCGCCGCATCCCGCTTCGGCGAGGCGGTGGAGGACGCCTTCGCCACCTCGCTGCGGCGGATCACCGCGCGGGCGGTGATGACCGCCCTGGTCATCGCCCTGGTGTTCGGCGGCGTGGTCGGGGTCTTCTGGCTCGGCGTCCACGCGGGCCTGCGCGGCGAGATGAGCTGGGGCGCCCTCTTCCAGTTCGCCTTCCTCTCGGTGCTGGCGGCCGGCTCGGTCGGCGCGCTCGGCGAGACCTGGGGCGACCTGCAGAAGGCGGCCGGGGCCATGGAGCGGATCGGCGAGCTGATGGACGCCAGGCCGCGCATCGCCGCGCCGGCCGTCCCGGTCCCGCTGCCCAGCCCGTCCCGCGGCGAAATCGCCTTCGAGGACGTGGTCTTCGCCTACCCCGGCCGGCCCGACCTGCCGGCGCTGGACGGCTTTACGCTCCAGGTGCGGCCGGGGGAGCGGGTGGCGCTGGTGGGGCCCTCGGGGGCGGGCAAGAGCACCGTCTTCCGCCTGCTGCTGCGCTTCTACGACCCGCAATCGGGCGCGGTGCGGCTGGACGGTGTGGACCTGCGCGCCGCCGATCCCGTGGAGGTGCGCCGGCGGATGGCGCTGGTCGCCCAGGACTCGCCGCTGTTCTCGGGTTCGGCGCTGGAGAACATCCGCTTCGGCCGCGAGGACGCCGATCTCGACGACGTGCGCGCGGCCGCCCGCGCCGCGCAGGCCGGCTTCCTCGACGCCCTGCCGGAGGGCTATCAGACCCGCCTGGGCGAGCGGGCCCGCACCCTCTCCGGCGGCGAGCGCCAGCGGCTGGCCATCGCCCGCGCGCTGGTCCGCGAGGCGCCCATCCTGCTGCTCGACGAGGCCACCAGCGCCCTCGACGCCGAGAACGAGCGCCTCGTCCAGGCCGCGCTCGACACCGCCATGGCCGGCCGCACGACGCTGGTTATCGCCCACCGCCTGGCCACGGTCCTCAAGGCCGACCGCATCGTGGTGATGGAGGCCGGCAAGGCGGTCGAGCAGGGGACCCACGACGAACTGGTGGCCAAGGGCGGCCTCTACGCGCGGCTCGCCGCGCTGCAGTTCGGGACGTGAGAGCTCCCTCCCCTAAAGGGGAGGAAGGATTACTTCCCGCCGCGCACCTGCACCGCCACCCACGGGAAGTCGCTGAACACGCCGTCGATGCCGGCGGCGTAGAGGGCCCGGAGCAGGCTGTGGACGTCGCCGTAGGCGTCCGGAGCGGTCCCGCGCCGCAGGTTCGCGGGCAGGAAGTGGTTCTCGGCCCGGACGGTCCAGGCGTGGACCTGCAGGCCGGCGGCGTGGGCGTTGGCGACCAGCGGGGTGGGCGGGCCGACGGCGCCGTCGTCCAGGTTCAGCACGAGGGGCAGCTCCACGCCGATTCCGTCGGCGTAGGCCTTGATCGCCTTCAGGCCCGCCGGCGTGAGCATGTCGGCGTAGCGGGCGCCCTTCTCGTCGGCCGGCCCGCCCTCGGCGGCGATCAGCTGGACCCGGCGCACGGGCGAGAGCCGGCGGAAGCGCCTGAGCGACTCGGGCTCGAAGCTCTGCACGAACACCGGCGAGCTGCGCGAATCCAGGCTCTGCGTCTTCAGGGCCGCCGCGAGCCGCGGCTCGAGGGCCAGCCCGATCGAGCGGAAATAGCTCGGGTGCTTCATCTCCGGATAGACGCCGATGGTGCGCTTGGCCTTGGCGCTCTCGACGCGGGCCAGCTCGACGATCTGGTGGAAGGTCGGGATGGCCTCGTTGCCATCATACTTGGCGTTGGCGGGGCGGATCTTCGGCAGCCGTTCGCGGGCCCGCAGGGTCTTCAGCTCGGCCAGGGTGAAGTCCTCGACGAACCAGCCCTCCACCGGCTTGCCGTCGATGGTCTTGGTCTTCTTGCGGCGGGCGAAGTTCGGCTTGTCGGCGACGTCCGTGGTGGCCGAGATCTCGTTCTCGTGCCGGGCGACCAGGATGCCATCCTTGGTCACCACCAGGTCGGGCTCGATGTAATCGGCGCCCTGCTGGATGGCGAGGAGATAGCAGGAGAGGGTGTGCTCCGGCAGCTGGCCGCTCGCGCCGCGGTGGGCGATGACCAGCGGCCGCTTCCCGGTGACCTGAGCGTGCGCCGGCAGGGCGGCGGCGAGACCCGCCGCGGCGAGCGCGCGGCGCGTCAGGCCCGTCACGCGGCCGCCTGCAGCCGTTCGAGCAGCAGCGGGTGGAGGTCGAGGTTGGCGGCGCAGACGCTGCCCTTGGTCAGCACGTCCGAGCCGCCCTCGAGGTCCGTCACCTTGCCGCCGGCCTCGGTGACCAGCAGGGTCCCGGCCGCCAGGTCCCAGGGCGAGAGGTCCCGCTCCCAGTAGCCGTCGAACCGGCCGGCCGCGACATAGGCCAGGTCCAGGGCCGCCGAGCCGAACCGGCGCACGCCGGCGACCCGTTGGCTGAGCTGGTGCAGCTCCTTCAGGAACCGCGCGTGCTGGCCATGGCCCAGGAACGGGATGCCGGTGGCCAGCAGGGATTCGTCGAGCCGGGTGCGGGCCGCGACCCGCAGCCGCTTGTCGTTGACGAAGCAGCCCTTGCCCTTCTCGGCCCAGAACAGCTCGTTGGTGGCGGGGTTGTAGGTCACCGCGGCGACCACCTGCCCCTCGCGCTGCAGGGCGATGTTGATGGCGAAGTGCGGCAGGGCGTGCAGGAAGTTGGTGGTGCCGTCGAGCGGGTCGACGATCCAGGTGTGGGTCTTGTCGGTGCCTTCGATCAGGCCCCGCTCCTCGCCGTGGAAGCTGTAGCCGGGGCGGGCCTTGGTCAGGGCTTCGAACAGCACCTGCTCGGCCTTCAGGTCGGCGGCGGAGACGAAGTCGGCGGCGCCCTTCTTCGAGACCTGCAGCTCGGCCAGCTCGCCGAAGTCGCGGTTCAGCCCGCGGGCGGCCTTGCGAGCCGCATCGCTCATCACCTTCAGGAGGGCGGACTGGGTGGACATCTGGGCTCCGTGGACGTCGAGGGGCCGGGATAGTGGCAGGGTGGGGCCAAGGCAAGGCGCTTAGCCCCGTTCGGCCAGCCCCTTGGCGATCTCGGCGTTCAGCGCCGCGACGGCGGCCGCCGGGCCTTCCGGATGCTTCCAGACGCCCGCCGACACCGCCAGGAAGTCGGCGCCGGCCCGGACGATCTCGCGCGCGGTCTCGACGGTGATGCCGCCGATGGCGACGCAGGGGGTCTGCATGGTCTCCTGCCAGATGGTCAGGATCTCCGGTTCGGCGCGGGTCGGCGCGTCCTTGGTCGTGGTCGGGAAGAAGGCCCCGAAGGCGACGTAGTCGGCGCCGGCCTCGGCGGCCTCCATGGCCAGGTGCCGGCTGTCGTGGCAGGTCACGCCGACCATGCGGTCCGGGCCCATCAGCCGGCGCGCCTCGGCGTAGGGGGCGTCCGACTGGCCCACGTGCACCCCGTCGCAGCCCAGCCTGGCGGCCAGGTCCGGGCGGTCGTTGAGGATCACAGCCACGTCCCTGGCGTGGCAGATCGGCGTCAGGGCGTCGACGGCGGCGGCCACGACCTCGTCGGGGGCGTCCTTCAGGCGGATCTGCAGGGCCGCCACGTCGCCGGCGTCGAGCGCATGGGCGAGTTCGCGCCCGAACGCGGCCAGGTCGTCGATGGCGGGCGGGGTGATCAGGTAGAGGCGGCAGTCGGCTTGGCTCATGGCGGGGCTCTATATCAGCCCGCGGCGAGAAGCGCCCTCAGGCCGTAGGCGACCGCGGCGGTCGCCAGCAGGCCGGCGAGCGCCAGGCCGAAGAACCAGGCCAGCCGGCGCCACAGCGGCCCGGCCGGCTCGTCCCCCTCGGGCGGCGGTTCAATGATAGCCCGCACCGGCCGTCACCTTGCCGCGGAACAGCCAGTAGACCCAGAAGGTGTAGCCCAGGATCACCGGCAGCAGGATCGCCACGCCCACCAGCATCAGGCCCAGCGCGTTGTCCGCCGAGGCCGCCTGGCGGAAGGTCAGGTCGTAGGGGACGATGTTCGGGAAGAAGCTCACCGCCAGGCCGATGTAGCCGGACAGGAAGACGATGGTCGCGCCGAAGTAGGGCAGGGCGTGCGAATGGCGCTTCAGCCCGACGACCAGCAGGGCCAGGCCGGCCGCGCCGAGGGCGGGGATGGCGAGCAGGGGCGCAAGGCGGGCGAGGTCGAAGCGGCCGCCCTCCCAGCCCCATCGGACGGCGACTTCCGGATGGATGAAGAGCGTCGCCAGGCTCACCGCCGCCAGCAGCAGGGCGGTGGCCGCGGCGCTCACCCAGGCCCAGCGGCGGGCCCGGCCGTGCAGCTCGTCTTCGGTCCGCCAGATCAGCCAGCAGGCGCCCAGGAGGGCGTAACCGAACACCAGCCCGACCGCGACCAGCACGGTGTAGGGCGTCAGCCAGTCGTAGGCCCCGCCGGCGAAGGCTTCGCCCTCCACCTCGACGCCCTGGATGAAGCCGCCGAGCACGAAGCCCTGGGCCAGGGTGGCGACGATCGAGCCTGCGTAGAAGGCGCCCGTCCAGAAGGCCTTGCCCCGCCGCCGGCCGCGGGCCCGGAACTCGAAGGCGACGCCGCGCAGGATCAGCGCCAGCAACATCAGGAGGATGGGCACGTAGAGCGCCGGCCCCAGCACGGCGTAGGCCACCGGGAAGGCGGCGAACAGGCCGCCGCCGCCCAGCACCAGCCAGGTCTCGTTGCCGTCCCAGACCGGGGCGATGGTGTCCATCATGATGTCCCGTTCCTCCGGCGAGCCGGCGAACGGGAAGAGGATGCCGAGGCCCAAGTCCATGCCGTCGAGCAGCACGTACATCAGCACCGCCATGGCGATGATCCCGGCCCAGATCAGCGGAAGATCGAGGTTCATCGGCCGGCCTCCGGGTCGGGATCGGCGGGCGCGGCGGCCATCGGCTGGCTGGGCTGGCGCGGCCCCGGATGCTCGGGCGGCGGCTCGCCGGCGCCGGCTACGGGCCCTTCGGCCATCAGTCGCAGGATGTAGAGGGCGCCGACGCTGAACACGATGCCGTAGACGACCAGGAAGGCCAGCAGCGAGGCCGAGACCTCGCCTGCGCCCACCGGCGAGACCGCATCGGCCGTCCGCAGCACGCCGTAGACCACGTAGGGCTGGCGGCCGACCTCGGCGACCACCCAGCCGGAGATGACGGCGACGAAGCCCGTCGGGGCCATGGCGACGCAAGTCCGCAGGTAGGGCCGGCTGTGCTCAGGCCCCTTGGTCCGCCAGCAGAGCCAGGCGCCCCAGAGTCCGAGGAGGATCATGAGCAGGCCGAGCCCGACCATGATCCGGAAGGCCCAGAAGACGATGGCCACCGGCGGGCGGTCCTCGGGCGCCAGGCTCCTCAGGCCCGGCACCTCGGCGGTGGTCTCGCCGGCCACGATCCAGCTGCCGACCTTGGGGATCGAGATCTCCCAGCGGTTCGACTCCGTGGCCCGGTCGGGCCAGGCCGCGATGTGGAACGGCTGCTCGGCCCTCGTCTCCCAGAAGGCCTCGATGGCCGCGAGCTTGGAGGGCTGGCTCTCCAGCATCTGCTTGCCGGAGATGTCGCCGACCCACAGCTGCAGCGGCGCGACGATGGCCAGCATGCCGACCGCCATGCGCAGGGAGATCGCCGACTCGGTCTCGCCGCGCGACTTCAGCAGCCGCCAGGCCGAGGCGCCGGCGACCACCAGGGCGGTGGTCAGGTAAGCGGCCAGCACCATGTGGGTGAAGCGCTCGGGGAAGGTCGGCGAGAAGATCACCTCCATCCAGCTCGTCGCCCTGATCGAGCCGTCCGGGAGGCGGGCGTAGCCGCTCGGGTGCTGCATCCAGCTGTTGGCGGAGATGATCCAGAAGGCCGACATCAGGGTGCCGACGGCGACCAGCGCCGTGGAGGCGAAATGCAGGCGCGGGCCGACCTTGCGCCAGCCGAACAGCATGACGCCCAGGAAGCTGGCCTCGAGGAAGAAGGCGGTGAGCACCTCGAAGGCGAACAGCGGCCCGATCACCGGGGCGACGAAGGCCGAGAAGACGCTCCAGTTGGTGCCGAGCTGGTAGCTCATCACCACCCCGGAGACGACGCCCATGCCGAACGAGAGGGCGAAGATCTTCACCCAGAACAGGTAGAGGGTCTTGAAGGCCTCGTTCTTCGTGGTCAGCCACAGGCCTTCCAGCACGGCGAGGTAGCTCGCCAACCCGATCGTGAAGCTCGGGAAGATGATGTGGAACGCGATGGTGAAGGCGAACTGCAGCCGCGACAGCAGCAGGGCCTCGGCGTCCATGTCGTTCTGGCCTCGCACTCGGCGCGCGCGAGGCGCCCCGTCCGGTTGTGGAACGCCCAAGCTGGACGATGGCTCCCGCGGCGCCGCGTCGCAACCGCCCAGTTGCAAATGAGTTGCAACGGCGTTCGCATCTGGTACATAGGATCCATCTGCGAGGGGTTCGCAACTTGTACGTCTGCAATTGCAACGGGATCCGGGAACGTCAGGTCCGCGCCGCCATCCAGGCCGGCGCGCGGCGCCCGGCCGAGATCTTCAAGGCTTGTGACTCCAAGCCCCAGTGCGCCCGCTGCGTCTGCGATATGCGCCAGATGCTGGACGAGCAGGACGAGGCGCTGAAGTACGCCGCCGAGTAGCTCGGCCGCACGCGCCGATTACCAGAGGCGCGGCAATAAAATCAGAGACTTGCCGGCGTCGCTCGCAACTAAATCAGCGACCGCAAATCACTTGCAAAGATAGGCTTTGACTCCCCGCCCGACGCGCGGAAAGGCTGCGCGCGAATAGTGACGGAGAGCTTCTATGCAGGGCGACAGAGACATCATCCGGCTGCTCAACGCCGTGCTGACCAACGAGCTGACGGCGGTCAACCAGTACTATCTGCATGCCCGCATGTACGAGAACTGGGGCCTGAAGCGGCTCGGCAAGATCACCTACGAAGAATCGATCGGCGAGATGAAGCACGCCGACAAGCTGATCCGTAGGATCCTGTTCCTCGAGGGCCTGCCCAACCTGCAGGACCTGCACAAGCTGAAGATCGGCGAGAGCGTCGGCGAAGGCCTGATGGCCGACCTGGAGCTGGAGACCTCCGGCCGGGTCACCCTCGTCGAAGGCGTCAAGCAATGCGAGGCCGCCGCCGACTTCGTCTCCCGCGAGGTGCTGGTGGAGATCCTCTCCGACACCGAGGAGCACATCGACTTCTTGGAGACCCAGGTCGGACTGCTGCGTTCGCTCGGCGAGCAGAACTACATGCAGAGCGCCATGGGCGAGCTGGAAGGGGACGGGCACTAGCGCTTCTCCTACCTCCCGCCGCTTCGCGGGGGAGGTAGGGGTCGAATGCTACCGCCGCCGGTCGAACCAGCGCTTGATGATCGCGAAGGCGGCCGGGGCGACCAGGGCCGCAGCCATCAAGAGATAGACGATGCGGGCCTCGTCCGGCATCAGCCGAGCCGGCCCTCGATGGCCTGCGGCTGCGACGCCGGGGCCATCGCCGGCTCGGCCTCCTTGGGCGCCAGCAGGCCCATGAACTCCTTCACGGCGTTCACGTAGGTGTGGGCGATGGTGCGGGCCTGGCCCACGCCATAGACGCCGTTCTTCTCCAGCGTCGCGAGATCGCCGCCGAGCGCGAAGATCATCCGGAAGGCCTCCTTCTCGATGATCCCGGTGGGCAGGATGGCGATATTGTTGATCCGCAGCTGCTCGACGATGCCCTTCAGCGACTTGGGCCGGACGGCGGCCGGCAGGCGGGTCAGCAGGCAGGCGTGCTTGATCGGCCGGCGCAGCTTCTTTTCCGCATTGCCGACGATCTCGGCCATCTTCAGCGCCTGCAGCGCCTCGAGCGCCGAGGAGGCCAGGGGGGTGATGACCAGATCCGGCTTCACCGCCGTGAACGACAGGCCGACCCGGGCCGAGCCCTCGGTGTCGAGGATGATCCAATCCGGTTTCTTGCCGTTCGCCTCGCGCAGGGCGTCGGGCAGGTCCATCTCGAACGGCGCGGCGTGCACGCTGATGGCGTTCGGCCGGCCGGGCAGCGAGGCCCAGTGCACCAGCGGCTTGTTCGGGTCGGCGTCGATCATCGCCACCTTGTGGCCCTGCTCGACCAGCCCCAGGGCCAGCAGCATGGAAGCGGTGGTCTTTCCCGCACCCCCCTTGGGGCTGACAAACGCCACGGTCGGCAAGCGCAATACCTCGGGTCTGCGAAGAGGGTCGGCGCCCATATAGGGCACAGGCGCCGGTTTCGTTAAACCTCGCTCGCCTTGCGGGCGGAAGGAAGGCGCTTTGCCGCGTTAACTCGTCGCGTCCCGGGCGACTTCGCCCACCGTGGGCGCCGGTTCGGCGGGCGCGGCCCCGGCCTCGATGATCTTGCCGCGGCCGGTGACGTCGCTGTGCAGCTGCCCAGGGCGGCTGACCAGGGTCACCTTGCCCGAATCGGCCACCTTCAGGTCGGCCCGCGTCTGGGGCGCGAGGCTCACCTCGCCGAAGTCGCGGACGTTGGCCAGCACCTCGCCGGCCTGCAGCTGCGACAGGTCCGCGTCGGCCGATTCGCCGATGTTGAGGGTCAGCGATCCGGTGCGGCCCTGGATCGAGACGTCGGCGCGGCCCTCCATGGTCAGCATCAACCGGTCCTGGTCGTACCCGTGGACCACCAGGGTGTCCTCGTCGTCCAGCCGGAACTCGGTGATTCGCGGGGCGGTGATGGTGATGCCGACCCGCCGCCAGCCGTCCTCGTCGTCGTCGCCGCTGATCCGGCCGCCGGCGAGCTGGACCTCGTGGACGAGGCGGCTCGGGCCGCTGATCACCAGGGTGGCCGGGCCGTCCTTCTGGATGAACCGGACCTCGCCGGCCACGTCGACGTCCAGGCTCTCGCCGGTCCAGGGCAGTTCGCGGGTCGCCAGGTCGTCCGACGCCTCCCAGCGCCGTTCGGCGCGGTCCTCGTCGTCGTCCCAGCCGCCGAAGCTTCGATGCCAGTTGTGGTTAGTGAAGATGTCCGGACCGCCGAAGCTCACGGCCGCGGTGAAGCAGATGATCGCCGTGAAGAAGCCGGCGACGGCGATCAGCACGAGGTTGCGGATCATGGCGCAGCGTCCTTTCGGCTAGAGGGCCGGCTTGAGCAGGCGGAAGTGCAGTCGCCCGTACCAGACGAGGGCGTTGACCAGCCCGATGGTCACCAGGGTGAGCACCGCGCCGGCGGAGATCGAGCCGGCCATCAGTCCGAGGCCCGCGAAGATGGCGGTGACCGCGCCGCCCGGCGGGTCGAAGAAGGGGCCGCCGATGAACACCGCGCCGCCGGCGAAGAAGGCCGCGACCACGCCCATGCCGATGCCGAACAGGGCGCCCGCGACGCCGATCAGCAGCGGCAGGACGATGAGCAGGTCGAGCGCGCCCAGGCCGATGACGGCGAACACCGCGCCCATGGCCGCCGACGGGTTCTTCTGCTCTTCCCACATCCTGAGGCCCGCCTCGGCGCGCAGCTCGCGCGCCAGCCGGTCGGGATCGCCCAGCGCCTGGGCCACCTCGGCCTCGCTGCGGCCGGCCGCTTCGCCCTCGACGAAGTGGGCCTCGTAGTCGGCGACGATGTCGTCGATGGTCTGCGGGGGCAGGCCCCGCAGGCCGTCGCGCAGCCGCTGTAGGAAGATCTGCCGCGTCATGGCCCCTCTCCAAGGATGGTCGCGACGGCGCCCGAGAACTTGGCCCAGGCGGCCTTCTGGGTTTCGAAGCTCGCCCGGCCGGCGTCGGTCAGGCGGTAGTATTTGCGGGGCGGGCCGGCGGGCGACTCGACGAGGTAGGTCTCCACCAGCCGGTCGGCCTGCATGCGGCGCATCAGGGGGTAGATGGTGCCCTCGCCCATGTCGATCGCCTGCGAGAGCCGGCTGGCGATGTCGTAGGCGTAGCCGTCGCCGCGCGAGAGCAGGGCCAGGACGCAGAGCTCCAGCACCCCCTTCTTCAGCTGAACCTGGATGGTCTCGGTCACGTCGGCCGTTCCCTTGGCGTCCCTCGAGGTGAAGTCTTACGCAAGGTACTGAGCGATGCAAGCTAGCATGCATTAACTCGTAGTAAGGTGGCGCCTTCCCTCCCCTTCCAGGGGAGGGTGGTCCCGAAGGGACCGGGTGGGGGAGTCCGGTGCAGCAGGGAGCCGGCCGATCAGCGCTTGCGATGACCGTCGCTTCCCCACCCGTCCGATGCTTCGCATCGTCCACCCTCCCCATGAGGGGAGGGAAGAGAATTGAGGGAGCCTTTCGGCCGCCCGCCTGTTCTCAAGGTCTGACGAGACCTGGAGTTACGCGAGCATGCTCGACATCAGCTCTGGCGCCTTCTGGATGTTGGTGACGGTGATCGGCGTCGCCCTGCTGGGCGCCGCCATCGCGTGGGGGATGGCCTACAATTCCCGCCGCGACCGCCGCAAGGACGCCCTCACCGAGGCCGCCACCCGCGAGGAGTACGACCACCCCAACGCCGGCGACAAGCAAGGCCCGGCCGATCCCAGCCATCGGATGGGCGCCCAGCGCTAGGGGCGCCCCTTCTAAGCCGAAAGCTTCGCCTCTAGGCTCTGACGAAAAGGCCTAGGGAGGGCGCATGTCGGACGCGGGGCAGGGGAGCGGGCGCCAGCACGCCACAGTGATCGGGGCCGCCTCGGCGGGCACGGTCTTCGAGTGGTACGACTTCTACCTCTACGGCTCGCTGGCCGGGTTCATCACCCAGCACTTCTTCTCCGGGGTCAACGAGACCACCGGCTACATCTTCGCCCTGCTGGCCTTCGCGGCCGGCTTTGCGGTGCGCCCGTTCGGGGCGCTGGTGTTCGGCCGGCTGGGCGACCTGTGGGGCCGCAAGAACACCTTCCTGGTGACCATGCTGCTGATGGGGCTGTCGACCTTCGTCGTCGGCCTGTTGCCCAGCTACGCCCAGATCGGCGTCGCCGCGCCCATCCTGCTGATCGTCATGCGGCTGATCCAGGGCCTGGCTTTGGGCGGCGAATACGGCGGGGCGGCGACCTATGTGGCCGAGCATGCCCCGCCCGGCCGGCGCGGCCTCTACACCAGCTTCATCCAGACGACGGCGACGCTGGGGCTGTTCCTGTCCCTGATCGTCATCCTGCTGGTGCGCAGCAACCTGGGGGAAGAGGCCTTCCGGGAGTGGGGCTGGCGTATCCCCTTCCTGGTCTCGATCATCCTGCTGGGCCTGTCGCTCTGGATCCGCCTGCGGCTCAACGAGAGCCCCGTGTTCCGGCGGATGGTGGAGGAGGGCAAGGCCTCCAAGAAGCCGCTGACCGAGAGCTTCGCCCGCTGGCCGAACCTGAAGCTGGTGCTGCTGGCGCTGGCGGGCCTGACCGCCGGCCAGGCGGTGATCTGGTACACGGGCCAGTTCTACGCCCTGTTCTTCCTGGAACGGATGCTGAAGGTCGACGGCTCGCTGGCCAACACCCTGGTGGCGATCGCCCTGATCCTCGGCACGCCCTTCTTCATCGTCTTCGGCTGGCTGTCGGACAAGATCGGCCGCAAGCCGATCATCCTGCTGGGCTGCCTGCTGGCGGTGCTGACCTATTTTCCGCTGTTCAAGACCCTGACGGCGGCGGCCAACCCGCAGCTGGCCGCGGCCGCCGAGCGGGCGCCGGTGACGGTGATCGCCGACCCGGCCGACTGCGCCTTCCAGTTCGACCCCATCGGCCGGCAGACCTTCGCCTCGTCCTGCGACGTGGCCAAGTCGCACCTGGCCAGCGCCGGCGTCTCCTACGAGAGCCGTCCCGCCCCGGCCGGCTCACAGGCGGTGGTGCAGGTGGGCCAGGTGGCGGTGCCCAGCTTCGACGGCCGGGGGCTGCCCAAGGCAGAATTCGATGCGGCGAAGAAGGAATGGCAGGGCCAGATCGGCACGGTGCTCGCCGCCGCCGGCTACCCGGAGAAGGCCGACCCGGCGCAGGTCAACCGGCCGCTCGTCGTCGGCGTGCTGTTCGTGCTGATGCTCTACGTCACCATGGTCTACGGCCCGATCGCCGCGGCCCTGGTGGAGATGTTCCCGGCGAGGATCCGCTACACCTCCATGTCGCTGCCCTACCACGTCGGCAACGGCTGGTTCGGCGGCTTCCTGCCTCCCACGGCCTTCGCCATGGTGGCGGCCACCGGCAACATCTACTTCGGGCTCTGGTACCCGATCGTCATCGCCGCGGTGACGCTGGTCGTGGGCCTGTTCTTCCTGAAGGAGATGCGCGGCGCAAACATCGATGCCTGAGCGCGGTGACAGGTAGGCCTTCGGCCAACCAGTCACCAATGACCGCCGGTGACTGGTTGGCGCCTAGCGCCTACCTGTCACCCATTCCAGCGGCCTAGTAGGGCCGCCCGCCGTTCGGCTTGTTCACGTCGTACGGCTCGTCGTAGCCGCGGCGGGAGGAGAAGAAGGCCAGCCACATCAGGCCGGCGGTGAGCGCGGCCACCACGATGGCGCCGCCGACCATCCACGGCAGCACAGGCCCGAGGTTCTCGAAGGCGTCGCCCGCGACCAGCAGCCAGGCGAGGCAGGCGCCGAGCACCGCGAGCCCGGCGAAGGTGACGATCAGGGTCAGATGGCTCCTCACGCCTCGTCAATCCGGCGAGGCGTGAGGAGGTTCCGAAGCTGCGCCTAGGCGGCCAGCGCCGTCTCCAGGCTGTCTTCCCACTTGCCGAGGCTGGCCAGGGCGTTCATCCGCGCCCGGTGGGTGAAGGCGCGCTGGGCGGCGGCGACGTTCTCGGGACGGCCGGCCCAGGCCTTCTGCGGCGCGGCCTGGAGGGCCCGGCCGTAGGAGAAGGTCATCTTCCAGGGGAAGCCGCCGATCTTGTTCATGGCGTTCAGGTGGGCGGTGGCCTCCTCGTCGCTCTGGCCGCCGGAGAGGTAGGCGATGCCCGGCACCGACGACGGCACCGTCGCCTTCAGCGCCGCGATGGTGCGGTGGGCGCACTCGTCGATGGTGGCGCGCGTCTCGCACTTCTTGCCGCAGACGACCATGTTCGGCTTCAGCACGATGCCTTCCAGGGCCACGCGCTGTTCGAACAGCTCGGCGAACACGGTCTGCAGGACGAAGCGGGTGACCTCGTCGCAGCGGGCGATGTCGTGGGAGCCGTCCATCAGCACTTCCGGCTCGACGATCGGCACGATCTGCGCCTCCTGGCAGATGCGGGCGTAGCGGGCGAGCGCGTGGGCGTTGGCTTTCACCGCGCCGGCGGTGGGGATGCCCGCCGCGATGTCGATCACCGCCCGCCACTTGGCGAAGCGGGCGCCGCGCTCATAGTCCTTGGCCAGCCGCTCGGGCAGCCCGTCGAGGCCCTCGGTGATGGTCTCGCCGGGGAAGCCGGGCAGGGGCTTGGTCCCCTTGTCGACCTTGATGCCCGGCACCGCGCCGGCCTCGGCGATCAGCTTCACCAGCGGCGTACCGTCCGCGGCGTCCTGGTAGAGGGTCTCTTCGTAGAGGATGACGCCGGAGATGTACTTCTGCATCGCCTCCGTCGAGCGGAACAGCAGCTCGCGGTAGTCGCGCCGGTTGGTCTCGGTGGATTCCACGCCGATGGCGTCGAACCGCTTCTTGATGGTGCCCGAGCTCTCGTCCGCGGCCAGGATGCCCTTGCCCGGCGTCACCATCTTCTCAGCGATTTCGTTCAGCGCCGCGAGGTTCATTGTTCTTCTCCACTCCCTGCACCGGCCGGCCCCTCCAGCCCGGGCCGACCGGGCCGGAAGCGCGCGGTCCAAACTCTACTCGGCGGCCTCCAGCTTGCGGGCCGCGCCGATCTTGGGGGCCAGTTCGCCGGACGCGTAGCGCTTGGCCATCTGGCTCATCGGGATCGGCTTGATCTTGCTGGCCCAGCCGGCGGTGCCGAACTCCTCGAACCGCTGGCGGCAGACCGCGCGCATCGCCTCCATGGCGGGTTTCAGATACTTGCGCGGATCGAACTCGCCCGGATGCTCGGCGAACACCTTCCGGATCGCGCCGGTCATCGCCATGCGGTTGTCGGTGTCGATGTTGATCTTGCGCACGCCGTGCTTGATGCCGCGCTGGATCTCCTCGACCGGCACGCCCCAGGTCTGGGGCATCTCGCCGCCGTACTTGTTGATGATGTCCTGCAGCTCCTGCGGCACCGACGAGGAGCCGTGCATCACCAGGTGGGTGTTCGGCAGGCGGCGGTGGATCTCCTCGATCACGTTCATCGCCAGCACTTCGCCGTCGGGCTTGCGGGTGAACTTGTAGGCGCCGTGGCTGGTGCCCATGGCGATCGCCAGGGCGTCGACCTCGGTGGCCTTCACGAACTCGACGGCCTGGTCGGGATCGGTCAGCAGCTGGTCGTGGCCGAGCTTGCCCTCGAAGCCGTGGCCGTCCTCCTTCTCGCCCATGCCGGTCTCGAGGCTGCCCAGCACGCCGAGCTCGCCCTCCACCGAGGCGCCGACCCAGTGGGCCATGTCCACCACGTTGCGGGTGACGCGGACGTTGTAGTCGTAGTCGGCGGGCGTCTTGGCGTCGGCCATCAGCGAGCCGTCCATCATCACCGAGGTGAAGCCGAACTGGATCGCGGTGGCGCAGGTGGCCTCGTTGTTCCCGTGGTCCTGGTGCATGCAGATCGGGATGTGCGGATACATCTCCGCCAGGGCGTCGATCAGGTGCTTCAGGACGATGTCGTTGGCGTACTGGCGCGCGCCGCGGCTGGCCTGGATGATCACCGGCGCGTCCACCGCGTCGGCCGCCTCCAGGATGGCGAGGCCCTGCTCCATGTTGTTGATGTTGAAGGCCGGCACGCCATAGCCGTGCTCGGCCGCGTGATCGAGCAGTTGCCTCAGAGTAATTCGCGCCATGTCAGCCCTTTATTTCGACAGCGCCGCCACCCCGGGCAGCGTCTTGCCTTCCATCCATTCCAGAAACGCGCCCCCGGCCGTGGAGACGAAGGTGAAGTCGCCGCTCACGCCGGCCGCGTTGAGGGCCGCCACGGTATCACCCCCGCCCGCCACGGCCACCAGCTTGCCGGATTTGGCCAGCCGGGCCGCGTGCTGCGCAGCTTCAACTGTCGCGCGGTCAAAGGGTTGCACCTCGAACACGCCGAGCGGCCCGTTCCAGACCAGCGTCGCCGCCTCGGAGATGGCGTCGAGGATCTGCGCCAGCGTCTTGGGGCCGACGTCGAAGATCTTGTCCTGCGGCCCCATGGCGCCCGGCTCGGAGAGCTCGACGGTGCGGGTGGCCGCGTCCGAGGCGAGCTGTTCGGCCACCACGGCGTCGGTCGGCAAGATGATGTGGCAGCCGGCGGCCTTGGCCTTGTCGAGGATCTGGCGGGCGGTGTCGGCCATCTCCTTCTCGCAGAGCGAGCCGCCGATCTCGTAGCCCTGGGCGTAGCGGAAGGTGTTGGCCATGCCGCCGCCGATCGCCAGGTACTGCAGCTTGCCGACGAGGTTGTTGAGCAGGTCGAGCTTGGTGGAGACCTTGGCCCCCCCGACGATGCCCATCACCGGCCGCTTGGGGCTGCCCAGCGCCATCTCCAGCGCCTCCAGCTCGCGGCGCATCTGCTCGCCGGCGTAGGCGGGCAGCAGGCGGGCGAGGCCTTCGGTGGAGGCGTGCGCCCGGTGGGCGGCCGAGAAGGCGTCGTTCACGTAGAGGTCGCCGCCCGCGGCCAGCGCCTTGGCGAACTCCGGATCGTTCTTCTCCTCGCCGGCGTGGTAGCGGACGTTCTCCAGAAGGACGACGCCGCGCGGCGGGAGCGCGTCGATCGCCGCCTTGGCCGCATCGCCGATGCAGTCGTCGGCGAAGGCCACCGGCGCGCCGACCAGCCTGGCCAGCGGCTCGACGACGGGCTGCAGGCTCATCTCCGGCACGCGCTTGCCCTTGGGCCGGTCGAAGTGGGCCAGCAGCACCACCTTCGCGCCGCCCTTGCGCAGCTTCTCGATGGTCGGCAGCGCCGCGCGCAGGCGGGTGTCGTCGGTGACGCGCCCGCCCTCCATCGGCACGTTGAAATCCACGCGCACCAGGGCGCGTTTGCCGGCCAGGTCGGCCTCGTCCAGCGTCCTGAAGCTCATCGCGCTCAGATCAGCTTGGCCATCGCCACGGCGGTGTCGCTCATCCGCGTCGCGAAGCCCCACTCGTTGTCGTACCAGGACAGCACGCGGCCCAGCTGGCCTTCGATGACCTGGGTCTGCGGCAGCGCGGCGGTCGAGGACGCGGCGATGTGGTTGAGGTCGGAGGAGACCAGCGGGTCCTCGCTGGTGACCAGGATGCCGCGCAGCTCGTTGGAGTTGGCGGCGGCCTTCAGGGCCTCGTTGATCTCGTCCTTGGTGACCGAGCGGCCCGGCACGAACTTCAGGTCCACGACCGAAACGTTGGGGGTCGGCACGCGGATCGAAGAGCCGTCCAGCTTGCCCTTCAGCTCCGGCAGCACCAGGCCCACGGCCTTGGCCGCGCCGGTGGTGGTCGGGATCATGGACAGGGCCGCCGCGCGGGCGCGGTAGAGGTCTTTGTGCATGGTGTCCAGCGTCGGCTGGTCGCCGGTGTAGGCGTGGATCGTGGTCATGTAGCCGCGCTCGATGCCGCACAGCTCGTGGACCACCTTGGCGATCGGAGCCAGGCAGTTGGTGGTGCAGGAGGCGTTGGAGACGATCAGGTCGTCGGCGGTCAGGGTGTCGTGGTTGACCCCGTAGACGATGGTCTGGTCGGCCTCGTCGCAGGGCGCGGAGACCAGCACGCGCTTGGCGCCGGCGTCCAGGTGCGCCTTGGCCTTCTCCTTGGAGGTGAAGAGGCCGGTGCACTCCAGCGCGATGTCCACGCCCAGCTCCTTGTGGGGCAGCTCGGCCGGATTGCGGATGGCGGTCACCTTGATCGGCCCGCGGCCGACGTCGATGGTGTCGCCGTTGACGGTCACGGTTCCGGGGAAGCGGCCGTGCACCGAGTCGTAGCGCAGCAGGTGGGCGTTGGTCTCCACCGGGCCGAGGTCGTTGATGGCCACCACCTCGATGTCCGTGCGCGCATGCTCGATGATCGAGCGAAGGACCAACCTGCCGATCCGGCCGAAGCCGTTGATGGCGACGCGTACGGGCATCGAAATCTCCTCGAGTGACAGACGGGCCGGGGGAGCGGCCTAGTTCAGTGATTTTGCGGGCGGTTCTTGAGGCCTGGGGCCGCCGAGTCAACCCCGCTCGCCCCGCCCGCGACCAAGCTGCGCCTTAAACACTCGAGGTGTGGGTTGGTTGCCTGCCTCCTCTCCCCCGAGGCGCAGCCCGAGGGGAGAGGATTGAGGAGAGGGGCGGCCCAGGTCTCACCGCGGCTCCGGATGGTCGCGCAACAGGTTCCGGGCGGGCCGCCCGACCGCCTCGCTCGCGCCGACGTCGCTCCACCCCTCTCCCGGCCTCTCCCCCCGCGCTTCGCGTCGGGGGAGAGGAGGGGACTTAGCGCGTCGCCACCTGCCGGCTCTCCAGCGCCGCCTTCAGGCCGGGCGCGAACTCGGCCCCGTGCGGGACCTGGATCGACGAGCCGGCGAAGGCGTCCTTGTAGGGCTCGGCGCGGCCGCCCAGGCACTTGGCCAGGAAGTTCTCGGCGGTGGCGTTGAAGGCGATGTTGTTCTCCGGCCGGGCGAAGCCGTGGCCCTCGTCCGGGAACAGCACGTAGGTGACGGGGATGTTCTTGGCCTGCATCGCCTGGACGATCTGGTCGGACTCGGCCTGCTTCACCCGCGGATCGTTGGCGCCCTGGCCGATCAGCAGCGGCCGCTTGATCTTGTGCGCATGGGTCAGCGGAGAGCGCTCCTTCAGCATCGCCTGGCCCTCGGGCGTGGAGATGTCCCCGACCCGCTTGGCGAAGATGCTCCGCGCCGCCTCCCAGTAGGGCGGGATGGTGGACAGCAGAGTGTTGATGTTGGACGGGCCGACGATGTCGACGCCGCAGGCGAAGGTGTCCGGCGTGAAGGTCAGGCCCGCCAGGGTGGCGTAGCCGCCGTAGGAGCCGCCCATGATGGCCACCTTGTCCTTGGGCGCGACGCCGCTCTTCACCGCCCAGTCGACGGCGTCGATCAGGTCGTCGTGCATCTTGCGGCCCCACTCGCGGTCGCCGGCGTTGATGTACGACTTCCCGAAACCCGTGGAGCCGCGGAAGTTGGGCGACAGCACCGCATAGCCCCGGTTCGCCAGCCACTGGTGGATCGAGTGGTAGCCGTAGGTGTCGCGGCCCCACGGGCCGCCGTGGACGTACAGCACCATCGGCACGGGCTTTTCGGGCCGGCCGTCGCCGTCGGCGTCGCTGCCCGGCGGCAGCGTGAGGTAGGAGACCTGGGTCAGCCCGTCCCGCGTCTTGATCTCGAGCGGGTGCATCGGCGCCAGGGGCGCGCCCTCCAGCGCCGGGCGAGTGACGTAGAGCTTGGTGAGCTTCTTGGCCTTGCGGTCGTAGAGATAGGCGGCCGAGGGCGAGGTCACAGGATCGACGCCGACGATCCACAGGGCGTCGTCGTCGGTGCGGGAGGCGATCGAGAGCTCGCCCTTCAGCTGCGACATCAGGAAGTCGAGGTCGGCTTTCACCGCCGGGTCCGTCGGCGTCCACTCGGTCTTGAAGTAGTTGAAGGCGTAGGCCAGCACCTTGCCGGTCTCGTGGTCCACCAGGGCGCCGCCGATGTCGGACTTGGCGTTCTCCGCGATCAGCGTCTTCTTGCCCGTGGCGACGTCTTCGGCGATCAGGGCCGCGGTGTCGCGGCCGCGGGAGTCCATCCAGTAGCGGGTCTTGCCGTCGGGGGTGAAGCTGGTCGGCTGGGTGGTCTCGGTGTCCTCGAAGGGGATGGTCTCGTAGGGCGCGGCGGCGACCTTGCCGTTCTCCACCTTGTAGAGGTCCATGCCCCCGTCCGGCCGTGACTTGATGGCGGTGCGGATGTTGAGCTGCTGGTCGACGCTGAAGCTGGCGAAGCCGTCGTTCTGCAGCACCGGCGTCAGCTTGCCGGTCGCCAAGTCCAGGCTGTGGACGTCGTGCCAGCGCGGGTCGCGGTTGTTGAGGCCGACCAGGATGCGGTCCTTCACCAGCCGGCTGCGGCCGACGATCTGGGCCCGGGTCTTCTCGAACGGGGTGAGGGTCTTCTGGACGCCGCTGGCGACGTCGACGCCGTAGAGCAGGAAGTTCTCGTCCCCGCCCTTGTCGGTGATGAACAGGATCTGCTTCGAGTCCGGGCTCCACCAGTAGCCGGCGATCGGCCGCGACTTCTCGGCGGTCATCGGCTTGGCGGCCGAGGGATCGTTCACCGGCGCCACCCAGACGTTGCGCACCCCGTCCCGCGGCGCGATCCACGACAGCCACTTGCCGTCCGGGCTGATCTGCCCGCCGATCTTCTCCGGATTGCCGAAGAACTTGGTCCGCTCGATCAGCGGCGCCTGGGTCTGCGCCGGCGCGGCCAGCGGGGCGAGCAGGGCGAGGGCGGCGGCGGCCGCGAGCAACTGGATGCGCATGGAGGTCCTCCCGATGGGCCGACCTTACCGCGTTATGCGAGCATGGAAACTTACGGTTGGGTCATGTCCGCCGTCATCCCGGACGGCCGCAGGCCGATCCGGGACCCAGCGTCGGAGCGCGAGAGCCTGGGTCCCGGCTCTCCGCTTCGCTGCGGCCGGGATGACGGTGGGATCTAGGCCTCGACCGGCCGCACCAGGCTCGCGGCGGCGCGAGCCCGGACCAGCGCCTCGTCGACATCGTGGCCCCTGGCCAGCGCCACGCCCATGCGGCGGCGGGCGAAGGCTTCGGGCTTGCCGAACAGGCGGATGTCGGCGCCGGGGATGGAGAGGGCCTCGGCGACGCCTTCGTAGGCGATGCCGTTGGCCTCCAGGCCGCCGTAGATCACCGCGCTGGCGCCCGGCTCGCGCTGGGTCACGTCCACCGGCAGGCCGAGGATCGCCCGGGCGTGCAGGGCGAACTCGCTCTGGTACTGCGAGACCAGGGTCACCAGGCCGGTGTCGTGCGGGCGGGGGCTCACTTCCGAGAACCACACCTCGTCGCCTTTGACGAACAGCTCGACGCCGAAGATGCCGTGCCCGCCCAGGGCCTCGGTGACCAGGCCCGCGATCTGCTCCGCGCGGGCCTGGGCCGCCGCGCTCATCGCCTGCGGCTGCCAGCTCTCCACATAGTCGCCCTTGACCTGGCGGTGGCCGATGGGGGCGCAGAAGCTGGTGGCGGTGGCGCCGTTGGCCATGCGCGAGCGGACGGTCAGCTGGGTGATCTCGTAGTCGAAGTCGATGCGCCCCTCGACGATGACCCGCGGCTGCTCGACCCGGCCGCCCTCCAGGGCGTAGCGCCAGGCCTGCCCGATCTGGTCCGGCCGCTCCACATAGGACTGGCCCTTTCCGGACGAGCTCATCACCGGCTTCACGAAGCAGGGGAAGCCCACCTGCTCGGCGCCCCGGGCGAGCTCGGCCTCGGACGAGGCGAAGGCGTAGGGGCTGGTGGGCAGCTTCAGCTCCTCGGCGGCCAGCCTTCGGATGCCCTCGCGGTTCATGGTCAGCTGAGCGGCCTTGGCGGTGGGGATCACCGTCGCCAGCCCCTCGGCCTCGATGCGCACCAGCTCGTCGGTGGCGATGGCCTCGATCTCGGGCACGATCAGGTGCGGCCGCTCGGCCTCGATGACCGCGCGCAGGGCGGCCGCGTCGGTCATTGCGACGACATGTGCGCGGTGCGCCACCTGCTGGGCCGGCGCGTTGGCGTAGCGGTCGACGGCGATCACCTCGCAGCCGAGGCGCTGCAGCTCGATCGCCACCTCCTTGCCGAGCTCGCCGCTCCCCAGCAGCATCACCTTCACGGCCGAAGGAGAGAGGGGCGTGCCGAGCCGCATGGGGTCAGTCCTCGAGCTTGGCCTTGACCGCGCTCACCACGGCCTCGGCGGTGATCTCGAACTCCTTGTAGAGGCGCTCGAAGGGGGCGCTGGCGCCGAAGCCGGTCATGCCGACGAAGACGCCGTCCGGGCCGATGAACCGGTCCCAGCCGAAGCGGGCGGCGGCCTCGACGGCGACCTTCACCTCGGTCTCGCCGATCACCGCGGCCTTGTAGCGGTCGGTCTGCTCCTCGAAGAGCTCCCAGCAGGGGGTGGAGACCACCCGCGTGCCGATCCCCTCGGCCTCCAGCTTCTCGCGGGCGGCGAGCGCGATCGGCACCTCGGTGCCCGAGGCGAAGATGGTCACCCGGGCCGGGCCGGTGGCGGCCTTCAGCTGGTAGGCGCCGTGGGCCGACAGGTTCTCGCCGATCACCTCGGTGCGCACCGGCGCGGTCTTCTGGCGCGACAGGGCCAGCACCGAGGGGCTGCGCTGCAGGCGCAGGGCCGCCTTCCAGCACTCGGCGGTCTCGACGAGGTCGGCCGGGCGGAAGACGTAGAGGTTGGGCATGGCGCGCAGGGCAGCCAGGTGTTCGATCGGCTGGTGGGTCGGCCCGTCTTCGCCCAGGCCGATGGAGTCGTGGGTGCCGACGTGGATCACCCGCACGCCCATCAGGGCCGCAAGGCGGATGGCCGGACGGGAGTAGTCGGTGAACACCAGGAAGGTGCCGCCGTAGGGAATGACGCCGCCGTGCAGGGCCATGCCGTTCATCGCCGCGGCCATGCCGTGCTCGCGGATGCCGTAGTTGATGTAGCGGCCGGCGTAGTCGGGGGCGTCGAAGAAGGCGGTGTTCTTGACGAAGGTGTTGTTCGAGCCGGTCAGGTCGGCCGAGCCGCCGAGCAGCTCGGGGATGGCGCCGAACAGGGCGTCCAGCGCCGAGCCGGAGTGCTGGCGGGTGGCGGCGGCGGGCTTGTCGGCCACGGCCTTCTCGATCAGCGCGTCCAGCGCCTCGAAGGCGTGCTCGGGCAGCTCGCCCTTCATCGCCCGCTCGAAGTCGGCGCGCGCCGGGGAGGCGGCCAGCCGCTGCTCCCAGGCCCGGCGCAGCTTGCCGCCGCGGCGGCCGGCGGCGCGCCAGGGGCGGTAGACCTCGTCCGGCACCACGAACTGCTCGTGCGGCCAGCCCAGGTTGTCGCGGGTCGCCGCCACCTCGGCCTTGCCCAGGGCCTTGCCGTGGGTGTCGTGGTGGCCCTCCATGTTCTTGGAGCCCTTGCCGATCTTGGTGCGGCAGGCGATCAGGCTCGGCTTGTCCTGGCGGGTGGCCCAGGTGAGCGCGCGGCGGATCTGGCCGATGTCGTGGCCGTCGATGGCCTTCACCGCCCAACCGGCCGCCTTGAAGCGGGCCAGCTGGTCGCCGGTCTCGGACAGCGACAGGGGGCCGTCGATGGTGATGTTGTTGTCGTCCCACAGGACGGTCAGCCGGTTCAGCTTCAGCCGGCCGGCCAGGTGGATGGCCTCGTGGCTGACGCCCTCCATCAGGTCGCCGTCGGAGGCGATGACCCAGGTGCGGTGGTCGACCAAGTCCTCGCCGAACCGGGCGGCCAGCCTGCGCTCGGCGATGGCCATGCCGACGCTGGTGGCGATCCCCTGGCCCAGCGGGCCGGTGGTCGTCTCGACGCCCGGCGTGTGGCCGAACTCGGGGTGGCCGGGGGTCTTGGAGCCGAACTGGCGGAACGCCTTCAGCTCGTCCATCGAGACGCCCTTGACGCCGGTCAGGTGCAGCAGGGCGTAGATCAGCATCGAGCCGTGGCCGGCCGAGAGCACGAAGCGGTCGCGGTCGGCCCAGTCGGGCTTGGTCGCGTCGTACTTCAGGAACTTCGTCCACAGCACCGTGGCCACGTCGGCCATGCCCATGGGCATCCCCGGGTGTCCGGAGTTGGCCTGCTCGACGGCGTCCATGGCGAGGACCCGGATGGCGTCGGCCATGGTCTTCAAGTCTTGCGGCATTGGCGGCTGTCTTCGAGTCGTTAATTTTCGGGGCGGCGGCCGCGCCCTCGCACGCGCGCGGCCTAGGGTCAAGGCGGCGCCCGGCCGCTGCGCCGCCGCAGGCGGCGAAGATGTCTTCAAAAGCCGGCGCGGCGCGGGCTATAGATGAGGCCACACCAGACGGAGGCGGGATGAACGCTCAGCCCGGCGGCGACAGCGCGCTAGACCTTGCGATCCGGCGCCTCGAACGCGCCTTGGCCGTGCTGGAGCAGCGTCTCGCGGACCGCGTGGCCCGGGCCGGCGCCGAGGCCGGCGGGCTGTTCGACCAGGACCGCGCCAAGCTGGCCGCCGAGCTCGACCAGGCCAGGGCCCGGGAGCGCGAGCTCGAAGAGGCCGGCGCCGCCGCCTCCGCCGCCCTCGGCAAGGCCATCGCCGAGATCAAGGCGACCCTGGGCCAGGCCGACGCCCGCGCGTCCGAGGAGGCCTGAGCCATGGCCCAGGTGACCATCGAGGTGAACGGCCGGCCCTATACGGTCGGCTGCGAGGACGGGCAGGAGGGGCACCTTCGGGAGCTCGCGAAGATGTTCGACGGCCAGGTCCGCCAGGTCAGCAAGGACCTCGGCCAACTCGGCGACACGCGCCTCTTCCTGCTGGGCGCCCTGCTGATGGCTGACGAGCTGTTCGAGATGCGCGGCCGCCTGGCCGCCCTGCAGGGCGAAGTCGCGCGGCTGCAGAACGACCTGGCCCGCACCGAGACCAAGAGCGTCGCCGCGCTGGAAGCCGCGGCTCAGCGGATCGAGAAGCTGGCGAACGGGTAGGGCGGCGAGGCCCCCTCCACCACGCTACGCGTGGTCCCCCTCCCCCAAGGGGGGAGGAGAATCGATGCGGCGCCACTTGCCCTCTCCTCCCCCTCTGGGGGAGGGGGACCGCCGAAGGCGGTGGAGGGGGCCTAGTCGGCGCCCGGCCCCGCTTGTGGCGCCGCCCCTCGCGCCCTACCTTACGTCCCGGCGGGTCTGCTGCGGCTCGCGTCGAAGGCGACATATCCCAGCGACCTTATCTATCTCGAAGGGAGCTGTCCCTGTCCGGGGCCGTGGTCTCGGGCAAACGGCGCCCACCTGGTCTATCCAGGTCGAGGGGATGAAACAGTCCTTCACGGCTCTCGCGGCGCCGCCACCCCAATCCCTGCTATAGGGCCCCCGATGCCGGGCCCCTCCGACAAGACCGAGCTTCGCCGGCGCATGCGCGCCCAGCGGCTGAGGCTGGCGCGCGCCTGGCCGGACGCCGCCGAGCTGGCCGCGGGGCAGCTGCCGGCCGAACTGCTGTCGCGGTTCGCCGTGGTCAGCGGCTACCACGCGATGGGCACCGAGCTCGATCCTCGGGCCGTGTTGCGCCGGTTTGCAGAGGCCGGCGCGAGGCTCGCGCTGCCGGTGGCCGAGGACCGCGACGCGCCGCTGGTCTTCCGGGCCTGGGCGCCGGGCGATCCGCAGGTCCCGGACGCCTTCGGCATCCCCTCGCCGCCGCACAGCGCCGAACACCTGGCGCCCGACCTCGTCATCGCCCCGCTGCTCGCCTTCGACCGCCATGGCCACAGGCTCGGCCAGGGGGCGGGCCACTACGACCGCACCCTTGCGAACCTTCGCGCCGCCAAACCTGTTTTCGTCCTGGGCCTCGCCTACGCCGGCCAGGAGGTCGAGGAGCTGCCCGCCGAGCCGCACGACGAGCGGCTCGACGCCATCCTCACCGAGACCGGCTATATCGAGGTGAGGTAAGGAGTTCAGATGCGTTTCGCCTTTTTCGGAGATGTCGTCGGCCGGTCGGGCCGCGAAGGCCTGGCCGAGCACCTGCCCGGGCTGCGCCGCCGGCTGGGGCTGGAGTTCGTGGTGGTCAACGCCGAGAACGCCGCCGCCGGCTTCGGCATCACCGAGTCCACCGCCCGCGAGCTGTTCGACGCCGGTGCCGACTGCCTGACCCTGGGCAACCACTCCTGGGACCAGAAGGAGGCGCTGACCTACATCGTGCGCGAGCCGCGGCTGATCCGTCCCCTGAACTACTCGGCCTTCGCCGATGCGCCCGGGCGCGGCGCCCAGCTGTTCGAGACCGACAACGGCAAGCGCGTCCTGGTCGTGAACCTGTTGGGCCGGGTGCACATGGATTCCCTGGACGATCCGTTCGGGGCCGTGGACAAGGAGCTGGAGGCCTGCCCGCTGGGCGCCGTGGCCGATGCGGTGATCGTCGACATCCACGCCGAGGCGACCAGCGAGAAGATGGCCATGGGTCACTTCTGCGACGGCCGCGCCAGCCTGGTGGTGGGCACCCACACCCACGTGCCGACCGCCGACTGCCAGATCCTGCCGGGCGGCACCGCCTACCAGACCGACGCCGGCGCCTGCGCCGACTACGACAGCGTCATCGGCAACCAGAAGGAGGAGCCGCTCCGGCGGTTCACCACCCGGATCTCCGGCGGCCGCTACAAGCCGGCCGAGGGCCCGGCCACCATCTGCGGCGTCTTCGTCGAGACCCACCCCCCCACGGGCCTGGCCCGCCGCATCGAGCCGATCCGCGTCGGCGGGCGGCTGTCGCAGCACGTCCCCTCGCTCGAGGACACGCCGGCCCAGGGCTAGGCGCCCGAGTTCTCTTAGGTTTTCCCGCGTCGCACAAATTTCATGCTGCGTTGCGGGAACAGCCATTCGCAGACCCTAGTTTTCTCGGCGGGGGCGCGATCCTGCGTCTCCACTTCCCTACAAGATCACGGGAGCCGAGCATGGCTGATCCGCAAGTCACCCCCGCATCGGGCAAGACCGCCGACAAGGGCCGCGAGCCGCCGCCCGCCGCCGCCCCGCCGCTGGGAGAGGCGCTCACCGCCGAGCGCCGGACCTTCAACGAGGCCGGTCGGGAGACCCGCGAGACCGCCCGCAGCGGGTTCGAGGCGGCGCGCGACGCCGCCCGCCAGGGGGCCCAGACCACCCGCCAGCTCACCGAACAGGGCCGCCGCACGGGGATGGAGATCGCCAACTTCTGGCGTGAGGCCTTCGATCCGCTGCTGAACGCCCAGATGGAGGCCAGCCGCTACTTCGAGCAGCTGTGGCGCCAGACGACCGGCGTCGGGGCCCTGCCGGCCCTCTACACCGCCCGCCCGTTCGCCGCCTTCTCGCCCGGCGTCATCCTCGGCCTGCCGCCGGCCGACGTGAAGGAGACGGCCCAGGACTACCAGCTATGCCTGGAGCTGCCGGGGATGCGGCTGGAGGAGCTCGACATCGAGATGGTCGGCGACATGCTGACCGTCCGCGGCCAGAAGCGCGAGGAGCGTGAGGACGCCCGCGGCTCCTATCGCCTCTCCGAGCGCCGCTTCGGCCGCTTCGAGCGCTCCTTCCCGATCCCGCCGGACGCCGAGGCCGACCGCATCGACGCCCAGTTCAAGGACGGCGTGCTGAAGGTCGTGCTGCCCAAGCGGGCGTCCGAGGCGGCCCCGCCGACCCGCCGCATCGAGGTGCGGGCCTAGCGGCTACAACTCTCCGTCATCCCGGCCGAAGCGAAGCGGAGAGCCGGGACCCAGGCGCACGGGCTCTGGGTCCCGGATCGGCCTTCCAGGCCGTCCGGGATGACGGGGAAATTGCGCGCCCGGGCCGGAGGCGCCATCTCTAGGGCCGAGCTTCACCGGAAGGAGCCGTCGTGGTCCGCTTCATCCTCCGCGCCCTGATCGCCGCCCTCGGCCTTTGGCTGGCCGACGCGCTGCTGGGCGGGATCGCCTTCTCGAGCGGCGTCTGGCTGCTGGTCGCGGCCGTGCTGCTCGGCCTGGTCAACGCGGTGGTCCGGCCGATCGTCTTCTGGCTGACGCTGCCGCTGACCATCATCACCCTCGGGCTGTTCCTGCTGGTGGTGAACGCGGCGATGATCGGCCTCGTGGCCCTGTTCCTGCCCGGCTTCTCCGTCGACGGCCTCGGCTCCGGCGTCGCCGCCGCCATCATCACCGGCATCGTCAGCTGGCTCGGCTCGGCCTTCGTCAAGGACGAGGCGAAGTAGCTTCTCGCTTCCTTTCCCGCGCAGCGGCAGAGGGGGCCCGCCCGCCGAAGCCGGCGCACGCCGGCTGAAGAGCGGGTGGGGGAGAGGGAAAGCCACCAACTCCGCGGAACGAAATCGGAGCGGCGGAGAGGCCGCGCCTTTGGCTTGCCCTTTTCCCCACGGGCTCTTCGCTCCGCTCGGCCGGCGGTCCCCCTTTCCCATGAATGGGAAAGGAAGGAGAGGTCACATCGCCGCCCCTATCGCGAACAGGTTCTCGACCTCCGCGTCGCTCATCCCGGCTTCCTTCAGCACCTCGCGGGTGTGCTGGCCGAGGGCGGGGGCGGGTCCGGCGGGTCCGGTGGGAACGCCCGGGAAGCGCACGGGCGCGGCGGGCGCGCGGTGGCGGCCGCCGAAGCGGTCGGGGATCTCGACGAAGCAGCCGGCCGCCTTTGCCTGCGGGTCCTCCACCAGCTCCGGCAGGGTGGCCATGGGCGCCCAGATGAGGTCCGCCCGGTGCAGGATCTGCTTCACCTCCGCCAGGGTGTATTTCGCGAACTCGGCGTCCAGCACCGCCCGCAGTTCGCGCACCGTCTCGATGTCGCGCACCGGCGGCGCATAGCGCGGCTCGGCGTTGAGCTCGGCCAGGCCCAGCTCGGCCAGGAGCGCCGGCTGGTCCCGCGGGCTGCGCGAGGAGACGCAGAACCAGCGCTCGTCCTTGGTCCGGAAGTAGCCGGAGAGCACCCCCGGCCGGTCGTTGCGCGGCTGGGCGGTGGTCGCCTGGCCGTAGCGGAGGAAGGTGGAGAGGTCCCAGCCGATGGCGTAGGCGCCGACCCGGATCAGCGCCGTCTCCACCTGCCGGCCGCGGCCGGTCCGGGTCCGCTCGTGCAGCGCCGCCAGCACGCCGGAGAGGGTCGCCAGCGCCGTGACGTGGTCGCCGAACCCCGGGCGGCAGGTGAACGGCTCCTGGTCGGGCGGGATGGTGCAGGCGGCGACCGCGCTGCGGGTCCAGAAGCCGGTCAGGTCGAAGGCCGGGGTGTCGATCTCATCGCCTTCCAGGCCATAGCCGGTGACGTTGGCGTAGATCAGGTGGGGCAGCTCGTCCTTCACCGCCGCGTAGTCCAGCCGCGCCCGCTTCAGCGCGCCGGGCCGCAGGTTGGTGATGAAGATGTCGGCGCCCTTCAGCAGCGCGATCAGCGCCGCCCGCCCCTCCGGCCGGCCGGTGTTCAGCACGATCCCGCGCTTGCCGCGGTTCTCGTTGGAGAAGATCGGGTTGTAGGGGCTCTCCTCGTCGTCGGGGAAGAAGCCGCGGGTGGCGTCCCCGGCCTCGCTCTCCACCTTCACCACCTCAGCGCCCCAGTCCGCCATGATGGCGGCGCAGCCGGGCGCGGCGACCCAGGTGGAGAACTCCACCACCTTCAGCCCCTCGAGCAGCATGGGCGCATCCTCCGTCGTTCTTCTCGTTGCCCGCATCGTGGCCCGAGATTGACGCAAAGGAAAAGGGGCGGAGCCTTGCGGCTCCGCCCCTTCAAGGACGTTCGACTGGGACTTCGGCTTAGAAGTCCATGTCGCCCATGCCGCCCGGCATGCCGCCGGGGCCGCCCGCGGGGGCGTTCTTCTTCGGCGCTTCGACCACGGCAGCTTCCGTCGTGATCAGCAGGCCGGCCACCGAGGCGGCGTCCTGCAGGGCCGTGCGGACCACCTTGGCCGGGTCGATGACGCCGGCTTGGACCATGTCCACATACTCTTCCGTCTGGGCGTTGAAGCCGAAGGTCGCGGAGGTGTTCTCCAGGACCTTGCCGACCACGATCGAGCCTTCCACGCCGGCGTTCTCGGCGATCTGACGGATCGGGGCCTGCAGGGCGCGGCGCACGATGGCGACGCCGGCTTCCTGGTCGTCGTTGTCGCCCTTGAAGCCTTCAAGCGCCTTGGAGGCCTTCAGCAGGGCGACGCCGCCGCCGGGGACGATGCCTTCTTCCACCGCAGCGCGGGTGGCGTTCAGGGCGTCGTCGACGCGGTCCTTCTTCTCCTTCACCTCGACTTCGGTCGAGCCGCCGACGCGGATCACCGCGACGCCGCCGGCGAGCTTGGCCAGACGCTCTTGCAGCTTTTCCTTGTCGTAGTCCGAGGTGGTGTCCTCGATCTGACGCTTGATCTGGGTGATGCGGCCTTCGATGCCTTCCTTGTCACCCGAGCCGTCCACGATGGTGGTGTCGTCCTTGGTGATGGAGACCTTCTTAGCGCGGCCCAGCATGTCGAGGGTCACGTTCTCGAGCTTGATGCCGAGGTCTTCGCTGATCAGCTGGCCGCCGGTCAGGATGGCGATGTCTTCCAGCATGGCCTTGCGGCGATCGCCGAAGCCCGGAGCCTTGACCGCCGCGACCCGCAGGCCGCCGCGCAGCTTGTTGACCACCAGGGTGGCCAGGGCCTCGCCTTCCACGTCCTCGGCGATGATCAGCAGCGGACGGCCCGACTGGACCACCGCTTCCAGCACCGGCAGCAGGGGCTGCAGCGAGGAGAGCTTCTTTTCGAAGAGCAGGATCAGAGGCTCTTCGAGTTCGGCCTCCATCTTCTCGGCGTTGGTGATGAAGTAGGGGCTGAGGTAGCCGCGGTCGAACTGCATGCCTTCGACCACTTCGAGCTCGGTCTCCAGGCTCTTGGCCTCTTCGACCGTGATCACGCCCTCGTTGCCGACCTTTTCCATGGCGCGGGCGATCATGCCGCCCACTTCGTCGTCGCCGTTGGCCGAGATGGTGCCGACCTGGGCGATCTCCGAGTTGGCGGAGACCTTCTTGGAGGTGGACTTGATCTCTTCGACGACCTTGGCGACGGCCTTGTCGATGCCGCGCTTCAGGTCCATCGGGTTCATGCCGGCCGCGACCGACTTCAGGCCCTCGGTGACGATCGCCTGGGCCAGGACGGTGGCGGTGGTGGTGCCGTCGCCGGCCTTGTCGTTGGTCTTGGAGGCGACTTCACGGATCAGCTGGGCGCCGAGGTTCTCGAAGCGGTCGGAGAGCTCGATTTCCTTGGCGACCGACACGCCGTCCTTGGTCGAGCGCGGAGCGCCGAAGGACTTTTCGATCACCACGTTGCGGCCCTTGGGGCCCAGGGTCACCTTCACCGCGTTGGCGAGGGTGTTCACGCCGCGGAGCATGCGGTCGCGCGCATCCGAAGCGAAGTAGACGTCTTTAGCAGCCATTTGCGCTGTCTCTCTCTAATCTCGATGGAAGGGTGGGGCGACTTAGGCCGCGGCGCGCGCGGCGTCGGCCTCGACCACGCCCAGGATGTCGCTTTCCTTCATGATCAGCAGGTCCTGGCCGTCGAGGCGGACCTCGGTGCCGGACCACTTGCCGAACAGGATCTTGTCACCGACCTTCACGTCCAGCGGCTGGACCTTGCCGGTTTCGTCGCGAGCGCCCGGGCCGACGGCGATCACTTCGCCTTCCTGCGGCTTTTCCTTCGCCGTGTCGGGGATGATGATCCCGCCGCGGGTCTTCTCTTCTTCCTCGACGCGCCGGACGAGGACGCGATCTCCCAGAGGACGAAACGCCATTGTGCTCTTTCTCCGTTCGAGACGGTTTCCTAAATGCCTTAGCGTCTGACCCGCTGGGCGACTGCTCTGTTAGCAGCCGCCACCCCCGAGTGCTAACGCCGCCGCGGAGGTAGGCAAGCGGGGGGTTTGAGTCAAGGGCCGGGGCCGGCCGCTGGGCCCGCCGCGGCGCCGGTTTTCCCTCGATCCGGGGTTGTATGGCCGCCCCCGCCGCCGGGGGAATGGACGGCCGCTTCGAAGATTGCTGTTCTGCGGCCAACCGGCGGGGACGGCGTCCTGTTCCCGCGATTGCGCAGGGGACCAACGACATGCTCGACCACATCGGCCTCACCGTCAGCGACCTTTCCGCCGCGCGCGCCTTCTACGACAAGGCCCTGGCGGCCATCGGGGTGAAGCTGCTGCACACGGTCGGCGCCGAACTCACCGGCGGATCCGAGGTGCTGGGCTATGGCGATCAGCGGCCGTTCTTCTGGATCAGCGAGGCGCCCGAGCCGACGGGCCAGCTCCATGTCGCCTTCACGGTCCAGAGCCGCGCCCTGGTGGACGCCTTCCACGCCGCGGGGCTGGCGGCCGGCGGCAAGGACAACGGCGGCCCCGGGATCCGCCCCCACTACCACCCCACCTACTACGGCGCCTTCGTCCTCGATCCCGACGGCCACAACATCGAGGCGGTCTGCCACGCCCCGGGTTGAGCGGAGCGGGCTGCGCTAGCCGGCCTCCAGCCAGCCGCGGCTGGCCAGGTAGCGCTCCAGTTCGGCCAGCCGCGTGGCTTCGGACGGGTGGGTGGAGAGGAACTGCGGCGGGCGGCCGCCGGCGCCTTCCCGGGCCATCGTCCGCCACAGCTCCAGCGCTTCGCCGGGGCGATAGCCGGCCCGGGCCATGTAATCGACGCCCAGCCGGTCGGCCTCCAGCTCGTGCCGCCGGGAGAACGGCATCAGCAGCCCGAGTTGGGCGCCGAGCCCGCCGAAGGCCGCGGCGGCCTGGGCCGTCTGCGGGCTCATCCGTCCCCCGAGCGCCGCCTGGCCCACCTGCAGCGCGGTCTGGGTCGCGGCGGTCTGGGAGTAGCGCTCGGCCGCGTGGTTGGCCACGCTGTGCGCCAGCTCATGGCCGATCACCGCCGCCAGCTGGTCGTCCGTCCGGGCGAGCGCGAGCAGGCCGGTGTTGACGCCGATCCGGCCGCCCGGCAGCACGAAGGCGTTCGCCTGCGGGTCCTCGAACACCACGTACTGCCAGGGCCGGTCGCCGAGGCCGGCGGCTTCGATAAGCCGCTTGGCCACCCGCTCCACCCGGGCGATGGCGGCCCGGTTTGTGGACACCTTGCCGGCGCCGAGCGCCTCGCCCCAGGCCTGCTCCGCCGCGCCCGCAAGGGCGGCGTCGTCCACCAGCAGGAACTGGCTGCGCCCCAGATCCTCGTTGTAGGCGCAGCCCGCCAGCACGCCGGCGGCGGCCAGGGTCGTGGTCGTGCGCGCGATGCGCCGGACTGGATTTCGCATCGATCTGCCTCGCATGACGTGACAAACGCATCGGCGCGGCGGCGAGTGCCTTCGTCCTGTTCCGCCGTGGGTTGGGCTAACGTCTGCGGCCGAACAGGGGGAGCAGAGAAATCATGAGGCTGAGATTCATCCTGGCGACCGCCTTGGCCGGCCTCGCTCTGCCGGCGGCCGCCGAGCCGACGGCCCACACCACGGCCCTGCAGGCCCAGGCGGCGGCCGCGCCGGAGTTCGCCGACCGGACCGACTACGACTTCGCCGCGCGGGGCTTCCTCGGCACGCGGACCGATCCGGTGATCCGCAGCGCCGCAGGCGGCGTCGCCTGGGATTTGCGGGCCTACGACTTCCTCAAGGGCGAGGCGCCGGCCTCGGTCCACCCGGCGCTGTGGCGGCAGTCGCAGCTGCTGGCGAAGCACGGTCTTTTCGAGGTCGTCGACGGAGTCTACCAGGTGCGCGGCTTCGACCTGGCCAACGTCACCTTCATCCGCGGGCGGCGCGGTTGGATCGTCATCGATCCGCTCGGCTCGGCCGAGACCGCCAAGGCGGCGTACGAGCTGGTGACCGAGACGTTGGGCGCGCGGCCGGTCACCGCCGTCGTCTACACCCACAGCCACAGCGATCACTTCAACGGCGCCGGCGGGCTTGTTTCGCCGGAGGACGCCGCCGCCGGGCGGGTGAAGGTGATCGCGCCGGAAGGCTTCATGGAGGCGGTCGCCAGCGAGAACATCCTGGCGGGCCCGGCCATGGCCCGGCGCGCGGTCTACCAGTTCGGCGTCTTCCTTCCGCGCGGCCCGGAGGGGCAGGTCGGCGCCGGGATCGGGCCCGGGCTGTCGCGCGGGACCCCGGCCCTGGTTGCGCCGAACACCATCGTCACCGCGAGCTCGTCGCGGCTGACGGTCGACGGCGTGGAGATGGAGTTCCAGCTGACGCCGGAGACGGAAGCGCCGGCGGAGATGAACATCTACCTGCCCGGCCTGCGCGTCCTGTGCATGGCCGAGAACGCCAACGCCACCATGCACAACGTCCTGACGCCCCGCGGCGCGCTGGTCCGCGACGCCAAGGCCTGGGCAGACCAGCTGACCGCCTCGCTCCGCCTCTACGGCGACAGGTCCGACGTGATGTTCACCAGCCACGCCTGGCCCCGCTGGGGCCGGGAGGAGGTGAAGAGCTTCCTCGCGCGCCACCGCGACGCCTACAAGTTCCTGCACGACCAGACGGTCCGGCTGATGAACCAGGGCCTGACCGGCGAGGAGATCGCCGAGCGCCTCACCCTGCCGCCGGAGCTGGCGCGCGAGTGGTACAACAAGGGCTTCTACGGAAACGTCAGCTTCAACAGCCGGGCGGTCTACCAGCGCTACATGGGCTGGTACGAGGGCAATCCGGTGCAGCTTGCGCCGCTGCCGCCCGAACGGGCCGCCACGCGCTATGTGGAGGCGATGGGCGGGCCGGCGGCGGTGACAGCGCGGGCCAGGGCGGCGTTCGAGGCGGGCGACTACGCCTGGGCGGCGGAGCTGCTCGACAAGCTGGTGTTCGCCGGCGACCCGACCCCCGAGGCCAAGGCGCTGCTCGCCGAGAGCTACCGCCAGCTCGGCTATCAGTCCGAGAGCTCCCTCTGGCGCAACATGTACCTCTCGGCCGCCGACGAGCTCGCCTCCGCGCCGAAGGGCGGACCTGGTCAGCCGGGGCTGCTCGCGTCCGCGCCTCTGCCGCTGATGCTGGACGCCATCGCGGTGCGGCTCGATCCGGCCAAGGCCGCAGGCGGCGAGCTTGCGCTGCAGATCGTGCTGACGGACGAGCCGGGGAAGGCGCTGCTGAAGGTCGCGAACGGCGTGCTGGTGCACGAGCCGGTGCTGGCGCCTTCCGAAGCGCAGGCGGTGCTGAAGGTCCGCCGCGCGGACCTGGCCGGCCTGTTCACCGGGACCCGCAAGCTGGCGGACCTGCAGGCCGCCGGGCACGCGGAGCTGAGCGGCGATCCCACGGTGCTGACGCGGCTCGCCGCCTGGATCGAGCGACCCGCCGCCAGGCCCTTCCCGATCGTCACGCCTTAGGCGCGGTAGCTCTCCTCGAGCAGGACCAGCAGCCTGCGCGCCGCCGCGCTCAAGAAGCCGTCGCGGCGGGTGACGGCGACGACGTCCTGGGCGGCCTCGAGGTCGGCGACCGCGATGGTGGCGAGGGCGCCGGCGGCCAGCTCCTCGGCGATGCTGCTGGCGGGGACGAGCGCGAGGCCGAAGCCGGCCTCGGCGAGCCGCTTCTGGGCGGTGAGGCTGTCGACCGCGGTCCAGGCGACGTCGGAGAGGCCGCGGGCGAGGAACAGGGCGAAGATGTGGGCGGCGGCGAACTCGCGCCGGGTCGGAACGTCGGGAAAGGCCAGCCAGCGCTCGGCCTTCAGGTCCGCCAGTCCGGGAACGCGCGCCCCGGCCAGCGGGTGAGCCGGCGTGCAGGCCACCACCAGCGGCTCGCGGCCGATCACCTGGTAGGCGAGATCGGACGAGGCGTCGGCGTGGTAGCGCAGGCCCAGGTCCGCCTCGCCGATGCGGACCAGCTCGCTCACCTCGGCGCTGGTGGCGGTCCGTAGCCGGAAGTCGACGTCCGGATGCGTCTGCGCAAACGCCTGCAGCACGCGGCTGAGGGCGGTGCTGGCCAAGGTGCCGACGACGGCCATCTGCACCGGCCCGGCCTGCTCGCTCGCCAGGGCCCGAACCGCCGCGCGGGCGTCCTCCAGGGCCGCCAGGGCCCGCTCGGCGTAGGGCAAGAGCACGCGGCCGGCCTGGCTGAGGCTGATCCCGGCGGCGCCGCGGTCGAAGAGCGGCGCGCCGAGTTCGGCCTCCAGGAGGGCGATCCGGCGGCTGATCGCCGGCTGCGACCGGTGCAGCCGCTCGGCGGCGCGGGAGAAACCCCCGGCGCGGTGAACGGCCAGAAAGGTGGTGAGAGCCTCGGCGTCCATGGCGGCAGCATCATGCAGAATCCTGATCGCTGCCAGCAGAACAAGAAATTGGACGCATGAGGACGTCGACGGCAGCTTGGGTTCCGGCGGCGCGCGGCCGCGGACCAGGAGGCGATCGATGGACATATCGCAGGCCACGAAGGCGCGGGCGTTTCAGGCCCTCCACCTGGCGCAGACCGGCTTCATCCTGCCGAACGCCTGGGACGTCGGCACGGCGCTGCTGCTGGCGGCCGCCGGCTTTCCGGCGGTGGCGACGACCAGCGCCGGGATCGCTTTCTCCCTGGGCCGCCCCGACTATCAGGTCGCCGACCCGAGACTGGCGGTGAGCCGGGACGAGATGCTGCGCCGTTCCGGCGAGATCGCGGCCGCGCTGAGCGCGCCGGTCAGCGCCGACCTGGAGGCCGGGTACGGCGAAACGCCCGAGGCCGTCGCCGAGACGGTGCGGATGGCCATCGCCGCGGGCCTGGCCGGCGGCAACATCGAGGACGCCCGGCCCGGCGGGGGGCTCTACGACGAGGTCCTCGCCGCCGAGCGGATCGCCGCCGCGCGCGAGGCCGGTGGCGACCGCTTCGTGCTGAACGCCCGCACCGACGCCCTGCAGGCCGGCGCCCCCGAGTCGCTGGCGGCCTGCATCCGTCGCGCGAACCTCTACCGCGCGGCCGGCGCCGACTGCCTGTTCACCCCCGGCACGACGGACCCGGCGGTGGTCCGCACCCTGGTGGCGGAAATCGACGGGCCGCTGAACGTCGTCATGGGCCTGGGCGAGGCGGGCGGCGATGCGCGCGAGCTGATCGCGGCCGGCGTGAAGCGCGTCACCCTGGGCGGCTCCCTGGCCCGCGCTGCGCTGGGGCTCGTCCGCCGTGCGGCCGAGGAACTGCGCGACGAGGGAACCATCAGCTACGCGCGCGGCCAGCTTCCGCAGTCGGAGCTCAACCGCCTGTTCGCCGCGGCCCGCGCAACCGCGGAACAGGCGAGCGCTTGAGCCTGTCGGCGCCGGCGTCGCAGGCCGATCGGCGTTTCAGCATACCGAACCTTCGATATCTGTTGCGCGCCGGGCGATCCTGCCCTTACCGTCCCGCCAAGGGCCGGACACAGGCCCAAGACGGGGAAGCGCAAGGAGCCGAGGGTGGTGGAACAGACGGCGAGCGGGCCGGCGCCCGAGAAGCTGAGCCTGAAGGTCAAGTTCGTCTACGGGGTCGGCGCCATCGAGTATGGGGCCCGCATCTTCGTGATGGGGCTCCTGCTGTTCTTCTACAACCAGATCGTCGGCCTGCCGGCGGCGATGGTCAGCCTGGCGCTCTCGATCTCGCTGCTGATCGACGCCTTCTGGGACCCGATGATCGGCCACGTGTCGGACAACCTGCGCACCCGCCTGGGGCGCCGGCACCTGCTGATGTACCTGGCCATCGTCCCCTTCTTCGTCTGCTTCGTGCTGCTGTTCCGCCCGCCCGAAGGCCTGACCCACTGGCAGACCTTCGCCTGGCTGCTGACCTTCCTGCTGCTCACCCGCTTCTCGGTCAGCCTGTTCGAGGTGCCGGCGGCGGCGCTGGGTCCGGAGCTGGCGCCCGACTACCACGACCGGACGGTGATGATGGGCGTCCGCTACGCCCTCTTGATCGGCGGCGGGGCGGTGGCCACCAACCTCGGCTATTTCTACTTCTTCCGCCCGACGCCGGAGTTTCCGAGCGGCCAGCTCAATCCGGAGGCCTGGGGACCGCTCACCCTGGCGGTGGGGGTGATGATGTTGGCGGCGATGGTGATCTGCACGGTCGGCACCCACCACCGGATCGCCCGCCTGCACCAGCCGCCCGTCCGCCGCGCGAGCCTCAAGCGCACCCTCGGCGACGTCGCCGCGACGCTGAAGAACTGGAACGTCGGCGTGGTGGTCGTGGCCGCGATGATCTCGGGCATGGCGGCCGGCGTCTATTCGGGCCTGGGCCTCTACCTGGCCACCTACTTCTGGGGCCTGCCGGCCCAGCAGGTGGGCGTGCTGGAGATGGCCCGGCTGTTGGGCGCGGTGCTCGCCGCCTTCATCGCCCCGCCCCTGTCGCGCCGGTTCGGCAAGAAGCGGACGACCATGGGCCTGTTCTTCGCCGCCGTGGCCGCCAACTCGGCGCCCTACATCCTCGCGCTGGCCGGGCTCTTCCCAGGCAAGGGCGCGGCCGAGCTGCTGCCGCTGCTGATCGTCTTCCGCTTCTTCGGCGACACCCTGGCGGCCGGCGGCTACGTGGTGGTGACCTCGATGATCGCCGACGTCACCGACGACGCCCTGGCCAAGACCGGCCGCCGGTCGGAAGGCCTGCTGATGAGCGCCGACAGCTTCCTGCAGCAGGTCACCACGGCCATGTCGGCCATGCTGCCGGGGCTGATCCTGGCGGCGGTGAACTTCCCCGACCGCCCGGCGCCTGGCATGGTCACCGACGCCATGGCCCGCGAGCTGGTGATGATCTACCTGCCGGTCACCATCGCCATCTCGACCATGTCGATCGCCACCTGGGCCTTCTTCCGCATCGACCAGAAGACCCACGAGCAGAACCTGCGCACGGCGCGCGAAGCCATGGCCCGCGCCGAGGCCGCCTCGGAGTCCGGCGAGCCGCCCGCGGTGGGCGCGCCGGTGACCAGCGGCCGGATCTAGGACTTCGGCATCGCCGCGATCCAGGCGCGGACGAGGGCCAGGCCCTCCTCGTGGACCAGGCTGCGGCTGAGCTCCGGCATCATGACGCCGGGCTCGGTGGAGGCCATGCGGTGGACCAGGATCGAGGCCTCGGGGCGGCCGGGCGCGATGGCCACCTCCAGCCCGCCGGAGCCGCGGCCCGCCGCCACCGGCGCCTTTCCGACGCCGAGCGCATAGGGCCGCGTTTCCTCGAGATTGAGGTTGAGGCCGCTGTTGTCGGCGATGCCGGTCGGGCTGTGGCAGTGGCCGCAGTTGGCGTCGAGGTAGGCCCGCGCCCGCTGGTCCAGCGGCTCGGCTGTATCGTCCCACACTGGCGTCCGCGGCGCGCGCGCCGGCGCCGGCGCGCCCTCCAGCAGGCCGAGGCGGGCGAGGCGCTTCAGCTGGTTCTCGCGTCCGTCGGGATAGTCGAAGTCGGCGTTGAGGTTGCGCGCGCTGGGGCCGATGGGGACAAGCACCTCGTCGCGGGCGTGGCATTCCTTGCACTGGTTGACGTTGGGCACGGCGTAGTCGATCCGCCGGGCCGCGCCCTTTGCGTCGGTGAAGGCGACGTCGATGCGCGCCCCGGCCCGCTTCAGCACCGCCTCGGTCCCGGCCTCGTTCCAGACGTAGGCCAGGGCGGTCCAGCCGGACGCCTTGCGGATGAGGAGCCGCGTCTCCAGCCGGCGCACCGCCTCTTTGGGGCGGCGCAGGTCGGCGGGGTAGGCGAAGGTCTTGACGAGCGCAGAGCCGACCGGGAAGTCCAGCGGCCCCTCGGCCGTGTAGCGGACCTTGGTCCCCGGCGGCAGGTAGAGCCAGCGCTGCTTCTCGGCGTAGTCGCTGAACAGCGGCGTGGCCGGCGCGAACGGGATCAGCTCCGCCGCCGGCCGGCCCGCCGCATCGAACAGCCCGTAGGCCCCGATGGCCGGCGCCGGCGTCTCGGCCAGCAGCGCCTCCTGGGCCACGCGCGCCGGCGCGGCGGCCGTCCCGCCCGCCAGCACCGCGGCGGCGGCGGCGAGGCCGGCGAGCGCCCGCCTCACGATCCGAGCGCCGCCTGCGTCGTCGGCAGGGCGACGGCCTTCGGCTCCTCGATGGCGCCGTGGTCCAGGGTCGGCGTCACCTTCGGGTCGGCCTTCATCAGCGCGCCGGGTTCGGGCAGGCCCAGGCTCAGCACCGGCCCGTCGAGGGCCCGCACCCGCACCACCTGCGGCTCGCTCATGCCCTTGGGCGTGTAGTTCGTGACCCCGTCCCAGATCACCGGCGGCAAGGCCTCGCCGCCGATGGCCTTCAGCAGCACGTCGCCGCCGGGGAAGCCGGGGCTCCAGCCGTTGCGGCCGAGCTTGTTGTCCCGCACCACCACGTCCCGCGGCAGCGGGTTGTAGGTCGCATCGTCGTACGGCCGCGTGTAGCTCATCAGCAGCACCGCGGCCGAGCCGTTGCCGTCGATCTCGTTCTCGAACACGTGGACGTTGCGGTTGGCCATGATCATCACGCCGGTGCCGGTCGGCACCTGGGCGACGATGTTGCCCTTGGGCGCGAAGTTCTTGGTGTCGTTCTGGACGATGCGGTTGCGGAACACCCGCACCGAGTGGCCGCCCATCACCGGCAGGCCCGGCAGGTCGAACACCAGGATCCCGCCGGCGTTGCGGGTGGCGAGGTTGTCGTAGACGTCGGCGTTCATCGAGTTCTCGATCTCGATCCCGGCGACGTTGAACTCGGCCGTGGAATTGCGGACCACGATGTTCCTGGACTGGCCGACGTAGATGCCGGCGTCGGAGGCGCCGCGCACCGTCACCTTGTCGATCAGCACGTTGCTGGAGCTGACCGGATAGACCCCGTAGGCCCCGTTCGACTCCTTCGGGCCGCCGGTCCACTCGACCCGCAGGTTGACGAAGCTGATCTGGTCCGAGCCCTTGGCCTTGATCCCGTCGCCGCGGCTGTCCTCGATGGCGAAGTCGCGCAGGACGACCTTGTCGGAGGTCACCAGCAGCCCTTCGCCGGCGCCCTTCTGGCCCTTGAAGGAGAGGACGGTGGCCTCCGGCCCGGCGCCGCGCACCGTCACGTCGTCGATGTCGAGCGAGAGGCCGTCGACCAGTTCGAAGCGGCCCGCGCCGAGCTCGACCGTGTCGCCGGGCTTGGCGTCCAGCAGCGCCGTCTGCAGCCGCTCCTGCGAGTCCGGCCCCGGCGCCACCTTCAGCGTCCCGGCCGAGGCGCTGGTCGCCATGAGGCCGGCCACGAGGCCGATGAGAAGGCTCTTCATCCCTGTTCCCTCCGTCCCGGCCTCTGACGGGCCGATCCCTGACGGGAGGGTGGCGCGCTTCCGCAACGTCGCGCAACATGAACATCGGTAACGAAGGAGGCGGTGGTGATCGAAGGCGGCTGCCACTGCGGCGCGGTGCGGATCGAGGTCGAAGAGGCCCCGACCGCGGTCACGGACTGCAACTGCTCGATCTGCCGCCGGCTCGGCGGGCTGTGGTTCTACCCCCATCCTCGGCAGGTGCGCATCGAGGGGGAGGCGGCCACGGTCGCTTATGTCCAGGGCGACCGCACGCTCGCGCTGCATCATTGCCAGGCCTGCGGCTGCACCACCCACTGGCGCAGCCTCGAGGCCGGCGGCGGCGAGCGCATGGGCGTCAACGCCCGGATGTTCGACCCGCAGGTCGTCGCCGCCGCCCGCGTGCGGCGGCTCGACGGCGCCGACACCTGGGCCTACCTCGACGATTAGCGACTCCTCTCCCCTCGCGCTGCGCGTCGGAGGAGAGGAGTCTTGAGGAACCCCGACCGACCCTCGGTGTTGGCCCTTGCGAACGAGGGGCGGCCGCGTGACCAGAACATCATCCAAAGCGTCCAAGCCGGCGGATGCGGCCGAGCCGCCGCTCGTCCCTGCCGCCTTCGCCGCCCCGTCCCGCAGCGCCAGCCGGCAGCCGACGCCCAGCGCGGTGGCGTCGGCGCTCGTGGAGCCTGCCCGCCAGGCCGGCGCCTCGGGTCTCGTCTACATGGCCTCGAGCGAGCGGCGGGCCGAGGAGATCGGCCGGGCCCTGCGCCAGTTCGCGCCGGACGTGGAGGTGCTGGTCCTCTCGCCCTGGGACTGCCTGCCCTTCGACCGGGCCTCGCCCTCGCGTGAGGTGATGGGGCGCCGGTGCGCGGTGCTGCGATGTCTGGGGAAGGGCGCCGAGGGCCCGCGCGTGCTGGTCGCCCCCGCCGAGGCGCTGCTCCAGAAGGTTGCGCCGCCCAAGGCCCTCGAGGCCGGCTGGCTCCAGGTCCGCAAGGGCGAGCGCCTGACCCGCGAGGGCCTGGAGGCGTTCGCCCACGCCGCCGGCTATCTCACCGACGACCGGATCGACGAGCCCGGCGAGATCGCCCTGCTGGGCGAGGTGGTGGACATCTTTCCCGCCGCGGCCGAGGCGCCGCTGCGCCTGCGGCTCTCCGAGGACGGCGAGGTGCTGGACATCCGCGCCTACGACCCCCTGTCCCAGCGCACCGACGAGGAGCTGGAGGCGGCGACCATCGGCCCCGCCTCCGAGCTCGTCCTGGACGGCAAGCACGGCCAGGCCGTGGACCGGGTCGCCGGGATCGAGCACCGGCTGGCCGAGCACTACGCGAAGCTCGTGACCGTGCTCAGCCTGACGCCCAAGGCGCGGCTCGCCGCCGATCCCTCGGCGCCGTCCCGGGTCGCGGGCTTTTGCGAACAGCTGGAGGATGCGCGCGAGGCGCGGCGCCTGTTCGGCGAGGAGGATCCGCCGGCCCCCGGCCTCTACCTCGACCGCAAGGCCTTGGAGGCCGAGATCGCCCGCCGCGAGCGGCTCGACCTCGACCTCGAGACCGTCGTCCCGATCCCCATCTTCGCCCTGGAGCGCAATCCGGGGCGGGCGTTCGCCGACTTCGTGCAGGGCCGGCTCGAGGCCGGCGAGCGCGTGCTGCTGACCGGGCTTCCCCACGAGCTGCGCGCCCTCGCCCGGGCCGTGAAGCGGGGGCTCGACCGGGCGCCCGACGGGACCACCGACTGGGCCGGGATCCTGGCGGCGGAGCCCGGCGCCCTGCTGATGGCGCCGTTCGACCTGGACGCCGGTTTCACGGATCCGGACGCGAAGCTGACGGTGATCGCCGCCCCCGACGTGATGGGCGGACGGGTGGCGAAACGGACCGCCGGCGCCGGCCTGCTGGCCGAGCCGGAGCTGCGGGTCGGCGACGTGGTGATCCACGAGGACCATGGCCTGGGCGTGCTGCGCGCCATCGAGCCGGTGGAGGTGGAGGGCGCGGTCCGCGACGCGGTCCGGATCGAGTACCACGGCGGCGCCATGCTGCTCGCGCCCGTCGAGGAGTTCGGCCGCATCTGGCGCTACGGGGCCGAGGAGAGCGCGGTCAGCCTCGACCGGTTGCACACCGACGCCTGGGCGAAGCGGCGCGTCGAGATCAGCGCCGAGATCGACCGCACCGCCGAGGAGCTGGTCGCCCTCGCCAGGGCCCGGGCCGAACAGACCGCGCCGAAGCTCGTCCCGCCGGCCGGCCCCTACGCCCGCGTGGCGGCCCGTTTTCCCTATCCCGAGACGCCCGACCAGGCCGCCGCCATCGAGGCGGTGCTGGAGGACCTGGCCGCCGGGCGGCCGATGAACCGGCTGGTGTGCGGCGACGTGGGGTTCGGCAAGACCGAGGTCGCCATCCGGGCGGCGGCCGCGGCGGCGCTCTGCGGCCGCCAGGTCGCCGTCGCCGCACCGACCACCGTGCTCGCCCGTCAGCACTTCGAGACCTTCCGCCGCCGCTTCGCCGGGCTGGGCGTGGAGGTCCGCCAGCTCTCCCGCCTGGTCGACACCGCCGAGGCGCGGGCGGTGAAGCAGGGGCTGGCGGACGGCTCGGTGCGCATCGTCATCGGCACCCACGCCCTCGTCTCCAAGGACGTCGCCTTCGCCGACCTGGGCCTGGTCATCATCGACGAGGAGCAGCGGTTCGGGGCCAAGCTCAAGGCCCAGCTGCGCGAGCTCGCGCCCGACCTGCACGTCCTGACCATGACCGCCACGCCCATCCCGCGCACCCTGCAGGCGGCCATGGTCGGGGTGGAGGACGTCAGCGTCATCGCCACCCCGCCGGCGAGGCGTCGGCCCATCCGCACCTTCCTCTCGCCGTTCGACCCCGCCACCGTGCGCACCGCCCTGCTGCGCGAGCGCCGCCGGCGCGGGCAGAGCTTCCTGGTCGTCCCGCGCATCGAGGACATCGCGCCGCTGCGCGCCCAGCTCGCCGAGATCGCGCCGGAGCTGACCGTCCGCGTGGCCCACGGCGAGCTGCCGGCCGAGGAGGTGGACGAGGTCATGGTCGGCTTCGCCGAGGGCGACGGCGACGTCCTCCTGGCCACCAACATCATCGAGAGCGGCCTCGACGTGCCGCGGGCCAACACCATGCTGGTGCACCGCGCCGACATGTTCGGCCTGGCCCAGCTGCACCAGCTGCGGGGCCGGGTCGGCCGCGGCCGGGCCCAGGGCGTGGCCTATCTGCTCACCGAGCCGGACGCCGAGCTGCCGGAGGCGACCCAGGCGCGGCTTTCCACCCTGGTGGCCTTCGACCGCCTGGGCTCGGGCCTGGCGATCAGCGCCCGCGACCTCGACATCCGCGGCGGTGGCGATCTCGTCGGCGAGGCCCAGACCGGGCACGTCAAGCTGATCGGCGCCGAGCTCTATCAGCGCCTGCTGGCCCGCGCCGTCCGCGTCGCCAAGGGCGAGGAGGCGGGCGACGACTGGACCCCGGAGCTGAACCTCGGGCTCTCCGGCGCGATCCCGGAGGCCTACGTCCCCGACCCCACCACCCGCCTCAATCTCTACGGGCGCGTGGCGCGCTTCGCCGAGGCCGCCGAGGTCGAGGCCTTCCGCGAGGAGATCGAAGACCGCTTCGGGCCGCCGCCGGACGAGGTCGTGACGCTGGTCGACCAGGCCGAGCTGCGCGTGCTCGCCCGCGCCGCCGGCGTCCTGCGCATCGACGCCGGCCCCAAGGCCGTCGCGCTTACCTTCCGCGACGAGAGCGCCGGCGAGGCCGCCGCCTCCGGCCCGGACCTTTCCTGGCGCGACGGCCGCCTCGTCCTCGCCCGCCCGACCGAGACGGCGGCCGAGCGTGTCGAGCTGACGCGAAAGCTGCTGCTGGACCTCACAAGGCCCAAGCGCCGGGCCGCGTGAGCCATCCCGTCATCCCGGCCGCAGCGAAGCGGAGAGCCGGGACCCAGAGGGCGGGCCGTAGCGCTGGGTCCCGGATCGGCCTGCGGCCGTCCGGGATGACGGTCGGGGTGTTACCCCCAACGCCCCAGCAGCCGACGCAGCCAGCCGGGCATGTCGTAATCTTCGACCTCCGGCGCGGGCGGGGCCGGGGGCGGGTCGACGCGGCGGGCGCCGTTGCCGACGAAGTCGCGCCAGATCTCGGCCGGGAGGCCGCCGCCGGTGACGCCCTTCATCGGCGACTGGTCGTCGTTGCCGACCCAGACGCCGACCACCAGGTCCTCGTTGAAGCCGACGAAGATGGCGTCGCGGTGGTCCTGGGTGGTGCCGGTCTTGCCGTAGACGGGGCCGGGCAGGCGGGCGGCGCGGCCGGTGCCGTGCTCCACGGCCTCGTAGAGCAGCTCCATCATCTGCTCGCGCACGCGGCCGGGGATCGGGCGGCCGCCGGGAACCTCGACTCCCTGCAGGCCGAAGGGGCGCACCGTCTCGCCGCCGGCGATGGCCGCGTAGGCGCCGGTGAGCTCCAGCAGCGTCATCTCCGAGGAGCCGAGGGCCAGGGTGGGATCGTCGGTCAGGGGGCTGGTGACGCCGAGGTCGCGGGCGGCGCGGATCACGTTGCGCCGGCCGGCCTGCTCCGACACCCGCACGGCCGCCAGGTTGCTCGACTTGGCGAAGGCCTCGGTCAGCGTCAGGTAGCCCCCGGCGCCCCCATCGTCGTTCTTGGGCGACCAGTCGCCGAGCGTCAGGGGCTCGTTGCTGACCACCATGTCGGGCCGGGCGCCGTCGCGCAGCGCGGCCAGGTAGACGAACAGCTTGAAGGCCGAGCCCGGCTGGCGGCGGGCCTGGACGGCGCGGTTGAACTGGCTGCCGCGATAGCTGCGCCCGCCGACCATGGCCACGACCGAGCCGTCCCGGCGCATGGCCACCAGCGCGGCCTGGCCCACGTTGCGCCGCTTGCCCTGCGCGGACAGGGCCCGGTTGATCACCCGCTCGGCGCGCGCCTGCAGCCGGGAGTCCAGGGTGGTGGTGACCCGCACCTCGCCGTAGGCCGAGGGGAAGGCGTCCTTCACCTGCGGCGAGACCCAGTCGGCGAAGTAGCCGCCCACGGGCAGGTTGGCGCGGTTGAGCTTCACCTTCGCCTTGCAGCAGCCCTCGGCCTGGTCGGGCGTGATCATCTCCGTCTCGACCATGGCGTTCACGACCAGCCGGGCCCGCGCGCCGGCGCCCTTGGGATTGTCCGCAGGGTTGAGCCTGGAGGGCGCCTTGACAGTCGCCGCCAGCAGGGCGGCCTCGGCCAGCGTGAGGGACTCCGGCGGCTTGTCGAAATAGTGCCGGGCGGCGGCCCTGAGGCCATAGACCCCGTCGCCGAAGTAGACGCCCGAGAGGTAGCGCTCGAGGATCTCGTTCTTGGATAGGCGCAGCTCGAGCCAGAGGGCGATGAAGGCCTCCTGGACCTTGCGCTTGAAGCTGCGGTCGGCGGTCAGGAAGGTGGTCTTGGCCAGCTGCTGGGTGATGGTGCTGCCGCCCTGGCGCACGCCGCCGGCCCGCATGTTCTCGCGCGCCGCCCGGGCGACGCCGCGCAGGTCGATGCCCCAGTGGCGGTAGAAGCGCCGGTCCTCGATGGCGATGAAGGCGTTCGGCACGTGCGCCGGCAGCGCTTCGACGTCCACCGGCGCCTCCTTGTAGGCGCCGCGCCGGGCGAACGGCTTGCCGTCGGCGCTGACCAGGATCACCGCCGGGCTCGGCAGCGGCTCCAGCGCCCGCTCCAGCGGCAGGCTCCACGACAGCCACAGGAAGCCGGCGCCGAGCAGCGCCGCCAGGCCCAGCAGGATCCAGGCCCACCGGCGTCGGCGCCGCGGCGGCTCGGCGGGCGGCTCGGCGACCCCGGCCTGCGGCGGGTCCTCGAGCTCCCAGGTGCGTCTGAGCGGCAGCTGATTCATCGTGGCTCGGACGGTGGGGATGCGCGCGGCTTCTGGGAATAACCATGCGACCATCGGCGCAGCTTCCCGGCATTAATTTTCCGCAATGGTGGCGGGCGCCGTTCGCCAGCGTCGCAGGCTTGGCTGTTGGACGTTTCGGCGGCGCGCTCTAGGACGGGGCCGTCGAGAAGGAGCCGCCATTGGGCGCAGCCGCCGCCGCCTTCGTGCTCGTCGCCGCCTTCGCAACGGCGCTGCTGTCGGGCGTGTTCGGCATGGCCGGCGGGCTGGTGCTGATGGGGGCGCTGGCGCTGGTGCTGCCGGTCTCGGCGGCCTTCGTCACCCACGGCCTGCTGCAGATGGTGGCCAACGGCTGGCGGGCGGTGCTGCACCGCAAGCACGTGCGCTGGGACATCGTCGGCTGGTACGCCCTGGCCTCGTTGGTCGCCGGCGCGGCGGCCGCAGCCATCGCGCTCGCCCCCTCCAAGCCGCTGCTCTTCCTGCTGCTGGGCCTGGTGCCGGGCCTTGTCTGGCTGCCGGAGCGGCTGCTGCGGCTCGACGCGGCCAAGCCGGCCCACGCCCTGGCCTCGGGCCTGGTGGTGACCGGCCTCAACCTCACCGCCGGCGTGGCCGGGCCGCTGCTGGACGTCTTCTTCGTGCGCACCACCCTGACCCGGCACGCCATCGTGGCCACCAAGGCGGCGACCCAGGTGTTCAGCCACCTGGCCAAGATCCTTGTCTACGGCGCGCCGCTGATCGCCAGCCCCGCCAACGACATGCCGCCCGTCTGGCTCTTCGCCCTGGCCGTGCCGCTGTCGATGGCCGGCACGGCGGTGGGCGGGCGGATCCTGGACGCCATGAGCGACGTCAACTTCAAGCGCTGGACGCGCTGGATCGTGACCGGCGTCGGCCTGCTCTACCTCGTCCAGGCCGCCCAGCTCTTCATGGCCGCCCGGTGAGCCCCGCCACGATCGCCATCGTGCTGGCGGCGGTGGTGGGCACGGCCGCCATCTCCGGCCTGTTCGGCATGGCCGGCGGCTCGCTTCTGATGGGCGTGCTGATGCTGACCGTGCCGGTGGCCAGCGCCATGGTGCTGCACGGCGCGGCGCAGCTGGCGTCGAACGGCGCCCGGGCCGCGCTCCACTTCCGCCACATCCGCTGGCCGGTGGTGACCGTGTTCGGGGCCGGCGCGGTGCTGGCCATGGCGCTGATGAGCTTCGTCAGCTTCGCGCCTTCCAAGGCGCTGGTCTTCCTGGCCATGGGCCTGCTGCCGATCCTGGTGTGGATCCCCCAGCGCTGGTCCCCGTTCGACGCCGCCAGGCCGGCGCACGCCTTCGTCGCCGGCATGTCGACCACGGCCCTGGCGCTGACCTCGGGCGTGTCCGGCCCGCTCACCGAGCTCTTCCTGGTGCGCAGCGCCATGCCGGCCCGGCAGGTGATCGCGACCAAGGCGGCGCTGCAGGTCTTCGGCCACGTGGCCAAGATCCTGTTCTACGGCGCGGCGCTGCTGGCAGGGGCGGGGGAGGGGGCCGCGCCGCCGTGGCTGCTGGCCGCCGTCGCCCTGGCCGCCCTGGCCGGCGCGGCGATCGGCGGGCGCCTGCTGGACCACGTCAGCGAGGAGAACTTCCGGCGCTGGCGGCGGTGGATCTTCACCGTGATCGGCGGGACCTTCCTCGCCCAGGCCGTGCAGCTCTACCTGGCCGGCGGCGGCTAAAAAAAAGGCCGCGGCGAACCGCGGCCTAAGTCATTAGGGAGGAAACGCCCCGAAGGGCACGGCTCAAATAAGCCCACGCGCCCCGGAAGCAAGCCTCCACAGCAAAAAATTTTACGTCGCAAATGAGCGTTGTTCAGATGTCACACCATGTCACTTGGCCGGCGGCTTGGCCGCCTGCACCTCGATCTCGGCGAGCATGCCGGGCGCAGCGAGGGCGGCGACCTGCACGGTGATGCGCGCGGGCTTGTTCGGCTGCTCCGGCGTCCCGAAGAACTGGTTGTAGGCTTCCATCATCCCGGCGAAGTCCATCTTCCCATCCTTGGCCGGATCGCCGACCAGGGAGACCCGCATCATCACGACGTCGCCGAAGCCGTAGCCCTGGGCCTGCAGGATCGCCTCGATGCGCTTCAGCACGCCGAGGGTCTGGGTCTTGGTGTCGCCGAATCCCGGCGCGCCCGGCGCCCCCGCGGGCAGCAGCGGCGGCGTGATGCCGGAGACGTAGAGCATCTCCGAACCGGGCGGCACCTTCACGGCCTGGGCGATCGGCGAGTTCGGCGGGCCGATGTGCTGGTTCTGGGCGTGGGCGGCGCCGGCCGCGGCGAGCGCCAGCGTCAGGGCGGTCGAGAGGATGATGCGCATGGTCTGTCCTTCTGTTGATCAGGCGGCGGCGCGCTGCCGGACCCGGTCGGCGATCAGGCCGACCACGCGGTGGGCGGACAGCACCGCCCCCTCCTGCCAGGCCGGAAATTGTGTGAGGTTGTCGCCGGCGAAGTAGACCCGGCCCTGCGGCGCGTTGAGCAGCCGGTGCGCCGGCGCCTCGATGTGCCCCTCGGGCGCGCCCCACCAGGCGTAGCCTCCGAGGCTGAAGGGAATCTTGCTCCAGTTGATCACCGCCGGGTTCGACAGCGCGGTCTCGTGGCCGGGATGCAGGCGGGCGACCACGCCTTTGGCGATCTCGATCTGTTCGGCGATCGGGCGCTGCGCGAACCGCGTGGCGGGCGGGCCCGCCGCGTAACAGGCCAGCAGCAGGCCCCTGGCGCTGTGCAGGTCGTTGGACGGGTACCAGACCAGGCTCGTCTCGCCGCCGACGAACGAGATGCCGCCGTAGATCTGCTGGCGCTCCCAGAACCTGGGCGCCTCGAAGCCGATCTTGTTGGTGCTGACGGCGATCGGCGTCGCCAGGGCCTTGCGGACCGCCGGGTCGAAGTCGGAGTCGATCTTGGCCAGGATGTTGAGCGGCAAGGTCGCGATGGCGAAGTCGGCGCGGACCGCCTTCTCCGCCCCGCTCGCCCGCTCGCGGTAGACGACGGTGACGTCGTTCGGGCTCTGGCGGATCTTCACCACCTCGGCGCCGCGGACGATGGGGCTCCTGATCGCCCGTTCGAAGGCGGCCGGGATCCGGTCCATGCCGCCGACCGGCTGGAACATGGTGGCCTGCATGTCGAAGGCTTCTTCAAACAGCGTCGCCGAGAGCTGGTCGTTGGCCAGCAGCTCCTTCAGCGGGACCGGCGGGCGGGCCTGCGCCAGCTGGTCCGCCGCTCCGCCATGCCGGAGCAGGCCGGAGCGTTCGGTGCCCTTGAACGCGTGCTGGGCGTCGAGGTCGCCGTAGCTGCGGAGGAAGGGCAGCAGCTTCTCCTTCTCCTCGGCGCTGAGATCCTGGTCCAGCGCGCCGCGCTTCAGGGCCTTGGCCAGCAGCTCGGAGATCCATCCGCGGGTGTCGTTCACGGCCTGGCGCATCTGGATGGGCGCCCCGCCCTTCGAACTGGCGAGCAGCGCCGAGCGCGTGGTGTTGATCTCCACCTCCAGCGGCACGCCCAGCCGGCGGCAGTACTCCAGGAGGTGTTCGTGGTGGCTGGGGATGCGGGCCGGGCCGGCGTTCATGTAGACGCCGTCGGAGAAGGCGACGGTCTGGTCGGCCTCGCCGATCATCTCGATCTTCGAGCCGCCGCGCAGCGTCCAGTTCCGGCCGCCCAGGCGTTCGCGCGCCTCCAGCAGGGTGACGGCGAAGCCTGCGCGCTCCAGCTCGTAGGCGGCGGTCAGGCCGGATATCCCGCCGCCCAACACGACCACCCTCCTTCCCGTCCCCAGGGCCGCCGGCAGTTGCGGCATCGCCAGGGCCGGCGGCGCCGCCAGGAGGCCCATGGCCAGCATGGCGGAGTAGGTCGCGCCGTAGCCTCCGACCGCTCCAAGTCGATGCAGGAAACCGCGCCGGCTCAGCCCCATGGACCCCCTCCCAAGCGTCCGAACACCGGTACACCTTCAAGCGCTGCGGGACGGCTGACAAGCGGCCGAAACGAAAGCGCCCTCCCCGCGGTGCAGGGAGGGCGCTCCAGCAGAGTTCAGCTTGGGCCTAGGCCGGCTGCGGCTGGGCCGGCGCGACCGGCTGGACCGTGACGGTGCGGTCCTCGGTGGGGAAGAACACCTTGTCGGCGTTCTTGGCCACTTCCTCGGCGGTGTAGGGCCGGCCGGGGTCGAAGCCGGCGGTCTGCACCATCTTGATCTCCCGCACGCCGCGCGAGGAGACGCCGAGGATCTTGCCCGAATGGTCCTTGGCCAGGTCCGAGACCATGTAGAGCACGCCGGGGGCGACGTTCTCGGGCAGGGACATGGGATCGGGCTCGCGGTCCTTGCGGCCGGGCAGGTCCGACGTCATGCGGGTGTAGGCGCCGGGCGCCAGGCCCATGACCCGGATGTTGTACTTCCGCCCCTCGATCGACATCACCCGGACCATCCCGTAGATGCCGGCCTTGGCCGCGCCGTAGTTGGTCTGGCCGAAGTTGCCGTAGAGGCCCGAGGTGGACGAGGTGAACACCATCGTGCCGCCGCCGTTGTCCTTCATCCACTTCCAGACCGGCATGGCGCAGCAGTAGGTGCCCTTCAGGTGCACCTTGATCACCGCGTCCCAGTCCTGTTCGGACGTGTTGGCGAAGGTCTTGTCGCGCAGGATGCCGGCGTTGCAGACCAGGATGTCGACGCGGCCGAAGTTCTCCAGCGCCGCGTTGCAGATGTTCTCGCCGCCCTGGACGGTGGAGACGTCGTCGCCGTTGGCCACGGCCCGGCCGCCGGCCGCGATGATCTCGTCCACCACCTTCTGGGCCGCCGAACGGTCCGCCCCGGTGCCGTCACGGGCCCCGCCCAGGTCGTTCACGACGACCGCGGCGCCTTCCTTGGCGAAAAGCTTGGCGTAAGCCTCGCCCAGGCCGCCGCCGGCCCCCGTGACGATCGCAACCTTGCCATCGAGCAAACCCATCGCGTCCTCCTTATGGTTTTAAGCTAGGCCCCCATCATCTGGCGTCAGTTTTGAGGTGGCAAGGCTCCGTTTGGCGGCCCGACGCGCCGGAACCGCCAGTCCTCGCCCTTCGGTTCGCCGTTCACCCGGCCTTCGATGCGGGCGCACAGGTCGGCGCCGCAGGGCCGGTAGATGACCCGCTGCGGGAAGTCGTGGGCGAGGTTCTCGAACACCGCCCCCTCGCCGCCGCCGGGCCGGAGCACGAAGGCGGTCTTCTCCTGGCCCTCCGGATAGGCGGTGAAGGTGATGCCCGCCGGCTCGGCGGTGATGGTCATGAACTCGGTGACCGCCGGCCGGCCTTCCCGCACCGTCTGGCCGACCCCGGTCATCGCCCGCCCGTTCGAGGCCGTCCACGTCTCCCGCACGATCGCCCCGCCCGGCCTCTCGGCGATCCAGGTCCCGCTCATCCACTCGAACGCGGCGACGTCGGCGTCACTGGCGCACAGCGCGGCGGCGGCGATGGCGGCGATCAGCATATTTCCACTCCGTTCATCCCGGCGGAGGCCGGGACGCAGGATGGCGGGCGCAGACGTGTGCGCCATGTTGCGCAGCGCCGGTCCACCCACCTTAGCGTTCGGGATCTGGATCCCGGCCTTCGCCGGGACGAGCGGGTGAGGGGGAGCCGCGCGAGTGAGCTCATCACCGCGCCCGCCGCGCCCGGAAGAACCCCCGCAGCAGTTCGGCGCTCTCCGCCGCCAGGACGCCGCCGGCCACCTGCGGCCGCCAGTGGCAGGTGGGCTGGTCGAAGAAGCGGGGGCCGTGGAGGACGGCGCCGCCCTTGGGGTCCTCGGCGCCGAAGACGAGGCGGCCGATGCGGGCGTGGCTGATGGCGCCGGCGCACATCGCGCAGGGCTCGAGGGTGACGACCAGGGTCAGGCCGGTGAGGCGGTAGTTGCCCAGCCTGGCGGCGGCGGCGCGCAGGGCCAGGATTTCGGCGTGCGCGGTCGGGTCGGACAGGCCGATGGGCCCGTTGGCCGCCACGGCGATCGTCTCGCCGCTGGCCGGATCGACCACGACGGCGCCCACCGGGGTCTCGCCGCGCTCGGCGGCGGCTTGCGCCGCTTCGAGGGCGATGCGCATTGTCCGCTCGTCATGGTCCACGATCCGCAACACACCGACGCCGCCCCGCAAGGTCAAGGGGCGGGCGAGCGCGTCGCCAAGGCGCTGGCCCGCGCCGGCGTCGCCTCACGGCGCGACGTCGAGCGGCTGATCGAAGCCGGGCGGGTGGCGCTGAACGGCAAGGTGCTGACGACGCCCGCGGTGAAGGTCGAGCCGGGCGACATCCTCACCGTCGACGGCGAGGTGGTGAACGAGCCCGAGCCAGCGCGCCTGTTCCGCTACCACAAGCCGGTGGGCCTGGTGACCAGCCACAAGGACCCGCAGGGGCGGCCGACGGTGTTCGCCGCCCTGCCGCCCGGCCTGCCGCGGCTGATCTCCGTGGGGCGGCTGGACCTCAATTCCGAAGGCCTGCTGCTCTTGACCAACGACGGCGGCCTGGCCCGCGCGCTGGAGCTGCCCGAGACGGCGATCCTGCGCCGCTACCGGGCCCGGGCGCACGGGCGGATCACCCAGGACAAGCTCGACACCCTGAAGAACGGCATCACCGTCGAGGGCGTCCGCTACGGCCCCATCGAGGCCAGGCTCGACAAGGCCAAGGAGGGCCCGCAGGGCGCCAACGTCTGGATCAGCGTCACCCTGACCGAGGGCAAGAACCGTGAGGTCCGGCGGGTTCTGGAGGCGCTGGGCCTGAAGGTGAACCGGCTGATCCGGCTGGCCTACGGCCCGTTCGCGCTGGGGACGCTCGGCGTCGGCGAGATCGAGGAGGTCGGCCCGCGGGTCATCCGCGAACAGCTTTCCGCCCACATCGCCCCGGAGAACCTGCCCAAGGGCGAGCGGCCGCAGTGGACGCCGCCCAAGCGGCCGGCCGGCGCAGGCCGCCGGGCCCCGAAGGCCCCAGGCGCGGCCGTCTCGGAGGCGTCTCCCGCCGAGGCGCCGAAGAAGAAGGCCTACAAGCCTGGCTGGGCCAAGCCGAAGATCAAGCCCGGGCCGCCGCGCCCGGCCAAGGCCAAGCCCAAGCGGGTCGACGGTCCTCCGCGCGGCAAGGCCGCCGGGCCGGCGGGCGCCGCTCGTCGCACCGGCCCGGCGCGTCCGCCGGCGCCGAGGCCCGGCGGCGGTCCGCGCCGACGCGGCTGAGCTAGCGTGTCCGGAACCGGCGCTCGACGGCCCGCACGTTGACCGCGTAGGCCGTCAGACCGGCGGCGAAGGCGAGCGCCGCGACCGCCAGGGACACGGCGGCGAGGGCGCCCGGCTGCGGGATCCCGTCCCCGCCGAGCGCGGCGGCGGCGAACCCGGCCAGCGCCAGCCACAGGAAGGGCGCCGCCCCGAGCCGCACGGCGTCGGTCAGGATCTCGGCCCAGGAGCTGCGGTGGCGGGCGACGCCGCTCTGGTGGTGGATTTCGGCATCGTCCTTGGCCGAGGCGAGCATGGCGGTCACGCCGGTCACCGCGGTGACCCCGAACCACAGGGCCAGGCCCGCCAGCACGAACCATCGGAACGGCCAGCCGCCCTCGCCGACCAGGGCGTAGGCCAGCAGGGCGGCGGCGGGCAGCGGGGCGCGGACATCCCAGGAGTTCATCGCCCTAGAAGCGCGCAAGGCGCGGCGGCGGTTGCTGGCGAAGCGGCGCCGCCCATGCTCATCTGCGGCCCATGTCCTACGCCCTGACTCGCCGCACCGTTGCGGCCCTGCCCCTCGTCCTGATGGGCCTGCGCCCGGCCGTCGCCCAGGCGGCGAGCCCCGCCGACGCCCGCTTCGCCGACCTCGCCAAGCGCTTCCTCGACCGGCTGCTGCTGGCCTCGCCGATCCGCGCCACCACGCTCGGCGACCACCGCAACGACCATCGCCTGGACGACGTCTCCGCCGCCGCCCGGGCCCGGGAGCTCGCGGCCAGCAAGGCGCTGCTGAAGGAGGCGCAGGCGATCCCGGCGCGGGAGCTCAGCCCGGAGAACCAGGTCGACCTGGCGATCCTGAAGAACAACCTCGCCTTCGGCATCTGGTCGACCGAGGTGCTGCAGGACTGGGCCTGGGACCCGCAGACCTATAACGACCTGGCCGGCTCGGCCCTCTACGGGCTGATGGCCCGCGAGTTCGCCCCGGCGCCCGTGCGGCTGCGCGCGGCGATCGCCCGGATGGAGGCGCTGCCGGCCTTCCTGGCCCAGGCGCGCGCGGAGCTGCAGCCGGCCCGCGTGCCGCCCACCCACGCCCAGACGGTGGCCCGCCAGAACGCGGGGCTGATGTCCATCGTCGACAGCATGATCCTGCCAAAGGCCGGCGAACTGCCGCCGGCCGAGCAGGCCCGGCTGCGCGCCGCCGCCGACAAGCTCCGCGCCGCGTCCGCGGAGCACCAGGTCTGGCTCGACAAGACGCTGGTCCCGCAGGCCAAGGGCGATTTCCGCCTGGGCGCCAGGCTGTACGACGAGAAGCTCGCCTTTGCGCTGAACTCGCCGCTCGACCGGGCCGAGATCCGCCGCCGGGCGGATGCGGCCCTGACCGCGACGCGGGCCCGGATGCACGGGGTTTCCAGGACCCTCCTGACCGCCCGTGGCAGGCCGGTCCCTGACGGCGAGCAGGCCGCCATCGAGGCGGCGCTGGAGCTGGTCTATGCGGACCGCGCCCCGCGCGACAAGCTGGTGGAGACGAGCCGCGCGGCGCTCGACCAGGCCACCCGCTTCACCCGCGAGAAGGACCTCGTCACCCTGCCGGACGCCCCGGTGCAGGTGATCCTGATGCCGGAGTTCCAGCGCGGCTTCGCGGTCGCCTACTGCGACCCGCCCGGCCCGCTGGATAAGCACCTGGACACCTTCTACGCCGTCTCGCCGATACCGGACGAATGGACCGACGAGCAGGCCCAGAGCTTCCTTCGCGAATACAACATCTTCGGCATCCACGACGTGGCGATCCACGAGGGTGTGCCGGGCCACTACACCCAGCTCTGGCACGGCAACAAACACCCCAGCGTGCTGCGCGCCGTGCTCTGGTCCGGGCCGTTCGTGGAGGGCTGGGCGGTCTACGCCGAGGAAATGATGGCCGACGCCGGCTATCTGGACGGCGACCCGCGGTTCCGGCTGCAGCAGCTGAAGATGCGGGTTAGGACCATCACCAACGCCATCCTCGACCAGATGGTGCATGTGGACGGGGCGAGCGAAGCGGAGGTGATGAAGTTCCTCACCGTCACCGCCTTCCAGCAGGAGCGCGAGGCCGCCGGCAAGTGGGTGCGGGCCCAGCTCTCCTCGGCCCAGCTGCCGACCTACTTCGTGGGCGCCTCCGAACACGACGAGCTGCGGGCCGAGGCGCGCCGGCGCGAGGGCGCGGGCTTCGACCTCAAGCGGTTCAACGACAGGGTGCTGTCGTTCGGCGCGCCGCCCGTCCGCTACGCCCGGGCCTTGATGTTCGGCGAGCCGATCGTTTAAGCGCCCCCTCCGTCTCGGCGCTGCGCGCCGATCCACCTCCCCCGTCCTCTGCGGGCCGTGGGAGGAGCGGGCCCCTTCTCCTCCCCCGCAGGGCAGACTGCGGGGGCGGGGGACCGCCGTAGGCGGTGGAGGGGGCGTTCAGGCGTAAGGGGATTGCATGCGCATCGTCTCGGGGGAGTTTCGCGGAAAGACGCTGGCCGCGCCGGCGGGCGAGGCCACGCGGCCGACGTCCGACCGCGCCCGGCAGGCGATCTTCGACATCCTCGAGCACGCCGCCTGGTCGGACGGGGTGCGGGACAGGCGGGTCATCGACCTGTTCGCCGGCTCCGGCGCGCTGGGCTTCGAGGCGGTCTCGCGAGGGGCGGCCTTCTGCCTGTTCGTGGAGACCGATGAGGCGGCCCGCGGCGCGATCCGCGAGAACGTCGAGGCCATGGGCCTGTTCGGCCGGACCCGCGTGCATCGGCGCGACGCCACCCAGCTGGGCGTACGGCCCGGCGCCGACGGCCCGGCCTTCGAGCTCGCCTTCCTGGATCCGCCCTACGCCAAGGGCCTGGGCGAGACGGCGCTGCAGCGGTTGGCCGAGGGCGGCTGGCTGGCGCCCGGCGCGATCGTCGTCTTCGAACGCGGCGTCGGCGAGGCGGACTTCGAGGTCGCCGCCTACGAGAAGCTGGACGCGCGCGACTACGGCGCCGCGCGCGTCCACTTCCTCAGGTACTCACCACCCGCGCCCTGAGACGCGGTTGTCGAGCTGGCTGCGCAGGTTCAGCAAGCCCTCCCGGGTGATCCGGTAGGGGCCGCCGTTCCGGCTGGCGATCAGCCGCTTCTTCTTCAGGCTCCGGAAGACCGCGACGTCGCAGTCGGTGAGGGTCCAGCCCTCCCGGGTGATGCACTCGGCGGCGACGATGTCGCCCTTCTCGTTGCGTTCCAGATGGATGGCGCCGCCCTGGGCGAGCGCGTGCAGCGTCCTTTGCTGCGGCTTGGAGATGTTCAAGGAAGAGTCCGTGTTCAGGCGCAAAGCGGACCGCGCCCCCACGCGGGGCGCGGGGCGGTACGAGGCCTAATCAGCCGATCGGAATGTGAGGCCGGTCGGCTCTAGGCCCGGCGCTCGCGCACAGACTCTTGCATCAACTCCCCTGAGTGCCGGGCCAGTATGGCAAAGCTTCGCAGGCCCCGTCCAGCGGCCGGCCTACCAGCGCAGAACGATGGCCTCGGCCGAGCGCTGGTGCGGGCCGTGGTGGACGGCCTCGATGTTGTTCCCGTCCGGGTCGAAGACGAAGGCGGCGTAGTACCCCGGGTGGTACGACCGCTCGCCCGGCGCGCCGTTGTCGCGCCCGCCGGCCGCCAGCGCCGCCTCGTAGAAGCGGTCGACCGTCTCGCGGTCCCTCGCCTGGAAGGCGAGGTGGATGCGGCTTTCGGTTTCGCCGTGGTCCATCCAGAGCTCGTCGCAGAAGGCATGATCGCCGCCGTCGGTGAGCTCCAGGCCGAGCGCGCCGAGCGCGGCCTTGTAGAAGCGCTTCGACGCCTCCAGGTCGCGGCAGCGCAGGTGGACGTGGTCGATCATCCGGCCGATGCGGTGTTCCATGGCCGGCTGAACGTCGGGATGCCGACGCGGGTTTCGCCGGTCCTTGACCCTCACGCGGCGTGAGACCCCAGATGGCCTGTCCGATGCGAGGACTTGAATCGATGGAGCGCTGGACGGTCAGCGAGCTCGCCCGCCTCTCCGGCGTCTCGGTGCGCACCCTGCACCACTACGACGCGGTGGGCCTGCTGCGGCCCGCCTGCGTGGGTCGGAACGGCTACCGCTACTATGGCCGCGAGGAGCTGCTGCGCCTGCAGCAGATACTCTTCCACCGCGAGCTGGGACTGCCGCTGGCGCAGATCGCCCAGGTGCTGGACGCGCCCGGTTTCGACCGGGCGGCGGCGCTGCGGGCTCATCGCCAGACGCTGGCCGCCGAGGCCGCCCGCTACCGCCGGCTGGTGCGAACCATCGATCAGACCCTCGCCGCCCTCGAAGGAGAGACGGACATGGACGAGAAGGACCTCTATCGCGGCTTCGCGCCGGAGAAGCAGGCGGAATACGAGGACTGGCTGGTGGACCGCTTCGGCCCCGGGATGGCCGAGGAGATCGCCGCCTCGAAGGCGAAGCTGAAGGGCGCCTCGGCGGCCGACATGGCGCGCCTGCAGGCCGAGGCGGAGGCGATCGAGACCGCCATGGCCAAGGCTCTGGCCGAGGGGCTGCCGGCCGACAGCTCGGCCGTGCAGGCGCTGATGCGCCGCCACCATGACTGGGTCGCCGCCTTCTGGCGCCGGCCGCCGACGGCCGAGGCGTTCGCCGGTCTCGGCCGGCTCTACCAGGAGCATCCGGATTTCCGCGCCCGCTATGACGGCCGGGCCCCGGGCCTGACGGACTACCTGGCCGAGGCCATGCGGGTGTTCGGCGAGCGGAAGCTCTGACGAACTCCTCTCCCCCCGCGCTGCGCGTCGGGGGATGGAGCAAGGCTCACCGCCGCCCGAACAGCTTCTCGATGTCGGCGAGCTTGAGCTCGACGTAGGTGGGGCGGCCGTGGTTGCACTGGCCGGAGTGGGGGGTGGCCTCCATCTGGCGCAGGAGGGCGTTCATCTCCGGCGCGGTGAGGCGGCGGCCGGCGCGGACCGAGCCGTGGCAGGCGAGCGTGCCGCAGACCTCCTCCAGCCGCTCCTTCAGCGCCAGGGCCTGGCCGTTCTCGGAGAGGTCGTCGGCGATGTCGCGGACGAGGCCGGCGACGTCGGTCTCGCCCAGCAGGGCGGGGGTCTCGCGAACCAGCACCGCGCCCGGGCCGAAGGGCTCGAGGACGAGGCCCAGCGCGGCCAGCTCCTCGGCGCGTGCGGCGACGCGCTCGGCCTCGGCCGGATCGAGCTCGACCACCTCGGGCAGCAGCAGGGCCTGGCGCACGACCCCGCCGTCGGCCATCTCCTGCTTCATCCGCTCGTAGACCAGCCGCTCGTGGGCGGCGTGCTGGTCGACGATGACGATGCCGTCGCGGGTCTGGGCGACGATGTAGGTCTCGTGCAGCTGCGAGCGGGCCGCCCCCAGCGGATAGTCCACCGGATCGAACACGGCGGCCGGGGCGGGCGCTTCGGCCAGGCCCGGCGGCGGCTCGAAGGCCGGCTCGGCGCGGGCGGAGACCTCCTCGAGGCCGGGGATGGCCGGCGCGGCCGCCGTCGCGGCCGGGCTCCAGCCGCCCATCCGCCAGGCCGAGAAGCCGGCGGCCGAGGGCGGGGGCGTGTAGGCGGGCCGCAGTCCGCTCAGCGCCTCGGCGGACACGGTGGTGGCCGCCCGGTGACCGGCGGCGGCCAGGGCGTGGCGCAGGCCCGAGACGATCAGGCCGCGCACCAGCGCCGGGTCGCGGAACCGCACCTCGGCCTTGGCCGGGTGGACGTTGACGTCCACGAGGGCCGGATCGAGCTCGATGAACAGCGCCGCCAGCGGGTGGCGGTCCCTGGCCAGGAAGTCGGCGTAGGCGGCCCTAAGCGCCCCCTGCAGCAGCCGGTCGCGCACCGGCCGGCCGTTGACGAACAGGTACTGGTGGGCCGCGTTGCCGCGGTTGTAGGTCGGAAGGCCCGCGAACCCGGAGAGCCGCACGCCTTCGCGCTCATGGTCGATGGCCAGCGCGTTGTCCGAGAAGTCGCGGCCCATGATCGAGGCCAGGCGCGCCAGCCGGCCGTCCGCCCCCGGCGCCTCGGCCGGAAGGCGCAGGGCGCGGCGGCCGTCCAGGTCGAGGGAGAAGCTCACCGCCTCGTGGGCCATGGCCTGGCGCTTCAGCTCCTCGGTGATCGCCAGCGCCTCGGCCCGCTCGGACTTCATGAACTTCAGCCGGGCGGGGGTGGCGTAGAACAGGTCCCGCACCTCCACCCGCGCCCCGTGGGGGCCGGGGAAGGGCGCCGGCGAGATCTGACCCATCGCCCCGCCCTCCACCAGGATGGCGAAGGCGTCGGCCGATCCGCGGGCCCGCGAGGCGATGGAGAGCCGGGCCACCGAGCCGATCGAGGGCAGGGCCTCGCCGCGGAAGCCCAGGGTGGCGATGCGCAGCAGGTCGTAGTCGCCGTCGGCGCCGGGCGCGAGCTTCGAGGTGGCGTGCCGCTCGACCGCCAGGGGCAGCTCGTCCGGGCCCATGCCGCCGCCGTCGTCGGCGACCAGGATCCGGGTCAGGCCGCCGCCGTCGGCCTGCACCTCGATGCGGTTCGCGCCCGCGTCGAGGGCGTTCTCCACCAGCTCCTTGATGGCGCTCGCAGGCCGCTCCACCACCTCGCCGGCGGCGATGCGGTTGACGGTCTCGGGCGGAAGGCGGCGGATCGGCATGGCGGATGGGTCTCGAAACACCCATCATAGGACGATTCAAGCCAGGCGGACGCGTGCGATGAAGAGTCCCAAGCGATGGGCCGGCGCGGCGCTGGCCGCGGTCCTGGCCTTCACGGCCGGCGCTCCCGCCGCCCAGGTCCCGCTCGCCCCGGCGCCCTCGGCCCTGCCGCAGGACCCCGACGAGGTGCTGGTCGAGGAGCTGGTGGTGGTCGGCCGCCTGCCGGGGCCAGCCTGGTGGCGCGTCTCCGACGCCGACACCACCGTCTATGTGCTGGGCGTGCCCTCGGTCGCGACCAAGCAGCTGGCCTGGGACCGCGGCGTCCTGGAGCGCCGGCTGCAGGGCGCCAACGAGGTGATCGTCTCGGTGGATCCGGTGAAGGTGCGCGCGCTCGGCGCGGCCGGGGCGGCGGTGAACTTCCTCAGGCTGCGCTCGCGCACCCCGTTCGAGGCCCAGCTCTCGGGGGCGACCAAGGCCCGCTTCGTCGCCGCGCGGACCAGGTTCGGCAAGCCCGCCGACCGCTACAAGACCGGCAACGCGCTGGCGGCCGGGCTGATGCTGGTGGAGGACTGGCTGGACCATGTGCGGCTGACCACCACCGATCCCTCCAAGCCGATCCGCCAGCTCGCCCGCTCGAAGCGGATCCGGGTGACGGAGAAGACCTACGACGCCGGAGCCCTGTTGGGCGCCCTGGTCCGCACGCCCCGCTCGGCGGGGGACGCCTGCCTGGAGGCGGTGCTCGACCAGATCGACGCCGGGCCCGGACGGATCCAGGCCGCCTCCCGCGCCTGGGCCCACGGCGACGTGCCGGGCGCGCTGTCGGCCGAGCGGGTCTACGAACGGTGCCTGGCCGCCGCCCCCGGGGCGGCCCGCCTCGACGCCCAGTACAAGGCCGACCAGGCCGCCGCCATCGCCGCGGCGCTGGAAAGGCCCGGCCACGCCGTCGCCGTCGTCCAGCTCCGCCCCCTGCTCAGCCAGGGCGGCGTGCTCGACCGGCTGCGCTCGCAGGGCTTCGATGTGAAGACGCCGGGGGATGGGTGAGGGCGCGCGCCTCCTCTCCCCCGACCCGTAGGGCGAGGGGAGAGGGTAGGGAGAGGGATGGCGCGGCGTCGGCGCCTTGTGAGCGAATGGGCGGGGCGTGGAGAGGTGCGGCGGCGCAAAGGGCTCGCCGCCGGATCATCCGGCGTGGACCGAAGTCAGCTTCGCCCCTCTCCCGACCTCTCCCCCCGCGCTGCGCGTCGGGGGAGAGGAGGGGATGCTCCCTACAGCCCCGGCAGCTTCAGGCGCGGGGCGGCCTGGCGCTGGATGACGATGTCCTGGCCGCCGGTCAGGGCCTTGATCTTCTCTTCCTCGGCGGCGGTGTCGACGGGCGTGGCGCTGTTGTCCAGGCCCGGCTGGGGCGCGGCGTCCTTGCGCCAGAACATCACCCGGTCGGCGAAGCTCTTCTCCTTGTGCGCCAGGTCGCCGAACTCGTCGTCGACGACGTAGCGGATCAGGGGATCGGCCTTGTCCGAGCCGGCGCGGGCCACCAGCAGCTTCTCGCCGTCGGAGCGGACCTCGGCCTCGCGCTGGCCCAGCAGGGCGGTGCGCGCCGCGCTCTCCGGCTGCAGCTCCTGCGGGCGGGGCTCGCCGGGGGCCGGCGGGCGCAGCGAATAGTCGGGCGGCACCACCAGGGGCGCCTTGGTCACGACGCGGAACTCGTCGGGCGTGACCTTCTGCATGCCCAGCGCATTGCGCGTCGTGCCGCAGCCGGAGAGGCCGAGGCCGGCCACGGCGGCTGCAGCGAGGATGACAGGGTAAAGACGCATGGACGTAATGACTCCCAAGGCCGCCCCCCGGCCAGGATGTGTGGCCTTTCAATTAGCTTAATCGGGCATCGGCGCCAACGCCGTCAGGAGGGGGCCTGACGCCGCATGGAATCGAGCACCAGTTCGAGGATCAACAGGCCGACGCCGATGTTGATCGCCGCGTCGGCGACATTGAACACCCAGGGGAAGTGCAGGCGGCTGACGTCGATGAAATCGGCGACGTGGCCGTAGCGGATCCGGTCGATGGCGTTGCCGATCGCCCCGCCGATGATGCAGCCCAGGGCGGCGGCGGTGAGCGGCTTGTCGGCGTTGCGAACCCAGACCGCCAGGGCGGCGGCGACGCCGAAGCCGAAGATGGTCAGCGCCCAGCGGGTGAACTCGCTGGGACCGCCCAGCAGTCCGAAGCTGACGCCCGAGTTCCAGACCATGCTGAGCCAGAGCGGGCCGGCCAGCTGGGTCGGTCCGCGGCTCTCCAGGGCGAACACCTCCACGACCCAGTATTTGGAGATCTGGTCGAGGATCAGGATGAGGACGGCGAGGGCGAGCGCCGAGGCGCCGTGACGAGTGAAGCCCTTCACGCGACCCCCTGCCCCTGGCGGGCCGCATCCCAGGCCGCGACCGCTTCGGCGTCGCGCAGGGACAGGTCCGGATAGCGGGGGTCGGAGCCGACCTCCGGCAGGATGCGCCAGCTACGGGCGCACTTGCGGCCTTCGGCCCTGAGCGGCTCGACGGCGACGCCGGCGACCTCGGGCAGGCGGAAGGCGTCCGGGGGACCTTCGCCGTCGACTAGGTCGGCCTGGCTGGTGCGGAACACCTCGGCGGCGTCGAGGCCCTCGAAGGCGGCCCTGAGGGCCGCATCGGCGATGTGGACGCGCGGGGCGGCCTCCAGCGCCGAGCCCAGCCGCTTTTCGCGCCGCTCGACCTCCAGGGCCCCGGTGACCACCGAGGTCACCTTCTGCACCTTCTCCCAGCGCTCGGCCTCGGCGTCGTCGCGCCAGGCCGAGGGCGTGTCGGGGAAGACGCGCAGGGAGTTGGACCCGGCGTCCGGGAAGCGGGTGGTCCAGGCCTCTTCCATGGTGAAGGGGATCAGCGGCGAGAGCCAGATGGTCAGCCGCTCGAACACCAGGTCCATCACCGTGCGCGCGGCTCGGCGGCGGTCCGCCGTCGGCAGGTCGCAGTAGAGGCTGTCTCTACGGATGTCGAAGAACAGGGCCGAGAGCTCGTTTTGGCAGAACTCCAGCACCGGCCGGGCCGCGTCCGAGAACCGGTACTCGCGGTAGGCGGTGCGCACCTGCACGTCCAGCTCCCAGAGGCGGTGCAGGATGAACCGCTCCAGCGGCGGCATGTCCTTGGGCGCGACCTTCTCGGCGTCGGAGAAGCCGGCCAGGGCGCCCAGCAGGTAGCGGACGGTGTTGCGCAGCTTGCGGTAGGCGTCGGTGGTGGTGGCCATCACCGCTTTGCCGATCCGCAGGTCCTCGGTGTAGTCGGCCATGGCCGCCCACAGGCGCAGGATCTCGGCCCCGGAGTCCTTGATCACCGTCTGCGGCTCGACGGTGTTGCCCTTGGACTTGGACATCTTCTCGCCGTTCTCATCGACGGTGAAGCCGTGGGTGAGGATGGCGTCGTAGGGGGCCCGGCCGCGGGTTCCGGCGCTCTCCAGCAGCGAGGACTGGAACCAGCCGCGGTGCTGGTCCGAGCCCTCCAGATAAAGGTCGGCGGGCCAGCGGGTGTCGTCGCGGGTCTCCAGCACGAAGGCGTGGGTCGAGCCGGAATCGAACCAGACGTCGAGGATGTCCTCGACCTTCTCGTAGCGGTCCGGGTCGTGCGAGCCCAGGAAGTCGCTGGCCGGCCGGGTGAACCAGGCGTCGGCGCCTTCCTTGGCGATCAGCCCCACGATGCGGGCGTTGACCTCGTCGTCGTGCAGCGGCTGTCCGGTCTCCTTGTCCACGAACATGGCCAGGGGCGCGCCCCAGGCGCGCTGGCGGCTGATCAGCCAGTCGGGACGGGACTCGACCATCGAACGGATGCGGTTACGCCCGGCCTCGGGATGGAAGGCGGTGGCCTCGATGGCCTCCAGCGCGGTCTCGCGCAGGGTGCGCCCGTCCTTCAGCGGCTGGTCCATGCGGATGAACCACTGGGGCGTGTTGCGGAAGATCACCGGCGCCTTGGAGCGCCAGGAGTGGGGATAGCTGTGCTCCATGCGGCCGCGGGCCAGCAGCCGCCCGGCTTCGATCAGCTTCTCGATGACGGCGTCGTTGGCCGGGCCGAACTTGCCGGCCTTCTTGCCCTCGGTCTCCAGCACCTTCAGGCCGCCGAACAGCGGCACGTCGGGGTAGTAGGCGCCGTCGGGATCGACGGTGTCGGGGATCTCCCGATGGCCGTGCGCCAGCCAGACGGCGTAGTCGTCTGCGCCATGCCCGGGGGCGGTGTGGACGAAGCCGGTGCCGGCCTCGTCGGTCACGTGCTCGCCAGCCAGCAGCGGGACCTGGAAGCCGTAGTGGCGATCCAGCCCGGCCAGCGGGTGGGCGCAGACCATGCCCTGGCAGTCGACCTTCTCGACCCGGCGCCAGCGGGCGATCTTGGCCGCCTTGGCGACCTCCTCGATCAGCTTTTCGGCGACGATCAGCCGGTCGCCCGGCTTGGCCCAGGGGGCGAAGGGCAGGTTCTCCTCCATCGCCTCCACCTGGAAGACGGCGTAGTCGATGCCCTCGTTGTAGGCGATCGCCCGGTTGGCCGGGATGGTCCAGGGGGTGGTGGTCCAGATCACCACGTGGGCGCCGCGGGCCGCGTCCGAGCCCTCCAGCACCTCGAACCTGACCCAGATCGTCGGCGAGACGTGGTCGTGGTACTCGACCTCGGCGTCGGCGAGCGCCGTGCGCTCCACGGGGCTCCACATCACCGGCTTGGAGCCGCGGTAGAGCTGGCCCGAGGCGACGAACTTGTGGAACTCGGCGACGATGGCCGCCTCGCTCGCATAGTCCATGGTGGAGTAGCGGCGGCCCCAGTCGCCCAGCACGCCCAGCCGCTTGAAGCCCTCCATCTGCACGCCGATCCAGTGTTCGGCGTAGGCGCGGCAGCGCTCGCGGAACTCGGCCTTGGAGACCTCGTCCTTGCGCCGGCCCTGGGCGCGGAACTCCTCCTCGACCTTCCACTCGATCGGCAGGCCGTGGCAGTCCCAGCCGGGCAGGTAGTCGACGTCGTAGCCGAGGGCGAAGCGCGAGCGGACAACGAAGTCCTTCAGCGTCTTCTGCAGGGCGTGGCCGATGTGGATGGCGCCGTTGGCGTAGGGCGGGCCGTCGTGCAGCACGAACAGCGGCGCGCCTGCGGCCTGCCGGGCCTTGCGGATCGACTTGTAAAGGTCGTCCTGCTCCCACCGCTCCAGGATCTGCGGCTCCTTCTGCGGCAGGCCGCCCCGCATCGGGAAGGGCGTGTCGGGAAGGAAGACGGTCTCGCGGTAATCGCGCGAGGGCTTTTCAGCGTCGTCGGCCATGGGGCTATCCAGCGGGGGTTCGGTTGGAGATTGGGCTTAAGACCCGGCGCGCGCTGGAGCTTGGTCCGGCGGCGTCACGCCGGGCGCTTAATTCGCGAAGTCTTCCAAGCCGAAGTCATGGGGGCGGGTGTTAGCAGAGGCCGGGGCGTGGGGCAAAGGGCGCCGCAGCGGGTGGTGACAGGTAGGCCTTCGGCCAACCAGTCACCGGTGGTCCTCGGTGACTGGTTGCGCGCAGCGCTACCTGTCACCCGCCCCCAGCAGCCGCTTCGCCTGGTCGGCGTCGCGCAGGATCTGCTCGGTCATCTCGCCGATGGTCTCGAACTTCAGCTCCGGCCGCAGGAAGTGGAGGAGGTCGGTCTCGATGAGCTGGTCGTAGATGTCCTCGTCGAAGCCGAACAGCCAGACCTCGAGCCGGGGGTCGACCTCGCCGACCGTCGGGTTGACGCCGATGTTGGCGACGCCGGCGAACTCGCGCCCATCCGGTAGGCGCGTGCGGGTGGCGTAGACGCCGAACTTCGGGATGACGTAGTCGCCCAGCGCGACGTTGGCGGTGGGATAGCCGAGCTCTCGGCCGAGCTGGCGGCCGCGCTGCACGGTCCCCTCGATGGCGAACGGCCGGCCGAGGATGGCCGCAGCGTCCTGCGGGCGGCCCTCGCGCAGGGCCTCGCGGACGGCGGTGGAGGAGTATTTCTCCACCGAATCGTCGCCCACCGCGCCAGCCACCGAGACGCCGAAGCCGAGCTCCTCGCCGTACTGTCGCATGGTCTCCGGGCTGCCGGTGCGGCCCTTGCCGAAGGAGTTGTCGAAGCCGACCGCCACGTGGCGCGCGCCGAGGCCCTCGTGCAGCACCTGGGTGGCGAACTCGCGGTCGGTGAGCTCGGCCAGCTCGGCCGTGAAGGGCAGGAGATAGAGACGCTCGACGCCGAGCTCGCCCAGCACCCGCAGCTGCTGGTTCCGGGTCATCAGGTGGAAGGCCGGCTGGCCGGGGTTGAAGATCTCGCGGGGGTGGGGATCGAAGCTGATCACGCCCAGCGGCGCGCCGAGCCTGCGCGCCGCGTCGGCGGCCAGCGCGATCACCTTCTGGTGGCCCTTGTGGACGCCGTCGAAGCTGCCCATCGCCACCGCCGCGCCGCGGTCGGCCTGCGCCAGCCCCTTCCAGCCGGTGATCACCCGTACAGCCGTCACGCCGGCCGCCTGGGGACCATGACCATCGCCTCGCCCTCCACCACGTTGCGGCCGTCGACAATGCAGAGGGTGGTGAGGGTCGCGTGGGCCCGCCGCTCGTCGAGCGCAGCGACGCTGACCCTGGCGGTGACCGCATCGCCGATCTTCACCGGCCGGCGGAACCTGAGCGACTGGGTCAGGTAGATGGCGCCCGGGCCGGGCAGACGGGTGCCCAGCACGGCGGAGATGTAGGCGGCCGAAAGCATCCCGTGGGCGATACGGCCCTGGAACGGCGTGGTCTTGGCGTAGTCCTCGTCCAGGTGGACCGGATTGGTGTCGCCGGACACCTCGGCGAAGGCGGTCAGGTCGCGCGCCTCGACCACGCGGGTGATCTCCGCGCTCTGGCCCACGCTCAAGTCTTCGAAGAACAGTCCCTGCACCCACAACTCCCGTAGCCGACAGCCTCCTTAGCGTCCGCGCGCCCAGAAGCGAAGCCTCACCAGGACAGGTGCGTCGTCACATAGGCCGCCTCGGCGCCGGCCTCCTGAAGCAGGGCCTCGACCGCGGCCGGGTCCAGGCCCGCCTCGCCGATGGCGTCGCCGGCATGGATGCCGCTGGCGACGAACAGCACGTCCAGCCCCTGGCGGTTGCCGCCGAGGACGTCGGTGGCCACCGCGTCGCCGATGCACAGCACCCGGGCCGGATCGACCGGGCGGCCCAGCAGCTCGCCGGCGCGGCCCAGGCAGAGCCGGTAGAGCGGGGCGTGCGGCTTGCCGGCCATCAGCACCTCGCCGCCCATCTGCTCGTAGAGCTGGGCCAGGGCGCCGCCGCAGTAGATCAGCTTGTCCCCCCGCTGGACCACGATGTCCGGGTTGGCGCAGATCATCGCCAGGTCGCGCTTCACCGCCTGTTCGAAGGCCTGGCGGTAGTCCTCCGGCGTCTCGGTCTCGTCGTCGAACGGGCCGGTGCAGGAGATGAACCGCGCCTCCTCGGGACCGGCGAAGGTCAGGTCGAGGCCTTCGTAGAGCGGGGCGTCGCGATCCGGCCCGATGGCCCAGGCCGGGCCCGGCGCGCGCTCGGAGAGCAGCACCCGGGTCGCATCGCCCGAAGTGATGAATTCGCTCCAGGCCGCGTCGGGCACCTTCAGCTGGGTCAGCTGCGGCCGCACCGCCGAGGCGGGGCGGGGCGCGTTGGAGATCAGGATCACCGGCCCCCGCTCGGCCTTGAACCTGGCCAGCGCCTCGCAAGCGGCCGGGAAGCTCTCGCGCCCGTTGTGGATCACGCCCCAGACGTCGCAGAGCAGGACGTCGTAGCGGTCGGCGAGGTCGGAGAAGTGCTCGATCGGGCGGGGAGCGGTCATGCGCGCCGCGGGTAAAGAGCCCCGGGGCGGGGGTCAACCTTCCTTTCCTCCCCTGCGAAGCGGGGGTGGGGGAGGGGGCGAGCCGCCGACTCCGAGGTGAGAGAGGTGCAGAGTGGAGCGCGGGGCGTCGCCGCGCCTGTGGCTTGCCCTCTCCACCACCCGCTCTGCGGCGGGTGGTCCCCCTCTCCCATGAATGGGAGAGGAAAGCGGGCCTAGAACCGCCCGCCGGCTGCGCGGCGCGCCAGGGAGGTCTGGACGTAGGCCGGCGGCGGCGCGGTTTCGGCGAGGACCTGGTCGCGGATCGGGCGGGGCTCGCCGAACAGGTGGCCCTGGCCCAGGGCGATGTCGAGCTCGAGGATGTCCACCACCTGGCGCTCGGTCTCGACCTTCTCGGCGATGATCTCGACGCCGTAGCGGCGGGTCAGGCCTGCGAAGTCCTCGGCGGCGAGGTCCGGGAGAGCCTGCAGCACCAGCCGGCCGTCCCGCTCGGTGAGCTGCTCGAGCAGCACCTGGGCGGCGACCTTGACGAACTTCACGTCCGAGCGGGCCAGGTCCTGGAAGTCGAGGTCGAGGTCGGTGACCTTGTCGAGGGAGAAGCGGAAGCCGAGGTCGGCCAGCTTGGCCATGTTGCGCGCTTCGACCGAGCCGCGGGCGTCGAACGCCGCCTGGCCCATCTCGAAGATCAGCGCGCCGGCCAGGTCCCGGTTGGTGGACAGCAGGTCGAGGAACTGCGGGAAGAAGCTCTCGTCGGCCAGGCTCGCCTGGCTGATGTTGCAGAAGATCCCGACCTTGCGGTCCTCCTTGGCCAGCCGCCGGACGATCTGCACGCAGCGGAACAGCAGCAGGTTGTCGATGGCGGTGATCAGCCCTTCGGGCTCGGCGACCTTCAGGTACTCGGCCGGCATCAGCACCCGGCCGGTCTCGTCGCGGAGGCGCGAGTAGCTCTCGTAGTACATCCGCCGCCGCTGCGGCAGGCCGACGATCGGCTGCAGGTAGAGGTCGACCCGGTTCTCCGTGAGGGCCGCGCGGACGGTCTCCAGCAGGGCCTTGGACTGGGCCTGCTGCTGGGGCGCCAGACGCGCCTGGCTCGGCGGCAGGATGCCGTCGGAGATGCGCACCGACAGCCGGTGGACGAGGTCCTCCAGCATGTGGACCTCGCCGGCCAGCTGCTCGGACTTGCGGGCGTCCTTGGCCACGTCCTTGACGGCCTCGGCGACCCGCTCGTCCATCTTCTCGATCTGCTCGAGCAGGATGCGCTGGGCGGCGCGGATGGCCTCGATGTCCTCGGCGACCTCGGCCGAAGCCAGGGCCCGGGCAATCAGGCCGTGCACGGCCAGCGCGAAGGAGAGGCCGCCCACGAAGGCGGCCACGCCCACGGTCCAGCCGCCGCCGCCTCGCCACAAGGTCAGGGCGAGGACCAGCGCGGAGATGAAATAAGCCCCCAGGAGCAGGGGAAGCGTCAGCCGTCGCATGAACCCGCCCGTCCGAATCAATCAGAATTATCGGACGGTTGTGGGGCTTTCGTCGAATGTAATGGTGACGCGGCCTTTCTCGCCTTCTAGCTGAGCGCCAGCTGCACCCGCGAGGCCTGGGCCGAGACCTGCTGGGCGGGCGTCGGCGTCTCCGGTGCGGTGGCGCCGGTCCACATGGCGGCCAGCTTGTCGAGCTCGGCCTTGGCGGCGGACAGCTTCGGATTGTCGCCGGCCTTGGCGGCCACCGACTGGGCGGCGAGGATCGAGCCCAGCGAGTGCTGGTATTCGATCGGGTCGACCACGCCCTCCATGATGACGCCGCGGTAGATGCCCTCGGCCACCGAGACCAGGCCCTTGACCACCTCGGCCGGGTCGCCGCCGGCCTTCGCCGCAGCGGCGTCGAGGTTGGCGATCGCGGCGTTGAGGTCCGCGGCCGCGCCCGATTGGGCGGCCTTGCGGAGCACCGCCTCGTCCACGCCGGCGGCGCGGAAGGCGTCGGGGTCCTTGTCGAACACCTCCAGCATCCCCTGGCCGGCGAGGGCGGCGGCCGCTTCCGGGCCGTCCTTCTGCTCCTGGGCGATGAGGAAGAAGCCCTTCAGGTGGGCGAGCTGCAGCGCGGCCTTGGACTCGGCCGGGATCGCGCCGTAGGCCTGGGCCGCGCCCTGTTCGGCCGCCTCGCCGCCTTCGCCCACGGCCTGGGCGCCCTTCTCCGCGGCCTCGCCGCCCTCGCCGACGGCGGCGGCCTTGCCCGCCCCGCCCGCTTCGCCGGCCTCGCCCCCGCAGGCGGCGACGCCGGCGCTGAGCAGCACGGCGGCCGAGAGGCTGGTCCAGAGTTTCGGGCGAAGAACGGTCATTGGCGAAGCTCCACTGGTTCGCCTGGACCTAAACATGCCGGGCGCCGCTCTTGCAAGTCATTCGCAAAGATGGGACAGGGCGCCATGCTGACGCTCGCCGACGTGCTCGAGGCCGAAGATGTCGCCCGGATCCGCGAGGCGCTCGCGCAGGCGCCCTGGCGGGACGGGCGGCGCACCGCCGGCGCCGCGGCGCGCAAGGTCAAGGCCAACAGCCAGGCCGACGCCGACAATCCCAAGATCGCGGCCCTGGCCCGCTTCGTCCGCGAGGCGCTGGAGCGCAACGAAGTGTTCGCCGCCTACGCCCGGCCGGCCCGCTGGTCGACGCTGATGTTCAACCGCTACGGCCCGGGCGAGACCTACGGCTCGCACATGGACGATGCGCTGATGGGCCCGGAAGGCGCCCGGGTGCGCACGGACCTGTCCTTCACCCTCTTCCTCTCGGATCCTTCGACCTACGAGGGCGGCGAGCTGGTGGTGGAGGGCGTGGAGGGCGAGCGTGCGGTCAAGCTGCCGGCCGGGAGCATGGTGGTCTACTCCACCGGCGCCCTGCACCGGGTGGAGCCGGTGACCTCGGGCGAGCGGCTGGCCTGCGTCGGCTGGATCCAGAGCTTCATCCGCCGCGCCGACGAGCGGGAGATCCTCTTCGACCTGGCCCGCGTCCGAGGCGCGCTGCCCGAAGGCGAGGCCCGCCTGCTGCTCGACAAGGCCAGCGGCAACCTGCTGCGGCTGTGGGGCGAGCCGTAGCCCTTTCCCTCCCCTGAGGGGGAGGGGAAGTTGCTCAGCGCGTCGGCACCGGCTGGTCGCCGCGGTAGTCGTAGAAGCCGCGGCCGGTCTTGCGGCCCAGCCAGCCGGCCTCGACGTACTTCACCAGCAGCGGACAGGGCCGGTACTTGGAGTCCGCCAGGCCCTCGTAGAGCACGTTCATGATCGACAGCACGGTGTCGAGGCCGATGAAGTCGCCCAGCTCCAGCGGGCCCATCGGGTGGTTGGCGCCCAGCTTCATGGCCGTGTCGATGGCCTCCACCGTGCCCACCCCTTCGTAGAGGGTGTAGATGGCCTCGTTGATCATCGGCACCAGGATGCGGTTGACGATGAAGGCCGGGAAATCCTCGGCGTTGGCCGTGGTCTTGCCCAGCGACTTGGCGAAGTCGACGGCGGCCTCGTAGGTCACCGCATCGGTGGCGATGCCGCGGATGATCTCCACGAGGTTCATCAGCGGCACGGGGTTCATGAAGTGCAGGCCGATGAACCGCTCGGGCCGGTCGGTGGCCGAGGCCAGCCGGGTGATCGAGATCGACGAGGTGTTGGAGGCCAGCAGGGTGTTGGGCGCCAGATGCGGGGCCAGGGCCTTGAAGATGGTCTTCTTGACCTCTTCGTCCTCGGTGGCGGCCTCGATGGCCAGATCCGCCTGGCCGATGGCCTGCAGCTCCTCGGCGGCCTTGATGCGGGCCAGACCCGTCTTCATCGCCTCGTCGTCGATGATGCCGCGCGCCACCTGGCGGCTCATGTTGCGTTCGATCTGCGACAGGCTGGCCTTGATCCTGTCCGGGCTCACGTCGTGGAGGAGGACGTCGTAGCCGCCCAGGGCGCACACGTGGGCGATCCCCGAACCCATCTGACCGGCGCCGATGACGCCGACCGACCTGATCTGAACCATGCCAACAGCCTTATGATGCAGGCGCGAAGAACCGTGCGCCCGTCGTATTATCCAAATGTTGTAGCACGGAGGCCGCGCAAGCCCGCAAGCGTTTTGCTGCGCCGCAGCGTGGCATGGTGAAGCTTGCGTTGCGCCGAAGCCTCACGGGCAGGGACTGAGCATGAGGAAGCCCGCCTGGCGAACAGGCGGGCGGCAGTTCCGTGGGGCTTGGGCGAGCGCGGGGCGGCTACTTGGAGCCGCTGCCGCGCTTCTTGGTGCCGTACATGGCCAGCAGGGCGGCGCGGGCGTTGGCGGCCTTGTTCGCGGCCTGGGCCTCGCGTTCCCTGGCCTCGGCTTCCTGGCGAAGGCGCTCGGCCTCGGCCGCGGCGGCCTTCTTGGCCTCGCGCTGGGCCTGGCGCTCGGCGCGGATCCGCTCGAGTTCGGCCTGCCGTTGGGCGGCGGTGTCGACGTAGGGCGTCTCACGCACCGCGGGCTTGGGCTTGAACTTCTCCAGCATCGCCTTCTTGGCTTCGGCTTGAGCGGCGAGGCGGTCTTCGAACGAGATCGGCTTGAAAGACTTCATGACCTAAGGGGTTGGAGGGGTGAGGCGTCGGGCTCGAATGCCCAACGCCTCGAGAGGCGTTGGGCTTCGGCGAAGTGCCTAATTGTGAACTCGGCCCCGCTTTCGCGAGGGGGCGCGGCTATTTGCCGACCTTGGCGAGCTCGTCCATCAGTTCGGGGATGGCGGTCTTGTAGTCGGCCACGAGGCCGTAGTCGGCGACCTGGAAGATCGGGGCGTCGGCGTCCTTGTTGATCGCGACGATCACCTTGGAGTCCTTCATCCCGGCCAGGTGCTGGATGGCGCCCGAGATGCCCACGGCCACGTAGAGCTCGGGGGCGACCACCTTGCCGGTCTGGCCGACCTGGTAATCGTTCGGGGCGTAGCCCGCGTCGACCGCGGCGCGCGAGGCGCCGACCGCCGCGCCGAGCTTGTCGGCGAGGGGCTCGATCACCCGCTGGAACTCCTCGGCCGAACCCATCGCCCGGCCGCCGGAGACGACGATCTTGGCGGCGGTGAGCTCGGGACGCTCGGACTTGACGATCTGCTGGTCGACGAAGCGGGTCTTGGCGGGCGCGCCGCCGGCCTCGACGGTCTCGATGCTCGCCGAGCCGCCTTCCTCGGCCGCCTTGAAGACGGTCGGGCGGACGGTGATCACCTTCTTGGCGTCGGAGGACTGGACGGTCTCCAGCGCGTTGCCGGCGTAGATCGGGCGGACGAAGGTGTTGGCGTCGACCACCTCGACGATGTCGGAGATCTGGGCCACGTCCAGCTTGGCGGCGATGCGCGGCGACAGGTTCTTGCCCTGCGAGGTGGCCGGCGTGAGGATCGCCTCGTAGTTCGCGGCCAGCGGCACGATCGCGGCCTCGAAGGCCTCGGCCAGGCCCTGGGCGAGGGCTTCGCTCTCGGCCAGCAGCACCTTGCGCACGCCCTTGATCTTGGCGGCGGCTTCGGCGGCGGCGCGGGCGCCTTGGCCGGCCACCAGCACGTCCACGTCGGACGAGATGCGCAGGGCGGCGGTCACCGTCTTGTGGGTGTTGTCCCGGACGGTGGCGTTGTCGTTATCGGCGATGACGAGAACGGCCATTAGAGGACCCCCGCTTCGTTCTTCAGCTTCATGACCAGGTCGGCGGCGTTCTCGACCTTGATGCCGCCGGCGCGCTTCGGCGGCTCGGTGACCTTCAGCACCTTGAGCCGGGGCGCGGTGTCGACGCCGTAGGCGGCGAGCTCCTTCACATCGAGCGGCTTCTTCTTGGCCTTCATGATGTTCGGCAGGCTGGCGTAGCGCGGCTCGTTGAGGCGCAGGTCCGCGGTGACGATCGCCGGCAGCGCCACTTCGATGGTCTGCAGGCCGCCGTCGACTTCGCGGGTGACGCTGGCCTTGTCGCCCGACACCTCGACCTTGGAGGCGAAGGCCGCCTGCGGCCAGTCGAGCAGCGCGGCGAGCATCTGGCCGGTGGCGTTGTTGTCGCCGTCGATGGCCTGCTTGCCCATGACGACCAGGTTGGGGCTCTCTTCAGCGATCACCGCCTTGAGCACCTTGGCGACCGCCAGCGGCTCGAGATCGGTGTCGGTCTGCACGAGGATGGCCCGGTCGGCGCCCATGGCCAGCGCGGTGCGCAGGGTTTCCTGCGCCTGGGCCGGGCCGATCGAGACGGCGACGACCTCGGTCGCGGCCCCCTTCTCCTTCAGACGCACCGCCTCCTCGACGGCGATCTCGCAGAAGGGGTTCATGGACATTTTCACATTGGCCAGGTCGACGCCCGAATTGTCGGGCTTCACCCTCGGCTTGACGTTGTAATCGATAACCCGCTTGACCGGGACCAACACCTTCATGGGTTGCTAGCGCCTCAAATTTGATCGCGGAAAGAAATGGTGGCCGCGGGCATAACGGTTTCAGCGCGAGATGCAAGACGTGCGGCGCAGGTTTGACCGCGCGGCTGTGACCTCTAGGCGCCCGGACGAAGGACGATTAGATCGCGTCCCATGAACCGGAACATCGGCCGACTGATGGCCGCCTTTCTTGTGATCTTCGCCGTCGGCAGCGTCGGCGCGATCGTCTACCAGATCATGTGGGCCAACCCGGCGGAGGCCTGTGAAAAGGCTCGCAAGTGGTGGGACGCCAAGCACCGGGTGTGCGCCACGCCGGTGCTGATCTCCGACATCACCGGCCGCACCATCCAGGACAAGCAGGCCGAGGCCGCCGCGCGGGCCGCGATCGGCCGCCCGGCGCCGGAAGCGGCTGAGGCTCCGGCCGAGGCCGCCCAGCCCTAGCGGGTCGCGCCCGACTGCCAGAACACCTCCGCCGCGCCGCGATCGTTTGCCCAGCGGGCGGCGACGAACAGCAGGTCGGAGAGGCGGTTGAGGTATTTCAGCGCCGCCGGGCTGACCGCCTCGCCGGACTCCTGCAGGGCGACGGCCTGCCGCTCGGCGCGCCGGCAGATGGTGCGGGCCAGGTGCAGCCCCGCCGCCGCCGGGGTCCCGCCCGGCAGCACGAACGAGGCGAGCGGCGGCAGCGCGCCGTTCAGCTCGTCGATCTCCCGCTCCAGCCGCTCCACCTGGCCGTCCAGGATCCGCAGCACGCTGCCCGCGGCCTCGCCCGGGCGCTCGGGGGTGGCCAGGTCCGCCCCGAGGTCGAACAGCTCGTTCTGCACCCGCGCCAGCATGGCGTCGAGCACCCCGTCCGGGCCGGTGTGCAGCCGCGCCAGGCCCACCGCCGCGTTGGTCTCGTCCACGGCGCCGTAGGCCTCGACCCTCAGCGAGGTCTTGCTGACCAGCTCGCCGGTGGCCAGCCGCGTGCGCCCGGCGTCGCCGGCCCGGGTGTAGATCCGGTTGAGGGTGACCATCTCAGAGGCCCCGCTCGCGCCACAACAGGGCGGCGACCAGCACCACGATCGCCACCGCCTGAAGCACGACGCGCAGGCGCATCAGCTTGTTCGAATAGGACCGGCCGAAGTCCCCGCCGCGAAACAGGGCGTAGATGCCGATCGCCAGGGTCGTCGCGACCGCCAGCAGGGCCACGGGGATCAGCAGGTCGAAGAAGCGCTCCATCGCGCCAATCTAAGCCCTCGCCCGGGCGGCCGCCACCGACTCGCGGCCGCCCTGGTCGCGCGGGCACGGGCCCGGCGAAAACTTGCGCCCGCGCAAATTTGTGGTTGAGCGTGCTCAGCGAATCGGGTCTAATAGCGGTGTGATGTCAGAAAACAGCCTCAATTACGGGGGAAGCGCGTCGGCGAACGTCGTTGCGACCATGAGCCACAAGGCCAAGGCCAGCGGTCTCGTGTAGGGCAAAGCTGAACCGTGTTCGCGTCACGGGTTATTTGAACATGATCATCGAACGTCGCTGAACGCGCGGCGACGTCGACGAGAGGACGTTGATAGACATGGCTTTTCACGCTCCAGCGCCGCCTGTCGGCGGCCGGGATATTTCGGAGATCGCCCAATGAAGCACGTCGCCAATCCGATCGGTGAGACCAAGGTCAAGGGCCTGACGCGCCGGGCGATCGCCAAGCAGCAGACCCGCGCCAAGGTGCTGGCCGCCGCTCGCCGCCTGTTCAGCGAGCAGGGCTATGAAGGCGCCACCATCCGCGACATCGCCGCCGCGGCTGGCATGTCCACGGGCGCGGTGTTCGCCAACTTCACCGACAAGTCGGACCTGTTCCGCGAGATCATGATCAACGATCTCGACAACGTGGTTCAGGAGATGACCGAGGCCGCCCAGAAGGGCCGCGGCGTCGAGGACGCGCTGCTGCGGGTCTTCACCGCCGGCTACGCATTCTACAAGGGCCAGCTGCCGCTCGCCCGGGCGATGTTCTCGATCTCCTGGTCGCCGGTCGAGGGCAAGGCCGTCCGCAGCTTCCAGGCCGTCCAGAAGATGATCGACATCATGGCCGAGCAGCTCTCCGCCGCGGTCGAGCGGGGCGAGCTGAGCCAGGAAGCCGACGTCAAGCTGCGCAGCCAGATGCTGTTCGACGCCTACCTGTCGAACTATCCGCAGGCGATCTTCGGCGGCTGGAGCCTCGAGGCGCTGCAGGCGCGGGCCAAGGATCAGATCCGGATCCTGCTCGCGGGCGCCAAGCGCGGCTAAGGCGGTGCGGCCCGCCGGCCGCACGCGTGAGTGAGCGCCAGCTAGGGCGCGTTCCGGACGGTCCGAGGCCGGAACGCGCTCCAACCTGAGGGAGGGCTCCTGGCGGCGAGGTTGTGTCTCAACCTTTCGGTCGGAGCTTCGGGGAGGGGGCTTTGAGCGTTCGAAGCGTTCAGAAGGAGGCGACGCGCCGGCGCGTGCTCGAGGCCGCGCGCGAGCTCTTCGAAACCGAAGGCTACGAGGAGACGACGGTCCGGGCGATCGCCAAACGGGCCGGCGTTTCGGTCGGCAGCGTCTTCACCAGCTTCCAGTCGAAACTGGACATCCTGTCCGAGGTGATGGGCGAGCGGCTGGACGAGCTCTACGAAGAGCTCGACCGGGTGGGTCACCAGTTGCGCGGCTCCACCGCCGACCGGCTGCGCTCGCTGTTCGCCCTGTTCTTCGCCTTCGAGACCCGGCGCAAGCGGCTCTTCCTGGCCCATATCGCGGCCACCTACGACTGGCGGCCCGGCGCGAAGGCCACGCCGTTCGGCCACAACGAGAGGCTGAAGCAGGTCGTCCGCGACTGCCTGGCCCGCGGCGTCGCCGCCGGCGACGTCGATCCGGCCATCGATCCGGAGTTGATCGTCGACACCCTGCTGGCGGCCTACGCCTGGACCTACCGGCTCGCCGCCTGGGCCGACGCCGACGCCGATACGATGAGCCACGCCATGGACCGGCAGATCGGCCTGATCGCCGCAGGCTTCACGCCGCGCCCGCAGGCCAGCGGCCTGATCTAGCCGCCCGTCGGGCGCGGATAGAGGATCATCTGGGTGCAGCGGAACAGGGCCGTCACCTTGCCGGCCGCGTCGCGCACCTCCGCGTCCCAGACCTGCGTCGTCCGCCCGCCATGCACCAGCCGCGCCTCGCAGGCGACCTCGCCGCTCCGCGCCGTGCCCAGGAAGTTGGACTTCAGCTCGACGGTGGTGAATCCGTTCGCCCCCTCCGGCAGGTTGGCCATGCAGCCCATGCCGCAGCAGGAGTCCGCCAGGGCGACGACGCTGGCCGCGTGCAGGAAACCGTTCGGCGCCATGTGGTGCGGCTTGACCGTGAAGCGGCCGACGCAGCGGCCCGGCCCGTCCTGGTCGATGTCGAGGCCGAGATGGTCCGGGAGGGTCCCGCCGTAGCGGCCCGTGGAGGTCGTATCCGTCATGGCGGCAGACTAGGCGATGCTTGCGCGACGTCAGTCCAGTCGCTTACGCTGTAAGCGAAAGAGGAGAGCCGGCATGATCTTCGTCCACCATCTGAACGACTCGCGCTCGCAACGCATCCTCTGGCTGCTGGAAGAGCTGGGGCTCGACTACGAGATCAAGCGCTATGCGCGCGACCCGGCGACCCGCCTCGCGCCGGCCGAGCTGAAGGCGGTGCATCCGCTCGGCAAGTCGCCGGTGATCACCGACGGGGATCGCACCGTCCACGAGTCCGGCGCCATCATCGACTACCTGATCCGCCGCCACGGCGCGGGCCGGCTGCAGCCGGACCCAGCGAGCGCCGACTACGACGCCTATCTCCAGTGGCTGCACTATGCCGAAGGCTCGGCCATGCTGCCGCTGATGCTGTTCATGTACGTGATGCGGCTGGGCGAGGGGGGACAGCCGCTGCATCCGCGCATCGAGAGCGAGATCGCCAACCACCTGGGCTACGTCGACCAGGCCCTCGCCGGCCGGGAGTTCCTGGTCGGCGGCGAGCTGACCGGCGCGGACATCCAGATGAGCTTCATCGCCGAAGTCGCGGGGGCGTTCGGCAAGCTGCCCAGCTACCCGAACCTGGAATCCTGGCTGAAGCGGATGCAGGCCCGGCCGGCCTATCGGGCGGCCCTGGAGAAGGGCGGGGCCTACAGCTTCGTCCGCTAGCTATCGGGGCGCCCGGTTGCTATGGGGCGGGGCCCCGCAGCAACGCCGGATCCCGTTCCCTTGGCGCCATCCCGTCTCGCCATCTACAACCCGTCGGCCCAGGTGGGGCTGGGCAAGAACCCGTTCGGCAAGGACGTGGCCAACATGGGCCTGTGGCGGGCGCTGGCCCAGCACGGCGGGTTCGACCAGATCGACGTGCTGGCGAACGCCAGGATCGACGTCGCGCAGATCAGCGCATCCCTGCTCGACGGCCGTCCGTCGAACACCCGGTTCACGACCTCGACCATCCTGGACCAGCGCACCGCCGCCGCGGCCGGGGCGCTGGTGCGCGGCAAGGCCGAGCTCGCCGACATGGCCTGGCTCAGGCGCACGGCCGTGGGCGACAAGGCCTACAGCCTGCTCGGGCTGGTCCACACCCTCGCCCCGCCGGTGATCCGCGAATACATCGCCAAGAGCGCCTTTTCGCCGCTGCACGAGTGGGACGCGCTGATCTGCACCTCGCCGTCCGTGGTCCAGGCGCTGAGCGAGATGTTCGACGCCGTCGGGGATTTCGCCGCCGAGCGGTTCGGCGGCGCCCGCCGGCCGCGTCCCCACCTGCCGCTGGTGCCGTTGGGCGTCGACCTGGCCGCCATGCGCGCCGCCGCCGACCGGCCCGAGGCGCGCAAGCGGGTGAGGGCCGGGCTCGGCCTGGGCGACGACGACGTCCTGGTGCTGTGGGTCGGGCGGCTGTCCTTCTTCGAGAAGGCCTACCCCCAGCCGATGTTCCGGGCCGTCGAGGAGGCGGCGAAGGCGACCGGCGGCAAGGTGGTCTTCCAGATGGCCGGGTGGTTTCCGGTGGAGCCGCGCCACCGCGACGTCTACCGGCAGGCGGCGGAGGCCTACGCCCCGACCGTGGACGTGCAGTTCATCGACGGCAACGACCGCCAGCTGCTGGCCGACACCTGGGCCGCGGCCGATGTCTTCATCTCGCTGGTGGACAACGTCCAGGAGACCTTCGGCATCACGCCGATCGAGGCGATGGCGGCCGGGCTGCCGGTCGTGGCCAGCGACTGGGACGGCTACCGCTACACAATCGAGCATGGGGTGCAGGGCTTCCTGATCCCCACCCTTGGGCCGCCGCCGGGCGGCCTGGGGCCCAGCATCGCGGCCCCGCACCTGATGCTGCTCAGCAGCTACCAGAACTACGTCGGCACGCTGGCCCAGCACACCGCCGTCCACGTGGGCAAGGCGGCCGAGGCGCTCGCCGCCCTCATCCGCTCGCCCGAGCTTCGCCGGCGGATGGGCGAGGCCGGCCGCGAACGGGTGCGCGCCCACTTCGACTGGGCCGTGGTCGCCGGCCTCTACCGCGAGCTGGTGGAGGAGCTGGGCCGGGTCCGCGCCGCGGCGCAGGCGCCCCAGGCCAGCATGCGCATGCATCCGGCCAAGGGCGATCCGTTCGCCGACTTCGCCCACTTCGCCTCCCACGTGCTGGGGCCGCAGACGAGGGTGCGGATCCGCGAGGGCGCCTCGCCTGCGGACCTCGACCGCGCCGCCCGCGTGGACCTCGACGGAGCCTATCCGGCCTACCGGGCGGGCCCCGGCGAATGCGCCGCCATGCTCGGGATGCTGGCCGGCGGCGCCTCGCTCTCGGTGGCCGAGCTGACGGCGCGCTTTCCGCCGAACCGCAGGGCTTCCCTTGAACTTGGTCTGACCTGGATGGCGAAGATCGGCATCGTCGACTGGCTGGAGCCCGAGGCCTAGGCCCTCAGGCGACTTCCAGCACCTGTTCGCGCCAGCCTTCGCGCGTCTCCAGCAGCAGGGCGCCGGGCCTGCGCGCGCCCTGGAGGCGCGACTCCGCCGCCTTGATGATCTCGTCTTCCCTGGAGTAATGGCCAAGCTCTCTGGCCTGGTCGTTCAGCAACACCCAGCGGCTACCACGCTTGTAAGCGATCAGCAGGAGTTGATCCACCTAAAGCCCTCCCCGACTCGAGTGGTTAACGAAACCTAGAATGCCAGATGACGTTCCGATTACGAGCGGGGCGGGGTGCGATCCTGTGGACAACTCCAGCGGGTCTGTGAGTCTATTTCACCGCCTCTGTGCGGCCTAGAGCAGGTTGTCCTGAAGGGGGCCGTCGTCCCCCGCGGCGCCGACCGGCAGGCGCACCTCGACGCTGGCGCCGCGGGCGCCTTCCACCTTGACCTCGCCGCCGGCCCGCTCGACCAGCGAACGGACCAGCCGCATGCCCAGGCCGCTGGCGGTGTCCGGCGCGAGACCCCGGCCGAGGTCGGAGACGCACAGCCGCAGGCCGCCCTCGGCGCGGCCCAGGCGGACCCAGATCACCCCCTTGCCGGCGTCGGGATAGGCGTGCTTGGCCGCGTTGGTGACCAGCTCGTTGACGATGATCCCGAGCTGGACCGCCTGGTCCAGGGGCAGGGTCAGGGGCTCGGCGTGCAGGTCCAGCCGCACGTCACGGCCCTCCAGCAGCGTGCGCGACAGCCGCTCGCACAGCTCTTGCAGGTAGCGCTGGGCCTCCACCTCGTCCTTGCCGCCGCTGCGGTAGAGGCTGGCGTGCAGGTCGGCGATGGACTGGATCCGGTCGACCGCCTTGAGCAGCTGCTCGCGCACCGCTGGATCGGCGCTCGCCCTGGCCTGCATGGTCAGCACGCCGGAGACGATGGTCAGGTTGTTCTTCACCCGGTGGTTCAGCTCGTCGAACAGCTCGGCCTGGTAGCGCTCGGCCTTCTTGCGTTCGGTGATGTCGATGTAGAACTGGCCGACCTCGTCCTCGGACAGCCGGGTCATGTGCACGTCGTACCAGCGCAGGGCCTGGTCGTCCCAGAACTCGAACCGCACCGGCTCGCCCCTGGTCAGGGCGACATGGCAGGCGGTGAACCAGCGCGGATGGGTGTTGGGCCGCATTTCCAGGAAGCGGCGGCCGACCATGTTGGCCGCGCCCGGCGCGCGCCGCCGAAACGCGGGATTGGCGTCGCGGACCCAGTAATCGACCAGCCGGCCGCTCGCGTCGCGGATGACCTCGCAGATGACGAAGCCCTCGGACATGGTCTCGAACAGGGTGCGGTAGAGCTCGCCCGGATCTTCCTGGCGCCGCCGTCCATCACGTCCGCTGAGCTTGCGCACGACCGACACGCTCACCTCCCGACAAGGTGAACTTAAGACCCTATTTTGGGGCTTGGCGAGTCCTGAATGGGGCTCCCCGCCTATGTTAATCTCGTGCCGGTGCGGGGGCTTACCGGGCCCAGGGGTCGTCCAGCAGCCCGTCCAGGAAGTCGAACACCGCGGCCTTGGTCAGCGCGTGCGGAATGGCCGAGAAGTGGTCGCAGCCGGGGACCATCACGCCCTTGCCGTCCGGGAAGACGCGGGCCAGGCCCTCGGGGTCGCCCGCGCCCTGGTCGCGCTGGCCGGCGACCACCAGCACCGGCATCGGCAGCCGCTCCAGGGCCTCGCGGTCCAGGGGCGGGTTCCTGGCCTCGGTGAAGGCCGCCAGCGCCCGCCGGTCCTCCCCCTGCTCGTCGGCGAACTGGCGGAAGCTGCGCAGCATCGGCTGGGCGATGGTCTCGGGGTCGTCCGCCAGCATGGCCTGCGCCATGCTCATCGCCGGGGCTTCGCCCTCGGACGTCGGCCGCGGCTGGAACAGCCGCTCGCCGATCCCGCCGAGGATCAGGTTGGAGATCCGCTCGGGCGCGTCGATGGCCATCTGCATGGCCGTCCGGGTGCCCATGGAATAGCCGAAGACATCGGCCCGCTGCAGGCCCAGGTGGTCGAACAGGGCCGCAAGGTCGCCGGCCAGCTTCTCGCGGGTGTAGGCCTCCGGCTCGTGCGGCTTGGCGCTCTCGCCATGGCCGCGCTGGTCCAGCGCCACGCACCGCACCCGCCGCCGCTCGAAGGCGCCGTACCAGCCCGTCCGCCGCCAGCCCTCGTTCCGGTTCGAGGCGAAGCCGTGGACCAGCACGATGGTCCGCTCGGCGCCGGGAGGATCGATGTCGTCGTAGGCCAGGGTCAGGCCGTCGGAGGTGAAGGTGGGCATGCGCGGGCTCGTCCCCTTGTCGCGTTTCCTCTGGCCAGCGTCATGCCACGGCGGAGCAGGGGCGGCCAAGTTCCCTCCCCTTCAGGTGAGGGCTGCCGGTGCGGAGCATCGGCGGGTGGGCAAGTGGCGAGCCTCGCCGGTGCTGGACGATCAGCATCCAGCTGAAACCAGACTCCCCCACCCGTCCGCGTCGCTTCGCTCGCGTCCACCCTCCCCCGAAGGGGAGGGAAGGGGCTCACGGCGCCTCGCCGGTCCACTCCCAGTGCCAGGGCTCGAAGGGGTAGTTCACGAAGCCGAACCGATGGGCGTTGGCGGTCAGCCAGGCGTAGGTCGCGGTCTTGCTCATGTAGAGCCGGTTCGGATCGGCGCTGGAATCGGGGCCGTAGCCGGGCGCCTGGCCGACGTAGATGTCCATCGCCAGGCCCGTGCGGTGGGGCGAGCAGCGGGCCCGCACCAGCCCGTCGCAGTTCTGGTCGCGGGCGCAGCGGGCGGCGTCGTACTCGGGACTGCGGTAGCCGGAGAAGATGGTCAGGTTGCGCGGATCCCGGGCGATCTGCGGCTGCTCGGCCTTGGCCGCCTGGACCATGCGCCGGTAGGCGGCCAGGGCGCCGCGGCGCAGCTCGATGGTCTTGCCGCCGTAGCTCTCGTCCGGCCGGGCGGTCGCCAGCTGGTGGGAGGCCGGCGGCGGCGGGCAGCCGCCCTGGCGCATGGCGCGCACCACCGGCCGCTTCAGCTGCCACTTGTTCTTCATCTGGATGAACACCGCCTCGTCGAGGATGCCGGTCTGGGCCAGGCCGTTGTTGGCCTGCCAGCGGGCCAGGGCGGCGGCGAAGCCCGGGCTGTCGGGCGGGCAGCTCGAGCCGATCTCCCGCGCGATCAGCCGGTAATAGGTCTCCCAGCCCACCTCGGGGCGCCCGAACGGATTCCAGGCCAGGCTGCGGAGCTGGGCGGCGTTGGCGCGGGCGGCGTTGACCAGCGGGCCCTGGTGGCAGGCCTGGTCGCCGAGGTCGCTCGCCGCCTGGCCCGGCGGCGGCAGCGGCGCGGCGGGGCCGGGGGCGGCCGCCTGGCTCTGCGCCCGGTCCTTGGCCTTCGGCGGGGCGCGCAGGATGAAGCCGTCTCCCGGTTGGCCGTCCTGCGGCGAACAGGCCGCCACCATCAGGGCGAGCGCCGCCGCCGCTCGGAACCTGCCCCGTCCCGAGGCCTTCATTTCGCGCGTGTCCCGGCCTTCAGCATGCGAGTGAAACGATGAAGCACTACCGGCGCTCCCTGGCCATGACGGCGGCGGCCCTCGCGCTGGCCGCCTGTTCGGAGATGGTGATCAAGGCCGATCAGGCCGAGAAGGCGCCCAGCGCCGCCGCCGGCGGCGATGCTTCGAAGGCGACGGCGGCCGCCGCGCCGGCGGCGCCCTCCGCCAATCCGCTGGCCCAGGGCATCGACAAGGCCGCCTTCTCCACCGCCTCGGTGGAGACCGAGCCCGGCCGGCAGATGATGATCCGCGCCCAGGTGCTGCTGGACCGCGCCCACTTCTCCCCCGGCGTCATCGACGGCCTCTACGGCGAGAACGTGCGCCAGGCGATCGCCGCCTTCGAGGCCGCCAACGGCCTGCCGGTCGACGGCCAGATCGACGCCCAGGTGTTCGAAAAGCTCGCGGCGGGCGATTCCACGCCGATCATGCAGGACTATGTGATCACCGAGGCCGACGTGAAGGGCCCCTTCACGCCGAAGATCCCCACCGACTACGAAGACATGGCCAAGCTCGAGCGGCTCGCCTACACCGGCCCGGCCGAGCTGCTGGCCGAGAAGTTCCACATGGACGAGGAGCTGCTGCGGGCGCTGAACCCGGGCGTCGACTTCTCGAAGGCGGGCACGACGATCCTGGTGGCCCGCCCCGGCGCCGACAAGCTGTCCGCCCAGGTGGCCCGCATCGAGGTCGACAAGGCCGAGCGCGAGGTGCGTGCCTTCGACGCCGGCGGCAAGCTGCTGGCCGTCTATCCGGCGACGGTCGGCTCCAGCGAGCTTCCGGCCCCGAGCGGGCGCTGGGAGGTGGCCGCCGTCGCGTCCGACCCGACCTGGAACTACGACCCGGAGAAGCTGAGCTTCGGCAAGGCCAAGACCAAGCTGACCATCCCCGCCGGGCCGAACAACCCGGTCGGCAGCATCTGGATCGACCTTACCAAGGACACCTACGGCATCCACGGCGCCCCCGACCCGGACACCATCGGCAAGACCGCCAGCCACGGCTGCGTGCGCCTGACCAACTGGGACGCCGAGGAGCTCGGCGCGGCGGTGTCCAAGGGGACGGAGGTGGTGTTCGTGGGGACCGAGGGCGCGACGGGCCGGGCGGCCTAGCTTCGCCAGCGCAGCGTCGCCGGCTTCACCGGGTTGACGAACGGCCGGCCCTCGCGGCGGGCGGCGGCCCATTCGCGCTTCAGCTGCTGGTACCACTTGGCCTGGGTGTCGGCGTCGTCGATCCAGAGCAGGGTCGGGTCGTACTTCAGCCCCTCGTTCTGCAGGTTCACCATGTCGCCGTCCTGGCGCAGGAAGGCCCGCGCCCCGGCGGCGATGAACGGCTTTAAGAACCAGAAGGCCGGGTGGTCGGACCAGACGATCTGGGTGATCCGGGTCTTCTTCTCGTGGATCGGCGTCAGGCAGGTCAGCGACAGCACCTGGCGGGCGCCGACGGTCACATGCTCCCAGCGCAGGCCGGGGATGCGGAAGGTGATCTCGGTCAGCGGCTCGCCGCCCAGGATCGCGTAGGCGCGGGAGTTCTTGGACGGCTCGTGGCGGACCATGGCGAAGCCGGCCTCGCGCGGCTCGAACTTCTTGGCCTTGTCGTGCTGGCTCTTGGACGAGCGCCACCACCACTGCTGGTGCACGTAAGGCCCGTGGGCCGGGTCCATCAGGCCGACGACCGCGTGGTCGATGTGGGCCTCGAAGTCCATCCGGTCGACCAACTTGGGCCCGCCGCCGACCACGCCCGGGAAGGTCGGGGGCTCGACGTCCGGCTCGCCGGAGAAGCGGGGATCTGCGCTGATCCAGACGAACACCAGCCCCTGGCTCTCGCGCACCGGATAGCGGCGCACGCGGATCTTGGAGACGTCCATCGCCTGGTCGCCGACCAGTGAGGGGATGGCGGTGCAGGCGCCGTCCGTGCCGAACCGCCAGCCGTGGTAGGGGCAGGATACGACCTCGCGCCCGTCCGCCTCGCGGGTCAGCCGGCCGGCCGACAGCGGCGCGGCGCGGTGGGGGCAGATGTCCCTGAGCGCGTAGGCTTCGCCGCCCAGCGTGCGGCCGAGCAGGATCGGCTCGCCGAGGATCTCGTAACGTTGCAGCTTTCCGGGCTTCAAGTCGCCGGCCAGCGCGGCGAAATACCAGATGTCCGTCAGGAACCCCTCGCCGAAGCCGATCTGGGGGGCGCGGGACTGTCGGGTGTCGCCTTCGGGCATGGGGCGGGTTGTAGCGGGACTCGCCGCCGGCCGCACCCCTCGCCGCAGCGGCGCAAGAGGAGGGGCGGGCGATCCTAGAGCCTGTTCGGTTCAGGCGTAATCGCCTGAACCGATCAACAGGCTCTACATCCAAGTTCAGAGCGCGTTGGGGCGGCGGAACCGCTCACACTTCCGCCTAACGCGCTCTAGCGGACCGCCCGCGCCCACCTGTCCTAGCTCAGGACGACGATCGCCACGCGGCGGTTCTGGGACCGGCCTTCGGGCGTGTCGTTCGGCGCCACCGGCGATTCCTCGCCGTAGGAAATGGTCGCCATGCGGTTCAGGGCGACGCCCTGCTTGGCCAGGTAGCGGCGCACCGCTTCGGCCCGGGCTTCGCCCAGGCGGTCGTTGTAGGTCTCATCGCCCGTGGCGTCCGTGTGGCCCTGGATCTCCAGGTAGACGTTCCGGTTCTCGGCCTTCAGGCGCTGGGCCAGCTCGGCGAGCCGGGCCTCGGCCTCAGGGGAGAGGGCCGAGTGGTCGACCGGGAACTTCACCGAGTCGTCCGACAGCACCACCTCGTAGAGGAACTTGCCTTCCGCCAGCTTGTGGGCCGCATTGGCCCGTTGCAGGGCCTCGCCCGCGGTCCCTTCGACCTGGGTCACCCGTGTGTCGACCACGGCCACCTGTTCGCGCACGAACTTGTGGCTCGCGCACCCCGTCGTCGCCACGGCCGCCGCCAGCACCGCAGCCGTAATGGCCCCCGCCCTCAGTCTCGCTTGGATCACAGTCGCTATCCCTCTATCGACGCGCCGCTCCTAGGCTCCAGCGCTGCCGTCAGGTGCTTCAACCGGCGTGGCGGCGTAATGACGCGGGTATGGCGCAATCATGGCGCCGCTCTCGCGCCGCGGGTGCGCGCACCCCCGCCCCACTTCGGTCATGGCTAACGACCAAGGTTAAGCCGGCTGCGATTCCCGGAACGGGTAGGCGCGGGCCCGGGCGGTGCGAACTTCCGTCCGATCGACAGGTTGGAGGGCTGCGGCCGACCTTCCGTCGAGGCGTGTTGAGGCGTTTGATTCGGGGCGGTCGGATTGAGCTTCGAGGTGGCGACGAGGGCAGGCGGGCGCAGCGGCGCCGCGAAACGGCGGCGAACCCTGCTGGCCGCGCCGATCAGCATCGCGGCCCACCTGGCCGTGGCGCTGGCGATCTACCAGGCCCGCCCCGAGCCGATGAGCGTGTACGAGGAGCAGCCGATGGCGCTCAGCCTCATCGAGCCGCGTCTGCTGGTCCCGCCGCCCCCGCCGCCGGAGCCTGAACCCGACCCCGCCCCGGAGGTCTCCGAGCCGGCCCCGCCCGCGCCGCCTTCGGCCGATGCGCCGGTCCCCGAGCCCTCGCCGGACAAGCCCAAGCCGCTGCGCAAGGCGCGGCTCGCCAAGGTCGTCCCGAAGGATGTCGCCCCGCTGTTCGCCGGCAAGGCCCAGACCGACGCCGTCGGCGTCGCCCAGACTCTCGCGCCCGGCAACGGTCTGAGCGACGGCGAGATCGCCGGCGCGCGCACCGCCGGCTCCGGCGGCGCCGGCGGCGGCTGCGACATGGTCGACCTGCTGCAGAAGGCCCTGCGACGGGACGCCGACGTGCAGGCCGCCGTCGCGCGCGAGCACTCGGTGCTGGCGGGCAAGGCGATCAACATCTGGAACGGCGACTGGATCCGCGGCTCCGGCCAGGAGGGCAAGGGGCTGGCCGGCGTGCGCCAGGCGATCATCATGGAGGTCGGCTTCGCCCCCGCCGCCTGCCGCGACGAGACCGTGCGCGGCCGGGTGCTGATCTCGCTGTCCGACCGGCCCGGCGCGCCGCGGATCGTGCTCGGCTCGGGCGCCTGGCGCTGGAGCGAGCTCCTGCACGCCCAGGGCGCCGTCCGCAGCGCCCGCTACGGCGGCTAGGCCGCTTACCCCGGAACTGGGGCGACCATAGCGCCCCCTCCGCCATGCTTCGCATGGTCCCCCTCCCCCGCAGTCTATGCTGCGGGGGAGGATCGAACCGCTTCAGCTCCTCCCCCGTCGCGGAGACGACGCAGGGGGCGCTTAGGCCGCCGGCGCGCGCAGCACGAACCGGGCCGGGAACCTCACCCGGATCATCCAGAAGGCCAGCGCGCCGAGGGCCGCGAGCGGCGGGATCATCAGGTGCGGGCCTCGGAACGCCTGCGGGATCTCGTCGGCCTGGCCGAAGAAGAACGAGCCGGCGGCGACGAACAGCGCCAGGCACATCCGCCACAGGTGCCGCGCCAGCCTGGGCCGCCCGGCAAGGCCGCCGGCGCCCATCACCCGCAGGTCGGTCCCCACGCCCAGCGCGGCCAGGCCCGCGAACACGAAGTAGATGGTGGGATCGTTTCCGGACGAGGGATCGCCGTCCTGCACCCCGACGGTGGCGGCCTGAAGCCCGATCGCCAGCCCGGCCAGGCAGACCAGCGCCGCGCCGGCCATCGCCCAGGTCTCGAAGCGTCCGGTGGTCCGGGGCGGCCGGCGCACGGCCAGCCAGGCGGTGGAGACCAGATAGAGGGTGAACAGGCCGGCGATGGTGTTGAGCCGCTGGCCGCCGATGGCCGCCATCACGGCGGCGGATCCCGCCATCAGGAGCATGGCGACGAAGAAGACGGTCCCGATCTGGCGGTGCGATGGACCGCCCTTGCGCACCGCCAGCGCCGCGAAGCCGGCCCCGATCGCCACCAGCCCCGCCAGCACGTGCAGCATCACCGGCGCCGGATAAGGCATGTGCCCACAACCTCAGAGGTTACCAAGACTTAACGCCGCTACCTTGCGACGCCTGATAGTCTTTCCTACCGCGGGGCCCGGCGATGGCCCATGATCGGGCGCGTCAAAACCATGTCCCCAGGTTGCGCGATGGCGGTGCGGGCGGCGGAGCTGACGGTGGGCGCGGGGTTCGCCCGCGGCCTGCTGGAGTTCGCCGTCTCCAAGGGCGCCGGCCGCGACGAGCTCATGGCCCGGGCCGGCCTCTCGCCGGACGACCTCGCGGCCCAGGACGGCCGCGTTCCCTGGACGCGCTACGTCGCCCTGATGCGGGCCGGCAAGGCGCTGACGGGCGATCCGGCGCTGGCCCTCCACTACGGCGAGGCCGTGGAGATCTCCCAGGTCTCCATCGTCGGGCTGATCGGCCGGGCGGCCGACACGGTGATGGACAGCTTCGCGACCCTGAACCGCTTCGTGCGCCTGATCGTCGAGACCGAGAACGAAGGCCCTGGCGAGCGCTTCCAGCTGCGCCGCGACCGCGCCGGCCTGTGGATGGTGGACACCCGCAAGGACGCCGACGCCTTCCCCGAGCTGACCGAGTCCTGGCTCGCCCAGATGATCTGCGGCCCGCGCCGCTACGATCCGCGCAAGTGGGTCAAGGCCGCCCACGTCACGCACGCCGCCCCGGCCCACGCGGCGGAGTACGAGAAGGTGCTGGGCGTACCCGTCACCTTCGGCAGCGACCGCAACGCCATGCTGATCGAGGAGGCGAGCCTCGACGCCCCGGTCGCCTATCTGCCCAAGTATGTGAAGGGCGTGCTCACCGGCCACGCCGACGCCCTGCTGCGCGAGCTGGAGGCGTCCAAAACCACCCGCGGCCGTGTCGAAGCCCTGCTGAAGCCCATGCTGCACAGCGGCCAGGCCAGCATGGACCTGGTCGCCGGCCAGCTCGGCCTCTCCCGCCAGACGCTGTTCCGGCGGCTGAAGGCCGAGGGGGTGACCTTCGAGCAGGTGCTGGACGAACTGCGCTGCCGCCTGGCCCGCGACTACCTGACGGGGCGCAGGCTGTCGGTCAACGAGACCGCCTACCTGCTCGGCTTCTCCGACCCCGCCGCCTTCTCCCGCGCCTTCAAGCGCTGGACCGGGGAGAGCCCGAGCGCGGCGCGGGAGCCGGACGGCGACCGTTAGCTGCGCTTCGGTCCCACGAAGCCGACCATGGCGCCCTGCGGGTCGGTGGCGACGATGATGTGGTCGCCCCCCGGCACCTCGGCGGGGCCGTGGTGGATCTGGCCGCCCCTGTCCGTCACCGCCTTGGCGGCGCGGTCGATGTCGTCGACGCCGAAATAGAAGAGCCAGTTGGGCGGCGGGCTGCCGGGCGGCTGGCCCATCATCGCGCCGATCATCTGCTCGCCGATGTTGATGAACTGGTAGTCGCCCATCTCGCCCATCGGCATCACGTCGCCCTTCAGCCAGCCGAAGGCGCGCGTGTAGAAGGCGAGCGCCGCCGCCGGATCGGTGGTGTTCAGCTCGTTCCACTGGCAGTGGCCGACCGTGTTCGGCTTGAACGAGGTGCTCGGCTCCTCCGAGGCCCCGCGCATGATGTAGAAGGCCACGCCCTGCGGGTCGGCCAGCATGGCGAAGCGGCCGACGCCGGGGATGTCGGTGGGCGGCGCGTGCTGCGTCCCGCCCGCCGCCACGATCTCGCGGGCCTTGGCGTCCACGTCTTCCACCCCGATGTAGCCGAACCAGCCGGCCGGCGCCCCGGCCTGCTCGAGGCGCATCAGCCCCGCCACGTCCGCGTCAGGCGCGCCGAACAGGCGGTAGTCGACGCCGCCTTCGAAGGCCTTGGTGGTCCAGCCCACGACCGCGCCGTAGAAGTCGGCGGCCGCGTCGGGGTCGCTGGTCATCAGCTCGTACCAGATGAATTCGCCAGGCGTGTTGGTCATGAGACGTCCTCCTCGCGTGGAAGACGCGCAGGCTGATCCCATTCCGACACGAGCGCGCGAAAAAAATGCGACTGATTAAGACGTCCCGACGCCCCGTTCGCCGCAGCTCAGAGGGACGACTTGACCTGTCGCAGGCGCCTCACCGCGCCCGCTTCCTGTCCGGACGCGGCGCGCGCTTGGGGCCGCGGGCCGGCGGCGGGCGGCGCGATTGCGGGCCGGGCGGCTCTGCCGGGACGGCGCGCAGGTCGCCGGCGTTGGCGGCCGCCTTGGCCGCCTCGCGGAATCGGTCCTCGGCTTCGCGGGCGATCTCGAAGCGGGTCTCGTTGTCGAGGATGCGGATTTGGCCGATGTCGGCCTTGGTCACGTGGCCCAGCCGGCAGATCAGCGGCACCAGCCACTTCGGGTCGGCGTTCTTGCTGCGCCCGATCGGCAGGCGGAACCAGACCGCGTCCGATGGGTCGATCCGCGGCGCGCGGCTGGGGGGCGGGCCCCGGCCCTCGGGCGCGGCCCCGCCGTCCTGGTCGAACACCTCCTCGGGCTCGGGCAGGCGGGCCCGGTGCAGGCGCACGAGGGCGGCGGCCACCGCCTCCGGGCTGCGGTCCGCCAGGATCTTGCCGGCCAGCTCCAGGTCCTCGGGCGTCGGCGGCTCGTTGAGGATCGGGTCCTCCAGCAGCCGGGCCTGGTCCTTGGCCCGGATCGCCTCAGGGGAGGGCGGGCCGGACCAGATGGCGTCGACGCCGGAGGCGTCCAGCAGCCGCTCGGCCTGCCGCCGCTTGGTGTAGGGCACGATCAGCACCGAGACGCCCTTGCGCCCCGCCCGGCCGGTGCGGCCGCTTCGGTGCAGCAGGCCGGCCTTGTTGGCCGGCAGCTCGGCGTGGATGACGAGGCCCAGGTCCGGCAGGTCGAGCCCGCGGGCGGCGACGTCGGTGGCGACGCACGCCCGGGCGTGGCCGTCGCGCAGCGCCTGCAGGGCGTCGGCCCGCTCCTTCTGCGACAGCTCGCCCGAGAGCTGCACGGCCGAGAAGCCCCGCTCGCGCAGCGCGCCGTAGAGGTGGCGCACCTTCTCCCGCGTGGCGCAGAAGATCAGCGCCCCCGGCGCCTCGAAGTAGCGCAACAGGTTCACCACCGCCGGCTCCACCTCGTTGGGCGCCACACGGACGGCCCGGTACTCGATGTCGCCGTGCGGCTCGTCCCGGCGGGTGGTGTCGATCCGCATGGCCTCGCGCTGGTAGCGCTTGGCCAGCGCGGCGATCTCCTTGGCGATGGTGGCCGAGAACAGCAGCGTGCGGCGCTGGTCCGGCGCGCAGTCGAGGATCTCCTCCAGGTCCTCGCGAAAGCCCAGGTCCAGCATCTCGTCGGCCTCGTCGAGCACCACGACCTTCAGGGCCGAAAGGTCGAGGTTGCCGCGCTCGAGGTGGTCGCGCAGGCGGCCGGGCGTGCCGACCACCATGTGGGCGCCGGCCGCCAGGGCCCGCTGCTCGCGCCGCGCGTCCATGCCGCCGACGCAGGTCGCCACCACCGCGCCGGCCTCGGCGTAGAGCCAGGAGAGCTCGCGGCTGACCTGCAGCGCCAGTTCCCGGGTGGGTGCGATCACCAGCGCCAGGGGCGGCCCCGCCCGCTCGAACCGCTCGGCCTCGCCCAGCAGCGGCCAGGCGGCGGCCAGGCCGAAGGCGACGGTCTTACCCGAGCCGGTCTGGGCCGAGACCAGCAGGTCGCGGTCCTGCGGTGCTTCGAGCACCGCCTGCTGCACGGGCGTGGGCGCGCCATAGCCCTGCGCCTCGAGGGCGCGGGCGAGAGCCGGGTGGGTGGCGGCGAATGGCATGCGGGGTCTCTTCCGATAAGCGGTCGCGCGGCGTGGCGCCTATGGCCGCATAACGCAAATCTTTCCTTTGAGGCCGCCACGGCGCAGGCTTGGCCGGATGGGGCTCGGACGCCGAATTTCCCGCAAGCGTTGCGCTGGGCCGCCGTTGCACGAACATCGTTAGCTAAAGCTTAGCGTTTGCGCCGTTAACCTTAATCCGCCCCTGGTTAGCGAGCGGAACCTCGTGTTTGGCCTGATCCACTCCCGCCTCAGCTTCGGGGCCCGACTGGCCCTGATCTCCGGCCTCTTCTGCGCACCGCTGGCCCTGCTGCTGGTGCTGTTCGTCCAGGCCAGCCTGGGCCAGATCGATTTCTCGGCGAAGGAGCTGGAGGGCGCCCGATACCTGCAGAAGGTCTGGCCCGCCATGGTCCGGGGCGAGGCGCTGGAGAGCGCCGGCGGCCGCTTCGGGGAGACGAAGGTTTTCGAGGCCTTCCAACAGGCGGCGGGCGCCGAGAAGATCAAGGCCGGCGTGGGCCTGGTCACCGCCGTCGCCGACGGCTCCAACCTGACGCTCGATCCGGACCTCGACAGCTTCTACGCCATGGACGCGGTGACGGTGCGCCTGCCGGCCCTGTTCCGCGCCAACGCCGACCTGAAGGCGGCCGTCGCCAGCGGCGACCCTCAGCTCCTGATGCGGGCCCTGGACCACCTCGCCATCGCCCAGGACCAGACGCTGTCGTCGCTGAACGCGACCATGGAGAAGAACCTGGAAGGGAAGACCCGCCAGGCGCTGGGAGAACCTGCGGCCCAGCTCCAGGCCGCCGCCACGGCCGTGCAGGCCGCGGCCCAGGGCGGCGGCCCCGAAGCGATCGCCCAGGCCAGCGCCGCCCTCGACGGCGCCGCCGATCAGGCCTGGATCGCCACCGAGAAGGAGCTCAGCCGGCTGCTGGAGGCCCGGATCGGCAAGATGCGCGCCCGCATGGCCATGCACCTGACCCTGGTCGGTGTCGCGCTGGCCCTGGCCACCGGGTTGGCGATCTCGATCTCCCGCGCGCTGGCCTCGCGCATCAACGGCCTCGTGCGGGTGATGGAGCGGCTGAGCGCCAACGAGGTCGAGGTGGACATCCCCTGCCGCTCGGACCGCAACGAGACCGGCCGCATCGCCGCCGCGCTCGGCATCTTCCGCGAGGGGATCGTCGACCGGAATCGGCTGCAGGCCGAGGCCCGCGTCGTCCACGAGGCCAACGCCGAGAAGCTGCAGGCGACCGAGGCCGCCTTCCGCGAGGCGGGGCTCGCCCAGGCCAAGGTGGTGGACCAGCTCGCCCACGCCCTCGACGCGATCGCGGGCGGCCGGCTCACCACGCGCCTGGAAGACGGCTTCGCGGCCGAGTACGAGAAGCTGCGCAGCGACTTCAACCGGGCGGTGGCCCAGCTCTGCGAGGCGATGCAACTGGTCGGCGGGGTGGCCGAGGACATCCGCAGCGGCGCCCGCGAGATCAGCCGCGCCACCGACGAACTGTCCGCCCGCACCGAGCGCCAGGCCGCCAGCCTCGAGGAGACCGCCGCGGCGGTCGAGCAGCTGACCTCCACCGTCGTCCGGACCTCCGAGGACGCCCGCGAGGCGCATGCGGCCGTCTCCGCCGCCAACGTTGACGCCGGCCGCTCCGACGACCTGGTGCGCCAGGCGATGGCCGCAATGAGCCAGATCCAGGGCTCGGCCCAGCAGATCAGCCAGATCATCGGGGTGATCGACGAGATCGCCTTCCAGACCAGCCTGCTGGCGCTGAACGCCGGGGTCGAGGCCGCCCGCGCGGGCGAAGCCGGCCGCGGCTTTGCGGTGGTGGCCTCGGAAGTGCGGGGCCTGGCCCAGCGCTCGGCCGACGCGGCCAAGGAGATCAAGTCGCTGATCGGCGCCTCCGTGGACCAGGTGGCGCAGGGCGTGGACCTGGTCGGCCAGACTGGCGAGGCGCTCAGCCGGATCAGCGCCCAGGTCGCCGGCGTCAACGCCCTGATCGCCCAGATCGCGGCCTCGGCCCAGGAACAGGCCGCCGGCCTGCAGCAGGTCAACGCCGCCGTCAGCCAGATGGACCACGTGACCCAGGAGAACGCGGCCATGGTCGAGCAGTCCGCCGCCTCCAGCCGCAATCTGGCGCAGAAGGCCGAGGAGCTGTTCCAGCGGCTGGAGACGTTCGACGTGGGCGCGGCGAAGGCCGCGCCTGCGGCCCGGGCCGCCTGAACCGCCGCGCCCGGATCAGCCTCGAGCGAGCGCCGCGGCCAGCCACTCGCCGGCGGGCGGAAGACGGCGTCGGCCGATGCGCAGGCGGACACGAAGGGGCGGCATCTCGGGAAAGCCGTCGGCCGCGGTCAGCGCCCGCATGCCTGGCCGCATGCGCGAGGCGGGGAGGGGCGCGACGGCCGCGCCCGAGGCGATTACGGCCTGCAGGACCGACTCGGCGTTGGTGGTCACGGCGATCCGGTAGGGGCGGGACATCCGCCGCAGCACCTCCTGGGCGTACCTGCGGAACACGCTGCCCTCCAGCATCAGGGCGATCGGCAGGGGTGAAGTCGCCAGCGCGGGGCAGCCCTCGGCGCAGGCCCAGACGCCGCGCTCGACATGGACGAGCTCGCCGCGATCGTCGCCGCCGAGCTGAAACTCGGTGACCAGCGCCAGGTCCGCCGCCCCCTCCTCAAGCCGCCGAAGAACCATGCGCGAGCCGTCGGTGACGATCCGCACGTTGGTGTCGGGGAACCGGCTCAGCAGCTCGCCCAGCAGCGGCGCCAGCACGGGCGCGACGAAGGTGTCCGGCAGACCGATGGTGAGCGACTGGGCCGACCGCTCGGCCATCATCGCATCGAACGCCGCCTCGTACGCCTCCAGGATCCCGCGTGCGTGGACCAGCAGGATCTCGCCGTCGCCGGTCAGCCGCACGCCGTGCGCGCCGCGGGCCAGCAGCCGTCGGCCGGCGATGGCTTCCAGCCGCTTGACCTGCATGCTCACCGCCGAGGGAGTGCGGCCCACCGTCTCCGCGGCGGCCGTGAAGCTGCCCGTTTCGACGATGGCCACGAAGGTGCGAAGCAGGTCGTGGTCGAACATGGATTCAATTCTGTTGAACTGCGATTTCAGCCCAATTCGCTCGCCCCGGGCGTCCGGCGCGCCGAAAACACGCGCAACGACACCTTCATCGAGCACGGGAAATGAGACGACTGCAACTGCGCAGGGCATCCTTCTCCGACATCGAGGCCCTGTCCGAACTTCAACGCAATTCACTGATGGGCATCGCCGCCGCCCATTACACGCCGCAGGAAATGGCCGCCTTCCTCACTCACCCGTCGGTGGGGATGGATCAGCTTCTGCGCACCGCCCATGTCTGGGTGCTGGGCCGCGGCCGGCGTATCGACGCCTGCGCCGGCTGGCGGCGGAGCGAGGCGGGGGCCGTCATGCTCCGGTCGGTCTACGTCCGCACCGAATGCGCGGGCCGCGGGCTCGCCAGCCGTCTGCTCGACCACGTAGAGGCCGAGGCGACGCGGCGCAACCCGGGCGCCATCCGGCTGGTCTCCACGCTGGGGGCGCAAGGCTTCTATGAGCGGCGTGGCTATCGCGCGATCGGGGCCACCTTCCTCCACCTGGGCGAGGTCCCGCTCCGCGGCGTCGACATGGTCAAGACCCTGCCGCAGGCTGAGCCGCGACGCACGGCGGCCTGAGCCGCTGGCCCGGCGGGCGCGAGGCGGCTAAGCTCGCCGGGCAGGGTGAAGCCGAATGCTCGGAAAGTTCCCACTTTTCGCCGCTGTCGCCGCATTGGCGGCCGGCCCGGCCGCGGCCCAGGCCGACGCCGAGCGGCGCGCCTACGGCAAGTGCATCGCCTGCCATTCGCTCGATGGCGTGGGAGCGAGTCGCTACGGTCCCGACTTGCGCGGGGTGATGGGTCGCCAGGCGGGGAGCAACCCGCAGTTCAAGCATTTCTCGCCGGCGATGAAGGCCTCGAAGGTCGTTTGGACCGCCAAGACGCTGGACGCCTTCCTGGCCAGCCCGGCGACCTTCATCCGGGGCAACCGCATGGTCTCGCCGCCGATCAAGGACCCGGCCGAGCGGCAGGCGATCATTCGCTACCTGGAGCGCCACCGCTAGGCCGCTAGAGCCGGTCCGGACCTGCAGCGAATTGGAGCAGCGCCCCCGAGCCGGGGCCGAGCACAATTCTGCCCGGGTGAACGCCCGTCGCGCCGAGCGCCAGCAGCGGTTCGGCCGCGCCGATCGCCTCGTGCGCCCACTCCGCGGTTCCGGAGCCCAGGTTGAACACGCACGCGACCGTCTCTGCGCCCGCCGTGCGCGTGAACGCAAGCAGTGGGTCGGGCGCCTCCAGGAAGCCGATCTCGCCGGCGGTCAGCGCCTCCGAGCCCTTGCGCAGGGCGATGACGCGGCGGGCGAAGGCGAGCACGGAGTCCGGGTCCGCTTCCTGGTCCGCCACGGTGAGGCCCGCGTGCTCCTGGGCCATCGGCAGCCACGGGGTCCCGGTGGTGAAGCCCAGGTTCGGCGCATCGGCGCGCCAGGGCATCGGCGTGCGGCAGCCGTCGCGGCCGCCGTCGTAGGGCCAGTAGAGATCGCCGACCGGATCGCGCAGCTGGGCCCGGGTGAGCCTGGCCTGCGGCAGGCCCAGCTCCTCGCCCTGGTAGATCAGGGTGGTGCCTTTCAGCGTCGCCAGCAGGGCGAACATCAGCTTGGCGACGTCGGGCCCGGCGTCCGGCCCGCCGAACCGGTTTACGGTGCGCGGCACGTCGTGGTTGGAGAAGCTGATCGTCGGCCAGTGCCCGGGATGGCCGGCCAACGTGGCGTAGTGGTCGCGGACGAACTGCGGCCCCAGCTTGCGGGCCAGCAGCATGACGAAGGTGTAGGCCGAGTGCAGCCCCTCGTCCGGGCTGCAGTAGGCGCCGCAGCGGGCCTCCTCCTCGGAGAACTCGCCGAACACGAAGCGCTCGCCGTGGGCCTCCACCCGCCGGCGCACCTCTTCGAGCAGGGGGATGTTCTCCGGCAGGTTGGAATCGAACAGGTGCCGCTGCAGATCGGAGGCGTGGCGCCAGTGGGCGGCGGTGCGCTCGGCGGGCGGGACGGCCGGATTGTCCCTGAGCGCGGCGTCGTGGAGGAAGGCGTTGGCGACGTCCAGCCGGAAGCCGTCGACGCCGCGGGCCAGCCACAGGTCCAGCACGCCCAGCGCCGCCTCTCGGGCGCCCGGGTCATGCCAGTTCAGCTTCGGCTGCTGGCGCAGGAACTTGTGGTGGTAGTGCTTGCGCCGCTTGGGCTGGTAGGCCCAGGCCGGCCCGCCGAACACGCTGAGCCAGTTGTTGGGCGCGGTCCCGTCGGCCTTGGGATCGGCCCAGACGTACCAGTTCGCCTTCGGGCCCGCCTCGCCGCCGGTCAGGCTCTCGACGAACCAGGGATGCTCATCGGAGGTGTGGGCCAGCACCTCGTCCAGCAGGACCTTCAGCCCCCGGGCGTGCGCCGCCTCGAGCAGGGCCTCGAAGTCGGCCAGCGTCCCGTAGTCGGGGTGGACGCTCTCGTAGTCGGCGACGTCGTAGCCCCAGTCCCGGTCGGGCGAGGGGTGGATGGGCGACAGCCAGATCCCGTCGACCCCCAGGCTCTCGATATAGTCCAGCTTGGCCGCGACGCCGGCCAGGTCGCCCTGGCCGTCGCCGTCGGCGTCGAAGAAGCTGCGGACGTAGACGTGGTAGAGGATCGCCCCCCGCCACCAGGGCCGGGTCATACGTCGCTGGCGTTGTTGATAATCTTGCTGACGATCCCGTACTCGACCGCCTGCTCGGCGTTCATCCAGAAGTTCCGCTCGGTATCCTTGACCACCTTCTCATAGGGCTGGCCGGTCTCGCGGGCGATCATCCGGTTCACCCGCTCGCGCATCTTCACGATCTCCTCGGCCTCGATCTCGATGTCCGAGGCCTGGCCCCGCACGCCGCCCATCGGCTGGTGCAGCAGGAAGCGGGTGTTGGGCAGGCAGAAGCGGTTCTCCTTGTGGGCGCCCAGGAAGATGTGCGCCCCGGCGCTGGCCACCCAGCCGGTGCCGACGACCTTCACCTTGGGCCCGCAGAAGCGGATCATGTCGTGGATGGTGTCGCCGCTCTCCACGTGGCCGCCGGGCGAGTTGACGAACACCTTGATGTCCGCCTCGCTCTCCGAGGCCAGCGCCAGCAGCTGGGCCGAAACACGCTCGGCCAGCCGCATGTCGATCTCGCCGAAGACGAGCACGGTGCGGCCCTTGAACAGGGCGTTCTGGACCGGGCCGGCCGTCAGCGGCATGTCGGGCAGCCGCGACTTCTCCTGGTCCTCGTCCTCGTCGTCGTCCATGCGGATATACATTCGGCGCCTCCGTTCACGTGGCGGGGAACCTGTATCGCCGGGCCGCGCGCCGCAAGGGGGTAGGGAGAGGAAAGCCGCCGCCGTGGTGAAGTTGCAGCCGCCAGATCCTAAGTGACCGGCCGTGGCGCGCCCCTGGTCCTTCCTCACCCAGGCCCCGTCGGCCGAAGCTGCAGCCTCGGCCGGGCTGTGGTCGGCGCTGCTCGACCTCGCCCTCGTCGCCATCCTGCTGGGCGGCGCGGTCAACGCCTGGGCGCCGCCGCAGGACCTGCCCTGGAAGCCGCTGGACCTGGCCCGCCCGCCGGGACTGGCCACCCGCGCGCAGTTCGAGCGGGCGGCCGACGATCCGGGGCTCTGCCGGGAAGCCCTGACCCGGGCCGGCGTGGATTTCGCGAACGAGCCCGACCGCACCGTCGGCGACTGCACGACTCAGAATTCGGTCCGCGTGCAGGACGGCGTCACGCGCCTGGCGCCGCCCGCGCCGGTGATGACCTGCCCGGTGGCGCTGGGCTACGTCGGCTGGGAGCGGCATGTGGTGCAGCCGGCGGCCCGCGAGCTCCTGGGCGCGCCGGTGACCCGCATCGAGCACTTCGGCACCTACGCCTGCCGCAACGTCTACGGCCGCGCCGAGGGCCGCCGCAGCGAGCACGCCGGGGCCAACGCCGTCGACGTCCACACCTTCGCCCTCTCCACGGGCCGGCAGGTCAGCGTCCAGCCGCACTACCGGCTGGAAGATCCCCGCGGCGCCTTCCTGAGGCGGGTGCGGGACGGCGCCTGCGAGTGGTTCCACGGCACGCTCGGGCCCGACTACAACGCCGCCCACCGCGACCACTTCCACCTGGATCACGGCCCCTACCGCCTCTGCCGCTGACGCTTGACCTTCCGGAAGCGGGTGCGGCAAATGGCGCGTCAAACACACGTTTAAGGGAAGACGCCATGACCACCGAAGTCCTCGCCGAGGCCGGCGCGCAGACCAAGGCGCAAGGCCTGTTCGACCTCACGGGCAAGGTGGCGATCATCACCGGCTCCTCCCGCGGCATCGGCAAGGCGATCGCCGAGCGGATGGCCGAGCAGGGCGCCAAGGTCGTGATCTCCTCGCGCAAGGCCGGCCCTTGCGAGGAAGTGGCCGCCGAGATCAACGCCCGCCACCCCGGCCACGCCATCGCCGTGCCGGCCAACATCTCGTCCAAGGACGACCTGCAGCGGCTGGTGGACGAGACCCGCCAGGCGTTCGGCAAGATCGACATCGTGGTCTGCAACGCGGCGACCAACCCCTTCTTCGGACCGATGTCGAAGATCAGCGACGACGCCTTCCGCAAGATCCTGGACAACAACATCATCGCCAACCACTGGCTGGTCCAGATGGTCGCCCCGGAGATGATCGAGCGCCGCGACGGGGCGGTGATCATCATCTCCTCCATCGGCGGCCTGCGCGGGTCCACCGGCATCGGCGCCTACAACATCTCCAAGGCCGCCGACTTCCAGCTGGCCCGCAACCTCGCCGTCGAGCTCGGCCCGCACAACATCCGGGTCAACTGCATCGCTCCGGGCCTGGTGAAGACCGACTTCGCCCGCGCCCTGTGGGACACCCCCGAAGCCGAGAAGCGCTCCAGCGCCAACACCCCCCTGCGCCGCCTCGGCGAGCCCGACGACATCGCCGGCGCGGCGGTGTTCCTGGCCTCCAAGGCCGCCTCCTGGATGACCGGCCAATCCATCATCGTCGACGGCGGCTCGACCTGCTGATCTCAGGGGCTGGTTAGGGCGTCCCTCGCGCCGCCGCTGGTTACAGCCGCGGCCGAATGGGACGTCCTAACCTGTCCCACCCGCGGCCGCGCGATGGGTGACAGGTAGCGCTGGGCGCAACCAGTCACCGGCGATCTTCGGTGACTGGTTGGGCGCCAGCCCTACCTGTCACCCCGAGCGGGCGATTGGTCAGCTCCGCCTGCCGTAGCGCGGCGAACGCTTCAGAGTATCGGGCGTCGGCGTCTTCGCTGGTCTCCAGCAGCTCCGCGATGTCCCCGACGCGCGCCAACAACGGCGCAACCCTCACCAGCCTGGTGTCCCGGCCGGCCAGGTGCGCGTGCACGCTCGACCACCGCCAGTCCTGCGCCCTCTCGGCCAGCCCAGCGCGCACCGGGTTCGTCGCCACGTAGCGGAACGCGGCCACGAGGTGGTCTTCGCCCATGGGCACGGACGCGAACCGGTCCTGGAACAGGTGCCCGGACCAGCCATGACGTGCGTTGATCCTCAATGCGTACAGCCGGTGAACTTCGCCCATCGCCCGCCCGAGTCCGCGCTCGTCACCCGGCGTGAGGATGAGGTGGACGTGGTTCGGCATGAGGCAGAAGGCCCAGACCTCGGCGGCGTGCTTGCGTGTCTGCTCGGCCAGCAGCCCCAGGTAAAACTCCTGATCCCCCGGCTCGAAGAAGATCGGTGCGCGGCGATTGCCCCTCTGCGTCACGTGATGCGGCACGTGCGGATAGACGATGCGGCCTGAACGCGGCATAGGCACAAGCTAGCGTCAGAACAAATGCCGAACAAGGTGACAGGTAGCGCTTCGCGCAACCAGTCACCGTGAGACGTCGGCGACTGGTTGGGCGCCAGCCCTACCTGCCATCCCTCACCAGAACAGCTGATAGGCCCCGAATCCCAGCGCGCCGGCGCTGATGGTGAAGGCGATGAGGACGAGCAGCCCGTCGCGGGCGATGAGGCCGAGGCCGAAGGTGGCGATGGCGGCCGAGGGGATGAAGGCGACGAAGGGCAGGAACTCCAGCGGCGGCACGGCCAGGGCCAGGATCACGCAGACCAGGGCGACGATGCGGTCGGCGACGGGGCCGGTCAGCACCTGCAGCCTGGGCTTGACCATGCGGTCGACGACGCGGGCCGGCCTGGCGGCCACGTGAACGGTCTTCTGCAGCTTGTCCGCCTTGACGGTGCGCTTCAGCAGGAACCTGGGGAGCCAGAAGGTGTCGCGGCCGATCAGCAGCTGACTGGCCACCAGCAGGGTGATCAGCGCGATCATCGAAGGCACGCCCGGCACTGCGGACACCGGCGTCATGCCCAGCAGGCCGGCCAGCAGCAGCAGCGGGCCGAACGAGCGGTGGCCCACCGCGTCCATGATCTCCTGGACGCTCACCTTCGGGCCGTTGCCGTCGGCCGCCTTGCGGAGCTCGCGCAGCAGATCCTCCAGGTCCTGCGCGCCTTGCGCCTGCGCCATCGAGCCGGGCTCCTCCTGCCTACATCCGACGCAGCCATAACGCCCGAACCGTGCGTTCGACGCCCCGCCGCCCCGCGCGCTAGGCTCATCCCGGGCCAGCCAGAAGGGACGCCGCGATGACCGACGCTTTCGAGACCATCCTGTTCGATGAGCCGCGGCCGCACGTGGCGCGGATCACGCTGAACCGGCCGGCGCAGATGAACGCCTACAGCTTCCGCATGACCCAGGAGCTGCTGGCCGCCATCGCCGCCTTCCGCGACGACGACGGCTTGCGGGCGCTGGTGATCACCGGCGCCGGCGAGCGGGCCTTCTGCACCGGCGGCGACATCTCCGGCGCCGACGCCGAGCATTCCCGCAAGGTCCGGTCATCGCCCATGGGCCACGGGCGCGAGATGCGCGACGGCATGCAGGCGGTGGTGCTGGCCCTGCGCCGGCTCGACAAGCCGAGCGTGGCGATGATCCGCGGCTTCGCGGTGGCCGGGGGCCTGGCCCTGGCGCTCGCCTGCGACCTGCGGATCGCCGGCGCGTCGGCGAGGCTCGGCGACACCAGCAACAAGGTGGGCCTGCTGCCCGACGAGGGCGGCGCCTGGCTGTTCCCCAGGGCCATGGGCCTCGATCGGGCGCTGAAGATGACCCTGCTGCACGAGATCTATCCGGCCAGCGTGGCCAAGGACCTGGGCCTCGTCACCGAGGTGGTGGGCGATCCGGTGCTGGAGGCCCACACCCTGGACCTGTGCGAACAGCTCGCGGCCAAGGCGCCCCTCGCCGTACGCCTCACGAAGATGATGATGGCCAAGGCCATGGAGACGCCGCTGGAGAGCTCGCTCGCCGACGCCCAGATGGCGGTGATGATCTCCAATCCCAGCCAGGACGTGCGCGAGGGCGTGGCCGCCTTCCGCGAGAAGCGGCCGCCCAGGTTCGAGGGCAGGTGAGGCGCTAGGCCTGGCCGATGCGGCCGAGGTCGTCGTCGGTCGGCTCGCGCCCCTCCGGCGTCAGCTCGTCCACGGCCTCGGGCAGCGCCTGCGAGAGCTCTGAGAGCAGCGCCTGGCGCGGCATCCCGGTCTCGGCGGCCAGCGAGTCCACCGTCTCGTCCCCGAGCGCCTCGGCCAGCCGCTGGGGCGGCACGGGCTGGTTGGGTCCGGGTCGCACCCAGGAGTCGACCTCGTTCCCGAGGCCTCGCTCACGCAGCTGACCGAGCAGGGCGCCGAGCGCGCCGGCTCCGCCCAGGCCGCCGAGCAGTCCGCCCAGGCCGCCGGGCAGGCCAGCGCCCAGGCCGCCGGGCAGGCCGCCGCCCGGCCCGCCAGCCGAGCCTGGATCGAAGCTGCGTCCGCCGCCGCCGCGCTGGCGCATGTAGTGCTGGGCGGCCTTGGCGGCCAGGGCGATCAGCAGGCCGTTCATCGCGGCCGAGCGTCCGCCGCCCATCCGCCCCCTCGAGCCGCGGCCGAGGCCGCCGCCGACCATGCCGCCGAGGATCTGTTCGAGTAGTCCGGCCATTGCGCGCTCCTGCAGGAAGCCCCCGCGCACAAACCTGCCGCGCCGGCCGCGGTTTCGCCTAGCACTTCACCGTGAACTCCAGCCCGTTCGCGAACGGCAGGGTCTGGGTGCGCAGGCCGTTGGCCGGATCGTTCACATAGGCGAAGTAGTCGGCGTAGGCGGCGGCGAACTGCGCAGTGTTGTCGGCGATGACCACGGCGCCCGGCCGAAGGCGCGGCCCGATCAGCTCGATGGCCGGCCGGGCCATCTCGGTCCAGATGTCCATCAGCACGAAATCGACCGGCCCGGTGAGGTGCTTCAGCGTCTCGCGCAGGTCGCCCTCGCGCAGCTCGATCAGGTCCGACACGCCCGCCTCGACCCAGTGGGCGCGGGCGGCGGCGGCCTTCGCCGGCTCGTTCTCGGTGGCGATCACCTGGCCGGTTCCGCCGGCCGCCCGGATCACCTCGCGCACCGCATCGGCCAGGTGGATGGTCGAGACGCCGTACGAGGTGCCGACCTCGACAACCGTTCGGGCCCGCAGCGCCCGGCAGACCTGGGCGCAGAAGCCGGCCTTGTCCGGCTCCAGCGCCACGAACTTGTCGGCCATGAACCGGTGGGCCTCGGCGTCCAGCCCCGTCCAGTCCAGCGTGCCTTCACGGGCTCTTCGGCCGAAGTAGGCGGCCAGCTCGGCGTCCTGGGCCGCGCTCCGGGCGTGCAGCCGCTCCGCGACGGCCCGGGCTTTCGGATCGGCGGGCAGGGTCATTGGCCGGCCTCCCGGTCGTACTGCATGGCGCCCAGAACATTGCCCTCGGTGTCTTCGAACCAGACCAGCTCGCCGACGCCCTCGATGCGGAACGGGCGGGTCAGGATCCTGCCGCCGCCCGCCTCGATGGCGGCCATGGTCTGGGCCAGGTCCTCGACGCCGAAGGTCACCTCCACGCTCTGCGGCCGCCCGGCGATCTCGCGCCGCTCCTGCAGCGCGCCGGCCGTCCCGGCGCCGCGGGCCTGGTAGTAGTCCGGCGGCCCCCAGGGCTCGTAGGTCCAGCCCATCACCGCCTCGTAGAAGCGGCGGGCGCGGTCGACGTCGTCGGCGTTGATGGAGAAGTGGCGCAAGGTGGCGGGCATGGCGGGCGTCTCCGGATACCTGGCCGCGACGCTAACCCCTGGCCGAACGGCGTTCTCGCGCTATCCTGACGAGAAATGTCGCAAGCGCGCCAAAGCGAGAGCCATTCCGTCCGCAGCCTGGCGGTGACCTACCGGGACGGCGAGCGGATCGACCGCCACAGCCACTCCTTGGCCCAGTTGATCTACGCCGCCTCGGGGACCATGCGGGTGTCGACGGACGAGGCCGCCTGGCTGGTGCCGCCCACCCGGGCGATCTGGGTCCCGCCCCGGGTCCCTCACGAGATCCACATGCGCGGCCAGACGGCGATGCGGACGCTCTATGTTTCGCCGCAGGCCGCCGCGGCCCTGCCGCATGAGTGCCGGGCCCTGGAGGTCTCGCCGCTGCTGCGCGAGCTGGTGCTGCACATCGTCGGCGGCATGCTGCGAACGGACGTGGCGGAGGACGCGCGGCTCTGCGGCGTGTTCCTGGACCTGCTGGCCAAGAGCGAGACGACGCCGCTCGGCCTGCCGCTGCCGAAGGATCCCCGCGCGCGGCGCCTGGCGGAGGCCCTGTTCGCCGACCCCGCCAGCCCAGCGTCGCTCGCCGACCTCGCCCGCAACGCCGCCGCCAGCGTGCGCACCCTCCAGCGCCTGTTCGCCGCCGAGACCGGCCTTTCCATCGAGGCCTGGCGCACGAGGGCCCGCCTGCAGCAGGGCCTCGTCCAGCTCACCGCCGGCGCCTCCGTCACCGCCGCCGCCCTCGACGCCGGCTACGCCAGCCCCAGCGCCTTCATCGCCGCCTTCAAGGCGGCGTTCGGGGTCACGCCGGCGAGGTATCGCGCGGGGGGTGACAGGTAGCGCTTTGCGCAACCAGTCACGGAAGTCCGCGGTGACTGGTTGGGCGCAGCCCTACCTGTCACCCCGCACCAGATCCCGCGCCCGCGCCAGGCGGCGTACGCCCTCGTCAAGCGTCTCATCGCTCTTGGAGAAGCAGAGCCGCAGGATCGTCGTCACCGGCGCCTCCTCGTAGAGGGCCGAGACCGGGATGGAGGCGACGCCCGCCTCCTGCACCGCGCGCAGGGCGAATTCGCGGTCGGCGAGGTCGATGCCGGACGCCGGCAGGTCGAGGTTCAGGAAGTAGGTCCCCTGCGAGGGCAGCACCGCGAACCCCTCGCGCCGCAGCTCCTCCGTCAGCCGGTCGCGCGAGGCGGCCAGGCGCCCGGGCATCTCGGCGAACCAGGCCTCGCCGGTCTCCAGCCCGAAGGCGACGGCGGCCTGCAGGTTGGGCGGAGTGGTGAAGGTCAGGAACTGGTGGGTGCGGGCCAGCGTCCGCGTCAGCGCCGGCGCCGCGCACAGGAAGCCGACCTTCCAGCCGGTCAGGCCGAACATCTTGCCCGCCGAGCCGATCTTCACGCACCTCCCGCGCATGCCGGGAAGGCCGATCAGCGGCCGGTGGCGGGCGGGCGCGAACACCACCTGCTCCCATACCTCGTCGCAGATCGCGACGGCGTCGTGGCGGACGCAGAACTCGGCCAGCAGCGCCAGGTCCTCTTCCGGCAGCACGACGCCGGTCGGATTGATCGGGTTGTTCAGCACCACGAGGCGGGTGCGCTCGGTGAAGGCGGCCTCCAGCATCGCCCGGTCGAACCGCCATTCCGGCGGCGAGAGGCGCACCAGCTTCGGCACGCCGCCCGCCCGTCGGATCAGCGGCACGTAGGCGTCGTAGAGCGGCTGGAAGACGATCACCTCGTCGCCCGGCTCGATCAGGCCCAGGAAGGCCGAGGCCAGCGCCTCCGTCGCGCCGGAGGTGACGGTGACCTCGTGCTCCCAGTCCAGGTCCAGCCCCTGCGTGCGGGCGTAGTGTCTCGCCACGGCCTGGCGCAGCTCCGGCAGGCCGGCCATGGGCGGGTACTGGTTGTAGCCGTTCAGCACCGCCTCGGCGGCCTTGGCCCGCACCGCCTCGGGCCCCGGATCGTCCGGGAAGCCCTGGCCGAGGTTGATGGCGCCCAGCGCGCGCGCCAGGCCGCTCATCTCCTCGAAGATGGTGGTCGGCAAGGTTGCGAAGATCGGGTTGGCCATGGCGAGGCTTTGCCCCGCTCCCGCCACCGCGGCAATGGGCGCCTCGCACGGACCTGCAACATCGACCTCTCCCTCCGCCTGCGGAGGGAGAGGGCAGGGTGAGGGAGGAGCGGCCTCGGTTCATTCTAGGGCGCCGACTGTTGCGCCGAGGCCCCCCTCACCCAACCCTCTCCCCCCGCCCAGCGGGGGGAGAGGTCCAAGACGATCTCATCCGGTCAAAGGCATGGGGCCGCCCGCGCGCCTCCCAGGCGGCGATGATCCGCGCCGCATTGGCCTCCGGCGGCTCGCGGCTGTCGACCTCCAGGTCGTAGGTCGTGTGCAGGTGGCAGGTCTCGAAGTCGCGGCGGGCGTCGCCGACCGGGCGGTCGCCGCGGGCCAGCTCCCGGCGCTCCAGCTCCTCGAGCGGGCAGTGGACGCCGACGAAGAAGACGTCGTGCGCGCCGAGCAGGCCGACCAGCCGGTCGCGCCAGGCGAGGGTCTCGACGATGTGCTCGACGATCAGGTTGTTCCCGGCCTCCACATAGGCGGGCAGCGACCGGTGGAAGCCGTCGAAGAAGGCTTCCCGCATCCCGCTCCAGCGGAACTCGCCGCTGCGGATCCGCTCGCGCGGCAGGATCCTGGCCTCGATCAGGTGGTCGATGGAGACGTGCCAGAAGGGCTCGCCGATCCGCGCCTGGAGGGCCCGGGCGATGGAGGACTTGCCGCTGCTGGAGGCGCCGTTGAGCAGGATGACCTTGCCAGCCATCCTGCGAGCCTACGCCTGTTCGCGCTGGCGCTTCTTGCGGAAGCTGGGGTTCAGCACCTGCTTGCGCAGGCGGATGTTCTTGGGCGTGACCTCGACCAGCTCGTCGTCCTCAATGTAGGCGATGGCCTGCTCGAGCGTCAGCCGGCGCGGGGGCGTCAGGCGCACCGCCTCGTCCTTGCCGGAGGCGCGGACGTTGGTCAGCTGCTTGGCCTTCATCGGGTTCACGTCGAGGTCGTCGCTGCGCGAGTTCTCGCCGATGATCATGCCCTGGTAGGTCTTCTCGCCGCCGCCGACGAACATCGTCCCCCGCTCCTCCAGGTTCCACAGCGCGTAGGCCGCGGTCTCGCCGTCGGAGTTGGAGACCAGCACGCCGTTGCGGCGGCCCTCGATGGCGCCCTTGTAGGGCTCGTAGTGGGAGAAGACGCGGTTCAGCACGCCCGAGCCGCGGGTGTCGGTCAGGAACTCGCCCTGGTAGCCGATCAGCGAGCGGGACGGGGCCTGCAGGGTGATCCGGGTCTTGCCGGCGCCCGAGGGGCCCATGTCCTTCAGCTCGGCCTTGCGGGCCGACAGCTTCTCGATGACCACGCCGGTGAAGTCGTCGTCGACGTCGATGACCACGTCCTCGATCGGCTCCAGCTTCTCGCCGGTCTCGGGGTCCGTCTGGAACACCACCCGCGGGCGGCTGATGGACACCTCGAAGCCTTCGCGGCGCATGGTCTCGATCAGCACGCCGAGTTGCAGCTCGCCGCGGCCGGCCACCTCGTAGGCGTCCTTGTCGGCGGTCTCGGTCACCCGGATCGCGACGTTGGCCTCGGCTTCCTTCAGCAGCCGGTCGCGGATCACCCGGCTCTGCACCTTGTCGCCTTCGCGGCCGGCCAGCGGGGAATCGTTGACCGACACGGTGATGGCGATGGTCGGCGGGTCGATCGGCTGGGCGGGGAGGGGCTCGGTCACCTCCGGGGCGGCGATGGTGTCGGCCACCGTCGCCTTGGAGAGGCCGGCGATGGCCACGATGTCACCGGCGTCGGCCGAGTCGATCGGTCGGCGCTGCAGGCCGCGGAAGGCCAGCACCTTGGTGATCCGCCCGCGCTCGACCTCGGTCCCGTCCGGGCTGAGGGCCCTCACGGTCAGGCCCGGCACGGCGCGGCCGGCTTCGACGCGGCCGGTCAGCAGGCGGCCCAGGAAGGGATCGCTCTCGATCAGCACCGACAGCAGGCGGAAGGGCTCGTCGGCCCGCTGCTCGGCCTGCGGCGCCGGCACGTGCTCGACGATCTTGTCGAACAGGGCCGACAGGTCCTTCTTCTCGTGGGCCATCTCGGTGACCGCCCAGCCCTGCTTGCCGCTGGCGTAGATGTGCGGGAAGTCCAGCTGCTCGTCGCTGGCGCCCATGGTGGCGAACAGGTCGAACACGTCGCCCACCACCCGCTCCGGGTCGGCGTGGGCGCGGTCCACCTTGTTCAGCACGACGATGGGGCGCAGGCCCAGCTTCAGCGCCTTGCCGAGCACGAACTTGGTCTGCGGCATGACGCCTTCCTCGGCGTCGACCAGCAGCAGGCAGCCGTCGACCATGCCCAGGATCCGCTCCACCTCGCCGCCGAAGTCGGCGTGGCCGGGGGTGTCGATGATGTTGATTCGGGTCTCGCCCGCCGCACCCTGCCACAGCACGGACGTTGCCTTGGCCAGGATGGTGATCCCGCGCTCGCGTTCCTGGTCGTTGGAGTCCATGGCCCGCTCGACCGTCGCCTCGTTGGCGCGGAAGACGCCGGACTGGGCGAGGAGCTGGTCGACGAGGGTGGTCTTGCCGTGGTCGACGTGGGCGATGATGGCGATGTTGCGGAGCGACATTTCGGATTCTGATCAGCGGGCGAAGCCGGGGCTTCTAGAGGAGGGCGGCTCCGGGGGCCAGAACCTTGTGATGCGGCCAAAGATCGGCGCGCGGCGGCGCGCCCACAAGGGCTTGCGACCAATGGCCCGGAGCTACCAGATTTTGTGCGCCGCAACAAGTTGACTCGGCGACAAACTAATATCACGCCGTTGATTTGGCTGGAGAAATCCTATCCTGGGCTCCCGCGTGCGAAAAAATCGCGACAAAGCCATTGCAGATTTGTGCGTCGCACAGTATAAGGAGGGCCTGAGGCGTCGCTGACGCCTCTGCCCTTCCTGGGCGTTTCCTCCCTAATGAACTGCCGCGCCTTCGGGCGCGGCTTTTTTTTCGCCCGCGCGCCGGCCCGCGCCGCGCGCATTTCGCCATCGACCCTCGCGATGGTAGAATGAGCGCCTGATCGGGAGGGGATCATGCGGCAGGTTCTGCTCGGCCTGGCGGCCGCGCTTTCGCTTGCCGAGGCCGCCAGCGCGGCCGAGGGCGGCTGTCAGTTGCAGAAGGTCGCCGACCTGCCCGTGACCATGGCCGGTCTGAAGCCGCATGTGCCGGCGAAGATCAACGGCCGCGACGTGGTGCTGGTGGCCGACAGCGGCGCCTTCTTCAGCATGCTCGGCGAGGCCAACGCCAAGCGCCTGGGGCTCAGCCGGGGCATGACGCCGCCCGGCATGCGGGTCCGCGGGGTCGGGGGGACGGCTCCGGTCAAGGTCGGCGTGGCCGATCGCTTCGAGCTCTCCGGCGGCGTGCTGACCAACGTGGACTTCCTGGTCGGCGACCTCGCGCCGGGGAGCCGGGCCGACGGAATCCTGGGCCAGAACGTGCTGGGCGTGCTCGACGTCGAATACGACTTCGCCAACGGGGCCATCCGCCTGTTCAAGCCGCAGGGGTGCGAGAAGGCGCGGCTGGCCTACTGGGCGGGGGACAAGCCCGTGAACGTGCTGTCCTTCCGCGCGACCACCCCGAGCGAGCCGCACGTCATCGCGAATGCATCGGTGAACGGCCGGCCGATCCGGGTGATGTTCGACACCGGCGCCTTCCGCTCTGTGCTCGAGCAGTCGACCGCCGAGCGGCTCGGCTTCCGGCCCGACGGACCGGGCGTCGAGTACGGCGGCCTCAGCGGCGGCATCGGCCCGCGGCGGCTGGAGAACTGGATCGCCCCCTTCGCCGAATTCGCCATCGGCGAGGAGAAGATCCAGAACACCCGCCTGCGGGTCGCCCCCATCACCCTGCCCAAGGCGGACATGCTGCTGGGGGCCGACTTCTTCCTCTCGCACCGGATCCTGATCTCCAACAGCCAGGACCGGGTCTACTTCACCTACAATGGCGGACCGGTGTTCCGCCTGGAGCCGGTGGAGGGCGGGCCCGAAGAGCCCGCGCAGGTCGCCGGGGCCGCCGACGAGCCCAAGGACGCGGACGGCTATCACCGCCGCGCGGCCGCCTCCCTCGCGCGGGCCGATCACGTCCGGGCGATCGCCGACTTCACCCGCGCGATCGAACTTGAGCCGCGCCGGGCGATCCACCTGCGCCAGCGGGCGGCGGCGCATCTGGCGAGCGGCGATCCCGCGGCGGCCCGCCGCGACCTCGACGCGGCGCTGGCGCTGGCCGGCGGCGACGTCGAGGCGCGCCTGATGCGCGGCGAACTCCGCCTCTCGGCCGGCGACGCCGACGGCGCGGCCGAGGACTTCGCCCGCGCGACGGCCAGCCCCGCTTCCGGCCCGGGCGTGCGCGCCCGAATCGCCCAGGCCTGGCTCGCCGCCGGCAAGGCGGGCGAGGCCGTGGCGCAGTACGACGTGCTGCTGGCCGGCGCGCCGCCGCCGCCCGTCAGGGCCGCGGTGCTCGCCTCTCGCTGCCAGGCGCGGGCGCTGGTGCGGACCGACCTGGCGCTGGCGCTCGCGGACTGCGAGGCGGCGCTGAAGATCGCCGCTCGCGATCCCTCGGCGCTGGCGGCGCGCGGTCTCGTCCATCTCCAGTCGGCCCGGCTGGAGGCGGCGCAGGCCGACTTCGACGCGGCCCTGAAGCGCGACCCGCGGCACGCCCAGGCCCTCTACGGCCGCAGCCTCGTGCTGCGCCGCCAGGGCCGCGCCGCCGAAGCCGACGCCGACGCCAGGGCCGCACAGGCGGTCTGGCCGCAGATCGCCGCCATCGCCGCCCGCTACGAACTGGGCTCGCCGGCGGGCGGGCCCTAGCGCAGGCCCGACCAGTCGGCGGCGACCAGGGCGCGGGTCAGCGTCTCGAGGTCGGACTTCAGCTTGGAAAAGCCCTCCGTCGGCTCCAGGCGCGCCTCGTCGAGGTAGAGGGCGCGGTTGATCTCGATCTGCAGGGCGTGGGTGCGCCGGGCTGGACGGCCGTAATGCTCGGTCGTGTAGCCGCCGGCGTAGGGGGTGTTGCGGGCCACGCGGTAGCCGAGCTTCTCAAGTTCGGCCTCGACCCGGGCGGTGAGCGCGCCGGCGCAAGCCGCGCCGAACCGGTCGCCCAGGACCATGTCGCAGGGCCGCTCGCGCCCGCCCTGGCGCGCCGCGGCCGCCGGCATGGAGTGCCAGTCGATCAGGATCGCGACGCCATGGGCGGCGTGCGCCTCGCCCAGCAGCCGGGCCAGCGCTGCATGGTAGGGCCGGTGGGCCCGCTCGATCCGGCCACGCGCCTCGGCGAAGGTCAGCTTGCGCGCGTAGATCTCCTGGCCCTCGGAGACGATGCGGGCGATGGCGCCCAGCCCGGCGGCCACCCGCGCCGTGCGGGCGCGCGCGAAGTCCGGCAGCTCGTCGACGAACATCGACGGGTCGAGCTCGAACGGTTCGCGGTTGACGTCCATGTAGGCCCGGGCCAGCCGCGCGGTCAGCGTCGCCACGCCCGCCTCGGGCGCGCCGGCGATCAGCTCGTCCACGAAGGCGTCCTCGCTGCGGCGGATGGCGGTGGCGTCGAGCGCGGCGGCCGCCATCATCTCCTCCGGGTAGTCCCGGCCGGAGTGCGGCGAGGCGAACACCAGGGGCGTCGGCGGGGGCGTGCCGACGGGCGCGGCCCGGCGCAGCTGGTACGCTTCTCCCGGCCCCTGCAGGTGCTGCTCCGTGGTCATGCTCGGCGTGACGCTCATCGGGCCATATGACGTTGCGGCGCCGGGCCGGTCAAACCGGGATCGGGGGGCGAGTTCATCGCGAATTTACGAACCCCGTGGTAGTGTCCGATCTTCCTACAACGCGGACCCAGCATGCCCCGGATCCTCCTGGCCGAAGACGACGATTCCCTGCGCGGGTTCCTGGCCCGGGCCCTCGAGCGGGCCGGCTACGAGGTCGTCTCCTGCGCCGACGGCGAGGAGGCCCAGGCCGTCCTCGACCAGGACTGGGACCTGCTGCTCACCGACATCGTCATGCCCGGCGTCGACGGCATCGAGCTGGCCCGCCAGGCCGCCGCCCGCCACCCGGGCCTGCGCATCATGTTCATCACCGGCTTCGCCGCCGTGGCCCTCGCCGCCGGCGACCAGGCGCCCCCTGGCTCCAAGGTGCTCTCCAAGCCCATCCACCTGCGCGAGATCGTCTCCGAAGTGGAGCGGATGGTCGCCGCCTGACGCTTGGCCCAACGGCCAGCTTGCGCCCGCGGGGGCGCCCCGTTATATCCCCGCTTCCCGCTCCCTTAGGGGAGACGATCCGGTCGGACGCGTAGCTCAGCGGGAGAGCACTACGTTGACATCGTAGGGGTCGCTGGTTCAATCCCAGCCGCGTCCACCATCCCTTCCCCCTGAAAAACAAAAGTTTCGACGCCGCCAGGGCTCCCGCTCGAAGAGGCTTCCACCGCATCTCAAGCCTCGGGGCCACAGCCGCGTCCGGCGCATCCGGACTTCAGCTTGATCACATAGGCGGCGGCCGGCGAACTCGACCCCCAACTCGGCGCCAGGTTCGCCCCATTTCGGCGGGCCCAGGCCACTCCCCGCCGCCGAAGGGGCGATCTACGCCGGCGGCAGCTTGTCGAACTTCGGCAGGGCGGGGTCGAGGTGGTCCCAGGCAAGGGCGCTCGAGTGGTACATCACCGCCTGCGGGCTGTACCGGCCGGGATCGTCGAGGCTTCCGGCGTGGACGGTGAACAGGTCCGGCATCGCCACGGACGTCAGGTACACGGGCGAGCCGCAGGTCGGGCAGAAGCCGCGCGTCTTCACGTTCCCGCTGTCGCCGGCGAAGCGCCATTCCTGGGCCCGGCCTTCGAGCGTCACGTTCGGTCCGCGCGGGAAGGTCAGGTACGAGCCGTGGCCCGCGCCGCTCATCCGCTGGCAGTCGCGACATTGGCACTGCGGCTGGAACAGCGGCTCGCCGCCGATCCGGTAGCGCACGGCGCCGCAGGCGCAGCCGCCGGTGTAGGCCTCGCTCACGTCTTCTCTCCGTGCTCGGAAGTCCGCCGATACATTAGTAGAAACTAATCGATGAGCAACGGCTAATTCAAGATCGGGGGCACGGTCGCGGAGCTCTCGCCCGCTCAACGCTCGCGCAGCAGGGACGACGGAGGCTGTCCCGTCCACCGTTTGAAAGCGCGGGAGAAGGCCGCCGGGTCGGAGAAGCCGACCAGGTAAGCGGCCTCGTTCACCGAGACCTTCCTGCGCGTCAGGTAGCTGATCGCCATCCGGCGGCGCAGGTCGTCGAGGACCAGCTCGAAGCTGACGCCCTCCGACTTCAGCCGGCGGTGGAGCGTCTGTCGGCTCATGCCCAGGGCGCCGGCGACCTTCGCCATGCGGACTTCGCCCTTGTGGAGGATCGGCATGAGGATGGCTTCGACCCGGCCGCGCATCGATATGGCGGTCTCCAACTCATTCAGCAGGGCTTCGGCCCGGTCGCTGAAGATGCCGAACACATAGCGGCTGGAGGTCGGCAGCCTGATCGACAGAAACTCATCGTCCACCAGGAGCGCATTCCTGTCGCTCCCGAAGACCACCGGCGCCCTGAAGATCCGCTCGTACTCGCCGGCGTGCGGCGGTGCGGCATGGACGAAGTGGACCGCCCTCGGGAAGCGGCCGGCCTGGAAATAGGGCGTCGTGGCCAGGAGGGCTCTGGCTCCCGTCACCGATCGCGCCAAGCTGGCTTCGGCGAAGTGCGGACTGTCCTGGGGCCCGGGATGGGCGATCCAGACACGACCGCCTTCGCGGACGACGCCGCTCAGGCGGGTTGCGCCGTCGCCGGTCTCGTCGAACACAAGGCGGGCGTATCGGGCGATCTGCTCGCTCGCCTCGCCCGTCGTCTCGGCGGTCTGCCCGATGAGGCCGACAATGCTGAGATCCTGCATCCTGACGCCCTCGCCGAACTTGAGCGCGAACGCCGGATCGCCTGACAGGCTCACCGCAAGGTCGAGCATGGCCAGGTAGCCGCCCAGGGGCGCCCGGTTGTCCTGGCTGCACAAGTCGGCCGGATCGATCCTCGACGTTTCGAGCAGCGTGGTCTTCGAAACGCCGCGCGTCGCCGCGAAATCCAGCAGGGCCTTGGGATAGCCCGCAGCGACCGTGGCCTCAGGCACCGCCGCGCCGCCCCTTGCAACCCGCGATCATGTTTTGGCGCCGCCAGTCATGGCCCTCAGCCGCGTCAGGCATAGCCTGCCGTGAGATCGAAACTTACTGAGTGCGGGCAGTGAACACCACCACATCGCGGGCCGGCGGGGCGAGCCTGGTCCTGAGCGGATCGGCCGTCCTCTGGGTGTCCGTGGCTTTGATCGGGCAATGGGCGTTCGTCTACTACATCGCCGCCTTCTATGGGCCAGCGACGCTGGCGGGCGAGTTTGCGCAGTGGAACAGGAACAAGCTCCTCGTCCATGGCCACGTCGCCGGCGACGTGGCCGGCAATCTGGTGTTCGCCTCCCACGTTCTCCTGGCGGCGCTGGTGACGCTTTCCGGAACGCTGCAGCTGCTTCCTCAGGTCAGGGCGCGGGCGCCTGCATTCCATCGATGGAACGGACGGCTGTTCCTGATCAGCGGCGCGGCCGCCGCGGCGGGTGGGCTGTACCTCGTCTTCGCGCGCGGCGACCTGACGAGGGTCATGACCTGGCTGCCGATCACCCTCAACGCCGCCCTGATCCTGACGTCCGCCGCCCTGGCCTGGCGCACGGCCGTGTCGCGGAACATCGCCGCTCATCGCCGTTGGGCGCTGCGGCTCTTCCTCGTGGTCAATGGGGTCTGGTTCCTGCGCGTGGGGCTGATCGGCGCGATCGTCGTCAACCGTGCGCTGGGCGGCTCGCTCGGGCCTGACGGCGCCCCTGCCAAGGCGTGGGCGTTCGGCTCGTACCTCGTTCCCCTGGCAGTGCTGGAGCTCTACTTCTGGGCCAGGTCCCAGCGCGGTTGGCTGGCGCAGGGCGTGACCAGCGCAGTGCTCGTCCTGCTGACGGGCGTTACGGCCGTCGGCGTCGCCGCGGTGGCGCTGATCCTCTGGCGGCCGCTGTTGTAGAGTCCCCTACACCCCCGCCACCACCGCTCCGCTTGCCCGCAGCCGCGCTGCGTCCCGCGCCGGCGGCGCGCCGAACAGCCGGGCGTACTCCCGCGAGAACTGCGACGGGCTTTCGTACCCGACTTCGAAGGCCGCGGCCTGGGCGTCGCGGGCTTCGCCGAGCATCAGCCGGCGGGCCTCCTGCAGGCGGATCTGCTTCTGGTACTGCAGGGGGCTCATGGCGGTGACCGCCTTGAAGTGCTGGTGCAGGGCCGAGGCGCTCATGCCGGCCTCGCGGGCCAGGGCCTCGATGCGGACCGGGCGGTCGAAGTTGGCGCGGATCCAGGCGATGGCCCGGTTCACCTGCGAGAGGCGGCTGTCGGGGCTGCCGATCTGACGGACGACGCCGGCCTGGTCGCCGGTCAGCAGCCGGTAGTGGATCTCGCGCCGGATCAGCGGGGCGAGCACGGGCCCGTCCTGCGGCCGCTCCAGCAGGCGCACGAGGCGGGCGACGGCGTCGGCCAGCTCCGGGGTGGTGCGGGCCAGATGCAGGCCGCGGCCGCTCTCGCCGCCCGGCGCCGGCGGCTGCTGCAGCATCAGCTCGTTCAGAAGCGCCGGGTCGAGGTCGACGCGCACGCACAGGTAGGGCCTCTCGGGCGAGGCCTCGATGACCTGGCCGGTGAGGGGCAGGTCCACCGAGATGACCAGGTGGGTGGCCGGATCGTAGCGGTAGGCCTCATCGGCCAGCATCACCACCTTGGCGCCTTGCGCGATCATGCACAGGGCCGGCTGGTGAAGCGTCGGCACCCTGTCGGTCGGGCCGGCGTAGCGGATCAGCGCCAGGCCAGGAATGGGCATGTCGTGCATGCCGTCCTCGGGCGCGTGGCGGGCGATGAGAGAGGCCAATTGCTCCATGGAGACTGCCTCCCACGCGCCCGCGCGCGGCGCAAGCGCGTCGGGCCAGGTCCTGGAGGATCGGGCAAGAACCGCGGAGGACCGTTCTAACGCCCGATCCTCCAGAGGGCGCATCTGTCTCCTCGCCAACAAGGAGACGGCCATGACTGAAGTTGCGAACAAGGTGGTGCTGGTGACGGGCGCGAGCAGCGGCATCGGCGAGGCGACGGCGCGCGAGCTGGCGGCGGCCGGCGCGACCGTGGTGATCGGCGCCCGCCGCGTGGAGCGGCTGGAGAGCCTCAAGCGCGAGATCGAGGCTGCGGGCGGAACGGCCATGGCCAAGGGGCTGGACGTCACCTCCCGGGATGACGTGAAGGCCTTCGTGGAGGCGGCGCGGGAGCGGTTCGGCCGGGTGGACGTGATCGTCAACAACGCCGGGGTGATGCCGCTGTCGCCGCTGGCGGCGCTGAAGGTCGACGAGTGGGACCAGATGATCGACGTCAACATCCGCGGCGTGCTGCACGGGATCGCCGCGGCGCTGCCGGTGATGGAGGCGCAGGGCCACGGCCAGATCGTCAACATCGCCTCGACCGCCGGCCACCAGATCATCCCCTCAGCGGCGGTCTACTGCGCGACCAAGTTCGCCGTGCGGGTTATCTCCGAGGCTCTGCGCCAGGAGACCGACAAGGTGCGGGTGAGCGTGGTCTCGCCGGGCGTCACGGAGTCCGAGCTGGCCGACACCATCACCCATGCGGAGACGGCGGCCTTCATCGAGGAGTACCGGAAGAAGGCGATCCCGGCCGAGGCGATCGCCCGGGCCGTCCGCTTCGCCATCGAGCAGCCGCCCGAGATCGACGTGAACGAGATCATCGTCCGCCCGACGGCGACGACGGCCTGACGCGGCGCCGAGGCGCCGGCGCGGTCTCAGGCCGCGCCGGCGCGCCGGTCGGCGCCGGGCGCCAGGGCCAGGGCGATGGCCTCCAGCAGCTTGGAGACCTGGATCGGCTTGGCCACCACCAGGTCCATGCCGCAGTCCAGATATTCCTTCGCCTGGTGGCTGAGGGCGTTGGCGGTGAGGGCGATGATCGGCGTGCGGGGGCGGCCAGTGCGGGCCTCTTCGGCGCGGATGGCCCGGGTCGCTTCGGCCCCGTCCATCGTCGGCATGTGGGCGTCCATCAGGATCACGTCCCACGCCTCGGCCCGCCAGGCCGCCACCGCCTCGGCGCCGTTGCCGACGATGTGCGGCTGGACGCCGAACTGGCCGAGCAGGGTCTGCAGCACCAGCTGGTTCACCGCGTTGTCCTCGGCCGCGAGGATCCGCACGGCGCCGATCTCCGGGGCGGGCGCGGCGGCCGCCGGCGCCGGGACGACCTCGCCCTCGCCGAGGTAGGTCATCGGCAGGGTCACGTGGAAGGTGGAGCCCCGTCCCGGCGCGCTCTCGACGGAGATGTCGCCGCCCATCAGCCGGACGATCTCACGGCAGATGGAGAGCCCAAGCCCGGTGCCGCCGTACTGACGGGTCGTCGAGCTGTCGGCCTGCACGAAGGGTTCGAACAGCTGCGCCTGCCGGTCCTGCCGGATCCCGATGCCGGTGTCGGCGACGGAGAGGCGCAGGCCGTTCTCGGCGCGGTCGAGGGCGATCAGCACCCGTCCGGCGTCGGTGAACTTGACCGCGTTCGAGGCCAGGTTGGCGATCACCTGCCGCAGCCGGGCCGGGTCGCCCAGGTAGGCGCCCTCGGCGGCCGGCGAGACCTCCAGGTCCAGGGCCAGGCCCTTGGCCGCGGCGACGGCGGAGAAGGTCGCGCGCACCGCCCGGGCGACGGCGGCGGGCTCGAACGCCACCTGCTCGAGTTCGAGCTTGCCGGCCCCGATCTTCGACAGGTCCAGGACGTCGTCGAGGATGGCCAGCAGGCTTTCGCTGGACTGGGTGACCACCGCCAGCCGCTCGCGCTGCAGCTCGGGGAGTTCGTCCCGGGCCATGGCCTGGGCCATTCCGAGGATGCCGTTCAGCGGCGTGCGGATTTCGTGGCTGACCGTGGCGAGGAAGGCGCTCTTGGCCTCGTTGGCGGCCTCGGCGGCCAGGCGGGCGTCGATCAGCTCCTGCTCGTTGCGCTTCTCCTTGTCGATGTTGCGCACCGCGCCGACGAAGCCGACCACCTGGCCGGTCTCGTCACGGACGGCCTCGGCCAGGCTCTCGACCCAGTGCATGCCGCCGTCCTGGCGGATGTGGCGGTGCACGACCTGGAACGGCGGCCCCCCGGCCAGGTGGGCGTCCCATTTGGCCAGGGCCTGCGGCAGGTCCTCCGGATGCACCGGATCCCACAGCGTCCGGGTCGCGGTCTCGTAGTCGCCCGCGCCCTTGCTGGAGTTGAGCCGGAAGGCTTCCTGCCGGGTGTGGTCGAGCTCCCAGACCTTGATGCCGGCCAGGCGGGTCGCCAGGCGCAGGCGCCGCTCCGACCGCGCGGTCTCGTCCAGCGCCTCGCGCATCTGGGCCGCGGTCGTCTCCAGCTCCAGGGCCATGTTCGCCCGCGTGTAGTCGTCGCCCAGAAGCGAGGCGAGCGCCTCGAAGTGGCTGCGAACCGCCTCGTCATACGGGCGCACCTTCAGGTCGATGGCGATCAGCGCGCCCAGCACCTGGCCCTGGCTGAGGATGGGAACGCCCACGAAGGCCTTCACCTTCGGACTGGCCGGGGCGAGCCGATGCTGGATGGCGACCGGATCGGTCTCAAAGTCGGCGATCCACAGCGGCTCGCGCGTCGACATGACGTAGCGGCTGGGGAAGCGCCGGCTCATGTCGCCCTTGAACGGCTTGGTGCGGGAGAACCTGCCGGACTCGCGCCAGACCACGTCGGCGCCGTAGCCGTCGTAGACGGCCGTCGCGAGCTGCACGACGCGTTCCGCTGTGGACCGCACGGCCTCCAACGGCACGGAGTTCGAAACCACCTGCTCCCCCGGCGGCTGCTGCAAAGCAGCTTCCATACCCCAGGTAGCCTTAAGCCTTTTTCCTCTATTCCCGCGATCGGCGAGGCGTCGCGCCGGCGGCCCCGCGTTCGGCAGGGCTCATGAGGTGCGGTCTGTCATTGGAGGCCAGGCGACGCTGGCGTCTTCGACCGGGGCTTCCGGGCCGGCGGCGGGCGACCGCGGCCCGGGAGGGCCTGCGGCCGCCCGAGGGCGTCAGGCGACGCTGGCGTCTTCGACCGGGGCTTCCGGGCCGTTCTTCTTGATGCTGGCGATGGCGTTCTCCGCCGAGGCCCGCGACTTGTAGCCTTCGGTCGAGAAGATGGTCTCGCTGTTGTACTTGAAGCGGACGCGGAACTCGCCGGCCTTGTCCTTGTAGATCTCAAACTTGTGGGCCATGGCCCGTCCTCCGACTTGGTGGAACCCCCAGGGGCCGAGACTTTTCGATGTCCCGGCTACAGTCAAGCTGGAGTCGCCCGCACAGGCCGGACAGCCGCCGCGGACAGTCCGCCCTTGACCATTCCACCAACTAGAATGGTCAAGCTTCTCCTTTGATAATCAGTGCTGTGGCGCCCTGGCGACAGCTAGAAAACTTTGCACCCGCGAGTCGCGTAACGGCTGGCGCGGCGCCCGCTTGCGGCGCAAGCCTCTCGAAAAACAACGTTCGCGTCAAAAAGTCGCGGACCGGCCAGGGAGGCATCGATGTCCAGGACCAATCAGCTGGCGGGCGGCTCGGCGCTCGCGCTCATCCTCGCCCTCGCCACGGGCGGCGGGGCGGCGGCGCAGGGCACGGAGGTCGAGGAGGTCGTCGTCACCGGCTCGTTCATCGCCGGCACGCCGGAGGATGCGGCCCTGCCCGTCGACGTGATCAGCTCCGACGACCTGCAGAAGCAGGGCTCGCCGTCCACCGTCGAGCTGATGAAGCAGCTGCCGGTCTCCAACGGCGTGCTCGGCGACACCAACCAGTTCGACGCCCGCGCGCAGGGCTCCGAAGGGGCGGCGACGGTGAACCTGCGCGGGCTGGGCTCGGCGCGCACCCTGGTGCTGTTCAACGGCCGCCGGCTGGTTCCCGCCCCGATCGGCGCCGGCTCGCCGGACATCAACCTGCTGCCCACCGCCGCCATCGGCCGCATCGAGGTGCTGAAGGAGGGCGCGGCCGCCACCTACGGCTCGGACGCCATCGGCGGGGTGGTGAACTTCATCACCCGGCGCAATTTCGAGGGCCTCGAGGTCAACGCCTACTACGAGCACATCGACGGCTCCGACGGCGGCGACTACGGCGGCCATCTCGTCTTCGGCTGGGTGGGCGATACGGCGAACGCCCTGGTCACCGCCGGCTGGCAGCACCGCTCCGAGCTGTCGGTGCGCGAGCGCGACTTCGCCCAGCGCGGCTACTTCGAGAGTCCCGAGACGGGGTGGTCCTCGGGCAACGCCGTCACGACCTTCTTCCCGATCATCCAGACGGGAGCGACGTCCTTCGCGTTCGGGGCGGCCGGGCGCCGGGACGTGGGCTGCGCGCCCCTGGGCGGGGTGCCGAGCTTCACCGCCCCCACGCCGCCGGCCACCCTCGGCACGGCCGCCTGCTTCTGGAACTACACGCCCTACGACAACATCGTGGAGAAGGAGGACCGCTACCAGATCTACGGCGAGGTGAACGTCGACCTGACCGACACCACGGTGTTCCACGTCGAGGCGCTCTACGCCCACACCAACGTGCCGGAATGGGCGACCTCGCCGTCCTACCTGGCCTTGCAGGTGCCGACCACGGCGACCAATCCGATCGCCGGCTCGCCCGGGCTCGGGGCCGGCTACTTCGTGCCGGCCAACAACCCCGGCTACATCCTCTATTCGCAGCAGAACCCCGGCGCGCTGCCGACCGGCGTGCCGGTCGCGCCGGGCGTGACCGCGCCGGTGGTCGGCGCCTACTTCCCCGGCGCGCTGTTCCGGCCCCTGTCCCTGGGGGGCAACCCGCTGTTCGGCGACCAGTCCTCGCGCGGCAGCCGCGAGCACGAGGGCTGGCGGATCTCGGCGAGCCTGAAGGGCGAGCTGGGCTTCGCGGGCGTCGGCTACGACGCGGCCCTGACCTACATGGAGGATAACCTGGTCCGGATCGGCTACGACACCGTCGTCAGCCGCTTCCAGCTGGCGCTGCGCGGCCTCGGCGGGCCGGGCTGCAACCCGGCGACCGGAACGCCGGGGGTCGGCGGGTGCCAGTGGTTCAACCCGTTCTCCAACTCAATCCCCGCCAACGCCATCACCGGGGCGACCAACCCCGGCTTCAACGCCGCCGTCGCCAACGACCCCGAGCTGATCCGCTGGTTCTTCCAGCCGACCACCGCGGACCTGACGACCCGGATGCTGGTCGCCGACCTGGTGTTCAACGGCCAGCTGCCGTGGGAATTCGGGGGAGGGGCCGTCGGCTGGGCGGTGGGCGCGCAGTACCGGAAGAACTTCTTCGAGGGCCAGTACGACCAGCTCACCAACCTGCAGGCCACGCCCTGCGTCGACACCCCGGTCACCGGCACCCTGAACTGCGCCGTCCGCAACGGGCCCTTCATGTTCCTGGGCGGGGCCTTCCCGGCCGACCTCGAGGGGGACGCCTGGGCCGGCTTCGCCGAGCTCAGCCTGCCGTTCACCGACGCCTTCCAGGTCCAGCTGGCGGCCCGCTACGAGGACTACGGCGACCTGGGCGGTTCGACCTTCGACCCCAAACTGTCGGTCCGCTGGCAGGTCATCGACCCGTTCGCCCTGCGCGCCTCGGTCAGCACCACCTTCCGGGCGCCGCCGCTCACCGCGCTCGATCCCGGCCAGGCGACGACGCTGCAGTTCCTGGGCGGCGCCTTCCGGGCGGTGGACATCCTCGGCAACCCGGAGCTGGAGCCGGAATCGGCGACCACCTACAGCGTCGGCGCCATCTTCGAGATGGGCAACTTCAACGCCACGGTGGACTACTGGAGCTTCGACTTCGAGAACCCGATCGTCACCGAGCCGGTGGGGCCGATCTTCTCCACCCTGTTCCCGACGGGGGCGCCGTCCCGCTGCGGCGATCCGGCCCTGGCGGCCCTGCAGACGCGCTTCACCTTCCAGGGCGGGGTCTGCAGCACGGCGGCGCTGGCCCGCATCTCGACCGGCTGGATCAACGGACCGGGGATCAAGACCTCGGGGATCGACGCCCTGTTCAACTACGACGTGGACGACCTGTGGGGCGGCAACGCCCGGCTGGGCGGCAGCCTCACCTTCGTGCGCGAGTACAGCGTCGAGGAGACGGTCGTGGAGGGCGTCACCGTCAGTCCGGCCTTCGAGGGCGTGAACCGGCTGAACTACCAGACCCAGATCGTCCCCGTGCCGCAGTGGAAGGCCTCGATGTTCGCCGAATACACCCGCGACATCCACAACCTGCGGCTGACCTTGAACTACATCGACAGCTACATCGACCAGCGGACCGACCCCTATCCGCCGAACGTGCTGTTCACTGAGACCGGCGGCACAGTCCTGAAGTCGAGCGAAGGGCGGAAGATCGACTCCTTCTTCACGGCGGACCTGACCTATCGGGTGCAGTTGCCGTGGGACACCACGGCGGTGCTGTCGATCCGCAACCTCACCGACCAGGACCCGCCGTTCGCCCGGCTGGACCTCGGCTACGACCCGTTCACGGCCAACCCCCTCGGCCGCACCTTCAAGCTGAGCGTCACCAAGCGGTTCTGAAGCGACCGCCGTCCCGGGCCCTTCGCCGCCGCCGCTCGCCGGCGGCGGCTTCTTTTTGCGGGTGCGCTGAGGGCGGCGAGCGCGCGCCGAGCGCCGGTGGCCGACCGGCGCTTTCTGACAGAAAAGTCAAAGAACGTGATGCATAAATACTGCATAAAACGCTTGTTTTGCCAGTTACGTCAAAACAATTGAACTGTTGCTGCATCGCATCACTCTGCAAAACTTTGATGTCTGCTTGATCCCTTTACTGGCATTGCAACTTGATCGGAGGGACATAGCCGCGCCCGCAAAGCGTCCTGACGAGGCGCGTACGTGGCGGGAGTTGGAAGCGTTTCAGAGGGGATAGTGTTTTATGACTAGAAGCAGATTTTTCTGCAGCGGATCGGCTTTCGCCGTCGCCCTGAGCCTCGGCCTCGCCGGGACGGCCTACGCCCAGGACGAGGGCGTCGCCGAAGTCGAAGAGGTCGTCGTCACCGGCTCGTTCATCGCCGGCACGCCTGAGGACGCGGCCCTGCCGGTCGACGTCATCTCGTCCGACGAACTCCAGCGTCAGGGCTCGCCCTCGACCACCGACCTGATCAAGTCGATCCCGGCGGTGCAGGGCGTGGCCGGCGAGACCAACCAGTTCCGGGCCGGCCAGTCGACCGGCACCAGCAACGTCAACCTGCGCGGCCTCGGGCCGCTGCGCACCCTGGTGCTGCTCAACGGCCGCCGCGTCGCCCCCTCCCCGGCGGCCGGCATCGGCATCGACATCAACCTGTTCCCGGTCTCGGCCATCGGCCGTGTGGAAGTGCTGAAGGAAGGCGCTGCGGCGACCTACGGCTCGGACGCCATCGGCGGCGTGGTCAACTTCATCACCAAGAAGCTCGACGGCTTCGAAGTCGGCGGCCAGTACAGCCTGATCCCCGGCTCGGACGGCGAGTACAGCATGTTCGCCAACTACGGCTGGCGCGGCGAGCGCGGCAGCGTGCTGCTGTCGGCCGGCTACCGTCACCGTGACGAACTGCCGGTCACCGAGCGCGACTTCGCGATGCCGGACTTCGACGTCAATCCGGGCGGCGGCTGGTCGAGCTTCGGCAACCCGGGCGCCTACTTCATCCCCGGCAACGCGGCGGCGGGCTTCCCGACCACCACCCGCTTCGCCGACCCGAACTGCGCCGCGCTCGGCAACGACCCGCGCATCGCCGCCTCGGGCGAGACCTGCTACTTCCAGTTCGGCCGGTTCAACAACCTGATCGAGGAAGAAGACCACTACCAGCTGTACGGCGAGGTGAACTTCGACCTCACCGACAGCGTGCAGTTCCACGGCGAGGCGCTGTGGGCCAGCCACGACGTGCCGCGGGAAAACTCCTCGCCGAGCTACGCCCCGGTGACGAGCCCGACGGCCAGCGCCGGCGCCCTGGTCCCCGGCTTCTTCTACATCCCGTCGACCAACCCGGGCCTGCAGGCCCTGCTGCCGCAGCTGACCGCCGCCCAGCAGGCGCAGATCGCCGCCTCGCCGCTGCGCGGGATCATCACCACCGGCCTGGCCTGGCGTCCCTACGGCGCCGGCGGCAACCCGCTGACCGGCGAGTCCAAGCACGACCGCCGCTACTTCGAAGGCTGGCGCGTCAGCGGCGGCTTCAAGGGCGAGCTCGAGAACGGCATCGGCTGGGACGTGGCGCTGACCTACTCGGTCAACGAGAGCGAGATCTCCACGCCCGACATCGTCACCAACCGCCTGCAGCTGGCCCTGCGCGGCCTGGGCGGCCCGGGCTGCAACCCCGCCACCGGCACGCCGGGCGTCGGGCCCTGCATGTGGTTCAACCCGTTCTCCACCGGCATCGCGCGCAACGCGGCCACCGGCGAGGTGAACCCGAACTACGTGGCCGGCTCGCCGGCGGCGCAGGCCAACAGCCGTGAAGTCGCCGACTGGATGTTCGAGGACTACGGCTACAACTCGCGCGCCGACCTGTTCGTCGCCGACGCGGTGGTGAACGGCAAGTTCGACAGCCTGAACCTGGCCGGCGGGGACATCGGCTGGGCCCTCGGCGCCCAGTACCGGGTCCAGGGCTTCGAGCGCCGGGTGAACAACATCTCGAACGCGGACATCAATCCGTGCATCGAGGAAGGCGTCACCAACTGCCCGACCAGCCAGCAGTTCGGCCCGCTGAGCTTCTTCGGCGGCCTGACCAACCAGGCGTTCGACAGCTCGGTGTGGGCGGTCTTCGGCGAACTGCAGGTGCCGTTCACCGACACCATCGACATGCAGCTGGCCCTCCGCCACGAGGACTACGGCGGCAACGTCGGCTCGACCACCAATCCGAAGATCGCCCTGCGCTGGCAGGCGACGGACTGGCTGGCCCTGCGCGCCGCCGCCGGCAGCACCTTCCGGGCGCCGCCTCAGGCCCAGCTGCTGCCTGACGCCACCACCAACCTGACGTTCACCAGCGAAGCGGGCGGCTACCGGCCGTACGACGTCTTCGGCAACCCGAACCTCGACCCTGAGACCGCCGACACCTTCAGCCTCGGCGCGATCTTCGAGATGGGTCCGGTGAACGCCACGCTCGACTACTGGCGCTTCGACTTCGGCAACCCCATCGGCAACGAGTCCGGCACCCGGATGTTCGCCACCCTGATCCAGGGCGGGTGCAACTTCCCGGCCGCCTTCCTGGCCCGGTTCACGGCCGCCACGGCGACGCCGATCGGCCCGGGCGCGGGCTGCACGGCCGCCAACGTGGCCCGGACCCGCGTCAACACGATCAACGGCGCCGAGATCCAGACTTCGGGTCTCGACGGCTCGATCGTGGCGCGCTTCGACGACGTCTGGGGCGGTCGCGTCCGTGTCGGCGCCGACGTCACCTACGTGTTCGAGTACGAAGTGGGCGCGATGATGGTCGAGGGCGTGGAGGTGATCCCCGCCAACGACTACGCCGGTCACTCCGACCTGACGCACGGCTCGCAGCCGCAATGGCGGGGCAACGTCTACGCCGAGTACAACACCGGCGCGCACAACGTGCGCTGGACCATCCGCTACATCGACAACATGATCGACACGCGGAACGGTTCGTTCGGCGGGACCAACATCTTCGGCCTCGGCACCAGCGGCTTCCCGGTGACGGGCGGCCTGGTCGCGGCCGGCGCGAAGATCGACTCCTTCGTCACCCACGACCTCACCTATCGGGGCGAGCTGCCCTGGGACGTCACCCTGACGGCCGCGGTGATCAACGTGTTCGACGAGGAGCCGCCGTTCGCGCGCTACGACCTGAGCTACGACCCGTACACCGCCAACCCGCTGGGCCGGTACTTCAAGATCGGCCTGACGAAGCGGTTCTGATTCCCCGGGGGCGTCCCGCCCCCGACCCGCTTCCAAGCGCCGCCGGCCCCGCCGGCGGCGCTTTCTTTTTGGCCGCGGAGAAATCTCGCCACCGCGGCTCTGATGCAACACTTGGAAATCCGGCGTGAGGATTCCCGCCGGTTGACGCCGCGTCACCCTGTTTCGAAGGACCCGTACGGCGGCCCTTCGCAGGCGGCGCGCGGGATTTTCGACGCCCTGGTATGTCGGCGCTCAATCCGGGCGGGGCGACGGGACGAAACCGCCCGCGGCGAAAGTTGACGGAACAGCGACATGTTACGGCGTTGACAACTTAACCAGCTCCGTGGTCAAGCCGGAGGGTTACTCAAGCGTCGAAGCCACCGCGCCAGACGGCCGGCTCGACTCCGCGAGGGGGAAGGAAACAAACCAAATGCGTAAGGGCAGGTATTTCTGCAGCGGCTCGGCTTTGGCCGTCGTCGCCTCGTTCGTCCTGGCCGGTCAGGCCAGCGCGCAAGCCGACAACACGGTCGAGGAGGTGATCGTCACCGGCTCGTTCATCGCCGGGACGCCCGAGGACGCGGCCCTGCCGGTGGACGTCGTCAACGCCCAGGAGCTGGAGAAGCGCGGCACGCCGACGATGGTCCAGCTGATCAAGACCATCCCGTCTTCGGGCGCGGTGATCGGCGAGAACAACCGCTTCGGGGCCGGTAACGGCACCGCCACCATCAACCTGCGGAACCTGAACTCCGCGGTCACCGGGGCCCGGACCCTGGTGCTGTTCAACGGCCGCCGGGTCGCCTCGACGACCCGCTCCCTCGGATCCGTGGACATCAACAGCTTCCCCGCCGGCGCGATCGGCCGGGTCGAAGTGCTGAAGAGCGGCGCGGCCGCGACCTACGGCTCCGACGCCATCGGCGGGGTCGTGAACTTCATCACCCGCCGCGACGTCGACGGCTTCGAGCTGAACGGCACCTACCAGTTCATCGACGGCTCCGACGGCGACTGGAACGTCAACGGCCTGTGGGGCTACAGCGGCGAACGCGGCAACGTGATGCTCTACGCCGGCTACCGCGCCCGCTCGCAGCTGTCGATCTTCGAGCGTGACTGGGCGGCCCGCACGGGCCCGGCCGGCTACCTGGAGAACCCGCTCGGCGGTTGGGCCGGCACCGGCAACCCGGGCCTGTACAACACCTACGTCCCGACGGTCACGACCGGCGGCGTCACGGTCAACATTCCGCCGCCGCAGGGGAACCCGAACACCGGCTTCACCTTCGCCAACTTCAGCGGCAGCCTGATGGACATCGGCTGCGGCGCCAACGGCGGCGCGCCCTACGCCCTGACCACGGCGATCGTCAGCCCGACGGCCTGTAACTTCCAGTACACGGTGTACGACAACCTCGTCGAAAACGAGAACCACTACACGCTGTACGGTGAAGTGAACTTCGACATCACCGAAGACATCACCTTCCACGCCGAAGCGCTGTGGAACCGCAACCAGACGCCGCAGCAGCACTGGGCGCTCACCGGTCCGAACCAGTACCCGACGCCGCTGATCGCCTCCGGCGCCTCGCCGGGCGGCGGGACCTCGCCCTATCCGGCGACGGGCACGTCGGAGCAGTCGCGCTTCTACATCCCGCCGAACAACCCGGGCCTGCAGGCGCTGATTGCGCAAGTGAACGCGGCCACCTGCTCCGGTCCGGTGCTGCCCTACGGCGTCGATGCGGCCACCTGCGCCGTCGGCCTCGCCACGGCGCGCAGCCAGATCGTCAACGCGGGCACCTACGGGGTGACGGCCAGCCAGACGGCGTGGCGTCCGGTCGGCTTCGCCGGCGCGGCCCACGAGGCCGACAAGCACTCGCACTACAGCTACAACACCGACACCTGGCGCATCGTCGGCGGGTTCAAGGGCACGTTCTGGCGGGACATCGGCTTCGACGCCTCGATGACCTTCCAGGAGATCGACTACCGCTATAACCTCGAGGACACCTCGGTCACCCGACTGCAGCTGGGCCTTCGGGGCTTCGGCAGCCGGTCCGGCGATCCGAACCAGTGCACCCCCGAGGAGACGGCGGGCTTCACCCAGAACGCGGGCAACGCGGCCCTCGGCTGCTACTGGTTCAACCCGTTCACCAACGCGATGGAGCAGAGCCTCTCGCAGGTTCCGCCGAACCCCTATTACGTTGGCTCGAGCAGCACCATCCCGGGCCTGAACGAGGCGGTCGCCAACCGCGCCGCGCTGCTCGACTGGATGGTGGAGAAGCAGTTCCAGACGAACACCACCCGGCTGTTCGTCGCCGACCTGATCTTCAACGGCGACACGGGCAGGAACCTGTGGGGCGAAGACACCATCGCCTGGGCCGCCGGCGTCCAGTACCGCTACGACCGTCAGATCGAGCAGCCGGACGACCTCTACAGCACCCAGGCCACGCCCTGCGTCGACAGCCCGCCGTTCGGCGACGGGATCCCGACCTGCCCGGCCACCGGCACCGGTCCGTTCCTGTTCAACGCCAACAACAGCCCGCTGGACGTGTCTCGGGAGATCTTCGGCGCCTTCGCCGAGGTGCGCTTCCCGATCACCGACAACCTCGAGGTCACCCTGGCGGGGCGCTACGAGGAGTACATCGGCCAAGGCGACACCTTCAATCCGAAGCTGTCGGCCCGCTGGCAGATCAACGACTGGTTCGCCATCCGTGGCGCGGTGGGCTCCACCTACCGTGCGCCGCTGGCGAGCATCACGACCAACGACTTTGACCGCGGCCTGACCAACGCCAGCGGCACCTATCGGGCCAACGATCTCTACGGCAACCCGAACCTGGAGCCGGAAACCGCGGACACCTTCGACTTCGGCGTGATCGCCACCATCGGCGGGTTCAGCGCCACGGTCGACTACTGGCAGTTCGACTTCACCGACCCGCTGACCAGCGAGGCCACGGCCGACCTGATCAACCTGGCCATGCCGACGGCCGGCGGCTGCGGCCCGGCGGCGGTGCTCTCGCGCCTGACGCTGACCAGCCCCTGCGATCCGGCGGCGTCCGGCACGGCGAACCGGGCCAAGATCCTCTCGTACCGCACGCAGTACATCAACGGCGGCGCCATCGAGACCTCGGGCATCGACTTCCAGGCCAACATGGACTTCGGCGACGTGCTCTGGGGTCGGCTGCAGGCCGGCTTCGACGGCACCTGGCTGCTGAAGTTCGACGAGTCGCCCTACGAGATCGAAGGGGTCCCGACGGCTTCAGGCAAGATCGATCGCGTCGGCAAGTTCCGCGCCTCGCTCTTCACCGGGTACAACCAGCTGCGGGCGAACGCCTACGTCAACTGGAGCCGGGATATCCACAACGTCCGTTGGCAGGTGCGGCACATCTCCTCGACCGTCCACAGCGAGGCCCTGGCCATTTCGCTGGCGCGCAACGTGGGCAGCACCGAGAAGATCGACGAGTACTGGCAGCACGACATCACCTACACGGGTGAGATGCCCTGGGACACCACGCTCACCCTGGGCGTCCAGAACATCTTCGACACCGATCCGCCCTTCGCGATCGGCACCCAGTACAACTACGACCCGGGCAGCGGTAACCCGCTGGGCCGCGTGTTCGTGGTCGGCCTGAAGAAGCGCTTCTAGGCCTCCACGCGAGACTGGATCGGGCGCCGCTCCCCCGGGGGCGGCGCCCTTTTCTTTTGCGCCCCTTCCCGCCCGTCAGGGCGGGGCCAGAGTCCGCTTTCCTCCCGCTCTTAGGGGGCCGGGCGCCCGAACGACGGGCGCATCGAGGGGGCGATGAGTCCCCGCCCGACAGCTCCGCATTGCTCCGCGTCCACCCTCGCCCTGAAGGGGAGGGACGGGCGCGCCTTCGCCGCACCAGCGGCATTGCAGATGCGACACAAATGAGCTTCAGCGTCAAAAGTATAGTCGCACAGAAAACCACCGATACGTCAAAATATAAAGCATAGAACGGGGCTCGCCGAACAACCCCCGCAATAGCGACTAGATTTTTACGATTGAGCCGTTCATCTATCCCCCACTCTAGAAGCCAGACCTGCATGAAGTTGGGTCGGCGCTCTGAGGGGGAAGGAAACATTCTTATGAAGAGCAGATATTTCTGCGGCGGATCGCTGCTGGCCGTCGCCCTGGCATTCGGCGCCACCCAGGCCGCCTCCGCTCAGGACGAGGCCGCCGAACTCGAAGAAGTCGTCGTCACCGGCTCATTCATCGCCGGCACGCCCGAAGACGCCGCCCTGCCGGTCGACGTGGTCAACGCCCAGGAGCTGGAAAAGCGGGGCTCGCCCTCGATGGTCCAGTTCGTCAAGACGATCCCGTCCTCGGGCGCGGTGATCGGCGAGAACAACCGCTTCGGGGCCGGTAACGGCACCGCCACCATCAACCTGCGGAACCTCAACTCCGCCGTCACCGGCGCCCGCACGCTGGTGCTGTTCAACGGCCGTCGCGTGGCCTCCACCACCCGCTCCCTCGGGTCGGTGGACATCAACAGCTTCCCGACCGCGGCGATCTCGCGCGTCGAGGTGCTGAAGAGCGGCGCGGCCGCGACCTACGGCTCCGACGCCATCGGCGGCGTGGTCAACTTCATCACCCGCCGCAATCTCGACGGCCTGGAGCTGAACGGCACCTACCAGTTCATCGACGGCTCGGACGGCGACTACGAACTCAGCGCCCTGTGGGGCAAGCAGTTCGACGGCGGCAACGTGATGTTCATGGCGGGCCACCGCGCCCGTTCGCAGCTGCCGATCTTCGAGCGCGACTGGGCGATCCGCACCGGTCCGGAAGGCTACCTGCAAAACCCGCTCGGCGGCTGGGCCGGCACCGGCAACCCGGGGCTCTACCAGACGGCGACTGCCAATCCGGGCGGCGACCCGAACACGGGCTTCAACACCTCGAACTTCACCGGCAACCTGATGGACATCGGTTGCGCGGCGAACGGCGGCGCGCCCTACATCCTGGGCTCGACCACGGTCGGCGGCGCCGTCCCGGGCACCTCGCCGGCGTGTAACTTCCAGTACACGGTGTACGACAACCTCGTCGAAAACGAGAACCACTACACCCTCTACGGTGAGATCAACTTCGACATCACCGAGAACATCGAGTTCCACGCCGAGGCCCTGTGGAACCGCAACCAGACGCCGCAGCAGCACTGGGCGCTTACCGGTCCGAACCAGTATCCGACCCCGATCCGCCCGTCCGGCGCCTCGACCGGCGGCGGCACCTCGCCGATCCCGGCGACCGGCACCTCGGAGCAGTCGCGCTTCTACATCCCGGCCAACAACCCGGGCCTGCAGGCGCTGATCTCGCAGATCAACTCGGCCAACTGCGCCGGCTCGGTCCTGCCCTACGGCGTCGACGCGGCGAGCTGCGCCGCCCTGCTGAACGCCGCGCGCGCCCAGGCGGCGAACGCCGCCCTCTACGGCGTGGCCACCAGCCAGACCGCCTGGCGCCCCGTCGGCTTCGCCGGCGCCGCGCACGAGGCGGACCGCCACTCGCACTACACCTACAACACCGACACCTGGCGGGTGGTCGGCGGCTTCAAGGGCACCTTCTGGAAGGACATCGGCTTCGACGTGTCGATGACCTACCAGGAGATCGACTACCGCTATAACCTCGAAGACACCTCGGTGAACCGGCTGCAGCTCGGCCTGCGCGGCTACGCCAGCCGGGCCGGCGATCCGAACCAGTGCACCCCCGAAGAGACGGCCGGCTTCACCACGGGCGCCGGCAACGCGGCGCTGGGCTGCTACTGGTTCAACCCGTTCACCAACGCCATGGAGCAGAGCCTCTCGGACGTTGGGCCGAACCCCTACTACATCGGCTCCAGCGCCATCCCGGGCTTCAACGACGCGGTCGCCAACCGCGCCGCGATCATGGATTGGATGATCGAGAAGCAGTACCAGACGAACACCACCCGGCTGTTCGTCGCCGACGCCATCTTCAATGGCGACACCGGCTGGAGCCTGTGGACCGACGACACCATCGCCTGGGCCGCCGGCGCGCAGTACCGCTACGACCGCTACATCGAGAGCCCGGATGCGCTGTATTCGGCGGTGGCCACGCCCTGCGTGGACAGCCCGCCGTTCGGCGACGGCCTGCCGCCGTGCCCGACCACCGGCACCGGTCCGTTCCTGTTCAACGCCAACAACCTGCCGTCCGACGTCTCGCGTGAGATCGCCTCGGTGTTCGGCGAGGCGCGGATCCCGATCACCGACAACCTCGAAGCGACCATCGCCGGCCGCTACGAGCGCTACATCGGGTTCGACGAGACCTTCAATCCGAAGCTCTCGGTGCGCTGGCAGGCGACCGATTGGCTGGCGCTGCGCGGCGCCATCGGCTCCACCTACCGGGCGCCGCTGGCCACGCTCACCACCACCGACTTCGACCGCGGCCTGACCAACGCCTCGGGCACCTATCGGGCCAACGACCTCTACGGCAACCCGAACCTGGAGCCGGAAACGGCGAAGACCCTCGACTTCGGGGTGATCTTCACCTTCGACCGCTTCAACGCCACCATCGACTACTGGCAGTTCGACTTCGAGGATCCGCTGACCAGCGAGGCCACCGCCGACCTGATCGCGCTTGCGATGCCGACTGCGGGCGGCTGCGGCCCGGCCGCGGTTCTCGCGCGGCTGACCTTGACCTCGCCCTGCGATCCGACCTCGATGGTCCAAGGCAATCCGGTCAACCGCGCCAAGATCCTCTCGTACCGCACGCAGTACATCAACGGCGGCGCCATCGAGACGTCGGGCATCGACTTCCAGGCCAACTTCGACGTGGGCGAGGTCCTGGGCGGCGAGCTGCAGGCGGGCTTCGACGGCACCTGGCTGCTGAAGTACGACGAGTCCCCGTACGAGATCGAAGGGGTGCCGACGGCTTCGGGCAAGATCGACCGCGTGGGCAAGTACCGCGCCTCGGTCTTCACCGGCTACAACCAGCTGCGGGCCAACGCCTACATGAACTGGAACCGGGACATCCACAACCTGCGCTGGCAGGTGCGGCACGTGTCCTCGACCGTCCACAGCGAGCCGACCTCGATCGCGATCGCCACCAACGTTCGGGGCAGCACGAAGATCGACGAGTACTGGCAGCACGACCTGACCTACACGGCTCAGCTGCCCTGGAACACCACGGGCACCCTGGGGATCCAGAACATCTTCGACACCGATCCGCCCTTCGCGATCGGCACCCAGTACAACTACGACCCGGGCAGCGGTAACCCGCTGGGCCGCGTGTTCGTGGTCGGCCTGAAGAAGCGTTTCTAGGCCTCCAAGCGAGACTGGATCGGGCGCCGCTCCCCGTGGGGGCGGCGCCCTTTCTTTATCTGGGACCGGGGCCCGCCCCGCGTGCGGCCCGCCGGGAGAACCGCTCGGGATCCACCAGCGCCGCGAGCGGGGCGGGCAGGGGCCAGGGCGCGCCCAGCGCCGCGGCCGCCACCTGCTCGGCCAGCAGCGGGGCCAGCGCGAAGCCGCGCGAGCCTAACCCGGTCAGCAGGTGCAGCCCGTCCATTCCGGCGACCGGGCCGGCCATCGGCAGCCGGTCCGGCGTGACGGCCCGCACCGAGGCGCGACCCTCGAGCGGGCGGCCGTCCACCTGCGCGGCCAGGCCCGGCAGGGCGGCGCGCAGCTGCGCCAGGTTGCGGTCGTGGTCGCCGGGGCGAAGGTCGCAGGCCTCGTCCTCGCGGTCGTGCGTCGCGCCGAACAGCGCACCGCCGTCCCGGGTGGGGAGCACATAGCCGCCCCAGGCGGCGGCGGCGGGCGGCGTCACGCCCGGCGCCCAGCTCGCCTGGCCGCGCACCGCCGACAGCGGCAGGCCGGGGACGAGCGCGCGGCTGGCCAGCCCGGCGCAGAGGATCACCTGCTCGGCCTCGCCGATCAGCGCCCCGTCGTCGGCGAGCAGCCGCCACCCCTGACCGCTGCGCTCGAGGCGGGCGACCCGGGCCCGCCGGACGGGGCCGAGCCAGGCCGCCAGGGCCGCATCCGGCGCGATCACCAGGGCCGGCGCCTGGTCGAGCGCCACGGGCGCAGGCTCGCCAAGCCGCGCGCTGGCCGCCTGGGGGCCGAGCACCGTCAGCGCGCCGGGGTCGAAGAGGTCCGAGGCGGCGATCTTCTCGAACCGCGTCGGGTCCCGGGGCTGGGCGGCGAGCTGCAGCACCCCGCGCGAGATCACCGCACCCGGCAGCGCCTCGTAGAGCTCGATCGCCCGCGCCCAGGCCTGCGCGAACAACGCGGCGAGGGGGCCGAGCCCGGCGTCCAGCCTCGGCGTCACCAGCGCCGCAGGATTGCCCGAGCCGCCGGCCCCGGGCGCTTCGGCCTCGATCACCAGCGGCTCGACGCCCAGCGCCCGCAGCGCCCGCGCCGCCGAGGCCCCGGCGATCCCCGCGCCGACGATGGCCACGCGGCGCGGCGCCGGATCGACGGCCTCGCCGGGGAGCGCGGCCTCCAGCCGCTCGCGCTTGCGTCCGAAGCCGGGCCGCTTGTCCACGCCGAACCCGGCCGCCTGCAGTCCCCGCCGGACGGCGCCGGCGACGGTGAAGGTCGCCGCCCGCGCCCCGGGCGCCGAGCGGGCCGCGACGAGGTCCAGCACCTCCTGGCGCCACATTTCCGGGTTGGCGGCCGGTGCGAAGCCGTCGAGGAACCAGGCGTCGGCCCGGCCCGTCCAGGCGGCCAGCGCCTCGGCCGCCTCCATGTGGGCGACGTCGATCACGGCGCCGAGCTCGGCCAGCTCGATCCGGTGGAAGCCCCGGGCCTTGCCGGGCCACTGCGCGACGAGCCGGTCGGAGAGCGGCGAAAGCTCGGGCCAGGCGGCCAGCGCGCGCGCCGCCTCGGCCCGCGCCAGCGGATGGGCCTCGATAGTGAAGACGTGCAGCCGGCCCCCCGGCGGGCGCGCGCGGCCCCACAGGTCCAGCAGGGCCAGGATATTGAGGCCGGTCCCGAAGCCCAGCTCGCCGACCACAAAACGTCGCCGGCCGGCCCAGCGGTCCGGCAGGCCGCATCCGGCCAGGAAGACGGCCCGGGATTCGGCCAGGCCGTCCTCGGCGGAGAAGTAGACGTCTCCGAACAGGCGCGAGCGCGGCTGGCCGTCTTCGGTCCAGGTCAGCGGCGATGGGCCGTCGGGCGCGCTCATGGGCTCCTCATAAACGAAAAGGGCCGCCCCAAAGGGCGGCCCTCCCGAACACGCGAAAGCGTGGGTCGGCTTAGTGGCCCGCGGCCGGAGCAGCCGGGGCAGCCGGAGCCGTCGTGGCGGCTTCCGCGCCGGCGGCGGCGCCAGCTTCGGCGCCGGCGGCCGCGCCAGCGGCGGCGGCGTCGGCCGGAGCGGTCGCAGCGGCGTCGGCGGCCGGCGGGGTGGTCGCCATGGCGTCGGCGGCCGGAGCGGTCGCGGCGGCGTCGGCGGCCGGAGCTTCAGCGGCCGGCTCTTCGGCCTTTTCGGCGTTCTGCTGGCAGGCGGCGACGGAGAGCGCGGCCATGGCGGCGCCGGCGACGAGCAGCTTGCGGAGAGTTTCGGAGGTCATGATCCCTGGGTTCCCTTGAGGTCGGGTTCTTGCGCCCTTGGCGCGACCTGCCCCTCCGCGTCCGTGAGGCCGGAGCGAGGAGGGATCAGATCACGGACGCGAGATCGACTATGCCGCGGTTCGCGCGCCGGACAAGGGGTTTATTCACGGGCCCGTGATCACTTTTTTCACGATTTTCGGCTGTGGTCCGCAACCTGCGGTCACGCCTCGGCCGGGATGTTCGACAGCGCCTCTTCCAGCTCCAGGAAGCTCGGCTGCGATTCCGAAGGCACGTTGCCGCGGCCGATCTCGACCGAGATCTGCGCGGCGTTGCCGTGCAGGTGGGCGACCAGAACCGACTGGATGATCTTGTAGTAGGAGTGCTCCTCCTCGACCACGTTCTTCAGCCGCGAGGCCATCGGGCCCACCAGCCCGTAGGCGAGGAAGACGCCGAGGAAGGTGCCGACCAGCGCACCGCCGATCATCGCGCCCAGCACCTCCGGCGGTTCGGTGATCGAGCCCATGGTCTTGATGACCCCCAGCACCGCCGCGACGATGCCCAGCGCCGGCAGGGCGTCGGCCAGGTTCTGCAGCGCGCCGGCCGGGGCCAGGGCCTCGTGGTGGTGCTTCTCGAGCTGCTTCTCCATGGCGTCTTCCACCTGGTGGGGATCCTCCAGGTTCATCGTCATCATCCGCAGGGTGTCGCAGATGAAGTCGACGGCGAAGTGGTCCTTCATCACCTTGGGAAAGCGCGAGAAGATCGAGCTCTGGCTGGGGTTCTCGATGTGGCTCTCCAGGGCGATCACGCCCTTGGACTTCATCGTCTTGGTCAGCAGGAAGAGCAGGCTGAGGAGGTCGTTGTAGTCCGACGCCTTCCACTTCGGGCCGGCGAACACCTTGGCCAGGCCGCTGCCCGTCGCCTTGATGGTGGTCATCGAGTTGGAGATCAGGAACGCCGCGACCCCGGCGCCGCCGATGGCCATCATCTCGTGCGGCAGGGCGTGGGTGATGACGTCCATCCGCCCGCCTGAGATCAGGTAACTGCCGAACACCATCGCGAACAGCACAATGATGCCGATGATCTGAAACATGCGGACGGGCCCCCGAATCCTGGTCCGACACCTTGGCCGTTAATGCTTAAGGGCAGGTGAGCGAGAGGGTTTGCGCCGGCTGCGCGGGCGGCCTAACAGCGGAGCATGAGCCAGCCGACCACGACGCCCGACGGGATTCCGAAGCGCTCCTTCGCCATCATCTTCGGCGTCTCGCTGGCGACCGCGATGGGCAACACCGGCCTGATCTCGGTGCTGCCGGCGATCGGCCGGTCCACCGGCATCCCGGACGAGGCGGTGGTGGCGATCTTCTCGCTCTCGGCGCTGCTGTGGGCCTTCTCCTCGCCGATGTGGGCCAGGGCCTCGGACCGGCACGGCCGCAAGCCGCTGATGATCGTCGGCCTGGCCGGGTTCATGGTCTCGATGGCCCTGTGCGGGGTGGTGGTGGCCGCCGGCCTGGCGCACCTGGCGCACTGGGCGGTGATCTTCATCTGTTTCCTGCTGGCCCGGGCCCTGTTCGGCTTCTTCGGCGCAGCGTCCAACCCGGCGACGCAGGCCTATGTGGCCGAGTACACCCCGCCCGAGAAGCGCACCGGGGCGATGTCGAGCCTGGCCGGCGCCTTCGGCCTGGGCACGGTGATCGGGCCGTTCCTGGCGCCCCTGTTCGTGCTGCCGTTCGTGGGCCTTTCGGGGCCGCTGTTCGCCTTCTCGCTGATCGCCGGCGTGATGCTGGCCATCGTCGTCCGCTACCTGCCGGAAAGCGAATACCGCAACCAGGGCGGCGAGCCGGAGCCGGAGCCGGTGGACGCCAACGGCAAGGTCCGGCCGATGTGGCGCGACCCGCGGATCATCCCGTTCCTGGCCTACGGCTTCCTGGTCGCCGTCTGCCAGACGGCCCAGGGCCAGACGCTGGGGTTCCTGATCATCGACACCCTCGAGATGTCGCCGACCGAGGCCCAGGGCTTCATCGCCGTGGCCATGATGTTCGGCGCGGTGGCCGGACTGCTGGCCCAGTGGGGCATCATCCGGATGTTCGACATGACCCCGCGCCAGCTGCTGCGCTGGGGCGTGGCGGTGGCGGCGGTGGGCAACCTGATCGTCGCCCTCTCGCCCGGCTACTGGAGCGTGGTGGTCGGCTATGCGGTCTCGAGCCTGGGCTTCGGCTTCGCGCGGCCGGGTTTCACGGCCGGCGCCTCACTCGCGGTCAACATGGGCGAGCAGGCGAGGGCCGCCGGGGCCATCGCGGCGGTGAACGGCGTCAACGTGGTGTTGGCGCCGGCCTTCGTCTGGCTCTACCGCCACCTGGCCTGGGGCCCCTTCATCCTCAACGCGGCGATCCTGGCGGGCCTGCTGATCTACGCTTTCAAGAACCCGCAGCTGAAGAACGCCGACCCCAAGCCCGCCACGCGCGAGGACGCCACCATGGCGACCCTGGAGAAGCGCAACGAGGGCGGGGGGATCTAGACCCCCGCTTCGGTCCTCAGCCGCCGGACCATGTCCATGGAGAGGTAGCCGTCGGCGGTCAGCCCGCGGGACTTCTGCCAGGCGCGCAGGGCCGAGCGGGTGTTCATCCCCACCACCCCGTCGGGCGCGCCGGGGTCGAAGCCCAGGCGGGCCAGCGCCCGCTGGGCCGCCTGCCGGTCGGCCAGCGCCAGGCCGACCTCCTCGGGCCAGGCCTTCACCAGCGGGCCCATGCCGGCGAAGCGGTCGGCCAGCAGGCCCACCGCCAGGGCGTAGGCCACCGAGTTGTTGTACTGGCGGATGGCGAAGTGGTTGGGGAACAGCAGGAACAGCGGCCCGTTGGCCCCGGACGGCGCCAGCAGCTGGGCCGGCGCGGCCCGGTCGGCGGCGCTCCAGGGCTGGCCGTCGGCCCGGCGCACGCCGCGCGCCTCCCACCAGTCCGGCGTCTCCTTGGGGCCTTCGGTCAGCGAGAAGTCGAAGCCGTTGGGGACGGTCACTTCCCGCGCCCAGCTCTCCCCGCGCCGCCAGCCGGCCTTGGCCAGCAGGTTGGCGGCCGAGGCCAGGGCGTCGGCGGGCGAGCCCCACATGTCGCGCCGCCCGTCGCCGTCGCCGTCCACGGCGGTGGAGAGATAGGTGGTGGGGATGAACTGGGTCTGGCCGAACGCCCCGGCCCAGCTGCCCTTCAGCCGGCTCCGCGGGTGCTCGCCCGAGGCGATGATCCTCAGCGCCGCGATCAGCTCGCCCTCGGCCCAGGCCCGCCGACGGCCGTCGGCGGCCAGGGTGGCCAGCGAGCGGATGATGTCCAGATCGCCGAGGATGGTCCCGAACCCGGACTCCTGGGCCCAGACCCCCATCAGGATCTCGCGCGGCACGCCGTAGCGCTGCTCGATGGCCGGGAAGAAGGGCTCGTTGCGCCGGCGCCGGCCGATGTCGATGCGGCTCTGCGTCAGAGCGGCCTTGATGTAGGCGCTGACCGGCCTGGAGAACTCCGGCTGGGCGCCGTCCAGGGCCGAGACCCGGTCGTTGGGCGTCAGGCCGGCGAGCTCGCGATCCAGCACCGTCCTGGGGATCCCCGCCACCACCGCGCGTGCACGGAAGCTCTCAAGCCAGTCGTTGAAGCTCATCGGCCCCAGCGGCGGCGGCGGCAGGGCGGCGGGCGCCTGCGGACCTGGGACAGGCTGGGCCCGTGCGGGTCCCGTGGAGCAGCCGGCGAGCAGCAGGGCGAGGAAGACTCTACGATGCATCCGGCGACCCTAGCCTGCGTCGCATGAACGGCGGAACACGAAGCTGTTCAAAACGCCGCGAAGCCGCGCCTGCGTTGACTCCCCGCCGCTCTGCCCGTATATGCGCCCGCTCTGTCGCCGCCCCGCTGAGGGGTCGGCCGGTCACTCGCGTGAAGACAAGGTCATGAAGGTCAGAAGCTCGCTCAAGTCGCTCAAGACGCGTCACCGCGACTGCAAGCTCGTGCGCCGCAAGGGCCGGGTCTACGTCATCAACAAGACCGACCCCCGCTTCAAGGCCAAGCAGGGCTGACGACGCCCGCCGCGCTCTGAGGGACCATGCCCAAGGCGGTCCTGTGGGACATCGGCAACGTCATCGTGCGCTGGGATCCGCGCACGCTCTATTCCAAGATCTTCCCCGACCCGGCCGAGCGTGACCGCTTCCTGGCCGAGGTCTGCACCATGGCCTGGCACGACGCCCACGACCGGGGCGTGCGGTTCGAGGACAACCGCGACGAGCTGATCGCCCGCTTCCCCGAGCACGAGGCCGCGATCCGCGCCTGGGGCGATCGCTGGTGGGAGATGTTCTCCGGCCCGATCCCCGAGACCGAAGCCGCCATCGAGGCGCTGCACGCCCGCGGCGTGCCCATGTACGGCCTGTCCAACATCTCCCAGCACACCATCGAGGGCACCTTCGCCATGAGCCCCGCCTTCGCGCGGCTGCAGGGGGTGGTCGTCTCCGGCGCCGAGGGCGTGACCAAGCCCGATCCGGCCATCTTCCGCATCGCCTGCGAGCGGTTCGGCTTCTCCCCCGAAGACGTGCTGTTCGTGGACGACGGCCCCCGCAACATCGAGGTGGCGCAGGCGCTCGGCTTCGACGTCCACCTGTTCACGGCCCCCGCCGCGCTGCGGCCGGCGCTCGAGGCCAGGGGCCTGCTCTAGCGGCCGCCGAACTCGCGGATCAGTTCGGCCAGCCGCGGCTCGGCGACCAGGCCGGCGGCCTCGGCGGCGGCGAACCAGCGGCGCTCGCGCTGGCCCTTCTCCGGCCAGGCCTCGAGCTCCTCCAGCACCCTCAGGGGGAAGACCTCGACCTCGACCGGCTGCAGCTCGCCGCCCTTCAGCCGCTTCTCGTAGTCGTAGGCGCCGACCGGCTCGGCCCATACGTCGCCGGTGACCCCGGCCTCCTCCAGCGCCTCCTGGGCGGCCGAGTCGCCCGGATTGAGGCCGGTGATCGGCCAGCCCTTGGCGATCACCCACCGGCGGGTCTCGCGCGAGGTGATCAGCATCACCTCGATCCGCCCGTCCGCCGCCTTGCGCCAGGGGAGGGCGGCGTACTGCGTCAGGGGCGTGGTGCGGGCCTTGGGCATCTCATCCGAACGCCCGGTCGGCGAGCCGCGCCAGCCCGTAGAAGAAGGCGCCCATCAGTCCGGCCATCGGCATGGTGAAGACCCAGGCCCAGACGATGTTGCCGGCCACGTTCCAGCGCACCGCCGACATGCGCCGCGCCGAGCCGACGCCGACGATGGCGCCGGTGATGGTGTGGGTCGTCGAGACCGGGATGCCCAGGTTGGTGAAGAAGAACAGGGTGATCGCTCCGCCCGTCTCGGCGCAGAAGCCCTGCTGGGGCGACAGGCGGGTGATCTTCGAGCCCATGGTGTGAACAATGCGCCAGCCGCCGAACATGGTTCCGAGCGCGATCACCACGTAGCAGGTGATGGCGACCCAGGTCGGAACGTAGAAGCTCTCGCCCAGGTGGCCGTGCGAGAACAGCAGCACGGCGATGATGCCCATGGTCTTCTGCGCGTCGTTGCCGCCGTGGCCCAGCGAATACAGCGAGGCCGAGACCAGCTGCAGCTTGCGGAAGGTGGAATCGGCCATCGCCGGCGTCGCCCGGGCGAACAGCCAGCTGACGATCAGCACCAGCAGGATCGCCAGGGTGAAGCCCAGCGTCGGCGAGATGATGATACCCGAGGCGGTCTTCAGCACGCCCGACCAGACCACCGCCGAGAACCCGGTCTTGGCCAGCCCCGCGCCGATCAGGCCGCCGATCAGGGCGTGGGAGGAAGAGGAGGGGATGCCGGCCCACCAGGTGATGACGTTCCAGCTGATGGCCCCCATCAGCGCCCCGAAGATCACCGCGTCGCTGACGATGCCCGGATCGATGATGCCCTTGCCCACCGTGTTGGCCACGTGGACGCCGAAGAAGAAGTAGGCGGCGAAGTTGAAGAAGGCCGCGAAGCCCACCGCCACCAGCGGCGGCAGCACGCGCGTGGCCACCACCGTGGCGATGGAGTTGGCCGCATCGTGCAGGCCGTTCAGGAAGTCGAACGCCAGGGCCACGCCGATCAGCACGATCAGCAGCAGCGAGAACCCGCCGAAGTCCACGGGCGAGCGCCTAGAGGTGCTCGATCAGCACGCCGCTGATCCGGTTGGCCACGTCCTCGAAGCGGTCGACCACTTTCTCCAGGTGGTCGTAGATCTCGGCCCCGACGATGAAGGCCATCGGGTCGGCGCGGCCGACGCCCTTGTAGAGGGCGTGCATGCCGGCGTCGTAGAGGTGGTCGGACTCCTCCTCCAGCCGCGTGACCTCCTCGGTCAGCACGTTCAGCCGCGCGGCGTTGGCCCTCATCTGGCGCAGCAGCGGGGTGGATTCCAGGGTGATGTCCGCCGTCTTGACGATGATGTCGCCCATGGTGCGCATGTGGTCCTCGAACTCGCGCACCTCGTAGAGGGTGATCGCCTTGGCGGTCTTGTGCATCTGGTCGACTGCGTCATCCATCGAGGAGATCAGGTCGCGGATGTCCGCCCGGTCGAAGGGCGTGATGAAGGTCCGCCGCACGGCCAGCAGCACCTCGCGGGCGATCAGGTCGGCCTCGTGCTCGTGCTGGGCGATGGCCTGACACCACTTGGGGACCTCCTCGCCGCCGTCCAGCAGCCGGCGCATGGCGTGGGCGCCCTGGCTGAGGGTGCGGGCGTGGCTGTCGAACAGCTCGAAGAAGCGCTCCTCCTTGGGCATGAGCGCCTGAAACCACCGCATCGTCCGTCCCCGCCAGTGCTGCCTACGGGCGCCTTAGGCCTCGGGTGGAGGACTGTAAACCCTCCGAACGCGTCCTATCCCGGCCGGCCCGAGCGGACGAGCTCGAGGAACTCCTGCCGCGTGCGCGGATCGTCCCGCACCTCGCCGAGCAGAGTGCTGGTGGTGAGCAGGCTGCCGGGCGTGTTGACGCCGCGCATGGTCATGCAGCTGTGCTCGGACTGGATCACCACGCCCACGCCCTTGGGCTGCAGGATGTCCTGGATCGCCTCGGCCACCTGCGAGGTCAGCTTCTCCTGGATCTGCAGGCGGCGGGAAAATCCGTTCACGACGCGGGCGAGCTTGGAGATCCCCACCACCCGGTTGCGCGGCAGGTAGCCGACGTGCGCCCGGCCCAGGAACGGCAGCATGTGGTGCTCGCAGAAGCTCACCACCCGAATGTCGGTCAGCACCACCAGCTCGTCGTAGCCGCCGACCTCCTCGAAGGTCTTCTCAAGGTAGGCCCGGGGATCGGCCTCGTAGCCGGAGAACAGCTCGCGGTAGGCCTTGGCCACGCGGCTGGGGGTCTCCAGCAGGCCCTCGCGCTCCGGATCGTCGCCGGCCCATTCGATCAGTGTACGGACGGCCGCCTCCGCGTCGGCCTGGGTGGGGCGGCTTGGCCTAGAATCGGGCATTGCAGGCTCCGCGTCGATCCGTCTCAACGATCCGGCCGCGGCTAAGGTTCATGCGGCGGATGACAGGGGGCAGGCCCGCCGCTAGGTTCCGCGCCTTCTTCATTCCTCGCTCATCCAAGGGGCCCCGCCAATGGCTGATGACAGCTCGAACATCGACGTGCTCAACTCCACGGCGCAGTCCCAGCTCAAAAGCATCATCGAGCGGGTCGAGCGGCTGGAAGTGGAGAAGGCCGAGGTGGCCGAGCAGATCAAGGAAGTGATGGCCGAGGCCAAGGGCAACGGCTTCGACACCAAGATCCTCCGCAAGGTGATCCGCCTGCGCAAGCAGGACCGCGCCACCCGGCAGGAGGAGGAGGCGATCCTGGACCTCTACCTCTCGGCCCTCGGAGAGATTTGAAGCGCAAGCTTCCGGATCGGAAGGCGCAGGCCAAGCGGGCCGCGCTGAACGCGCTTCGGCGCGCCCGCCGCAAGGCCGAGCGCGCCGGCGTCAAGCTTTCGGAGTGGGAAGGCGAGTTCCTCGGCAGCGTCGAGGACCGCCTGAAGACCTTCGGCCGCGCCTTCGGCGATCCGGACAAGGGCGCGCCCGGCGAGGCGCTCTCGGCCCTGCAGCACGTCAAGCTGAAGGAGATCGCCGCCAAGGCGGCCGGCGAGAAGAAGCCGCTCGCGCGCCGCGGCCGCATCCGCGGCAAGCCCAAGGATGTGGCCGAGGATGTTGACTGACATGGCCAACGCGCCCCTGCCGCCCGAGCTGCGGACCTATCTCGCGGTCGGCTTCGAGCGGCTCGCCGAACACCAGCTCACCCTGGCCGGGATGCTGTTCGAACGCGTCCTGGCCGGCGCGCCGGACCATGCGGAGGCGCTGAGGGGGCTGGGGATCACCCTGTTCAGGAAGGGGCGCGGCGAGGAGGCCGTGGCGCGCCTGCGCCGGGCGGCGGAGCTGGGCGGGGCGGAGGCGTCCGGCGACCTGGCGGTCGCGCTGCAGCGCCTGGGGCAGGGCGAGGCGGCCGCGCAGGCCTGGCGGTCGGCCGGGCGCGCGGGCCCGCTCCCGCCCGACGCCGCGTTCTCGGTCGAGCGGGCCGAGCAGGGCTTCAAGCTGTTCGACTACGGCTACACGGCCAAGATCCGCTGGGGCGAGGGGCGGCCGTCCCATCCGCAGCTGGCCGAGACGATCGGCGCCGGGCGCGCGCGCTACCGGGCCCTCCTGGACGGGCTCGGCGAAATCCATCCGGACCTCGAGACCATCCCGCTCGGCGGCGACAACCGCCTGGCCCGGCCCTTCTGGCTGAACGCCTGGTTCGCCTCGCTGGACGCGATGGCGCTGATGCACATGCTTCGCGCGGGGAACCCGGCGCTGTTCCTGGAGATCGGCTCGGGCTTTTCGACGATGTTCGCCCGGGAGGCGGTGCGCCGCTACGGGCTCCGCACCCGGCTGGTCTCCATCGATCCGCAGCCGCGGGCCGAGATCGACGCCCTGTGCGACGAGACCGTGCGCCGGCCGCTGGAGGATTGCGACCTCTCGATCTTCGACCGGCTGGAGGCCGGCGACATCCTGTTCCTGGACAGCTCGCACCGCTGCTTCCAGGGCTCGGACGTGACGGTCTTCTTCCTGGAGATCCTGCCGCGCCTGAAGAGCGGGGTGATCGTCCACATCCACGACGTCTACCTGCCGGACGACTACGTCTCGGGCCACGTCCGCCGGATCTGGAACGAGCAGTACCTGCTGGGCGTGCTGCTGCTGTTCGGCCAGGGCTTCGAGATCCTCTTCCCGAGCTGGTTCGTCACCCAGGACCCGGAGCTCTCGCAGCTCGCGGCCGAGCGGATCTGCAAGGGCGCGCTGAAGGACGTCAGCCTGTTCGGCGCCTCCTTCTGGATGCGCAAGGCGTAAGGCCCAATCTGGGCAGGCGCGCCCATCCACCACAGGCGGCGAACCGCGTTCCCCCGATAGCCTCGGCCCACTGCTGGGGGAGAAAAATGATTCGCTTCGCCATCGCCTGCGCCGTCGCCGCGGCGGCCCTGCTGCCTGTCGGCGCCTGGGCGCTGGAGCCCGCCGAGTCGATGAGCGCCTATCACATGGCCAACCGCTGCTTTGCGGTCATCGACGCCGTCTCGCGCACCCAGCTGCCGTCGGACGCGCGTCAGCGGCTCGACCAGATGCTGTTCTGGGGCGTCGCGGCCAAGACCTTCGGCGACGAGGCCAACGTTTCCACGGAAGATCAGCGCGAGCACATGGAGGCCGCCGCCTCCCGGGCCGACGCCGAAGTCGCCCGCAACGACCCCGGCCCCGAACAGGACCTGGTCGAGTGCGACGCGGCCTTCAGGCTGGCGATGCGGGACTAGGGGGAGCTGGCCCCCTCCACCACGCTACGCGTGGTCCCCCTCCCCCAAGGGGGGAGGAGAATCGATGCGGCGCCGGAGTTCCTCTCCTCCCCCTCTGGGGGAGGGGGACCGCCGAAGGCGGTGGAGGGGGCCTAGGCCGCCTCTTCGGCGCCCTTGACGACATCCTCCAGGCCCTGCTCGCGGACCTTGCGGTAGAGGGTGGAGCGGCCGATGCCGAGGCGGCGGGCGACTTCGCTCATGTGGCCGGCGTAGATCTCGATGGCCAGCTGGATGAGGTCGCGCTCGATCTCCTCCAGGGTGCGCAGGTGGCCCCGCTCGTCGAGGATGCGCACCGGCGCGTCGGCCGGAGCCTCGGCGACCAGCTGCTGGGCGGTCGGCAGGTTGGCCATCGGCGAGCCCGCGGCCTCCGGCATCGGCGCGGCCAGGCCCGAGATCGACGGAAAGTCGTAGGGCTGCAGATAGGGCGCGTCGGCCAGCACGATGGCGCGGTAGACGGCGTTCTCCAGCTGCCGCACGTTGCCCGGCCAGTCGAAGGCGGTCAGGCAGGCCAGGGTCTCGGCCGAAGCGCCGACGACGGTTTTGCCTTCCTCGACGTTGAACCGGCGGATGAAGTGGTCGACCAGGGCCGGGATGTCCTCGCGACGCTCGCGCAGGGACGGGGCCTCGATCGGGAAGACGTTCAGCCGGTAGAACAGGTCCTCGCGGAACCGGCCTTCCTTCACCGCCTGCGACAGGTCGCGATTGGTGGCCGAGACGATGCGAACGTCCACCTTGACGCTGCGCTTGGCGCCGATCGGGTCGATCTCGCTCTCCTGCAGCGCGCGCAGCAGTTTGACCTGCATCTCGAGCGGCAGTTCGCCGACCTCGTCGAGGAACAGGGTGCCGCCGTTGGCCTCCTGGAACTTGCCCAGATGCTTGTCGGTGGCGCCGGTGAAGCTGCCCTTCTCGTGGCCGAACAGGATCGACTCGACGAGGTTCTCGGGAATGGCGCCGCAGTTCACGGCGACGAACGGCTTGCCGGCCCGCTCGGACGAGCCGTGCACGGCGCGGGCGATGACCTCCTTGCCGACCCCGCTCTCGCCGGTGATCAGGATCGGGATCGACGACTTGGCCGCCCGCTCGCCCATCCGCCGGACCAGCTGCATCCCCGGGCTGGTCCCGACCATGTCCTGGAAGGTGAAGCGGCCGCTGGCGTGCTTCTTCAGCCGCTCGACCTCGCCCTTCAGCGCGCCCATGGAGAGGGCGTTGCGGATCGAGACCATGATCCGCTCGGGGCTGGCCGGCTTGACGAAGAAGTCGGCGGCGCCGGCCTGCATGGCCTTCACCACCGTGTCGATGCCGCCCTGGGCGGTCAGCACGATCACCGGCTGGGAAAAGCCGCGGGCGCGCATCTCGGCCAGTGTTTCCTGCCCCGATAGGTTGGGCATGACCAGGTCCAGCAGGATCAGGTCGACCGCCGCACCCGACGTCAGGTGGGAGATCGCCTCATCCCCGCTCTCGGCGTGGGCGACGGAGAAGCCGTCCCGCTCGAGAACGGCCTGGATCAGCCGGCGCTGGGTCGGGTCGTCGTCGACCACCAGGACGGTCTTGCTCATCTGAAAACACCCACCGTGAAACTCTGCTTGCCCATCTCTGGACCGCGGTCCGGACGAGGCTCGTTGTGTCGTGGTGATACAGCCGGTGGGGTAAAGGGCGGGTTTCGGAGAGCTGAGTCAGGGGTTAACGCGGCGTCGTGGCTTGCGGCGCCGCTTCGTGCGCGCTTCAGTGGCTTTCGACGAGGCCGCGACAGACCGGCCGGTCGGGGAGAGGAAGTCATGCGAGCGACCAGGTTCATCTTGGTGGTCGCGGCCGTTCTCGTGGCCGCCGCCTGCCAGCGCGGCGAGGACGCCGCAGCGCCCCGCGGCGTCGACCAGGCGCGGCTCGAGGCGGCCGAAGGCAACGCCGAGTGGCTGTCCTACGGCCGCAGCTACTCGGAGCAGCGGCACAGCCCCCTGACGCAGGTCAACGCCGAGAACGTCGGCCAACTGGGCCTGGCCTGGTACGCCGAGTTCGACACCGACCGCGGCCAGGAGGCGACGCCCCTGATGGTCGACGGGGTGCTCTACACCACCACCGCCTGGTCCAAGGTCTACGCTTTCGACGCCCGCACGGGGCAGCTCAAGTGGTCGTTCGATCCCAAGGTGCCCGGCCAGAAGGGCATGGACGCCTGCTGCGACGTGGTGAACCGCGGCGTCGCCGTCTGGAACGGCAAGGTCTATGTCGGCGCCCTCGACGGGCGGCTGATCGCCGTCGATGCGGCCACCGGCAAGCCGGTCTGGAGCGTCCAGACGACCGACACGTCCAAGCCCTACACGATCACCGGCGCGCCCAGGGTGATCAAAGGCAAGGTCCTGATCGGTAACGGCGGCGGCGAGTACGGCGTGCGCGGCTACCTCTCCGCCTACGACGCCGAGAGCGGCCAGCTCGCCTGGCGCTTCTACACCGCCCCCAACCCGCAGGGCCTGCCCGACAACGCCGCCTCCGACAAGGTGATGGCCGAGAAGGCCGCCGCCACCTGGTCCGGCGAGGGCTGGAAGCAGTCCGGCGGCGGGGCCACCGTCTGGGACGCCATGGCCTACGACCCGGCGCTCGACATCCTCTACGTCGGCGTCGGCAACGGCTCGCCGTGGAACCACCAGGTCCGCTCGGACGGGGTGGGCGACAACCTGTTCGTCTCCTCGATCCTGGCGCTGAAGCCCGACACCGGCGCCTACGTCTGGCACTACCAGACCACCCCCGGCGAGACCTGGGACTACACCGCCACCCAGCACATCATCCTGGCCGACCTCAACATCGGCGGGCAGGTCCGCAAGGTGCTGATGCAGGCGCCGAAGAACGGCTTCTTCTATGTCCTGGACCGCGCCACCGGGCAGCTGATCAGCGCCAAGAACTATGTGCCGGTGACCTGGGCGACCAGCGTCGACGTCCGCACCGGCCGGCCGGTCGAGAACCCGGCGGCCCGCTACCAGAACGCCCCGGCGATCCAGATGCCGGCGCCGTTCGGGGCCCACAACTGGCACCCGATGGCCTTCAACCCCAAGCACGGGCTGGTCTACATCCCGGCCCAGCAGGTCCCGTTCGCCTACACCAACGCCGCGGCGGACTATTCCTACCGGCCGGGCGCCTGGAACACCGGCCTCGACTTCCTGGCCAACGCCCTGCCGACGGACCAGGCGGTGCTGGCCGCCACCAAGGCGATGATCAAGGGCCAGCTGATCGCCTGGGACCCGGTGGCCCAGAAGGCCCGCTGGACCGTCGACCACCCCTACTTCTGGAACGCGGGCGTGCTGACCACCGCCGGCGACCTCGTCTTCCAGGGCGCGGCCCAGGGCGAGTTCTCGGCCTACCACGCCGGCACGGGCCAGAAGCTTTGGACCTACAAGACCACCAACGGCGTCATCGCCGCGCCGATGACCTACGAGCTCGGCGGCGAGCAGTATGTGGCCATCATGGTCGGCTACGGCGGCGCCGGCGCCCTCTCGGCGCCCTTCGTGCTGCCGGATCGGCCGAGGCTCCCCGGCCGCCTGCTGGTCTTCAAGCTCGGCGGGACCGCCAAGGCGCCCGAGTACGAGCTGCCCGAGCGGGCGAAGCTCGACCTCACGGCCGTCTCCTCCACCGGCGACGTGCGCCGCGGCTTCGAGCTCTTTCACATCAACTGCCAGGTCTGCCACGGGCCCAACGCCTCGGGCGCCTTCCTGCCCGACCTGAAGGCCTCGCAGATGCTGCTCTCGCCCGAGAGCTTCCACTCCGTCCTGATCGACGGCGCCCTGGCCCCCCGCGGCATGCCCAGCTTCAAGGCCTTCCTCACCCCCGCCGAGGCCGAGGACCTGCGCGCCTACATCCTCTCCGAGGCGAAGGGGCAGCCCGTCCCCGCGGTCCCGGCTCCGAAGGGCGGCCCTGCGCCGAAGACGTAGGGCGGGCGAACCCGATCCCGGGCGTCCGCCGGGATGAGCGGTGTTGGGAAGTCCGGTGCGTGAGTCCGCGTTCAGCGGACACCTCTGCCGTGAGATCTATGGCGGGAAAGGGCAGGGGGCCCTTCCTGTCACCGCCGGGCTTGTCCCGGCGACGCAGCCCGTTGCGGCGGTGGCGGACCCATCAGGATGGGTGGCCGGCACAAGGCCGGCCATGACGGGGTAAAGAAGGCCCCTACGCCCTCAGCACCGCCTCGAACTGCTCGGCGATCCAGTCGGCCTGGTCGGCGGTCAGCACCAGGGGCGGGGAGATGCGGATGGTGTGGTCGTGGGTGTCCTTGCAGAGGATGCCCCGGTGCTGCAGCGCCTCGCAGTAGGGGCGGGCGCCGCCCAGGTCCTCGGTAAGCTCCAGGGCCAGCATCAGGCCGCGTCCGCGGACCTCCTTGACCTTGTCGCTCTTGATGGAGGCCAGGTTCGCCTTCAGCCGCGCGCCGATGCGCTCGGAGTTGCCGATCATGTCCTCCTCGATCAGCACCTTCAGCGCCGCCCGGGCGACGGCGCAGGCCAGCGGGTTGCCGCCGAAGGTCGAGCCGTGCTCGCCCGGCTTGATGGCGCTCATCACCTCGTCGTTCGAGAGCACGGCCGAGACCGGGTAGAAGCCGCCCGAGAGCGCCTTGCCGACCAGGGTCAGGTCCGCCTCGATGCCCTCGTGCTCCTCGGCCAGCAGCTTGCCGGTGCGGCCAAGGCCGGTCTGCACCTCGTCGCAGATCAGCACCACGTTGTGCTTCGTGCAGAGCTCGCGGGCGGTCTTCATGTAGCCGGCCGGCGGGACGATCACCCCGGCCTCGCCCTGGATCGGCTCGACCAGGAAGGCGACCGTGTTCTCGTTGATCGCCGCCTCCAGCGCGGCCGCATCGCCGTAGGGCACGGGCACGAAGCCGGGCGCGAACGGGCCGAAGCCGCGGTAGGTGGAAGGGTCGGACGAGAAGCCCACCACCGCCAGGGTGCGGCCGTGGAAGTTCTGCTTGCACACGATGATCTCGGCCCTGTCCTTGGCGACGCCCTTGACCTCGTAGCCCCACTTGCGGGCGACCTTCAGGGCCGTCTCCACCGCCTCGGCGCCGGAGTTCATCGGCAGCGCCTTGTGGCTCTTGGTCAGGGTGCAGAGCTCTTCGTAGAACAGCGGCAGCTGGTCGTTGCGGAAGGCCCGCGAGGTCAGGGTCAGGCGGCCGGCCTGCTCGACCATCGCGGCGACGATCTTCGGGTGGCAGTGGCCCTGGTTCACCGCCGAGTAGGCGGCCAGGCAGTCCAGGTAGCGCTTGCCGTTCACGTCCCAGACGTAGACGCCCTCGCCGCGGGTCAGCACGACGTCCAGCGGCTTGTAGTTGGTGGCGCCGTAGAGTGTCTCCAGCGCGATCAGGTCGGCGGCGCGGTCTCGGGTCAGGGTGTCGGTCATGGCGGGCCTCAGGCGTTGGCGGCGAGGGGAAGGGACGGGCGGGAGCGGGCGGCGGCGTGGTCCAGGCGCAGGGTCATGCAGAAGGCCGCGCCGCCGGAGAGGATGAAGGGGGCCAGGTCGATCTCGACGACGCGGTAGCCGCGCTCGGTCAGGATCGCCTTCAGCCGCGCTGGGGCCTTGGCCATGATCACCGTCCTGCCCAGGCACACCGCATTAACGCAGAAGGCGGCGGCCTCGTCGGGCGCAGCCTCGATCCGCTGGTCGGGATCGGTGAAGGCCGCGATGGCCGCCCGGCCCGCCTCTGTGAAGGCCGGCGGGAAGTAGAGCGCCTCGCCGCCGGGCAGCGGGCAGAAGCAGGTGTCGAGGTGGTAGAACTGCTGGGTCGCCAGCTCGAGCGCGACCACCTCCTGGCCGAACACCTCGGCGATGACGGGAACAGCCTCCTTGGAGGAGCGGGGGCCGTACCCCGTCCAGAACAGCTGGCGGTGGGCGTCCCAGTGGGCGTCGCCGGCGCCTTCCTGGAAGAGGCCGTCGGGCAGGGAGACGATCTCGTCGATCATCCGCCGGGCCCTCAAGGCCTCGAACGCCTCGCGGAACGGCGCCTCCTCGCCCTGGCGCTCCGGATGGCGGAAGCGGGCCATCAGGGCCGTGCCGTCCAGCACCACGGCGGCGTTGGCCGGGAAGACCATGTCCGGCAGCCCCGGCCGGCCGGGCAGGATCTCCACCTGGGCGTCGGCCGCCTGCAGCGCCGCACACAGCGCCGCCGAGGCGCCTCGGGCGGCCTCAGCGCGGGACTGGGCGCACTCGGCCCAGGCGTCCGGGCGCATCCACGGATTGATCTGGTAGCTGACCTCGTAGTGACCGGGATCGGTCATCAGGATCAGCGGACGGCTACTCATACGCATCACCCCAAGCCACAACGGGATGACCCAAGCATGCCGGGCAGTTCAGCTAGCGAAAAGCTGCACTGTTGCGCGAGATTCGTCTCAGATTTGACAATTCGCCAGCAAGTGCTGTCATTCCGGCATGGACGAGACCGACCGCAAGCTGGTCAGCCTGCTGCGCGCCAACTCCCGCGAATCGATCTCCAGCCTGGCCGCCCAGCTGAAGGTCTCCCGCGGCACGGTGCAGAACCGCATCGACCGCATGCTCGCCCACGGCGACATCCAGGCCTTCACCATCGCCACCCGGCCGGACGTGGAGGACCAGCGGATCCGCGCCATCATGGCCATCAACATCGAGGGCGAGCGTTCGGCCGCGGTGATCAAGGCTCTGCGCGGCTTCAAGCAGGTGGAGGCCATCCACTCCACCAATGGCCGCTGGGACCTGATCGCCGAACTGGCCTGCGAGAACCTCGGCGAGTTCGCCCGCACACTCGACGACATCCGCCTCATCGAAGGCATCGCCCAGACCGAGACCAACATCCTGCTGGCGACGCAGAGGTTCTAGCCTCCTCTCCCCCGAGCCGAAGGCCGAGGGGAGAGGATCGAGGAGAGGGGGGGAGCGGCGCGTCCGCCGTGAGGCGGTCGAACGAGTCCCGCAGACGCCCGCCCGTTTCGCCCGGCCATCCAGCGTTCGGAACACACTCCGCTCCGCCCCTCTCCCGGCCTCTCCCCTCGCGCTTCGCGTCGGGGGAGAGGAGGGCGGGCGGCCGCCGGTGACCGGTCGCCGCCGCCGGCGGCCACCTGTCACCCATCCGATTGCGCCTCTCCCTGCCCGCTGCTTAGCTGCCGCCAACGACAACGACGGTGGAGGAAGACGCGATGGCGCAGGGCGTGGACACCCTGGTCACTCCGGAACTGCAGGAGGCCAAGGGCAAGTGGGGCGGGGAGCGGGTCAGCCCGCCGATCGGGGCCTCGGACATCCGCAAGTGGGCGATCGCCACCTACTGGCCCGAGACGCCGCCGCGCATCTACTGGGACGCAGAGTACGCCAGGACCACCCGCTGGGGCGGCGTCATCGCGCCCGCCGACTTCAACCCCTTCGCCTGGCCGGTGGAGCGGCCGAGGATCGCCATGGGGAGCGGCGCCCCGCGCAAGGACGGCCTGCGTCTGACCAATATGAACGGCGGCCAGACCGACACCTACGGCGTCCCCATGCGTCCCGGCGACGTGATCACCTCCAAGACCCGCCTCTCGGACTTCAACGAGCGCCAGGGCCGCTTCGGCCTGATGCTCTACTCGTTCCGCGAGACCGAGTGGACGAACCAGAAGGGCGAGTTCGTCCGTCGCCGCATCTCCACGTCGATCCAGTACTGAGGGGCCGCAAGATGACCGTGAACGTCTACTTCGAGGATGTGAAGGTCGGCGATGAGCTGCCCAAGTGGAGCCGCACGACCGACTACATGCACTGGAACCGCTATGCCGCGGTGAACGACGAGTTCGTCCCCTTCCACATGGACGACGAGGCCGGCCGCCGGGCGGGCAACGAGAAGGGCGGCTTCGGCATGGGCAACCTGCGCTACGCCTACCTCGTCAACGCCCTGCGCGACTGGATCGGCGACGAGGCCGAGATCCGCGAGATCGGCTGCCAGTACCGGGCCATCAACCAGAAGGGCGACACCCTGACGGTGGTCGGCAAGGTGGTGGAGAAGGGCGCGGTCGGCGGCGAGAACCAGGTCCGCCTGGAGACCAACGTCCTCAACCAGAACGGCGAAGCCACCTGCCCGGGCCACGCCGTCGTGGTGCTGCCGAGCCGGGGCTGACTATCACCGTCATCCCGGCCGCAGCGAAGCGGAGAGCCGGGACCCAGGGCGCACGGCTGCTGGGTCCCGGATCGGCCTGCGGCCGTCCGGGATGACGGATAGGTAGAGTTCCGGAATTGGATGCGGGCCGGATCAGCGCCATATGCGGGACCATGACCGCCCAGGCGCCCCGCAAAGACCGCACCCAGATCGCCCCCGGCTACGCCGCCGGGGTGACCGAGGAGATGATCGCCGAGCTGGTGCACGCCTTCTATGCGAAGGTCCGGGCCGAGCCGGTGCTGGGGCCGATCTTCAACCAGGCGGTGGACGACTGGGACGAGCACCTGGAGAAGCTCTGCGACTTCTGGAGCTCGGTGCTGCTGATGACCGGCCGCTTCAAGGGCCGACCGATGGCCGCGCACGTGCAGGTGCCGGACATCCAGCCCGCCCACTTCGCCCGCTGGCTCGAGCTGTTCCGCCAGACGGCCCGCGAGGTCTGGCCGTCGCCGGCGGCGGAGCTCGTCGTGGAGAAGGCGGAGATGATCGGCCGCAGCCTGCAGATGGGTATCGCCGTCAGCCGCGGCGAGCTGCCCTAAAGCCCGTTCCGCGCCGTCCTGGCCGTCACCTCGATCTCGATCTTCATCCGCGGGTCGGCGAGCCCCGCCGCGAACATCGTCGCCGCCGGACGCACCTCGCCGAACGCCCGCCGCAGCGCCGGCCAGCAGGCGGGGAAGTCCTCCGCGTTCGGCAGGATGTAGCGCACCCGGACAACCTGGCTGAGGTCCGAGCCGGCCGCCTCGAGCGCCTGTTCGATGTTGCGCAGGGCCTGTTCGGTCTGTTCGGCGACGTCGTCCGAGATCCGCATGGTGGCGTAGTCGAACCCGGTCGTGCCGGAGACGAAGACCCACTCGCCGTCCACCACGGCGCGCGAGTAGCCGATGTCGCGCTCGAAGGGCGATCCGGAAGCGATGAGCCGGCGCAAGGGGCGTCCTTCCATGGCGGTGGTCATTCGTCGAACGGGGCGGCGGCCATGAGCTGCTCGAAGGTCGGGCAGGCGAAGCCGTGGATGTGGGCCCGTCCGAGCTCGGCGGTGAAGGTCAGCGCCTGGGCCTGAGGCTTGCGCCGGCAGACCTCGAGCATCAGCCGGTGGAACTGCGTCTTGCACTGCAGCCTGGGCCAGGCGTCCAGCACCTCGGCCACGTCATCGGGCGAAATGAGGGACATCCCCAGCCCGCACACGTCGGCGCCCGCGCCGATGTGCACGAAGGCGATCTCGGCCTGCTTCCGGACGGCGATGCCGGGCGAGGTGTGCAGCGCGATCGCGTCCCAGACGACGTCCGCCTCGGCGTCCGAGAACCCGTGCTCGAGCGCGAAGGCGCGGGCGGCGTCGGCGCCGTCCACCTCGAACCGCTGCGTCGGGGTCATGAACGGCTCCAGCAGGCCGAGGTCGTGGAGCGCCGAGGCGATGAAGGTCAGCTCGGCGTCGCAGGCCATCCCCTGCCGGGCCATCAGCAGCCTGCCGAAGGCGTAGGTCCTGAGGCAGTGATTGTAGAGGAATCCGGGGCTGTGCTCGGCGCACAGCCGGGCGGCGGCCTTGGCCGCGGCGGTGTCGGGCACCGCCACCCCGGCGACGGATTTCGGAAGCGCGGCGACGATTTCGGCCTGCATGGGCGGGCTCCTCTCTGGACGGCGGAGTCCTCCCATGCCAAAATAAGTGAGTCAACTCACTTGGAATATTCCATGGCGCAGCAACGAGGCCGAAGGCGCAGGGAGAAGCTGCTGGCGGCGGCCGAGGCCCTGTTCCGCGAGAGCGGCGTGGGCGGCGCCACCCTGGCCCAGGTGGCGCAGCGGGCGGGCGTCCCGGCGGGGGGCGTGTTCTATTACTTCCCCACCAAGCAGGCGCTCTGCGCGGCCGTCGCGGACCGGCACCAGGGTTTCTTCGCGGCCTTCCTGAGCGGCCTGGACCAGGCGCTGGACGAGCCGGCCGCCCGGCTGGGCGCCTTCCTGGACGGCGCCGACCGCATCGCCAGGGACCGCGCCCAGCTCGGCTGTCCCGTGGCCCAGCTGGCCGCCGATCTCAGCCATGAGGGCCTGGATGCGGCCCCGGCGGCCCAGGTCTTCCGGGACATGCTCGCGTGGCTGGAGCGGCAGTTCCGCGCCGCCGGCCTCGACGCCGCCGCGGCCAGGTCGGGCGCCGTCCACCTGATGGCCGGCACGCAAGGCGCCTTCGCCCTCGGCTTCGCGCTGCGCGACGAAGAGGTCATCCGCGACGAGGTGGCGGCGCTGCGGCGCTGGCTGGCCGACGCCCTGGCCCGCGCACCGCAGGCGTCCTAATCGCCGCCGAACGCATCTCCCGGGCGCGAACCCCGTCGTTCCGATCCGCGCCATCGGTTATACCGGCCCCATGAACGCGCCATTCAATCCCGACGCCCTGCCGCAGTGGCGGCTCGACGACCTCTACGCCGGCCGCGAGGACCCGAAGATCGCCGCCGACCTGGCCGAGGCGAGGACCGCCGCCGAGGCGCTCGCCGAGCTGGAAGGCAAGCTGATCGAAGCCCGCGCCGACGCGGCCCGCCTGGGCGGTCTGCTGGACGAGGGCGTCCGCCTCTACGAGCGCGGCGCCAACCTGCTGGGCGCGGTCGGCGCCTTCGCGGGCCTGGCCGCCTCCACCGCCCGCGACGATCCGGCCTGGGCCAAGTTCGAGGCCGACCTGCGCGCCCGCACCGCCGAGATCGCCTCTCTGGCCCTGTTCTTCACGCTGGAGATCAACCAGCTGGACGACGCCGAGCTGGACGCGGCGCTCGACGCCTATCCGAAGGCGGGGATCTGGCGGCCCTGGCTGCGCCGCGTGCGGCTGTCGCGGCCGCACGAGCTGAGCCCCGACCTGGAGCGGATCCTGCTGGACCGCAGCCCGGCGGTGGCCAACTGGGTGCGTCTCTACGACGAGACCCTGGCCCGGCTGACGGCCAAGGCGGGCCGCGACACCCTGACCCTGCCGGAGGCCCTGAACCGCCTCTCCGATCCCATGCCCGAGCGGCGCAAGCAGGCGGCCCAGGGGCTTGCCAAGGCGCTGGCCGAGCGCACGCCCGTGCTGTCGCTGGCCCTCAACACCCTGGCCTTCGAGAAGCAGGTGGAGGACCGCTGGCGGCGCTATCCGACGCCGGCCGCCTCCCGCCACATCGCCAACGAGGTGGACGCCGACGCGGTCGACGCGCTGGTCGCCGCGGTGGTGGAGTCCTATCCGGCCGTCAGCCACCGCTACTATCGGCTCAAGGCCAAGGTGATGGGCCGGTCCAAGCTCGACTACTGGGACCGCAACGCCCCGCTCGACACCAGCGCGCCCCGCACCTTCACCTGGAGCGAGGCCCAGTCGATGGTGCTGGACAGCTTCGCCGCCCTGGCGCCCCGCTTCGCCGATAGCGCCCGCAGCTTCTTCGCCCAGCCCTGGATCGACGCCCGGCCCCGGCCCGGCAAGCAGTCGGGCGCCTATTCCCACCCGGTGACCTCGGACAAGCACCCGTACGTGTTCATGAACTACATGGGCGAGCGGCGGGACGTGCTGACCCTGGCCCACGAGCTCGGCCACGCCGTCCACCAGACCCTCTGCGCCCCGCTCGGCACCCTGCTGGCCGACACCCCGCTGACCCTGGCCGAGACGGCCTCGATCTTCGGCGAGGGGCTGGTGTTCGAGCGGCTCCTGGCCGAGGCGACGCCCGACGAGCGACGCGGCCTCTTGGCCGGCAAGATCGAGGACGGGCTGAACAGCGTCTTCCGCCAGATCGCCTTCCACCAGTTCGAGACCGAGTTCCACGCCCGCCGGGCGCAGGGCGAGCTGTCGCCCGACGAGATCTCGCAGCTGTGGATGAAGGTGATGGGCGACAGCCTGGGGCCGGCCATCCGGCTCAACCCCGGCTACGAGCACTACTGGGCCTACATCAGCCACTTCGTGCATGCGCCGTTCTACGTCTACGCCTACGCGTTCGGGGACCTTTTGGTGCGCGGGCTGATGGAGAAGCGGCGCGAGGACCCGGCCGGCTTCGCCCCTCTCTACGAGGAGCTGCTCGCCGCCGGCGGCACCCGCACCTACGTCGAGGCGCTGAAGCCCTTCGGCCTCAATCCCCGCGAGAAGGCCTTCTGGGCCGCCGGCGTGAAGCAGATGGAGCGCCTCGTCGACGAGTTCGAGGCGTTGGTTTCGTGACCTCTCCCCGCAAGGCGGGGAGAGGGTAGGGTGAGGGGGCGAGCCGGCGGAGCCGGCGAGTTCAGGTCAGCGCCGCTCTAGGCGGAGAGGCCCCCCTCACCCAACCCTCTCCCCCCGCTGAGCGGGGGGAGAGGTCTAGGGTCAGTACCCCGAGGCCGGTGCGGCCGGAGTGGTCGTCGTCGGAGCGGTCGTGGTCCCCGGGGCGGCGGGTGCTCCGGAGGCGGGCGCGGCCGGGTCCATGGTCGGGGCGGTGCTGGTGGTCGCCCCGCCCGCCGCGGCGGCGGCGGCGGCCTCGTCGGCGGCGGCCTTGAGCTGGGCGTCGGTCACCTGTTCCGGCGGCGCCTCGGTGGACACCTCGGCCTCGGAGGTGGCGGTCTCGCTTTCGGCTTCGCGCCCGCCGCAGGCGGAGAGGGCGCCGGCGAAGGCGACGGCGGCGGCCAGGCCGAGGATGCGGGCAGGCTTGTACGAGGTCATGACGAGCTCCTGTTCAATCACGAATGCGAGAGGTCAACGGCCGGGGCGCCGCCGCGGTTGCGGCTGAGCTGTGACTCCTGGGCGCTTGCCATTTCTCAAACGCCCGTTAGTCAGCATCCGCATTCTTTTGTGCGATAGCGAGGGGTAGCGGCTGATGGCCGAAGACGCATCGCCGGCCGTCAAGCCGGAAGCCTTCGACGACCGCCCGGTCCACACCGAGCCCGGAGAGCTGCCGCCGGAGGTGCAGTCGCCCCTGGCGCCCTTCGAAGGGCGCGAGCCCGAGGCGCCCCAGTGGTTCAAGGACGCCATCGCCCAGGAGCCGGAGCGCCGGTTCGTCGAATCCCTCGGCACCAGGATCGAGTTGCTGACCTGGGGCGAGATCGGCAAGCCCGGCCTGCTGCTGGTGCACGGCAACTCGGCGCACGCCGACTGGTGGAGCTTCATCGCCCCGTTCCTGGCCCAGGACTACCGGGTGGCCTCCATGTCCCTGGCCGGCATGGGCGCCTCGGACTGGCGCGAGACCTACGCCTTCCAGGACTTCGCCGAGGACGCGGAGGCCTGCGCCCGGGCGGCGGGGCTGTACGAGGGCGGCCGCAAGCCGATCTACATCGGCCACTCGTTCGGCGGCTCGCAGGTGTTCTTCGCCGCGGCCAGCCATCCGGACCGCATGCACGCGGCCGTGCTGGTGGACACCGGCTTCGGCGGCCCGCCGCCGGCCCAGCAGAAGGAGATGGAGCGCCGGGCCGAGCGGGTGCGCAACATCCCCACCACCGACCGGGCCAACCGGGTCTACCCGGACATCCCGACCGCGCTGAAGCGCTTCCGCTTCATGCCGCCGCAGGCGCCGGGCCACCTGTTCGTCGCCGACTACATCGCCCGCAAATCGCTGAAGCAGGCGCCTCTGGAGGACGGCTCGGGCATGGGCTGGACCTGGCGGTTCGACCCGGCCATGTGGAACAAGCTGGACCGCACGGCGATGAACCGGCTCTCCGAAGGCGGCCGCCCCGTGGTGAAGGTGCCGATCGCCCACATCTACGGCGAGAAGTCCGGCGTGGCCCAGCGGCGCCTGCAGGGCGGGGGATCGCCGCTGCCCGAGGACATGATCCAGATCGCCATCCCCGATTCCAACCACCACATCATGGTCGATCAGCCGCTGGCCCTGGTGGCCGCCCTTCGGGCGCTGCTGGCGGCCTGGCCGGCTTGAGCGGCGCGGCGCTCTCGTGTAGCACCCGGCGCAAGTTCGACAGTTCAGACGAAAGAGACGACGTAAGCCCATGGCCGGACCTGCCTCCGACTACCACCGCGGCGAGATGGACATCTCGGAGCAGACCTCGACCTTCCACCTGGTCATGGCCCTGACCAAGTGGGGTTCGCTGGCCACCGCCGTGGCGGTGCTGTTCCTGACCCTGCTGTTCTGCACCAAGACCGGCTTCCTGGGCTCGGCCTTCGTGGCGGTCGTGGCGACCGCGATCGGCGTGCTGGTGCTGCGCGAGCGGCCCGGCGGCGGCCACTAGCCGACCCCCGAAAAGCGAAAGGCCGGGCCGCGAAGCTTGTGCTTCTACGACCCGGCCAAAGCGACACAGCCATGGAGAGCTAGGCTGACGCGCCCAGCTTATCCCAGACCGTGGCGCTACGGAAGCGGTCTCAGAGACTGATTTCGAAGGTCTTTCGCACGGCCTCCTGGCCGTCGCCGCGGACCACCCGATAGGTCGCCTGGTAGCGGCCCTGCGGCCAGCCCTCCTGCGGCCGCTTCTTGCCGACGAACATCATGTGCTGGGCCCGCGCCCGCGGCATCGGCTCGGCCTTGCCGGCGGCCAGGACGGCGCCGGCCGGCCCGCGCAGGACCAGCTCCTGCACATCGCCGGGCTCCAGGTTGATGGCCCGCACATAGGCCACGAGGGCGGGCGCGTCGCCGCCGGCCGGGGGCAGGGCGCCGGCCTCCAGGGCCTCCATCTGCACGGCCTGCGACGTGAAGCCGGTGTTGAGCACCGTCTGGCGCTTGTAGGCCATCTGGGCCATCGCCCCTGGGTCCCACAGGGCATCCTGCGCCCGGCAGGTGTCGCCGCCGGCCGGGGCGAAGGGGTCCACCACGGTTCCCGCGCGGCGCACGGTGATGTGCAGGTGCGGATACTCGGTCATGCCGGAGAGGCCGATCCGCCCGATCGGCTCGCCCGCGGCCACCGTCTGGCCGGGCTGCACCCTCAGGCTCCCCTGGGCCATGTGGCAGTACTGGGTCTCCCAGCCGCCGCCGTGGTCGATGACCAGACCGTTGCCGCAGTCGCGGCCGTCCACGGCGCCGGTCCCGCTCTGCCGCACCGAGACGTCCGGCATGTCGTCCCGGACCCGCAGCACCGTCCCGGCCGCCGCCGCGAGCACGTCGACGCCGCGCTTCTGGGCCGCCAGGTCCGGCAGGCGGATGTCGACGCCGCCGTGGTCGGCGTAGGTGCGGCTCAGGCACATGTAGTCCTTCACCCCCGGCCCGGGGTCGCGGTCGACATAGTTCTGCACTTCGCAGCTCTCCCCGACCTTGCAGGCGACCGGGAAGACCAGCCGTGGGGCCCCGTCGGGGGGCGGGGCGGCCGTCGCCGCGGCCGGAGCCGCCGCCTGCGCCGCCGGGGCGTCCTTGCCCGATCCGTCCGAGGCGGCCGGCGAGCAGCCGGCGACGACGAGCGCGAGGAAGGCGAGATGGCGAAGGCGCATGCTGGGTCTCCCTGGCGATGTGGGCGCGAGGCTGGCCAGACCGGCGGACGGAAGTGTGGCGCCGTTGCGATTGTGCGGCGGACTCGGGCTACCTAAGTGAGCTGCGCCTGCATCCAAGGGCCGCAGGGCCACGCCGCAACGGGATTGGTATCGAGCTTGCCGCATCCGCATTCACTTCCGCAGGCCCCGCGCCCGGCGGGCGTTCCCGGACCGGAGGTGGGGACATGATGGCGCTCACCCCGCCCTTCCTCTTCGTCCACGTGCCGAAGACCGGCGGCAACTCCATCCAGAACATCCTCAGGCGCTACTCCGAGGACGAGATCCTCGCCAAGGAGCCCTACCAGGACGGCGTCGAACGGTTCGAGGTGCGCAACCCGACCTACGGCTTCGCCAAGCACAGCCCGCTGTCGGAGTACCGCGAGAAGCTGCCGGCCGAGACCTACGCGCGGCTCTTCAAGTTCGCCTGTGTGCGCAATCCGTGGGAGTGGGCGATCTCCTACTACTTCTCGCCGCACCGGCAGGTGGGCGGCTTCACCCGCGAGAGCTTCGTGGAGTTCCTCAACGGCGCGCCGCCGATGACCTACTTCCTGCGCGAGCGTCCCGGCCAGCCGCTGGCCGAGGTCGTCCGCAATTTCGACCACCTCATGCGCTACGAGACCCTGCAGGCCGACTTCGACGCCGTCTGCGACCGGCTGGGCATCGCCCGCCAGGTGCTGCCGCGCGTCAATGCGTCGACACGGGGCCGGGTCGAGGACTACTACGACGAGGAGACGGTCGAACTGGTGCGCAACCGATTCGCCGAGGACGTGGAGCTGTTGGGCTACGACGTCCCCTGGGCCGGGAGACAATATGCCTGAGCTGTCGCTGAAGCGGATCTTCGGGGGCCGGCTGATGGCCGAGCCGCCCGCGCCGGCCGCGGCCCCCGCGCCGGTGGCCGAGCTGGTGCGCCCGCACGCGCCGCCGCAGGCCGCTCCGCCCGCCGCCGATCCGGCGCGCGAGCGGGTGATCAACGTGCGGTTCTACACCGACTACCCGGTCTGCAATTACAAGTGTCCCTACTGCGTGGCCGGCCACGCCCCGCCGGAGGGCCGCCCTGAGAGCCCCTGGAGCGAGGAGCGCTACCTCCAGGTCGTCGACAACCTCTGCAAGCTCGACTTCCCGATCAACCTGCGCATCGGAGTGGGCGGGGAGTTCTTCATCTCCAAGGTCCTGGTGGAGGGCGCCCGCAAGCTGGCGGCCTGCGACCACGTCAAGGTCCTCAACCTCATCACCAACCTCTCCTTCCACCCGCAGCAGTACGCCCGGATCCTGAAGGGCATTCCCAAGGAGAAGGTGGCCCTCGTCGCCAGCTACCACCCGACCGAGGTGAAGAGCGCCGACGCCTGGGTGGCCGCGGCCCAGGAGCTGGCCACCTACTACGATCTGACGACGATGAGCGTCGCCTATCCGCCGGCGCTGCCGAAGCTGCGCGAGATCAAGGAGAAGTTCGCCGCCGTCGGCGTCGACCACTTCATCCAACCCTTCATCGGCGAATACGAGGGCAAGCTCTATCCGCAGGCCTACACCGAGGAGGAGCGGGCGATCGTGCGCGAGGTGATCTACTCGCGCCACGACTACGAGTTCCTGCTGAATCTGAAGAAGCCGGGCCTGTGCAACGCCGGCTTCAAATACCTGTTCATCGACCCCTACGGCGTGGTGAAGCCCTGCGGCGGCGCCGAGCACGGCCGCATCCTCGGCGACCTCACCGTCTCGCCGAAGATCGAGTTCCTCGACGGGCCGCGCCCCTGTCCGGCCAGCGCCTGCCAGTGCGACACCGAGAACATCCAGACCAAGGTGTTCGAGGACCATTACGCCTGGACCGACAAGAACCAGCACCGCTTCGCCTATCGCTTCGCCGACGAGGCCAAGACCTCGCCGTGGATGGACGAGTGGAAGGTGCCGTACTGAGGGGCGCACCCCGCTCCCTCAACACCGCTCATCCCGGCGAAGGCCGGGACCCAGATCCAAGGCTCTGAACTGGCTGGACCGGCGCTGCGTTCGTGGCGCCCGCCCCCGCGCCCGCCATTCTGGGTCCCGGCCTCCGCCGGGATGAGCGGGGATATCGGGGGCGCGGCGGCGTATCGCTTCCTGATCCGCCGCCGGTCCGGCTAAGTAGGCCGGCGCGACTCGGGCGCGCGCCAAGAAGGCGAACGAATGAAGACGGTGATCCTGGCCGGGGGCCTCGGGACGCGGATCTCGGAAGAGAGCCACCTCAAGCCCAAGCCGATGATCGAGATCGGCGGGCGGCCGATCCTCTGGCACATCATGAAGCTGTTCTCGCAGCACGGCTTCAATGACTTCGTGATCTGCCTCGGCTACCGCGGCTACGTCATCAAGGAGTATTTCGCCAACTACGTCCTGCACAACGCGGACCTGACGGTGAACCTGGCCACCGGCGAGACGCAGTATCACGCCACCAATCACGAGCCGTGGTGCGTCACTCTGGTGGACACCGGGCCCGAGACCCTTACCGGGGGGCGGCTGAAGCGGGTGGCGAAGTACCTCAATCCTGGCGAGCCCTTCTTCTTCACCTACGGCGACGGTCTGGCCGACGTGGACCTGCGCGCGCTCGCCGAGTTCCACCGCAATCACGGGCGCCAGGCGACGGTGACCGCGGTCGCCCCGCCGGGCCGTTACGGCGCCCTGGAAATCGACGAGGGACATGTGCGCCGCTTCATCGAGAAGCCGCCCGGCGACAACGGCCTGATCAACGGCGGCTTCTTCGTCCTGCAGCCGGCGGTGGTCGATCGGATCGAGGGCGACGCCACCTCCTGGGAGCTGGAACCCCTGGAGGGGCTGGCGCGGGACGGCGAGCTGATGGCCTACCACCACGACGGCTTCTGGGCCGCCATGGACACCCTGCGCGACAAGAACCACCTCGAGGCGCTGTGGGCCTCGGGCAAGGCGCCCTGGCGCAACTGGCCATGACGCGCCCCGATTCCGCCTTCTGGCGCGGGAAGAAGGTCCTGCTCACCGGCCACACCGGGTTCAAGGGGAGCTGGGCGGCGATCTGGCTGACGCGCATGGGCGCCGAGGTCACCGGCCTGGCGCTCGCGCCCGACCAGAACCCGAGCCTGTTCGAGCTGGCCGGCGTGGAGGGGCTGGTGCGCTCGCACATCCTCGACCTGCGCGAGGCCGCCGCCGTCGAGGCCGCGGTCGCCGGCGAGGCCTTCGATGTCGTGCTGCACATGGCCGCCCAGCCGATCGTGCGGGCCTCGGTGGAGGACCCGGTCGGAACCTTCGCGGCCAACGTGATGGGCACGGCCCACCTGCTGCAGGCGCTACGCGGCCAGCGGGCGCTGAAGGCGGCGCTCGTCGTCACCTCCGACAAGGTCTACGCCAACAACGACTCCGGCCGAGCCTTCGCCGAGGCCGACTGCCTGGGCGGCAAGGACCCGTACTCGGCCTCCAAGGCCGCGGCGGAGATCGTCACCGCCAGCTTCGCCCGCAGCTATTTCGAACGCGCCGGCGTGGCGGTGGGCACGGCCCGCGGCGGCAACGTCATCGGCGGCGGCGACTTCTCCCGCGACCGGCTGGTGGCCGACATCGTCCGCGCGGCCCGGGCCGGCGAGGCGGTGGTCCTGCGCCATCCCGAGGCCACCCGGCCCTGGCAGCACGTGCTGGACTGCCTGGCCGGCTACCTCGTGCTGCTCGAGCGGCTGGCGGGGGATCCCGCGACGCCGCGCGCGGTCAACTTCGGCCCCCGCCCGGACGGGCCGCAGGTCACCGTCGGCGAACTGGCGAGCCTGGCGGTGGAGGCGCTCGGCGCCAAACAGTGGATCCATGAACCCGATCCCGCCTCGCTGGAGGCCAAGGCGCTGGCGGTGGACACCAGCCTCGCCGGCCGGGCGCTCGGCTTCGAAAGCCGCCTCGAGGGCCCGGCCGCCGTGCGCCTGACCATGGACTGGTATCGCCGCCAGGGCGCGGGCGAGGACGCGCGCGCCCTTTGCGAAGAGCAGATCGCGCTCTACGAGGGCGGCCGATGACGCCCCTCTGCCGCTTCTGCCGCGCCCCGCTGACCGAGACCTTCCTGGACCTTGGCGACCAGCCGCTGGCCAACAGCAACCTGACCCGCGAGCAGCTCGAGGCGGGGACCGAGCGGGCCTACCCGCTGCACGCCCGCGTCTGCTCCAGCTGCTTCCTCGTGCAGGTGGACGATCCCGTGGCCGCCGACGAGATCTTCGACGAGGGCTACGCCTACTTCTCCTCCTATTCCGCCAGCTGGGTCGAGCATGCGCGCCGCTACGCCGCGGCGATGGCGCAGCGGTTCGGCCTCGGGCCGGACTCCCTGGTCGTCGAGGTGGCGAGCAACGACGGCTATCTGCTGCAGCACTTCGTCGCCATGGGCGTGCCGGTGCTGGGCATCGAGCCCACCCTCGGCACCGCCGAGGCCGCCCGCGCCCGGGGCGTGCCCACCGAGGTGATGTTCTTCGGCGCGCAGACGGGCCAGGCGCTGGCCGACCGCGGCGTGCGCGCCGACCTCATGGCGGCCAACAACGTGCTCGCCCACGTGCCGGACATCGGCGACTTCGTGGAGGGCTTCCGCCGCGTGCTGAAGCGCGAAGGCGTGCTGACCTTCGAATTCCCGCACCTTCTGAACCTCATCGAGAAGGTGCAGTTCGACACCATCTACCACGAGCACTTCTCCTACCTGTCGCTGCTGGCGGTGGAGCAGGTGCTGAGGGCCCACGGGCTGCGCCCCTTCGACGTGGAGCTGCTGCCCACCCACGGCGGCAGCCTGCGCCTCTTCTGCGCCCACCAGGGCGCCGCCCACGCCGAGACCGACGCGCTGCGGGCGCTGCGGGCCCGGGAGGCCGAGGCGGGGCTTGGCCGGATCGAGACGTACCGGGGCTTTGCGCCGCGGGTCGAGGCGGTGCGGGACGAGTTCCTGGCCTTCCTCGCCCGCGCCAAGGCCGAGGGGAAGCGGATCGCCGCCTATGGCGCCGCCGCCAAGGGCAACACCTTCCTGAACTACTGCCGGGTGGGGACGGACGACATCGTCGCCGCCTTCGACGCCAACCCGGTCAAGCAGGACCGCTACCTGCCGGGCAGCCACATCCCGATCCTGGCGCCCGAGAAGGTCGCCGAGGTGCGCCCCGACTACGTCCTGATCCTGCCCTGGAACATCAAGGACGAGATCATCGGCCAGCTGGCCTTCGTGCGCGACTGGGGCGGCCGCTTCGTCATCGCCACGCCGCACGTGCAGGTCCTGGACTGATGCGGTTCGAAGAGACGGAGATCGCCGGCGTCGTCATCGTCGAGATCGAGCCCGCGAGCGACGAGCGGGGCCTGTTCGCGCGCCTGCACTGCCCGGACGAGTTCGCCGCCGCCGGCCATCCGTTCGACCCGGCCCAGACCAGCCTCTCGCGCAACACCGCCGCCTTCACCCTGCGCGGGATGCACTACCAGGCTCCGCCGCATGCGGAGACCAAGCTGGTGCGGGTCACCCGCGGGCGCGCCTTCGACGTCGCCGTGGATCTGCGCCCGGACAGTCCCACCCACCGCCGCTGGGTCTCGGTGGAGCTGTCGGCGGACAATGCGCGCGCGGTGCTGATCCCGCAGGGCGTCGCCCACGGCTTCCTGACCCTGGAGCCGGAGACGGACGTGGTCTATCAGATCGCCCCGCGCTACGAGGCGGGCCACGACCGCGGCGTCCGCTGGAACGATCCGGCCTTCGCCATCGCCTGGCCGGCCGAGCCCAAGGTCATCTCGCCGCGCGATGCGGCCTATGCCGACTACCTTTAGGAACCCAAGGTCGATGGACCAGGAAAAGCTCGCCGCCGCCCTCGAGAAGCTCCGCGCCACCCCCGGCTGGCGCGAGGCCTTCGTCCGTCACCTGCTGGCGCTGGAGAAGGAGATCGCCACGCCCGGCGTCGATCTGCGCGAGGACGTCACCGGCCCGCTGGTGGACGCCGTCTATCAGGAGGGCGAGCCGGTGCGGCGCAGCCTCTCGAACGGCGTGACGTTCGAGTTCCTCTACCGCTCCAAGATCGCCCGCGACTTCGTGATGAGCGAGCCGGCCGTGCCCGATCACGCCTGGGAGCCGATGACCTCGCGCATCGTCGTGGACCTGGCCAAGGACGCCCGGCAGGTGGTCATCGGCGGCGCCTACTTCGGCGACCACGCCATCCTGATCGCCCGCGAGGTCGCCAGGAACGGCGGGATCGTCCACGCCTTCGAGCCCAACTCGGACCAGCGGCGGATGCTGATGCGCAACGCCGAGATCAACGGCCTGACCAACATCGTGGCCCGCCCCGAGGGCCTGTGGAGCTCCTCCTCCGAGCACCTGAAGCTGGTCGGCTACGATTCCTTCGCCACCGCCGAGAAGGCCGAGGCCGGCGCCGCCGACGCCTTCCGGACGGTGACCATCGCCGACTATCTGGCGGCGCAGGGCGTCGACCGGCTGGACCTGATCGTCGTCGACATCGAGGGCGCGGAGTTGGCGGCCCTGCAGGGCGCTGAGAGGTTCCTGGCCGGCTCTGACGCGCCGCACATCGTCTACGAGGTGCACCGGCACTACGTGGACTGGAGCCAGGGGATGGCCAACACCGAGATTTCCCGATTCCTGACCGGCCTCGGCTACCACCTCTTCGCCCTGCGCGACTTCAACTCCAACGTCGACCTCTCCGGCAAGCCGGTCGAGCTGATCCCGCAGGACAAGGTCTACCTTGAAGGCCCGCCGCACGGCTTCAACATGGTGGCGGTGAAGGACCCGGCGGTGTTCGAGCGCCCCGGCTACCGCATCGTCGAGAACGTCAGCCCCAAGCTGCTGCGCCACAAGGACCCCAAGCTCCACCACCCGGTGGACGGGCTCTGAGGCCGAGGCCGTGGCGCAGGCGACCATCCTCGGCGCGGCCGGCTTCGTCGGCTCGCGCCTGCGCCGGCGCCTGGAAGGGCAGGGGATCGCGCCCTTCTGTCCCGGCCGCGACGATCCGGCGGTGTTCGAGCAGGACCTGGGCGTCGTCTACGACTGCGCGGGCCTGACCGCCGACTACGCCGCTCGGCCGTTCGACACCGTCGAGGCGCACGCGACCCTCGTCGCCCGGCTCGCCGAGCGGGCGAGGTTCGACCGGCTGATCGTCCTCTCCTCAACCCGGCTCTACGATTCCTCGAGGGCCGAGCTCGCCCGCGAGGACGACGCGCTGATCCTGCGGCCGGCCGAGCCGCGGCACATCTACGACCTCTCCAAGGCCCTCGGCGAGAACATCGCCCTGACCCAGACCGCCGGCCGGGGCGCCGTCGCGCGCCTCTCCAACGTCTTCGACTGGGAGGCCGGCTCGCCCGGCTTCCTCTCCGAATGGCTGATCCGCGCGGCCGGCGCGCGCAGCTTCACCCTGGACTCCAGCCCGACGGTGGCGCGCGACTACATCCATGTGGACGACGTGGTGGAGGCGCTGATCGCCATGGCGGCCGCGCCGGCCCCTGGGATCGTCAACGTCGCCAGCGGCGAGCTCACCCTCAACAGCCAGATCGCCGAGATCTTCGCCCAGGCCGGCTGGCGCGTGGACTTCGCCCGCCGCGACGCGGTCCCCCGCCCGCCTTGCGCCGACGCGGCCAAGTTGCGAGACCTGGGCGTCCATCCCCGCCCGGCGCTGGACGTGATCCGCGGCTATCTGGAGAGCCTGGCGTGAAGCTGATCGACCACACGCCGCAAAGCCTGGCCGACTACACGACCGCCCAGGTGGCGAACCTCGTGCCCGACGGCCGCCACCAGGCGCTGCGCGAGGCCATCGGCCGGCACCAGGACGAGGCGCTGGCCCGCACCATCGCCTGCATCGACAAGGTCGCCGCCTGGCGCCCCGGCGAGTTCAACTACCTGCACTCGTCCCAGTACTGCCAGTACCTCTACTACCTGGCGAACACCATCTGGGTGCGGGAGAAGGACGCCGCCTCGGCCACGCGGCTGTTCCTGCTGAACAAGGCCCTGAACGGCATCGACCTCTTCTACGAGATCGCCATGCCGGCCCACTTCTTCATCGGCCATTCGGTCGGCATCGTGCTCGCCAAGGCGACCTACGGCGACTACCTGGTGCTCTACCAGAACTCCACGGTCGGCCGGCACATCGACAAGATCCCGACCGTCGGCGAGGGGGTGATCATCTACCCCAACTCCGCGGTGATCGGCGCATCGGTCGTCGGCGACGGCTGCGTCGTCAGCCAGGGCGCCCGCATCGTCGACCGCCAGGTCCCGCCCCGATCCATGGCCTTCACCGCTCCCGGCGGCGAGCTGGCCCTGCGCCCTGCGCCCGAGGACCTGCTGCGCGAGTACTTCCGCCTCTAGCGGCCCATCGCCGAGGCGGTCTCCGGTGCGGCCGGCGGAGCGGTCAGGCCGGCCGGGGCTCGATGGCCGCGGTCCTCGGCGCGAACAGCCGCAGGCAGGCCAGGCCGACCAGGGCCGAGGCGAGCGATCCGACCAGCACGCCGAGCTTCACGCCGTCGACCAGGGCGGGATCCTCGAACGCCAGGCCCCCGACGAACAGGCTCATGGTGAAGCCGATGCCGCACAAAGCCGACAAGCCGTAGAGCTGCCCCACCGACGCGAACTTCGGCATGTCCGACCAGCCGAGCTTCACGACCGTCCAGGCGGTGGCGAAGACGCCGATCTGCTTGCCCGCGAACAGGCCGAGGACCACCCCAAGCGGAACAGGGTTCAGCAGGTCCGTCGGCGACAGGCCGGCGAAGGAGAGGCCGGCGTTCGCGAATCCGAAGATCGGGATCACCAGCAGGGCCACCGGTTTGTGGAGCTTGTGCTCCAGGCGGTGCAGGGGCGAGGCCTTGTAGGCGTCCGGCCGGCCCGGAGAGCGGACGACCGGGATCGTCATGGCCAGGGCCACTCCGGCCAAGGTGGCGTGCACGCCGGATTCGAAGACGAACCACCACAGGACGAGCCCCGCCAGCAGGTACGGCCAGATGAGCCTCACCTTCAGCCGGTTCATCAGCACCAGCACCGCCAGCACCGCGGCCGCGCCGCCGAGCGCCCAGAGGTGCAGCTCGGCTGTGTAGAAGAGGGCGATGATCAGGATGGCCGCCAGGTCGTCCAGGACCGCGATCGCCGTCAGCAGGATCTTCAGCGAACTGGGCACGCGGTCGCCGGCCAGTGTGAGCACCCCGAGGGCGAAGGCGATGTCCGTGGCGGCCGGGACGGCCCACCCGGCCCGGGACGCCGGATCGCCTGCGTTCAGCGCCAGATAGATGCCGGCCGGGACCGCGAGCCCGCCCAGCGCCGCCAGGCCCGGCAGCACGAGCCGCGACGGTCGTGACAACTGGCCGTCCAGGACCTCCCGCTTGATCTCGAGGCCCACCAGCAGGAAGAAGACCGCCATCAGGCCGTCGTTGATCCAGTGCAGGACGCTCTCCCGCATGCGCAGCGGGCCGAGTTCGAAGCCCACGTACCGGTCCAGCCCGGCGAAGTAGGCGCCCGCGAAGGGCGAGTTGGCGGCGATCAGCGCCAGGGCCGCGGCCGCCATCAGCACATAGCCGCCCGCCGCCTCCTGGTTCAGGAAGTCCCTCAGACCTGAGAACGGGCGTCGCCTGGGTTGCGGCGGCATGGGCGGCGGCTCCTTCCTGTCAGCCGGCGACGGGCGAGGGCGGGCGTTGGGGGGGCGCGAACCCGCGGTTGAAGGAACAGCGCGCGCGGCGGCGCTGTTCCGGAGCCATGCCCAGCCGCGCCCGCTCCGAACCCCGCTGACCCGCCAGATCGATGCGCTCAGGGAAGAGGTCGAGACGCTGAGGAGGTGATCCTCAGCCGCCGGGCGCCCGCCCGTTGCGCGCGTCGAACGCCGCTCGCGCGGCTTCGATGCGCGGCTGGTTCCGCTGGGCCCATTCGCCCAGGGCGAGCACCGGGATGGTGAGGTCGCGCCCGAGATCGGTCAGCTCGTAGTCGACGCGCGGGGGAATGGTCGGAAAGACCGTGCGGGTGACGAGGCCGTCGCGCTCCAGGCCCCGCAGCGTGGCGGTGAGCATCTTCTGCGAGATGCCGCCGATGCCGTCCCTCAGCTCGCTGAACCGCCGCGGGCCTTCGCTCAGCTGCATCACGACCAGCACCGACCACTTGTCGCCGACCCGCGAGAGGACCTCGCTGACGGGACGGCAGTCCTCGGGGAGATGGTTGGTTCGGGCGGGTTTCATCGAGGTGACCAGCTTACGGAAAGGTGCCTTCTTGCGGAAGGCGGATCACTCACTGATGTAATGTCGGTCACCAACGGTGACTAGACAACCAAAGGTGAGTTTGATGCTCCAGTCCAAGCCCAAGATCGGAATCGTGATCTCCTCCACGCGCGAGGGCCGCTTCGGCGAGAAGCCGGCGAAGTGGATCCACGACCTGGCCGCCGCCCGCGGCGACCTCGACGTCGAGCTGATCGACCTGCGGGACTACCCCATGCCGTTCTTCGAGGAAGCCACGTCGCCCGCCTACGCGGCGCCGGCCGACGACGTGGCGCGCGCCTGGGCGGCGAAGGTCGACAGCCTCGACGGCTTCATCTTCGTCACCGCCGAGTACAACCGGGCCCCGACCGCCGTCCTGAAGAACGCCCTCGACTACGCCTACCGCGAGTTCAACCGCAAACCCGCGGCCTATGTCGGCTACGGCGGCGTCGGCGCGGCCCGGGCCGTCGAGCAGCTGCGCCTGATCAATGTCGAGCTGCAGATGGCCCCCACCCGCAACGGCGTCCATATCGGCGGCGCCGACTTCCTCGGCCTCTGGCAGGGCGGCCGCAGCTTCGAGGAGATGCCCCACCTCGCCCAGTCCGCCGGCGTCCTGCTGGACGAGCTGGCCTGGTGGGCGAAGGCGCTGAAGACGGCGCGCGAGGCCACCCTGCTCGACGCGGCGGCGGCCTGAACGGGCCCTCAGGGGGGCGGCCGCGCTAGCCGACGGCCGCCTGCGCCCCTTCCTTCGCCACCGCCTGGGCGATCATCTCGTAGAAGTCGCGGGCGAAGGCCTCGGGCTGGCCGAGGGGGCTCTGCTTGATGCGCTCGCGCAGGGTGCGGCGCAGCTCCCGGCGCTGCTCGCGGTCGGCGGCGAGCTTCACGGCGATGTCGATGTAGCCGTCCAGCGTCTCGGCGCTGTGGTGGGCCAGGCCCACGTTGCTGAGGATCGAGTAGCTCAGCCGCTCGAACAGGGCCTCGCCCCGCAGATTGACCACCGGCGCGCCCATCCACAGCGCCTCGCAGGTCGAGGTGCCGCCGGTGAGCGGGAACGGGTCCAGGGTGACGTCCACCTCGTTGTAGAAGGGCATGTGGGCCCCGCGCACGGTGTGGAACACGAGCCGGTCGGCCGAGACGCCTTCGGCGGCGAAGTAGTCGGCCATGTGCTGGCGGAAGCTGGGGGCGTTCCCCTCCGGGCGGATGAAGGCGAACTTGGAGCCGGGGACCTCGCGCACCACGCGGGCCCAGGTGCGGATCAGCCGCTCGTTGTACTTGTGCGGGTTGTTGGCGGTGCCGAAGGTGATGAAGCCGTTGCGCTCCTCGGCCAGGTCGCCGGCGATCACGTGGGCGTCGCGGAAGGTGCGGCCCAGCGCCAGCCAGGTCTTCGGCATGACCAGGGGCGTTTCGATCAGCAGCCGCGGGTCCTTCGGCACCAGGTGGGGATCGAGCACGATGTGGTCGATGGCGGTCGGGCCGGCGGAGTGCGGATAGCCCACCCAGCTCGCCTGGCGCCTGGCCGGCTTGTAGGCCATCACCGGCAACTTGTTCATGTGGGTCGACCCGCCCAGCTCGATCAGGATGTCCAGCTGGTCGGCCGCGATCCGCTCGGCCGCGTCGCGGTCGGAGATGTCCTTCCACCAGCGGAAGGCGTGGACGGACTCGGTGATGAACCGCTGGATCTGGTCCTCTTCGCCCTGGTTGAAGGAGTAGCAGTAGAGCTCGAACCGGCTGCGGTCGTAGTGCTCGAAGAGCGGCAGCGCGAAATAGGCCACCGGGTGGTTGCGCAGGTCCGAGGACATGAAGCCGATGCGGATCTTGCCGTCCGGGGCGCGCGGGCCGGGGCGTGAGATGGGCGAGCGGGCCGCCTGGGCCTGGACGAGGTCGCCCCAGATGCGGTGCTGGGCGATCAGCTCGTGGCGGTCCTCGGGCGTCTCGACGCGGGCCATCTGGGCCAGCAGCGGCGCGTGCATGCCGGCCTCGGCCCAGCGGCGCCCGGCTTCGGCGAAGGTGGCCAGCCGGTCGCGCTCGGCGTGAGCGCCGACCCGCATCAGCACCTCGCTGGCGATCTTCAGCTGCACCGGGTGGGTGATCGGCCGGTCGAGGCCGCCCTTCACGACCTGGTAGGCCTCCTCGATGTGGGCGGACTCATCGCCGTAGCGCGAGCGGTTCAGGCTCTCCGCGAGGCTGAGCCGGAAGTCGAGGTTCTGGGGCGCCAGCTCGAAGGCGCGCCGCAGGTGGTGGTTGGCCCGCTCGCGGTCGTAGTCGGCGACCGTCAGCCCGATCTGGTGGTGGATCCAGGCTTCGTCCGGATGAGCCCGGGCCAGCTCGGTCAGGTAGGCGTCGGCGTCGCGGCGGCGGCCGGCCCGGCGCAGCATCACCGCCTTGGCCTCCAGCAGGCGGGCGCTGGCCGGATTGGCGGCGATGGCCCGGTCCAGCGCCTCGGCCGCCTCGGCCATGCGGAAGGCGTCGCTGAGCAGCGACAGCAGGTCGATCCACCCGTCGATGTTGTCCGGCTTCAGCTTGACCGCCAGCCGGTAGCGCATCTCGGCCTTGGCCAGATCGCCGCTGTTGTGGTGGCCGCGGCCCAGGCCCCGCTGCACCTCGGCGTTGCTCGGCTGGGCGCGGACCAGCTTGGTGAAGACCTCCACCGCGCCCGGCCCGTCTCTCAGGTCGTTGAGGACGTTGCCCTTGTTCTGCAGGACCGCGAGGTTCTTCGGGTTCAGTCTGGCGGCGGTGTCCAGCGCCTGCAGCGCCTCCTTCAGCCGGCCGCTCCGGCGCAGGGCGACGCCGAGGATGTTGAACAGCTCGGAGTCCTTCGGATGCTGCTCGGCGCCGGCCTTGGCCCACTTGGCCGCCCGCGCAAAGTCGCGGTGGCGGAAGAGGATGGCGGTGAAGCTGCGGTAGATCCCCGCCGGCGCCTTGGGGTCGGCCTCGAGCGCCGCCTCGGTCAGGCGCACGCCTTCCTCGTAGCGGCCGGCCTGCAGCGCCGCCTCGGCCTGGGCGAACCTGGGATCCATCAAGCTGTCCTGAACGTGGCGTGGCCGCGAAGGGTCGGGCGGGCTCTCGAATGACTGCCGGGCGCGCGGAGGCGCGCCGCCTCGCCATCCTATCGGCGCCCGTTTCCGGCGCCAACGGCCTGGGCCGACCCGGGACGCCCGCGGGATCGCTTCAGGCGGGCGGCGACGTCGCGGCCCATCGCCGGCAGCAGCGACCACGGCTCCACCAGGTAGCGGAAGGCGAGCCGCCGCGGCTGCGTCGCCAGCCGGTAGAGCCACTCCAGGCCGATCGGCCCCAGCCATCGCGGCGCGACCGACTGGACGCCGGCCTCGTAGTCCATCGCCGCCCCGACCGGCATGAACACCCCGCGCCGGAAGGCGGCGCGGTTCTCGTGGATCCAGGCCTCCTGGCGCGGCATGCCCATGCCGACCAGCACCACGTGCGGATCGAACTCGCGGATCTGGCCCACCACCTCGAGGTTCTCCTCGGACTCCGGTCGGGCGTCGAAATAGCCGTGACGAACGGCCAGGTTCAGACCGGGCCAGCGCTGGCGCAGCCGCTCGGCGCCCGCCTCGGCCACGCCCGGCGCCCCGCCCAGGTAGAAGACCCGCCAGCCCTTCTGCTCGGCCAGGCTCCAGAAGTCGGCGCGCCAGTCGAGGTAGGTGCAGCGGTGGCGGCCGCGCACCGGCAGGCCCAGCAGCTGAGCCCACAGGATCATCGGCCGCGAATCGATCTCGATCAGGTCTGCGGCCCGGAAGAAGGCGGCCAGCTGCGGCTCGCGCTTCAGCAGGTAGAGACTGTGGGAATTGTGGTTGGCGATCACCGCCAGCCGCCCGGCGGCGGCGAAGGCGGCGACGGACTCCATCACCTCGGCCGGGGTCACGAGGTCCACCTCGGCGCCCAGGAGGGCGATACGGTCGGGGCGCTCCATGCCGGGCTGATGCCACGGCCCGGCTTTCGACGCCGTTAAGGGCCCTCGGCCTCGCGGCGGCTGTAGCGCCACTTCAGGGCCAGGATCGCGCCCGACAGCACCAGGCAGACCGAATTGGTCAGGACCACCGGAAAGCTGGTCTCCAGCACCCCGTAGACGATCCAGAGGCTGAAGCCGGTCACCGTCACGATGTACATCCGCAGCGACAGCGACGAGGCGTCCTTCTCCCGCCAGATCTTCAGCAGCTGCGGGGTGAAGCTGGCCATCGAGCAGAGGCCCGCGGCGGTCCCGACCAGGTCGGCGGTTTCGATCGGCAAGTCAGCCGGCCTCCATCGCCTCGGCCACGCCCCAGCGGCGGGCGAACACGGGCGACAGCGTCAGGCCCACGGGCGGCGGTCCGGGCGCGCGCCCGCCCCTGAGGCAGGTCTCGAGATAGGCGAGGGCGGTCTTGATCCCCTGTTCGGAATAGGGCTTGGCGATCACCCCGCAGGCGCCGGCGAAGTCCTCGGGCAGCCGGCGCAGGTTGGCGGTCATGAACAGGGCGACCCCGCCGCTGTGGCCGGCGATGTCGCGCACCACATCGACGCCGGTCGGGCCGTCCTGAAGGTGAACGTCCACGAGGGCCAGGTTCGGCCGCAGGGTGCGCGCGAGCCGGCGCGCCTCGTCCGAGGTCATGGCGTGGCCGACGTCGCTGAGGCCCGCCTCGCGCACCAGGAAACCCAGTTCGTGCGCCAGCAGCGCCTCGTCCTCGACGATCAGCACTTCGAGGGGGCGTCCCTGGCTCATACGACCAGGCTCACCGGACAGCGCACCGTCGCCTTCAGGCCCGGGCCGGCGTCCTCCAGGCGGATGTCGGCCCGCAGCTGCTGGGCGAGCAGCCCGGCGATGGTCAGGCCGAATCCGGCCGCGGGCGCTTCCCCGGGCCGGCCGACCCCGTCGTCCTCGACCACCATGTCGAAGCTGCGCTCGCCGCGGATCAGGGCCACATGCAGGGTGGCCGGGGCGCCGTCCGGTCGGGCGTGGCGCAGGGCGTTGGTCACCAGTTCGGACAGGATCAGGGCCAGCGGCGCGGCCTGGCTGGCGCCGACCTCCACCGGCTCGAGGTCGAGCAGCACCCTCAGGTCCGGGCGGCCGGCCGCGCCGGTGAGGTCGCTCACCAGGTCGCGGACGAACTCGGCGAAGTCGAACCGGTCGATGGCCTCGCCCTGAAACAGCCGGCGGTGGACGGTGGCCACGGCGGTGACCCGCTCCAGGGTCCGCCGCAGGGCCGCGCGGGTCCCCTCGTCGTCGGACCGGCGGCTCTGCAGCAGCAACAGGGACGAGATGAGCTGCAGGTTGTTCTTCACCCGGTGGTCGATCTCGTGCAGCAGCGCGGTCTTCTGCTCGAGGGCCTTCTCGACGCGACCCTTCAGCTCCAGCTCGGCCTCGCGGCTCGCCGTCACGTCCCGCTGGGAGCCCAGGAAGTAGGCCACCTCGCCGGCTGGGTCGCGGACCGGGCTGATGTGCAGCGCGTTCCAGAACCGGCTGCCGTCCTTCCGGTAGTTGACGAGTTCGACGCCGACCGGGCCGCCGTCTTCCAGAGCCCGGCGGATGGTCTCGACGGCCTCGGCGCCGGTCTCGGGGCCCTGCAGGAAGCGGCAGTTGCGGCCGACGACCTCGGCCTCCTCGTAGCCGGTCAGGGCCAGGAAGGCCCGGTTGGCGAAGACGATCGGCTGGTCGAAGCGGCGGGCGTCGGAGATGACGATCGGCAGTTGCGCGCCCTTCACCGCCATCACGATGGCGTCGTCCGTGGACGGCGCGCCGCCCGCGGCCCGCCCGCCGCGCTCGGTCTCCTGCATGATGGTCATCGCCGCCCTCCGCTGCTTCCCCAGCGGCGCAACGTGGGCCAGGGGCTCTGGTTCCTCTCCTGGTCAGCCCAGGCTGGGCGTGGCGTAATCGGCCTGACACGGGTGACGGCTTGGATGAAAGTCTGGCAGGAGATTCGCCGTGCCCCCGCCGCATCCCACCGCCGCCTCCTGGTTGCGCCGCCCCGCCTGGCCGATCCTGGCCGCGGGCGGCGTCGGCGCCCTGTCGCTCGCCGCCCTGGCGGCCGCCGACTGGGCCGACGTGCGGGCGGCGGCGATGGCGATCGCGGTGGTGATGGTCGCGGCCGGGCTGCTGGCCGGGGCGGTCGCCGCGCGGCGGGAGGAGGGGCCGGCCTCGGCGCTCCTGATCAACGCCTCGGCCGAGCGCGCGGCGCTGCCGTGGCTGCGGCTGCTCGACGCCTTGCCGGACCCGGTGCTGGTCGTCTCGGCCCGCGAGCCGGACGATCCCATCGGCAAGAAGTTCGTCCTGGTCAACGCCGCCGCGCGCGAGCTCCTGCGCATCCAGCGGGACGAGGGGCTGCTGGTCACCGTGCTGCGCGATCCCCAGGTGCTGGCCGCCCTCGACCAGGCGCTGTTCCAGGACCGCGGCGCCGAGGCCTCCTACCAGCCGGCCGGGGCGCAGGACCGGGTGCTGCGGGTCGCCGCGCGGCCGCTGGAGCCCGGGCCGGATGGGGCGCGGCTGGCGCTGCTGACCTTCCACGACGACACCGAGCTCTACCGGATCGAACAGACCCGGGTCGACTTCCTGGCCAACGCCAGTCACGAGCTGCGCACGCCGCTGACCTCGCTGCGCGGCTTCATCGAGACCCTGCGCGGCCATGCCCGGGGCGACCCGGCCGCCCAGGACCGGTTCCTGGGCATCATGCAGGCCCAGGCCGAGCGGATGAGCCGGCTCATCGACGACCTGCTCAGCCTCAGTCGCATCGAGCTCAGCGAGCACGTCCCCCCGTCCGAGGCGGTGGACCTCGTCGAAGTGGCCCGCGACGTCGCCGACGCCCTCGCCCCGCAGGCCAAGGCCCGCGGCGTACGGATCGAGGTGGATACCCCCGAGGCGCCCGCGCAGCTGACCGGCGACCACGACCAGCTGGTGCAGGTGGTCCAGAACCTCACCGACAACGCGCTCAAATACTCGCCGGAGGGCGGCTCGGTGCGGATCGCCGTGGAATCGGGGCTGGCGGCCGAGGCCGCGGCCGGCCCGCGGCGAAAGGACGCCCATCGCCTGCCGCTGCTCACCCCCGACCTCGGCAAAGGCCCCTTCGTGGCGGTGACGGTCTCGGACGAGGGCCCCGGCATCGCCCGCGAGCACCTGCCCCGGCTGACCGAGCGATTCTACCGGGTCGAGGGCCAGAAGAGCGGCGACCGGCTCGGCACGGGCCTCGGGCTGGCCATCGTCAAGCACATCCTCAACCGCCACTACGGCGGGCTGGTGGTGGAGAGCGCGCCGGGCCAGGGAACGGCCTTCACCGCCTACCTGCCGATCTCCGAGCCGGCCGAGGCGGAGGCCCCGCCCCGGCGGATTGCGACACAACTGTCATAGAACTGTCGCGTACGAGGTCTATCGGGCGGCCCAAGGCCGGGCGGGACCCGCCGGCCGACCGGTTCAGAACGGACAACCTTCGCCCATGCCCATCTGGGTCGTACTGCTGGCCCTCGTCGCCCTCTCGGCCGGCAGCTTCTGGCTCGGCCGGCAGCGCATCGTGGCGGCCGTCGCCGGCCGACCGCGCGCCGCCCACTCGCTGCCGGGCTACTACGGCGCCTACGCCGCGCTCTGGGCCGCCGGGCCGGCGCTGATCCTGCTGGTGATCGGCGCGGCCTTCGCCGGCCGGCTGCCGTTCGGCTGGGGCGGGCTGACGGCGCTCGCAGCCGTGGTCGCCGTCGTCGGCGGCCTGTTCGCCTATTCGAAGATCCGGCCCGAGCTGCGCGCCCGCAACCAGGTGGAGCGCTGGACCGGCGGGGTGCTGATGGCCTGCGCCGTCGCCGCCGTCCTGACCACCATCGGCATCGTCGCCTCCCTGGTGTTCGAGAGCTGGCGCTTCTTCCAGGCGGTGCCGCCGCTGGAGTTCCTGTTCGGGACCCAGTGGAACCCGCAGATCGCCATGCGGGCCGACCAGTTCGCCTCCACCGGCGCCTTCGGGGCCGTGCCGCTGTTCGTCGGCACCTTCCTGATCATGCTGATCGCCATGGCCGTGGCCGCACCCATCGGCCTGCTCTCGGCCATCTACCTGTCGGAGTACGCCAGCCGCGGCATGCGCGGGGTGGTCAAGCCGCTGCTGGAGATCCTCGCCGGCGTGCCGACGGTGGTCTACGGCTTCTTCGCGGCCCTGACCGTGGGCCCGCTGTTCCGCGGCGGGTTCAACGCCCTGGGCGCCCAGCTCGTCGGCGGCCCGTTCGACGCCCTGGGCCAGCACCTGATGCAGGTGCAGAACCAGATGGCCCTGGTCGCCGGGGCGGTGATGGGGATCATGCTGATCCCCTTCGTCTCCTCCCTGTCCGACGACATCATCAACGCCGTGCCCCAGTCCCTGCGCGACGGCAGCCTTGCCATGGGCGCGACCCGCTCGGAGACCATCAAGAAGGTGGTGCTGCCGGCCGCCCTGCCGGGCGTGATGGCGGCCATGCTGCTGGCCGTCTCGCGGGCCATCGGCGAGACCATGATCGTCACCATGGCGGCCGGCCTGCAGGCCAAGATCACCGCCAATCCGCTGGACACGGTGACCACCGTGACGGTGCAGATCGTCACCCTGCTGACCGGCGACCAGGAGTTCGACAGCCCCAAGACCCTGTCGGCGTTCGGCCTCGGCCTGACCCTGTTCGCCGTCACCCTGGCGCTGAACGTCATCGCCCTGCGGATCGTCCAGAAGTACCGGGAACAGTATGACTGACGCGGCCCTCCCTTCCCCCGCGGCCGCGCGCGCGCCGTCCGAGGCCGCCGCCCGGCGGCTGAAGAAGCGCTACGCCGCCGAGCGCCGGTTCCGCTTCTACGGCCGCGCCGCGATCGTCGTCGCCCTGGCCTTCCTGGCGGTCCTGCTCGGGCGGATCGTCATGCAGGGCTACACGACCTTCGCCAGCTACGACATGAGCGTCCCGGTCCATCTGGACCCGGCCCGGATCGATCCGGCCGACCCGACCGGCGCCAACTACAACCTGATGGTCACCGACGCGGTGATGGCCAGGCTGGGCCTGCAGGACGACGAGTTCGGCGTCACCTCCTCGAAGGTGATGGCCCTGATCTCCAACGACCTCGGCTTCCAGCTTCTGGACCAGGTGCGCGACGATCCCTCGCTGATCGGCAAGACGGTGACCGTGACCGGTCCGGTGCGGGCCGACGCGGCGCTCTACTACAAGGGCGAGGTCCACCGCGATGCGCCCGAGGGCGAGCGCAAGCTGACCGATCAGCAGCTCGACTGGCTGGACGAGCTCAAGCGTCAGGGTCTGGTGACCAGCGGCTTCAACTTCGACTTCCTGACGCGGTCCGACTCCACCGAGCCCGAGCAGGCCGGCGTCTGGGGCGCGGTCGTCGGCTCGGCGATGATGCTGCTGGTGACCGCGCTGCTTTCCATCCCGATCGGGGTCCTGGCCGCGGTCTACCTGGAGGAGTTCGCGCCCAAGACGCGCTGGACCGACCTGATCGAGGTCAACATCAACAACCTCGCGGCGGTGCCCTCCATCGTCTACGGCCTGCTGGGCCTGGCGGTGTTCATCAACTGGCTGGCCATCCCCAGGTCCTCGCCGCTGGTCGGCGGCCTGGTGCTGGCGCTGATGTCGCTGCCGACGGTGATCATCGCCACCCGGTCGGCCCTGAAGGCCGTGCCGCCCTCGATCCGCGAGGCGGCGCTGGGCGTCGGCGCCTCGCGCACCCAGACGGTGTTCCACCACGTGCTGCCGCTGGCCATGCCGGGCGTGATGACCGGTTCGATCCTGTCTCTGGCCCACGCCCTGGGCGAGACCGCGCCGCTGTTGATGATAGGCATGGTCTCCTTCGTGCCGGCGCCGCCGGAGAGCTTCACCTCGGCGGCGACGGTGCTGCCGGTGCAGGTGTTCATCTGGGAGAACGCCTCCGAGCGGGCGTTCCACGAGCGCACGGCCGCGGCCATCCTGGTGCTGCTCGTTTTCATGATCGTGATGAATCTGGCGGCCATTCTGCTGCGCCGCCGCTTTGAAAGGCGTTGGTGAGGCGTCCGATGTTCATTCGTCCCCTGTCCCGCCAGAGGTCACCGATGCCCCACCAGCGCGATGACGCCGCCGGCCACCACACCGGCCAGCTCCACATCGCCGTGGAAAAAGCCGCCGCCGGCGCCAATGGCCCGGCCAAGGTCTGCGCCCGCGACGTCAAAGTCTTCTACGGCGAGAAGCAGGCCCTGTTCGACGTCGGCCTGGACATCCCGGATCGGGCGGTCACCGCCCTGATCGGCCCCTCGGGCTGCGGCAAATCCACCTTCCTGCGCTGCATCAACCGGATGAACGACACCATCCCGACGGCGCGCGTCGAGGGCCGGATCGAGATCGACGGCGAGGACGTCAACGACCGCGGCGTCGATCCGGTGCTGCTGCGCGCGCGCGTCGGCATGGTCTTCCAGAAGCCCAACCCGTTCCCGAAGACCATCTTCGAGAACGTCGCCTATGGGCCGCGCATCCACGGCCTGGCCGCGAACAAGACCGAGCTGGCCGAGATCGTCGAGACGGCCCTGAAGCGCGCCGGCCTCTGGGAAGAGGTCAAGGACCGGCTGCACCAACCGGGCACGGGCCTCTCCGGCGGCCAGCAGCAGCGGCTGGTGATCGCCCGCACCATCGCCGTCAGCCCCGAGGTGATCCTGATGGACGAGCCCTGCTCGGCCCTCGACCCGATCGCCACCGCCCGCATCGAGGAGCTGATCGACGAGCTGCGCAGCCAGTACTGCATCGTCATCGTCACCCACTCCATGGCCCAGGCCGCGCGCGTCTCGCAGAAGACGGCCTTCTTCCACCTGGGCAAGCTGGTGGAGGCCGGGCCGACGGACGAGATCTTCACCAACCCGCGCGATGCGCGGACCCAGGACTACATCACCGGCCGGTTCGGCTGAGGGAGCGGCGGACGTGAACGAGCACATCGTCAAGTCCTTCGAGGACGAACTGAACACCCTGGCCGCCGAGTGCGCGCGCATGGGCGGGCTGACCGAGGCCCAGGTGGCCGACGCCATCACCGCGGTGGTGAAGAAGAACGCCAAGCTGGCCGCCGACGTGGTCGGCCGCGACGACCGGCTGGACGTGCTGGAGGCCGAGATCGAGCGCAAGGCGATCCGGCTGATCGCCCTGCGCCAGCCGATGGCCAACGACCTGCGCCGGACGGTGGCGGCGATGAAGATCGCCTCCAACCTCGAGCGCTGCGGGGACCTGGCCAAGAACATCGCCAAGCGCAGCCTGGTCATCAAGGACGCCGGCCCGATGACCGCCCTGACCCGGCCGCTGGACCGGATGGGCAAGCTGGTGCTGGGCCGCCTCAAGGAGGTGCTCGACGCCTACACCTCCCTCGACCTCGAGCGCGCCCGCGCCGTGTGGACCCGGGACGACGAGGTGGACGAGCACTACAACAGCCTCTTCCGCGAGCTCTTGACCTACATGATGGGCGATCCGCGCACGATCGAGCCCTGCGCCCATCTGCTGTTCGTCGCCAAGAACCTCGAGCGGATCGGCGACCACGCCACCAACATCGCCGAGATCGTCCACTACGAGATCACGGGCGAGGAGATGCTCTCCGCGCGTCCGAAGACCGACGCCCTGGGACTTGAGGAGGCCCCATGACGCCGAACATTCTGGTTGTCGAGGACGAGGACGCCCTCGCCACCCTGCTCCACTACAACCTCGAGAAGGAGGGCTACGAGGTGGCCCTCGCGCCGGACGGCGAAGAGGCCATGACCCTGGTCAAGGAGCGCCTGCCGGACCTGGTCATCCTCGACTGGATGCTGCCCAAGGTGTCGGGCATCGAGGTCTGCCGCCGGCTGCGCGCCCGGCCCGAGACCCGCAACGTGCCGATCATCATGCTCACCGCCCGCGGCGAGGAGAGCGACCGGATCCGCGGCCTCGATACCGGCGCCGACGATTACGTGGTCAAACCCTTCGCGATGAGCGAGCTGTCGGCCCGCGTCCGCGCCGTGCTGCGGCGCCTGCGGCCGGGCCTCGCCGAGGACCGCGTCCGCATCGGCGACATCGTCATCGACCGGGTCGCCCACCGGGTGAAGCGCAACGGCAAGGAGGTCCACCTGGGCCCCACCGAGTTCCGCCTGCTCGACCACTTCATGCAGAACCCCGGCCGGGTGTTCTCCCGCGAGCAGCTCTTGGACGCCGTCTGGGGCTCGGATGTCTACGTCGAGGCCCGCACCGTCGACGTCCACGTCGGCCGCCTGCGCAAGGCCCTGAACCACGGCGAGGCGGCCGATCCCATCCGCACCGTCCGCTCGGCCGGTTACGCGCTGGACCTGGAGGGGTAACGCACGCCCGTCATCCCGGAGAGCCGCGCAGCGGACTCATCCGGGACCCAGAAAGAGGCCGCCGCCGCCCTGGGTCCCGGCTCTTCGCTTCGCTTCGGCCGGGATGAGGTTAGAGTGGGTCCGAGCGACAGCTTGGAGACCGCCATGCTCAGCCTGGACCATGTCGTCTTCCCCGTGCGCGACGCGGGCGCGACGCTGGGGTTCTACCGGGACCTTCTGGGCCTCCCGTTGACCGGGCAGATGAGCGGCGAGGACTGGGACGGCTATCAATACCTGATGATGTTCTTCGGCCTGGGCGGCGGGGCCGAGCTGGTCTGCGTGGCGCTGAAGGGCGCGCCGGAGGCGCCGGTGGACGCCAGGCCCAAGGACGCGCGCCACTACGCCTTCTGCGCCGAGAGCGCCGAGGCCTACGCGGCCTGGAAGCGCAGGCTGGCGGAGGCCGACGTCGCCTCCTGGGAGGAGCGGCACGGCGACCAGCACTCCCTCTATTTCGAAGACCCAGACGGCATCGTCCTGGAGATCACCTGGCCGCCGACCCCGCCGGCCGAGGGCGAGGACCCGGGCGCGGTGACCGAGGTGATGCGCTGGCTGGCCACGGCTTGACCGACCGGCCCTAAGCGGGCCAAACGCGCGCCATGAACATCCTGCTGGTCGGGTCGGGCGGCCGCGAGCACGCCCTCGCCTGGAAGATCGCCGCCTCGCCCAAACTGACCCGCCTCGTCGCCGCGCCCGGCAACCCCGGCATGGCCAAATGTTGCGAGGTCCGGCCGGTGGGGGCGACGGACGTGCCGGCCCTGGTGGCGCTGGCCAAGGAGATCGCGGCGGACCTGATCGTCATCGGCCCGGAGTCGTCGGTGGCGGCCGGCGTGGCCGACGCTATGGAGGCGGCGGGCTTCCCCTGCTTCGGCCCGACCGCGGCGGCCGGGCGGCTGGAGTCCTCCAAGGCTTTCACCAAGGGCTTCTGCGACCGCCACAACCTGCCCACCGGCCGCTACCGGATCTGCGAGGACGCGGCGACCGCCAAGGCCGCCCTGGCCGACTTCACCGCGCCCTACGTGGTCAAGGCCGACGGCCTGGCGGCCGGCAAGGGCGTGGTCGTCGCCCCCACCCGGGCCGACGCCGTGGCGGCCATCGACGACGCTCTCGGCGGCCGGTTCGGCGCGGCCGGGGCGCGGGTGGTGATCGAGGAGTTCCTCGAGGGCGAAATCGGCTCCTTCTTCGCGCTGTGCGACGGCAAGAACGTCGCCCTGATCGGCGAAGCCCAGGACCACAAGCGCGCCTTCGACGGCGAGCAGGGCCCGAACACCGGCGGCATGGGGACCTATTCGCCGGCGCCGGTCTTCACCCCCGAGGTGATCGAGCAGGTCCGCAAACGGTTGGTGGAGCCGACCTTCGCCGGCATCGCGGCCGAGGGGGCGCCCTACCGCGGCGTTCTTTACGTGGAGCTGATGGTCACCAAGGACGGGCCCAAGCTGATCGAGTTCAACGTCCGCTTCGGCGATCCGGAGTGCCAGGTGCTGATGCTGCGTCTTGACGGCGACATCGTCCCCTACCTGGAGGCCTGCGCGAAGGGCACGCTCGACCGGCTGCCGCCGCCGACCTTCCGCGACGAGTCCGCGGTCTGCGTGGTGATGGCCGCCGACGGCTATCCGGAAAGCCCGCTCACCGGCTCAATCATCCGCGGCGCCGACCAGGACTTCGGACCGGACGTCATCGTCTTCCATGCCGGCACCAAGCAGGACCCCGACGGCACGCTGCGCGCCGCCGGCGGCCGCGTGCTGAACGTCTGCGCCCGCGGTCCCTCGCTGCAGGACGCCCTGTCCAGGGCCTACGCCGCCGTCGACCGCATCGACTGGCCCGGCGGCTTCTTCCGCCGCGACATCGGCTGGCGCGCGCTGAAGCGCTGAGCCTCGGATTCGCCGTTGCCGCGGCCCTGGCAGCCTCGGTATGGTCGCGCCGAACAAGCGTTAGAAAAAGGGAGCCGCCCATGGCCGTCATCGACGCCGCCGAGCAGCAGCGCGAGCAGCTGAACACCGGCACGAAAGAGGTCGCGGAGTCCCACAAGTTCGACGAGGCCGCGCTCGACCGCTGGATGCAGGCCAACGTCGAGGGCTACGCGGGCCCGCTGGAGGTGCGCCAGTTCAAGGGCGGCCAGTCCAACCCGACCTACCAACTGGTCACGCCGGGCAAGAAGTACGTCATGCGGCGCAAGCCGCCGGGCAAGCTGCTGCCCTCGGCCCATGCGGTGGACCGCGAGTACAAGGTGATCACGGCCCTCGGCACGACCGGCTTCCCGGTCGCCAAGACCTACGGCCTGTGCACGGACGATAGCGTTATCGGCACCATGTTCTACGTGATGGACATGGTGGAGGGCCGGATCCTCTGGGACCAGAGCCTGCCCCAGTACGAGCCGGCCGAGCGGCGCGCCATCTTCATGGGCAAGCTGAAGACCCTGGCCGATCTGCACAACACCGACCACGAGAAGATCGGCCTTGGCGACTACGGCAAGCCCGGCAACTACATGGGCCGGCAGGTCGACCGCTGGACCAAGCAGTACAAGGCCTCCGAGACCCAGCACATCGAGGAGATGGAGCGGCTGATCGACTGGCTGCCCAAGACGCTGCCGCCGCAGGAGCGCACCTCGATCGTCCACGGCGACTACCGGCTGGACAACATGATCTTCCATCCCACCGAGCCGCGGGTAATCGCCGTGCTCGACTGGGAGCTCTCCACCCTCGGCGAGCCGCTGGCCGACTTCACCTACCTCCTGATGAACTGGGTCAACGGCACGGTCGCGACGATCCCGGACCTGAAGGCCCACGGCATCCCGACCATCGAGGAGTATGTGGACGAGTACTGCCGGCTGACCGGCCGCCCGGGCCTGCCGGACCTCAACTGGTACTTCGCCTACAACATCTTCCGGCTGGCCGGGATCATCCAGGGCATCGTCGGGCGGGCCCGCGACGGCACGGCCAACAGCCCGCAGGCCGCCGCCATGGCCCCGCGCGTGGTCTCCCTCGCCCAGGCCGGCTGGAAGTTCGCCCAGAAGGCCGGCGCCACGGGCTAGTCCGGCAGCACGCGCTCCAGCAGCTTGTTCAGCAGGGCGGGATCGGAGAACCGCGCCCGCACGGGCCAGGCGACGACGCGGCCGCGCCAGTGGGGCGGCAGGCGGACCCAGTCCTTCTCGGTCGTAACGAGGCCCGCGCCGGCGTCGAGGGCGCGGGCGTGCAGGGCCTGCAGCGTCGCCTCGTCGTAGGCGAAGTGGTCGGGGAAGGCGGCGAAGTCGATCAGCTCGCAGCCGGCGGCGCGCAGCGAGCGCTCCACCTTCCAGGGCTTTCCGACGCCCGCGAAGCCGAGCTGGGGTCCGCGAGGCGGCGACTGGGCGGGCTCGAGCCGGGCGATCAGCACCGGAGTCGCGCCGAACAGCTTCAGGAGCTCCGGGTCGGGACGGCCCAGGTCCGCCGGCATCAGCAGCACCACGGCGTCCGCCCGGGCCAGGCCCGCCTGCAGCGGCTCGCGCATCGGCCCGGCCGGGAACACGCCGCCGCCGCCGAACGGCCACTCGCCGTCCCGCGTCTCGCCGTCGACCACCACCAGCGACAGGGCCTTGGCCACCGAGCCGTTCTGGTGGCCGTCGTCCATGACGATCACCGCCGCGCCGGAGATGGCGGCCTCCTCGGCCCCGTCGGCCCGGTTGCGCGCCACCCAGACGGGGCCTTCGAGCGCCAGCAGCAGCGGCTCGTCGCCCACGTCCTGGGCGCTGTGCCGCTCGGGATCGACCTCGACGGGCCCCGGCAGCCGCCCGCCATAGCCGCGGGAGAGGCCGTGCACCGGCACGCCGAGCGCGGTGATGTGGGCCATCAGGGCGCGGACGATCGGCGTCTTGCCGGTTCCGCCCATCGTCAGGTTGCCGACGCAGATCACCGGGACGCCGGGATCGATCGGTTTGGCGCTGGCGATCTTCCAGGCGGTGACGCCGGCCCAGATCCAGGAGACCGGCGTCAGCAAGAGGCGGGTGGCGCCCATGGCGCCGCCGCGCCGCTGGTACCACCACCGGGGGGTGCCGAGGCTCATGCCGGCAGCAGGGGCGAGAGGCGGGCCAGCGCCTCGTCCAGCGCCGCCCCCTGCCGCTGGGCGTAGGCGAGGGCGGCCGCGCCCAGGCTGCTGGCGCGGTCGGGCGTCGCCAGGAGGTCGCGCAGCGTCGCGGCCAGCTCGGCCTCGTCGCCGACCACCACCACCGCCCCCGCCTCGGCCATTTCGGCGTAGACGTCGGCGGCGTTGAAGACGTCGGCGCCGGTGACGACGGCGCAGCCGAGCCGCGCCGGCTCCAGGGGGTTGTGGCCGCCGACCCCGGGAACGAAGGCGCCGCCCATCACGGTGACGGCCGCCAGGCGGAAGAACAGCCCGAGCTCGCCGAGGGTGTCGGCCAGGTAGACGTCGGCCCCGCCGGGCGCCTCGCCGCGGCTGCGAAGTGCGGCCGTCAGCCCGAGCGCCGTCAGCTCCGCCGCGACGGCCGGGCCGCGGTCCGGGTGGCGTGGCGCCACGATCAGCAGGCCCGGGGCGCCGGCCGCGCGCCAGGCGCGGGCGATCAGCGCCTCTTCGCCCGGATGGGTGCTGGCCGCCAGCACGGCGGGATGGCCGGCGAGGCCGGCCTTCAGGCGCGCGAGCTCGTCCGCATCGCAGGGCAGGGGCTCGCCGACCAGCTTGAGGTTCAGCCGGCCGGACGGCGAGCCGCCAAGGCGTTGCAGGCGCGCGGCGGTCGCCTCGTCCTGGGCGAGGATCAGGTCGAAGGCGGCGAGCAGCTCGGCGGCGGCGGCGGGCGCGCGCGACCATCCCCGGGCGCTGGCTTCGGTCATCCGGGCCGACAGCAGCGCCAGGCGGACGCCCGCGCGCCTGGCCTGCAGGATCAGGTTCGGCCACAGCTCGCTCTCGACGAAGATCCCAAGGTCGGGCCGCCAGTGGGCCAGGAAGCGGGCGACGGCGGCAGGCCCGTCCACCGGCGCGTACTGGTGCAGGGCGCCCTGCGGCAGGCGCTTCGCCAGCAACTCGGCCGAGGTGCGGGTGCCGGAGGTGACGAGGACCGAGAGCTCCGGCCGGCGGGCCCGCAGCGCCTGCGCCAGCGGCAGGATCGACACCGCCTCGCCGACGCTCACCGCGTGCAGCCAGGCCAGCGGGCCGGCCGGCCGAGGCGCGGTGGGCCGGCCCAGGCGCTCGGCGATCCGGGCGGGATCCTCCTTGCCCCGGCGGGCGCGGCCGTTCAGCAGCGCGGGCGCCAGCGGCTCGGCCAGGCCCGTGGCGGCGCGGTAGGCGCCGAGCGCGAGGGAGCGGGGGCTCACACCACGTCCGCGGGCGCGAGACGGCAGGCGTCGCCGTCGCCTGTCTCCACCTGCAAGGTGGCGTGGCCGATGCCGAACCGGTGCGCCAGGCCCTCGCAGGCGGCGTGCAGGAAGCCGTCGGGGTCGGCGTTCGCCGGGCGGGTGATGTGGGCGGTCAGCGCCGTCTCGGTGGTGCTCATCGCCCAGATGTGCAGGTCGTGGACGTCGGTGACTCCCGGCCGGCTGGCCAGCCAGGCGCGCACCGCGTCGACGTCGACGCCCTTGGGAACGGCGTCGAGCGCCAGGTCCATGGATTCGCGCAGCAGACCCCAGGTGCCGATGACGATCACCGCCGCGATCAGCAGGCTGAGCGCCGGGTCGATCCACAGGGCGCCGGTCAGCGCCATCAGCCCGGCGCCCACCACCACGGCCAGCGAGACGCCGGCGTCGGCCGCCATGTGCAGGAAGGCGCCGCGGATGTTCAGGTCGTGGTGGCGGCCGCGCATGAACATCATCGCCGTGGCGGTGTTGATCAGCGCCCCCAGCCCCGCGACGATCATCACCGGCGTTGTGGCGACCTCGGCCGGCGCCTGCAGCCGCCGGATCGCCTCGGAGACGATCACCCCCACCGCCACCAGCAACAGGACCGCGTTGGCCAGCGAGGCGAGGATGGAGCCCTTGCGCAGGCCATAGGTCCGCCGCGCCGTGGGCGCGCGCCTGGCCAGCACGGCCGCGGTCCAGGCCAGCACCAGGCTCAGCACGTCCGAGAGGTTGTGACCGGCGTCGGCCAGCAGCGCGAGGGAGCCGAACCAGAGGCCGGCGGCCGCCTGACCCAGCACCAGGGCCGTGTTCAGCCCGACGGCGATGGCGAACGCCCGCCCGGCGTCCGGCGGCGGCCCGTGATGGTGGCCGGGGCCATGGTGATGGCCATGATCGTGCCGGCCATGGTCGTGGTGGCCGTGGTCGTGGGCGTGATGGTGACCGGCGTGGGCCATGCCCCTATCTCTCACCCCGCCGCGGCGTCGGCAACGGGGCGGCCGACCAGCGCCTCGGCGCGTCGCGTGGCCGCCGACAGCCGCTGCGACCAGTCGGCGATCAGCGCCTCGGCCTGCGCTTCGTCCAGCTTCGGCGGGGCGTGGTAGGGGCCGTCCCAGACGACGGCGCCGCGACCGAACGGGGCGGCGAACATCACCTTGTCCCAGGTCTTCAGCTGGGTCGCCGGATGGGCGGCGATGCCCATCAGGAAGACCGGCGCGCCGGTGCGCCGGGCGATCTGCAGAGCGCCGGCGGCGATCACCTCGTTGGGCCCGCGCGGGCCGTCGGGGGTGATGACGAGCGCGCCGCCGTCGGCGACCCAGGTCATGGCCTCGCGGAAGCCCGCCACCGCCGCCCGGGCCTTGGCTGTATCGCCCGGCTTGGCCGAGGAGACGCGGATGGCGGGGAAGCCGGCGCGGGCCAGCGCCTGGGCGATGAACTCCCCGTCCGCCGAGGGCGAGATCATCGCCCGCGTCCGCTTGCGCCACCACTGCGGGGCGGTCGCCAGACACAGCGGGATGCGTCCGTGCCAGAACAGGGCGATGGCGCCGCCATCGCCCGCCAGCACCGGCTCGACGCAGTCCACGTTCTCGTGCCGCCAGCGGATCGTGCGCAGCACGAGCTTCAGGTAGGCGGCGAGCACCCAGCCGAGGAAGGACTGGACCGCCGGGTTGCGCAGCAGTCCCTTCAAGCGGCGGTCTCCGACTCCAGGTCCTGGCTCTTGGCCAGCCGCGCATAGAGGCCGCGCTTGCGGATCAGCCCCGCGTGGTCGCCTTCCTCCACGACCCGGCCCCGGTCGATGACGTAGATCCGGTCGGCGGCGCGCACGGTGGAGAGCCGGTGGGCGATCAGCATGGTGGTGCGGCCGGCCATCAGCCGGGCGAGCGCGGTCTGCACCTGGGCCTCGCTCTCGGCGTCCAGGGCGCTGGTGGCCTCGTCCAGCAGCAGGATCGGCGCGTCCTTCAGGAAGGCCCGGGCGATGGCGATCCGCTGGCGCTGGCCGCCGGAAAGCCGGGCGCCGGCCTCGCCGACCAGGGTCTCGTAGCCGTTCGGCAGCTCGGCGATGAAGTCGTGCGCGGCCGCCGCCTGGGCCGCCGCCTCGATGTCGGCCTGCGAGGCGTCGGGACGCGCATAGGCGATGTTGGCGCGGATGGTGTCGTCGAACAGGAAGGGCTCCTGCGTGACGAGCGCGATCTGGTCGCGCAGCGAGGCGAGGGTGACGTCGCGCACGTCGATCCCGTCGATCGTCACCCGGCCCTGGGTCACGTCGTAGAAGCGGGGGATCAGGTTGAGGATGGTGCTCTTGCCCCCGCCCGAGGGGCCGACCAGGGCCACCGTCTCGCCGCGGCGGACCTCAAGCTTCACGTCGCTGAGCGCCGGCGGGCCCTCGGCGTATGAGAAGCCGACGTCCTCGAAGCGGATCGTCCCCTCGCCGCGCGGCAGCGCCGCCGCGCCCGCGCGATCGCGCACCTCCGGCTCCACGTCCAGCGCGGCGAACAGGCGGCGGGCGGCGGAGAGGCCCTCGGCCATCACCGTCTGCAGGTTGGCGAGCTGGCGCAGCGACTGCGAGGCCATGGCGAGCGCGGCCATGAAGGCCACGAAGGCGCCGACGTTCATCGCGCCCGTCTGGGCCCGCCAGCCGGCGTAGGCCAGTACTGCGGCGGTGATCAGGGTCATGATCAGCTCGGTGGACGGCGCGGCCGCGGCGCGGGCGTTGGCGCCCTTCACCAGGTGCTTCTGGCGGCGGCGGACCACCTCGGCGACCCGGGCCTCCTCGTGCGCCTCGCGGTTCTCGATCTTCACGACGCGCACGCCGTCCAGGCTCTCCATGATCGCCGTGGAGAGGGCGGAGGTTTCGGCCATGGCCCCCTTGGCGGCCTTGGTGGTGCGCTTGGAGAAGCGCCGCATCACCCCGGTGGCCAGCGGGGCTGCGACCAGGACCCCCAGCGTCAGGGCCCGGTCGTTGGAGACCATCACCGACAGGGCGCCGATGACGATCAGCGCGTGCTGGACGTAGTTGACGATCCCGGCCGTCGCCGCCTCGCGGATCAGCCCGGCGTCGTAGAGCACCGAGGAGACGTAGGCCCCGGAGTGCTTTTCCCGCAGGCGGGCCAGGTCAGCCCGCACCAGCTTGCCGAACAGCTGCACCTGGACGTCGCCGACCACGGCGTTGCCGACCCGGTTGACCACCGTGGCCTGGACCACCTGCGCGAAGGCGCGGCCGACCGCGAGGGCCGCGATGGTCAGGGGGATCGCGGTCAGCGCGGCCGCGGTCTTGAACACCATCAGGTCGTTGATGGCCGGCTCGAGGATCGCGACCAGGGCCGCGCTCGTGTAGGCCACCGCCACCGCCGCCACGAGCGACAGCGCCAGCGCCGGCCACCGCGGGGCGAGGTAGCGGCCCCACAGCCGTGCGATCAGCGCGCGGGCCGGCAGGTCGGCCCCGGCGTCGGCGTGGCGCGCGCTCTCGGTCATGGTCCTGGGGTCGGATTTTGCGGCGCCGAAGTCAAGGCGACCGGATTACGCGCGAGGGAATGTCGGCTTGTCGCGATCTCGTGCGTCCTTAGGCTGAACGCCAGCCAAGGAGAGCCTCATGCCCCTCGACGACACCGCCCCGATCAACGACCGCGAACTGGTCCTCGTCCGCGAGATCGACGCCCCGGCCCACGTCCTCTACCGCTGCTGGACCGAGCCGGAGCTGATCAAGCAGTGGTTCGCGCCCAAGCCCTGGGAAGTGCCGCACGCCGAGACGGACCTTCGGCCCGGCGGCGCCTCGCTGATCGTCATGCGCGGCCCGGACGGGACCGAGATGCCCAACGCCGGCGTCTACCTGGAGGTGATCCCCGGCAAGAAGATCGTCTTCACCGACGCCTACACCGCCGGCTGGGTCCCCACCGAGCAGCCCTTCTTCACCGGCATTGTGGAGTTCCACGACCTGGGGAACGGCCGCACCCGCTACATCGCCCGCGCCCGCCACTGGACCGCCGAGTCCAAGAAGCAGCACGAGGAGATGGGCTTCCACGAAGGCTGGGGCATCTGCGCCGACCAGCTGGCGGCGCTGGCCAAGACGCTGTGACCAAAGACCTCTCCCCTCGCTCGGCGGGGGGAGAGTGTAGGGTGAGGGGGGACTCTCCGCTCGCCCCGTGTCCGCCGCTTCGCGACGGGCGCGGTTTCGCCGGGCGCCCCTCACCCAACCCTCTCCCCGCAAGCGGGGAGAGGTCTTTGGACGCTTCGCCGCTTTGCGCTCGTCGCCCCGACCTCCTAGGTAAGCGTCGTGCTCAAACCCGACCGCCCCGAGAACCGATTCGACATGTCCACGCCCGGCGGGCGGGTGCGGACCTATCTCGACTATCTGTGGAACGACCACGCCTACCTGCGCCTGGGCTTTTCCAACGCCCACTGGATCAGCGAGGAGCTGGTGCGCACCAACCAGCCCTGGCCGCACCAGCTGGCGGCCTGGAAGAAGCGGGGCATCAAGACGGTCATCAACCTGCGCGGCGGGTTCGACGCCAGCTTCCACGCGCTGGAGAAGCACGCCTGCGAGAAGCACGGCCTGACCATGGTCGACTTCACCATCACCTCGCGCGAGGTGCCGATCCGCGACCGCGTGCTGGGCGCCAAGCGCCTCTTCGAGACCATCGCGTACCCGGCCCTGATGCACTGCAAGTCCGGCGCGGACCGGGCCGGGATCATGAGCGTCTTCTACATGCACTTCCGCAAGGGGAAGACGATCCGCGAGGCGATGGACCAGCTCCATCTGCGCTACCTGCACGTCCGCCACGGCAAGACGGGCGTCCTCGACTACACCTTCGAGCGCTACCTGCGCGAAGGCGAACCGGCCGGGATGAGCTTCCTGGAATGGGTCGAGAGCCCGATGTACGACCCCGCCGGCATCAAGGCCGACTTCCGCGCCCAGTGGTGGGGCACGCTGATGACGGAGCGGTTCCTGAAGCGGGAGTAGGGGGCTAGGGCCGCGCGCCGCCACACGGGCCTTCAGCTCAGCCATGGCGAGGGCTCCCCGTCAGCCGCCCGGAATGACCGAACGGGCTCCACCGAACTCCTGCGCCGAACCGCGGTACCTCTCCGTGTTCAATCCGGAGGGCGAGGGTGCGGGCGATCATTGTGGTCATGGCGGCGGTGGCGCTCGCCTCGGCGGCGCAGGCGCGGCCCGCGGACGGGCGGCTGATCGAGGGCCGGCCCTGTCCGCCGCAGAGCGAGAGCTACGACGCCTGGGTCGCCGCGCGGTTGAAGGACTATGAGGACGAGGCCGCGCTCGGACGCCAGGCGGGCGTCCCGCAGCCGCCGGTCGACACCTATCGCAAGGCCCTGATCACCCGCGCCGAGTACGAGGCCGGCCTAGGGCGGCCGGCCGCCTGCGAAAAGGTCTTCTACGGCTCGGACGGACTGAAGGTGGCCGCCTACATCTGGCGGCCGGCAGACATGCAGCCGGGCCGGCGGCTACCGGCCGTGGTCGCGCTCCGCGGCGGCAACCGCGACTTCGGCAAGTTCGGGCCCGACAGCCAGCGGCGGATGGCGGCCCTGACCGGCGCCGGATTCGTGGTCATCGGGGTCCAGTACCGCGGCGCGGACGGCGGGGAAGGGCAGGACGAGTTCGGCGGCGCCGACGTCCACGACGTGCTCAACGCCATCAAGCTGGCCCGCAGCCTTCCCGAGGTGGATCCGAGGAACGTCTTCATGTGGGGCCGCTCGAGGGGCGGGATGATGGCCTACCTCGCGGCGCGCGACGGGGCCGACGTGAACGCCTTCGTCGCCGAGAGCGCGCTGGCGGACGTACTCAGCGAGGCCGAGCGGCGGCCCGAGCTGCCGCAGCGGGTGTGGAGCCAACTGATGCCCGACTGGAACCCCGCCCCGGAGGTCGCCATGCGCCGGCGCTCGCCCATCGAGTTCGCCGACAAGGTGGACCTGCCGCCCGTGCTTCTGCTGCACGGCACGGCCGACTGGCGCGCCCATCCCGATAACACCCTGCAGATGGCCAGCCGGCTGCAGTCGCGGGGGCGCCCCTACGAAGTGCACGTGTTCGCGAACGACACCCACGCCCTCGACCTCAACTGGCGCGAACGCGACCGGCTGGTGATCGACTGGTTCCGCCGCCACATGCGATAGGCCGGAACCGCCGGCAGGTCGGGCCATTGCGCAGGCATGCGGAACCTCGCCATCGCCGCGCTCCTGTTGATCGCCGCCTGCGACCAGGTGGCCGTGCCGGGCGCGGCTCCGCCGCCGCTGCGGCCGGGGCTGTCGGAGACGGTGGGGCAGGCGCTCTGCCAGCTCGGCTTCACGGCGATCCCGCTGCGCGAGCTGCGGAGCGGCCATCATCTCGTGGAGGTCAGCCTGAACGGCCAGCCCGCGACCTTCGTGGTCGACACCGGCGCCAACGTCACGGTGCTCGACGCCGCGCTTGCGGAGAAGTTCGGGCTTAAGCCGCGCCTCGGCCTACGCGGCGCAGCCGTCGGGCTGGGCGGGTCGACCGGCGCGCGCCAGTGGAGCCTCGAGGAGCTGCGCATCGGCCCCGTGCCCGTGCGCCAGGGGACCATCGTCACCACCGACCTGTCGCAGGTCACCGGCGCCCTCAGCCGGCTGTCCGATCAGCCGATCTCGGGCATCGTCGGCCAGGACGTGATGAAGGCCCACCAGGCGGTGATCGACGTCGCCGGGCCGACGCTGCACCTGGTCGAGCCGGAAAGCGGCCCGAAGCCGGCCGAGGCCTGCGACGCGGCCGGCTCCTCGGCGCCGCCGGGCTAGGCTGGCCTAGTGCTCGTGCTCGGCCTCTTCCGCGTCGGGGTCGAGCAGCTTGTGGGCGTGGATGATGAAGTAGCGGACCAGGGCGTTGTCGACCGTCTCCTGGGCCTTGGCGCGCCAGGCGGCCTTGGCTTCGTCGTAGGAGGGATAGGCGCCGACGAGGTCGACCTTGGAGAGGTCCTTGAAGGTGTTGTGCTCCAGGTCCGACAGCTCGCCGCCGATGACCAGGTGAAGCAGCTGTTTCTCAGCCATGAGAAGTCCCGAAAATCAGGTCCATTTGGGTTGGCGATAGGGCCGCCCCGCGTCGGACGTCAACGGCCGAGCCGTCGCAGGGCTCCATTTCACCGGCCAGCGATCGCCAAAGCGTCAACGAGGATGGACGGCGCGTTCGAGGCGCCGCGGATTTCTAGGTCCGAGCCGGGGATCAGGCGGCCGTAGATGTCGATCAGGTTCCCGGCGACGGTGATCTCGGTGACCGGGTAGGCGAGCTCGCCGTTCTCGAACCAGAAGCCGGAGCAGCCCACCGACCAGTCGCCGGTGTTGCCGTTCAGCGAGGGGCCGAACATCGAGGTGACCAGCAGGCCAGATCCCGCCTCGCGCATCAGCTCGGTCTGATCCTTGTCGCCGGGCTTCAGGGTCAGGTTGTTGACGCTGACCCCCGGCGGGCCGGCCAGGCCCCGCGAGGCGTGGCCGGTGGAGGTGAGGTTCAGCTGGCGGGCCGAGCTGGAGTTCAGCAGCCAGGTGGTCAGAACCCCGTCGTCGATCAGCGCGCGGGGGCCGTTGGCGACGCCCTCGTCGTCGAAGGGGCTCGAGCCCAGGCCGCGGACCCGGTGCGGGTCGTCGGTGACGAAGATCCCCTTGGCGAACACCTGCTGGCCCAGCTTGTCCTTCAGGAAGGAGGTGCCGCGGGCGATCGAGGGGCCGGAGATGGCCCCGATCAGCGGGCCCAGCAGTGAGGCGGCCAGCCGGTTCTCGAAAATCACCGGGGCGGTAGTGGAGGCGATCTTGCGGGCCCCCAGCCGCATGGCGGCCCGCCGGCCGGCCTCGGCGCCGATCCGCTCTGGCTCGGGCAGATCCTCCTGCCAGCGGGCCGAACGCCAGTCGTGGCCGTTCTCCATCCCGCCGTCGTCGGCGGCGATGGCCGAGGCGCCGATGGAAAAGCCGGAGGCGCGGTGCAGGCCGGAAAAGCCGCCGCTGGTGACCAGCCGCCACTGCGAGCTGGACCAGGAGGCCGAGGCGCCGTCGGAGTTGGTCACCTTGTCCACGGCGCGGGCGGCGTCCTCGGCGGCCCGGGCGCGGGCTTCCAGGGTCTCCGGCGAGGGCTCGGCCGGATCGAAGAGGTCGAGCTCGGGGAGGGGGCCGCGGGCCAGCAGCTCGGGGTCGGCGAGCCCGGCGTAGGGATCCTCCGGCGCCAGCTTGGCCATGGCGACGGCGCGCTCAACGAGCTTGGCGCGCGCTTCGGCCGAGATGTCCGAGCCGGACACCGTGGCCTGGCGGCGGCCGACGAACACCCGCAGGCCGAGGTCCCGGGCCTCTTCGCGCTCCACCTCCTCCAGCTCGCCCAGCCGGACGGTGATCGAAAGGGCGCTGCGCTCGGCGCTGACCGCCTCGGCGGCGTCCGCGCCGGCCTTCAGGGCCTGGGAGATGAGGTCGCTCAGCAGGTTCTCGTCCATGCCCGCCATATGGCCGCCGCGGCCGGTGCGGGCAAGCTCAGGCGATGGCGTAGACGAGCAGGGTGGAGGCGATGAAGACGTAGGCGAGCCAGGTGACGCTGGCCCCGATCGACCGGGGCCAGGAGGTTTCGCCGGAGCGCGACAGGCCGATGGCGTGCGCCAGCCGGCCGCCGAACAGCATCGCCCCGCCCAGATGCACCGCCAGCGCCGGCGCTCCCGCCAGGGCCAGGACGCCGAGGCCGACCAGCCCGGTCGGCACGTATTCGGTGGCGTTGCCGAAGGCCCGGATCGCCTGGGCCAGCTCCGGCACCCCGCCGTCGCCCAGCGCCACGTGGTGCTTCTGCCGCTGGCGCACGACCAGCACCGAGAGGACAAGCAGCAGAATGAGGTGCAGCCCTGTCCAGAGCGCCGCCGCGGCCGGGCCGGATCCTGGGTCCATGTGATCTCCCTGCGGTCTGGACGGGGCGAGTGATGGACTGCGCGGCGGGGCGCGGCAATGCGGCGGGGCGTCCGCCTACCCCCTGTTTCGTCAGGGGCGGCTTCATGTCGGCCCGGCGATGACAGAGGAAAGGGATTCCCTCCCCTTCAGGGGAGGGTGGTCCCGAAGGGGACCGGGTGGGGGAGTCCTGGACCGCCGAAGAGCTGCGCAATCAGCGCCCGGCAGCCTGGTCACTCCCCCACCCGTCCGCTTCGCTGCGCTCGCGTCCACCCTCCCCTGAAGGGGAGGGAAGGCGGCGCCTACTCCGGCAGCCCCAGCCGGCTCCACTTCTCGGTGACGGCGGCGACCACGTCCGGATCCATCGCCAGCAGGCGGCCCCATTCGCGGTGGGTCTCGGGGGGCAGCTTGTTGGTGGCGTCGAGGCCGATCTTGGAGCCCAGGCCGGATTCCGGCGAGGCGAAGTCCAGGTAGTCGATGGGGGTGTGCTCGACGAGGGTGACGTCGCGGGCCGGGTCCATCCGGGTGGAGACGGCCCACATCACGTCCTTCCAGTCGCGGGCGTCCACGTCGTCGTCCACGACGATCACCCACTTGGTGTACATGAACTGGCGAAGGTAGCTCCAGACGCCCATCATCACGCGCTTGGCGTGGCCGGGGTAGGCCTTCTTCATCGACACCACGGCGATGCGGTAGCTGCAGCCCTCCGGCGGCAGCCAGAAGTCCACGATCTCCGGGAACTGCTGGCGGATCAGCGGGATGAAGACTTCGTTCAGGGCCTCGCCGAGGATCGACGGCTCGTCGGGCGGGCGGCCGGTGAAGGTGGTCAGGTAGATGGGATCGCGCCGCATGGTGATGGCGCTGACCTGGAAGACCGGGAACCTCTCGACCGAGTTGTAGTAGCCGGTGTGGTCGCCGTAGGGGCCCTCGTCGGCGTACTCGTCGAGCAGCACGTGGCCCTCGATGACGATCTCGGCCTGGGCCGGCACCCTCAGCGGCACGGTCTTGGCCGGCACGAGGTCGAGCTTGGCCCCGCGCAAGAGGCCGGCGAACTGGTACTCCGAGAGGGTGTCGGGCACGGGCGTGACGGCCGCCAGGATGGTCCCGGGATCGGCCCCGATCACCGCGCAGGCGGGCAGGGGCTCAGGCCGGCCCGCCGCCTTCCACCGCTGGTGATGCTGAGCGCCGCCGCGGTGCGCCAGCCAGCGCATGATGGTGCGGTCCTTGCCCAGCACCTGCATGCGGTAGATGCCCAGGTTGTAGTCGTCCTCGCGGGCCGTCCCCGGGCCCTTGGTCACCACCAGCGGCCAGGTGATCAGCGGCGCCGGCTCGCCGGGCCAGCAGGTCTGGATCGGCAGCTGCGAGAGGTCGATCTGATCGCCGGTGAGCACGACCTCCTGCACCGGCGCGCGCTTCACCGTCGCCGGCCGCATGGACATCACCGTCTTGGCCAGCGGCAGCATGTCGAAGGCGTCCTTCAGCCCCCGCGGCGGCTCGGGCGCGCGCAGGAAGGCGAGCAGCTCGCCCACTTCGCGCAGGTCGGCGGCGGTGGTCCGTTCGCGGCCCTCCAGGGTGACCCCCATGGCCACCCGCTTCACCGTGCCGAACAGGTTCACGAGGGCCGGCATCGAGGCGACCTGGCCGTCGGCGCGGATGGGCTTTTCGAACAGCACCGCGGGCCCGCCGGTCGCCAGCAGCCGGCGCTGGATCTCGGTCATCTCCAGCACGGACGAGACGGGCTCGGAGACACGCACCAGCTCGCCCGACGCCTCGAGCTTCTGAAGGAACTCCCGCAAGGAGCGGTACGCCATGGGATCTCCTGCGCCTTGGACAGGCCAAGCCTCTATGCGCCGCGGCGGCCCCTGTCACCTCTTGCGGCCGCGGGGCGCCGGGGCTTAAGTCGCGCCCGATGAAGCGCCTCGACCTCGACGACCTGCCGCCCAAGGCCGCCCAGCTGCTCAGCGGGGTGGAGGACGGCGAGGAGCTGTTGCTGGTGCAGAACGGCCTGGTGGTCGCCCGACTGGTCGGCGGGCCCGCGCCCGAACCCGAAGGCGCGGAGGAGGCCGAGGCCGTCGAGCCGGAGATGCGCACGCGCGAGATCTTCGAGCAGTTCCGCTCGCTGATGGAAGATGACTTCTAGCGGGCTGAGCCGGCGGCCAGCTCCTGCTCCCACTCGGTCAGCACGCCCAGCTCCCCGGCGCCGGCGAACATCCTCTGAAGGCTGCCGTAGCTGGTGCGGTAGGCCTGCAGCATGTCGGCGCGGGCCAGGTTCTGGGCGCTGAGCACGTAGCCCTCGCCGGCCCGCGTGCAGCGTCCTTCGGCGGCGAAGGCCGCGAGCCGGCGCCGCGTCTGCTCGTAGGGCAGGGCCAGCCGCTCGGCCACCTCCCGCACGCTGGCCGGACGGCGCAGAGCGTCGGGCACGAACCCGTCGGGCCCCGCCCGCTCGTCGCCGCGCTCCTCGTCGGGGATCCTGCGGGTGTTCAGGTCGAAGACCGCCAGCAGGGTGAGGCCGCCGACCAGGCTCCCCGCCGTCCGGATCATCGGATCCACCAGGCGCAGCACGAAGTCCGAGGAGAGGCGCGCCACGGCCCGCAGCGGGGGCGCGGCCGGAGCCGGCGGCGAGTTGGCGGGCGGGGGCAGGCAGCCGGCGGTCCTGAGCCGAAGGTAGAGGCCCCTCACGGCGCGGTAGTTGGTCTCCAGGATGGCGACGTGGGCCGCCGGAACGACCTGGCTCTCGGGCACCACCAGCCCGCGGTGAGTGATCTCGCACAGCCCCTTCTCGGCCATGTGCACGACCCGGCGGCGCACGGTCTCGAACGGCAGCTGGAGCGAGGCGGCGACGGCGTTGATGCTGATCGGCCGCCGCAGCTCGTCGGGCGGCGGCGCGTCGGCCGTCGCGTACCGGCGCTGCAGCTCCGGGTCGGCCGTGATCGGCGCGACGTTCGCCTGGATGATCGCCAGCAGGATCAGGTTGTCGGTGAAGTCGCGTCCCGCCGAGGCGTAGACGACCGCGTCGAGCAGGAACTGGTTCGACGCCCGCATCGCCAGGCGCAGGACGGTCAGCGGGACCTGTCTGTGGTCGCCGACCTCGGCCGCAACCGCGCTCTGGGGATTGTCCAAGCCGCGTCACTCCATCCGACTTCAGATCATGGTTCTGCGCGGCCCGCCTGGGTCTCGTCTAGTCTGGGAATCGCCGCCAGGCCGATGTGCCGCGAGAGCGCGCGGCGCGCGGTCTCGAACGCCGGACTGGCGACGCTTCGGCCGCAAAGGTGCAGACTGGTGGCGCTGAAGTCGAGCAGGCTGGAACCGCGGTCGAGCTGGTCCACCGCCCGCTCGTAGGGGGTGAGACCGGCCGGGCTGTCCAGCTCCGGCTCGCGGATCACGTGCCCCGTGTCGAGCTCGGCGATGAAGCCGCGGAAGCCGCCCTCCGCCCCGGCGATGCTCATCTGGCCGCACACGTGACCCTCGTGGAGGACCAGGTCGCGGAACTCGACCGCGGCCGTATCGCCGGCGTAGCGCGCCGCCAGCCGCTTGCCCTGCTCCAGACTCATGGGCGTGCAGCCGCAGACCGTGAACGCGGCGGCGACGAGAAGGATACGCATCTCTGATGAAGAGCCCCGGAAAACACTCGGCGCAGCCCCCTGCGCTCAGGGCCATCTATAAGAAGCGGTTTGCAGGCTTGGTTACCGGCCCCTGCGACAAGGCGGCGCAGGGATCAGGGGCCGGGCAGGGCCGCCTCGTACTGCCGCGCGAGCTTCTTGGGCATCACCTTGCGCCAGCGCCGCTCGAGGAAGTTGCGCAGCGATCCCGGGTCGACCGTCTCGATGCGGGCCAGCACGCTGGGGTAGTCCTTGTAGTGCGGCGTGATGTGGAAGGTCTGCGGCTCCGCCTCCATCAGCATCTCGCGCTCGTCGAAGGGCACCTCCAGCAGAACCAGGCTGTCGTCCTCGGCCCGGATGCGGGTGAAGAACTTGCCCTTCACCTTGAAGGAGGGCCGACCGTAGGAGGTGCCTTCCTCGGTCTCCGGAAACGACAGCACCAGCCGGCGAACCTCTTCGGGGGTCATGCCTCGTCCCTCCCTGTGCGCACGAGGCCGATCTTGCGCCCATGGGCGCTGTCTTCAATCAGGATCTTGAGGCGGCGGGCGCGGGTCTCGGGCCGCCTGGCGCTGACCACCCAGTTGAGCGCGACCTTGCGGTACGAGGGCGGGAAGGCGTTGAAGGCGGTCCAGGCCGCCGGGTCGGCCTGGAAGGCGGCGGTCTCGTCGGGAGCGAGTTCGGCGAGCGGCCGTTCGAAGGCGTACTGGCCGGTCTTGGCCTTCGGGTCGGCGAAGGCCGCCTCGCCGGCCGGTCGGATCCGCCCCTCGGCCCTCAGCTCATGGAAGCGCCTGATGTTCTTGGCGCTCCAGATGCTGCCGCGGCGCCTGGGCGTGAACCGGATCGTGTAGGCCTCCTCGCCCAGCGAGCGCCGCACGCCGTCAATCCAGCCGAACGACAGGGCCTCGTCCACCGACTCGTTCCAGGTCATCGACGGCCTGCCCGACCCCACCTTCCAGAATCCGACCAGCAGCTCGGCCGCCGTGGCGTGGTGCTTTTCCAGCCAGGCGCGGAAGTCCTCGGGGGCGGCGAAGAAGGTGGGTTCGGGGATCATCGGTTGCCATCCTCCTCTCCCCCGACGCGAAGCGCGAGGGGAGAGGTCGGGAGAGGGGCGGCCCAGGTCGCAACGCCGCTCCCGGTGATTGGGCGAGTCGCTCCGCGGAGGTGCGCCTCCATCAACCGCCTCGCAGCGCCGCCGCCGCTCCCCCCTCTCCCTACCCTCTCCCCTCGGGCTGCGCCTCGGGGGAGAGGAGGGCGCCTAATACGCCAGCGCCACGCCGTCCTTGCGCATCTCGGTGGCTGCGGCGTAGCGGCCCGGCCAGCGCTCGATGGCCTGGTAGCCGCCGAAGCCGCCGTCGGAGGGACCGAATTTCCAGCCGATGCGGGCGAGCTGCGCCTTCGTCGTCTCCGGCACGCCGGTCTCCAGCCGCAGGGTCCCGACGCCCTTCTGGGCCTCGCCGGTCGGCTCGGTGGAGCCTTCGTGGTGCCAGCGGGGCGCATCGCCCGCGGCCTGCAGGTCGAGGCCGAAGTCGACCATGTTCGAGATGATCTGCGCCTGGCCCTGCGGCTGCATGTCCCCGCCCATGACGCCGAAGGCCAGCCAGGGCTCGCCGCCGCGGGTAGCGAAGCCCGGGATGATGGTCTGGAAGGGCCGCTTGCCGGGGGCGTAGAGGTTGGGGTGGCCGTCCTCCAGGGCGAACAGCTCGCCCCGGTCCTGGAACATGAAGCCCATCCCGTCCGGCGACAGCCCCGAGCCCATGCCGCGGTAGTTGGACTGGATCAGGCTGACCATCATCCCGTCCGCGTCGGCCACGCAGAAGTAGGTGGTGTCCCCGCGGCTCGGCGCCTGGCCGGGATGGACGGGCGTCAGGATGCGGTCGGGCCGGATCAGCTTGGCGCGCTCGCGGGCGTAGTCCTTGGAAATCAGCCATTCGACCGGGGCCTGGTAGAAGGCCGGGTCGGCGTAGTGGCGGGCGCGGTCCTCGAACGCCAGCCGCTTGGCCTCGACGCCGTGGTGGATGGCCGCCGCCGACTGGAAGCCCATGGCCTTCACGTCGAAGGTCTCGAGGATGTTGAGCAGCTGCAGCGTCGCCAGGCCCTGGCTGTTGGGCGGGAGGGCCCAGACGTCGACGCCGCGGTAGCTGGACGCGCGCGGCTCGACCCACTCCGAGCGGTGGGCGGCCAGGTCGGCCCGAGTCATCCAGCCGCCGATCCGCTTGAAGTAGCGCTCGATGTCCCGGGCAATGTCGCCCTCGTAGAACTCGCGCGGGCCGCCGTCGGCGATCCGCTGGTAGGTGCGGGCCAGCGCCGGGTTCTTGAAGATCTCGCCCTCGCGCGGGGCGCGGCCCTCGGGCGCCCAGACCTTGTTGAAGTTCTCCACCTCCTCGATGCCGGCCCCGGCCTTGTTGAAGTTGATGAAGCTTCGGCCGAGGTAATAGGCGACCGTCTGGGCCACCGGATGGCCCTCCTCGGCGTGGCGGATGGCGCGCGAGAAGAGGTTCTTCCAGGGCAGCTTGCCGTACCGGCCGTGCAGGTCGCCCCAGGCGCCGACGGCGCCCGGCACGCTCACCGACACCGCCCCGTAGGACGGGATCAGCCCGTTCTTCGCGCGGCTGCGCACCGTCTCCAGGGACAGGGCTCGGGGGCTGCGCCCGGAGCCGTTCAGCCCCACCACTTTGCGCTGCTTGGGGTCCCACAGCATGACGAAGGCGTCGCCGCCGATGCCGCAGGCGATCGGCTCCACCAGCCCCAGCACCGCATTGGCCGCGATCGCCGCGTCCACCGCCGAGCCGCCGGCCCGCAGGATGTCGATCGCCGCCAGCGTCGCAAGCGGATGGGCGGTCGCCGCCGCCCCGTGCAGCCCCCAGGCCGCGCTCCGCGTCGCGAACGTCGCGCCGTCGATCCGGTCCCCGGCCCGCACGTCCGGCCGGTTCAGGTTCGGATTGCCCGCCCGGCTCTGGGCGAACGCCGAGCCCGCCGCCACGGCGGCGGGCAGGGCGGCGAGGAAGGTGCGGCGGCGCATGGGCGAACTCCGTTGTACTTGCTCAACAAGTCCCGGTTTTCAGCGCCGCCGCAAGGGCTACGGCAGCGCCCACACCGCCGTCTTCTTCACCTCCATGTCCTCCAGCTCGCGCGTGGTGGGCACCTGGTACTCGATCAGCTTGGTCAGGCGCTCGCCGGGGAAGTAGCTGCGGCCCGGATCGCCGACGAGGACGAGGGCGCCCGCGGCCTTGGCGGCGGTGAGCCAGTCCATCACCTGGCCGGCCAGCGGCGCCTCGTAGCAGATGTCGCCCGCGAGGATGACCTCGGCCTGGGGCGGCGGCGGGCGGTCCAGGAGGTTCTGTTCGGTGGTCTTGAGGGCGACGCCGTTGGCGGCGGCGTTCAGGTGGGCGGCCGCGCCGCAGAAGGCGTCGATGTCGGCGCAGAGGACTTCGGCGGCGCCGGCTTTCGCCGCGGCGACGCCGACGATGCCGGAGCCCGAGGCGAAGTCGATCACCCGCTTGCCGGCGACGATCTGCGGGTTGTCGAGCACGTAGCGGGCGAGCGCCTGACCGCCGGCCCAGGCGAAGGCCCAGAAGGGCGGCGGCAGGCCCAGCGTCTCCAGCGCCTCCTCGGTCATCCGCCAGATGGGGGTGATCTCGTCGGCGAGGTGGAGAGTCAGCTCCGGCGTGTGCGGCGGCGCCTGCAGGGTGGTGTTCTCGAGGATGAAGGCCCGGCGGCCCTCCGGGGTCTGGTCGATCACGCCGCGGCGGGCTTGGCCGAGGCCATGGCCAGCACCCTCAGGTACCCCGGCTGGACCTCCATCCGCTCGGTCACCCCCTGCGCCTTCAGGAGACGGTGCGCCTTGGGCAGGCTGTAGCAGGGCAGGTGCATGAACATGTGGTGCTCGCAGTGATAGTTGACCCAGTAGGGCGCGAGCACCGCGCGCTCGATCAGGTTGGCTCTCGTGGTGCGGGCATGGCGCAGCGGATCGGGCTCGTCCTTCGCCACGCAGGCGTGCTCGGCGATGTTGCGCAGCCGGGTGATCATCTGCAGCCAGGTGGCGGCGGGCAGCACCCACAGCACCGGCCAGACCCACCAATAGCCGAACGGGGCGAACACCGCGGTGGTGACGAGGCCGCCGATGAAGAACCGCCGCTTGCGCTTCAGCTCGCGGGCGAGGATCGGCCAGACCGGCTCGCCGGCCTTGCGGGCCTTCAGCTCGGCGGCCACCTGGCCCCAGCGCAGCTTCAGCCAGGTCTGGCCCGTCAGGTCGCGCAGGATCTTCCGGCGCAGGGACAGGCGGGTGATCGGGAAGGGGGCGGAGAGGACGAGGTCGGGGTCCTCCGCCTGCTGGGCGTATTTATGGTGCTGCAGGTGGTAGGGCCGGTATTTGTGCAGGCCACCGGCGGTCAGGTGCTCGCCGACCCAGTCATTGAGCTTGAGGTTGCGGCACAGGGCGCCGTGGGCCGCGTCGTGCATGAGGATGGCGAGGCCCAGCTGCCGCCCGCCGATGATCATCACCGCAATCGGGATGGTGATCGGCCAGAGCATGGCCATGGCGACGGCGAGGCCGATGACGCCCCAGGCGTGGACGATGAGCGCCAGGCCCTTGAGATCCGAGCGCGCCGTCAGCCGCGCCCACTGATCGGGCGGGAAGAAGGTCTTAGGATCGACGCGGGCGGCTACGGCCATGGGGGCATTTTAGCTCAGATGACCGTTCAAAGACAGGATGACCCAGGGACATCCCCGGCGTGAGATGGGTGACAGGTAGGGCTGCGCCCAACCAGTCACCGGCGGGGCTCGGTGACTGGTTGCGCCGGCACGGCGCTACCTGTCACCCCGCGCCACCTAGGGCCGCCAGCCGCCCGCGCAGATGGCGACGAACAGCACGAAGCCGGCGACGGCGTTGGACCTGAAGAGGCTGAGCGCGCCCAGCGGGTCGGCGACGTCCAGCCGCTGGGCCTGGCGGGCCAGGTGGAGGCCGAAGAGGGCGGCGGCGGGCCAGAAGAGGGGGCCGAGGCCGCCGGCGAAGGCGGCGGCCAGGGCCAGGAAGGTCGCGGCCATGTAGAAGACCAGGACGCCCTTGGGCGCGGCGGCGCCCATCCGCCGGGCGGAGGACTTCACGCCGGCCAGGGCGTCGTCCTCCAGGTCCTGGACGGCGTAGATGGTGTCGTAGCCGAGGGTCCAGAAGATGCCGGAGGCGTAGAGCAGCGCCGCCGGCCAGCCCAGCGTCCCGGTCGCGGCGGCGAAGCCCAGCAGGGCGCCCCAGTTGAAGGTCAGGCCCAGCCAGGCCTGCGGCCACCAGGTGATCCGCTTCATGAACGGATAGGCGGCGACCAGCAGAAGCGAGCCGGCGCCGAGCGCGATGGCCAGCGGCGGGAAGCTCAGCAGGATCAGAAGGGCCGCGAGGCAGCAGGCGATCACAAAGCCCCAGGCCTGCTTCACGCTGATCTGGCCCGACGGGATCGGCCGGCCGGCGGTGCGGGCGACCTTGGCGTCGAAGTCCGCATCGACGATGTCGTTGTAGGCGCAGCCGGCGGCCCGCATCAGCGCCGCACCGAGGAAGAACAGCACGAGCAGACGCAGGTCCGGCAGCCGCCCCTCCATGGCCGCGGCCAGCGCGATCCCCTGCCAGCCGGGCAGCATCAGCAGCCAGATGCCCGTCGGCCGGTCGAACCGGCCGAGCTTCAGCCAGGGCCGCAGCCCGGCCGGGGCGTGGCGGTCGACCCAGTTGGCGGGGGCGGCGTCGGGCAGCGGCGTCGTCATCGCCCGCCTCACTAGCAGATCGCGCGCCGGGCGCGCAGCCTCGCCTGACGGGAAGGTTCAGCTACGGTTCAGCCGGGGCGCCGGAAGAGGGGCGCCGACGGGGACGGGGTCCACCGAGGAGATGTCATGAAAAAGCTCATCCTGGCCGTCGCCGCCCTCGCCGCGACGGCCGCCCCGATCGCCGCCTCCGCCCAGGACTGGCGCGGCGAGCGGCGCGAGAACCGGCGCGAACTGCGCGAGGATCGCCGGGAGCTGCGCGAAGACCGCCGCGAACTGCGTGAAGACCGTCGCGACGCCCGCCGCGACGGCGTGATCACCCAGCGTGAGCGCCGCGAGCTGAACCGCGACCGCCACGAGGTGCGCGAGAGCCGCCGCGAGCTGCGCGACACCCGCCGAGAGGCGCGCTACGACCGCCGCCGGGCCGACACCTGGCGCGACCGGGCCGAATGGCGCGGCTATCGCGGCGTGCGCGCCGGCTATTGGTACGCCCCAGGGTACGGCTATCGGCCGCACGACCGGCGCTACGCAAATGTCTGGCGGCGCGGCGCCCACGTGCCGGTGATCTACCGCAACTACTATGTGCAGGACCCGTACTACTACGGCCTGCGGCCGGCGCCTTACGGGCACCGCTGGATCTACGCCGACGGCAATTTCGTGCTGATGTCGGTCGCAACGGGGCTGATCGCGCAGGTGATCATGGGCGGCTACTAGCGCCCTCGGATTCCGCCGGCGGACTGCGCCGGCGGAATCCCGCCGACATGCCGGTGAATAGAAGGCCAGTCGTTACCGTCAGGTAAACCTGCGAAAACGCTGATTTTTCGCGTACCGGCGTGTTGAACTTTGTGCTGGCGATGAATTCGAACGATCGTTAGACGGCGCCCACCGCGCGCACAGCAAAGCCGCTCCCTCGGCCTGCTTATCGGCGCGCTTTGGGGATGAACTGATGATCGAACTGACTGCGCGCCGCCGCACCTGGCTGGCGCTTTCCGCTTCCGCGGCCGCCATGACGCTCGCCCACTCGGCCTTCGCGCAGGATGCTGCGCCGATCGACGAAAACGACTTCATGCTCGAGGAGATCGTTGTCACCGCCGAGAAGCGCGAGCAGGCGCTTAACGACGTGCCGGTGGCCGTCTCGGCCTACACCTCCGAACAGCGCGACGTCGTCGGCATCACCGGCATCCAGGACTTCGTGAACTTCACGCCGGGCATGAACTACTCCGGCACCGACCGGGTCAGCCTGCGCGGCGCCGGCCGCAACACCTTCTACGTCGGCAACGATCCCGGCGTGGCCAGCTACACCGACGGCTTCTACTCCTCCTCGTCGTCGGAGCTGTTCAAGTCGCCGCTGTTCATCGAGCGGACCGAAATCCTGCGGGGCCCGCAGGGCACCCTCTACGGCCGCAACGCCATCGGCGGCGCCATGAACCAGGTCTCCCGCCGCCCGGCGCACGACTTCGGCGGCGAGGTCCGCGTGGCGGTCGGCAACTACGACCGCACCAAGGTCGAAGGCGTGGTCTCGATCCCGCTGGCCGACAACCTCCGCGTCAAGGTCGGCGGCTCGCAGGACTGGCAGCGCGAAGGCTTCATCGAGAACATCGGCGGGGCCAACGAAGGCGCCGCGTTCAAGCGCACCTACTTCGAGGCCCAGCTCGAGGCCGAGCTCGGCGACCGCACCGAGGTCTTCCTCCGCTACAACCGCTCGAACTGGGACGACTCCATGGGGGTCGGCGACCGGCTGGCCAACCAGGTCACCCCGTACGACACCACCCGGATGTTCCAGCCGATCGGCGGCCTGGTGACCAACGCCCAGTACGGCGTCACCACCCCGAACCCGGGCGTCACCGATCCCTACGTCCAGAACACCAACCGCGACGGCTACGGCGCCCTGCGCGGCAACCACGTGGTGATCGCCAACGTCACCTACGACCTGGGCTTCGCGGACCTGAAGTGGATCGGCGGCTTCCAGCAGTACAACTACCAGACCGGCGGCGACTATGACGCCACCAACCGGACCTCGGCGATCTTCCTGCCGATCGCCCCGACCGTGCCGATCTTCACCGACTACACGACCGACTTCGACGAGCACAAAAGGTACTACTCGAACGAGATCAACCTGACCTCGAACACGGACGGCCCGCTGAGCTGGATCGTGGGCCTCTATCAGTACCACGAGCAGTACCGGCAGCGGATCCACCTGGCCGCGCCGCAACAGGCGCAGCTCGCGGCGCCCTGCTACTTCAGCCCGACCGCCGGGTGCATCGCCGCCCCGGCCAACCCGGAGCGCAACTTCGTCGACGGCAACGCCTACCTCGAGTCCGACGCCTACGCGGTGTTCGGCCAGGCGACCTACGAGTTCAACGACCAGTTCGCCCTGACCGCGGGCCTGCGCTACAGCCTCGACCAGAAGACCGGGACCGAGAGCCAGCGCCTGGTGATGTTCTCGCCGGCCGGCGCGTTCGGTCCGGCCCTGGGCGGCATGTTCGCGTTCGACGTCTCCACCGACCTCGACCCGTCGACGCCGGGCGTGCAGAACTCGCGCACGCTCGACAACGAGTGGGACGCGGTCACCGGCGTGGTCAACCTCGACTGGACGCCGGATCCCGACACCCTGGTCTACGGCAAGTACTCGCGCGGCTATAAGTCGGGCGGCTTCCTGCTCGGCACCCTGGCCCCGCAGCCGGAGGCCGACAAGGAGACGGTCAACGCCTACGAAGTGGGCCTGAAGAAGACCTTCTTCCGCCGCCTGCAGCTGAACGGCTCGGCCTTCTTCAACGACTACAAGGACCTGCAGCTCAACCTGCAGCAGCTCAACGCGGCGGGCACCGCCTCGGCCAACAACTTCGTCAACGTCGACGCCGAGGCCTACGGCCTCGAGCTCGAGGCGATGTGGCAGGTCAGCCCGGCGCTGCAGCTGTCGGCCTCCTACGGCTACCTGCACACCGAGATCACCGAAGGCTGCTGCTTCTACGACCCGGCCGACCCCAGCGCCCTGCTGCCCAGCGCCCGGCCGAGCGGCGGGACGGCGGTGACCAACAACGTGCTGCTGGTCTTCCAGGACCTGAAGGGCTCCAAGCTCTACCAGTCGCCGGAGAACAAGTTCGCGTTCAACGCCAACTACACCTTCGACTTCACGGCCGGCAGCCTGATCCTGTCGGGCACCTACACCTGGACGGACTCGACCATCTACCAGCCGTTCGACAACCCCGCCTTCGAGGCGGAGGCCTACGGCACGGCCGACTTCCGGGCCCTGTGGAACGACGGCGAGGACCGCTACTCGGTGATCGCCTTCGTGAAGAACGCCTTCGACGAGGAGGCCTTCACCTCCACCGGCTCGACCAACCCGACCGCGGTGTTCGCCAGCCCGAACCCGGGCCTGACGGTCGGCTCGACCACCTACCTGCGCCAGACCGGGGTGGCCATCACCCGCGGCCTGGTCCAGCCCCGCACCTTCGGGGTGGAGCTGCAGTACCGGTTCTAGTCTCCGAGAGAGCTCTTCGGGCTCCCCGACTGGGGCGGCGGCGCACAGCGCCGCCGCCCTTTTTCTTTGGGCCCGCCGCCTGCCCGAGGGCCATTGCCGCGGGCGCCGGGCTCTCGTAAAACCGGTATGCCGCGCGGGAGGCCGCGGCGCTTAATTCGCGGAGGCTGCGGTGAAGCGCGCCCTAATTCTCGCCCTTGGAACCTGTCTGGCGGCGGCGCCGCTGGCCTTCGCCCTCGAGGCGGCGGCCCAGCCTAAGGCCTCGGCCTACAAGGCCCCGCGCAACGCCTTCGGCCAGCCGGACCTGGCCGGCTACTGGACCAACGTGTCGTTGACCCCCGAGACGCGGCCCGCCGCGCTCGGCGAGAAGAAGGTCTACACCGAGGAAGAGGTCGCCAAGATCGAGAGCGCCGAGGCGGCCGAGGCCGCCGCCGCCGACGCCCCCACCGACCCCAACGAGGGCGCGCCGAAGGTCGGCGGCGAGCTCTCGCAGACCATCAACCCCGCCTTCGCCGCCGCGGGCGGCGCGGTGGGCGGCTACAACCGCGGCTGGCTGGAGCCCGGCTCGCGGGTCATGCGGGTGAACGGCGAGCCGCGCACCTCGATCCTGACCACGCCGAACGGGCAGCCGCCGCCCCGCAAGGCCGGCGCGCCGGCGCCGACCAACCCTTATGCGCGGATCGTCGCCAGCGGCGGCCGGATCGGCCCCTTCGACAGCTACGAGGTCCGCTCCCTGGGCGAGCGCTGCATCCTGTCGTTCGGGCGCAACGCCGGGCCGCCGATGCTGCCCAACGGCTTCTACAACAACAACTATCAGTTCGTTCAGACCAAGGACCACTTCATCATCGAGGTGGAGATGGTCCACGACCTGCGGATCATCCGGCTGAACGACAAGGAGCACCGCAAGGACGGCGTGCGGCCCTGGTTCGGCGACTCCATCGGCTGGTGGGAAGGCGACACCCTGGTCGTCGAGACCACCAACATCCCGCAGCGGATGGCCTATCGCGGCAGCTGGGAGAACCTGAAGGTCATCGAGCGGTTCACCCGCGTGGGGCCGGACCGGATCCACTACCAGTTTACGATCGACGACCCGACCCTGTGGGACCAGCCCTGGGGCGGCGAGTACGAGTTCAGCCCGCTGGACGGCCAGATCTACGAATACGCCTGCCACGAGGGCAACCACGCCCTGCCGGGGATGCTGCGCGGCGCCCGCGTCGAGGAGGCCGACAAGGCCAAGGCGGCGGCGGCGCCTGCGGCCGGCGCGGGCTCGGCGCCCTAATCCAGACCTCTCCCCCCGCCCGGCGGGGGAGGTCTTTCTCGAGATGGCCCTCGGGTCTGCCGTACCGGGGTTACGAGGACCGTTGCCCCAGTAGTCAGCGCTTCCTACAATCCAGGGACGATCGCGGCGCCAGACCGCGACGCCCCGGGAGAAGACACCTTGAAGCGCGCCCTCATCCTCGCCCTCGGAACCTGCCTGGCGTCCGCGCCGCTGGCCCTGGTCGCCGCCCCGCCGGCCGCGGCGCAGGCCAAGCCCTCCGCCTACAAGGCGCCGCGCAACGCCTTCGGCCAGCCGGACCTGTCGGGCAACTGGACCAACGCCACCCTCACCCGGGAGAGCCGGCCGGCGGCGCTCAAGGACCGGCTGGCCTACACCGAGGACGAGGTGAAGGCCCTGGAGGGGCGCGCGGCCCAGCTGGTCGAGGCGGGCAACCGGCCCACCGATCCCAACGCCCCGCCGCCGGCGGCCGGCGGCGAGGCGCCGCGCACCGACACCCCGCAGTCGGCGGCCGGCGGGGCGGTCGGCGGCTACAACCGCGGCTGGCTCGATCCCGGCTCTAGCGTGATGCGGGTCGGCGGCGAGCCGCGCACGTCCTTCCTGCTGACGCCCGACGGCCAGGTCCCGGCGCGCAAGCCCGGAGCCCCGCCCGAGCGCGGGTTCGGCGGCCTGACCCAGGCCTCGGCGCCCGGCGGCGCGCGGCCCGGCTCGTTCGACAGCTACGAGACCCGCGGGCTCGGCGAGCGGTGCATCATCTCGTTCGGCCGCAACGGCGGCCCGCCGATGCTGCCCAACGGCTTCTACAACAACAACTACACCTTCGTTCAGGGGCCCGAGCACGTGGGCATCCTGGTGGAGATGGTCCACGACATGCGGATCGTGCGCCTGAACGCCAAGCACCGCACCGACGGCGTGCGGCCCTGGTTCGGCGACTCCATCGGCTGGTACGAGGGCGACACCCTGGTGGTGGAGACCACCAACATCCCCCGCCGGCAGGCCTACCGCGGCGCCTGGGAGAATCTGAAGGTCACCGAGCGGTTCACCCGCGTGGCGCCGGACCGGATCCACTACCGCTACACCATCGAGGACCCGACGGTGTGGGAGCAGCCGTTCAGCGGCGAGTATGAGTTCGCCCACTTCCCCGAGCCGATCTACGAATACGCCTGCCACGAGGGCAACTACGCCCTGCCCGGGATCCTGCGCGGCGCGCGCGTGGAAGAGGCCGCGGCCAGGGAGAAGGCCGCCGCCGGCGGCGCGAGCGCCGGGTCGGCGCCGTAATCTCCTCTCCCCCGACGCGAAGCGCGAGGGGAGAGGTAGGGAGAGGGGCGGCGCAGACTTGGCGCCACCCCGGATGTTTGGACGAGTCGCCCCGCGGCCGCGCCGCACTCGATCGGCCGCCTCGCCGCCCTAAGGCCGCTCCACCCCTCACCCGACCTCTCCCCTCGGGCTTTGCTCGGGGGACAGGAGGGAGCGCTACCCCCGCCGCGTCGGGGCGGGCACCGGCGGGACCGGGCCTTCCGGCTCGTCGGTGGTGGAGACGTTCTCGGCCAAGGCGGCGGCCTCGCGCAGGGTGCGCAGGTTCTCTTCGTGCTTCTGGCGGGTGATGTTGAACATGAAGAGGGCGGCGATGGCCACGCCGTAGAGGCCGAGGATGGTCGGCACATAGGCCATGCCCAGGCTGTGCAGCACCTCCGGCGCCACCTCGGTGCGCTCGGCCCCGATCGGGAAGGCGACCAGCGTCAGCACCATGGTGGCGATGAACGGCCCGCCGCTGGAGACGATCTTGCGCACCAGCGCCGTGGCCGAGAGCAGCAGTCCCTCCGACCGGCGGCCGGTCTTGACCTCGGCGTCCTCCACGACGTCGGCCACGATGGAGGCCAGGATCACGCCCGTCGCGGCGGCCAGCGTCGAGTTGATGATCTCCTCGCCGTAGATCAGCATCAACAGCTCTGGCGTGCCGTTGGCCGGCGCCAGGCCGAGGAGGCGCAGGGACACGGGCGTCACGTGCACCAGCACGGCCGTGCCGAACACCGTGATCAGGCCGATCTTCTTGCCGAGCTTCGAGGCCACGATCGGGGCCAGCGCGGTGCCGATGAAGCCGCCGGTCACGCTCACCGTCGCCAGGGTGGCGAGCTGCGGCTGGGTGAGGTTCCAGAAGTAGAGCCCGATGTAGAGCTCCAGGCCGTTGCGCACCCCCACGGCGATGGAGATGAACATCGCCGCCCCGGTGATCACCAGGAAGGCGCGGTTGGAGAGGGTCTGGATCACCTCCCGCGCCATCACCTTCAGCTTCACCTTCCGGGCCGGCGCCTGGCGCAGGTAGGGCACCTGGTTGAGCGTGCCCAGGGTGGAGATGACCATGGTCGTGAAGATGATCAGCGCCCCGACCAGCGAGTACAGGAAGTAGCCGTCCCTCGCCAGGACGCCGCCGGAGCCGTCGGGGTTCTCCTTCAGGAACACCCGGTAGGCCATGACCTGCATGCCCAGGCCGCCGATGACGGTGAAGAAGTGGCGCAGCGCCATCAGCCGGGTGCGGGAGTCGTATTCGTACGCCAGCTCAGGCGCGAGCGCCTGGTGCGGCAGCTCGAAGAAGGTGTCGAGGATCCGCACCCCGATCAGCAGCACGGCCAGCCAGCCGAGCAGCATCGGGTCGCTCCAGTCCGTCGGCGGGTTCCACAACAGGAAGAAGGCCAGCGGATAGGGCAGGGCCGCGGCGATCATGAACGGGTGACGCCGGCCCCAGCGTGACTTGAAGTTGTCGGAGATCTGGCCGACCAGCGGATCGACGACGGCGTCGACCACGATGGCCACCATCAGGATCAGGCCCACGTACTTGGGCGGCAGGCCGACGACCTGGTTGTAGAAGATCAGCAGAAAGGTTGAGAGCGCCCGGGCCTTCAGGCTCGTGGCCGTGGCGCCGAGGGCGTAGAGGAGCTTGGTTCCGGCGCCGAGCTTGCGCTCGGTCGACGTGATGGCCGTGGCGGTCATTCGGACCAGGACCCGCGGTTCACTGACTGGGACGCGGGCGCGCGCATGCGCAATGACGCCATCTTCAACGGTCCTCCTCCTGCCGCGGCCACGGCGATCCGCCCTCCTTCACGCGGAGAGACGTGGTTGTTTGGTCAAAACTGCGGGAGGGGGCGCCGGTACGTCAAGACGAGGCCGCCGCGAACCTGCCGCGACCGCCGATTCCCGCGCCTCGGGGTTGCGTCACCGACGGCCGATCGCGCTCCGGTGGCGGTCAGGTCTTCATCCGCAGCCGGCCCAGATAGTCGCGTTTGCCGAGCGGGACGCCGTGGGCGCGCAGGATGTCGTAGGCCGTGGTGGCGTGGAAATGGAAGTTGGGCAGCGAGAACGACAGGATGAAGTTCTCGACCGTGAAGGGGATCCGCCGCTCGCCCATGACGAAGGCCATGTCCTTTCCTGCCAGCGCCTCCACCTCTTCACGGGACAGCGCCTGCAGCCCGGCGATGGCGTCGGCGACGCGCTGCTGCAGGCCGGCGTAGTTCTCCCCCTTCGGCGCGGGCGGGCTGTAGACCCCGGACTTCGCCCCCTCGATGGCCCCCATCGAGTGGTGGGCGACCGAGACGATCTGGAAGCGGAAGTCCAGCATGTCGGCATAGAGCCGGGTCTCGACGAACTGGTCGGGGTCCTTGCCCTCGGCCTGCAGGTGGGCGAGGCCCTTGTCGAGGAAGCCGGCGACGGCATGCAGGGTCTGCAGATAGCCGGTCACGCTGACGTCGTAGAGCGAAATGGCCATGGGTCCCCTCCGGCGGTTTGAGCGCCAGCATGGGGCCTGACGTTGCGGCGGCGCAACCTGACTGTGGCGTTCAGCAGGGGTTCAGGCCGGTTTGTTAACTTTTCCTCAAAGTCCGGCCCTTGGCGCACCAAGGCCGAGGACAGGAGGCAGAGTCAGATGCGTAAATCCCTAGTTGCGGCCATGGCGGCCGTCACCTTCGGCGGCGCGGTCGCGGCCAGCGCGACGTCCGCGAACGCCCAGAGCTATTATCGCCACCGTGACCGCGATCGCGACAACGATGCGGCCGCCGCGGCCATCGTCGCCGGCGTCGCCGGCCTGGCGATCGGCGCGGCCCTGGCCGGCAACAGCCGCAACCGGGGCTATTACAGCGGCGGCTACTATCAGGATCCGTACTACGGCCGCGGCTACTACGGCACGCCCTACAGCTACGGCACGCCCTACGGCTACGCGCCGACCTACAGCTACGGCTATGGCGGTCGGACCTGCGTGGTCCGCGAACGGGTCCGCGACCCGTACACCGGTCGCCGGATGACCATCAAGCGCCGGTACGCCTGCTAGACGTCCCGAGGCTTGATGCGCCGCCCAGCCCGCGGCGCAGAGACAACGCCGGCCGCGCCCGCCGCGGCCGGCGTTCGCATGTCCGGGCTCAGGCGGGCGCCAGCAAGGTGAGGATGATCTCCCGCCGGAAGGCGAAGCCCAGCCGCTCGTAGAGGGCGATCGCGCCGGCGTTGTCGGCATAGGTGTGCAGGAAGGGCGTCTCGCCGCGCGCGAGGATCCGCTCGGCCACCCGGCTCATCAGCGCGGCGGCGTAGCCGCGGCCGCGATGGTCGGGATGGGTGCACACGGCGCTGACCTCGCTGAAGCCCGCCGTCCGCATCCGCTCGCCGGCCATGGCGACCAGACGGCCGCCGACCTTCACGCCGATGAACTCGGCCAGCTCGTGCGTGCGGCTGAAGAACGGACCCGGCTTGGTGAGGGTCGCCAGCTCCAGCATCTGCGGCGCGTCCGCATCCGTCAGCGGGACGATCTCGAAGCCGGGGTCCGAAGCGGGCGGCGGCGACTGCGCCACCATCTGCCAGCAGACCGCGTTGGTGGCCGTCGTGCCCGGCGCCGCCGGCCAGGCCTCCGACTCCATCAGCCCGACCTCCCCGTGCGCACGGACCAGCGCGCCGAGGTCGGCGAGGCTGGCTGCGCCCGCGTCCGGCGCGGCGGCGAACAGGCCGAACTCGGGGGCGAGGCGGCGGGCGCCGCCGTGGGCGAGCGTCAGGTCCGACCAGCGGCCGGTGAGCGCGGACCAGGCCGGCCGGTCGAGGGGATGGGCGAGGCTCATGCAGCGAAGCCTAACTCCGATGTCGAAGCTCTGTCCCGCCCCGCGCGCCGGCGCTTTTCGGCGGATCGATCCCGGCTAGAGTGGCGGCATGGCCAAGCCGGCCGCTGGAGGATCGGGCATGGGGACGACGCGTCGGAGACTGCTGGAGCTGGGGGCGCTGGCGCTGCCGGGGATGGCGCTGGCGGCCGAGCCGGTGAAACCGCTGCGCATCCTGGTCCTCGGCGGCACCGGCTTCACGGGGCCGCACCAGGTCCGCTACGCCCTCTCGCGGGGGCACAAGATCACCCTCTTCAACCGCGGCCGGCGGCCCCAGGACTGGCCCGGCGAGGTCGAGGAGCTGACCGGCGATCGCAACACCGGCGACCTGAAGGCGCTGGCCGGCCGGGAGTGGGACGTCTGCATCGACAACCCCACGACGCTGCCGTTCTGGGTGCGCGACGCGGGCCAGGCGCTGAAGGGCAGGGTGAAGCGCTACGTCTTCATTTCCACCCTCTCTGCCTACGCGGCCAACGACGCCCCCGCCGACGAGAGCGCCGCGCTCGCGCCCTACGAGGGCCAGGACCCGCTGGCCGAAACCATGCAGACGCTGCAGGCCAGCGGCGGCGCTCTCTACGGGCCGCTGAAGGCGGCCAGCGAGCGCGAGGCGATCCGCCAGTTCGGCGAGGGGGCGGTGACCATCATCCGGCCCGGCCTGATCGTCGGGCCCGGCGACGACACCGACCGCTTCACCTACTGGCCGGTGCGCATCGCCCGCGGCGGCGAGGTGCTGGCCCCCGGCGACGGCTCCGATCCGGTGCAGTTCATCGACGCCCGCGACCTGGCCGAATGGACCGTGCGCATGGCCGAGCAGGGCGCGGCGGGCGCCTACAACGCCACCGGCCCGGCCGAGCCGCTGACCATCAAGGAGATGCTAGGAGGGATGGCCTCGTCCATCCCGTCGAGCGCCAGGCTCACCTGGGTGTCCGCCAAGTTCCTCGCCGAACAGGGCGTCGCCCCCTGGAGCGACCTGCCCGTCTGGGTCCCCGCCCAGGGCGAGATGGCCGGCTTCGCCCGGAGAGACATCAGGAAGGCGCTGGCGCGCGGCCTGACCTTCCGCCCCCTCTCCAGCACCGCCGTCGACACCCTCGCCTGGTTCCGCACCCTGCCGGCCGAGCGCCAGGCCAAGCTGCGGGCCGGCCTGACGCCTGAACGCGAGGCCGAGCTGCTGGCGAAGTGGAAGGCGGCGGCGGCGGGGTAGGAGACCCTCCTTCCTCTCCCGCTGCGCGGGAAAGGAACGGCGAGGCCTACTGCGTCCCCGGCGCGAACAGGTGTCGGGCGAAGTCCGGGACCTGGCGGCAGAGGAGGTGCAGGTTGGCGTTGGCGCTGCGCAGGACGCGGAAGCCGTAGCGGGCGAACAGGACCGCCAGCGCCTGTTGCGTGAAGAGGGTGACGTGGCCGTTGCGAGGGCCGATGTACCACCAGTCCATCCGCTGCTGCTCGATGTCCGGCGGCTGCAGCAGCGTCGAGATGATCAGCAGGCCGTCGTCCGCCACGAAGGCGGCGATGTCCGCCGCGCCCGCCACCGGATCGGGCATGTGCTCGATCGTCTCGAAGCAGGTGACGAGCCCGAACCGGCCTTCGGGACGGACGGAGTGGGCCGGATGGAAGCGATCGTACGTCCGGGTCAGCGGATAGCCGGCGCCGCGCATCTCCTCTGCGAAGCGACCGTTGCCGCCGCCGTAGTCGAGGATCTCGAGCTCCTCCCTCACGGCCTGGAACACCGGGGCGACCGCCGCGACGTTGCTGACCGGCCGCTTGACCTCGAAATCGGGGTCCACCTCCCCGTACGCCGCGTTGTAGATGTGCGCGGCGAAGTCCTCGTCCGACCAGTCGTCGAAGGCGTCTGTGAACAGCAACCCGCAGGCGCCGCATCGGCGGTAGGCGATGGCGAGGCCCGACGGCGGCAGCGTCTGGCCGCGGACCTCCTCGCAGGACCGGTTGAAGTCCTGCACCCCGAAGAACTCGGCGGACGAGCCGCAGACCTTGCACGGCTTCGGTCCGGCCCCGGGCGCTCGGACATGCAGCGGCCGCTTGGCGACGCTCGGGAACGTTGAGGTCATCGTCCTAGGTTCAGGCTTCACGGCCGCTGTCCACCCTCGGCCCCGCCGCCCGCATCGACTTCCGGACGATTCCGCGCAATCTGCGGCCAGTCATGGAGGGGCGTTGCTCATGCGTAGAGCCATCGCGATCGGTCTGGCCGTGGCGCTCATGGGCGCCGCGCCGCAGGTCCTGGCGCAGGCGGCCGCGCCCGCCGGGGCGCAGGCGACCAGCGAGAGCCGCGCGCTCACCGCCTGGCTCGATCAGCAGTACGAACAGGAACTGCAGATGGACCCGGAAGGGCTCACCATGCAGGGCCGCAAGGACCACTACGACAAGCTGACCGACCGCAGCGAGGCCCGCGCCGACGCGCTGCTGGCCTGGCGGCGGGCCAGCGTCGCCGAGATGAAGCGGCGGTTCGACCTGGCGAAGCTGGACGAGGAGGCGCGGACCAGCTTCGAGGTCTGGGCGCTGGAGCTGGACCGGGCCGAGACGGCCAACAAGTGGCGCCGCCACCGCTACATCTTCGCCCGCGGCGGGGCCCACACCGGCCTTCCCAACTTCCTGATCAACTTCCACCGGGTCGACGAGCCGGCCGACATGGCCGCCTACATCGCCCGGGTCCGCCAGCTGGACGATGCGCTCGACCAGCTCTTGGTGCGCGCCAAGGCGGCCGCCGAGGGCGGGGTGCGGATGCCCAGGTTCGCCTATGACCGCTCGATCGATGAGGTGGGCCGGGTGACCGGCGGCGCGCCCTTCGGCCCGGGCGAGGACTCGGCCCTGCTGGCCGACGGCAAGGCCAAGATCGCGGCCCTGCTGAAGGCCGGCAAGATCGACCAGCGCCAGGCCGACGCCTTCACCCGCGAGCTGACCGAGGCGATGACCGCCGAGATGAAGCCCGGCTACGACCGGCTGCTCGCCTGGCTGAAGGCCGACCGCGAGAAGACCGCGCCCGAGGCCAAGGGCGTCCACGCCCTGCCGCAGGGCCGCGATTACTACGACGCGCAGCTCTTCCTGCAGACCACCACCGACATGACCGCCGACCAGATCCACGACCTGGGTCTTTCAGAGGTCGCTCGCCTGCGGGCCGAGATGGAGGCGGTGAAGGCCAAGGCCGGCTTCACCGGCTCGCTCGAGGACTTCTTCGTCTTCATGCGCACCGACAAGCGGTTCTACCTGCCCAACACCGACGAGGGGCGGGCGCAGTACATCGCCATGGCCGACGCCTACCTGGCCGGCATGAAGAAGAAGCTGCCGGAGTATTTCGGCATCCTGCCCAAGGCCGACCTGGTGGTGAAGCGGGTGGAGCCGTTCCGCGAGGAGCCGGGCGGCGCCCAGCACTATTTCGCCGGCACGCCGGACGGCTCGCGGCCGGGCGTCTTCTACGCCCACCTGTCGGACATGAACGCCATGCCGACCTATCAGCTAGAGAACATCGCCTACCACGAGGGCCTGCCGGGCCATCACATGCAGATCTCCATCGCCCAGGAGCTGACCGGGCTGCCGAAGTTCCGCACCCAGTACGACTACACGGCCTATTCGGAAGGCTGGGGGCTCTACTCGGAGAAGCTGGCCAAGGAGATGGGCTTCGCCACCGACCCCTACAACGACTTCGGCCGGCTCTCGGGCGAGATCTGGCGGGCCATCCGGCTGGTGGTCGACACCGGCATGCATTCCAAGGGCTGGAGCCAGGAGCAGGCGGTGGCCTACTTCATGGCCAACTCGGCCCAGCCGGAGGCGGCGATCCGTTCGGAGATCCAGCGTTACCTCGTCAACCCCGGCCAGGCGACCAGCTACAAGGTCGGCATGATCCGCATCCAGGCGATGCGCGAGGAGGCCCGGAAGGCGCTGGGCGGGAAGTTCGACATCCGCGCCTTCCACGACGTCGTCCTGGGGGGCGGCGCCCTGCCGCTGCCGGTGCTGGAGGCGCGCGTGCGGCGCTGGGTGGAGCGGACCAAGGGGGGCTGAGGCCGCAAGATGCTCCCCCACAGGGGGAGCTGTCGCGTAGCGACTGAGGGAGTTCACAGGCGCTGGCTCTGGTAGCGCAGGGCGCCAACCTCGGTGCGTGGAACCCCCTCCACCGCTTCGCGGTCCCCCTCCCCCTGTGGGGGAGGATCCTGCGCTCCACAGCCCCGCCGCGTCTCATTCCGAACACCGCCGGGATGAATGCTAAGCCCCGGAGTTCGGGAGCTTTTTCGATGCCCAGGGTGTTGCCCGTGTTCGCCGGCGGGGTCGTCCTCGCTGCGGCGGCCTATTTCGTCTCCACCGCGTTGCTGGCGGGGGCGACGCCGCTCGTCACCGCCGCGATCGTCGTCGTGGCCTTCGCGGTGGGCGCGTTCGCGACCAACCAGATCCTGGACTGGCTGGGCCGGTAGGGCTTAGGCTCCATCCCATGTGTACCGAGCGCCTGAGGGGCTGAGGCCTCCGATCCGCCGGACCCGCCGGGTCCGCCCCTCGCGAGCCGCGCGCGCCGCGGCCGCACGCGCATTCACGGACACATCCCATGACCCATTCGGACGCCTTCGCGCCGACCCCCTACGCCGAACTCAACGGCGTGCTCGCCCACCTGCTGGCCGGCGCCCAGGCGGCGCTGAGCGACAACTTCCTCGGCGCCTACCTGCAGGGCTCCTTCGCCGTCGGCGACTTCACGCCCTGGAGCGACTGCGACTTCATCGTCGTCACCCACGAGGACCTGTCCCCGGCCGAGCTGGCCCGGCTCCAGGCCCTGCACGCGGAGATCCACACCCTGCCGGCGCCCTACTGGCGCAACGGCCTGGAGGGCTCCTATGCGCCCAAGGCCATCCTGCGGCGGTATTCGACGACGCCGCGCGATCCGCCCGGCGAGCCGCGGCCGGACGACTGGGGCGATCCGGGCATGAGCGGCGCCCCGCCCAAGGCCTATCCCTTTTGGTACCTGGACCACGGCTCCAAGACCCTGGTCCGCTCGGAGCACGACAACAGCCAGGTTGTGCGCTGGTGCCTGCGCGAGAAGGGCGTGACGCTGGCGGGCCCCGACCCGAAGACGCTGATCGACCCGGTGCCGCCGGAGGCGCTCAAGGCCGAGGTCCGGGCGACCATGGACCTGTGCGTCGCGGTGGGCCTGGAGCCGATGCACCTGGTCGCCTGGCAGGCCTTCTGGGTCGGCCTGTTCTGCCGCATCCTGCACACCCTGGAGACCGGCGAGGTCACCTCCAAGAAGCAGGCGATGACCTGGGCGGAGGGGGCGCTGGACCCGGCGTGGCGGGGCCTGATCTCCCGCGCGAAGGCGCTGAAGAAGGGCGACGATGCGACCGCGGGCCTCCCGGCCGATCCGGCCGACGTGGCCGCCACCCGCGCCTTCGTGCGCTACGCGATCGGCCAAGCGGACGCGCGCCGGCCAGCGTGAACCCTGGACGGGGCGCCCGGCGGCGCCTTATCCCGCCCTCTCACCCGCGGAGGATCCATGGCTGAGAGGGCGCCGGCCCCGCCGCGGGCCTCCGGACTGTCCCGACTGCTCGACCAGCCCTACGCGCTGCTGGTCCTGACCACGCTCGCCTGGGGCGGCAACGCGGTGGCGGGGCGCCTGGCGGTCGGCGAGATCGCGCCGATGGCGCTCACCGCCGGTCGGTGGGGCCTGGTGCTGGCGGCTCTGGTGCTCTTCGCGCGCGGCCAGGTGGCGGTGGCGCTCTCGCAGGCCAAGACCCAGTGGCGCATCGCGCTGGCCATGGGCGCGTGCGGCTTCACCGCCTTCAACGCCCTCTTCTATCTCGCCGCCCACCACACCAGCGCGGTGAACATCTCGATCCTGCAGGGGTCGATCCCGGTGCTGGTGATGCTCGGCGCGCTGATGCTCCACCGCACGCCGGTCCGGCCGGGGCAGGGGGTGGGCATGGCCATGACCCTGGTCGGCGTCGCCCTGGTGGCGAGCCATGGCGACCTGGCCTCGCTCGCGCGGCTGAGGCTGAACCTCGGCGACCTGTTCATGCTGATCGCCTGCGTCCTCTACGCCGGCTACACCCTGGCCCTGCGCGGCCGGGCCGGCGTCGGGGGCCTGAGCTTCTTCGCAGGGTTGGCGGCGGCGGCCTTCGTCACCTCCCTGCCGCTGCTGGCGGGCGAGATCGCGGCGGGCGCCAGCGGCTGGCCGAGCCTCAAGGGCTGGGCGGTTCTGGCCTACGTGGCCTTCGCGCCGTCTTTCGTGGCCCAGGTCTTCTACATGCGGGCGGTCGAGCTGATCGGCCCGGGGCGGGCGGGCCTGTTCATCAACCTGGTGCCGATCTTCGGGGCCTTGCTGGCGGTGCTGATCCTCTCCGAGCCGTTCGGCCTGCATCACGCCGCGGCCCTCGTGCTGGTCCTGACCGGGATCCTGATCGCCGAACGCAGCGCGCGAACTTCCTGACGGACCGATTGTCGGGATCGGTCCGCCCCGTTCGTCCTGGGGTCGAAGCGCTCCTCGTCGGGGCGCAGGATGGCCGCTCGGCCGAGACCAACGGAGAGAACGCGATGATGAAGGTGACTCAGCACCTCTGGTTCGAGAAGGACATGGAGGAGGCGCTGCGCTTCTACACCGGGCTGGTGTCCGGCTCGGCTATCGAGTCGATCACGACCATTCCGGCCGAGACCCCCAGCGGACCGGCCGGCAGCGTGAAGATCGCCTCGTTCACCCTTGGGGATCAGCGCTACATGGCCATCGAGGCCGGGCCGCTCGACCCCTTCAACCACAGCTTCTCGATCATGGTGGAATGCGACGACCAAGCCGAGATCGACCGGCTCTGGTCGGCCCTGGAGAAAGGCGGGACCGTCGAGCAGTGCGGCTGGGTCCGCGACCGCTGGGGCCTGTGCTGGCAGATCGCGCCCAAGCGCCTGGGCGAGCTGATGAGCGATCCCGACCCCGCCGTCGCCAAGCGGGTGACCGAGCAGATGCTGAAGATGGTCAAGCTCGACATCGCTCCGCTGGAGGCGGCGGCGCGGGGGTGACGGTAAGGGGCGACAGGTAGAGGCTGCGCCTCAACCGGTCACCAATGGCCGTCGGTGGCTGGTTGGGCCGGCAGGCCCTACCTGTCACCTTCCGCCGCGGCATCTGGGAGATTGCATCTCAGGCCATGTTGTGGTCCTCACCGCCCGACCGTGCGCGATCACGGCGGCGTGAGGATGGATGTCGGTGGAAGCGAGGCCTGAGCAGCCTGGTGTTGCGCGGCGCGATCTGCTGATCGGCCTGGCGGCGGTCGCGGCCTGGCCGACGGCCGCCGCCGCCCGCACCTCGCGCACCGCCGAGGCCGTGCGCCGCAAGGCCCAGGCGCTGGCCCGCCGCCCCTACGCGCCGCCGTCCGCGCCGCTGCCGCCGGAGCTGGCGGCGCTCGACTACGACGGCTACCGCGCGCTGCGCTTCCGGCCGGAGATGGCGATCTGGCGGGACCTGGGGCTGCCGTTCCAGCTGCAGATGTTCCCGCGCGGGGGCCTGCACACCCGGCCGGTCGAGCTCTACGAGGTGGTGGACGGCGAGATCCGGCCCATCGCCTACCGGCCCGACTACTTCATCGCCGGCACGGCGGACGAGGCGGCGCTGTCCGCCGATGCGGGTTTCGCCGGCTTCCGCATCCACGCGCCGCTCAACGATCCGGCCTGGTACGACGAGTTCGCGGTCTTCCTCGGCGCGAGCTACTTCCGGGCCGTTCCGCGCGGCGGCGTCTACGGCCTCTCGGCCCGGGCCATCGAGGTCGGCTCGGGGGAGCCCGGGGAGGAGTTCCCGGCCTTCCGCGCCTTCTTCGTCGAGCGGCCCTCGCCGGGGCAGGCCAGCCTGACCGTCCACGCCCTGCTGGACGGGCCGAGCCTGGCGGGCGCCTACCAGTTCACCATCGCTCCGGGCGAGCCGACCGTGTTCGAGGTCGCCGCGACCCTCTTTCCGCGCACGCCGCTCGGCCGGGCGGGCCTTGCGCCGCTGACCAGCATGTTCCTCTACGGGCCGGGCGGGGCGCACGCCTTCGACGACTTCCGGCCGCAGGTGCACGATTCCGACGGCCTGCTGCTGGCCAGAGCCGAGGGCGAGCGCGAGTGGCGGGCGCTGTCCAACCCGCCGAGCGTGCAGGTCAGCCGCATCGACGAGCCGCGGGCCAGGGGCTTCGGCCTCACCCAGCGCCAGCGCAGCTTCGAGGCCTACCATGACCTGGAGGCCCACTATCACCGCCGCCCGAGCGCCTGGGTGGAGCCGTTGGGCGACTGGGGCCCCGGCGCGGTGCAGTTGGTGGAGCTGCCGGCCCGAGGCGAGGGCGAGGACAACATCGTCGCCTCCTGGCGTCCGGCCTCGCCGCCGCCGGCCGGCCGGCCGTTCGCCTACGCCTATCGGCTGCACTGGTCGGCCGCGATCCCAGCGGCCCGGCCGCTCGCGCCGGTCGCCGGCTGGCGCGCTGGGCGGGGCGACGCCCAGCCCTGGCGGCGCTTCGTCGTCGACTTCGGGCCGGTCGAGGGGGCGGACTTCGCCGAACTCGCGGCGGACGTCTCGGTCAGCGCCGGCGCGGTGCGCCACGTGACCCTGCAGCCCAACCCGAACCGGCGGGGCGCCCGGGTGGCCTTCGAATACAACGGGCAGGACGCCCCTGCGGGCGAGCTGCGCGCGCGGCTGGTCAGGACCGGCGAGGCTGTCTCCGAAGCCTGGGTGCGGCGTTGGCCCACATGAGGCGGACCCTGCTTGCCTGGCGGTCAGTCTGCGCGCGGGCGGCGGCTTGCGGCCGTTCCGGCTTGCGCGCGGCGCGGCGAGGCGCTGTGTCGGGGGCTCGCCCATGAGCCGAGCCGTCCCCCATACCGTGGCGCCGCCCGCCTCCCGCGACCTCGCCGGCCTGTCCGGCGGGCGGCGGGCGGACCTGGACTGGCTGCGCATCGGCGCCTTCGCCCTCTTGATCCTGTTCCACGTCGGGCTCGTCTACGCGCCCTACGACTGGCACATCCAGAGCACCCATCGGTTCGGCTGGATGGAGGGCGCGCTGCTGCTCTCCAGCCCCTGGCGGCTGACGCTGCTGTTCCTGGTCTCGGGCGCGGCGCTGCGGTTCATGACCCGCCGGCGCACGGCGGGGGAGGTGGCCTCGGCGCGCATGGAGCGGCTGCTGCCGCCGCTGATCTTCGGGACGCTGGTGCTGATCCCGCCGCAGTCGTTCATCGAGGCGACCGACAAGGGCTACTGGTCGGGCGACTTCTTCCACTGGTGGCTGCAGGAGTTCAGCCCGGCGGGCGTGGCCGACAGCGTGCCGGTGAACCACCTGTGGTTCCTCGTCTATCTGACGGCCTACACCCTGGCGGTCGTGCCGCTGATGGCCCGGCCGCAGCTCGCCGCCGGGCTGGGCGACGGGCTGGAGCGGGCGTTGCGCGGCTGGGGCGTCCTGTGGGTCCCGATCGCCTACCTGGTCCTCGTGCGGATCCTGATCTACCCGTGGGTCGGGATCACCAACCGCCTGACCTGGGACTGGTACAACCACGCCCAGTCCCTCGGCGCCTTCCTGTTCGGCTACCTGATGGTCAGCCGGCCGAGCGTCTGGGCCACGCTGGAGCGGCTGCGCGGGACCAGCCTGGCGCTGGCCGCCGCGGCCTCGGCGGTGATGATCGCCCAGGCCTTCCACCCGGGCGGCGGCGCCTTCTGGGGCGTCCCGCAGAACGCCGCCTACGGCGCGGCCCAGTGGCTGGTGATCGCCGCCGTGCTGGGCTTCGCCAGCCGCCACCTGCGGGGCGCCAACACGCCGCTGCTGACCTACCTGACCAACGCGGTCTTCCCCTGCTACCTGGCCCACCAGACCATCCTGGTGATCGCCGTCTGGTTCCTGAGGCCGGCCCTCTTGCCTGCGCCGCTGGAGGCGATGATCCTGGTCGCCGTCACCCTGGGCGGCAGCCTGCTGGTCTACGAGGTCGTGCGCCGGATCCCGCTCATCCGTCCGGTCTGGGGGCTGAAGCCCTCGGACAGCGCCCCGCCGATGCGGTTCGCCCGCCGGCGCGTGTTGCTGCGCTTCGGCGTGGCCGCGCCGGTGCTGGCCGCCGCCTTCACCGCGATGGCCGCGCTGGCCCATCCGGACCTCGACCACTCGCGGCAGTACCTGAGCGAGCTCGGCGGTCCCTCGGCGGCCAATCCGCTGATCTTCAACACCGGCGTGCTGGCCGCCGCCGTGCTGGCCGGGCTGGCGGGCCTGGGCCTGGGGCTCTCGGTCCTGGCGCTGACCGGCGCCCGGATCCTGGGCGGGCTGACGGCGGTGGTCTTCGTGCTGGCGGGCTGCGGCCTGGCGGCGGCGGCGCTCTACCCCTGGCCGGACCCGCGGCACCTGGCGATCAACCTGGCGCTCGGCATCCAGCTCGCCCCGCTGCTGCTGCTGTGGGCGCTCTGGGGCCGGCGGGACCTGCGGGGCCTGAAGCTGTTCCTCGGCGCGGTGTTCGTGGTGATGGCGGTCCTGACGGTGATCACCAAGCACCTCGTGTTCCCGGGACTGGTGAACGACGCCAACGTCGGCTTGTGGGAACGCGCCTACGCCGTCGTCCTCGTCGGCTGGGTGGGGGTCGCGGCGTATTTGCTCGAGCGCCGCCTGAGGGCCGAGGCGCCGAATGCGCCGATCGCCCAAGCTTCCGCCACAATCGGCTGATTAGCGATTAAATCACGGTTTCGTGTTTGAACCCGTTGGGGTAAAGCGGATGCTGCGCTGCAGCACGGGTCGGGCGATTCAACCGGCGCTGATTTGGGTCGAGCAGAAGATGAGCATCCTGGCGACGAAAATCGCACCTGCGTCCCATTGGGCCGACACGCCCGAGCTGCCGGAGGAGGCCCCGCTGGCCATGCCGCGGCAGCGGCTGGACGCGGACGGGCCCGACCTCGCGCCGGCGCCGTCGACCTCGCCCGCGGGCGTCGCCGGCCGGCGCATCGGCCTGCTCGCCGCCACCTTGGCGCTCACCGCGCTGATGGCCTGGGGCCCCTGGCTCCTCTACGCCCGCGAGGGGTTCCAGACGCTCGAAGCCGTCGGCTTCTCGCTCTTCCTCCTGCTGGCCGCCTGCATCTGCTGCTGGTTCTGCAGCGCCGCCGCCGGCTTCTGGGTGCTGGCGAAGGGCCGCGAGCAGCAGGACCTGGCCTTCTCGCCCCGGCCGGCCGCGCCGACCACCCGCACTGCGCTGCTGATGCCGCTCTACAACGAGGACGCCGCCGCCGCCTTCGGCCGGCTGCAGGCGCTGGACGCCGCGCTCGGCCGGCTGGGCGTGGCCGACGCCTTCGACATCTTCGTGCTCAGCGACACCCGGTCCGAGGAGATCGCCGTCGCCGAGCGGGCCGCCTATTGGGACTTCTCGGCCGACGCGAACACCCGCGTCTACCTGCGCCGGCGCACCAACAACATCGAACGCAAGGCCGGCAACATCGGCGACTGGGTGCGCCGGTTCGGCGGCGCCTACGACTTCATGATCGTGCTGGACGCCGACTCGAGCATGGCCGGCGAGACGGTCCTCAGGCTCGTCGACGCCATGGAGCGCCATCCGGACGTCGGCCTGATCCAGACCACGCCCACGATCGTCGGCGCCAAGACCCTGTTCGCCTGGGGCTGCCAGTTCGGCGTGCAGATGTACGGCCGGGTGGCCGCCGCCGGCCTGGCCTGGTGGACCGGCTCCGAGTCCAGCTACTGGGGCCACAACGCCATCGTGCGGGTGAAGGCCTTCGCGGCCGCCGCCGGCCTGCCGATCCTGCCGGGCGAGCGGCCGTTCGGCGGCCACATCCTCAGCCACGACGTGGTCGAGGCGGCGCTGCTGCGCCGGGCCGGCTGGGGCGTGCACCTGACCGCAGCTCTGGACGGCAGCTGCGAGCAGACCCCGCCGAACATCCTCGAGTTCATGCGTCGAGATCACCGCTGGTGCCAGGGCAACCTGCAGCACCTGCGCCTGCTGGGCGCCCGGGGCCTGCACCCGATCAGCCGGCTGCAGCTGTTCCTGGGGTGCCTGGCCTATATCTGCTCGCCGCTGTGGCTGACCGCGTTGACGCTGGGTCTGGCGAGCCAGCTCGGCAATCCCGTGGACTGGGCCTCCTTCTTCTACTTCCTCGATCCGCGCTTCTCGCCGTTCATGCTGACCAGTCTGCTGTCGGTGCTGCTGCTGATCGGGCCCAAGCTGATGGGCGCGGCGCTGGTGCTCAGCCGCAGAGGCGAGCGGCGGGCGTTCGGCGGCGGCGCGGCGGTGGTGAAGAGCCTGGCCGTCGAGATCCTGCTGTCGGCCGCCCTGGCGCCGGTGCTGATGGTGGCCAACACCCGCTCGGTGCTGCAGACGCTGCGCGGCAAGGACGTGGGCTGGGGCGTCCAGCAGCGCGACCGCGCGGGCCTGGCCTGGCGCGACGCCTTCGAGGCGACCCGCCTGCAGATGGTGATCGGCGCCGGGTTCGTCGCCGGCCTGTGCATCCGCCCGGACCTGTCCATCGCCTTCGCCCCGGTCGTCGTGCCGCTGCTGCTGGCGCCGGCGCTGGCGGTGTTCACCTCTCGCCGGCTGTCCTCGCGCGAGCTGTCGAGCTTCGCAGCGACGCTGGAGCAGCCGGAGATCGCCGGCCTCCCGGCCCTGGCGGTGGCGCCCAGGACGGCGACCCGGCCCGCGGCCCGGCCGTCGCCCGCCTTCCAGCCCGAGCCTGAGCTCGCCCTGGCGCCGGCGCCCGTCTCGCCCTCGGCCGGAACCTAGCCCGCGGCGCGCAGGCGCCTCGCCCGGTCCCGCAGCCGCTTGGCGGCGAGACCGCCCCAAAGCAGGGCGTTGAGGCCGCAGAAGATCGCCAGCGCGCCCATGTCCTGGCGATGGCGCGCGGTCTCGGCCGCCGCATCGAGCAGCGGCCGGCCGTCCACCTGGAGCGAGAGGACCGTCGAGCCGGACGCGCCGACCACGACCTTCGCCGGCAGCCTGTCGGCCAGCGCCAGCACGGGCGCCGGATCGCACGGGCGCCTGCAGGACCAGTCGTAGTCCGTCCCGTCCGCCAGCCGCAGCGCCACGCCGTTGTCCTTCTCCCGGACGGAGACCAGATCGCCGCTTCGGGTCTCGACGCTCCCGCCGGTCAGACAGACGTGCAGGCCGACCGCGGTTCCCGACGACATCAGGACGGCCGCCAGGCCGTAGGAGACCGCGTCGGCGAGTTCCGGAGCGCGGCGGCGGCCGAACATCGCAAACAGGCACGCCGCAACGACCAGCAGGCCGGCCCCCAGGACCAGCAGCAGGACCGGCTTCCACACGCCCGCCAGGATCGCCCCGCCCGCGATGTAGATGAGGAAGCCGCCGCCGGCCATGAACAGGGCGGGGAGGAACCATTGGAAGAGGAAGCGGGCCCTCGGGGACTCCAGCGTGCCGAGCGCGGCCTTGGCCGCCATCGCCGCCCGCGACGGGGTGTTGGTCATCCCCACTCCCTAGCCGCCCGGCCGTCGGGCCGCGCTGCGGCGCTGCGCCACGCGCTCAGCCAGGGTGCGCGAACCGCTCCACCGTGACGTGCCGCAGCTCGTGCACGCGCCGCAGTCGGGCGCGGACGGCGGCCGCGGGCGCATCGCCCATGTAGCTGACGATGGCGCCGTGCGCGCCCGGTCCCAGCCGCCAGACGTGGAGGTCGGTGATGCGGGCGTCGCCGTGGGACTCCACCTCGTCGCGGACTTCGGCCTCCAGGTGCGGGTCCGCCGCATCCAGCAGCACCAGGCCGGTGTCGCGCATCAGGCTCCACGACCAACTGGCGATCACCGCCGCGCCGACGATGCCCATGACCGGGTCCAGCCAGGTCCAGCCGAAGTAGCGGCCCGACAGCAGCGCCGCGATGGCCAGCACCGAGGTCAGGGCGTCGGCGACGACGTGCAGGAAGGCCGCGCGCAGGTTGTTGTCGCGGTGGCGTCCGTGCGCGTGGTGATGATGGTGATGATCGTGAGCGTGGCCGTGGTGGTGGTGGCCGTGCCCGTGCCCGTGCCCGTGGTGGTGATGCCCGCCGCCGAGCAGCAGGGCGCTGACCAGGTTCACCGCCAGCCCGACCACGGCCACCAGCGTCGCCTGGCCGAAGGCGACCGGCTCGGGCGAGATCAGCCGCTGGACCGACTCCCAGGCGATGCCGACGGCGACCACCGCAAGCACCAGCGCCGAGGCGAAGCCCGCCAGGTCGCCCACCTTGCCGGTGCCGAACGAGAAGCGGCGGCTGCGTGCGTGCTTCTTGGCGAACGCGTAGGCGGCCGCGGCCACGGCGAGCGCGCCGGCGTGGGTCGCCATGTGGAAGCCGTCGGCCAGCAGGGCCATGGAGTTGAAGATCGTGCCGGCGACGATCTCGGCGACCATCATCGCCGCGGTCAGGGCCACGACCAGCAGGGTGCGGCGGGTGTTCTCGTCGTGATCGGCGCCGAGGAAGACGTGCTCGTGCGCGAGCGCGGCATGGTCGTGGTCGTGGGGCATGTCGAAGCCTTACTTGGCGTAGCGGCGGATGGCGGCGATGACCTCTTCGGCCCCGCGCGCCCGGGCGTCGGGATCCAGCCCCGGGGCGGCCACGTGCTCGCGCAGGTGGGTCTCGAGGATCTCCTCCATGAGCCCGCTCACGGCCCCGCGGACCGCGGCGACCTGCTGGAGGACGGCCGCGCAGTCAGGCCCCTCGGCCAGCGCACGTTCCACGGACGCCAGTTGGCCGGCGATGCGGCGGACGCGGGCGACCAGCTCAGGGTTGGAGGTCAGGTGAGCCATACTGTACTCCCCTAGAGTATGTCCTTCGCTGCGCCAAGGTGCGAGCCTGGTCTCTCGTCATGGCCGGCTTCATGCCGGCCACCCATGCTGATGAGCGCGTCAGCCGCAAGGGGCCGGGTCGCCGGGACACGCCGGGCGATGACGGAGGGATAGGGCCGCCGCCGCGTCGGGTGGGCGACACGCATACCCCCGCTCTCCCACCTTGACGGCCGCCGCGACGCCCTCTAGCTTCGGCGGCTCACTCGGTTTGGACCCACGGACGAAGGAGGCGCGAGAGTGAATCGATCTGCACGCCCAACCCTTCGCCGGATCGCCGCCGCCGAGTTCCATTAACTCACCCTGAGTTGCTCCTCGGTCGGCGCGCCCTCGACGCCCCTCGACCGATGGAAGCTTCTCTTGTCCACCTTCATTCCCGACCGCGGCTCCAGCCGCCATTCGCGACCGCTTTGCGCGGCGGCTGAGCGCGTGCGCGCGCCGGCGCCCGCCGGTGGTGCGTCCGGGAGTGTCGGCGCGCGCCTTCCATCTTCCTCCCCATCCTCCCCCCAACGCACGGCGGCCTGGTCATGACCGACGCGACTTTCGACGAGTACGACGACGAGGACGAGGCGGGCGGCGGCCGACGCCGCACCCTCTCGAACACCCAGCTGCTGGGTTACATCTGGCGTCACTGGACGGCGGAGCCGCGCCGCTTCGCCATGGCGGCTGGGATCTTCCTGACCGCCACCTTCTGCGACCTGGCCATCCCCTGGGCGGTGAAGGACCTGATGGACGCCGTCTCCCGGACGCGGGACGCGGACCTGGCGTGGAAGGCCTGGGGGCTGCTGTCGGGCCTCTACGCGGCCTACTACCTGCTGCGCTCGACGGGCTTCCGCCTGCTCAACGGCTTCTACGCCCGGATCATGGAGCGGATCGTCACCCAGGGCTTCTCGCGGGTGCAGAGCTATTCGTCCGACTGGCACGCGTCGAACTTCGCCGGCGCGACCGTGCGCAAGGTGAGCCGCGCGATGTGGGGCTACGACTCGGCCTCAGACGCCCTGCTGCTGATGCTGATGCCGACGCTGATCGTGCTCGGCGGCCTGGCCGTCTCCATGGGCGTGCGCTGGCCGCTGGTCGGTCTGTTCGTGGCCGTGCTGGTGGGCTTCTTCGCCGTCTACAACGTGCTGATGGCCAAGTACTTCACCCAGCCGGCCAACCAGCTCTCCAACCGCCTGGACTCCTCCATCGGCGCGGCCCTGGCCGACGCCATCGGCGGCAACCCGGTGGTCAAGAGCTTCGGCGCCGAGGCGCGGGAAGAGCAGCGGTTCGCCGAGGTGGTCGCCCGCTGGCGACGCTCGGTCATCCGCACCTGGAACCGCTTCAACCTGACCGGCATCGGCCAGAACCTGATGCTGATCGCGCTGCAGGCGGGGCTGACCGGCATGCTGCTCAACGCCTGGACCAAAGGCCAGGCGACGGCGGGCGACGTCGCCTTCGCCATCACCAGCTTCATGCTGATGGCCGGCTACATGCGGAACTTCTCGGAGATCACCCGCATGCTGCAGAAGGGCCTGGACGACTCGTTGGACGTGGCGGTGTTCATGCGCACCCCGCCGCAGCTGGCCGACAAGCCGGGCGCGCCGGTCTTCCGCGGCGAGATGGGCGAGATCGTTTTCGACAAGGTGACCTTCGGCTACGAGAACCAGCCGGCGGCGCTCTACCGCGACTTCTCCCTGCGCATCGCGCCGGGCGAGCGGGTGGCGCTGGTCGGGCCGACGGGCTCGGGCAAGTCGACCTTCGTCAAGCTGGTCCAGCGGCTCTACGACGTGCAGGGCGGCAGGATCCTGATCGACGGCCAGGACATCTCGGCCGTGCGGCAGGGGACCCTGCGCCGCGCCATCGCCGTGGTGCCGCAGGATCCGGCGCTGTTCCACCGGACCATCGCCGAGAACATCGCCTATGGCCGCCCGGAGGCCACGGCCGACGAGATCGAGCTGGCGGCCCGCCGGGCCAGAGCCCACGACTTCATCGCCGGCCTGCCCAAGGGCTACCAGACGCTGGTCGGCGAGCGGGGCGTGAAGCTGTCGGGCGGCGAGCGGCAGCGGGTGGCCATCGCCCGGGCCTTCCTCGCGGACGCGCCGATCCTCGTCTTGGACGAGGCGACCAGCTCGCTGGACGTCGAGACCGAGCGCCAGGTGCAGGCGGCCATGGAAGAGCTGATGGTGGGGCGCACCACCATCGTCATCGCCCACCGGCTGTCCACCATCCGGTCCGCCGACCGGATCCTGGTGTTCGACCGCGGGCGGGTCGTGGAGGAGGGCCGGCACGGCGAGCTGGTCGGAGCCGGCGGCGCCTACGCGCGCCTGCATGCGGTGACGGAGGGCGCGGCGTGAGCGAGGACCTGATCGACGAGGACGAGGGCCCGAAGAAGCGGGTCCTCTCCAACAGCCAGGTGCTGGGCTTCGTCATGCGCCTGTGGTTGCGGCGGCCGGTTCTGCTGGCCGCCGCGGTCGGGCTGATGCTGGTGGCGATCGGCTTCGACCTGGCCCTGCCGCACGCCGCCCGCATGCTGGTGGACGCGGTCACCGCCGGGCCGGCCAACGCCGACGCGGCGTGGGCCGCCTGGGCTCTGTTCGTGGGGGTCTACCTGGCCTTCACGGTGATCCGGAACATCGCCTTCCGGTTCTGGAACCCGCTCGCCTCGCGCAACATGAAGGAGCTGACCGACGAGGCCTTTAAGAAGGTCCAGTCCTTCTCGGCCGACTGGCACGCCGACAACTTCGCCGGCGCGACGGTGCGCAAGCTGACCCGCGCCATGTGGGGCTACGACCAGGTGTCGGACGCGGTGGTGCTGTGGCTGGGCCCCGCCTTCCTGGTGCTGTTCGGCCTGTCGGTGATGATGATCCTGCGCTGGCCGGCGGTGGGGTTGTTCTCGCTGCTCGCGGTGACCGCCTACGTCGCCACGACGCTGCTGATGAACAAGTACTACACGCGGCCGGCGAACCTGAAGTCGGTGGCGCTGGACTCGCGTATCGGCGGGGCGCTGGCCGACGCGGTCAGCTCCAACCCGACGGTGCGCGCCTTCGGCGCCGAGGCGCGGGAGGAGGCGCGGATCGCCGAGGTCTCGGACGCCTGGCGGGCGGCGGCGCTGAAGACCTGGACGCGGTTCATGGACGTGGGCCTGATCCAGAACGTCCTGCTGGTCATCCTGCAGGCGGGGCTCACGGGCCTCTTGCTGCGCCAGTGGCAGGCGGGGCGCGCCAGCCCGGGTGACGTGGCCTTCGCCATCACCTCCTTCATGCTGATGAGCGGCTATCTGCGAAATGTCGGCGAGAACATCCGCATGCTGCAGCGGGGCCTCGACGACGTGGAGGACGTGGCCAACTTCGCCCGCCAGGCGCCGCAGGTGCGCGACGTGGCGGGCGCCCGCCCGTTCGCCGGCGAGCTCGGCGAGATCGTCTTCGACAAGGTGACCTTCCGCTACAAGTCGGCGGACGAGCCGATCTACCAGGACTTCTCCCTGCGCATCCGCCCGGGCGAGCGGGTGGCGCTGGTCGGGCCGACCGGCGCCGGCAAGTCGACCTTCGTGAAGCTGATCCAGCGGCTCTACGACGTGCAGGGCGGGCGGATCCTGATCGATGCTCAGGACATCGCCCACGTGGACCAGGGCTCCCTGCGCCGCGCCATCGCCGTGGTGCCGCAGGACCCGGCGCTGTTCCACCGGACGATCGCTGAGAACATCGGCTACGCCCGGCCGGAAGCGACCCTGGCGGAGATCGAGCTCGCCGCGCGCCGGGCCCGCGCCCACGAGTTCATCGCCCGCCTGCCCAGGGGCTACGAGACCCTGGTCGGCGAGCGGGGCGTCAAGCTCTCCGGCGGCGAGCGGCAGCGGGTGGCCATCGCCAGGGCCTTCCTCGCCGATGCGCCGATCCTGGTGCTCGACGAGGCCACCTCCTCGCTGGACGTGGAGACCGAGCGCCAGGTTCAGGCGGCGATGGAGGAGCTGATGGTGGGCCGCACCACCATCGTCATCGCCCACCGCCTCTCCACCATCCGCTCGGCCGACCGCATCCTCGTCTTCGACGACGGCCGCATCGTCGAGGAGGGCCGTCATGCCGAACTCGTCGGCCGCGGCGGCGCCTACGCGCGCCTGCACGCGGTGACGCAGGGCGCGGCGGAGTGATCACCTTACCTCCCCTTCAGGGGAGGGAAGGTTAGAGCGCCGCCGCCAGCCGTTCGGCGAGATCCCCGCGCGGCTCCACCCGGACGTCGCCGAGGCCGAGCCACCCGCTCATCAGGCGCAGTTCGGCGGCGAGGCGGCGGGGCGTCTCATCCGTCGCCCCGGGCTCGGCGTGGGCGTGCTGGACGATCAGCACGCCGGCTTTGCGGTCGGACTTCAGGTCGACGCGGGCGGTGAGGGCCTCGCCCTCCAGGAAGGGCAGGACGTAGTAGCCGTGGGTGCGCTTCTCGGCCGGGGTGTAGATCTCGATGCGGTAGCGCAGGCCGAACAGGCGCTCGGTGCGCTCGCGGAACCAGATCAGGTTGTCGAAGGGGGAGAGCAGGGCGGTCGCGGTCGCCTTGCGCGGGCGGCGGGCTTCGGGGTGCAGGTAGGCGGGCTCACGCCAGCCCTTCACCGCCGCCGGGATCAGCTCGCCGGCCTCGACCAGCTCGGCGATGCGGACCTTGGTCTCGGCCACGGGCATGCGGAAGTAGTCGCGCAGGTCGCGCTCGGTGGCGATCCCCATCGCCCGGGCGGCGATGCGCAGGAGGCCGCGCTGGGCCTCGTCGCGCGGCGGCGTGGGCGTCTCGACGACGGCGCGGGGCAGCACCTTCTGCGGCAGGCCGTAGACGCGCTCGAAGCTGTTGCGGCGCGTGGCGGTGGTGAGGCGGCCGGTCCAGAACAGGCCCTCCAGCGCCCGCTTCGGCTCGTTCCAGCCCCACCACTTCTCCCGCTTCTTCTGACCCCAGTCGAAGTCGGAGGCGGCGAGGGGGCCGCGGGTGCGGATCTCTTCCAGGGTGCGGTCGACGAGCTGCGGATGCTCGCGCAGGAAGCGGGCGATCCCCTTCCAGACGCCGACGCCTTCGGCCGCGTCGGCCATCCGCCAGCGCAGCAGCGGGTGGGTCGTGGGCGGGATCAGCGAGGCCTCGTGGGCCCAGTATTCGACCAGCCTGGGCCTCTTGCCCCAGGCCAGCTCGTCGATCAGCGGCCGCGGATAGGCGCCGAGCCTGGCGAACAGCGGCAGGTAGTGGGTGCGCGAGACGACGTTGACGCTGTCGATCTGGATCACGCCCAGCCGCTCGATGGTGCGCATCAGCTGCCGCGGCCCGATCGGCCCCTCTGGCCTCGGCCCCGCCAGCCCCTGGGCCGCCAGGGCGATGCGCCGGGCCTGTCCGGCGGTGAGGGTCTCGGTCGCGCCGGCGTCGCTCATGGGGGGAGATCAAGCACGGCTGTGATCGTCCATTCAACCGCTCCGCGACTCCGCGCTCGTCATGGCCGGCTTCATGCCGGCCTCCCATCCTGATGAGGCGGGCCGGCGGGAACGGGCTGGGTCGCCGGGACAAGCCCGGCGATGACGAGATTGGAGAATGCGAGCTAAACAGCGCAGATGATCCGCCTGCACGTCGCCGAGCCGCTCGCCGCCAGCGCCCAGATCGCCCTGGGGCACGAGCAGAGCCACTACCTGTCCTCGGTGATGCGCCGCCAGCCGGGCGACGCCCTGCTGCTGTTCAATGGGCGGGACGGGGAGTGGCTGGGGATCGTCCTGGACGTGCGCAAGAAGGGCGTCGTCCTGGAGGTGAAGGAGAGGGTGCGCGAGCAGGCGAGCGCGCCCGACCTCGAGCTGGTGGTGGCGCTGGTCAAGCGGGCCCGGCTGGAGACCATCGTCGAGAAGGCGGCCGAACTCGGCGCGGCGCGGGTGCGCCTGGTCATCACCGAGCGGACCAACGCCGACCACGCCAAGGTCGCCCGGCTGCAGGCCATCGCGGTGGAGGCCGCCGAGCAGACCGGGCGGCTGGACGTCCCCGAAGTGCTCGAGCCGGTGAAGCTGCCGAAGCTGATCCAGGGCTGGGACGGCGGCCGCCGGCTGCTGTTCTGCGACGAGGGCGGGGACGCGCCGTCCGCTCTCGAGGCGCTGGCGGGAAAGCCCGCCGGCCCCTGGGCCGTGCTGATCGGGCCGGAAGGCGGCTTCTCGCCGGTGGAACGGGAGGTCCTGCGGGCGCTGCCCTACGCCACAGCCGCCTCGCTGGGGCCGCGGATTCTGCGCGCCGACACCGCCGCCATCGCTGCGCTCACGCTTTGGCAGGCGGCGCTTGGGGATTGGCGCACTTGAGGTTTCGCCGGTTGGCGCCCACCTGCCTGACAGCGTAAGGAACGCCGCCGGCCGCCCAGAGCGTCCAGCTTGGCATTGGGGAGGGTGTGGATGGCCGACGCCGCGTGCGAGGATCGTCCCCTGACGTTCGAGGACCTGGTCCGCTGGTTCGAGGCCGGGTGCAAACCGCCGTCCGAACACCTGGTGGGCGCCGAGCACGAGAAGTTCGTCTTCCGCAGGGCGGACCTGGGGCCCGTGCCCTACGACGGCCCCGCCGGCATCAACGCCCTGCTGGAAGGGCTGATGCGCTTCGGCTGGAAGGGCGTCTACGAGGGCGAGAACGTCATCGCCCTGGAGCGCGGCAAGGCCAACGTCTCCCTGGAGCCCGGCGGCCAGTTCGAGCTCTCCGGCGCGCCGCTCGCCACCATGCACGAGATTTGCGAGGAGACCGGCGCCCACCTGCAGGAGATCAAGATCGTCGCCGACGAGCTCGGCCTCGGCTTCCTGGGCCTCGGCTTCACGCCGCTGTGGCGGCGCGAGGACGTGCCGGTGATGCCCAAGGGCCGCTACAAGATCATGCGGCAGTACATGCCGAAGGTCGGCGGCATGGGCCTGGACATGATGTTCCGCACCTGTACCGTGCAGGCCAACCTCGACTACGCGTCCGAGGCGGACATGGTGGCCAAGTTCCGCACCAGCCTGGCCCTGCAGCCGATCGCCACCGCCCTGTTCGCCAATTCTCCGTTCACGGAGGGCAAGCCCAACGGCTTCCTCTCGGCGCGCGCCAACGTGTGGACCGACACCGACCCGGACCGCACGGGGATGCTGCACTTCGTCTTCCAGCCGGGGTTCGGCTTCGAGACCTACGCCCGCTACGCGCTCGGCGTGCCGATGTATTTCGTCAAGCGCGACCGCTACATCGACGTGGCGGGCCGCGCGTTCGGCGACTTCATGAAGGGCGAGCTGGCGGAACTGCCGGGCGAAAAGCCCAGCCTGAAGGACTGGGCCGACCACACCTCGACCATCTTCCCGGAAGTGCGGCTGAAGCAGTACCTGGAGATGCGCGGCGCCGACGCCGGGCCCTGGAGCCGGCTCTGCGCCCTGCCGGCGCTGTGGACCGGCATCTTCTACGACCCGCCCTCGCTGGCCGCCGCCTGGGACCTCTGCAAGGACTGGACGACCGAAGAGCACGACCAGGTCCGCGCCGACGTCGCGCGCCTCGGCCTGAAGGCCAAGGTCGGCGGCCGCACGGTGCAGGAGATCGCCAAAGACATGCTGGCCATCTCCCGCCAGGGGCTGAAGAACCGGAACCGCCTGTCCGGCGGGCTGGTGGACGAGACCGGCTACCTCTCCGATCTGGACGAGATCGCCGACAGCGGCATCACCCCGGCCGAGCGGCTGCTGGAGGCCTACCACGGGCCCTGGCAGGGGGACGTGACCAAGGTCTTCGAGGCCCTGGCCTACTAGCCCGCGGAGAGGGGCCGTGCAGCTTCCCAAGTACGCGGTCCTGGAGAACGAGCGCCGGTTCCTGGTGCGGCCGCAGGCGGTGGAGGCGCTGGCCATCTCCCGCCGGCGGCTCATCGAGGACCGTTACCTCTCCGGCGGGCGCATGCGGCTGCGGGCCATCACCGACGAGGCGAGCGGGGCGCGCGAGTTCAAGCTCTGCAAGAAGTACGGCTCGGCCGACGCGGTCTCCGAGCCGATCGTCAACATCTACCTGTCGGAAGCCGAGCACGCGGCGTTCGCGATCTTGCCGGGCGCGTACGTCGTGAAGCGCCGCTGCAGCGTGGATCACGCCGGCCGCGCCTTCAGCCTGGATCTCTTCCTCGGCCGCCTGGAAGGCCTGGCGATCTGCGAGGCCGAGGCGGCGACCCGCGAGGACGTCCTCGCCCTGGCCTTCCCGCCCTGGGCCGCGGTGGAGATCACGGCCGAGCCGTTCTTCGCCGGCGGCAACCTGGCCGTGGCCGCGCCGGCCGACGTCCGCCGCAGGGCGGCCGAACTTTTGAAATGATCTTTCCTCCCCTGCGAAGCGGGGGTGGGGGAGGGGGCGAGCCGCCGGCTCCCGAGACAGGATTAGTGCAGATCGGAGCGAGCCGCAGCGCCGCGCCTGTGGTCTGCCCTTTCCACCACCCGCCCTACAGCCGGCGTTCGCCGGCTTCGGCGGACGGTACCCCTTTCCCATGAATGGGAAAGGAAGGGGGCTCTACGACTCCGGGTTCCTCACATTCGGCGCCCAGTGTTCGCGCTGGCTGTAGCCGGCGCCGGTGTCGGTGTGCTTGACCACCTCGTCGACGCGGGCGCGGTCCTCGGGCCCGGCGTCCCCCTCCGCGCGCGCGACCTTCTCGTCGGCCTCGTAGACGTCCACCAGCCTGGGATCGAAGGCGACGTGGCCCGCGAGCATCCCGAGCTCCTCGTCGATGGGCGATTCGTAGCTCCAGACCCCGTTCTCGGCGAGATTCCCGTCCATCAGCAGGGTGTAGTAGGTCGCATCGCCCTTGTAGGGGCAGCGGCTCGTCTTGTCGGTGCGCGACATGTACTCCATCGAGACGGACTCGCGCGGGAAGTAGACGACCGGGTTCAGGCCTTGCTCGTGCACGATCACCGCGTCGTCGCTGTCGGCGATCAGGTGGCCGGCGAAGAGGGCCCGCCAGCGGCGGCCGGCGCGTTCCACTCGGATGGGGCTAGTCATGGGCGCAGTCCTCCTCTCGGGAAAGGATCAACGCGTCAGGGCCGGGCAAGCTCCGCAGGGGCGCCGGCTTGCTTGTGCTTGCGCCCCTCGCGTGGTTCTCTCCCGGCAAACTGAAGCGGCGCAGGTAGAATTTCCCTGTCCGCCGAGCAACAGGGACCGAAAAGGCCTCGCATGATCATCATCCTCATCGGGATTCTCATCACCCTAGTCACCGGAATCCCGGTGTTGCTGCAGATGCTGCGCAACCACCCGCGCGGCCTGATGATCCTGTTCTTCGCCGAGATGTGGGAGCGGTTCTCCTACTACGGGATGCGCGCCATCCTGATCTTCTACCTGACCCAGCACCTGTTGTTCGACGACGAGACGGCGACCCTCCAGTACGGGTCCTACACCTCTCTGGTTTACCTGCTGCCGCTGATCGGCGGGATCCTCGCCGACCGCTATCTCGGCACGCGCAAGGCGATCCTCTTCGGGGCGATCCTGCTCGTCGCCGGCCACTCGACCATGGCCATCGAAGGCCGGCAGACGCAGGAGGCTCTGGTCTACGCCGGCCAGACCTACCAGGTCGCCGCCGAAGGCCGCATGGAGGAACGCGAAGCCTTCCTGGTTGTCGGCGGCGAGCGCTACGAGTTCAGCCAGACCGAGGCGGGGCTGTCGATCGAAGGGCTGCCGGCGACCGCGCCGCTGCCGGCCGTGCTGCCGCCGGGCTCGTTCGAGATGGTCCAGACCGCCGACTCGATCGGGACCATGGCCTTCTACCTGGCGGTGTCGCTGATCATCATCGGCGTCGGCTTCCTCAAGCCCAACATCTCGACCATCGTGGGCCAGCTCTACCCGCAGGGCGACCCGCGTCGGGATTCCGGCTTCACCCTCTACTACTACGGCATCAACCTGGGGGCCTTCTGGGCTTCCATCCTCTGCGCCTGGCTGGGCCTCAAGTTCGGCTGGTGGGCCGGCTTCGGCCTGGCCGGGATCGGCATGCTGGCGGGCCTGATCGTCTTCGTCTGGGGCAAGCCGCACCTGCAGGGCCACGGCGAGCCGCCGGACCCTGAGCGGCTGCGGCGGCCGCTGTTCGGCCCGATCAACCGCGAGTGGCTGATCTATCTCGCGGGCCTGGCGGCGGTGCCGGCGATCTGGTTCCTGGTGCAGCGGAACGCGCTGGTGGGCGTCGGCCTGGCGCTCGCCACCGTGCTCACCCTGGCCTTCATCGTCTGGTTCCTGGTGGTGAAGTGCGACCGCGTCGAACGCGACCGGATGATGCTGGCGCTGGTGCTGATCGCCGGGTCGGTGGTGTTCTGGACGCTGTTCGAGCAGGCCGGGACCTCCCTCAACCTGTTCGCGGCCCGCAACGTCGAGCTGATGGGCATCCCCGCAGCCCAGGTGCAGTCGTTCAACGCCGGCTTCATCCTGATCTTCGCGCCGATCTTCGCGGCCATGTGGGCCTGGCTGGCGCAGCGCGGACGCGATCCCAACCCGGTGATGAAGTTCGGGCTCGGCCTGATCCAGCTCGGCCTCGGCTTCATGGTGGTGGTCTGGGGCGCGGGTCTGGCGGGGGCGGACGCCCGGGTGCCGCTGATCCTGCTGGTGGTCCTCTACCTGCTGCACACCACGGGCGAGCTGTTCCTGTCCCCCGTCGGCCTGTCGGAGATCACCAAGCTCTCCGTCGCCTCGATCGTCAGCTTCATGATGGCGGTGTGGTTCCTGTCCTCGTCCTGGGCGCAGTACGTGGGCGGCATCATCGCCGGCCTGGCCGGGACCGAGACGATCGGCGGCGAGGTGGTCGATCCGGCGGCCGCGTTGGAGACCTCGCTTCGGGTGTTCAACATGCTCGGCCTGTGGGGCATGGGCATCGGCGTCGCCTTCATCGCCCTGTCCTTCTTCATCAAGCACTGGGCCCACGGTGTGAACGAGCCCACCGGCGGCGCCCAGCCCGAGCCGATCGCCCCGGTCCTCGACGGCGAGCGCCAGGCGGTGAGCCCGGCGGCGGTGACACGGGATCAGTAGTCCTCAGACCTCTCCCTCCGCCCTGCGGGGGGAGAGGGTAGGGTGAAGGAGGTCCGGCGGCGGAGCTGCTCCGACGCTGGAGGCCCTCGCTGCGCTCGGGCCCCCTCACCCAACCCTCTCCCCGCCTTGCGGGGAGAGGTCTTTCAAGCCTCAGCTTCCGAACAGCTTGCGCACGACCACGTAGAAGAACGGCTTCACCTGCACGTCGCGGTCGTCGACGTACAGGATCGGGCTCTGGCCGCGCAGGCCGGCCCAGACGGTGCGGGTGCGCCGCGCGCCGCGGCCGATGGGGTTCTGGATCTCGCCGCGGATCACCCAGCCGGGCGGCTTGTACTCGGCGAACACCACCGTCCAGGCCTTCAGCTTGTAGGTGTTGGTCTCGTTGAGGCCGTAGGTCGTCTCGCGGATGGCGCTGTAGGCGTCGATCCCCCAGCCGATCCGCCGCTCCGGGAAGTCCTGGGTGAAGTGGGCCTCCCACTCCAGCGGCCGGACCAGCGAAATCTCCCGCGGCAGGCCGGTGGGCGGGTCGATCACCTCGCTCCAGCGCCGGGTGGCCTGGCCCTTCAGCAGGCCGTTCGACAGGCCCAAGCGGTCCAGCGGCAGGGTCAGGCTGACGATCGCCTCGTCGCGCGTGCCGTCGCCGAGGTTGCCGGGCGCCTCGAAGCCGCGGATGGAGACGCGGTCGACGACCTCGCTGATCGCCACGTGGCGCAGGGTCAGCGCCGCCGAGCCGTTGCTCCAGAACCGGCGCTCGTAGGCGACCTCGAAGATGTCCTCCTGCTGCGGCTCCAGGTCGGGATTGCCGGCCACCACCTGCTGGCCCACCTGGCTGGCGGCGGTGAAGTCCTCGAATCGGAGCTGGCCGACGTAGCGCTCGAGCCGCAGCCGCACCTGGTTCTGCGGATTGGGCGACCAGACGACGATCAGCCGCGGCTTCGGATAGCGGAGCGTCTTCTCCAGCACGACGTCGCCGGACGAGCTGACGGTGGACTCCTCGATGCGCATGCCCGCCTCGGCGCTGAGCGCCGGCATCGGCCGCCAGGAGGCGGTGGCGAAGATCTCCGACCGCTGCTCCTCGACCACGACGTTGGCGGCGGGGAGCGGCACCGGGATGCGGCCACGGCTCAGCCGGGTCTCGCTCTCCAGCGAGTTGAACGCCGCCTCGAAGCCGCCCTTCAGGCTCAGCAGCGGGTGGGCCTGGAAGGTCAGCTCGCCCCGGCCGATGGTCTCCTCGGTGTCCTTCTCCAGGTGATATTCCTGGTCCAGGACGAGGAGGTCCTGGAACTGGTCGGTCTCGGAGTGCTGGCCCTGGCGGATGAAGATGCCGTCGAAGCTGAGCCGCTCGCCCAGCGGCCGCGACCAGCGGGCGCCGATCTCGCGCTGCCAGTTCTTGGACTTGTTGACGAAGCTCTCGAACCCGCCGGCCGGCGTCGTCAGCTCCTGGTACTCGTGGCTCGTGCCGGGATTGACGAACACCCGGCCGTTCACCCGCAGCCGTCCGCCGAGCGCAGGCGTCTCGTACGCGCCGGTGAGATTGTAGCGCGAGCCGTGACCCCAGGCGTAGATGCTGCCCTGGATCAACGGCACGCCGCCGGGGGTGATCCTGAGGCGGGCGCCGTCGCCGACGTTGTCGGAGAAGCCGCTGCCGCCGGAGACCAGCGCCTCGAAGCGGCGGCCGTTCCAGCGGCGGGAGTACTCGAACCGGGCCCCGTTCAGGTGACGCCCGTCGGGCGCGTAGTGCTCGTGCGCCTGGAAGAGCCCCTGGGAGCTGGCGTCGGTGCGCTGGACGATGTTGGCGACCACCGGCTTGCCCTGCATGTCGATGCCGGGCGCGCCGCCGCGGATCACGTCGATGCGCTGCACGGACGAGGCGGGGATGCGCTTGAGGGTGTCTTCCAGCGCCTCGGTCTTGGCGGCCGGCCGGTCGCCGTTGATCAGCACGTTGCCGGCCCCGCCGGCGAAGCCGCGCACCGTCTCGCCCTTGTCGAAGGTGAAGCCGGGCAGGCGGGAGATCATGTCGTAGGCGGTCTGCGGCCGGGCCTCGGCGAAATAGTCCGCCGGATAGGAGATCACGCCCCGCTGCGCATCGGCCGCAGTTTCGGGCGGCGCAGGCGCGGCCGGCGCCGGCGCGATCTCACCGGGCTCCGCGGCGGCCAGCGCCGCGGCCAGAGTGGCGGACAGGAACATGGACGAGAGGCTCCCCCAGACGCTTGGGTAGCCCGGCTGACGCCGTTCGGCGAAGCCTAATTTTACAGCGTTCGCTGGTTTTTCCGTCAGGTGCGGCTTTGCCGCGACGGGAGCGGGGCGACTGGCCTTCTCCCCTGGCGGGAGGAGGGGACTGGAGCCTCACCCCCCGAAGCTCTTGCGGACGCGGACGTAGAACAGCCGGCCGAACTGGCGGTCGCGGTCGAAGACTTCGGGGGCGAGGGTGACGTCGCGGCCGCCGGGGTAGACGTAGCGGGTGCGGCGGAAGCCCCGCTCGCCGACGTTCGAGACGGCCAGGCGGACGTTGATGTCGGGCCGCGGACGGACCTCGGCGAACAGCTCGACCCAGTTCTTCAGCTTGACCACGTCGACCTCGTCGAAGCGGTAGTAGGTCTCGCGCCAGGCGCCGAAGACGTTGACGCCCCAGGTGGTGTTGAGACGCGGCAGGTCGTGGGTGAAGTGGGCCTCCCACTCCAGCGGCCTCAGACCCGAGATCTCGCGCTTCTGCAGCGTCGTGGGGTCGGTGACCTCCGAACGGCGCCAGGTGGACTCGGCCTGCAGCTGCGCGCCCTTCAGCCCCAGCCGGGTGAGCGGCAGGGTCAGGTTCAGGACGAGCTCGTCGCGGATCCCGTCGCCGATGTTGGCCGGGGCGTCGAACACCCCCTCCAGGGTGCGGATCGGGGCCCGGTCGATGACGTCGGTCAGGTTCGAGCGGCGGGCGGTCAGCACGACGGCGCCCCCGTCCAGGAAGCGGCGCTCGAGCGCCGCCTCGACCACCCACTCCTGCTCGGGATCGAGGTCCGGGTTGCCGGCGGTCAGGGTGCTGGAGTTGACTGAGTCCGAGGAGACGAAGTCGTCGAAGTCGAGTTGGCCGACCACCCGCTCCAGGCGCAGCCGCAGCTGGGTCTTCTCGTCCGGCGCCCAGGTCAGCGCCGCGCGCGGCTTGAGGAAGTAGAGCGTCTTCTCGAGCTCGACGTCGCCCTCGGAGGAGATGTTGGAGCCCTCGTAGCGAAGGCCGCCCTCCAGGGTGAGCTTGCGGTGCGCCTGCCAGACGGCCTTGCCGAACACCTCGCCGCGCTTCTCCTCGACCCGCACGTCGCCGGCGGGAACGGGCACAGGCGCGCCGTTGACGGCCAGCCGGGTGACGCCCTCCAGCCAGTTGAAGGCGCCCTCCGCGCCCGCTTCGAACGACAGCCGGTCGTTGTGCCGGTAGGAGAGCTTGGCCCGGCCGATGCTCTCCCCGAGGTCCGAGTCGCGGGTGAAGGCGACCGCCTCGCCCGGCGCCTCGAAGTTCGAGGCGATCTGTTGCGACTCGGTCTGCTGGATGCCCACGAGCTCGAGCGAGGTGCGGGCGCCGAGGACGCGCGAGTAGCGTCCGCCCAGCTCGGTCGAGACGGTGTCGACCTCGTCCTGGCCGCGGGCGAGATAGGGCGTTGGGAAGGTCACCCGCCCCAGCTCGTCGTACTCGTAGACCTCGGCGAAGAACCGCCCGTTGACCCGCAGCTTGCCGCCGGCCAGCGGCGTCTCGATCGCGCCGGTGGCGTTGACGTTGAGCACGTCGCCGTCGGTGTCGAGGAAGGCGGTCTCCACGGGCCGGCCGGCGGCGTCGAGGTGGACGGCCGGGCCGTCGCCTGCGCCGTCGTCGATGCCCTCGCCGCCGACGACGCCGGCCTCCCAGGACGTCACGCCCCACTTGCCGGAGCCCTCGAGCCGCGCGCCCTGGGCGTTGCGGCCGTCGTAGGCGGCGTTGTTGGAGATGGCGGCCAGGCCGCGGAAGCCGCCGCCCTGCTTGCGGATGACGTTCGCGATCACCGACTGGCCCTGCATGTCGATGCCGGGCGCGCCGCCCCGGATCAGGTCGATCCGCTCCACCTGCGAGAAGGGGATGCGGCGCAGGATCGACTCCAGGTTGTCGCTCTTGGAGGCCGGCCGTTCGCCGTCGATCAGCACGTTTCCGGCCGCCCCCTCGAAGCCGCGCACGTCGGCCCCGCCGTCGAAGGCGAAGCCGGGCAGGCGGGACACCATCTCGAAGGCGTTGCCCGGCGCGAAGCTCTCGAAGAAGGCCGGCGGATAGCTGATCACCGCCGGCGCGGCCGCGGGTGCGGCCTCGCTGGCCTGGGCGTCGGACGCGGCGTCAGGGGCGGCGGCGGCCAGCGCCGCGGCGAAGATCGATGTAACGAGCAATGTAACCTCTCCCGCGGGGAGAGAGCCCGCCCCAATCAAGCTTCGCCAATTAAATTGCGGAAAGGTGGATTAAATTTCGGACAGGTGGGTGCGGCGCGGCCCCCTCCACCACGCTACGGGTGGTCCCCCTCCCCCAAGGGGGAGGAGAATCGATGCGGCGCCGGAGTTCCTCTCCTCCCCCTTTGGGGGAGGGGGACCGCCGAAGGCGGTGGAGGGGGCCTGCCGCGGCCTCAGAGGCTCGTGCCGCCCACCGTCAGGCCGGTCAGCTTCAGCGAGGGCTGTCCGACGCCGACGGGGACGCTCTGGCCGGACTTGCCGCACATGCCGATGCCCGGGTCGAAGTCGAAGTCGTTCCCGATCATGGTCACCCGGGTCAGGGCCGAGGGGCCGTCGCCGATCAGGGTCGCGCCCTTCACCGGCGTGGTCACCTTGCCGTCCTCGATCAGGTAGGCCTCGGTGCACTGGAAGACGAACTTGCCGTTGGTGATGTCGACCTGGCCGCCGCCGAAGTTGGCGCAGTAGAGGCCGCGCTTGGTCGAGGCGATCATCTCCTCGCGGGTCGAATCGCCGGCCAGCATGCCGGTGTTGGTCATCCGGGGCATCGGCAGGTGGGCGTAGGACTGGCGCCGGCCGTTGCCGGTGGCCTTCAGACCCATCAGCCGCGCGCTCATCCGGTCGTGCATGTAGCCGACCAGGACGCCGTCCTCGATCAGGATGGTGCGCTCGGTGGGCGTGCCCTCGTCGTCGACGGTCAGCGAGCCCCGGCGGCCGGCGATCGAGCCGTCGTCGAAGACGGTGACGCCGGGCGCGGCCACCCGCTCGCCGATCCGGCCGGAGAAGGCCGAGGTGCCCTTGCGGTTGAAGTCGCCTTCCAGCCCGTGGCCCACCGCCTCGTGCAGCAGCACCCCGTTCCACCCCGGTCCGAGGACCACGTCCATCTCGCCGGCCGGGCAGGGAACGGCGTCGAGGTTGACCAGCGCCTGGCGCAGGGCCTCGTCGACCTGCTCCTGCCAGCGGTCGGGCGTGATCCAGGTCTCGAAGCCGGCGCGGCCGCCGGCGCCCGACGATCCGCTCTCGCGCCGGCCCTCGCGCTCGACGGTGACCTGGACGTTGATCCGGCACAGCGGGCGCACGTCGCGAATCAGCCGCCCGTCGGCCCGCAGGATCTCCACCGTCCGCCGCTCGCCGGCCAGCGAGGCCATCACCTGAACCACGCGCGGGTCGCGCGCGCGGGCCCAGGCGTCGATCTCCTGCATCAGGGCGACCTTGTCGGAGAAGTCGGGCGAGGCGAGGGGATTGTCCTCGCCGTAGAGCTTCTCGTTGGTGGCCCGGGGCGGCTCGGCGGCGACGCCCTGGTACCCGCGCTTGGCCAGCGCCGCGGACTGGGCCGCCCGGGCGATGGCGCCCTCGGAGATTTCGCTGGAGTGGGCGTAGCCGGCGGTCTCGCCGGCGACCACCCGCAGGCCGAAGCCCTCGGTGGCGTCGTAGGAGGCCGACTTCAGCCGCCCGTCATCATAGAGGAAGGCCTCGCTCTCGCTGCGCTCCACGAACAGCTCGCCGTCGTCGGCCCCGGCGAGGGCCTCGCCGAGCAGGCCGCGCGCGCGATCGGCGTCGACGCCGGAGGAGGCCAGGATCGAGGGGGCGGAGGCGTGCGCGTTCATGGGCCGGTCTTCTCTTCAGGCTGGAGAGCCTAGAGATAGGGGCTCAGGCCTGCCGCGTCACCCGCGGCCGATGCGTCCGGGCCTGCTCGCCAGCCGAACGCCGGTCGCTGTTGGCCGCCGATACGGCGGTCTCCCGCCACGGTTTTCCGAGGGGCCGCTTGACGAAGGTCAAGCCGTCGCAAGGCGAGTGCAGCCAACCGCCTTGGCAATCTTGGGGAAGGCGCGTATGGACGCCCGCGAAGGGCCCGGGACGAGTTCCGCGCGGCCCCTACGTTCGTATGGCCGGGAGAATCGCCTCCAATCCGGGGCGCGCGGCCGAAGAGACCGAGGGGACATGAAGTCGAGGTTTCAGGGGATCCGTGCGCTGGCGGCTGGGGCGGCCGCAAGCGTCGCGATGGCGTCTTTCGCCGGCGCCGCATTCGCCGAAGACTTGCTGGGGCAGCCGACGCCCGGCGGGATCGGGCTGCAGCCGGCGGCTTCGCCGCTGAAGCACCAGGCGCACTTCTTCCATGATGCGGTGCTGATGCCGATCATCACGGCCATCTGCCTGCTGGTGCTGGGCCTGCTGATCTGGGTCGTCGTGCGCTTCAACAAGCGCTCGAACCCGACGCCCGCCCGCTGGAGCCACAACACGCCGGTCGAGATCGTCTGGACCGTGGCGCCGGTGATGATCCTGATGTTCATCGCCATCTTCTCGTTCCGGCTGCTGTTCGCCTACCACGACATGCCGCGCGCGGACGTGACGGTGAAGGCGACCGGCTACCAGTGGTACTGGGGCTACGAGTATCCGGACCTGGAGATCAGCGAGTACATCTCCAACATGCTGCCGGAGGAGGACGCCAAGGCCCGCGGCGTGCCCTATCGACTGGCGGTCACCGAGCCGATCGTGGTGCCGGAGGGCAAGGTCGTCCGCGTTCTGACCACCGGCGCGGACGTGATCCACGCCTTCGCCATCCCGGCCTTCGGCGTCATCACCGACTCCGTCCCGGGCCGCGTGAACGAGACCTGGTTCAAGGCCGACAAGGTCGGCACCTACTACGGCAACTGCCGTGAGCTGTGCGGCGTCGACCACGCCTTCATGCCGATCGAGGTGAAGGTCGTGACCCAGGCCGAGTTCGACGCCTGGGTGGCCTCCAAGACCGGCAAGGCGCCGGCTCCGACGCCGACCACCCTGGACGCGGCCGCCGACGCGGCTTCGGCCCAGGCCGCCGCGCCCGCCGCCGCCGCTGGGGCTCCGGCCCCCGCCGCTCCCGCACCCGCCGCCGCCGCTCCGGCGACGCCTGCCGCGCCCGCCGCGAAATAGTCTCCAGGACTCGAAGTCAGATGGCTCACGCCGCCGCTCACGCAGACCACGACCATAAGCCGGGCTTCCTCGTCCGCTGGTTCCTTTCGACCAACCACAAGGACATCGGCACGCTGTACCTGCTGTTCGCCATCATGGCGGGCATCGTCGGCGGCGCCCTGTCCGGCCTGATCCGCTGGGAGCTCGCCGAGCCGGGCATCCAGGTGTTCACCGAAGGCAGCCTGCTGGCCAAGCTCGGCCTCGTGGAGGCCTCCAAGCACGGCTACAACGTGGTCGTCACCGGCCACGCCCTGATCATGATCTTCTTCATGGTCATGCCGGCGATGATCGGCGGGTTCGGCAACTGGTTCGTGCCGCTGATGATCGGCGCGCCCGACATGGCCTTCCCGCGGATGAACAACATCTCGTTCTGGCTGCTGGTGGCCGCCTGGGTGCTGCTGCTGCTGTCGATGTTCACCGACGGCGGCCCGGGCCGCGGCTTCGGCGGCGGCTGGACGCTCTATCCGCCGCTGTCGACCATGGGCCACGCGGGCCCGGCGATGGACTTCGCCATCCTGTCGGTCCACCTGGCCGGCGCCAGCTCGATCCTCGGCGCCATCAACTTCATCACCACCATCTTCAACATGCGCGCGCCGGGCATGACCCTGCACCGGATGCCGCTGTTCGTGTGGTCGGTGCTGGTCACCGTCTTCCTGCTGCTGCTGTCGCTGCCCGTGCTGGCCGGCGCCATCACCATGCTGCTGACCGACCGCAACTTCGGCACCGCCTTCTTCAACCCGGCGGGCGGCGGCGACCCGATCATGTACCAGCACCTGTTCTGGTTCTTCGGTCACCCCGAGGTCTACATCCTGATCCTGCCGGGCTTCGGCATCATCAGCCACATCGTGGCGACCTTCTCGAAGAAGCCGGTGTTCGGCTACCTGGCCATGGCCTACGCCATGGTGGCGATCGGCTTCGTCGGCTTCATCGTGTGGGCGCACCACATGTACACGGTCGGCATGAACATCAATCTGCGCGCCTACTTCGTGGCCGCGACCATGGTCATCGCCGTGCCCACGGGCGTGAAGGTGTTCAGCTGGATCGCGACGATGTGGGGCGGGTCGATCGACTTCAAGACGCCCATGCTCTGGGCGATCGGCTTCATCTTCCTGTTCACGGTCGGCGGCGTCACCGGCGTCGTCCTGGCCAACGCCGGCATCGACTACAGCCTGCACGACACCTACTACGTGGTGGCCCACTTCCACTACGTGCTGAGCCTGGGCGCCGTGTTCGCGATCTTCGCCGGCTTCTACTACTGGTTCGAGAAGATCTTCGGCGTGAAGTACCGCGAGTGGCTCGGCGCGCTGCACTTCTGGATCACCTTCATCGGGGTGAACCTGATCTTCTTCCCGCAGCACTTCCTTGGCCTGCAGGGCATGCCGCGGCGCTATGTCGACTACCCGGACGCCTTCGCGCTGTGGAACTGGGTCTCCTCGCTCGGCTACGCCGTCACCCTGGCGGGCGTGGGCGTGTTCCTGGTGGTCCTGCTCGACGCGATGGTCTTCCGCCGCAAGGCCGAGGCCAACCCGTGGGGCGAGGGCGCGACGACGCTGGAGTGGACCCTGTCCTCGCCGCCGCCGTTCCACCAGTTCAACGAGCTGCCGGTGGTGCGTCCGGACGCGCACCACTAGCGCCGGCGAACCTATGACCTACGGGGTGCGCGGGCCGGAAACGCCGGGCCGCGCACCCTCGGCTTATCGAGTATTCTGATGTCTATGACCTCCACGCTCTCGCAGGCCCGCACGCCCGCCACCTGGCAGGACTACGTGCGCCTGCTGAAGCCCCGGGTCATGTCGCTGGTGATCTTCACCGCCTTCACCGGGATGATCGCCGCCGATGCGCCGATCCATCCGCTGCTGGGCGCGGTGGCCATCCTCTGCATCGCCGTCGGCGCGGGCGCCTCGGCGGCGCTGAACATGTGGTACGACGCCGACATCGACGCGAAGATGCGGCGCACCCGCAGCCGGCCGGTGCCGGCCGGCCGGGTGCAGGGCTCCGACGCCCTGGCGCTCGGCGTCGTGCTGTCGCTGTTTTCGGTGATGTTCATGGGCATGGCGGTCGGCTGGCTGGCCGCCGGCCTGCTGGCCTTCACCATCTTCTTCTACGCCGTCGTCTACACGATGTGGCTGAAGCGCAGCACGGCGCAGAACATCGTCATCGGGGGCCTCGCCGGGGCGCTGCCGCCGGCCATCGGCTGGGCCGCGGCGGCGGGGACCGCGCCGCTGGACGCTTGGCTGCTGGTGGCGATCATCTTCTTCTGGACGCCCCCTCACTTCTGGGCCCTGTCGCTCTACACCAGCGAGGACTACGAGAAGGCCGGCGTGCCGATGCTGCCGGTGGTCGCCGGCGCGGCGGAGACGCGCAAGCAGATCTTCCTCTACAGCCTGCTGCTGGTGCCGATCTGCATCGCCCCGGCGCTGACCGGCCTGGGCGGGGGCCTTTACCTCGCCGTCTCGGCGGTGGGCGGGGCGGTGTTCCTGGTCCTGGCCTGGCGCGTCCTGCGCAGCAAGGCGGGCGATGCGGCCAAGGTGCGCAACGACGACGGCCTCTACGACGTGAAGGCCGGCGCGAAGGACGCGCGCAACCTGTTCGCCTTTTCGATCCTCTACCTGACCCTGCTGTTCGCCAGCATCCTGGCCGAGCGGCTCATGGGCCTGCCGGGGCTCGTGTGATCATGAGCGATCCGGCCAACGAGAGCGAACGCGAGGCCAAGGCCCGCCGGGGCCGCAACATCGCCCTGGCCCTCGGCCTGCTGCTGTTCGTCGTGCTCGTCTTCCTCGTCACCATCGTCCGTCTCGGCGCCAATGTCCTCGACCGGCCCCTCTAGCCTTTCCGACGCCGCCAGGCGGCGAAACCGCAAGGTCGCCGCCGCCTGCCTGGGCGGCCTCGCCCTGATGGTGGGCGCCGCCTACGCCGCCGTGCCGGCCTACCGCGCCTTCTGCCAGCTGACCGGCTTCGACGGCACCGTGCGCAAGGCCGAGGCCGCGCCGACCCGGGTGCTGGACCAGACCCTGCTGATCCACTTCGACACCAACGTCCGCGGCGACCTGCCGTGGGAGTTCGAGGCCGAGCAGGTCAGCCAGACGCTGCGAATCGGCGAGACCGGCACCGCCTTCTTCAAGGTCACCAACACCTCGGACCGGCCGATCACCGGCCGGGCGACCTACAACGTCGTGCCCGAGCAGGCCGGCCCCTATTTCCGCAAGCTCGAGTGCTTCTGCTTCTCGGACCAGACGATCCAGCCGGGACAGACGGTCGAGTTTCCGATGATCTACTTCGTCGATCCCGAGTACGCGGAGGACTTCGAGACCCGCGGCAAGGGCGAGATCACCCTTTCCTACAGCTACTTCCCGAGCCCGCCGGCCGCGAAGGGCAGCAAAACCGCTCAACTGCAACAGGTTGGGCCGGCTTCGCCCCTTGGCGGATCGGCGGATGCGGGGCTATAGCACCGGCGCGAACACCGCCGCCGCTTAAGAAGACAGGACCACGAGCGACATGGCCGAAGGCGTCAAGCACGACTACCACCTGGTCAACCCCAGCCCCTGGCCGCTGGTCGGCTCCGTCGCCGCCACCGTCATGGCGATCGGCGCGGTCGTCTGGATGAAGGGCGCCCTGGGCCTCGAGAAGGGCAACTCGATCGTCTTCTGGGCCGGTCTGGCCGGCGTGCTCTACACGATGTTCGGCTGGTGGCGCGACGTGGTGAAGGAGTCCCGCCAGGGCGACCACACCCCGGTCGTCTCGATCGGCCTGCGCTACGGCATGGTGCTGTTCATCGCCTCCGAGGTGATGTTCTTCGTCGCCTGGTTCTGGATGTTCTTCGAGATGGCGCTCTTCAATGAGTTCCGGACGCTGTCCGCCATCGAGGAGGTCCGCACCGCCTGGGCCACCTGGCCCCCGCACGGCGTGCACACCGTCCCGGCCTGGGAGCTGCCGCTGGTCAACACCCTGACCCTGCTGCTGTCGGGCACCACCGTCACCTGGGCCCACCACGCGCTGCAGGTCGGCGACCGCAAGGGCGCCAAGATCGCGCTGGCGCTGACCATCGCGCTGGGCGTGCTGTTCACGGCGGTCCAGGCGTACGAGTACTACCACATCTTCTCGCACGACTATTTCTACTCGGAGGAGGCGGCCAACGCGACGCTGTACGGCTCGACCTTCATCATGGCCACCGGCTTCCACGGCTTCCACGTGCTGGTCGGGACCCTGTTCCTGATCGTCTGCCTGCTGCGCCTGATGGCCGGCCACTTCACGCCGCAGAAGCACTTCGGCTTTGAGGCGGCGGCCTGGTACTGGCACTTCGTCGACGTGGTCTGGCTCTTCCTGTTCGCCTTCATCTACGTGATCTTCGGCGGCGCGGCGCATTGACCGCGTCATGAGCCGGCCCAATCCGCTGGCGGCGGGCCTCATGGCCCGCTGTCCGAACTGCGGCGAGGGCCCGCTCTTCGAAGGGTATCTCAAGGTGGCCGCACGCTGCGAAGCGTGCGGCTTCGACCTGAGGAGCGCCGATTCCGGCGACGGCCCGGCGGTCTTCGTGATCCTCATCGCCGGCTTCGTGGTCTCCTTCGCGGCCCTGTTCGTGGAAGTCGCCGTGCGCCCGCCTATCTGGGTGCACATGATCATCTGGCTGCCCCTGACGCTGATCCTGTCGCTCGCCCTGGTGCGCCCGCTGAAGGGCGTGATGCTGGCGGCCCAGTTCGCCAACAAGGCCTCGGAGGCCGGCCGCCGCGATGTCTAGGCGCATCCCGCTCGGCCTCACGGCCGCGGTGCTGATCGCCCTCGCCATCCTGATCGGCCTCGGCGCCTGGCAACTGCAGCGCCTCGCCTGGAAGCAGGACCTTCTGGACCGCATCGCGGCCCTGGAGAATGCCCCGCCGATCCCGGCTGAACAGGCCCTGGCGCGCATCGCCGGCGGCCAGGACATGGACTTCCACCGCGTCCGCGCCGTCTGCCCGGGCCTGGCCCAGGCGCCCTGGCTCGAACTCTACGGCCTGCACGAGGGCCAGTCGGGCGTGCGGCTGATCTCGGCCTGCCGGCTTGAGGCCGGCCCCTATCGCTCGGTGCTGGTGGACCGCGGCTTCGTCCTCGACACCATTTCCTCGCGCCCGCCGCGCGACGCGGCGGCGAGCGAGCCGGTGACCGTCGATGCGGTGATCCGCACGCCCGAGGCGCCCAGCCTGTTCGCCGCGGCCAACACCGAGCAGCGCTGGTTCCGCCGCGACATCCCCGGGATGGCGCGGGCGCTCGGCGCCCCGGCCCCCGCGCCGGTGTTCCTGATGGCCGAGACCTCCACCAATCCGCAGTGGGGGGCGCTGAAACCGCTGCCGGTCCCCAGCGGCATCACCAACCGGCATATGGAGTATGCGCTCACCTGGTTCGGCCTTGCCGGGGCGCTGCTCGCCGTCTATGCCGCCGTGCTCTGGCGCAGATGGAAGGTGCGATGAGGTACGTCTCGACGCGGGGCGGGGCGCCCGCGGTCGGCTTCGTGGATGCGGTGCTGGGCGGCCTTGCGCCCGACGGCGGCCTCTACGTGCCGCAGGAGTGGCCGAGCTTCACCCGCGAGGAGATCGCCGGCTTCGCCGGGCGGCCCTACGCCGAAGTCGCCGCCGCCGTGCTGGGCAAGTTCGCCGGCGACGAGCTGACGGCGGACGAGGCGCTGGAGATGTGCGCCGAGGCCTATGCGAGCTTCACCCACGCCGCCGTCGTGCCGCTGACGCAGGTCTCGCCCAGCGTCTTCCTGGCCGAGCTGTTCCACGGGCCGAGCCTGGCTTTCAAGGACGTGGCCATGCAGCTGCTGGCCCGCCTGTACGACACCCTGCTGAGCCGCCAGAACCGGACCCAGACCATCCTGTGCGCCACCTCGGGCGACACCGGCGGGGCGGCGGTCGAGGCCCTGCGCGGGCGCCACAACGTCAAGATCGTGGCCCTCTTCCCCGAGGGGCGGATCTCCGAGGTCCAGCGGCGGTTCATGACCACCGCCACCGAGGCCAACGTCGCCTGCGTCTCCATCCAGGGCGACTTCGACGACTGCCAGGCGCTGGTGAAGCAGGCCTTCCAGGACCCGGCCCTGCGCCAGGCGGTGGACCTGTCGGGCGTCAACTCGATCAACTTCGCCCGCATCGTGGCCCAGGCGACCTACTACTTCACGACCGCCGTCGCCCTTGGCGCGCCGGACCGCGAGGTTTCCTACGTGGTGCCCTCGGGCAACTTCGGCGACGCCTTCGCCGGCTACGTCGCCAAGCGGATGGGCCTGCCGATCGCCCGCATCGTGGCCGCCACCAACGCCAACGACATCCTCGCCCGGGCCTTCGAGGAAGGCCGCTACGCGCGCGGGAAGATCACGCCCACCCAGTCGCCGGCCATGGACATCCAGGCCGCCTCCAACTTCGAGCGGCTCTATTTCGAGTGCGTCCGGCGCGACGCGGTCGAGACCGCCCGCGCGTTCGCCGCCTTCAACGAGACCGGCGTCATCGACGTGCCGCCGCAGGCCCTGGCCGCGATGCGCGAGCTGTTCGGCGGCTGCATGGTCAGCGAGGCCGAGACGGCCCGGACGATGGTCTCGACGCTCAACGAGACCGGCGAGCTGATCGACCCGCACACCGCCGTCGGCGTCGCCGGCCTGCGCCGGATGGGGAAGACCAAGGGCCCGGTCGTCGTCATGTCCACCGCCCACCCGGCCAAGTTCCCTGAGACGGTGAAGGCGGTCACCGGCGTCGCGCCGCCGCTGCCGCGCGGGGCCGAGGACCTTGCGCACCGGCCCGAGAAATACGACCGCCTCCCGCCCGAGGCGGCCGCCGTCAACGCCTATGTCCGAGAGTTCTCCGCTGCCTGAAGACGTCCTGCCCGCCGTGCGGCGCCTGGCCAACGGCGTGACGGTCGTCTGCGACTCCATGCCGGGCCTGCAGACCCTGGCGGTGTCGGTCGTCGCCGGCCGCGGCGCCCGCTACGAGGACGCGGCCCGCTGCGGCTGGTCGCACCTGATGGAGCACATGGTCTTCAAGGGCGCGAACGGGCGCTCGGCGCAGGAGATCGTCGAGGCCGTCGAGGCCCAGGGCGGCCAGATCAACGCCGCCACCGGCTACGAGCGGACCAGCTATCAGGTGCGGGCGCTGGAGGGCGGCCTGGACCTGGGCCTGTCCACCATCTCCGACCTGCTGTTCCGCCCGACCCTGTCGCCCGACGACCTGGCCAAGGAGAAGCAGGTCATCGCCCAGGAGATCGCCGAGGCCGCCGACGATCCCGAGGACAGGGTGTTCGAGATGGCCCAGGCGGCGGCCTATCCGGACCAGCCGCTCGGCCGGCCGATCCTGGGCACGGTCGAGTCGATCGGGGCGGCGACGCCGGAATCCCTCGCCGACTGGCGCGCCCGCCTCTATCCGCCGAACGCCCTGGTGGTGGCCGCGGCCGGCGCCGTGGACGAGGCTGAGCTGCTGGAGTTGGCCGAGCGCGACTTCGGCCCGCAGGCGGCCCAGCCCGGGCCGGCGCTGTCCTATCCGCCCGCGAGCTTCGACGGCGGCGCCGTCGCCGAGGCCGACCGTCTTGAGCAGGCGCATGCGGTCTTCCTGCTGCCCGCGCCGGCCGCCACCGACCCCGACTACTTCGCGCTGCGCCTCTTCGCCGAGATCCTGGGGGGCGGCATGGCGTCGCGGCTGTTCCAGGAGGCGCGCGAGCGGCGGGGCCTGGCCTACGCCATCGACGCCTATGCCGAGACCTATCTCGATACCGGCCTGCTGGGGGTCTACGCCGGCTGTGCGGCCAAGGACGCGCGCGAGCTGGCGCAGGTGGTGGCCGGCGAGATCGCCAGCCTCGCCCGCCGCGTCGAGCCGCGCGAGCTGGCCCGCGCCAAGGCCCAGCTGAAGGCCTCCATGTTCATGGGCCGGGAGTCGCCGCTGGCCCGGGCCGAGCACGCCGCCGGCCAGCTGCTGATCTTCGGCCGGCTGCTGGGGCCGAAGGAGCTCGCGCGCCGGATCGACGAGGTCGCGGCCGAGGACCTGCAGCGGCTCGGCGAGCGGATGGTCTCGCAAGGCCGCGCCGCCGCCTCGGTGCTGGGGCCCAAAGGCGCCCTGCCGGCCGCCGAGGTGTTCCGCAGGAGCCTCGCCGCCTGAGCCGAACGCGGCGCTTGACGAGGCGTTTTTTCGCAGGACCCTGTCTTCATGGCGCTTTTGGACTGGATCGGTGCGGAAAGCGGCCTCCGGATCGAGGGGGAGGGGGTTCGCCTGCGCCCGCCGCGGGCGTCCGACTATTCCGAGTGGCGCGAGTTGCGCGCCCGCTCCCGCGCCTTCCTGCAGCCCTGGGAGCCGACCTGGCCGGCCGACGACCTGACCCGCGCCGCCTTCCGCCGCCGGCTGACCGCCTACGCCCGCGACCGCGAGGCGGGCGTCGCCCATCCCTTCTTCGTCTTCCGCCAGAGCGACGAGGCGCTGGTGGGCGGCATCACCCTGTCCAACATCCGCCGCGGCGTCGCCCAGATGGGATCGGTCGGCTACTGGTGCGGCCAGCCCTACGCGCGCAACGGCTACACCCTGGCGGCGGTGAAGACCCTGATCGGCTTCGCCTTCCGCTCGCTGGCCCTGCACCGGCTCGAGGCCGCCTGCCTGCCGCACAACGAGCCCTCGCGCCGCCTGCTGAACAAGGCCGGCTTCACCGAGGAAGGCTACGCCAAGGCTTATCTCAAAATTAACGGCGTTTGGAGAGATCATGTCCTGTTCGGCCTCATCTCGCCGCTAGGCGATGCGGGGGTCGATCAGGAGGGGGTGTCCGTCTGACGGCGCCACCGGGCGTCATGGGGCGGAATGGCGAGCGACCGCTGGATCTGGGATGCGACGACGACGCTCGAGGCTCTCGGTGCGGCGGACGTGGCCCTTTGGTACTGGGAACCTGAGCAGGACCGCATGCGCCTGACGGGCGCCAGCCGTGCGCTGGGCCTGGGGCCGCTGGCCCCCGAATGCTCCTCCGCCGCCCTGCGCGCCCTGGCCCTGCCGCAGGACCGGGCGCTCGCCGAAGACATCCTGAGACCCCATGAGCCCGGGACCGAGGTCGCCGTGCGCCTGCGCATGCGCGGGGCTGGGGTCTGCATCTGGCGGGGCGTCTGGCTGGAGGAGGGGGTGCGCGCCGCCGGCGTGGTCGCCCCCGAGACCAAGTTCGCCGCCTCCGACCAGGACAGCCTGACCGGCCTGCTCGACCGCCGAAGCTTCCTCGCCCACGCACGCGACCGCCTGCAGGCGCCGGGCCGCCACCAGCTGGTGGTCGCCGACCTCGACCGCCTGCGCCGTCTCAACGAGGCCCTGGGCCACGAGCGGGCCGACCTGGTGCTGGCCGCCCTCGGCTCGCGCCTGGCCGCCGCCTTCCCGCCGGACGCCCTGCTGGCCCGGGTCGGCGAGGACGAGTTCGCGGTGCTCGCCCCCGCCCGCCGGCCCAGCGCGGCCGAGGTGCTGCGCGGCGCCCTGGAGCAGCCGCTGCGGGTCGCCGGCTTCGACATCCATCCCACCCTGTCCATCGGCGCCGTGGAGGCCCACGGCGGCGGCGAGGCGCCCGACGCGGCCGAGCTGCTGCGCCGGGCCGAGCTGGCCGTCGAAGCCGCCAAGAGCGGCGGGCGCGGCGGAGCCGCCGCCTACGGCCGCAGCCTCGAGACCGACGGGCTGTCGCGGCTGGCCCTGGAGGGCGACCTGCGCGGCGCCATCGCCCGCGGCGAGCTGACGCCCTTCTACCAGCCCATCGTCCGCCTCTCGACCGGGGCCCTCTCCGGGTTCGAGGCGCTGGTCCGCTGGCGCCACCCGCGCCGCGGCCTGCTCACCCCCGATCAGTTCCTGCCGCTCTGCGAAGAGATGGGCCTTATGAGCGACCTGGGCGCCCACATGATGCGCGAGGCCGCCAAGCAGCTCTCCATCTGGCGGCACGACCATCGGCTGGCCGGCGAGCTGACCGTCGCCGTCAACCTCTCCACGGGCGAGATCGACCGGCCGGACCTGGTCTCCGACGTCGTCGCCATCCGCGAGGAGACCGGCCTGCCGCCGGGCGCGCTGAAGCTCGAGGTCACCGAGAGCGACGTGATGAACGATCCGGACCGGGCCGCCGTCATCCTGCGCCGCCTGCGCGAGGCCGGCGCGGCCCTGGCCCTGGACGACTTCGGGACCGGCTTCTCGTCGCTGTCGTACCTGACCCGCCTGCCGTTCGACACGCTGAAGATCGACCGCTACTTCGTGCGCACCATGGCCACCGACGAGGGCTCGGCCAAGATCGTCTCCTCGGTCGTCAAGCTCGGCCAGGACCTCAAGCTGGAGGTCGTCGCCGAGGGCGTGGAGAACGCCGGCATGGCCCGCCAGCTCCTCGACCTCGGCTGCGACTACGGCCAGGGCTTCGGCTACGCCCCGGCCCTCTCGCCCCAGGAAGCCGAAGTCTACCTCAACGAAAGCTACGTCGACGGCGCCGCCCCGGTGAAGGCGCGCGGTTGATCCCGCCTCGCGGTGACTGGTTGAGGCGTCCAGCTCGGCGGCGCCGCACCCGACGGGGGACGCCTCTACCTGTCACCCTTCCCCGCCGCCTGTGAAGGTGACAGGTAAGGGTGTGTCATGGGGTCGCCCTGCGGCTGCTGATGGTACACCCTAACCAGTCACCGCAGACGCGGAGCGCGCATGGCCGACTACGAGCTCTTCCAGTTCCAACTCGCCGCCGCGCCCGGGCGGCGGAGCCAGGCGGCGTTCGCGGGCGACCTGAAGGACCGGGGCGCGGGCAGCGTGCGGGCGGCCGGCGGGGAGCTGCTGGGGCTGTTCGCCTCGCAGCTCGGGTGGGCGGCCAATGAGCTCGCCCTGCTGGTGCGCTGGGGCGAGCGGGGACGGGCGGACCTGTCGAGCCTCGCCGCGGTCGAGGCGGTCCGGCGCGAGGCGCTGACGCCGACGATCCGGCCGGCGGCGGGCGATCGGCTGCGGCTCGGCGGGATCCACGTGCTGCGCTGGTTCCACGTGCTGCCGGACTCGGCGGAAGAGTTCGTGAAGCTCTCGGGCGAGGGCTGGGCGGACTTCGAGACCCGCTTCGACGCCAAGGTCTTCGGCCTGTTCCGCGCCCGGGACGAAGCCGGCGCCGCCCGCTTCCTGCTGATCACCCGCTACGGCGACCACGGCGAGTGGGAACGCTCGCGCGACCCCTCCACCGCCGCCATGCAGACCTTCATGCGCCGTCAGCAGCTCACGGTCTGGACCCAGGCGGCGAGCACGCTGGCGACGGCGGTCTGAGCCTCAGGCCCGCCCGGTCTGCGTCGACAGCAGCCGCGGGTCGATCCCCAGCTTGGCGAGCGCGCGGGACCATTTGTTCTCGTGGTCGTCGCCGAACAGCAGCTCCTCGTCGGCCGGGCAGGTCAGCCACACGTTCTCGCGGATCTCGCGCTCTAGCTGGCCGGCGCCCCAGCCGGCGTAGCCGAGGGCCAGGAAGGAGCGCCGCGGGCGGCCCTCCGGGCGAGCCATGGCCTCCAGCACGTCGCGGGTGGCCGTCAGGGCCACGTCCTCGGTGATGTCGAGGGTCATCTCCGGCGAGCGGTAGTCGGTGGTGTGCAGGACGAAGCCGCGCTCGCGCTCCACCGGCCCGCCCAGCAGCACCAGGTCGGGCGGCACCTCGATCGTTGCGGTGATGTTCAGCCGCTCCAGCAGATCGGGGATCGTCAGCCCCGACACGGGCTGGTTCACCGCCACGCCCATGGCGTGCTGCTCGTCGTGGGCGCAGACCAGGATCACCGCCCGCTCGAAGCGCGGATCGCCGATGCCCGGCATGGCGATCAGGAGTTGGCCGGCGAGGAACTCGGCCTCGGCTTCGGAGCCGGAATATCGGGAACCCATGGGCAGCGATTTTGAGGCCGATCGCGGCGCTTTCAAGTCGTTTGCGCGACCCGTTGACGCATGGCCGGCTGTCGTGGTCTGCCTTCCCGGACCCCCTGTTCACGGAGCCCTGGCCATGACCATCAAAGTCGGCGACCGCATTCCCGAAACGACCCTGACGCTCGCCACCGACGAGGGCCCCCGCCCGATCAGCACCAAGGAGCTGTTCGGCGGCAAGAAGGTGGCCCTGTTCGCGGTGCCCGGCGCCTTCACCCCCACCTGCTCGGCCAAGCACCTGCCCGGCTTCGTGGACAAGGCCTCCGACATCAAGGCCAAGGGCGTCGACGCCATCGCCTGCCTGTCGGTCAACGACGCCTTCGTGATGAAGGCCTGGGGCGAGCACCAGGGCGTGGGCGAGGACATCATGATGGTCGCCGACGGCAACGGCGACTTCACCCGCGCCGTGGGCCTGGAGATGGACGCCGGCAAGTTCGGCCTCGGCCAGCGTTCGCAGCGCTATTCGATGATCGTCGAGGACGGGGTCGTGAAGGAGCTGAACGTCGAGGCGCCGGGCGAGTTCAAGGTTTCCTCGGCCGACTACCTGATGGCCCAGCTCTGAGCCGAGGCAGCGGCTAAGCTCCAGCGATTCCAACCCCTTGGCGGGCGGCCGGAATGCGGCCATGCTCGCCCCAGAGGTGGTGTCCATGAGCTTGCTTCCACGCGCCGGGCGAGGCCGGCGTCTGGCCCTCGCCGCGGCGCTGGCGGCCCTGCTCGCCGGCTGCACCCAGCGCGTCCCGGAGGTCACCAGCGGCGAGTATCTGCGCAGCTGGGGCCTGGGCGCGATCAACGCCATGGGCGCCTATCAGGCCGGCGCGACCGGGCGCGGGGTGACCGTGGCCATGGTCGACTGCGGGCTGCAGGACGCCCCGCGCGAGGTGCTGCGCAACGTCTCGCGCAACTCCGTCGACATCTTCGCCGCCGAGCGGGCGTTGCCGGCCACCGACCGCCACGGAACCTACATGGCCGGCCCGCTGGGCTCGGCGCTGGACCGCAGGGGGCTGGTGGGCGTGGCCTACAACGCCGAGCTCCTGTCGGTGCGGGCCGACATCGAGGGCGGCCACAACGGCCAGTGCGCCTTCAAGGCCTCCTCCTTGGCCCGGGCCGTGCAGTACGCGGCCGACCAGAAGGCCCGGGTCATCGTCCTGCCGCTGCAGGCCACCCGGCCGATGGGGCCGGCCTTCGAGACCGCCCTGAAGAACGCCGTCGACGGCGGGGCGGTGGTGGTGATCGCCGCCGGCAACCGCTCGGCCGACCAGCCGGGCTATCCGGCCCGCTACGCCGCCGATCCCAGGTTCGCCGGCGCGATCGTCGCCGTGGGCGCGACCACGGCGGAAGGCGAGCTCACCAAATGGTCCAACCGCGCCGGCCCGACGAAGGCCTGGTACCTGGCCGCCCCCGGCGAGCGGATCGTCACCGACTGCGGCAAGAAGACCTGCCGCCTCGTGTCGGGCACCTCGTTCGCCGCCTCCTACGTGGCCGGCGCCCTCGCCCTGGTGATGGAGGGCCATCCGCAGCTCACCGGCCGCGAGGCGCTGGCCCTGCTGCTGCAGAACGCCCGCGATACCGGCGAGCCCGGCGCCGATCCCACCTACGGCTGGGGCGTGCTGGACGTCGGCAAGGTGTTCCCCCAGACCGCCGAGGCGAAGCGGAGAGGGTGAGGCTCCGCCATCTGACGGTGACTGGTTAAGGCGTCCCGACGCGGATTTGCGAACTGTGCCCTGCGGGACGCCTTTACCTGTCACCCCTCGGAGCCGCCTGCGAAGGTGACAGGTAAGGGGGTCCCTCGGTGGGGCGGCGAGGCTACGCCGGGACACCCTAACCAGTCACCGGGAGGCGCCTGGAAACGGCCGGCTGAGGAACTTCGAGCCCTTGAGGCCGAAGCGCCAGGGCAGGTCCGCGGCCTTCGAGATGCCGATCCTCGGGCCGGCGAGGATCTCCGACGGCGCGGCCGCGGGCGTGAAGGCGAAGGGGGCGTGGTCGATGGGCAGGCCGTCGTGCTCGCGGGTGACCCCCAGGGCCTGGCAGAGTTTGCCGGGGCCGGAACAGAGCTGGCGCGGGTCCGAAAGCCCCCGGCGCCGGCGCATCGTCTCAAGGCCGTCCGTCGGCTCCAGGGCGCGGATCAGCACCGCGCTGCCGGGATCGCTGCCGCAGACGATGTTGAGGCACCAGTGGATGCCGTAGGAGCGGTAGACGTAGGCGCGGCCGACCGGGCCGAACATGGCCGCGTTCCGCGCCGTCGGCCCGGCGTGGCTGTGCGAGGCGGGGTCCTCGTGGTGGTAGGCCTCGGTCTCGACGATCACGCCGCCGACGCCGGAGAGGGTGAGGCGGGCGCCGATCAGCTCGCGGGCGACGTCGACGGGGTGGCGGGCGAAGAAGGCTTCGCTCACCCGGCCAGCGCCTCCGGCTCCAGAGCGGCGAGGTCGGCGTCGCCGGCCATCGCCGCGGCGGCCTCGCCAGCCGCCAGGGTGAGCACCCGGTCGGCGTAGATGCGGGCGAGCCTGGCCTTGCCGGCCAGCCACGGATCGGTCCCGCCCTGGGCCAGCAGCGCCTGGCGGCCCAACACCCAGCCGCCGATCACCGCGCCGGCCAGCCGCAGGTAGGCCGTCGCGCCCGCCAGCCCCTCCGGCCCGCGGTGCTCCAGCAGCCAGTCGGTGGCCCGCTCCAGGGCCAGCACGCCCTCGGCCAGCCGTTTGCCGACGGGGGCGAGCCCCTCGGCGGCGGTCAGCGCCTCGGCGGTGGTCAGGATGTCGCTCGCCAGGCCGCGCACCACGGCGCCGTCCGCCATCGGCGCCTTGCGGCCGACGAGGTCGAGGGCCTGGACGCCGTTGGTGCCCTCGTAGATCGGGGCGATGCGGGCGTCGCGGTAGTGCTGGGCCGCGCCGGTCTCCTCGATGAACCCCATGCCGCCGTGCACCTGCACGCCGATGGAGGCGGCCTCGACGCCGATGTCGGTGGACCAGGCCTTGGCGATGGGCGTCAGCAGCTCCTGCCGCGCCTTGGCCGCCGCCCGCTCGGCCTCGGTCTCGGCGAGCCGGGCCTCGTCGGCGAGCACGGCGGTCATCAGGCAGATCCCCCGGGCCGCCTCGATCTTGGCCTTGGTGAGCGCCAGCATCAGCCGCACGTCCGGGTGGTCGAAGATCCGCGCGGAGGTCTCGCCGGTCCAGGCCGAACGGCCCTGCCGGCGCTCGAGCGAGAAGGCCATCGCCTGCTGCCACGCGCGCTCGCCGATGGCCACGCCCTGGACGCCGACCTGCAGGCGGGCGGCGTTCATCATCAGGAACATGTTGGCCAGGCCCTCGTCGGGCTTGCCCACCAGCTCGGCCTTCGCCCCCTCGAACAGCATGACGCAGGTGGGCGAGCCATGGATGCCCAGCTTGTGCTCGATGGAGGCCGGCCGCAGGTCGTTCAGGCCGCCGAGCGAGCCGTCCTCGTTCACCAGCCGCTTGGGCGTCAGGAAGAGGGAGATGCCCTTCACCCCCGGCGGGGCGTCGGGCAGGCGCGCCAGCACCAGGTGGACGATGTTGTCCGCCGCGTCGTGGTCGCCCCAGGTGATGAAGATCTTCTGGCCGTTCAGGCGGTAGCCGCCGGCCCCGTCCGGTTCGGCGCGGGTGGTCAGGGCGGCCAGGTCTGTGCCGGCCTGCGGCTCGGTCAGGTTCATGGTGCCGGTCCACTCGCCGGAGACCAGCCTCGGCAGATAGAGCTGCTTCTGGCGCTCCGTGCCCACGTGGGCGAGGGCCTCGATGGCGCTCTGGGTCAGCATCGGGCAGAGGCCGAAGGCCATGTTGGCCGACTGGACCATCTCGAAGACGCCGGCTTCCAGCGCCTTGGGCAGGCCCTGGCCGCCGTGCTCGGGATCGGCCGACAGGCTGTTCCAGCCGCCGGCGGCGAACGCGCGGTAAGCCTCCGCAAAGCCGGGCGCGACGGTGACCTTGCCGTTCTCGTAGCGCGCGCCGTGGGTGTCGCCGATGCGGTTCAGCGGCGCCAGTTGCTCCTCGCAGAAGGCCCCGGCGGCGGTGAGGATGGCCTGGATCGTGTCCTCGTCCAGGTCCGGGAAACCGCGCCGGGCCAGGTCCGACCCGCCGACGGCGGCCAGGGCGAAGGCGATGTCGCGGACGGGCGCGCGGAAGGTCATGGGCGGGGCTCCAGTGGCTCGCGGCCATTTACGGCGCCGGCCCTGCACCCTCCAAGCCTGACGCAGCGGCGGCTGCAAATTGCGGGAAACAAACCCGCCCGATAGGTGAGGGGAAAGAGTGGGAGGTGATCGTGTTCCGTCGTACCGCGCTGGCAATCGTCATGTCTTCGGCCCTCGCCGCCGTCGCCGTCGCGGCGCCGGAGTCGCGCGATCCGGCCCAGGTCCCGGCCGGCGAGTATGTGCTGGACGCCCGCCACGCCAGCCTGACCGCCAAGGTCTCCCACCTGGGCGGCTTCTCCAACTACGCCATGCGGTTCGACAAGCTCTCGGGCGGCTTCACCTGGGATCCGGCGAACCCGGCCGCCGCCAAGGCGACGATCCGCATCGACCCGGCCTCGATCCACACCGGCCTGCCGAACTTCGACAAGGAGCTGGCCGGCCCCCGCTGGTTCAACGCCGCGGCCCACCCGGCGATCACCTTCGTCTCCACCAAGGTGGACGCCGGGGCGGACGGCCGGGGCAAGATCATCGGCGACCTGACCTTCCTGGGCGTGACCAAGCCGGTCACCCTGGACGTGACCTTCAACGGCGTCGGGCCGGGGATGATGGGAACGGGGACGCGGCTCGGGTTTTCCGGAACCGGCATGATCAAGCGCTCGGACTTCGGCCTCACGACCTCCGCCAGCGCGGCGGGCGACGAGGTGATGCTCGACTTCGAGGTCGAGTTCACCAAGAAATAGGCCGATGAGCGACGTCGCGGAGAACCCCGCCCGGGCCGGCAGCGGCCGTTACGCCACCATCGCCATCGTCCTGCACTGGACCATCGCGGCCCTGATCCTGACCCAGATCGTCCTGGCGGGCCGGATGGAGGACCGCGGCCCCGAGGCCTTCGCCGTCACCCAACTGCACAAGTCGGTGGGCGTCACCATCCTGCTCCTCAGCCTCGTGCGTCTGGGCTGGCGGCTGATGAACCCGCCGCCGCCGATGCCGGACACCCTGCGGCGCTGGGAGAAGACCCTGGCGGGCTTCACCCACGCGGCCTTCTACGTGGTGATGATCGGCATGCCGCTGACCGGCTGGATCATGGTCTCCACCAGCCGCATCGAGATCCCGACCCTGCTCTACGGCGTCATCCCCTGGCCGGACCTGCCCGGGACCGACGCCATGTCGCGGGACGCCCGCGAGGGGCTGCACGAGTTCGGCGAGGCCGGCCACGACCTGATCATCAAGGGCTTCTACGGCCTGATCGCCCTGCACGTGGCGGGCGCCCTGAAGCACCAGCTGCTCAGCCGCGACGAGCCGGTGCTGGCGCGCATGGCGCCGGGCGCCCGGGCCGGCCGCTGGCTGGAGCCCCGGTTGGCGATCATCGCCCTGGCCGCCGCGGCGGTGGCTGCGTTCGCCGCGGTGGTGACGCCGCCGCTGGGCGGGCTGCGGCCGCCCGCCGCGGCCCCGGCCGAGGACGCCGAGCCGCTCGAGGCGACCGGGCCCGGCGAGCCGCTCGCGGCGGATAGCGGTGCGGTCGCGCCCGCGGAGCCCGAGACGCCCGCGGCGGCCGGCGAGCCCATCGCCTGGCGGCTCGACGACGGCTCCAAGATCGAGTTCGAGACGGCCTGGGGGCAGACGAAGATCGAGGGCGAGTTCGAACGCTTCAGCGCCGACATCCGCTTCAGTCCCGACGCGCTGGACCGCTCGCGGGTGAGCGTGACCATCGATGTGGCTTCCGTGGACACCGGCGATCCCCAGCGCGACGAGGCCCTGCCGGGCTTCGACTTCTTCAACATCGACGAGCACCCGCGGGCGACGTTCGTGGCCGACCGGTTCGAGCGCACGGGCGAGGACCGCTACATCGCCCGCGGCCGCCTGACCCTGAAGGGCGTGACCCGGCCGGTCAGCCTGCCCTTCGAGCTCGACATCGACGAGGACAAGGCCCGGGTCCGCGGCGAAACCAGCCTCGACCGCACCGCCTTCGGCGTCGGCCAGGGCGAGTTCGCCGCCACCGACCAGATCCCCGCCGACGTGAAGATCGAGGTGGATATCCGCGCGCGGCGATAGCGCCGCCGCCTCCCCACGTCGCGCACCCTCACTTCGTCATGGCCGGCTGCATGCCGGCCACCCATCCTGATGAGGATCGACCTGCCGTAGCGGGCTGGGTCGCCAGGACGAGCCCGGCGATGACGGAAGGTGGGGTGACAGGTAGCGCCTGCGGCGCAACCAGTCACCGGACGACCTCGGTGACTGGTTGGGCGAAGCCCTACCTGTCACCCATCACTCAGCCCAGCTTCAGCCGCACGGGATCGAGCTGAGTTCCGGGCGGATAGTGGTCGCCGAGGAGTTGCATGCCGTCGATCGTTGTGACGGCGGGGAGGGCGACTTCGCCGGCCTCCGTGACGGCGGCGGCCACGTCGAGCTTGGCGATGGCCATGCGCTTGCCGGCCGCCCAGGGGTCGGCGACGGTCAGGGCGCCGCCGTCGGGTCCGAGCTCAACGCCCGGGTCGGCGATGGCGACCTTGAGCATCCCGCCGTGGGCCTCGAACCGGACCTCGCCGGAGAACTGAGCCTGCCCCTGCGGGCGACCGTCGGGGCTGCGGGTCACCGCCGCCTCGCCGGCCGCGAAGACGAAGCCGCCGTCGGGCGCGCGCTCCGCCGGCCCCGACAACGCGATCTGGCCGCCCACGGCCTCGACGTAGCTGCGGAAGCTCTGCTTCACGCCCCAGTGGAGGGCGGCGATCTGGACGTCGGACATGGAGCCTCTGGGGTGGATAACCGGCGCCGCAATCTCGGCGGTGAGAGGGATGAGGACAAGCCCCGCTCGCACGGTGTACGAGCCCGGCCATGACGGAACCGGCGGACGAGCGGGGAGGGGAGGGCGCGGCGATCGCGCGCGCCGCGGCGGCCCTGCGCGCCGGCGACCTCGTCATCCTGCCGACCGAGACGGTCTATGGCCTGGCCGCCGACGCCGCCAACCCCGACGCCGTGGCCCGGCTGTACGAGGCCAAGGGCCGGCCGAGCTTCAATCCGCTGATCGCCCATGTGGCCGGCCTCGAGGCGGCCGAGCGCGTCGCGGTGTTCGACGGGCGCGCGCGGCGCCTGGCCCAAAGGTTCTGGCCAGGCCCCCTGACCCTGGTGCTGCCGGTCCGGGCGCCGGCCAAGGTCAGCGACCTCGCCCGCGCCGGCCTCGACACCGTCGCCGTCCGCGCGCCGGCCCACCCGATCGCCCGCGCGCTGCTGGCGGCCTTCGGCGGCCCGGTCGCGGCCCCGTCGGCCAACCGCTCCGGCCGGCCGAGCCCCACGACCTTCGAGGCCGCCCTGGAAGAGACCGGCGCCGCCGCTGCGGCGGCCCTCGACGGCGGCCCCTGCCGGGTCGGCCTGGAGTCGACGGTCGTCTCGCTGCTTGATGAACCGCGCCTGCTGCGCCCCGGCGCCGTCACCCGCGGCGAGATCGAGGCCGAGATCGGCGCCCTCGCCGAGGCCGAGGCGGACGCGCGCCGTTCCCCCGGGCGCCTCGCCCGCCACTACGCGCCGAACGCGCCGGTGCGCCTGAACGCCGCCGCGCCCGAGCCTGGCGAGGCCTTCCTCGGCTTCGGCTCTGGCGCGCCCGGCCCGTTCAACCTCAGCCCCTCCGGCGACCTGCGCGAAGCGGCCGCCAACCTCTTCGCCCACTTGCGCGCCGCCGACGCCACGCGCCCCCGCGCCATCGCCGTCGCCCCCATCCCCGACGACGGCCTCGGCGAAGCCATCAACGACCGCCTGCGCCGGGCGGCGGGGTTCGTGGGGTGAGGTCACCTTTCCCTCCCCTTCATGGGGAGGGTGGTCCGGAGCGAAGCGACGGGACGGGTGGGGGAGTCTCGGCCTCGCGGGCAGCCGGTGGTCCAGCGCCCCGAAATCTCGACACTCCCCCATGAAGGGGAGGGAAGGCGCTACTTCCCCTGGAACACCGGCTTGCGCTTCTCGAGGAAGGCCTTGCGGGCTTCCTGGCCGTCCTGGCTGCCGAAGGCTCTACGGATGTTCGAGACCTCGTAGCGGAGCTGGGTCTCGAGGTCGGACGTCTCGTACGACTTGACGATGCCGCGCTTGAGGAGCCGCAGGGTGATCGGCGACCATTCACACAGCTGTTGGCAATAGGTGGCGAGGCGCTCGGCGAAGGCCGCGTCGTCCACCACTTCGCCGGCCATGCCCCAGGCGATCGCCTCCTCGCCGGTGACGGTGCGGTTCTCCATCATGAACCGCATGGCCTTCTCGTAGCCCATGGCCTGCGGCAGCGTGATGGTCAGCCCTGCGTCGGGCGAGCCGCCGATGCGGGTGTAGCCGGCCATCAGCCGCGCGCTCTTCGCGATCAGCCGCACGTCGCAGCTCATGGCCAGGCCCAGGCCCGCGCCCACCGCCACTCCGTTGATCCCGCCGACGACCGGCTTGTCGCAGCGCTTGCGGATGGAGAGCAGGAAGTGGCCGACCCAACCGATGTCGTCGAGCTGGGCGGTCATCGCCGGCCATGGCGAGTAGGGCTCCGAGCCGGAGAGGTCCAGGCCCGCGCAGAAGGCGTCGCCCGAGCCGGTGATGGCCACGACCCAGACGTTGTCGTCCTTGGCCGCCTCGTCCACCGCCTCGACCACGCCCCAGGCCAGCTCCTGGGAAAGGGCGTTCTTCTTGGCCGGCCGGTTCAGCGTGATGGTGCGGACGTGGCCGGCGTCGGAGGTGGTGACGAGCGGGGTCATGGGCTTCCTCTCCTGGGACTTCTTTGTCGCCACCATAGGAGATCGGCCGGCCGGCGGAAGCGGCTTGAGCGTGCGGCGGCGGACCGAGCCGCCGCTGCCGGTCAGCCTCAGGCGTAGTTCAGGCTCGGATACCAGTCGCGGCCCCGGCCTTCCGGGGTCATGTCCAGCACGGTCCACAGCGGGGTGGGATCGGGCGCGCCGCGAGGGTCCTGGCCGGGGTCGGCCGTGCCGTCCCCCATCTCGCCGGACCAGAAGTGGCGGACGGTCCCGTCCCTGCGGGTGAAGACGTTGAGGGCCGAGTCGTCCGCGCCGTCGGTGGGCATGGCGAAGTAGTCGCGGGAGTAGGCGCCGGTGAGGTCCTGGTAGAGACGCAGGTTCTTCCACCCGCGCTCGCGCTTCCAGGCCAGCAGCTTTTCCAGCGGCGAGCGGGCGATCACCACCAGCGAAACGCGCTGGCCGATATCGGCGGCGTTGCCCTCCCAGGCGCCGAGCATGGCGGTGCACATGGGGCAGGGGCGCTCCCGCTGCGGACCGAACATGTAGCTGTAGGCGACGAGGGTGGGCTTGTCCTGGAAGAGGCCCGCGAGGTCGACCTCGCCCTCCTCGCCCAGGAAACGGTAGTCGCCGGTCACGGGGGCGCCGGGCGGCAGCGCGCGGCGCTGGGCCGCCACCCGCTCGATGTGCCGGCGCAGCTCGATCTCCTCGGCCAGCAAGGCCGTGCGGGCGGCGCGGTATTCGGCGCTCTCATTGGGGACGCGGAGGGGGTTCTCGCGCGCCAGCTGTTGGGCGGGGATCAGGGTTTCGGTCTTGGCGTCCATCTCAGGCTCCTTTGCGGACGGCGTGGATCAGTGGATCGCGGGGAAGGGCTCGCGCCAGGCGGGCAGCTCGTTCAGCCGGTCGTGCCAGCGGGCCATGGCGGGGAAGTCGCCGAGCGGGATCTGCGCCGCCTCCGCGTAGGGGAGGGCGACGCCCAGGGCGAAGTCGGCGAGGGTCAGCTGATCGCCCATCACCCAGCTTCGGCCGGCCAGGTGGTCGTCGAGGATGGCGGCGTAGGTCCGGAACTGGCCCAGGGCGTCCGCCACCGTGCGCGGGTTCGGCTCCGCGCCCGACAGCTTGGGCCGGATGATGTTCTCGAAGTAGAGCCGGCTGGCGTGCAGGCCGAAGTGCTGGGCGTCCCAGAACAGCCACCGCAGCAGGTCGATCTGCCGTTCGTCGCGGGGCCACAGGTCCGCGCCCGCAGCTTCCGAGAGGCGGCACATGATGGCGTTGGACTCCCAGAGGGTGCGGCCGTCCGCCTCCTCCAGCACGGGCACCTTGCCGTTGGGGTTGCGGGCCAGGAAGTCGGGGGCGTGGGACCCGCCAGCGGCGAGATCGACGTGGACGAACGCCACCGGCGCCTCCAGGTGCCGTGCGACAGCGCAGACCTTCCGCGGATTGAGAGTCTCGGACCAGTAGAGCTTCACGTTCGTCTCCTGTTTGAACCGACCAGTCGGTTTGTAAGGGGCCGCGCGAACAGGCGGCCAGGGTTCAGGCGCGCAGACTCTCCAGGTGGCGGACGAGAGTCCGTTGGGAGGCGCGCAGGGTGGCTTCGTCCTGGGTGTTCTTGGCCAGCGACAGGCCGCCCTGGTAGGCGGCGATCAGGAAGACGGCCTCGTCCTCCGCATTGACGGCGCGGGAGACCAGGCCCGCGGCCTGGCCGCGCCGCAGGGCCTCGGCGATGGCCTCGCGCCAGGCCCGGGTGACCGCGCCGGTGCGCATCCGGAAGCCCTCGTCCAGCGGCGACATCTCCTGGGAGAAGTTGCTCAGCGGGCAGCCCTTCTCCAGGTCCTCGGCCGTGAAAGGGGTCGACTCGATGATGGCGATCAGTGTGGCGATCGGGTCGGCCGCCTCGGCCAGCGGCTCCAGCCATTTGCGGCGGGTGACCTCGGCGATCACCTCGTCGACGACCGCGTAGCCGATGGCCTGCTTGCCCGGGAAGTGGTGGTACATGGCGCCCTTGGTGACGCCGGCGCGGGCCAGGATGGTCTCCAGGTCCGTGCCGCGGAAGCCGGACCGGTGCATCTCCTCGAAGGCGGCCGACAGCAGCCGCTCGCGGGTCTGGGCCGGATTGCGGACCCGGGTCTTCGCTGGCAGGGCGTCGTCACGGTACATACCAACCAGTATGAATGTAGCGGCGCGCGAGTCAAGGTCCGGCGGACCATACCGCACCTTCCAATTTTCTCTTGCTCGACCGCCGCAAGTTGTGGCGCCATGGCCGCTTCAACGGGGAGAGGATCACCATGCGCACGCTTCTGACCGCCGCGGCACTTCTGGCGCTGTCGACGCCGGCCCTGGCCGGAACGCTGGAAGAGGTCACCACCAAGGGCATCGTGCTCAACATCCAGGGCATGGACATCGAGGTGGACTACACGCCGGACGGCAAGTTCACCGCCATGGACGGCCAGATCACCGGCGAGTGGCGGATCGACGGCGACAAGCTGTGCACCAAGTCCTCCATCCAGCCGGAGGAGAGCTGCACCGAGTACCCGAAGGACAAGAAGAGCGGCGATACCTTCGAGGTCCAGGGCGCCCAGGGGCCGGTGGGCATCCGCATCAAGTGATGGCCATGCGCCACGACCGGGTTCTGGCCTGCGCCGCGACAGGCCTGCTGCTGGCGGCCCCTGCGCAAGCCGATGCAAAGTGCAGGTTCAGCTACACGCCTGAATTCCACGAGACCGTAGTCATGCCCGAGGTGCGAAGAGCTCTGGAGGGTGAACTTCGCGACTGGGACACGGCAAGTCCGACCCACTCGGTGCGGGGGCGGACGGTTAGAGTCATCGTGCGTATGAGCGAGCGTCGGCTGGATATCATCGATCCGCCCCACTTCGTCGTGGAGATCGGAAACTGCGGAAAGGGCCGCGTCCGAGCCGGGTTGCAGGAGTGGGATGTCGCGCTCGGCATGAGGCGCCCCACACGGGAGGAGAGGAGTCGACCCGGCTATCTCCCCTGAATCGATCATCGGCGGCCGAGGCGCTACACTCGCCGCCATGACCGCGCCTGTGCCCGCCGACGTCCTCTCCCGCCTCAAAGCCGTGCTGGGCGAGGCGGGGTGGAGCCAGGATCCCGAACGTCTGGCGCCGAAGCTCCTGGAATGGCGCGACCGCTGGCAGGGAACGACGCCGTTCCTGGCGCTGCCGAAGACCACCGAGGACGTGGCGGCGGTGGTGGGGATCTGCTTCGAGGCGGGCGTGCCGATCACGACCCAGGGCGGCAACACCGGCCTGGTCGGCGGCCAGATCCCACAGGGCGAGATCCTGCTCTCCACCGAGCGGCTGCGGGCGGTCCGCGACCTCGATCCCTTCGACGACGTGATCGTGGCCGAGGCCGGCGTGACGTTGGCCTCCGTGCACGAGGCGGCGGCCCAGCATCGGCGCCGCTTCCCGCTGGGGCTGGCCTCGGAGGGCTCGGCGACGGTGGGCGGGGTGGTCTCCACCAACGCCGGCGGCACCCAGGTGCTGCGCTATGGGACCACCCGCCAGCTGGTGCTGGGCCTGGAGGCGGTGCTGCCGAACGGCGAGGTGTGGAACGGGCTGAAGCGCCTGCGCAAGGACAACACCGGCTATGACCTGAAGCAGCTGCTGATCGGCGCGGAGGGGACGCTCGGCGTCGTCACCGCCGCCAGCCTGAAGCTGTTCCCGGTGATGGCCTCGCGGGCCACGGCCATGGCGGGGCTGGCCAGCGCCGACGACGCCATCCGCCTTCTGGCCCGCGCCAAGGAGGAGGCGGGCGGCGCCGTCGAGGCCTTCGAGCTGATGAGCCGCATCGGCGTCGACTTCGCGCTGAGGAACATCGCCGGCCAGCGCGACCCGCTGGAGGGCGTCCATCCCTGGTATGCGCTGATCGAGATCACCTCCGGCGAGCCGGGCTCGGCCGAGGCGGCCATGGAGCGGCTGCTGGCCGGCGCCCTCGAGGCGGGCCTGGTGCAGGACGCCGCCGTCGCCCAGACCGACGCCCAGGCGCGGGCCTTCTGGTCCCTGCGCGAGAACCAGTCGCCGGCCCAGAAGCCCGAGGGCGCCACCTGGAAGCACGACGTCTCGGTGCCGGTCAGCGAGGTGGCCAACTTCCTGCGCGAGGCGTCCCAGGCGATGGTCCGCTTCGCCCCCGGCTGCCGGATCTGCGCCTTCGGCCACGTGGGCGACGGCAACATCCACTACGACGTGCTGCGGCCCGACGGCGGCGACGATGCGGTCCATTCGGCCAGGCGCGACGAGGGCTCGCGCATCGTCCACGACATCGTCGCCCGGCTCGGCGGCTCGATCAGCGCCGAGCACGGCCTGGGCGCGATGAAGACCGCCGAGGCCCTGCGCTACAAGAGCCCCGTCGAGGTCGCCGCCCTGCGCGCCATCCGCCAGGCGCTGGATCCCAAGCGGATCATGAACCCGCGGGTGTTGTTCTAGTCTCTGACCTCTCCCCGCAAGGCGGGGCGAGGGTTGGGTGAAGGGGGCCCGGAGCGCAGCGGAGGGCCTCCGACGTCGGGGCTGCACCGCGGCCGCGGCCTCCCTCTCCCTACCCTCTCCCTCCGCGGGCGGAGGGAGAGGTCAGATTGTCTGTCACCCAGCCTCTTCCCTTCCCCTGAGTCTCGGGCCAAGAGAGCCGCCATGCTGATGGTGCTCTCGCCCGCCAAGTCGCTGAACTTCGAGCGGCCGAAGGCGCAGCTGCCGGTGAGCACGCCGGAGCTGATGGACGACGTGGCCGAGCTCGCCAAGGTCACCGCCAAGCTGAAGGCCGCGGACCTGAAGCGGCTGATGAGCCTCTCCGACGACCTCGCCAAGCTGAACCGCGAGCGCTTCCAGGCCTTCGACCCGGCCTCGGAAGAGGGGCTGCAGGCGGCGCTGGCGTTCAACGGCGACGTCTACCTGGGCCTGAAGGCGCGCGAGCTGGACAAGCGGGCGCTCTCCTGGGCGCAGGACCACGTGCGCATCCTCTCCGGCCTCTACGGCGTGTTGCGGCCCCTCGACGCCATCCAGCCCTACCGGCTGGAGATGGGGACCCGGCTGAAGACCAGGCGCGGCCCGACGCTCTACAAGTTCTGGGGCGAGAAGATCGCCAAGGCGCTCAACGAGGCCTCCCGTGGGCACAAGGACCGCACCCTCGTGAACCTCGCCAGCCAGGAGTATTTCGGCGCCGTCGACTTGGCCGCCCTGGAGACGCCGGTGGTCAGCTTCCGTTTCCTCGAGGAGAAGGACGGCGAGGGGCGGGTGATCAGCTTCTACGCAAAGCGGGCGCGGGGGATGGTGGCGCGCTTCGCCATCGATCACCGGATCGACAAGGCCGAGAAGCTGAAGGGCTTCGACGTGGCCGGCTACCGTTTCCGCGAGGATCTTTCGACCGAGGCGGAGTGGACGTTTTCGCGGCCGCAGCCGCCGCCGGCGGGGGCCGTGAAGGAGAGTTGAGCATGGACTACGGCCTTGCGGGCCAGGCGGCGATCGTCACCGGCTCCACCAGCGGCATCGGCGAGGCGATGGCCACGGCCCTCGCCGAGCAGGGCGTCAACGTCGTCATCAACGGCTTCGGCGACGCGGCCAGGATCGAGCACGACCGGCGCGCGCTCGAGGAGCGGACGGGCGTCAGGATCGTCTACCACGGCGCCGACATGACCAAGCCCGACGAGATCGCCGACCTGGTCGACAGCGCCTGGCGCGAATTCGACCGGCTGGACATCCTGGTCAACAACGCTGGCATCCAGCACGTCTCGCCTGTGGAGGAGTTCCCGCCGGAGAAGTGGGAGGCGATCATCGCCATCAACCTCTCCTCGGCCTTCTACGCCACCCGCGCGGCGGTTCCGATCATGAAGGCCCAGGGGCGCGGGCGGATCGTGAACCTGGCCTCGGCCCACGGCCTCGTCGCCTCGCCCTTCAAGTCGGCCTATGTGGCGGCCAAGCACGGGATCGTCGGCTTCACCAAGTCGATCGCCCTCGAGCTCGCCCGCAGCGGGGTGACCTGCAACGCCATCTGCCCGGGCTATGTGAAGACGCCGCTCGTGGAGGCCCAGATCGGCGACCAGGCGAAAGCCCGCGGCATTCCCGAGGAGCGTGTGGTGGAGGACGTGATCCTCGCCGCCCAGCCGAACAAGAGCTTCGTCGAGTACCCCCATCTGGCCGGCATGCTGCTCTACCTGGTCAGCGACCTGGGCGCCTCCACCACCGGCGCCTCCCTCGCCATCGACGGCGGCTGGACCGCCGCCTAGGCGTCATCCCGGGCGAGCGCAGCGAGACCCGGGACCCAGACTCACCGCGTGGCCTCCTGGGTCCCGGCTCTCCGCTTCGCTGCGGCCGGGATGACGGCGGTTTGTGGGCCGTGTAGCCTCGCCGCCAACGAAAAGAGGATGGTGGAGGAAGCGGCATGGATGCGCGCACGCTGGAGGCTGTGGCGACGACGGGCGGCCGGGTCGAGGGCGTCCTGAAGGACGGGCATCTGGCCTTCTACGGCATCCCCTACGCGGCCTGTCCAACCGGCGAGCAGCGGTTTCGGCCGCCGCAGCCGGCCGCCCCCTGGGGCGGGGTGCGACGGGCGCACGAGATCGGCTTCGCCGCGCCGCAGACGCCGCACGTCATCCAGGGCTTCGCCGCCTCCGGGCCGCAGGACGAGGACTGCCTGAACCTCAACGTCTTCACCCCGGCGCCTGACGGGGCGCGCCGGCCCGTGCTGTTCTGGATCCACGGCGGCGGCTTCACCCACGGCGCGGGCTACGAGCCGCTCTACGACGGCGGGCCGTTCGCGACCCGGCACGACGTGGTGGTGGTGACCATCAACTACCGCCTGGGGGCCCTGGGCTTCCTCTCGATCCCGGAGGCGGGCTTCGGGCCGAACCAGGGCCTGCTGGACCAGGTCGCGGCGCTGAAATGGGTGCAGGCCAACATCGAGGCGTTCGGCGGCGATCCGGCCAACGTGACCATCTTCGGCGAGTCCGCCGGCTCGGCCTCCGTGGCGGCGCTGCTGGCCATGCCGCCGGCCAAGGGGCTGTTCCACCGCGCCATCCTGCAGAGCGGCGTGGGCCGCGCCGCCCCGCCGGAGGTGGCCGCGAAGAGCGCCGACGCCCTGCTGGCGGCGCTGGGCCTGACCCGCGAGCGCGCCGCGGAGCTGCGGGACGTGCCGGCGGCGCAGATCGTCCAGGCGCAGGCGGCTGTCCAGAAGCAGGGCCTGGCCTTCGGGCCAGTGCGCGATGCGGCCACCCTGCCCGACGAGCCGATGAGGATCGTCCGCGCCGGCGGCGCGTCCGAGACGGCGGTGCTGATCGGCTCCAACCGCGACGAGGTGAAGCTGTTCAACGCCGCCGCCCCGCGCCAGCCGCTCGACGAGGCCGGGCTGGTCGCGGCCGTCCGCGCGGCGCTGCCCAAGGCCGACGAGGCGCAGGCGAAGGCGCTGATCGAGACCTACCGCACGTCACGCCGGGCCAAGGGCCTGCCGGCCGAGAGCCTGGACATCCTGGATGCGGTGCAGAGCGACGTGCGCTTCCGCGTCCCCTCGATCCGGCTGGCGAGCGCCCAGAAGGCGGTGCAACCGAACACCTACCTCTACCTCTTCACCCACGCCTCGCCGGCCCGGAAGGGGGCGCTCGGCGCCTGCCACGCCCTGGAGATGCCGTTCGTCTTCGGGACCCTCTCGGCGCCGACGCAGGACCGGTTCTGCGGCACGGGCCCGGACGTGGAGCGGCTGTCGGCGGAGATGAACGCGGCCTGGGCGGCCTTCGCGCGGACCGGGAACCCCAGCACCGCCGGCCTGCAGTGGCCGGCCTTCGACCCCGAACGGCGGACCACCATGGTGTTCGACACCGCCTCGTCGCACGTCGAGGACGACCCCTTCGGCGACGAACGCGCGGCCATCGAGCCGCTGCTCTAGACCTCTCCCCGCAAGGCGGGGAGAGGGTTGGGTGAGGGGGCCCGAAGCGCAGCGGAGGGCCTCCGGCGCCGGCGCCGCGCGGCGGGTGGAGCCTCCCTCACCCTACCCTCTCCCTCCGCGAGCGGAGGGAGAGGTCTGAAAGCTTGACGCTCCTTACGGAACTGGGCCTTTCAGGAGCGCTCAAAGCAGAGGGAGAGCGCCGCCATGGCCTACAAGCCGTTCGATCTGACCGGGAAGGTCGCGCTGGTCACCGGGGGCAACGGCGGGATCGGGCTCGGCATGGCCGAGGCGATGGCCCAGGCGGGCGCCGACGTCGTCATCTGGGGCACCAATGCCGAGAAGAACGCCGCGGCGGAGGCGAAGCTCAAGGCGCACGGCGTGCGGGTGCTGAGCCAGCGGATCGACGTGTCGCAGGAACAGCAGGTGGTCGAGGGCATGGCGCAGGCGGCCCAACAGATGGGCCGGCTGGACACCGTGGTCGCCAACGCCGGGATCGGCGGCGGGGCCCGCTCCTTCGCCGAGATGAGCACCGAGACCTGGCGGCGCGTGATGGGCGTCAACCTGGACGGGGTGTTCTTCACCTTCCGCGAGGCGACCAAGCACATGGTGGCCCGGGCCCAGGGCGGCGATCCGGGCGGCTCGCTGGTGGTCACGTCCTCCCTGTCGGCGGTGCACGGGGCGGCCCGCAACGAGGCCTATTCCTCGGCCAAGACGGCGGTGCTGGGCATGGTGCGCGGACTGGCCGTGGAGTACGCCCGCTACGGGATCCGCGCCAACGCCGTGCTGCCCGGCTGGATCGCCACCGACATGACCGCCGGCGCGCAGGGCAACGACAAGTTCAACGAGCAGGTGATCAAGCGCGTGCCGGTCCGCCGCTGGGGCGAGCCGGAGGACTTCGGCGGCATCGCCGTCTACCTCGCCTCGGACGCCTCGCGCTTCCATACCGGCGACTCCATTTTGATCGACGGCGGCTACGCTATCTTCTAAGAAGCGCGACCAAATCTCCCGCCACATTTTTCCCGTGAAAAAACAACGGGCTATGTTGCGGCGCCGGAATCTTGACGCACTGCACCAGCGTCTATAGGTTCCGCGCGACTTTCAGCCCGGGCCATGGCGGCGACTTTGCTGCTGCGGCTGGACTCGAGGACCATGCCGGAGCCTGACGAAACGCGGGACGAGACCATCAAGCGTCTCGAAGCGCAGGCCGAGGCTCTTCGGGCGCGGACCGCCACGACGCCGCAGGATTACGGCGTCAAAGCGGCCGGATACGGATATCGGCTGCTCGGCGTGTTGCTGGGCGGCCTGTTTGTCGGCATCGCGATTGGCGCGGGCGCCGACGCCCTTCTGCGCACCGCGCCGTGGGGGATGATCTGCGGGGTCCTCGTCGGCTTCGTAGTGTCGGTTTGGATGGCGGTCCGCTCTGCGCAGCGGATGTCTGAAGAAGCGACGAGGGAGTGGGGTCCCCCCAAGGACCTGCCCCCGGATGACGAGGAAGATTGAAGGAGTTCGAGGCGGCATGGCCGACCCGATGCACCAGTTCGAGGTCCAGAAGATCGTGGACCTCCCGGATTTCTCGCTCCCCGGCGTGGGGGTGATCGACATGTCGATCACCAACTCCACGGTGGCCATGCTGCTGGCCGCCGGCCTGATCGTCGTCTTCTTCGCGATCGCCACGGCCAAGGCCGCGGTCGTCCCGGGACGGCTGCAGCTGATCGGCGAAGGGGTGTTCGGCTACATCGACAACCTGACGACCAGCATCATCGGTCACGAAGGGCGCCGGTACTTTCCCTTCATCTTCACCCTGTTCCTGTTCATCCTGGCGATGAACCTGCTGGGCATGTTCCTGGTGTTCACCGCCACCTCGCAACTGGCGGTCACCGCGACGCTCGCGGCGATGACCATCTTGCTGGTGCTGATCGTCGGCGTGATGCGCAACGGCGTGAACATGTACAAGCTGTTCGTGCCGGCCGGCGTGCCCTGGTACATGCTGGTCCTGGTCACCCCGATCGAGCTCATCTCTTTCCTGCTGCGCCCGGTCACCCTGGCCCTGCGTCTGTTCGGCAACATGCTGGGCGGCCACGTGGCCCTGAAGGTGTTCGCCGGCTTCGTGGTCAGCCTGGGCGCCCTGGCGGCCGGCGGCGGCCTGGGCCTGCTCGGCATCCCCGGCGCGCTGCTGTCGCTGGGCGGCGTGGTGGCGCTCACCGCGCTCGAGTTCCTGGTCGCCTTCCTTCAGGCGTTCGTCTTTGCAGTCTTGGCCTGCGTCTACCTGAACGACGTGGTCAACCTCGGCCATCACCACTGACGGCCGGCAACCCCTCACTCTCACAACTTCCAAACGGGACACACACATCATGGAAGCGGAAGCGGCTAAGTTCATCGGCGCGGGTCTCGCCACCCTGGGCATGATCGGCGCGGGCATCGGCGTCGGCACCCTTTTCTCGGGCTTCCTGCAAGGCGCCACGCGTAACCCGTCGGCGGCCGGCGGCCAGTTCACCAACCTGATCCTCGGCGCGGCTCTGACCGAAGCCCTCGGCATTCTGGCCTTCGTGCTGGGCCTGCTGATCCTGTTCAGCTAACCGCTGACGCCAACAGGGCGGAGCCTGCTCCGCCCGTCGTTTTCTAAGGACGACCAGGCCAATGGCCGCCGAAACGACCACCACGCCGAGCACGGGCGACCACGACACGAATCCGGCTGCCGAGGCGGCCGAGGCCGTGCACGGTCACGAAGTCCCTGCCGGTACGAGCGAAGTCGCCGCCCACGGCGGCGAAGGCGGCGGACTGCCGCAGTTCCGCACCGAGTACTGGGGCGGCCAGATCGTCTGGCTGCTGCTGATCTTCCTGCTGCTCTACATCCTGTTGGGCCGGGTCTTCGTGCCGCGCCTGCGCAAGGTGCTGGACACCCGGGCCGAGACGATCAGCGCCGCTGTCGCCGAGGCCAAGAGCGTTCAGGCCGAGGCCGAGAAGCTCGCCGAAGCCGCCAAGGCCGAGGTGGCGCAGGCCCGGGCCGACGCCCGACGCGTGGGCGCCGAAGCCAAGGCCAAGGCCGCGGCGGAGATCGCCGAACGGCAGGCCGAACTCGAGCGCGAGCTCGACGCGAAGCTCGCCGAGGCCGAAGGCCGGATCCGGACCATGCGCGACCAGGCGATGACCAACGTCGGCGCGATCGCCTCGGAGACCGCCCAGGCCATGGTCCAGAAGCTGACCGGCCAACCGGCCGCGCCGGCCGAAGTCGAAGCCGCCCTGGCGGCGCGTATCCCCGCGGGAGCCGTCTGATGCCTGCCTTCCTTAGCCCGGCCGAAGCGGAGTTCTGGGTCGGGATCGGCCTCTTGATCTTCCTGGCCATCGTGATCTTCGTCGCCAAGGCGCCGAAGGCGGTGGCGGGGATGCTCGACGCCAAGTCGGCCGCCATCCAGGCCGACCTGGACGAGGCCAAGCGCCTGCGCGAGGAGGCCCAGCGCCTGCTCGAGGAGCTGCGCACCGAGCGCGCCGAAGCCGAGCGGCAGGCGGCCGACATCCTCGCCGCGGCTCAGGCGGAAGCGAAGCGCAACCAGGAAGAGGCCCGGGTGAAGCTCGAGGAGAGCGTGGCCCGCCGGCGCGAACTGGCCGAGCGCAAGATCGCCACCGCCGAGGCCCAGGCCATTGTCGAGGTCAAGGCGACGGCCGCCGAGCTGGCGGCCCGGGCGGCCGAGGGCGTGCTCGCCGGCCGGCTGGCCGGCCTGAAGAGCGACCCGAGCATCGACCGCGCGATCGGCGAACTCGCCGTCAAGCTGAAGTAGAACGGACGATCAGGCTGAAGCGGACCTGCGCCGCTTCAGCTTCCACCGCCGCCGGAGCCGCATCGCGACCCGGAAACGGGCGGGAAGAACCAGCCGCTCGATCCGCAGCGTCTGTTGCCAGGCCACCAGGATCATCTCCGGCTCGCGGCGCAGCAGGCGCCGGATCGGGTAGACCATCTTCGGGTGGGCCCGCTGGAACTTCACGAAATGCCGGCGCGCCTTGAACGAGTTGCGCAGGATCAGCATCAGCCCGACGACGATGACGGGGATGCCGCCCGGGCCGGGCAAGGGCGCGATCAGGATGCCGGCGGCGACCACCGTCAGGCCCAGCATCACCAGGGCGGCGCGCGTAATCCGGCCGAGGATCTCTTGCGCGAGATCATCGGAGGCGTAGCGGCGCGCGCGCGGCATGATGCTGACGTAAGACACGGGGGTTCGACCTGGGTTCGGGACGGCCATTCGGGGGAGGTCCGGCCGACCCGCCAGTGAGATATGCGAACGCGCCGGAGAGTCGTAAAGGCGCCGCCCCGGAAATTTCTCCCGAGGCTACGCTATTCGGCAGCGAGCGGCGTCGGCGCCACACCCGTGGGTTCTGGGCGCCACGCCAGCTTCGGCTTGCGCGCCGCCAGGGTCTCGTCGAGCCGGCGCAGGGGCGCCAGATAGGGCGCGCCCTTGAAGCGGTCCACCTCGCCCGCCTTGGCGGCCGTCGCCAGCGCCCGCAGCGCCTCGCAGAACCGGTCGAGCTCGGCCTTGGACTCGGTCTCGGTCGGTTCCACCAGCATCGCCCCATGCACCACCAGCGGGAAGTACATGGTCATCGGGTGGAAGCCCTCGTCGATCATCGCCTTGGCGAAGTCGAGGGTGGTGACGCCGGTGCCCTCCAGCCAGCTGTCGTCGAACAGGGCCTCGTGCATGCACGGCCCCTCCGGGAACGCCGGGGTGATCAGGTCCTGCAGGCGCGCCTTGACGTAGTTGGCGTTCAGCACCGCGTCCTCGGCGACCTGGCGCAAGCCGTCGGCGCCGTGGCTCAGCATGTAGGCGTAGGCGCGGACGAACATCCCCATCTGGCCGTGGAAGGCGCTCATCCGGCCGAAGGCCTGGGCCGCTTCGCCCGCGGGCTCCTCGACCAGCTTGAAGCCGCCTTCACCCGACACGACCCAGGGGGCCGGCGCGAAGGGCGCCAGGGCCTCCGACAGCACCACGGGCCCAGCGCCCGGCCCGCCGCCGCCGTGCGGCGTGGAGAAGGTCTTGTGCAGGTTGATGTGCATGGCGTCGACGCCGAGGTCGCCCGGCCGCACCTTGCCGACGATGGCGTTGAAGTTGGCGCCGTCGCAGTAGAAGTAGGCCCCGGCCTCGTGAGCCAGGCGGGCGATCTCGATGATGTCCCGCTCGAACAGGCCGCAGGTGTTGGGGTTGGTGACCATGATGGCCGCCACGTCCGGCCCAAGCTTGGCGGCCATGTCGGCGAGGTCGACGCGCCCGTCGTCGGTCTGGGCGATCTCGGTGACCGAGTAGCCAACGAAGGCGGCGGTGGCCGGATTGGTGCCGTGGGCCGAGGTTGGCACCAGCACGCGCCGGCGGGCCGAATCGCCCTTGGCGTCGTGGGCGGCGTGGATGGCCAGCAGGCCGCAAAGCTCGCCGTGCGCGCCGGCCTTGGGCGGCAGGGCCACGGCCGGCATGCCGGTCAGGGTCTTCAGCCAGTGGGCGAGGCCGTCCATCAGCGCCAGGGCGCCCTGCACGGTGGACTGCGGCTGCAGCGGGTGGATGTCCGAGAAGCCGGCCAGGCGGGCCATCCGCTCGTTGAGCCGCGGGTTGTGCTTCATGGTGCACGAGCCGAGCGGATAGAGCGCCAGGTCGATGGCGTGGTTCTTCTGCGACAGGCGCACGTAGTGGCGCACCGCCTCGGGCTCGGAGAGGCCGGGCAGGGGGACGTCGTCGCGGGTCAGGCCGGCGAGGTCGGAGGCGTCGGCCTCCGGCTCCGGCAGGTCGACGCCGGTCTTGTCCCAGCCGCCGAGTTCGAAGATCAGGGCCTCGTCCTGCAGCAGGCCGCGGCCGCCGGTGAGGGAGGCTTGGCCCTGGGCGTCCGCGGCCTCGGGGCGGGTCGGGCGTCCGACGCTCAGCATGCTCATGCGCCGATCCTCTTGGAGAGCGCGCCGGTCAGGGCGGCGATGTCTTCTGGTGTGGTGAGTTCGGTGGCGGCCAGCAGCAGGACGTCGTCTTGGCCCGCGTGCGGGTCGAGCCGGGCGTAGGGCACGCCGGCGACGATCCCGTCGTCCAGCAGGGCCTCGACCAGGGCGGTCGCAGCGCCCGGGACCTTCACGGCCAGCTCGTTGAAGAAGCGCGGGGTCAGCAGCTCGACGCCCGGGACGGCGGCGAGCGCCTTGGCCAGCTCCCTGGCCCGGGCGTGGTTCACCTGCGCCAGCTGGCGCAGGCCTTTGCCGCCCAGCAGCGACAGGTGGATGGTGAAGGCCAGCGCGCAGAGACCGGAGTTGGTGCAGATGTTGGAGGTCGCCTTCTCCCGCCGGATGTGCTGCTCGCGCGTGGAGAGGGTGAGCACGAAGCCGCGGCGGCCCTCGGCGTCCACCGTCTCGCCGGCCAGGCGGCCGGGCATCTGGCGCACCAGCTTCTCGCGGGCGGCGAACAGGCCGACGTAGGGGCCTCCGAAGTTCAGCGCGTTGCCGATCGACTGGCCCTCGGCCACGGCGATGTCGGCGCCCATGGCCCCAGGCGATTTCAGCAGGCCGAAGGAGACGGCCTCGGTCGTCACCACGATCAGCAGCGCGCCGGCGGCGTGGGCGGCCTCGGCGATCTTCGTCACGTCGGTGACCGTGCCGAACACGTTGGGCGTCTGGACGACGACGCAGGCGGTGTCGGCGTCGATGGCCTCCAGCACCGCGGCTTCGCCGTCGATGGCGGCGGCCAAGCGCTGGATCTCCATCCCCTCGGCGTGGGCGATGGTCTGGGTGGTGGCGGCGTAGTGGGGGTGCAGGCCGCCGGACAGCACCGCCTTCTCGCGGCGGGTGACCCGCTGGGCCATCATCACCGCCTCGGCGCAGGCGGTGGAGCCGTCGTACATCGAGGCGTTGGCCACATCGAGGCCGGTGAGGGCCGCGACCTGGGTCTGGAACTCGTACAGGGCCTGCAGCGTGCCCTGGGCGATCTCCGGCTGGTAGGGCGTGTAGCTGGTCAGGAACTCCGAGCGCTGGATGATGTGGTCCACCGTCGCCGGCACGTGGTGGCGGTAGGCTCCCGCGCCGCAGAAAAAGGGCCCGGCGCCGGCGGCGCGGTTCATGGCGGCCAGGCGGCCGAGCTGGCGCTCCACCTCCACCTCGCCGGCGTGCAGCGGCAGGTCGAACAGCTCCTTGCGGCGCGCCGCTTCCGGCACGTCGCGGAACAGTTCGTCGATCTGGCCGGCGCCGATGGCGGCCAGCATCTCGGCCCGGTCGGCCGGCGTGAGGGGGAGGTAGCGCATGGTCAGAGGGTCTTCAGGAACTCGTCGTAGGCGGCCTTGTCCATCAGGCCCTCGTATTCGGCGGGATCAGCCACCTTCAGCCTGGCGAACCAGCCCTCGCCCTCGGCCGACTCGTTGACCGTCTCGGGCTTGTCGCCGAGCGCGGCGTTGGCCTCGACCACTTCGCCGGAGATCGGGGCGTAGACGTCGGAAGCGGCCTTCACGCTCTCGACGACGGCGAAGGAGTCGCCCGCGGAGACGGTCTTGCCGACCTCCGGGGTCTCCACGAACACCACGTCGCCGAGCTGCTCGGCGGCGTAGGCGGTGATGCCGACGGTCGCCACATCGCCCTCGAGGACGACCCATTCATGGTCCTTGGTGAAGCGCATTCTCTTGTCTCTTCCTCTTCAGGCGAGCCGGACGTAGCGGTGCGGGACGAACGGCAGGGCCACGACTTCGCAGGCCTGCGGCTTTCCTCTGACGATGACCTTCAGGCGGGTTCCAGGTTCCGACAGCGACGGCGGGACGAACCCCATGGCGATGGAGCCGGAGAGGCTCGGCGAAAAGCCGCCGCTGGTCACCCTGCCGACCACATGGCCGTTCTCGTCCGCGATCTCGGCCCCCTCGCGCGCCGGGGCGCCTTCCAGCACCTTCAGGCCGACGCGGAGGCGCGACGGCCCCTGCGTCATTTCCTGTTCGATACGCGCCGCGCCGGGGATGTTCCCCGCCTTGCGGCGTCGCTTGGAGATGGCGAAGGCGAGGTTCGCCTCGATCGGCGAGACGGTCTCGTCCAGGTCGTGGCCGTAGAGCGGCAGGCCGGCCTCGAGCCGCAGGGAATCGCGGGCGCCCAGGCCGATGGGGCGGACGCGCTCGTCCGCCAGCAGCCGGTTCCAGAAGCCGGCGGCCGCCTCGCGCGGGACCAGCACCTCGTAGCCGTCTTCGCCCGTGTAGCCGGAGCGGGCGACGACGCACGGGTGGCCCTCCAGGTCGAAGGTCGCGAAGGTCATGAAGCTGAGGGTCGGCGCCAGGGGGAAGAAGGCCTTGGTCACGTCGGCGGCGCGCGGCCCCTGGATGGCGACCAGGGCGCGGTCGTCGGCGCGGGTCAGGCTGGCGCGGCCGGCGACCGCCTGCTCGATGCGGGCGAAGTCGGCGTCCTTGGTCCCGGCGTTGACGACGATGTAGAGGCCGCCCTGGGCCTCGTCGTCGGCCGGGCGGCCGATCATCAGGTCGTCGAGGACGCCGCCCTCGTCGTTCAGCAGCAGGGTGTAGCGCAGTTGCCCGCGCTTGAGGCCCCGGATGTCGCCGCAGACCAGCGGCTCGATCAGGGCGGCGATCGCCTTGTGGTCGGCTTCGGCGTCGCCGCTGGTCTCCTCCAGCGTCAGGACCGCCGGACCCATGTGGGAGACGTCGAAGGCGCCGGCGTGCTCGCGCGTCCACAGGTGCTCCTTGAGCACGCCCTCGGCGTACTGCACCGGCATGGAGTAGCCGCCGAACGGGACCATGCGCGCGCCACGGGCCAGGTGCGCCTCGGTGAGCGGCGTGGTCTTGAGACTGGCTTCGGTCACGACACGGACTCCGGCTGACGACTTCGCGCACGCCCGGGGAAAACGCCCCCGGCCGACCTGCGCCCCCGCTGTCCTTGGGCCTGAGAGATTTGGGGGTTTCCCCCTCTGCTCCTTCGGCGAGCCCGCCCCGAAAGGCGCGGCTACTTTCCAGCGTTCATCAGCCCTTCGCGGTCCTTTTGCCTGAGCGTTTCCGGGGCGGTTGCGCCTTCGGCGCCGGGGCTGGCCCGGCCTCTCCCGCGAGAGTCGCGCGAACCTGTTCGATCGCGCTTCCCAAGTCAACGCGCATCGCTGCGCGGCCCGCGAGCCGGCGGCGCCCGATCTGCGACAATCCGCCTCACCCTATGCTTAAGGGCCTGCTACCGGAGCGCGAGCGATCCTTGGCCCGACTGGAGTGCCTGTTCCGATGCCCCGCCCGACCGCCCTCGCCGCAGCCGCAAGTCTCTCCACCGGCCCGCGCCAAGCCGCCGAGGGCTGGCCGCCGTCGGCGCCGCGGGCGGTGAACTTCGGCCTGGGTCTGGCGGGCCTCGCCGCAATCGTCTTCCTGGCCGAGCGCGCCTCGCCCGAAGCGACGATGCAGGGGCTGTTGGTCGTGGCGCTGGTCGTCGGCGCGGCCGGACTGGCCGCCAATCTGATCCGCATCTCCCCGCCCGCCCCGGCCGCCGGCGCGAAGGCTCGGGAGTCCGAAGGGGCGGGGGCGGAGCTGTCGCGCGCGGACCCGGCGCAGTCTCGCGAGCCGATCGCCGACCTCAGGGTGCTGGTGGCCGAGGACAATCCCCTCAACCAGCTGGTCGTCCACGCGCTGCTCAACGGCCTCGTCGGGTCGCTGACCATCGTCAACGACGGGATGGAGGCGCTCGAGGCGCTGCGGCGGCAGGACTTCGACCTGGTGCTGATGGACGTGAACATGCCCCACCTGGACGGCTCCGCGGCGGTGGCCGCGGTCCGCGCCGGCGAGGCCGGCCGGCGGGACACGTCCATTGTCGCGCTGACCGCCGAGGCGATGGCCGGCGACGCCGAACGGCTGCGCGCGGCCGGCTTCGACGCCTATCTGGCCAAGCCGTTCCGCCCCGCCGAGCTGCTGGCGATCGTCGCCCGCTGCACGCGCCCGGCGCCGGCCGCCCGGCGCGCCGCCGCCTAGCCCAGCACGAGGTAGCCGGGGCTCCATGCCGTGAAGTCGGAGAGCACGATGACGTGCCCGTCCGAGAGGGTGAGCACGGTGTCGCGGGCGCCGTCTCCGGTCACGTCGGCGGCGTTGTTCGCCGAGCTCAGGGTCAGGCCGTCCTCCAGCCGGATCCGGTCCACGGTGGCGAAATCGGTGACGATGTCGCGGTCGCCGCCCTGGCCGGCGGTGAAGACGAAGACGTCGTAGCCCGAGCCGCTGCTCATCACGTCGTCGCCGGCGCCGCCGTCGATCAGGTCGTTGCCGGCGTCGCCCCAGAGCGTGTCGCGGCCGGCGCCGCCGTACAGGCTGTCGTTGCCGCTGTCGCCCAGCAGGCGGTCGTGGCCCGTACCGCCGTCCACGATGTCGTTGCCCGACCCGCCGTTGAGGCTGTCCGAGCCGCCCAGGCCGTAGATGGAGTCATGGCCCGCGAGGCCGAAGATGGTGTCATCGCCATCGCCGCCCTGGTGGGTCTGGGCCGCACCCCCGCCGTTGATCTTCACCCCGTCGGCGACACCGGTGATCGTCACGGTGACCGTCGCCGTGGAGGTCAGGCCGCCGCTGTCCACCATGGTGTAAGTGAAGGTGTCGGTGGCGGTGTTCGGCCCGCCGAAGGCGCCCAAGAGGTCGAAGTCGTCGTGGTCGGCCGCGTAGGTCAGGGTCTGGGTCCCGGCGTCGAAGACGACCGTGCCCTTGGTGGCGGAGGTCCCGACGGCCGTGATCGTCTTGCTGTCGCCGGCGTCCGGATCGGTGTCGTTGGCCAGCAGCGTGGCCACGAGGTTCCCCGTCGTGGCGTCCTCGTTCACGAAGATCGCGTCGCCGACGGCGGTCGGCGCATCGTTCACCGGCGTGATGGCGAGCTCGAAGGTGTCGGAGGCGGTCAGCGCGCCGTCGCTGGCGGTGACCTTCAGCGCGATCACGCCGACGAAGTCGGCCGGCGGCGTTCCGTTGAAGCTGCGGGTAGATGCATCAAAGCTCAGCCAGGCCGGCAGGGCGCTCCCGTCTGCCCGAGTCGCCGAATAGATCAGCGTGTCGCCGTCCACGTCGCTGAAGGCGGCGACCTGGAAGCTGACAAGGGCGCCTTCGGTGAAGCTCTGGTCGGCCAGCGCGGGCGCGACCGGGGCGTCGTTCACCGGCGTGATGGTGAGGTCGAAGGTGTCAGAGGCGCTGAGCGCGCCGTCGCTGGCGGTGACCTTCAGGGCCAGGACGCCGTTGAAGTTGGCGGGCGGCGTTCCGGTGAAGGTCCGCGTGGCCGCATCGAAGCTGAGCCAGGCCGGCAGGGCGCCGTCGTCGGCCATCGAGGCGGTGTAGGTCAGCGTGTCGCCGTCCACGTCCTCGAACGCGGCGACCTGGAAGCTGACCGGCGCATCCTCCGCGAACGACTGGTCGGCCAGCGTCGGCGCCGTCGGCCCGTCGTTCGCGCCGACGACGGTGACCGTCACCTTGCCATCATCTGTGGCGTGGGAAGGGTCCCTGTTACGATAGAAGAAGTCGAAGCTGACCGTCTCGCCGCCCTTCAGGTACTGGTAGCGCGAGCCGAGAAGGAAGCTGATCTGGCCCGTCTCGAAGCTTACGAACTGCAGGTCCATATCCGAAGGGAAGTGGGTCATGCTGCTGAGCGCGAGCGGGTCGCCGTCCGGGTCGGTGTCGTTCGCCAGCACGAACACCGTCGCCAGCCCGGCGTCCTCCGATAGCGTCACCGTGTCGTCCACCGCCACTGGCGCGTCGTTCACCGGCGTGATGGTCAGGTTGAAGGTGTCGGAGGCGGTGAGCGCGCCGTCGCTGGCGGTGACCTTCAGCGCCAGCACGCCGTTGAAGTTGGCCGGCGGCGTTCCGGTGAAGGTCCGCGTGGCGGCGTCGAAGCTCAGCCAGCCCGGCAGGGCGCCGTCGTCGGCCATCGAGGCGGTGTAGGTCAGCGTGTCGCCGTCGACGTCGCTGAAGGCGGCGACCTGGAAGTTGACCGCGGTGTCCTCCGCGACGTTCTGATCAGCCAGCGCGGCGGCCACCGGCGCATCGTTCACCGGCGAGATGGTCAGGTTGAAGGTGTCGGAGGCGGAGAGCGCGCCGTCGCTGGCGGTGACCTTCAGCGCCAGCACGCCGTTGAAGTCGGCCGGCGGCGTTCCAGTGAAGGTCCGCGTGGCGGCGTCGAAGCTCAGCCAGCCCGGCAGGGCGCCGTCGTCGGCCATCGAGGCGGTGTAGGTCAGCGTGTCGCCATCGACGTCGCTGAAGGCGGCGACCTGGAAGTTGACCGCGGTGTCCTCCGCGACGTTCTGATCAGCCAGCGCGGCCGCCACCGGCGCATCGTTCACCGGCGAGATGGTCAGGTTGAAGGTGTCGGAGGCGGTGAGCGCGCCGTCGCTGGCGGTGACCTTCAGCGCCAGCACGCCGTTGAAGTTGGCCGGCGGCGTTCCGGTGAAAGTCCGCGTGGCGGCGTCGAAGCTCAGCCAGCCCGGCAGGGCGCCGTCGTCGGCCATCGAGGCGGTGTAGGTCAGCGTGTCGCCATCGACGTCGCTGAAGGCGGCGACCTGGAAGTTGACCGCGGTGTCCTCCGCGACGTTCTGATCAGCCAGGGCCGGCGCGGTGGGCGCCGAATTTGCCGCGCCCTCGAACGTGAGCGTCATCGCGATGTCGATGTTGCTCGAGCTGAACTGCAACGAGTTCAGGTCCGCCCCATTGGTCGCGCTCATGTCGCCGCCGGCGTAGACCCCGCCGCTGTTGGCGGCGAACGTGAGCTGGCCATCCCCCGAGTTCACCGGCATGTACTGCCAGACGATGGCGTAGCGCTGCCCGGCGACCACGGCGGTGTCCGCAAGGTCGACGGTGAGGTCGCGGAGCTCCGCCGCGTTGTAGACCAGGGTCTCGCCCGCCGCGGGATTGACGGTCAAGGTGGACGAGGTGAACAGCACCTGGTTGACCTTGTCGTTCGGGAGCAGGCTGACGACGAGGACGCGCAGGGCGACCGGGCCCGCCTCGCCGGTGAGGTCCACCCGGAAGGTCAGCTCGCCCAGGATCGGGTCGAGCGCGATGAACTCCTGCCCGAAGAAGCGGCTTCCGTGATCGCCGAAGCCGCCAGCGTATGGCTGCGCGCCGCCCGCGCCGATGACCAGTTCGCTCATAATCCAACCCCCATGGGCCGCCTCCCCAGGCGGCCGCACCTGATCCCGACCGCCCAGCCCGAGCGGTGACGTTAATATTCAGATAACAACGTGCGGTTGGGGCGCGGGCTTGGCAACGCGTCTCGCCTCGCAGGCGAGGACCCCGTCACCCATTTCGAGGGAGCGGCCCCGGAGCCGGGGCCCGCCTAGGCCAGGATCAGGCCGCCGCCATTCCATCCGGTGTAGCCGGAGAGAACGATGACATGGCCGTTGGAGAGGGTGAGCACGGTGTCGCGCACGCCGTCCCCGGTGGCGTCGGCGGAGTTGACGGCCGAGGCCAGGTTCAGGCCGTCCTCGAGGCGGATCGCAGATCGGTGACGCCTACATCTTCTCCGGCGCTTCGAAGCCCAGGAGGCTCAGGGCCAGCTCCAGCTGCCGCAGCATGGTCACCGCCAGCGTCAGGCGCGAGCCGCGCACCGCCGGCTCGGCGGTGAGGATGGGGCAGGCGGCGTAGAACTTGGAGAAGGCCTGGGCGAGCCTGTAGGCGTGCTCGGCGATGAAGTGCGGGGCCTTCTTGTCGTAGGCCTCGGCCAGGGCGGCGTCGAAGGCGTCGAGCAGCAGGGCAAGCTCGCGCTCGGCCGGCTCGGCGACGGCGACGGGGCCGGGCTCGGCGCTCTGCTCGGCCGCCTTGGCCAGCAGGGATTTCACCCGCACCGCCTGGTAGAGCAGGTAGGGCCCGGTCTTGCCCTCGAAGCTGGAGAAGCGGTCGAGGTCGAAGACGTAGGAGGTGCCGCGGAAGTTCTGCAGGTCGGCGAACTTCAGGGCCGCGACCGCCACCTTGTGGGCGGTGTCCTCGAAGAGCTCGGGGCTCAGCTCCTCGCCCAGGCCCGCCTCGTGCAGCCGCTCGCGGGCCTTGGCCCGGGTCATCTCGATCAGGTCGTGCAGCTTCAGGACGCCGCCCTCGCGGGTCTTGAAGGGTTTGCCGTCGGTCCCGTTCATGGTCCCGAAGCCGATGTGCTCGAGGCTGCCCTCGGCGGCGTAGCCGGCCAAGTAGGCGGCCCGGAACACGATCTCGAAGTGGTCCGCCTGCCGCTGGTCGACGACGTAGAGCATCAGGTGCGGATCGAAGCTCCTGCGCCGGTCGAGGATGGTGGCGAGGTCCGTGGTGCCGTACATGGCCGAGCCTTCGGAGGAGACCACCAGCAGCGGCGGCAGCTCGCGCTTGTCGCCCTGGCGGGAGACCCGGACGATGCGGGCGCCCTGGTCCTCGACCAGCAGGCCCTTGGCGTCCAGCTCGGCGACCATCGGCTCGATCAGCTCGTCGACGTCGCTCTCGCCCTTCCAGAGGTCGAAGTCGACGCCGAGCGCGTGGAAGTCGCGCGCCAGCGCCACCTGGGTGACCTTGGCGAAGTGCCGCCACAGCAGATGGTAGCCGGGCTTCTTGGCCTGCAGTTCGGCGGTGATCCGCCGGGCCCGGCCGCGGTAGTCGGCGTCGGTCTTGTTGCGGGCCGCGGCGGCCGGATAGAGGCGGTCGAGGTCCTCCAGGCTGACGACGGAGAACAGCGCGAAGGCCTCGGCCTCCTCCTCGGGCGAGGGTTGGGAGCCGCGGGCGTTCAACGCCTCGACCCGGTCGCGGATCTCCGGGCGCTCGTCCATCACCGCGCCGATCACCAGGCCCATCTGCAGGCCCCAGTCGCCGAAGTGGGCGTCGCCGATCACCTCGTCGCCGCGGAAGCGGTAGAGCCGCTTGACGGACTCGCCGATGATCGAGGCGCGCAGGTGCCCCACATGCATCGGCTTGGCGACGTTCGGGCCGCCGTAGTCGACCAGCACGCGCCGCGGATCGGCGACGTTGGAGGCGCCGGCCCGCGGATCCTCGGCGATCTCCGCGGCCCGCTGCGAGAGGGCCGCCTCCGAGACCTTCAGGTTGATGAAGCCCGGGCCGGCGACCTCGACGGAGGCCAGGCGCGGGTCGGCCTCCAGCGCGCGCGCGACCTCGGTCGCGACCTCGCGCGGGTTGCGCCTGGCCTGCTTGGCGGCGGCGAGCGCGCCGTTGCACTGGAAGTCGGCGAGGTCGGGACGATCGGAAACGGTCACCCGCCCGAGTTCGGCGGGAAGGCCAAGGCTCGCGAAGGCGGCGCCGACCGCTTCGCTCAGGCCCCTCTTCAGGTCGCTCATTGGCCCGAGGTGGAACCCCCGGCCGCCACGTCGCTCCCGGCGTTGACGCGGAACCGCTTACCGGCGCGGTTGAACTCGGCCATCTGCGGAGTGACGTCGAAGCCGACCAGCACCTCGAAGTTGGCGCCGCTGGTGGTCATCTGGGCGCGCGGGATGGTGATCCGGTCGATGGTCTCGGTGGCGTAGATGCGGTTCTGGCCGGCCGGGAAGTTCACCGGCAGGTCGAAGTACTGCTTGTCGATGACCATGTCGTTGCGCTTGGTCACGGCGATCCAGTAGCGATAGGTCTTGGACGAGCCCTGGGCCGTGGGGCCTTTGCCCAGGTCGAACAGGATCTCCATCGAGACGCGGATCGGCTCGTCGTCCTTGTAGGCGCACTCGGCCGAGACCCCCTGGATCTCGCCCGAGTAGCCGACCGCGGCGGAGGCCTCGCGGCCGCCCTCGAACTCGATGTAGCGGGCGGCGTCGTAGAGCACCTTCACATACGGGCACGGACCGGCGTTGCGCAGCTGGGGCAGGGGGGCGCGGGAATCGCCCCACTCCTCGGCCGAGCGGCGCTTCTTGGCCGCTTCCTCGCGCTGCTGCTCCTGCTGCTGGTCCTGGCGGCGCGAGGACTGGGCTTCGGCGGCGTCGAAGGAGACGGTGGTCAGCGCCGCGGCGAAGGCGGCGGCGAGGAGGAGAGGGCGGCTCATGTCGCGTCCTGAAGGGGGTTGCGCCGCTACAGGGCGCAGTCGCCTCCTAGTAAAGGCTATCGAATGCGGCCGCAACGCGGCTGGCGGTCCCGCCCCTGCGGCCCTACGTTGCGGGCCATGAACGCTCCCGTCGTCCCGCGCCGTCCTCTGAAGGTGCTGCTCGCCGCCCCGCGCGGATTCTGCGCCGGCGTGGACCGCGCCATCCAGATCGTCGAGCGCGCCATCGAGAAGTACGGCGCGCCGGTCTACGTGCGCCACGAGATCGTCCACAACCGCTATGTCGTCGAGCGGCTGCGGGCCATGGGCGCGGTGTTCGTCGAGGAGCTGGACGAGTGCCCGGCCGACCGGCCGGTGGTGTTCTCCGCCCACGGGGTGCCCAAGTCGGTGCCCGCGGAGGCGCAGGCGCGCCAGATGCTCTACCTCGACGCCACCTGCCCGCTGGTCTCGAAAGTCCATGTGGAGGCCCAGCGCCACTACGACGCCGGCCGCGAGATCGTGCTGATCGGCCATGCGGGCCATCCGGAGGTGGTCGGCACCATGGGCCAGCTGCCGGACGGGGCCGTCACCCTGATCGAGACCGTGGAGGATGCGCTGGCCTTCACGCCGCGCGATCCGGGCAATGTCGCCTTCGCCACCCAGACGACGCTGTCGGTCGAGGACACCAGCGAGATCGTCGAGGCGCTGCGGGCCCGCTTCCCGGCCATCGCCGCGCCGCACAAGGAAGACATCTGCTACGCCACCACCAACCGGCAGGAGGCGGTCAAGACGATCGCCGCGGCCTCCGACGTGCTGCTGGTGCTGGGGTCGGCCAACTCCTCCAACTCCCTTCGCCTGGTGGAGGTCGGCCGCCGCTCGGGCGCCGGCCAGGCCCACCTGATCGACGACGCCTCTGGCCTCGACCTCGCCTGGTTCGAGACCGCCCGCACGGTCGGCGTCACCGCCGGCGCTTCGGCCCCGGAGGTGCTGGTCCAGGGGGTGATCGACCGCCTCGCCGAGACCTTCGACGTCGAGGTCGAGGAGATCTCGGCCCGCGAAGAGACCGTCAGCTTCAAGTTGCCGCGGGTGCTGGTGGCGTAGCGCCCCCTCCGTCTCGTCGCTGCGCGCCGATCCACCTCCCCCGTCCTCTGCGGGCCGGGGGAGGAGCTGATGCGCCAAGCTCCTCACCCGCGAAGCGGGGGAGGGGGACCACGCGAAGCGTGGTGGAGGGGGCGCGTCCCCGAACCTCGCTTGACGCCGGGCCCGGGCGCCCGCAATCGGGAGCCCGCATGGCCGTCTACACCGACATCACCGACGAGGAGCTCGCCGAACTCCTGGCCGAGTTCGACCTCGGCGCGCCGCTCTCGTTCAAGGGCATCGCCGAGGGGGTGGAGAACTCCAACTTCCTCCTGGAGACGGACAAGGGGCGCTACTTCCTGACCGTCTACGAGCGTCGGGTGAGGGAGGACGACCTGCCCTTCTACCTGGGCCTGATGCGGCACCTGGCCGAGCACGGCTTTCCTTGCGCGACGCCGATCGCCAACCGCGCCGGCGAGCTGATCCAGCGGGTGCGGGGCAAGCCGGCGGCGGTCGTCTCCTTCCTGCCGGGCCTGTCGGTGCGCCGGCCCAGCGCCGCCCACTGCCGCGAGGCGGGCCGGGGCCTGGCCTGGCTGCACGAGGCCGGGGCGGGCTTTGCGATGTCGAAGGAGAACGACCTGGGCCAGGAGAGCTGGGCGCCCCTGTTCGCCGGCCTGCGCCCGGACGCCGAGCGGCTGAAGCCCGGCATGGCCGACCAGATCGAATCCGATCTTGCCCGTATCGCCCGGGACTGGCCGCGGGGCCTGCCGGGCGGCGTCATCCACGCCGACTACTTCCCGGACAACGTCTTCTTCCAGGGCCAGGCCTTCGCCGGGGCCATCGACTTCTACTTCGCCTGCACCGACGCCTACGCCTACGACATCGCCATCGCGCTGAACGCCTGGTGCTTCGAGCCGGACGGCAGCTTCAACATCACCAGCGCCCGCGCCCTGGTGGCCGGCTACGAGGCGCGGCGGCCGCTGAGCAGCGCCGAGCGGCGGGCGTTGCCGATCCTCGCCCACGGGGCGGCGATGCGCTTCTTCCTCACCCGGCTGCACGACTGGCACGCCACGCCCGCCGGCGCCCTGGTGCGGCCGAAGGATCCGATGGAATACGAGCGCAAGCTGGCGGTCCACCGCTCCGCCCCCGACCTCGTGCTGTTCGGGGAGGGCGCATGACGCCGAAGGTGGTGATCTACACGGACGGCGCCTGCAGCGGGAACCCGGGGCCCGGCGGCTGGGGCGCGGTGATGATGTGGGGCGACACGGTCAAGGAGATCTACGGCGGCGAGCCGGTGACCACCAACAACCGAATGGAGCTGATGGCCGCCATCCAGGCGCTGGAGACGCTGAAGCGCCCCTGCAAGGTCGAGCTCCACACCGACAGCCAGTATGTGAAGAACGGCATCACCCAGTGGATGCCGGCCTGGAAGGCGCGCGGCTGGAAGACCGCCGCCAAGGACCCGGTGAAGAACGAGGACCTATGGAAGCGGCTCGACGCGGCCCGCCTGCGCCACGAGGTCGACTGGCGCTGGATCAAGGGCCACGCCGGCCACGAACACAACGAACGCGCCGACGCCCTGGCCCGGCGGGGGATCACGGAGCTGCGGAACGCGGGGTAGCTCCCTCCGCTCATCCCCTCCCGTCATCGCCGGGCTTGTCCCGGCGACCCGGCCCGTTGCGGCTGGGGCGGCCCAGCAGAATGGGTGGCCGGCATTAAGGCGGCCATGACGCCTGGGGCTAAGGTTGTGGCCCCGGGGGCCTAGCCCGCCGCGTCCTGCGCCGCGCACTCGCGGTCCACCAGCGCCGTGTACAGCGGCTGGCCCAGGGCCGCGGCGGCCGGCCTGGCCTCCGCGCAGCGACCGCTCTCGATGAGTTCGGCGATCTGCTTGACCCTGGCTGCGAAGCGGGCGGACTGCTGCCTGGATGCGGTGCGGCAGGCTTCGCTCACCTCCTGAGGGCAGAAGGCGACGGGGATGAGCGCATACTCGCCAGGTTCGGGCAGGGCGTATCCGTAGTCCGGCGAGCCCTCGCGCAGCACGAGCTGCGGACTCATCTCCAGCGCGGCCTGCGCGAAGCCCCAGTGCGGCGGCGCTTCGGCGATTGGAGCGCAATCGGTGACACGCATCGTGGCGGTGGCCCGGCAGCGCAGGAGCGCCCATCCCGAGACGCCGTTCATGGCCGCTGCGGGCGGCGTCGGATCGTCCATCCAGGTCTCTCGCGGCCCGGCCCAGTTGGGCCCTTCGATCCTCCCGGGTTCCAGCGGGGCGCAGCCGGCCAGGGCGAGTGAAAGGACAAAGGCGGCGGAACGAAGAGCGCTCATGCCCCGAGTTTCCCGCGAATGGCCCGTGGATGCGAGTGACGCGGCGCCGCGCCTACCCCGCCGGCCGCACCTGCAGCGCGCCGTTGCGGACGCCGATGACCCGCACGCGTTCGCCGGCGGCGAGGATGTGGCCCTCGTCGAGCTCGGCGGCCCATTCCTTGCCGTCGATCAGCACGCGGCCGGAGCCCTCGGAGAAGGCGGCCACGGCGCGGGCCTCCTGGCCGATCAGCCGGGAGACGTTGTCGTTGATGTCGCCGCCGGCGCCGAGCACCGACTTGGGCAGGTAGCGCCGGGCCAGCAGCGTCGAGGCCAGGGTCAGCACCGCGAAGGCGGCGATGGTGGTCGCCGGGTCGGGGCCGATGATCAGCGTCAGGAAGGCCACCGCCAGGGCCGAGCCTGCGGGCCACAGCAGCCAGCCGGTGCTGGTCGCCACCTCCGCCGCCAGGATGGCCGCGGCCAGCCCCAGCCAGAACCAGAAGGCGTGCGAGAGGTAGAGGTCGACGAGGTCCGGCATCGGCGGCCTAGCTGGTCGGGACGGCGCCGCGCCCGCGGGCCGGCGGGGCGGGCGGCGCACCGCCGCCGACAGTCTTCACCAGTTCGGCGATGCCGGCGATGGAGCCGGTCAGGGCGGAGAATTCGGCCGGGACGATCACGGTCTTCTGCTGCGGGCTCTCGGCCAGCTTGGCGAAGGCCTCCACGTAGCGCTGGGCGACGAAGTAGTTGATCGCGTTGACGTCGCCGCGGGCGATGGCCTCGGACACGAACGCCGTGGCCTTGGCCTCGGCCTCGGCCTCGCGCTCGCGCGCCTCGGCGTCGCGGAAGGCCGCCTCGCGCCGGCCCTCGGCCTCCAGGATGGCCGCCTGCTTGGCGCCCTCGGCCCGGGCGATGGCGGCGGACTTCTCGCCGTCGGCCTCGGTGATCACCGCCCGCCGCTCGCGCTCGGCCTTCATCTGCCGGGCCATGGCGTCGGTGATGTCCGGCGGCGGCTGCAGGTCCTTGATCTCGATCCGCGCCACCTTCACGCCCCAGGGCCCGGTGGCGTGGTCGATGACGTTGAGCAGGCGGGTGTTGATCTGGTCGCGGTTGGACAGCACCTCGTCCAGCTCCATCGAGCCGACCACCGTGCGCAGGTTGGTCATCGCCAGCTGGCTGATGGCGTAGTGCAGGTTGTCGACGCGGTAGGCCGCGGCCGCCGCGTCCATCACCTGGATGAAGACGATGCCGTCCACGTGCACCAGGGCGTTGTCCTTGGTGATCACCTCCTGGCGCGGCACGTCCAGCACCTGCTCCATCATGTTCACCTTGCGCCCGATGCCCTCGACGAAGGGCGTCAGGATGCTGATGCCGGGCTTGAGGGTGCGGGTGTAGCGGCCGAACCGCTCGACGGTGTACTCGCGCCCCTGCGGCACGATCTTGATGGCGCCGAACAGCACGACCAGCGCCAGCACCAGGACGACGACCGCAGTCGCAAGTTCCATCGAAAGCCCCCCTAGGTTGCGGCCGAGCTTAGCGCGGCTCGGGCGGGGCGCCTATGTCGTCCGGAAGGTCGATGCGCGGCGCAGCCGCCGGGGCCGGGCCGGCCAGCATCGCCGAAAGCTGCTGGCCGCGGACGGCGGCGTCCACCTCGGCCCGGCGGCTCTCCGGTCCGCAGTCGGGCCAGGCCTGCCGCGCCTCCGCGTAGCCGGCGTTGAAGGCGGCGGTGAGCGCCGCGCCGGCCGCCCCGTCGGCCTCCTCCAGCGACAGCAGCCGCATCATGCGCGATCGCCAGTACTGGTCCTTCTTGCCCTCGCAGGCCTCGCGCAGGGCCTGGCTCTCGCCCAGCACGCGGGACAGGGCGACCAGGTCGCCACGCCGGCCGCTGTCCTGAGCCTGGGCCTGGGCCTGGGCCTGGCCCGCCAGCGCAAGCGCGATCGCCGCCGCCAGGGTTCGCCGGAATGTGACCACGCCTACCTCCGAGTTGGGCCGAGATTTCGCCGCGGCCCTCTGCTAGGGGAGCCGCATGGTGACGAAAAGACTCCTGACCGCAATCGCCGTCCTGGCGCTGGCGGCCGCGCCAATCGCCGCGCCCGCCCAGACCAAGCCCGCCCCGAAGGCTGCGCCGAAGGCGGCGCCCAAGGCCGCGCCGGCCCGGTTCGACGCCCGCGACCCGGCCGGCCTGATCAATGTCCTCGCCGCCATGGACGCCAAGGCCGAGGTGACCCGCAGCGCCGAGGACGAGGTCCATCTCAGCGTCTCGACCTCGGGCGTCGCCTTCGGCGCCCAGTTCGCCGGCTGCGAGGCCAGCGGCAAGGCCTGCAAGGCGCTGGCCTTCACGGCCGCCTCGGAGAAGCGCGGCGCGACGTTGGCGCAGGTGAACAACTTCAACCAGACCTCGCTGCTCTGCCGCGCCTATCAGGACAAGTCCGGCAAGATGAACGTGGTCTACGCGACCCTGCTGGGCGCCACCGACACGCGCGAGGACATGCGCATGCACATCGGCGCCTGGCAGACCTGCCTGGGCACCTTCGGCCAGTTCCTGCAGGACCCGACGGGGTACCTGGCGGCGGCGCCGTAGGGCGCAGCACAAACTCCTGTCATCCCGGACGGCCCGCAGGGCCGATCCGGGACCCAGGCGCCACGGCTGGACTCCTGGGTCCCGGCTCTTCAGCCCGCAGGAGCGGGCTTGCGGCCGGGATGACGAATGGGGTTACGCGCCCACCGCCTCCCGCGTGCGGAGCCTGCCTATCCGGTCCATCGCCGCTTCGGCCTCGGACATGATGCGGCGGACGATCTCGCCGGCGGGCAGGATGTCGTGAACGCCGCCGGCCGACTGGCCCATGGCGAAGCAGGAGCGGTCCGGGTCGAGGCCCTCGATCTGCCCGCCGATGCCGCCCATCACCCCGGCCTGGCCGGAGAGCTGGGCCTGCTGCGGGAAGGGCTGGATGTCCTGCGGGCGGGCCTCCCACTCTTCGACCCAGCTGTTCTTCTTCACCCGCATCGGCTTGCCCGAATAGGAGCGGGTGCGGACTGTGTCCTCGTCCGCCGCCTCCAGCACCGCCTGCTGGTAGAGGGCGCCGGCGTGAGCCTCCTTCGAGGCGATGAAGCGGGTGCCCATCCAGACGCCCTGGGCGCCGAGGGCCAGCGCCGCCGCCAGGCCGCGGCCGTCGAAGATGCCGCCCGCCCCGACCACCGGGATCTTCACCGCGTCCACCGCCTGGGCGATCAGCGGCATTGTGCCCACCAGCCCGGTGTGGCCGCCGCCTTCGCCGCCCTGGCAGATGACCGCGTCGCAGCCGGCCTGCTCGGCCTTCACCGCGTGCTTCACGGCCCCGCAGACGACCATCACCTTCAGGCCCGCCTTCTTCAGCCGCTCCATGATCGGCATGGGGATGCCCAGGCCCGCCACGAAGCTGGAGGCGCCTTCCTCGATGATCACTTCCACCGAGGCGGTCAGCGACTGGGGCGAGGCGGCCAGCAGGTCGACGCCGAACGGCTTGTCGGTGAGCGACTTCACCTTGCGCATCTCGTCGCGGATGAAGTCGGGGGAGCGTCCGGCCATGCCCAGCACGCCGTAGCCGCCGGCGTTCGACACCGCCGCCACCAGCTCGCCGTAGGACACCCCGCCCATCCCGGCCAGCATGATGGGCTTCTCGACGCCCAGGAGATCGCAAAGCGGCGTGTGCAGGCCCATGGAAGTTCCTCCTCGTACTCTTGTTGGGAGGAGCATGGCCGCCTGAACGCCGTCGCACAACGGCGCCGCGAGGGAAGCTCAAGACCTCTCCCCCCGCCATGCGGGGGGAGAGGGTTGGGTGAGGGGGGGCGTCTGGGCCGGCGCGAACGTGCGGGCATGGGAGCTGCGGCGCCGCCGCACTCGCCGGCTGCGCCGGCTCGCCCCTCACCCAACCCTCTCCCCGCTGCGCGGGGAGAGGTCTGATTACTCCGCCGCCAGGGCCTCGGCCTGGCGCAGGTCCACCGAGACCAGCTGGGAGACGCCCCGCTCGGCCATGGTGACGCCGAACAGGCGGTCCATGCGGGCCATGGTCACCGGGTTGTGGGTGATGGCCACGAAGCGGGTCTGGGTGCGGCTGCGCATCTCGTCCAGCAGGTTGCAGAACCGGTCGACGTTGGAGTCGTCGAGGGGGGCGTCCACCTCGTCGAGCACGCAGATGGGGGCCGGCTGGGCGAGGAAGACGGCGAAGATCAGCGCCATCGCGGTCAGCGCCTGCTCGCCGCCGCTCATCAGGCTCATGGTCGAGAGCCGCTTGCCGGGCGGGCAGGCGTAGATCTCGAGGCCCGCCTCCAGCGGATCGTCGGATTCCACCAGCCGCAGCTCGGCCTGGCCGCCCTGGAACAGCGCCGAGAACAGCGCCTTGAAGTGCTCGTTGATGACGTCGAAGGCCGCCAGCAGCCGCTCGCGGCCCTCGCCGTTCAGCTCGTCGATGCCCTGGCGCAGGCGGGCGATGGCGCCGGTCAGATCGCTGCGCTCCGAGTGCATCGTCTCGATGCGCGTGGCGAGCTCGGCGGCCTCCTCCTCGGCGCGCAGGTTGACCGGACCGATCGCCTCGCGCTGGCGCTCCAGGTTGAAGAGGTGGCTTTCCATGCCGCTGGCGTCGGCCGGGATGGCGACGGCGTCTTCGGACAGCTTCTGGGCCAGGGCCTCGGGCTCCAGGCCGGCGGTCTCGCGCAGCTGGGCGTCGACTTCCGTCAGCCGCTCCTGGGCCGCTTCCAGCCGGGCGGTGAGCGAGGCCCGGCGCTCGCGGGCTTCGGAAGCGGCGGTCTCGGCGGCGCGGACGGCGCGGTCGGCCTCGGTCCGCTCGGCCTCGGCGGCCTGCAGGGCGTCGCCCGCCTGGGCGCGGCGGGCCTCGGCGGCGGTGAATTCCGCCAGCAGCTTCTCGCGGCGGGCTTCGAGCCGGGCGGGCGCCTCGCTGGAGGCGTCGATCTCGGCCTGGACCTTGGCGCGCCCGGCCATCAGGTCTTCCAGGCGGGCGGCGGCGGCCTTCGCCCGGCGGGCCCAGTCGTCGCGGTCCTTGGTCAGGGTCTCCAGCCGGCGGACGCGCTGGGTCTTCTCACGGACCTCCACGTCGAGGGCCATGCGGGCCTGGGCGGCGGCCTCGCGCGCGGGACCGGCGGCCTCGCGGGCGGCGGCGAGCTCGGCCTTGAGCGTCTCGGAGCCGTCCTGATCGCCGGCCTCGGCGAGCACGGCGGCCAGGGCGGCCTCGGTCTCGGCCAGCTCGGCCTCGAAGCGGCGGATGACGTCGTCGAGCGAGGCGGCGTGGGCCTCGCGGCGGGCCGCCTCGCGGTCCAGCTTCTCCACCGCCTGGCGGGCGTCGGCCACGGCGCGCTCGGCCTGCGGCGGCTGGCGGCGCAAGGTCTGGAGCTCGGCCTCGAGCGCCTGGAGGCGGGCGGCGGCGGCCTTGGCCGCCTCGGCCTGCGCCTTGGCGTCGGGCTCCAGCGCCTCGATCTGGATCTCCAGTTCGGCGAGCCGGTTCTTCTGCTCCAGCTTCACCGCCGCGGGCTTCTTGGCCTCGGCGCGGACCGTGAAGCCGTCCCAGCGCCAGAGGTCGCCTTCCTTGGAGACGATCCGGCCGCCCGGCGGCAGCAGGGGCTGGAGCCGATCCCCGTCGGCCTTGTCCACCAGGGCGGTGAAGGCCAGGCGGGCGGCGAGGGCGGGCGGCGCCTCGACCAGCGGCGCCAGCGGCTGGGCGCCCGCGGGCCAGGCGGGCGCCGCGGCGTCGCGGCCGCCCCAGAAGGCCGGCGCGGAGGCATCCAGCGCCGCGTCGAGGTCATCGCCCAGGGCGGCCGCCAGCGCGGCCTCGTAGCCGCGGCCGGGACGGACCTTCTCCAGCGCGGTGGCGTAGCCGCCCTTGCGCTGCGGCGCGACGAGCTGGGCCAGGGCGCGGGCCTCGGCGGTCAGCCGGCCGAGCTGGTCCTCCAGCTTGCGGGCGGCTTCTCGGGCGGCGTTGGCGTCCTGGCTCGCCTGCTGGCGGGCGGTCTCGGCCGCCTCAAGGGCGGCGCGGGCGGCCGCGAGGCCGGCTTCGGCCTTGGCGAAGGCCTCGCGTGCGGCGGTGAGCTGCGGCTCGTTCTGCGGGGCGAGGGCGGCGCGTTCGCTTCTGGCCTGGTCGAGCGCCCTGCGGGTGCGGGCGACCCGGCCCTGGGCTTCGTCGACCCGCGCGGCGGCCGCCCGGCGGCGGGCCTCCTCGGCCGCGAGCTGTGAGGCGAGGCGTTCCACCGTCGCATCCGCCTCGGCCCGGGCCGCCTCGGCCTCGCGCAGGGCGGCCTCCAGCTCGGGGACCTTCTCGGGCGCGGCGGCGACGGCGGCCTCGACCGAGGCCAGGTCGTCGGCGAGGCGGGCGAGGGCGGCCTCGGCGTCGTCGATGATCTGGGTCTCACGGGCGCGGTCGGCGTCGATTCGGGAAAGCTCGCCGGCCAGCCGCTCGCGCTCGGCGGCGACCTGCTCCTCCTCCCGCTCGAGCCGATCCTTGTCGATGGCCAGCTTGCCGAGGACGGCGGCGGCGACGGCTTCGGCCTCGCGCAGGGGCGCCAGCGCCCGCTCGGCGTCGGCGGCGCGGGTGGTGGCGCCGGCGGCCGCGCGAGCGGTGGCCTCCACCTCGCCGGCCGCCTCACGGAGCTCTCCACCGATCCGCTCGACGGCGGCCTTGGCCTCCGACCAGCGGGCGAACAGCAAGGCGCCTTGCAGGGCGCGGATCTCGGCCGAGATCTTCTTGTAGCGCTCAGCCTGGCGGGCCTCCCGCCGCAGCTTGTTCAGCGACGACTCCAGCTCGCCCAGCACGTCCTGCAGGCGGTTGAGGTTGGCCTCGGCGGCCTTCAGGCGCAGCTCGGCCTCATGCCGGCGCGAGTGCAGGCCGGAGACGCCGGCCGCCTCCTCGAGGATCAGCCGCCGGTTCTGCGGCTTGGCCCCGATCAGCTCGGAGATCTGGCCCTGGCGGACCAGCGCCGGCGAGTTGGAGCCGGTGGAGGCGTCGGCGAACAGCAGCTGGACGTCGCGGGCCCGGACCTCGCGGCCGTTGATCCGGTAGGTCGAGCCCTCGCCCCGGTCGATCCGCCGGACGACCTCGAGCACCGGATGTTCGTTGAACGCCGCCGGCGCGCGCCGGTCGGAGTTGTCGATGGTCAGCGCGACTTCCGCGTGGTTGCGCGAGGGCCGGTTTCCGCTGCCGGCGAAGATCACCTCGTCCATCCCGCCGGCCCGCATGGCCTTGGCGGAGTTGGCGCCCATAACCCAGCGGAGCGCCTCCAGAAGGTTCGACTTGCCGCAACCGTTGGGCCCGACGATGCCGGTGACGCCCGGCTCGATGCGGAACTCCGTCGGATCGACGAAGGACTTGAACCCGGAGAGGCGCAGCCGCTGGAAGTGCACTCGGCCCCCTTCGCGCGTCCTACTTCGAGGCGGCGGCGATCGCCGCGTCGAGCTCGGCCATGGTCATCGCCCCTTCCTTCGCCTTCTTGCCGTTGATCACGAAGGTCGGGGTGAACTGGATGTCGGCTTCCTTGGCGGACTTCTCGACGCGCGCGTTCAGCGCCTGCAGCGCCTCGCGGTCGCCGACGCACTTGTCGAACTGCTCCTCGGTCATGCCGGCCGACTTGGCCACTCGCAGCAGGGATTCGCGTGGCCCGCTGGTCCCCCACTCCGACTGGCTGTGGAAGACCGCGGAGATGACGTCGAAGTACTTGTCCTTGCCGGCGCAGCGGGCCAGCAGCGAGCCGGCGGCGGCCACGGCGGCCGGCGGGGTGAGGAATTCCTTGAAGGTGTAGTGGACCTTGCCGGTGTCGACGTACTTCTTCTTGAACTCGGGGAAGACCTCGTTGTGGAAGGCGGCGCAGTGCGGGCAGGTCAGCGAGGCGTACTCGACGACCTTCACCGGCGCGTTGGGGTCGCCCAGCGTCATGTCCCCGCTGACGGCCGTCCCCGCGGCGCCGCCCGCCCCGTTGGCCTGGCCGCAGCCGGAGAGGGCGAGCGCGAAGCTGGCGGCGGCGATGGCGAGAGTGCGACGGGTAAGGTGCGGCATGGCGAGGCTCTGCAGTCCTGAATGAATGATTAAAGCGCGATTCCCTGCGCGCGGCCCCATTGGCCAGGTTGCCGCAGGAAAGGCGGTTGGGTGCGCGAGTCAACACCGGGCCGCGCCGCACCTCTTTCATCCCCTGCGAGCGCCCACCCCACCCCCGCTCATCCCGGCGAAGGCCGGGACCCAGATCCAAGACGAAAGAGGTGGCTGGATGAACGCGGAGCCAGATGGGAGGCGAATCTGCGCCCGCCATTCTGGGTCCCGGCCTCCGCCGGGATGAGCGGCAATTTTATCCCTTCCGCAGGATGTTGCGGCCCAGCTCCTCAAGCGCCGCCTTAAGCGGGCCGTCGGGGGCATCGGCGAGGCTGCGCTTCAGTTCGGCCTCACGGGCGGCGTCGAGCGGGGCGGGGCGGCGGACCTGCGGGCGGGGCGCGGCGGCCGCGGCGGCGGCCGGGCGGAGCGGGCCCTGGACGATGCGCAGCCGGCCGATGGCGCCGGATCCCAGGAACAGGTTCACGCGTGAGACGATCTCGGCGGCCTGGTGCTGGATCAGCGCCGCGGCAGGGCCGTCGACGCGGATCTCCAGGGTCGAGGGCTGGCCTTGGCGGCCCTTGATCACCTTCACCGGCTCGGTGCGGCGGGCGATCTGTTCGCCGACGATCTCGCGCCATCGGGCCTGCAGCGCCTGCGGGCCCTGGCCGAACCTGGCGTCGAGCGCCTTCAGGGTCGAGGCCAGCATCCGCCCGGCCGGCGGCGGCGGTCGCCGCGCCGGGCGCGTCCGCTTGGTGGCCAGGATCATGATGGCGTCCTCTCGCGAGGGCAGGCTGCGCCGGGACATGAGGCCATCATAGCGCGAACCGGCGCGGCGAAGGCGAGGGGCTTTCGCCGCACCTTGCGGTGGTGGCGCTCCCGGGGCGCTCGGCGGTAAGCAGGAGCCGTGGACGCCGCCGCCCTCAGATCCGCCCTGCTCGCCTGGTACGACGTCCAGGCGCGGACCCTGCCCTGGCGGGTGGGTCCGCACGAGCGCGCCCCCGGCGTGAAGCCCGACCCCTACCGGGTCTGGCTCTCGGAGGTGATGCTGCAGCAGACGACGGTCCCCCACGCTGCGCCCTACTTCCTGGAGTTCACCCACCGCTGGCCGACGGTCAGCGACCTGGCCGCCGCGCCCGACGCCGAGGTGATGGCCGCCTGGGCGGGCCTCGGCTACTACGCGAGAGCCCGCAACCTGCTGGCCTGCGCCCGGGCCGTGGCGGCCGAGCACGGCGGGGTCTTTCCGGACACCGAGGCCGGGTTGCTCGCCCTGCCGGGCGTCGGCCCCTACACCGCCGCGGCGGTGGCGGCGATCGCCTTCGACCGGCCCGCCAACGTCGTCGACGGCAACGTCGAGCGGGTGACGGCGCGGCTGTTCGCGGTCGAGGAGCCGCTGCCCGCCGCCAAGCCGCAGCTGAAGGCGCTGGCCGGCGGCCTGGTGCGCGACGGGCGCCCCGGCGACTGGGCCCAGGCGCTGATGGACCTCGGCGCGGTGATCTGCAAACCGAAGACGCCGCTGTGCGAGCGCTGTCCGGTCGCGGCCCATTGCGCGGCGCTGAGGACCGGCGCGCCGGAGGCCTATCCCCGCCGCTCGGCCAAGGCCCGGCGGCCGCACCGCTACGGGATCGCCTATGTCCTGACCCGGGGCGAGGAGGTGGCCCTGGTCCGCCGCCCGCCAGAGGGGCTGTTGGGCGGCATGCTGGCCCTGCCGACGAGCGACTGGCGCGAAGCGCCCTGGAGCCTCGCCGAGGCGCTGGCCGCCGCGCCGGCGCCGGCGGACTGGCGCGAGGTCGGCGAGGTGGAGCACGGTTTCACCCATTTCACCCTGTCGCTGCGGCTGCTGCGGGCCGAAGGGGAGGGCGAGCTGGCCTTCCACCCGCGCGCGGCCCTGCAAGGGCTGCCCAGCGTGTTCCTCAAGGCGGCTCGCGCCGGGCTGAACGGGCTGATCTGAGCGGGCGGCTGCCCCCTCCACCACGCTTCGCGTGGTCCCCCTCCCCCAAAGGGGGAGGAGAGGAACTCCGGCGCCGCATCGATTCTCCTCCCCCCTTGGGGGAGGGGGACCGCCGAAGGCGGTGGAGGGGGCCTACGCCGGCATCTGCGAGCGCACCTTGGCCCGCAGAACGTCGATGGGGGCCAGGCCCTTGTCGGACTTGAAGTGCCAGTAGGTCCAGCCATTGCAGGCGGGCGCAGACTGCACCATGGCGCCGACCTTGTGGATCGAGCCGGTCAGGTCGCCGGAGGCCAGGGAGCCGTCGGGGCGCACCTTGGCGGCGAGCTTGCCCTTCGGGCAGTAGAGCACGTCGCCCGGGCGCAGCAGCCCGGCCTCGACCACGGCGCCGAACGGGACGCGGGGTTCGGCGCGCTTGGAGCCGGTGACCTCCAGGTCCTTCTCAGCGATCGGGGTGACGCGGGCGATGCGGGTCTTGGCGAGCTCGACATAGGCGGGGTCGCGCTCCAGGCCGATGAACCGGCGGCCCAGCTTCTTGGCGGCCGCGCCCGTGGTGCCGGTGCCGAAGAAGGGGTCGAGGATCACGTCGCCGGGCTTGGTGGACGCCAGGATCACCCGGTGCAGCAGGGCCTCCGGCTTCTGGGTCGGGTGAGCCTTGGAGCCGGTCTCGTCCTTCAGCCGCTCTTCGCCGGTGCACAGCGGCAGCGTCCAGTCCGAGCGCATCTGCAGCTCGTCGTTGGCCATCTTCATGGCGTCGTAGTTGAAGGTGTAGCGGCGCGCGCCCTTGCCCTTGGCGGCCCAGATCAGGGTTTCGTGGGCGTTGGTGAACCGGGTGCCCTTGAAGTTCGGCATCGGGTTCGACTTGCGCCAGATGATGTCGTTCAGCAGCCAGAAGCCCAGGTCCTGCAGCGCCGTGCCGACCCGGAAGATGTTGTGGTAGCTGCCGATCACCCACAGCGTGCCCTCGTCCTTCAGCACCCGGCGGCACTCGAAGAGCCAGGCGCGGGTGAAGGCGTCGTAGGCGGCGAAGCTTTCGAACTGGTCCCAGTCGTCGTCGACCGCGTCGACCTTGGAGTTGTCGGGCCGCAGCAGGTCGCCGCCGAGCTGCAGGTTGTAGGGCGGGTCGGCGAACACCAGGTCCACGGACTTGGCCGGAAGCTTCTTCAGCTCCTCGATGCAATCGCCGCAGATGATGCTGTCCGCAGGAAGAGCCATGGCCGCACCCGGTTAAGGAAAAAACTGACCGCGGAATCCTGCCGCCGTTAAGGTTGAATGGTCACGAACAAACGTGGTGAACGGGGTGTTAAGCGCCGCCGTGGCGCCCGGATTGGGCGTCCTTATCTCGCACTTGCGAAAACCTGCGGCTTAGGCTTTGAGCGGCCGCGATGAGCGATCTCTTCTTCGACCTGCGCGCGACGCACAATCCGCACCGCTGGTACATGCCGCTGAGCCCCGCCGTGTGCGTCGGCCCGCCCGGCAACCTGTTCATGTTCGGCGGGGTCGGCATGGCCTCGGCCATCGCGGCCATGGAACGGACCTGCGAGCGGCCGGTGATCTGGGCCACGGCCCAGTACCTGTCCTACGCCCGCCCGCCGAGCGTGGTGGACCTGGACGTCTGGGTGCCGGCTGAGGGCAAGTACAACAGCCAGGCCCGGGTCATCGGGCACGTGGACGACAAGGAGATCTTCACGGTCAACGCGGCCCTGGGATCGCGGCCCAGCGAGCTGTCGCGCCAGTGGCTGGCGATGCCCGACGGGCCGGGGCCGGACGACTGCGAGCCCTCCGAGCACTGGCGTGGCGACGACGAGGGCCTGCACAGCCGCATCGAGGTGCGGGTCGCCAAGGGCAGCTTCGGCAAGGGCGCGGCGCCCGAGGCGGACGGCCGCTCGCTCCTGTGGATGCGGCCCAAGGAGGGTCACGCCATCGACGCGCCGATGCTGGCGATCATGGCCGACCACGTGCCCTCCGGCGTCGGCGCGGCGCTGGGGGCCAACGCCGGCGGCAATAGCCTCGACAACACCATCCGCATCCGCCGGATCGTGCCCACCGAGTGGGTGCTCTGCGACATCCGCATCCACGGCCTGCACGGCGGCTTCGCCCACGGCTCGATGTACATGTTCGCCCAGGACGGCGAGCTGATGGCCTCCGCCAGCCAGTCGCTGATCCTGCGCATGCGCGAGAGCCGGGGCGACAGGTAAACACCACCCGTCATCCCGGACGGCCCGCAGGGCCGATCCGGGACCCAGCTACGGCGCTTGGGGCCCCTGGGTCCCGGCTCTCCAGCCCGCGAGGCGGGCTTGCGGCCGGGATGACGGTGGGGGGCGGACGAGGATCAGCCCGTCCACTCGACCCAGGCGCCGTGGGGGTGCGCCCGCGCCAGCCGGCGGTCCTCGCCGCCCGGCCAGTGGGTGAGGCGCAGTTCGATGTGGGCGAGCTCGCCGGGCGGAGGCTCCATCCGCAGCCAGGCGAAGGGGGCGTCGGCCGTGGCCGTCCGCCCGAGCGTGTCGATCAGCGCCGCGAGCCGGGCGCGGGAGAGCTCGGGCAGGTACTGCCAGAAGATCGAATGATAGAGCACCGTGGCGGCGCCCCGCCGGGGCTCGGCGCGCCCGGCCGGCCACTCAGCCGCGTCGGCGGCCTCGACGCGGACGCCGCGCGACAGCGCCAGGTCGATGGCGGCGCGGGCGGCGGCCAGGCGCTGGAACTGGTCCGGCCAGATAAAGGCGAGCAGCCGGCGGCGCTGTTCGGGGTCGGTCAGATCCACGGGACGGCGGTCGCAGGCGGCGCGCTCCAGAACCTGGACCGGCGCATCGAGCGGGGGCGGCGGGCCTCGCCATTCGGCGGCGAGCCGGACGGGCGAGTCCTCCGGCCCCCACGCGTGCTCGCCCAGCGAATAACGGAAGCCGTCCCAGTTGAGGTTGAGTCCGGCGCTGGCGCCCAATTCAAAGCCGCGCAGCGGCAGCCCCGTCGCCTGCGCGATGGTCAGGAAGCCCGGCAGCAGCACCGCCGAGCGGCGCACCTCATTGGTCTGCGGCTCGTGTCCGAGGAAGGCTTCGAAGCGGCCGCGCCGGGCGGCCATCGCGGCCCGGGCGATGCGCCAGGCGGCCTGCGGGTCGCCGTCGCGATCCGGCGCCGGGTAGGCGGCGGCGAGCTCCGGCGCCTCGCCGCTCAGCGCCAGATCGTGGCAGGCGCCCAGCAGGCGCAGCGTGACGGCCGCCTCGCCGATCTCGTGCGCGCTCAGTCCGGCCCAGGGCCGCAGCAGCCCCTCGAGCCCGTCGCCCCGGCCCATCGCCTCCGCCGCGGCCGTCGCCAGCGCCGCGTTGAACGGCGAGCCCAGCCGCTCGCAGAAGCCGGCCTGGACCTCGAAGGCGGAGATCAGGGCCGGGGAGATCGAGGCGTCCATGGCCAAGCCATCGCCGCCCTGGGAGCCAACGGCAATCTTGATTCAGCGGATCAATCCGCGCCTCTCCTCTCCCCAAGGGCTTCGCGTCGGGGAGAGGAGGGGACTAATCGCCGGCGAGGCCGGCATTCAGAACACGAAGACCACAAAGACCACGAAGATCACGAAGGCGCCGGCGCGTGCTCAGCCTCTTCGTGTCCTTCGTGGTCTTCGTGTTCTTTGTGTCTAGCTGGCTGCGCCAGCCGCTCAGAGCGGCAGTTCGTCCTGCAGGGCGTCGTCGAAGGCCAGCAGTGGGTCCTTGCCCATGAGGGCGAGTTTGACCGGGCCCCAGGTCAGGCGGTGGATCTCGCAGGGGCCGAGGTCGAGCAGGGCGCGGGCGTGGATCGGGGCGCGGTAGCCCTTGTGCGAGGCGAAGCCGTAGCCGGGGTAGCGGGCGTCCATCTCCACCATCAGCCGGTCGCGGGCGACCTTGGCCAGGATCGAGGCCGCGGCGATCGACTTGGACTTGCCGTCCCCGCCGACGACGGTCTTCACGTCGCACGGCAGCTTGAAGCGGTAGTTGCCGTCCACCAGGGCGAACACCGGCTGCACCGCCATCGCCTCGATGGCACGGCACATGGCCAGGCCGGTGGCGTGCAGGATGTTCAGCGAGGCGATCTCCTCCACCGAGGCGAAGCCGACGCCCCACGCGACCGCCTTGGCCTTGATCTCGACCTCGAGGGCCTCGCGGGTCTTGGCGTTGAGCTTCTTGGAGTCGTCCAGACCCTTGGGGACCCGGCGGGGGTCGAGGATCACCGCGCCGGCGCAGACCGGGCCGGCCCACGGCCCGCGGCCCGCCTCGTCGACCCCGCAGACCGGGGCCGGGCAGGCCTTCTCGAGCAGCATGGTGGGGCCCTTGGGCATCAGCCGCTCATAGCCGCCACTTCGGCGTGCCGGAAGCAGGGTGTGACATGATCGTTCACCATGCCGGTCGCCTGCATGAAGGCGTAGACGATCACCGGGCCGGTGAACTTGAAGCCCTTGGCCTTGAGCGCCTTGGACATTTCCACGGCCAGCGGCGTCTGGGCCGGCACCTGCGACACGTTCTCCCAGGCGTTCTGGATCGGCCTCCCGCCGGTGAAGCCCCACAGGAACTGCGAGAAGTCCTCGCCCTTGTCGCGCATGTCGAGGAATCGCCGGGCGCCGTCGATCGCCGCGTCGATCTTGGCGTTGGAACGCACGATGCCGGCGTCGGCCATCAGCCGCGCCCTGTCCGCCTCGCCGTAGCGGGCGACCTTCTCCGGGTCGAAGCCGTCGAAGGCGGCGCGGAAGGCCTCGCGCTTCCTCAGGATGGTGATCCAGGCCAGCCCCGCCTGGAAGCCGTCCAGCACCAGCTTCTCCCACAGGGCTCGCGAGTCGTACTCGGGCACGCCCCACTCGGTGTCGTGATAGGCGAGGTAGAGCGGGTCCTGGCCGGGCCAGGGGCAGCGGTGGGGGTGCTCGTGCATGCGCCGATGGTGGCGGGGCGCGGCGAGCTTGGCTAGAGCCGGGGGATGGCCAAGACCACGCCCGCCACCCGCGCCCTCGACGCCGCCAAGGTCGCCTATCGCCTCGCGACCTACGACTACGACCCGGACGCCCCGCGGGTGGGGCTGCAGGCGGCCGAGAGCCTGGGCGTTCCGGCCGAGCGGGTGCTGAAGACCCTGATGGCCGAGGTGGACGGCAAGCCGGTCTGCGCCGTGCTGGCCTCCGACAGGGAGGTGGCGATGAAACGACTGGCGGCGGCGGTCGGCGGCAAGTCGGCGGCGATGATGAAGCCCGCCGACGCCGAGCGGATCACCGGCTACCGGGTCGGCGGCGTCTCGCCGTTCGGCCAGAAGCGGAAGAGCCCGGTGGTGGTGGACGCGGCCGCCCTGGCCCACGAGAAGGTGTTCGTCAACGGCGGCCAGCGGGGCCTGCAGGCCGAGCTGTCGCCCAAGGACCTGGTGGCGGCGCTGGGCGCGACGGTGGCCGAGATCGCGGGGTAGGGGCCGAGCGCCCCCTCCACCGCCTTCGGCGGTCCCCCTCCCCCGCAGTCTTCGCTGCGGGGGAGGAGAATGACGCGTCAGCTCCTCCCCCGACGCGCAGACGACGGGGGAGGTGGATCGGCGCGAAGCGACGAGACGGAAGGGGCGCACCCGACGCGGGGTTGTCCACCGCGGCGCGCCGGCCCATGTTCGAGGCTTGCGGACCGGGCCCCTCTGGCGGCGGCCGACCTTCGGCCACGTGATGTCGGCCCGCAGAACTTCGGAACATCACCTGCGGGCCGGGGGCTTGAAGCCTCGTGCCCTGCAACGCGAAGGAGGTCCCCTGCGATGCCCCTGCTCATGTGCCCCAACGACAACGCCGCGATGAACACCGTCGAGCGTTCGGGCGTGCACTTCGACATGTGCCCCACCTGCCGCGGCGTGTGGCTCGACCGCGGCGAGCTCGAGAAGCTGATGGAGGCGGCCCGGAGCGAGGGCGCGGCGCAGGCGCCGAGCCAGGGCGGCGTCGCCTACCGCCCCGCCAGCTATCCGCCGGGCGCCGTGGGCGGTCATCCGGGCGAGCGCGGCGAGTGGGGCGAACGCGGGGAGCGCGGCGAACGCGGCGAGTGGGGCGAGCGCGGAGAACGCGGCGAGCGCGGCCACTACGGCCACAAGCGGCGCAGCATCTTCGACATTTTCGACTGAGCCTTGGGTTCAGCGGACGGCGACGATCTCCACCTCGGCGCCGTTCACCAGGGCGGTGTCGCCGACGGCCTTGCCCATGAGGGCGCGGGCCAGCGGCGAGACGTAGGAGACGCTGCCCTTGGCGGGGTCGGCCTCGTCCTCGCCGACGATGCGGAAGGCCTGGCGCCGGCCGTCCTCGCGCTCGAACTCGACCGTGCGGCCGAACTGGACGAGGTCGGGATCGCCGGTGGGCTCGGTGAGCTGGGCGGTGGCCCGGCGGGCGGACCAGTAGCGCAGGTCCCGCGTCGCACGCGCCATCGCCGTGCGGTCGGCGCTGACGTCGCCCTGGGCCTGGGCGGCGGCGTAGGCCGTGCGGGCGGCCGCCAGCTCTGCCTCGATCTGGGCGAGGCCCGAGGCCGTGACCAGGTTCGGATGCGGCGAGATCGGACGGTCCGGCAGGTCGGCGGCCTGGGCCTCGTAGTCCTCTTCGCGGGTGAAGGCGACGCTCATCGACTTCATCTGGGGAGGCGGATCGCCGGGCGAAAGACCCCGCGAGCGACCGCCGTGCACCCCAGGAATGAACCCGCAGGCCCGGCGCGCGTAAGCATCGCGTGTTCGAGTTCTCCAGCTATCACGTGCTGCTCGCCGCGCTGGGGGTGGCGATCATCCTGGCCTATTGGCTGCCGCGGTTCGTCTCGGCCCGCGAGCCCACCGCCTCGGCCCTGTTGATCGGCCTGGGCTGGCTGATCTTCGGCTGGATCCCCGGCATGCCGGAGGCCATCAGCCCCATCGACTCGCCCAAGCCGTGGGAGGTGGTCAGCGAGCTCTGCGTCATCATGGGCCTGTTCGGCGTCGGATTGCGCATCGACCGGCTGGTCGGCCTGGCCGGCTTCGGTCCGACCATCCGCATGCTGGCCATCGCCATGCCCCTGACCATCATCGGGGTGGCGCTGCTGGGCTGGGCGGCGGCGGGACTGACGCTGGGCGGCGCCCTGCTGCTGGCCTCGGTGCTCTCGCCGACCGACCCGGTGCTGGCCGGCGACGTGCAGGTGGGGCGGCCCACCGAGGGCGGCGAGCATCCGGTGCGCCTGACGCTCACCACCGAAGCCGGGCTCAACGACGGCCTGGCCTTTCCCTTCGTCCACCTCAGCCTGGCCGTCGCGGCGGCGTCCGTGGTCACGCCCGAGCTCATCGGCGAGTGGGCCTGGCGCGACGTTCTCTATCGCGTGGCGGTCGGCGTGGCCGGCGGCGTCGGGGTGGGCTGGCTGCTCGGCAAGGTGCTGTTCGACTTCCCGCGCGAGAACGCCCTGGCCAAGACCCAGGCCGGCGTCTTCGCCCTGGCCGGGGTGTTCGTCGCCTACGGCGCCACCGAGCTGGCCGAGGGCTACGGCTTCATCGCCGCCTTCGTGTCCGGCCTGACGGTGCGCCGCAGCGAGTCCCACCACGAGTTCCACGTCCGGCTTCACGACTTCTCGGAGACCATCGAGCACGCCCTGACGGCCATGCTGCTGATCGGTCTCGGCGCGGCGATGCCGGCGCTGCTGAGCCACCTCGACCTGCGCGGTGCGCTCGTCGGGCTCGGGCTCATCTTCATCGTGCGGCCGCTCTCGGGCTGGCTTTCGCTGCTTTGGTCGAAGATGCGGCGGCGGGAGCGGCTGGTGGTGGCCGTCTACGGCGTGCGCGGCGTCGGGACCGTCTACTACCTCAGCTACGCCGGCAGCCACATGGAACTGGTCAACGAGGCCGAGCTCTGGGCCATCGCCGCCTTCACCGTCCTGGTCTCGACGGTGCTTCACGGCTTCTCCGCCGCCGTCGCGGTGGAGCGGGCCACCGGCGAAGAGCAGGGCGGCTGATACTTAAGTGATCGCTTGACTAACCACCGAGGTGGCGATACTTAAGTGCATGCTTGAGTATCAGCCTGTCGACGCCAGCTTCCGCGCCCTCGCCGAGCCCACCCGGCGGGTGATCGTGGAGCGGCTGAGCGCGGGGCCGGCGTCGGTCAGCGAACTGGCCCGGCCCCTCGAGATCAGCCTGGCCGCGGTGGTCCAGCACATCCAGCTGCTGGAGGAGACGGGCCTGGTCGCCACCGAGAAGGTGGGCCGAACCCGCACCTGCCGCCTGCGGCCGGAGGGCCTCGACGCCCTGGCCGACTGGGTCGCCGAACGCCGGCGATTCATCGAGCGCCGCTACGACCGCCTCGCCGCGCTGCTGGACGAGGACGAAGCCGATCAACCGGAGAAGAAGACATGAGGACCGACGTCATGACCGAACCGTCGAAGGTGACCCACGGCAGCTTCACCGTGGAGCGGACCTACAGGCACCCCCCGTCGAAGGTGTTCTTCGCCCACGCCGACACCGCCACCAAGCGGCGCTGGTTCGTCGAGGGCGAGGGCTGGGAAGTGTTCGAGCACCGCAACTACTTCCGCGTCGGCGGCGAAGAGTTCTCCCGCTTCCGGTTCGGCGACGGGCCGGAGATGACCAACGTCACCCAGTACCAGGACATCGTGCCGGACCGGCGGATCGTCATCAGCTACCGGATGACGGTGGCCGGAACCAACATCTCGGTCTCGCTGGCGACCATCCAGATCGACCCGGTCGCGGGCGGCTGCCGCCTCACCTACACCGAGCAGGGCGCCTACTTCGACGAGCCGAACGCGGTGGCGATGCGCGAGGAGGGCTGCCGCGAGCTGCTGGAGGCGTTGGCCAAGGAGCTGGACCGCGCCGCCTAGTATTCCTCGAGGCCCGGATCGACGAAGAAGAAGAGGGCGAGCGCCATGAGCGCGGCGGCGTCGCGTTCGGGCGCGCCCTCGGGCGGCAGGTGGAAGGTCGGCCGGAGCGCGCCGCGGAGCATGGCGGCGATCCCCCGGCCGTCCTCGCGGCTGATGCGGTAGGACACCGGCGCGCCGCCGCTGAAGGGCAGGGCGCCCTTCACGTGCCGCGTCTCGGCGCGAAGCGTGACCGCCCCGAAGGTCAGCTCGGCGGCCCGCTGGGGCTGATACAGCCGCTGCATGACCGAGCCGTCGCTGAGCGCCAGGGCGAAGGCCGCGTCGGGCGGGCCGCCCTCGAACTCGCAGACGTAGGCGAGGTCCTTGGTGTTGAACTGGATCCACGCCAGCTGCCGGTGGCTCTGGCCGCCCGCGCAGCGGACGGTGACCTGCGGATGCCGCGGCGAGGAGAAGGTGAAGGTGGTCTTGGCCTTGTCCGACGAATAGGTGGGCGCGCGGACCGAGCTGGCCGTGCTGCGCACCTCGCCGGTGAACTCGCCGAGGGTGTAGCCGTAGCCGAGCAGCTGGCCCTTGATGCGGTGCGGCTTCAGCGAGAGCTTCTCGGTCGGCTCGTCGAGCGGCCCCTCCTGCGCGGCCACGGGACCCGCCGCCAGCGCCAGGGCGATCACGGCCCATGCCAATGCGCGCATCTTCGCTCCCCCCGCCCGATTCGCCGACCGAGGGTATGCGCCGCGCCAGGGCGCTTCAATCGCGCTTGCCCGCGGCCAGGCCGGCGAGCCTAATCGGCCCATGTTCGAGGGTTTCGAGGTCCTGGAGGTCGACGTCGGCCAGGCGCGGCTGCGCGTCCGCCGGGGCGGGAGCGGGCCGCCGCTGCTGCTGCTGCACGGCTGGCCGCAGACGCACATGATGTGGGGCAGGATCGCCGACGACCTCGCCCGCGACTTCACGGTGATCGCGCCCGACCTGCGCGGCTACGGCGAGAGCACGGGCCCGGAGACCACCGCCGACCATGAGCCCTACTCGAAACGGGCGATGGGCCGGGACGCCCTCGCCTTGATGCGCCGGTTCGGGTTCGAGCGGTTCGACCTGGCCGGCCACGACCGCGGCGGGCGGGTCGCCTACCGGCTGGCGCTGGACCACCCCGAGGCGGTGGCCCGTCTCGCCGTCCTCGACATCGTGCCGACATTCGAGGTCTACAGCCGCGCCGACATGGCCATGGGCCTCGGCTACTGGCACTGGTTCTTCCTCGTCCAGCCGCACCCGTTCCCGGAGCGGATCATCGAGGCGAACCCCGACTGGTTCTTCTTCCGCGGCGGCCGCGGCCCCTTCGCGCCCGAGGCGCTGGCGGACTATCGGCGCGCCGGCCGCAAGCCCTCGGTGATCCACGCCATGTGCGAGGACTACCGCGCCGGCGCGACCTTCGACTTCGCCCTCGACAAGGCCGACCGCGGGGCGGGGCGGAAGATCGAGGTCCCGACCCTCGTCCTCTGGGGCGCCAAGGGCGCGCTGCCGCGCTGGTACGACGTGTTGGCGATCTGGCGCGACTGGGCCGCGGACGTCCGCGGCCAGGAGATCGACGCCGGGCATTTCATCCCCGAGGAGCGGCCCGCCGAGACGCTGGCGGCGCTGAGGGGGTTCTTCGCCTAATGACCTCTCCCCCCGCTCGCGGGGGGAGAGGGTAGGGTGAGGGGGGCCTCTCCGCGCGCACACGTTTCCGCCGCTTCGCGCCGGGCGCGGCCTTTCGGCCGCGCGCCCCTCACCCAACCCTCTCCCCGCGAGCGGGGAGAGGTCTTGAAGGATCAGGCGCTCTCGCTGATCGCCGAGGCCATCCAGTCCGGCGTCTCGACGCGCACGGGGCGGCCCTCCACCGTCAGCTCGGCGCCCAGCGCACGGTCGAGGCGCACGAGGGCCATGGCGCGGCCGTCCTGGCCGGAGAGCACCTCGCCGGCGCGCAGGCTTCCGGCCAGGATCTCGGCGCCCGGCGCGGGCGCGGGGCCGTCGAACGCGATCGGCAGCATCCGCGTCTTGATCTGGCCGCGGCGCTTCATGCGTGACGTCGTTTCCTGGCCGACGAAGCAGCCCTTCTTGAAGTCGATGCCGTCCATCAGGTCGAAGCCGGCCTCGATCGGATAGGTCTTCTCCGAGCCCCAGTCGGCGGGGCCGGGGACGCCGAGCGCCAGGCGGTGGGCCTCGTAGTCGGCTTCGCTCGCAGCCTGGGCGTCGGCGGGCGCAGCGGCGCCGTAGCCGCGCCAGCCGAGCGCCGGCAGGCGCGGGTCGCGGAACCAGCCCTCCGGGGCGGCCTCGCCGCCGAACAGCGCCGCGACCGGCGTCTCGTCCGCCGCGATCTCCACCTTGGCCCTCAGGCGATAGAGCGACAGCCGCTGGACGATGGCCGGGAGCTTGGCCGCCTCGACCTCCAGCCAGCAGCCGTCCTCTCGGCCGGCGACGAACATGTCGTAGAGCAGCCGGCCCTGGGGCGTCAGCAGGGCGGCGAAGCGAAGCTCGCCCGGCGCCAGAGTTTCGACATCCTGGGTGAGCAGTCCTTGCAGGAAGTGACGCCAGTCGGGGCCGGAGACGGCGATCAGCGCCCGGCTGGCCAGCACCGCGAGGAGTTGATTGTTCGCCATGGCCCGAGACTTAAGCGCGGAGTCGGTGGAGCGCCAGCCGAGCCCATCCTATAGAGGCTCCATGGCGCGCGGCTCGTTTCCGATTCTGTTCATCACCGCCACGCGAATCGGCGATGCGGTGCTCTCCTCGGGCCTCATCAAGAAGCTGCTCGACGAGATCCCCAACGCCCGCTTCACCATCGTGGCCGGCCGCGATGCGGCCCCGCTGTTCGCCGAGGTCCCGCACCTGGACGAGGTGATCGTCCTCGACAAGCACAAGGGCGGCGGCCACTGGCTGGGCCTGTGGAGCGAGGTGCGCCGCCGCAAGTGGGGCCTGGTCGTCGACCTGCGCGGCTCGGCGATCAACCGCTTCCTGTCCACCAAGCGCCGGGCCGTCCACCGCAAGGGCTCCGGCTCGCCGGTGCACAAGGTGATCGAGGCCGCCCGGGTGCTGAAGCTGGAGGACGAGCCGCCGGCGCCCTTCCTGTTCACCTCCGCCGAGACCGAGGCGCGCGCCGACGAGCTGACGGCGGGCGCGGGCCCCATCCTGGCCCTGGCGCCGGCCTCCAACTGGGTCGGCAAGACCTGGCCCATCGAGCGCTTCGCGCAAGCCGCCATCCAGCTGCTCGGCAAGGGCGGCCCGATGGAAGGCGGGCGACTGATGATCCTGGGCGGGACGGCCGACCACCAGGTCGTCGCCCCGCTGCGCCACGTGGTGCTCAAGAACCGCTTCATCGACCTGGTGGGCAAGGTGGACGTGCTGACCGCCTATGCCTGCCTGAAGCGCGCGCGCCTCTTCATCGGCAACGACTCGGGCCTGATGCACATGGCCGCCGCCGCCGGGACGCCGACGCTGGGCCTCTTCGGCCCCTCCGACGAGCAGCTCTACGGCCCCTGGGGCGAACACGCCCGGGCGGTGCGGGGCGTGCGCACCCTGGAGGAGATCCGGCGCGTCGACCCGGGACTCAACCAGGAAATCTGCCACATGATGGACCTGGGCGTGCGCACGGTGACCCTGGCCGCGCGCGAGCTGCTCGAGGCGACGGAGCCGGAACTTGCCTGAGACCTTCGACCTGATCGTCCGCGGCGGCGAGGTGGTGAACCACGCCGGCCGCGGCCTTGCCGACGTCGGCGTCCGCAACGGCAAGATCGCCGCCGTCGGCGACCTCTCCCAGGCCTCGGCGGGCGAGGTGTTCGACGCGGCGGGCCTCACCGTCCTGCCCGGCGTCATCGACACCCAGGTCCACTTCCGCGAGCCCGGCATGGAGTGGAAGGAAGACCTGGAGACCGGCAGCCGCTCGGCGGTCCTCGGCGGCGTGGTGGCCGTGTTCGAGATGCCGAACACCGAGCCCAACACCACCGACCCCACGACGCTGGAGGACAAGCTCGCCAGGGCCAAGGGGCGCATGCACTGCGACCACGCCTTCTACATCGGCGGCACCCACGAGAACGCCGCCTTCCTCGGCGAGCTGGAGCAGCTGCCCGGCTGCTGCGGGGTGAAGGTGTTCATGGGCGCCTCCACCGGCACCCTGCTGGTGCAGGACGACGCCGGCGTCGAGGACGTGCTGCGCCACATCCGCCGCCGCGCCGCCTTCCACTCCGAGGACGAATACCGCCTTGCCGAGCGCCGCCCGCTGGCCCGCACCGGCGACTGGGTGAGCCACTACGAGGTGCGCGACGCCCAGTCGGCCATCCAGTCCACCGAGCGGCTGGTGCGCATCGCCAAGGGCCTGGGCAAGCGGATCCACGTGCTGCACGTGACCACCCGCGAAGAGATCGCCTTCCTCGCCGCCCACAAGGACGTCGCCTCCGTCGAGGTCACGCCCCAGCACCTGACGCTCGCCGGGCCGGAGGCCTACGAGCGGCTGAAGGGCTTCGCCCAGATGAACCCGCCGATCCGCGGGCCCGAGCACCGCGAGGGGCTGTGGGCCGGGATCGCCAACGGCGTCGCCGACGTGATCGGCTCCGACCACGCCCCCCACACCCGCGAGGAGAAGGCCCGGCTCTATCCCGCCTCGCCCTCGGGCATGCCGGGCGTCCAGACCCTGGTGCCGGTAATGCTGACCCACGTCGCCGAAGGCCGGCTGACCCTCGAGCGGTTCGTCGACCTGACCAGCCACGGCGCCAACCGCATCTTCGGCCTCGCCGACAAGGGCCGCCTCGCCGTCGGCTACGACGCCGACCTCACCATCGTCGACCTGAAGGCCCGCCGCACCATCACCCACGACGCCATGGCCACCCGCGTCGGCTGGACCCCCTTCGACGGCTTCGAAGCCAAGGGCTGGCCCATGGCGACCATCGTCCGCGGCCGGATCGTCATGCGCGACGACGAGGTGGTGGCGCCTCACCTCGGCGAGCCGGTGCGGTTCCTGGAGACGCTGGCGAGCTAACTCGCGCTCCTCCCGCCCCGTCATCCCGGACGGCCTGCAAGGCCGATCCGGGACCCAGTATCCGCGCCTTGCCGGCGGGGTCCCGGCTCTCCAGCCCGCCAGGGCGGGCTTGCGGCCGGGATGACGGTGGGGGTTGGGGCAAGAGTAGAGAGCGCTGCCCTAGCCCTTCGGCCTTCCCCGCAGCCCCAGCACCCCGCGCCAGCCGCCGCTGGACAGCAGGGCGACGTCGAGAAGGGCGCTGACCATCGGCACGCCGGGGGTGGCGGCGATGTAGACGGGACGCCAGCTGGGCGAGAATTTGGTCTTGTAGGCGCGCAGGCCCTGGAAGCTGTAGAGCGCGCCGCCTTCGTCGAACACCAGGTCGCCCAGGCGGATGAACAGCGGGGCGAGGTCGTGGTCGTCGAGGCCGGCGAGGGGGGTCTTGCCGAGGTCGAAGGTCCGATAGCCCTCGCGCTGGGCCCACAGGATGGCCTCGGCGAACAGGTAGTCCATGACGAAGCTGCGGACCTCGAGGTGGCGCATCAGGTCGACGCCCACCTCGCTGCGGGCGCGGTTGACCAGCAGGTTGGCGAAGGCGACGGCGCCGTCCGGCCCGCGGACCACGGCCAGGGGCGTGCGGTTCAGGTAGGCGAGGTCGAAGCGGCCCATGCTGAAGCCCTTCTCGCCGCCCTTCTGCGCGGCGAGCCAGGCGTTGGAGATCCGCGACAGCTCCGCCTCGTGCGCCGCGGCCGAGCCGGGCGGAAGGAGCTCGAAGCGGTAGCCCTCGCGCTCGGCGCGGTTGCGGGCGGTGCGCAGGTCCTGCCGCGCCCGGCCCGTCAGGCTGAAGGTGGAGAGATCGACGGTCGCGCTCTCGCCCACCTTGCGGATGCTCATCCCGAGGCTGGCCAGGTCCGGCAGGAGCTCGTCGCCGACCCCGTACATCACCGCGCCCCGGCCCTCCCGGTCGGCGAGCTCGAGGAAGGCCCAGAGCAGGTCGCGCCGCTCCGCCGGATCGCCGGCCGGCGACTCCAGCGCGACGAAGTGGGCGCCGCGGACCCGGAACATCAGGAAGCTGCGCCCCGAGGCCGAGAACAGCAGGTCCTTGTCGCCCACCAGGGCCAGCGCGGCGTTGGTCGGCGCGTCCTGGGCGGTCTCCAGGATGGCGGCGGCGCGCTCGATGTCCTCGGGGCTGGCCCGGCCGCGGCCGCGGGCGGACGGGCGGCTGAAGAGGACGCTGAGGCCCAGCAGCAGGGTGAGCAGCGCCAGCGCCGCCTCGGCGCGCAGGAACCGGGCGACGTCGGCGTCGCGCAGGAAGGTCCACCAGAGCTCGTCCGTGTACGGGATGTCCCGGTAGGCGAAGAAGCCGAGCCAGGCCGCCGCCCCGACGGTGACGACGATGGCGCCCAGCCACACCGGGCTGATCGCGCCCGCCGTCAGGCGAGAGCGGCGGCGGAAAGCCCTGCGGCAGGGCAGCATGGCTGCGGCGACGCCGACCAGCAGCGCCGGCTCGATCACCGGCGCGTGCCTGAGGACCGAGAAGACCGCTCCGCCCGCGAGCAGCGCCAGCGCGATCCAGAAGGCGCCCCGCTGCCGGCGCCACAGACCGCTGGCGATGACCATCAGCAGGAAGCCGACCACGCTGGCCAGGAAGTGGGACAGCTCGATGACCAGCACCGGCGCATAGCGCGCCACCGGCTCCAGCCGGGCGCCGATCTCGGGCGTGGCGCTGGCGGCCAGCATCACGGCGCCGGCCGCGAAGGCCAGCACCGCGAACACCCCCGGGGTGAAGTCGAGGACCAGGCCCGCGAGCCGCGCGGCCAGGCTGATCGGGGGCCGCCGCTTCGACTTCGCCTTCTCGTCGGTGGTCATGCCTCGTCCTAAGGGTTCGCCTCGCGCGAGAGTACCGGCAATCGCCATGCGCCCTGTCGAATCTCCCAAGGCCCGCGCGTCTCCCCGGTGACGCACGCATCGGCGTCGCGCAACATCGAGGCCCGAAGGGAAGAGACGATGAAATACATGCTGCTGATCTACGAGCCGGAGGGCGCCTACCAGGGCGAGGCGGGCCAGAAGGCGCTGATGGAGGTGGTCGCCAAGCACCGCAAGCTCGGCGAGGAGCTGCGCGCCAAGAACGTCGTCTACGGCGGCGCGCCGCTGGAGCCCTCGTCCACCGCCACCACCGTCTGCACCGGCACGGACGGCGCCCAGACCCTGCACGATGGCCCGTTCGCCGAGACCCGCGAACACCTGGGCGGCTACTACGAACTGGACGTGAAGGACCTGGACGAGGCGCTCTACTGGGCCCGCAAGATCCCGGTGACGCCGGGCGGCAAGGTCGAGGTCCGGCCGCACGCCAACTACGGCTGATGAAGCGGATCGGCCAGCAGATCTGGGCCGCGCGGCCGAGGGTGGTGGCGGCCCTCGCCGCGCGGCTGCGGGACCTGGACGCCGCCGAGGACGCCTTCGCCGAGGCCTGCGCGGCGGCGCTCGTCGCCTGGCCCAACCAGCCGCCGCGCGATCCGGCGGCCTGGCTCTGGCGCGCGGCCCTGCGCCGGGCGATCGACGCCAGGCGCCGAGCGGCCGTGCGCGCGCGGGCGGTGCTCGACGCGCCCGAGCCGGCGCCCACGCCCGAGGAGGCGCTGATCGCCGCCGACACCCCCATCCCGGACGAGCGGCTGCGGCTGATCTTCGTCTGCTGCCACCCCGCCATCTCGCCGGACGCACGGGTCGCGCTGACCCTGAAGGTGGTCTGCGGCCTCTCCACCGAGCGGCTGGCCCGGGCCTTCTTCGTCGCCGAGCCGGCGATGCTGCAGCGGATCACCCGGGCAAAGAAGAAGATCGCCGCCGCCGGCGTGCCGTTCGAGATCCCCCGACGCGAGGCCTGGCCCGAGCGGCTGGAGGCGGTGCTCAGCACGCTCGAGGTCGCCTACGCCCAGGCCTACGAGGACGCGGCCCTGGCGGGCGAGGCCTCGGGCCTGGCCGAGGAGGTGCTGCGCCTCTCCTGGCCGAGCTCATGCCGGACGAGCCGGAGGCGCTGGGCCTGGCCGCCCTCGTCCGCTTCGCCGAGGCGCGGCGGCCGGCCAGGCTGGACGCGGCCGGGGCGATGGTCCCGCCGGACCGGCAGGAGGTCGGGCTCTGGCGCGCCGACCTGATCCACGAGGGGGTGCGTCTCCTGGACCGCGCGGCCGAAATGGGCCGCAGCGGCCCGCGCCAGCTGCTGGCCGCCGTCCACGCCTCCCACTGCGCCCGCATCGAGGGACGGCCGACGCCCTGGCCCGACATCGCCGCCCTCTACGAGATCCTGATGCTGGTCCGCCCGCACGCGGCGACGGCGGTGAACCGGGCCGTGGCGATCGGCGAGGCGCGGGGCGCGGAAGAGGGTCTAGCCGCGCTCGCGGCGATCACGGGCGTCGAAGGCTGGCTGCCCTACCAGGCGGCGCGGGCGGGCCTTTGCGTGAAGGCGGGGCGGCGGGCGGAGGCGGCCTGCGCGCTGAAGTCGGCCCTGGCCCTTTCGCCGGCGCCGGCCGAGCGGCTGTGGCTCGAGCGTCAGCTGAGGAATCTCGACGAAGGCTCCGCCAGCGGCTAACCCAGGAGGGATGGACGCCGAGCTCCGCATCGCCACCGCGCCGTTCCGCGACCCGCGCTACGCGCCCCGCCGGCTGGAGGTGGACCGCCGCCCGGGCGGCGAGATCGTGCTCACCAACCCCACGCCCTTCGACGCCACCTTCCAGACGCCCGTCGAGCCCCTGGCCCACTGGGCCCGCGAGGCGCCGGACCGCACCTGGCTCGCCGAACGGGCGGGCGAGGGCTGGCGCAAGCTCTCCTACCTCGAGGCGCACGAGCGCGTCGCGGCGCTGGCCGGCGGCCTGCGCGAACTGGACGTCGTCGGCAAGGGGCCGCTGCTGATCCTGGCCCGCAACGGGATCGACCATGCGCTGATCAAGTACGCGGCGATGAGCCAGGGCCTGCCGGCCGCGCCGGTCTCGCCGCAGTACGGCCTGCCGGGCGCGGACCTCTCGCGGCTGGCCCACGCGGTGCAGGTCCTGAAGCCGGCGGCCGTCTACACCGAGGACGCGGCCCTGTTCCGCGAGGCGCTGGAGGCCGACTTCCTGCAGGGCCTGCCGGTGATCGCGGGCAAGAACGCGAGAGACGGCGACATCCCCCTGGAGCGCCTGTGGAACGCCGCGCCCGCAGCGCCCAGCGCGCGGCCCGAAGACCATGCTAAATACCTGCTGACCTCCGGCTCCACGGGCCTGCCCAAGGCGGTGATCATCGCCCAGCGGCGGCTGGCGGTGACCGCGGCCCAGGTCGCCGCCTGCTACGACGACCCCGAACCGCCGGTGATGGTCAACTCCGCGCCCTGGAGCCACAGCCTGGGCGCCAACGCCATCCTGCAGATGGGCCTGCACCGGGGCGGGACGCTCTACATCGACGCCGGCCAGCCGGTGGCGGGCCGGTTCGCCGAGACCGTCCGGAACCTCAAGGAGGTCGCCACCACCTACTGCAACATGGTCCCGGCCGGCTGGATGCTGCTGGTGGACGAGCTGGAGAGGGACGAGGCCCTGGCCCGCACCTTCTTCTCGCGGGTGCGGGTGCTGCAGTACGGCGGCGCGGCGCTGGGCCAGGAGGTGGCGGACCGCATCCAGGCGGTGGCGGTGCGCACGGTCGGCGAGAAGATCAGCTTCGCCAGCGGCTACGGCGCGACCGAAACCGGCCCCACCGCCTGCAACGTCCACTGGCCCAACGACCGCATGGGCCTGATCGGCCTGCCGGTGCCGGGCACGGCGGTGAAGCTCTCGCCGGTCGCCGGAAAGCTGGAGTTCCGGGTCAAGGGCCCGCAGGTGGCCCCGGGCTACCTCGGCCGCGAGGACCTGGCCGGCGAGATCTTCGACGAGGAGGGCTTCTACCGCCTGGGCGACGCCGCCCGCTTCGTCGATCCGGAAGACCCGATGCAGGGGCTGGTGTTCGACGGCCGCATCTCGGAGAACTTCAAGCTGGCCAGCGGCACCTTCGTGGCCGTCGGCGACCTGCGCATCGCCGCCGTCGGCGCGATCGGCGGGGCGGTGACCGACGCGGTCGTCTGCGGCGAGGGCGAGGCCGGCGTCGGCCTGCTGCTCTACCCCAACCCCACGATGGACCGCGCCCAGGTGCAGGCTGCGGCCCGCGAGGGGCTTTCCCGCTACAACGCCGCGGCCAAGGGCGGCGGCAAGGTGACCCGCGCCCTGGTGCTGGACGGCCCGCCCAACGCCGGCGCCGGCGAGATCACCGACAAGGGCTACATCGCCCAGGCCCTCGCCCGGCGGCTGCGCGCCGCCGACGTCGAGCGCCTCTACTCCGACCCCGCCCCTCCAGACGTGATGGTGTTCTGAACATGAACGGCGCCGACGCCCTGATCGAAACGCTCCTGGCCAACGAGGTCACCGCCTGCTTCGCGAACCCGGGGACGAGCGAGATGCAGTTCGTCAGCGCCCTGGACCGCCAGCCGGCCATGCGCCCGGTGCTGTGTCTGTTCGAAGGCGTGGCCACCGGCGCCGCCGACGGCTTCGGTCGCATCGCCGAGCGGCCGGCCTGCACCCTGCTGCACCTGGGCCCCGGCTACGGCAACGGCCTGGCCAACCTGCACAACGCCCGGCGCGCCTTCACCCCGATCGTCAACGTCATCGGCGACCACGCGACCTACCACCGCCAGTACGACGCGCCGCTGAACTCCGACATCCCGACCCTGGCCAGCCCCAACTCCATCTGGCTGAAGAGCGCCGACAGCCCCGACGCCGTGGCCGGCGTGGCGGCCGAGGCCGTGGCGGCCAGCTACGGCCCGCCGGGCGGGCCGGTCAGCCTGATCCTGCCCGCCGACAGCGCCTGGCTGGAGACCAAGTCCGAGCCCGTGCGGGCCCAGAAGCCGACGCGGGCCGAGCCGGCCGGCGATAAGGTCGACGCCGTCGCCCGCGCCCTGCGCGAGGCCAAGAAGCCGGTGTTCCTGATCGGCGGCCAGGCCTGCCTGGCGCCCGGCATGGCCGCGGCGGGCCGGCTGGCGGCCGCCGGCTACCGGGTGCTGGCCGACACCTTCGTCGCCCGCCAGCCCCGCGGCGCCGGCCACTTCCAGCCCGGCCGGATGCAGTATTTCGGCGAGGCGGCCCTGGCCGACCTGGAAGGCGTCGACCTGATGGTCTTCGTCGGCACCGTCACGCCCGTGGCCTTCTTCGCCTATCCGGGCCGGCCGAGCGTGCTGGTGCCCGAAGGCTGCCAGACCACCGAGCTCGCCTCCCGGTCCGAGGATGCGGTGGCGGCGATGAACGCCCTCGCCGACGCGCTCGGCGCCCCCAGGCAGGGCCCGGTGCAGCCGCTGGTGAAGCCGGACGCCGCGCCGGCCGGGGCGCTGACGCCGCAGTCGGCAGGGATCGCCATCGCCCGCCACCTGCCGGAAGGGGCGATCATCTGCGACGACTCGGTGACCTCCGGCGGCGGGGTCGCCGTGCCCTGCGCCAAGGCCGCGCCGCACGAGGTGCTGGCCCTGACCGGCGGGGCGATCGGCCAGGCCATCCCGCTCTCCATCGGCGCCGCGGTGGCCGCGCCCGACCGCAAGGTGCTGTCGCTGAACGGCGACGGGGCGGCGATGTACACGGTCCAGGGCCTGTGGACGATCGCCCGCGAGAACCTCGACGTGACCGTCGTGGTCTTCGCCAACCACGTCTACCGGATCCTGAACATCGAGCTGATGCGCACCGGCGCGGGGACCGAGGCCGGGCCCGCCGCCTCCAAGCTGCTGGACCTCGGCGATCCCAAGATCGACTGGGTGTCCATGGCCAAGGGCATGGGCGTACCCGCCGTCCGCTGCGAGACCGCCGAGGACTTCGAGAAGGTGTTCGCCGGGGCCATGGCCCAGCGCGGCCCGATGTTCATCGAGGCGGCGATCGGCTGATCTGGACCGTCAGGACGTTTCAAGCGTTACAGTGCTCAAGGGACGAGACTGGAGCGCAAGAATGCGAACGATCCTGGCCCTTTCGGCCCTGGCGCTGGCGGCGGCGGCGGCGCCGGCTCAGGCCCAGCCCTACGGCGGCCCGCCGCCGGGCAGCTATCAGCGGCAGTGCACCGACATCTACATGGAGGGGCAGTTCCTGAACGCCCGCTGTCGCGGCGTGAACGGCTGGGCTCAGTCCTCGATCAACGTGCTGAGCTGCGCCAGCGATATCACCGTCGACGCCGAGGGCGGGCTGGTCTGCCTGGGCCCAGGCGCCGTCGGCCGGCCGGGCTCGCCCTATGCGCCGCTGCCCGCGCCCTACGATCCTCCCGGTTACGGGCCGGGACCGGGCTACGGCGGCTATCCCGGCGGTTACCCTGGCGGCGCGATCGGCCTGTTCGAGGGCCGTGGGTTCCGCGGCCAGCCGGCCTGGATCGACGGTCCGGTGGACAATCTCGACCACACCGGCCTGAACGACCGGGTGCGCTCGATCCGCATCGAGCGCGGCTCGGGGCCGTGGATCGTCTGCTCCGACGCCGGCTACCGCGGCCGCTGCGTGACCGTCAGCCGGAGCGTCTCGGACACCCGCTCCCTCGGCCTCGGCGACGCGATCTCGTCGGTGCGCCCCGCCTGGTGAGACCAAAGAAAAAGGCCCGCGGGGGCGTCCCCGCGGGCCTCTGACTTCAGGCTGTAGCGCCGCGCCTCAGGTGTTGCCCGGCAGCTTGCAGCCGCCGGCGATGCCCTTGGCGAAGGCGCAGCCGATGGCTTCCTTCGGGGTCACGGTCGCCGCGGTGTACTCGATCATGTAGCCGGCCAGGCCGTCCGAGCAGTTCACCTCGACGTAGGCGCTGCCGTTGGCCGTCTTGCCGACGAGGCGCGAGTCCTTGACCGTGCAGGAGCCCTTGCCGAGCTTCTTCAGGTCGGCGGTCAGGGCCGAGGCGCCGGTGTCGCCCTTGTTGAGCGAGCAGCGGTAGCCGGCCACCAGGGCGTGAGCGCAGTTGTAGACCTTGCCCGAACCGTTGGCTTCGAACACGCCGATGCCGCCGGGGCCGTTGGCGCAGACCAGCTCGACCACGTCCTTGCCGGCCGCGGCGGGCAGGGCGCCGTACTGAGTCACTTCGCAGTTGTGGCCGGCCGACTTGGCGAGCCGGGTGTAGAGGCCGGCCTGTTCGGTGGCCGCGGCGCGCGCGTCGGTCAGGGTGCAGCCGCCGCCGATGTGCTGGGCCTTGGCGCAGTCGACCGCCGAGCCCTTACCGGCCGCGTCGGCCTTGATCATGTAGCCCTTGCCGTCCTGGCAGGCGACTTCGAAGTAGGTGTCGTTCTGCTTGGTCATCAGGACGAACTTGCGGTCCTTGACCTGGCAGCTCGTGCCCGACTGCTGGACCAGGGTGTCCACCACCGCCAGGCGGGCCGCCTTGTCGGCCAGGGTGCAGGAGATGTTGGTGTTGGCTTCGTCGTAGAGCAGGCAGCTCGCCGCCTCGGCCGTGGCCGAGGCGATCGGCGGGTTGCTGGCGGTCACGATGTAGCCCGTGCCGCCGGCGCAGAGCACTTCGAACAGGCTCTTGTCGGTGGTCTGGCCGACCGCGCGGACCTTCTCGACCGGGCAGGCGACGCCGGCCTTCTTGGCCAGGGCCGCGACGTCGGCGGTGCTGTTCTGGTTGCCGGGCAGGGCGCAGGCGAGCGCGCTCGGCTTGCCGTCGGCGCCGGGGGCGCTGGCCTCGATGCAGGTGAACGCCGAGGGCTTGGCCCCGGCGGTGTTCTGCAGGACGAAGCCGAGGCCCTCGGAGCAGTCCACTTCGTAGTAGCTGCTCTTGGTCTTGGCCTTCTTGTCGGCGACCTCGCCGATGAAGCGGGCGTCGGAGACCTGGCAGGTGACGCCGGCGGCCTGGGCGATGGCCGGGGCCTCGGCCATGCCGCGCTGACGGTCCTTCTCGGACACGCCTGCGTCCTTGGATTGGGAAGAAACGGCGACCGGCGCCAGCATGCCGATCGCGACAGCGGCGATGAGCCCGAGCCTTAAGGGCTTCATGATGCTTATTACTCTCCTGGGGGGTGTTTCCATTGCGGGCGACTAAAACGCCGCCACAGCGTGTTAATCAAGGATGAACAAGCCACGGAGGCGGAACTGTGGCGCGGCTTGACCGCAAGGGCGGCCAAGCGCCTGTTTTCGCATGCCGCTGTTAGAGGAAATCGGATCGACGCCGTCGCGTCCGCGGCCTAGCCTTTACGCAGTAAGACGTGAGGAGGCGCCGATGAGCGAGACCCTGGTCCAGACCGAACAGCACGTGCTGGCCGAGAAATCCGCCGGGGTGCTGACCCTGACGATGAACCGCCCGGAGAAGAAGAACGCCCTGACGCGGGAGATGTACCAGGCGCTGGCCGACGGCATCGACGGCGCCGAGTTCGACAGGGACGTCCGCTGCGTCCTGATCCAGGCCAACGGCGACATGTTCACCGCCGGAAACGACCTGGGCGAGTTCGCGGCGGTGAACGCCGGCGAGGCCTCGGCCCAGGACGCCCGGCGCGGGGGCAATCCGCTGCTGAGCGCGCTGGCGCGGGCCAAGACGCCGATCGTGGCGGCGGTGAACGGCCGCGCGGTGGGCGTGGGCGTCACCATGCTGCTGCACTGCGACCTGGTCTACGTCTCCGAGGACGCCCTGCTGACCACGCCGTTCGTGAACCTCGCCCTGGTGCCCGAGGCCGCCTCCAGCCTGCAGCTGCCGGAGCGGATCGGCCACGCCCGGGCCTTCGCCATGTTCGTCCTGGGCGAGGCGGTGGATGCGGCCAAGGCGGTGGCCTGGGGCATCGCCAACGAGGCCGTCCCGGCCGCAGAGCTGCGCGCCAAGGCCCGCGCCGCGGCCGAAGCGGTGGCGGCCCGCCCGCCGAGCGCGGTGGCGATCACCAAGGCGCTGATGCGCGACCCCGCCCGCCTGGCGGCGCGGATCGACGAGGAAGGCCGCCACTTCTCCGCCCAGCTGAAGTCGCCGGAAGCGAAGGAGGCCTTCGCCGCCTTCCGCGAGAAGCGCGCGCCCGACTTCGGCAAGCTCGGGTAGGGGAGGGGGTTCGATGTCGCTCTCCGGGAAGACCCTCTTCATCACCGGCGCGAGCCGCGGGATCGGCCTGGCCATCGGCCTGCGCGCCGCCCGCGACGGCGCCAACGTGGTGATCGCCGCCAAGACCGCCGAGCCGCACAAGCACCTGCCCGGCACCATCTACACGGCCGCCGAGGAGATCGAGAAGGCGGGCGGCAAGGCCCTGCCGCTGGTCGTCGACGTGCGGGACGAGGCCAGCGTGATGTCGGCGGTGGACAAGGCCGTCGAGCGGTTCGGCGGCATCGACATCTGCGTGAACAACGCCAGCGCCATCCAGCTGACCGGCACGCTGCAGACCGAGATGAAGCGCTACGACCTGATGAACGGGGTCAATGCGCGCGGGACCTACCTGACCTCCAAGGCCTGCATCCCGCACCTGAAGCGGGCGGCCAACCCGCACGTCCTGATGATCAGCCCGCCCCTCGACATGAACCCGCGCTGGTTCAAGGGCCACGTGGCCTACTCCATGGCCAAGTTCGGCATGAGCATGTGCGTGCTGGGCATGGCCGAGGAGTTCCGCGAGGACGGGATCGCCTTCAACGCCCTGTGGCCCAGGACCGGGATCGCCACCGCCGCCATCCAGTTCGCCCTGGCCGGCGACGAGGGGATGAGGAGCTGCCGCAAGCCGGAGATCATGGCCGACGCGGCCTACGCGATCTTCAACAAGCCCGCGCGCCAGTTCAGCGGCAATTGCCTGATCGACGACACCTTCCTCTACGGCGAGGGGGTGCGCGACTTCGAGCCCTACCGGGTGGACCCGTCGCGGCCGCTGATGCCCGACTTCTTCGTGCCCGAGGACTCGGTTCCGCCGCCCGGCGTCACGATCGGGGCCGGCGCGGCCGCTTAGCGGGCTTGGCGGGCCGGCGGGCGGAGGCGGCCACGGCCTTGCGGGCCCATTCGGCCAGCTCGTCCGGCTGCTCGAGGACGTCCGGGGGCACGGAGAAGTAGCTGAACTTCGCCGGCCGCTCCGGCATGGGATCGAACCGCTCGGCGCCGGCCGCCTCGTAGTCGGGCAGGTTCGTCTCGTCGGTCTTGAAGTAGACGGCCTCGCCCGAGACGATCCCGAAGATGATCCCGTCGCGGTAGAGGCCGGCGCCGCCGAACATCCGCCGGCTGGTCACCCGGCCCAGCGGCTCGAGCTGCTCGAGCAGATAGTCCAGGAACTCCGAAGACACCGCCATGACCGACGCTCCCCTGCAGGCCGCCAAGATCGCCGTCCGACCCGCGAGCCCCGCCGACTGCGCGACAATATACGGCTTCATCCGCGACCTGGCCGAGTACGAGAGGCTGCTGGACCAGGTGAAGGCCACCGAGGCCGACATCGCCCGCGACCTGTTCGGGCCCGCGCCGCGGGTCTTCTGCGACATCGCCGAGGCGGACGGAACGCCCGTCGGCTTCGCCCTCTGGTTCTACAGCTATTCCACCTTCGCCGGCCGGCACGGGATCTACCTGGAGGACCTGTTCGTGCGGGAAGAGGCCAGGGGCCGCGGCGCCGGCAAGGCGCTGCTCGCCGGCCTCGCCCGCCGCTGCGTGGCCGAGGGGCTGGCGAGGCTGGAATGGGCGGTGCTCGACTGGAACGCGCCGTCGATCGCCTTCTACGACGCCCTGGGGGCCGCGGCGCTGGACGACTGGATCGTCCGCCGGCTGACCGGCGAGCCGCTGGCGCGGCTCGCGGAGGCTTAAGGGCGGCTTCACCGTGACGGCCTACGCTGCCGGGAGAAAGACCCGAAAGGCGCGCCGCCCGTGACCGTCTTCCCCGTGCCGCAGCTGTCGCCGGAGGCCCAGCGGGTGCTGGCCGCCGCCGGCCTGACGCCACCGTCGGCGCCGGTTCCGCCCGTCGCCCCGGTCGCGCCCGCCGCGCCCCGGTCCGACGGCAAGTCCCAGGGCGAGACGCAGGCCCGCCAGGGCGCCGCCCAGCCGCAGGCTCCGGCGCCGCGGACGGCGCCCGCCCCCGGCGCGGATGCGCCGCCAGCCGCGGCCGCGCCGGCGCCCGCCCGCACCCCGCCGGCCATGCCGGCGATCCTCCTGCCGCCCCAGCTGGCCCAGGCCGCGGGCGCGGCGGCGCAGAGCGCGGCCATCTCGCAGGACAGCGTCGCGCCGCTCATGGCCAACCTCGCGCGGCTCGCCGAGCAGCCGGACCTGCCCGCCCCGCTGCGCGCCGCCGTCCGCACGGTCATGGCCCTGCAGGCTCGCCCGGAGGCGCTGACCACGCCCCAGGGGCTGAAGCAGGCCCTGGCCGTCTCCGGCCTCTTCCTGGAGGCCCGGCTCGCGCGGCCGCAGCCCGCCGGCGTCCCGCCCCGCCCAACCAGCGACCTGAAGGCCGCGCTCGTGAAGCTGCAGCAGGTCGTCGCCGACCTGGCGCCTCAGGCCCCTGACCGGCCCGCCGCGGCGAACCCGCCGCCGTCCGGCCGGGCCGCCCACGCGCCGGCGCCCCCGCCCGAACCCCGCGCCGCCCCGCCAGCGCCGGCTCAGGCCGCGGCCGCCGCGCCGGCGGCGGGCCAGTCGGCGCCGCCTCGCGCCCCCGCCCCAGCGGCGGCGGCGGCGACCGCCCAGCCGTCTCCGCCTGCACCGGCCAGCGCCCAGCCGACGCCGGCCTCGCCGCCGAGCGGTCAGCCGGCGCCGCCGTCCGCACCGGCCGCGACGGCTCCTGCCCCTGCGCCCCCGTCGACGGCCGCGGCGGGAGCTCCTGCGGCGCCGCCCGCGGCCGCTCCGCCTCCCACCCCGCCGGCTGCGACGGCGCAGGCGGCCGCTCCGCCGAACACGGCGGCGGCGCCTGTCTCTGCGCCGCAGCTTTCGGCGCCGGCCGCGGCTGCTCCGACGTCTGCGGCCCCTGCGCCCGCCGGACCCCAAAGTGCGCCGCCGCAGCCCGCCCCCGATGCGTCGGACATGGCCCTGGCGCAGAGACCCGCCCCACCGCCCCGGCCGCTCTCCGCGAGGCCGGCCGCAGCCGCGCCCGCGCCGCCTGTCGAGCTTGAGGCCCCGACCGCCGCGCCACCGCCGAGAGAGGCCGCGCCCGGCCGTCCCGCGCCGCCGCCCGCCGCCGCTCGTCCCGCGCCGCCGATGGCGGGCGCTGCGCCCGCGCCCCAGGCGCCGGCCGCGCCCAGCCTGCCGGCCGACGCCGGGCCCGCCGCCATCGCCCGGGCCCTCGCGCCGCAGGTGGAGGCGGCGATCGCCCGCCAGGAGCTGCACCAGATCGCCTCCCTGCCGACCGCCCGCCCGCCCGACGAGGTTCCGGCCGCGGCGCGATGGAGCTTCGAGGTCCCGCTGACGACGCCGCACGGACCGGCCGTGGCCGGCTTCGAGATCCGCCGCGATGCGCCGGACGGGGAGGGGGATGGACGCTCCGAACACGGCGCCGCCCCGCCGGCCTGGCGCGTCCGCTTCGCCCTGGACCTGGAGCCGATGGGACCCGTCGAGGCCCAGGTCGTACTCCGCGGCGCCAAGGCGGGGGTGACCCTGTGGGCCGAGCGGCCGGAGACGGCGCGCCGGCTCGCCCGCGACGGCGAGCGGCTGACGGCGGCCCTGTCGCGCGCGAGCTTCGAGGCCGAGCTGGCGGTGCGGCTGGGGCCGGCGCCGCGCGCGCCCGTCCCGCCGGGGCGTTTCCTGGACCAGGCCACATGACCGGCCCCGTCGCCCGCCGCCTGGCCGTCGCCCTGCGCTACACCGAGCCGGAGGCCCCCAAGGTGGTGGCCGTCGGCCGCGGCTGGCTGGGCGAGAAGATCATCGCCGCCGCCCGCGAGCACGGCGTGCCGCTGGAGGAGAACCCGGCCCTCGCCGAGGCCCTCTCCCACATCGAGCTCGACACCGAGATCCCCGAAGAACTCTACGTCGCCATCGCCGAGATCCTGGCGTTCATCCTGCGCAGCGGCGGGCGATAGGCCAAAGAAAAAGGGTGACAGGTAGGGCTCGCGCCCAACCCGTCACCCTTCATCGAATTGCGGTGACCGGTTGCGCCGCAGGCGCCGCCGGTCGCTCCGCTCAGCTTACGCCGGCTGCTTCTGCGGCTGGGCCGCCGGAGGCGCGCGGTTCAGGTCGAAGAACTTCGGCTGCATCTTCGGCACCGCCTCGGAGAGGATGGTGTCGACCGTCCAGCCTTCTTCCTTGGTCACCGTCTCGATCGGCCGCGGCTGCGAGTAGAGGGTGATCGTCTCGCCCGAGGCGCCGAAGATCTGGCCGGACACGTGGGCCGCGGCCGGGGAGACCATCGCCACCGAGAAGCGGGCCGGCTGGTCGGCGCGGATCTTCTCGGCCATCACCTGACGGCGGGCGGCGGCGGCTTCGTCCTTCACCGGCACCGACTGGGTCATCCGGGTCCAGGCCACGGGCGCCAGGCAGTTGGAGCGCACGTTGTTGCGCGCGCCTTCCATGGCGATGATCCGCGACAGGCCGGCGATGCCCATCTTGGCCGCGCCGTAGTTGGCCTGGCCGATGTTGCCGAACAGGCCCGAGGTCGAGGTGAAGAACATGTAGGCGCCGTCGTTCTGCTCGCGGAACAGCTCGATGGTGGCGCGGGCGACGTTGAAGCTGCCGCGCATGTGCACGTCGATGACGCGGTCCCAGTCGTCCTCGGTCATCTTGTGGAACATCACGTCACGCAGGATGCCGGCCGGGTTGATCACCGCGTGCAGGCCGCCGAACTCGTCGCGCGCCTGCTCGACCATGCCTTGGACGGCCCGGTAGTTGGTCACGCTGTCCGAGTTGGAGACGGCCTGGCCGCCCGCCGCGCGGATCTCCTGGGCGACCTTCTCGGCGGCGCTCGCGGAGCCCTCGTCGTCACCCTTGAGGCCGCCGCCCAGGTCGTTGACCACGACCTTCGCGCCCTCTTGCGCGGCGATCAGAGCGCAGTCGCGCCCGATGCCGTTGCCGCCGCCTGTAACCAGGACAACCTTGCCTTCCAATGCGCCCATAATTGCAATTCTCTCGTCCGAGAGCTCCCTATGAATATGGCAGACAGTTATTCGAGGCGGTCCGCCTTGCGCAAGGCGGGAAACAGCTTGGCCCAGAGGCCGGTGACGAACATCGCCCCCACGCCGCCGAACACCGCCGCCCCCACCGGGCCCAGAAAGCGGGCCACGACGCCGCTCTCGAATTCGCCGAGCTCGTTGGAGGCGCCGATGAACAGCGTCGAGACCGCCGCCACCCGACCGCGCATGTTGTCGGGCGTGACCAGCTGGACCAGCGTCTGGCGGATGTAGACGCTCAGCATGTCGGCGCCGCCGAGCACCGCCAGGGCCGCCACCGACAGCCAGAGCGACTTGGAGAGGCCGAAGACCACGGTGGCGGCCCCGAAGACCGCGACGCCGGTGAACATGAACAGGCCGGCCTTGCTGCGGATCGGGTTGGCCGCCAGGAACAGGGCCACCACCGTGGCGCCCATGGCCGGTCCCGCGCGCAGGATGCCGAAGCCCTGCTCGCCCACATGCAGCACGTCGCGGGCGAACACCGGCAGCAGCGCGGTCGCCCCGCCCAGCAGGACGGCGAACAGGTCCAGAGAGATCGCGCCGAGCACGATCTTCTGGTTCCACACGTAGGCCAGTCCCTCCTTGACCAGCGCCAGGCGCGAGCCCGGGTTGACCTTCGGCTGGGTGTCCGTGCGGATCAGGAAGACCAGCAGGGCGGCCGTCGCGTAGAGGCACAGCGCGGTCGCATAGGCCAGGGTGGTCGAACGGGCCAGCAGCAGCCCGCCGACGGCCGGCCCGAGGATCGAGGCGGTCTGGAAGGCCAGCGAGTTCCAGGCGATGGCGCGGGGCAGCAGCTGCCTGGGCACCAGCATCGGCCCGAGCGCGGTGCCGGCCGGGGCCATGAAGGCGCGCGCCGCGCCGAAGGCGGCGGCGACCGCCAGGATCAGCCCGACGGTGGCTGCGCCGGTCGCGGTCGCCCAGACGAGCACGCCGACCGTGAGGAGCTCGGCCGCATAGCAGCCCATCATCACCTTGCGCCGGTCGTAGCGGTCCACCGTCTCGCCGGCGGGCAGGGTCAGCAGGAAGACCGGGATGAACGCCACCAGCCCGACCATGCCGACCACGAAGGCGGCTTCGGCGACGTTCATCGTCCGCCGCGCCAGCTCGTAGATGTGCCAGCCGATGGCGACGCTCTGGATCTGCGCCGCCAGGCCTCCGGCGAAGCGCGAGCCCCAGAACAGGACGTAGTCGCGCTCGCGCAGCAGGGCGCGGGCGGAGGGCAGGGACTCGGCGGGAGGATCCGACATGGGGCTGCGCAACTTGGCTTGCGCCGGGCCGGCCCGCAACGGCGCCGTTGACGGGCCTGTCCGGCGCCCCTACAGCCACAGCCTCTTCGGGAAGGGCCCATGCTGCGACGAGGCTGCATCTTCCGTCGGCCCGCGCGGCCGGCGCAAAGAACCCCCCGCCGCCGGGCGCATTGAGCAGGGCGGCGGGTCGCCGTCGCTATCCCTATCGAGACCGCCCCACGCCGATGACCGCCCAGCCCAAGCCCACGCTCGCCATCCTGCCGGAGTGTCCGGAGGACAGTCCCGCCGCCGAGGCCCTGATCGACCGGGCCTTCGGGCCGGGCCGCCACGTGAAGGTCTCCGAGCGGGTGCGCGAGTTCGCGACCTATGTGCCCGAGCTCTCCTTCTGCGCCTTCCTGGAGGGGCGACTGGTGGGCGTCGTGCGGCAGTGGCGGGTGCGCGTCGGCGACACGCCGGTCGCCTTCCTGGGCCCGCTGGCCGTGGAGACCGAGCTGCGCGGCGCGGGCTACGGCATCACCCTGCTGGAGAAGGCCTGCGAGGCGGCCCGTCGCGCCGGCTACGCCGCCGTCGTGCTGGTGGGCGACGAGCCCTACTACGCCCGCGTCGGCTTCTCGGCCGCCGCGGGGGCCCGGATCGAGCTGCCGGGGCCTGTGGACCGTGGCCGGGTGCTGGCCAAGATGCTGGACCTGAACGCGCCGCCGCTGGAGGGGCCCGTCCAGCCCGCTTGAGGCGCAGGCCGGCGCGGCCTACCTATGTCGCATGGCGGAAGCTGAAGCTCGTCCCGGCCTGGAAGGCGTGATCGCGGCCGCGAAGGCGGCGCAGGACGCGGAGCCGAAGAAGCGCGGGCTGCCGCCGGTGCACCTGTGGAACCCGGCCCACTCGGGCGAGATCGACATCGTCATCCGCCGGGACGGCGCCTGGGTGCACGAGGGCGCCGTCATCAGCCGCGAGGCCCTGGTGCGGCTGTTCTCGACCGTCCTGCGCAAGGACCCGGACGGCTATTGGCTGGTCACGCCGGTCGAGAAGATGAAGATCAAGGTGGAGGACGCGCCCTTCGTCGCCGTCGCCGTGGAGCGGGCCGGCGAGGCGCTGCGGTTCACCACCAACGTGGGCGACGAGGTCGAGGCCGGTCCCGAGCACCCTATCCGCGTCGAGGTCGATCCCGAGAGCGGCGAGCCGCGCCCCTACCTCCACGTCCGCCGCGGCCTGGAGGCGCTGATCAACCGGCCGGTGTTCTACGAGCTCGTGGAGATGGCCGAGCCGAAGCCGACGCCGGACGGCGAGCGCTATGGCGTGACCTCCAACGGCGCCTGGTTCGAGGTCGGGGCGGCGCAGCCGTGAGCCCTGGCGCATCGCCCGCCGAGCTGCGGGCCTGGATCGCGCGGCATCTCGATCCGCTCGAGGACCGGCTTCCGGCGAGCGGCGTCGTCATGGGCGACCAGGGCCTGGAGCCCCTGCCGTCCGATCCGACCATCGAGCTGACGCCCGCCGCGGTGCTGGTCGGCCTGATCGAGCGCGAGGCGGGGTTTTCGGTGCTGCTCACGCGGCGCAGCGACACGCTGCGGCGGCATACCGGCCAGGTCGCCTTTCCCGGCGGCCGGCTGGACCCCGGCGAGACCGCCTGGCAGGCGGCGCTGCGCGAGGCGCAGGAGGAGGTGGGCCTGCATCCCGACTTCGTCGAGCTGGCCGGCCTGTCGACGCCCTACCGCACCGGCACCGGCTATCTGGTCACGCCGGTGGTCGGCTTCATTGCAGAGGGGTTCACCCTGGAGCCGAACCCCGACGAGGTGGCGCACGTCTTCGAGACGCCGTTCGGCTTCCTCATGGACCCGTCCAACTACGAGGAGCACGAGCGCGAGCTGCCGACGGGCGACAAGCGGCGCTTCTACGCCATGACCCACGAGGACCAGTACATCTGGGGCGCCACCGCCGGGATGCTGCGGGCCCTCTACGACCGGCTCTACGGGGCCGCGCTTGCTTAGGATCTTCCTCATCCGGGCGGTGCTGGTGGCCACGCCGTTCGTCGTCTGGTTCGTCTGGCGCGAGTGGGCCCGGCGCAACGGCCGCGACATGGGCGAGACCCCCTGGGCCTGGCTGGTGGCGGCCGCCGCGGTGATGTTCGCGCTCTCGATGCTGATCCTGCCCTTGTTCCATGACGACGGCGGCGGCGGCCGCTATGTACCGGCCGAGACGCTTGAAGACGGGCGCGTGGTCCCGGGCCATTACGAGCAGAAGTCCCCATGAGCGCACGCATCGGCCCCGCCCCCTGGATGACCGCCAAGGAGACCGTGGCGGTGCTCGACGCGCTGGAGGCGAAGGGCGGCCCGGACTGCGCCCGGTTCGTCGGCGGCTGCGTCCGCGACGCCGTGCTCGGCCGGCCGGTCAGCGACATCGATATCGCAACTCCGCTCACCCCCGACCAGGTGACCGAGGCGCTGAAGGCGGCCGGGATCCGCGCCGTCCCGACCGGGATCGAGCACGGAACCGTCACCGCGGTGTCGGGCGGCAAGCCGTTCGAGATCACCACGCTTCGCCGCGACGTCTCCACCGACGGACGGCGCGCGGTGGTCGCCTTCACCACCGACTGGATGGAGGACGCCGAGCGGCGGGACTTCACCCTCAACGCGCTCTACGCAGGGCGCGACGGCGAGGTGTTCGATTCCTCCGGCCGCGGCGTGGAGGACGCGCGGGCGGGCCGCATCGTCTTCATGGGCGAGCCGGCGCGGCGGATCCTGGAGGACCACCTGCGCATCCTGCGCTTCTTCCGCTTCTTCGCCTGGTTCGGCCGGGGCGAGCCGGACGCGCCCGCCCTGGCCGCCTGCGCCGAGCACAAGGACGCCATCGCCAACCTGGCCGCCGAGCGGATCTCGGCCGAGCTGCTCAAGCTGCTGGCCGCCGACGATCCGCGCCTGGCCGTGCGGCTGATGGCCCAGACCGGCGTGCTGGCCGTGGCCCTGCCCGAGGCCGTCGCGCTCGGCCGCTTCGAGGGGCTGGTGGAGATCGAGAGCGAGCAGCTCTTCGAGACCGACGCGGTGCTGCGGCTGGCGGCCATGATGCCCGACGATCCGGCCATCGCCCCGGTTCTGGCCGAACGGCTGCGGCTCTCCAACGAGCATCGGGACCGCATCGCGGCAGCCCTGGGCCGCGAGCCGACGATCAAGAGCTGGATGAGCGCGCGCGAGACCCGGCGGGCGGTCTACGCCCTGGGCCACCAGGCCTTCCGCGACCGGGTGAAGCTCGCCTGGGCGACGGCTTCGAGCACCGCCACCGCGCCCCAGTGGCGGGGCCTGATCGCGCTCGGCGAAGGCTGGTCGGCGCCGGCCTTCCCGCTGAACGGCGACGAGGTGGTCCGGGCCGGCGTGCCGCGCGGGCCGATGGTCGGCCAGGTGCTGAAGGAGGTCGAGGCCTGGTGGATCGACCACGACTTCATCGACGACAAGCTGGCGGCCATCGAGAAGCTCAAGGCCGTCGCCCAGGGGATGGTCTATTGAAGCTTGGGATCCTCGAGACCGGCGCGCCGCCCTCGGGCCTGGACGCCACCTTCGGCGACTATCCCGCCATGTTCCGCCGGCTGCTGGGGCCGGACTACGACTACCGGACCTTCGACGCCACGGCCGGCGAGCTGCCGGACCACCCGCAGGCCTGCGCCGCCTATGTGATCACCGGCTCGCCCGCCAGCGCCTACGAGGACGCCGAGTGGATCGGCCGGCTGAAGGACTTCCTGCGCGCCGCCAACGGCCAGGCGGCCCTGGTCGGGGTCTGCTTCGGCCACCAGATCATGGCCGAGGCGTTCGGCGGCAAGGTGATCAAGTCGCCCAACGGCTGGGGCATCGGCCTGCACAGCTACCGCGTCCGCGAGCCGCAGCCGTGGATGGACACGGTGCGCGAACTGCGCGCCCCAGCTTCGCACCAGGACCAGGTCGTCGAACTCCCCGAAGGCGCCGCCGTGGTGGCCGGCAGCGACTTCTGCCCCTTCGGCATGCTCGCCTGGACCGACCAGCCGGCCATCTCCATCCAGCTGCATCCCGAGTTCGAGCCGGAATACGCCAAGGCGCTGATCGAATCCCGCCGCAGCAAGCGGATCGGGGAGGAAGAGGCAGCCCAGGCGATCGCCAGCCTGGAGGGCCCCGACGATCGCGCCCGCCTGGCGGAGTGGATCCGGCGGTTCCTGGCCGATCCCAGGAATTCGTAGCCGCGCTGCAACGCGGGCGGGCGGGCGTCGGTTAACGGCTCATCCGCCTTGCCTCTGAAAGTCCAAGCGTATGCGTAAGTGGAGCGCCCTCATCGTCGCCGTCAGCGCGACGGCCGCGCTGTTGGTGGGAACGGCGCCTCCGGGGAGTGACGCTGCGCCGCCGGCGACCTTGGCGGAGGGCCCCCGCGGCTGACTGCGGGGCCGTCAGGCCCGGCCGCGGAGCGACCCGACGCCGGGCGGGCGCAGGGCGAGGATCTCTTCGAGGGTGGCGGGGAGGCGGGCGCGGTAGCGCTTGTAGGCGAGGGCGACCAGGTCCTTGAGTTCGGCCGCGAACCGGGACGCATCCAGCCGCCGGCCCGCCAGCGCGCGCTGCTCGGCGGCCCAGGCCTGGCGGAGCGAAGCGTCTGCGGCGAGCTCCTCCAGCCGGCCGAAGTAGGCGTCGGCGTCGCCGGCGCGGTGGGCCTCGGGAACGAAGCCGGCGACGTCGCCCTCGTCGCACGTCAGCACGACGGCCCCCGCCTCGATGGCCACTAAGGCGAAGCTGCCGCCGCCGGCCCGGAACGGATTGGCGAACAGGTCCGCGAGGGCCAGCAGGCCGGGCAGGTCCACGTCCAGCGGCGCGTGGACGAACTGGCGGCCCAGCACCTGGCCGAAGGCGGAAATCCAGAAGTCGGGCATCGGGCCGGCCACCAGCCACCGCCGGCGCGGATCGGCCAGCAGGAAGGCTCCCAGGCCGTCGACGAAGGCCTGATCGAACTCGGCGCCCAGGCGCGGGCCGACGGTGGCCAGGACGAGGTCGTCGGGCGCCAGACCCAGCTCTTCCCGGCTGCGCGGCGGCCCGGCCGGCGGGCTGCGGTGCGGGATCGCCTGGGTCTGGACGTAGTTGGCGACGAAGGTCTCGGGCGCGCCTCTGCGGCGCCACACCGCTTCGATGTGAGCCGGCTCTCGGCAGGACCAGTAGACGTCGGCGTGCTGCAGGGGCGGGACGTCTTCCCCGACGACCATCAGCGTCGGGCCGATCAGGGCCAGCAGGCTGATGTCCGCCGCCAGCGGGCTCTCGCGCCAGACGTGGCTGGTCCGCGGTCCCTGCTGCATCAGCAGGGCCAGGTAGTCGGGCTGCCGGTCGATGGCGAAGAAGCGCACCCGCTCCAGCGCCGGCCCCAGCCGTTCGGCGATGTAGCCGCCGAGGTCCGCCGAGACGTCGCCCCGCACCCAGACGTCGATCAGCTCGTTGGCGGCGTCGCCCGCGAGGGCGGCGAGGTATTCGACGACGTCACGGGTCGGCGCGTCGGTCGGCGAGACGAGGGCGCCCGGCAGGACCGTGTGCCGACGCATCACCCGCCCGTCGGCCGCCTCGCCGCGGTGACGGATGTGCGCCGCGGCCTCGCCCAGGGCGGCGCGGACCATCGCGCCGAGCGCGGCGTAGTCCGCATCGCAGATCGGCAGGCCGCAGGCGGCCGTCAGGTCCAGCACGTCGCCGGCCAGGGTGAGGCGCGCGTCGGCGTCGAAGCGAGCGTCCTGTGCAAGGGCGAGCGTGCGGCCCGCGAACCCTTGCTTGTCGCAGCCGTCGTACGCCGTCTCGCCCAGCCAGGCGTGCAGCCGCTGCACGATCGGGATGACCCGGTCGAGGTCGGCGGGCTGGCAGTCTTCCAGCAGATCGACGAGCGCGGTCACGAACCCTCCAGCGGCGAGGGTTCCACCAGCCTGATTCTCGAGGCTGCGAACAGCCCCGCCGCGCCTAGGGCCAGGCGACCAGGGGCGGCATGGACGAGAGGATGGACTCGATGTTGCCGCCGGTCTTCAGGCCGAACATGGTCCCGCGATCGTAGAGCAGGTTGAACTCCACGTAGCGGCCGCGGCGCACCAGCTGCTCCTGGCGGTCGGCCTCGGTCCAGGGCTCGTGCATCCGGTGGCGGGCGATGCGCGGGTAGACGTCGAGGAAGGCCTCCCCCACGGCTTGCGTGAAGGCGAAGTCGCGCTCCCAGTCGCCCGAGTTGTGGTGGTCGTAGAAGATGCCGCCGATCCCCCGCGGCTCGTTGCGGTGGGGCAGGAAGAAGTACTCGTCGCAGCGGGCCTTGTACTTCGGGTACCACTCCGGATCGAAGCGGTCGCAGGCGGCCTTCATCGCCGCGTGGAAGGCCTGGGCGTCCTCGGCCTTGGGATCGCGCTGGACGTCGATGGTCGGCGTCAGGTCGGCGCCGCCGCCGAACCAGCTCTGGGTGGTGGCCAGGAAGCGGGTGTTCATGTGCACCGCCGGCACCCGGGGGCTGCGCATGTGGGCGATCAGGCTGATGCCGGTGGCGGTGAAGCGCGGGTCCTTGTCGGCGCCCGGCATGGTCGCCGCCATCTCCGGCGTGAAGGTCCCGTGCACCAGGGAGATGTGGACGCCGGCCTTCTCGAAGAACCGGCCGCCGCGCATGAAGCCCATCACCCCGCCGCCGCCGGCCGCGCGCACCCAGGGCTTCAGCTCGAAGCGGCCCGGCTCTCCCGGGTAGAGCTCGGCGGGGGCCTCGTCCTCGAGGCGCTCGAACTCGGCGCAGATGCGGTCCCGCAGGGCGTCGAACCAGGCCCTCGCGCGGGTGTTCCAGTCTTCCAGGGTGGCGGCGTCGGTCATGATGGGTCGGGCTTAGGAAATCCCGGGGCGGTACGCAACGGCGGTGCTGGCTTCCCCACCCCCGCTCATCCCGGCGAATGCCGGGACCCAGATGACGGGCTCAGATGTGGGGTCCAATAACGCTGCGGGCGGATCAGCCGCTATTGCGCTTGGGATCTGGGTCCCGGCATTCGCCGGGATGAGCGGTTGAAGGTGGGGCGGGCGGATATCCCCCCGTCTGCCGCAGCGCCTCGGCGAGCGCCATGGCCGCGGCGGTGACCACGTTCAGCGAACGGGCGGCCGGAACCAGGGGGATGAAGAGCCGCGCCTCGGCCGCCTGGTGCACCTCCTCCGGCGCGCCGGCGCTCTCGCGGCCGAACAGCAGCGTATCGCCCGCCTGGAACGCGAATTCGTGGAAGGGCAGGGCGCCTCTCGTGGTGAAAAGCACCAGACGGCCCTCGGCGCGCTCGGACGCGGCCTGGAAATCCGTCCAACTGCGGCGCCGTGTCACCTCTCCCAGGCCGCCGTAGTCAAGGGCCGCGCGGCGCAGGGCGGGGTCGGAGAGGGGGAAGCCGCAGGGCTCGATCACCTCCAGCGGGACCCCCAGGCAGGCGGTCAAGCGCATGGCGGCGCCCAGGTTTTGCGGAATGTCCGGTTGAAAAAGGGCCAAACGCATTCTAAGCGGTCCGCCACGGAATAGACCGGGGCTATTGAGGGACGAATCACGGGGACCGCCCCCGCGGCATCGCGGGGCGCTTGGCCTGCGATAAATCCTTCGGACCGGCGGTTTCGGCGACACCCTAGCCCAGAGGTTCTGGCGGGGTCGAGCAGCAGCGCCCCTGAACCTCAGGGGTCGGAGAGAGGGGCCGCACCCGCGGCTCTTAGATGAAGGGTAGCTTGAAGGTGGCTGACACCGTCGTGGGCTCGACATCCCACCCACACGCGGCGGACGACCCGAACCGTCGCGACTTCATTCACATCGCGGCGGGCGCCGCCACGGTGGGGGCCGTGGTCGGCATCGGCTGGCCGTTCATCGACCAGATGAACCCGTCCGGCGACGTGCTGGCCCTGGCCTCGATCGAGTTCGACCTCACCAAGGTGCCGCCTGGCCAACAGGTGGTGCTGAAGTGGCGCGGCAAGCCGCTGTTCGTGCGCAACCGCACCGAGGCCGAGATCGCCAAGGCGCGCGCCGACGACAACGCGAACATGCCGGACCCGCAGGCCGACGCCGACCGCGTCAAGGACGGCAAGGCCCAGTGGATGGTGCTGATCGGCACCTGCACCCACTTGGGCTGCGTGCCGACGTTCGGCGGCGGCGAGTACGGCGGCTGGTTCTGCCCCTGCCACGGCTCGCACTACGACACCTCGGGCCGGATCCGTAAGGGTCCCGCGCCGCGGAACCTCGAGGTTCCCGAATACACCTTCCTCTCGGACACCTCGGTCAGGGTGGGCTAACGATGGCTGGACATCATCCCACCTACGAGCCGAAGACCGGCTTCGAGCGCTGGCTCGACCTGCGGCTCCCGATCGCGCGCTTCGCCTACGAGACCGCGGTCGCCTTCCCGACCCCGAAGAACCTGAACTACTGGTGGACCTTCGGCGGCATCCTGGCGACCATGCTGGTCGTGCAGCTGGCCACCGGCATCGTGCTGGCCATGCACTACGTGCCGCACGTCGACCACGCCTTCAATTCCGTCGAGCGGATCATGCGCGACGTGAACTACGGCTGGCTGATCCGCTACATGCACGCCAACGGCGCCTCGATGTTCTTCGTGGCCGTCTACATCCACATCTTCCGGAACCTCTACTACGGCTCCTACAAGGCGCCGCGGGAGATCCTCTGGATCATCGGCTGCCTGATCTACCTGGCGATGATGGCCACGGCCTTCCTCGGCTACGTCCTGCCCTGGGGTCAGATGAGCTTCCACGGCGCCGTCGTGATCACCAACCTGCTGGGCGCCCTGCCGGTCGTCGGCGAGGCGATCACCACCTGGCTGTGGGGCGGCTTCGCGGTCGACAATCCGACGCTGAACCGCTTCTTCTCGCTGCACTACCTGCTGCCGTTCGTGATCGCCGGCCTGGTGGCGCTGCACATCTGGGCGCTGCACGTGCCGGGCAACAACAACCCGACCGGCGTCAACGTGAAGAGCGCCGCCGACACCGTGCCCTTCCACCCGTACTATACGGTGAAGGACGGCTTCGCGATCGTGCTGTTCTTCATCATGTTCGCCGGCTTCGTGTTCTACGGGCCGAACCTGCTGGGCCACCCGGACAACTACATCCCGGCCAACCCGCTGGTGACCCCGGCGCACATCGTGCCCGAATGGTACTTCCTGCCGTTCTACGCGATCCTGCGGGCGGTCCCGGACAAGCTCGGCGGCGTGCTGCTGATGTTCGGCGCTATCGGCGTGCTGTTCATCCTGCCTTGGCTGGACACCTCGAAGGTGCGCTCCATGCGCTACCGGCCGACCGCGCGGTGGTACTTCCTGCTGTTCTTCATCGCCTGCCTCGTGCTGGGCTGGTGCGGCGCTAAGCTGCCGGACGATCCGGTGATCCCGAACCTGACGACCTTCATCCTCGGGGACTCGGACCTCAACAGCTACGTCTGGCTGTCGCGCGTGGCCACGGCCTACTACTTCGCCTACTTCCTGATCGTCCTGCCGGTGCTGGGCCTCACCGAGACCCCGCTGCCGGTGCCGGAATCGATCTCAGCACCCGTATTGTCGCATCCGGCCGCCGCGCCTGCGGGCGCGGCCGCGGCCCCCGAGATGAGAGGTTGAGCCCGAAGATGCTGCGCAAAGTCATCGCACTCGCGGCGCTTGGGTTCGCCATCTCGGCGGGGCCTGCGCTCGCCGCCGGCGGCGCCAAGGCGCCCAAGCACGTGGAGTTCGGGTTCGAGGGGCCGTTCGGCCAGTTCGACCAGGCCCAGCTGCAACGCGGCTACAAGGTCTACCGGGAGGTCTGCGCCTCGTGCCACGGCATGAACCTGCTGAGCTTCCGGAACCTGGGGCAGAAGCACGGGCCGTTCTACGACCCTGACCGGCCCAATCCGAACGACAACCCGTACGTCCGGGCGATCGCGGCCGAGTACCAGGTCAACGACATCGACTCCGAGACCGGCGACGTGATCCAGCGTCCCGGCACCTCGGCGGACCGGTTCCCGAACCCGTACCCCAATGAGGCGGCGGCCCGGGCCGGCAACGGCGGCGCCCTGCCGCCGGACCTGTCGGTGCTGATCAAGGCCCGCCACCACGGGCCGCAGTACGTCTACTCGATCCTGACCGGCTATGCAGACCCGCCGGCCGGCCTGAACGTCAGCCCCGGCCAGTACTACAACCCGTACATGTCCGGCGACCTGGCGGCCTTCTGGAGCGGCGACGCCCACCACGTGCCCGTCGGCGGCTTCATCGCCATGCCGCCGCCGCTGCGGCCGGACGGCGTCACCTACGACGACGGCACCAAGGCCACCATCGAGCAGCAGGCCAAGGACGTGGTCGCGTTCATGACCTGGGCCGCCGAGCCCAAGATGGTCGAGCGCAAGCAGTTCGGCCTGGCGGCGATGATCTACCTGCTGATCCTGGCCGGCCTGGTCTACGCCAGCTACCGCCGGATCTGGCGCAACGTCGCCCACTAGGCGCGTCGCGAACCCGAGCTAGCGAGGCCCGTCGCCGAGAGGCGGCGGGCCTTGTTCTTTGAGGATCAGGCGCCCGGCCGGGAAGTCGAACCGGATCGTCCACCGCGACAGCACGGGCGAGCCGATCGCCCCCAGCGCGCCGTCGGCCTCGGCTTGGCGCAGGAGCCCGACCCGGGCGCCCGGCGCCGCCTGGCCCGCCAAGGCGAGGCCCGCCAGCTCGGCCGTCCAGACGCCGCCGGGATAGAGCTCCTCCGGCTTGGCCGCGCCCGGCGCGGAGGCCACCGCCTCGTTGAGGCGCGCCGGGAGCGCCTGACTCACCGCCACGATCCACGGGCCCCGGGCGCCGGTGCGCCCGTCGGTCATCGAGCCTTCGGCGAGGGGCAGGGCGCCGAAGCGGCCCATGGGCATCGTCAGTCCGCCGCGCATCGGCGGGGCCCGGCCGGGCCGGTATAGGCCGACCCGGCAGGGGCTGTAGCTCACGTCCACCACGAAGCCGGAGAGCACGTCGGCCCCGATCACGCCGGCGATCGGCGTCGGATGGGCGAAGGTGCGCGCATCCAGGCTCTCCACGGCGATTGACCGGGCGGGGAGGGCGAGCCCCGCGACCCGCACCTCGCCGGTCAGCTGGGTCGCCTCGAACCCCTCCGCCTGGGCGCGGGTCTCGTGCAGCAGGGTGCGCGGCGCGCCGGTGTCGAGGATGTAGTCCCCGGCCGCGCCCGCCACCACGGCCGGGACCACCAGGGCGCCTTCCTCGAACCAGCAGTCGATCTCGCCGGCCCGGGCGGGGCTGGAGGCGAGAACGGCGGCGGCCGTGGCGAAGACCCAGGCTCTCACGTGATTCCCATGCCGGAGACGCTTGAGCATAGCCAAGCCGCCGGCCCTCGGCGATAAGCAGGGCCTCTCGCCTGGAGGGATTCCGCCCTTGGACCTGGCCGCGCTCATCCGCACCATCCCCGACCATCCGAAGCCCGGGATCATGTTCCGGGACATCACCACCCTGCTTGCAGACCCGGTGGGCTTCGCGCGCAGCGTCGATGCGCTTTCGGCGCCCTTCCGGGATGGGCGGATCGACAAGGTGGCCGGCATCGAGGCCCGTGGCTTCATCCTCGGCGGCGCGGTGGCGCACCAGCTGGGCGCCGGGTTCGTGCCCCTGCGCAAGAAGGGCAAGCTGCCCCACAAGACGGTCAGCGCCGACTACGCCCTCGAGTACGGGACCGACGCCATCGAGATGCATCTGGACGCCTGCCAGAGCGGCGAGCGGGTGCTGCTGGTGGACGACCTGATCGCCACCGGCGGCACGGCGCTGGCGGGCCTGTCGCTGCTGCGCGGCGCGGGAGCCGAGGTGGTGGCCGCCGCCTTCGTCATCGACCTGCCGGACCTGGGCGGGGCCGAGCGCCTGCGCGCCGAGGGCCTGCCGGTCACCAGCCTCATCGCCTTCGGCGGGCACTAGGGCGCCAACGGCCATGTGAAGGGCGCCTAGCCCGAAACAGCCTTACGACCGCCGTCGCGAACCCCTAACTTGGGGAGCATGGTGTTCACTCCCGCCTGGCGTAACTTCAAGCGGATGCAGGACCTGACGGTGCTGGCCGCCTGCCTGATCTACACCGGCGCGGTGCTGCACGCCTTCCGCACCCTTCCCAGCCCCACCAGCCTGGTGGCCCAGGGCACGCTGCTGTGGCCCGCGCCCTTCCTGATCCTGTCGCTGCTGGTGCCGCTGGCCATTCCGGCGCTGCGGCGGGGTCTGACGAAGTACGTCTGGATGAGCTTCAAGGCCGGGTTCGGCCAGACGGCCTCGTCGGTGCTGATCGGCATCGGCCTGCTGGTGGGCGCGGCCGCCTTCGTCTACTCGCAGCTGGCCGCCAACGATGCGGAGCTGAAGTTCGCCGGCGTGTTCGCCGCCTACGCCGCCGGCATCGGCATCCTCGCCGCCCAGGCGATGCTGGTCCGCAGCCTCGAGCGGCGGCCCGACGTGCGCGAGGTGATCGAGGAGCGCTAGGGGAAGGGGCGCTCGCGCTAAGCCCCTTCGCCGCGCCCCCCGCCGTTCATCGTGAAGAGCTGAAGCGTCCGCAGGCGGGCGAGCCTTGCCGAGTCAGGGTGGTAGTCGCTGCGCCGGTCGGAGACGAAGCCGTGGCCCGCGTCGTAGAGGTAGACCGGCAGGTCCGGGTGCTTCTGGCGGATCTCCTCCACCTTCTCCATCGGAATGGAGGCGTCGGTCTTGCCGAAGTGCAGGATGGTCGGGCAGCGGGGCGTCTCGTCCACCAGCTCGGAGATCCGCCGGCCGTAGTAGCAGGCCGCGGCCGAGAGCCCCTCGCATCGGCAGGCGGCCAGCCAGGTCGCCGCCCCGCCCCAGCAGAAGCCGGTGACGAAGACCGGCGGCTTCAGGGCCTCGATCGCCGCCTGGATGTCGCCCGCCACCTGGTCCCAGGGCGTCTCCTGCGAATAGCGGACGCCCTTCTGGACGCCCTCCTGGTCGTAGCCGGCCGCAAAGCCGCGCTCGAGCCGGTCGTAGAACGAGGGCGCGATCACCTCGTAGCCGTCGGCGGCGAAGCCGTCGGCCAGCTCCTTGATGTGGTCGGTGACGCCGAAGATCTCCTGGATCAGCACCAGGCCGCCCCGGCGGGCGTCGGAGACGGGGGCGCGATAGGCGTCCAGCTCGAACCCGTCGAAGCCGCTGGTCAGGCGGATCATCTCGCCCATCGCTCAGACCGCCGCGTCGAACAGATGCCGGGTCCGCTGGCGGGCCAGGTCGGCCGCTTCGGCCGAGTAGCGCTCGGGGCTCTCGTTGTTGAAGCCGTGGCCGGCGCCTTCGTAGATGTAGACCGGCACGTCGGGGTTGGACTCCTTCACCGCCGCCTCCACCTCGTCGGCGGGGATGCCGGGATCGGTCCGCCCCAGGTGGACGATGGTCGGGCACCTGGGTTTCAGGTGGGCGTTGGCCTTGACCATGCTGCCGTAGTAGCTGGCCGCGGCGGCCAGGCCGCCCAGCCGGGCCGCGGCGATCCAGGCGAGCGATCCGCCGTAACAGTAGCCGACCACGCAGACCTTGCCGCGGGGCGCGAGGAAGTCGCGGCAGGCCTCGATGTCGGCCAGCGCCTGTTCCATGGGCGTGGCCCGCGCGTGGGCGATCCCAGCGGCGATGCCGTCCGCATCGTGCGGGGCCACGAAGTCGTGCTGGCGGCGGTCGAACAGGGCCGGCGCGATCGCCTCGTAGCCGGCCTTGGCCCAGCGGGCGACGTCGGCGCGGACGTACTGGTCGATCCCGAAGATCTCCTGGATGACGATCACCCCGCCCTTGCGCGGGGTGAACGACGGCTCGTGATAGGCGGAGAACTCGAACCCGTCCGCCGGGCTCGTCAGCTTGATCGTCTCGCCCATCGCGCCTCTCCCTGCAGCCTGTCCCGGTCAGCCAGCCGACCGGGATGAACAGGCCCGTCCATCTTTAGTAGACGCGCATCCCGGGGCCAAACCGGCGTCCACCTTGGCTGGATGCGCGTCAGACGTTGAACCGGAAGTTCATCACGTCGCCGTCGCGGACGACATACTCCTTGCCTTCCGAACGCATCTTGCCGGCGTCGCGGGCGCCGGTTTCGCCGCCCAGCCGGACGTAGTCATCGTAGGCGATCGTCTCGGCCCGGATGAAGCCCTTCTCGAAATCGGTGTGGATGACGCCGGCCGCCTGCGGGGCGGTGGCGCCCACGGGGATGGTCCAGGCGCGGGCCTCCTTCGGCCCGGCGGTGAAGTAGGTCTGCAGGCCGAGCAGCTTGTAGGCCTCGCGGATCATCCGGTTCAGGCCCGGCTCCTCAAGGCCCAGGGTCTCGAGGAACTCGCCGCGCTCGGCCGGATCCAGCTGGGCGATCTCGCTCTCGATCTTGGCCGAGATCACCACCGAATTGGCGTGGTCCCGGGCCGCCCGCTCGGCGACCTTTTCGGAAAGGGCGTTGCCGGTGGCGGCCGAGCCCTCGTCGACGTTGCAGACGTAGAGGGCCGGCTTGGAGGTCAGCAGCTGCAGCATGCGCCAGGCCTTCTCGTCCTCCAGCCCGACCTTGGCCATCCGCGCCGGGCGGCCCTGGTTGAGCTCGGCGAGCGCCAGGTTCACCAGACGCAGGGTGTTGGCGCTCTCCTTGTCGCCGGCCTTGGCGCGCTTATCGAGGTTGGTCACCCGCTTCTCGAGGCTCTCGAGGTCGGCCAGCATCAGCTCGGTCTCGATGATCTCCAGGTCGGAGATGGGATCGACCCGGCCCTCGACGTGAGTGATGTCGTCGTCCTCGAAGCAGCGGGCGACGAAGGCGACGGCGTCGCAGTCGCGGATGTTGGCCAGGAACTGGTTGCCCAGGCCCTCGCCCTTGGAGGCGCCGCGGACGAGGCCCGCCACGTCCACGAAGTTGATCCGGGCCGGGATGATCTCCTTCGAGCCCGCCACCTTGGCCAGCGCCTCAAGGCGCGGCTCGGGCACCGCCACGTCGCCGACGTTCGGCTCGATGGTGCAGAAGGGATAGTTGGCCGCCTGCGCCGCGGCGGTCTGGGTGAGCGCATTGAAAAGGGTCGACTTGCCGACGTTCGGCAGGCCGACGATGGCGACTTTCAGAGCCATGCCGTCCTCAGATGAATGGATTGCGCGGGGGTTTAGCCGACGGCGCGGTGATTGTCGCCTGTCACCCTTCCTCGCCCGCAAAGCGGGGCTGGGGAAGGGGGCGAGCCGGCTCTAGCCGCCCAGTTCCGCAGCGGCCAGGTCGCGCCAGAAGCGGCCTTCCTTGCGGAACTGGCGGTGGGTCTTGGAGAGGCGCTTGTCGAGCTCGGCGATCGCCTCTTTTGCTTCGGCCGTGCGGCCGCTGCGGGCCATGAAGGCGGCGTAGCGGCCGAGCGCCTCGAAGCCGGCCAGCCGCTGGGCGGCCCAGCTGTAGGCGCTGTCCGCCTCGCGGATACGCCCCAGGCCCTCGTGCGCCCGGGCGAGCGCCAAGGCGGCGGCCGGCGTGCGGCCGCGCTCGGCGTCCTCGCCCAGCTTCTCCAGGACCGCGAGGGCTTCGTCATAGCGCTGCAGCTCGATGAGCGCGTTGGCGCGCCCGAGCAGCAGGGCCGGGTCGTCCTCGTGAATTCCCTGCGCGGCCTCGCGGTACAGCCGCTCGGCCTCGTCGTGCTGGCCCAGGCCCGCGGCGGCGGCGGCCAGGCGGGCCTGGTTGGCGACGGTGGGCGCATCCTCGGCGGCCGCCTTGGCCAGCCGGTATTCGCGCGTGGGATCGAGCTTGGCCCGCGCCGCCCGCTCAAGCTCTCGGGCCGCTGGGCCGCGCATGACGTCCGGCAGCAGCACGGCGAGCGCGTAGACCACCCCGCCTAGCGGCTGGAACGCCAGCACGATCCAGAGCCAGTAGGAGGGCTGGCCGGTGCGCACCACGTGCACCGCCAGGGCGATGGACATCACCAGCGACAGCCCAATCAGAAGCGGCATGCCTTCCCCCACGCAACCGACGGCAGGCATTTGCAGCCAAGCCTGGACGGCTCGTCAATCCCCGCGGGCGGCCTTGCGCGGGTCGGCCTTGTCGGCGGGGGCCAGGCGCATGACCTCGGCCTGGTACTTCTCGTCCTCGCCCATGGCCAGCAGGGGGGCGGCGTCGGCGCAGGCGCGGCACAGGTCCTCGACCCAGGGCAGCTCGACCTTGTGGAAGTCCGACAGCACGTGGCCGTGGACCAGCTCCTTGTGCCCGGGGTGGCCGGTGCCCAGGCGGGCCCGGCGGAAATCCTGGCCGACCTGGGCGGCGATGGAGCGCACGCCGTTGTTCCCCGCCGCCCCGCCGCCGGTCTTCATCCGGAAGCGGCCGGGGGCGAGGTCGATCTCGTCGTAGAAGACGACGAGGTCCTTGGGCTGCAGCTTGAAGAACTTCAGCGCCTCGCCGACCGCGCGGCCGCTCTCGTTGTAGTAGGTCTGCGGCTTCAGGATCAGCGTGCGCACCGGGCCCTGCGGCGTCTCGATGACGCCTTCGCAGGCCAGGCTCTGGAAGCGCTGGCGCTCGGCGCCGAAACGCCAGCGCCGGGCGATCTCGTCGACCGCCCGGAAGCCGATGTTGTGCCGGTTGCCGGCGTACCGCGGGCCGGGATTGCCCAGCCCTGCGAGGATCAGCATGTCGCCCCCCGGAGGAAGGCGGCTTAAGGCTTAGTCTTCCGAGCCTTCGGCCGCTTCGCCTTCGGCGCCTTCGGCGGTCTCTTCCTCCACCGCGGCGCTCGCGCCGGTGACGGTGGCGACCACGAAGTCACGGTCCATGGTGGTGGAGACGCCTTCCGGCAGCTGGAAGGCCGAGATGCGGATGGTGTCGCCGATCTCCAGGCCGGTCAGGTCGAAGACCAGCTCTTCGGGGATGCGGTCGGCCGGGCAGAGCAGCTCGACGTCGTGACGCACGACGTTGAGGGTGCCGCCGCGCTTGATGCCGGGGGCCTCGTCGGCGTTCTTGAAGTGCACCGGCACGGCGATCTTGATCTGCTGGTGCGCGTCGACCCGGTAGAGGTCGAAGTGCCACGGCTCGTCGGTGACCGGGTGCATCTGCACGTCCTTGGCGATGACCGACTGCGTCTCACCGCCGTGCTTCAGGGTCACCAGGTGGCCGAGCAGCTTGCCGGTGTAGAGCGCCTTGCGGAACTCGTTCGCGCGGACGGCGATGGGCACCGGCTGCTTGTCGCCGCCATAGAGCACGCCCGGCACCTTGCCGTCGCGGCGCGCGGCGCGCGCGCCGCCGGTTCCCGTGCGTTCGCGCACTTCAACGTTCAATACGATCTCGGCCATGGCCTCGCCTCAAAACGAAACCGCCGCGCAAGAGCCGCGCGGCGTTGGTCCGGGCCCCTTGGGGCTCGAAAGGTGCGGCTAGATACACGAGGGCTGCGCCCGTTGCAACGGGCGCCGCGCCTCATGTGATCAAGCTGTTACGGAGCCGTCGACGCCTGCGAGGCGACCACCGCCGGCTGGGCGGGGGAGGGCAGCTGGCCGGCGATCTTCAGCGGCTGGGTGTTGACGTCGACCGGCTCGGCCGCGCCCGCCCCGCGCACCAGGCAGCGGCCGGTGTCCATCAGCGCGTGCTGTCCCAGGCAGAAGACATCCTCGTAGTGCGGCTTGGAGACGGCCAGGCACTGGTAGAGGTTGAGCTTGGACATCGACAGGCAGGAGCTGGAGCCCGGGTCGGCCAGGATGGCGTTGGCGTGGCTGAGGTACTCCTCGCTGCCGTAGCCGAGCGCGGCCAGGGCGGCGACGGCCAGGCTGCGCACCACCACCGGGCTGTAGGGCGGGCTGGCGGGCTCGGCCGTCAGGGCGATCGGGGCGGCGCCGACGGCGGCCTGCTGCAGGCGCAGCGTCTCGGCCGCATCCCCGGCCAGCGGCGTGATCGAAAGGTTCTTCATCTCGGCCAGCCGGGCCGGACGGTTCGGCACCTCGGCCTTGGACCAGGCGCTGCGCTGGACGTCGTAGGCGGCCATCTTCACGGCCTTGCCGGTGGCGTAGAGCTGGCGGCCCTCGCCGCCCAGGGCGGCCACGACTAGGCCCGCGGCGCTGTTCGCGCCGGGCATCGACAGGACGTAGGTCGGATCCTTCATGATCGCATAGGCCACCTCGGTCCGCCGCTGGGCGTCGGCCGCGTGGGTGCGCACGCCGGAGACGAAGGCCTGGTCCTGCAGGGCGGCGATCGCGCCATAGGCCATGGCGCCCTTCAGCAGCTGCTGCGGCTCGTAGGCCGAGCCGACCTTCAGCGCCTGCTGCACCTGCAGCCCGTCGGCGAAGCTGGCCGAAATGGCCGTGGCGCGCTGCATGTAGAGGCGGTAGGCGCTGGCCTGCTCGATCAGCTGGGGCGCCAGCGAGACCGGCGGCGGCGGGGGCGGCGGCGGCGGGGGCGGCGGCTCGGAGGCGCATCCGGCCAGGAGCGCAGTGAGGGCGACCGCGGCGCCGGCGATCGCCGCGCGAACCTTGGGCGTAAGCGTCATGAGGGGCCTTCCCCGAGTACAAGAGGGAGTTGAGTAGGCGTGCGTGCTGGCGAGATTGTGTCTCGGCATCGTTAACGCATGTTCACCAACCCGGCCCTTCTGGCCGGATCAACAGCCCGGCCACTGTAGCGGGATTGGACTAGTCGAACAGCTTGGAAACCGACTCTTCGTTGGCGATGCGGCGGATAGCCTCGCCGATCAGGGGCGCGCAGCTCACCACCCGGATCTTGCCGTCGACCGCCCGGTCGGCGGCGTCGATGGAGTCGGTGATCACCAGCTCCTTCAGGACCGAATCGCGCACCCGCTGCACGGCCGCGCCCGACAGCACCCCGTGGGTGACGTAGGCCGAGACCTCCACGGCGCCGGCGTCGATCAGCGACTTGGCGGCGCTGCACAGGGTGCCGGCCGAATCGACGATGTCGTCGAACATGATCAGCCGCCGGCCGGACACGTCGCCGATGATGTTGGCGACCTCGCTCTTGCCGGGCCCCGAACGGCGCTTGTCGACGATCGCCAGGTCGGCGTTCAGCCGGCTGGCCAGCGCCAGGGCGCGGACCACCCCGCCCACGTCCGGCGAGACGATCAGCAGGTCGGACGGCTTTTCGTAGTGGCGCTTGATGTCCTCGGCCAGCAGCGGGGCGGCCAGCAGGTTGTCGGTGGGGATGTCGAAGAAGCCCTGGATCTGGCCGGAGTGCAGATCCATCGTCAGCACCCGGTCGGCGCCGGCGCGGGTGATCAGGTTGGACACCAGCTTGGCCGAGATCGGGGTGCGGCCGCCGGTCTTCCGGTCCTGCCGGGCGTAGCCGAAGTAGGGCAGCACGGCGGTGATCCGCTTGGCCGACGCGCGCTTCAGCGCGTCGATGCAGATCAGCAGCTCCATGAGGTTGTCGTTGGCCGGGTAGCTGGTCGACTGGAGAACGAAGACGTCCTCGCCGCGGACGTTCTCGTCGATGGTCACCCAGACCTCGTTGTCCGGGAACCGCTTCACCTGGGCCCGCGTGAGCGGAAGGTCGAGATGGTCGGCCACGGACTGGGCGAGCTGTGGGTTGGAATTGCCGGCCAGCAGCTTCATCGGGCCCCCGTCGTCGTCGCCGTTCGCGCGGGCTTGTAGCAGGCGCGCGGGCGGGAGCAAGCCTCAGGTCAGCGCAATCGCCGACAGCAGCCGGCCGAAGTCGGGCTCCCCGCGCTTGAAGGCCCGGCGGTTGGAGAAGAACCGCTCCTCGTCCGGCACGGTGTCGTGGCCGGTCCAGGCGCAGGTCGTCACGCCGGCGGCGCGCAGCCGCGAGAGCACGAAGCTTGGCAGGTCGAAGAGCCGCTTGTCGGGGCCCGCGCCGGGACGGAAGAAGACCTCGTAGCCGGCGTCCTTGGCGGTGAAGCTGGTCAGGAAGTCCAGACCGACCTCGTAGGAGGCCGGGCCGATGCAGGGGCCGACGGCTGCGACGATCCGCCCCGGTTCAGCCCCAAGCTCGACCATCCGCGCGACCGCCGCCTCGGCGATTCCGGCCAGGGCGCCGCGCCAGCCGGCGTGGGCGGCCGCCACCACGCCGGCCTGCGGGTCGGCCATCAGGATCGGCGCGCAGTCGGCGGCCAGCGCGCCGCAGATCACGCCCCTGGCGCGGGTCACGACCGCATCGCCCTCGGGCCGCATGTCGCCGAACGCGTGCTCGGCGATCAGGGCGTTGGCGGAATGGATCTGGTAGCAGGTGGAGAGCGCCTCGGACGGCAGGGCGAAGTGCTCGGCGGCGCGCCGGCGGTTCTCGGCCACGTCCGCCGGATCGTCGGACGAGCCCAGGCCGACGTTGAGGCTCTCGTAGATCCCTTTCGAGACCCCGCCCTGGCGGGTGAAGAAGGCGTGGCGGACGCCCGGCAGGTTCAGCAGCGGCGAGGTGATGGGGGAGAGGGTCATGCCGCCTCCTGGAACGCGGGAACCGCCCAGCCGGGCGAGGCGATGGCGGCGGCCTTGAAGAGCTCGCCCATGCCTTCGGGCGAGGCGAGCCGGTCGCGCTGGCGGGCGATCTCGTCCGCCCGGTCGGGACGGGACCTGGCCAGCGCGGCGGCGCGATGGTCCAGCCCCAGGCGGCGCAGAAACTCGCCCTGGGTGAGGACGTGGGCCGCAGAGCCCGCCTGCCGCGCCGCCGCCAGCACGGCGGGGAAGTCGGCGTGCACCGTCAGGTCCGCGCCTCCGGGGCAGGCGAGGGCGGGCTGCTTCCGGTGCCGCTTCAGCGCCTGCAGCGTATCGCCGAACTCCGGCCGGTCGCGGCCATAGTCGATCAGCAACCCCACGCCGCCGTCCCGGGCGATGCGCTCGCCGATCTCGGCTCCGAGGGCCTCCTGGGCGAGGGAGCGCTCGAAGATGGCGCCCTCCGGGGCCGCCTCGGGTCCCGCGCCGGGCGACGGCGTCAGGCCGAACGCGAGGCGGCCGTCGGCGTCCAGGCCGACCAGCCGCTCGGCCCAGCCCTGCGGCGTCATCACGTACTGCCGCGCCGGCAGGCAATCGAGGAGCTCGTTGGCCACGAGCAGCAGCGGCGCGCCGCCCGGCACGTCGGCCAGCGCGCCCGCCCACTTGGGGACAACGGCCGCGCCTTCCAGGCGGCGCGCCTGGGCCTCGCGAAGCGGCGCGGAGACTTCCACCAGCCACAGGTCCGCCGCGGCGGCGAACTCGGGCGCGAGGCGGGCGAGCCGCAGGATGTCGCTCATCAGCGTCCCGTCGCCGGGGCCCATCTCCACCAGCCGGAACGGCGCGGGGCGGCCGAGCCGCTCCCAGCACGCCACCAGCCAGGCGCCGACCAGCTCGCCGAACATCTGGCTGACCAGGGGCGCGGTGATGAAGTCGCCGTCGGCGCCCAGCGCCGGGCGCGTGGCGTAGTAGCCGTCCTGCGGGTCGTGCAGGCAGGCGGTCATGTATTGGGCGATGGTCATCGGACCGCCCGCCCGGATCTGCGCCGCCAGCCGCTGCGCCAGGCTCATGAGGCGGCGGAGGGGGCGGGGCTCGCCGCGGGTTCGGCGGGAACCGGCTCCTTCAGGCCGCGCCAGATCAGCCAGGCGCCGACCAGCAGCATCGGCATGGAGAGGATCATGCCCATGGTCAGGCCCAGCGGCATCTCCGGCATGTAGGCGTCGGGTTCGCGCACCGTCTCGACGGCGATCCGCACAAGGCCGTAGCTGACCAGGAAGATGCCGGCGACCACGCCCCGCCGGTTCAGCAGCTTGTGGGGGCCGTGCGTCGCCCAGCGGACGATCAGGAACACCAGCACGCCCTCCAGCGCGGCCGCATAGAGCTGGCTCGGGTGCCGCGGCACGCCCTCCGGGTCGTTCGGGAAGATCATGCCCCACGGGAGTTCGGTCGGCCGGCCCCAGAGTTCGCCGTTGATGAAGTTGGCGATGCGTCCGAAGAACTGGCCGATCGGCTGGGCGGCGGCCACCAGGTCGGCCAGCCGGTAGAGGTCGACCTTGGCGCGCAGCGAGAAGGCGATCATCGCCACGGTGACGCCCAGCACGCCGCCGTGGAAGCTCATGCCCCCGTTCCAGACGCGGACGATCTCCATCGGGTCGGTGAAGATGATGTCCGGCGTGTAGAAGAAGACGTGGCCCAGCCGGCCGCCGACGATGATCCCGAGGGTGATCCACAGCACCAGGTCGTCGATCTGGATGTCGGTGGCGGGCGGGCCCCGGCGCTCCCAGAGCCTGGGGTTGCGCACGATCGTCACCACGTAGCGCCAGCCCAGCAGGATGCCGGCCACATAGGCCAGCGCGTACCAGCGGATCGGGAAGGGCCCGATCTGCAGGTCGCCCAGGGAAAAGCCCGGGATCTGGAAGATGACGGGATCGATCTCAGGGAACGGCAATGGCCTGCGTCTCCTCGCCCACGCTTTGCGCCGGTTTAGACGCAAAGCCCTTCGCATTCCTACCCTTCCGTCCCATATAGGAACATGCGAGGCGGCCCCACGCCCCGCCAGAGTGACGAGATGCAGACCCAGAACCCCTTCCTCGACGAGATGGCCAAGCTGACCACGGCCGCGATGGGCATGGCCCAGGCCGCCAGCGAGGAGGCCAAGGCCGCGTTCCGCGCCCAGGCCGACCGGATGGCCGCCGAGCTCGACCTCGTGCGCCGCGACGAGTTCGACGCCCTCAAGGCCGAGATCGCCGCGCTGCGCGCCGAACTGGCGGCCCTGAAGGGCCAGGGCGCCGCGCAGGACTAATTCACAGCTTACGGCTCGCCCGCGACGCGAAGGCCCTGACGGGCGGCTTGCGAACCAGACTAGTCTCAACTTCGGACGGCGATTCGGGAGCCATCCCTTTGCTCGCGCCGGCCTGAAAGGACCCAGGGTCTCATGGACACCCAGCGCCCCGACGAAGACATCCTCATCGGTCCGGATCCGCTCGACGTGGTCGAGCATGTGCTCTCCGCCGAGAACCTGCAGTTCGACCGCACGGAAGACGGCGACCTCGCCTTCTGCCTGACCGGCGACTGGAAGGACTATGAGTTGTGGTTCGCCTGGCGGCCGGAGGCCGACTGCCTGCAGCTGTGCCTATCGGTGGACCTGAAGGCCGACCCGGCCCGCCGCGCCGAATATTTCGAGCTGATCTCGATCATCAACCAGCGCCTGTGGATGGGCCACTTCGAGGTGTGGGACGACGGCGAGATCGTCTTCCGCCACGCCATGACCCTGATGACCGGCGAGCAGCCCTCGCTGGCCCAGGCCGCGGGCATGATCGACGTCGCCGTCGAGGCCGCCGATCGCTTCTACCCCGCCTTCGACTTCATGGTCCGCGGCGCCCGCTCCCCCGCCGAAGCCATGGCCGCCTGCATGTTCGAGACGATGGGCGAGGCCTGAGCATATCCGTTCGGCGGTGACGGCCGCTTCTACGAACAATCCTCGTCATCCCGGACGGCCTGCTAGGCCGATCCGGGACCCAGGCCCCGCGCCCGGTGTTGCTGGGTCCCGGCTCTCCAGCCCGCTGTTGCGGGCTTGCGGCCGGGATGACGGTGGGCATTAGCCCTCGCGCCTCGGCCCCACTCGCCCGCCGCCGCATGATCTTCTACGGTCCGCGCGAATTCGCGGAGCGGACCTTCATGACCACCCCTATCCTGATGCTGGGCGCCGGCCGGCTCGGCGGCGCGCTGATCGAGGGCTGGCGGCGCACGGGCGCCTTTTCTCCTGCCGACCTGATGATCCGCGACCCGCAGCCGAGCCCGGCCGCGGAGGACGCCGCGCGGGGCGGCGCCTGGCTCAACCCCGAGGACGGGGATCTGGCGCGGGCCAAGACCGTGCTGATGGCGGTCAAGCCGCAGATCTGGCGCGAGGCCGCTGCCGAGGTGACGCCGTGGCTGGCCTCCAATGCGGTGATCGTCTCGGTGGCCGCGGGCGTGGCCACCGCGGACCTCTCCGTCGAGTTCGGCAAGCGGCCGGTGGCGCGGGTTATGCCGACCACGGCGGCGGCCATCGCCCGCTGCACCGCCAGCATCTTCTCCGCCGATCCCGAGGCGTTCGCCCGGGCGCACGCGCTGTTCGAGCCCCTGGGCGCGGTGGTCGATTTGGCCGACGAGCGGCTGATGCATGCGGCGACGGCGGTGTCGGGCTCGTCGCCCGCCTACCTCTACGCCTTCGTCGAGGCGCTGGAGGCGGCGGGCGAGGCGGTGGGGTTGGGGCCTGAGGAGTCGCGGAAGCTGGCCCGGGCGACGCTCACCGGCGCTGCGGCGCTGCTCGCCGAGACGGGCGCCGATCCGGCCGAGCTGCGCAAACAGGTGACCTCGCCGGGGGGCACGACCGCGGCGGCGCTGGAGGTGCTGACGGGCGAGGGCGGATTGGGGCCGCTGCTGCGCGAGGCGGTGGTGGCGGCGACGCGGCGGTCGAAGGAGCTGGGGGCCTAGTTCCTCGAACTCGGCTCATCCCGGCAGCCGCACCACGGCCCGGAGGCCCCCCAGCGGCGAGGGGCCCAGCTCCACGTCGCCGCCGTGGCCGCGGGCGACGTCGCGCGCGATGGCCAGGCCCAGGCCGACCCCCTTCTCGTTCTGGTTCCGGGCCTCGTCGAGGCGGGAGAAGGCCTTGAAGGCCTCCTCGTAGCGGTCCGGCGGGATGCCCGGACCGTCGTCGTCCACCACGATCTCGACGCCGCCGGCCGGACGGTGGCGGGCGGCGACCTCCACGTGCTCGCCGTGGACGGCGGCGTTCATGACCAGGTTGGAGAGGGCGCGCTTCAGCGCGCTGGGCCGCACCTCGGCGGTGAGGCCGGGGTCGGCGGCGACGCGGACCTGGGCGCCGGCCCGGACGGCGCCTTCGCTGACCTCGTCGATCAGGGTGCGCAGCTGCACGGTCTCGACCGCCTCGCCGCCCTCGCCGCGGGCGAAGGCGAGGTACTCGTCGATCATGTGCTCCATCTCGGCCAGGTCGCGCTTCATCTCGGCCGTGCGGCTGTTGGGCTCGGCCAGAGCCAGCTCGAGCTTCAGCCGGGTGAGCGGCGTGCGCAGGTCGTGGCTGACCGAGGCCAGGAGGGCCGTGCGCTGGTCGATGTGCCGCTGGATGCGGCTCTTCATGGCCAGGAAGGCGTGGGCCGCCTTGCGCACCTCGCGCGCGCCGTGCGGCTTGAAGGCCACCTCGTCGGCCCCCCGCCCAAAGGCGTCGGCGGCGTCGGCCAGCCGCTCGATGGCCCGCACCTGATTGCGGATGAACAGGATGGCGATCGCGGTCAGCAGGATGGTCGCGACGATCATCCAGAGCAGGAAGATGTGGCCCTGGGTGGCGTAGGCGCGATCCCTCGGCGCCAGGATGCGCAGCACGCCCTCGTCCACCTGCACCCGGATGTCGACGTAGGCCGGGTAGCGGGTGGTGTCGAACCAGAAGGGGGCGTCGAGCCGCTCCGACAGGGCCCGTTCGATCGACCGGTCCAGGACCGCGAACAGCGCGTGCCGCCGCCGCTCGGGCAGGGTGCGGCCTGGCTGCAGGGCGATGGAGAGGGAGAGGGACTCCTCGGCGCGCGTGGAGAGGCGGGCGAAGGCGGCGGGGCTGGGATCGTCCTGGTAGCTCTCCACCGCCCAGGCGATGTCGCCGGCCAGGCCCTCGGAGAGGCGGCTGGTCACCGTGTTCCAGTGGGCGTCGAAGAAGACGAAGGTGACGGCCACCTGCATCAGCGCCACCGGCAGGATGATGATCAGCAGCGAGCGGCCGAACAGGCTGGTGGGCAGCCGCCGCTTGATCCAGCGGGCCAGGATCCGGGCGGTCAGGCGCGAGCGCATCAGTCCGGCGCCAGCATGTAGCCGACCCCGCGCACCGTCTGCAGGTAGCGCGGCGTCTTGGGATCGGCCTCGATCTTGCGGCGAAGGCGGGTGACCTGCACGTCCACGGCCCGGCCGGAGGGATCGACGGTGTCCCTGGCCAACTCCAGCCGGTCCACCGGCTCGTGCGGCGAGCGGGCCAGGGTGCGCAGCAGCTGCTGCTCGCCCTCGGTCAGACGGACGAGCTCTCCATCGCAAGTCAGTTCGCTGCGGGCGAGGTCGAATTGGCAGCGGCCGAGCGACAGGGGGCCCCGCGGCGCCGGCCGGTCGCCCGAGCGGCGCAGGATGGCGTGGATGCGGAGCAGCAGCTCCTCCGGCTCGAACGGCTTGGGCAGGTAGTCGTCGGCGCCAAGCTTCAGCCCCTCGATGCGGTCCTCGGGCAGGCCCCGGGCGGTCAGCATCAGCACGGGCGTGCGGCCCGCCGGCCCGCTGCGCTCGCGCAGCCAGCGGGTGAGGGAGAATCCGTCCTCGCCCGGCATCATCACGTCGAAGACGGCCAGGTCGAAGTCCAGGGTCTCCATCAGCTTGCGGGCCGCCGCCCCGCCAGAGGCGGTGGTCACCCGATAGCCCTCGCGCGCCAGGTACTGCTTGAGCAGCTCGCGGATGCGGTCGTCGTCGTCCACGACGATCAGGTGGCGGCGGGCTTTGCGATCGACTTCGGCCAGGCTCATGAACCGCTTAGATAGCCCGATTGCGCGCGGCCCGCGACGGTTGCGGCGGTTGGGCGCGGCGCGCCTATTCCTTTGCCAGCGCCGCTCCAGGCTGTAAGTGAACCTCGCTGAAAGGAGGCTTCCCCCTCATGTCTATGGTTCCCTTCGACGATCGCGACGGTTGGATCTGGCTGGACGGCCAGTTCGTGCCCTGGCGCGAGGCGAAGGTGCACGTACTGACCCACGGCCTGCACTACGCCTCGGCCGTGTTCGAGGGCGAGCGGATGTACGGCGGCGAGATCTACAAGCTGCGCGAGCACACCGAGCGGCTGTTCTTCTCGGCCCGGCAGCTGGACTTCGAGATCCCCTATACCGTCGAGGAGATCGACCGCGCCTGCATCGACGCCTGCGCGAAGAACGGCCTCACCGACGCCTACATCCGGCCGATCGCCTGGCGCGGTTCGGAGATGATCGGCGTGTCGGCCCAGAACACCACCGTCCACGTCGCCGTCGCGGTGTGGGACTGGCCCAGCTACTTCTCGCCGGAAGAGAAGGCCAAGGGCATCCGGCTGACCTGGGCCAAGTACAAGCGGCCCTCGCCGGAGACCGAGCCGGTCCACGCCAAGGCCACCGGCCTCTACATGATCTGCACCATCTCCAAGCACGCGGCGGAGAAGGACGGCTACACCGACGCGATGATGCTCGACTACCGCGGCTACATCGCCGAGAGCACCGGCTCGAACGTCTTCTTCGTCAAGGACGGAGTGCTGCACACCCCCACCCCCGACTGCTTCCTGAACGGCATCACCCGCCAGTCGGTGATCGCGCTCGCCAGGCAGAAGGGGATCGAGGTCGTCGAGCGCCACATCAAGCCGGAGGAGTTGTCGACCTTCTCCGAGTGCTTCGTGGTGGGCACCGCGGCCGAGGTGACGCCGGTCTCGGAGATCGGCGAGTTCCGCTTCAAGCCGGGGACCCTCTCGCTGTCGCTGATGGACGACTACGCCCGCCTCGTGCGGCGCGAGCTGGAGCCCGCGTAATGTAGACCTCCCCCTCCGCACGCGGAGGGAGAGGTCTTGTTTCTCACAGCAGCCAGGTCTCGGGCTTGGGGTAGGGCTGGTTCTGCACGGCGTAGACCAGGCCGACGACCGAGCGCACCACGAACCAGATGCCGACCAGGGCCAGGAACAGCCCGGCCAGCGCCATGATCGGGATGCCGATCAGGATGATCGACAGGATGGCGCCGACGCCCATCGCCGCGCCGCCGACCAGCAGGCCGAGCACGGTGATCCAGAAGGTGCGGATCAGGAACTGGTAGTGGCTGCGCACGAACCAGCTGGCGTTGTCCTTCCCGGCGTGGGCGATGATGACGCCGATGATCGGCGTGAGGCCGCCCGTCACCATCCCGCCGAGATAGAGCGCGTAGGCGACGATCGGCAGGGTGCGCTCGTCGGCGGCGCCGGCCGCCGGGGGCGGCGGAAGTTGGGTGTGGTCGGTCATGGCCCTCTCCTGGAAGCTCATGGCCTTGATGTGGTCGCTTTTGGCCCGGGCGCCACTTTAAATCGCGTTCATGTTACGCAGCTCCAGACCTCTCCCCCCTGCGGAGCGGGGGGAGAGGGTAGGGTGAGGGGGGACTCTCCGGGTGCGCCGTCGTCCGTCGCTTCGTGCCGGGCGCGGCTTGCAGCCGCGCGCCCCTCACCCAACCCTCTCCCTGTAGCGGGGAGAGGCCTACTCCTTCACCAGCGTCAGCTCGACGCCGGCGGCTTCCGCGTCGGGGGCGAGGGCGTGGGGCTTTTCCACGCGGACGCGGGCGGCGGTCACGCGGGGATCGGCGAGGCAGGCCCGGGCCAGGCGCTCGGCGAAGGTCTCGACGAGGTCGATGTGGCCTTCGGCGGCGATCGCCTTGGCGGCCTTCACGATCTTCTCGTAGTTGACCACGTCGCCCAGGCCCTGGGCGCCGGCGACGGGGGCGTCCAGCTCCACGTCGATCACCAGCGGCTGGGTGCGGCCGAGCTCGTGGGCGTAGGCGCCGATCTCGATGTCGAGCCTCAGGCCCCGGACGAAGACCTTGCTCATGACCGCCCGGACCTCGGGTTCAGGCGCCGCGGGCTCGTGCGGAAGCGGGATGACGGACAAGCGAAGAGGCGCTCCTACGGCCGCGGCGCCAGGTGCTGGCCCGCGTCGACGGCGATCATCTGGCCCGTCACCGAACGAGCGTCAATGAGATAGCGAAGCGCCGCGGCGATCTCGGCGGGATCGACGCTGTGGCGCAGCAGGGTGGCGTCGACCTCGGCCTGGAAGTCCTCCGGGGCCTGGTGGATCGACTGCAGCGTCGGGCCCGGACCGATGCCGTTGACCCGGATGCGCGGGGCCAGCGCCTGGGCCAGCATGCGCGTCGCCTCCCACAGCGCCGACTTGCTGAGCGAGTAGCTGAAGAACTCCGGCACGGGGCGCCAGACGCGCTGGTCGAGGATGTTGACGATCTGGCCCTCGCGATCATCCGGCAGCCGGCGCGCGAAGGCCTGGGCCAGGATCAGCGGGGCGCGCAGGTTGGTGTCCATGTGCGCGTCCCACGAGGCGCGGTTCATGGAGGCCAAGGTGTCGTCCTCGAACACCGAGGCGTTGTTGACCAGCAGGGTGACCGGCCCGAGCTCGGTCTCGGCCTCGCCCACCAGGGCCACGGTGACAGCCTCCTTGCGCAGGTCGCAGGGCAGCAGGGTCGCCTTGCGGCCGCGGGCGCGCACGTCGGCGGCCGCGGCTTCGGCGTCGTCGTCGATGGTGCGGACGTGGATGGCCACGTCGAAGCCGGCTTCGGCGCAGGCCCGCGTGAGCGCCCGGCCGATGCGCCGCGCGCCGCCGGTGATCAGGGCGGCCCCTCGGCCGCGCTCAGCCAACCGCGGGCGCTCCGCTCAAGGGGTCAGTCGAGCCGGCCGAACTCATAGAAGTTCAGCGCGGCGACCACGATGAGGAACAGGACGATGGCGCCGATCGCAACCATGGTTCTTCAGGCTCCATAACAACTTCGCCGCGGCTTTACCGGCGCCCGGCGCTCTCCGCAAGCGAGCTTGTGGAACGCGCGGGCCCGTGTCCAAGCTTCGAGCCAACCACAACGGAGGAGGAGACGCCATGCCGCTGCAGCCGATCGCGCCCGAGGCCTTCCAGAAGATCGCGGTGGGGATCGACCGCCCGGAGGACGTGGTCGTCGGGCCGGATGGGCGGGTGTTCGCCTCCGACCACCAGTGCGCGGTCGCCGAGGTCCTGCCGGACGGATCGTTCCGCCGGATGGGGCCGAAGGGCGGGGCGCCGAACGGGATCAACATGGACGCCCACGGCCGGATCCTGATCGCCAACTTCGGCATCTACGACCGCCAGGACGGGCCGCTGCAGCGTTTCGACCCGGGGAGCGGCGTGCACGAGACCCTCCTCGCCGAGGTGGGCGGCAGGCGGCTGACCAGCGCCAACTACCCGGTGATCGACCGGGGCGGGAACATCTGGTGCGCCAACTCCACCCACGCCGAGACCTGGCCGCAGGCGCTGGACGGGCGCACCGACGGCTTCATCTTCGTGCTGCGGGCGGACGGGTCGAGCGATATCGTCGCCGAGGGGCTGAAGTTCCCGAACGGCATGGCGCTCGCGGCCGACGAGCGGTTCCTGTTCTGCGCCCAGACCAGCGGGGCGGACGTGCTGCGCTTCCCCATCCTGCCGGGCGCGAAGCTCGGCCCCGGCGAGCGCTACGGGCCGGTGCTGGGTTCGCTGGAGCGGGGCGCGGCGCCCGAGACCACCGGCTGGACCGACGGGATCGGCTTCGACGCCGAGGGGAACCTCTGGGTCTGCCTGCCGGCGGCCAACAAGGTGGTGGCGATCACGCCCGAGGGCCGCGTCGAGACGGTGATCCACGATCCCTCGGGCGAGCACGTGAACCACCCGACCAACGTCACCTGGGGCGGCCCGGACCTGAAGGACCTCTACATCGGCTCCATCCGCGCCGACTGGATCGCCAAGGCCAGGAGCCCGGTGGCGGGACAGCCGATGGCGCATCAGAGCGCTGCGCAGAGCGCCTGACCTCTTTCCTCTCCCATTCATGGGCGAGGGGGCCCGCTCGCCGAGCGCAGCGAAGAGCGAGTGGGGGAGAGGGCGAGCCGCCTGCTCGGCGACAGGAGAGGTGCAGATTGGAGCGAGCCGGTGCGCACGCGCCCGTGGCTTGCCCTTTCCACCCCCGCTCTTCAGCCGGCTCTCGCCGGTTTCGGCGGGCGGTCCCCCTTTCCCATGAATGGGAAAGGAAAGGCGGGGACGCTGGGAAAGGAAGGAACGCGCCCCTTGCCTTCCCCAACGCCCGCGGTCCATGAATTCGGCCGAGCGCGGGCCCCTCGGGGCTTGGCGGGTTATCAGTGATCACTAAGATACGTAGCTGAAGCCGGGTGGGGCGAGGCGTCCACTTCGGCCAACCAAAACGATACGGGTCCAGGAGGACGTCATGCGCGAGTACATGAAATTCTACATCGACGGGCAGTGGGTGGATCCTGTCGAGAAGAAGACCCTCGACGTCATCAACCCGGCCACGGAAGAGGTCTGCGGCAAGATCGCGATCGGCTCCGCGGCCGACGTCGACAAGGCCGTCAAGGCCGCGCGCAAGGCGTTCCCGGCCTGGTCGCGCACTAGCCGTGAGGAGCGCCTGGAAGTCCTGCAGCGGATCCTGGCCGAGTACCAGAAGCGCTTCGGCGACCTGGCCAACGCGGTGACCGAAGAGATGGGCGCGCCCGCCTCCCTGGCCCAGCGGGCCCAGGTGCCGGCCGGCATGGGCCACCTGGCCACCGCCGCCAACATCCTGAAGAACTTCAAGTTCGAGGAAGACCGCGGCCAGACGATGATCGTCAAGGAGCCGATCGGCGTCTGCGGCTTCATCACCCCCTGGAACTGGCCGCTCAACCAGATCGCCTGCAAGGTGGCCCCGGCCATCGCCACCGGCTGCACCATGGTGCTGAAGCCGTCGGAAGTGGCCCCGTTCAGCGGGCACATCTTCGCCGAGATCATGCATGCGGCCGGCGTTCCGGCCGGCGTGTTCAACCTGGTGCACGGCGACGGCCCGGGCGTGGGCGTGGCCCTGTCCAGCCACCCGGACGTGGACATGATCTCCTTCACCGGCTCCACCCGCGCCGGCATCGAGGTGGCCAAGAACGCCGCCCCGACCGTCAAGCGCGTCCACCAGGAGCTGGGCGGCAAGAGCCCGAACATCGTGCTCGACGACGACGTCTTCTCGAAGTCGGTCGCCCGCGGCGTGCAGCACATCATGACCAACTCGGGCCAGTCCTGTAACGCGCCCACTCGGATGCTCGTCCCGTCCAAGCGGATGGACGAGGCGATCAGCGTCGCCCGCGAGACCGCCGAGCAGATCACCGTCGGCGACCCGAACGGAAACGCCACCATCGGCCCGGTGGTCTCCGAGGTGCAGTGGAACAAGATCCAGAGCCTGATCCAGAAGGGCGTCGAGGAAGGCGCCACCCTGGTGACCGGCGGCCCCGGCCGGCCGGAGGGCCTGGACAAGGGCTACTATGTGAAGCCCACCGTGTTCGCCAACGTCACCAACGAGATGACGATCGCCAAGGAAGAGATCTTCGGCCCGGTGCTGTCGATCCTCGGCTACGAGAGCCTCGAGCAGGCGATCGAGGTCGGCAACGACACCGAGTACGGCCTGGCGGCCTACGTGAACGGCGCGGACATCGAGAAGGCCCGGGAAGTGGCCCGCTCGCTGCGCGCCGGCCAGGTGTCGATCAACGGCGGCTCCGACATGACCGCCCCCTTCGGCGGCTACAAGATGAGCGGCAACGGGCGCGAGTGGGGCGACTACGCCTTCCACGAGTTCCTGGAGACCAAGGCCATCCTCGGCTACGCGCCGAAACAGGCCGCCGAGTAAGGCGAGCGACGACGCCTCCGGGGCCCGCCCCGGAGGCGTTTTCGTTTCTTGAGCATGAGCGCCTTCCAGGGCATCGTCGACGCCGTCAGGGACCAGGCCCGCAGGCGGCCTGACGCGCCGGCCATCCGCTTCGAGGGTCGCGAGACCAGCTACGGCGAGTTCGACCGGCTCTCCTCGCAGGCCGCCCAGGCGCTGCGCGCGGCGGGCGTGAAGCCCGGCGAGCGGGTGGGCGTGCTGGCCAAGGGCGTCGACGACTTCTTCGTCCTCTGGTTCGGGGCGCTGAAGATCGGCGCCTGCCTCTGTCCGGTGAACTGGCGGCTCGCCCCGCCGGAGATCGCCTTCGTGCTGAAGGACGCCGGCTGCAAGGTGCTGGCCTGCGGGGCCGAGTACGCCGCCGTCGTCGAAGGGCTCGCCGCCGACTGCGGGCTATCCACGATCGTGCAGTTCGAGCCGGGCCATGCCGCCTGGCCGGACTTCCGCGGCTGGATCGCGGGCCAGCCGGCCGAGGATCCGCAGCATCCCGCGGCGGCGGACGACGACGTCATCCAGCTCTACACCTCCGGCACCACGGGCCTGCCCAAGGGCGTGCAGCTGACGCAGGGCAACTACGCGGCGCTGCGGCGCTCGGCCGAGGCGGGCTGGGGCCGGTTCGGCGAAGGCATGCCGGTGCTGGTCGCCATGCCGCTGTTCCACGTGGCCGGCGCCAACATGGGCATGCTGTCCCTGCTCCAGGGCGGCCTCGCCATCGTCCTCGCCGAGGCGAGCCCGCCGGCCATCCTGCAGGCCATCGAACAGCACCAGATCGAGCACGCCTTCCTGGTGCCGGCGCTGATCAACATGATCCTGATGACGCCCGGCGTGGAGAGCGCCGACGTCTCCAGTCTGAAGGGCATCTATTACGGCGCTTCGCCCATCTCCGAGGACGTGCTGCTGCGCGCCCAGGCGCGGTTCGCCGGCGCCGGCTTCAACCAGCTCTACGGCCTGACCGAGACCATCGGCGTCGGGACCTGGCTGCCGCCGGAGGCGCACGACCCGGCCAAGGGCAAGCTGCGCGCCTGCGGCCTTCCCTCGCCGGAGATCGAGCTGCGCATCCGCACCGGCGGGCGCGACGCCGAGATCGGCGAGGTGGGGGAGATCGAGATCCGCTCGCCCTGCGTGATGAAGGGCTACTGGAACCGCCCGGACGCCACCGCCGAGGCCATCGACGCCGAGGGCTGGTTCAAGACCGGCGACGCCGGCTACCGCGACCCCGACGGCTTCGTGTTCCTGCACGACCGGGTGAAGGACATGATCGTGTCCGGCGGCGAGAACGTCTATCCGGCCGAGGTGGAGAACGCCCTCTTCTCGCATCCCGCCGTCGCCGACGCCGCGGTCATCGGCGTGCCGGACGAGACCTGGGGCGAGGCGGTGAAGGCCATCGTCGTGCTGCGGCCCGGCGCGAGCGCCGACGCGGCTGAGATCATCGCCCACTGCCGCAGCCGGATCGCCGGCTACAAGACGCCCAAGAGCGTGGATTTCGTCGACGTGCTGCCGCGAAACCCGTCCGGCAAGGTCCTGCGGCGCGAGCTGCGGGCGCCCTACTGGGCCGGGCGCGAGCGGCAGGTGAGTTAGGGGGAGACGCGTATGACCATGGACCCGCACTTCAAGGCGCACGTGGAGGAGCAGGCGAAGGTGGCCGCCGCCAACCCGGCCCCGCCGCTCGACGTGATCCCGCCGGAGATGGTCCGCGCCGGCTACCGCGCCCAGCGGACGGCCCAGAACGCCAACGCGCCGAAGGACGTCGAGACGCGGGACCTGCAGGTGGCGGGCGCCGAGGGGCCGATCCCCGCCAGGCTCTACACCCCGCCCGGCGCGCCGGCGAAGACGCCGGGTCTGGTCTACTTCCACGGCGGCGGCTTCGTGATCGGAGACCTGGAGACCCACGACGGCCATTGCCGCAGGCTGGCGGCCTATTCCGGCGTGCGGGTGATGGCGGTGGACTACCGGCTGGCGCCCGAGCACCCGTTTCCCTGCGGCCACGACGATGCGCTCGCCGCAACGAAGTGGGCCTTCGACCACGCGGACGAGATCGGCTTCGACAAGTCGCGGATCGCGGTCGGCGGCGACAGCGCCGGCGGAAACCTGGCGGCGTCCGTCTCCCTCGACCTGCGCGGCGACCCGGACCGGCGGCTCGCCTTCCAGCTGCTGCTCTACCCCGGGATCTGGCCGGTGGAGGACACCGCCTCGCGCAAGGAGCTGGACGGGCCGGTGCTGAGCAAGGCGGCCATCGCCTGGTTCGACAAGTGCCTGGCCGCCAAGGGCCATCCGCAGAGCGCGCGGGCATGGCTGGGCGAGGCCAAGGACCTCTCCGGCGCGCCGCCCGCCCTGGTGGTCACCGCCGGCTTCGATCCGCTGAAGGACGAAGGCCGCGACTGGGCCGAACGCCTGCGCGCCGCCGGTGTCGAGGCCCGGCACGTGGAGTACCCCGCCCTGGTCCACGACTTCTACATCATGGCCGACGTCTCGCCGGCCGTGGACGTCGCCGCGCGGGAGACCGCGCAGGCGCTGAAGGCCGCGCTGAGCTGACCCTCTTTCCTTTCCCATTCATGGGAAAGGGGGACCGCCCGCCGAAGCCGGCGAACGCCGGCTGAAGAGCGGGGGGTGGAAAGGGCAAGCCCCAGGCGCGGTGGATGCGGCTTTCCCTCTCCCCCACCGGCTCTGCGCTGCGCTCGGCCGGCGGTCCCCCTCTCCCGCACGCGGGAGAGGAAGGAACTACCCGAACTGGAACGCCGAGATCGCCACGTCCATGACCTCGTCCCCGAACACCTTGCGGGCGGGCTCGCCCCGGGCGGCGCCGGCGGCGACGAAGATGGGGGCGAGGTGCTCCTCGCGGGGGTGGGCCTCGCGGGCGTGGGGCGCCTCTTCCCAGCGGGCGAGGGCGGCGGGATCGGCGACGGCTTCGGTGAGCCACGCGTCGAAAGTCCGCGAGCGCTCGGTGAAGGCCGGCGAGAAGCCGCGCATGTTGTGCCAGCTCATGCCGCTGCCGACGATCAGCACGCCCTCGTCGCGCAGGGGCGCGAGCGCGCGGCCGGCCGCCAGGTGCAGGGCCGGATCGAGGCTCGCCTGCAGCGACAGCTGCACGACCGGAATGTCGGCGTCGGGCAGGGCGACCTTAAGCGGCACGAAGACGCCGTGGTCCCAGCCACGGGTCGGATCCTCGACGGCGGGCAGGCCGGCGGCTGAGAGCAGCTCGCGCACCCGGGCCGCCAGGGCCGGCGCGCCCGGGGCGTCGAAGGCCAGCTGATAGGTGTGTGCGGGGAAGCCGTAGTAGTCGTAGATCAGCTCCGGCCGCGCCGCCGAGCCCACCGTGAAGGCCTGCGCCTCCCAGTGGCCGGAGACCACCAGGATGGCCCTGGGCCGCTCCGGCAGGGCGGCGATCAGGCCGCCCAGCCAGTCGGCCGTCTTGTCCCAGGCGTCCGCCGGGCCGCGGGTCCAGTCCATGAAGAAGCAGGGACCCGCGCCGTGCGGGATGAACAGGGTCGGCTGGCGCATGGCCTAGACGAACTCCGGCGCGCGCGCGCCGACGATGACCTCGATCCAGTCGGCGAAGTCGCGGGCGTACTTGGTGAGGAACCCGCGGGTGTCCTCGTTGACCAGCTGGCCCTGCTCGTCGAACAGCGCGCCGGCGTTGGAGATATAGGCCTCGCTCTGCAGCGTCGGCACGTTGAGGAACACCAGCGACTGGCGCAGGTGGTGGTTGGCCCCGAAGGCCCCCAGGCCACCCGGCGTGACGCTGATCACCGCGCCCGGCTTGCCGTTGAAGACGCTGTGGCCGTACGGGCGCGAACCCACGTCGATGGCGTTCTTCAGCACGGCCGGGACCGAGCGGTTGTATTCGGGCGTGACGAACAGCAGGGCGTCGGCGCTGCGGATCTGCTCGCGGAAGCGCACCCACTGCGCGGGCGGCGTGGCCTCGTCGTCCTGGTTGTAGAACGGCAGGTCGCCGATCTCGACGAAGCGGAACTTCACGCTCTGCGGCGACACGGCGGCCAGGGCCTCGGCGACCTGGCGGCTGAAGGAGTCCTTGCGGAGGCTGCCGACGAGGACGGCGACGGTGCGGGTGGTCATGGATCTCTCCCTTGAAACTTGGCGCCCGAAGGCGACAACGCCTAGGTGGGCCCGCGACCCCGCGTTGATAATCCGTGCGGTCCGAAGGATACTGTTTCCGCTTTGGAAGGAGTAACCGGGTGGACCGACTCGACGAGGTTCGGCTTTTCGTGGCCGTGGCGGACGCGCGCAGCTTCGCCGCCGGGGCGCGGCGCCTCGGCGTCTCCTCGGCCCAGGCCTCCAAGGGCATCGCCCGGCTCGAGGACCGGCTGAACACGCGGCTGCTGAACCGGACGACGCGGGACGTCTCGCTCACCGACTGCGGACGGGCCTACCTGGAGCGGGCGCGCGGCCTGATCGACGAGTTCGACGCCCTCGACGCCTCGGTGCGCGAGGTGAGGGGGCCGCAGGGGCTGCTCAAGGTCACCGCCCCGATGTCGTTCGGAAGCACCGAGCTGGAGTGCGTGATCCTGGAGTTCGCGCGGGCCTATCCGGAGGTGTCGCTGGAGGTCTCGCTCACCGACCGCGTCACCAACCTGGTGGAGGAGGGCTACGACGTCGCCGTCCGCATCACCCGGCTGGCGGACTCCTCGCTGGTCGCCCGCAAACTGGGGGAGGCGCGGATCGTCACCTGCGCCGCGCCCGACTACCTGCAGCGCGAGGGAAGGCCCCTGGACCCGTCCGACCTCGCCCACCGCGAAGCCATCCTCGATCTCAATCTCGCCGATCCGACGCTCTGGAGCTTCGGCCGCGGCGCCGGCAAGACGGAGGTGCGGGTGCACGGGCGGCTGCGCCTGTCCAACGCCGAGGCCTGCCTGGCCGCCGCGCGCTACGGCTTCGGCATCGCCCGCGCGCCGGCCTTCGCGGCGGCGGCGGACCTGCGGGCCGGGCGCCTCTCGACCCTGCTCTGCGACTACGAACCGGAGCCGATGCCGATCTACGCCGTCTACCCCCACGCCCGGCACCTCTCGCCCAAGGTTCGGGTATTCGTCGACCACCTGGTCCGCCACTTCGCCGGCACGCCGCGGTGGGAAGAGGGCTGGGCCTAAGACGCGCCCTCTACCTCCCGCCGCTGCGCGGGGGAGGTAGGAAGCCGCCGTCAGGCCAGCGATCTGAACGCCTCCACCACCCGGCGGCGCGCCGCGGCATCGTGGAACGGGAAGGCGCTCAGGAAGTCGTCGGCCGAGAGGCCGGGCTTGCGGGCCCGGGCCGAGGCCGCCCAGCGGCAGGCGCGGGCGGGATCGCCCGCCAGGCTGTGGCCGACCGCGGCGATCATGTGGATCAGGGCGTGGGCGCCGGGGGCGCGGGCGGCGCGTTCGCCCCACTGAGCCGCCTGCTCGGGCTCGTCGAGCACAAGGTGCGAAAGGGCGCGCACGCCGAGCATGCCGTAGGCGAGGGGATCGAGCGGGCTGAGGCGCAGGGCCTCGTCGACGCCGGTGCGGCCCTCCAGGCCGAAGCCCATGAGAGTCTCGCTCCAGGCCTTGGAGTATTTCGCCTGGGCGTAGTTGGGGTTGAGCCCGATCGCCCGCTCCAGCCAGGGAAGGCTGGCCTCCAGGTCCCGCCGCAGCCAGAAGACCCGGCCCATCACCAGGTTGCAGAATGGGTCGAGCGGGTCGTGCTCGAGGCTGGTCTCGGCCGAGCGCTGCGCCTGCGCCGCGGCCCAGGCCGGCGCGTCGGTGAAGCTGAGGAAGGCGGTCTGGAAGTGGGTGAAGGAGAGACCCGCGTGCGCCCGCGCAAACCCCGGCTCCAGCGCCACGGCCTGGCCGAACAGCTCGGCGGCGCGCGCCGTTCCCTCGGCCGTGAAGCGGTACATGTGGCTGAGCCCCAGGTGATAGGCGGCCCAGGCGTCGAGGTTCTCCGGCGAGGCCAGGCGCGCACGGCGGGCCTCGATCAGCGGGATCTGCAGCTCCAGGGCGCCGATCACCTGGCGCACGATGCGCTCGCGGATCTCGTGCACCGCATCGGGCGCGGCCCGGAACCGCTCGCTCCAGACGACGCCGCCGTCGCGGGTGTCGGCCAGCTCGACGGTCAACTGCATGACGCGCGCGCTGACCTCCACCGAGCCGGTCAGGCAGTAGGCCGCGTTCAGGGCGGTGCGGACGGCGGCGAGGTCGGCGTCAGGCCCCCGGAAGCGGAACGAGGAGCCGCGGGCGATCACGAACAGCCAGCGCAGCCGCGACAGCTCGGCGATCAGGTCGTGCGGCAGGGCCTCGGCCAGGCCGGCCGCCTCCTGCGGGTCGCCCAGCACCTCGAAGGGCAGCACGGCGATCGAGGGCCTGGAGGACGGCTCGGCCGCCTCCTGCGGCGGCGCCGGCGAAGCGGCGGGCGTGGGCTCGGGGCCGGCGGCCTCCACTTCGGCCACGAAGCGGAAGCCGAGCTTGGGGACGGTGCGGACGATGCTCTGCGTCGAGCCGTCGTCGCCGAGCGCCTGACGCAGCGATTTCACCCGGCTGGAGATCGCCGCCTCGGAGACGATCCGGCCGTTCCACACGGTCTCGACGATCTCGTCCTTGGAGACCAGACGGTGGCGGTTGTCGATCAGCAGGCGCAGCAGGGCGAGGACCTGCGGCTCCAGCGGGACGCGCGCCTCACCCTTCCGCAGTTCGCAGGCCGCGGCATCCAAGGCAAAGGCGCCGAAGCGGTAGATCATCGTTACGCAAGCTACCACGCGGCCCGTCGATCTCCCAGAAACCTCCAGGACTTCTGCAAGCGCGCCCGAGGCTTGCGGCGCACAGTGGCGTCCATCTGATCTGGAGGATCGCCATGAAGATGAAGTGCGAGGCGCTGCCCGACGCCCTCAACGCCGGCGGCGTCCGGGTGCAGGGCGCCGACTGGGGAGAGCTCAACATCTCCCACATCCATTTCCCCAAGGGCGCGGACGCGACGCCGCTGCTTCAGGGCATGCCGCAGAACCTGTGCCAGTGCCCGCACTGGGGCATGGTGCTGAAAGGCTCGATCAACGTCCGCTACGCCGACGGGGCGACCGAGACCGTCAGCGCCGGCGAGGTCTACTACTGGCCGCCGGGCCATACGGTGTGGGTGGACGAGGACTACAGCGCCATCGAGTTCAGTCCGAAGGACGAGATGCGGGCGGTGATCGATCACCTGCGCGACAAGATGGGCGCGGCCGCGCCGGCCTGAACGCGAGAACCGGCGGGGCGCGGCGCGCCTTCTCGGCAGACAGCCGGAGCCTCGCCGATGCGCCTTTCGACCTGCGCCGCCCTCACCCTGGCCCTGGCGGCGGCCGCCTGCCAGCAGCAGCCCCAGACCGCCCAGGACAAGGCCGCGGCGACCGCGGAGGCGGCGCGGGAGACCGCGGCGGCGTCGGCTCAGGCGGCGGCCGCCGCCGAGCAGGCCCAGCAGGCCGCCGCCTCGGCCGCGACAGCTCAGACCACCGCCCAGACCCAGGCCGCCGGCAACGCCGCAGCCGCTGCCGGCCAGGAAGCGGAGACCGCCGGAGAGGCCGCCGCCGAGGCCGGCGAGAAGGCGCAGGAGGCGGCCAGGTAGCCGCCCCTCAGGCGGCGGTCGCCGCCTCGCCGACGAGGCCGCTGCGCACGTAGTCGAACCCGAGCACGGCGCCGGCGACGGCCTCGGCCGCCCGGCCGGCGCACTCGCGCTCCAGCACGGCGCAGAAGTCCTGCCACCGTCGGCCGGTGTCGGACCCGTAGACGTCGAAGAAGCTCGTCCCCTCCAGCGGCGCGCCGGCCGCCCGCAGGCGCTTGCGGATCACCCGCCCGCCGAGGGTGGAGCCCTCGAGCACATAGGCGAAGCCGAGCGCGTGGGCGCGGCTGGTCAGGGCCGGCGGCGGGAGCGGGGCAGCCCTGTCCGCCTGGACGCCCAGGGACCGCAGGTCCCGGCGCAACGCCGGGGTCTTCAGGCGGGCGTCGAACGCGAAATCGGGGATCGTTTCCAACTGAGGCCGCAGGGCCGCCTCCGCCGGCTCGTACAGCGACAGGAAGGCCTCGAGCAGTCGGCGCCGCTCGTTGGGGCGGGCCAGCCGTTCGACGATGCCGGCGCTCGCCTCGAGGTCGTCGTGACGGTCGCGCGTGGCCCGCCGGAGCTCGGCGAGGACGCTCATGCGCCGGGCCCGCGTGCGCCCGCCGGCAGCGGGACGGTCACGACCACGCGCAGGCCCGGCGCCGCGGCGCTGCGGTCGATGGTTCCCTTGAGCCGGTCGATGAGACCGCCGATCAGCCGGGAGCCGAGGCCGCCGCCGGCGACCGGTTTGGCCACGGCCTCGCCGCGACCCCAGTCGCGCACCTCGAGCCGCAGGGCGGGGCCGCGCACGACGAGGTCCACCTGCAAGGGGCCTGCGCCGCCCTCGTAGGCGTACTTGGCGGCGTTCAGCACCAGTTCGCTCAGCACCAGGCCGATGGACATCGCCATCTCGGTGGGGGTCGAGACCGGATTGAGGTTGGTCTTCATCTGGCGCGTCCACTCCGCGCCCAGCGACGCGCCGATGTCGGCCAGAAGCTCGCGCACGTAGACGTCCAGGTCGACGGTCTCGGGATGCTCGGAGCGGTGAAGGCGGCGGTGGACGAGGGCCACGGCGCTGACCCGGCTCAGCGCCTCTTCCAGCTGGGCCTTCACGTCCGGATCGGTGGTCGTCCGCAGCTGCATCCGCAGCATGCCGCCGACGATCTGCAGGCTGTTCTGGATCCGGTGGTCGCCCTCGCGCAGCAGGTGACTCTTCTGGCTGAGCTCCTGGTCCCGTTCGTCGAGGGCGCGGCGCAGGCTCTCGTTGAGCCGGGCGATGCTCTGGGTCCGCTGCAGCTCGGCGACCGTGCGGGCGATGCGCCCGGCGGCCTCGGCCTCGACCGAGGACCACGGCTGCGCGCGGCCGCGGACCGTCTCCCGCCACAGGTCGAAGGACTTGCGTGGCGTCAGGGCTCCAACATCGGATGCGGCGTCGACCGGCTTGTGCGGATTGCCGGCCCAGTTGATCTCCTCCACCTGCTCGGCCCGGAACCACAGCAGCTGGCGCCTGTCCGAGGTGGAGACGGTGACCGCCAGCAGCCCGCTCGCCGTCTCGGGGTAGACGGAGGCGGCCGGGAAGATGCGCGACAGGGAGTCGGTCGCGAAGACTCCCGGCTCGGGGCGCTCCAGCAGCCAGTCGGCCAGGGTCAGCAGCTTGTCGGGATCGGGGCAGAGGCCGGCGGTCGTCACCTTGTCCCCGTGGCGCACGGCCGCCCCGTGCGCCCTCACCACCTCCAGCAGGTCCGGCGCATGGCTCTCGAGCGCCTCGTCCACCGAAGCGCCGCGCGCCAGCAGGCTGAACAGCGCGTCCTCGGCCGCCCGGCTCCGCAGCCGCTCCCTGTAGAGTTCGGCGTCCTCCAGGCTGGCGATCTGGTGCGACAGCGAGGCGGCCAGCAGCCGGCAGAGGCTGCGGTCGTCGAAGCTGAGGCCCCGCGGCGTGCGGTGGTGCAGCGCCACGAGCCCCCAGAGCTGTCCGTCACGGATGATCGACACCGAGGCCGAGGCCGCCACCCCCATGTTCTTCAGGTACTGGATGTGGATCGGCGAGACGCTCCGCAGGTGGGCGTCCGACATGTCCAGCGGCGGCTCGCCCAGGTCCTGCGCCAGCAGCGGGCTCGGGGCATAGCCCACGTCCGGGATCACCCGGATGACGTTGCGCAGGTAGAGCTGGCGCGCCTGCCTGGGAATGTCGCTGGCCGGATAGCGGTGATTGAGGAAGGGCTCGAGCGCATCCGCCCTGGCTTCGGCGATCACGCTGCCGGTCTCGTCCGGCAGGAAGCGGTAGACCATCACCCGGTCGAAGCCGGTGAGCTCCCGGAAACGGGCCGCGGCGATGTCGGCAAGCTGGGAGAGGGTGCGCGCGGCGCCGAAGGCCGAGCCGATCGTCTCGACGGTGCGGGCCATCTCGGCGGCCGACCGGCGGCGGGCGGGCGCCGCCTCGAACTCCAGCACCAGCTTGTCGCCGACCGAATGGACCACGCAGTCCAGCTCGCCGCCCGAGCCGCCGGGCAGGGCGCCTGCGTAGGTCGCTCCCGAGAAGGCCTCGTCCAGCGACAGGCCGGCGGCGGCCGGAACGGCGTCCGTCACGAGACGGCCGAGCAGGCTCTCCGGCGCCGAGCCGAGGAGTTGGGCGCAGCCGCCGCCCGCCTGCTCGATCCGCAGGGTCGCGCGATCCACGACGACGAGCGCGCCGTGCGGCTGCACGGCGCCCGGAATGTGGATCGGCTCCCTGTCGCATTGCGTCAGGTCGAGCTCAGGGACGGCCAGCTCGGTCACCCCTGCTTCACAGCACGGCCAGAGGCCAACGCCAAGTCGAGGTCATTGCGACGCTTGGATTCCCGGCCCGGTCCGCAGGAGCGCCCAATAGAAAGATGGCCCGGGATCGCTCCCGGGCCACCATTGTTACGCGAAGCCGGCGAGGTCTAGTAGCGCAGCCGGAGCGTCGCGCCGACGGTGCGGGGCGCGCCCAGGAAGGCGTTGTAGACGCTGACCGCGTCGTTGTTCTCGTCCACCTGGAACGGCCCGTTGAAGCCGACCTGGAGGTAGTCCTCGTCGAACAGGTTGTTGGCCCACAGCTCGACGGTCCAGCTCTCGTCCGCGGCGCCGACGCCGACGCGGGCGTTCACCAGCACCATCTCGTCCTGCAGCTTCGCGGGGTGCAGGTCCGAGCCGGTGTTGTAGCTGGAGGTGTACTTGGCCGAGACGTTCGAGCGCAGCATCAGCTCGCCGCCCAGCTCGCGCTCGTAGGTGCCGGCGAGGGACGCCGACCACAGGGGCGCGAACGACAGCCGCGCGCCGGGCAGGCGGCGCAGGCTGTTGAACCGGCTGGGGACCAGCAGGTCCGAGGCGGTGAAGGGCTGGATCTCCGTTTCGGCGTAGGTTACGCCGCCCTGGAAATCGAGGCCGTCGACCGGGGTCGACCAGATGAAGTCGGCGTCGACGCCGCGCGAGATCACCTCCGGCAGCGTCTCCACGATGAAGGCCGTGCCGACGAAGGTGTTCAGCTGGAAGTCCTCGAAGGTCTGGTGGAAGGCCGCCAGATTGAGGAGCAGCGAGCCGTCGAACAGGGTCGACTTGGCGCCCACTTCCCAGCTGTCCACGAACTCGCCGCGGAAGCTGGTGTCCGGGTCCGCCGTGAAGTTCGGCGCCCCGCCGGGGCCGGCCAGGATCCGCTGTTCGCGGTCGAGGTTGAAGCCGCCGGCCTTATAGCCACGCGAATAGCTGACGTAGGTCATCAGGTCGGGGTTGAAGCGGTAGGCCAGCTTGGCGGTGCCCGACCACTCCTTCTCCTCGCGCGACTGGTTGACGACGCCCAGGTCGTCGAAATCGTTGTTCTGGGCGTTCAGGCACAGACCGCCGACGATGGTCGTCGCCGTCCCCAGCAGGCCGGCGAGGGCCGGGAAGGCCGCCTCGCCCTGGTCGCAGGACGAACCGGTAGTCGTGTAGTCGCTGGTCAGCGACTTCTCGTCGATGGTGTAGCGCAGGCCCACCGTCAGCTCGAGGGCGTCGGTGATCTTGAACGAGTTGTTGGTGAACAGGGCCCAGGTGTCGCCTTCCTGGGCGTGGATGTCGTCCGACCCCAGGCCCGGCTGGAAGATCGTGCCCGGCGTCAGGCCGATGAGGGCCGGCACGTTCGAGAGCACCCGCTGGGCGAAGTAGGCGTAGTAGTCCTGGCCGTAGAAGAACAGCGAGCGGGTGTTGAGGTCTTCCTTGGCGTAGAAGCCGCCGACCAGCCAGTTCAGCCGCCCGTCCATGGCTTCGCCCGCCAGCCGCAGCTCCTGGCTGAACTGCTCGAACTCGACGCGGTTGCGGCCGTCGTTCGGGCGATAGACCAGGTCGGCCGCGGTGAAGTCGGAGTCCTGGCCGGTCTCGGCCTGCCAGTTCCGCCAGGCGGTGATCGAGGTCAGGCTCATCGCCTCGTTGATGTCCCAGTTGACCTCGGCCGACAGGCCCATGTCCTCGACGCGCTGGTCGGTCGGGCGGTTGGAGAAGGCCAGCCGGTCGAACGGCGTGCTGGTCAGGTCGAGCGAGCCCGGACGGACCTGCTCGATCAGCCGGGCGCGGCTGTTGGCGGCCTGACCGACGAACAGCTGGGTGCCGGCGCAGCAGAGCTCGTCGCGCTTGGTGTAGTCGCCGATCACCCGGATGTTCAGATCCTGCGACGGCTCGAACAGCAGCTGGCCGCGCAGGGTGTAGAAGTCCTGGGTGTTGTCCTCGTGGCGGCCGCGCGGGCCCTCGCCGGTGACGACGTTCAGGTAGCCGTCGCGGGCGCGGGCGGCGGCGTAGATCCGGCCGGCCACCGTGTCGGTGATCGGGCCCGACAGCGCGCCGGAGAAGCCCCACTGGCCGTAGTTGCCGACGGTGACTTCGGATTCGGCCTGCAGGTCGCGGGTCGGACCGGCGGTGATGATGTTCACCACGCCGGCCGAGGTGTTCTTGCCGAACAGGGTGCCTTGCGGGCCCTTCAGCACCTCGATGCGGGTGACTTCGCCCAGGTCGCCGAAGGAGACGCCGTTGCGGGGACGGTAGACGCCGTCGATCACCACGCCCACCGAGCTCTCCAGGCCGGGGTTGTCGCCGACGGTGCCGACGCCGCGGACGCGGGCGGTGACGATGGTCTCGTTGGACGTCGAGGTGACGGTCAGGCCGGGCGTCAGGACGGTCAGTTCGCGGATGTCGCGGACGCCGGCGTCCTGCAGCAGCTGGCCGCTGACGGACGTGACCACGATCGGCACGTCCTGCAGGCTCTGTTCGCGCTTCTGGGCGGTGACGATGATCTCGTCGACTTCGCGGGTCTCAGCCGCGTCCTGGGCGTGGGCCGCCGTGCCGAAGGCGAGGCCGGACAGCACCGCAAACGAGGCCGAACTGCGAAGCAGCTGGGAAATGCGCATTGAAACTCCCTTTGTCGGTTATCCCCGACGGCCGTCACGGGGAGGCGCGGCCGTGTTCCGAGGCGGGGGCGTCTAGACCGAACGCGGGTCGGCGACAATCAGGCTTGGCCCTATTCTCGGCGGGTGCCGCTATGGTTGTGGCCTTGCCGCAACAGCAATCGGCGAGCGGCGTCATCCAAATGGCCCGCAAGGGGCGGGGGCGATCTGGGCGGATGGTTCGTTATGCTGGCGCCGACAGCCAGGAGAGGCCATGCCCGTCGACCCCGCCGCCTACCGCCCCGAGCCGCACCTGCAGGAGCTGGGGCCCGAGTTCGCCGATCCCGTCCAGGCGGCCGACTTCCCGCAGACCATCCTGCGCTTCCGGAACGACCGGGCGGCCGCGACGGTGGGGCTGGCCGGCCTGACGGACGAGGAGTGGATCGCCCACTTCGGCCGCTTCCGGCCGCTGCCCGACAACCTGCCTGTCCCGCTCTCCCAGCGTTATCACGGCCACCAGTTCCGGGTTTACAACCCCGAGCTCGGCGACGGCCGCGGCTTCACCTTCGCCCAGCTGCGTGAGGCCGGGACCGGGCGGCTGCTGGACCTGGGCACCAAGGGCTCGGGCCAGACGCCCTGGTCCCGCGACGGGGACGGGCGGCTGACGCTGAAGGGCGGCGTGCGCGAGGTGCTGGCGACGGCGATGCTGGAGGCGCTCGGCGTGCCCACCTCCCGCTCCTTCTCCCTGGTCGAGACGGGAGAGGCGCTCTGGCGCGGCGACGAGCCCAGCCCCACGCGCTCGTCGGTGCTGGTGCGGCTGTCGCATAGCCACATCCGCTTCGGCAGCTTCCAGCGGCACGCCTTCTTCGACAAGGCCGACCGGATCGAGGCGCTGATCGGCCACGTGATCGCCTGGTACTACCCGGAACTGCACAACGCCGAGGACAAGGCGGCCGCCCTGCTGGCGGCGACGACCGAGCGGTCGGCCCGGCTCACCGCCCGCTGGATGGCCGCCGGGTTCGTGCACGGGGTGCTCAACACCGACAACATGAACATCACCGGCGAGAGCTTCGACTACGGCCCCTACCGCTTCCTGCCGCACAACGACCCCAACTTCACCGCCGCCTATTTCGACCACGCCGGTCTCTACAGCTTCGGCCGTCAGCCGGAGTCGGTGTTCTGGAACCTGCAGCAGCTGGCCGCCTGCTTCACCCTGGTGACCGGCCACGACCCGCTGGTCGAGGCGCTCAACACCTTCTCCGGCCATTATCGGCGTGAGCTGACGGCCGCGATGCTGGCCAGGCTGGGTCTTCAGTCCCGTTCTCCGGACGAGGACGCCGACCTCGTCAACGCCGCCTTCCGCGCCATCGCCGCCGGCGGCGAGCGGCTGCGCTGGGAGCCCTTCTTCTTCGACTGGTTCTGCAAGGACGAGGCGCGGGCGCTGAAGGGTCCCAGGGGCGACATCTACGAAGGGGAGGGGTTCGCCGAGTTCCGTCGGCTGCTGGCGCCCTATGCCCCGGAACGTCCGGAGCGGCTCGCCGCCGGCTACTTCGCCCGGGCCGAGCCGGAAGAGCTGCTCTACGACGAGATCGAGGCTCTCTGGGCGCCTATCGCGCAGGGCGACGACTGGTCCGCCTTCCAGGCCAAACTGGAGGCCATCGAGGTCGCCCGGCAGGCCTACGGACTGAGCGCCTAGGCCGCCTCGGCCCGCGGTCGTCCCGCCCATTGGGCGAGCGCGATGCCGGCCAGGGCGATCGCCGCGCCCAGCGCCTGCCAGGGGCCGAGCGCCTCGGCGAACAGCAGCCAGCCGAGGGCGGCGGCGATCACCGGCTGGATCAGCACCACCACCGAGGCGGTGGCGGCCGGCAGCCGTCCGAGCGCCCAGGCGATGGAGCCCTGGCCGGCCACGTGCATGACGCCCAGGCCCACGCAGGCGGCCCAGCCGACCCAGGTTTCGGGGGCGAAGTCCTCCCGCAGGATCAGGGCGCCGGCCAGCAGGAAGGGCAGGCCGGTCAGGGTCGACCAGAGCATCACCTGGACGGCTCCCGCGTACCGGCGGGCCTGGGCCACGGCGATCATGTAGAGGGCGTACCAGAGGGTGGTGGCCAGCGAGAGGGCGTCGCCGAGCGGCGGGTTGACCCCGGGCGTCCCGCCCCGCGCGGCGGCCATCATCCAGGCGCCGGAGACCGCCAGGGCCACGGCGGCGACGAACAGCCGGCGCGGCGCCTGCCTGAAGAAGATCCAGGCGAAGGCGGTGACCACCACCGGGGTCAGGTTGGTCAGCACCGTGGCGTTGGCGATCGAGGTCAGCGCGATGCCGTAGTGCCAGAAGCCCAGGTCGAGGGCGAACATCAGGCCGGCCAGGACCGCGGCCCGGGGCGGCGCGCCGCCCGTCCGCTCGGCGCCCGGCCGGAAGCTGAGGGCCGCCAGCAGCGGCGTGGCGAACACCAGCCGCCAGAACCCCGCCGCCGCCGGTCCGGTCTCGGCCAGCCGCACGAGGATCGGGGCGAAGCCGATCACCACCGCGCCGAAGATCAGGACGGCCAGGCCTTGCCAGCGGCCGTCGGGCGCGCGCGTTTCAGTCAAAGCCCAGCTCCCGGCGCAGCTCAGCGGGCCCAACGCCCCGGGCGCGGAGCTCGGCCAGCGTCTCGGCCCTGTCGCGCTTGGCGTAGCGGCGGCCGTCCGGGCCGACCAGCAGGCGGTGGTGGCGGTAGACGGGCGAGGGCAGGCCGAGCAGCGCCTGCAGCAGCCGCTGGACATGCGCGGCCTCGAACAGGTCCTGGCCGCGGACGACGTGGGTGATCCCCTGCAGGGCGTCATCGACGACCACGGCCAGGTGGTAGGCGACGCCGACGTCCTTGCGCGCCAGCACGACATCGCCGCCGAGCTCGGGGCGGGCGGCGATGGTCCCGGCCTCGCCGTTCGGGCCCTCGCCCTCCTCCAGGAAGGTCAGGCGGGAGAAGCCGCCGAGCCGCGCCTCGGCGGCGGCCAGCGAGAGCCGCCAGGCGAAGGGCTCGCCGGCCGCAAGGCGCCGCGCCTCCTCGTCGGCCGGCAGGGGCCCGCCGCGGAAGGCCTCCATCGCGCCGTGCGGAGCGTGGCCGATCTCGGCCAGGATCTCCTTGCGGGTGCGGAAGCAGCGGTAGACGAGGCCGCCCTGCGCCAGCCGCTCCAGCGCGGCGCGATAGTCGGCCAGGTGCTCGGACTGGCGGCGGACCGGCGTCTCCCACTGAAGGCCCAGCCAGGCGAGGTCCTCGAAGATGGCCGCCTCGTATTCGGGCCGGCAGCGGGTGGCGTCGATGTCCTCGATGCGGAGCAGGAAGCGGCCGTTCGCCGCCCGGGCGGCCCGATAGGCGGTCAGGGCCGAGAAGGCGTGGCCGCGGTGCAGGCGGCCGGTGGGGGAGGGGGCGAAGCGCGTGACGAAGCTTGGGGCCACCAGAGCGGCTTTAGTCGTTCAGCCCCTTGGCGAACACCCCCATGTGCTCGAACACGCCGCGGAAGAAGGCGTCCTCTCCGCCGAGCGCATCCTTGAGAGGCTCGAACTGGCGGAAGCCCCCCAGCTCGGCCAGGCCGTGGGCGGCGCACCAGGCGGCGATGGTGGCCAGTTCCAGGCCGATGGCGTCATTCGGATCGGCGCCGGCCTCGATCAGGGTGTCGCGGGTGCGGCAGTAGGCGGAATCGTCGTCGTCGTGGAGGTGCTCCGGCAGCGCCTCCTTGTCCCGCGAGCGCTTGTACATCACGCGGTAGAGGGCCGGGTGTTCGCGCGCGAAGCAGACATAGGCGACGCCGAGCGCGGGCATTGCGGCGCGCGGGGAGCCGGCCTTTTCGCGGGCCGCCTTCATCGCCTCGTTCAGCAGGCGCCAGCCCTCGTCGGCGACGGCGTCGAGCAGTTCGCCCTTGTCCTTGAAGTGGTGGTAGGGGGCGGCCGGACTGACGCCGGCTTCGCGCGCCACCGCGCGCAGGGAAAGCGCCGTCGGCCCCTCGGCCTCGAGAATCCGCTGCGCCGCGTCGATCAGGGCCCGGCGCAGGTCGCCGTGGTGGTACGGCCGGGCTTCGGCGGCGCTTGCAGTTTCTCTCATAGGCTCCACCCTAATTCTGAATCTGGACGGCGTAAAGATGCATCTTGACGTCGCTCAGATCGGCGCTATCTTAGCGTTGTTCAAATAACAAAACGCCCCCGCTCCCCCGGGGGTTCAACTGAAAAGGTGTGTGTCATGTCTCTCGTCACGTTTGAACGGCTCTTCGACCGCGCGGCTCCGGCGTTCTTCGTCAGCCTCGGCCTCCTGGCGGCCTTCGCCACGGCGACCCTGGTCTAAGCCGGTCGAAACTCACCGCCGTACGAAGGGGACCCGACGGGGTCCCCTTTTTCGTATGTCCTCTTACTTCCCGTGACCCCTACCTCCCGCCGCTGCGCGGGAGAGGTAGGGGAAGGAGTTGGGGCTATGCAAATCCGCATACCCGTACAGCGTAAATCGATATTTGAACGCCGCTTAGATCGTCCTATCTTGTCACCGTTCAGATCGCTTCGGTCTGAATCCCAAGCCAAGGAGATCTGATATGTCGCTCAACACCTTCGCCCGCACCGCCGACGCTTATGTTGCGGCCTTCCTGCTGTTCCTCAGCTTCACCGTCGTCGGCGGCGCCGCCGCCCTGGGCGCGTAGGCGCAGATGCGGCGCAAGTGACGCGGGCCGGAATCGCTCGGCTCCGGCCCGCCGTCATGGAGGCGCCACGGTTTTTCCCCTATGCTCCTTTCAGCGGATCGATGTTCGTCGATTCGCCTTCTGGGGCTCCTAGCGACGAGGCGTTGTCTTCAGTCCTGTAGCGTACCCGATCAGAGCCGTAGGGCTCCCCGAAAGGCCCGGCCATGCAGGTGCTTAACCACCCGCCCTCCGGTTGGCCGGCCCTGGTGCTGAATGCGGACTTCCGCCCGCTCAGCTACTACCCCCTGTCGCTTTGGCCCTGGCAGGAGGTGATCAAGGCGGTGTTCCTGGACCGGGTCGACGTGGTCTCGACCTACGACCAGGAGGTCCACTCCCCCTCCTTCAAGATGCGGCTGCCCAGCGTCGTCTCGCTGAAGCACTACGTGGCCCAGGACCGGCCGCCCGCCTTCACCCGCTTCAACCTCTTCCTGCGCGACGCCTTCACCTGCCAGTACTGCGGCTGCGGCGAAGACCTGACCTTCGACCATGTGGTCCCGCGCTCCCGCGGGGGTCGCACGACCTGGGAGAACATCGTCACCGCCTGCGCCCGCTGCAACCTGACCAAGGGCGGCCGGACCCCGGCCGAGGCGGCCATGCACCCTCACCACCGGCCCCGCCGTCCCAGCGCCTACGAGCTGCAGGACCGCGGCCGCCGCTTCCCGCCCAACCACCTTCACCAAAGCTGGCTGGACTTCCTCTACTGGGACGTCGAGCTGGAGGCGTAGGGCCTCAGCGCTGGACGATCTGGGTCAGCACGCCGCCGGTCTCCGACGGGTGCACGAAGACCTGGCCCTTGACGGGATTGCCGGGGCCGGGGTCGCCGACCAGCCGGACGCCCTTCTCGCGCAGCTCGGCGACCGTCTTGTCGATGTCGTCGACGTGCATGGCGACGAGGTGGACGCCCTCGCCCTTTTCGGCCAGCCGCTTGGCGATCGGACCCTTGTCGTCGATGTTCGAGACCAGCTCGACGAAGGACTCGGGGAAGCGGAAGAAGGCCATCTTCATCCCCGCCGCCGGCGCCTCGCGCCGCTCGCTGACGGGCGCGCCGAAGATGGTCTCATAGCGGCCCACCGCCGCGTCGAGATCCTTCACGGCGATGACGACGTGATCCACACCCTTGAACATCGGCGAGCGCTCCTCTTGCTGGAGCGTCAGAGTAGCCAGTCGAGGGGGAGGGCGGCAACGCGCGGCGGACCGCGCCGTCAGCGGTCCTGGGTCTTGCTGACGACCACGCCGGCGCCGGCGCCGATGGCCGCGCCGACCGGGCCGCCCAGGATCAGGCCGGCGGCGGCGCCGGTCGCGGCCCGCTGCTCGGTGTTGTGACCGCAAGCGGCCAGCGTCAGGGCCAGTCCAGCCAGCGCCAGGAGTTTCAGACTACGCACGGGTTCGGCCTCCCTCGAACTGCGGCGCTTGTTGACCTGAGATTCGGTCGAAAATCGGACGCGGTCCCGCAGATCCGCGGCGCCGATCCAAAAGCCGTGCTGGAGCGTTTCAGGGCAGGTTCGACGAAAGGGCCGGCGCCATGGGCCGCAGGATCTCGCTTCGCGCCGCGCTGGCGATGGCGGCGGGGCTGCTCCTGGCCGGCTGCACCGAGGTCGGCGAGGGCCGGGCCGCGCCCCGCCCCGAGGCCGGGGCCGCGCTGCGGAAGCCGGACGTGCGCTACGAGCCCAGCCCGCACAAGGTGGTGCGCGCCATGCTCGAGCTGGCGAAGGTCGGGGAGCAGGACGTCGTCTACGACCTCGGCTCCGGCGACGGGCGCATCCCGATCGCCGCGGCGCGCGACTTCGGCGCCCGGGCGGTGGGGATCGACATCGATCCGAAGCTGGTCGCGCGGGCGAAGGACAACGCCCGCAAGGCCGGGGTGGCGGACCGGGTGAGCTTCCGAAACGAGGACCTGTTCGCGGCGGACTTCAGCGAGGCCACCGTGGTGACCCTGTTCCTCTATCCCGACGTGAACCTGAAGCTGCGGCCCAGGCTGCTGGCCACGCTGAAGCCCGGGACCCGGGTCGTCAGCCACATGCACTCGATGGGCGACTGGCGCCCGCAGCGAACCATCCGCGCCGACGGCCGGGACATCCACCTGTGGGTGATCCCGGAAGGCGCGCCGTCGACGCCCTAGTCGCCGGCCGCGGCCACGACCGGGCCGGAGCGCAGGCTGCCGTGCGAGGCGCCCAGGTGGGCGGCGATCGCCAGGTGGCGCGTGGAGGGGACGCCGAACGCCATCACCGAGCGGGCGACGCGCTTGCCGGCGTCGGTGGACTGGCGCGCCCAGGCGACGAACTCCCCGTCGTCGGACAGCTCGCCCGGGCATTCGACCGACACGCCCTGCAGCCCGACCGAGGCCAGGATCTGGCTGTCGCCGTACGGCGGGGCGCGGCGGCCCACCAGCAACAGGCAGTAGGGTCGGATGGCGGCGAAGGCGGCGGTCAGCCCGACCTCCGGCACGCCCTCGATCTCGGTGACCTCGCAGACCAGGCCCTTGAGCACGGCCTCGCGGGCCTGCTTGAAATAGCCGACCAGCGCCTTGCGGCCGTGCGGGTTGGACAGGCTGACGTAGGAGACCGGCAGGGTCAGCGTCAGCTCCTTGGCGCCTTCGGACTCGACCTGCAGGCGGTCGAGCCCCCGGGAGAGGGTGGCCAGGTCGATCCGCTCCAGGTCGGCCCGGGTGAGCCGGACGGTCTCGTCGACGGAGAGCGGCTGTCCGGTCTCCACGTCCACCACCTGGCGCGCCATGCGGTAGCCGATCCGGCGGAAGGCCTTCAGCTCCAGCACCGGCTCCAGACGGCAGGAAACGCGCAGCGGACGCCCGTTCGCGGCGGTGAAGCGGGGCGCCTCGAGGGCGGCCTCCTCGTGCGTCTCGATCTGGCGTGCGACGGCGCTCATCAGGCGGCGGCCTCCCTCCCGAGCCGCTCCCAACGCGCCGGGCTACTGGTGCGAGCGTAAATTGGAGCGGTTAAGCGCCTGTCGCCGCTCCGCTTTTGCTGGCGCGACCGATCGTCGCGGTCGCCCGCGTCAGTTGAAGTTCTGGGCCAGGCGGAAGGCGGCCGGCAGGATCAGCACGCCGAGCAGGCAGGGGAAGATGAACAGGATCAGCGGCACGGTCAGCTTGGCCGGCAGGGCCAGAGCCTTCTCCTCGGCCCGCAGCATCCGCTTGGTGCGCATGTCGGCCGAGAAGACGGTCAGCGTCTCGCCCAGGCTGGTGCCCATGTCCTCGGCCTGGCGCAGCATGGTGGCCATGGCCCGGGCGTCCTCGATGCCGAGCCGGTCGGCGAAGCCGGACCAGGCGTCCTTGCGGGCGCGGCCCGCGCGCAGCTCCAGGGTCAGGTAGCGCAGGTGGACGGTCAGGTTCGGGTAGCGGCGGGCCAGCTCGTCGGTCACCCGGCTGACCGCCGCATCCAGCGACAGGCCCGCTTCGACCGAGGCCACCAGCAGGTCGAGCATGTCGGGGAAGCCGTCGGCGTACTCCCGCTCGCGCGCCTGCTTGCGCATGTTGAGGACCTGGTCGGGGCCCATCAGGGCGGCCAGCGACAGGGCGCCGGCCACCGCCACCGCGCCCATTCCGCCGAAGCCGGTCATCATCATCGGCAGCAGCAGCAGGGTGCCGATGGTGGCGGCGATCAGGGCCGCGGCGCGCACGCCCAGATAGACGACCGCCGCCTCCTTGCTGAAGAAGCCGGCCTGCATCAGCCGGTTGCGGACGATCGAGAGCTTGGCCGGATCGCGCACGGCGGCGCTGTGGCCCAGGCGGCGCATCCCGGCCGCGAGCTGCTCGGTGAACTGGGCCTGCGGGCGGGCCGCCGCGGCCGCGCCGCCGCTCAGCCGGGTGCGCCGCACGGCGCGGGCGCGGGCCTCGTTCACCACCGCCAGGAGGCAGCCGCCCGCCGCCATCGCGATCAGGGCGACGGCGACGTAGGTCATCATGTCCTGCATCGAGACGGGCATTCAGGTCAGATCCGCATGTCGATCATGCGCTGCATGACCAGGTTGCCGATGAACATCCAAAGGCCCAGGCCGGCGAGGCCGATCTGGATGAACGGCTCGTGGATGACGTCGCCGTAGAAGCCGGGCGAGATCAGCTGCAGCATGGCGGCGACCAGGAAGGGCGCCGAGGTCAGGATCATCGCCGAGGCGCGGCCCTCGGACGAGGCGGCCTTGATCTTCAGCCGCATCTTGTGCCGCTCGCGGACGGTGTGGGCGTTGAGCTTGAGGAGGCCGGTGAGGTTGCCGCCGGCCCGCTCCTGCAGCCGCACCGTGGCGGCGAACAGGTCCACGTCCGGGTGCTGGCAGCGCTCGGCGATGCGGTCGACCGCCTCCTGCAGGGTCGCCCCGTAGGAGATCTCGTCGGCCGCCATGCCGAACTCGGTGCCGATCGGGTCGGACATCTCGCGGCCCACCAGGGCGATGGCGGTGGGCACCGGGTGGCCGGCCTCGAGGCTGCGGACGATGATGTCGAGCGCCTGCGGCAGCTGGAAGCCGAGCGCCTTGGCCCGCTTTCCGGCGACCACCTTCAGCACGACGATGGGCCCCAGCGTCACCACTGGCAGCGGGGCGACGGCGGCGAGCGCCAGGTTCTTGGTGGCGACGAAGGCGCCGAGCGCGGCGATCGCGCCCGCCCCCACGGCCAGCAGCGCCCAGCGGCGCGGCTCGTAGGTCAGGCCCGAGCGGACGATCAGGTCGGAAAGCCAGGCCCAGCCCTTCTTCTCGCCGTTGGCGGAGAGGCCCCGCTGCTTGCGCAGCTCCAGCACCAGTTCGGAGATGCCGCCGATCCTTTCGGCCAGCACCAGCCGCTTGTTGACCTTGCGCTTCACGCTGGCGACGCGGACCAGGCCGATGCCGGCCTGGGCGGCCGCGAACACGGCCGCAAAGACCAGCACCAGGAAGACCGCGTTGGCGTCGAGCTGGAAGTTCGGCATCGCGCTAGCCCAGCGGCTTTGCGGGATCGAAGTTGGCGGTGTCGTACGGGATGCCCCGGCGGATCATCTCGTCCAGGCAGCGGGGGCGCAGCCCCGTGGCGCGGAACTCGCCGTGCACCGCCCCATCCGGGCCGGTGTGGGTGCGGTGGAAGGCGAAGATCTCCTGCATCTGGACCACCTGGCCCTCCATGCCGGTGATCTCGGTGACGCTCATCACCTTCCGCTTGCCGTCCGACAGGCGCATCACCTGCACGATCATGCCGATGGCGCTGGCGATCTGGCCGCGCATGGATTCCGGCGTCAGCCGCATCCCGCTCATCGCCACCATCTGCTCCAGGCGGGTGATGGCGTCCCGCGGCGTGTTGGCGTGGATGGTGGCCATGGAGCCTTCGTGGCCGGTGTTCATGGCCTGCAGCATGTCGAAGGCTTCCTCGCCCCGGACCTCGCCCAGGATCACCCGGTCCGGACGCATCCGCAGGGCGTTCTTGACCAGCTCGCGCTGGCGGATCTCGCCCTTGCCCTCGATGTTCGGCGGGCGGGTCTCCATGCGCACCACGTGCGGCTGCTGCATCTGCAGCTCGGCGGCGTCCTCGATGGTGATCAGGCGCTCGGAGTGGCTGATCGCCGCCGACAGCGCGTTCAGCAGGGTGGTCTTGCCCGAGCCCGTACCGCCGGAGATGACCGTCGAGACGCGGCTGCGCACGGCGCCGTGCAGGAAGTCGGCGACCGGCATCGGCATGGCCCCGACCTCCACCAGCTTCTCCAGCGTGTAGGGCTTCTTGGAGAACTTCCGGATCGAGACGGCCGCGCCGTCGATGGTGATCGGGTAGATGGCCGCGTTCACGCGGGAGCCGTCGGGCAGACGGGCGTCCACCATCGGCGAGCTCTCGTCGATCCGGCGGCCGACGCCGGCGACGATCCGGTTGACGATGCGCAGCAGGTGGTCGTTGTCGCGGAAGCGGACCGGGGTCAGCTCCAGCTCGCCGCGGCGCTCCACGTACACCTGGAACGGGCCGTTGATCAGGATGTCGTTGATCGAGTCGTCCTTGAGCAGCGGCTCGATGGGCCCCAGGCCCACCATCTCGTCGTAGACCGAGGCGCCCAGCTTCTCGAGCTCGCTCGTGCTCAGCACCAGCCGCTCGCCGCGGGCGAAGTCCATCACCAGGTTCATCACCTGGCGGCGCAGCTCGCCATCCTCCAGCTTGTCGAGCTTGGAGAGGTCGAGCTCGTCGATCAGCCGGCCGTGCAGCCGGACCTTCAGGTCCAGCATCTCGGCCTCCGGGTCCTTGGCCAGGATCGGAGGGACCGGCGCAGTCGGGGCCGCCTGCGCCGGGGGCGCCGTGGCCGGCGCCGGGTCGCCCGCTTCCGGCGCAGGCGGCGGCGGCGCAGCCTGCGGTCGCGTGAGGCCGAAGCGTCCCATCAGGCGGCTCGCGCGGCCTGCGCCTTACGCCGCTTCTCGTCGGCGATCAGGCGGTCCACCAGCACCGAGACGTCGCGGACGATGCGCGACTTGGGCCGGTGCTGGGCGATCGGGCCGCCGAGGTTCACGGAGGCGGCGGCCGCCTCCCAGTCCGAGCTCACGCCCGCCTCGGCCTTGCGCTGCAGGGCGCGTTCGGCCTCGGCCATGGTCGGCGCCGGGCCGAACATGCGGGTGGCCAGGCGGTTCAGCACGATCCGCGGGGTCGGCCCCTCGGGCAGGCGCCGCTCGATCTCCTCGGACAGCGAGCGGGCGGCGATCAGCGCGGGCACGGTCAGCTCCGAGACCACCAGCACCTCGTCCGAGCCGGCCAGCACGTCCACCGTCCAGGGACGGCGATGGCGGGGAATGTCCACGACCACCCAGTCGTAGGCCTCGCAGGCGATCTCCAGGATGCGCAGCACCGCCTCGCGCGGGACCAGATCGAAGCCTTCCGGGTCGCGCGGGCAGGCCAGCAGGTCGAGCTGCTTGGTGACCGGCACGGCGAAGGCCGGCAGCATGGAGGCGTCCATCCGCTCGGCGTGGGCGCCGAACTCGGCCAGCCGAAGGGCCGGCGTCGCGCCGAGGTAGGCGGCGGCCGCTCCGTCGGCGAGGTTGAGGTCCACCAGGCAGACGCTGCGCTCCTTGCGGCTGCGCTGCGAGAGGGCGTAGGCCACCTCGATGGCGACCGTGGTCGCGCCCGAGCCGCCGACGGCGCCGGTGATGGCCCAGCAGCGCGAGCTGGAGGCGGGGGCGGCGGCGCCGACGGCGGAGGCCGGGGCGGTCAGCAGGCTCATGACGGCCCGGGTCAGCTGGTCGGGCGTGAAGGGGGCTTCGAGCACGTCGGACCTCTCCAGTTTCAGCAGGGCCCGCACGAGGCCGGCGGACAGGCGGGCGCCGATCAGCAGCGTCGGCGGCGGCGAGGGCAGGGCGGCCAGGGCGGCGAGCGCCGGGACCAGGGCCTCCGGCTCGGTGGAGTCGGCGTCGATCAGGACCAGGTCGGCGACCTCCGGCCCGAACGCGCGCAGGCGCTCCACCCCGGCGGTCTCGAGCACCGCGCCGTAGAGCGGCCCCTCGGCCAGCGTCGCCAGCCCCGCGCCCACGGCCAGGATGCGTCGGCCGGTCAAGCTCGGCATGCTCATGATGAGGTCCTCATATCTTCGGCCAGAACGGTGACTTCGGTGTCGGGCAGGGCGCCCAGAGCCGACCAGAGGGTGTCGATGAACACCGCGCCGGAGCTGACCCCGGACAGGCGCACGCTGATCAGCGGGCGCAGGGCGCCCGCGGTCCCGGCCACGTCCGCCCCGGAGTTCCGGTAGGTGACGGTCACTTGCCCAGGCTGGAGACTTGTCATCGTATCGCACATGCCCATGGCGGCCTCGCTGGCCGCCTCGCCGCATTGAGCATCCGCGCCAAAGAAAATCCGGTTAAAGGCCGCGCTCGAATGGCCGCCGCCGCCCGAGCAGGACGTGGAGGTGCAGACGCGCTCGTAGGGCCCGACCGGATCGCCCACCTCCACGCCGGTCTCCAGGCCGGTCATCGTCGACAGGTCCGGGGCCACCGGGTTGTGCGTCGCCGCCAGCCGCGCGCCGAGCCGTACGGCCTGGGCCTGCTGGTTCCAGCCGTAGAGGAAGCGGCCGAAGTCGATCAGGGTCAGCGAACCCAGGATCATGATCCCGGCCACCAGGCTGAACTCCACGGCGGTGGCGCCGCGGCGGTCGCGGATGAGGGATCGCAGCGAACGGCTCATCCGGTCCACCGCTCTTCGTGCCAGGCGCGGATCGTGGTCGCGCCGACGCCGACGAAGTTCAGGAGGCCCAGCCCCTCGTAGTCCTTGGTGGTCTCCAGGCGCACGATGCGGATGTTCGCGCCGCCGACGTAGGCCCCGCCGCTGTTGGCCACGAAGCGGTAGCTGACCACCAGGTCGTTGGTGGTCCAGCCCTGCACCCGCGATGCGCCGCCGGACGGCCGCCCCGTGACCGCGATGTTCTTGGCGGTGGATTCCATGGCGGAGGGGACCGGCGCTCTGGCCAGCATCCGGGCGCCGAGCGCCAGCCCGACCTTGATCCGGTGCCGCTCCAGCAGCAGGCCCCCGGCGTCGGCGCAGCCGAAGCCGATCGCCAGGAAGACCGGCGCCAGCAGCGCGGCCTCGGTGGCCGCCACCCCGCGGCGGTCGCCGATCAATCGGCGGATCAGCCGCCTCACCGGCGCACCTCCACCTGGTCGGTCGACCAGGGGTCGACGCCCTTCTGCAGCATGCCCACCAGCTCGCCCCAGATGACGTCGTCGCTGCCGCTGCCCATCGGCTCGGTCAGGAACACTTTCGCGAAGCCGATCGCCGGCAGCGGCGGCGTGGAGCCGCCGTTGAGGCCGTACTCGGCCTCCAGCGCCTCGCAGTTCAGCACCGCGACGGGGATGATCCGCCGGTCGGGGGCGGACGGGACGGTCCCGCTGAAGCACCGCGGGGCGCCCTTCTCCTGGGTCCAGGCGCCGGAGCCGGACGGGGTGTACTCGCCCGGGATGCGGGCGTTGTCGATCTCCCAGCGGTAGACCTCGTAGCGGGTCGGCCGCGGGCTCGGGCTCACCGTGCCGGCCGCGTAGTTGAAGGTGTAGGTGACGCCGCCGATCGTCGCCGTCGCGGGCGAGCGGTGGTTCACCCGCATGTAGCTGACGATGTCCCAGTTCCCGTCACCCATGCGCCCGCCCATGTTCGGGCAGGAGCCCGCGGCGAAGCAGGCGTCCCGCGGCAGGCCGAGCGCGCGGCTGGGGTTGGACTCCGGGCTCGCGTTGCAGGCGTTGTTCCCAGTGTAGGTGTAGCCCTTGGTGACGTTGCGCGCCGGGGCGTAGTCCGGGTCGTTCCGCTTGCCGCTGAAATTGCCGTCGTAGAGGTCGAAGCGGGTGTTCAGCCCCTGCGACACCGACGAGATCTGGCCGGTGCGCAGGATCACGCCCGCCGCGTCGTAGCAGGCGTCGGGGCTGACCTGGCCCATCATGTCGCGCAGTTCGTTCGCCCCCCGGCCGCCCGGCGGCTCCAGGAAGCCGAAGTTGCCGGGCCCGTACGCCGCGTTGCCGCCGCCCTTGGCGCGCAGCTGCACCAGGCGCCCGCGCACCGCCCGGCTTTCCAGCGCCACCTCCAGCGTCTGGCCCGTGCCCTCGTAGGGGTTGCAGATGAACAGCGGCGCGGCCCCGCACATGCCCGACTTGCGCCCGCCGACCGCCTGGGCGGTCAGCTGCGAACGGACCAGGCCGCGCACCAGGCTGGGCGGGAAGACGGTGGTGATGGCGGTCGGGGCGACGTTGACCTCGACGTAGCGGGCCTCCTTCGAGTCCGCGGTCACGTAGCCGGCGGTGATCGGCGCATCGTCGCTGGGCGGCAGGCCCTTGAGGAACCGCAGGTTGGCGACCTGCACCTCGCCGGCCCCGGCGTCGGCGAGCCGCTGCTCGTTGTCGACCAGGTTGTTGATCGCCGCAGTCGAGCGGGCGATGGCGTCCGAGCGGCCGTCGAGCTCGATCGCGCCGGCCCGGGCGAGGGAGTCGGCCGCCGTCTGCAGGTCGGCGTCCAGGTTGTACATCCGCGCCACGTCCACCGAGAGCGCGCCGAAGCCCACCAGCACCGGGGCCAGCAGTCCCGCCCACAGCGCCATGCCGCCGCGCTCGTCGCGGAGCAGCCGGGAGATACGCTTGGCGATGCCCATCGGCGCGGCTCAGCGCCCGGACTGGCCGACGGCGCCCAGCGGCGGCGCGTTCCTGGCCGTCGCGCCCATGAGGATCAGGTCGATGGCGCTCGGCTCGTCGAAGGCGCCCAGCGGATTGGGCTGGTCGGGGCCGAGGTCGGCGACGGTGGCCAGGCGCGGCGTGACGATGATCACCAGCTCGGTCTCGTTGCGCCGCCAGCGGGTGGAGCGGAACAGGGCGCCCAGCACCGGCACGTCGCCGAGGCCGGGGATCTCGCGCATCGAGTTCAGATAGTCCTGCTGGAACAGGCCGGCGATGGCGAAGCTCTCGCCGCCGCGCAGCTCCACCGTGGTGGCGGCCCGGCGGACCGACAGGCTGGGGACGTCGAAGCCGTTGGTGCGCAGGCTGTTGCGCGGATCCAGCGCGCTGACCTCAGGGGCGACCTTCAGCTTGATCAGGCCGTTGTCCTGTACGATCGGCTCGAAATCGAGGGTCACGCCGTAGGGGCGGAATTCGATGGTCACCTGGTCCTCGCCGCTGGGGACGGGGAAGGGGAACTCGCCGCCGGCCAGGAAGCTGGCCTTCTCGCCCGACAGCGCCGCCAGGTTCGGCCGCGCCAGGGTGCGGACCACGCCCTTCTCCTCCAGCGCGTTGATGGTCACGTCGAAGGCGGCGGTGCCGACGGTGCTGGAGAGCCGCAGGATGCCGGCCGGGGTCTCCAGATTGATCGGCGAGGAGACGATCGCCCCGCCCGACAGGAAGGCGAAGGTCGAGTTGTTGGCCGCGGCGATGTCGAAGCCGAGCTCGGTCAGCGCCGTGCGGCTGGCCTCCAGGATGCGGACCTCCAGGATCACCTGCTGGGAGGCGTCCACGGTCAAGGCGGAAGTGACCGATTCCGGAGCGATCTTCTCGGCCAGGGCCTTGGCCTTCACGGCCGCGGCGGTGTTGGAGACCTGGCCGGTCAGCAGCAGGCCGTTGCCGAGGTTGCGGACGGTGATCTTCTCGCCCGGCAGGGCGGCCGCCAGGTCCTGCTGCAGGGCCTCGGCGTCGTAGCCGACGCGCACGTCGACGACTTCCATCAGCGCGCCGCGGCGGTTGTAAATCAAGAGGTTGGTGGCCCCGAGCTTCTTGCCGCGGACGTAGAAGTTCTGGTCGGTGGTGGCGACGATCTGGGCCGTGTCCGGCTGGGCGACGACGATCTTCGAGGCCGGCGAGTCCAGGCGGAACGACAGCGACTTGTCCACCGGCACGGCGATCACCCGGCTGCGGGCGGACTCGGCGGGGAATGCGTCGGCCAGGGCCGGCTGGGCGCTCGGGCCGAGCGCCAGAGCGGCGGCGAGGGCGAGGCTGAGGATACGCGACATGGGATTTCTTCCTGCTGGCCTTACGCGCCTTCCGGCGCGGGCTTGTCGCCTTCGATGATCAGGATCGGCGAGGAGCGGCGCGGGGCCGCCGCGTTGGCCGGCGCGCGGGCGCCGCCGCTGGCCGCCCTCGGCGCCGGGGCGGGCGCCGCGCCGATCGAGACGACGTCGTAGGTTTCGACCGGGGCCGTCGGCTCGATCTCGGCCGCGCCGGAGCGGCGCAGGGCCAGCGACAGGCTGCCCAGGTCGCCGGCCATCGCCAGCTTCTGGGCGTCCTCCATGGAGACCTCGAGGGTCGCGGTCTTCGGCGAGGTGGTCTCGGTGGAGGTCTGGTCGGCGTTCAGGTCCACGCCCAGCAGGCGCACGTTCTGCAGCACCACCTCGGTGACCAGGTAGCGGTTGCTGGTGTCGGACGACAGGTCGCGCATCAGCAGCACGTCCACCCGGTCGCCCGGCAGAGCCAGGCCGCCGACGCCGGAGACGTCGGTCACCCGGATGGTGTAGGCGCGCATGCCGTCGGCGATCACGGCGGCCACCGAGGGACGGGCGCCGGCGCCGCTGAGCTTGGCCGGCAGCACCGCCTCCTTGGCGGCGATGGGCATCAGCACGACCGGCGGGCCGCCTTCGTCCTGCGACAGGATCTGTTCGATGGAGGCGAAGGCCCCGGCCGGCGCGCTCTCCGGCGGGTACTGGGCCAGGGCCAGGTGCTCGGCGCTGAGCTTGACGCCATAGGGGATCGGCTTGGCCGCGACCACGACCGGAACGGTCCGCATCGGGCGCACCTCGGTCGCGACCGCTTCTTCCTGCGGCAACACCACCTTGGCGACGAACAGCGCCGCGAGCCCCAGGGCCGCCGAAGCGCCCAGACTAACGATGGTGACAAGTCGCATGACTTACTCGGATCGCCCCCAGTTCGAGAGCCTCGACGCTAGGGGTGCCGGTCTTGCGATATGAGAAATCAACGTGGTGAAAGTCGGTTAATGTTTAGCCGCATTTCGACCACTGTTCTCTACGTACTCCTCTACATCGGGCGTCGATTGCAGACAAGTATTCGCCGAAAATCGGACGCATCTGTTTACGCCCGTCCTTAACCTGAACGGGCGTCGCCGCCCACCGCGGGGCGGGGCGCCGGGGCCTGGAACAGCAACTCACCTCGGGGGGCTTGATCGAACGCAAGGCCCGGCTATCTGTTCGCGAACAAGCTTGACCAGAAAGGGTGGAGGGCGATGGCCGCGACTTCGATCAAGCTTCCCACGGGGTGCGGCGAATGATCGCGCTGGAGCGCGAGACCGCCGCGGCGGACCGGGCCAGGAGCCCCTCGGGCCGGCCGACCCGGCTGGTGGACACCACCATGCTCTACGCGCCCCGCAGCGGCGGGGTGAAGCGCTACCTGCTGGCCAAACGCGACTGGCTGGCGGCCAATCGGCCCGGCGTGCGCCACAACCTCGTCCTGCCCGGCCGCAAGGACGCCCACGACGGCCAGGGCCTGTGGTCGATCTACACCGCGCCGCTGCCGTTCGGGAAAGGCTACCGCTGGCCGGTCAGCAAGACCGCCTGGATGGAGCGGCTGGTCCGCCGCCGGCCGACGCTCATCGAGGCGGGCGACCCCTACACCCCGGGCCTTGCGGCCCTGCGCGCCGGCGAGGCCCTGGGGGTCCCGGTGGTCGGCTTCTGCCACACGGACCTGCCGGCGCTGGCGGCCCTGCACCTGGGCGAGTGGGCCGAGGAGCCGGTGCGCCGCCGCTGGTCGCGGATCTACAACCAGTTCGACGCCGTGCTGGCCCCCAGCCGCTTCGTCGCCCAGCGGCTGCAGGAGGCGGGGGTGGCCAGGGCCCAGCCGCTGACGCTCGGCGCGGACGTCGGCCTCTTCCGCCCGGACCTGGCCGACCGGGCGGCGCTCCGGACGAGGCTGGGGCTGCCGGCCGATCACCGCCTGCTGGTGTTCGCCGGCCGCCCGGCGCGGGAGAAGCGGATCGACGTCATGGTCGAGGCGGTCGAGCGGCTGGACCCGGGGACCACCTTGCTGCTGGTCGGCGCCGGCGAGGCCGCCCCGCCGTCGGAGCGCGTGATCGGCCTGCCCTACATGCAGGATTCAACCTCGCTGGCCCGGCTGCTGGCCAGCTGCGACGGCTTCCTGCACGCCAATCCCGACGAGCCGCTGGGCCTGATCGTGCTGGAGGCGCTGGCTTGCGGCCTGCCGGTGGTCGGGGTGCGGTCCGGCGGCGTGGCCGAGACCGTCGATTCCGAGGTGGGTGAGCTGGCCGAGGCCTCGGAGCCGGCGGCCCTGGCCGAGGCGATCGACGCCCTGTTCGCCCGCGACCTGACCGAGGTCTCCCGCCGCGCCCGGGCCCGGGCGGTCGCGCGCCACAGCTGGGATGCGGTGTTCGAGAACCTGATGGAGGTCTACGCCGGCCTCACGGGCGATCCCAATTTCGCAGGAGCCGTCGCGGCGCGCGAGATGCACTGAGCGCGCGCCGCGGGCCCTCGCCTCAGGCCGGTCCCCGCGACTTCAGCGCGTCGCGGATCTCGCGCAGCACGAGCAGTTCGTCGCTGGGCGCCGGCGTCGCCGCCTCGGCGGGCTTGTTGAAGCGCGTGGCGAGCCGGACGAACTGGTAGATCACGAACGCCAGGATCAGGAAGTTCACGATGGCGGTGATGAACGAGCCATAGCCCAGCATGGGCACACCCGCCGCCTTCAGCGCCGCGTAGCTGTTCGGATCGCCGGTGAACGTCTCGGGGATCGGCCCCAGCCGGATGAAGTAGTTGGAGAAGTCGAGCCCGCCGAACAGCGCCCCGACAACCGGCATGATCACGTCGTCCGTCAGCGAGGACACGATGGTCCCGAAGGCCGCGCCGATGATCACGGCGACCGCCAGGTCCAGAACATTGCCCCGTGCGATGAATTCCTTGAATCCGGCCACGTCGATCTCTCCTTCACGAGCCGCCGGCCGTCCGACGGCGAAGCTGGCGGGAGTTTAGGCCAGAGTGTCACGTCCTCGACAATGGCGTGGCGCCGGCGTGGGCCGGCTAGCCCGCCGCCTTCGCGTCGGCCTTGGCGAAGGCCTTCTGGGCGTCGCGGCCGATCCAGCGGGCGGTCCGGTCGGGCGAAGCGGCCAGGCGGTCGGCCAGCTCGCGGGCTGCGGCGCGCAGGGCGGGGCTCTTCTTGCCGCCGATGGCGCGCAGGGCCCAGTTGACCGCCTTCTTCACGAAGTTGCGGCTGTCGGTGGCGGCGGCCTCGATCAGCGGCAGGCGGGAGAGGTAGTCGGCGTCGCCGCCCCGGCCGTGCAGGGCGACGCAGGCCAGCAGGGCGAAGCCGGCGCGGCGGCCCATCTCGTCGTTCAGCGTGGCCCACGCGTCGATCCTGGCGAAGGCGTGCGGGCTCTGGTCGAACAGCTTGAAGCAGACCGTGTCGACGATGGCCCAGTTGTCGAAGTCGGCGCGCCAGCGGTCCATCTGCGCCGGGGTGACCTGGCCCGGATCGTCGATCAGCGCGGCGACCGTGCGGGCCTCGTACCAGCCGGTCTCCCACAGGGCTTCGGCCAGCTCGTGGTCGCGGCCGAGGCGCTTGGCGATGGCCTGCATCCGGTTCATGGGCACGCCCATGGCCTTGGGCGTGACGATGCCGTAGCGCGGACCCATCTCGTCGCGGACCTTGTCCGACGCTTCGGCCTGAAGCGCCTGCAGCACCTTTTCGACGTCGGCGTCCCTTGCCATGAAGCCGAGCCTAGCGCGTCCCGAACCAGCCGCCGAGCACGCAGGAGACCTCGCCGCGCCGGATGGTCACCGTCGCGCGGCGGCCATAGCCCGGGGCGAACCAGGTCGTGCGGCCTTGCGTCCGCACGGCGATCTGCGCCGGTCCGGTGAACTGGCAGACGCTGTAGGTCGCCTGGGTGAACAGGCCACTTTCGGTCTTGGCGACGCAGCTGGCGTGGCCGAGGCGGCGGGACAGCGCGGCCTCGCCGAACACGAAGGTCCTGGGGCCCCCGGGACCGAAGACGTCCGGCCCCGGCTGCGCGAGCGTCGGGCACGGCGGGCCCTCGATGGTCCACAGGCCGCGAAGCGCCTGGCGGCGGGCGAGCCCCTCGGTCAACACCAGGGCGGGAATGGCCGCGGCGGACAGGATGATCGCGCCCATGCTCAGCGCAGCGGCGATATCCGGACGGGGCGTGATGCGGTCTCCGCGCATACGGAGACTACATCTGTAATCCTGACTGTGCGCAAGCCTAGAGGTTGAGCAGGGCCGGATCGCCGCCCTGGGCGGCGATGTTGATGCTGACGGCGCGCTCCAGGCAGTAGCGGGAGAGGGCGTTGGGGCCGCCGGCCTTGGGCCCCGTGCCGGAGAGGCCTTCGCCGCCGAACGGCTGGACGCCCACCACCGCGCCGATGATCGAGCGGTTGACGTAGACGTTGCCGGCCGGGACCAGGCGGCGGACCTCCTCGGCGAAGGACTCGATGCGCGAGTGGACGCCGAGCGTCAGGCCATAGCCGCTGGCGGCCAGGTCGGCGGCGGCCTCGCGCAGCCGGGCCGGATCGTAGCGGACGACGTGGAGGATCGGCCCGAACACCTCGCGCTCCAGGAAGCGGGCGGAGGGGACTTCGGCCAGCACCGGGCCGAAGAAGGTCCCGCGGTTCGGGGCCGGCAGGCGGCGGACCACCTTGGCCTCGCGCTCCAGCCGCTCGAGGTGGGCGGCGAGGTTCCCGCGGGCCTCCTCGTCGATGACCGGGCCGACGTCGGTGGCGGGGTCGGCCGGGTCGCCGACCACCAGGGCGTCCATCGCGCCGGCGATACCCTCGACGAGGCCGTCGGCCGTTTCGTTCGGCAGGAAGAGAAGGCGCAGGGCCGAGCAGCGCTGGCCGGCCGAGCCGAAGGCGGAAAGCACCACGTCGTCGATCACCTGCTCCTTCAGGGCGGTGGTGTCGACGAACATGCCGTTCAGGCCGCCGGTCTCGGCGATGAAGGGGACGATGGGGCCCTTGCGCTCGGCCAGGGTGCGGTTGATCGCCCAGGCGGTCTCGGTGCCGCCGGTGAAGGCGACGCCGTCGCAGTCGGGGTGGGAGACCAGCGCCGCGCCGACCGTCTCCCCGCGACCGGGGACGAGGGCCAGCAGGTCGGGGTCGAGGCCCGCGCCGTGGAACAGGCGCACGGCCTCGGCGGCGATCAGCGGGGTCTGCTCGGCGGGCTTGGCCAGCACCGCGTTGCCGGCCGCCAGCGCGGCGGCCACCTGGCCGGTGAAGATGGCCAGAGGAAAATTCCAGGGGCTGATGCAGACGAAGACGCCGCGGCCGTGCAGCTCCAGCACGTTGCTCTCGCCGGCGGGGCCTTTCAGCGTCTCCGGGACCATACGCGTCTCGGCCAGGTGCGCGTAGTAGCGGCAGAAGTCGGCGGCCTCGCGGATCTCGGCGACCGCGTCGGGCAGGGTCTTGCCGGCCTCGCGGATGCACAGCGCGATCAGCCGCTCGCGCTCGGCCTCGAGCGCATCGCCCATGGACCGCAGGACCTTGGCGCGGGCCGGGCCGCCGGCGGCGTCCCAGCCGGGCTGGGCGGCCCTGGCGCGGGCGAATGCGGCGTCGATCTCCGGCTTCACCGCCTCGGACGCCTTGCCGACGACGAGGTCCGGATCGGCGGGGCTGGTCATGGGCGGGGCGTTGCAGCCCAGCGTGAGCTTGCCGCCGACGAGGGCGCCGGCCTCCACCGGCTTCAGCCGGGCCACCGCCGCGGCGAGCCGGGCGCGCTCTTCGCCCACGGAGAGGTCGACCCCCTCGGAATTGCGCCGTTCGCGGCCGTAGAGGTCCACAGGCTTGGGGATCTTTGGGTGCGGGCGGGGGGCGGCTTCGACGGCGGCGACGGGGTCGGCCACGACCTTGGCGGCCGGGACCCCCTCGTCCAGCAGGGCGTGGACGAAGGAGGTGTTGGCCCCGTTCTCCAGCAGGCGCCGGACGAGGTAGGGCAACAGGTCCTCGTGCCCGCCCACGGGCGCGTAGGCCCGCAGGGTCAGGCCGCCCCAACGCTCGTCGGCGGCGCGGTAGAGCGCCTCGCCCATCCCGTGCAGGCGCTGGTACTCCACCTTGACCCCCGCCGCGTCCGCCATCCGCTTCACGGCCGCCAGGGTGTGGGCGTTGTGGGTCGCGAACTGGCCGTAGAGATGGGGTGAGGCTGCGATCAGCGCCCTGGCGCAGGCCAGGTAGGACAGGTCCGTCGCCGGCTTGGTGGTGAAGACGGGGTAGTCCTGGCGCCCGTTCACCTGGGCCCGCTTGATCTCGGAATCCCAGTAGGCGCCCTTCACCAGCCGCACCATCAGCCGCCGGCCGCTCGACCGGGCGAGATCGGCGACCGCGCCGATCACGTGCACGCCGCGCTTCTGGTAGGCCTGCACGGCCAGCCCCAGGCCGCGCCAGTCGCCCAGCTCCGGCTCGCGCGCCAGACGGTCGAGCAGCTTCAGCGACAGGACCAGCCGGTCGGCCTCTTCGGCGTCGATGGTGAAGTTGATGTCGGCGCGGGCGGCGATCAGGGCCAGCCGCTTCAGGCGCGGGTAGAGCTCTTCCCAGACCCGGGCCTCCTGCACCGCCTCGTAGCGGGGCGACAGGGCCGAGAGCTTGACCGAGACCCCATGCCCGGCCTCGGGCCCGTGGCCGTTCGCCTGGGCGCCGACGGTCTCGATCGCGGCGGCGTAGGCGGCCTCGTAACGGGCCGCATCTGCGGCGGTGCGGGCGCCTTCGCCCAGCATGTCGAAGGAGCAGAGGTAGCCCTCCTTCGCCGCCCGCTGCAGCGCCGCCTCGATGGTGCGGCCCAGCACGAACTGCTCGCCCATGATGCGGATCGCCTGGGCGACGGCGGCGCGGATCACCGGTTCGCCCACGCGGCCGGCGAGGCGTTTCAGGAAGCCGGGCAGGTCGCGCCTGGCCTCCTCGTCCACGTCCACCAGCTTGCCGGTCAGCATCAGGCCCCAGGTGGAGGCGTTGACGAACAGGCTGTCGGAGCGGCCGAGATGGCTGGCCCAGTCGGCGCCGCCGATCTTCTCGCCGATCAGCCGGTCGCGGGTCGCTTCGTCCGGGGTGCGCAGCAGGGCCTCGGCCAGGCACATCAGCGCCAGGCCCTCGCGGGTGCCGAGGCTGAACTCCTGCAGGAAGCTCTCCACCACGCCCTGCTTGCGGGCGCCGCGGCGGGCCGCCTCCACCAGCTGGACGGCCTCGTCCACCACCGTCCGGCGGTCGGCCGTGCTCAGCGGCTGCGCTTTCAGCAGCCCTGCGAGCGCCTCGGCCTCGTCCTGGTGCTTGAAGCGGTCGAGATGGTCCCAGGACATCGAAAGCTCCTCAGCCGCCCGCGGCGGGGCAATATCTCTCCCGCGATCCGCTTCTGTCGGCAAGCCCATGTCCGCCATGTCGCAGATGTAGGCAATGTCATCCCGCTCTGCACGGGCGAGCGCGGGAACCGGCGACAGGCTGTCGGGTTGCCCGGATGACCTGATCCTTCAGCTGTGGAGCGCGACGTGGAAAGACCTCAGGACACCAAGACAAACGCGGCGGACACCGCGCCGGGCGTGGACGACGGCAAGGTCCGCGCGCATGGCGCCGACGTCAACTCGAAGCCGGGCGGGCGAGGCCTCGTCTGGCTGATCGTCGGCGTCAGCCTCGTCATCCTGGCCATCGTCTTCATCGCCAGGCCCGACACGACCGGCGAGCAGGAGACGGCGGCGAGCCCCATGCGCCAGGAAGTGGCGACGATGAACTCGGCCCCCGCGCCGGCCGAGGTGAACACAGCCGCCGATACATCCCGCTAGCGTCGCGATCGCCCATCTCCTCTCCCCCGAGGCGCAGCCCGAGGGGAGAGGCCGGGAGAGGGGTGGAGCGGCGCCCCCGCTTGCGTAGCGCCCGGTCGACGTCCCACCGCGTTCGAACATCGCGGGACCATCCGGTGCGGCCGCAAGCTCTGCGTCGCCCCTCTCCTCAATCCTCTCCCCCCGCGCTGCGCGTCGGGGGAGAGGAGGTCATGATCTCAGATCTTCTCGCTGAGCTTGATCGCCGTGCGGCAGCCGGCGCGGATCACCGCTGCGAGCACGGAATAGCCGGGCGCTTCGCGCGCGCCCTCCTCGACGGCCAGGTCCCGGTGCGCCAGCTCCTCGTCGCGGAACTTCGAGAGCTCGGCGGCCAGCTCCGGGTCGCGGTTGGCGAGCTCGGCGATCTGGCCGGCGTAGTGTTCCTCGATGACCGTCTCCACGGCCTCGGTGCAGGCATGGGCCGCCTTCTCGCCGAGCAGGGCGGTGCCCGCGCCGACCGCGAACCCGGCCAGGCGCCAGACGGGCGCCAGGGCCGTCGGCCGCACGCGCCGCTCGGTCAGCAGCCGGTCGAACCTGGCCAGATGCTCGGCCTCGTGGCCTTCCATCTCGGCGAGCTGGCCGGCGATCCGCTCGCGGCCGGGGGCCTCGCCCAGCACGGCGCGTTGGCCGCGGTAGATGTGGACGGCTCCCAACTCGCCCGCGTGGTCGACCCTGAGGATCTCGGCCATGCGCGCGGCCCAGGCGCCCTGGCCGGGGCGGGGCGGGATCGGCTTGTCGGTCATCGGCGGCTCCACTCCTTCCGCGCGGCGGCCAAACTAAGCACGGCCAGCGCCAGGGAGGCGAGGGCGTTCCAGCCGGCCATCGACAGTCCCAGGAACACCCAGGCGGCCTCGTCGCAGGCGGGCATCTCGACGGCCTCGCCCGAGAGCAGCGCGCCCATGTCCTCGGCGGTGACCGCGCCGCCGGGCGCGCAGGCTGCGGGGCCGGGCCAGAACTTCCACTCCACCCCCGCATGGTAGGCCGCGACCCCGACCCCGACGAGGAAGACGAGCCCCAGCATCAGGTTCAGCGCCGCCCGCCAGCGGGCCTCCTTCAGCAGGAACCGCGTCAGCAGAAGGCCCGCCAGCGCCACGCCGCCCGCCGCCCAGTAGACCTCCCGCTGCTTCAGGCAGAGCACGCAGGGCGCGTAGCCCAGCCGCTGGAAGACGTGGGCCGTCGCCAGCATGGCCGCGGACGCGAGGAGGGCGACCAGCGGCCAGCGGGCGAGGAGGGGATCGAGTTTGCTCATCCGCCCGCCACCTCGGCGGCGGAAACTCGGCGCGGGCCGATCAGGAGGTTCATGCGTTCTGCCTAGCAAGGCTTGCCGGGCTTGTCTTGCCCCGGCCCCGGCCGCTGCATAGTTTCAACTGATACGATCTCCGCATCTGGGAGAGACGCCGATGAACATCCAGGCCCCCTCCGAGGCCCGCGACCTGTTCGACAACCCGCTGGGCACCGACGGCTTCGAGTTCGTCGAGTTCACTTCGCCCGAGCCTGAGCGGCTGAAGCACCTGTTCGAGCTGATGGGCTTCACCGCCACCGGCAAGCACCGGTCGAAGAACGTGCTCCGCTTCCGGCAGGGCGACATCAACTTCATCCTGAACATGGAGCCCTCCGGCCAGGCGGCCGATTTCCGCAAGGTCCACGGCCCATCGGCCAACGCCATGGCCTTCCGGGTCAAGGACGCGGCCCGGGCCCTGAAGCTGGCGGTGGAGCGCGGCGCCAAGGCCGTGCAGGGGCCGGTCGGGCCGATGGAGCTCAACATCCCGGCCATCGAGGGGATCGGCGGCTCGAACCTCTACCTCGTCGACCGCTACGGCGCGCAGGAGATCTACGACGTCGACTTCGTGCCCATCGAAGGGGCCGAGGAAGAGATGGCGAAGAACTCGGTCGGCCTCGACTACATCGACCACCTGACCCACAACGTGTTCCGCGGCAACATGGTCAAGTGGGCCGACTTCTATGAGCGCATCTTCGGCTTCCGCGAGATCCGCTACTTCGACATCGAGGGCAAGCAGACGGCGCTGGTGTCGAAGGCCATGACCAGCCCTTGCGGCAAGATCCGCATCCCGCTGAACGAGAGCCAGGACGAGCATTCGCAGATCGAGGAGTTCCTGCGCGACTACCACGGCGAGGGGATCCAGCACGTGGCCCTGGGGACCGGCGACATCTACGCCTCGGTCGAGGCGATGCGCGCCCGCGGGGTGCCGTTCCAGGATACGCCCGACACCTACTACGAGCAGCTCGACGCCCGGGTGCCGGGGCACGGGGAGAACCTGCAGCGGCTGGCCGCCGACCGCATCCTGGTGGACGGGGCGCCGACCGAGGGGCAGGGCCTGCTGCTGCAGATCTTCACCGGCAATCTTATCGGGCCGATCTTCTTCGAGCTGATCCAGCGCAAGGGCAACGAGGGCTTCGGGGAAGGCAACTTCAAGGCCTTGTTCGAGTCGATCGAGCTGGATCAGATCCGCCGTGGCGTGTTGCCGGCGAAGGATGGCGGATGAAGCTCAAGGTCTGGTCCCTGGTCGCATTGGGAGTGTTGATGGCGGACGCGGCTGAGGCGGCCCCGAAGTGGGCCTTGGCCATTCACGGGGGCGCGGGCGTGATCGACCGCAACGCCCTGACCCCGGATCAGGAGAAGGCCTATCGCGACGGGCTGACACGCGCGGCCGAGGCGGGGGCCAGGGTGCTGCGGGCCGGCGGGACCTCGCTGGACGCGGTCGAGGCGGCGGTGGTCGAACTGGAGAACAACCCGCTGTTCAACGCCGGCCGCGGGGCGGTCTTCACCGCCGAGGGCAAGAACGAGCTGGATGCGGCGGTGATGGAGGGGCGGGGCCTGAAGGCGGGCGCCGTGGCCGGCGTCACCCGCACCCGCAACCCCGTCAGCCTGGCCCGCCAGGTGATGGAGCACTCGCCGCACGTGATGCTGATGGGGACGGGCGCGGAGACCTTCGCCCGCAGCCGCGGCCTGCCGGAGGTCGACCCGGCCTACTTCTATACGCCGCAGCGCTGGCGGGCCCTGGAGCGCGAGCTCGCCAGGCAGAACCTGGCCGTCCCCGCCAGGCCCCGTGGCGCGGACGAGGACGACCGGGCCGCCGCCCTGGCCCACGACGAGGGCAAGCGCGGCACGGTGGGCGCCGTAGCCGTCGACATCCGCGGGGACGTGGCGGCCGCGACCTCCACCGGCGGGACGACCGCCAAGCGCTGGGGCCGGGTGGGCGATGCGCCGATCATCGGCGCCGGCACCTATGCGGCGAACGCCTCCTGCGCCGTCTCGGCGACCGGGACGGGCGAGTACTTCATCCGCCTGACCGTGGCCCGCGAGGTCTGCGCCCTGGTCGAGCACAAGGGCATGAGCCTGCAGGCCGCCGCCGACGAGGTCGTGCAGAAGAAGCTCTCCAAGATCGGCGGCGACGGCGGGGTGATCGCCGTCTCGCCGGGCCGCGACATCGCCTGGAGCTTCAACACCTCGGGCATGTACCGGGCCCGCATCGCCGACGGCCAGCCGCTGGTGGTCGGCGTCTACAAGGACGACCCATAGAGATGGCCACGCGCAACTGGATCCCCGTCCGCGGCGCGCAGGGGCGCCGCTCCCGCCAGGCCCACGCGGACCTGCCGGAAGGGACCTTCGAGCGCGAGATCTCCAAGGAGGGCTTCTTCGGCCCGGCCGCCTTCATCTACCACCCGAGGCCGCCCACCGGCTGGACCAGCTTCGAGGGGCCGCTCCGGCCGCGGGCCTTCGATCTCAACCGCCTGAACGAGCCGGCCGGATCGCCCTGGAGCGCGCCGGTGGTGCTGCACAACGCGGCGACCGAGATCCGCTTCTGGAAGCTGGCCGGGCCGATGCCGAACCTCGCCCGCAATGCCGACGGCGACCAGCTGCTGTTCGTGCACGAAGGGCGCGGCGACCTCTTCTGCGACTACGGCCGGCTGCCGTTCCAGGCCGGCGACTACCTCTACCTGCCGCGCGGGACCATGTGGCGCCTCGCGCCCGACGGCCCGGCGGCGCTGCTGACCATTCAGGCGACCAACACCCACTTCGGCCTGCCGGACAAGGGGCTGCTGGGCGGCCACGCCCTGTTCGACCCGGCCATGCTGGAGACGCCCGCCATCGACGAGGCCTTCCAGGCCCATCAGGCCGAGCGCGGCGACTTCCGCGTCGAGATCAAGAAGCGCGGCCAGGTCAGCGTGGTGACCTATCCGTACAATCCGCTGGACGCTGTCGGCTGGCACGGCGAGCTCGCGCCCGTGCGGCTCAACGTCCGCGACATCCGTCCGGTGATGAGCCACCGGTACCACCTGCCGCCGTCGGTCCACTCGACCTTCGTCTCGGACCGGTTCGTGGTCTGCACCTTCACGCCCAGGCCCTTCGAGACCGATCCCGGCGCGCTGAAGGTGCCCTTCTTCCACAACAACGACGACTACGACGAGGTGCTGTTCTACCACGCCGGCGACTTCTTCAGCCGCGACCACATCGAGGCCGGGATGATGACCTTCCATCCCTCGGGCTTCACCCACGGCCCGCACCCCAAGGCGCTGAAGAACATGTTCAGCCAGCCAAAGCCCGCCACCGACGAGTACGCCGTGATGATCGACGCGCGCGATCCGCTGGACGTGGGCGAGGCGGCCTCTACGGTGGAGAACCCGGACTACGTGAACAGCTGGAGATCGCCCGGTTGACGGCCAAAGAGGGCCTGCGCGCGGACCTCGCCAAGGCGGCGCACGAGGAGATCGAGCGCGCCTGCACCCTCGGCTGGCGCCAGCTCTCGGCCCACACCCCCTGGGGCGACACCTTCGAAGGCTTCACCCCCGCCGGCCGCGAGGTCTGCTTCGAGCGCAGCTACCTGTGGGACGACGACCCTGGCGGCGACATCCGCGTCGAGGTCAACGTCTACCAGCCCCGCGCCTTCGAAGAGGGCGTGCGCCTGACCCGCAAGATCGCCAAGGAGACCTCCGCCTCGTGAAACTCGCCTCGCTGAAGAACGGCCGGGACGGCCACCTGGTGGTGGTCTCGCGGGACTTGGCCTGGTTCACCGACGCCGATGCGATCGCGCCCAGTCTGCAGGCGGCGCTCGACGACTGGGAGACCTGCGAGCCGATGCTCCGGGGCCTGGCCGAGAGCCTCGAGCACGGCGCCGTGCCGCGCGAGCGGTTCCACGAGCACGAGGCGGCGAGCCCGCTGCCCCGGGCCTACCAGTGGGCCGACGGCTCGGCCTATGTGAACCACGTCGCCCTGGTGCGGCAGGCGCGCGCCGCCGAGATGCCCGAGAGCTTCTGGACCGATCCGCTGATCTACCAGGGCGGATCCGACGGCTTCCTGGGCCCGCGCGACCCGATCCCACTGGTGGACGAGGCCTGGGGCCTCGACTTCGAGGGCGAGGTGGCGGTGGTCACCGGCGACGTGCCGATGGGGGCGAGCCGGGAACAGGCGCTGGCGGCGATCCGGCTGGTGATGCTGTGCAACGACGTTTCCCTGCGCAACCTGATCCCGGCCGAGATCGCCAAGGGCTTCGGCTTCTTCCAGTCCAAGCCGGCCTCGGCCTTCTCGCCGGTGGCGGTGACGCCGGACGAGCTGGGCGGGAGCTGGCGGGACGGCAGGCTGCACCGGAAGATGGAGGTGGAGCTGAACGGGCAGCCCTTCGGCTGCGCCGACGCCGGCGTCGACATGACCTTCGACTTCGGGACGCTGATCGCCCACGCCGCCAAGACCCGCAGCCTGTGCGCCGGCTCGATCATCGGCTCGGGGACGGTGTCGAATCGCGGGCCGGACGGCGGTCCAGGAAAACCGGTGGCCGAGGGCGGCGTCGGCTATTCCTGCATCGCAGAAGTGCGGACGGTGGAAATGCTCGCCCACGGGGCGCCCAGGACGCCGTTCCTCAAGCGCGGCGACGTGGTCCGGATTGAGATGCGGGACGAGCGCCGCCACACCCTGTTCGGAGCGATAGAACAGGAGGTGACGTGAACGCCCAGCCCAGGCGCGAGACCGCGCCCCCGCGCGATCCGGCCCAGGGCGCCGGCGCGCTGCTCCGCCTCTCCGACTACCTGCCTTACCGCCTGTCGGTGGCCTCCAACGCCGTCAGCCGGCTGATCGCCCGGGCCTACGAGGACCGTTTCGGCCTGGCCATCCCCGAGTGGCGGCTGGTCTGCGTGCTGGCCGAGGAAGGGGAGGCGACCCAGGCGGGGCTGGTGGCCCGCACCGGCATGGACAAGGTCACCGTCTCCCGCGCCGCCGCCGCGCTCGCCCGCCGGCGGCTGGTGGAGCGGCGCCGCAACCCTGCCGACGGCCGGTCCCAGGTGCTGGCGCTGAGCCCCGACGGGGCCTCGCTGCACGGCGAGATCGCGCCCCTGGCGCTGGCCTACGAGGCCGCCCTGATCTCCGGCCTGGCCCCCGACGAGGTCGCCCAGCTGAAGCGCCTGCTGGCCCGCCTGCAGTCGGCCGCCGCCGCCCTGGCCGGCGAGCCCGCCCCGCCGCGTTGACGGGGCGCCGCGCTCGGCTAGATTGCCCGCCCCGCTGGGCCCCAGTGGCGAAATGGTAGACGCGGCAGACTCAAAATCTGTTGTGCGAGAGCACGTGTTGGTTCGAGTCCGACCTGGGGCACCATCGGCGGATCAGGTCGAGGCCGGATCCTGTTCGCCCGGCGCCTTGGCGTCGGGATCGTGCAGGACGTCCTGGCGGTAGAGCATGGTCACGGCGGTGTAGATGACCAGCGCCAGCGGGGTCGCGAACAGCACGCCGAGGGGGCCGAAGATCGTGCCGAGGCCGACCACCGCAAAGATTCCCAGCACCACCGGCAGCGAGGCGACGTTCTTCTGCACCAGCGGGGTGATCAGGTTCGCCTCCAGCTGCGAGACCCCGACGTAGAGGGCCAGCGTCAGCAGCAGGGCGTGCGGGCCCTGGGTGGCGGCGATCAGCAGCGCCGGGACCGCCGAGACGATCGGGCCGATGACAGGGACGAACTGCGCCACGCCGGTCAGCAGCGCCAGCGCCAGCGGAGAGGGAACGCCGATCAGCCAGAGCCCCAGGCCGACCAGCGTGCCGACCAGGATCATCGAGATCAGCTGCGCCTTCAGCCAGCCCTTCAGCGCCCGGCCGCAGGCGTTCATCACCTCGCGCAGCCGCGGCCGGACCGACAGGGGCGCCAGTGAAAGCGCGCCTTCGCGCGCGGCGGCCGGCTTGGTGGCGAGGAAGACCCCGGCGACCAGCACGAGCAGCAGGGTGGTGACGCCCGCCAGGGCGCTGGTCGCCGCCCGCTGGGCGAGGGCGAGCGCCCGCCCGGCCTGGCTGGCGGCGGCGCCGGCCGCCTCCAGCAGCTGGTCCCCGAGCGGCGAGGCCTCCAGTTCGCCCCGGACGTAGTCCCAGGCCTCCGGCACCCGCTCGGCCAGCGCCGAGACCTGGATGGCGATCGCCCGGCCGAACAGGGTGGAGATGGCGCCGACCACCGCGACCACCACCAGCACCGCGACCAGGGTGGCTAGGCCGTCGCTCAGGCGCGTGCGCCGCACCAGCGGGTCGGCGATCGAGCGCAGGATCACCGCCACCAGGACGGACCCGAAGATCAGCATCCAGAAGTTGGACAGCCGGATCGCCAGCTGGGCGACCATGTAGGCGCCCACCAGCGCCGCCGCGCCGAGCAGGATCAGCCCGACGGCGCGCTTGCCAAGGGGGTCAGGCGCCGTCGGTTCCGGCACGGAGGCTCCTATCGCTGCAGAGGAGGCGCATCGGCCCCGTTCGCAGACGAATGTGCAACGGCGATGAAGGTTCGCAAGGCCCCGGTCAGCGGCCCGTCAGCCGCCGGAGGATCCGCCGCGGCAATGAGGGCGGGTTCGGCGGCGGCGGCGCGGTGGCCTTGATCAGGCTCCAGGGCACCGGCTGGCCGTTGACGTCCATCTTCCGCACCTGGCCCGTGCGCACGTCGGTGATCTCGTGGCGGAAGCCGATGCGGCCGGCGTAGGTGTTCGAGTAGAGCGGCGTGAAGTAGGCGCAGCCGTCGAAGAAGTAGTGGGTCACCTGGGAGAAGCGGGTGCGCGTCCGGTCGGTGTGGGGCGCCCCGCCGTGGTGCAGCCCGGCGGCCCAGATCAGCGCCTGGCCCTTCCTGGGGTGGAACCGCACTTCCTGCGCGCCGTGGACCTGCGCCAGCCGCTCCCAGACCGCCTCGAAGGCGCCCAGGTCGGCGTAGGGGTCGCCGTCGGAGGTCGGCCGGCGGCCAACGTGCTCGTTGAACACCGCCGGCCAGCGATGGCTGCCCGGATAGTAGCGCAAGGGGCCCGCCCCCTCGGCGATGTCCTCCAGCGCCAGCCAGACGCCGCACATGTAGTTCTCCGGCGAGGAGGCGAAGTGCACCAGGTCGACGTGGATGTCCTGCTGCGACCCGATCGCGAAGTTCAGCGTCTGGAACGGGAAGGCCGGCCGGCCGTAGAGGCGGCCCAGCAGCTCGACGATCTTGGCGTTGGCGGCGATCCGACGGACGGACTCGTTGTGCGCCCAGGCGTCGGTGGCGCGCGGCAGCTCAGCGAGCTCTCCCGAGCGCCAGCGGTCCCACGCCAGGTCCGCGTGCACGCTCGCCACGATGTCGGCGGCCAGCGCCTCGAGTTCCGGCTCCGGGAAGTCGATGACTGCGAACCCGTCCCGGTTGAGGTCGACGGCGACGCGGCGCGTCTCCGCGTCCCAGTCCGATTCGACCAGGACGTCCTGGAAGAACGGGCTGTGGATCAGCGGCACGCCGGGTAGCAGGTCTTTGGCGGCTTTCACTTCAGGGCGACTCCGTGCGCGTCGGGCTCGCCCACAGCCTAGTCTGCGACGCGGTTTCGGGAAGCAATAGCGCGATGCGCGATGTCCCATTGACCCGGCCCCAGGGGCTGCCCCGATGGAAAGGCGGTCAGCCGAGAGCGAGGTGATTCGTGACTGCTTCCGCCCCCTACCTGAGCCCCGCCGAAGCCGCCCGGCGGCTGGGCGTTTCCGCCAAGGCGCTGCGCCTCTACGAGGCCCGCGGCCTGGTCACGCCGGTCCGCACCGGCGCGGGATGGCGCGCCTACGGCCCGGGCGAGATGGCCCGCGCGGCGGAGGTCGCGGCGCTGCGGGCGCTGGGCTTCAGCCTTGCGCAGGTCGGCCGGGTGCTGGATGGCGACGCCCAGGGGCTGGAGCCGGCGCTGGCGGCCCATCAGGCGAGGCTCGAGGCGGAGCTTGGCCAGATGGCCGGCCTGGTGGACCGGGTGCGCGGCCTGCGCGCCGCCCTCGCCCAGGGCGCGTCGCCCAGCGCCAAGGACCTGGCCCGCCTCGCCGGGCCGGCCGCCGAGCCGGTCGTCGCCTTCGACCTGCCCTGGCCCTGGGGCGGCGAGCGCTTCGAGCTGCGCGCGCTGCGGGCCCTGACCTGGATTGTCGGGCCGCTGGGCAGCGGCAAGACGCGGCTCGCCCTGCGCCTGGCCGAGACGCTGCCGAACGCCGCCTTCGTCGACCTGGACCGGCTGGCCGACGGCGCGGCGGCGGCGAAGGCGCAGGTCGCGGCCGACCCGGCCCTGGCGGCCCGCGTGGCCGCCTCGCAGGCCTGGCTGGTCGAGGACGGGGCGACGCCGTCAGATGCGCTCACGGCGCTGCTCGCCGCGCTCGAGGCCGACGGCCCGGCCGCGCTGGTGGTCGACATCCCCGAGCAGGGGCTGGACGAGGCGACCCAGCTGGCGCTGGCCGCCCACCTGCGCCGGCGCGGTCCGGGCGCGCGGCCGCTGTTCGTGCTGACCCGGTCCTGCGCGATGCTCGACCTGGCCGCCGTCGGGCCGGAGGAGGCCATCCTCCTCTGCCCCGCCAACCACAGCCCCCCGACCGTGGTCGCGCCCTTTCCCGGGGCGCCGGGCTACGAGGCGGTGGCCACCTGCCTGGCGACGCCGGAAGCGCGGGCGCGGACCGAAGGGATGATCGCCGTCCGCCCGGCCGCCGCCTGACCCGGAACGCTGAAGGTCGGCGAGCGTTGGCTGGTTGAGGCTGGGAGCGGACTGAAATGGCTGACGAAATGCCGGGGGGCCAAGGGGTTCGGGCGATCCCGCTGGACGACGAGGCGCAGGTCCGGCGCTGGGCGGCCATCCTCGGCGGATCGCCGGCGCGCAGGCCCGGCCGCCGGCTCTCGCGCTACTTCGGCGGGGCCGCCAAGGCCGTGCGCGCCGAGGGCCCGGCCGGGCAGGTCGGCATCGGCGGGCGCGCCGGCCCCTGACGCCGGCCGCGGCTACTTCACCGCGATCCAGAGATCCTGCCCGCCGTCGTAGGCGGCGGGCGGATGCCACTCCCCGCGCAGCAGGACGTCGGTGCGCAGGCCGGCCCCCCGGACCAGGTCCTCCAGCACCTCTCGCCGGTGGGCGATGGCCTGCTCGGGGGCGCGCGGGTTGACCACCGCCGAGCCGGGTTCGAAGGGCTGGAAGGGCAGGGCGGGCGAGCGCTCGCGTCCCGGCTCAAGGGTGAAGGCGGAGAACAGCAGCACGCCGTGCGGGCGCAGCGTGCGGGCGGCCTCCCGGATGTAGGTCTCCACCGAGGCCAGCCGCATGTGGGTGAACACCGACGTGGCGAAGGCGATGTCGACGCTGGCGTCATCCGCCGGGAAGCGGACCTGGTCCTCCGGGATCCCGCCGGCGCGGTTGTAGAAGCCGTTCTGCACGTCGATGCTGTGGAACTGGAAGCGGGGATCGCCCGCGAACCGCGCCTGGCAGAAGCGGATGGCCTTTTCCGAGACGTCGAACCCCAGGTAGCGGCCCTGCGGCCCCAGCACCTTGGTGACGTGCTCGGCCACCCGGCCGGTGCCGCAGCCGATGTCCAGCACCGAGGATTCGGCCCTCAGCCCTCCGAACCGCACCAGCCAGCGGGCGATCTGGCGGCCCACGTGCCGGTAGTCGCCGTCGCCGACATCGTGGATCACGCTCCACGGCTCGCCCCGACGGTCGGGGTCGACGATCCGGGCCGGGAGGCTCCGAACGTCGGTCAGAAGTCCCACGGCGACTCTGCGGACTTCAGGCGGCGCCAGCCGGGAGAGCTTGCGCAGGATGGCGGCGGGCATGAAAGGCACTCAACGCGTAAAGGGGCGGCGCCCGAAAAAGCCCCAGCCCTGCGGGCGGCGCAACCGCATCCAGGGCCCGGGAGCCCCTGACGGCGGCGCTTGCCTGCTCGGAACGGGGCGGGCGCGGCGCCGTTACCTTTGGAAGAGGGCGAAACGAGGGAAAGTCATGCATCCCAACCAACCGCATACCGACAGCGACGACGGCCGCCGGGACAACGACCGGCCCGCGCCGATCGAGCGGGCCAGCGGCGGACAGCACAACGCCGACAAGGCCGCCGAGTCTGCGCCGGGACCGTGCGCGGAGGATGCGGACCTGAGGGCGCGCCAGGAGGAGCTGCTCGACGAAGCCGTCGAGGAGACCTTCCCCGCCAGCGACCCGATCGCGCCCAAGCGCATCACCTGACCGCAAGGTCGGGTAGAAGACATCGCCGCCCCGGGGGACGTGCTATTGGCCGTCCATCGCATCGGGGTGGAGATGGACGAAGACAGCTACACTCTCCTGGGCGTCAGGCCTGACGGCGGCGTGCCGGTCGTCGATCTGGTGGCCGGCGCCAGCCGGCGCGAGGCGCTGGCCCGCGCCCACGTCTTCCTGCGCGAGCACGCCAGCTGCGAGCGGGTGGAGGTGTGGCTGGACGGGCGGATGGTCGGCCAAGTCGAGCGCGGGTCCGCCCCCCAACCCCTCGGCCGGCTGGGCGCCTAGGCGCCCCCGATTCCTTCCGTGATCTTGCCCGTGCCTTCGCACTCCGGGCACGGGCCGCCGTCGATGTGGCCGGCGCCGTTGCAGCGCGGACAGACGTTCTCGCCCGTGCCGGGCGCGCCGGCGGCGGCTTCGTCGGCGGGACGCAGGGGTTCGTCGGGCATGGCGGGCTCCTTCGACGCCTCCAACTCGCGGACGCTGCGGCCGGTTTCGCAAACCCGGTTCGACGGCTAAGGACGAGGGCCCGCCCGCCGCCCCGAGTCCCCGTGACCTCCGCCTCTCCCCCCGCCAGCGACCGACCCGACGCCCAGCGCATCGGCCTGGGCATCGCCCTGCGCGTCGGCGCCATGGCCTGCATGGCGGCGATGTTCGCCGGGGTGAAGTGGACGGCGGGGCAGGGCATCCCGGTGCTGGAGATCGTCTTCTTCCGCAACGCCTTCGCCTTCATCCCCATCGCCCTCTACATCCTGCCGACCACGGGTCTGCGGGTCCTGAAGACCCGCCGCCCGCTGGGCCATCTGGCGCGCTCGGCGGTGGGCCTGACGGGGATGGTCTGCGGCTTCTCGGCCGCCGCCCTGCTGCCGCTGACCGAGGCGACGGCCATCTCCTTCGCCGCGCCGCTGTTCATGACCGCGCTGTCGGCGCTGATCCTGAAGGAGAAGGTCGGACGCCACCGCTGGGGGGCGGTGGCCGTCGGCTTCGTCGGCGTGCTGATCATGGTGCGGCCGAGCCCCACCGAGTTCGCCAATCTCGGCGTGCTGTTCGGCCTCGCCGGCGCCCTCGGCGCGGCGGGCGCGATGATCGCCATCCGCGAGATCGGACGGACCGAGCCCGGCCCCACCATCGTCTTCTACTTCACCCTGGCGGGGATGCTGCTCGGGCTGGCCAGCCTGCCGTTCCACTGGGTCGCGCCGGAGCCGTTCACCTTGGGCGTCCTGGTGGTGATGGGCCTGCTGGGCGGCGTCGGCCAGCTGTTGCTCACCCAGGCGCTGAAGGTCGCGCCGGTCGCCGCGGTGGCGCCGTTCGACTACACGCAGCTGCTCTGGGCCAGCGTCTTCGGCTTCCTGATCTGGGGCGAGCTGCCGAGGCCCGTGACCGTGGCTGGGGCTCTCGTGGTGGCCGCGAGCGGCGTCTACATCCTCTATCGCGAGACGGTGCGGATGCGGCAGGCGCGGCGCGACGCCGCGTGAACGGCGATCACGCGAGCCGTGCGTTGACAGACCGTCGTTACGGGAAGACTCTGGCGCACACGACCGGGCGCCCTTAGCGGGCGCGCCGCCTGATCATGCGCCAGGCGCGCTCGCCCCGAGGATAGCCGGGCATGGCGATCAGGAGACCCAAGGCCATGAAGACCATCTGGGCCGCGCTCGGCGCCGCCGCCGCCCTCGCAGCGGCCGGCTCGGCGAACGCGGCCGTCACCGTCATCGGCGGCGGGCTGGCCGAAGCCTGTTCGCAGGCCGCCATCCGCGGCGAGTCGGCCCCCGAGTACGAAGCGCTCTGCACGACGGCGCTGGAGTCGGAGTTCCTCAACGCCCGCGACCGGGCCGGCACCTACGTCAACCGCGGCGTCTTCAAGCTGCGGCGGGCGCAGTACGACATGGCCGTGAAGGACTTCGACCTGGCGATCCGGCTCAAGCCCGACGTCGGGGAGGCCTACGTGAACCGCGGCGCGGCCTTCATCGGCCAGAAGCGCTATGCGGAGAGCGTGCCGCAGATCAACAAGGGGCTGGAGCTCGGCGTCGAGGAGCCGGCCAAGGCCTATTACAACCGCGCCCTGGCCTACGAGGGGCTGGAGGACGCCAAGTCGGCCTACTTCGACTACCAGAAGGCGCTGGAGCTGAAGCCCGAGTGGTCGGCCCCCCGCGAGCAGCTGGTCCGCTTCACCGTCACCAAGCGCGGCGGTTGAGCCCGGACCCTGGCGCGGGCCTGCGGCGTTCCTAGATGGTGGAGGGATGCCCATGCGCCGACTGCTGATCGCCGCCCTTGTCCTCGCCGCCGCCACGCCGGCCGCGGCGCAGGGCCTTTACGACCCGGGTCTGCTCGCCCGCGAGGCCGAGCTGCGCGCCCAGCAGGACATGCTGCGCAACCGCACCATCGACCTCGAGAACCAGATCACGTCGATGGAGATGCGGCTCCAGGCCGAGCGCACGGTGCGGGATCTGGAGGCGCAGCGCCGCCGGCCCGCCGCGCCCGTTCCACAGGAACGCCGCACGACCGCCTCCGGCGGCTCGGATGCGGGGCTTGGCGGCTTCGTCTCCATCCCCGATGATCGCCTCGACGCTTCGAACGACCGGGTCCGCGCCGCGAGCCGTCCCGCCCGCTAGCCCGGCGGAGCAGCCGCGGCCCTTCCCGCGTTACGGCCCGGGCGGCGGCAGAGGAAGGATCACGGGATGCGCTGGCAAGGCGGACGCAGGTCGGGGAACATCGAGGATCGGCGCGGCCTGGGGCCGGGCGCGGCGGCCGGCGGTCTCGGCGTCGGCGGGGTGATCATCGCCCTGATCGGCTATTTCGTCTTCGGCATCGATCCGTCGACCACCACCAGCGTCATCGGCGGCGCCGGCGCGCCGGCCCAGCAGCAGCAGGGGCAGATCGGCAGCCCGCAGGACGAGGCCGGCGCCTTCGTCGACGTGATCGAGACCTCGACCCAGGACGTCTGGGGGCCGATCTTCCGTCAGGCGGGCCAGACCTACCGGCCGCCGGCGGACGTGGTGCTGTACGACCAGGCCACCGGCACCGGATGCGGGACGGGGCAGGCGGCGATGGGGCCGTTCTACTGCCCGGCCGACCAGAAGGTCTATCTGGACCTGTCCTTCTGGGACGAGCTGGCCAACCGCTTCGGCGCGCAGGGCGAGGCCGCCCGCGCCTATGTGATCGCCCACGAGATCGGCCACCACGTCCAGCACCTGACCGGCCAGACCACCGTCGCACAGCGGATGGGGATGCGCGGGGCCGAGAGCGGCGCCGTGCGGCTGGAGCTGCAGGCCGACTGCTTCGCCGGCGTCTGGGTGGCGCATGCGGCGCAGGTGTCCGGCGGCCAGGTGGCGCTCGATCCCAGCGACATCGAGGATGGCCTCAGGGCCGCCTCGGCGGTCGGCGACGATGCGCTGCAGAAGCAGGCCCAGGGCCGGGTGATGCCCGACGCCTTCACCCATGGCACCAGCGAGCAGCGGATGCGCTGGTTCCGGCGCGGCGTCGAGACCGGCGATCCGGACGCCTGCGACACCTTCCAGGCGAGCCGGCTCTGATCCATGCCGGGCGGGGGACGCCCCTCGCAGGCCGGCGAGCGGCGCAGATCAAGTTCGCCGGTCGGTCCGGGACGTCCCCGCGCCCACCCTCCTGGAGGAGGGACGCGACGACGACCGTGCACCGCGCCGGCAGGCCGGCCAAATTAAGCTTTGGAAAGCTGGCCGCCTTCAGCGCCGACCCGCATACCTCCCCCGCGAAGCGGCGGGAGGTAGGACTACGGCCGCAGGTCCGGCGGCAGGGCCGCGACTTCCGCCGGGGTCAGCCGGGTCATCGCCGAGATGATGCAGGGGCTGACCATCCCGCCGCCGAGCCGCACCTTCAGGTTCAGGTCGATGGGCCGGCAGATCAGGCCCGAGCCGCCGGCGCTTTCGGTGATCAGCGTCTCCTGGCGCGAGGCGCCGGCCAGGCACGAGCCGCTCATGTCGAGGCGGTAGGTCTCGCGGCCGCCCACGTCCACATAGAGGGTGCGGGAATCGGCGATGCGGTGCGAGCGGATGTCGTTCATCCGGAAGCAGCCCGGCGCGCCGACGGTGTCGACCGCATCGGCGCCCGCCCGTCCGGCGTAGGCGGCATCGTAGGTTGGCGGGCCGGCGCAGGCCGTCAGCAGGGCGGCGGCGCAGCCGGCTGCGAAATGGGTTCTCATGACCGTGTCTCCTGCCGCCTGGAGCCTACACCAAGAGCCCGGCCGCCGGCAGCAACGATAAAACGCCGGTCGGCAGGGTCTGGCGCCGCGGCTCCTTCGCCTCTAGTCTGGGGCCATTCTCCGGGGGGCCGCGCGTAAGCGGCTGAGAGGCGGGTGAGCCCGCGACCCGTCGAACCTGATCCGGGTCATGCCGGCGAAGGGATGGGAACCGGACGGCGGGCGCCTTACGCCCTCGTCCTCTTTTCAGCCGACGCTGGCGGTGGCTCTCGGATCCTCTTGAAGGAACCGCGCCGGTGAACATCGAAACGCCCATCGCCAAGGCCATTCCCACGGGCGAGCGCCCGGGATCGCGCAAGGTCTACCAGCCCGGCGTGATCTGGCCCGACATCCGCGTGCCGTTCCGCGAGGTGGCGGTCCACGAGAGCGCCGGCGAGCCGCCGCTGACCCTCTACGATCCGTCCGGGCCCTACACCGATCCGCGCGCGACCATCGACATCGAGAAGGGCCTGCCGCGCACCCGCGAGCCGTGGGTCGTCTCCCGCGGTGACGTGGAGATCGTCGAGAACCCTCGGCAGGTGAAGCCGGAGGACAACGGCTTTGCGCAGGGCAAGCACCTGGCGCCGCAGTTCGCCGCGCCGCGCCGGGTTTACCGGGCCAAGGCCGGCCACGCCGTCACCCAGCTGGAGTACGCCCGCAAGGGGATCGTCACGCCCGAGATGGAGTACGTCGCCATCCGCGAGAACCTGCGCCGGCAGGAGGGCGAGCCCTTCATCCGCGACGGCGAGGACTTCGGGGCCGAGATCCCCGACTTCGTCACCCCCGAGTTCGTGCGCGACCAGGTGGCCCGCGGCCTGGCGATCATCCCGGCCAACATCAACCACACCGAGCTCGAGCCGATGGCGATCGGCCGCAACTTCCTGGTCAAGATCAACGCCAACATCGGCAACTCGGCCGTGCTCTCCACGGTCGCCGACGAGGTGGACAAGATGGTCTGGGCCATCCGCTGGGGCGCGGACACGGTCATGGACCTCTCCACCGGCCGCAACATCCACAACATCCGCGACTGGATCGTCCGCAACAGCCCCGTGCCGATCGGGACGGTGCCGATCTACCAGGCGCTGGAGAAGGTGGGCGGGATCGCCGAGGACCTGACCTTCGACGTCTTCGCCGACACCCTGATCGAGCAGGCGGAGCAGGGGGTGGACTACTTCACCATCCATGCCGGGGTGCGGCTGCCGTACATCCCGCTGACCGCGCGGCGGACCACCGGCATCGTCAGCCGCGGCGGCTCGATCATGGCCAAGTGGTGCCTGGCCCACCACAAGGAGAGCTTCCTCTACGAGCGGTTCGAAGAGATCTGCGAGATCATGCGGGCCTACGACGTGTCGTTCTCGCTGGGCGACGGCCTGCGCCCCGGCTCCATCGCCGACGCCAACGACGCGGCCCAGTTCGCCGAGCTGGAGACCCTGGGCGAGCTGACCCAGGTGGCCTGGCGCCACGGCTGCCAGGTGATGATCGAGGGCCCCGGCCACGTGCCGATGCACAAGATCAAGGCCAACATGGACAAGCAGTTGGCCGCCTGCCACGGCGCGCCCTTCTATACGCTGGGCCCGCTCACCACCGACGTGGCCCCTGGCTACGACCACATCACCTCGGCCATCGGGGCTGCGATGATCGGCTGGTTCGGCACGGCGATGCTCTGCTACGTCACGCCCAAGGAGCACCTGGGCCTGCCGGACCGCGAGGACGTGAAGCAGGGGGTGATCGCCTACAAGATCGCCGCCCACGCCGCCGACCTCGCCAAGGGCCATCCCTCGGCGCGCGCCTGGGACGATGCGCTGTCCAGGGCCCGGTTCGAGTTCCGCTGGGAGGACCAGTTCAACCTCGGCCTCGATCCGGAGACCGCCCGCGAGTACCACGACGAGACCCTGCCGAAGGAGGCGCACAAGACCGCCCACTTCTGCTCCATGTGCGGGCCCAAGTTCTGCTCGATGAAGATCAGCCATGACATCCGCGACGCGGCGGCGGCGCAGAACGACGTGGCCGAGGGCATGGCCCAGATGGCCGAGAAGTTCCGCAAGGTGGGCGAGATCGACGTGCCGGTGGGGGCGGCGGAGTAGGCTGCCCCACACCTTTCGTCATCGCCGGGCTCGTCCCGGCGACCCATCCTGACGTAGCGGGGCCTGACCTCGACGGGATGGGTGGCCGGCATGAAGCCGGCCATGGCGCGAAACAGGGGAGCGCGGTGTAGGTAATGGCCGACGAGATCCAACTCGAAGCCGGCGCGGTCGTCACCGGCCAGGACCTCTCCCGCCTCGACTGGGCCGAGCGGGACCTGACGGACATCGTGCTGACCGACTGTACCCTGCTGGAGGCGCAGCTCTCGGCGGTCATCCTGCAGGGGGCCAGGTTCAAGGGCTGCCGGATCATCGGCTGCCGGTTCGCGCACGCGGACCTGCGCGAGACGGTGTTCGAGGACTGCGACTTCTCCGACCCGGAGAACCACGCCGGCGTGCAGTTCGCCTTCAGCCGCCTGGACGAGGCCAGGTTCTCCCGCTGCAACCTGGCGTTTGCGGACGTCGACCGCTCGAGCCTCTACGCGGCCGAGTTCCACGGCTGCAACCTGCGCGGCGCGCGCTTCCACCGGGCCGACTTCAGCCGCGCCTTCGGGGCCAAGGTGGTGCGCACGGCGGTGACCTTCGACGCCTGCATGCTGGAGCTGGCCGACCTGTCGGAGGCGCGCGCGCCGGAGTGCGATTTCCGCAAGTCGAGCCTGAAGGAGGCCGATCTGCGCGGGGCTGACCTGGAGGGAGCGGACCTGCGCGGCGCCAACCTGTTCGGGGCGCTGACGGCGGACGCCCGGCTCGCCGGCGCGGATCTACGCGCCGCGGAGGTCAGCGGCCTCGACCTGACGGCGCTGGCCAGCCGCGACGGGCTGAAGGTGACGTTGGATCAGCAGTACGCCCTGCTGACGGCGCTCGGCGTGGACGTCCACGCGGAGTGATCGGTTCCGAGCACCCCGGCGGAGGAAGGCCTACTCGTCCACCGTCTCGCGCACGGGCGACGGCCAGACGCGGACGGCGACGGCGGCGGTGACCGAGCCCAGGACGGCGGTGGCCGCGCCGGCCCATTGGACCGCGTTCATGCCTTCAGAGGCGTAGTGGCCTGCGGCGGCGCCGCAGACGAACACGAGGATGGCCGTGGCCCACTCGGCGCCTTCCTGGCTGAACAGGATCTTGTGCATGTCGATAAGCCCCCAAACGACGCGGGTCAGACTAGACGCAACGGTCTTAACGAATGCCTGAGTCGCTTGGGGATGTGACACGCCCGCGCAAGGCAGATCGGTCGCAGGCGAAAAGAACGGGCGGCCCCCTGGGGGAGCCGCCCGTCGCAGCGCGTATCAGGTCGACGGCCTAGGGCGTCGTGGCCGGGTCCGGCGCCGCCTCGGGCGTGGAGGCCTGCGGGGCCGGTGCGGCGTCCGGCGTCGGGGCCGGCGCGGCCTCGGGGGCCGGCGTGACCGGCGGGATCACCAGGGCCGGCGGCGCGGCGGCGGGCGAGCTGGCGATCGAGGTGTAGGGCTGCGGGCCGGCGGGCAGCGCCACCGTGCCGCTGGCGTCGATCGCTTCGGAGTCGGCGCTGGCGGCGGCGGCGGGCCGCGCCCGCGCGGTGGTGCGCGCGACGCGGGTGGTGCGGGCGCTCGTGCGGACCTCGGTGGGCGCGGGGCTCGCCGCCGGCGTGGCCGCGGCCGGGGTCGCCGCAGCGGTCGTGGCCGGCGTCATCGGCGTGGTCGTCGAGGCCGCGGCCGTCGGGCCGGGCGTCGGCGGGGCCGTGGTCGCCATCGGCGGCAGCGTGGAGTCGGTGGCCGCGGTGGTGGCCGCCGGCTCGTCGCCGTTGCTCATCGCGTAGAAGGCGACGCCCGCCACCGCCACCAGGGCCACGGCGCCGGCCGCGATCGCGCCGACCGGCGCGCCCTTCGACTTGCGCCTGGCGGTGGTGGTGCGGCGCGCGCCGGCCATGCCCAGCCCGGTGTCGGTGGGGGTGTTGGTCGCCGGCTCGGCGGCGGTCGTCGCGGCCGGCCCGGTCTGCATCATCGGCTCGGGATTTGCGAAGCCGCCCGTGGGGGCCGCGGGTGCGGGCTCGGCGAAGCTGCGGGGCTCGGCGGCCGCCGCGGTCGAGGCCGCCGCGGCCGGTCGTGCGCCGCCTGCGCGGCCGAAGCCCTTGCGCCGCTTGCCCGTCTCCCGGGCGTAGATGGGGGTCTGCGCGAACATCGACGGCTCGGCGTCGGTGGACGCTCCGTCCTGCCGCGTGAAGTCCTGTTGCGTCGGCGTACCCGTCGGATCGGGCATGGTGGCGTTCTCCCGGTATCGTTGGTCGGAGCTACAACGGCATCGGGCTCAGCTTGTTCCGAAGCGGGTTCCATCTGTGCTGTAAAAATCCCTCCTGTTTGGCGCCCAAAACTGGCCGACTACTCGGAGGCGGTTTCTCGGGTGCTCGCCATGCTTGCGCAATACAGGCGCGATTGTGGCGTGTCGCGCCGCGAGTTCGCCCGATTTCAGTCGAGCAGTTCGGGGAGCGCGCGGATGATCCTGTCCGGGCGCACGGTCGAGCCCGGCGGCAGGCCCTCGCCCAGGTGGTCGTGCCAGATGCCGAAGATGCCGAGCCGCTGCGGCGCGGCGACCTCCCACTCGAGGTTGTCGCCCACCATCCAGGCTTCGTGCGGCTGCACGCCGAGCGCCTCGAGCGCGTGGCGGTAGGCCCGCTCCTCCGGCTTGCCGAACCCGGCCTCGCCTTCGATCTGCACATGGTCGAAGCGGCGGGCGAGGTCGAACCGCGCCACCTTGGCCCGCTGCGCCTCGGCCGCTCCGTTGGTCACCAGCGCCAGCAGGACGCCGCGGGCCTTCAGCTCGTCGATGGTCTCCACCGCGCCGGGAAAGCAGGCGTTCTCCTCCCGCAGCCGGTGGAACCTGGCGCCGAACTGGCGGGCCACATCCGGCGTCAGACCCGGCGCCTGCGGCCGCCAGCTCTCGAACACCCGCTCGACGATGGCCGTGCGCGCCTCCTCCAGCCGGAAGCGCCAGGTCCGGTGCCGCGTCTCGTCGGACCAGAAGTCGCGATTGGCCGCCTCCAGCCGCCGGGCGGCCTCGTCCGGCGGCATCGGCAGGAGGTGCGCGATCTCCTCGGCGAGCGTGCGCAGCAGCAGGCCGCGCGGGCCGGCGGAGATGATGGTGTCGTCGAGGTCGAAGAGGATGGCGCGGGGCAGGGCGGTCACCTGCGGCAGTGTAGCCCACCGGAGCGGCCTGCGTTAACGCCGCCGCTCAATCCGCTGGCAACCCTCGCCGCCGGACCGTCGGGGCGTCTGCGACAGCCGAGGCGAGGGGACGAGATGAGCAGCCTGAAGGATCGCGCCCGCCAGCCCCGCAAGCCGGCGACCGGCCCGGCCCGGGTGAGTCCCCGGCGCCACGCCCGCAAGCCTCTGACGGAGTTGTCAGCGCCCGCGGCGCCGCTCCGCCTTGACCCTCCGACGAACGCCGCCAAGCTGCGCTCTCCGTCGGAGGGATCTATGAGTCTGAAGGCTCGGTTGCAGCGCGACCTCAGGTACGTGCGTGGTTTGCGGCGCACGCTAGGGCGCATCAAGACCATCGCCCCCGATTCGAAGACGCTGCTGTGCGACGACGTGCAGGCGGCGGTCGAGAAGTGGCGGAGCCGCCCGGCCCTCACCTTCGAAGGGCGCACGCTGAGCTTCGGCGAGGTGGACGCCATGGCCAACCGCTTCGCCCACTGGGCCAAGGGGCTGGGCCTGCGGCGCGGCCAGGTGGTGGCGCTGTTCATGCCCAACCGCGCGGAATACTTCGCTGTCTGGTACGGCCTCTCGAAAGTCGGCGTCGTCACCGCCCTGGTGAACAACCAGCTGACCGGCGCGCCGCTGGCCCACTGCCTGAAGCTGTCGGGCGCGAGCCACGTCATCGTCGACGACGAGACCGCCGCCGCCTTCCAGGACGTCAAGGGCGAGCTCGAGAAGCCGATGGTCCAGTGGGTGCTGGGCAGGGCCAGCGGCGACCAGCGGGACCTGCCGCAGGCGCTGCGCAGCTGCAGCCAGCTGCCGCCGGACAAGGCGGTGCGCGAGGACATGACCGCCCGCGACACCATCCTCTACATCTACACCAGCGGCACGACCGGCCTGCCCAAGGCCGCGCGCATCAGCCACCAGCGGGCCCAGCTCTACATGCGGGCCTTCGCCGGCGCGACCGGGGCCAAGGAGCACGACCGGGTCTATGTGGCCCTGCCGCTCTACCACGCCACCGGCGGCCTCTGCGCCCTGGGCGCGGCGCTGCTGAACGGCGGCTCGGTGGTGCTGAAGAAGAAGTTCTCCGCCAGCCACTTCTGGGAGGAGGTGGTCGCCGAGCGCTGCACCATGTTCGTCTACATCGGCGAGCTGTGCCGCTACCTGGTGAACCAGCCGCCGCAGGATGACGAGGCCAAGCACAAGATCCGCCTGGCCTTCGGCAACGGCCTGCGGCCCGACGTCTGGCGCGAGATGCGCACCCGCTTCCGCATCCCCCAGATCCTGGAGTTCTACGGCGCCACCGAAGGCAACGTGGCGATGTTCAACTACGACGGCCGCGAGGGCGCCATCGGCCGCATCCCGAAGTGGATGAAGAACCGCTTCAACGCCCGGCTGATCCAGTTCGACGTCGAGACCGAACAGCCGATCCGCGGGCCGGACGGCCTGTGCATCGAGTGCGGAGCCGGCCAGGTGGGCGAATGCATCGGCCGCATCGGCGACGACGCGCGAACCGACTACACCGGCTACGTGGACAAGGCGGCCAGCGAGAAGAAGATCCTGCGGGACGTCTTCCAGAAGGGCGACGCCTGGTTCCGCACCGGCGACCTGATGCGCCAGGACGCCGACGGCTACGTCTACTTTGTCGACCGGATCGGCGACACCTTCCGCTGGAAGGGCGAGAACGTCTCCACCGCCGAAGTGGCCCTGCGGCTGCACGAGGCGCCCGGCGTCCTGGAGGCCAACGTCTACGGCGTGGAGGCGCCCGGCGCCGAGGGCCGGGCCGGCATGGCCGCCCTGGTCACCAGCGGCGAGTTCGACGTCAAGGCCTTCGGCGAGCACGTGGAGCGCGAGCTGCCGCACTTCGCCCAGCCCATGTTCCTGCGCCTGCTGCCGGCTCTCGAGACCACCGGCACCTTCAAGCAGCGCAAGGTCGACCTGGTCGCCGAGGGCTTCGACCCGTCCAAGGTCAAGCACCCGCTCTACTTCAAGCATCCCGACAAGGGCTACATCCGCATCACCAAGCCGGTGATCGAGAAGCTCCAGGCCGGCGGCTACAAGCTCTAGCGCGGTCAGTCAGCCGCGCGGAGCGGGGCTTCAAGGCGGCAGGTCAGGCCGGAAGGGGCGAAGTCGAGGCTGGCCCCGCCCTGGATGTCGCCCCTCAGCGTGCGCTCGATGAGGCGCGAGCCGAAGCCCTTGCGCTTTGGCGGATCGACCGGCGGGCCGCCCGCCTCGGTCCAGGTGAGCGCCAGCCGCGGCTGGCCGCACTCGCGCGTCACCCGCCAGGCCACGCGCACCTTGCCGCCGGGCGCGGACAGCGCCCCGTACTTGGCCGCGTTGGTGGCCAGCTCGTGGAACACCAGTCCCAGGGTCAGCGCCTCGTTCGGCGAGAGGTTCACGTCCGCGCCGTCGAGCTCGTAGCGGCCCTCGCCGTGGGGCTTCAGCTCGGCCAGCAGCACGTCCTTCAGGCAGGCGCTGCGCCAGCTGGTGGCGGTGAGCAGGTCGTGCGTCCCGGACAGCGCCATGAGCCGGGACTCGAACTGTTCGCGGAAGCCCTTGGGGTCGGGATAGCCGCGCAAGGTGTGGGCGGCGATGGCCTGGACGGTGGCCAGGGTGTTCTTCACCCGGTGGTTCAGCTCGTCGACCAGCAACTTCTGCTGGGCCTCGGCGCGGACGCGGTCGGTGACGTCGTACCCCTCGACGAACACCCCGGTCGCTTCGCCGGCCGGATCGAGGATCGGCTGATAGATGAAGTCGACGAACCGCTCCTGCGGCGGCCCGTCCGGCGTCCGCTGCAGGCGCACGCCCATCGCCCGGCCGACGTAGGGCTGGCGGGTCGACATCACGTCGGACAGCAGCTCCACGAAGCCCTGGGCGCGGACTTCCGGCAGGGCCTCCAGCACCGTGCGCCCGATCACCTGCCGATGGCCGATCAGCTGCAGGTAGGCCGAGTTGACGAACTGGAACGTCAGATCGCGGCCGGTCAGCACGGCCATGAAGCCGGGCGCCTGCATGAACAGGTCGCGGAGCTGGTTGGTCTCGTCGATCAGCGAGGCGTTGGCCGCCTGCACCTCCTGGGCGCGGAGCAGCAGCTGGGCGGCGGAGGCGCGCGGCTGGCCCGCCGGGCCGTAGGCGATGTCCTTCAGCCGGCGAAGCTCGGTGACGTCCACCGTGTTCTGGACGATGAAGGCGACCTTGCCCTGGGCGTCCTTCAGCGGCGTGTGGACCGCCGACCAGTAGCGCATCTCCAGCGCGCCGGTCGGGGCGGCGATGGGGTAGGGGATGTAGGCGATGGAGTCGGGGCGGCCGGTCTTCAGGACGCGCTCGAACGAGGCGCGCAGCAGGGCGCCGCTCTCGCCGTCGTTCGGGAACAGGTCGAAGATGGCGCCGCCGATCAGGCCTTCGCGGGAGCGGCCGGTCGCCTCGACGTAGGCGTCGTTCACGGCGACATAGTTCAGCTGCCGGTCGAGCACCATGTAGGGGCTCGGCAGGGCGCCGAACAGGGCCTCGAAGTCGAGGCGTGGCGATGGCGCGGCAGCGTCCGCCTCGAAGTTTTCGATCAACGCCGGCCCAGCCCCGTCCATGATTTGCCGGAACGCGGCGTTTCGCCCGCTGTTCCGTGACCGGGCCGCTCCTGCGCGCCGGCCGTTCCTGGCCTATATATGCGGGCCCATGGCCGACACCATCGCCGAGCCCCTGCTTCAGGGCGCCGCACTCATCAAGGACCAGGTGAAGCGTCTGCCCGACGCGCCCGGCGTCTATCGCATGATCGGCGAGGACGGCGAGGTGCTGTACGTGGGCAAGGCCCGCTCGCTGAAGAAGCGGGTGACGCAGTACGCGCAGGGCCGGTTCCACACCCAGCGCATCGCCCACATGGTCGACCTGACGCGGGCGATGGAGTTCGTCGTCACCCGCACCGAGACCGACGCGCTGCTGCTCGAGATCAATCTGATCAAGCAGCTGAAGCCGCGCTTCAACGTGCTGCTCCGCGACGACAAGAGCTTCCCCGAGATCCTCATCCGGCGCGACCACGAGGCGGCGCAGCTGCGCAAGCACCGCGGCGCCCACACCATCAAGGGCGACTACTTCGGCCCGTTCGCCAGCGCCTGGGCGGTGAACCGCACGCTCAACACCCTGCAGAAGGCCTTCCTGCTGCGGTCCTGCTCGGACAACGTCTACGAGACGCGCACCCGGCCCTGCATGCTGCACCAGATCCGGCGGTGCTCGGCGCCGTGCACGGGCCTGATCTCCATCGAGGATTACCAGGGGCTGGTCGACCAGGCCGAGGCCTTCCTGCGCGGCAAGAGCCGGGCGGTCATGGCGAAGATGGCGCAGGAGATGCAGGCCGCCTCCGACGACCTGGAGTTCGAGCGGGCCGCCCGCCTGCGCGACCGGATCCGGGCGCTGTCGTCGATCGCCCAGGAACAGCAGATCAATCCGGAGACGGTGGACGAGGCCGACGTCTTCGCCCTGCACGCCGAGGGCGGCCAAGCCTGCGTGCAGGTGTTCTTCTTCCGCGCCGGCCAGAACTGGGGCAACCGCGCCTACTTCCCCCGGGTCGACCGGCAGGACGAGGACGTGGACGTGATGAGCGCCTTCCTCGGCCAATTCTACGACGACAAGCCGATCCCCAAGCTGATCCTCCTGAACGTCGAGCCGAGCGACAAGGACCTGCTGTGCGAGGCCTTCGGGATCAAGGCCGGGCGCAAGGTGGAGATCTCCAAGCCCCAGCGCGGCGAGAAGCGCCAGCTGGTCGACCACGCCCTGACCAACGCCCGCGAGGCCCTGGGTCGCAAGATGGCCGAGAGCTCGGCCCAGTCGAAGCTGCTGGCGGGCGTGTGCGAGGCCTTCGGCCTGGAGGGCCAGCCCGAGCGGATCGAGGTCTACGACAACTCGCACATCATGGGGACCAACGCGGTCGGCGGGATGATCGTCGCCGGGCCCGAGGGCTTCCAGAAGAGCCAGTACCGCAAGTTCAATATCAGGAGCACCGAGCTCACCCCGGGGGACGACTTCGGGATGATGCGCGAGGTGCTGCGCCGCCGATTCTCTCGGCTGGTGAAGGAGGAGGAGGCGGGCGAGACGCCGCCCCGGCCGGACCTGGTTTTGATCGACGGCGGCGCGGGCCAGCTTTCGGCGGCGCTAGAGATCATGGCCGACCTCGGCGTCGACGACATCCCGGTGGTGGGCGTCGCCAAGGGGCCGGACCGGGATGCGGGGCTGGAGCGCTTCTTCATCCCCGGCAAGGAGCCCTTCATGCTCGAGCCGAAGAGCCCGGTTCTCTACTACCTCCAGCGCCTGCGCGACGAGGCCCACCGGTTCGCCATCGGCAGCCACCGCACCCGCCGGGCCATCGACATGAAGAAGAACCCGCTCGATGAAATCGAGGGGGTGGGGCCGGGGCGCAAGCGCGCGCTCCTCCACGCCTTCGGCTCGGCCCGCGGCGTCTCGAGAGCCTCCGTCGAGGACCTCGCCAAGGTCGAGGGCGTCAGCCAGCCCCTCGCCCAGCGCATCTATGACTTCTTCCACAAGGCGTAGAGCGCCTTCCCTCCCCTTCAGGGGAGGGTGGCGCGGAGCGCAGCGACGCGACGGGTGGGGGAGTCCTGGCTTGGCGGGCGTTGGACGATCAGCGCCTCGCAGGCTCGTCACTCCCCCACCCCGGTCGGCTGCGCCGACTCGGCCCTCCCCATGAAGGGGAGGGAAGGGCTAAGCTGGCGCCCAGCGCGATTCCGGCGCGTTGAGGCCCACATGCAAGCGCTCCCGAACCTGCTGACCTCCCTGCGCCTGGTGCTGGCGCTGTTCATGTTCCTGGCGCTCGCCGCGGCGGCGGGCGGGGTGCCCTGGCTGTCGGAGCGGCTCACGCCGGAGAGCCAGTTCGGCCTGCAGCGCTGGGCCTTCTGGGCCTTCGTGGTGGCGGCGGTGACCGACTTCTTCGACGGCTGGCTGGCCCGCAAGTTCAACGCCGAGAGCGTCTGGGGGGCCATCCTCGACCCGATCGGCGACAAGGTGCTGGTCTGCGGGGGCGTGCTCGGCCTGATGGCGCTGGGCCCCCAGCCGATGGTGGTGATCCCCGCCGGCCTGATCCTGTTCCGCGAGTTCACCGTCAGCGCGCTGCGCGAGGTGGGCGCCGGCAAGGGCGTGAAGCTGCCGGTCACCCTGCTGGCCAAGTGGAAGACGACGCTTCAGCTCGTAGGCCTGGGCGGCGAGCTGCTGGTCGCCGCCTGGGGCGCCTTCCAGTTGCCGCCGGAGCCGGAGATCCGCGACACCGTCACCTTCGCCGCCCACGCCATCTTCTGGCTGGCCGCCCTGATCACCGTGGTGACCGGCGCCCAGTACTGGGAGAAGACGCACAAGGCGCTGAAGGCCTGAGGGTCCGCGGCTTCGGCCGCGCCTCCCGCTCCAGCCGCATCAGCCGCAAGAGCAACACCCCGCTCGTCTGCACCACCATGCGTGTCTCTCCTCAGATGCGAGTGAGAATGACTTGCAACAATGTCTTTCGCAACCTTTTCCTCCCCTGCGAAGCGGGGGAGGGGGACCGCCCGCCGAAGCCGGCCAAGCCGGCTGAGGCGGGTGGGGGAGGGGGCGAGCCCCCTGCGCGGCGGACGAACAGATCTCAATTGCAGCGACGGATAGCGCCGTGCGCGTGGCTTGCCCTTTCCGCCATCCGCTCTTCGCTCCGCTCGGCGGGTGGTCCCCCTTTCCCATGAATGGCAAAGGAAAGAGGAAGGGGGTCAGCTCATCGGGTTCGCGGGCGGGGGCGGGTCGGCCGGCAGTGGGATGAACTCGCCGTTGTCGGCGTCGGGCAGCTTCATGCGGCCGGCGCGCCAGTCGGCCTTGGCCTGCTCGAGCCGGTCCTTGGACGAGGCGACGAAATTCCATTCGATGTAGCGCTCGCCCACCGGCTCGCCGCCCAGCAGCATGACGATGGCCGGGCCGCCGACGGCGGTGACCTTCACCGTCTCGCCGGGCGAAAAGACGACCATCTGGCCCTCGCGGAAGGTCTGGCCTTCCACCTCCACCGCGCCGCGGGCCACGTAGGCGGCCCGCTCGGGGTATTCGGCCGGGACGCCGGCGGTGGTCCCCTCCTGCAGCACCCAATGGACGTAGAACATCGGCGAATGGACCTTCACCGCCGCCTTCGCGCCGAAGGCCTCGCCGGCGATCAGCCGGGCGAACATGCCCCGGTCCTCGTAGGTCGGCAGATCCTCGCCGCCCTCGTGGTGGGCGAAGCTGGGGTCGGTCTCCTCCGTCTCCAGCGGCAGGGCGACCCAGGCCTGGATGCCGTCCATCCGGCCGCCCTGGGCGCGGAGGGTCTCGAACCGCTCGGAGTGGGTGATGCCGCAGCCGGCCGTCATCCAGTTCACCTCGCCCGGACGAATGGCCTGCGTGACGCCGACGCTGTCGCGGTGGGTCATCTCGCCTTCGAACAGGTAGCTGATGGTGGAAAGGCCGATGTGCGGATGGGGCCGCACGTCCACCTCGCGGCCGAAGCCGGGCTGGAACTGCGCCGGGCCCATGTGGTCGAAGAAGATGAACGGGCCGACCATCCGCCGCCGCGCATAGGGCAACACCCGGCCGACCTCGAACCCTCCCAGGTCCTTGCGCCGCTGGTCGATGACGAGGTCGATCATGGGGAGGGCTCCTTGGATTGGGAGCTCAGCATAGGTCTTCCCTCCCCTTCAGGGGAGGGTGGACGCGATTGCAGCGAAGCGGACGGGTGCTCGAACCGCGCCGGCGTCGGAACTCGGGCGCAAAGCCGCCTGTCACTTCCCCACCCCGGTCGGCTTCGCCGACTCGGCCCTCCCCTGAAGGGGAGGGAAGGATTACCCCTGCGCGCTGATGTACGGGCTGACCAGGCCGAGCGGGGCGGCGGTGGTGTTCTTGACGGCCCGGATGACGATCCGGCTCTCGATGTTGGAGACCAGGCCCAGGGACAGGATCTTGTCGCGCAGGAAGTCGTCGAAGGTGTGCATGTCGCGGGTGACGATGCGCAGCTCGTAGTCGGCCGCGCCGGTGACCGTGGCGCACTGCACCACCTCCGGCAGGCGGGCGATGGCCTGCTCGAAGAACTCGAGGTTGTCCTTGGTCGGCAGGGAGAGCTTGACGGTGCAGTAGACTTCGAAGCCGAGGCCCAGCCGTTCGCGGTCCAGGATGGTCACCCGGCGCTGGATCACGCCGGCGTCTTCGAGCCGCTTGATGCGCCGCCAGCAGGGGCTGGAGGACAATCCGACCCTTTCGGCGATCTCGGCCACCGAAAGCCCGGCGTCATGCTGGATCAGGTCGAGAATCTTGGCATCGACCGCATCAAGCACCTCAGACAAGTTTTTCCTCCCGATCCCCGGCCCACACAGCGTGTTTCTTGCCCAGGAACCCATCCCAGGGGGCACGCCTTTGGTAAGCAATTGCCGCGCTCTTATATGATCTTCTAAAGCGATTAGGGAGCCCCAAAAGGAAGGAATTTGCGATGCGGCACCTAGATGTGACGCTAGACGACAAATTTCTGCTCACCGAGGGTCGAGTCTTCATCACCGGGGTGCAGGCGCTGCTGCGCATCCTGATCGATCGCAAGCGGCTCGACCGGGCGGAGGGGCTGAGCACGGCCGGATTCGTCTCCGGCTACCGCGGCTCGCCGCTCGGCGGCCTCGACCAGCAGGCGCACCGGGCGGAAAAGCACCTCGCCGAGCACGACATCCTCTTCAAGGAGGGGCTGAACGAGGACCTGGCCGCCACCGCCGTCTGGGGCAGCCAGCAGACCAACCTCTTCCCCGGCGCCCGCTACGACGGCGTCTTCGGCATGTGGTACGGCAAGGCGCCGGGCGTCGACCGCACGGGCGATGCGTTCAAGCACGCCAACTTCGCCGGGACCTGGCCGCGCGGCGGGGTGCTGGCCGTGGCCGGCGACGACCACATGTGCAAGTCGTCCACCCTGCCGTCGCAGTCGGAGTTCGCCTTCCAGGACGCCGAGATCCCGGTGCTGGCGCCGGCCGACGTGCAGGAGGTGCTGGACTACGGCCTGATCGGCTACGCCATGAGCCGGTTCTCCGGCCTGTGGGTCGGGCTGATCGCGCTGGCGGACACCATGGACTCCGGCGCCACCATCGACGTGACCCTGTCGCGTCACCGGATCGTCACGCCCGCCAACTTCCCGATCCCCGCCGGCGGCCTCGGCATCCGCACCAAGGACCAGCCGCTCGACAAGGAGCGGCGGCTTCGGCTGCACAAGATCCCCGCCGCCCTGGCCTTCGCCCGCGCCAACCGGATCGACCGGGTGGCCCTGGCCTCGCCTCGGCCCAGGCTCGGCATCGTCTGCCAGGGCCAGGCCTACAAGGACGTGATCGAGGCCCTCGCGGCCATGGGCCTGTCCCTGCCGGAGGCGGCCGCGCTCGGCGTCACCATCTACAAGGTCGGCATGCCCTGGCCGCTGGAGCCGACCGGCGTGCGCGCCTTCGCCGCCGGCCTCGAGACCCTGATGGTTATCGAGCACAAGCGCCCGCTGGTGGAGCAACAGGTCCGCGCGGCCCTCTACGACCTGCCCGACCACGCCAAGCCCAGGATCGTCGGCAAGGTCGACGAGCGCGGCCACCCGCTGCTGGCCCAGGTCGGTTCGCTCTCGGTCGCCGAGATCGCGCTCGCAATCTCCGACCGCCTGCCGCCCGGCCCGCATATGGACGAGGTGAACGACTACCTCAGCCGGGTCAGCGCCGCGGGCGTCGCGGCCGTGACCCTGGCCGCCGAACAGCAGCGAAAGCCGTTCTTCTGCTCGGGCTGCCCGCACAACACCTCGACGCGGCTTCCGGACGGCAGCCGCGCGCTGGCCGGCATCGGCTGCCACTACATGGCCAGCTTCGCCGACCCGAACACAGACCTCACCAGCCACATGGGCGGGGAGGGGCTCTCCTGGGTCGGGGCGGCGCCCTTCACCGACGAGAAGCACGTCTTCGTCAACCTGGGCGACGGCACCTACAACCACTCCGGCTCGCTCGCCATCCGCGCCTCGGTCGCGGCGAAGAGCAACATCACCTACAAGCTGCTGTTCAACGACGCCGTGGCCATGACCGGCGGCCAGCAGGCCGAGAGCGGCTTCACCCCGGCCCAGATCACCCGCCAGCTCGCCGCCGAGGGCGTGACGAAGACGGTGATCGTCGCCGACGATCCCTCCCGCTACGAGGGCGTTTCCGACCTTGCGCCCGGCGTGACGGTCCATCCCCGCTCGGAGCTGATGAGCATCCAGCGGGAGCTGCGCAAGACGCCCGGCGTCACCGTGCTGCTCTACGACCAGGTCTGCGCCACCGAGAAGCGGCGCCGGCGCAAGCGGGGCAAGATGCCCAAGGCCGAGCAGCGGGTGATCATCAACCCGCTGGTCTGCGAAGGCTGCGGCGACTGCTCGAAGACCTCGCACTGCGTGTCGGTCGAGCCGCTGAACACGCCCTTCGGCCGCAAGCGCAAGATCAACCAGTCCACCTGCAACCAGGACTACAGCTGCCTCGACGGCTTCTGCCCCTCGTTCGTCACCGTCGAGGGCGCGGAGAACCCCCACGCCCACGAGCTGCCGGCGCTGACGGCGGACTCCACGCCGCTGCCGCAGTTCGAGGCCCTGCAGGGGGTGCGCAACATCGTCTTCACCGGCGTCGGCGGGACGGGCGTGACCACGGTCGCCTCGATCCTGGCCATGGCCGCCCACGTGGATGGCCGCTCGGCCAGCGTGGTGGACATGACCGGCCTGGCGCAGAAGGGCGGGGCGGTCTTCTCCCACGTGCGCATCGGCGAGACCGAGGAGACGCCGATCGGCGGCCGCGTGCCCGCCGCCAGCGCCCATGTGCTGATCGCCTGCGACATGATGGTGGCGGCCGGCGCCGACGCCCTGGCGCTCTACGCCAAGGACCGGACGGTGGCGGTGGGCGATGCGGACATCGCCCCGACCGCCGACTTCGTCACCGATCGCGACGTGCGCTACGACGCCAATGGGTTCACCCGGCGGATCGCTGCGGCGACGAAGAGCTTCGACGCCTGCCCGGCCCAGACCCTGGCCGAGACCAAGCTGGGCGACGCCATCTTCGGCAACATGATCATGCTGGGCTTCGCCTGGCAGAAGGGGGTGATCCCGGTCTCCAGCCGCGCCCTCTACCGGGCCATCCGGCTGAACGGGGTGGAGGCCGAGGCCAACCTGCAGGCCTTCGAGATCGGCCGCATGGCCGCGCATGATCCGGCCAGCCGCGGCCACCGTGAGGCCGACGTGCCCACGCCCGAGACCATGCCGCTGGACGAGCTGATCGCCCACCGGGCGGCCGAGCTCGAGGCCTACCAGGACAAGGCCTACGCCCGCCGCTACCTCGACCGCATCGCCCAGGTCCGGGCGGCCGGTGACGACGACCTGACCCGCGCCGCCGCGCTCAGCCTCTACAAGCTGATGGCCTACAAGGACGAGTACGAGGTGGCCCGCCTCTACACCGACGGCCGCTTCGCCGCCTACCGTGGCGAGACCTTCCAGGGCGGCAAGGACAAGGTCTGGCTCTCGCCGCCGCTGCTGGCGCCGAAGGACAAGGAGGGCCGGCCGAGGAAGCTGGCCTTCGGCGGCTGGATGCTCGGCGGCGCCTTCCCGACGCTGGCGAAGTTCAAGCGCCTGCGCGGCACGCCGCTTGATCCGTTCGGCTACACGCACGAGCGCCGGACGGAGCGGGCCCTGATCGGCCGCTATGAGGCGGGCCTCGAGCGCCTCCTCGCGGGCCTTGCTCCCGAGCGCCGCGCCACCGCCCTGAAGCTCGCCGCCCTGCCGCAGCAGATCCGCGGCTTCGGCCACATCAAGGCCGCCTCCATCGAGGCCGCCGAGGCCGAGGAGGCGAAGCTGTGGGCCGAGTGGGAGCGGGCGAGGGCGGTTCAAGCCGGACGGTAATCCGCCGCCGTCATCCCGGCCGCAGGCCCGCCCGAGCGGGCCGAAGAGCCGGGACCCAGACGTGCCGAGCGCGCCGCTGGGTCCCGGATCGGCCTTGCAGGCCGTCCGGGATGACGGGCTTTGCCGTGTCAAAGGCGCAGCTTAAGGCCTCGACGCGGCGCGGCCCTTGCCCCTAGGCTCGCCGCGAACCGCCACGCGAAGGACGCCCATGGCCACGCCCGCCGACGAGACCGCCGCCCCGCCGGCCCGCAGCCTGCTGCAGCGCTACTGGTTCGACGTCGTCCTGTGGAAGCGGATCTTCGGGGCTCTGGTGCTGGGCGCCATCGCCGGCGCGCTGCTGGGCGATGCAGCCGAGTCCATCAAGTGGGTCGGCGACCTGTTCATCCGGCTGATCCGGATGGTGGTGGTGCCGCTGGTCTTCGTCTCCATCGTCGCCGGCGTCACCGGCATGGGCGATCCGCGCCGCCTGGGGTCCATCGGCGGCAAGACGCTGTTCCTCTACCTCTGCACGACCGTGGTGGCGGTGATCCTCGGCCAGGCGCTCGGCGCGCTGATCGGCGTCGGCCAAGGCGTCGTCTTCGAAGGCGTCAAACCGCACGTGCTTGGCGAGCCGCCGACGGTGGCCGAGCAGCTGATGGGCATCGTGCCGCTGAACCCGGTCGAGGCCCTGGCCGGCGGCGACATCCTGGGGGTGATCTTCTTCTCGATCATGGTCGGCAGCGCCATCCTGGCCATCGGCGAGAAGGGCGAGCCGCTCCGCAAGGTGTTCGAGGCCGGCGTCGACGTGATGCTGTTCATCGTCCGGGTGGTGATGGAGGTCGCGCCGTTCGGCGTCTTCGCCCTGATCGCCTGGGTGGCGGGCACGCAAGGGATCAGCGTCTTCGTCCACGTCTTCTACCTGGCGGTCGCCCTGGTGGCCGGCTGCGCCCTGCAGGTGATCCTCACCCACGGCGGGCTGATCCGTCTGGTCGCGCGGCTGCCGGCGCGGCCCTTCTTCCGCGACATCTGGGACGCCGTGCTGGTGGCCTTCTCCACCTCGTCCTCGGCCGCCACGCTGCCGGTCTCCATGCGGGTGGCGGAGAAGAACCTCGGCGTGTCGCACACCGTGGCCTCCACCGCCCTGCCGATCGGCACCACCGTTTCGATGGACGGGACGGCCCTCTACATCGGCCTGCTGACCATGTTCGCGGTGCAGGCGTTCGGGATCGACCTGACCTTCACCCAGTACCTGCTCGCCGGCCTGACCACCGTGCTGGTGGCGGTGGGCACCGCGCCCATCCCCTCGGCCTCGCTGTTCATGCTGGCCGCGGTGCTGAGCTCGATCGGCGTCAGCGCCGAGCAGACGGCGCTGGTGGTGGGCTTCGTGCTGCCCTTCGACCGGCTGCTCGACATGACCCGGACGGTGGCCAACAACACCTCCGACCTGGCCGTCGCGGTCACCGTCGCCAAGTGGGAGAACGAGCTCGACGAGGAGTCCTACCGGGCTAAGCCCGTCGAGTAGGCAGGAGCCAGGCCATCAGCGCCGCTGCGGCCAGGGCGCCGGCGAGCTGGCCGGCGACGAAGCCCGGCGCGGAGGCGGGCGCGATGCCCGCGAAGGTGTTCGACAGGCAGCGGGCCAGGGTCACCGCCGGGTTGGCGAACGAGGTCGAGGCGGTGAACCAGTAGGCGGCGGTGATGTAGAGCCCGACGGCCATGGGCGTGAACGCCGGCCGCAGCCGCACGCAGCCGAGGATGGTGACGATCAGCCCGAAGGTCGCCACGGCTTCCGAGAACATCTGCGACGGGCCGGCGCGCAGCTTGGCCGACACTTGCCACACCGGCTCGGCGAACATCGCGTGGGCCGCCCAGACGCCGGCGATCCCGCCGACCGCCTGGACCAGGGCGTAGGCGGCCGCGAGCCCCGCGCCGATCTCCCGCCGAAGCGCGAAGACCAGCGTCACTGCAGGATTGAAGTGGGCGCCGGAGAGCGGGCCGAACACGACGATCAGGACCGTAAGGCCGGCGCCGGTGGCCAGGGTGTTGGCGATGAGGGCGATGGCGTCGTTCCCGCCGGCCAGCCGCTCGCCCATGATCCCGGAGCCGACCACGACGGCGAGCAGCATCGCCGTCCCCAGCGCCTCGGCGGCGAGCCGCCGCGACAGGCTGACCGGCTCGAGCGGCGGCTCGAGGCTGGCCTCGTCGCTCATCCGGCCGGCGCGTCCGCGTGTCGGCCGATCTCGGCGAGGCGGTTCTGCAGCGACATCCGGTCGATGGAGGCCAGCGGCAGCTCCAGGAAGAGGCGTATCCGCGTCCCCAGCTGACGGCAGGTCTCGGCGAAGGCGGCGGCGATCTCCGCATGGCTGCCCTGGACCGCCGCGGGGTCGGGCACGCCCCAATGGGCGGTGACCGGCTGGCCCGGCCACACCGGGCAGGTCTCGCCGGCCGCGTCGTCGCAGACGGTGAAGATGAAGTCGAGTTGCGGCGCGCCTGGGGCGGCGAACTCGTCCCACGACTTGGATCGGAACGCGCTCGCCGGGAAGCCCAGGCTCTCCACCAGCGGGATGGCGTGCGGGTTGACCTCCCCCTTCGGGAAGGAGCCGGCCGAGTAGGCCTTGAACCGGCCGGCGCCCAGCTTGTTCATCAGCGCCTCGGCCAGGATGGAGCGCGCCGAGTTGCCGGTGCACAGGAACAGGACGTTGTAGACGCGCTCGGTCATGGGTCAGCAGGCCTTGCAGGCGCGGGCGGCCATCTCGGCCACCGGGCCGCAGATCTCCGGCGCGCCGCTGCAGCAGTCCTCCATCAGGAAGCCCAGCAGGTCGCGCATCCGGTCATAGGCGGCGGTGTAGATGATCGACCGGCCCTCCCGCCGGGAGCGGACCAGGCCCGCGCCCGAGAGGATGTTGAGGTTGGCCGACAGGGTGTTGGGCAGGGAGCCGGTGGCGCGGGCGATCTCGCCGGCGGCCATGCCGGGATCGCCCGCCCTCACCAGCAGGCGGTAGACCTCCAGCCGCCCCGGGTGGGCCAGGGCGGAGAGGGCGGCGACGGCGCTCGACGTTTCCATGGTTCCGGAACTTAGGAGATCATCCGGGCGCCGCCAACCGCGCATTTCAGGCCGCCGCGCAGCCGCACGACCTGGCCGGAGCGGGCTCGCCCGCCGGGGCGCCGCAGCAGGCGGACGCGGCGGCCTCGGCCTTCAGGGTCGGCCCCACGTCCTCGCCGTAGGTCGTGATCTCGCCGAAGGTGTGGAAGGTCTCCCACTTCAGGCCGGAGGGGTCCGCCACCCAGGTCTTGTCGCTCTTGGCGTAGCAGCAGTTGGCGCCGGCCTCGTCGAAGGTCGTCTCGCCGGCCGCCTTCAGCCGCGCCGACAGCTCGGCCAGCTCCTCGGACGTGTCGGTCTGGACGCCGACGTGGTCCACCCCGAACGAGGCGCCGCCCCGCTGCGAGATGGCCAGGTTCACGCGCGGGTCTTCGAGCATCCACTTGGCGTAGTCGGGCTTGAGCACGCTGGGCGGGGCGCCGAACAGGGTCTCGTAGAAGCGGATCGACTGGCCGAGGTCCTCGACGGCGACATGCAGGTGCAGGCGTTTCATGGGGCAGCTCCTTTCGTGTTGAAGATCGAATATTCCAGAAATATCGAACAATCAAGCGCGAAAATGAGAACCGCATGGGCGCCTAAGTGGAAGCCGGCCCGGCGCATCACGCGCCGGACCGGCAGTGGGGATCGCTGTAAGGGCCCGGCCCGGGCTGAGGCCCCGCGGGGGCGGGGCCGCCCACCAGGACGGCCGACGCCATCAGCCCCGCCGCCATCAAGGCGGCGATCACCTGTCCCCCCGGCCTGGGCTGACGCTCGGGGAGGAGGCTGGCGTCAAGCCGCACGGCTGAGCACGCGGCCTTCGCCGGGGATGTCCGGCTTGGCGGCGGCCCGTTCGGCCAGCAGGGCCCGTTCCAGGCTGAGCTCGCCGGCCCGGCGGGCGGCCTCGATCAGGGTGATGTCGATCAGGTCACGCTGGGCGTTGCTGCCGCCGAACCGGTAGGCCCGGTTGCGCACCTCGCGAAGCCGCTCGACACAGCCGCCCCAGTCGCCCTCGCCATAGGCCTGGATGCCCTGGATGAGCGGCAGGCCGACGACCCGGACCGCCTCGGCGTTGTCGCCCGGGCCTTCCAAGGCCGCCTTCTGGGCCGCCAGCACCGCCTCGATCCCCTCGCGCCGGCCGGCGCCGACGAAGGCCATCGTGGCGTGGGCGTCGTCGAAGGCCGAGCGGCCGAACGCGGCCTTGGTCTCGTAGACGTCGGCGATCTTGCCCCAGCGGGCGCCCACGTCGACGCCGGCCAGCTGCAGCCGCCAGAGCATGGCGGCGGCGTCCACCATGTCCATCAGCACCTGCGAGGGCTCGCCGTAGATCGGGCCGTCCCAGAGGTTCAGCACCTCCTGGACGTCGCCGAGGCCCAGGTGGAAGAGCCCCAGGTGCCACCAGTTGTGGACCTGGAAGAAGCTCTCCTCGGTCCAGCTCGGGATGTCCTCGCGCATGAAGGCGATCCCGTCGGCGCGGCGGTCCTGCATCTCCAGCACGTGGGCGACCGCGTGGCGGGCCCAGCCGTTGCGGGGCTGCAGCTCCACGGCCTTGCGGCCGAGGGCCTCGGCGCGGCCGTAGTAGCCGGCCTCCTCCAGGCCGAACGCGGCGAAGCCGAGCACGGCGTGGTAGTCGGGCTGGCTCTCCGACCAGAAGGGCAGGGCCCGGGCGATCCGGTCGCGCATCATCCGCGCATCGCCCGTGAAGTAGTCGCAGAGCTGGCCGAAGTGCAGGGCCAGCGCATCGCGCGGATGCTCGATGGCGACGTCCTCCAGGATGCGGCTGGCGCACTGGATCTCTCCGCCGACGAGCGCGGTCAGGGCGGCGATGTGGCCCTTCTCGCGGTCGTCGCCGCCGAGCGCGACGGCGGCCTCGTAGGCGGCGAAGCCGTCCGCCTGCGCTTCCGGCGGCGCCCCCACCAGGTTCATCCAGGCCTTCAGCACATGGGCCATGGTGAAGCCGGGGCTGTCGGCGATGGCCTGCTCGATCAGCTCCGGCGCGGGGCCGGCGTAGCAGTGGAAGCAGTCCACCGCTTCATTGTAGGCGTCCACCGCGGCTGCGCTGGCGCCCGAAACGATCAGCCCGGAAATGTCTCTCCGATGCATGGTTATTCTCCTCTGTTGGGGGACAGAGGGGTACGTCCGTGCCGCATCAGCCTCTAGTGATCGCGCGGTCTCTTTTCGCCGGTTCCCGATTTCACCGTTATCTGAGATACTTGCGGCTCATCAAACAACCGGGACGGGGCCAATGCCGACCGACGTGGCGACCAAAACTGTACCGACGGTGCAGTCCGAGCCGCGCTCCAAGGGCGAGCGCACGCGCGACCGCATCCTCGACCTGGCCTACGAGGCCGTCATCCGGAAGGGGTTCGCGGCCACCTCCATCGAGGAGCTGGTGGAGGCGGCGGGGATCACCAAGTCCGGCTTCTTCTACCACTTCAAGGACAAGAACGACCTCGCCCGCCAGCTGCTGGAGCGCTACCAGGCGAACAACTACGTCTACCTCGACGAGCTCTCCGAGCGCGCCCGTGAGTTGTCGGACGACCCGCTGCACAGCTTCCTCATCTTCCTGAAGCTGTACGCCGACGACATGCGCGACCACCTGACCAACATGCCCGGCTGCTTCATCGCCGCGGTCACGGCCCAGGACCAGTCCTTCGATCGCGAGGTGGTCCGCATGAACGCCGAGGGGATCCTGGCCTGGCGGCAGCGCTTCCATGGCTGGCTGGAGGAGATCGCCAAGGCCTATCCGCCCCGGCGCGAGGTCGACCTGCTGGCGATGGCCGACGCGGTGCTCACCCTGTCGTCCGGCGGCGTCACCTTCGCCAAGGCGCTGCGCGACGCCGATTGCATCGCCCGCCAGATGCTCCTGTATCGGGAGTCGGTGCGGCTGATCTTCGCCGGCTAGGCGGCTCGGCCAAGCTGGTCTAAGCCCAGGACCGATGAACGATTTCGATTTCGACGCCCTGGTGGTTGGGGCCGGGGCGGTCGGCCTCGCCTGCGGCTATGCGCTGAGCCAGAGGGGCCTCACCGTCGTCGTCCTTGAGCAGGACGCCGCCATCGGCCAGGGGGTCTCCTCGCGCAATTCCGAGGTGATCCACGGCGGGCTCTACTATGCCACCGGTTCGCTGAAGGCGCGGCTGTGCGTGGCCGGCCGGCGGCGGCTCTACGCCTTCCTGGAGGCCCACAACGTCGCCTTCGACCGCTGCGGCAAGCTGGTGGTGGCGACCACGCCGGACGAGGTCGAGCGGGTCGCGACGGTGCTCGAGCAGGCCCGCGTCAACGACGTGGAGGGGATGGTCGAGCTCACCCGGGCCGAGGCGCTGGCGCTGGAGCCGCAGCTCCACTGCGAGATGGCCCTGCTCTCGCCCGAGAGCGGGGTGTTCGACAGCCACGGCTACATGCTGGCCCTGCAGGGGGAGATCGAGGCGGCCGGCGGCGCGGTGGTGCTCTCGACGCCCTTCGAGGCCGCGACGCCGCTGGAGGGCGGCGGCTTTTCGGTCCGCGCGGGCGGCGCCGAGCCCACCACGCTCAAGGTCCGCTACCTGGTCACCGCGCCGGGGCTGGCGGCGCAGGGCGTGGCCGCCCAGATCGAGGGCTTTCCCGCCGACCGGATCCCGCCCCGCCGCCTCGGCAAAGGCCGCTACTTCCGCCTGCAGGGCAAGGCGCCGTTCGCCCGGCTGATCTATCCGCCGCCGATCCCCGGCGCGCTCGGCACCCACTACCGTCGCGACCTCGGCGGCCAGGCGGTGTTCGGCCCCGACCTCGTCTATGTCGAGGAGGAGGACTACGCCGTCGAGCCGGAGGCGGCGGAGGGCTTCTACGCCTACATCCGCAAGTTCTGGCCGGGCCTGCCGGACGGGGCGCTGGCTCCCGACTACGCCGGCATCCGCCCCAAGCTGCACGGCCCCGGCGAGCCCCAGCCCGACTTCCGCATCGACGGCGCGGACGTCCATGGGATCGCAGGGCTCGTGACCCTGTTCGGCATCGAGAGCCCCGGGCTGACCTCCTCGCTGGCGATCGGCGAGGAGGCGGCGGGACGGCTGGGGCTTTCCTAGACCTCTCCCCGCACGGCGGGGAGAGGGTAGGGTGAGGGGCGCGCGGCCATACGGCCGCGCCCGGCGCGAAGCGACGGAACCACGTGCGGGCGCAGAGGCCCCCCTCACCCAACCCTCTCCCCCCGCCGGGCGGGGGGAGAGGTCTAGTTCCCCGTGAACTTCGGCTTGCGCTTCTCGCGGAAGGCCAGGATCCCCTCGCGGTAATCCTCGGAGCGGCTGGTCAGCAGGTACTGGTCGCGGTCCATGTAGATGGACGACCAGGCGGTGGCGCCGGCGATGGCGTTGATCGCCTCCTTGGTCATCCGCACCGACACCGGCGGCAGAGCGACGACGCGGTCGGCGAGGGCGCGGGCGGCGGAGAGGGCGGCCCCGTCCTCCACCACCTCGTCGGCCAGGCCCTGATCCAGGCAGGCCGGCCCGTCCAGCGCCTCGCCGAACATCACGAACCGCTTGGCCTTGGCCGGGCCCATCAGCGAGACGATGCGGGGCAACACCCGCCAGCTCATGTTCATGCCCAGCGGCACCTCCGGCAGGCGCAGGCTGGCCGAGCGGCCCATCACGCGGAAGTCGCAGCTGACCGCCAGGGCCGCCGCTCCGCCGATGCAGAAGCCCTCGATGGCGACGATCGTCACCGCCTCGATCTCGTCCCAGGCCTTGCACATGTCCGGCCCGCCCATCACCAGGCGCCGGCCCTCCAGCAGGCCGTCGGCGTCCAGCCGTCGCGTGCGCTCGCGCAGGTCCGCGCCGGCCGAGAAGAAGCTCTCCGCCCCGGTCAGGATCACCGCGTGCACGTCGGTCCGCAGCCGCAGCATCCGTGCGACCTCGGTCAGTTCCTCGATCAGCTCTACGCTGAGCGCGTTGCGGGCCTCGGGCCGGGCGAGGGCGACCTCGGCGACCGCCTCGCGGCGTGTGACCCGGATCAGCCGCCAGTCGTGTTCGAAGGGGTCCAGCTGGGCCATCGCGCCGCTCCTTATTCTCGACCCGAGACTAACGCGAGCCAGGCCGAGGATACCAAGCGATCCGAACGGCGTTGTCGCAATGATGGCCGACGACCAAGGACCTAGTCCGTCGCTCTATGACCCGCGCCTGGCGGCGCAGATCATCGACAACGCCTTGGACTACGCCATCTGCACCATCGACCTGGACGGGCGGATCACGAGCTGGAGCCCGGGCGCCGAGCGGATCTTCGGCTACACGCCCGAGGAGGCGGCGGGCATGGACGTCGCCACCCTCTTCACCCACCCGGACGCGGCGGCCGGGGCCCACCGGCAGGAGATGGAGAAGGCGCTGGCGGACGGTCGGGCCGAGGACAGCCGGTGGCACATCCGCAAGAACGGGGAACGGTTCTGGGGCAACGGCGTGGCCATGCGGCTGGAGGCCGGCGACCTCACCGGCGTGGTCAAGATCCTGCGCGACGAGACCGGCTCGCGGCTGGCCGAAGAGCAGCGGGTGCTGTTGCTGCACGAGCTGAACCACCGCATCCGGAACACCCTGGTGACCGTCCAGTCCATCGCCGAGCAGACCCTGCGCGCCTCGGGCCTGGACCCGGCGGTGCGGGACGACTTCACCCAGCGGCTGATCGCCCTCTCCAAGGCCCACGACGTGCTGGTCGAGGAGAGCTGGGCCGGCGCCGACCTTCAGGCCATCGTGGACCAGGCCCTGGCGGCCCATGTCCGCCCTGACCGCCCCGCCCTGACCGTCGACGGGCCGCCCGTCCGCCTGAGCCCTCAGCAGGCGGTCGCCATGTCGCTCGTGCTCCACGAACTCGCCACCAACGCGGTCAAGCACGGCGCCCTCAGCGCGCCGGAAGGGCGGGTGACCCTGACCTGGAACTTCGCCCTGGACAGCGAGGGCGGGCGGCACCTGACGGTGCTGTGGGAAGAATCCGGCGGCCCCCCGGTGAGCCGGCCGACGCGGCAGGGGTTCGGCTCACGCCTCATCGCGCGCAGCTTCGCGGCCGAAAGCGGCGGGCGGGCGGAGGTGGACTTCCGCCCCGAGGGCGTGCGCTGCATCCTCCAGGTTCCGCTCTCCCAGCCCAGCGAGCTGCCGATGCTGAGGTTGCCGGAGCGCGAGCCGAACTGAGCCTACCGGCGCGGGACCAGCTTCAGCACCCGGCCCTTGGCGTTGTCGGTGGCGACGTAGACGGCCCCGTCCGGCCCCACGACCACGTCGCGGATCCGCTCCTCGAGGTCGGTGAGCAGCCGCTCCTCGCCGATCACCCGCTCTCCGTCGAGGGCCAGGCGCGCCACGTGCTTGCCGCCCAGGCCGCCCACCAGCAGGCTTCCCCGCCATTCCGGGAAGAGGCCGGCCTGGTAGAAGGCCATGCCGGACGGGGCGATCACCGGGTCCCAGTAGTAGATGGGCTGCTCCATGCCTTCCTTCTGGGCGATCCCTTCGCCGATCTTCGGGCCGCTGTACTCGACGCCGTAGGTGATGGTCGGCCAGCCGTAGTCCTTGCCGGCCTCGATGATGTTGATCTCGTCGCCGCCCTTCGGCCCGTGGTCGACCACCCACAGCTTGCCGGTCTGAGGGTGCAGGGCCGCGGCCTGCACGTTGCGGTTCCCGATGGCGTAGATCTCCGGACGGGCGCCCTGGCGGTCGACGAAGGGGTTGTCGCGCGGGATCGATCCGTCTGGATTGATCCGCACGATCTTGCCCAGCGCGCTGTCCATCTGCTGGGCCTGACGACGGCCGGGCAGGATCGACCGCTCGCCGAGGGTGACGAACAGCGTCCCGTCGCGGGCGAACACCAGCCGGCCGCCGTAGTGCATGGTGGAGGCCAGCTGCGGCGCCTGGCGGTAGATGACCTGGACGTTCTCGACCCTCGGCTGAGCGCCGTCCGTCAGCCGCCCGCGCGCCACCGCGGTGTTGGTCATCCCGCCCTCGTGGCCCTCGGCGTAGGCCCAGTAGATCAGGCCGTTGTTCCGGAAGTCGGGGTCCAGCGCCAGGCCCAGCAGGCCGCCCTGGCCGCGGGCGTCCACCGCCGGCAGGCCCGCGACGGGGGGCGAGAGCTGGCCGTCGGCGGCGACGATCCGCAGGCGGCCGGGCTTTTCGGTCACCAGCATGCGCCCGTCCGGCAGGAAGGCGACGCCCCAGGGCTTCTCCAGCCCCTCGGCGACGGTGACCACATCGTAGGCGACGTTCGCCTTCATCTCCGGCGCGCGGGTCTGCCCGGCGAAGGCCGGCTTGAGGAAGTCGGCGTTGGCGGGCCGGGTCTCCAGCGGACCGCCCGTCTGGGCGGCCTTGGGCGTCGCCGGCGTCTGGGCGTCACCCGGCCCGCAGGCGGCGGCGAGGCCGGCGGCCAGGCCGGCGAAGATCAGGCGGCGCATCGAAGTCTCCATGGCTCCCCTCTCGTACTCTCCATATCGGCCGCCCGGTCAGACGGTTCCGCAGCAGGCCCGCAGGGCCTCGGCGGGGTCGGCGCCCTCCAGGTGGATCAGCGACCAGACGGCGTAGAACAACAGCGGCCAGCGCTCGGCCGAGCCCTCGAAGGCGGCCTTCACCTCGGCCTCGCTGCGCAGCGCGCGCACCGCCTTCACGCCCGCGATCCGGCCGGCGATGTCGCCGGCCCTGGGCGCGATCCAGGCGTCCACCGGCACGGTGAAGCCCTGCTTGCGCGCCCAGGGCTCGGCGGCCGGGCAGGCCCGCTCCAGCCACTTTCGCAGCAGCCACTTCCCGTAGCGGCCGCGCACCTTGAAGCGGTCGGGCAGGGGCAGGGCGAAGGCGGCGACCTGCGGGTCCAGGAAGGGCGTGCGCCCCTCCAGTCCGTGGGCCATCAGGCAGCGGTCGAGCTTCAGCAAGAGGTCGTTGGGCAGCCAGGTGGCGATGTCGGCGGACTGCGCGGCCTGCAGGCGGGAAAGCCCCGCCGGCGCCTTGGCCTCCGCCCGCCAGCGCGCCAGCACCTGCGGTCGCGCCTCCCGCGGCTCGGCGGGCCGCCCGCCCAGCCAGCCGGGCCGCAGGGCGCGCCGATAGCGGCCGTAGCCGCCGAACAGCTCGTCGCCGCCCTCGCCGGTCAGCACCACGGTGAGCGTCCCGCGGGCCGCCTCGGCCAGCTTGTAGGTGGGCAGGGTGGCGTAGTCGGCGGTGGGATCGTCCAGCGCCCAGGCGACCTGCGGCAGGATCCGCCAGAAGTCCTCTTCCCCGAACCGGGTCTCGCGCCAGTCGAGGTCCAGCGCCCGCGCGACCTTCTCGGCCTGGGCCCGTTCGTCCCGCGCGCCGGGGGCGTCGAACCCGCAGGTGAAGGCGGTGACCGGCCGCTGGTTGAGCCTGGCCATCAGCGTCGCCACCGCCGCCGAGTCGACGCCGCCGGACAGGAACAGGCCGTAGGGCACGTCCGAGCGCTGGTGGACCTTGACCGAGTCCTCCAGCACCGCATCGAGCGCCTTCACCAGCCCCGCCTCGTCGCCGGCCGGCGCGGGCGCCCAGGCGGGCAGGGGGCGGCGCTCATGCGCCCGGGGCCCCGCCGAGGTCACCTCGACGATCGCGCCGGGCGGCAGCCGCCTGACCCCGGACAGCAGCGTCTTCTCCCCCAGGACGTAGTTGAGCCCGACCAGCTCCTCGGCGGCTTCCAGGTCGGCCTGCGGCGCGATCCAGCCGGCGGCGACGAAGGCCCGCGGCTCGGAGGCGAAGGCCAGGGCGCCGTCCTTCTCCATCATGTAGAGCGGCTTGATGCCGAACGGGTCGCGCACCAGCCAGGTGCGGCCGTCGTTCCCCACCAGGCAGAAGGCGTACATGCCGCGCAGCCTCGCAAAGGCCGCCGGGCCCTCCCTGGCGTAGAGGTGCAGCAGGGGCTCGAAGTCCGAGCCGGTGGCGAGCTCGCCCTTCAGGCCGAATTCCTCGGCCAGCTCGAGGTAGTTGTAGATCTCGCCGTTGCCGATGACCGTCGAGCCGGCCGCGGACAGCGGCTGCCAGCCGCACTCCAGGTCGATGATGGAGAGGCGCGCGTGGGCCAGCACCCCGTTCGCCACCGGCTCCCAGCGCACCCCGTCGGGCCCGCGGTGGGCGAGGGCCTCGATCATCGGCCGGACCGGCCCCTCGGCGCCGAGGACGCCGGCGATGCCGCACATCAGGGTCCGCCCAGGTCGGCGAACAGGTCCCGCCACTGGGCCACGACGGCGGCCTCGGAGAACTCGCTCGCCACCCGTTCGTGGCCGTTCTGGATCAGCCGGATCTTGAGCAGCGGATCGTCGAGCAGCCGGCGCACCGCGTCGGCCAGCGCCTCGGCGTCGTCCACCGGGACCAGCAGGCCGTCGTCGCCGTCGCGGATCAGGGCGGCCGGGCCCTGGCTGGCGGCGGCCACCACCGGCAGGCCGTGGGCCCAGCTCTGGATCACGACGTTGCCGAGCGGTTCGTGCCGCGAGGGAAAGACGCAGACGTCGGCGGCCCGGTAGAGCCCGGCCGGATCGTCCCGCCAGCCCAGGAACCGCACCCGGTCGGCGACGCCCAGCGCCGCGGCCATGGCCTTCAGCTTGGCCTCCAGTGGGCCGGCGCCGGCGATCCACAGGTAGGCGCCGGGCAGGGCCCTGAGCGCGCGCAGCGAGACGTCGTGCGCCTTGTTCTCGTGCAGCCGGCCGAGGGCCAGCAGCAGCGGCGCGTCTTCCGGCGTCTTCAGCGCCGCCCGGTCGGCGGGCGGGCCCTCCGGCGGCTCGGCGGCGAAGTTGGGGATCACCCGCACCTTCCCGGCCGGCCAGCCCTGGCGGACGATCCAATCGGCGATGTCCTCGGTGTTGGCGACCAGGAAGTCGAAGCCCTTGTAGTATTTGAGCTTGTAGTAGCCGCCGAGGCGCCCGACCCGCTTCCACGGCCCGGCCGGCGTGTGCCGCGCGGCGCGGTTCATCCAGGCCAGCGCGATCTTCGCCCGCCTGGCCCGTGCGAACTTGGCGACCTTGCCCTTGGTGAAGAGGTCGAAGGGGCCGCCGAACGCCAGGGTCGTGGAGGGCGCGCCCGCCTCGGCCAGGGCCGCCTGGCGCCCGGGATGCTTGCGGATGGCCGCCGCCTGCGGCACGCCGCCCCGCGCCAGGGCCCGGACCAGGTCCACGAAATAGGTCTCGGCCCCGCCGTCGCCGGCCGTTCCCAACAGGTGCAGCACGCTCATGAAGGCGGGAACCTAGCCGGGCTTTGCGTCGCGCGCGAGGCGCTTGATGCGCGGAGGCGAAATCCCTATACACGCCCCTCGCCTGGATGGCCCCGTGGCTGGGTAGCTCAGATGGTTAGAGCGGTGGATTCATAACCCACAGGTCGGCGGTTCGATCCCGCCCCCAGCTACCACGGATCCCCTACCGCCCGTGAACCGCGTCGATTCCCTCTCGGACGGATTTGGCGACATCCTTGGAGACGGCGGCGACCGTCTTCTCGGTCGAGAGGGCGGCGCTGATGTTCAGCGCATTGGGCGAGCGGCGGCGCACGGCGGCCGCCAGAAGCTCGCCCGAGCGGGAGTCGGTGAGCTCGAATGCGAGGTGAGCCGAGCCGGTGAAGCTGCCGGGCTTGCCGCGCAGGCTCTTCACGCCGTTCATGGCGATGCCGATGGTCGTCACCCGGGAGGCCACCGCCGCGGCGGGCTGGGTGGTCGTAACGCCCAGCAGGGTGAGGCGCATGGTGGCCACGCCGGGGCCGGGCTTGCTCGCCAACGGGTAGGACTGGCCGATCTCGTTGCGCAGATCCTGCGTCAGCATCTCGGCGAAGGCCGCCCGCTGCTGCGGCGTCGTTCCGCCCCAGCTGGCCGTCGGGTCCGAGTGGACCAGCGTGGGCTCGATCAGGAAGGCCTTGTACTTCGAAAGATCGACGTCGGCGTTGCGGTAGGACCAGGAGTCCGGCTCCGCGTCCTCGGTGAGCTTCGAGGCCGACTGCAGCTCGGTCGGCGCCTCCTGCGCACGGACCGCCGGCGCCGACGCCGCGAGAGCCAAGGTGCACAGGGCGAGGGCGGCCTTCATGAGGCGTCTCCAGTTCAGGGCGCGTGAGCCGGGGCGGCCCCGCAGACCGTGTCCGCTCAAGCTGGAAGGAAAGCCCCCGCCCGTCGTTCGGGCCGACACCCCACTTGCGGGGGGTGATTTCCCTAGTCTCCCCGTGACAGCGCCTCGGGATGTTCGGGAGCGGCGATCCGCGCCTTCGACACGGCGGCAGGCGCCCTTGTCTGCGTCGCGGCCGCAGAACGGAGCGCCGGCGGGCCAGGTTGGGTCGTGGCCGAGCCCATAGTTACTGGAAGTTGGGCGCGTCAGCCCGCCGGCTCAGTGAACCTCGCCGAAACCCGAAGCTGGGGTCATCGGGCGAAACCCGCAGCGTGCGGCTTCAGAGGGCTGACGCCGCCGGCGGGCGGCGGCTGAACGGCCGTCCGGGGACGCTGGACGTCACCGCGGGAACAGAAGAGTCGTCGTCACCCGGGCGCCCCACGCCGGGCCGGAGCCGTCGCGCGCCGCGTAGATCTTGACCCCGCCGCCAAGCGAGACCCGCTGCGAGCCGAACTTGTAGAGCTGGCTGACGGTCAGGTTCACCGGGGCTGTCCAGGAGCGGGTGCGCCAGTTGTAGGTCGCCTCGGTGTTGATCCCCACGGTGGTCGCCCGGGGGCTGGTCCAGCTCATGAAGGGCTGGACAAAGGTGAGGTCGACGTCGTTGCGGTCCTCGTCGCCGGCCACGGACCAGATGTGATTGGCGAGCACGCCATAGGTCCAGCCCTTGTTCTGCTTCAGCACCAGTGCGGACGGGCCGGCGCCCCACTTCCGCGCGCTGAAGTCAGACGAACCGGTCGGGTAGAGCAGCACGGGGCCGACGGCCCAGGTCAGGCCTCCCGAGCTGCTGGGTGAGAAGAAGAAGCTCTGGGTCACGTCGCCGAGGCCGGTGGCCTCGCCGTTGTTCGCCGAGGTCCGCTCCTGGTGGATCACCGGGATGATGGTGCGGACGATCAGGTTCCAGTCGTCGGAGACGGCGAACGGGATGACCGGCTGGATGTTGAGCGTCTGGCGGGCCCCCTCGTCAGGGCCGAAGCAGCAGTCATGGTTCAGCTGGAACGGCACGCTTGTGAGGCTGGCGACCGGGTTGGAAAGCTTGCTGGCCAGCGCCGCATCGCTCTCCTGCGCCTGCGCGCCAAGCGGCGTCGCGAGGCCGAGCGCAACGGCGGCGGCCCGCCGGACGATGTTGGACAGGGTCACGTTCGCACCTCCCGGTTGTGGTTCGCGAAGTGTCGCGACGGCGCATGAGGCGGGCATTCGGGCAAAACCCGAGGCGCGGGCGCCCATCGACCTCAGCCACCATCGCTGCGGGGCGGCGATCGCTCGTGGGGGCCGCCGGGCAAGCGCCCGCTCGGAGCCCCTGTCGCCTAGCTACGAACCACGCACCGGAACCCCACGTGGGAGGTCGAGGTGTCGATGGGCTGTGCGTGGCGCGCCGCGGGACGGTACCGTCGGCAATAGGACGGGGCGCAAAGGTGCGATCCGCCCTTCAGCACCTTGCGGGCGATCGCCAGGTCGGGCTGACAGGGGTCGATGCTGCCTTCCCGGGGCCCGCCGACCGGGTTCTGCGGCGCGCAGCAGCCGCTCGTCGCCGCGGGATGCGCCGCCCACCAGTCGCGGGTCCATTCCCAGACGTTGCCGATCATGTCCGACAGGCCATAGCCGTTGGGCGGGAAGCTCCGGACCGGGGTCGTCCGGAAGGCGCCGCCGGGCTTGCGGCTCTGGTAGGGAAAGGCGCCCTGCCAGGTGTTGGCCATCGGCCGGCCGTGGGGTTCGAGTTCGTCTCCCCAGGCGAACTCGGCGCCGTCGAGGCCCCCGCGGGCGGCGAACTCCCACTCCGCCTCGGTGGGGAGATCCTTGCCGGCCCAGGCCGCGTAGGCTTCCACGTCCTGCCAGGCCAGGTGCACGACAGGGTGGTGGTCGAGGCCGGCCAGGTCGCTGCCTGGACCGGTGGGATGGCGCCAGTCCGCGCCGGGCGTCCAGCGCCACCAGGCGGTGATGTCCTGCAGCGGCACGGGACCCTCGGTCGGGAAGAAGACCAGCGAGCCCGGCTGCAGCATCTCCGGCGCCGCCCCGGGGTAGTCTTCCGCCAGCGGCGCCAGTTCGGCCCAGGTCACCCAGCCCGTCTCCCGCACGAAACGGGCGAACTGGCGGTTGGTCACCGGCGTGGCGTCGATCCAGAAGCCCGCAACCTCCACCGGACGCGAGGGGGCTTCCTCCGGGTATCCGACGTCCGACCCCATGCGGAACCGGCCCCCGGGGATCCAGACCATACCCTTCGGGTCGCTCTTCGCCTTCGAACGTTCGCGTGTCCGCAGGAGCTGTCCCATCGGCGTCTCGCTTGTTTGGCCTCATCAGACGAGCACGGGCCAGGCGGACCGACCATCGGGTGAGGACCCCAGGCCGTTCGGCGTGTTGGAAGGGCGCTCGGCGTCCCGGAATGCGAGCGCCGAGGCGCCGCGCTGAGCCATCAGCTCAGGCTGCGCGGAAGTCCGCGCCCGTGCTGCGGCGTGACGCCCACGTCCACGCCGGGGTGAAGAATGGCCCAGGGCCCGCCTCGGGGTTCTCCCTGATGGGAAGGCCGCGACGGCCCCGTAAGTCTGCTCGGGTCATGACTTCACGGCGGATGCGAGTAGGACCCATGTCACGGCGAGGATCGAACCAGGGGGTGCGTCGCACGGTCCGGCTCGGGCTGGCGATCCTGGCGGCCGGGGCGCAGCTGCACGTGACGGCCTGCGCGACGCCCAAGCGCCTGGCGGCGGTGCCCAGCGCCCTGACGGTGCGCGCCGAGCTTCCGGTGGCGAACGCCCGCTATTTCCCGGATCGCGATCCGCACCCATACGAGCAGGAGTTCCTCGCCTCCTTCGAGCGGGAGAAGGCCTGGCGAGCGAGCACCGCCCAGTCCGGCCCGCTGCCGCCGATCGCGGCGCTCAGCATTTCCGGCGGCGGCGGCGACGGGGCGTTCGGGGCCGGCCTGCTGTTCGGTTGGAGCGAGGCGGGGACCCGGCCGGAGTTCAAGATGGTGACCGGCGTCAGCACCGGCGCCCTGATCGCCCCGTTCGCCTTCCTGGGCCCCAGGTACGACCACGTGCTCAAGCAGGCCTACACCGAGACCTCCGACGCCGACATCTTCAAGCGCCGCCACTTCACCGCGGCGCTGTTCAGCGACGCCATGGCCGACACCGCGCCGATGGCCAGGCTGATCGACAGTTTCGTCACCCGGGAGCTGCTGGACGAGATCGCCGCCGAGTACGCCAAGGGCCGGCTGCTGTTCGTCGGCACCACCAACCTGGACGCCCGCGAGGCGATCTACTGGAACATGGGCGCCATCGCCGCCAGCAAGGATCCGCGCGCGCTGGAGCTGTTCCGAAAGGTGACGCTGGCCTCGGCGGCCATCCCCGGCGCCTTCCCGCCGGTGATGATCGACGTGACGATCGACGGAGTCCCCCACCAGGAGATGCACGTCGACGGCGGCGCGACCCGTCAGGTCTTCATGTATCCGCAGCGCGTCCACCTGGGCGAGATGACCAGGCGGTTCGGCGCGGAGCGGGCGCGCAGCGTCTACATCATCCGCAACTCGCGGCTCGACGCCGACTGGGCCAGCGTCGACCGGCGCACCCTGAGCATCGTCAACCGCTCGGTCTCGGCGCTGATCCAGAACCAGGGCTTCGGCGATCTCGACCGCATCTACCTGACCTCGATCCGCGACGGCCTCGACTACAACCTGGCCTACATCCCGAGCGATTTCTCGGTTCCCAAGACGTCGGACTTCGACAGCGCCTACATGAGGCCGCTGTTCGAGCGCGGACGCCAGCTCGCCCGCGCCGGGTACCCCTGGGAGAAGGTCCCGCCGGGCTACGGGCGAGACGTCGCCGCCCCGCCGGTCGCCGAACGGCTGCAGGCCCGGTGAGCGTCGGCCGTCCGGCCGCTACGGCGCCGGGGGCGCCTCGGCGGATGGCGGCGGGCGCGCCGCCTCCAGCGTGCGGATCCGTGTGATGGTCCGCTCCATCGGCGTCTGGCTGACCGTCACGCGGCCGCCGCCGGGACGATCCAGATCCAGGACCAGCGTCAACGAAATGGCCAGCAGGCTGAAGAGGGTCACCGAGACGACCGTGTGGCGCACGCCGGCGCCCAGCGCGTAGCCGATGATCGCAGACACCACCAGGCTGTAGAGGACCAGCGAGCGGAGCACCGAAATCGGCACCCGCGCATCGTGCGCCGCCCGGCGCTCGGCCGCCTTCTCGAACATCGTGTTGGTCGCCGCGATGAGCGAATTGTGCACCGGGCTCTGGGTGGTCCGCACCGCATTCGAGACCTGCGACCAGACCTGGACCTGCGCCTCGTGGGTCTGCCTGTCGGCCAGCGCGAGGCGCTCGGGAATATCGCCGGCGCCGTCGTAGATCTGCCGGGCGTCGAGGTAGCCGAGCATCGCCTGGTTGATGGGCCGGCTGACCGCCGGGTCCAGCAACTGGGCTCGTTGATAGGCGGTCATGATCGCATTGGCCTCTTCGCCCACCAACCGCCGCCGCGTGTTGTAGCGGTCGTTCGAGGCGGCGAAGGTGAAGGCCATCAGCAGGCCAAGCAGCGCCAGGGCGGCGGAGATCAGATAGCCGATGCCGTCGGGCTGGCCCTGCTCCTGCCCGCGGCTGCGCAGCCTCCGCGCGGCGAAGCCGGCCTGCTGCGCGAGCAGCAGCAGGCCGAGGAAGGCCGCCCCGACCAGCAGGAGCGGCGCGCTCTGCAACCAGTACACGGCCGACATCGCTGCCTCAGAAGCGGTAGGTGGCCGCGAAGATGGGGCCGTGCATGCGCAGCTCGAGTTCGTGGCCCCGCTCGCTGACGTCGACGGCGTAGTAGCGATAGCCGCCGTGCAGGAGCCAGTTCTCCGAGGCGTGGTAGTTCACTGTGCCGAGGACCTGCCAGACCGCGTCGGAGTCGCCGCCGCCGCCGACGTCGCCATAGCCGGTCAGCGACCACCGCTCGGCCACGTGCGCCGTCGCCCGCGCCCCGATGATCGGATCCCAGAGGTCCACCGAGATGTCCCGGGAGACGCCCGGGAAGCCGATGCGGGCGATGTCGAACTCGACGTCCACGGAATTGTACCGGACCCCCGCGAGCACGTCGAAGGTGACCGTCTCGCTGGCGTAGGCGCGGTAGTAGAGGGCCGCGGTGGCGCCCATGGTCTCGACTTCCACCTCGGAGGAGAGCCGCGGCACGTTGTTGATCACCAGTTGGTTGTCGCCGGAGACCTTCACGTACTGGAGATCGACCAGGCCGCCGATCCGGTCGTAACGCGCCTCGGCCTTGCCGACGAAGGCGCCCGACAGGCTGTCGAACACGTCCTCGAAGTCGGTTTTGACGTCGATCGGCGTGCCGCGGCCGGTCTGGCCGCTGCCGCTGATCGTCGGAAGCCAGAGATAGGGCGTGACGCTGACGTCCCAGCCTCCGTCGTCCTGGGCCAGGGCGGGCGAAGCCAGCACCGCGGTCAGAATCGCGGCCGCCGCCGCCTGGATGCGCATTCCCATCTGCAGGTCTCCGTTGAGGTCGACGAAAGGCTAGGGGGGGCGGCGCGCGGCCGGCATCGGGGCAAACCCTGGTTCGTCGCTCCGGTCTTTCGGGGGAGGCGCGGGCGGCGGGGGCGGCCTCCGGCGATCACCCGATATCGGGGCCTCTCTGCGCGGGCGTAGGGTGGCGGCCAGGACTGTGGAGGCCGTCGCGATGAAGATCATCCGGACCGCGCTCTTGGCCGGCGCGCTGCTGGCGCCTCAGACTGCGCTGGGCCAGCCGTTGGACCGCTACGAGAACCGCTGGGACCGGCGCGAGGGGTACCTCGACCGCCAGACCGATCTCGGCCCGGCCGACCGCTACGAGGACCGCTGGGACCGGCGGGAGAACCGGTGGGACCGGCGCGACCTGACCGGCTACGGCGCCAACTACCAACCCGGCTATGGCCTCGACTACCGCCCCGGCTACTACCCACCGAGGCCGGGTTACTACTACCCGCCGGCGGCGGGCTATTACGGCTCCAACGCCGACTACGCCGCCGTTCCGGCGCGGCCGGTCTATCCGGTGCAGCCCATCGCGCCTGTCGCGAGGCCCGGCTACGACTACTACGCTTGCCAGGCGACCTACGCCGTCACGAGGGGCCGGTGGGTCTGGAACGGCTGGCGCTGGGTGATGGCGACCCGCCGGGATGTCGTGACCGGACGCTGCTGACCGGCCCTGGGGCCTATCGCGCCCCCGACGTCAGCGTTTTCCCTGATGCCTCCCGCGGCCCGTCGGCGCCAGCCTCCCTGCCTGATCGTCCCGTGGGAGCCTTCAAGATGAGACCCGTCCTGTCCTGCCTGGCGGCGCTGGCGATCGCCGCAACCGCGCCGTTCGGCCACGCGTCCGCCGCTCCGGCCGTCACCGCCGAGAAGAGCCCGGACTTCAAGGGCTACAGGACCTATTCGTGGGTGTTCCAGGAGCCGCCCGCCGGCCTGCAGCCCGGAGTGTACGAGGCGGTGAAGGCGAGCATCGGGCGGGCGCTGGCGAAGAAGGGCTACGTCGAGTCCGCGAGCGGCGACATGGCCGTGGCGTTCTGGCTCGGCCGCCGCGATCGGATCGAGAAGACCGACTGGGGCGCCTATGGCGGCGACATCTACACCCGCCTGGGGGTGACGCCGGCCACGGGGCCTGATCAGGGACGTGCGGTGACCGACGGCACGCTGGCCATCGACCTGTTCGACGCCGCCACCAAGCAGCCGGTCTGGCGGAGCACGGCCGTGGAGGAGCTGCCCCCCTCGGGCGCCGACCGCAGGCTCATCGACAAGGCGGTGGGCGGGGCGCTGAAGCCGCTGCCGGCCGCGGCGAAGTAGGCCGCCGCCGCCCCGATCCGGGAGTCGAGGTTTTCCCGGGCCGGGTTTCACCTGATGGAGGCGGGCGCGTCGCAGGACCAGCCTCGCCAGGATTGTGGAGGATCTGCGCCGATGGCCTCTGTCGCCTTTCTCATCGCCCTAGCGGCCCTGCAGGCGGGCGCCGCCACGGCCCCGCAGCCGAGGGTGCTGGCCTGCGATGTGCCCGACACCATCACGTCCGCGCCCGGCGCCGCCGGGCCCCTCGCCACAAAGCAGCGGGTGTTCCGCATCGGTCCGGGACGGCTCGAAGAATGGTCCGGGATCTACGGGGATTTCGGCCCGAACCTGTGCGACGTCGCCGCCTGCGTCACCGAACCCGGCAAGACGGAAGGGACCATCAGCACGGCCAGCGTGGCCTACACCATCGGCGTCGATGCGGTGAGCGGCGCCGGCTACTGGCGCGTGATCGGCGCCACGGGCTTCCGGCAGACCGAAGGGACCTGTCGCCCCGTTCCCGATCCCGCCGCGCAACGGCGGCCCTGATCTCCCGGCGAATGGGGAGCGAGGCGGAATCCCACAAGACTGCGGGCCCTCCGACAGGCCGTCGCTAGCGCGACGCGGGAGTGTTTCCTTGCCACACCCTGAGGGCGAGCATCAGGTATTCACCTGAGTTGCAATGCCGGGCGCCCGGGTATCTCATTTGAGAAAATATTCGGGAGGTAATCCCGTGGGTGGGGGCGTTGAGGTGAAGGGCTGCAGATGGACGGGTCTGGCAGCAGCGAAGTATCGGTGGGGCGGATGTACGGCGCCTATTGGCGGGATGCGCAGGAATGTCTGTTCACGGTTCGAGTGACGTCCGAGGGTGGGTTCGTATTCGATAGCGTCAATCCGGCGGACGAGCGGCGCACCGGATTGAAAAATCTGGAGATCGCCGGACGCACCCCTCACGAGGTGCTGCCGCAGGATCGCGCCGATGAGGTCACCGCGCGCTACCGGACCTGCGTCGCCCTGGGCCATCCGATCTCTTACGAGGAAACGCTCGATCTGCCGGCAGGGCGCAGGCGCTTCGAGACGAGCCTGGCCCCGTTGCGCGACGACAACGGGGTCGTCCATCTCCTGCTGGGCAGCGCCCGCGACGTCACCGAGCGCCACGAGGCGCAGGCGGCCCTCGCCGAGAGCGAGGCGCGGCTTCGGGCCATCACCGACATGGTGCCCGACATCCTGTTCAGCGCCCCGCCGTACTCTGGGCCTGACTACCTGAACTCGAGGTTCTTCGAGTATTCGGGCCTGCCCGAATCCACCTCCCCGGCGGAGTGCCTGGCAACGGTTCACCCCGACGACCTTGGCCGGTTCAAGGCCCTGGTCCGCGACGCGGGCGGAGAGCTGCTGCAGGCCGAGGTCCGCGTCCGGGCGCGGGACGGCGGCTACCGGTGGTTCCTGGTCCGCGCCGAGATGGTTCAAACCCTCGGCGGGCGGCGCTGGTTCGGCGTTGCGACGGACATCCAGGCGGTCAAGCAGGCCGCCGAAGAGGTCAGCGCCCTGAACGCCCGTCTGACCCAGGTCCTTTCGAGCATCAGCGACGGCTACTACACGGTCGACAACGACTGGCGGATGACCGGCGTCAACACGGCGGCGCTGGCGTGGATGAACCGCCGGGCCGAACAGCTCGTCGGCGTCGATGTGCGCACCTGGATCCGGCCGCGGCAGGAGCTGGCCAGGGCCATCGAGCTGGCGCTGAACGAACGGGTCGCCTCGCACGTCGAGTGCTCATCCGCCTTCCGTCCCGGCCGATGGATCGAGCTGCATGTCTACCCGTCGGATGGCGGCGCCAGCGTGTTCTTCCGCGACATCACCGAACGGCGTGAGACCCAGGCGCGGGTGGAGGAGGCGAGGGGGCTCCTTCAGGGCTCGCTCGATGCGATGCCGGCCGAGATCGCACTCCTCGACCAGAGCGGCCGCATCGTCGAGGTGAACACCGCCTGGCGCCGGATGATCGCCGACCGGGGCGGCCGCTGGCCCGCCGACGGCGTCGGCCAGCGCTACGTCGACGTCTGCCGCGAGGCGATGATCGAGTTCGACGAGGCGGCGGTTTCGCGGGCCCTTCAGAACCTGGCCACCGGCAAGGACGACACCTTCCTGCTGTCGATGCCGCCGACGGTCGCCGGCGGGATGCGCTGGCGTCAGCTGCGGATGCATCGGTTCGTGCGGGGCGCCGACGTCTACCTGGTGGCCGCGCGCGAAGACCTCACCGAAATCTGCGAAGCGCAGGCGGCGCTGCGCGAGGCGACGCGACGGCTGCTGTCGGCGCAGGAGGACGAGAGGCAGCGCATCGCGGTGGAGCTGCATGACTCGACCAGTCAGCACCTCGTGGCGCTCAGCCTCGGCGTCGCCCGGCTGCGGCGCTCCTTCGTCAGCGCGCGAGGCTTCGACCTGGTGCTGGAGGACATGGAGGGCTCGGTCGACGAGGCGCTCAAGGAAGTCCGCCTGCTCTCCTATCTGCTGAACCCGCCGAACCTCAATCGAGACGGGCTGGGGCCGGCCATCCGCGCCTTCGTCGAGGGCGTCGGGCGCCGCAGCGGGCTGCACACGGTCGTCCGCCTCGAAGGGCGGCTCGACGACCTGGCCGCCGACGTTCAGCGGACGATCTACCGCGTGGTCCAGGAGTCCCTGTCCAACGTCCACCGGCACGCCAAGGCGCAGGGGGTGCAGATCGAGCTCTCGCGCCGGGCGTTCATGCTCTCCCTCTCGGTCGCCGACGACGGGTGCGGCATCGGACGGCTGGACCTCGGGGCGAACGGCGACGTGCGGCTGGGCGTGGGGATCCCCGGCATGAAGGCCCGCGTGGAGCAACTGGGCGGCGCGCTGACCATTGTCGGCGACAGCGCGGGCACCCGCCTGGAGGCCCGCATCCCGCTACGCCCGGCATGGCCGGAGCGGGCGCCGCGCCGCGTTCCGCTCGCCCGCCGCGGATCGGGCGCGGGCGTGCGCCCGATGATCGGCCCGCAGCCCCCGCTCGAGAAGGCCTAGGCCTGTCCGCGCTCTAGGGGCTGGCGGCGGCCGCTCTTCAGGGTATGCCCTAGGCCAAGCTGCGATGTTGAGCCGCTAGCCTCCTCGGGACACCTGCCTCTGCGCCTGCAGCGGCCCAAATCCAGAGGAGCTGGCGAGATGGCCGACGAGCCGGTCCGGAACAACGACGCCACCGAGATCGCCAACGCGGTGGTGATCGCCATCACCGGCGTGATCGCGGCGATCGGCAGCTACCAGGGATCCCTGTGGGAGGGCCAGCAGGCGACGGCCTACAGCCGATCGAACAGCCTGCGCACGGAGAGCAACCGGGCGGCCGATCACGCCGACACCATGAAGGCGGCCGAAGCCGCGGTGTTCAGCGCCTGGCTCAACGCCCGCGCGACCGGCGACACCCGGCTCGCCGACTTCTATGCCCGGCGGTTCCCGCCCGACCTCCAGCACGCGTTCAACGACTGGATCAACCAGGAGCCGCTGACCAACCCGGCCGCCCCGCTGACGCCGTTCCTGACGCCCAGCTACCGTCCTGCCGGTCCGGCCCTCGCCGCCGAACTGGACAGGAAGGCCGCCGAGGTCTTCGAGGAGGGGCAGCGGGCCAACCACGTTTCCGACGCCTTCGCCCAGGGCGGCACGATCCTGTCCCTGTCGCTGTTCTTCGCCGGCATCGCCCAGGTGTTCCGCCGGCGCAGGGTGCGGGTGACGCTGTTGTTCATGGCCATACTGGCCTGCGCCCTGGGCGCGATCCGGGTGTTCACCCTGCCGATGATCACCATCATGAACCAGGGCGGCTGAGGCCGGCGCAAAGACAAAGGCGCTCCCGCCATCGGACGGGAGCGCCTGGATCTGGCCGATCGGCGTGTCAGTACGGCTTGGTCACGACGACGTAGGTGACGGTCGTTCCCTGATACCTGGGCTGATACCAGACCCCGTTGCAGCTGTAGTAGGTATAGCCGCGGTAGGGCGTGGCGACACACGCCGGCGGCAGGCTGTAGATCATCGATCCGACGGCGGCGGCGCTGACCGCGGCGGCCGTTCCGAAGGCGACGCCTCGGGCGACCGGGTAGTAGCGGTCGTCCCAGTCGTGCCAGCCGTTGTTGTAGCTGCGGTCGACGTTGATGTTCACGTCGTTGCCGACGTTGATGTTGCCGCGGTTGATGTTGCCCGTGTTCACGTTGCCGCGGTTGACGTTGCCGGTGTTCACGTTCCCGCGGTTGACGTTGCCGGTGTTCACGGCGCCTCGGTTGACGTTTCCGCGGTTGACGGCGCCCGCATTCGCTCGGCCGGCGCCGCTGATGCTGGTGGGCGCCGAGGCGCGCATCCCGCCGCCGCCGCGGGCCTCGGCGAGGGCCGGCACGCTCATCGCGGCGACGCCGAGGGACAGGACGGCCGCGCGGGCCAGGAGCAGGGAAGTCTTGGACATCGGGCGTCCTCCTCAGGGCTCGAAGGTGACCAGCACGATCGCCTTGGCGTCCTTGCCGGGCTTGAAGGCGAAGTCCTGGGCGGTGAACTGAGGGGCGGCGTTCCAGGTCAGCCGACCCACGTAGGCCGGGCGCGCCTCGTCGATGTTGTCGACGATGACCACCTTGCGGGGCACAGGCTTGTCGCCCTTCTCGATCCAGATCTGCCAGTCGAGATCGCCTTCCCGGAAGGCGTAGTGGTCGGTCTCCACGCCTTCGACGATCGCCGGGCCCACATGATAGCCGGCCTTCAGCATCGACGGCCGGTAGCTGTCCGGCTCGCTCCAGCGCAGCAGGTCCACGAGCGGCAGGGTGATGCCGTACTGGTCGGCGACCGCGTCGAGGGTCTCGCGGATCGTCGGCGGCGCATCGACGGTGGCGTAGTAGCCCTGCCGCGGCGCGTAGACCGTCAGCTGCTTGCCGTCATAGATGACGTGGCGCTCGCGCCTGGGGCTGGAGGTCTGGACCACCATGCCGGTCGGCCGGCGCACCTTGTAGACCACCTGCTCGTCGAGCTGCACGCGCTCGCCGTCGTCCATGACCACGTCGATGTCGGCGTCGATCTCGACCGTGAAGTTCGAGAACGTGCCGAGGTAGGCGCTCATCCGCTGCAGGGCCTGAAGGGCTTCGGGTTCGACGGCGGGCGCGACTTCGGCGCGGGTGCTGTCGGGTCGGGTCTGCGCGGCGAGATCGCCGGCCAGACCCGCTCCCAGGCACGCAATGAGGGCCAGGCTTACGGGGCGCATGTGTCTAGGTCCTTCGCTGGATCGAGGCCCGCAGCCTCTCACCAGGGTCGGATCGCTCCTATGGGTAGAAACCCCAGGCCCGGCCGGGACTGCGCCCCAACGACCGGGGGGCGGCGGGGGCGGCGCCTACGGCTGGATCAGGTTGTGCTTGATCGCGAACCGCACGAACTCGGCGGCGCTGCGAACGCCCGCCTTGCGCATCGCCCCGGCCCGATGGCTCTCGACCGTCTTGATGCTGATGCCGAGCAGCCGGGCGATCTGCTTGTTCGACTTGCCCTCGGAGATCAGCTGGGCGACCTCGAGCTCGCGCACGGTGAAGCTCTCCAGCCGCGAGCGCTTGCGCTCGTTCAGCGCCGCGTCGAGCAACAGCTCCGAGACGAAGGCCGAGAAGTAGGGCCGATTGGCGCCCAGCGCCGAGATCGCCGCCTCCAGCTGTCGGCCGCTGTCGGTCTTCAGGATGTAGCCGCGCGCGCCGGCCGCCAGGCCGCCGCTCACCGTCTCGTCGTCGTCGTGCATGGTGAAGAGCAGCACGTTGGCGGTAGGGAGCTCGCGCTTCAGCCGCCGGGTGAGGGCCACGCCGTTCAGGGTCGGCAGCGAGACGTCCAGCACGATCACGTTGGGCTTTTCGCGCAGGGCCATGTCGAGGGCCTCCTGGCCGTCGGAGGCCTCGCCGCAGACCTCCCAGCCGGGGTGGGCCTCGATGACTTCGCGCACGCCCTTGCGAACGATCTCGTGATCATCAGCGATCAGAACGCGGAGCATTTCGCCTCCTGTGGGGGGGAGCCCCTGCGGCAGCTTCACTGTGCGCGCTGCGCGCGGGATCGCCAACCTCTGTTGGTTGCAGCGCCGGCGAGCGCATTCTCAGATTGAGGACCGTTCGGCCGGCGCGGGGCAGGGTCATGCCGGCCAGCATCGAGCCGGCGCGCTCAGGTGACATCAGGTGAACACCTGAGAGGCGCCCCTCATCGAACGGGCGCGCGGCCGGTCGCGCGGCGGCACGGGCCGGGGCGGTCCAGCGCTCCGGCGCCGCTTGCGAGGGTTTCTACCGATGTGCGGGCGACCGCCCGGGCGCCACCGTCGCACGCCTGGAAGATCAATGGAGGTGATTCCATGCGCCCCACGGCTCTCGCGACGGCCTCGGCTCTTGCACTGGCGATGTCGTTCAGCACACCGGCGCCCGCCGCCGAAGCGCCGGCCAGTTGGGACGGCCTGGCGCACGTGGAGTCCAAGCGCGCCGCGGCGTTGTACCTGCTGCCGGGCGCCGACTTCAGCGCCTACACCAAGGTGATGCTGGACCCGACCGAGGTGGCGTTCCAGAAGAACTGGCTGCGGGACTACAACCGCGACCTCGTCGACCCCACCAACCGGATCAGCGAGGCCGAGGCCGAAAAGCTCCTCGCCGCAGCGCGCACCGGGTTCGAGGAAACCTTCCGCAAGGCTTATAGCGACGGGGGCTTCGAGGTCGTCACGAGCCCCGGACCGGACGTGCTGCGCGTGCGCACCGCGGTGATCGACCTGCGAGTCACCGCGCCGGACGTCAACAACACCGCCGGGATGCGAGTCTACGCGCGGGACGCGGGGGCTGCGACGGTGGTGCTCGAGGCGAGGGACTCGCAGAGCGGCGCGCTGCTCGGACGGGCGGTCGACCGACGGACGGCCGGAGACGGCGGCGCCCTGTTGCGCACGAAGTTCAGCAATCGCCACGACTTCGGCCAGCTGTTCAAGCGCTGGGCCGAGTCAAGCGTCGCGGGATTGAACGAGCTGAAGGCGCGCCCGCCGCTGCCGGAGCCCATCACGACCGCCGACCGCTGACCACCCCGGGGAGGCCGACTTGCCGACAATCCTCAACGACGTCGCCGAGGCGGTCGCCATCGGCTGCGAGTTCGCCAGCCTGCTGATCGTGGCGCTCGGCTCGATCGCCGCACTGGCAAGGCTGGCGTGGAACTGGCGGGAGCTCGGCGACCTGAAGGTCAAGAAGGAGGTCTGGCTGGGATTCGCCGCGAACATCCTGCTGGCCCTGGAGTTCGCCCTCGCCGCCGACATCGCCCGTACGGCGATCGAGCCGAACTGGGAAGACATCGGCAGGCTGGCGGCCATCGCGGCCATCCGCACGGCGCTGAACTTCTTCCTAGAACGCGACCTGGAGGCCGCTCGGACGGAGCAGGCGGCGCAGCCGCGGGCGGGCTAGACGGCGGCGGCCGGCGCGGCCTGGCCCTTCACCCAACGCTGGTAGGGCAGAGAGACCAGCAGGCCCACCAGCACGAAGCCGATGATCGCCGCCGGCACCTTCGGATCGGCCGAGTTGGCGGTGGCGATCATGAGGGCGATGCCGGGGTGGCGCGTCGCCGCCGTCACGGCCAGGGCCGAGCGATGGTGCGGGTCGGGTCCGCCGAGGATGTGGCCCCCGGCCAGGGCGACAAGCGAGACCAGCGCCATCGCCAGCACCACCCCGTCGCCCACCAGGTCCAGCATCGCCGGCCAGAGCTTGATCAGGATCGGGACCAGCGCCACCAGCAGCAGCAGGCTGGAGATTCGCGCGAACCAGGGCGCAAGCCGCTCGGCCAGAACCGGCGCGCCATGGCGCACGAGCATCCCCAGGACCAATGGGACCAGCACGGTGAGCAGCACGTTGCGGCCCAGCACGGCCGGGCTGAGGGCCACGTGGACGCCGTAGAAGGCGCTGAGCGCGGCGACCGTCGCCGGCACCAGCACCACCGCCAGCAGGATGAGGGTGACGTACAGGCTGTAGGCGTAGTTCTTGGCGCCGCCCAGCTTCATCTCCTTGCCGGGAACCAGCGGCGGCACCGGGGAGACGGCCATCAGCAGGATCCCCGCCTTGGCCACCGCCGGCAGCGGGAACAAGGCGATCAGCGCCACGGCGGCGAGGGGCACGACCATGTTCACCGCCACGACGGCCTTCAGCAGCATCGGCGGGCGGCGCACGAGGTAGAGGACGTCGTCCAGCGTGGACTCCAGCCCCACCCTGGCGACAAATCCGGCGAGGCTGGCGGCGATGATCACCGGAATGAGGCTCTGAAGCAGTTCCATGAGGCGCCGTCTCCGCGGTCGAGGAATCGAGCGCCGGCAGGGCCGAGGTGCTGTCGCGGCGCGCCGGGGTGATGGGCGCGTCGGCCTGCCGACGTGAGCAGCCTCGCCGCGGGGAGCGGTGCGAACGATCCGGCGAAACCCGCAGGGCCCGCAGGGCGCCGCCCGATGGGCCGGGTCCGTCGTCCGCAAAAGGCCCTGCACGGGGGAAACGTGCAGGGCCAGCTGGGTGGAGCGCCCGGTCTTGGCCGGGGCGGGCCGGACCGGGAGGGGGTCCCGGCGCGACGAGATCATTCTGCAGAGCGCGGGGATGGCCGGACATCGGGTCGATCCCCCATCGCCAGGCGGCGAATGGCGGGGCTAGCCGGGGCCTCCGTGGACCGGGACGGGCCGGCGCGAGACCCATCGTTCGTAGACGCCGCTGGTGACCGCCCCGATGAGGAACACGCCGAGGATGGCGGCGAAGACGTCGGGGTCCGCGCCGTTGGCCGTGGCGATGATCAGGGCGATGCCCGGGTGCCGGTTGGCGGCGGTCACCGCCAGCACCCTTCGCTCGGTGGGGTCCGCACCGCCGAGCAGGTGGCCCGCCGCGAGCCCGGCCGCCGCCACCAGGCCCATCACCAGGAGCGTCCCGTCGCCGGCGAGCGACTCGATGGCGGGCAGCAACATCACCGGGACCGGGAAGAAGGCGATCACCAGCAGCAGTACGGCGATGTTGCCGACCCACTCGTCGATCCGGCCGACCAGGCCCGGCGCCAGGCGCCTGACCAGCATCCCGACACCCAGGGGCAGCATCACCGTGAGCGCCACGTTGCCCGCCAGCGCGCCCACCGACAGATCGACATCGACGCCGTAGAACCGGGCCAGCAGGCTTACCGTCAGGGGTACGGCCACGACCGCCAGGGCGATCAGCGCGAAATAGAGGCCGAAGGCGTAGGCGCGATGGTTCTCGATGTGCAGCGGCCGGAACGCGGTCAGCGGCGGCGCCGGGGCTGCGGCCATCAACAACACGCCGGCCTTGGCGGCGGGAGCGACCGGGACGGCGGCGAGCAGCAGGACGGCGGCGGCCGGGACCGCAACGTTCACCGCCAGCACCGCCGCGCCCAGCCGGCGCGGCTGCCGGAACACGCTGACCAGGTCTTCCCATGAGGCCTGCATGCCGATCGTGGCGACCAGGCAGGCCAGGCTGAGGCTGAGCGCCAGCGGCACGAGGCTCGCAAGGAGCTCCATGGCGTCAGCTGTTCATCCGAAAGATCACCGACCCGAGCGCCAGCAGGGCGGCGGCGAGCAGCAGCACGGCGATCACCAGCGTCGGCGTCGCCCGATACTCGACCGCATGGTGGATCAGCGCCAGTTCGTGCAGCCGTTCGCGGCGGCGCGTCAGCGCGCGCCCGAACGTGGCGTGGCCGTAGATGCCCATCACCAGCATCAGGATGCCGAGGGTGAGCAGCGCCAGGCCAAGTCGCGTGCCGGTCTGGTCGATGTTGGGAATCAGGGCCGAGGCCTTGCCGAACACGCTGTGGATGGTGAAGCCGAACCCGATCAGCGAGAGGCTGGTGCGGACCGTGGACATGAGCGTCCGGTCGGCGCTCATGCGGGTGCGCTCGAACGACAGGCTGGTGCGGTTCGAGGAGAGCTCGACGCTCGTGCTGTTGTCGATCAGGTCAATCTGCGCCAGGGGCCGATCATTCATCGCTCTCTCCGTCGGGCTGCGGCTGGCCTCAGCTTCGGCGGAGGCGATATCCCGTCGCATCGGGCGGATACCTGACCCGGGGCGAAAAGAGCACGCAGCCGCGGCCGGCTAGGACGGGGCGCCGGGCCGCGAGCCCAGCCGCTCCACCGGCGGCGGCCGCCAGTCGTTCCGCAGCGCCGCGGCATGGGGACCGTAGAGCCGCAGCGACAGGGCGAAGCGGCCGCCGGGCGGGGCGATCACCGACGATGAGACCGCCGGCTCCTGCCGGGCGGATCCAATGAGGATCTCGGTCGTCGCGGCCGCGTCCGCGCCGAATCCGACCCTGCCGATCACCCCTTCGTCGGGGGGGCGGGCGCCCGGCGAAGGCTGGGCCGACAGGCGCCAGCCATATTGCGCCGGCGGGGGCCCGGCCGCCTCGAAGCCGAGCCGGTAGTGCTCGTCCCCGCGGAGCGGCCGACCGGACTCGTCCGTGGCGCACAGCAGGGCCAGGATGTCGGGCTCTCGGGCGGCCCCCAGGCCGCTCAGCAGCTCGGCCGCCGAGGCCGCCGATTGCGGCGGCGAGGACGCCGGCGGGGACAGGCGCCGCCATCCAGCCTGCGCCGCCTGGCCGTCAGCCGCCGCCGCGATGCCGCCGAGGCTGTCGCGGACGCCCTGGGCCACCGCCTCCTGCACCGGGCCGGACCAGGCGTCCGGGGGGCCGAGGCGGGCGAGCCGGGGGAGGATCTCCGTCTCCAGCCGGGCCCGCTGCGCGCGCGGAGCCTGGGCGACCAGCGGCCCCAGGCGGTGCAGCAGGGACTTCGCAGGGGTGCCCGCGAGCCGCTTCTCGAGCAGCAGATCGGGCGCCTCCAGCTGGCCGAACGCGGGCTCGCCTTCGGGAAAGGTGTGGACGCCGGCGTGGACCAGCGCCTGGCGCGCGGCGAGTCCGCGGGCTGCGGCCATGTCGGCCAGGCCATGCGCCTGGATCCGGCTGACCAGCCATACGGTGTCGCTGTGCGCCCGGCAGGCGCGGAAGCCCCCGGCGACCTCCCCTTTGAAGCCCGGCCCCACCAGGGTGATGTCGCAGCCGCCGGCCTCGTGAGTGCGCGAACCGATGCTCGCAAACGCCTCCCCGGCCGAGTCGATCAGCGTCACCGAGAGGTGCCGCCCCTTGCTGTCGGGCAGGCACAGGACCACCGGGCCCCGGGTGAGGTCGGCGATGGCGCTCGAAACGACGGTGTGCGGGTCCTCGAAGCCGAAGCTGCGGCTCGGCGCGTCGGCATGCGTCGGCAGCCCCAGGAACCGGCTGCCGGCGATGGGGTGGGCCCGCCGAACCGTGTCCATCAGCAGCAAGGCGAAGCCTAGGACCACCAGTTCGCCGGCGATCTCGCGAGCCGTCGTTTCGGTCAGAACGGGCATAGTCGAGTGGGCCATGGGCGCGCTCCCCAGCACCCGCTCAGGATGCGGGCTCGAAAGGTGCGGCGACATCCGGCGAAACCCGCCTAAGGCGCGGTCCCCGGCAGGGTCTTGGTCATGTCGGCCAGCATGGCGTTCAGCGGCGCCTGGGCTCCGTCGCCCTCGTTGACCTGCTTGCGCGAGGTGGCGCGCCAGGCGAGCTTGCCCGATGCGCGGTCCACGATGTCGAGCACCAGGGTGCCCTGCGTGTAGTCGAACGTGTCCACGGTCGTCATCGGCGGCCCGTAGGCGCCCCAGCCGCCGATGCACCCGCGGATGCCGCAATAGGTCGGGCCTGCGGCGCCGAGGGTGGTGACGGAGGCCTCGGTGCGGTCTTCGAGGCTCACGTGATAGGAGACCAGAAGCTCGGCCTGCTGGGGGTCGGCCGTCAGCCGGTAGCCCTTGGCGGCGAGGGCGGTGTCGACCGCCCGGTGAAGCCGCTCCTGGATGATGTCGTTGGCGATGCGCGGGTCGGCGTTGGGGGCGGGCGTCGAGGCCTGGGCCCAGGCGTAGGTTGAGCCGGGCGTCAGCGCGCGGCTGTCGGACTGCAGGACCGAGACGTCGCCGGCGGGCGTCTCGCAGGCCGACAGGGCGAACGCGGCCCACAGCGCGGCGGAAGAAAGTCCAATTCGTGAATGCAACGACACGGCGCCCTCCTGGCTGTTCAGGCGCTAGAGTCGGTCGGCGCGGTTCATCGAACATCGGGTGAATACCCGAGGCGTCGACCGCGATTAACGGGCTGCTTCTGCGGCGGGGCCGTGCGCCGGCGGCGCGGCGCTAGGCCACCGGCTTGAGCCTGGCGAGCACCGCGAGGCCCGGGTTCCGGTTCTCCAGCAGCACCTCGCCGCCAAGGTTCGCCATGCGCGCGCGCATCCCGGCGATGCCGACGCCGGGCGCCTCCATCGAAGGCGCGCTTCCGGCCAGGGCCGGCATGCCGATCCCGTCGTCGACGACATCGAGCTGCAACTGATTGCGCAGCTGGCGCAGTCGCACCTCGGCATGCTTGGCCTGCGCGTGCCGGTGAACGTTCATCAGCGCTTCCTGCGCCACCCGGAACAGGGCCATCTCCACCATGTCCTGCTGCCGGCCGATCGCGCCTTCCGCACGGAAGGTGATGGGCAACTCGACCCGTCGCCCGAAGCCGGTGCACAGGTCCTGCAGCGCCTGGGCAAGGCCGAGCGCCTTGAGGTCCGGCGGGTGCAGCAGGAACGAGAAGGCCCGGACCTCGGCGAGGGCCGCCGCGATGGCGGCGCTGGTCTCCTCCAGCTTGACCTTGTCGGCCGGATCGGTCCGGTCCGACCGCAACAGCGAGCCCAGCATGAGCTGGGCGCCGACCAGCAACTGGCTGGTCGAGTCATGGAGCTCGCGGCCGAGGTGTTCGCGCTCGCGCGCCTCGGCGCGGACGACGTCCCCGGTCGCCCTCAGCAGCGCGTCGTTGACCACGTGAAAGCCGGAGCTGTCGTAGGCGACGCCGAGGATCTTGGCCGGCGATCCGTCGGGGTTGCGGCTGAAGACGCGAGCGCGCGCGCTGAACACCCGCCAGCCGCCCTCGACGTCACGAACCCGCTTGTCGAAGGTGAAGTAGTCGCCATCGGCCGTTTGCCCGCGACGCCGCGCAAATTCGGCCACGCGGATGTTGTCTTCCGGCGGGCTGAGCGCCTCCCACTCGGGATTGGTGAACGCATTGCTCAGACCGACCTTGTGGGTCAGGTTGTTGTGGAAGGCGCGCGTGACTCCGGCGTTCAGGTCGTTGATGTACAGCAACGACCCCGCGGTCGAGCTGGTCGGCTCAAAGAGCGAGCCGACAAGCTGCGCCAGCGCAACCTGCGTCGCGGCGGCGCTCTCGAGCCTGAGCTGGACCTCCTGATCGCATCCCGAGGGCGATGGTCGGACCTCCACGTCCATGATCACGACGGCCGGCGCGACGCACTCCAGGTCGCGTGCGCGCTGCTTTCGCCGCTCGGCGAAGCATCGCCGGACCAGGTCCTCCACGGCGACCGCAGCGGCGGGCGCGAACACCTCCGCGAGCGGCCGCCCGATCACTTCCTGGGCGTTGCGGCCCAGAGCGTTGAGGAAGCCGTCGCTGGCCGACAGGAACTCGTACGACCGGTTGGACCGGCGCACGACGGCCACGCGGGGGGCCGATCGGCGTTTGCGCACGGCGGCGCCCGCCGCTCGCGGCGCGGGCTCGCCCGACGTTTGATCTACTGACATGACACCACGGCCGAAGCCGCCGCTCCCGACGAACAATGTCAGCTGACTATCATGGCCAAGTTGTCGCAACCATGACGGGTTGAGCCGAGCGTACCAAACTGGGCATGGCCATGCCTTGCACAAAATTGGCCGCTGAGCAGCGTTCGGTGCGTTCTAGGCGGCGCGCGGCCGGACGAGGCAGCGAAAGCCGACGTGCGACGTCGAGGTGTCGATCGGCTGCGGATGGCGCGCGGCCGGACGATAGCGCCGGCAGTAGGAGGGGGCGCACAGGTGCGAGCCGCCCTTGATCACCTTGCGCGGTATCTGCAGATCCGGCTGCTGGGGATCGAGGCTGCCTTCGCGAGATCCGCCGGCCGGGTTGCGCGGGGCGCAGCAGCTCTTCGGCGCCGCGCCGGACGAGGTCGACCACCAATCGGAGGTCCACTCCCAGACATTGCCGATCATGTCGAAGAGACCGTAGGCGCTGGCCGGGAACGCGCCGACCGGCGTGGTTCGAAACCTGCCGTGGGGCTTGCGGCTCTCGTGCGGGAAGCCGCCTTGCCAGATGTTGGCCATCACCCGGCCCCCGGGCTCGAACTCGTCGCCCCAGGCGAACTCGGCGCCCTCCAGTCCGCCGCGGGCGGCGAACTCCCATTCCGCCTCGGTCGGCAGCTCCTTGCCGGCCCAGCTGGCGTAGGCCTGAGCATCCTGCCAGGCGATGTGGACGACCGGATGGTCCCACAGGCCGTTCAGGTCGCTTCCGGGCCCAGTGGGGTGTCGCCAGTCGGCTCCCGAGGTCCAGCGCCACCATGCGGTGATGTCGTGCATCGGCGCCGGCCGGTCGGTGGGGAAGAAGACCAGCGAGCCGGCGACCATGAGTTCGGGCGCCGCGCCCGGATAGTCCCATGGGTCGGGCGAGATCTCGGCCAAGGTGAGCCAGCCGGTCTCCTGCACAAATCGCGCGAACATCGCGTTGGTGACCGGCGTGGTGTCGATCCAGAAGCCGTCGACCTCGACGACCCGTGCGGGCGCTTCCTCCGGATAGCCGGTGTCCGAGCCCATCAGGAAGCGGCCGCCCTCGATCCAGGTCATCCCGGCAGGCGCGCGTGTGGACCTGGCCCGGCTCGTGAAGTCCACGACCTCTCCCATCGAAGCCTCGCTGCTGCACTCGCGCAGGACCGTCACGACACCGTCCGCGGCCTCAGAGGACGCGCCGCCGGTGTCGGAGCGGCGGCGCGTCCTGACCGCGCCGGCTATTCGGCCGGCTCGGCCTTCCTTGCTTCGGCGGCGGCCGGAGCCGACGCCGGCTGGGCGATGTAGCGGACGTTCACGTGGTGGATCTTGCCGCTGAACGGGAACGGCGCGCGGTCGTAGTAGTCGAGCGACACCGGGGATCCGAGCGCCTTGCCGATGTCGAGGCAGTCGTTGGCGCTGAACAGCAGCGCCGCACTCACCGGCACCCGGCCCTCGGCCACGACAGCGCCGTTGGCGCGGATCGTGACCAGCAGCGGGCCGCCGGCCCGCGGCGTCTCGTAGACCGTTTCCACCTCGATCTTCACCCGGCCGGTGGGCAGCTTGCCCGCCGACCTGATCTTGGTCCGCTGGACGATGAAGAGGTTGTACTCGTAGACGATCTGGCCGCCGTCGACGTAGCAGGTCAGGCCCCCGCCGGCGCCGCCCAGCTTGTAGAGCACGCCGCTGGCGTCCGGCGGGACCTCGGCGTCGATGGTGACCAGGTTCGGCTTGTTGCCCAGGGCGGGCGCGCAGAACTCCGGCATCCGCTGCATCGTCCCGGCGAAGTTCCACTCGGTGCTGGGCGGCGCGATGCGCAACTCGGGATGGAGGAAGGGCACCCAGAGGCCGCCGCCGACCGGATAGACCTTGTTCTTGGCGGCCTCCATGGCGAACAGCTCTTTCATCTGCTGCAGCTTCTCGGGCATGGCCGCTGCGAGGTCCCGGGCCTGGGTCCAGTCCTCGTTGAGGTTGTAGAGCTCCCACTCGTCCTTGTCGGGCGTCCAGTCGTGGCCGCCCTTGGGCGCGCCGGGCGACCACGGCTCGCGCGGGCCGAACGCCGAGGCCATCCAGCCGTCGTGGTAGATGGCCCGGCTGCCCATGATCTCGAAGTACTGGGTCAGCAGCCGCCCAGGCGCCGCGCCGTCGTTGAACGAATAGGCGAAGCTGACGCCGTCGATGGGGTCCTGGGGGATGCCGTTGACGACGCGCGGGGGCGTGATGCCGACGACCTCGTAGATCGTGGGCACGATGTCGTTCACGTGGTGGAACTGGCTCCGCGGGGTCGCGTCCGGCTTGATCTTTCCGGGCCAGCGGATGGCCATCGGGTTGCGCGTGCCGCCCAGGTGCGACGCCAGCAGCTTCATGCCCTTGTAGGGGGTGCTGCCGGCCCAGGCCCAGGCCGCGTGATACTGGTTGTCGGTCTTGGGCGAGCCCAGCACGTCCAGGCCGCCCATCTCCTCCAGGGCGGCGATGTGCTGGGCCACCGTGGTCGGGATCATGTTCTGCGCCAGCAGCTCGCTGATGGTGCCGAGCTGGCCTTCGCCCGAGGAGCCGTTGTCCCCCCAGATGTAGAACACCAGGGTGTCGTCGCCGTAGCCGAGGTTCTCCACCTCGTCGAGCAGCCGGCCGATCTGGTGGTCGACGTGCTCGGCGTAGCCTGCGGCCACTTCCATAAGCCGCCGCTGGAAGGGCTTTTCCTCTTCCGGGATGCTCTCCCACGAGGCCAGGGTCTCGGGCCGCGCGGTGAGCTCGGCGTCGGCCGGGATCCAGCCGCAGGCCTTCGCCCGCTCGAAGACGCGCTCGCGATAGGCGTCCCACCCGTCGTCGAACTTGCCCTTATACTTGTCGGCCCACTCCTTCATGATGTGGTGCGGCCCGTGGATCGCGCCGCTCGCCCAGTACATGAAGAAGGGCTTCTCGGGCTGGAAGGCCTTGTGCTTCTGCAGCCAGTCGATGGCGTCTTCGGCCAGGTCCTCGCTGAGGTGATAGCCTTCCTCGGGCGTGCGCGGCGGCGGCACGATGGTCGTGTTGCGCACCAGGTTCGGCTCGTACTGCGAGGCCTCGCCGGCGAGGAAGCCGTAGAAGTACTCGAAGCCGAGGCCCGTGGGCCAGTTGTTGAACGGCCCGGCCGCCGTGGTCTCCAGGGCCGGGGTGTTGTGCCACTTGCCGAAGGCGGAGGTGGAGTAGCCGTAGTTCTTCAGCACCTCGGCGACGGTGGCGCAGCTCATCGGGATGGTGCCCGAGTAGCCGTCCCAGTCGTTGGCCAGCTCGGCGATCTGGCCGTTGCCGATGTGGTGGTGGTTGCGCCCGGTCAGCAGCGCGCCGCGCGTGGGCGAGCACATGGCCGTGGTGTGGAAGCGGTTGTAGCCGACGCCGGCCTTCATCACCCGCTCGAGGTTCGGCGTGGCGACCTCGCCGCCCAGCGTCGAGGGCAGGCCGGGGCCGGCGTCGTCGACCAGGATGATCAGGATGTTCGGCGTGCCCGGCGGCAGGCGGCTGGGCTTGGCTTTCGGGCTGTAGACCGACTCCTGCATCGTTCGGCCCGCGATGCTGCCCGAAGGCGTCGGCGCAAAGGGCAGGACCTCCTGCGGCGGAAGAACTGGATAGGGCGTTTTGCTCATCGTCTCTCTCCGAGGATAGGAGGAACTCTGCGCGACGCGAGGAACTCACCGCCGAGCCTGGGAGACGGCGGGCGGTGGATGCCGGCGAGCGACTGCTATGTCCCGCAAGGGTCCATGCCGGCCCGCGGCGAAGGTATCGGGTGAAGACCTGACGGCCTCGGACGCAAACCCCAGGTGCGCAGCCGGGGCCGCACGCCGTCAGGCCGTGCGGCCGGGTCGCCTCTCATGCGACCGCTGAGGGGGGCTCGGCGTCCGAAAAGTGGGGCTGGCGATCAGCCCGCCGCGTTCACGGGCTGACGCGCCGACATCTCCATCGCCCTCCGGTATTCGCGGGCGGCCTCCTCCACGGCGGGCTCGACGTCGCGCGGCAACAGCACGCCGGCCGCGACAGCCGCCGAGGCCGCCTGCCGGAACCTGGCCAGATATCCGGCCTCGTCGCCATACAGCGCCTCGAGGGTGGCCGCGTCGAAGGGCTTGCTGGAGCCGCGCAGGCGGCCGGAGAAGTCGTCGGTGACGGGGGTCGAGCTGTTCATGGCCACGGGAGCGTCCGCCTGGGGCAGGCGGGCGCCGCCCGTGGCGATGCCGTGCCGGTCGCGGACCACCTTGCCGTCGCTGGTGAAGTCGATCAGCGGCTGGCTGGGCGGGGCGGCGCCGCCGTTCACCCAGCGGTTCAGGTGATGCAGCGCGGCGTCGTAGAAGGGCTGCAGGTAGATCCGGTTCATCTGCTCCGAGGGCGGCGGCGGCGCCACGCCGAAGTCGCGCCGGTACTTCTCGTTACGGATCAGCTGGGCCTGGTAGGAGACGTGGGTGAGGGCCGCGGCCTCCCAGGTGCGGAAACGGTCGGTGTCCGGCTGGCGCACGCTCTGGCAGGCGATCGCCTCGAGCTCGGTGTTGACGATCATCACCGGCACGTCGAGATCCTCGCGGATCAGGTTCTGGCCCCGCGGCAGGGGACGGGCGTTGGCGTTTGCCGGATTGACCGGACGGTCGCTGGCCTCGATGGGCGTGCCGCTGCCGAAATAGATCTGCAGCATGTAGCCGTTGAAGGCGTGGCCGCCCTGCTCGGGCGGCAGCGGATGGACGGCGTTGATGTAGGTCGACAGCCGGCCGGCCGACTGCGAGGCGCCCAGGCCGATGACCTTGCGCACCTCCAGACCGCCCAGGGGATCGACCGTGCGGTCGCGGTCCGGCCCGACGGCGCGGGCGACCTGGCTGAAGATGTCGTACGAGGCGTCGTCGGTGGGGATGCTGAGATCGCCATAGCGTTCGCCGTCCCAGGCCACGAGGCCCTGCGGGTTCTCCGGAAAGCCGTGGACGCCCACCCTCTGGACGCTGGCGCAGACGTAGGCGTAGCCGCCCTCCAGCACCTCCGGGCCTTCGCCGAGGAACAGCTCGTAGCCGGCGGTGACGTTGTTCCAGCACACCACCACCGTGCCGTTGAACTTGGCCGGATCGGCGGGGCGGTAGACCAGGAACCGGGTCTTGAACGGGACCTTGCCCTTGGGCTGGACGCGCCACTTGCCGTCGCGGCCGAGCTCGGCGCCGGGCGCGGGGGCGTAGGTCGCAGCCTCGCCCGACAGGAAGTACTCCGCCTCGACGTAGCCCTTCTCGGCCAGGTCGATGAGCGGGCGGTTGAAGGGCCAGCCGTGCTTCCCTCCCGTGACGGGTCCTTGGATCATGTCTCGCTCCCTGACGGGGCGGCCTGTCGCCGGCCGCATCCTCGCCGTTGCAACCCTAGCCGCAACCATCACGGGCCTGAAGCCGCGATCGTTCTGGCTCACGGAAAGCGGCCCGGCCCGTCAGTTCGCCCGCGGCCCGGGCCTCGTCGGACGGCCCTCTGCGCCGCCCGCCCACCTTGGGTACGCGCCGCGGCCCGCGGGCGCGCGGGCGGGCGGATTGGCTTGCAATCGGCTCCCTGCGGCCACTACCCTCGCGAGAGTAGTCCTGGGTGACAACCCGAGTGCAGATGCGCCGTTCGTCATGCTTGGTGCGTTCCGCCGGCCGTTGCGGCGCAAGCCTGCGGGCCAGGTTGCTGGCCGCGGGCGCCGGGGCGGCGATGATGGCGACGCTGCCGGACCTGGCGCAAGCCCAGCAGTGCGCGCCCAGCGGACCGGGCGAGGTGACCTGCCAGGGCGGCTTCATCGGCCAGGGCTACAGCGAGACGGACAGCCCGGTCACGGTCAACGTCCTGAGCGGCGCCACGGTGGGCGGCGGGATCAGCCTGTCGGACGCGGGCACGAGCACCATCAACAACGCCGGCGTGATCCAGAGCAACGGCGGCCCTTCGGTGGTTCTGAACAACACCGCCCCGAGCGGGGTGAAGAACCTGAACAACATGCCGGCCGGCTCGATCAACAACAACGTCGTCGGCTCGGGCGACGGCGCGATCAACATCATCCAGAACGGCAACTTCAACGGCAGCCTGACGATCACCGGCGCCGGGACCAACTTCATCAGCCTGCCCGCGTCCCGGGGGTTCGCAGGGCCCGTCAACGTCACCGGCGCGGTCAACACCGTGAATGCCGAGGGCGTGTTCAACAACGGGCTGACCCTGAACGGCTCGACCAGCAACTCCGTGGTCCTGCACCTCGGCGCAGCCGTCAGCAACGCCTTCAGCATGAGCGGGCCGTCCAACAGCCTCGACAACTGGGGGATGATCAACAACGGCCTCATGCTGTCCGGGGACGGCGAGAACCACGTGGTCAACCGCAACCCCGCGACCATCAACGGCAACATCATCTCGACCGGGTCGGCACGCGACACGATCGACAACCACGGGGTGATCAACAACTCGGTCAGCCTGGGCGCCGGCGACGACATCTTCGTCAACCGGGCCGAGACCGACGGCGGAGCGGGGCGCACGCAGATCGACACGGCCCACGGGACCATCGATCTGGGACCGGGGAACGACGTCTTCTACATGCGGGGCGGGGTGGCGAACGGCCAGATCATCCTCGGCGATGGCGACGACGTCGGCGTTTTCTCCGACGGCCGGGCCTCGCAGGCCGTGCTCGGCGGCGCCGGCTCCGACAACTTCACCTGGAGCGGCGGCACGATCGGGGGCCTGAACCTGGGCGCCGACGACGACCGGGCGACCTTCTTCAACCTCGGCCCGAGCAACCTGCCGCCGGGCCAGATGTACGACGGCGGGACCGGCGCGGACTTCCTGTACTGGAACGGCACGACCGGCGACGACGTGGGCCGCTACGTCAACTGGGAGCGCTTCGAACTGGCCAGCGGCTCGCAGCTGACCTTCTCCAACTTCCAGACCCTGAGGCTGGGCGACTCCGGCTCGGGAACCGGGCGCCTCGAGATCGACGGCTCCAGCAGCGTGAGGGCGGGCCAGGGCGTGCACACGGTCGCGCCCTTTGCGTCCGGAGGGCTGGTCGCCCTCAACAACGCCGGTCTGATCGACCTGACGAACGGCGGCTCCAGCACGAGCGACCGGTTCGTGGTCATGGGAAACTATTTCGGCTCCAGCGGCCGCGTCTCGCTGCAGACGGTGCTCGGCGGACGACGCCTCGCCGTCGGACCGGCTCGTCGTTCAGGGCGCCGGCGCCACGGCCTCCGGCTCCACCACGCTGCTGATCACCAACCTGGACGGCGCCGGGGCGCTGACCACCGGCGACGGCATCCGCGTGGTCGACGTGGCGGGCGGCGCCGCCAGCGCGGTCGACGCGTTCACGCTCGGCAACCGCCTGGCCGCGGGCGCCTTCGAATACACGCTGGCGCGTGGCGGAACGGGCGCCGGTGCGGCCGAGAGCTGGTTCCTGCGCTCGCACCTCCAAACGCCGCCGGACCCGCCGACCGAGCCACCTACGGAGCCGCCAACCGAGCCGCCCACCGAGCCTCCGACCGAGCCGCCTACGGAGCCGCCCACGGAGCCTCCAACCGAACCTCCGACCGAGCCTCCGACGGAACCCCCCCCGGAGCCGCCGACGGAGCCCCCCACCGAACCGCCGACGGAGCCGCCCGTGGCGCCGCCGCCCGAGCCCCCGCCGGCCCCCCCGGTGCAGCCGACTGAGCCGCCGCCGGAGCCTCCCACCGTCCCGCCGGTCGACGTGCCGACGCTGCCGCCGCTTGTCCCGCCCACGGAGCCGCCGACCGAACCGCCGACACAGCCGCCGACCGAGCCGGAGCCGGCCCCTCAGGCCCCCGAGCCGGTCGACCCGCCGCCGGCGCCGGCCCCGCCGCCGCCGATCGTCGAGCCGCCGGAGTCCGGCGGCGGCGGCGCGGCCATTCCGGAGCTTCCGGAGGTCCCCTTGCTGCGGCCGGAACTGCCGGGCGAGACGCTGGCTCCGGTGATGGCGCACCAGATGGGGATCGACGAGGTCGGGACCTTCCACGAACGCCGCGGGGACCAGAGCTTCCTCACTGGCCAGGGCGCGGTTCCCGGCGCCTGGGCCCGCTACTGGCGCCACACGGCCAGGCAGGGCGCCGACCAGCGGCTGGCGGCCAACGGCTTTGCAATGGCGCCGAGCTTCGACGGCGCGGCCTGGGGCGTGCAGGCTGGCCTGGACCTCTGGGCCAGCGAGACCGGCCAGAGCCGCCTCGGCGCCTTCTACAGCTACGCCGAGGCCAGGGGCGACGTCTCCGGCGCCGTGCTGGGCGGCGACACCGGCCGGCGGGTGGGGACGCTGAGGCTGAAGAGCGACGGCGTGGGCCTGACCGGGACCTTCGTCGGCGAGCGGGGATTGTACCTCGACCTGGTCGTGCTCTACCGGCGCCTCAAGGCGAGCTCGCAGTCGATCTACGGCGTGCACGCGCACACCTCGGGCGACAGCCTGACCGGCTCGATCGAGGTCGGCTATCCGTTCCCCCTCGGCGGGACCTCCTGGGTGATCGAGCCCCAGGCCCAGCTGATCGCGCAGAGGGTCGAGCTGGATTCGACCAGCGACCTCTACTCGCGCATCGACTACGACTCGTTCGACACCGTCACCGGCCGGCTGGGCCTTCGGGCGACCAGCGAGTTCCAGGTCGGCGGGGCGCAGCTGAGGCCCTTCGCCCGGGTCGACCTCTGGCGCGACTTCGGCGACGAGAGCGATATCCGTTTCGAGGACGAGCCGATCGCCTGGCGGTCGGAACGGACGTGGGTCAAGGCCGGCGGCGGCGCGACGCTGGAGTTCTCGTCGGGCCTGGCCGTCTTCGCCGAAGGCTTCTGGAGCGCGGATGTCGAAGGCGCCCCTCTCGAGGGCCACGGCGTGAACATCGGCCTGAAGTACAGCTGGTGAGCGGCCCCCTCCGCGTCGTCGAGCGCGGCGCGGTTCAACGCCCCTGCGCCGGCGTCAGCGAGCTGTCGACCATGATCTCGGCGGAGATGGCCTCCAGGGCCGTCTCGACCTCGGCGGCGCGCAGGCCGGGCGGCAGGCGCAGGCGGGCGTCCATGTGGAAGAGGGCGCCGCCGGAGTGGGGCTCGGCGCTGATGCGGGTCTCGAAGGTCTCGATGTTGACCTCCAGGCCGGCCAGCACGGCGGTCACCTGGCGGACGATCCCAGGACGGTCCTGGCCGACGAGGCTGAACTGCAGGGCCTCGCCCTGGGCGGCGGCGGCCTCCTCGCCTGCGGGCGCGACGCGCACCTCCAGGCCCTGGGCGTCCACCGCGCGGACGGCCGCCTCCAGGGCGGCGACCTTGTCCGGATCTAGGGCGACCAGCACCGATCCGACGTAGAGGCCGCCGAGCCGGCTCAGATGGCTCTCCAGCCAGTTGCCGCCGGCCGACAGGACGGCGCCCGCCAGCGCCTCCGTAAGGCCCGGCCGGTCGCTGCCGATCACGCTCAAGACCACCGACGCCATCAGCTGCTCTCTCCGTCCGGGTGAGGGCGCGAACGAGCCACGCGCGCCTCGGTCAGTCAATCCGCAGCGCCCGCCTCACGATGTGAGGCCGAAGCTCACGCCCTGGGGAGTGATCCAGGAAAGGACCTCGCCCTTGCTCGCCCCCGCCGCCCCCGTCCTCGCCCGGCGTCCCGGTCATGATGTCCGGCGGCGCGGTCATTCAAGGCGCCGCCCCGCGCCCGTAAATCCCCGGCTCCCGGCATTCGCCGAACAACGATCAAGGAGCCGAGATATGTCGACCGAAGTCCTCACCCCGCCCACCGTCACCAACGGCGTCAACGTCACCGCCATGAAGGAGGTCATCTCCGCCGTCCAGGCCAACCCGGAGATCGGCAAGTTCAACTTCCGCCTGAAGAACAGCTGGATCGAGGGCGACCGCAACCGTTCGACCATCAAGGACTTCACCGGCGCGCTGACGACCCATCGCGCGGACGGCAAGGCCTTCGTGTTCGAGAACGGCGAGCATCAGGTGCTGCTGGGCCGCGACGAGGCCCCGAACCCGGTGGAGTGGGTGCTGCACGCCCTGATCGGCTGCATGACCACCACCACGGCCTACCACTGCGCCGCCCGCGGCATCGAGGTGGGGGCGATCGACTCCGAGGTCGACGGCGACCTCGACCTGCGCGGCTTCCTCGGCCTCTCGGACAAGGTCCGCAAGGGCTACAGCCAGATCCGGGTGCGCATGCGGGTGCAGACCGAGGCCCCCGCCGAGACCATCAAGGCGATCACGGACATGAGCCCGGTGAAGGACGTGGTCGGCCGCTCCGTTCCCATCGACGTCAGCGTCGAGACCTACTGACCGTCCGCCGCGCGGCCGGCGCTCCCCCGCCGGCCGCGCGCCAAGGGCGGCCATCGAGAAAAGCAGAGAAACGCCATGACCTACCCCTACTCGTTCAAGGACTGCCTGCAGCGTTCCGAGCGCATCACCTGGCGGGTCGAGGACCTGATCGGGCCCGACAAGCCGCTGGACTTCGCCCGCCCGTTCATGCCCGAGAGCCTCGCCCGGACGGGCGGGCTCGCCTTCCTCTCGCCGGGCGAGACGCTGGCCCTCAACCAGATCCGCGGCCACACCTACCTGGCCATGTTCGGGCTGATCGAGGAGTACATCCTGCCGTTCATGCTGGACCACGCGCGGCCCTGGCTGAGCGGCGACGACTATCGGGCCCGGGCCTTCCTCGAGTTCATCAGCGAGGAGGCCAAGCACATCCACCTGTTCCGCTGCTTCCGTGAAGCGTTCGCGGAGGGCTTCGGCAGCCCCTGCGAAGTCATCGGCCCGCCCGAGGCGATCAAGGCGCACGTCCTGTCGCATCCGCCGCTGTCGGTGGCGTTGCTGACGCTGATGATCGAATGGATGACCCAGCGCCACTACACCGAGAGCGTGGCCCAGGACGAGGGGCTGGATCCGCAGTTCAAGAGCCTGCTGCTGCACCACTGGATGGAGGAGCATCAGCACGCCCAGCTCGACGCCCAGCTGGTGTCGCTCATCGCCGAGCAGATGACCCACGCCGAGATCGAGGCGGCCATCGACGGCTTCCTGGCCCTGGGCGCGTTCTTCGACGATGGCCTGAAGGCCCAGGTCGGGCTCGACCTGGACGCCTTCACGAGGAAGACGGGCCGCCGGCTGAGCAAGTCCGAGCGGGAGCAGGCGTTCGAGATCCAGCTCCAGGCCAACCGCTGGACCTATATCGGCAGCGGCATGAGCCATCCGAAGTTCCTGGAGAGCCTGGGCCGGCTCGACGCCGAACGGCGAACCGAGGTCGCGGCCATTGCGCTGGAGTTCGCGTGAGGAGAGGGGGCGGCCAAGCCGTCCCCCCCTTGGCCGTCTTCAGGCCAGCCGCAGCGTCGGGCCGATGAAGCGCAGGCCCAGGCGCTGGACGACGCGGCGCGAGGACAGGTTGTCCCGCGCGCAGCCGTAGAACAGGCGCCGGTCCGCCAGGGCCGGGTGCCGGGTCCAGGCGGCGGTGACCGCCGCGCCGAGCCCGCGGCTCCGGAACCCCGGAAAGGTGACCAGGCCCAGGGCGGCGCTGCGGGGGCCCAGCCGGGCGGCGAAGGCGACGGCGCCGACCTCGCCGCCGATCAACGCCACGCACCACGGCGGCCAGAACTCGCTGACGTCTCCAAAGCCGTTCGCGGCGAGGTGGGGCGGCATGCCCTCGGCGGCGAAGCGGGCCATCAGGGCCTGGCCGGCCGGGCCGTCCGAGTAGACGAACTCGGCGTCGAGGGCGGGCGCGAGGCCGTTCGGCAGGTCGAAGGAGAGGTCGAATTGCGGCGCCGCGCCCGCCAGCAGCGCGCGGTAGCGGGCGAGGAAGCGGGGTTCGCCCTCGGGGCTCGCGAACGGCGGCTCGGCGGCCGCGAGGCGGCCGAGCTCCTGGGCCACGTCCGGCTCCAGGTCGTGGCGCAGGCGCAGGAGGTTGCCTTCGGCGCACCCGGCCAGGAACATCCGCGGCGCGGGGCCGGGAGTCGGCTCGTTCTCGGCCGTGATGCGCCCGTCGGCTCGGGTGAGGAAGGTCGCCTCGGCGTCGAGAGCGAGCAGCTCCAGGTCGTTCAACCCAGGAGGCCCGTCTCGGCGCTCGCCAGCTCCGGCCCGGCGGCGGGCGCCTCCGCCGGCTCCAACACCTTGCCCGGGTTGAGGATGTTCCTCGGGTCGAACATCGCCTTCAGGCGGCCCATCAGGGCTATCTCCTCGGGGCTGCGGGAGCAGGCCAGGTAGTCGCGCTTCTGCAGGCCGACGCCGTGCTCGGCGCTGATCGAGCCGCCGACCTTCTGCAGGTGGCCGTAGACCAGGTCCTCGACGGCCTTGCGGGCGCTGCGCTCGCCGACGCCGGCGATGATGTGCAGGTTGCCGTCGCCGAGGTGGCCGAAGACCACCATGGTCGCGTTCGGCCAGCGCTCCAGCAGCGCGGCCTTCAACCCGGCCAGGTAGGCCTCCATCGCCGAGATCTTCAGCGACACGTCGAAGGTGAACACCGGGCCGTTGCGCGCCACCTGGGCGACGTCGTCGCGAAGGGCCCACATCCGGTCGCGCTCGGCCTTGGACTTGGCGACCACCGCGTCGGCGACGAGGCCGGCCTCGAGCGCCTTCTCCAGGGCCCGCTCCATGCGCTCGGAGTCGCCGGCCTGGTCGGCGCCCAGCGTCTCGACGAGGACGTAGAAGGGCGCGCCGTGCGGCAGGATCGGGCGGCCCTTGGCCGGCTCGGTGGTGACCAGCTCGTAGAACTCGCGCCACATCACCTCGAAGGCCGAGAGCGTGCCCGACAGCTCGCGCTCGAACAGGCGCAGCAGCCTGGGCAGGTTCTCGAAGGTCTCCACCGCCAGGAAGGCGGCGTCCTGGCTCGTCGGCTGGGGCCGAAGGCGCAGGACGACGCGGGTGACAATCCCGAGGCACCCCTCCGAGCCGATGAACAGCTGCTTGAGGTCGAAGCCGGTGTTGTTCTTGATCAAGGGGTTGAGCGCCGAGACGATCGTCCCGTCGGCCAGCACCCCCTCCAGGCCCAGCACCATGTCGCGGGTCATGCCGTAGCGCAGCACCCGGTTGCCGCCGGCGTTGGTGGAGACCACGCCGCCGATCGTCGCCGAGCCCCGCGCGCCGAGGTCCAGCGGCAGGAACAGCCCCTGCGCCTCGGCCGCCTCGCAGGCGGTCTGCAGCACGCAGCCGGCCTGGACCGTCATGGTCGAGCCCTGTTTGTCGATTTCCTCGATGCGGTTCATGCGGTCGGTGAGGATCGCCACCGCGCCGGTGGCGAAGGCGCCGTCCACCAGACCCGTGCGCCCGCCCCAGGGGGTGACCGGAACGCCCGCGGCGTGGCAGGCCTTGAGCAGCGCCGAAACCTCCTCGGTCGAGCGCGGCCTCGCGACCGCCAGCGGCTGGCCAAGACGCGTCCAGACGCTCTTGGCCGCGTCGGCGGCGTCATCGCCGGTCAGCAGGCCGCCGGGGCCCAGGATGTCGGAGAGCTTGGCGAACAGCTGGTCCATCGGTCCCCTCCCTTGTGGGGTTTGGGACCATCTTAGCCTTGTCCGCCGCCTTGCGGAGTGGGGAAACGCCGGTCAGGCCGCGGCGGCCGGGTCTCCGCCGAGCGCGGCCTGCAGCGCCTGCAGCAGGTTGTCGGGCTTCATCGGCTTTTCGACCACGCCGTTCATTCCGGCCTTCAGGTAGCCGGCGGCGTCCTCGGGGTCGGCGTTGGCGGTGAGCGCGATGATCGGCACCCGGCCGAGGCGCCCCGGCAGGGCGCGGATCGCCTTGGAGGCGGCCACGCCGTCCATCCGCGGCATCTTGATGTCCATCAGGATCAGGTCGAACCGGCCGGTGCGCGCCGCCTCCACCGCCTCGACGCCGTCCTCGGCCATCTCGGAGGTGCAGTCGAACATCTCGCACAGGGTCTCGGCGACCATCCGGTTGGTGGCGTTGTCGTCGACGATCAGCACGTGGGCGGCCCGGGCGTTGGGCGTCTCCTCGCGCGTCTCCTGCGGCGCCTGCGCGGTGGCGGCGGTCAGTTCGAAGACCACGGTCTCGCCGGCCCCGGCGTTCGGCTCCACCTGGATCTTGCCGCCCAGCGACTTGACGATGCGGTGGCCGAGCGCCACGCCCAGGGCGGTCTCCAGGCCGAAGCGGGCCTCGATCTCGCGGATGTCGTACTTGTCCTCGATGCTGGAGCGGTCGCCGCTGTCGCGCACGCGGCCCTCCAGGCGCAATCCCTCGCCGTCGGCGACGGCCTTCAGGCTGGCCTCGATGCCGCCGCGGCGGGTCCCGGCCACCGCCTGGGCGATGAAGCCGTCGAACACCTGCATCAGCCGGCCGGCGTCGAGCTCGGCCAGCGCCTCGGGATGGCCGTGGTAGGAGACCGAGAGGGTGACGCCGTTCTCGGCCGCGCGGGTCTCCCAGCGCTGCTGGACCTTGTCCATGATCTCGCGCAGCAGGGTCGGCTCGGGCGTGTAGGTCAGGTCCTGGGTGGCCGCCGCCTTCAGCTCGACGCTGCTCTCCAGCACCCGGCGCACGGTTTCGGCCGCCTCGGTGATGCCGGCGATGCAGGTCTGGGCGTCATTCCCCAGGGGCTGACGCGCAAGTCTCTGGGCGAGCGCCAGGACGCCGTCCATCTGCTGACGGACCTCGTCGGTGATACGCTCGAAGAAGAACTCGGGCAGGGACATGGACCGCCAGGTTTTTTGTCTTCCGGCACAATTGACTCCGAGCGCTTGCAGAGACGTTAAATTCAACCGGCTGCGGTCGCTCCTGACCAGAAATCCAAAAATGCCTCTTCGCGGCAGGCGCTTGCGCAGGCGCGCAGCGGGCGCATATGGGGGCCGATGAACAGTTCCCAGCCCGCCTGCGAGGCGATCGTCCTCTTCTCGGGCGGCCAGGATTCCAGCGTCTGCCTGGCCTGGGCGCTGGAGCGGTATGGACGCGTGGAGACGGTCGGCTTCGACTACGGCCAGCGCCATTCCGTGGAGATGCAGGCGCGCAAGGTGGTGCGCCGGGCGATGGCCGAGCGCTTTCCGCAGTGGGCCGGCCGGCTGGGCGCCGACCACATCCTGGAGATCCGCGGCTTCGGGGCCATCGCCGACACCGCCATGACCGCAGAGCGGGCCTTCGAGCTGACCGACAAGGGCTTGCCCTCGACCTACGTGCCGGGCCGCAACCTGGTGTTCCTCACCTACGCCGCGGCGCTGGCCGACCGGCGGGGCGCCGAGGCGCTGGTGGGCGGGATGTGCGAGACCGACTTCTCCGGCTATCCCGACTGCCGGCGGGAGTCGCTGGATGCGCTGGAGCGGGCGCTGAACCTCGGCATGGCCCAGGACTTCCGGATCGAGACGCCGCTGATGCGGCTGACCAAGGCCCAGACCTGGGCGCTGGCCAAGGGCCTGGGCGGCGAGGCGCTGGTCAGCCTGATCCTCGAGGAGAGCCACACCTGCTACCGCGGCGAGCGGGGCGCCCGTCACGCCTGGGGCTACGGCTGCGGCGACTGCCCGGCCTGCGAGCTGCGGGCCAAGGGATGGGACGGCTGGGTCGAGGCGGGCCGGCCGGCGCTGGCGTCATGAGCTACGCGGTCAAGGAGATCTTCCTCACCCTGCAAGGGGAGGGCGGCCAGGCCGGGCGGCCGGCGGTGTTCTGCCGCTTCTCCGGCTGCAACCTGTGGTCCGGGCGCGAGCAGGACCGGGCCAGCGCCGTGTGCAACTTCTGCGACACGGACTTCGTCGGCATGGACGGGCCGGGCGGCGGGCGTTTCGCCACGCCGGACGAGCTGGCCGGCGCCGTCGAGGCGGCCTGGGAAGGCGGCCCGGCCGGCCGGCTGGTGGTCTGCACGGGCGGAGAACCCCTGCTGCAGCTCGACCCTTCGCTGATCGCGGCCCTGCACGCCCGCGGCTTCGAGATCGCCGTGGAGACCAACGGCACGCTGCCGGCGCCGGCGGGGATCGACTGGATCTGCGTCAGCCCCAAGGCCGACGCCCCGCTCGCCCAGACCCGCGGACAGGAGCTGAAGCTGGTCTTCCCCCAGCCGGGCGTCGATCCGGCCAGGTTCGAGGGGCTGGATTTCGAGCGCTTCTTCCTCCAGCCGATGGACGGGCCGGACCGGGCGGCGAACACCCAGGCGGCGATCGCCTATTGCCTCGCCCACCCCCGCTGGCGTTTAAGCGTCCAGACCCACAAATACCTGGGCATTCCCTAGAGGCGGCTCAGCCCGCCCGCCGCACCTCCAGACTAGATGACCTCACCCATCTTCGAGATCACCAAGGCCGCGACCTTCGACGCGGCCCACTACCTGCCCGACGGCTCGCCCGAGCGCGGCTACACGCGGATGCACGGCCACTCGTTCCAGGTGGAGGCGTCCGTCCGCGGGGAGGCGAGCGGGCCGGTCGGCTGGGTCGCCGACCTCGCCGACCTCGACCAGGCGCTGCGGGAAGTGGCCGGCGAGCTGGACCACGGGGTGCTGAACGAGAAGGAGGGGCTGGCCAGCCCCACGCTCGAGAACCTCTGCCGCTACTTCGCCGCCCGGCTGAAGCCCCGGTTCCCCGGCCTGTCGCGCATCGTCGTCTCGCGGCCGAGCATCGGCGAGCGCTGCGCGATGGAGGTCGGCTAGTACGCGCCGTGCTCCTCCGGCGGCCGCTCCTTGCGGTCGGGGATCGCCGCGCCGACCACCTTGCCGGCGCCCTTGGCGGCGACGCCGACGCCCTTGGCGGCGACGCCGACCGTTGCGCCCGCCACGCCCACCGCCGCCCCGGCGGTGGCGCCGACGACCGTCGAGATGCAGCCGGACAGGGCCAGCCCCGCGGCGATGAGGACGAGAATACGCACTGAGGTCACTGGAGAACTCCTGGACGCCCCGCCGCGAAGGGGACGCCGCAATCCGCGCCGAATGATGGCGCTGTCCTAGATCTCTTGAGTCGGCGCCGGCCGGCCCGCGGCGTCGGTCTTGCGGCGCATCGGGCCTCGGTATTCCGGATCGTCGCGGCGGCGCCGGTCGGGGCCGAAATATCCGGCGGTGCGGACGAACGGGCGGGGATGTTCGATCACCCGCTGAAGCCGCTCGATGACGCCGCGGGCGGTGAGCGGCTTGGCCAGGAACTCGTTCACGCCGGCGTCGCGGGCCGCCGACACCCGGGCCAGGGTGAAGTGGCCGGTGACCATGATCACCGGGGCCATCTGGTTGGGGCTGTCGGGGGCGTTGCGCAGCCGCCTGACGAACTCGATGCCGTCCATCGGCTGCATCGACAGGTCGGTGAAGATGATGTCGATCTGGTGCTCGCGCAGCTGCTGCAGTCCGGCTGAGCCGTCGGCGGCCTCGAACACGTGCTGCACGCCGATGGAGCGCAGGATCTCGGTGACGAGGATCCGGGCGTGCTGGTTGTCGTCGACCAGCAGGATCTTGAGCGTGTCGTAGCGCACGGCGGCGAGGCAGGCCCAGCTAGAGGGAGGCGCGGCGGCGAACCACCGCGCATTAGGGCCTCTTAGACCACGGTCAACGAGAAGTGGAAGTGGCCGCGCCTACTCAATTCGGCGCGGCCAAAGGCCTCAGGCGCAATCCACCATGACGATCTCGGCGTCCTTGCGGGCGCGGATCGACAACCGGGCCTCGTCCTTGATCGCGGCGCCGTCGCGCGGGCCGAGGGTGACCTCGCCGACCTCGACCTCGCCGGTGGCGGCCACCAGGTAGAGGTGGCGGCCCGGCTCGGCCTCGTAGGTCAGCTCGTGGCCGGCCTGCAGCGTCGCGCCCAGCACCCGGGCGTCGGCGCGGATCGGCAGGGCGCCCTCGTCGCCGAGGCCGGAGGCCAGCACCGAGAAGGCGTTGGCCCGATCGTCCTTCGGGAAGGGCTTGGCGCCCCAGCCGGGCTCGCCGCCGGAGCTGCGCGGCTCGATCCAGATCTGGAACAGCGTCGTGGTCTCGGGCTCGACGTTGTACTCGGCGTGGCGGATGCCCGAGCCGGCGCTCATCACCTGCACGTCGCCGGCCTCGGTACGGCCCTGGTTGCCCAGGCTGTCCTGGTGGGTCACCGCGCCTTTGCGGACATAGGTGATGATCTCCATGTCCCGGTGCGGGTGCGGCGGAAAGCCGGTCTGGGGCGCGATCTCGTCGTCGTTCCAGACCCTGAGGGACCCCCAGCCCATGCGATTGGGGTCGTACCAATTGCTGAAGCTGAAGTGGTAATGGGCGTTCAGCCAGTCGTTCTGGAACCGGCCGAGCTCGGAGAAGGGGCGCTTTTCGATCATGGCGTTGAGATAGGCGAAGTAATCGCGGGAACAACGGCCTTGCCGCTTCCAATGCGGAAACAGTCTATTGCCCGACTCAGCGCACCCGCGAGACGCTCAGGCCGGGCCCGTCCATGTTGATGTAGGTCGTGGAGAGCCGCGGGTCGGTCTCGATGGCGCGGATGAAGCCTGGGTCGGGCGTGGGGTAGCGGACGTTGTGGGCGACGATCGCGCCGCCCTTGCGCACCTTGGGCAGCAGCTTTTCCAGGTAGTCGAGGTAGCCCTCCTTGTCGGCGTCGATGAAGACGAGGTCGATGGGCCCCGAGAGCTTCGTCACCTCCTGGTGGGCGTCGCCGACGACGATTGTCACGAGGTCCGACACGCCCGCGCGTTCGAAGTTGCGGCGGGCGACCTCAGCGGTCTCGGGGTCGATCTCGTAGGTGGTGAGCGTCCCTCCGGTCTTGCGCAGCCCCAGCGCCAGCCACAGGCCCGAGTAGCCGCGGAAGGTCCCGATCTCGACCGCCCGCCTGGCGCCGATCTCCTCCACCAGCTCCTTCAGCGCCTGACCGTCGGGGCGCGGCACGCCCATGCCGCGGTTGGCCTCCAGCTCGGCCATGACGGCGGCGACGCGGCCGTCCTCGACGGCAGGGGCCGCTTGCGCGCAGGCGGCCGCGGGCAGGCTGGCGGCGAGGAGGGCGACGGCGGAGAGGAGGGCGCGCATGGGACGGGGCTCCATCGCAGGGTGAGGCCAGGATAGCGCCGTCGCTCCCAGTTCCCCAACGCTCCGTCGTCGCCGGGCTTGTCCCGGCGACCCAGCCCGTTGCGGCAGGCTCGTCAGGATGGGTGGCCGGCATGAGCCGGCGGCGCCTTACCGGCCGGGCGCGTGCGCGCCGCCGCCGGTCTGGGCGCGGTGGCGGAGGAAGGCGTCGGCGAGGACGCAGGCCATCATCGCCTCGGCCACCGGGGTGCCGCGGATGCCGACGCAGGGATCGTGGCGGCCCTTGGTGCGGACCTCGATCTGCTCGCCGGCCTCATTGATGCTCTGGCGCGGCGTCAGGATGGAGGAGGTGGGCTTGAAGGCCACGCGCGCCAGCACCGGCGCGCCGGTGGAGATGCCGCCCAGGATCCCGCCGGCCTTGTTGGTCAGGAAGATCGGCCCCTCGTTGCCCATCCGCATCTCGTCGGCGTTCTCCTCGCCCGAGAGGGCGGCGGCGGCGAAGCCGGAGCCGATCTCCACGCCCTTGGTGGCGTTGATGCTCATCAGCGCGCCGGCGAGCTCGGCGTCCAGCTTGCCATAGATCGGCGCGCCCCAGCCGGCGGGGACGCCGCTGGCCTCCACCTCGACGATCGCGCCGGTGGAGGAGCCGGCCTTTCGGGTCTTCTCCAGGTGCTCTTCCCAGACGGAGACCATCTCCGCGTCCGGGCACCAGAAGGGGTTCTCGTGGGTCTGGTCCCAGTCCCAGCGCTCGCGGTTCACCGCGTGGGGGCCGATCTGCACGACGGCGCCGCGAATGGTGACGCCTTGCAGGATCTTGCGGGCCACCGCGCCGGCCGCGACCCGCGCGGCCGTCTCGCGCGCCGAGGCCCGGCCGCCGCCGCGGTAGTCGCGCACGCCGTACTTGGCGAAATAGGTGTAGTCGGCATGGCCCGGCCGGAACGCCTGGGCGATCTCGGAATAGTCGCGGCTGCGCTGGTCGACGTTCTCGATCAGCATGGAGATCGGCGTGCCGGTGGTGACCTGGCCTCCGGTCCGCTCGTCGGAGAAGATGCCGGACAGGATCTTCACCGCGTCCGGCTCCTGCCGCTGGGTGACGAACTTGCCCTGGCCCGGGCGGCGCTTGTCCAGGAAGGCCTGCACGTCGGCCTCGGTCAGCGGAATCCCCGGCGGGCAGCCGTCGACGACGCAGCCCAGGGCCGGCCCATGGCTCTCGCCCCAGGTCGTCACGCGGAACAGGTGGCCGAAGGTGTTGTGCGACATGGCTGCGCCTTTAGACCATTTCCCGCTGCGCCGACTACCTCCTCTCCCCCGAGGCGCAGCCCGAGGGGAGAGGATTGAGGAGAGGGGTGGAGCTGAGGAAGCGCCTTCGAGGCGGTTGCTCGATATAGCAAGGAGGGGGCGCGCCTTGGGCGAGCATCCGGCGCGGGACGGAGACCGCTTCGCCCCTCTCCCGACCTCTCCCCCCGCTCTTCGAGTCGAGGGAGAGGAGGGCTCTCAGGCCGCCCAGGCGGCGGTGAAGCGTTTGCGGGCTTCGGACGCCGGTTCGGCCTCGCCGGGGGAGAGGCGGACGAACAGGTGGCCCTGGCGGTGGCGGCCGCGGGCGGGCAGGCCCTGGCCCTGCAGCCGGATGAGCGCCTGGGCGCCGGACTTCTCGGTGATCCAGACGATGCGCCGGCCGAGCGGCGTCTCGACCGTCAGCTTGCCGCCCTGCTCCATCAGCCGGGGCGGGACCTTGGCGGTGATCCACAGGTCGTCGCCGCGGACCAGGGTCTCGCCGTCGCCGCGGATGACCACCGGCAGCTCGACGCCGTCGGCCCGGACCTTGTCGCCGGCCCGCAGGCCGGCCGGCAGCGTCAGGCGCAGGCGGCGGCCGTCGGAGAGGGCGTGCTCCACCTCTCCGCCCAGCATCGCGACCTCGGGGGTGATCTCCAGCTCGACGCTGGAGGTCTTCGGCTTCCAGCTGCGCTCGTGCGCGCGCGGCGCGCGGGCCTTGGCGGGCATCCGCAGCAGCAGGTGGTAGGCCTCGACCACCTCGCGGAACCGCTCGGCGTCGCCGCCGCGGTCCGGGTGGGCCTGCTTGGCCTGCAGCCGGAACGCGCGCCGGATCTCGGCGGTGGTGGCGGTTTCGGACACGCCCATCAGTTGGCGGGCGCGTTCGAGGCTCATGGTGGGGTCTTGGCCGCTCATCGGACGGCCAAGCTAGAGGCCGGCCGGTCAATGGTGGGTTAAGCCCTGCCGCTCTTGGCCGCCGCGCGCTATAGCGGGGGCCATGAGCGAGCCCCTGATCCCGCCGTCCCCGTCCGAGGACGAGTATGTGCGCCAGGTCGCCTCGGCCGAGCCGCCGCCGCCGATGGCCGAGGACGACCCCTTCGCGCTGTTCGCGAGCTGGCTGCGCGAGGCGGTCGAGCGCGAGCCCAACGACGCCAACGCCATGGCCCTGGCCACCGTCGACGAGGGCGGCATGCCGGACGTGCGCATGGTGCTGCTGAAGGACGTCGATCCGGCCGGCTTCGTCTTCTACACCAACCTGGAGAGCGCCAAGGGCCGCCAGCTGGCCGGCCATCCGAAGGCGGCGCTGCTGTTCCACTGGAAGTCGTTGCGCCGCCAGGTGCGGGTGAGGGGGACGGTGTCCTCGGTCACGCCGCAGGAGGCGGACGAATATTGGGCCACGCGCGCCCGCCCGGCCCAGCTGGGCGCCTGGGCGTCCGACCAGTCCCGGCCGCTGCCCGAGCGCGGCGCGTTCGAGAAGCGGATCGCCCAGATGGGCCTGAAGTTCGGCCTCGGGAAGGTGCCCCGGCCGCCCAACTGGTCCGGCTTCCGCGTGGCGCCGGCCAGCTTCGAGTTCTGGCGCGACCGGCCGTTCCGCCTGCACGACCGGCTGGTGTTCGAGAAGAGCGGGGCGGGCTGGACCACCCAGCGGCTCTATCCTTGAGCGAGGAGGCGGAGGTCGCCGGCTTCCTGGGGGGCCGATCCGAGTCCGTCATCGAGACTTCCTGCGCGCGGGTGTTCCTGAACGGCCCGCAGGCGCTGAAGGTGAAGCGCCGCCTCGACCTCGGCTTCCTGGACTTCACCACGCTGGAGAAACGCCGCTGGGCCGTCGAGCGGGAGCTGGCGTTCAACCAGGCGACCGCGCCGGACATCTATCGCGCGGTGCGCCGGATCACCCGCGAGGCCGACGGCCGGTTGGCGGTGGACGGGGCGGGGGAGGTCGTCGACTACGCCCTGGAGATGCGCCGCTTCGACGAGACGGCGGTGCTTTCCGAGCGGCCCGAAGCCGTCGACGGCGACCTCGCCGAGGCGCTCGGGCGGCTGATCGCCCGCGCCCACGCCGCCGCTCCGGTGCGTCCCGACGCCGGCGGCCTGAAGGCTTTGAAGTACACCATCGATTCCAACGCCGAGGTGCTGGGCGCGCTGACCGGCGAGCTGGGGGAGGGGGAGGTCGCCGACCTCGTCGCCCGCACCTACGCCGCGCTCCGGGCCGCGACGCCGCTTCTGGAAGCCCGCAAGGCGGCGGGCTTCGGCCGGCGGTGCCACGCCGACCTGCACCTGGGCAACATCCTGCTGGAGAACGGCCGGCCGGTGCTGTTCGACTGCATCGAGTTCAACGACCAGCTGTCGGATATCGATGTCCAGTACGACGTGGCCTTCCTGCTGATGGACCTGGCCTTCCGCGGCCGGGGAGAGGCCGGCGCGCGGGTGCTCGCCACCTGGCTGGACCAATCGGCGCGCACCTTCGGCCCCGCCGTCTACGACGGCCTCGCCGCCCTGCCGCTGATGCTGTCCGTCCGGGCGGCTGTGCGGGCGCACGTGGCGGTGCACAGCGGCGATGTGGAGCGGGGCCGGGACTATCTCGCCGCGGCGCGGCGCCACCTGTCGCCGCCCCCGCCGCGGCTGGCGGCGGTGGGCGGCCTCTCGGGCGCCGGCAAGAGCACCTTCGCCCGCGCCGCCGCCCCGGCGCTCGGCGCGCCGCCCGGGGCCGTGGTGTTGCGCACGGACGAGGTGCGCAAGCGGCTGGCGGGCGTCGATCCGCTGGAGCGGCTGCCGGCCTCGGCCTACGAGCCCGCGTTCTATGCGGCGGTCTACGATGCGGTGTTCGACGCCGCCGCCCGGATGCTGAGGGCCGGCTGGTCGGTGGTGCTGGACGCCAGCTTCGTCGACGACGTCGCCCGCCGGCGGGCGGAGGCGCTGGCCGGCGAGCTGGCGGTCCCCTTCGACGGCGTCTGGCTGGAGGCGCCCACGGCCGTGCTCGAGCAGCGGGTGCGCGGGCGGACGGCCGACGCCTCGGACGCCACCGTTGAGACCATCGCCATGCAGCAGGCCCGAAACCTCGGCCGTATTGAGTGGTTGGTTATGGACGTGACCGACGGCGCGGCGCCCGCGGCGCAGTCATGGGCTTCCCGCCGGGGCCTCGGCGAGGCTAAGTGAGCGCTGATTAGACAACTAAGCGCCGGACGGACTGCGGGAAACGCGACGCCGGCCACCGGGAGGAAGAGATGCTTGGGCTGATGCAGGACTGGCCGCTGACGGTCGACAAGATCCTCGACCACGCCAAGGCCTGGCACGGGGGGCGCGAGATCGTCAGCCGCTCCGCCGAGGGGCCGATCGTCCGGACCACCTACGCCGAGGCGCACGTGCGGGCCAAGCGGCTGTCGAACGCCCTCAAAGGCATGGGGGTAGGCGTCGGCGACCGGGTCGCGACCCTGGCCTGGAACACCGCCCGGCACCTGGAGACCTGGTACGGGATCATGGGCATCGGCGCGGTCTGCCATACGCTCAACCCGCGCCTGTTCGCCGAGCAGCTCTGCTACATCATCAACCACGCCGAGGATAAGGTCCTCTTCACCGACCTGACCTTCCTGCCGATCCTTGCGCAGCACCGCGACCAGCTGCCGAGCGTGAAGCACTGGGTGGTGATGACCGACCGCGAGGGGATGAAGGGCGTCGACTTCCCGGGCGCCCTCTGCTTCGAGGACCTGATCGAGCAGAACAGCGCCGACTGCGTCTGGGGCGGCTTCGACGAGAACACCGCCGCGGGCCTCTGCTACACCTCCGGCACGACGGGCAACCCCAAGGGGGTGCTCTACTCCCACCGCTCCAATTTCCTGCACACCCTGGTGACCATGGGCGTCGACGTGCTGGCCATCTCGGCCAAGGACGTGGTGCTGCCGGTGGTGCCGATGTTCCACGCCAACGCCTGGGGGATCGCCTTCTCCGCGCCGGCCGCGGGCGCCAAGCTGGTGATGCCGGGCCAGAAGCTGGACGGCGCTTCGGTGCACGAGCTGCTGGAGAGCGAGGGCGTGACCTTCTCGGCCGCGGTCCCGACCGTCTGGCAGATGCTGCTCGCCCACCTGCGCGAGACCAACGGCAAGCTGACGACGCTGAAGCGGGTGGTGATCGGCGGCTCGGCGGTGCCGGAGGCGATCGTCCGCGGCTTCCGCGACGAGTTCGGCGTCGAGGTGACCCACGCCTGGGGCATGACCGAGACCAGCCCGCTCGGCACCCAGTCGACCCCCAACGCCGCCATCGCCGCCATGCCGCCCGAGGAGCAGCTGCGCTACCGGCTCAAGCAGGGCCGCCCGCCGGTCACCGTCGAACTCAAGCTGGTGGACGACGAGAACAAGCGGCTGCCGCATGACGGGACGACCTTCGGCAAGCTGAAGGTGAAGGGCCCGTTCGTGGTGCGCGAGTACTTCCGCGGCGACGGCGGCGAGATCCTCGACCCGGAGGGCTTCTTCGACACCGGCGACGTCTCGACCATCGACGAGCACGGCTTCATGCAGATCACCGACCGGGCCAAGGACGTGATCAAGTCGGGCGGCGAGTGGATCAGCTCCATCGAGATCGAGAACCTGGCGGCCGGCCACCCCAAGGCGATCCTCGCCGCGGTGATCGGCGTCGCCCATCCCAAATGGGACGAGCGGCCCCTGCTGCTGGTCAAGCTGAAGGACGGCGAGAGCGCCACCAAGCAGGAGTTCCTCGACTACCTGGAGGGCAAGATCGCCAAGTGGTGGATGCCCGACGACGTGGTGTTCGTCGACGAGATCCCGCTGGGCGCCACGGGCAAGATCGACAAGAAGGTGATCCGTCAGAAGTTCGAGGACTACGTCCTGCCCACCGCCCAGCCGGTGAAAGCCTAGGGGAGCGGCGCCATGGCCTCCGACGTCCAGACCGTCCTGCGTCAGGTTCCCGAGGCCCGCCCGCGCAACCGGGGCCGGCGGCCGAACCTGAAGCTCGTCCGGCGCGGCCTGAACCTGGCCATCGTGCTGGCGCTCGGGCCCTCCATCCTGATGGCGGTCGCCGGCGCCGGCGTCTGGGCCGGGCTGATGGACTGGACCGAGGGCTTTGCGGCCTTCGCCGCCTGGGCGTCACCGCGGCTGGCGCTGGCCACGGTCGGGGTCGGCGTGCTCGCCCTGATGGCGGCCATCGTCGCCGACTTCGACCGCCTGTGGCTGCGGGCGCTGATGGCGCTGAGCATCAGCGCCACGACCATCGCCGGCTACGTCTGGAGCCAGGCCGCGCCGCCACCTGAGGCGGGGGCCGTTGAGAGACCTGGGCTGGCGGCTGAGAAATAAGCCGCTCGTCCCGGCCTTCGCCGAGATGAGCGGGGAGGGGGCGGGCAGGGAGGTCGCTAGGCCGGCCGGTACTCGCCGTCGATGGCCGGTTCGCCGTCGGTGACCAGCTTGCCCTGGCGGACCAGGTCGATCATGTGGCCGAAGACCGAGCGGGCGGCGGCCGGGTGCAGGCGCGGGTCGACGTCGGCGTAGAGCACCGGGACCATGTCCTTGATGCGGGCGTAGCCGTCGCGCACCGCCTTCTCGACCTGGGCCTCGCGCGCCCGGCGGTGGGCGATGTAGGCGTCGATGAAGGGGGTGACGTCCCGGACCGGCGGGCCATGGGTCGGCCACAGGGTGGCGAAATTGCGCGACCGGATCAGGTCCAGGCTGCGGAAGTAGTCGCTCATGTCCCCGTCCGGCGGGGTGATCACCGTCGTCGACCAGCCCATGATGTGGTCGCCGGTGAAGCAGGCGTTCTCTTCCTTCAGCGCGTAGCAGATGTGGTTGGAGGTGTGGCCCGGGGTGGCGATGGCCTCCATCGTCCAGCCCTTGCCCTCGATCACCTGGCCGCCGCCGCAAAGACTGATGTCGGGCGCGAAGCCGAGGTCGTGGCCGGCCTCCGTCCGCACCTTGGAATCGTCGGCGACGACCTTGTCCTCCACCGCGCAGCCGTAGATCGGCGCGCCGGTCTTCTCCTTCAGCGGCCCGGCGAGCGGGGAGTGGTCGGAGTGGTGGTGGGTGATCAGGATGTGGGTCACCCGCTCGCCCTCGACGGCCGCAAGGATCGCCTCCAGGTGCTCGGGCTGGTCGGGGCCCGGGTCGATCACGGCGACCTCGTCGCGGCCGACGATGTAGGTGCCGGTGCCGGTGAAGGTGAACGGGCCGGGGTTGTTGGCGACCACCCGCCGGATGAGCGGGGAGACCTGGTCGCAGCGGCCGTATTCGAACTGGATGTCGCGCACGTAGGGGATCATGGCGCGGACCCTAGGACGCGGCCCGGGTCTTGCCTAGCACCTGTGCAACACCCTCTCGGGAGGCGCTCTTGCTGGCCGATGCGGCGATATTTGTCTCGAAACGGCTCCAGAGGGCCTGTTTCGCGCTGATCTGTCTCGTTTGGCTCCAGCTCGCCCTGGCCGCGTGCGAGCCGCCGGCGGCGAGCGCCCAGCGCATCGCGCTCCCGCCCGGCTAGGCATCCGTTCGCGCTCTCCTTCGGGGGGAGGAGGGCGCTGGCGTGGCGCGGTTGATCGCGCCTGCCGTCGGCGCGTCGGCGAGCCGCCTTACGGCAGGCGGCCGCCGGCGCGTCCGATTCGCGCCTACAGCACGTTGGAGAGGTCGTAGCCGGCTTCGGCGCCGAGCCGCCGCAGCTCGTCGCGGTCGCGCGCGCCCGCCTGCGCCTGGCCCACCGCCCAGGTGACGATCGAGCGGGTGCCCGAGCGGCAGTAGGCCAGCACCGGCCCATCGGCGGTCTCCAGCAGGCGGCGCTCGCCCTCGATCTGCTCGGGGGTCGGCATGCCGCGCACGGGGATGTGGACATAGGCCAGACCCGCGGCGGCGGCGGCGGCCTCGATCTCGCGGCTGGTCGGCTGGCCCGGCTCCTCGCCGTCGGGGCGGTTGTTGACGATGGTTCGGAAGCCCTGCCGCGCAGCCTCCTCGACGTCGTCCACGGTTATCTGAGGACTGACGGAAAGCTGATCGGTCACGCGTCGGAACTGGGCCATGTCGCTGGTTCGCCGGAGGAAACGGGAGGGTTCGTTGACATCATCGGGGGCGGATGAAAGTTTCGCAACGCCCGGGCCCCGGAAAGGCCCTTCGCCGCGAGCCCTAGATGTTGCGTTTCATCGGCCGCCGCCTGCTGGTGGCCATACCGACCCTCTTCCTGGTCGTCACCGTCGCCTTCTTCATGATGCGCGCGGCGCCCGGCTCGCCGTTCGACCTCGACCGGAAGCTGTCGCCGGAGATCGAGCAGAACGTGAAGGCCAAGTACGGCCTCGATAAGCCGCTGCACGAGCAGTACGTGAACTATCTCGCGGACGCGGTCCGCGGCGATTTCGGCCCGTCGCTGAAGTACCGCGACAAGACGGTGCTGCAGATCCTGAAGGAGAACTACCCGGTCAGCCTGAGGATCGGCGGCTACGCCATCATCCTGGCCTCGATCATCGGGGTGGCGCTGGGCGTGCTGGCGGCGCTGCGGCAAAACCGCCCGGCGGACTACGGGGTGATGACGGTGGCCATACTGGGGGTCTGCATCCCCACCTTCGTCACCGCCCCGGTGCTGATCCTGTTCTTCGCCTCCAAGCTGCAGCTGCTGCCGAACGGGGGCTGGAACAACGGGGCCATCCAGAACCTGATCCTGCCGGTGATCGTGCTGGCGCTGCCGCAGATCGCCATCATCTCGCGCCTGACCCGGGCCGGCATGGTCGAGGTGCTGCATTCCAACTACGTCCGCACCGCCCGGGCCAAGGGCCTGCCGGAGCACCGGATCGTCACCAAGCACGCCCTGCGCGCGGCCCTGCTGCCGCTGGTGAGCTACCTCGGCCCGGCCTGCGCCGGCCTGCTGACCGGTTCGCTGGTGGTGGAGCAGATCTTCAACCTGCCGGGCCTGGGCAAGTTCTTCGTCATCTCGGCCATGCAGCGCGACTACACGGTGGTGATGGGCATGGTGATCTTCTACGCCGCCCTGATCCTCGTCCTGAACCTGATCGCCGACCTGCTCTATGCGGCCCTCGACCCGCGGGTGAAGCTCGCATGACCAGCACCGTCTTCACCCCCGGCTCGCGCGCCGGCGCCGAGCTCATGGAACGCGCCGTCAAGGGCCGCAGCCTGTGGGACGACGCCCGCCGCCGGCTGATGCGCAACAAGGCCGCGGTCACCGGCATGGTGGTGCTGGGGCTGCTGGTCCTGGCCGCCGCCTTCGGCCCGCTGTTCGTGCCCTTCACCTACGACCAGGTGAACAAGCCGGACGTCTGGTCGCCGCCGCTGACCAACGGCCACCTGATGGGCGCCGACGCGCTCGGCCGCGACGTCCTGGCCCGGCTGCTGATCGGTCTGCGCGTCTCGCTGGCCATCGGCTTCGTGGCCACCTTCGTCTCGCTGATCATCGGCGTGGCCTGGGGCGCGATCGCCGGCTATGTCGGCGGCCGGCTGGACGAGGCGATGATGCGCATCGTCGACGTGCTCTACTCGCTGCCCTTCATCTTCTTCGTCATCCTGCTGATGGTCACCTTCGGCCGGAACTTCATCCTGATCTTCGTGGCCATCGGCGCCGTCGAGTGGCTGACCATGAGCCGGATCGTGCGCGGCCAGACGCTGTCGCTGAAGCAGAAGGAGTTCATCGAGGCCGCGCGGGCCGCCGGCCTGTCGCAAGGGGCGATCATCCGCCGCCACGTCGTGCCCAACCTGCTGGGCCCCGTGGTGGTCTATGTGACGCTGACCATCCCGGCGGTGATCCTGGCCGAGAGCTTCCTGAGCTTCCTCGGGCTGGGCGTGCAGCCGCCGATGGCCTCGCTCGGCACGCTGATCTCGCAGGGCGCCCTGGAGATGGAGCTGGCGCCCTGGCTGTTGATCTTCCCGTCGCTGACGATGGTGCTGACGCTGCTGTGCTTCAACTTCATCGGCGACGGCCTTCGGGACGCGATCGACCCGAAGGACCGCTGAGGCCTTACTTCACTCGTCGTGCGCGGACCGCCCGCTGACCGTCGAGGTTCATGAAGAAGCTGCCGAGGGCGGCCTTGCGGATCTCCGCCTTGGAGCCGGCCTTCGGCTTCTTCAGCAGCGATTCGTTGTCGATCTGCTCCCACACCGCGCCGTCGGTCAGCACGACGACCCACTTGGCGTTGGCGTTCTGGTAGGCGCGGTCCACCTCGGCTGTGATTCGGTCGGCCTCTTCGGGGCGGCCGGTGCGGTCGAAGATCGACAGCGACGGCAGGCTGAAGCCGAAGGCCTGGCGGCGGGCCGCCTGCGCCTGGGCGCGGCTGACCACCACCACCTCGCCGCTCTGCTCGGCCTCCATGAGCTGGGCCGCGGCGGCGTCGAAGCAGGCCAGCCGCTGGGTCGAATCGGCGATCGTCCGGCAGGCCGCCACGGCCTCGAGCTGCGCCGCCCGGGGGGCCTCGTCAGTGCGCGCTTGCGCCGCGGCGACGGCCGGGGCCGCCAGCGCCAGAACCGCCGCCAGCTTCAAGCCGCTTCGAAAGTGTGGCATCGGTGCCCCCCATGAAGTTCGCGTTGCGCATCAAAGACCTCGGCCGCGCCGTCGGCAAACTGGCCGCAACAGGCCTTGCAGTGGCAGCTTTGAGCGCCTGTTCGCAAGAGGTCTCTCGCCCGCCGTGCCCCGCAGGCGAGGTCTGCCTGGTGATCGGCAACGGCCCCGAGCCGATCTCGCTCGACCCGCACAAGATCAACGGCATCTGGGAATCGCGCCTGCTGTCGGACACGCTCGTCGGTCTCACCGAGGACGCTCCGGACGGGTCGCCGGTGCCCGGCATGGCCGAGCGCTGGGAGACGTCCGCCGACGGCCTGACCTGGCGATTCTACCTGCGCGACGCCACCTGGTCCGACGGCGTGCCGGTGACCGCCGACGACTTCGTCTTCTCGCTGCGGCGGATCCTCGATCCGAAGACGGCGTCGGAGTACGCGAGCCTGCTCTACTTCATCAAAGGCGCGCAGCCGGTGAACGAGGGCAAGGCCGCGCCCGACACGCTTGGCGTCCGGGCCGTGACCCCCAAGATCCTCGAGATCTCCCTGGAGCGTCCGGCCCCCTACCTGCCGGAGATCGCCAAGCACCAGACCATGCAGCCGGTGCCCAAGCACATGGTCGAGAAGTACGGCGACCAGTGGACCCGGCCGGACCGCTACGTCTCCAACGGCCCCTACGTGATCAAGGAGTGGCGGCTGGGCGACTACGTGCGGTCGGTGAAGAACCCCCGGTTCTTCGACGCCGACAGCGTCTGCGTGGACCAGGTCTACTACTTCCCGACCACCGATGCGGTGGCCGCCGAGCGGCGGGTGCGGCGAGGCGAGCTCGACCTCAACACCACCATCCAGTCGAATCGGACCGCCTTCCTGCGGCAGGAAATCCCGGAGTGGGTGCACACCGAGACCTACCTGACGGTGGCCTACCTGGCGTTCAACTCCGATTTCCCGGCCTTCAAGGACCCGCGCGTGCGGCGGGCCCTGAACATGTCGATCGACCGCGAGTTCATCGCCGAGAAGATCCTGCGCGCGGGCCAGAAGCCGGCCTACACCTTCGTGCCGCCGGGCGTGGCCAACTACTCGCCCGCGACCCCGCCCGAGTGGGCCTCCTGGCCGCTCGAAAAGCGCCAGGCCGAGGCGCGGCGCCTGCTGGCCGAGGCCGGCTACGGCCCCGGCGGGCGCGAGCTGACCTTCGAGATCAAGCACCGCGGCAGCACCGAGATCCCGCTGCAGATGGCCGCCATCCAGGCCGACTGGAAGGCGATCGGCGTCGACGCCAAGCTGGTGCAGAACGAGACCCAGATCGCCTACGCCGCCTACCGGGCGCGGGACTTCGACGTGGCCGACGCCGGCTGGGTGGCCGACTACAACGACCCGATGAGCTTCCTATACCTGATGCGGTCGGACACCGGGCCGCAGAACTACGGCGACTACAGCAACCCGGTGTACGACGAGCTGCTCAACAAGGCCGACCGCGAGCCCGACATCGCCAGGCGGGCGGAATACCTGCGCCAGGCCGAAACCATCCTGCTCGCCGACGACAACGTGGTGCCCACCACCTTCGGCGTGAGCCGCAACCTGGTGAACCCCAAGATCACCGGCTGGGTGGACAACATCGTCGACCGCCATCCGACACGTTACCTGTGCGTTAAGGGCGAAAAGGGCCGCTAGCGGGCAACAATCGTGCGCGGGCAAGCTCTGGGGCGGCAATCTGTGACCAGAAAGCGACAGCTTGGCGCCAAGAGCATTACGCGGCCGTAATCCTCGTTGACCCCTCGGGGGTAACCTCCGTAACTCCGCCGTAACCGCGGCCAATCTCGGCCCGGGTTCGACCTTTTTACTGTGGGGAGCGGGCATCGCCGCCTTCTGGGCCTGGCGGACCGCTGGAGGATCACGACCTTGAGAACGACATCCAATCGCGGGCGCCTGCTGGCGTCGTCGATGCTGATGGGCGCGATGGCTGCGGCGCTCGCGGCCGCGCCGGCGTCGGCCCAGGACACCGCCACCGAAGTCGGCGAACTCGTCGTCACCGGTTCGCGCATCGTCCGTCCGAACCTGGACTCGCCGACCCCGGTGACCGTCGCCACGACCGAGCGCCTGGAAAACCAAGGCATGGAGAACATCTCCGACGCCCTGGTGACCCTGCCGCAGTTCGCCCCCTCGTTCGGCGGCGCGCGGACCCAGTCGACCTTCTCGGGCACCGCCTCCTCGGGCCTGAACGTCGTCAACCTGCGTAACCTGGGCTCGTCCCGTTCGCTGGTGCTGATCAACGGCCGCCGCGCGCCGTCGGGCACCATCTTCTCGAACGCCGTCGACCTGAACACCATCCCGTCGGCGAACATCTCGCGCATCGACATCATGACGGGCGGCGCCTCGGCCGTGTACGGCGCCGACGCCGTGTCGGGCGTGGTGAACATCATCACCGACAAGGAATTCGAGGGCTTCGAGGCCGGCTTCTCCTACGGCGCCGCGCTCGAGCACCACGACAACATCAACCCGACGGCCTTCGCCCGCTTCGGGGCCAACTTCGACCGCGGCCACGCCGGCGTGACGGTCCAGTACGACTACCAAGGGCTGGTCAGCTGCCGCGACCGCTTCCTCTGCGCCGAGGACTTCGCCTGGTCGCCGCCGGCCGCTCCGCGCCGCGATCCCGGCGTCCGCTCGGGCGTGCCGCTCACGGGCCGCTACTTCGTCGAAGGCGCTCCGGCGTCCAGCTACACCTACGTCGGCGGCGCCGTGGTGCCGTTCACCGTCGCTGCGCACGGCTACAACCGTAACGCCACCCGCACCCTGGCCATCCCCACCGAGCGGATCATGGTCGCGGCCGACGCCGACTTCGAGCTCACCGAAGGCCTGAACGCCTTCGTCGAGATCAACTACGGCTCGTCGGAAACCGATGGCCCCTTCGAGGCCCACCCGTTCTCGTCGGACACCGACCTAGTGTCGGGCGTGCTCGAGCCCTCGATCCCCTCCAACTATCCGTTCTTCCCGGCTGAGCTCGCCGCCCTGGTGGCCGCCGCCGGCGACGACGAAATCACCTGGTGGCAGCGTTTCGAGGGCCTCGGCGCCCGCGGTTCGCACAACCTGCGTCAGACGACCCGCCTCGTGGCCGGCGTCGAAGGCGACTTCGACACCCTGTTCGGCTTCGGCAGCGACTGGCGCTACGAAGCGTCCTACGTCTGGGGCCGTACGACCCTCGACGCCGTGACCGAGGGCCTTGTCGCCCGTGACGCGCTCTATCACGGCCTGCGGGTCGAACCGACGGCTCCGGGCGCCACCACTTATCAGTGCGTCGATGCGGTGGCCCGGGCTCAAGGCTGTATCCCGATCAATCCGTTCGACGGCTACAATGACGCCGAGCGCGCCTACCTGGTGCGCAGCGGCGGCATCCGCTCGGCCTCGCAGATCGAGAACGCCCTGGCCTTCCTGTCGGGCTCGCTCTTCGAACTGCCCGCCGGTCCGTTCCAGGCCACCCTCGGCGTCGAGTCCCGCCGCATCACGGCCTACGAGGACTACTCGACCGACATCAACCTGGGCCTGACCACCGGCAACCAGATCAGCGACTCGGACGAGACCACGTTCACCACGGACGAAATCTTCACCGAAGTCGTCGTGCCGATCCTGCGCGACATGCCGTTCGCGAACGAGCTGACCTTCGAAGGCGCCTACCGCTGGTCGGACGCCAACATCGGCGGCAAGTACGAGACCTGGAAGTACGGCCTGCAGTGGGCCCCGATCGAAGGCCTGCGCTTCCGCGCGATGCAGAACCGGGCCGTCCGCGCCCCGGTGCTCGGCGAAGTGACCGGCATCAGCCAGACCTTCGGCGTCGTCGACGACCCCTGCATCCTGTGGGGCCAGGAAAGCGACGCGACCCTGCGCGCCAACTGCCAGGCCGCGGGCGTGCCCGCCAACTACGATCCGCCGCTGACCGTCATCCAGGGCGTCACCGGCTTCGTCGGCGGCAACCCGGACCTGATGCCGGAAGTGGCCGACACCCTGACCTACGGCTTCGTGCTGCAGGCCGGCCAGTTCGACTTCGTGCCGGAAATCTTCGGTGACCTGACGATCACCGTCGACCGCTTCGAGATCGAGATGGAAGGCCTGATCAACACGATCGGCCGCCAGAACATCGCGCAGCTCTGCTACACGACCCCGACCGGTCAGCGCGAAATCTTCTGTAACGCCATCACCCGCGGCACCGACCCGGCCGTTCCGGGCGCGAACTATGTCCTGACGGCGGTCGACGACCAGCTGCAGAACATCGCCTCGCTCGAGCTCTCGGGTGTCGACCTGGAAGTGAACTGGGGCTTCGACTGGGGCCAGATGTTCTCCGGCGCCGACAACTGGGGCCGGTTCAGCATCAACTCGGTGTGGACCTTCTACGACAAGGTCAAGCAGGTTCCGCTGCCCGGTCAGGATCCGATCGACTTCCTCGGCGCCGCCGGCGGCTCGACCTCGGACCAGGGCTGGCTCGAAACCCAGGGCAACACCACCTTCACCTGGCAGATGGGCAACTGGAAGACCTCGTGGGTCGCCCGCTACATCGGCGAAGCCAAGAGCGCCCCGGAGGACCTGTTCAACAACGTCGTGGACATCGACGATCACTGGTACCACGACATCAGCCTGCGGGTTGCGGTCACCGACCAGGTCGAGGCCTACGGCGGCATCACCAACCTGTTCGACCAGGAGCCGCCGTTCTTCCCGACCAGCCAGTCGGGCACCCAGGCTCTGGACACCATCCCGGCCTACTACGACGTCATGGGCCGTTCGGCCTTCGTCGGGGTCAAGGTCCGCTTCTAGGACCCGGCCTACAGCCAACTACGAAGAGCGGCGGAGCAATCCGCCGCTCTTTTCGTATGCGCGCGAACGCCTCTAGTTTGCCGAAGTGAGCGAAAACTCCTCCAAGGGCGGCGCCTGGTCCCGGCGGGCCACCGTTTCGGGACTCCTGGCCGTCGGCGGCTGCGCCATCCAGCCGGAGGCGATGGTCAACCTCGTCCAGGCGCCGCCGTCGGAGCAACCGCCCGCGCCGTCGGCCGAGGGCCAGATTCTCGAGACGGCCTTCGACGCCACCACGCGCATGACCGTGCCGGTCCGGCTGGACGGCCACGGTCCGCTCGAGTTCGTCGTCGACACCGGCGCGAACGTCTCGGTCGTGGCCATCGAAGTGGCCCAGCAGCTGGGCCTGCCGAACATCGGCCAGGCCCTGGTGCACGGCATCGCCGGCTCACAGCTCACCGACCTCACGCGCGTGAAGAGGCTGAGCGTCGGCGCGGTGTCCGAGGACATACCGAGAATGCCGATGATGCCGCGCGGCCGGCTGGGCGCCGACGGCCTGCTCGGCATGGACGTGCTGCGCGGCCGCAGGCTGATCATGGACTACAAGCGCCGGCAGCTGGACATCTCCCGTTCGGCGCCCCGGACGGGCGCCATGCCGGTGTTCAGCCTGTCGGGCGTGCGGCAGGGGCGCGATCCGGTGTTCGTGGTGCCGGCCCGCATCCGCTTCGGTCAGCTGATCATCGTCGATGCGGAGATCGCTGGGGTGAAGGTCGTCGCCTTCCTGGACTCCGGCTCCCAGAACACCGTCGGCAACGGGGCCCTGAAGTCTGCGGTGGCGAGCCGCCACACCGGCTTCGCCGAGCGGCTGTTCAAGGCGCCGCTGATCAGCGCCACGGGCCAGACGGCGATCGGCGAGATCGCCTCCATGCCGCCGCTGCGGCTGGGCGGGCTGCTGGTCGGCAACATGAGCATCGCCTTCGCCGACCTGCACATCTTCGACCTGTGGGAGCTGACCGACCGGCCGGCGCTGCTGGTCGGGGCCGACGTGCTGCGCCAGTTCAACAGCGTCGAGATCGACTACGGCCGGCGGCTGGTCACCTTCCGCCCGCCGGCCGAGTACATGTCGCGCCGCGTGCGCTGACCGGGCCTACCGCACCGGCGTCGGGGACAGCACCAGCGCGCGGCCCTGGGCCATGCGGGCGCGGGCGATTTCGTCCAGCACCGCCTCGGCGCGGGGATCGCCCATCAGCCAGGCGGCGGCGGCCAGCGTCCGGGCGGAGGCGGCGCTGACGCCCAGAAGCTGCTCCAGGGCCTCGAACGGAGAAGCCTGCGGGCTCATCCGCTTCAGCCGCACGTCGCCCTCCAGGCCGGCCAGGGCCTTGGCCTTCTCCACCGCCTGGTAGAAGCCTCCGACCTCGTCCACCAGGCCCAGCTCGCGGGCCTGGGCGCCGGTCCAGACGCGGCCGCGGGCGATCTCGCGGACCCGCTCCACCGGCAGCTTCCGCCCCGTGGCGACGCGGGCGACGAAGTTCTCGTAGATCTGGTCCATCCAGCGGCCGAAGGCGGCCTCGTCCTCGGGGCCGAAGCCCTGGCCGAGGCTGTAGGCGTCGGCGTAGGCGCCGCCGACGCTGGTCTGCCGAAGGTCGATCCCGAACCGCTCCAGCGCCGGTCCGAGCGCCAGCTTGCCGCCGTAGACGCCGATGGAGCCGGTCAGCGTGGTCGGCTGGGCGATGATCGAGGAGGCCTCGGTGGCGATCCAATAGCCGCCGGAGGCTGCGTAGGTCCCCATGCTCACCACCACCGGCTTCTTGGCCGCCTTGGCGGCGCGGACCGCGGCGGCGATCTGCTCGGAGGCCGTGTCGGAGCCGCCCGGCGAGTTCACGCGCAGGACGATCGCCTTCACGTCGTCATCCTCCACCGCCTCATAGATCGCGTCGGCGATCTCGTCGGCGTAGATGGTGGAGCCGCCGGTGAGCGGATTGCCGACGCCGTTCTCGCCGGTGACGATCGGCCCTTCGCCCTCGACCACGGCGATGGCCTGGCCGGTCTCGTTGCGCCGCCGGCCCTGGTGCAGATAGTCCTCGAAGTCGACCAGCTTGGCCGCATCGCCGGCCTTGGCGAGCAGCGCCTTCTCGGCCTCGCGCACCTGTCCGACCTTGTCGATCAGCCCCTGCCGCTGAGCCTCCTCGGCGAGATAGGGGCCGGCCTCCAGCGCCTTCTGCAGCGCCGCCGGGTCCTTCTTGCGGTCGAGCGCGGCGGTGACCACGGCGCTGCGGTAGATGGAGCCCATCCACGACAGCTGCGCCTCGCGATGCTCGGGGGTGTAGTCGCTGTAGAGGTACTGGTTGACCGCGTTCTTGTACTCCTGGCGCTGCTCGAAGTCGGCCTCGATGCCGTACTTGTCGAACGCCCGCTTCAGGAAGACGTCCTCGGTGGCCAGGCCCGTGACCTGCAGCGAGGCGGCCGGCTGCATCCAGAACTCGTCGGCCGCGGAGCCGAGCATGTAGGTCGAGGTGACGACGCCCGCCGGGTAGATGCCCTGGCTGTGGGCGATCACCGGCTTACCGGCGGCGCGGAAGCGCTTCAGGGCCAGGCGCAGCTCGTCGGCCGACGCCGGCGCGATGCCGGTCTCCGGCAGCCGCACCAGCACGCCCTTCACACGCCCGTCGGTCTCGGCCCGGCGCAGACTCTCGATCACGCTCATCACCGACATCGACCGGCGGCCGAGGGAGATCAGCGGGTTCTGCGCGTCCTGGTCGGTGAGCCCGTTGCGCAGGTCCAGCTCCAGCACCGCCTGAGCCGGCAGCGGCTCGGGCCGCGCCGCCGAGGCGGCCATCATCACCAGCAGCACGGGCACGCCGATGACAAAGATGACCAGGCCCGCGAACACGCCGGCCATGGTGATGAGGAACTGCTTCATGGGTGTACTGGGCCGCCCCGGGGCAAAGGATCGCAGTTTCGTATATCGGCCGTCGGCGGGAGCAAGGGAAGGGCCGCTGTTCGGCTCACCTCGAAGAGGGCGAGGACGCCGGTCGAGGTACTATGGGGCCCGCCAGCCGGCGGACCGATCCGGTCGGGATCCGGATCAAACAATTGGTCGGAGTGGCAGGATTCGAACCTGCGACCCCCGCGTCCCGAACACGGTGCTCTACCAGACTGAGCTACACTCCGACTTGGGAGGGCGCCTTATAGAGGAGCGACTCAGGGCTCGCAAGCAGCCTCGGGGCGTTGCATCGGCGCAGGCCTTGCGCTATCTCGACGCCTCGCCGCGGGGGGACCCTCCGCCGCCGTTCCTGCTGGGGAATGGTGTAATGGTAACACAGCGGTTTTTGGTACCGTTATTCTAGGTTCGAGTCCTAGTTCCCCAGCCACTCTCGTCCGAGGCATCCCGAGCGGCGCCGAGCGCCTCGGTCCCGCATCGTCAGCGCGCCTCCGCCGCCAGCAGCACACCCGCAGGCGAAACACGCATTAGCTGCCGACTGCGCGCTTTGCGTGTAACTGCCGATTAATCCCTCTCCGCGCATCGTCTCGAACGCGGCTGGCGCGGGTCTGCAGGGGGCGCAATGAGGCCAAGGGGCAAGGCCGTGCTCGAGGCGTTTGCGGGGCTGGGCTTGCTGCTCGTCTCCTGCGCCGCCGTCGTGCCGGCCGCCGCGCCGCGGGCGGACGCCGCTGCGGTCGTCGCCGTCTATCCCCCCTGGTGGGCCGCTGGTCGCACGCTGTCCGCCGCCGCGGCGGCCGGACCGGCCGAGCCCGGACCGGCCCCCTTCGCCGTGCGGGTCTATGGGCCTGCGCCGGCCGCCGCCGAGCGCCTGCGACCAACTGGCGCGATCTTCTTCCTGAACGCCGATTCGCCGCTCTGCACCGGGGGCCGAACATGACCTTCTTCTTCGAGGACATCGCCGCCCAGCGCCGCGCCGCCGGCGTGGTGGTCGGCGCCGCCGGCGCGCTGCTGGCTCTGGCCGCTCTGGCGAGCGCCGTGGTCGCGTCGACTCCGCTGGAGGCGGGGCTGGCCTCGCTGGGCGTCTGCGCAGGCATGCTGCTGCTGGCCCGCCGGACCTCCGAAAGCGCCATGACCCGGCGCCTCTGCGGCGTGGGCCTGATGGTCCAGGTCTCGCTGCTCGTCGGCGCCTGGAGCGGCGATCCCTGGCAGATCGACCTGCACATGACCTATTTCGCGGCGCTGGGCCTGCTGGCCATCTTCGCCGACTGGACGGTGATCCTGCTGGCGGCGGCCGCCGTCGCCCTGCACCACCTGACGCTGAGCTTCGTCCTGCCCTCGCTGGTGTTCTACGGGTCGGGCGATCTGTCCCGCGTCCTGCTGCATGCGGTGATACTCATCGTCGAAGCCGCTGCGCTCATCTGGTCGACGGCCAACAACGCCGTGATGACCTCACGGGTCAGCGCCCTCGTGGACGAGGCCGACGCCGCCGAACAGCTCCGCCAGGCGCAGGAGCAGGCGCTGGCCGCCGGCAAGGCCGAGGCGGACCTCCGCGAGGAGACCGAGCGGCGCCAGCGCGCGGCCGCGGAGGCGCACGCCGACGTGCTGGCCGCCATGCGCCAGGGCCTTCGCAACCTGGCCCAGGGCGACCTTCGCCAGCGAATCTCGCAGCCGTTCGCCGACGAGTACGAGCCGCTGCGCCTCGATTTCAACCAGGCGGTCGACCGGCTGCAGCACACCCTTTCGACCATACTCGGCGCCGCCTCCAAGCTGCTGGCGGGGGCCGACGCGGTGGCCCAGGCCTCGTCGGCCGTCGCCGGGGGCACCAAGGAGCAGGCGGCGAACCTGGAGAAGACGGCCGCAGCGCTCGGCCACATCGCCGCGGCCGTGAAGCGGACGGCGGACGGGGCGCACGAGGCCGCCGGGACGGCCGCCGCCGCCGCCGGCAAGGCGGAACGGTCAGGCCAGGTCGTGACCGAGGCGGTCGGGGCCATGGGCGAGATCCAGGCCTCCACCGATCAGATCGGCGCCATCTCCGGGGTCATCGACGAGATCGCGTTCCAGACTAACCTCCTGGCGCTGAACGCCGGGGTGGAGGCGGCCCGGGCGGGCGAGGCCGGGAAGGGCTTCGCCGTCGTCGCCTCGGAGGTCCGGGCCCTGGCACAGCGATCGGCCAGCGCGGCCAAGGAGATCAAGGAGCTCATCGGCCGCAGCGGCGCCCAGGTCGCCGGCGGCGTCGCGCAGGTGGAGCGCACGGGCGAGGCGCTGGGAGCCATCGTCGGCGAGGTCTCGCGGATCGATGGCCTGCTGACGGAGATCGCCGGGGCCACGCGCGAGCAGTCCAGCGGGCTCGACCAGATCAGCCGCGCCGTCAATGAGATGGACGGCACCATCCACCAGAACGCCGGCTCCCTGGCGGCGGTCGCCGCCTCGGCCGACCAGCTTCGCGCCGTGGCTTCGGAGCTGCACGAGGTCGTCACCACCTTCCGCCTGGCCGCGGGAGCGCAAGCCGAGCCCTCGGCCCGCAGCGCCGCCTGACGGCGCGCCCTAGTCTTTCACCACGCTGATCGAGCCGTTCCGCTCGATCCACACCGAGCGGACCTCGGCAAGGTCCTCGACGCCGGAGCAGCGCAGGGCCTCCTCAAGGTCGCGGCGGCCGATGCCGTGGCGGCGCAGGGCCTTCTCGTCGACCTCGCCGTCGGTCACCAGCCGCGCGGCGCTGCCCTTCAGGAACGGCCCCAGGGGGCGGATGCGGACCGCCAGGTGAGCCAGCGCCGCGTGCAGCAGGATCAGCGTCAGGCTGGCCGCCATCGTCGGCAGCAGCGGCGCGTTGCCGGTCAGGGCGCGCGACAGGTTCGAGCCGATCATGATCGAGACGATGATGTCCAGCGCGTCCCACTTGCCGAACGCGCGCTTGGAGGCGATCCGCACCAGGGCGACCCCGAAGGCGAAGACCACCACTGCGCGGGCCGACATCTGCAGCCAGGTCAGCTCCTCGCCGCTGCGGCCGAAGATGTCGGTGAGGGCGTCCATGGCGCGGCAACTGGAGGGGCGGCCGTCGGTTCCGCTTCCCGCCATCCGTCATGGACGGCTTCATGCCGGCCACCCATCCCGTGAGGAGCAGGCAGCCGCAACGGGGGACGGGAGCCTAGTGCCCCGACAGCTCGAGCCCCGGCGCGTCGGGCGCTCGCGAATCGCCGCCGTTCAGCGCCTTCTGCATCCAGACGATGTCGACCCAGCGGCCCAGCTTATAGCCGAAGCTCCGGCCGACGCCGGCGTCCTGGAAGCCCAGGGAGCGGTGCAGGCCGATGGAGCCGGCGTTCTGCGAATCGCCGATCACCGCCACCACCTGTCGCATGCCGGCGGCCTCGCAGGCGGCGAGGACAGCGCCCAGCACGGCCTTGCCGACCCCCCGGCCGATCGCCTCGGGGGCGACGTAGACGCTGTCCTCCACCGTGTAGCGGTAGGCCGCGCGGGCCCGGAACGGGGCGGCGTAGGCGAAGCCCAGCACCTGGCCGGCGTCTTCGGCGACCAGGTAGGGCAGGCCGCGCTCGACCACGGCGAGCCGCCGCCGCTCCATCTCCTCAGGGGAGGGCGGGACCTCCTCGAAGGTGCCGAAGCCGGTCAGCGCGTGATGGCCGTAGATGGCGGCCAGGGCCTCGGCGTCCGCCGGCCCCGCGGCGCGAACGATCATGGCTTCTCCCACCCCCGCTCCACCGCCCAGATGGCGAAAGCGTAGTCGAGGGCGATCTCCTTCAGGAAGTCGAACCGGCCCGAGGCGCCGCCGTGGCCGGCCTCCATGTTGATCTTGAGCAGGATCGGGGCCTCGCCGGCGGCGTGCTCGCGCAGCTTGGCGACCCACTTGGCCGGCTCCCAGTAGGTGACGCGCGGGTCCGACAGGCCGCCGGTGGCCAGGATCGGCGGATAGGCCTGCGCCTTCACCTGGTCGTAGGGGCTGTAGCTTTCGATCAGGTCGTAGGCGGCCGCATCGGTGATCGGATCGCCCCACTCGGGCCACTCCGGCGGGGTGAGCGGCAGGGAGGCGTCGCTGATGGTGTTCAGCACGTCCACGAAGGGCACCGCGGCGATGATCCCGCCCCACAGGTCCGGCCGCATGTTGACCACCGCGCCCATCAGCATCCCGCCGGCCGAGCCGCCGTAGGCGACGATCCTGCCCTTGGTCGCCAGGCCCTCGCCGATCAGGTGCTCGGCGCAGGCGATGAAGTCGGTGAAGGTGTTGGGCTTCTTCTCCCGCCGGCCGGCCAGGAACCAGCCCCAGCCCTTGTCGGAGCCGCCGCGGATGTGGGCTGTCGCCCAGATCCAGCCGCGGTCCACCAAGGAGAGGTTGCGGATCGAGAAGCTCGGCTCCATCGCATGGCCGTAGGAGCCGTAGCCGTAGAGCAGCACGGGCGCCGAGCCGTCGGTCGGGGTGTCCTTCCGCATCAGCAGGGTGATCGGCACCTCCTCGCCGTCCGCGGCGCGGGCGTACAGGCGCCGGGCCACGTACTGCGCGGGATCGTGGCCGGAGGGGATCTCCTGGGTCTTGCGCAGGGTCCGCTCGCGGGTGGCCATGTCGTAGTCGAACCACTGCCTGGGCGTGGTCGGCGACTGGTAGACGAAGCGGGTGAGGGTGGTCTCGTACTCGTAGCCGGTCTCGATCCCGAGGGCGTAGGCCTCCTCGTCGAAGGCGATCTCGTGCGCGCCGCCGGCCCGGTCCATGACCACGATCCGGTCGACGGCGTTGCGCCGCTCCAGCCGCACCAGATGGTTCGCATAGGCCGCAAAGCCGGTGATGTAGCGGCCAGGCTCGTGGGCGATCCAGTCGGTCCAGGTGGACTTGGCGGGCACCTCCGCCGTCGAGACGCAGAGCTTGAAGTCCACCGCCCCGTCGTCGTTGGTGCGGATCACCCAGCGGTCGGACCAGTGGTCGAGCTCGTACTTGACGCCCACCCGACGCGGCTCGGCGCAGATCGGGGCGGCGCAGGGGTCGGCGGCCGGGATCAGCCACAGCTCGGTGGTTTCCTGGTTGCCCACGTGGATGAGGATGTGGCTGTCGTCGGCGCTCGTCCCGACGCCCAGGAACATGCCCTCGTCCAGCTCCTCGTAGACCAGCACGTCCTCGCCGCCGCGGGCCGGCCGGCGGAAGACCTTGGAGGGCCGGGCGTTCTCGTCCCGCCAGATCCAGAACAGCCACTGGCTGTCCGGCGAGAAGGTGAAGTCGCCGTAGGCGCTCTCGATGGCCGCCGGCAGCACCTGGCCGGTGGCCGTGTCGGTCAGGCGGATGGTGTAGTACTCCGAGCCCTGCTCGTCGGCCGCCCAGGCGTAGAGGGCGTGGTCGCGGCTGTGGTGGGCGGCGCCCACATGGAAGTAGGCCTTGCCCTTGGCGGCCTCTTCCTCGTTCAGCAGGATCTGCTCGCCGTCGTCGCGCCCCCGCGGCCGGCGGGCGTGGATCGGATGTTCGGCGCCGACCTCGTAGCGGATGTAGTAGTCGAACGGGCCGTCCGGGGCCGGGACGGTGGCGTCGTCCTGTTTGATGCGGCCCTTCATCTCCTCGAAGATCTGGGCCTGCAGGGCTTCGGTCTTCGCCAGCATGGCGGCCGTGTAGGCGTTCTCCGCCTCCAGGTGGGCGCGGATGTCGGGACGCAGGGCCGAGGGGTCGCGCAGCACCTGCTGCCAGTTGTCGTCGCGCAGCCAGGCGTAGTCGTCGATGCGGGTGCGGCCCAGCTGCTCGATGCGGCGGGGCTCCTTGCGGGCGGTGGGAGGCGTGGGGAGGGGCATGGCCGCTATCTGCGCCGGGCGGCCCCGCCGCATCAAGCCAGCAGAGCGGTCAGGTCGGCCCAGCGGTACTCCACCGCCGGCAGCTGGAAGTCGCCGAAATCGTCGGTGTGCCGCCCGGTCAGCGTTCCGCCCAGGCTCTCGTAGAACATCCGTCCGGCCGGGCTGTCGCGCAGCACCGAGAGGGTCAGGCCCGTGTAGCCCATGGCCTGCAGGGCGCGGGCGGCCTCGGCCATCAGCCTGCGGCCCAGGCCCTGGTGCTGGGCGGTGACCAGGATGTTGATGGTGTGCAGTTCGCCATAGCCTTCCGGCGCCTCCAGCCGCGAGGGCCCCACCGTGCAGAAGCCGACCACGTGGCCGTCGCGGACCGCGACGAGCGTGCGGGTGGGATCTTCGGGATCGCCGAGCCGCTCGGCCCAGGCGCCGGTCCGCGCCTCGGGGGTCAGGCTGTGGAGATAGGCCTGCGGCATCACCCCCTGATAGGCCTCGCGCCAGACGGCGACGTGTACGCTCGCGATTTCGTGAGCGTCTTCGACTGTGGCGGGTCTGATCTCGATCACCGGCGTCTCCGCGATTTACTAACGGTTAGCAGCTTTGCGCGGCAAATGGGCGCTCACCGCCTCCGCTTGTTGCCGGGACTCGGCGGTTGTGATTCCTAGATTGCCAGTGCGGGGACAGGTTCCGAAGTAGGGGGGCGTTGTAGATGGTCTGGGATCTCTCGGTGGAGCTGATCCATGCGACCGTTCAGCTTGAACAGCCGTTGGGCGATGGCACGCGCACGGTCGGCACGGGCTTCCTCGTCAAGGCGCCGACCCCGGACGGCCGCCCTCGCACCATCCTCGTCACCGCCAACCACGTCTTCGCCAAGATGCCGGGCGCCAACGCCCGCATCGGCTACCGCTTCTCCAATTCCGACGGCAGCTGGAGCTACTCGCCCCAGACGCTGAAGATCCGCGAGCGCGGCGGCGAGGAACTGTGGACCAAGCACCCGGCGCGGGACGTCGCCGCCATCGAGATCACCGCCCCGCCGGAGTTCGCCAAGGCGGCCATCCCGGTGGACTGGCTGGCCAAGGACGACACCTTCTCGAAGAACGGCGTGGCGGCCGGCGACCAGATGATGGCCCTGGGCTTCCCGCGCGGCCTGGCCGCCAACCAGGCCGGCTTCCCGATCCTGCGCTCGGGCAAGGTCGCCTCCTATCCGGTGGCGCCGGCCAACGTGTTCCCGACCTTCCTGCTCGACTTCACCGTCTTCCCCGGCAACTCCGGCGGGCCGGTGTTCATGAGCGAGGGCGCGCGCCGCCGGCCGGGGTCGGTCGAGGCCCAGGAGGTGCAGTTCGTCGCCGGTCTGCTGACCCAGCAGGTCGAGCTCAACAACGAGCGGCTCGAGATCGGCATCGTCACCCACGCCAAGTACATCCGCGAGACCATCGCCCGGCTGGACGATCCCCTGGCCCCGGTGACCGTCGCACACGCCGACAACAGCACCGGCGCGCGCGCCGCCTCGGCCGAGGAAGCGGTCTCTCCGGACTGAGGCCATTCTCGACCCGCTCATCCCGGCGGAGGCCGGGACCCAGAATGGCGGGCGCAGAGGCGGGCTCCGTCGGGCGCTGAGCTCATCCATCTGATCCTGCGAACTGGATCTGGGTCCCGGCCTTCGCCGGGATGAGCGGCGTTTTGGGACCTCACACCCTCTCTCGCGCCCGCCTCACAATGTGAGGCGCGCTCTCACGCCCTTCTCGCAAAGTCATCGAGAAGGAGCCCGCGCCATGCTCGGCGTCACCGACTACATCCTGTTCGGCGCGTTCGCGCTGTTCGCCGCCATCGACTTCCTGGCCCCGGCCCGACCGCTCACCGCTGTTCGGCTGTGGCGGATCAAGGGCGTGCTGGCCGCGGGCGCCTACTGGGCCGTCGCCTTCTACTCGCCGTTCCTCTGGGCCGATCTGATGAGCCAGGCGCGCCTGGTCGACGGCTCCACCTGGCCGTTCTGGATCGCCGCGCCGGTCGCCCTGCTGGCCTACCAGCTGGGGATCTACACCTGGCACCGCACCCTGCACGGCTCGGATTTCCTGTGGCGGCATCTGCACCAGACCCACCACAGCGCCGAGCGGATCGACATCTGGGGGGCGCTGTACTTCCATCCGCTGGACGCCTTGGCCTTCACCTTCGTCGGCTCGTTCATGCTGACGGTGGTGCTGGGCGTCTCGCCCGAGGCGACGCTGTTCGCGTTCGGCGTCTCGACGGTCTGCGCGCTCTTCCAGCACTGCAATATCAGGACCCCGCGCTGGCTCGGCTACTTCGTCGCCCGGCCGGAGAGCCACGCCCTGCACCACGGCCGCGGCGTGCACCGCTTCAACTACGCCGACATCCCCGTCTGGGACCTGGTGTTCGGCACGTTCCGCAACCCCAAGGACTTCCCCGCCGCCAACGGCTTCTACGACGGCGCCTCGGAAGAGCTCGGGCGCCTGCTGATCGGCCGCGACGTGGCGGGCGGACCCCAGCCCGCGCGCGCCTGACGCTTACGGCGGCCGGCTGCGGCCGGCCGCCCCCTCATCCCCCGCAAATCGGAGAACTGACATGTCCCGCATCCTGCAAGACCGCCTGGCGCTCTCGACCGGCGTCACCCTCGCCTACGCCGCCAAGGGCGATCCGAAAGGCCTGCCGCTCGTGCTGCTGCACGGGATCACCGACTCCCACAGGAGCTTCGCGCCGCTGATGGCCGAGCTGCCGGACAGCATCCGGGCGATCGCCCTCACCGCCCGCGGCCACGGCGATTCCGACAAGCCGGAGGGCCGCTACGGGCTCGACCTGTTCGCCGCCGACGTGGCCGCGGCCCTCGACGCGCTTCAGCTGCCGTCGGCGGTGATCCTCGGCCACTCCATGGGCAGCATGGTCGCCCAACGGTTCGCCATCGACCACCCCGGCCGCGTCCGTGGCCTGGCGCTGGCCGGCGCCCTGTCGGTGCTGAAGGGCCTGGAGGAGGTCGAGGCCTTCTACCGCGAGGCCATCGCCCCGCTCACCGACCCGGTCCCGCGCGAACTGGCCGTGGAGTTCCAGCAGAGCACCCTGACCCACCCCGTTCCGCCGGCCTTCTTCGAAATGGTGGTGGGCGAGAGCCTGAAGGTCCCGGCCCGCGTCTGGCGCGAGGCCTTCAAGGGCCTGATCGAGGCCGATCTCGCCGCCGGGCTCTCCACCATCACGGCGCCGACGCGCCTCTTCTGGGGCGACCTCGACAAGTACGCGACGCGGCAGGCCCAGGATCTGCTTCTGGCCTCCGTCCGCGGGTCCGAGCTGGTGACCTTCGAGGGCTACGACCACGCCCTGCACTGGGAGGACCCGGCCCGCTTCGCCTGGGAGCTCAACGCCTTCCTTCAGACCCTCGCCATTCCCGCGTAACATCGATACCCAGGGAGACCCGCCATGACCCTGCCCAAGACGTCCGGCCCGCTGTTGCTCACCGACGGCGGCCTGGAGACCACGCTGATCTTCCAGGACGGCGTGGACCTGCCCCACTTCGCGGCCTTCGTCCTCTTGCGTACGCCCGAGGGGCGGCGCCGGCTCGAGGAGTACTACGCGCGCTACCTCGACATCGCCGCCCGCGACCGGGCCGGCTTCGTCCTGGAGACCCCGACCTGGCGGGCCAACCCCGACTGGGCCGAGCGGCTGGAGATCCCGCTGGATGAGCTGGAGGCGCTCAACCGGCGGTCCATCGCGATGATGCACGCGCTGAAGGACCGCTACGCCGACAAGGTCTCGCCGATCGTCGTCAGCGGATGCCTCGGTCCCCGCGGCGACGGCTACGATCCCGGCCAGGTGATGACCGACGCCGAGGCCCAGGCCTATCACGCCGGCCAGGTGCGGGCCTTCGCCGAGGCCGGCGCGGACGTGGTGAGCGCCATCACCATGACCAACGTCCCGGAGGCCGTGGGCATCGCCCGGGCCGCCAAGGCCCAAGGCGTCGCCTGCGTGATCTCCTTCACCCTGGAGACGGACGGCCGGCTGCCGACCGGCCAGGGCCTTGGCGAAGCGATCGCGGCGGTGGACGCGGCCACCGGCGGCTGGCCGGCCTACTACATGATCAACTGCGCCCACCCGTCCCACTTCGAGGGCGCCCTGGCCGAGGGCGGGGCCTGGCTCTCGCGGATCGGCGGCCTGCGCGCCAACGCCTCCAGGCGAAGCCACCAGGAGCTCAACGACTCGCCCGACCTCGACGACGGCGATCCCGAAGAGCTGGGCCGCGAGCACGCCGAGCTGCTGGCCAAGCACCCGCAGATCCGCGTGTTCGGCGGCTGCTGCGGCACCGACGAGCGGCACGTGGCGTGCATCAGCCGGGCCTGCCGGGAACTGGAGGCGGCGTAGGTGGAGGGGGGCCCTAGTCTCGCGCCAGCGGCAGCGTCACGTCGAACCGCGCGCCGGTCTCGCTTTCCACGTAGTCGATGCTCGCGTGGCTGGCGGAGAGCAGGGAGCGGGCGATGGAGAGGCCCAGGCCGGTGCCGCCCTGCGAGCGGCGGCTGGTGAAGAACGGCTCGAAGAGGCGGGTCCGGTCGGCCGTCGGGACGCCGGGCCCGTCGTCGCGGGCGCAGAGGACCAGGGCCTCGCCCTCGGCCCGGGCGGTGATCGTCAGACGCGACGCGCCGGCCTGGCGGCTGTTCTCCACCAGCGTGGTCAGCGCGGTCTCCAGCGCCGCCTCGGGCGCGGCGACGCGGGGCAGGGCGGGCGGAAGGTCGAGGACGACCTTGAATTCGGGCCCGGAACCGGCGTCGGCCACCCGGCGCAGGGTGGGCCCGGGATCGACGGCCACTCCCGCCTCCGGGCGGGCCATGTCGGCGCGGGCCAGGTCCAGCAGCCGGGTGACGAGCTGCGAGAGCCGGGCGACGTCCTGGGAGATGTTGTCCAGGAAGCGGCGGCGCTCGGCCGGGCTCATGCTCTCGCCGTGGTCCTCCAGCAGCTCGACGGCGCCGGCGATTCCGGCCAGCGGCGTCTTGAACTCGTGGCTGACGGCGGCGGCGAAGTCGCGCAGGTAGCGCGAGCGGCGGGCGATGGCCTCGCTCATCGCCCCGAAGTCCTCGTAGAGGGCGCGGATCTCGATGGCGGCGGTGGGCGGCGTCTCCGGGATCTCGCCCTGGCCGGCGGCGACCTTTCGCGAGGCCGCGCTCAGCGCCTCGATGGGGCGGGTGACGCCTCGCGAGACCAGGCCCGACAGCACCACCAGGGCGGCGAAGATCAACCCGATCCCGAGCCCGATCTTGATGCGGTCCTGGTAGATGCCGCGGAACAGCGCCCGCGGCGAGCGCGAGAGCAGCACCACGCCGGCGACCTGGCCGTTCACGACCACCGGCCGGGCGTGGTGGATCCGCAGCGCCGAGGCTCTGCTCAGCCACTCGAAGCGGTAGCGGGGCTCATAGTCCCCCCGCCTGCGCAGCACCGTCGCCGGCCGGCCGCCCAGCGCCGCCCGCACCTCCGGCAGGGCGGCGTAGCTTCCGCGCTCGCGCCCCAGCGCCACGCGGCCTTCGCCGTCGAGCAGGACGATGGCCGCCAGCGTGGTGCGGCCCGTCTCCCGCGCGATGGGCCACACGGCCCGCGCCGCGGACAGCGCCGCCGGGTCGGGCGCAGCGGACGGCGCGGCCGGCGGCCGCTCCGGCAGGATCGGGCTGATGGACAGATCGATGGCCGAAGGCTCGGGGCGGTACTCCTCGGGCCGCAGGGGCGGCAGCGGCGCCGGGTCGGCCCCGGGCCACAGCGCCTCGGCGGCGGCGGCCAGGGCGGCGCCCTGGGCCACCAGCTCGGCCTCGGTCTGGCGCACCAGGGTGTTCTCGTAGACCCTCAGGAAGATGGCCGAGAGGCCGGGCAGGGCGGCCACGAAGAACAGCACCAGGAACAGGATGGTCCGCAGCCGCAGGGCGGGCCAGTGCCGCTTGGCGAAGGCCTTCAGCCGCCGGATCATCCCTTGGCGCCGCTGCACGCCCCGAGCTGGTAGCCGACGCCGGCCCTCGTCTCGATGACGTCGTGCCCGCCCACGCCGGCGAACTTGCCGCGCAGGTTGCGCACGTGGCTGTCGACGGTGCGGTCGGTGATCGCGAACCCGGGGCCGTGCAGCCGGTCGATGATGGCGTCGCGGCTGAACACCTTGGCGGGGGTGGCGGCCAGCACCTTGAGGATCTCGAACTCGGTGACGGTCAGGGGCACGTCCGCGCCGTCCCACCGGGCGCGCCAGCCGTCGGTGTCCAGGGTGAGCCGGCCGCGCGTCAGGGCCGCCCCTTCGGCCTCGGAACCCGGCCTGGCCGCCGAGCGGCGCAGGATCGCGCCGACCCTCGCCACCACCTCCCGCGGGCTGAACGGCTTCACCACGTAGTCGTCGGCCCCGAGCTCGATGCCCAGCACCCGGTCGATCTCGTCGTCGCGGGAGGAGAGGAACAGGATCGGCAGCTCGCCCTGGGCCCGGATGCGCCGGCAGACCTCCAGCCCGTCCATCCGCGGCATGTTGATGTCCAGCACCACCAGGTCCGGCGGCTCGGTGGCGACGGAGGCGAGCGCCTGCTCGCCGTCCTCGGCTTCGCGGGTGGCGTGGCCGGCCTTGCCCAGGGCGAAGGCCAGCAGCTGGCGGATGTGGGGATCGTCGTCGACGATCAGGATCGAAGCGGGCATCGGGGCCATGTTCAGGGGCGCGGCTGCGAGGTCAACGGCTGGGGCGCCGCAGGCGCGGCCGGGACGCGGTCCGGCAGAAGGCGCCCGTCGCAGTCGCGGGGGCCGGGGAGGGGGCTGCGCGGCGAGGTCTGGGCGACCAGCGCCTCGGTCCGGGTGAGGCGACGCGCCCCGCGGAAGGTCCAGGCGCGCCAGCTCGACTGGTCGCGGGCCAGCGCTTCGAACGCCTCGTCGCGGGCCCAGGCGATGCGGTCGGCGAGCCCGGCCGGCAGCGGCCGCCGCTCGAGCTCGGCGAGCGAGACCAGCGCCGCCGGGCCGAGGCCGCGCAGGTAGCAGACGTCGAGCGCGGTCCCCCGGCCGCCGACCTCGCGGGCATGGCGCACGTTCCAGTGGGCGGCGACGGCGCCCAGGTCCACCAGGCTGCAGGCCGCGAGCACGGCGCCCAGCGCCGCGGCGTTGGTCCCGATCAGCCAGGCCGCGCTCTTGCCCCGCATCAGCCGCCAGCAGATCAGCGCCAGGCCGAGCGCCACCAGCCCCATCCAGATCAGGGCCGCGATTCGCAGGCGCGTGAGGGAGTAGGCCTCGATGTAGTCGAGGGTGCGCAGGGCCGTGGAGGCCACCAGGAAGATGTTCTGGACGATCCAGAGCACCACCAGCCGCCGGATAAGCGGCGCCTCGGCGGTGGGCGAGCCGGGCTGCAGCGCCACCAGCACGAACAGGCCGGCGAGCAGGGCGGTGGCGATCAGCGGATAGGCGCCGCGGTGGGCGTATTCCGCCAGCGTGACGCCCGCCGGCAGCGGGGCGCCGCTCCAGAGGAAGGCCAGATCCAGGCCGTTCTGCAGGGCGAAGAGGGCGTTGAAGACGAGCAGCGAGAGGGTGACCGAGGCGGCGCTGACGCCGGGCAGGGTCCCGAGGCCTTCCGGCAGCGGCAGCCACTTGCGCCGGGTCCGCGGCCGCAGGATCGCCCAGGCCGCGATCAGGCCGAGGATCCAGAACAGCGCGCGGGGCGCGTCGATCTCGGGCAGGCGCAGGTTCTCGACGGCGCTCTCGATCAGCGGGTTCGCCGCTGCGAACAGGCTCAGGAACATCGCTCCGCCGACGATCGGCAGGATCAGCACAAGCAGCACGTCGCGGATGCGCCGGCGTGGCCCGGCCCGCTTCCGCGCCTTCTCCAGCCGCACGAGGTCGAGCCAGGGGGCGAGCGGGCTGCAGATCCCCAGGAAGGCCAGCCGCTGGGCCCAGCGCCAGACATCGTCCGCGCGGCCGGCCCGGGGCGCGAGCACGGCGACGCAGAGGCAGGTCCAGAAGAGGAGAAGGCCGACCAAGGTCGGGCGCTCCACCTGAACCAGGGCGAATGCGCAGGCGGCCAGGAGCGCTGCGAGCGCCAGTCGGTTCCGCCCCAGCGCCGGCTGCAGCGCCAGGGCGGTGAGCGGAAAGGCGAGGGCCGCCAGGCCCAGGGTCCAGCCGATCTCGTGGTCGAAGAGCATGAGGTCCGCGAGGCCCACCAGGCCCGCGGCGGCGGCGGGCTTGAACAGGAAGCTGTACGGCGCAGGACGGGGCATTCGGCTCTCCTCGATCCAGCCGACCCTGCAGGGCGGGCGTCGAGGCGGCGCCATGCGCGCGTCACAGAGGCCGAGCCGTTGCGGTGCAGATTCGGTGCAGCCGCTCCACCTCAGGCTGCTGACACAAGGTGTCAGCAGCACCCGCCTAGGGTGTCCTCCAGCACCTGGAGGGGCCGATGGCCAACACTCGATCGCCGAGCGAAACCGTCGCCAGCGGGGCGGATCTCAGAGGGATCTACAAGCCGCCCTCGCGCGGGGCGGTCGCCAAGGAGATCCCGCGGCTCGACCGGCACTGCCGGCGCTTCATCGAGCTCTCTCCCTTCCTGTGCCTCGGCACCATGGGGCCGGACAGCCGCGCCGACGTCTCGCCCAGGGGCGGCGAACCCGGCTTCGTCCACGTGATCGACGAGACGCACATCGCCATTCCGGACCGGCCCGGGAACAACCGCCTCGACAGCTTCACCAACCTCCTCCACGACCCTGGCGTGGCGCTGCTCTTCCTGGTGCCGGGCTTCGAGGACGTGCTGCGGGTGAACGGGCTTGGCCGAGTCACCACCGACCCAGAGTTGATGGCCCGGTTCACGGCGGACGGAAAGCCGCCGAGGACCGTGCTGGTCGTCGAAGTGCGCGAGGCGCAGCTCCACTGCGGCAAGGCCGTGCGGCGGGCCGGCCTGTGGGATCCTGCGGCGCAGCTGGACCGGGCCTCGACCTTCCCGAACACGGGCGAGGTTCTGCGCGATCAGTTGAACCTCGACATGGAGGCGAGGATCATCGACGAGGCGGTCGAGAAGGACGCGCGGGAGAACCTCTACTGATCTCCTGGCGGGGGCTGCGCCTTGCCGCCGCGGCGGGTTGGGCTAGCCTTGGCCATGGCCGAGCTGCAGCTGCTCAAACCCGACCTGTCGATGCTGGACAGCTATCGCGACGCGCTCGAGCGCGGCTGGTCGCCGGACAACCTCATGGGCGCGGCCGCAGCCAAGCGGGAGCTCGCACGCATCGCCGAGGATCCGGCGGCCTTCGTCGCCAGCCTCGACGATCCGGAGGGGAAGGGTGCGCCCATCCGCCTGCCGGACGGCTCGGAGGTCCCGAAGTTGCCGGGCTTCCGACGCTGGCTGTGGGACGGGGCGTTCGCGGGCTCGTTCGGCTTCCGCTGGCGGCCGGGGACCAGCGACCTGCCGGACCACGTGCCCGGTCACATCGGCTATTCCATCCCGTCCTGGAAGGCCGGGCGCGGCTACGCCACGAAAGGGCTGGCGCTGCTGCTGCCCATGTGCCGGGCCGTGGGCCTGGCCTACGTCGAACTCACCACCGAGATGGACAGCATCCCCTCGCAGCAGGTGATCCTCAACAACGGCGGCGTCCTCGTCGGTCCCTATCAGAAGGCCGCGGCCCTCCACGGCGGCGAGGCGCTGAAGTTCCGCATCGACCTCTAGAGCGCCGGCCGCCCCCTTGACGGTCGAGCTTGGCCCCCCATCTCGGCTCGGTCGCCATGGAGGGACGCGCCGCGTGGATCCGATCATCTCCATCAAGGGCCTGACCAAGACCTACGCAGGCGGGTTCCAGGCGCTGAAGGGCGTCGACCTGGACATCCGCCGCGGCGAGATCTTCGCGCTGCTGGGGCCGAACGGGGCGGGAAAGACGACGCTGATCAGCATCGTCTGCGGGATCGTGACCCCCAGCGGCGGGCAGGTGCTGGCCGACGGCCACGACATCCAGAAGGCGTTCCGCGCCGCCCGGGCCGCCATCGGCCTCGTGCCGCAGGAACTCTCCACCGACATGTTCGAGACGGTGTGGGACACCGTCCGCTTCAGCCGCGGCCTGTTCGGCAAGGCGCGGAACGACGCCTATGTGGAAAAGGTGCTCCGCGACCTGTCCCTGTGGGACAAGAAGGACACCAAGATCATGGCCCTCTCCGGGGGCATGAAGCGCCGGGTGCTGATCGCCAAGGCGCTGTCGCACGAGCCCAAGATCCTGTTCCTCGACGAGCCCACCGCGGGGGTGGACGTCGAGCTGCGGCGCGAGATGTGGGAGATGGTCCGCGGCCTGCGCGAAGGCGGGGTGACCATCATCCTGACCACCCACTACATCGAGGAAGCCGAGGAGATGGCCGACCGGATCGGGGTCATCAACAACGGCGAGCTGATCGTGGTGGAGGAGAAGACCGAGCTGATGCGCAAGCTCGGCAAGCGCCAGCTCATCCTGCACCTGCAGAGCCCCCTGAACACCGTGCCGGCCGAACTGTCCGACGCGCCGCTGGAGCTGTCGGAGGACGGGACGGAGCTCACCTTCACCTTCGACGTCCAGAGCCAGGACACCGGCATCGCCGAGCTGCTGCGCCGGCTCACCGACCGCGGCATCGACTTCAAGGACCTGCAGACCAAGGAGAGCTCGCTGGAGGAGATCTTCGTCAACCTGGTGAGGAGCGGCCGATGAACGTCCACGCCATCAAGGCCATCTACGTCTTCGAGATGAGCCGCACCTTCCGCACGGTGATGCAGTCCATCGCCTCGCCGGTGATCGCCACCTCGCTCTACTTCATCGTGTTCGGCTCGGCGATCGGCTCGCGGATGACGCAGATCGACGGCATCAGCTACGGCGCCTTCATCGTGCCGGGCCTGATCATGCTCTCCATCCTGACGGAGAGCATCTCCAACGCCTCGTTCGGCATCTACATGCCGAGGTTCTCGGGGACCATCTACGAGGTGCTGTCGGCGCCCATCTCGTTCGTCGAGATCGTGGCCGGCTACGTCGGGGCCGCGGCGACCAAGTCGGTGATCCTGGGGACCATCATGCTGGCGACGGCCCGCCTCTTCGTGCCGTTCGAGATCGAGCACCCGCTGCTGATGGCGCTGATCCTGGTGCTGATCTCGGTGACCTTCAGCCTGTTCGGGTTCGTGATCGGGATCTGGGCCGACGGCTTCGAGAGGCTGCAGATCGTGCCGATGCTGATCGTCACGCCGCTGACGTTCCTGGGCGGCAGCTTCTATTCCATCGACATGTTGCCGGAGTTCTGGCGGCAGGTGACCCTGTTCAACCCGGTGGTCTATCTGGTCTCGGCCTTCCGCTGGGCCTTCTACGGCGTCTCGGACGTGGATGTGGGCCTCAGCCTGGGCATGACCGTGATGTTCATGGGCCTGTGCCTGGCGGCGATCTGGTGGATCTTCCGCACGGGCTACCGGCTGAAGGCCTAGAGGATCGTCAGCAGGGCCAGCGTCAGGCCGAAGACGGCGACGGCGAAGAACAGCCCGCCGACCAGGCCGACGCGGCTTTCGCGGCGCGGCGGCGGCTGCGGTTCGGTCTCGGCGTAGCGGACGGCGATGGCCATGGCGCTGTTCCCCAGGAGCTGTGCCGCCCCGGGACGGGGACGGCGTTCCTGGCGGCCGCGTCGCAAACCAGGCGCCAAGGCTTGCGGCGCCGTTCCGGGGCGGGATAAGCCCGTTCCATGACCTCGCCCTACGATCCGCTGTTCCAGCCGCTGACCTTCGCGCGCGGGCCGGCGATGCAGAACCGCTTCGCGCTGGCGCCGCTCACCAACCTGCAGAGCCATCCCGACGGGCGGCTGTCGGAGGACGAGTTCCGCTGGCTGACGCTGCGGGCCAAGGGCGGCTTCGGCATGACCATGACCTGCGCCGCCCACGTTCAGCGCCAGGGCCAGGGCTTCCCCGGCCAGCTCGGGGTCTGGTCGGACGACCACCTGGAGGGACTGTCGCGCCTGGCTGCGGCGATCCGGGCCGAGGGCAGCCTGGCGGTCGTCCAGCTGCACCACGCGGGCATGCGCTCGCCCAAGGCGCTGATCGGTCAGGCGCCGGTCTGCCCCTCCGACGACGAGAAGACCGAGGCGCGGGCGCTGACCGAGGCCGAGGTCGAACAGCTGATCGAGGACTTCGTCGCCGCGGCGGTGCGGGCGGAGAAGGCCGGCTTCGACGGCGTCGAGCTCCACGGCGCCCACGGCTACATCCTCGCCCAGTTCCTCTCGCCGGAGATCAACCGGCGCACGGACCGGTTCGGCGGCTCGCTCGAGAACCGCGCCAGCGTCGTCTTCCGGATCATCGAGGGGGTGCGGGCCCGCTGCCGCCCCGACTTCTCCCTGGGGCTGCGACTGTCGCCGGAACGATTCGGGCTGAAGCTGGCGGAGATCCGCCAGGTCGCCGCCCAGCTGCTGGCGGGCGGCCAGCTCGACTATCTCGACATGTCGCTCTGGGACGTGATGAAGGAGCCCAACGAGGACGAGTTCAAGGGCCGCAGCCTGATGTCCTGGTTCACCGACCTGGAGCGCGGGGCGACCCGGCTCGGCGTGGCCGGCAAGATCATGCGCCCGGCCGACGCCCTGCACTGCCTGCAGGCCGGCTGCGACTTCGTCTTCGTGGGCCGGGCGGCCATCCTGCACCACGACTACCCGCGCCAGCTGCGGGCCAACGCGTCCTTCCATCCGGCGAGCCTGCCGGTCAGCGCCGACCACCTGCGCAAGGAGGGGCTGGGCGAGGCGTTCGTCGGCTACATGCGCACCTGGGCCGGGTTCGTCGCTGCGGACTAGCCTGCGACAACCTGTTCCTGCCGCAGCGTCAAAACTTTAACGCCTCGCCGTTAGGTCGTTGAGTTCGGGCCATTTTCTTGTGGGCCCGGAGTCGCAGGCGGCGCATGGATTCGACGAGCCATCTGAAGGACAGCTTCGAGCCGACGCGGACGCCGTACCAGCTGACGCTCGCCACTCTGCTCTCCTCGAGAAAGGCCTATTTCGTCGCCGACGTGGTCGCCGGCGTGTGCCTGGCGCTGCTGGGCTCGCCCCTGTTCGGCGCGATCTTCACCGCCCTCAGCCTGTGCTGGAGCCTTTCGGCCAAGCGGCTCTTCGAAGCGTGGCTCGAGACATCCGAAGGCGTCGACTCCGACAAGGGCCTGCGCCGCCTCGGCCTGGCGGTGGGCAGCCATTCGACCTTCTGGGTCGCCGGACCGGTCGGCTACGCCATCGTCACCGGCAGCCCTGGCGGGCTCGCCTACGGCGCTATCACCGCGGTCAGCCTGATCGCGCTGGGCGTCTCGATGGGCTGGGTCTCGAAGTCGGTCTTCTACGCCATGACCGGCCCTGCGGTGATCGCGCTGGCGGTCCTGGCGGCCGTCAACGTTCCGGGGCTGCAGCTTGCCGGGGTGCTGCTCGGCCTCGCCATGCTGGCGCTCACGCTGCTGCTGATCCAGGTCGGCACGGAGAGGGTCGTCACCGAATGGAACACGGCGGAAGAGGAGCGCCGCAGCGCCACGGCCGCCCTCAAGCAGGCGCTCGAGCGTTCCGAGGCGGCCGAGCGGCGGCTCGGCATCGCCATGCAGATCACCGGCCTGCACGTCTACGAGGTGGACTACGCCCACCGCACGCTGTCGAGCCAGGGGGCCGAGTCCGACTTCTACGAAGAGCCGCTGACCTTCGAGAAGATGCGCAAGGACCCCTATTTCATGGTCGACGACGCCCAGCGCGAGGCCGTGAAGGCCGCCTGGATGCGCTACGAAGCCGGAGGCGAGCCCTACCGCGCGGAATACAAGATCAAGCGCTCCGACGGCCGCGAGGTCTGGGCCTACGCCGTGGCGGAGATGTACTGGGAGCCGGGCGGGCGGCCGCAGAGCCTGGTCGGGGCGCTGCAGAACATCACCGAGCGCAAGAAGAACGAGCTGGCGCTGGTGGAGGCGCGGGACCTGGCCGAGGCCGCCAGCCGGGCCAAGAGCGAATTCCTGGCCACCATGAGCCACGAGATCCGCACGCCGATGAACGGGGTGCTGGGCATGGCCCAGGCGATGGCCCGCGACGAGCTCTCGCCGATGCAGCGCAGGCGCCTGGAGGTGATCGCCAAGTCCGGCGAGACCCTGATGGTGCTGCTCAACGACATCCTGGATCTGGCCAAGATCGAAGCTGGACGGCTGGAGCTCGAGGACGGCGAGGTGGACATCGCCCAGGTCGCCCGGGTGGCGCTGGAATCCTTCATGGCCCAGGCCAGCGAGAAGGACCTGATGCTGTCGGTGGACCTGGCGCCTGAAGCCGAGGGCGTGTTCAAGGGCGACCCGACGCGGGTGAGCCAGATCCTCCGCAACCTGGTGTCCAACGCCGTGAAGTTCACCAGCCACGGGGCGGTGGCCGTGCGGATCGAGCGGCCGGGCGACGAACTGGTCCTGAAGGTCTCGGACACCGGCATCGGCATCTCGCCGGAGCAACGGGCCAGGCTGTTCGACGCCTTCGTCCAGGCCGACGCCTCGACCACCCGCCAGTACGGCGGCTCCGGGCTGGGGCTGGCCATCGTCCAGGAACTGGCGCGCAAGATGGGCGGCCGGGTCGACGTGGACAGCGTGGTCGGATCGGGCTCGACCTTCGTCGTAAGGCTGCCGCTGCCCTTCCTTCGACCGACGGCGTCGGAGCGCGCCGCAGGTCCCGCCGCCCAGGACGAGACGCTGCCGCCGCTGCGCGTGCTGGCGGCCGAGGACAATCCGGTCAACCAGCTGGTGCTCAGGACGCTGCTGCACCAGGTGGGGGTGGACCCCACCGTCGTCGGCGACGGCCAGGCGGCGGTCCAGGCCTGGCGCTCCGGCCAGTGGGACCTGATCCTGATGGACGTGCAGATGCCGGTGATGGACGGCCTGACCGCCACATCGCAGATCCGGCGCGCCGAGGCGGAGACGGGCCGCACGCCCACGCCGATCATCGCCCTCACCGCCAACGTGATGGCCCATCAAGTGGCCGAGTACCTGGACGCCGGCATGACCCGCGTGGTGCCCAAGCCGATCGACGCGGCGGCCCTGCTGCGGGCGATCGAGGCGTGCCTCGATGAGGCTCAGGGCTCGAACACGAACTCCAGCTTGAGCCCGTCCGGGTCGGCGAAGAACACCGCGTAGTAGCCCGCGCCGTACTGCGGATAGTCGGCCGGGGCGTCGAGGATGCGCGCGCCCATCCGCTGCAGGATCGCATGGAGGCCGTCGACGTCCTCGCGGCTCTGCGCCCGAAAGGCGACGTGGTGCAGGCCCGGCGAATAGCGGTCGTGCGGCCGGTCGCGGTTCGGGCCCTCGGCCACCTTCAGCCCGATCGAGGGAACCTGCCCCGGCAGGGCGAAGTCGAAGCCGCTGTGGTCCTCGGCGATCTGCCGGTAGCCCATGAACCCCAGGACCTCGGCGTAGAAGCCGCGCGAGGCCCAGGGGTCCTTCACGGTCAGATCCAGGTGATGGATCGAACCGCGCACGGGCGTCAGGCGCCGTAGACGATGCTGATCGTCTCGGCGATGCAGGCGGGCTTTTCCTCGCCCTCGATCTCGATGGTGCACTCGTTCTTGAGCTGCAGGCCGCCGGCCTTGGGCTCGGCGCCGATCAGCTTCTGGCGCAGCCGCACGCGCTTGCCGATCCGGACCATGTTGATGAAGCGGACCTTGTCCGAGCCGTAGTTGATGCCCCGGGTGACGCCCTTGATGGGCAGCATGCCCTGGCCGAGGAAGGGGATCAGCGACAGGGTCAGGTAGCCGTGGGCGATGGGTCCGCCCATCTCGCGGTTGGCCCGCTCCACGTCGACGTGGATCCACTGATGGTCGCCGGTGGCCTCGGCGAACTGGTTGACCCGCTCCTGGGTGATCTCAAGCCAGTCGGAGACGCCGACCTCCTGGCCCACCAGGCCGGGCACGTCTTTGAATTCCACCGGTTGCATCCGCTTGGCTCCTCTGAGAATTGAGGGCTGACGCTCTAGCATGGCGCCGGGGCCGAGCAAGCCGGCTTTGCCTGCGGGGCCGGCGCCCTTAAGAAGGCGCCTCGCCAATGAGGAGCCCATGCAGCGAGCCCTGAGCGTATCCCGGGTCACCGGCAACCGCGGAACCTTCCCCGACTGGTACCAGGCCGTCGTGCGCGAGGCCGACATGGCCGAGGTTTCGCCCACCCGCGGGGCGATGATCATCAAGCCGTGGGGCTACGGCGTCTGGGAGCGCATCCAGCAGACCCTGGACCGGCGCATTCGCGAGACCGGCCACGACAACTGCTACTTCCCGCTGTTCATCCCCTTGGGCTTCTTCGCCAAGGAGGCCGAGCACGTGGAGGGCTTCGCCAAGGAAATGGCGGTGGTCACCCACCACCGGCTGAAGCTGATTGACGGCAAGCTGCAGCCAGATCCCGAGGCCAAGCTGGAGGAGCCGCTGATCGTCAGGCCCACCTCCGAGACCATCATCGGCGACGCCTTCAGCCGCTGGATCCGCAGCCACCGGGACCTGCCGCTGCTGGTCAACCAGTGGGCCAACGTGGTCCGCTGGGAGATGCGCACGCGCCTCTTCCTGCGCACCTCCGAGTTCCTGTGGCAGGAGGGCCATACCGCCCACGCCGACGCGGAGGACGCCCGGGCCGAGACGCTGAAGATCCTGGAGATGTACCGCGAGTTCGCCGAGACCGTGCTCGCCATGCCGGTGATCGCCGGCGAGAAGCCGGAGAACGAGCGGTTCCCCGGGGCCGACAACACCTTCTCCATCGAAGCGATGATGCAGGACGGCAAGGCCCTGCAGGCCGGCACCAGCCACTACCTCGGCACCAGCTTCGCCCAGGCCCAGAACATCCGCTTCCAGGACGATGCGGGCCAGCTCTCCTACTGCCACACCACCAGCTGGGGCGTGTCCACCCGGCTGATCGGCGGGGTGATCATGACCCACGGCGACGACGACGGCCTGCGCCTGCCGCCGGCCATCGCCCCGCGCCAGATCGTCATCGTGCCGATGCTGCGCGACAAGCCCGAGGACGCCCAGGTGCTGGAGTACGGCCAGGCGCTGGTGAAGGCCCTGCAGGAGCGGTTCGCGCTCGGCGAGCCGATCCGCGCCCTGCTCGACACCAAGGCCCAGCGCTCGGCCGACAAGCGGTGGAACTGGGTGCGCCGGGGCGCCCCGATCATCGTCGAGCTCGGCCCCCGCGACGCCGCCGGCGGCCAGGTCACCTTCATGCGCCGCGACCGCCTGCGGGACGGCGACAAGGTGCAGAGCCAGGCGATGACGCGCGAGGCCTTCCTTGAGGCGGCGCCGGCCCTGCTCGCCGAGATCCAGCAGGCCCTCTACGACGAGGCCAAGGCGCGCCTGGACGGGAACATCCGCTCGGACATCGTCACCTTCGACGAGCTCGCCGAGTACTTCGGCGCGCCGGTGGACGAGGACGAAGGCGGCGCCTTCAAAGGCTGGGTCCGCGCGGCCTGGTCGCGGCCGACGGGCGCGGAGCTCGACGCGGTGGAAGAGCGTCTCAAGGCGCTGAAGCTCACCCTGCGCAACGCCCCCATGGACCAGCCGCAGACCTGCGGGACCTGCCTCTTCACCGGCAAGCCCGGCGTGGAGGAGATCCTGATCGGGCGGGCTTACTGAAGACCTCCGTCGCCGGAGTCTACCTCCCCCGCGAAGCGGCGGGAGGGGGACCGCCCGCCGAAGCCGGCGAAGGCCGGCTGAAGAGCGGGGGGGTGGAGGGGGCGAGCCCCACACTCCACCTCTCAGCCCCGCCCTGGCATCGCGCCGCGCCGGCTGTTCGAACGCTCGCGCCTGCGGCCTGCCCCCTCCACCAGTCGCTCTTCGCTGCGCTCGGCGACTGGTCCCCCTCCCGCCGCTGCGCGGGGGAGGTAGGAGCAACGGAGGGAGAGGTCAATTTTCACACGATCCGGCTGTCCTTGTTGCCCCAGTAGGCGTCGCGGATGAGGCGCTTGTAGAGCTTGCCGGTCGGATGCCTCGGCAGCTCCTCCATGAAGTCGATCACCCGCGGCGTCTTCACGTGGGAAAGCTGGCTGCGCAGGAAGGCGGTGAGTTCGGCGGCGAGCTCGGGGCCGGCGGCCTTGGGCTCCAGGGGCTGGACGACGGCCACGACCTTCTCGCCCATCTCCTCGTCGGGGGCGCCGACCACGGCGGCGTCGGCGACCTTGGGGTGGGTGACCAGCAGGTTCTCGATCTCCTGCGGATAGATGTTCACCCCGCCGGAGATGATCATGAAGCTCTTGCGGTCGGTCAGGTAGAGGTAGCCCTCCTCGTCGACCCAGCCGACGTCGCCCAGGGTGGTCCAGCCGTACTTGTTGGTGCCCTCTTTCACCTTCTCCGGAGCGTTGTGGTAGCTCAGCGCCGGGCCGTTGGCGAAGTAGACGACGCCCTCGGTGCGCGGGGGCAGGGGCTCGCCGTCCTCGCCGCAGATGCGCACCTCGGCGATCACCGCCCGGCCGACGGAGCCCTTGTGGGCCAGCCATTCCTGCGAGGAGATGTAGCAGAAGCCGTTGCCCTCGGTGCCGGCGTAGTACTCGTGGATGATCGGGCCCCACCAGGCGATCATCTGCTCCTTCACCGGGATCGGGCAGGGGGCGGCGGCGTGCACCGCCGAGACCATCGAGGAGACGTCGTACTTGTTGCGGACGTCCTCCGGCAGCTTGAGCATCCGCACGAAGTGGGTCGGCACGAACTGGCCGCAGTCGCAGCGGTACTTCTCGATCGCCGCCAGCACGCCCTCGGGATCGAACTTCTCCAGCACCACGACCGTGCCGCCCATCCGGTGGATGCTCATCGACCAGCGCAGCGGGGCGGCGTGGTAGAGCGGCGCCGGCGAGATGTAGGTCGGGACCTCCGGGAACTGGAACATCGCCCGGGCCATGGTCGAGATGCCGTTGGGGGCGTCGATCGGCTGGCCGGTCAGCGGCGGCTTGACGCCCTTGGGCCGGCCTGTGGTGCCCGAGGAGTAGAGCATGTCCGAGCCGGCCACCTCGTCGTCGATCGGCGTCGCCGGCATCGCCGCCCGGGCCGTCTCGAAGCTCTCGTAGGGGGCCCGCGCCTCGCCGACCATGAACAGCCGCACGCCCGGCAGCAGGGGCGGCAGCTCGTCCAGCACCGGCCCGACGCCCGGCGAGGCGATCAGCGCCTTCGCCCCGCAGTCGCCCATGATGTACTCGATCTCGCCGGCCGTGAGCTTTGACGAGATGCAGGCGTAGTAGAGCCCCGACCTCTGGGCCGCCCAGGCGACCTCGTAGAAGCGCGGGTTGTTGTCCATCAGGATGGCGATCACGTCGCCGGGCTTCAGGCCCATGGACCGGAAGAGCTGCGCGCCCTGGTTCGAGCGCGCCTCCAGCTCGCCGTAGGTCACCGTCTCGCCGGTGGCGGCCATGATGTAGGCGGGGCGGTCGGGCGCGGTCGCAGCGTGGACCTTCGGGTGCATGGCGTTTCCAGGGTAGAGTTATCGTTGTTAAGGCAGCCATTGCGGGGCCGCGGGGCCGCGCCGTCAAGGGCGCCGCAGGGTCACCAGCCTCAACGACCGGTTAACGAGGCCGTGGTCTGATCCTGCGGGACGATGACCCAGGCCGCCGCCGCACCGGAATTCGACGACAGCCTCGGCGAGGCGGGCGCCGCCACGCCGGCCTTCCGCGCCCGGCACGCCCTGCTGCGCCGCCTGGCCGACGTGGTCTGCCTGCCGAGCTCGCGGGTGAACGCCTTCGAGCGGGCGATGACCGCGGACCTGCTGGTCGACATGCTGCGCGAGGCCCAGACCCACGAGAAGCTGCGGGTGTCGCGGCGCCTCGCCAGCCTCACCGAGCCGCCGACCACCCTCGTCAGGCTGCTGCTGAAGGCCGAGTTCGAGGTCGCCGAGCCGCTGCTGCGCGAGTGCCCCCACCTGAACGAGAGCGACCTCGTCGACTGCGCGCGCAACGCCGGCCTGGACCACCGCCGGCTGATCGCCGCCCGCCGCGGCCTGGGCGAGCTGGTCGCCGACGCCCTCATCGAGCACGGCGAGCCGCCGGTGCTCGAGAGCCTGCTGAAGAACGACACCGCCCGGCTGTCCTACGCGGGGATCGAGGGCATCGTCGCCCTGACCCGCAACGACCCGCGGCTTCTCCCCTATCTGCTGAAGCGGCCGGAGCTGCGGCCCGCCCACGCCTATGTGCTGTTCTGGTGGGCGGATTCCGAGGCCCGGCGCACCATCCTCCAGCGCTTCGCCGTGTCCCGCGAGGTGCTGCAGGACGCGGTCGGCGACATCTTCTCCATGGCCGCGGAGGAGGGCTGGCAGGACCCGCTCTCCCGCAAGGCGCTGCAGTTCATCGAGCGGCGCCAGCGCAACCGCGCGGCCATCGAGAAGAGCCCCTTCGAGAGCCTGGAGGCGGCGATCGCCGCCGGCCAGGCGGGCCTGACCCGGGACGTGGCCGAGGAGATCTCCTACCTGGCCGGCCTGAAGCCGATGACCGGCCTGAAGATCATGTCCGACTCCGGCGGCGAGCCGCTGGCCATCCTGTGCAAGGCCACCGGCCTGCCCAAGGCGGCCGTGCGCGCCCTTTGGCGGGGGCTGCGCCGGCCCGAGACGGACGCCTCCGGCGCCCTCGTCCCGGCGCTGGAGCGGGTGCTGATCACCTACGACATGATCGCCGTCGATCGGGCCCAGACCGTGCTCCGTTACTGGAACTGGTCGCTGTCCTCGGCCCTGACGCCGGCCCTGCTCAAGGCGATCGAGGAAGGGGACGAGGCGGCCCTGGACGAGTACTCGGTGCCGCAACGCACGGCGATGTTGGCCTTGTCCAAGGAGTTCGGGCGCTAACCGACGCCGCTTCAATGCAGCCGCGAGGCGAGCTAGTGCTGTCAGCCCGCGGAATCAGCCAAGTTTTCCAGAGCTTTTGTTCAATTGGTCGGCGCTCAATAGAGCCGAGTTGTTATTCGGCCTTGTGCTTGGGCAATCACGCCTATAATGACCTGGAACCTACTCGGTGAATCAGTTCACCCCCATTGGGCGCGCCGGCGCGCATAAGGACAAGAAGAATGGACCAGAAGTCGGAAGTCATCGAGATGACGGCGGATATCGTTTCCGCCTACGTGGGCAACAATTCTGTTTCCGCCGCCGAGCTGCCCAACCTGATCCAGAGCGTGCACCGGGCGCTGGCGGGCATCTCGACCGGCGGTGAAGTGGTGGAGACGGCGCCGAAAGAACCGGCCGTGCCGATCCGCCGCTCGATCACGCCCGATTACCTCGTCTGCCTCGAGGACGGCCGCAAGTTCAAGTCGCTGAAGCGCCACCTGCGCACCAAGTACAACATGAGCCCCGAGGAATACCGGGCCAAGTGGGGCCTGCCGAAGGACTATCCGATGGTCGCCCCCAACTACGCCAAGGCCCGCTCGGACCTGGCCAAGCAGATGGGCCTCGGCCAAGGCGGCCGCCAGGCGGCCCGCAAGAAGCGCTAGCAGACGACGACTTCGCCCGTTCGCGGGCGCCGGCTCCGGACAATTCGCGGGCGCCGGCTCCGGACAAGGTGACAGGTAGGCGCTGCGCGCCAACCCGTCACCGAAGGGCCTTGGTGACTGGTCGCCCGACGGGCTACCTGTCACCCCCAGGGGCGCCGCCCCTGTCTCATTTTCGCACGCCCAGCCAAATCTTCGCCGCAAAGGCGGACTTTCGACTTGCCGCCGATTCGCGCATGAGGCGATATGTGATTCGTCGTTGATTCCAATCTGTTGTTAAGGAATCTGAAGATGGCGGCCCACATCGGAGCCCCAGCAGCTGCAGCCCGAGCTCACGAAGAGCTGTTCGCCTATTGGGCGGGCCTGCGGAGCGCTGGACGGTTGCCCGGACGCGACGACATCCATCCCAAGGACTTCAAGCGCCTGCTCCCGACGGTGACGCTGACCGACGTGGTGGGCGACCCGCCCGAGTTCCGCCTGCGCCTGGCGGGCACCGGCCTCTACAGCGTCTACGGCCGCGAGATCACCGGCCGGCGGTTGGAGGACATCTACAATACCGCCGCCGCCGAATACTGGCGGGGCGAGCTCTCCAAGGTCGTCGCCGAGCGCCGTCCGGCCGTCGGCGTGCACAGCCTCGCCTGGCGCGGGGCCGGCCACCTGTCGATCCTGTGGCTGCGCCTGCCGCTGGCGTCCAACGGCCGGGACGTGGACATGATCCTCGGCTACGACGCCGTCGTCGGCATGCAGAGCGAGGCCGGCGCGACCGGCATCCGGGCGGCCTAGGCGGCGGCCAGGGCCTCGGCGTCCCGGCGGATCCGCGCGGCCATCGCCGCCAACCCGTTCGACCGCTGCGAGGAAAGGGCGCCCGACAGCCCCAGGGCGTCGAACGCCGCCTTCGGATCGAAGGCCACGATCTCGTCGGGCCTCCGGCCCGAGAACAGCCGGAGCAGGATGGCGATCAGCCCGCGCACGATGTGGGCGTCCGAATCGCCGCGGAAGCCGACGGTGCCGTCGCTCTTCGGCTCGGTGACCAGCCACACCTGGCTGGCGCAGCCGCGCACCTTGTTGGCCTCGTTGCGCTCGGCGTCGGTGAGCGGGGCGAGCTCGCGGCCGAGCTCGATGACATAGCGGTAGCGCTCCTCCCAGTCGCCCAACAGGTCGAACTCGGCGGCCAGGTCGTTCAGCTGGTCTTGAATGGCGCTCATCGGTCAGTCGCGACTTAGGGGGCCGCAGGGCCTGGCGCAACCTGGACTTCAGGCGGCGGGCAGCCGCACGCTCGCGGTCAGGCCCTCGTCCGGACCGCTGGACAGGCTCAGCGCCCCGCCCATCGCCCGGCAGAGCAGGGCCGCGGTCGGCAGGGCCAGGCTCAGCGCGCCCCGTCCGGCGCCGCCGTCTCCCGCCTCGGGCTTCTCGAACGGCCGAAGCAGGCGGGGCAGGTCGTCCGGGTGCACCGGCAGGCCGGCGTCGCGGACCACGATCTCGGCCTCGCCGCCGACGGTCCGGATCACGACCTGGACCTCGGCCTCGGCGGGCGAGGCGGCCAGGGCGTTGCCGACCAGGGACTCCAGCACGCTGCGCAGGCCGCGCGGGTCGGCGAAGGCGGCGGCCGCGTCGCCCTCGCGGTCGATGCGCACCCGTCCCTCGGCGCGGAGCTGCTCGACCACCTCCTCGAGCGCCGGGCCGAGCGGCTCGGGCCGCGGCTCCAGATCGCTGAGGCCGCCCTCGAGCCTGGCCAGTTCCAGCAGCTGGTTGATCAGTTGCAGCAGCTTGTGGCCGCTGTCGCGGACGATCTCGGCGTATTCCTTGTACTGCGGCGCGCCCAGCGGGCCGTAGAGCTCTCCGGCCAGGATCTCCGAGAAGCCCAGGATCGAGTTGAGCGGGGTCCGCAGCTCATGGCTCATCAGGCGCAGGAAGGCGCGCTTCTGATCTTCGGTGGCCGCCGCCGCCGGGGCGGCCTGGAGCATCCGCAGTTCGGCCAAGGGCCGGGCCGGATCGGCCATGAGGGAAGGACCTTCTGCCCCTGAACGAGCCGGCGCAGCATGGCGTGTGGCGCTTACGATTTGGTTTCGCTGGGGTTTGACCCGCCCGTCGCGCGAGACGCGAGCGCACTCGCACGGGCGGCCCCGGGCGGCTAAGCTCAGGCGACTTCCATCAGATGCGAATCTGCGAATAGGGCCCTTGTCGATCCAGACCCCTGCCACCTCCCAGCCGGCCCGACCGCCCGCGCAGGACGCGCGGCGTGCGCGCGCCGTCACGGGCTGGTCGGCGGGCTGGCTGGCGGCGGTGGCCGCGGCCGCGGCGGGGCTGTGGATCGGGCGGGCCGAGGTGACGCCGCTGAGCTGGCTGGCGCTGGCGGTGGGCGCGGCGCCGGCCCTGGTCGGCCTGCTGGTCGCGCGCCGGCCGGGGGCGGGCGTGGCGCTGGTGCTGGCCTGGGCGGCCTGCGCGGTGGGCTCCAGCCTGCTGACCGGCGGCCTTACCGGTCCGCTCGCCTTCTGGTGCCTGGCCCCTCTGGCCGCGGCGGCGGCCACCGGCGAGGTGCGGCTGGCCGCGCTGGGCGGGGCGGCGGCGCTGATCGCCGCGGGTCTGGCGGCGATGGCCGCCATCTCCCTGCCGCCGACGCCGATCGCCAACTGGACCGACTACTGGCTGCGGCTGCTGTCCATCGCCAGCCTGGCGGGCGGCCTGGCGGCCGGCGTGGTGCTGCTGCAGCGGCGCCAGACGCACGATGTCCGCCGCGGCCGGGCCGCCGAGGTGCGGATGGAGCGGCTCCTGGCCGAGCAGCCGTTCGTGCTGGTCACCCTGGACGCCGAGGGCCGCGTCCAGTCGGCCTACGGCCCGACGGCGCCGGGGCTCGATCCCGAGCATCTGCCGGGCCGGCGGCTGGCCGAAACCACCGACACGGAGCAGGCGGCGGTCATCGAGGCGGCGATCCGCAAGGCGCTGGCCGACGGGGAGGCCGAGGCGCGGTTCACGCCCGCTGGCGCCGACCAGCCGGTGGCCCTGGTGCTGCGCCGGGCCGCGGCGCGGCGGCTGGTGGGCGCCCTGCGCTCCGCCGCCTGGCAGATCGGCCGCGAGGCCGAGCTCGAGGAGGCCCGCGCCCAGGCCGAGGCCCGCAACGCGGGCAAGTCCCGCTTCCTGGCCAACATGAGCCACGAGCTGCGCACGCCGCTGAACGCCATCATGGGCTTCTCGGACATCATGCGCGCCCGGCTGTTCGGCCCGATGAGCGACAAGTACGCCGAGTACGCCGAGCTGATCCACGAGTCCGGCGGCCACCTCCTGGACCTCATCAACGACGTCCTCGACATGTCTAAGATCGAGGCCGAGCGGTTCGAGCTGGCCCGCGAGGAGTTCGACGCCCGCGAGGCGGTGAGCGCCGTGCTGCGGCTGATGCGCGGCCAGGCCGACCGGGCGCGGATCCAGCTGCGCGGGGTGCTGCCGAAGGAGCCGCTGATGGTCGACGCCGACCGGCGCGCCCTGAAGCAGATCACCCTCAACCTGATCTCCAACGCCCTGCGGTTCACTCCGGCCGAGGGCCAGGTCACCGTCGCCCTGCACGAGGTCGGCGAGGCCATGGAGCTGGTGGTCAGCGACACCGGCGCCGGCATCGGTCCGGAAGACCTGAAGCGGATCGGTCGGCCCTACGAACAGGCCGGCGACGCCAACGCCCGGGCCGGCGGCACCGGCCTTGGCCTGTCGCTGGTCCGCGCCTTCGCCGAACTGCACGGCGGCGAGATGATCATCGAGAGCCGAGTCGGCGAGGGCACCCAGGTGACCGTCAGCCTGCCGGTCCTCCTGCGCGAGACCCCCGTCCCGGCCCCCGTCGCCCCCGTCGAAAGCCAGGCGACGATCCACTAGGGAACTCCGCCCCGCGGCGGCGCTCCGCCCGACAGGCGGCAATTCGAACACGAAGACCACGAAGGATACGAAGGACACGAAGGAATCTTCGTGTTCCATCTGGCCTCATCGCGCCGTCGACTGGTCGCGGCGCCGACGCGCGCCGGGGCGTCTTCGTGCTCTTCGTGTCCTTCGTGGTCTTCGTGTCGAATTATCTGCTTAGGCACATGCAGGATGTTCGCCGCTTCGCGGCGGGCGCGGCGTCAGCGCTGGGCGAGGGTGAGGAACTGGCGGCCGGCGGCGAAGTCGCCGACTTCGATGTAGGCGCGCAGGGTCTCGGGCGATCCGGAGAACAGGAACTCCACGGCCACCGCCTCGCGCGGATCCAGGCCGGCCAGCGCGCCGGCGGCCTCGGCCGGGAAGCGGAAGGCCCAGCCGCGCTTCATGCCGGCGGGCGCCAGCGCCTCGGGCGCGGCCTCGCGGGCCTCGGCGGGGAAGCTCTTGAGGGCGTGGCCCGACGGCATCCGACGGGACAGGGGCACGGTGGCGCCGGCGCGGGTCCCGCGGCGGTCGAGCACAGGGCCGGAGGTGCGGCGCACGTCCCGCATCACCAGCCGGGCGGCGTAGGGCCGGCGCCCGTTCGGGAACTCGGCGACGGCGAGCAGCGCCTCGGCGCCCTCACGCCCGGCCAGGCCGAACACCGCCGGTCGCCCGCCGATCGCCGTCGTCTGGGCCAGGCGCCAGCGGGGCCGGGCGCTGAGGCCCCGGTCGGCGCGCCAGTCGCCCACCTCGCCGCGATAGGTCATCCGCTCGATGCGGGCATAGGCCTCGTAGGCGCTGCGTACGCGCGCGGCGGCGGCGCGGATCTGCGGGGCGTCGCAGGGAAGGGCGGCGGCGCGGCGCCGGGCGTCGGCCTGGGCGGCGGCGACCTGGGCGGCCGAGGCGCCGGCGCGCAGCGCGTCGCCCCGGGCCTGGGCCTGACCGGCTTCGAGCGTTGCGGCGACCTGCGGCTCGAAGAGGCCGCAGCGCGCGTTCGCCGCGCTCATCAGGGCGCGTTCGGACAAGATGTCGAGGGGAGCTGCGGACGCGGCGCCGGCCACGGCCGTCGTCAACGCCATCGCGCCCGCCAGGGCTGCGGCGCGCGCTTGGCGCGGGCTCGTCATCGGCCGATCATTTCCCCTATGGTCGTTCTCGACCGTCACGGACAGCCTTACCGGCCCGGCGTTTCCGTTCGGTTGACGATGTTCCAGCCAAAGGACGGCGATGCTGCTTTCGACCGACGTCTGGGTGGCGGCCCTGATCCGCCGGGCCGAGCTGGGCGGCGCCTTCGCCGTGGTCGCGCGCAAGGGCGACCCGCGGGCCGGCGCGGTGATCGTCAAGGTGCTCAACCGCTCCGACAACACCGCCCGGCTCTACGCCGAGGCCACCCGCGGCGACGGCGAGCGCGTGTGGATGCGCCCGGCCGCCTCAGAAGATGAGCCGGACCTCGACCGTTACCTGGAGCGGGCCATCCGCATCGACCCGGACCTGTGGGTGGTGGAGATCGAGGACAAGCAGGGCCGCCACTTCCTGACCGAGCCGGTGGAGCAGGGTTAGCGGGCCGGAAACCGCCCTTGGAAGCGGCTCGGAAACCCAACTGGGTAACAAAGGGCCATGCTCTTCCTCCTCAACGACGCGGTGATCAGCACGGCGACGGTCAATCTGGCCAAGGACGGCATGGGCGCGCAGGTCGCCGGGCTGTCGATCGACGCGGTCGTGCGGCTGGGGCGGGAGATGTTCGCCGCCAATCCGACCCTGCACCGCGTCCGGCCCGACAAGGCCCAGCGGCTGGCCGCCCTGATCCATCTCAAGGCGCCGGACGTGAACGCGGCCTGGTTCAGCGCGCCCCGCCCCGGCTGCGCGCCGGCGGAGGTGAAGACCAAGTTCGCCAGCCTGGCCGTCGACGTGATGGCCGACCTCTACCGCCGCCAGCGCGACGGGGAGCTGGATGCCGACGCGGTGGAGCGCGCCATCTGGCGCCGCGTCGCCGCCTGAGGCGCGCCCGGAACGCCCCGCGCCAGGGGGTGTTCTCCCGGGCATGGCGCTCGCCGACCTGCCGATCCCCCTCGACCTGCCGCCCATGGAGGCCAAGCTGGTCGACGACGTGCCCGAGGGCCCAGGCTGGTGGTTCGAGCCCAAGTGGGACGGCTTCCGATGCCTGGCCTTCCGCGACGGCGGCGAGGTGGAGCTGAAATCCAAGTCCGGCAAGCCGCTGACCCGCTATTTCCCCGAGGTGGCCGCCGCGCTCGCCGCCCTGCCGGTGACGCGCTTCGTCGTCGACGGCGAGCTGACCATCGCGGTCGGCGGCGAGATGTCGTTCGACGCCCTGCAGATGCGGCTGCACCCGGCCGAAAGCCGCATCCGCAAGCTGGCCGGCGAGACGCCGGCGGGCCTGGTGCTGTTCGACTGCCTGGTGGACGGGAAGGGCCGCTCGCTGCTGAAGGCGCCGCTGCACGAGCGCCGGGCGGCGCTGGAGGCCCTGATCGCCCGGTTCGGCGGGGACGCCGACGTGCGGCTCTCGCCGGGCACGGAGGATCCCCGAACCGCCTGCGCCTGGCTCGACCAGGTGGGCGCCGCCCTTGACGGGGTGATCGCCAAGCGGCTGGAGGGGCCCTACGAGCCCGGCGAGCGGGCGATGCTGAAGATCAAGCGGCTGCGCAGCGCCGACTGCGTGGTGGGCGGCTTCCGCTACGAGCAGGCCTCCCGGCAGGTGGGCTCGCTGCTGCTCGGCCTCTATGACGAGAAGGGCCTGCTGCACCACGTGGGCTTCACCTCGACCATCCCGCGGGCGGAGCGGCCGGCGCTGACGAGGCGGCTGGAGGCGCTCGCCGAGCCGCCCGGCTTCACCGGCTCCGCCCCCGGCGGGCCGAGCCGCTGGAGCAACGAGCGCTCCACCGAGTGGACGCCGCTGAAGCCCGAGCTGGTCGTGGAGGTCCGCTACGACCACGTCACCGGCGAGCGCTTCCGCCACGGGACCAAGCTGCTCCGCTGGCGCCCCGACAAGGCGCCGCGCCAATGCACCTTCGACCAGCTGACGCCGCCGGCGAGCGCCGAGGAACTGGTGAAGCAGCTGTCGGCGGCGTGACGACCTCGTCTCCGCGGAGCCTCGCCGCGGGGGGAGAGGAGAGCATGCGGCCACCGGCGGGTTTGCTTAAGGGGGCGGGGCGGGCTAAGCGCGCACCCCATGAGCTCCAACTCCCCGGCCGCCGAGGCCGCGCGCCGGCGCACCTTCGCGATCATCTCCCACCCCGACGCCGGCAAGACCACCCTGACCGAGAACCTGCTGCTGGCCGGCGGGGCCATCCGCGCGGCCGGTCAGGTGCGGGCGCGCGGCGAGAACCGCCGCACCCGGTCCGACTGGATGAAGATCGAGCGCGAGCGGGGCATCTCCGTCTCGGCGAGCGTGATGACGTTCGACCACGACGGGCTGATGTTCAACCTGCTGGACACCCCGGGCCACGAGGACTTCTCGGAAGACACCTACCGCACCCTGACGGCCGCCGACGCGGCGGTGATGGTGCTGGACGCGGCCAAGGGCATCGAGCCCCAGACCCTGAAGCTGTTCGAGGTTTGCCGCCTGCGCGACATCCCGATCGTCACCTTCATCAACAAGATGGACCGGGAGGCCCAGGACCCCTTCGCCCTGCTGGACGAGATCGCCTCCAAGCTGGCGCTGGATCCGGCGCCGCTCTACTGGCCGGCCGGCTCGGGCGGGCGATTCAAGGGCATGCTGGACCTTCGGCGCAACCGCTTCCTGCCGTTCGCCAAGCCGTCGGCCGACGGCCACGGCCATCCGGGTCCGGTCGCCTTCCAGAGCAACGCCATCGTCACCCACCTGGACCCCGACGAGCAGGGCGAGCTGGAGGAGGGGGCGATGCTGGTGCAGGAGGCGGCCAAGCCGTTCGATCCGCAGTCCTTCCTGGAAGGCCACATGACCCCGGTCTTCTTCGGCTCGGCCCTGCGCCACTTCGGCGTCGACCAGCTGCTGGAGGGCCTGGGCGCCTACGCGCCGCCCCCGAAGGCCGTTGCGGCGGCCCGCGGCGGGGAGGGGACCCACATCGCCCCAGGCGAGAAGGAGGTCACCGGCTTCGTGTTCAAGGTCCAGGCGAACATGGACCCCAACCACCGCGACCGGATCGCCTTCCTGAAGCTGTGCTCGGGCCGGTTCACCCGGGGCATGAAGCTGAAGGTGCAGAACACCGGCCGGCAGCTGTCGGTGAACGCTCCGGTGATGTTCTTCGCCTCCGATCGCGAGCTGGCCGAGGACGCCTTCGCGGGCGACGTGATCGGCATCCCCAACCACGGCGTGCTGCGGGTCGGCGACAGCCTGTCGGAGACCGGGACCGTGCGGTTCGCGGGCCTGCCGAACTTCGCGCCCGAGATCCTGCAGCGGGTGCGGGTGAAGGACCCGCTCAAGGCCAAGCACCTGAAGAAGGCGCTTGAGGGGCTGGCCGAGGAGGGCGTCACCCAGCTGTTCCGCCCGCAGATGGGAGCCGACTTCATCGTCGGCGCCGTCGGCCAGCTGCAGTTCGAGGTCATGGCCGACCGCCTGGCCAACGAATACGCCCTGGAGGTGATCTTCGAGCCGTCCCCCTACGCCGAGGCCCGCTGGCTGGGCGGCGAGAAGGCCGACCTCGAGGACTTCATGGGCAAGCACCGCAGCGCCATGGCGACCGACATCGACGAACAGCCGGTGTTCCTCGCCAAGTCCGCCTGGGAGATCGGCTACGTCTCCGAACGCTATCCCAAGGTCCGCTTCGAGCGCACGAAAGAGCGGGCGTAAGACCTCAGACCGTCATCCCGGCGGGAAGCCCGCGCAGCGGGCTGGAGAGCCGGGACCCAGAGTCCGCGCGCCGTTTGCTGGGTCCCGGATCGGCCCTTCAGGCCGTCCGAGGTGACGTTGCTTGCGGGGGCCGTTAACCCTGCAAGACTCCGGCCAGTCCCGGTCACGAAACCATCAACAATTCTTTATCCTTCGTTAACCACGACTTTATGGTTAACGACTTGTTAAAGGCCAGCGGCTCCGGCTTTGCTCATCGAGGGCTGAGCTTCCTGAGGACGTCCCGCGGTGGGACGGCGCAGGGTTACCGGAGTTGGGGCATGTTCGAGTTCGGGCGTGAGCTGAAGCGGCTGTTCGGAGCCGAGGGGATCAGGCCCGTGCGGGACGGCCTGACCGGCGGCGACCAGGCCCTTCTGGAGCTGCTCGAGCTTTCCCTGCTGCGCAACGAGGGCAAGGCCGCCGACGTGGCCGCCGGCCGGGTGGGGGCCCGCGACCGCGCCCAGCGTCTCCTCGAGGCGGCGATCGTCTGGCGCGAGATCGCCCGCCGCTCGGGCGAGGCCGTGGCCCTGCGCAAGGCCGCCGCCACCGCCGAGGCCGCCGCCGAAGCCTTCGACAAGTCCCGCCGGCCGGACGGCTGGGCCCGGGCCCGCTGCGAGCAGGGCTACTGTGCGCTGCTGGGCGCCGAGCTGTTCGGCGACGAGGGGCTGAACGCCGCCGCCGAAGTCGCCTTCCGCGAGGCCCGCAAGGCCAGCCGCGGGGGCCTGGCCGCCCCGCTCGCCGACGCCGCCCTGGGGCTGATCGAGGGTCGCCGCCGCCTCGCCACGGGCGACGCCGACGCCGCCCGTCAGTTCGCCGCCCGCCTCGCCCAGCCGATCGACGCGCTGCAGGCGCTGGTCCGCCGCTGCCCGCCCGCGCGGCTGCTGGCCGCCGAGGCCCGCCTGGCCCGCGCCGACCTGCTCTCGGCCTGGGGCGCTCGCCTGAAGGACGAGGACCTCGTCCAGGCCGCCCGCGACGAGGCCGCCGACGTGGCCGAGACCATGGACCTGGCGTACGAGCCGCTCACCTGGGCCCGCGCCACGCTGGCCCACGCCCAGGCCGCCACCCTGCTCGGCGAGATCACCGGCGCGCCCGACCTGTTCGCCGCCAGCGTCAGCGAGCTGGCCGACGTGCTCGACCAGCTGCCCCGCGACCACAGCCCGCTGGACTGGGCCCGGACCCAGGTGGCTCTCGCCCAGGCGCTGCAGGCCCTGGCCGAAGAGAGCGCCAGCGATCGCGCCTACGAACAGGCGATCACCGGCTACGACCGGGCGCTGGTCGCCCTGAAGCGCGCGCCTTCGCTCGCCGTGCGCGCGGCCGCCGCCAGCAACCGCGCCCTGTGCCTGGCGCGTCTGGCCGAACTGACCGGCGACATGGCCGTGCTCGACGCCGCCGAGAGCGCCTTCAAGATCGAGCTGTCCCGCCTGCAGGCCCGAAAGGACCCGGTGGGCTGGGCCCTCGTGCAGCTGAACCTGGCCCGCATCTACGAGGCCCGCACCGAGATCACCCGCAAGGACCGTGGCGAGCGCGCCGCCGCCGCGGTGGCGCTGAACGCCGCGTTCGACGTGTTCACCGAAGAGGGGCTGCGCTCCCTGAGCGTGCTCGCGCTCGAGGCGCTGGAGCGGCTCCGCGCCGGGGCCGCGACCACGCGTCCCGCGCACTAGCGCAAGCGCGACTGCTCAACTGCAAGCGACCGCCGGGACGCCCTAAGCGGCCGCGACGTCGCCCGTGGTGCGGCGCATGCGCCAAAAGCGGATGGTCCGCTGGGCGGCCTCCACCGGCAGCGTCTCGTAGAGTTCGCCGTACTCGCGCGCCCGGCCCATGGCGTTGGCGTCGCGGTCGAGGATCAGCACCGCGAAGGTGAGGAACAGCGAGCGGTCGAAGCCGGCCGCCTTGCAGACGATCGACAGGGCGTCCAGCTCACGCTTCTCCAGGATCCGGCGGGCGGTCTGGAAGTCGATGCCGGCCATGTCGGAGAGGGCCACCAGGAACTTGGTGGTTTCGCGGTTGCGCAGGAAGCCGGCCAGCACCGGCGGGGTGACTGCGCCGCGGACGCGCAGCGAGCGGATCGCCTTCTCGGCCTCGGCGTAATCGGGCGGCAGCGAGCCGTGACGGGTGGCGACCGCCTTTCGGCCGGCGGCCAGGGCGGCCTCCAGCGCGGCCGGGTCCATCTCGGCGTTGCGCTCCAGGATCTTGTCCCGCAGCCGCGCCTCGACGACGAAGTACATCTCGTTCAGCAGGTCGGGCGGCAGGCTCTGGCGGCCGACCACGGCCTCGTGCAGGTCGGGGTTCTCGGCGGCCCGGTCGACGACGATCTCGTGCGCCTCGCGGGACAGTTCGGCTCCCTCGTTGCGCAGCAGCACGCCCAGGGTCTGGTCGTCGCCGCGCTCGACGATGGCTTCGGTCACCGCCTGGGAGACGGTCTCGCGCTGGGAGATGGCCCGCAGGTGCTCCTGGCCGCGGGTGCGGGCCACGGCCAGCAGGTCGTCCTCGGTCAGGGCGTTGGAGCCGGCCAGCACCGGCTGGGCGACGGCGATCGACTGGTCGCGGGCCAGGTCGCGCAGCAGGCCCAGCGGCGGGGCCTCGGCCTGGGCCATGCGCCCGGCCAGCTCGACGCGGACGGCCTCCTCCATCTCGCTCGACAGCTGCGAGAGGATGTCATCGAACAGGTCCATCTCCTGGCCGTTGCGCTCGGCCTCGGTGGTGAAGAACAGGTCCGTCACGTTGCGCAGCAGTTCGCGCCGGCGCTCGCTGGACTCTTCCTTCGCCAGGTCGATCAGGTCGTGCAGCTTGGTGCGTTGCATGCGGGTCGTCTCAGAACAGGCGGGCGTCGACGGCGGGCTTGCGGGCCGGGGCCTCGTCCGTCTCGGCCTCGGCGGGCGCGTCGGGCGGGCCGATCAGCACGTAGCTGGTCCGCGACGGGGTGGCCGGCACGACGTCGGGCGCCATGCCGTATTCCCGGTGGAGCGAATAGAGCCGGCTGGGCGCGGCGCCCTGCTGGCGGGGTTCCGGCGGGGGCGGGGCCTGGGCCAGGCGCGGGGCGGGCGGCGGCGGAGCCGTCGCGGGCGTGTCGTAGAGGCTCTGCGGCAGCGGGTCGGCGGACCAGTCGGCCATGGCGCCGGCGGGCACGGGGGGCGGTTGCGGCGCGGCCGCCGCGACGGGGGCCGGCGCCGGCGCGGCGGCGCGGAACTCACGGGCGAGCCGTTGAGGCTCGGGACGGGCGGCGAGCTGGGCGGGGGCGGGCTGGGGCGCCTGCGGGGCGGCCTTGCCGGCCCAGCCGAGCAGCCGGCCCTCGTAGGGGCGCGCCTGCGGGGCGGTCGCCTTGCGCGGCGGCCCATAGCGGTCCTGCACCGGTTCGGCGGCCGCGGAACCCGCGCAGGCGAGCACGACGAAGGCGAGGGCAAGTCGCATGGCCGCGACTGTGCCGCACCCGACTTAACCTTGACCTAACGCCCGCGCCACCACTTCAGGCCGGCCCGCTCCAGCGCCTCGAAGAGGGCGTAGAGCGCCGCGCCGAGCAGGCCGAGGGCCAACAGCGCCGCCAGCATCCGCGCGGTCTGCAGCCGGTGGCTGGCGTCGAGGATCCGCCAGGCCAGCCCCTGGGCCGAGCCGGAGCCGGCGACGAACTCGGCCACCACCGCGCCCACGATCGCCAGGCCCGCGGCCACCTTGTGGCCCTCCAGCAGGAAGGGCAGGGCCGACGGCAGCCGAAGCCGCAGGAGTCGCGCGCCGCGGCCGGCGCCATAGAGGTCGAACAGCCGCTCCAGGTCCGGGTCGGCCGACCGCAGGCCCGTCACCGCGCCGGAGAAGATCGGGAAGAAGGCCACCACAGCCGCCAGCGCCACGATGGCCCGCTCGGGATGGTCGATGCCGGCCCAGATGTTGACCAGCGGGGCGATGGCGATGACCGGCGTCACCTGCAGCGCCACCGCCAGCGGCCGCAGGGCGCGGTGCACCGTCGGGCTGAGGGCGGCCCCGAGCGCGGCGAGCTGGGCGGCCAGGCTGGCGACCACCAGCGCCTGCAGCGCCATGGCCAGGGTGTTCCAGGCCGAGGCCAAGAGGCCCTTCCAGTCGGCCGCGAGGGCCTCGCCCACGGCGCTGGGCGGCGGCAGCACATAGGAGGGCACGGAGAGGGCGCGGCAGGCGATCTCCCAGGCGCCCAGCAGGGCGGCGATCAGCACGATGGGCGCGAGGGCGGCGGCCAGGCGTCTCATGCCGCGGCCATCCCTTGCGCAAGGGCGGCTGAGACCTGCTCGACGCTCTCGCGGAACTCCGGGGTGGTGCGGAATCCCGGCGGGCGGGGCAGGGCGGCGGGGCTGGCCACGTCGGCCAGCGTGCGGCCGGGGCCGGGGCTCATCACCACCACGCGCGAGGCCATGTAGACCGCCTCCTCGACATTGTGGGTCACGAAGACGGTGGCCGGACCGGCTTCGCGCCAGAGGGCCAGGACGTCGTCGGCCAGCGCCCGGCGGGTGATCTCGTCGAGAGCCGCGAAGGGCTCGTCGAGCAGCAGCAGCCGGGGCGAGGTGACCAGCGCCCGGGCCAGCGAGACCCGCATCGCCATCCCGCCGGAGAGCTGGGCCGGCCGGGCCGCCTCACGGCCGGCGAGCCCCACCCGCGCCAGGGCGCTGGCGGCCCGCTCCCGCGCCTCGCGCCGGGTAAGGCCGGACAGTTCCAGCGGCAGGGCGACGTTGGCCGCGGCGCTCAGCCAGGGGGCGAGGGTGGGCGCCTGGAACACCACCGCCGTCTCGCCCGGCGCCGCGTCGCGGCGGACTTCGCCCCGCTGCGGCGCCTCGAGCCCGGCCAGCAGCCTCAGCGCCGTGGACTTGCCGCAGCCGGAGGGACCCACCAGCGCGACGATCTCGCCCGCCGCCAGCGACAGGCTGAACGGTCCGAGCGCGGCGCGCCCGCCGTAAGAGACCTCCACCTCGTCGAGCTCTGCGATCATCCTTTCCTCCCTCGAGGGGCGGGGGAGGGGGAGCGACTACTCCGTCCCCTTCCTCTCCCATTCATGGGAGAGGGGGACCGCCCGCCGAAGCCGGCGCAGGCCGGCTGAAGAGCGGAGGGTGGAGAGGGCCAGCCGCCTGCGCGAGCGGATCGGAAGGTGCAGGTTGGAGCGGTCCACAGCGCCGCGCGTGGGGCTTGCCCTCTCCACCATACGCTCTTCGCTGCGCTCGGCGCATGGTCCCCCTCTCCCATGAACGGGAGAGGAAAGAGGGGAGCGGACTTTCGCACAGTAACCTACGGCGCGAACTGCAGCGTGTAGGCCTTCCTGTAGTCCAAGTCGGGCGGATAGACGCCTTCCTTGGCGGCCATGTTGAAGAACTCGGCCCAGCGCTCGTCGCTCATCCGGCCGATGGCGGCCTGGTCGCCGCCGTCGACGATGCCGTAGCTCTTCAGCTTCTCGCGGGCCTGGTCCAGGATGTCCTGGGTCATCTCCGGATTGTCCTTCAGGATCAGGGCGTTCCCGGGCGCCGGATCGCCGTAGAGGTAGGAGCGCCAGCCGGCCGCGCTGGCCTCGACGAAGGCCTTCACGGCCTGCGGGTTGTCGGCGATCAGCTTGTCGGTGGCCAGCACCATGGTCGCGTAGCTGGGGTAGCCCTCGTCGGCGAGGAGCATGACCTTGGGGTTGATCCCGCCTTCCTTCTGCAGGGTGTAGGGCTCGGAGGTGACGTAGCCCTGCTGGGCCACCCGCTTGTCGGCCAGGAAGGGGGCGGGGCTGAAGGCGTACTTGCGCACCTGGTCGTCGGTGAAGCCGTACTTGGCCTTGAGCCACACCCAGAAGGCGTTGATCGAGGCGTCTGAGAGAAGGATCGGCCGGCCCTTCAGGTCGGCGATGCTGTTCACGCCCGTGCCCTCGTGGGCGATCAGCACCTGCGGGTCCTTCTGCATGAAGGCGGCGACGGCCTTCACCGGCACGTCCTCCTTGGCCAGGTTGAGGACGATGAAGCTGTTGGAGCCCATGCCCAGGTCGACCTGACCGGCGGCCAGCAGCTGGGGCACGTTCACGCCCGGGCCGCCCTGGACGATGCGCACGTCCAGGCCCCGCTTGGCGTACTCGCCGGTCGCCACCGCCTGGTAGAAGCCGCCGTGCTCGGCCTGGGCCCGCCAGTCGGTGGCGAAGCGGATCGGGGTCTGGCCCTCGGCGGCCTTGGGCGCCTCGGCCTCCTGCTGGGCCGGCGAGCAGGCGCAGACCAGCGCCGCCAGGGCGAGAGCGAGATTGCGGATGATCTTCATGCGGCCCCCGGGACTTTGCACCCGGCGGAGCCTTAAGGGCGTCGCCTCAAAGCGCAAGAGGGGCCCCAAAGAGCAAGAGGGCGGCGCCCCGGTCACCCGGTGCGTCGCCCTCCTCCAGATCCTTTTGAGGGGATCTGCGCCGGAAGAAACAGCTGCGACTTCGATTGGCGGGCTTCCCCGCAGGTTTCCGTCGCCGCCGCCGATCTTTTCGTCCTTCAGGTCCCGGGTCGCCCTGGTCCCTGAGCTTCGTCAGATCGTTCCGAAGCCTTTGGTTCTGCGGTTTGTCCTTAAGGGGCTTTCACCCCGGACGGGCCTCCCGCTTCGCCTCGGCTCGGTCCTGCGTCTTCGGGTTTCCGGCACTCCTTCGACAGTCGCCTGTCTCGGGTTTTCCGGTCTGCCTGGGGCGCAGTTCCTTCTGGCAAGATGGAGCTTGCGCTCGAACGCTGTTCTCCGCAATAGGCCCGAATCACCTCTGTGTGAGCAGGTCGCCGCCGGGCGGTTAACCAATTGTGGATACTTGGTTAATTCCGTCAAAAAAGTTTAACGGATTCAGCGACCCGCGTTATCCACAGATTTGCTCAGCCGCCGGTTTCCAGGGCTTCGCGGCGCTCTTCCAGGACCAGCCATTCCTCCTCGGCGGCGGCCAGTTGGGCGCGGGCGGCCTCCAGCGCCTTGCCGAACCGCTCGAAGGCGGCCGGGTCGCGGGCGTAGAGCTCCGGATCGGCGAGCTGGCCTTCCAGCAGGGCGATCTTGCCGGGCAGCTCGTGGACCAGGGCGTCCAGCTCCGCCAGCCGCCGCTGCTCCTTGTAGGACAGCTTGGCCGGCCGCGACGGGGGCGGGGCGGCCCGCTTCGGCGCGGGCGCGGCCCTGGCCGCCGCCGGCCGCTGGGCGGCGGCTTCGAAGAAGCCGGGGTTCTGGGAGATGAAGTCGGTCCAGCCGCCGGGCGTCTCCACCGCGCGGCCCCTGCCGTCGAGGCCGATGGTGGAGGTGGCCAGCCGGTCGATGAAGTCGCGGTCGTGGCTGACCAGGATCAGGGTGCCCTCGTAGTCGGCCAGGAGATCCTCGAGCAGCTCGAGGGTGTCCATGTCGAGGTCGTTGGTCGGCTCGTCCAGCACCATCAGGTTGGCGGGCTTGGCCAGCGCCCGGGCCAGCAGCAGGCGGTTGCGTTCCCCGCCGGACAGGCTGCGCACCGGCTGGCGCATCTGGGCGTCGGTGAACAGGAACTCCTTGGCGTAGGCGGCGACGTGCTTGGGCCGGCCGCGGACCATCACCTGATCGCCCCCTTCCGGGGCCAGGGCGTCCTTCAGGCTCATGTCCGGCTTCAGGTCGGCGCGGGCCTGGTCGATGTAGGCGACCTCCAGGTTGGTCCCGAGGGTCACCTCGCCGGCGTCGGGCGCAAGCTCGCCCAGCAGGATCTTCAGAAGGGTGGTCTTGCCGACCCCGTTGGGTCCCACGATCGCCACCCGGTCGCCGCGGATGATGCGGGTCGAGAAGTTCTTCAGGATCGTCCGCGCGCCGAAGGCCTTGGCGATGTTCTTGGCCTCGACCACACGCTGGCCGGCGACCCCGGACGAGGCCAGACCCATGGACAGCTGACCGCCCATCTCGCGCAGCCGCTCGGCCTTGGTCTGGCGCAGCGCCATCAGGCGGCGTCGGCGGCCTTCGTTGCGGGCCCGGCGGGCGGTGACGCCCCGCTCCAGCCAGTGCTGCTCGCGCTCCAGCATCTTGTCGAGGCGGCGGGCCTCCTCGGCCTCGGCGGCCAGGATGCGGTCCTGCCAGTCATCGAACTTGGAGAACCCCGCGTCGAGCCGCCGGACCTTGCGGTGGGCGAGCCAGAAGCAGCGGCCGGTCACCCGCTCCAGGAAGGCGCGGTCGTGGCTGACGATCAGGATCGCGGCCCGGCTGGCGGCGATCATCTCCTCCAGGGTGGTGATGGCCAGGATGTCGAGGTGGTTGGTGGGCTCGTCCAGCAGCAGGACGTCCGGGTCCTCGGCGAACGCCTTGGCCAGCGCCGCGCGGCGGATCTCGCCGCCCGAGAGGCCCTGTGCGAGCTTGGCCGGATCGGCGCCGAAAGCCTGCAGCGCCGCTTCGGCCTCGTAGGATTGGGCGCCGCCCGAGACCGCGTGGTCGAGCAGGGTGGGGCCGGCGATCTGCGGCTCCTGCGGCACGAAGGCGATGCGCGTGCCGGGCGTGATGGTCCGCTCGCCGTCGTCGGCCTCGGCCTGGCCGGCGATGATCCGCAGAAGCGTCGACTTGCCCGCCCCGTTGCGCCCCACCAGGCAGGCGCGCACCCGCGGCTCGAGCGCCAGGTCGACGCCGTCGAACAGCATCACCGGGCCGTCGGCCAGGCGGACGTCCTTCAGGGCCAACAGGGGCGGGGGCGCGCGCATCGGGGCGTGGACATAGAGGGGGCGGCGGCAAAGGGGAAGGCTTCAGCCCGGCGCGCCTTCCCTCCTCCGTCAGGGGAGCGGGGTCCCGAAGGGACCGGGTGGGGGAGTGTCGGACGGGCGGGGCGCCGGCCGACCCGCGGGCGCACGGCTCGAGACTCCCCCACCCGCCCGCTTCGCTTCGCTCGCGTCCACCCTCCCCTGGGAGGAAGGGAAGGCCTCGACGGAGACCGGATCGACCCTCAGCGCCTCGTCCTCGGCCAGCGCCGCCTCCGGCTCGGCGACGGCGGCGGCCCGGCTGAACTCGGCGGACAGCATCTCGTAGAACGCGTTGCGCTCGGCCGTGACGACCTCGGGCAGGGGCTCGGCGCCCAGCCAGTCGAAGTCGCGCGGGGACATGCCCTGGTGGGCGGCGATCATGAAGCGGCGCCAGATCTCGGCCGGCAGCTCGCCGCCGGTGACCTGCCGCATCGGCTTGCCGCCGTCGTCGCCCAGCCAGACGCCGGCGGTCAGTTCGGGGGTGAAGCCGATGAACCAGGCGTCGCGCCAGTCCTGGCTGGTGCCCGTCTTGCCCGCCGCCGGCCAGTCGAAGCCGGCCCGCGTGCCGGTGCCGCCGGTCACCACCTTTTTCAGCATCCGCACCATCTGGCCGGCGCGGGCGGAGTCGTAGGCGTAGGCTGGGGCGCTCGGCGCGCGCATGTAGAGCTGCTGGCCGAGCGGCGAGGTGATCTCCTCGATCAGGTAGGGTTGGGTGCGGTAGCCGCCCTTGGCGAACACCGAAAAGCCGCTGGTCAGCTCCAGCAGGGTGACTTCGTAGGCGCCCAGGGCGACCGACAGGTTCGGATGGTCCGGAATGCTGTTCAGGCCGAAGCGGCGGGAGAGCACGGCCACCGAGTCCGGCCCGGTCTCCTGGGCCAGCTGCACCGCAACGGTGTTGATCGACTTGGCGAGGGCGGTCTCCAGCGTCACCGGACCGGCGTAGCCGCCGCCGTAGTTGCCGGGGTTCCAGTCGCCGATCTTGATCGCCTCGTCGAGCTTGACGTCGGTCGGCATGGCGCCGGCTTCCAGCGCCGCGGCGAAGACGAAGGCCTTGAAGGTCGAGCCCGGCTGCCGCTTGGCCTGGAGCGCCCGGTTGAACGAGCTGTCGCCGTAGTCGAGGCCGCCGACCATGGCGCGGATCGCGCCGTCGTTGGCCAGCGCCACCAGCGCGCCCTGCGTGGCCCCGCGCCCGCGGCCCTGCGCCTCGACGACCTCACGCAGGGTCTCGGCGGCGGTCTTCTGCATGTCCGGGTCGATGGACAGGCGCACGATCAGGCTGGGGGCGTCGTCGCCGACCAGCCGCACGGCCTCGGCGGTCGCGTAGTCCAGGACATAGCCGAAATCGCCCTCGCCGCCGGACCGGTCGGCCAGCTTCGGCGGCTCGGCCAGGGCCTCGCGGGCCTGCTCCGGGGTGATCCAGCCGGACCTGGCCATGGAGGCCAGGATCAGCCGCCCGCGGGCCATCGCCCCGCTCATGTCCTTGTTGAGCGCGAGCCGCGACGGCGCCTTGGGCAGCGAGGCCAGCAGCGCCGCCTCGCCGAGGGTCAACTGGCTGGCGGGTTTGCCGAAATAGGTCCGGGCTGCGCCGTCGACGCCGTAGGTGTTGGCGCCGAAGAACAGCCGGTTGAGGTAGAGCTCGAGGATCTCGTTCTTGGTCAGCTTCTCCTCGAGCCGGTAGGCGATCGCCGCCTCCTGGATCTTCCGCTTCAGGCTGCGCTCGGGGGTCAGGAACAGGTCCTTGACCAGCTGCTGGGTGAGCGTCGAGCCGCCCTGCACGACGCGGCCCGCGCGCCAGTTCACCCAGGCCGCCCGCGCCAGGCCCTGGTAGTCCAGCGCGCCGTGCTCGTAGAACCGCTCGTCCTCGGCGGCGAGGAAGGCCTTCACCACGTGGTCGGGCAGCTGGTTCAGGGCCACGCGGTCGCCGAATCTGGGCCCCCGCTCGGCGATCAGCTGGCCGCGGCGGTCCAGGAAGCGGATGCCGGGTGCGCGCTTGGACTTGTAGAGCTCTTCCTTGTCCGGGATCTCGGGCAGGCCGGCCAGGTAGGTCTGCTTGACGTAGATCCAGCCGCTGGTCGCCGCCACCGCGGTCACGATGCAGACGGCCAGCAGCGACAGCCACACCCACTTGAGCCAGCGGCGCGGCTTCCTGGCCCTGGCCTTCAGGTCGGCCCGATAGGTCTCGCCCGCTTCCAGCGGCGCGTCCTCAGGCGTTTCGGCCGTGTGTGGCGTTTCGTCGGTCACGTTCCGATCCGATGGCGGGAGCCCCACATTCGGTTTAGGACGCCCGCAGCATGCCGACGAGACCTTTCTGGGAGACAAAACGCCTCGCCGAGATGACCGTGGCCGAGTGGGAGAGCCTGTGCGACGGCTGCGGGCTGTGCTGCCTGGTCAGGTTCGAGGACGAGGACACGGGCGAGGTCATCCCCACCCGCGTCCATTGCCGGCTGTTCGATCCCGACCGCTGCGCCTGCAAGGACTACGGCAATCGCAAGAAGCACGTGCCCGACTGCATCAAGCTGACGCCGCACAACATCGACGCCCTGGAGTGGATGCCCAAGAGCTGCGCCTACCGCCGCATCCACGAGGGCCGGGGCCTGGCCGATTGGCACCCGCTGGTCAGCGGCGATCCGGAGAGCGTGCACGCGGCCGGCGTCTCCGTGCGCGGCCAGACGATCAGCGAGGACAGCCTGGACGATCCGGAAGACGCGCTGGACTTCGCCGCCTGGGATCTGGTGGCCGAGCGGGGCGAGGACTAGGCGAAGACGTCGGCGTCCTCGGCCGGGCTGCGGGCGCCGGGCGGCGGTCCCCAGGCGTTGGCCTCGGGCTCGCCCTTGGCCAGGCCGAGCCAGATGTAGAAGCCGATCACGCCGACGACCAGGAGGATCGCCAGCGCGGCGCCCCACGCGTTCCTGGCCTCTCCGTCCACGCCCAGGGCTGCGGCGCCGATCATCCAGAGGATCGCCAGGCCAAGGGCTCCGCCCATCGGCGCAAGCTGCCACCACCCGCTGCGCCCGACGTCGTGCAGGCGCTGCGCCAGCATGCAGACCTGCGGGAAGAGAAGCAGGAGGTTCAGCACAGTCCGCGCCACGTCGCCCCAGTCGGCGGGCAAGAGCTCGGCCGTCCAACTCAGGCCGAGCACGAGAAGCCAGCCAAGCCAGTAGTGGCCGCGGCCTATTCGGCCATCGATCCGGAAGTAGGCTCTAACGAAAGGCGTCATGGCCGCCACATCGGTGCTCCGCCGCGGCCGCGACGCGCAATGCGGACAAGGCCGCGCCCTTAGGCGAAGACATCGGCTGCGCCGCTCGTCGCGCCCTCGGGTGGGCCGAAGCGGTTCGGCTGGGCGCTTCCGGCCACGAACCCGGTGAAGATCGACAGCGCCAGGCCCCCGAGCAGGGCGACGATCATCGCGAGCCCGCCGAGACCGGGGACGCCGACGGTCGAGAGGCCGACGCCTCCGATCCAGAGGGCGTACACCGGCGCCTGCCACCAGCCGCTGCGGCCCAGGTCGTGCAGGCGCTTGGCCGTGATGCAAACCGACGGATAGATCAGCGCCAGTTGGACGAGCGGTGTGACGAGGGCCGAAGACTTCTCGCCTCGAACGATGCTGACGCCGATCGTCAGCACGAAGGACGCCACGAAGCTGATGACGAATACGGCGACGAGGCCGATCCAAAAGCGCTTTCGCCCGATCCGGCCCGACGGCGAAAGCAGCAGCTGTTTCAGGTCCATTGCGCACCCCCTGCGTGCATCTTGCTGGCGCGTCGGGAACAATGCAAGAACAGATGGAATGTGGCGGATTTGCAACAGTCGCCCTTGCGCGGCGGTGCGGTAAATCCAATCTCTCGGCGCGAGCCGAGAGTGGATTTTCCGAATGAGGACTTCTTTGGCGCGTGATCCCTATCAGGAGCTGGGCGTCTCCCGCGGCGCGAGCGCCGAGGAGATCCGCAAGGCGTTCCGCACGCTGGCCAAGAAGCACCACCCCGACGCCAACCCGGGCGACAAGGCCTCGGAGGAGAAGTTCAAGCGGGTGAGCGCGGCCTTCGACGTGCTGGGCGATCCCGAGAAGCGGCGCAAGTTCGACGCCGGCGAGATCGACGCCGACGGGCGCGAGACGATGCGCGGCTTCGGCGGCGGCGGCGGCCCCTTCGGCGGCGGCGGGTACGGCGGGGGCGGTCCCGGCGGCTTCCGCACCGAGTTCGAGAACATCGACCTCTCCGACATCCTGGGCGAGGTGTTCGGCCGCGGCGGCGGCGGGGCGCGCGGCGGCGCGGGCCCCGGCGGCGGCTTCGGAGGGTTCGGCGGCTTCGGCCCGCAGCGCGGCGCCGACGTGCGCGCCCGGCTGGAGATCGATCTGGAGGAGGCCATCCAGGGCGCCAAGAAGCGCATCGCCTTCACCGACGGGCGCACCATCGAGGTCGCCATCCCCAAGGGGGCGAGCGACGGCCAGACCCTGCGGCTGAAGGACCAGGGCGCCCCCGGCAAGGGCGGCCCGGGGGACGCCTTCATCGAGCTCGTGGTGCGGCCGCACCCGACCTACCGGCGCGAGGGCGACAACCTTCTCATGGACCTGCCGGTCACCGTCTACGATGCGGTGCTGGGCGGAAAGGTGCAGGCGCCGACGCCGGACGGGGCGGTCACCCTGACGATCCCGAAGGCCGCCAACACCGGCCAGGTGCTGCGCCTGAAGGGCCGCGGCATGCCGGACGTGCGCGGCCGGCGCGGGGACCTGCTGGCGCGGCTGGTGGTGACCCTGCCGGAGCGGCCGGACAGTCAGCTGGAGAAGTTCGCGGCCGCCTGGCGCAAGGAGCGGCCCTATACGCCCAAGCGGCGCACGTGACCGGCCGGCGTAGCCATTCCCTAAACCCGGTATTCAGACTGGGTTCAGTCCGGGAGGGCTACATCTCGCACCCATGAAACGCTTCCTCGCCATCGCCGCGATCCTGCTGGCGGCCGCCCCGGCGGTCCACGCCCAGCCGTGGCGCGATGACGACCGGCCCGCGCTGGGCGCCGGCGGCCGCGACCAGGACCATGCCCGCGACGCCGTGCGCCAGGGTCGCCAGGCGCCGCTGTCGCGCGTTCTGGCCATGATCGCCCAGCGCACGCCCGGGCGGCACCTCAACACCACCCAGGGCGACTACGGCGGGCGGCCCGCCTACTTCGTCCAGTGGCAGATGCCTGACGGACGGGTGGTGATCTTCATTGTCGACGCCGAAAGCGGCGCCATGCTGGCGCGCCAGGGCGGCTAAGAGTGAGTTTGGGCGGGCGATAAGGACGGGCTATCTCCATGCGTATCCTGCTTGTCGAAGACGATCCGGACCTGTCGCGTCAGCTGAAGCTGGCGCTGGCGGACGCCGGCTATGCGGTCGACCACGCTCCGGACGGGGAGGAGGCCCAGTTCCTCGGCGAGACCGAGCCGTACGACGCCATCATCCTCGACCTGGGCCTGCCCAAGGTGGACGGGGTCTCGGTGCTCGAGCGCTGGCGGCGCGAGAACATGGGCGCGCCGGTGCTGATCCTCACCGCCCGCGGGGCCTGGAGCGAGAAGGTGGCCGGCTTCGACGCCGGCGCCGACGACTACCTGACCAAGCCCTTCCACACCGAGGAGCTGCTGGCCCGGTTGCGCGCGCTGCTGCGCCGCTCGGCCGGCCACGCCGCGCCGAGCCTCTCCTGCGGCGGCCTGCGGCTCGACCCGCGCGCGGCGAGGGCCTCGGTGAACGGCGAGCCGCTGCGGCTCACCTCGCTGGAATACCGCCTGCTGCACTACCTGATGATGCACCAGGGCCGGGTGATCAGCCGCTCCGAACTCGTCGAGCACCTCTACGACCAGGACTTCGACCGCGACTCCAACACCATCGAGGTGTTCATCGGCCGGGTCCGCAAGAAGATCGGCCCTGAACGGATCGAGACGGTCCGCGGCCTCGGCTACCGCCTGACCGCCCCCGAGAGCGAGCTGGGGAGCGAGGCCGCAAGCACGTGAGGCTGGAGGCCCTGCGCCGCCCCTCGCTGGCCCGCCGGCTGGTCCTGCTGGCCGCCGGCTGGAGCCTGGCGGGGTTGCTGGTCTCGGCGCTGGTCCTGGCCATGCTGTTCCAGCAGGCGGCGCTGCGCACCCTCGACGCGGGCCTGCTGGAGCGGATCGACAATCTCGTCTCCGGCACCACCATCGGCCCGCAGGGCGAGGTGCTAGCCCCGGCCCTCACCGACGAGCGGGCGCTGCGGGCCTATTCCGGCCGCTACTGGCAGCTCGCCGAGCCCACGCCCGAAGGGCGCTGGAGCACGCTCGTCCGCTCGCGCTCGCTGTGGGACTCCGAGCTGCGCGCCCCGGCCGATCTCGTCGCGCGCCTGCAGGCGAAACCCGGCGAGCCGGTGTCCTACGACACCCGCGATCCGCTCGGGGTGCCCCTGCGGGCCATGGCCTCGCAGGCGACTCTGCCCGGACGGGAACTGCCGGTCATCTTCATGACCGCCGAGGACCGCAGCCCGATCGACCGGGAGGTGCGCAGCTTCGCGGTCGCGACGGCGGGCTTCTTCCTGCTGCTGGCCCTGACCATGGCGGTGGCGGTGGTGGTGCAGGTGCGGGTCGGCCTTCGCCCGCTCTTCACCCTGCGCCGCGAGATCGCCGCCGTGCGCCGCGGCAAGGCCGAGCGGCTGGCGGGGACCTACCCGGTGGAGCTGAAGCCGCTCGCCGACGAGCTCAACGCCCTGATGGCCCACAACCAGGAGGTCGTGGAGCGCCAGCGCACCCACGTCGGCAACCTGGCCCACGCCCTGAAGACGCCGCTGTCGGTGATGCTGACCGAGTCCGCCCAGCGCCCAGGGCCGCTGGCCGAGGTCGTCTCGCGCCAGGCCGAGGCCATGCGCCAGCAGGTCGACCACCACCTGCGCCGGGCCCGGGCCGCGGCCCGCACCCAGGGCTCCGGCGAGCGCACGTCGGTCGCCAGCGTCCTCGACGAGCTGGCCCGCACGCTCGGCCGCATCCACGAGGACAAGGGCATCGACATCGACTGGGACGCCGACGAGGACCTGTTCTTCCTCGGCGAGCGGCAGGACCTTCTGGAGCTGGCCGGCAACGCCATGGAGAACGCCTGCAAATGGGGCCGATCGCGGGTGCGTGTGCGGGCCGAACCGACCACGGCCGAGCGGCTGCGGCTGACTGTCGAGGACGATGGCCCCGGCCTGCCGCCGGACCGGCGCGAACAGGTCACGCGTCGGGGGACCCGCCTCGACGAGAGCGCGCCCGGCTCCGGCCTCGGCCTGTCGATCATGGAGGAGCTGGCGCGCGCCTACGGCGGCTCGCTGACCCTGTCCGACGCCGCCCTCGGCGGGCTGAAGGTGGAGCTGGTCCTGCCCCGGGCGGAAGCGTGAAAACTTAGGGTTTGGAAACCCTTAACCGGCCAGGCGGCAGATTGGCCGCGCCGCGCGATCCTCGCGTGTGGAGCATCGATGGCCGCCCTTTCAGAGGACAAGATCCAGATCGTCCGCGCCCTGGTGGAGCAGGCGCCGGACCCGGTCGTGGGCCGGCTGCAGGCCGCACTCGCCCAGGCCGGCGGCGACGATGCCCTGGCCAGCGTCCGCCAGCTGGTGGATCTCGAGGCCGACGACCGTCGGGTGCGCAACAGCGTGCTGGCCCCGATCGCGCCCATGTGCGTCGGCGACGGCGCCGCCGCCGACCGCATCCAGTTCCCCAAGCCCGTGCTCGGCCTCATCTGGCGGGGCCTCAAGCGCGCCGCCCCGGAGGAGGTCGCCGACGCCCGCGGAATCCTGCGCGAGCTGGCCGGCTGCGAGGAATCCCGCGAGGCCTTCGACCGGCTGACCCGCGTCGCCGCCGCCGGGGTGCGCGAGCGCGAGGGCCGAGAGTTCGCCGCCGCCGCCGAGGCCGCGGCCAAGTCGCGTGAGAACGGCGCCGAGCTGCTGGCCGGCTGCCTCGACATCGCCCCGGTCGTCCGGCTCGCCTGCCAGCGGCTGCCGGACTGGATCACCCGGATGGGCCGCGACGAGACCGCCCAGGCGCGCGTGGCCTTCAAGGACGCCGCGGCCATCCGCACCGACGCCGGGCCGCTGTTCTTCGAGATGCTCGCCGCCCAGCTGGCCCATCCCTGGCAGGTGCTGCGGATCATCTCGGCGGTCATGGACAAGCCCGACGAGCACTACTTCGCCGCCTCGGAGTCGGCGGTCTTCGCCCTTCGGCTGATGGACCTCGTCGAGGCCGAGCTTGGGCGCGTGTGCGCCCTGGACCGCGACGGGGGCCGCGAGGCCGGCCGCGCCGCGGCCCAGGTCGTGGAACGGATCACCGAGCAGATCGGCGAGATCGAGGCGGCCATGCGCCTGGATCGCGAGGGGGGCTGGGGCCGCCGCGTGGCCCAGCAGAGGGCCGCCCTGGCCGCCGCCGTCGAGGGGCGGCTGCGCGAACTGGAGCGGGCCGTCGGCGCCGCCCTGCCGACCCGCCAGGAACGCGTCGCCCGGCGACTGAGGGCCGTCCCCAAGGTGGCCCAGCCGCCGGAAGCGGCGGCCGTCGCCCAGGCGATGACCTTGCTGCAGTTCGCCAGCGACATCCGCGGCTGCGCCGGAGCCGGCGGCTTCGCCTCCAGCCGGACCAAGATGCTGGAGGCGCTGGGCGAGACGGTGGACAACTACGTCGAGGACCTGCTGGACCGCCTCCGCCACGGCGAGGTGGAGAGCGAGCCGGCCGCCCGCGCCTACCTCGAGGTCGCCGCCGACTTCGCCGGGCTGATCCACGATCCCAAGGCCGCCCAGGTCGTCCGCCGCCGCGCCGGCGCGATTTGACCTGCATCAAATGCGGCCATCTCGTCCTCGCGCGCGGGGCGGCTTTCGGCTAAACGCGCCCGCATGATCGGGTTTTGGTTCGCAGCCGGCCTCCTGGCCGCGGCTGCGGCGGTGCTCATCCTCCATCGGGCGAAGGCGGCGGCCGTTGCGACGCCGCAGGATCCGACGCTGGCCGTCTATCGCCGCCAGCTGGCCGAGATCGACGATCTGGCGGCCCGCGGCGTGCTGGCCGAGCCGGAGCGCAAGAGCGCCTACGCCGAGGCCGGCCGCCGGCTGCTCGCCGCCGCCGACAAGGGCGCGCGGACCTGGACCGCCGGGCCGCCGCGCCAGGGCGTGCTGCTGGCCGCGGCCGCGCTCGGCCCGCTGCTCGCGCTGGGGATCTACCTGGCTGTGGGCGCGCCGGGCTTCCCCGACCAACCCATCGCCGCCCGCATCGCCGCCTGGCGCGCCGCCGGCCCCGAGACCCTGCAGCCGGACGAGATGGCCGCCGTCCTGCGCGGCATGGTCGCCGAGCGGCCGAAGGATCCCCAGGCGCTGCAGTACCTGGCTATGGCCGAGGCCGCCTCCGGCGATCCGGCCAGCGCCGCCCGGGCCCTGCGCCGGGCGATCGAGCTGGCGCCCGATCGGGCCGTGCTGTGGGAATCGCTCGGCGAGGCCCTGGTGATGCAGGCCGGGGGCGAGGTCAGCACGCCGGCCGAAAGCGCCTTCAAGGAAGCCCTGCGTCGCGACCCCAAGTCGGTGACCGCGCGACTGTTCCTGGCCAAGCGCCAGGTCGATGCGGGCGACCGGGCCCTGGGCCTGGCCCAGTGGCGCGCCATCCACGCCGAGCTGCCGGCGACCGATCCGCGCCGCGAGGCGCTGGCCCGCATCATCGCCGAGGCTGAAGGCGCGCCCGCCGACTCCGACCAGCAGGCGATGATCCGCGGCATGGTCGAGAGCCTGGCCGCCCGGCTCGAACAGGCGCCCGACGATCCGCAAGGCTGGGTGCGGCTGGTCCGCTCCTACGCCGTGCTCGGCGATGCGGTGGCCCGCGACCGGGCGCTGGCCTCGGCCAAGGCCCGCTTCCGCGACCGCCCCGAGATCCTCAAGGCGCTGGACGAGGCCGCCGCGGCGGAGGCGATGCGATGAGCTGGCTGCCCAAATCCCGGACGGCGCGCCGCCGCCTGACGGTCCTGGCGGCCATCGCTCCGGTGCTGGCGCTGGCCGTCGGCCTGACGCTCTGGGGCCTCAGCGACTCCATCTCCTACTTCTACACCCCCTCCCAGGCCGAGGCGGCCGACCCGGAGCCCGGCCAGTCGATCCAGCTCGGCGGCCTGGTGCAGGCCGGCAGCGTGGCGAAGTACCCGGACGGTCGGGTGGAGTTCGTCGTCGCCGACCAGCAGGCCAGCGCCAAGGTGAGCTTCCAGGGCGACCTGCCGGACCTGTTCCGCGAGGGCCAGGGCATCGTCGCCACCGGCGCCTTCGACCAGGCCGGCGTCTTCCAGGCCAAGGAAGTGCTCGCCAAGCACGACGAGCGCTACATGCCCCGCGAAGTCGAGAAGGCGCTGAAGGAACAGGGCGAGTGGCGCGGCGAGGGCGGCGTCGCCGACTATCAGAAGACCGAGGCCAAATGATCGTTGAACTGGGCGCCTTCGCCCTGGCTCTCGGGCTTGCGCTGTCCATAGCCCAGGCGGGCGTGCTGGCCTTCGCGCGCCTGCGCCGCTCGCCGGCGCTCGGCGGGGCGGGCGAGGGGATGGCGCTGGGCGCCTTCCTGTCCATCGCCGTGGCCTTCGCCGCCCTGGTCTGGGCCTTCGTCGTCTCGGACTTCTCGGTGGCCAACGTCGCGGAGAACTCGCACACCGCCAAGCCGCTGCTCTACCGGGTGGCCGGCGCCTGGGGCAGCCACGAGGGCTCGATCCTGCTGTGGTGCCTGGCGCTGACCGGCTACGGCGCGGCCGTGGCGGGGCTGGGCCGCGGCCTGCCGGCCGACCTGAAGGCGAGCGCGCTGGCGGTGCAGGGGGCGCTGGGCGCGGTGTTCCTGGCCTACACCGCCTTCGCCTCCAACCCGTTCATGCGGCTGGACGCCCCGCCGGTGGAAGGCCGCTCGCTGAACCCGCTGCTGCAGGATCCGGCGCTCGCGCTTCACCCGCCGTTCCTCTACGCCGGCTACGTCGGCCTGTCGGTGGTCTTCTCCTTCGCCGTCGCGGCGCTGATCGAGGGCCGGGTCGATGCGGCCTGGGCGCGCTGGGTGCGGCCCTGGACGCTGGCCGCCTGGAGCCTGCTGACCCTCGGCATCACCCTGGGCGCCTTCTGGGCCTACTACGAGCTCGGCTGGGGCGGCTGGTGGTTCTGGGATCCGGTGGAGAACGCCTCCTTCATGCCCTGGCTGGTGGCCACGGCCCTGCTGCACTCGGCCATCGTCACCGAAAAGCGGGGCGCGCTCCCTGGCTGGACCGTCTTCCTGGCGCTGGCCGCCTACAGCTTCTCCATGCTGGGGGCCTTCCTGGTGCGCTCGGGCGTGCTGACCTCGGTTCACGCGTTCGCGGTGGACCCGGAACGCGGGGTGCTGCTGCTGCTGATCCTCGGCGTCACCGCCGGCGCGGGCTTCGCCCTCTTCGCCTGGCGCGCGCCGAGCCTGACGCCGGGCGGGGTGTTCGCCCCGATCAGCCGCGAGAGCGCCCTGGTGCTGAACAACATCCTGCTGGCGGCGGCCACGGCCACCGTCCTGCTCGGCACCCTCTATCCGCTGATGCGGGAGGCCGTGACGGGAGAGGCCATTTCGGTGGGGCCGCCCTACTTCAACCTGACCTTCACGCCGCTGATGGCGGTGCTGCTCGTCCTGCTGCCGGCCGGTCCCCTGCTCGCCTGGAAGCGCGGCGACGCCCTGGGCGCGGCCCAGCGGCTATGGGCCGCCGCCGGGCTGGCGCTGCTGGTCGGGCTGGCCGTCTTCGCCGTGGCCTCGCCGAAGAAGGCGTTCGGCGCGGCCGGGATGGCGCTCGGCGCCTGGCTGATCGTCGGCGCGCTGGCCGAACTCGCCGAGCGGGGGCGGGCCTTCCGGGTTCCCGCCGCCGAGACCCTGCGGCGGCTGACGCGCCTGCCGCGGGGCGCCTGGGGCATGACGCTGGCCCACATCGGCCTCGGCGTCTTCGTGCTCGGGGCCTGCTTCGAGACCGGCTGGAAGGCGGAGAGCGCCCAGGCCCTCTCGCCGGGCGGCCGCATCGCCGTCGCCGGCTACGAACTCGTGCTGGAGGGCGTGGAGGCCGTGGAGGGCCCCAACTACGAGGCCGAGCGCGGCCGCCTGGCGGCGACGAAGGACGGCCGCGAGGTCTGCCGTCCGACGCCCGAGCGGCGCCTCTACCTGCCCGGCGGCCAGACGACGTCCGAGGTGGCCATCTGCCACGAGGGGCTGAGCCATCTCTATGTGGTGCTGGGCGAGCGGCGCGAGGCGGCCGGGGCGCCGACCTGGCTGGTGCGGGCCTACTGGAACCCGCTGGCCCTGCTGATCTTCCTCGGCCCCGCGATCATGGCGCTCGGCGGCGCCGTCTCGCTGTCGGACCGTCGCCTGCGGATCGGCGTGGGCCGCAGGGCGGAGGCGGCGGCATGAGGAAGCTGCTGGCCATCGTCGCCGCCGTCCTCTGCATGGCCGCCGCCTCGGACCCCGCCGAGCGCCTGCCCGACCCCGCCCAGGAGGCCCGGGCCCGCGAGCTGTTCCGCGAGGTCCGCTGCCTGGTCTGCCAGAACGAGTCCATCGACGACTCCGACGCCCCGCTGGCGGCCGACCTTCGCCGCATCGTGCGCGAGCGGGTCGCGGCCGGCGAGGACGATGCGGCCATCAAGCGCTTCCTGACCGACCGTTACGGCGAGTTCGTGCTGCTGCGGCCGGCCTTTTCGATGGGCAACCTGGCGCTCTGGCTGGCGCCTCTGCTGGTGCTGATCGCCGGCCTGGGCCTGCTTCTTGCACGCCTGCGGAACCGGGCGCAGGAAGCGGAGCTTACAGCAGCCGAGACCCGTCGCCTGAAGGCGCTCTCGGACGAGTGACACCATTGCGCCGCAGAATGGGCGCGATGCGGCGCAGAGAGTGACCTAAACGTAACTTGAAGGGGCGTTGCGTCCTGATGCATCGATCCTAGGTAATGTACGGGAGTGGCGTGTAAATTCGGCCGCCCCTTAGGGAAGTTGGAAGGCCTATGACCTCGAAGAAGACCGGTTATCTCCTGGGCGCCGCCTTCGGCGTCGGCATTGCGGCGGCCGCCATGGTGGCGGGGGCCGGCGCACAGCTCCCGGAGGGCGCGGCGAACGACAATCCGGCCTCCGTGGTGCGCACGTCCGCCGCATCCAACGTCTTCGCCCCGCCGCCCGGCGCGCCGATGTCGTTCGCCGACATCTTCGAGAAGGTCTCCCCGGCCGTGGTCTCGATCAACGTGACCTCGCGCGCCGACGCGCGCGCCCTGCGCCGCATCCCCGGCTTCGAGAACTTCCCCTTCGACATCGTCCCGCGCGGCGAGGAGGACGAGGAAGGCGGCGGCCGGACCACGCCCGAGGGCCAGCCGCGCCTGCCGCGCCAGCAATCCTCCGGCTCGGGCTTCTTCATCCGTCCCGACGGTTACATCGTCACCAACAACCACGTGGTGGAGAACGCCGAGGAGATCACCGTCGTCCTCAAGGACGAGCGTGAGCTGAAGGCGACTGTCGTCGGGCGCGACGAGGGCACCGACCTGGCGGTGCTCAAGGTCGAGGGGAACAACTTCCCCTATGTGAATTTCGAGAACGCCGCCAAGCCGCGCGTCGGCGACTGGGTGATCACCGTCGGCAACCCGTTCGGCCTGGGCGGCACCGCCACCGCCGGCATCATCTCGGCCTACGGGCGCGACCTGAACGAGGTGTTCGTCGACTACATCCAGATCGACGCGCCCATCAACCGCGGCAACTCGGGCGGGCCGACCTTCGACATCTACGGACGGGTCATCGGCGTGAACACGGCGATCTTCTCGCCGACCGGCGGCTCGGTGGGCATCGGCTTCGCCATCCCCTCGGAGATCGCCGACAACATCACCCGCCAGCTGATCTCGGGCGGCAAGATCACCCGTGGCTACATCGGCGCGACGATCCAGAACTTCACCACCGAGATGGCCGAGGCCCAGGGCCTGGGCGATCAGCGCGGGGCCATCGTCTCCGACCTGGTGCCGGGCGGCCCGTCCGAGCGCGCCGGGCTGCAGCCGGGCGACGTGGTCACCTCCGTCAACGGCCGGCCGGTGAAGACCTCCTCCGAGCTCACCCGCGAAGTCGCCAAGGCCAACGCCGGCGACACGCTGCGCCTCGACGTCATCCGGGACGGCCGCCGCCGGGTGGTCGAGGTGCGCTCCGGCGTCCGCCCGACCGAGAGCGAGCTGGCGGCCAACAACGAAGGCGCGCCGAACCAGCCGAACCGCCAGGGCAACGCGATCCCGCCGCAGGCTCAGCGGCCGGAGGTGCTGGGCATGGCCATCGGCCCGCTCGACGCCGCCGCCCGCCAGCGCCACAGCATCCCGGCCGACGTCCGCGGCGTGGTCATCGAAGCGATCGACCAGGCCTCCGACGCGGCCGAGCGCGGCCTGCGCCGCGGCGACGTCATCGTCCGGGCCGGCAACAAGCAGATCGCCAGCGCCGCCGACCTGGCCGGCGAGGTGGAGTCCGCCAAGAAGGCCGGGCGCTCCAGCGTCCTGATCGGCGTCAACCGCGACGGACGGACACTCTTCCTTCCGCTCAAGGTGACCGGCTAATCTCCCTGGCTGTCAGGGGGAATCGGCCATGCGCATTCTGATCGTCGAGGACGACCTCGAGGCCGCCGAGGCCATGGCCCGCGGCCTCACCGAGGCCGGCTACGAGTGCGTCAAGGCGCCGGACGGCGAGGCGGGCCTGGAAGAGGCCCGCAAGGGCGGCTTCGACGTGCTGATCGTCGACCGGATGATGCCGAAGATGGACGGGGTGACCCTGATCCAGACCCTGCGGCGCGAGAACGACCAGACGCCGGTGCTGTTCCTCTCGGCCCTCGGCGAGATCAACGATCGGGTCGCGGGCCTCAAGGCGGGCGGCGACGACTACCTGGTCAAGCCCTACGCCTTCGCCGAGCTGATCGCCCGGGTGGAGGCCCTGGCCCGGCGGCGCGAGACCGGCTCGGTGGCCACGGTGCTGCGGGTCGGCGACCTGGAGATGGACCTCATCGCCCGCACCGTGCACCGCCAGGGCAAGGAGATCGACCTGCAGCCGCGCGAGTTCCAGCTGCTGGAATTCATGATGCGCCACGCCGGCCAGTCGGTGACCCGCACCATGCTGCTGGAGAAGGTCTGGGAGTACCATTTCGACCCCCAGACCAACGTCATCGACGTCCACATCTCCCGCCTGCGCTCGAAGATCGACAAGGGCTTCGACCGGCCGATGCTGCAGACCGTCCGCGGGGCGGGGTACCGGCTGGACGCCTGATCCGGTGCGCCTGCCGCGCATCTTCCGGACGACGCCGTTCCGGCTGACGCTGCTGTTCCTGGCGCTGTTCGCGGCGGCGGCTTCGGCCTTCCTGGCCTACATCTACGTGGCGACGGCGGGCGAGGCGGCCCGGCGCACCGACCAGGCCATCCTGCGCGAGATGCGCTCGCTGACCGGCGCCTACGAGCGGGCCGGGGTCGACGCCCTCAACCAGGCGCTGATCGAACGGGCGGCCAGCGAGCGGCCCTTCCTCTACCTGCTGATGCGCCCGGACGGGACCGTGATCTCCGGCTCGATCCAGGAGTCGCCCCTCGAAGAGTTCAACGGCGAGCCGACCTGGACCAGCTTCCGGATCACCGAGGTCGACGCCCAGGGCCGCCGGGTCCGCAGGCCGGCGCGCGGCCTCCAGCAGCGGCTCGGCTACGGCGAGATCCTGTTCGTCGGCGCCGACGTGGGCGAGGACGAGGCCTACATCGACTCCATCGTCGTCGCCCTCTGGGGCGCGGTGGTGCTGGTCATCATCCTGGGCCTGGCCGGCGGGGTGATCGTCAGCCGCAATGTCAGCCGCTCGATGGGCGGTCTGATCGACGTGGTCACCCGGGTCCGCAACGGCGACCTGGCCGCCCGCGCCCACGTGCGCGGGGCCCGCGACGAGATGGACGAGCTGGCCGAAGGCCTGAACGAGATGCTCGACCGGCTGGAGCGCTCGATGGCCGGCCTGCGCCACGCCGGCGACGCCATCGCCCACGACCTGCGCTCGCCGCTCACGCGACTGCGGGCCCGGCTGGAGGCGGCCTACATCGACGTCGAGGCCGGCAAGGGCGACGCCGAGCATGCCCTGGCCACAGCCATCGAGGACACCGACGGGGTGCTGAAGACGTTCGGCGCGGTGCTGTCGATCGCGCGGCTGCAGGCGGCCGGCTCGGCCCCCAACCAGGTGCTGTTCGACCCCAAGGAGCTCGCCGCCGACATCGCCGAGCTCTACGAGCCGCTGTGCGAGGACAAGGGCATCGACTTCGCCGCCGAGCTCGCGAGCGACCTGCGCGTGCGCGGCAACAAGGAGTTCCTCGCCCAGGCGCTCGCCAACCTGCTCGACAATGCGGTCAAGTACACCCCCAGCGGCGGGGCGATCATGCTGCGGGTGCGCCGCCGCTCCTCCGGCGAGGTGGAGTTCTCGGTCACCGACACCGGCCCCGGCGTCCCCGAGGCGGACCGCGCCCGGGTCGTGCAGCGCTTCGTGCGCCTGGAGAACAGCCGCAACGAGCCCGGCGCGGGGCTGGGGCTCTCCCTCGTCGCCGCCGTCGCCGAAGCCCACGGCGGGCGGCTGGAGTTGTCGGAAGGTCCCGGCGTCGTCGGCGACAGCGGCCCGGGCCTGCGCGTGGCGTTCATCCTGCCGCGGGCGGGGTAACCCCCACCGCTCATCCCGGAGGCCGGGATGAGCGGGCTTGGTTTACCGCCGCCGCCCGCCGAACAGCGCGTCCACCGCGAACCTGCCCGGCCCCGCGGTCGCCAGGTGCAGGCCGATCACCACCAGGGCCGCCGCCGGAAACGAGCCGCGGATGCCGGCGAACCGGTCGACCATCGCGATGGCGATGAGGAAATGGACGGCGCAGAGCAGGCCCGCCCAGCGGGTCAGGGCGCCGGCGACGAAGGCCGCGCCGCAGGCGAACTGGGTCCACACCGACAGCGGCGCCATGATCTCGGGGAAGGGGAACTTCCACTTGGCCAGGAAGCGGACGAACTCGGCCATGTGTGCGTCGCTGGTGATGTTGTCCCACACCCCCCAGATGAGGAAGCCGCCGACCACCAGCCGCATCAGCAGCGCGCTGGCGTCCGACCAGCGGCTGAGCCCCGAAAGCGTGATCCCGCCCTTCGCCATCGTTCGCCCCCTCGTTCGCGCCGCCCGATAGTGGGTTGGTTCGCGCCGCGGCGCAGTTAAATATCGCCAGCCGCATGCCGCCCCTCAGCCCACGCCTCAAGCCCTGCGGGCCCGTCGCCGACCCCAAGGCCGCCGAGAGCCTGCGCGAACGGCTCGCCGAGGCGCTGGGCGAGCGCTGGCCGGTGGTGGAGGCGGCCTGGCCGGCGCTGGCGCCGGTGTTCGGCGCCTCGCCCTACCTGACCAGCCTGGCCCGCCGCGACGAGCCGCGGGTGGCCGCGCTCCTGGAGGCGGACCCCGACGCGCGGTTCGAGGACCTGCTCGCCCGCACGGCCGAGGCGGCGGCGCTGGACACCGCCGAGGCCAAGGCCGCGCTGCGCAAGCTGAAGGCCGAGGCCCACCTGCTGACGGCCCTGTGCGACCTCGGCGGCGTGTGGGACCTCGACCAGGTCACCGGCGCGATCACCCGCTTCGCCGACGCCAGCCTGGCCGCCGCCCTGGCGGTCGCCGCGCGGGGCGAGCTGGCGGCCGGCCGGCTGACGCGCCTGGGCCGGGGCGCCGAAGGCCCCGTCCCGGGGTGGTTCTGCATCGCCATGGGCAAGCAGGGCGCCTTCGAGCTCAACTACTCCAGTGACGTGGACGTCTCGGTCTTCTTCGAGCCGGAGGCCCTGCCGCTGGCCGACGGCGTGGAGCCGCAGGCGTTCGCGGTGCGCCTGACCCACCGGCTGTCGGAGCTGATGCAGGAGCGCACCGGCGACGGCTACGTCTTCCGGGTGGACCTTCGGCTGCGGCCCGACCCGTCGTCCACCCAGCCGGCCGTGCCTGTGCCGGCGGCGCTCGAATACTACGAGAGCGTCGGCCAGAACTGGGAGCGGGCGGCCTTCATCAAGGCCCGGCCCTGCGCCGGGGACCTGCCCCGCGCCGAAGCCTTCCTGGCCGAGCTGCAGCCCTTCATCTGGCGCAAGAACCTCGACTTCGCGGCCATCGCCGACATCCACTCGATCAAGCGGCAGATCCACGTGCACAAGGTGGACGAGCGGGTGGTCGCCAAGGGCCAGGACCTCAAGCTCGGCCGCGGCGGCATCCGCGAGATCGAGTTCTACGTCCAGACCCAGCAGCTGATCCTGGGCGGCCGCCAGCCGGAACTGCGCGGCCGGCGCACCCTCGACACCCTGGCCGCCCTGCGCGACGCCGGCCACGTCACGCCTGAGGCCTGCGCCGAGCTGACCGAGGCCTACCGCACGCTGCGCGCCCTGGAGCACCGCATCCAGATGCTCGCCGACGAGCAGACCCACCGCCTGCCCGAGGGCGACGCCGAGCGCCGGCGGGTCGCGGCGCTCGCCGGCTACGACCAGCTGCGCAGCTTCGATGCGGCGGTGATCAAGGTGCTGAAGACCGTCAACGCCCGCTACGGCGAGCTGTTCGCCGGCGAGGAGGAGCTGGCCTCCCGGTTCGGCAGCTTGGTCTTCACCGGCGTCGACGACGATCCCGAGACCCTGCGGACCCTGGCGCGGATGGGCTTCTCCAACCCGCCGCAGGTCTCGCGCACCATCCGCAACTGGCACCACGGCCACATCCCGGCGACGCGCACGGAACGGGGGCGGGAGCTGTTCACCCGGCTCGCCCCGCGCCTGCTGGAGGCGGCCAACGCCACCGGCGCGCCGGATGCGGCCTTCAACCGCTTCGCCGACTTCTTCGCCAAGCTGTCGTCCGGCGTGCAGCTGCAGTCGCTGTTCCTGGCCCAACCCAAGCTGTTCGAGCTGGTGGTGCAGGTGATGGCCTTCGCCCCGCGCCTGGCGGCCACCCTGGCCCGCCGGCCGGCGGCGCTGGATGCGATGCTCGATCCCGGCTTCTTCGATAGCATCGATCCCAAGGAGGACCGGCAGCTGATGACCGGGGCGGCCGAGCGGGCGGACGGGTTCGAGGCGGCGATGGACGCGGTGCGCCGGGCCCATCGCGAGCAGGCGTTCCGGATCGGCCTGCAGGTGATGAGCGGGGCGGCCAGCGCGGAGGTCGCCGGCCGCGCCTTCGCCGACCTCGCGGACAGCTGCATCGCCGCGCTGGCTCCTGTGGCCCTGGACGAGGTGCGCCGCATCGGCGGCGACTTCGACGGCGAGGTGGCCGTGGTGGCGCTGGGCAAGTGCGGCTCCCGGGAGATGAGCGCCACCTCCGACATCGACATGATGACCCTCTACCGGGCCGGCGCGCCGGACGCGGCCTCGTCGATCAAGGAGTGGAGCGCCGACGTCTTCTTCTCCCGCTTCACGCAGCGGCTGATCGCGGCCCTGTCTACGCCGACCACCGAGGGGCCGCTCTACGAAGTGGACATGCAGCTTCGGCCGTCCGGCACCAAGGGGCCGGTGGCGGTCAGCTTCCGCGCCTTCGAGAACTATTACGAGGGCGGCGGGGCCGAGACCTGGGAGCTGCTGGCCCTGACCCGCGGCCGGGTGGTGTGGGCCAGCTCCGAGGCCTTCGCCAGGGACGCCGCGGCGGCCATCGCGCAGGCCCTGCGCCGGCCGCGCGAAGCCGGGCGCATCGCCCGCGACGTGCGCGAGATGCGCGACCTTCTGGAGCGTGAGCGGCCGCCCAAGCACGACTGGGACCTGAAGCTCGCCCCCGGCGGCCTCGTGGACGTGGAGTTCGCCGCCCAGCACCTGCAGCTGGTCCATGCGGCCGACGGCGGCCCGTTGCGCCAGAACACAGCCGAGGCGCTGGCGGCTTTCCGCGAGGCCGGCCTCGGGCCTGCCGGGGCGCTCACCGCCCTCGAGGACGCCTGGCGCCTGCAGCAGAACCTCACTCAGCTCCTCAAGGTCGCGCTCGAAGAGAACGCCGACCCCGAGGGCGAGCCTAAGGCGTTCAAGGCGCTCCTCGCCCGCGCCGGCGGCGCCCGCGACTGGCGCCAGCTCAAGACGCGGCTGGCGGCGGTGCGCGCCGCGGCGCGCAAGGCCTACGCGGCGGTGGTGGCTTAAGACCTCTCCCGCAAGCGGGGAGGTCTAAAGCCTTCAGGCCACCGCCTCGTGCGTCGCGGCGGCCGGAACGCTCTGGACCACCGGCAGGGTGAAGCTGACCTTGGTGCCTTCGCCGGGCGAGCTCTGGATGTCGAGCACGCCGCTGTGCATCTCCACCAGCGACTTGGTGAGGGCCAGGCCCAGGCCCGTGCCCTGCTGGGTCTTGGCGTGCTGGCTTTCGATCTGCTCGAAGGGCGTGGCCAGGCGGGCCAGGTCGTGGGGCTCGATGCCGATGCCGGTGTCGGTGACGCTGACCTTCACCCGCTCGCCGAAGTGGTCGCGCCGGATCTCGGCCGTGACGATGATCTTGCCGCCGCGGGGGGTGAACTTGACGGCGTTGGACAGCAGGTTGAGCAGCACCTGCTTGACGGCCCGGTAGTCGGCCTCGATCTCCGGCAGTTCGGGCAGGTTGAGCGCCAGCGACAGGCCGGCGGCGTCGGCGCGGTTGCGCACCAGCCGGGCGGCGTCCTCGACGACCTCCTCCAGGGCGATCGGCTCGAACTTCAGGTTCATCTTGCCGGCCTCGATCTTGGACATGTCGAGGATGTCGTTGATCAGCGCCAGCAGGTGCTGGCCCGAGGCCAGGATGTCCTGGGCGTACTCCTTGTAGCGGGCGTCGCCGAGGGGGCCGAACATCTCCCCGACCATGATCTCGGAGAAGCCGTTGATGGCGTTCAGCGGCGTGCGCAGCTCGTGGCTCATGTTGGCCAGGAACTCGCTCTTGGACTTGTTGGCCGCCTCGGCCCGCAGCTTCTCGGCCTCGTACTTGCGGGCGAGTTCGGAGAGCTGCTCCTGGCTGCGCTCCAGCTTCACGACCGCGGCCTGCAGCTGCTCCTCGTTGAGCCGGCGGGCGGTTTCCTGCGTCTTGATGGCGGTGATGTCGGCGGCGGTCATGACCAGACCGCCCTCGGCCGTGCGCCGCTCGGAGATCTGGATCCAGCGGCCGTCGTTGAGCTCGGCCTCGCGCACGCCGCGCCGCCCGTCGGGAGCCGGCTGCTGCTGCTTGATGGCCAGGGCGGCGAAGCGGTTGACCTCGTCGCGCATGGCGCCCGGCTTCAGGACGCGGGGCTCGATGTTGAAGAAGGCCCGGTAGTTGCGGTTGCAGAGCAGCAGCCGCCCGTGCCGGTCCCACAGCACGAAGGCCTCCGAGACGCTCTCGATGGCGTCGCGCAGGCGGTTCTCGGCGGCCTGGGCCCGGGCCTGGGCCATCCGCTCCTCGGTGACGTCCAGGGCCACGCCGATGATCCGGGCGAAGCTGTCGGTGTCGGTCTGGCCGAAAGCCTGGCCGCGGGCGTCGATCCAGATCGGCCGGCCGCCGTGCGGACCGGGCACGCGGAAGGAGACGTCGAAGGCGCCATAGACCGCCGCGGTGGTCAGGGCGTTGCGCAGCCGGTCGCGGTGCTCGGGGCTGACCCGCTCGATGACGTCGGCGCCGTCCACCACCCCGCCGCCGCCCCAGCCGAAGATGGCCCCGGTGACGTCGGACATGAACATCTTGTCCGAGGCGATGTCCCACTCCCAGATCCCGCAGCGGGCGGCCTCCACGGCGAGGCGGAAACGCTGCTCGTTCTCGACGAAGGCTCTCTGGGCGGCCTCGGCCCGGCGGCTCTGGCGCAGCAGCATCAGGCCCAGGCCGAAGGCGGCGCCCAGCGGCAGCAGCAGCCAGGCGATCTGCTCGCGCATCATGGCGTCGCCGCCCGGGGCGGCCGGCGCCGCGGCGACGGCGATCAGCGCGCCGCCCGCCGCGGGCTTGCCGGCCAGGTCCAGGGGCGCGCCGTCGGGGCGCGCGCCGCGGATCGGGTGGTCGGCGCTCAGGTCCTTGACCGGACGGCCGAAGGCGGCGGCGACATCCGCGGCGGCGGCGGTCTCGCCCGCCGCGGCGAGGATCTGGCCGGTTCGGCCGACGAAGGCCTCGCCGGACCCGCGCGCCAGCAGGCCCAGGAGCCGGTTCGGATCGCCGGCCAGGCCGATCCAGCGGCGGCCCTGCGGGGTCGGCGCGGAGACCACGGCGATCAGCGTCGGGCGGCTGCCGGCCACGGTGAAGGCGATCTCCTGCCCGCCGGCCTCGGCTGCGCGGACCAGGTCCACCCAGCGCACGCCGGAGGTCTTGCCGGCGGCCGCGGCCAGCTGGCCCTCGCTGACCACCACCGCGCCGGAGGCGGCGCCGGACGCGGCCCGCAGCGCCGTCTCGGCCGCGTCCAGGGGATCGCGCGGGGCGCGCTGCAGCACCTCGACGGCGGCCAGCGCGCCGCCCTGCAGGGCCGCGGCCTCCACGTCCGCCCGGGCGGCGAGCACGCCGGCGCGCTGCGAGAGGGCGGCGGCCGTGGGGCTGGCGGGCGGCGAGCTGGACAGCCGCCAGAGGGCGAAGACGGTGTAGACGCTCAGCAGCAGCAGGGCCGAGAGGATGAGCAGCCGCACGAAGCTCTGCGAGGCGATCGGCGCGCCCGCCAACGCGCCCCCGCCCGCCGGTCGGCCGAGTTCCCTCTCAGCCGAATCCACGCCCCCGCGCCTGGCCAAAAGCCGCCGCTCCTTCAAGCCCCCGAGCAAGCCCCGAGTCACCCCTGACCACGGAGTCTACGCGGACCGCCCGACTCGGTCACGCCCGACGGCTGCGCCTTTCGCCGCGGGCGGCTTCACTGTGGCGGCGCGGACTCAGTGGCTCTTTGGATGCTCAGTCCGCCAGGGCCTTGCTGGCCAGCTCGTAGACGTTCTTCGACAGGCCCTCGGTCCCGACGATCCGCTGCAGCTCGGCCTTCATCAGCTCGCCGTACTCGGGCCGGTAGCGGCGCCAGCCGCCCAGCGGCTCGACGAGCCGGGCGGCGACCGAGGGGTTGATGGCGTCGACAGCCAGGATCTGGTCGGCGAGGAAGCGGTAGCCGGCCCCGCTCGGGTCGTGGAACCGCGAGGGGTTCATCGAGGCGAAGGTCGAGACCAGGGCCCGCAGCCGGTTGGGGTTCTTCGGATCGAACGCCGGGTGGGCGGTCAGGCCCAGCACGCGGCCCAGGGCGCCGTCGCCCGGATCGCGGGCCTGCAGGGCGAACCACTTGTCGACCACCAGCGGCTCGTCCTTCCAGCGGTCGTAGAAGTGGGCCAGCGCGTCCTCGAAGGCCTGGCCGCCGATCAGCATCAGGGCCGAGAGCCCGCCGATGGCGTCGGTCATGTTGGAGGCGGCCTCGTAGTGGCCCCGGGCCAGCTCGACGACCTCCGAGCGCGGGTTGGCCGCCATCAGGTCGAGGGCGGCGTTGCGCAGGGCCCGGCGCCCGGCGCTGACCGCATCGGGGGAGAACTCCCCGAGCTGCTGCAGGCCGGTGTGCAGCCGCCTCAGTTCCTCGTCGAGGTGAAGGGCCAGGCGGGTGCGAAGCGTCTCGCGGGCCTCGTGGATGGCGGCCGGGTCGGCCGGTTGGCGGGCCAGCGCCAGCTCCTGCTCGCTGGGCAGCGCCAGCAGCAGGGCCTTGAAGGCCGGCTCGGCCGCCTGGTCGGTCAGCGCGCGGCCGACGGCCTCGGCGAACCGCTCCTCGCCCACCTCGTTCGGCGCGCCGCCGGCCCGGGCCAGCATCAGGTCGCGGGCCAGCCCCTGGCCGGCCTCCCAGCGGTTGAACAGGTCCGGGTCCGAGGCCAGCAGGACGTAGCGGTCCTTGGGCTCGGCGTCGGTGATCAGGGTGACGGGCGCCGAAAAGCCGCGCAGGGCGGAGACGACCGGCGGGCGGTCGACGCCGTGCAGGGTCACCTTGGCCGCCCCGTCCTTCAGCACGATGACGGTCTCGTCCATCGCCTGGCCGTCGCGCTCGAAGGCGAGCGTGCGGCCCTCGGCGTCCAGCAGCCCGACCGCCACGGGGAGGGGCAGGGGGCGCTTGTTCGGCTGGCCGGGCGTCGGCGGCGTCTCCTGCGAGAGTTCGAGCTCCAGGGTGCGCGCGGCCTCATCGTAGCGGCGCTTGACGGTCACCTTCGGCGTGCCGGCCTGCTCGTACCAGGCGAAGAAGTCGGAGAGGTCCTGGCCCGAGCTCTCCTCGAAGCAGCGGATGAACTCCTCGACCGTGGTGGCGTGGCCGTCCCAGCGCTCGAAGTAGAGGTCCATGCCGGCCCGGAACGCCTGCGCCCCGATCAGGGTCTTCAGCATCCGGATCACCTCCGCGCCCTTCTCGTAGATGGTCGCGGTGTAGAAGTTGTCGATCTTCAGGTAGCTCGACGGTCGAACCGGGTGGGCGAGGGGGCCCTGGTCCTCGGGGAACTGGCGGGCGCGCAGCTGCTTGACGTCCTTGATCCGCTGCACCGCCTCGCCGCGCATGTCGGCCGAGAAGCTCTGGTCGCGGAAGACGGTCAGCCCTTCCTTCAGGCACAGCTGGAACCAGTCGCGGCAGGTGATCCTGTCGCCCGTCCAGTTGTGGAAGTACTCGTGGGCCACCACGCTCTCGATCCGTTCGTAGTCGAGGTCGGTGGCGGTGGCCGGGTCGGCGAGGAGCAAGCTGGAGTTGAAGATGTTCAGCCCCTTGTTCTCCATCGCCCCGAAGTTGAAGTCGCGGACGGCGACGATCATGAAGAGGTCGAGGTCGTATTCGCGCCCGAAGGCCTCCTCGTCCCATTTCATCGAGCGCTTGAGGGCGTCCATCGCATAGGCGGCGCGCGGCGCCATGCCGGGGTCGACGTAGATCTTCAGCTCGACCTTGCGGCCGCTCATGGTGGTGATCGAATCCTCGAGCACGTCGAGCTCGCCGGCCACCAGGGCGAACAGGTAGCAGGGCTTGGGGAAGGGATCGTTCCAGACGGCGTAATGGCGCCCGCCGGGCAGCTCCCCGGCCTCCAGCAGGTTGCCGTTGGAGAGCAGGTGCTGGAACTTCCTGTCCGCCTCGATGCGGACGGTGAAACGGGTGAGCACGTCCGGCCGGTCCGGGAACCAGGTGATCTTGCGGAAGCCCTCGGCCTCGCACTGGGTGCAGAACCGCCCGCCCGACATGTAGAGGCCTTCCAGGTGGGTGTTGGCCTGCGGGTCGATCTCCACCTCGGTCTCAAGGGTGAAGACGTCGGGCACGTTCGGGATGGTCAGGAACTCGTCGTCCACGGTCCGCTCGCCCTCGCCGAGGGCCCGGCCGTTCAGGGCGACCGATACGGGCTTCAGCCGCTCGCCGTTCAGCACCAGCGGCTCGGCGTGGTCGCCATTGCGCCGTATGTCGAGCCTGGCCTTCACCCGCGTGGCGTTCGGCGAAAGGTCGAAGTGCAGCTCCACCTCGTCGATGAGGTAGGCGGGCGGGCGATAGTCGGACAGGCGAATGGCCTGAGGGGTCTCGGTGCGCATCCCACCGATGTAACGGCCCGTCACCTCGCTCGCCAGGGGGCAGGTGACAGGTAGCGCCCGGGCGGGCGCAACCAGCCACCGATCGACGCCGGTGACTGGTCGGCTGCGACGCAGCCTACCTGTCACCCTTTACAGCTACTCCGCTGCGTGCCGCACGCCCTCGCTGGCCGGCGGCGGGGTCTCGGGGCCGGCGGGGACTTCGCCCAGGTAGCGGTCGATGGCGGCGGCTTCCTCGGCCAGGTGGCGGACCACCGGCGGGGCGTCCTCCGGCTCGTCGGCGACGATGGCGGTCAGCGCGCGGGCCAACTGCAGCAGGCGCGGGGCCGAGGCGATCAGCCGGGCCTGGAACTCGATCTTGCGCGGGTCGCGGTCGTATTCGGCGCCGGGCACGCGCCAGCCGCCCCAGTCCTGCGGGTCGGTGACCACGACGGGATAGGTGCCGGGGAAGGGGTGATGGGCGCAGTCCTCGGGCGTCTGCCACTTGTTGCGGGCGCGCAGGAGGCGCCAGCCGGGGCCCTCGGCGGCCAGGTCGCGGCCGCCGTCGTCCTCGCCCCGCAGCTCGTGGGCCTGGAACTCGCGGCCCAGCCCGACGTCGTAGGTGACCTTCACCGGCTCCTCGAACCCGCGGGCCCACACGGGCACGATCTTCTCGATCACCGCCCAGGCGCCGACGCTCTCGACCCAGACCTTCTGGTTCCGCTGGAAGACCGCCTTGGCCATGTCCGCCCCCTGTCGAGGTGTTGCTCGGGCGGGGAGGAAAGCCGAAAAACGTTGCTGGGCTGTCAATCCCGGGAGGTGGGCATGGACACAGCCGCCGCAATCCGCGCCGAACTCGCCGCTCTGCCGGTGCGCGACACCTCGTCGATGCGGGCCGTCCGCCGGCGCTGGTCGCGGACCCTGAAGGCGGCGAGCGGCTCAGAGATGCTGGAGACCGCGTTGGCGCTGCATCGGACGGGGCCGCGTTGGATCGCCGAGGAGCTGATCCGCCATCACCCCGCCGCCTTCGCCCGCATCGGCGACGCCGAAGTCGAGGCGATGGCGCAGGGGCTGGACAGCTGGGGGGCCGTCGACGCCTTCGGGACGATCCTGGCCGGTCCCGCCTGGGCGGCGGGGCAGGTCTCGGATGATGTGATCTGGGGCTGGGCGCGCTCGCCGGACCGGTGGCTCAGGCGCACGGCCCTGGTCTGCACCACCGCCCTCGGCCGGGCCGATGCCGAACGGGCCCTCGCCCTGTGCCAAGCGCTCGCGGCGGATCGCGACGCCATGGTCGAGAAGGCGCTCTCCTGGGCGCTGCGGGCGCTGGCCATGCGCGATCGCGCCGCCGTCGAAGCCTTCCTGGACGCCCACGCCGAAAGCCTCGCCGCCCGCGTGCGCCGCGAGGTCGGGAACAAGCTCCGGACCGGGCTGAAGACACCAAAATCCTCCCCCGCCGGGGGAGGGGGACCGCGAAGCGGTGGAGGGGGTTCACGCAGACCGACGCGGCGGGCTTGAACCCCCTCAGTCCCTTCGGGACAGCTCCCCCGAGGGGGGAGCATCTTGGCGCCCTAGGCGCTCATCGCCAGCGGCGAGCGGCGCGAACCGGAGAGCAGCTCGGCGTAAATGCGAGTCAGGCCTTCGAAGGTGGTGTCCCAGCCGTGGCGCTGTTCGGCGCGGCGGCGGGCGGCGGCGGAGAGGGCCCACAGATCGCGTTCGAACAGGGCCTCGATCGCCTCGGCCAGGCCTTCCGGATCGCAGGTGCGGGCCCGCTGCCCGACGCCGTCGTCGAACAGCTCCGAGGCGCCGCCGCGCGAGGGGCCGACCACCGGCAGGCCGGCGGCCAGGGCCTCCAGCACCACCAGCCCGAACGGCTCGTTCTCGTTGGCGTGCAGGAAGGCGTCGCAGCTGGCGATCAGGCCGGCCAGCCTGGCCGGGTCGCGCTCGTAGTCCAGGCAAATGACGTGCGGCGAGTAGCGGACGTCCTTGCCCGCCCCGATCAGCACCAGCCGGTAGGGATCGCCCAGCCGCTCCACGGCGCAGACCATGGATTCGATGTTCTTCTCCCGCGCCGGCCGGCCGGCGAACACCAGCAGCCGGGTGTCGGCGGGCACGCCGAGGCGGCGGCGCAACCGCTGCGGGTCGGCCCGGCTGGGGTGGAAGTTCTCCAGGTCCACGCCCAGCGGCTGGACGGCCACGTCCTCCACGCCGGCGTCGGCCAGGCGCTGGGCCATGTGGGCGCTGGGGGCCACCACCCGGTCGAACCGCTGGTAGATGCTGGCCCAGCGCTTCATCGCCACGCCCTCGGCCCACTCGCCGAAGTGAAGGGCGGCCAGCGCGGCCGCATCCGTATGGCAGAAGCCCACCACCGGCGCGCCGACCGCCTCGCCGGCCTCCAGCGCCGCATGGCCGGGCACGAAGATGTCGCCGGCCTCGATGATGTCCGGCTCCAGCATCCGGATCACCGTCTCCCACTTGGTCAGGCTGGCCGGCATCCGGTAGCCGTCGCCGAACGGCAGCTTGGCCGCGGCGACGGTGACGAGGCCGGGGGCCTCCAGGCCCGTCTGGCGGCCCGGGACGACCAGCGTATGGACGATGTCCGGCCGCCGGCGCTCCAGCCAGGCCCGCTTGGCCATGAGGTAGCGCTTAACCCCGCCGGAGCGGGGGGCGAACATCATGGTGGCGTCGATGAGGTGAAGGCCCTGGCCATGTCCGCCCAGCTCGGGGGCGTCGGCAGGGTCCAGGCGGATGAGGTTGTCGGAATCGGCGGTGTCGGGCGCGACGTGTTCGAACAATCCCGCGTCCTTTCTCTTTTCGAGGACTTCTAAGAGCTCTGCCTTGAGCGCAAAACGGATGGCGCGGCGGAATGATCCCGCACGCGCCGTCCGGCATTATTGTGGCGCTCACATGCGCGTCGACGGCTCGCTGATCTCCTCCAGCGTCTGGCCCGCGGTCCTGTCCTTCACCTTACCGGTGAGGTCGCCCAGCGCCAGGATGCCGACCAGCCGCCGGTCCTGGTCAATGACCGGCAGGCGGCGGATCTGGGCCTCGGCCATCTTGTCGGCGGCCTCGTCGAGGTCGTCGTCGGCGTAGGCGTATTCGACCTCGGCGGTCATCACCTCCGAGACCGGCGTCTCGAAGCTGCGCCCTTCGGCGAGCGCGCGGACGACGATGTCCCGGTCGGTGATCATGCCCTGCAGCTTCTCGCCGTCGCAGACCGGCAGCGAGCCCACGTCGATCTCGGCCATGCGGCGCGCGACGGTCTGGATGCTGTCCTGGGGCCGCGCGACCTGCACGTCGCGCGACATCGCTTCGCTCACTCTCATGGTTGTTCCGCTCCCTTGGTCGGGCAGGCGCGCATGCGCCCCCCGCCATCAGCCTCAACAGCCGAGCAGGCTGGGCGGTTGCAGGGAAACCCAACAACCGCTCATCCCGGCGCCGGGATGAGCGGATCACTTTTGCTCACGCAGGCCGCCTCCTCCCGCAAGGGGAGGAGGGTTTCCGTCAGTGCCCGCCCGCGACGCCCGCCGCGTTGATCGAGGCCGCTTCGCTGGCGGCGCGGACCAGCTGGACGAACTCGGCGCGCTCGCCCATCGGATCCTCGCCGCGGGCGCGTTGGGCGAGGCCCGCGATCTCGTTCCAGCCGAAGCGGTCCTCGAGCCAGGGATCGCCGCGCAGCCGCTGGCCGTAGCCGGCGACGGCCGCCGCCCAGCGGGTGGCTTCGGGCGCGGCTTCCACGCTGGGATAGCGGTCGCGCGGGCCGATCGGGCGGGCGATCAGCTTCGATTGCGCCCCGCCGGGCAGCTTGTAGCGCACCTTCAGGAAGGCGAGCTCGCTGGTCGCCGAGGCGCTGGGCCGCGGCGCCGAGTAGCGCAGCGGGTCCGAGGAGGGCGCCGCGCCCGCCGGGGTGATCTCGTAGAGGGCGGTCACCGAGGCGCCGGAGCCGACCTCGCCGGCGTCCACCCGGTCGTTGTTGAAGTCCTCGCGGTTGAGCAGCCGGGTCTCGTACCCGATCAGCCGGTACTCCACGACCTGGGCCGGGTTGAACTCCACCTGGATCTTCACGTCGTCGGCGATGGGGAACAGGCCGCGCGAGAAGTCGGTGCGCAGCAGCTTGCGGGCCTCCATCAGGCTGTCGACATAGGCCGCCGTCCCGTTCCCGTTCTGCGCCAGGGTCTGCATCATCAGGTCCTGGTAGTTGCCGCGGCCGAAGCCGTAGACCGACAGGTAGATCCCCGTCTTGCGCTGCTCGGCGACGAAGTCCTTCAGCTTGGCGGGATCGGCGACGCCGACGTTGAAGTCGCCGTCGGTCATCAGGATCACCCGGTTCACGGCCGTGGGGTCGAACCGCTCGCGGGCCAGGGCGTAGGCCAGCGCCAGGCCCTGGCCGCCGGCCGTGGAGCCGCCGGCGTGCAGGGCCTCCAGCGCGCAGCGCATCTTCAGCTTCTCGCGCCCGCCGGTGGGGGCCAGAACCGCCCCGGCCGAGCCGGCGTAGGCGACCATCGCCACCCGGTCCTGCGGCCGCAGCTGGTCGATCAGCAGGTTCAGCGACTTCTTCGCCAGAGGCAGCCGGTCCTGCGGGCTCATCGAACCGGAGGTGTCGATGAGGAAGACCAGGTTCAGCGGCGGCCGCTGGGCCTGCGGCAGCTCGAAGCCCTGCAGGCCGATGTGCATCAGCTGCCGGTCGCGCGACCAGGGCGAGGGCGCGACGGCGACGTAGGTGGCGAACGGCTCGGCGCGGCTGGCCGGCCGCGGGTAGCCGTAGTCGAAGTAGTTGACCAGCTCCTCCACCCGCACCGCGTCCCGCGGCGGGCGCTGGCCGTCCTGCACGAAGCGGCGGACGTTGGCGTAGGCGGCGGTGTCCACGTCGATGGAGAAGGTCGAGACGGGCTCCTCCGCGACCCGCTTGATCGGGTTGGAGACGGCGTTCGGGTAGCGCTCCGTCTCGACCGCGCCCGGCGGCGGGCCGGGGAACATGGGCGCGGCGAACGCCTGGGGCGCCATCTGCCGCGAGCCGCTGACGACCACCTCTTCGGTTCGGTTCTGAACCGGCGGGACGGGCAGCGGCGGGATGGACGGGATGTCCGCCATCCGGGTCTGGGGCGCCGGCGGCGGCGCCTGCATCACGGGCGGCGGGGGCGGGGGAGGCGGCATGGCCATGGACGGCTGCGCCGTGCGCCCGCCGACCACGCCCCGCCGGTACATCCCGGGTCCGTCGCCGACCTCGAACCCGAGTTCGCGGCAACGCTCCGGAGAGACCTGTCCGTCACCGATCGTGCGGCTCGCCGGCGCGGTGGGCGTCCCGGCCAGCGTGAAGGCGGAAATCAGCGCAAGCGTCTGGGCGATGGGCCTGGCCATCCGTGGTTCTCCCCTAGCGTCATGCTCAAGCTCGCAGGCTCAAGCTGAACGCAGGGTGAGCGCTCGCACGAAAATATGTCAACAGGGAAACATAGTGTCGAAACGGTCATGTGGCGCGATACGACAAGGCCGCGCCCGTCGCCGAGCGCGGCCCAGGTCCGTGCCGTGCCGCCGGATCAGTGCTTCAGCGCGTTTCGGAGGCCTTCCTTCATGCTGCCGACGCCCTTCTGGACCTTGCCCTTGGCCCGATCCATGTCGCCTTCGGCTTCGAGGCGTTCGTTGTCCGTGGCCTTGCCGGCGGCCTGCTTCATCGAGCCCTTGGCGTCCTTCGCGGCGCCCTTCATCTCGTCCTTGTGCATGGTGTCACCTGTAAGCCTCGAGGCGCGGGAGCCGCCTCCTGCCTTAGGTACGCAAAGGTTAAGCGAGGGGTTCCCCCGGCGCGAAGCTAAGCCATTGAAATGGCTTGATCGGCGCCTCAGTCGCCCCGTATCGTCCGGTCGAGCAGGTCCTTGAACGCGGCCATGGCCAGGGCGCGGGCGTCGGCGTCCTCGAGCAGGCGCCTGTTCTCGTTGTGGCCGAGGAAGAAGCTCTTCATCTGGAAGGCGGCGAGCTGGGCCTGGGCCTCGGAAAGCGGCGGCTCGCGGAGGGATCGGAACTCCTTGACCAGGGTGCGGGTCCAGCGGCGTTGCTGGGTCTGCAGGAGGTCGCGCAGGGGCCCGGGCTGGTCGTCCAGTTCGGAGGTGGCCGCCATGATCAGGCAGCCGCCTTCGGCGTTCTCCACCTCGCTCCACGCGAGCCAGCGTTCGAAGATCGTCTCCAGCCGCGACCGGCCGGGCGGGAGCTCGCTGGCGGGGACCCAGACGTACTCGGCGAAGCGCTCCAGGGTGGATTGCAGCACGGCCAGCTGCATCGCCTCCTTGGAGTCGAAGTGCTTGAAAAGGCCGCTCTTGGAGAGGCCCACCGCCTCGGCCACGTCGTTCAGGCTGACGACCGACAGGCCGCGGACGGCCGCCTGCCGCCCGGCCTCCTCCAGGATCCTCGCCCGGGTGGCCTCGCCCTTTCGCACGCTGACGCTTCTCCCTTGATCGAAGTGACCGATCGTGCTCTTTTGGCGTTTAGCGACCGGTCGTGCCCTTTTTTAGTCGAAGGACACGAATATGCAAAGGCTTGGATTTCTTGGCGCGGCCGCCCTGGCGGCCGTGATCGCCGCTCCGCACGCCCAGGCCGGGGAAACCTCCCGCCGGGAAGCGCAGCGCGTGGAGGCCGTCGCCGCGTCGCTGGAGACGGCGGTGGGCGAGGTCGCCTGGACCTGCGTCGCCGACCGGTGCGTCGGTGTGGGGCCGAAGCGGCTGGACTCGATGATGAAGGAGTGCCGGAAGGTCTCGGCGGCCGTCGGCCCGCTCGCCAGCTTCGAGCGCAGCGGCCGAAAGATGAGCGCCCGCGACGTCTCCACCTGCAACCGGCTGGCCGGCACGGCGGGCTACAACCTCGCCGGCGCGGGCCGCTAACCGGCGTCACAGCGCCGCCCGGCGTTGCGCCAGCGCCGGGCGGCGGCTATTTCCCCCGCGACCTCCCCCATTTGATCGAGAGCGCGGACGCCCCATGGCGCAGCAGTACATTTTCCAGATGCAGGGCCTGACCAAGGCCTACCCCGGCGGCAAGAAGGTCTTCGAGAACATCTGGCTGAGCTTCTACCCCGACGCCAAGATCGGCGTCGTCGGCGTCAACGGCTCGGGCAAGTCGACCCTGCTGAAGATCATGGCCGGGATCGACAAGGACTTCACGGGCGAGGCGCGCGCCGCCGAAGGCACCAAGATGGGCTACCTGGAGCAGGAGCCGCATCTGGACGAGAAGCTCGACGTCTGGGGCAACGTCATCGCCTGGTGCGAAGAGAAGAAGATCTTCGACCAGTACAACGAGGTCGCGAACAAGCTCGGCGAGGACTACTCCGACGAGCTGATGGAGGAGATGACCAAGCTGCAGGAGAAGCTCGACGCGGGCGACCTGTGGGACATCGACTCCAAGATCGAAATGGCCATGGACGCCCTGCGCTGCCCGCCGAACGACTGGCCGGTGGACAAGCTCTCCGGCGGGGAGAAGCGCCGTGTCGCGCTGGCCCGCCTGCTGCTCTCCAAGCCCGACATGCTGCTGCTGGACGAGCCGACCAACCACCTGGACGCCGAGTCCGTCGCCTGGCTGCAGCACCACCTGGAGAACTTCCCCGGCTGCGTCATCCTGGTGACCCACGACCGCTACTTCCTCGACCAGGTCACCAAGTGGACCCTCGAACTCGACCGTGGGAAGGGCATCCCCTACGAGGGCAACTACTCGTCCTGGCTGGAGCAGAAGGCCAAGCGGGTGGCCATCGAGGAGCGCGAGGCCGAGAGCCGCAAGCGCACCATCGACCGGGAGCTGGAGTGGGTGCGCTCGTCGCCCTCGGCCCGGCGGTCCAAGTCCAAGGCGCGCCTGGCCGCCTTCGACGAACTGGTCAATCAGGCCGAGCGGCAGAAGCAGACCTACGCCCAGATCCAGATCCCGCCCGGCCCGCGGCTCGGCAATGTGGTCATCGAGGCCGAGGACCTGGAGAAGGCCTACGGCGACAAGCTGCTGTTCAAGGACCTGGACTTCAAGCTGCCGCCGGGCGGCATCGTCGGGGTGATCGGCCCGAACGGCGCCGGCAAGTCGACGCTGTTCAAGATCATCACCGGCCAGGAGACGCCCGACGCGGGCTCGATCCGGCTCGGCGAGACCGTCAGGCTCTCCTACGTCGACCAGTCGCGCGACGCCCTCGACCCGAACAAGACCGTCTGGGAGGAGGTCTCGGCGGGCCTGGACATCATGAAGGTGGGCTCGCGGGAGATCCCCTCGCGCGCCTACGTCGGCTCGTTCAACTTCAAGGGCGCCGACCAGCAGAAGAAGGTCGGCCTGCTCTCGGGCGGCGAGCGCAACCGGGTGCACCTGGCCAAGACCCTGGCCAGCGGCGGCAACGTCATCCTGCTCGACGAGCCGACCAACGACCTGGACGTGGAGACCCTGCAGGCCCTGGAAAGCGCCCTCGAGGACTTCCCCGGCTGCGCCGTGGTGATCAGCCACGACCGCTGGTTCCTGGACCGGCTGGCCACCCACATCCTCGCCTTCGAGGGCGACAGCCACGTCGAATGGTTCGAGGGCAACTTCGAGGCCTACGAAGAGGACAAGAAGCGCCGCCTGGGCGCCGACAGCCTCATCCCCCACCGGATCAAGTTCCAGAAGTTCACCCGCTAAGGCCGGCGGCCATCGGCCACAGGTGATCGCATGGCGCCGAGGGGGTAGCACCTCCGAGGCGAGGCGCGGCGACCGGCCGGACGCGCCGGGCCGCGGCATGCGCCGCCCAAGTCCCCAAGCCTATGCCGCCCGGAGCAGTGAGCGTCATGCCCAAGGTCTATACCGAAACCGACTTCCGCCTGGCCGCGGGCGAGACCCTGTCGGCCACGGACGAGCTGGCTCTGGAGGTCAGCGGCCACGGCTCTCCTGGCGTCTGGATCGACGGGACCATTCAGGTCTCGGCGACCAGCTATCCAGTCGTGGCCGGGATCGACTACAACGCCGCGGTCATCAATCCGGCGCAGGTTCTGATCGGCCCGACCGGCGCCCTACGCGTGCACTCAGACGTTTCTGGGATCGCCGTCGGGATCATGGCGCGCACCCCGGTGAACGTCGCGAACCGCGGGATCATCGAAATCTCCAGCCGGGACTCGGCGACCGGCATCAGCGCCGGCAGCTGGGACCGTCGCGTGGAGAACGCGGGCGAGATCCATGTCACCGGCAAGTTCGCGCGCGGCGTGGACGCCAACGGCGGCGCGCACTTCGTGAACAGCGGACTGATCGACGTGCTCGGCGTGACGCCGGTGGACGGTTCGTCACCCCGGGGAGCCGTGGGCGTGTCGTATTCCGGGCACGCTGAGTATGGTTCGTTCACCAACACCGGCACGATCCGCGCGCGTGACCCGTCGGCCGACGTCGAGAGCACCGGCGTTCACTACAGCGGAAAAACGCCGTTCATAAACAGCGGGACGGTGGAGGCCGACATCGCGCTCTCCATCAGCGGGCAGCAAACCTTCGGCGACATCGCCACGATCCAGAACAGCGGCTCCTTGATCGGGCGGGTTCTGTTCGGCGACCTGGTCGAGCGGCTGGTGAACACCGGCCGCATCACAGGCCTGGTCGAGCTCGGCGGCGGCGACGATGTCTACGATGGCGCGCTGGGCACGCTCGAAGGCCCGCTGCGGGCGGGCGCCGGCGCCGACTCCGTCCTCGGCGGCCTCGCCGGCGAGACGCTGAGCGGCGACGGCGGCCAGGACCACATCGCCGGCGGCGGCGGAGCCGATCTTATCGACGGCGGCGCCGGGGCCGGCACGCTCTACGGGGGAGACGGCGGCGACACCCTGCTGGGCGGCGCCGAGCAGGATTTCATGCGCGGCGAGGCCGGCGACGATTCCCTGCACGGCGGGGACGCCTGGGACAACATGCATGGCAACACCGGCAACGACACCCTGCACGGCGCGGGAGGGAACGACTGGGTGGTCGGCGGCCAGGACAGCGACCTGCTCTTTGGCGACGCGGGCGACGACTACATCGTCGCCAACCTCGCGGCGGACACCGCCCACGGCGGCGAGGGGCGGGACACTATCCTCGGCGGCCAGTCCGACGACGTCCTGGCCGGCGACGCGGGCGACGACTACCTGAGCGGCGATCGTGGCTCCGACACGCTGACGGGCGGCGCCGGCGCCGACAGCTTCCATGCCTTCACCGCGTCAGGCGCCGACCGCATCGTCGACTTCGACCGGGCCGAGGGCGACCAGCTCGTCTTCCGCGGCGCCACGACCTACACGGCGACCCAAGTCGGGGCCGACGTGGTGGTGGACTTCGGCGGCGGCGACGTCGTCACCCTGGTCGGCGTCAGCCAGAGCTCGCTCACCGCCGGCTGGATCGTGCTGGTCTAATCGTCGCCTCCGGCCGCCGCCTCGCGCGCCGGCCGGAACCTCGCCTCCTTCCTCCGGGTTGCTCGCGCGAACCCCACAAACGAAGGAGGCCAGAGATGGCGAACGAACGGCTGGACGGCTGTCGCGTGGCGGTGCTGGCGACCGACGGCTTCGAGCAGGTGGAGCTGACCAAGCCCGTCGAGGCCCTGAAGCAGGCCGGCGCGCAGGTCGAGGTGATCGCGCCCAAGGGCGGCCAGATCCAGGGCTACAACCACCACGACAAGGGCGACATGATCCCCGTGGACCGGCAGCTCTCCGAGGCCGACCCCGAGGCCTACCAGGCGCTGGTGCTGCCGGGCGGGGTGATCAACCCGGACCAGCTGCGGCTCGAGCCGGAGGCGATCGAGTTCATCCGCAGCTTCGTGCAGTCGGCCAAGCCGATCGCCGCCATCTGCCACGGCCCCTGGACGCTGATCGACGCGGGCGGCGTGCAGGGCCGGCGGATGACCTCCTGGCCGTCTCTGAAGACCGACCTGACCAACGCCGGCGCCCAGTGGGAGGATAGCGAGGTGGTCACCGACCGCGGCCTCGTCACCTCGCGCAAGCCCGACGACCTGCCGGCCTTCTGCGCCAAGATGATCGAGGAGTTCGCGGAGGGGAGCCACGCGAACCGTGGCGCACGGGCCCAGCCCGGCGGAGAGGCGCGCCCGTCGATGTGAGGGGTGACAGGTAGGCGCCTGCTGCGCCAACCAGTCACCGACGGGCTTTGGTGACTGGTTGCGCGCAGCGCTACCTGTCGCCGATCTCCCGCACTTGCCGGAGCGGGCTCATCAGCCCGATCAGCGGCGCGAGCGCCATGCCCGCCACGGCTACGAACATCGCCCCGCGCAGGCCGATCTGCTCTGCGAGCAGGCCGCCGGCCAGGGCGCCGGCGATCCCGGCGGCGCCCTCGGCGGCGTGGAAGGTCGCTCCCACCCGGCCGAGCAGGTTCTGCGGCACCAGGCTCTGGCGCAGGCTGGCGGCCAGCACCAGCGACGCCACCGCCAGGCCGTCGCCGAGGATCTGCGCGGTCACCAGCGCCGCCGTGCCCAGCACCGGGTCGGCAGGCGCGAGCGGGATCAGCACGTTCGCCGCCGCCCAGCCGAGGAAACCCAGCAGGATGGCCGGTCCTGCGCCGAGCGCCCGCGACAGCGGCCCGGCCGCCACGGAGCCCGCCAGCGCGCCGGCCCCGCCCGCGGCGATGGTCAGCCCCAGCAGCGAAGGCGTCAGCCCCAGCGTCTGCAGGGCGAAGACGACGTAGGTGGCCGCGAAGAAGCTGCCGAACAGGGTCGTCACCGCGCCCATCAGCAGCAGGGCCCGGACCCGCGGCTCGGACCAGGCCGCGCCGGCGCCGGTGCGCAGGTCCTTCAGCAGGGTGGCCGGCGGCTCCGGCTCCGGCGCCGGCTCGGGCTTGCGGATGGCCCCCAGCAGCGCCGCCGAGGCCGCGTAGGTCACGGCGTTCAGCGCAATCGCGGCCGGGGCGGTCAGCCACTGGAAGAGGACGCCGGCCAGCGCCGGCCCGCCGACCTCGGCCACCGACTCCGTGGCCGACAGCCGGGCGTTGCCCTCGGTCAGCTGCGCCTTGGCGATCAGCCCGGGCAGGTAGGCGTGGGCGGCGATGGCGAATAGGGCGCTCGCGGCGGCGACGATGGCGCCCACCACGAAGATCTGCGCGAGCGACAGCCAGCCCATCAGCGCCGCGGCGGGGATGGTGACCAGCGCCGCCGCCCGCAGCACGTCCATCCCGATCATCAGCCGCCGGCGCGGGCGCCGGTCCACGAATCCGCCCAGCGTCAGGCCGACCGCCAGCCCCGCTGCGCTGCGCACCGCCGACAACAGCCCCAGCGCCTGCGGCCCGGCCGACAGCGTCAGTACGGCCGCGATCGGCAGCCCCTCCCGCGTGATCCGCGCCCCGAACTCGGCGATCGCCTGGGCGCTCCACAGCTTCAGGAAGTCGGGGTTCCGGTTGAGGGCGCTCGCCTCGCTCATGGCGTCAGGCCTTGCACGAAGGCGGCGGCCTCGCGGTCGCCCCTCAGGTGCACGACGGGCGTCCCCGGCGCCAGCTGCGCGATGGCCGCCTCGGTCCTCGGCCGCTTTTCCCGCTCGAAGGTCCAGATGTAGGCCAGCAGCGGCAGGAAGCCGGAGTCGAACTGTTCGTGGCAGCCGGGCGCGAGGTCGGGCCGGGTACCCTTGCGATAGGTCAGCGCCCGCCAGACGACGCGCGCGATGCAGAGCCAGCGGGGCTGGTGCAGCCAGACGATCAGCTCGGCGCGCGGCAGGCGCAGGTCGAAGGTTTTGGAGAGGTAGAGCCCCTCGCTGACCCAGCGCTCGCCGGCGTGGGCCGCGGCGACCCGGGCGCGGAAGGCGGCCGTCTCCGGCTCCACCCAGCCCGGCTCCCAGTAGAGGGCGTCCAGGTGGACGACCGGCAGGCCGAGCCGCGCCCCGACCTTGCGTGCGAGGGTGGACTTGCCCGTACCCGAGCAGCCGATGATCGCGATGCGCTGCATGACGGGCCCTCGCCTGCTTGGCTATAGGAGAAGCAGTCGACGGAGAAGCCCATGAGCCAGGACGCGCGCCCCACCGTGATGATCACCAGCCCCGGGATGGCGGCGATGGTGGGCCGGCTGGAGGACCACGGCTGGCGGGCGGCCAAGGCCTGGGAGCTCACCGACGAGGAGCGCCAGGCGGTGCGCGCCTCCATCGGGGCCGGCGAGCACGCCATGAAGCCGGAGTTCCTCTCCACCTTGCCGAACCTCGGCCTGATCGCCTGCATCAGCGCCGGCTACGACGGGGTGGACGTGGACTGGTGCCGCCGGCGCGGCATCGCGGTGACCCACGCCAAGGGCGTCAACGCCGAGGACGTGGCCGACCACGCCATCGGCCTGATGATCGCCGGCTGGCGCAACATCGCCCAGGGCGATCGCATCCTGCGGGCCGGCAAGTGGCGCGAGGGCGTCGGCTCTCGGCCGAGCCTGAAGGGCCGCAAGGTGGGCGTCGTGGGGCTCGGCCACATCGGCGTCGCGATCGCCGAGCGCTGCGCCCCGTTCGGCCTGGAGGTGCGCTGGTGGGGGCCCAACCCGAAGCCGCAGGCGAAGTGGGACCGCGCCGAGAGCCTGCTGGCGCTCGCCGAATGGTGCGACATCCTGATGATCGCCTCGGCCGCCAACGCGCAGAACCGCCACATGATCGACCGGGCGGTGATCGAGGCGGTCGGACCGCGGGGCATGATCGTCAACGTCGGCCGCGGCTCGATCATCGACGAGGACGCGCTGATCGCCGCCCTGAAGGACAAGCGCCTGGGCCGGGCCGGCCTCGACGTCTTCGAACAGGAGCCGACGCCGGCTGAGCGCTGGGCCGACGTGCCGGGCACGGTGCTCACGCCGCACGTCGCCGGCGGCACCGTGGAGTCCCTCCCCGCCATGGTCGCCCAGGCCATCGAGAACATCCGGCGACACCTGGCGGGCGAGGAGCTGCTGAGCCCGGTGTGAGCTGCGCCCCCTCCGTCTCGACGCTTACGCGCCGAGCCACCTCCCCCGAAGTCTTCGCTGCAGGGGAGGAGCTTTGCCGTTCCGCTCCTCCCCCGCCGCGCAGACGGCGGGGGAGGGGGACCGCCGAAGGCGGTGGAGGGGGCGCTTTGATCCGCTCCGCGCGTTCACCACGCTTGACTTAATCACATAAAGATATCTTTATATCCGCCATGGCGCTGTCAGCGAACCAGGCCGTGGAGATCTTGCGCGCCGCCGGCGAGCCGACGCGGCTGCGGATCCTTGCGCTGCTCGCCCGCGAGGAGCTGGCGGTGCTCGAGCTGTGCCGCGTGCTGGACCAATCGCAGCCGAGGGTTTCCAGACACTTGAAGCTGCTCGCCGAGGCCGGCCTGGTCGAGCGGTTTCCGGACGGCGCCTGGGTCTTCTACCGTCTCACCACCGAGGGCGAGGCGCGCGAGCTGGTTTCCGAGACCCTGGCCGTGATCGATCCGGCCGACCCCGTGCTGAAGCGCGACGCCGACCAGCTCACCGCCGTCTTCGCCGAGCGCGAGAGCGAGGCGCTGGAGTATTTCGCCCGCAACGCCGCCCGCTGGGACGAGATCCGCTCGCTGTACGTGGCCGAGACCGACGTCGAGGCCGCCATCCTGGAGGCCGCCGGCCCCGGACCCTTCAAGCGGCTGGTGGACTTAGGCTCCGGCACCGGCCGGATGCTGAAGCTGCTGGCCCCGCACGCCGAGAAGGCGCTGGGCCTGGACCTGTCCCAGCAGATGCTCAACATCGCCCGGGCCGAGGCGGCCAGGGCCGGCCTTGAGGTCGAACTGCGCCACGGCGACATCTTCGGCACCCGCCTGCCGTCGGAGTTCGCCGACCTCGTGGTCGTCCACCAGGTGCTGCACTATCTGTCGGACCCCGCCTCGGCCTGCCGCGAGGCGGGCCGGCTGGTGGCGCTGGGCGGGCGGCTGGTCATCGTCGATTTCGCCCCCCACAAGCTCGAGTACCTGCGCGAGGCCCACCAGCACCGCCGCCTGGGCTTCTCCGACCGGGAGATGGAGCGCTGGCTGGCCGAGGCCGGCCTCTCCCGCATCCGCGCCCGCGCCCTGCCGCCGAAAGGCGAGGGCGGGCTCACCGTCAAGATCTGGACCGCCGAACGGGTCCGCCAGCCGCAACGGAGCGCCGCATGACGCCCCAATCCACCGCCCTGGGCCCCGTGGCCCGCGCCGGCGCCCTGGGCGCCCTGGGCGCGCCGCGTCCGAAGGTGTCCTTCGAATTCTCCCCGCCGAAGGGGCCGAAGTCGGAAGCCAGCCTGTGGGAGGCCATCCGCCGGCTCGAGCCGCTGGAGCCGGAGTTCGTCTCGGTGACCTACGGCGCCGGCGGCTCCACGCGCGAGCGCACCCATCGCACGGTGGTGCGCATGCTGCAGGAGACGAGCCTGAAGCCCGCCGCCCACCTGACCTGCGTCGAGGCCAGCCGCGAGGAGGTGGACGAGATCGTCCAGGAGTACTGGGACGCCGGCATCCGCCACATCGTGGCCCTTCGGGGCGACCCGCCCGGCTCGCTGGGCGGCGCCTACACCCCGCCGCCGAACGGCTACGCCAACGCCACCGAGCTGACCCGGGGCATCCGCGCCGTCGCGCCCTTCGAGGTCAGCGTCAGCCTCTACCCGCAGGTCCACCCCGAGAGCCCGTCGATGGACCACGACATCGACGTCCTGAAGGCCAAGGTGGACGCCGGCGCGACCCGGGCGATCACCCAGTTCTTCTTCGACATCGACGCCTTCCTCCGGTTCATGGACAAGGTCCGCAAGGCGGGCGTGCAGCTGCCGGTCTCGCCGGGCATCATGCCGGTGACCAGCTTCGAGGGCCTGAAGAAGATGTCGGCCGCCTCCGGCATCCCGCTGCCGGGCTGGATCGCCGGCCTGTTCGACGGCCTCGACGAGGACCCGGAGACCCGCCGCCTGATCGCCGCCTCGGTGGCCGCCGAGATGTGCACCCGGCTGGCCGAGGAGGGCTACTCCGACTTCCACTTCTACACCCTCAACCGGGCCGACCTCGTCTACGCCATCTGCCGCGTGCTGGGCGTGCGCGAAAGGTCCAAGTCCCCGCAGGAGGCCGCCGCATGAGCCGCGCCCAACGCATCGAAAAACTCAAGGCCGCCGCGAAGGAGCGGATCCTGATCCTCGATGGGGCCTGGGGCGTGATGTTCCAGAAGCGGGGCCTGACCGAGGGCGACTTCCGGGCCGAGCGGTTCAAGGACCACCCGGTGAACCTGAAGGGCAACAACGACATCCTCTGCCTCACCCGGCCGGACATCGTGGGCGAGCTGCACGACGCCTATTTCGCGGCCGGCGCCGACATCTCGGAGACCAACACCTTCTCATCGACCTCGATCGCGCAGGCCGACTACGAGACGCAGGGCGCGGTGCGCGACATCAACCTGGCCGGCGCGCGGATCGCCCGCGAGGTCGCCGACCGCTGGACCGCCAAGGAGCCGGACAAGCCCCGCTTCGTCGCCGGCTCCATCGGGCCGCTGAACGTGATGCTCTCGATGAGCTCGGACGTGAACGACCCAGGCGCGCGCAAGGTGACCTTCGACCAGGTCTACGCCGCCTACCGCGAGCAGGTGCTGGCCCTGCACGAGGGCGGGGTCGATCTGTTCCTGATCGAGACCATCACCGACACCCTGAACTGCAAGGCCGCCATCAAGGCCATCCTCGACCTGGAGGACGAGGGGCTGGAGCCGCTGCCGATCTGGATTTCCGGCACCATCACCGACCGCTCGGGCCGGACGCTGTCGGGCCAGACGGTGGAGGCCTTCTGGAATTCCGTGCGGCACGCCAAGCCCTTCGCCATCGGCCTGAACTGCGCCCTGGGCGCCGACCTGATGCGGCCGCACATCGCCGAGCTCGCCCGGATCGCGGACACCCTGGTCAGCGCCTATCCGAACGCCGGCCTGCCCAACGCCATGGGCGAGTACGACGAGGAGCCGCACGAGACCGGGCACGCGCTGCACGAGTGGGCCGAGCACGGGCTGGTCAACATCCTCGGCGGCTGCTGCGGCACGACCCCCGATCACATCCGCCACGTCGCCGAGGCGGTGAAGGGCCTGAAGCCCCGCCAGCCCGCCGAGCGCGAGAAGGCCATGCGGCTCGCCGGCCTGGAGCCGTTCGAGCTGGCATGAGCGCCCTCAGCGCCGTGGAGACCGAGCAGGTCCGCGAGATCCGCGCGCGCCTGAACCGCGTGCCGAAGGGCCAGCCGGGCGACAAGTCCGTCGGGCCCCTCAGCAAGGGGTTCTTCGACGTGGCCGCCCGGGTCGGCCTGCCGGCCGCGCCGTCGGACGGCGCGCCGCCGGCTCCGGTCGAGGCGATCGCCGCGGCGGCCGAGGCGGACATGGCGGGCCTGGCCCGGCTGGTCGGCCAGCTCGCCGCCTTCCGCAGCGCCTCCCCGGAGAAGTGGCGGCCCTATTTCGACGCCGGCGTGATGCAGGCGATCCTCACCCGCCGGCTCGTGCTCGGCGGCAAAGAGCGCATCTGACGCTATAGAAGCAGCCCCGAATCCGGGGACGAGCGGAGCTTATGAGACCCACCTTCATCAATATCGGCGAGCGGACCAACGTCACCGGCTCGGCGAAATTCCGCAAGCTCGTGGCCGAGGGCGACTATCCCGAGGCGCTCAGCGTCGCCCGCCAGCAGGTGGAGGCGGGCGCGGCGATCATCGACGTCAACATGGACGAGGGCCTGCTGGACTCCGTCCACGCGATGACGACCTTCCTCAACCTGATCGCCGCCGAGCCGGACATTGCCCGCGTGCCGATTATGATCGACTCTTCCAAGTGGGAGGTGATCGAGGCGGGCCTGCGCTGCGTCCAGGGCAAGGCGATCGTCAACTCGATCAGCCTCAAGGAAGGCGAGGAGAAGTTCATCGAGCAGGCGACGGCCTGCCTGCGCTACGGCGCGGCCGTGGTGGTGATGGCCTTCGACGAGCAGGGCCAGGCCGACACCGCCGACCGCAAGGTGGAGATCTGCGAGCGCGCCTACCGGATCCTCGTGGACCAGGTGGGCTTCCCGCCGGAAGACATCATCTTCGACCCCAACATCTTTGCGGTCGCGACCGGCATCGAGGAGCACGACAACTACGCCGTCGACTTCATCGAGGCGACGCGGCGGATCAAGCAGATGCTGCCGCACGCCCGCGTCTCGGGCGGGGTCTCGAACGTCTCCTTCAGCTTCCGCGGCAACGAGCCGGTCCGCCGGGCGATCCACTCGGTCTTCCTCTACCACGCCATCGCGGCGGGCATGGACATGGGCATCGTCAACGCCGGCGACCTGCCGGTCTACGACGACATCGAGCCGGAGCTGCGCGAGGCCGTCGAGGACGTCATCCTCAACCGCAAGCGCGAGGGGATCTCGCCGACCGAGCGGCTGGTGGAGCTGGCCCCGAAGTACAAGGGCGGCAAGGGCCAGGCCAAGGGCCCGGACCTCACCTGGCGCCAGGGCTCGGTCGCCGAGCGGCTGAAGCACGCCCTGGTGCACGGCGTCACCGACTACATCGACGAGGACGTCGAGGAGGCGCGCCAGGCGGCGACCCGCCCGCTGGACGTCATCGAAGGCCCGCTGATGGACGGCATGAACGTCGTCGGCGACCTGTTCGGCTCCGGCAAGATGTTCCTGCCCCAGGTGGTCAAGTCCGCCAGGGTGATGAAGCAGGCCGTCGCCTACCTGATGCCGTTCATGGAGGCCGAGAAGGAGGGCAAGCCCCGCGAGAGCGCCGGCAAGATCCTGATGGCGACCGTGAAGGGCGACGTCCATGACATCGGCAAGAACATCGTCGGCGTCGTGCTGCAGTGTAACAACTACGAGGTCATCGACCTCGGCGTCATGGTCCCGGCTGACAGGATCCTCGACACCGCGATCGCCGAGAAGGTGCACATGGTCGGCCTCTCCGGCCTGATCACCCCCTCCCTCGACGAGATGGTGTTCGTGGCTTCCGAGATGGAGCGGCGCGGTTTCGACATCCCGCTGCTGATCGGCGGCGCCACCACCTCCAAGACCCACACGGCGGTGAAGATCGCCCCGGCCTACCCGTCGGGCTCGACGACCTATGTGCTGGACGCCAGCCGCGCCGTCGGCGTCGTCTCCGGCCTGATGGGCCCGGAGCGGGGCCGGCTCGAAGCCGAGACCCGCGCCGACTACGCCAAGGTGCGCGAGCAGTTCGCCCGTGGGCAGGGCAACCGCGTCCGCGCCAGCCTGGCCGAGGCCCGCGACAACGCCTTCACGCCGGACTGGGCGGCCTACGATCCGCCCAAGCCCACCTTCACCGGCGTGCGCGCCTTCGCCCCCTACGACCTGGCCGAGCTCGTCCGCCACATCGACTGGACGCCCTTCTTCGCCAGCTGGGAGCTGGTCGGCCGCTATCCGGACATCCTTGACGACGACGTCGTCGGCGAGGCGGCCCGCAGCCTCTTCGCCGACGCCCAGTCGATGCTGCAGCGGATCGTCGGCGAGCAGTGGTTCGAGGCCCGCGGCGTCGTCGGCTTCTGGCCCGCCAACGCCGACGGCGACGACATCGTCGTCTATGCGGACGAGAGCCGCACGAAGGAGCTCGCCCGCCTCCACACCCTGCGCCAGCAGATGAGCAAGGGCGAGGGCGGGAGAGCCAACGTCGCCCTCGCCGACTTCATCGGCCCGGTCGGGACCAAGCCCGACTGGATCGGCGGCTTCGCGGTGACCGCCGGCCACGGCGAGCTGGAGATCGCCAAGAAGTTCAAGGACGCCGGCGACGACTATTCGGCGATCCTGTCGACCGCGCTGGCCGACCGCCTGGCCGAAGCCTTCGCCGAGGCGCTGCACCGGCGGGTGCGGACGGAGCTCTGGGCCTACGCCCCCGACGAGCCGTTCGACCTCTCGGCCATGATCGCCGAGACCTACCGCGGCATCCGCCCGGCCCCCGGCTACCCGGCCCAGCCCGACCACACCGAGAAGTCCACCCTGTTCCGGCTGCTGGACGCCACCGCCCACACCGGCATCGAGCTCACCGAGAGCCTGGCCATGAACCCGCCGGCCTCGGTGTCCGGCCTCTACTTCGCCCACCCCGAGGCCCACTATTTCGGCGTCGGCCGCATCGAACGCGACCAGGTCTCCGACTACGCCCGCCGCAAGGGCTGGGACGTGAAGACCGCCGAACGCTGGCTCGCCCCGATCCTCAACTACGACCCGATGGCGGTGAAGGAGCCGGCGTAGCCCTGAACCTCTCCCCGCTTGCGGGGAGAGGGTAGGGTGAGGGGGCCCGGAGCGCGAGCGACGGGCCTCCGGCGTCTGGGCTGCAGAGAGGCCGGGCCTCCCTAACCCAACCCTCTCCCTCCGCATGCGGAGGGAGAGGTCTAGGAGACTAGGCCGCCGGTTGCTCGTCGGCAGCCGGCTCGGCGGGGGCTTCGGGCGCAGCCACGTCCTCGGCGGGAGCTTCGGCCGGCGCGGCGTCTTGCGCCGCGGAGTCTTCGGCAGGCGCTTCCTCGACGGCGGCTTCCTCTTCGCCCCCGACGCGGAACGCCGTGCCCATCAGCTTGGCGCGCTTTTCCAGCTCCACCGCCGTGCTCTCGCAGCGGGCGGGCAGCGCCCAGCTCATCCATTCCTGGGCGACGCGGGCCTTGGGCAGGTTGGGGGCGGCGGCCCAGACGCCGCGGCCCTTCTTCACCGCCTCGGCGCCGACGGCGTTGAGCGGGCGCAGGGAGGCCTTCTCGGCCGCTTCCATGGCGGCGGCGAACAGCTTCATCTGCCGGCGGCCGTCGCGCTGCATGTCGGAATAGACCTTGAGGTCCTCCTCGAGCGTGCGGCCCGGCGCACGGAAGCTGCTCTCGATGCGGGTGACCTCCGGCATGACGGTATCGTGCAGTTCGAGGTAGCCGCCGAGCGCGCCGTAGCACCAGGCGACGAGGCCGTAGTCGTCCTGCGGCGCGCCCGGCGGGATCCTGGAGGCGGCCGCCTCGGGCTCGCCGGGGCCGGCGCCGCCCACGCTCTGGGCGGGCGCATCGTCGGCCAGGAACAGGGCCAGGGCCAGGAACAGTGCAGACTTCACGCAGGTACCCCCAGGGATCTCGTCAAGGCGGCGGGCCGAACCCGCCGCCGCCGGGCGTTTCGATCTCGACCGCTTCGCCGGGCGCCACCTCGATGGAGAAGCACCCTGGCAGCTGTCTTACCGCGCCTGACGGGGCGATCAATCGCTGAGCGCCGGCCAGGCCCGGGCCGCCGCCGGCCACGCCCTGCGGCGGATGCTCGCGCCGGGTGGAGAGCAGGGCCGCGGACATCGGCTCGAGGAAGCGGATCCGCCGCCTGGCGCCGTCGCCGCCGGGATGGGCGCCGGCGCCGCCCGAGCCTTTTCGCACCTCGAAGACCTCGACGCGCACCGGGAAGCGCCGCTCCAGGATCTCGGGGTCGGTCAGCCGCGAGTTGGTCATGTGGGTGTGGACGGCGCTGGCGCCCGGGCCGTTCGCGGTCGCCCCGGCCCCGCCGCAGATGGTCTCGTAGTACTGGCGGGCCGCGTCGCCGAAGGTGAAGTTGTTCATCGTCCCCTGGGCGTTCGCCATCACGCCGAGCGCGGCGTAGAGGGCGTCCACCACGTGCTGGCTGGTCTCGACGTTGCCGGCCACCACCGCGGCCGGAGGGTCGGGGTCGAGCATCGAGCCCTTGCGGGTGAGGATCCTCAGCGGCTTCAGGCAGCCGGAGTTCAGCGGGATGTCGTCGTCCACCAGGGTGCGGAAGACGTAGAGGGCCGCCGCGTCGACGATCGCCGAGGGGGCGTTGAAGTTGGACGGCAGCTGGCCGGCGCTCTCGGTGAAGTCGAGCACGGCCTCGCCCGCCGCGGCGTCGACCCTGGTGCGGACCACGACCTCGCCGCCGCCGTCCATCGGCGCGCGGGCGGCGCCGTCGGAGAGCCGGTGCAGGGCCCGGCGCACCGCGGCCTCGGCGTTCTCCTGCACGAAGACCATGTAGCGGGCGACGACCTCGCGGCCGTAGAGGGCGATCATCTCGGCGACGGCCGCCGCGCCGGCCTGGCAGGCGGCGATCTGGGCCTTCAGGTCGGCGATGTTGCGGTCGGGCGCTCTCGCCGGCCACTGGCCCGAGGCGAGGGCGGCGCGGGTCTCGGCCTCCAGGAACTCGCCGCCCCTCATGATCGGCAGGGCGTCCAGCAGCACGCCCTCCTCGTCGATGGCCTTGGAGAAGGGCGGCATCGAACCGGGCTGCACCCCGCCCACGTCCGCATGGTGGCCGCGGGCGGCGACGTAGAAGGCCGGCGTCTCCTCCCCCGAAGCGAAGACTTCGGGGGCGGGGGACCGCGAAGCGGTGGAGGGGGCGCGCGCCCCCTCCGTCTCGGCGCTTGCGCGCCGATCCACCTCCCCCGTCGTCTCTGCGACGGGGGAGGAGCTTTGCAGGAACACCGGCATCACCACGGTGATGTCCGGCAGGTGGGTGCCGCCGGCGTACGGATTGTTGAGCGCGAAGGCCTCGCCGGGCTTCAGGTCCGGGTGTCGGTCGCGGACGGCGCGGACACTGGCCCCCATGGAGCCCAGGTGCACCGGCATGTGCGGCGCGTTGGCCACCAGGCCGCCGTCCACGTCGAACAGGGCGCAGGAGAAGTCGAGCCGCTCCTTGATGTTCACCGAGTGGGCGGTCCGCTCCAGAGCCGCGCCCATGGCCTCGGCCACGCCCATGAAGCGGCGGTTGAACAGCTCGAGCGTCACCGGGTCGGGCCGGTCGAGGGCCACCTGCGTGCGCGCCGCGGCGCCTTCACGGGCAAGGCGGATCAGGCCGTCGGCGCTCGCTCGGGCGCGCCAACCGGGGAGGACGGCGATCTGGGTGTCGGGGCGGACGATGAGGGCGGGACCTGAGATTTCCGTCAGCTCGCTCGCGGCGACGACCGGCGCCACGCGCCATTCGCCGCGCGCGAACATCCGCACCTTTCCACCGCTCACCCCGGCGAAAGCCGGCGCCCATGCTGAGCTGGCGGACGCGCCGCTCGGATCCCGACTTCCGTCGGGATGAGCGGTGGAGGGGGAGACGGCCTCCGCTTCCACACTGGCGATCAGCACGGTGCGGGCTGGCTCGATGAAGCCGAACAGGCGCCGGTGGGCGGCCTCGAAGGCCGCGCGGACCCCGGCGAGGGGGCCCTCCGGGACCGGCAGCTCGGCGTCGGCGCCGTCGTAGCGCAGGCGAAGGATGCGGCGGACCTCGCCGGGGCGGCCGCCCTGGGCGGCGAGGGCTTCGCGGGCGTCCTGCTCGACAGCGTCCAGACCCTCGCGGGCGCGGGCGAGGCCGGCCGCGTCCAGCGGCGCCTCGAGGCCCGCGAGCCGCAGGGCCGCCACCTGGGCCTGGCCGATGCCCCAGGCGGAGAGCACGCTGGCGTGCCGGGGGCACAGCACCTCGGAGATGCCCAGCGCCTCGGCGACCTCGCAGGTCACCTGGCCGGCCGCGCCGCCGAAGGCCACGAGGGCGTGGTCGCGGGGGTCGAAGCCGCGCTCGGTGGAGATGCGCCGCACCGCCTGGGCCATCTGCTCCACGGCCACGGCGACGAAGCCCTCCGCCGCCGCCTCGGGGCTGTCGGCGCCCATGGCCTGCGCGAGTTCTGCGAGCCGGGCGCGGGCTGCGGCGGGATCGAGCGGCGCGTCGCCCTTGGGCCCGAAGACGCTCGGGAAGAAGGCCGGCTCCAGCCGCCCCAGCACCAGGTTGGCGTCGGTGACGGTGGCCGGGCCGCCGCGCCCGTACGCCGCTGGCCCGGGGTCGGCGCCCGCAGAGTGCGGGCCGGCCCGGGCGCGCATGCCGTCAAGGGTCAGAATCGAGCCGCCGCCGGCCGCCACCGTCTCCACGTCCAGCATCGGGCTGCGCACCCGCACCCCGGCGATCCGCGCCTGGTCCTTGCGCTCCAGCGCGCCGGCGAAGCGGGCGACATCGGTGCTGGTGCCGCCCATGTCGAAGCCGAGCACGGCCTCGGCGCCCGCGGTCTCTGCGGTGCGGGCGACGCCCACCACCCCGCCGGCCGGGCCGGAGACCAGCGCGTCGCGGCCGCGGAAGGCCTCTGCCTTCACCAGCGCCCCGGCCGAGGTCATGAAGTAGAGCGGGGCCCCGCCGACGGCGCCGGCCACCTTGCGCACATAGGCCTGCAGGATCGGCGTGAGGTAGGCGTCGGCGACCGTGGTCTCGGCCCGCGGCACATAGCGGGGCAGGGGCGAGACCTCATGGCTCAGGGCGACGAATTCGAACCCCGCGGCGCGAGCGATCTCGCCCGCCGCGCGTTCGTGGTCCGGGTCGAGGTCGGAATGAAGGAAGGCGATCGCGGCGGACGTGAACCCCTCGGCGCGGGCCTCGGCCAGGTCGCGGGCCAGGGCGTCGCGATCCAGCGGGCGGACCTGGCTTCCGTCGGCCGCCAGACGCTCATCGGCCTCCACAACGCCGGCGTACAGCGGCTCGGGCCGGCGGATGTCGAGCGCGAAGAGGTGCGGGCGGGCCTGGTCGCCGATCAGCAGGGCGTCGCGGAAGCCTGCGGTGGCCACCAGCAGGGTCTTGGCTCCCCGCCGCTCCAGCAGGGCGTTGGTGGCGACCGTGGTGCCCATCTTGATCGCCTCGACCATTTCAGCCGGGAAGGGCGCGCCGGGCCCGGCGCCCAGCACCCGCCGCATGGCCTCGACGGCGGCGTCCTCGTAGGCCGGGGAGGCCGACAGGAGCTTCAGCGAGACTTCCTCGCCCTCGGGGGAGAGGCCGATGACGTCGGTGAAGGTGCCGCCGCGGTCGATCCAGAAGTTCCAGCGCCTGTCCAAAGCTTAACCTTTCCGGCGCTCAAATGGCGTTGTCATGCCCGCGCCAGGTCCTTAAGGGTTCGCATACTCGCATGAGCTTTTGGCGCAACATTGCGGGGCTGGCGGTGCGCCGTTCCGTTGACGACGCCGAATGCCCCGACTGTCCGGCGGGCCTGCCCGGCGAGGATCCTGCGTTCACGACCGCGGTCACCGCGCTCGGCGCCAAGCTCGCCAAGGCCGACGGCCGCGCCGACGTGGACGAGTTCGAGCGGTTCTCGGAGGTCTTCCAGTCCGAGCCCGGCTCGGAGCGCAACGTGCGCCGGCTCTTTCAACTCGCCCGCCAGACCACCCATGGGTTCGAAAGCTACGCCAGGCGCCTGGCCAAGCGCTACCGCGGCTGTCCGCAACTGCTGGAGGACGTGGTCGACGGCCTGTTCCATATCGCCGCATCGGACGGCGCCGTGTCCGACGACGAGCTGGCCTACATCGGCCGGGTGGCGGAGATCTTCGGCTTCTCGCCGCTGGTGTTCCGGCGGCTGAAGGCCACCCATTTGGGGTCCGACGCGGACGATCCCTACACCGTCCTCGACGTGCCGCACGACGCCAGCGACGAGGCGATCCGCGCGGTCTGGAAGAAGATGCTGTCGGAGGCCCACCCCGACCGGGCCCGCGCCCGCGGCCTGCCGAGCGAATTCATCGAGGTGGCCGAGGCCAAATCGGCGGCCATCAACGCCGCTTTCGACGCCATCATGCGCGAGCGGCGCCAGATTGCGCTCGTCGGAGCGGCTTGATGACGCCGCAATCGCATCATTTCGTGAGCGTGAGTTGACCGGCGGGATCGCCGGGCCGACATTTTCGTTGAGCCGGAAGAGCCCGGCTGTGAGGAGACGATGGACAGGTTGACCGCTGGCAAGCCGCGCTCGGTCCTGCGCACCCTGGCGATGGTGGGCGGCGCCCTCGCCACCGCCGCCGCCGTGACGGTGGGCGCGGTCCTGGCCGTGTTCTTCGCCGCCACCGTGGTGGTGATCGCGGTGATGTCCAGCTTCCTGCTGATGTTCGCCGGCGCAGCCCTGCGCGCCCGCCGCACCGCCCGGGCCCGGGCGAGCGGCGCAGGCGGCGTCATCGAAGCCCGCAACGTCGGCGGCCACCACTGGGTCGCCTACGGCTGGAACGAGCGGGCGTAAGGCCCTTTCCTCTCCCGCTACGCGGGAAAGGAGGATCAATGCCCTTTAGGCGTCACGCCTGGGGGCGGGTAGGGGCGCAGCTCGTAGAAGCCGGCGAGGCGGACGGTGACGGTCACCGGCCGGCCCTCCAGGTTGCGGAAGTACCAGCCGTGGAAGCCCTCCATGGGCGCGGTGAACGCGCCGCTCAGGCCTCTCGCCGGTTCGCCCTTGAGCGGATCTGTGGTGCGATAGGTCATCACCTGGATGCGCGGGCTGGGCAGAGTCTCGCCGTGGAAGTCGGAGTAGACCTCGCCGTCCGACGTCCAGGCGTAGACGAAGGCCTGACCCGGGACCATCCAGACCTTCCGCTCGGTGTCCGAGCCCTCCTGGCCGCCGGTCTCGAGCCGGATGGTGAGGGTGTCGGAACGCCACGGCCTCGCCGCGTCGATCGTCACCGCGCCGGCGCGCTTCGGCGGCGCGACCGCCACCTCGCGGCTGGCGCCCATGCGGGTGAGGCCGGTGAGCCGGCCGAAGCCGGTCGGATCGACGCCGTACTCGGCCGGCAGCACCACGAACGTCGTGACCAGGCTCGCCCCCGCCAGGGCGGCGAGCGTCCAGCCCAGCAGGCGCTTGCGCGAGGGCGCGTCGCTCATGCGCTCCTCTCGAGCACATAGCCGGCGAGCTGCACCTGGGTGAGCAGGAAGCCGGCCGCCATCAGCAGCACGTTGGCGAGGACGGCCTGGCGGGGGAAGGCCGCGCTGGAGCGCCACCAGCCCATCAGCGCCAGGATCATGCCGAGCGCCAGGAACTGCCCCAGCTCCACGCCCACGTTGAACGCCGCGAGGTTGGCCACGAGGCCGTCGTCCGAGAGCTTCAGGTCCTGCAGCTTGGTGGCCAGGCCGAAGCCGTGGGCGAGGCCGAAGGCGGCCACCATGGCGCGGGTGTCGGGGCTGGCGCCGAACCAGGCCTTGAAGGCGCCGAGGTTGTCGAGCGCCTTGTAGACGACGGACAGCCCGATCGCCGCGTCCACCAGGAACGGGTCGGCGTGGACGCCGCCGAGCACGCCGGCCAGCAGGGTCGCGCTGTGGCCCAGGCTGAACAGGGTGACGTACAGCGCCACGTCCCGCAGCCGGTAGAGGAAGAAGACCACCCCCACCAGGAAGGCCAGGTGGTCGTAGCCGGTCACCATGTGCTTGGCGCCAAGGTAGAGGAAAGCGGCGATCTGCGGCCCCGGATTGGCCTCGATGAAGGCCGCATCGCCGCTCCCGACGCCGTGGGCGAGAGCCGGGCCCGCCAGGACCAGCGCCGCCAGCAGGACCAGGGGAGCGGCGCGGGGCAGGAGCCTAGTCCTTCTCGGTCGCGTCGGGTTTGGTCAGCATCTCCAGGATCTCCTGGCGCATCTGCTGGACCTGGCCGTCGGCCTGGGCCGCCTGGGCGAGGAAGTCGTCGCGCGTCGTCGCGCGGTAGTTGCAGCCGGCGTACATCACCGGGTCCGGCGGCGCCTCGTCCGGGAGGAGGGCCGCGAGGCCCGAGCCGAGTTCGAACACCGAGAACATCGGCCCGGCGCCGTCGTCGCCCATGAACAGGAAGTGCTGCTCGGCGACGCGCATCGGCGCCCGCTCCAGCTCGAGCTCGGCCGCCAGCGCCTGCGCCTCCGCGCGCGGCAGCGGCGCCACGATCCAGTCCTGCACGAGGCCGATCTCGCGCACCTGCCGACCGTGGAAGTCGACGGGCTCGGCCAGCTCGTAGCCGTAGTAGCCGAGCGGGCGGTCTTCCCGCTTGGACTCGACCAGGTACTTCGGCCAGTCCTCCGTGAACAAGGCGCTCCCGAGCGCCAGGTAGCCCTGCTCGAAGGTGCAGGCGAGGATGCCCGGCAGTTCCTCCCGGGCGGGCACAGGATCGGCCGAGGCGCTCCTGGCCCAGAAGGCGGCGGTCAGGGCGATGGCGCTGGCGAGCTTACGCATGGGCAAGCTCAAAACACGGCCAAGCTTTGGCTGTCCAGCGCCTATCGCTCTGGTAGTGCGCCCTAGAGCAGGAAGTCGCCCGCCCCGAGCCGGGCGGCCGAGACCTGGAAGCTGAAGTCGGCCTGGCCGTCGCCGTCGACATCGCCGGAGACGATCTGCAGGGCGCCGTCCCGCACCGCCCGCAGCTGGCCGGCGGCCGTGAAGGCGTCCGAGCCGATGAAGGCGAACGCCTGGTCGCCGGCAAGGTCGGTCTGCGCGTCGATGGCCGACAGGTCGATGCGGTCGGGCTGCCGGAAGTCGGCGATCCAGTCACGGCCGGCCGGATCGAAGTCGGCCAGGGTTTCGAACACGAAGCGGTCGCCGCCGGCGCCGCCCAGCAGGGTGTCGGCGCCCGAGCCGCCCACCAGCCGGTCGTCGGCGCTGTCGCCCACCAGCCGGTCGTCGCCCAGGCCGCCTGACAGGGTGTCGGCGCCCGAGCCGCCCTCCAGCGTGTCGCGCCCGCGCCCGCCGTCGAGGCTGTCGTCGCCGGACTCGCCCAGGAGCTGGTCGTCGCCGCGGCCGCCGGAGACGGTGTCGACGCCGGAGCCGCCGAAGAGGCTGTCGTTCCCCCAGCCGCCGGCCAGCGAATCCACGCCGGCGCCGCCGCCCAGCCGAAGGTCCTCGACCGCGATGCTCAGCAGGGCCACCACCGGATCGTGGTCGGTGGGCCCGGTCGAGAACTCGGCGTTCCGATGCACGGCGTCGAACAGGGCGCCGTCGGCCAGCGAGGCCGAGACCAGGATGTTGTCGAACGGCTGAGCGTTGCCCTCGAAGAGGTAGGAGTAGCGCTCGGCTTCCGGCAGGGTCTCGTAGAGGTTGGCGAGGAAGCCGCCCGCCTGCAGCGTTTCAAGGCTCTCTTCGAAGTAGTATCCGTTGAAGTCGCCGAGCGCGACGATGTTGGCCGCCGGGTCCGCCGCGGCCACGGCCTCGAGGTAGCTGCGCAGGGCCGCGGCTTGCGCGATGCGGGCCGCCTCGCCGGCGTTGGAGGGCGGCTGCTGGGCGCCGAACAGCGGATCGCTGCCGCCGCGCGAGGTGAAGTGGACGTTGGCGGCGGTCACCACCTCGTCGTTGAACACGAAGTCCGCCACCAGCGGGCGGCGGCTGCCGGCGTAGGCGGCATCCTCCACCAGCCGGGCCGAGCCGTCCACGTAGTCGACCCGCTCGGGGTTGTAGAGGAAGCCGTTGCGGATGTTGCCGCCGCCTTCGCCGCCGGTCTGGCCGGGGGCGGAGGGGGCGACCTCGACGTAGACGTAGCGGGGCCCGCCGGCGGCCACGATGGCTTCGATCAGGCGCTGGGCCGTGGCCGCGCCGGAGAGGTCCGGACCCGTGCCCGGGCCGTCGGCGTCCTGCACCTCCTGCACGCCGATGATGTCCGGGGCGTTGAGGGCCCCGACGATGTCGGCCGCGAACTGTTCGAAGCGCACGGCGCTCTCGGCGGCGTCGAGGTTCTCCAGGTTGTAGCTGGCGATGGACAGCTGGTCGCGGTCGCCGGCCAGGCTCGTGGTCTCCCGGGCCAGGGTGAAGTCGTTTACGGGGACCACCGGGGCGGTGACCAGCACCTCGTAGGAGCCGAAGGCGTAGCTGACGATGCCCGTCACGTCGCCCAGCTGGTCGCCCTGGCTGTGGCCGGGCGTGTAGCCGGCGAACAGGCCGGCATCGTCGTCGAGCTGGATCTTCTCCGGATTGAAGTCGCCGTCCGACAGCGTGATCCCGCCGCGGGCGTTCTCGCCGGTCGCCCCGGCGCCGCCGGAGGCGATGACGTAGGTCTCGCCGAAGTCGTTGGTGTTGCTGACCGCCTGGGCGCCCTCGATGCGCACGACCATGCCTTCCAGCGACTCGTAGAAGTCGATGCCGTCGCTGGCCGGCTGGTATTGGGTCAGGCCGTCGTCGTCGATCACCTCGGTCGGCGGCGTCCGGCCGCCGGCGCCGATCACGGTGGCGGCCACCGAGCCCGTGCCGATCGCAGTCACAGTGGGCGAGATGATCTCGGTGATGGTCAGGTTGTCGGCGCCGTCCGCGCCGCCGGGCCGGAACTCGTCCACGACGCCTTCCACGCGCACGAGCGCGCCGACCACGGCCGAGGCGGGGGGAGCCCCGCCGGTGAAGACGAACACGGCGTCCGAGGTGGCCGCATCGCCGTCGCCCGTCGCGTCCTGGATGTAGAAGCCGTTGGTGTCGACGGCGGTCACCACGCCTTCGGTGATCACCTTGAAGCCGTCGTAGGCCGACAGGTGGCCGGCGCCCTGGATCTCGTAGATTTTCAGCGGAATCGCCGGGCCCTCGGTGACGAAATCCAGCTGGCCGGGCGTCAGGCCCGCGAAGGCGTTGCCGGCCTGGTCGGTGACCACCCCTGGGGCCATGGTCACCTCGTAGGTCCGCGCCGTCAGCAACGGCGCCGTCGGGTTGATGGTCATCGTGCCGCCGACGAAGGAGACCTGGGTCGCGTCGTTGACCGCGATGGTGCGCACGTCGCCCATGCCGTCGGAGATGACGATGTCGCCGGTCCCGGCCTTCACCACCTCGGTGAAGCGGACGACGATGTTGCTGGTCGGCGCGACGTTGATCGCCCCGTCGTCCGGGTCGGAGAAGTCGGCGGGCGCGAGCAGCGGGCCCGCCGTGTCGGGGCCCGTCCCGTCGGAGACGCTGACGATGGAGATGTCGTCGATCCCGACCCATTCGTCGGAGCCGCTGGCGTCGGTGGTCAGCACCCGGATCTGCACCAGGCCCTGGCCGTTCACCGCCGCCGGCAGGGCGACGCTGATCGGAATGGCGCCGCCGGCGACCGACGGGCCGCTGGTGGCGTCGGCTACGTAGCCGGCCGGCAGGTTGGTCCAGGGGCCGGTCTCGCCGACGCGGTACTGGACCGCGATCTGCTGGACCGCATTGTCGCCCGACCCGTCGATGTCGCGAACGCTCGCCGAGAACACCAGGTCCTTGCGCCCCGTGGCGTCGAGGTGGAAGACCAGGCTCGGGACGTCGGCCGTGCCGGAGCCCTGCAGGGCCACGGTCGGATTGGCGATGTGGAACTCGGCGACGCCGCCGTTGGTGATGGCGGTGTTGGTCTGGTTGGCGATCACGTCGACCGCGCCGAGCGCCTCGCCGGTGAGGGTCTGGGCGTTGCGCGGCGTCGAGCCGGGCGGATTGGTGTCGCCGAGATAGCCCATGACGCTGTCCACGGCTGACCAGTCGTCGTTCACCGTGATGCGGCCGGTGTCGGTCCAGTCCTCGACGAAGTCCGAGCTCGCCAGCGAATGGTACTTGATGGACATGGGCCCCAGCCTCTCCCGACCGCGCCCCCGCGGCGCGAGCCCCGCTGGTAGAGGCCGTTTGCGACGCCCGCGTTAAGGCTCCTCCTCCGCGTCAAAGCGCCCGCTGGCGGCTTGCCGCCCCGGGGCGCCGCCTCTACGGTCGCGCCGCAGTGGTTTTGAGGAGGAGACGGGCATGATCGCGCTGGTGGCGACGCTGAAGATCCAAGAGGGCAAGAACGCCGAGTTCGAGGCGGTCTTCCGCGAACTCTCGCAGCAGGTGCGGGCCAACGAGCCCGGCAACGTCCTCTACCAGCTGACCCGCACGTCGGATCCGAACACCTACAAGGTGCTGGAGATCTACAAGGACGAAGCCGCCACCGCCGCCCACCGCGACGCCGAGCACTTCAAGGCCGCGGGCCCCAAGCTCGGCGCCGTGCTCGCCGGCCGGCCGGAGATCGAGCGCCTGACGACGGTGGATTAGGGGGCTGCAGACCTCTCCCCGCAAGGCGGGGAGAGGGTAGGGTGAGGGGGCCCGACGCGTAGGGAAGGCCTCAGGCGGCGGTGTCGCGCCACCGCTGGAGGCCTCCCGCACCCAACCCTCTCCCTCCACAGGCGGAGGGAGAGGTCATTGCGCGAAATTCAGCTTCAGCCCCGGCCTGGGCCAGCGGGCCTTCACGAGCTTGCCGGTGGCCGAGAGGGTGATCCAGGCGTCGCGCATGTCGGCGCCGCCGAAGCAGATGTTGGTCACCACCAGGTCGGGGAAGGCGACGTGCTCGGTCGACCCGTCCGGGTCGAAGGCGGTGATCCCGCCGTTGATGATGGTGGCGACGCAGACCTTGCCGCCGGCCTCCACGGCCAGGCTGTCGAGCAGCTGGTAGCCGGGCAGGTTGCAGACCACCCGGCCGGGGCCGAACCCTTCGGGCGGCTTCAGCTTTCCGGGTTCGGCGATGTCGAAGGCCCAGAGCCGTCCGAGCGTCGTGTCGGCCATGTAGACCACGGTCTCGTCCGGCGACAGGCCCACGCCGTTGGGCGAGACGAAGTGGTCGCGCTGGCGGCTGATCGACGAGCCGTCGGGCCGGGCGTAGTAGAGCGCGCCGAACTTGCGCCCCTCCGGCGTGCCGCAGCCGTGGTCGGTGAACCAGAAACCGCCGGTCCTGTCGAAGACCAGGTCATTCGGGCCGACCAGCCGCTTGCCGTCGCAGGCCTCGTAGAGGGTCTCGAGCTTGCCGCTCGCCAGGTCGAGGCGCTGGATGGAGCCGCCCTTGTGGGTGGCCGGCGTCGGGCCCGGGATGGTCAGCCCGTTGTTCTCCAGCCACTCGAACGAGCCGCCGTTGTTGGTGATGTAGATGGCGCCGTCCGGGCCGATCGCCGCCCCGTTGGGCCCGCCGCCGGTCTCGCAGACGGTCTCCCTGCGCCCGTCGGAGAAGATGCGCGTCAGCCGCCGGCCCTTGATCTCGGTGAGGATCACCGAGCCGTCCGCCATGGCGATCGGCCCCTCCGGAAACTCCAGCCCCTCCGCGACGACCTCGAACTCCATCGGCCCGTTCCTCCCTTGTCGTTGGGAGTCGACTAACCGCCTCTCTTCGCGGAAGACAATCTTTGGCTTGTGCGGCGGGGCTGGCCGCTAGGGCAGCAGCCAGCCCGAGCCTTGATTCCAGGTCGCCAGCGAGACGTCCACGAGGACGATCCTTGCGCCGCCGGCGAGGGTCAGCTCCACGTCCGAGACCGTCTCGTTCCCGGCCAGATGGACGGCGGCCGTGGCGACGATGGACTGTCCGCCGAGGCTGATCTTGTCGCCGGCGCCCAGGTCCAGGATCCGGTCCTCGTCCCAGGCGGGGCCGGGCGTGAAGCGGAACACGTCGGCCCCATCGCCGCCTTCCAGGTTGTCGTAGCCCACGCCGCCTACCAGGGTGTCCTTCCCGGCGCCGCCGCGCAGCGTGTCATCGCCGTCGCGGCCCTCCAGCAGGTTGTTTCCACCGTTGCCGACGATCTCGTTGTCCTTGGCGTTGCCCTTCCCGGTCAGGGCCGATGCGCCGGTCAGCGTGAGGTCCTCGATGTCCGGAGCCGAGGCGAGATCGAACGTGACCGAGGATTCGACCCGATCGCGCCCGCCCCCCGTCATGGCGCTGATCATCCCGGTCGCCGGGTCGTAAGCCTCTGAGAAGTTCTCCCAGGCGAGCGTCAGGATCTGGATGATCTCGGGCCCGCTCAGGCCGCTGAAGGCCGACCCGCCCGGAAGATCGAGATCGTGGTTCCGGGTGATCTCCAGGTAGATCTCGCCGTTCACGTTCGGCATGCCGTAGAAGTCGGCGGCCAGGGCGACGTCCATGAAGGTGAACTGCATGCCGTCGGCCTGGTCCACTTCCAGGATGCGGTCCCCGGCGTTGTCGACGACGTAGACGTCCGAGCCGGCGCCCCCGTCGAGGCTGTCCGCCCCGGCGCCGCCGATCAGGCGATCGTCGCCGCCGCCGGACGCAATGCTGTCGTCGCCGGCGCCGCCGTCCACGACGAACGACATCCCGCTCGCCGTTATGGTGTCGTTTCCGCCCTCCCCATCGACGGCCACGGGCGCGGCCGGCGGAGGCCCTATGGGCCGCAGGTCGATGATCAGCTTGTCGTTGAACCGGCTCCCGCTGATCGTGCCCAGACGGGAGAGCGACGCCTGGTCCATGTCGAAGGCGAACGACAGGGCGCCTGGCCCTCTGGCTTCGAAGGCGACGTCGAGCGGGCGGGCCCGGGCGTCGATGATGAGGCGCTCGACGTGGCTTGGAAGGGCGCCGTCGATGACGAGTTGCGCCTGCTGGCCGCCCAGCCGCAGCGCATCGAAACCGCCGTCCGCCTGCTCCAGGATCGAGTCCTCGTCGATCCTGCCGTTGGCGAGGAAATAGACGTCGTCGCCCTCGCCGCCCGCAAGCGTGTCCCGCCCGAGGCCGCCGTCGAGAGAGTCGTCGCCGTTCCCGCCCGACAGCGAGTCGTCGCCCTGCTGGCCGAGAAGGGTGTCGTCGCCGTCGCCGCCGAGGAGGCGGTCGTTTCCGACGCCGCCGTCGATGGAGTCGGCGCCCGTTCCCCCGCCGATCGAGTCGTTCCCCGCCTGCCCCTCGAGAGTGTCCTCGCCGGAGCCGCCCTGCAGGCTGTCGCTGCCCGCGCCGCCTGCGACGCTGTCGTGACCGGCCCCCGCATCGAGGCGGTCGTCGCCCGTCTGCCCGTGCAGGGTGTCGGAAAACCGGCTGCCCTGGATCGACTCGGCCTTGGCGCTCCCGCTGATCCTCTCGCCCAGGCCGGAGAGGAAATCCTCTTCGATCGCCTTCAACGTCGGCACGAAGCTCTCGTCGTGCCCCTCCAGTCGACCGAGGATCTCTCCGGTGACTCCGTCGATGACGATGTAGGTGGGGAAGACCTCGATCCGCGCCCCGGTCATCAAGTTGATGTAGAGGCTGAGATCGCCGTTGGCGGTCAGCACCGGGGTGGTGAGGTCGAACCTCTCACGCCAGGCGTGCGCGTCGGAGGTGCGGGCCATCCCGACTTCGTTGTTCTGCAGCAGCATCTCGACGACGGTGAAGCCGTCGCCGAGTTCGGCCGCGATGGCCGGAAGCTGAGCGGCGAACTGGAAGCACGGAGGGCACCACTCACCGGCCAGCGAGAGCACGAGGAGCCCCTCGGTCATTCCGAGCAGCGACTTGGAGGCTCCGAACGAGTCGACGAAGGTCAGGTTCGGTACGAACTCGCCGACCTCGTCGTATGCGCCCGCTTCCGTCGTGAGGTTCAAGGGCGGCACGGTCGCCGCAGGAAGGTCGATCCCTCCGCCCAGGGCCGCCTCGAGCGACGCCGGATCGATGACGGCTTGGAAGCCGGTGAGGTCGCTCACGTAGGGGACGAGCTGCAGGTCCGTGGCGGTGGGCCGATAGAAGGCCACCGGCGTGTCGCCGCCCCAGTAGTCGCCGAACGTCTGGCCGGTCTGCTGCAGGTAGGCCGTCCGGAACTCCCAGAGCGCCAGCCCCGCAGGGGTGGGCTGTAGGTCCCAGTCGGTGAGGGGACCCTCCAGGCCGACAACGCGGACGCCGGAGGCGACGCCGCCCTGGCTGACGGCTTGCAGCTCGACCTCGCGCGCACTGCCGAGGGAGACGATGACGACGTCGATCGCCCGGCCCGCCGCAGCGGCCGCGGCCTTCAGGGCGTTGGCCTGGAAGATCGCAGCCTGGGCCTCTGACGTCAGTCCGCTGCTGCTGTCGATGGGCCGATTGATCAGGAAGGCGACGGTCTCTGCGGACCCGAACAGATCCGCCGGATCGCCATTCGCCTGCACCAGCGGCAGATGCGCCAGGGCGTCGATCAACATCTTGCTCCCTCCAGTTTCGGCCGCGCCAAAGCGCGCCGCTCCGCTCGTTCTCAGCGGGCCCTCGAACGCCTAGTCGCCAATTGTTGTGGGAGTTTTTGAAATGTGGCCGCCGCCGCCTCAGCTGGGCGCGACGCTCCGACGGCCCGCCCGAAGGTAGCCGAGTTCCTCCGGGATATCGCACCAAAGCTCGTCGGAAACGATCCCTGGGCCGAAGCGACGGATCATCCAGGTGAGCGGCCCTCGCATGAGGTTCGCCGCGTGCTCGGGGCGGACGAAGCGGCGGGCGAAACGGAAGCAGAGGAGGGCGAGCAGATGCCGCGCCTCGCCAGGCGTCGCACGGTCCACAAGCGGCGCCAGGTTCCGGGCCAGGCCGTCACCGTCGTCGGCCGGCAGGAAGGCCAGCGCGTACCGGGGCAGGTCGGGGGGCGCGATCTCCTGCAGGCGACGGTACACCGCCTCCACGCCCGCCCTGTCGTCGGCCGCGATGAGCGCCGCCGCCTTCAGCACCAGGATGTAGGTCTCGAAGGTCGAGCCGCGTTCGCAGAGCAGGAGACCCTCGTCGTACAGCCGGACGGCTTCAGCGAGGTCGCCGCGGGAAGCGCTGATCTCGGCCAGCATCGGGAACGAGGCGGCGAAGGCTGCGCTGGAGGCGAACGCGGCGGTCGCCAGCTGCTCGGCGAGTTCCTGATGCCCGCGATTGGTGTTGAGCAGGAGCTTGGCGCAGGCGAGCGCCAGCACCGGATCCTGCCCCACCCGCTCGTAGGCGCTCAGCACCAGTGACTCGATCTCGCATTCGACGGCCTCCACCGTTCGGCGGTTGAGCGGCCTGGCGCTCGGCCTGACGATCATGGTTCCGAGAAGCTGCATCGCCCGCAGCACGGGCAGGGACGGGTCGTGCGGCGTCCTCGCCTCGAGCTCTGCGATCATGGCCGCATTGCGCTCCCAGATGTGGCCGGGCGGATCCAGGACCTCCGACGCCTCATGGAGACGTATGTGCAGCGGCGGCGATGTCGGGCGGACCGGCGCATGCGGCCTGAGGACGAGGTGCCGCCACATCGCCTCGGTCAGGGTGTCGGCCAGGGCGGCAGCATCCGGCGCCGGCGAGTTGTCGGTCTCGAAACTGGTTCGAAGGGGCGACAGGACCTCGGCCGTGCGGGCGTCGCGAAGCACCAGGGCCACATGCGTGCGCTCTCCGATGCGGTGTGCGGTCACCTCGAGTTCGAAGCGGTGGGCGCCCTCCCGTCCGCCGTCGCTGGAGACGTACACCCGACCGGTTCTGCCGAGCCGGTCCTCGATGGCCCGCTGAAGTCGGTCCAGGAGCCGGGCGACAGGTTCCGGGCCGTCCGCGAGCGGCGCTATCGCGAGAATCGCGTCGCAGCGGGGCGCATCGCCTGTGGCGGCCACCCAGAGGTAGCCTTCCCCGTACTGGGTGGAGATGAAGCGCCGTCGAGCCGCGGTGTCGCCGAGCTTGGCCCGCAGGCGGTTGATGGTGAAGTCCACGTTGCGGTCGGAGCCGCGGGAGCCCAGCGCGGTCAGAAGTTCGTCGCGGGAGAACAGCCGCCCAGGGTGCGCGGCCATCCGCACCAGCAGGGCGCGCTCCTGGCGGGTGAAACGGATCGACGTGCCGTCCGGGGCCCTCGCAGTCAGGAAGGCCTCGTCGAACTCGAGGTTGTTGAACCGCAGGCCCTTCATCGCGGGCTGTCGTCGCCCCCACGCTCGCTCTGCGCGAGGCTATCGCCGCGGCGAGCAACGTCCAGCGCTTTCGCGCGAAACGTGCGCGGACCAGGTGGGCCGAGGCGGAGTCAGCGCCGCTCCAGCACCTTCAGGACGAAGGGGTGCTCGTCGTCGGGCCCCGCGGGGTGGGCCTCCTCGCGGACCACCGTCCAGGCGCTCTCGTCGAACGGGGTCAGGTGCACGTCGCCTTCCACCTCGGCCAGCACCTCCGTCAGGTAGATGCGCCGCGCGCGGGGCAGGGCGAGGGCGAAGAGGGAGGCGCCGCCGATCACGCAGACTTCCTCGGCGCCGTCCTCCTCGGCCTGTTCGCGGGCGATCTGCACGGCTTCGGAGAAGTCCTCGCAGGGGATGGCGCCCTTCGGCTGGAACGAGCCGTCGCGGGAGAGGACGATGTTGGTCCGCCTTGGCAGCGGCTTCAGCGGCAGGCTCTCCCAGGTCTTGCGGCCCATGATCACCGGCTTGCCGAGGGTCAGCGCCTTGAAGCTCTGCATGTCGGTCTTCAGCCGCCAGGGCAGGCCGCCGCCCTTGCCGATGACGCCGTTGCGGTCGCGGGCGATCGGGCCCGCCGTGAGGATGACCTTGGACATGCCCCGCCTTCTAGCCAGCCGCGGGGTATCTGTCGCGGGGGGCGACAAGGGTTCAATTTCAGTTCAGAACGAGGGCGCTAGTGGGTCTTTCTGGCCGTTCCGACGTTGAATCGGCCCGCAAAGCCGTGCGAGACCGCCCAGCTGTCGAAGGAACGTCGAGAAGTCGACAGCGTTGCCGTAGACGGGGCCTGGACGCCCCGGAGGTTGTTCATGCGTTCATCTACGCTCGGATCGGCGCGGGCCGCCCCGCCAATGGTCGAGCACGATCTCGAGGACTTCTTCGAGAACGGGTCCATCGGACTGCACATCGTCGACCGTAACGGGACGATCGTCCGCGCCAACAAGGCCGAGCTCGAGCTCCTGGGCTATCCGGCCGAGGAGTACGTCGGCCGGCCGATCGCCGATTTCCACGTCGACGCCGACGTGATCGCCGACGTGCTGCGGCGGCTGAAGGCCGGCGAGCGGCTCGACAAATATCCGGCCAGGCTGCGGGCCAGGGACGGCTCGATCAAGCACGTCCAGATCAGCTCCAGCGCCCTTATCCGGGATGGCGAGTTCGTCAGTTCCCGTTGCTTCACCGTTGACGTCACAGCCTCCCGGGAAGCGGACCTGGCCCGGCTGGAGGCCGAGCGGCGCCTGCTGAACACCTACGAGAGCGTCACCGTCGGCATCGCCGATACCGACGAGTCCGGCCGGTTCATCCGCGTGAACGCCGCCTTCGAGGCGATCACCGGCTATTCCCGCGACGAGCTCCTGGAGATGTCGTTCCAGGAGCTCACCCACCCCGACGACCGGGCCTGGGACCAGGACCGCTACCGTGAGCAGGTGGACGGCCGCATCGACAGCTACACCGTGGACAAGCGCTACGTCCGCAAGGATGGACGCGTCATCCAGGTGGAGGTGATGAGCTCTTCGGCCCGCGGGGCCGACGGCGCCTTCCAGTACGGCGTGCGGGTGGTGAAGGACGTCACCGAGCGGCACGAGGCGGCGCGGCGGCTTGAGGAGAGCGAGCGCCGCGTGCGCGCGCTGCTCGATGCGCTGCCGATGGCCGTCTACACGACCGACCGGGACGGGCGGATCACCTACTACAACGAGGCTGCTGCGGAGTTCGCCGGCCGCCGGCCCGAGCTGGGCGTCGATCTTTGGTGCGTCACCTGGAAGCTCTATCGCCCGGACGGCGCGCCCCTGCCGCACGCCGAATGCCCGATGGCGCTGGCGCTGAAGTCGGGCGAGGAGCTGCGCGGCGTCGAGGCGGTGGCCGAGCGGCCGGACGGCGCCCGAGCGACCTTCACCCCCTATCCGACGCTGCTGCGCGATGCGGATGGCGAGGTGGTCGGGGCGATCAACGTGCTGGTGGACATCTCCGAGCGCAAGCGCGCCGAGGAGGCCCAGAAGACCCTGATCGACGAGCTGAACCACCGGGTGAAGAACACCCTGGCCACGGTGCAGTCGATCGCCATGCAGACCCAGCGCTCGACGCCGGAGGAGTTCCCGGCCCGCTTCGAGGAGCGGCTGATCGCGCTGAGCAAGGCGCACGACCTGCTGACCCGGCGGCAGTGGAGCGGCGTGGGCCTGAGAGAGCTGTTCGAGCAGGAGTTCGCGCCCTATGCGCGCGGCGCCGAGGCCGCCGTGCGGCTGCAGGGGCCGGACGTGACGCTCCCGGCGCGCGTCGGCCTGGCCTTCGGCATGGTGGTGCACGAGCTGGCCACCAACGCGGCCAAGTACGGCGCCCTCTCGGCCCAGGGCGGTCGGGTTGATCTCGCCTGGGACGTCGAGGAGACGGACGGCGCCCGCGGCCTGGCGCTCGAGTGGGTGGAGAGCGGCGGCCCGCCCACCTCGCGGCCGACCCGCCGCGGCTTCGGCCGGCGGTTGATCGAACGCAACATCACCGGGGATCTGGGCGGGCGCGTCGACCTGCGCTTCGAACCGACAGGTTTGAGATGTTCGCTCAGAATCCCGCTCGCGTGACCAGCCGGGGACCGGCGCGCGAGGGCCTTCAGGGCCTGCGCGTGCTGGTCGTCGAGGACGAGGGGCCGGTCGCCATGCTGATCGAGGACATGCTGGAGGACCTCGGCTGCACGGTCGTGGGCAGCGCGGCCAGCGTGGAGGCGGCGATGAGGCTGGTGGACGCCGGCGGCTACGACGTCGCGCTGTTGGACGTGAACATCGCCGGCGGGAGCGTGCTGCCGGTCGCCGAAGCGTTGCGCCGTCGCGGCGCGCCCTACGCCATAGCCAGCGGCTACGGTCCGGCCGGCGTGCCCGACAGCCTGCGCGGCGCACCGATCATTCAGAAGCCGTTCCGCAGCGCCGACCTGGAGGCGGTCCTCGGTCAGGCGCTCGCCTGAGGTTCAGACCTCTTTGGCCGCCTCCCGGATCGCGGCGAGGAGAGCGGCCTGGGCGGCGGAGAGTTCGCGGCCCGTCGCCTGCGGCCAGGCCGAGTTGACCACCACCACCAGCCGCTCTTCCGGAATGGTGACGATCGACTGGCCGAAGATCCCGCGGGCGGCGTAGCCCTCCGGGATCATCCACCAGAAATAGCCGTAGCCGGGCGCAGGGGCGCCCTCGGTGATCTGCGGCGTGGTCGCCTGGGCGGTCCACCACTCCGGCAGGATGCGCTTGCCGCGCGCCACGCCGCCTTCCAGCAGGAACTGGCCGATGCGGCCGTAGTCGCGCAGCGTCATCGACATGCAGCAGCCGCCGCGCTCGTGCCCGGCCAGGTCCACCATCCAGATGCCGTCCCGCTCCATGCCGATGGGCTTCCACAGCTTCTCGGAGGCGTACCGGGAGAGCGTCTTGCCGGTCGCCTTGGACACCAGCACGCCGACCAGGTCGGTCTCGCCGGTGTTGTAGGTGAACTTTGCGCCCGGCGGGTTGGCCCGCGGCAGCTTGCGCATGTAGCTGACCATCGGATTGACCCCCGGCTCCAGGATGGCTGCGCCGGCCTGGGCGACGTCCGATTTCGGGTCCGTGTAGTCCTCGTTCCACTTCACGCCCGAGCTCATCATCAGCAGCTGGCGGACGTTGACGCCCTCGTAGGCGGAGCCCTTCAGCTCGGGGATGTAGGCGGTGACGGGGTCCTCGAGGCTGTTGATGTGGCCGTCCTGGATGGCCGCCCCGACGAGGGTCGAGGTGACCGACTTGGCCACCGAGAACGACGTCCAGCGGTCGCGCGGCCGCCGGCCGAGGCCGTACCGCTCCATGATGATCTGGCCGTCCTTCAGCACCAGCACGCCCGAGACGTTGTAGGCGCGCATGTATTCGCTGACGCTGTAGGTCTTGCCGGCGTGGCTGAAGGTGGGATCGATCTCCCGCGCCGCCTTGGGCAGGGCGCGCACCTGGCCGCCGCGGCGGACGGTGTTCACCCGATAGACCTTCTCGATCGCCGGGTACCAGGCCTTCTGCTGCTCGGGCGTCCAGAAGAGGATGCTGGGCGTCCCCGCCTTGACCGGTGTCTGGGCCTGAGCGGCGGGCGCGCCCAGCAGCAGGCCTGAGATCAGAAGCGCCGGCAGCAGCTTGCGCATGACAGTTCCCCCCTTGGTTCAGCCGCAGACTAGGGCCGTCGGCGGGCCGCACAAGCCGGGGGACGGTTCAATGCATCGTCGGCTGTTCGTGGCTGGGGTCTTGGACGCCCAGCCGGGCCGGAAGCGGCCAGCCCGCCTGGGCGAGCGCGGCGTTCAGGGCCCGGGCCAGCACCATGACCGACGTCGCCTCCGAGACCAGCGGCGCGATCAGCCGCTCGCCGAGGTCCAGGTCGACCGGCGCCAGCCCACAGGCGACCACCAGCCGCTGGACGTCCTGCGAGGCGCCGCCGCAATGCCGGCAGGTCGCCTCGATCGGCCGCAGCCGCGCCGCGTCCATCGCGTGGACCCAGCCGAGGAACAGCGCCGCCACGCGCGGGGAGGTTCGCCAGGCCATCACCTTGCCCAGCGTGCGCAGGCTGGTCGCCGAACCGTCCGACAGCCAGGCCTGCAGGGCCGCGATCAGCAGCCGCTCTCCCGGCTCGAGCCGGTCTGCGGAACGGGCCGCGGGATCGAGGGGCGCGGTTTGCATGGCGGTCTCCAGGTGTCGTGGCTGCAGCTTGATGCAAATGAGAATGACTCGCAAGTGGTGACTGGCCGCCTTGGCCATCGTCGCCGCCTGAGCCATGCTCGCGCCTGGGGCGCCGGGAGAACGACATGACCGCAGCAGCGTCACCATCGCCCCGGTCCGCATGACGGCGGGCGGAGGTCGCTGGGATGGACCTGGCCTCGAGGCCTGGCGTGGCGCGTGGACGCCCGCAGAGGCTGCCGAGAAGTTCTCGGGGCTCAAGGTTCCATGGTGCGTCGTCGGCGGCTGGGCGATCGACCTCTTCCTGGGACGGCAGACCAGGCCTCATGGCGACCTGGAGATCGCCGTCGTCAAGTCCGACCTGCCCGCCGTGCGCGCCCATCTCGCCGGGTACCGGTTCCACGCCGTCGGCGACGGAGACGTGCGCGCCCTGGCGCCGGGCGAGCCCCCGCCGCCTGAAAAGCACCAGACCTGGGTCCTGGAGGAGGCGGTTCAGCTGTGGCGCGTGGACGTCATGCAGGAGCCAGGCGACCACGAGACCTGGGTGTTCCGCCGCGACCAGAGGATCGCGGCCCCGCGCGCGCAGATGATCGCCTTTAGCGGCGGCGTCCCTTACCTGCGGCCGGAAGGCTCATTGCTGTACAAGGCGAAGGCGCAGCGCCCGAAGGACGAGGCCGATTTCGCCGCCTGCGCGCCGCACCTGGGCGCCGGCAGCCGCGCCTGGCTGCGCGAGGCGATCACCAGCCTCTATCCCGGGCACGCCTGGGCGTCGGCGCTCGATCGGATTTGAGCCGGGCCGCGCCCGTCACACCGCGATCGGCGCAGCGATCCTGGCGTGGGCCTTGTAGCCTTCCAGCTTGAAGTCTTCGTACTCGAAGGCGAACAGGTCGCGCTTGTCGGCGATCTGCAGGGTCGGGAAGGGGTAGGGCTGGCGCGACAGCTGCTCGCGGGCCTGGTCGACATGATTCAGGTAGAGGTGCGCATCGCCCAGGGTGTGGACGAATTCGCCGGGCTCCAGGCCCACCACCTTGGCCATCATCTGCGTCAGCAGGGCGTAGCTGGCGATGTTGAACGGCACGCCGAGGAAGACGTCGGCCGAGCGCTGGTAAAGCTGGCAGGACAGCTTGCCGTCGGCCACGAAGAACTGGAACAGGCAGTGGCAGGGCGGCAGGGCCATGTCGTCCACGTCGGCCGGGTTCCAGGCCGAGACGATGTGGCGGCGGCTGTAGGGATTGGTCTTCAGGCTCTCGACGACCGCGGCGATCTGGTCGATCACCCGCCCGTCCGGCGCCGTCCAGGACCGCCACTGCTTGCCGTAGACGGGGCCGAGTTCGCCTGACTCGTCGGCCCACTCGTCCCAGATGCTGACGCCCCGCTCCTGCAGCCAGCGCACGTTGGTGTCGCCGCGCAGGAACCACAGCAGCTCCAGGATGATCGACTTCCTGTGCAGCTTCTTGGTGGTCAGCAGGGGGAAGCCCTGGGCCAGGTCGAAACGCATCTGCCGCCCGAACACGCCCAGCGTGCCGGTGCCCGTCCGGTCGCCGCGCTGCACCCCGTTGGCCAGGATGTCGGCCAGCAGGTCCAGGTACTGCCGCTCCGGGTGCGGAGAGGCGTCAATGGCGGGGCGGGCGAAGAGAGGGGCGTTCATCGGGCGGCCGAACTCCATTGCGGACCGGATCATTCCCTGATTCGCCTGGAGCGGACTTCGGCGCCACCAGAAGGCGCCAGTCGTCCACAGCCAGGGCGCCGCAGGCGCGTCAAGACCGCGGGCCGCCGTCTGTTGCAGTCGGCCCGATGGGCGCCTAGGGTGGCGTTCGTCAACGAATGCAAGGTTTTGTCGATGTTGCTCTCGGTCCTGGCCGCCAGCCTGATCCTGTCCACCAATGCCGCCCAGGCGACGACCGTCACGCCGGAGCAGGGCGGCGGCGGCGTCGAAGCGGCCAAGCCGGCCGACAAGGCCAAGCCGAAGTGCACCTATGTCAGCGTGACCGGGGCGCGTTCGAAGCGCCGGGTGTGCAGCGACAATCCCGAGCGCGACGCCGCCGCGGCGGCTGGGGTGAGGGGGCCGAGCTCGACTATGGGCCCGTCGCAGCAGGGCAACATCAACCCCAACTGAGCCCGCTCAGCCGGCGAAGCCGCCGGCGTCGAGGAAGGCCTGCTCGTCCGGCGTGGTCGTGCGCCCGAAGCAGGGGTTGCGGTGGGGGAAGCGGCCGAACTTCTCGATGATCTCGCGGTGCAGCTCGGCCCACTTCAGCGTCTCGGCGTCGCCCGTCTCGTCCATGTGCGCCTTGCAGAGGCGGCAGCTCAGCACTTGGTCCTCCAGGTCCTCGGAGTGCTCGAAGGGCAGGTAGAAGAACGGGCGAAGCGCCGGCTCCACCTGCTTGTCGAAGCCGGCCTCGACCGCCGCCCGGGCGATGGCGCGGGCCTTCGGGTCGGTGGCGAAGGCGTGGGCCGAGCCGCGGTAGAGATTGCGCGGGAACTGATCGAGCAGGATCAGCAGGGCCAGCGCGCCGTCCGCCGTCTTGGCCCAGTCGTCGTACTCGCCGCGGGCGGCGGCGTGATGCACGGGCTCGAACCTCAGCTGGATCGCCTGGTCGAACGCTGGGTTCCGCGCGAACCACTTGGCCGGCCCGGCGCTGCGCCAGAAGCTCAGGATGTCCTGCGGGCTCGCCGCCATCCGATCGCTCTCCCTCAGAACCAGTCGAGGTCGGTGCGCCGGCCGCCGACGACGACCCCCTTCAGCCGGGCCCGACCGTCGCGCCCGACCGAGACCACCGCCAGGGCCTGCGGCCTGTCCGGCCCGGCCCGCAGGGCGGCCTCCAGCGCCTGCGCCTCCTGCTGGTCCGCATGCAGCCGGTCGATGCCGATGTCCAGTGCCACCCGCTGCGGCTCGGCGGCGTCGCCGCCCCGGCCGAGGCAGGAGGCCTCGCCGCGGACCGCCACGGGACCGAGCTTCAGCGCCGCTTCCCGGCTTGCCGCCACGCCGGCCAGCCGGTGGACGGCCCCGTCCGGCCGCAGGGCCAGCCAGCCCTGCGCAGCGCCGTCCGGACAGGACATCCCCGGCGGCAGGGTGTGGACGAGCTGCAGGGCGGCGTAGTGGCCGGTGAGCAGGCTGCGCGGGTCGAAGGCCTCCATGGCCAGGCGAACCTCCTGCCCGCGGGCCCTCGCCTGGCCCTCGTAGACCACCAGCGCGACCAGGGCGGCGACCAGCAGCAGCCCGGCGCCCACGATGCGGATCGGCAGGGAGAGGGTCACGCCGTCGCCCTCCGGCGCATCAGCCACCCGGCGATCAGCGCGGCCAGGGCGCTGAGCAGGAACACGCCCGCGGCCGTCATCAGGCCGAGTCCCAGGTCGAACAGGATGGTGCAGACGGCGCCGATCAGCGAAACGATGGCCAGGCCGGTCACCGCCCCGTGCCGGTCCGCGCGGCCGAGCGCCAGCAGGGCCGCGGAGAGCGCCAGCCAGACGATCCGGTGCGGCAGGCCCTCGAAGTCCTTCCCCTCGAAACCGGCGATGACAAAGAAGCTCAGGGCCCCCAGCACGAACCAGCCGAAGAGCGCGCCGGCGGTCGCCCCCTCGCGTTCGCGCCGCCAGCGGGCGCCGCCCGCCAGCGCGGCGAATGCGGCTGCGGCCAGCAGCAGGCCGGCGTCGTTCGGCGGCCCGAGCCGCATCAGCAGCAGCATCGCCCCGCCCAGCAGGCCGAGCCCGGCGGTATGGGCCAGCGGCGAGGAGCGCCAGGCCCAGGCCAGGGCCGCCCCGAGCGGCGCGCCGAGGGCCAGCCAGGGCAGGGCGGTCTCGTCGCGGAAGGGGCCGTCGGAGAGGTCGCCCAGGCCCAGCAGCACCAGGGCCGCCATGCCCGCGCCGCTCGAGCGGCCGGCCAGGGCCAGCAGCCCGGCCGCCACGCCTGCGCCGTGCAGGGCGGCCGGCGGGCTGCCGGCAATGTCGAAGATCTGGCCGGTCAACCCGATGGCCGCGGCGTAGACCAGGGCGGCGATGGCCAGGAGCCCGTTGCGAAGGCCGGGTCGTTCCCGCCGCGCCGCCCAGGCCGCCCCGCCGCAGAGGGCCAGGAAGACGCCCAGCACCAGGACGAAGCGCGCCAGGCGCGGGATGACGTCCCAATTGGCCGCCACGAAGGCGATGACGGCGATGCCCAGGAAGGCGGCGCCGACCGCAGCCAGGGTGGTCGCCGCGTCGAGCCTGCGGCCCTCGCCCACGCTGGCCAGGATCGCCGCGCGGCTCTCGCCCGGCACCAGGCCTGCGCCGATCCAGCGATCGAGATCCTGCTCCAGCCTGTTTCGATAGCCGGCCATCGGCCCTTCCGTTCGCGTCTCGAAGCTCGACCGTCCCGCATGCGGGGCCGGGGCGCAAGCGGCGAAGGTTTGCCTCCCAGCCCGCCCGGCGTCATGGTCCGCCTGGACCTGCACAGGAGCGCCCATGAACCCTTCGGCCGAGTTCGACGTGATCGTCTATGGCGCAAGCGGCTTCACCGGCCGGCTGGTCGCCGAGCACCTGGCCCGCCGCTACGGCGTCGGCGGCGAGCTCACCTGGGCCATGGCCGGGCGCAGCGCCGACAAGCTGGCCCAGGTGCGCGACGAGATCGGCGCCCCGGCGCAGACGCCGCTGGTGGTCGCCGACGCGGATGATCCGGCGTCGCTGGAGGCGATGGTGAAGCGCGCCAAGGCGGTGATCACCACGGTCGGACCCTACCAGCTCTACGGCTCAGGCCTGCTGGCGGCCTGCGCCGCGGCCGGGACCGACTACCTCGACCTGTGCGGCGAGCCCAATTGGATGCGCCGGATGATCGACGCCCACGAGGCTGAGGCCAAGGCGAACGGGGCGCGGATCGTCTTCTCCTGCGGGTTCGATTCCATCCCCTTCGAGCTCGGCGTCTACTTCCTGCAGAAGACCGCTCAGGCCCGGCTCGGCCATCCCCTGCCGCGCGTGAAGGGCCGGGTGAGGGGCATGCAGGGCGGCTTCTCCGGCGGCACCGCGGCGAGTCTGCGGGCCACGATGGCGGCCGTGGCCAAGGACCCCTCGGTGGTCCAGGTGCTCGCCAGCCCCTTCGGCCTGACGCCCGGCTTCCAGGGGCCGCCGCAGCCGGCCGGCATGACGCCGGAGCACGATCAGGACCTCGACGCCTGGGTCGCTCCGTTCGTGATGGCGACGATCAACACCAAGAATGTCCATCGCTCCAACGCGTTGATGGGCCATCGCTACGGGACCGACTTCACCTACGACGAGATGATCATCGCCCCCTCCGAGGAGGCGGCCAAGGCGATGGCTCAGATGGGCGGCGGCCTGGGCGGCGAGGGCGGCCCCAAGCCGGGCGAAGGCCCCAGCAAGGAAGAGCGCGAGGCCGGCTTCTTCGACATCCTCTTCGTCGGGATCGATCGCGACGGGAGCCAGCTGCGGGCCTCGGTCCACGGCGACAAGGACCCGGGCTACGGCTGCACCTCCAAGATGATCGGCGAGGCGGCGATCTGCCTCGTCAAGGAGGCGACCGACGTGCCGGGCGGCGTCTGGACCCCGGGCGCGGCCATGCAGGACGCCCTGATCGCGCGGCTGGAGGCCAACGCGGGCATGACGTTCAAAGTGGAGTAGCTTCCCTCCCGGAAGGGGAGGGACGTCACACCACGCCGGCGATCAGACCGCGGGCCAGGGCGGCGTCGGCGTCGAGATACCAGTTGCCGGCGGCCCGCTCCTCCAGTTCCTGGAGCGTGACATCGCTGCCGGCGATCAGGTCGGCGAAGCCTTCGGACTGGAGGCGCAGGCCCTCGTCAACCTGGGCCAACGCGACCTCCAGCTTGCGCCGCTCGGCGGCCAGCGGACCGTCCAGGTTGACCGTCAGGGCGATGCTGCGCGAGTGGATCAGCAGAGAGGTCCCGCGCGCCAGCCACCGGTCCTTCCGCGGGAAGGCCGACATGACGTTGACGCCGGCCGAGTAGACCACGGCCTTGCCGAAGAACAGCAGTTCGGCCCCGCGCTCGCGCGCGATCCGCACGTCCGTGGCGATCCGCCGGGCGGTGTCGGCGTCGCCGCCCATGGTCGTCAGCTCGACGACGATCGGTCCATCCTGGCCCACCGCCTCGGCCAGGGCGTCGCGGAAGGTGCGGAACATGTCGTCGTCGAGGCGCCCGTCCAGCCGCACCTGCGGCGCGAACAGGGCGGCGGGCGGATTGGGCGGGGTGGCGTCTCTCGGCATCTCTCAACAGCAAAGGAGCGGGACGCGTCCGAGGCGTCCCGCTCTCAAATTCCCAGGTCGGGCGCTAGGTTCAGCGGCCCTGGCGCTGCTCGTCCTGCTGCTGGCGTCCGCCGCCTTGCTGCATCTGCCGGCCTTGCTTGTCCTTCATGCCCTTCTGGTTCTGCGGCTGCTGCTTCCTGCCGTTCTTGTCCTGTTGGCGCTGGGCCATCGAGAGGCTCCCTTTCGTTCGGCTCCCCCAACGCCCCTAGCCAACCCATTGGGACGTTGCGCAGTTTCCGCCCCGCCGCGCGGTTTTGCTAAGTAGAACTCCTTAAGCGCATCTCCCGAATTTCGGCCCCGGCGGGCCGGGGGCATTTTGCGGGCCGGAGATCGGAGCCCGCCATGTCCCTCGAAACCATCTACCTCGCCGGCGTCGTCCTCGCCTTCGTCTCGCTCGCCGGCACGCTGTTCACCGTGAAGATGTGGAGCGACGGCGCGCCGTCCACCTCCGCCGCAAAGGCCGAGGTCATCCCGGCCAAACGGCCCGAGGTCCCGGCGAACGACGTCTCCGAGGCGGCCTGAATGGCGGCCGCCGTGCAGGCCATCCCTTGACCTTTGCGCAAAAAAACGGTCGATAGCGCCGCCTTTGCTGCGGCGCCGTTGCGCGAGGCCCGCGGCCATCACGTGTTCAGGAGAACAATCATGCGCGTCTACTACGACCGCGACGCCGACATTTCCCGCATCCTGGACAAGAAGATCGCGGTAGTGGGCTACGGCAGCCAGGGCCGCGCGCATGCGCTGAACCTCGTGGATTCCGGCGTTAAGAACGTCGTCGTCGCCCTGCGCCCCGGCTCGGCCACCGCCAAGAAGGTGGAAGCCGACGGCCTGAAGGTGATGAGCGTCGCCGAAGCCGCCAAGTGGGCCGACGCCATCATGGTGCTGGCGCCGGACGAGCTTCAGCGCGACATCTACGCGCAGGAAATCGGCCCGAACCTGAAGGACGGGGCGGCGCTGCTGTTCGCCCACGGCCTCAACATCCACTTCAACCTGATCGAGCCCAAGTCGACCATCGACGTGCTGATGGTCGCGCCCAAGGGCCCCGGCCACACCGTCCGCGGGGAGTACCAGAAGGGCGGCGGCGTGCCGTGCCTGATCGCGGTGCACCAGAACGCCACCGGCAACGCCCTGGACTTCGGCCTGGCCTACGCCTCGGCGATCGGCGGCGGCCGCTCGGGGATCATCGAGACCACCTTCCGCGAAGAGTGCGAGACCGACCTGTTCGGCGAGCAGTCGGTGCTGTGCGGCGGCCTCGTGGAGCTGATCCGCGCCGGCTTCGAGACGCTGGTCGAGGCGGGGTACGCCCCCGAGATGGCCTACTTCGAGTGCCTGCACGAGGTGAAGCTGATCGTCGACCTCATCTACGAGGGCGGCATCGCCAACATGAACTACTCGATCTCCAACACCGCCGAGTACGGCGAGTACGTCACCGGCCCGCGCATCGTGACGCCGGAGACCAAGGCCGAGATGAAGCGGGTGCTGGAGGACATCCAGTCGGGCCGTTTCGTCCGCGACTGGATGACCGAGAACGCCGCCGGCCAGCCGAGCTTCAAGGCCACCCGCCGCCGGGCCGCCGAGCACCCCATCGAAGAGGTGGGCGCGCGCCTGCGGGGCATGATGCCCTGGATCACCAAGAACAAGCTGGTCGACCAGGAACGCAACTGACCGGTGCGCCGGCGGCCCTGGCCGCGGCGCACGAGTCATCCCGGCGCACGCCGGGATCCAGGGGCGGCTTCGGCCGCCCTTTTCTTTTGCAATTTCGCGGCTTAGCCGTGGGAACAGCGCTCGCCGAGAGGCGGTTGAGAGGAGCCATTCCCCTCAATCCGAGAGAGACGCCCCATGCCTGCCCCGCGCAGCCCCGAAGACATCCTCACCACCGAACTCAAAGAGATCTACAGCGCCGAGCGACAGCTCACGCGCGCCATCCCGAAGCTCACGCGCCGGGTCAGCCATCCCAAGCTCAAGGAAATGCTGGAGCGCCGCCGTGAGCAGGGCGAGCAGCTGATCAACGAGTTGGACGCGGCCTTCGAGGAGATGGAGGTCACCAAGTCGCGGCCGAAGAATGTCGCCGCCGAGGGCCTGCTCGAGGACATCAACGAGCACCTGGAGGAGATCAAGGACGACAAGCTCCTCGACCCGGTGCTGCTCGCCTCGATCCAGAAGGTCGAACACTACTGCATCGCCGCCTGGGGCACGGCCAAGTCGATGGGCCGGCTGCTGGGCGAGGACCGGGTGATCCAGACCATGGAGCGGGTGCTGGACGAGGGTAAGCGGTTCGACGAGGAGCTGACCCAGATCGCCGAGTCCGAAGTGAACCCGGCGATGCTCGCCGCCGAGGACGGCCAGGAAGGCGAGGAAGGCGGCAAGAGCCGCGGCAAGGGCGGCGGTTCAGGCGAGGCCCGCGCCCACTAGCGCCAGGGCAGGTCGGCGTCGCCGCGCAGGATCGCCTCGGCCTGCGCGGTGTGCTTGGCGCCGTCCTGCGGATGCAGCACGAGCGGCGGCAGGAGCTGAAGCGGGCCCTTGCCGCCGCGCACCGCCCGCACCAGCACCCGCTTGGCTGGAGCTTCGGCGAAGGGATGGATGGGGCGGATCTGGAACGAGCCCGCCTTGGCCGAGAGCAGGGCCAGGATGTCCGCCAGCCGATCGGCCCGGTGGATCAGCGTGACCGTGCCCCTGTCCTGCACCGCCGCCAGCAGGAACCCGGTCCAGGCCGCAAGGCCGCCCTCCGCCATCCAGGCGCCGCGCTTGGCCGGGGCGGGGGCGCGCAGCGCGCCGGGGTCGTCGAAGAAGGGCGGGTTGGCCATCACCGCGTCGAACCGCGCCTCGCCCAGCGCCGCAAACCCTCCGGCGATGTTGAAGGCCCGCACCTCCACGCGCTCGGAAAGCCGGTTGGCGGCGGCGTTGCGCCGGCCGAGGTCGGCTGCCGCCGCATCGCGCTCCAGCCCGAGGAACTGCGCGCCCGGCCGCCGGGCCGCCGCCGCCAGCAGCGCCGCGCCGGCCCCGCAGCCCGCCTCCAGCACCCGCTCGCCGGCCCCGGCGTCGCAGGCCGCGGCCAGCAGGGCGGCGTCCATCCCGGCCCGATAGCCTTCCCGCGGCTGGCTGAGCACGAGCCGTCCGCCCAGCAGCCGGTCTTCGGTCGTCTCTACTGGCATCTCGGGCGGGGCGGGCAAGCTCATGCCGAAGGGGTCGGAAACCGTTGCGCTGCTTGACCCTGCCCCATCGGCTGACCATTGTCGCGGCCAAACGGCGGGCGCTTCGCCCACGCCGCAAGTGGAGCGCTTTTCACCGTGGATGACGCCAGCGCGGCCGTCCGGAACAAGCCGCCGTCGGTGGATCGGCTGCTGGGTCTCGCCAAGGAGGACATGGCGGGCGTCGACGCCCTGATCCGCGAGCGGATGCAGAGCCCGGTGTCGGTCATCCCGGCGCTCGCCGAGCACATCATCGAAGGCTCCGGCAAGCGGTTGCGGCCGCTGCTGACCATCGCCTCGGCCCGCGTGGCCGGCGCCGAGGACGACGCCTGCCTGAAGCTCGCCGCGGCGGTGGAGTTCATCCACACCGCCACGCTGCTGCACGACGACGTGGTGGACAGCTCCGAGCTGCGCCGCGGCAAGGTGGCCGCCCACCTGATCTGGGGCGCGCCCTCCAGCGTGCTGGTCGGCGACTTCCTGTTCGCCCGGGCCTTCGAGCTGATGGTCGAGGCCGGCTCGATGGCCGCCCTGGAGATCCTGGCCCGGGCCAGCCGGGTGATCGCCGAGGGCGAGGTGCTGCAGCTGACGAGGGCCCACGACCTGGGCCTGACGGAAGAGGTCTATCTCGACATCATCCGGGCCAAGACCGCCGAGCTGTTCGCCGCCGCCGCCGAGGCGGGCGCGGTCAGCGCCGGGGCGGCGCCGGCCCGCCGGGCCGAGCTGCGCAAGTTCGGCCAGGACCTGGGCCTGGCGTTCCAGCTGGTCGACGACGCCCTCGACTATTCCGGCTCCTCCGAGGCGCTGGGCAAGAACCCCGGGGACGACTTCCGGGAGGGCAAGGCCACCCTGCCGCTGATCCACGCCATGGCCCGCAGCGGCCCCGAGGAGCGGGCCTTCTGGACCCGCACCGTCGACCTGCGCGAGCAGGGCGAGGGCGACTTCGAGCGGGCGTGCGAGCTGATGGTCCGCACCGGCGCTCTGGAGGCCACCCTCGGCCTGGCCGCCGACTACGCCGCCAGCGCCAAGGCCGCGCTGGCCGCCTTCTCCGGCTCCAACAGCTGGCGACCGGCCCTCGAGGATCTGGCCGATTTCGCCGTCGCGCGACGGAAGTAGAGCCTCGCCAAGGGCTTAGCCTTTGGAACCGCCGCCGGGTCTTGCGCACTCCCTTGGGCCACGAGGGAGACTGTCGTCTTGAGAGCTGGATACCGTTTGGCCCGGTTGGGCGAGTTCACGCCGCAGTTTCCGGACGCCGAGGCCCTGCACCAGGGACTGGCCCGCTGGAACCGCCGGCGGCTGGCGGTCGGCGAACCGAACGCCGCCTGGCGTGAGGAGATCGGCGAGGAGGCGCGCATGCGCCGGCTGGAAGGCGCCTTCGTCGAGGCCTTCCGCACCCTGGCGGCGCCGCAGGTCGCGGGCGTCCCCTCAGACCCGGAGGGCTTCGTCGCCTGGTTCGAGGCGCTGAAGGAGACGGGGCCTGGCCAGTACGACCAGCTGTTCGCCTGGCTGGAGACCGAGGCCAGCCTCGAGGACGTCAAGTGGTTCCTGACCCAGGAGGCGGCCGGCGAGGCGGGGTTCGACGACCTGGTGGCCATGACCCAGGTGAAGATGCCGACCCGCGCCAAGCTGGAGCTCGCCCGCAACTACTGGGACGAGATGGGACGGGGGAACGAGGCGGGCATGCACGGCCCGATGCTCGACCGGACCATCCAGGGGTTGGACCTGAAGCCCTCGATCGAAGGCACCCTGTGGCAGTCGCTGGCCCTGGCCAACACCCTGACCGCCTTCGCCACCACCCGCCGCTACGCCTATCACTCGATCGGCGCCCTCGGGGCGGTGGAGCTGACCGCGCCGACCCGGGTCGCCTGCGTCGACGCCGGCCTCAAGCGCCTGGGCGTCGAGCCGGCCCTGCGCAAGTACTTCGGCCTGCACGCGGTGCTCGACGTCGAGCACTCCAGGGCCTGGAACGCCGAGGTGCTGATCCCTCTGGTCGAGGCCGACCCGTCCTGCGCCCGCTACATCGCCGAGGGCGCGATCATGCGCCTGATCCTGGGCGAGCAATGCTTCGAGGCCTACCGCGCCCACCTCTGGGCCCACGAGCACCCGGTGGTCTACGCGGCGGAGTAGGTGACCTCTCCCCGCAACGCGGGGAGAGGGTAGGGTGAGGGGCGCGCGGCCGCATGGCCGCCCCCGGCGCGAAGCGACGGAAGTCTGGGATGCGGCGGGGCCCCCCTCACCCAACCCTCTCCCCCCCGCGGGGGGGAGAGGTCTAAGTCACCCCGGCGAGATCATCTTCTCCGGACGGACGATCTCGTCGAATTCCTCGTTGGTCACGTAGCCGCCGCCGACGGCCTCCTCGCGCAGGGTGGTGCCGTTCTTGTGGGCGGTCTTGGCGATCTTGGCGGCGTTGTCGTAGCCGATCTTCGGCGCCAGGGCGGTGACCAGCATCAGCGAGCGCTCGAGGTTGGCCTTGATGTTGTCCTCGCGCGGCTCGATGCCGACGACCATGTTGTCCGTGAAGGAGATGGCCGCGTCGGCCAGCAGCCGGCAGGACTGCAGGAAGTTGTAGGCCATCACCGGGTTGAAGACGTTCAGCTCGAAGTGGCCCTGGCTGCCGGCGAAGCTGATCGCCGTCTGGTTGCCCATCACGTGGGCGCAGACCATGGTCAGGGCCTCGGCCTGGGTGGGGTTCACCTTGCCGGGCATGATCGACGAGCCCGGCTCGTTTTCCGGCAGGGCGAGTTCGCCGAGGCCGGCGCGCGGGCCCGAGCCCAGGAAGCGGATGTCGTTGGCGATCTTGAACAGGGCCGCGGCGGCCGAGTTCAGCGCCCCGTGGCTGAACACCATGGCGTCGTGGGCCGCCAGGGCCTCGAACTTGTTGGGCGCGGTGACGAACGGCAGGTGGGTGATCGCCGCGATCCGCTCGGCCACCTTCTCGGCGAAGCCGACCGGGGCATTGAGGCCGGTGCCGACGGCGGTGCCGCCCTGGGCCAGCTCATAGAGGCCGTAGAGGCTCTCCTTGATGCGCCGCACGCTCATCGCGACCTGGTGGGCGTAGCCGCCGAACTCCTGGCCCAGCGTCAGGGGCGTGGCGTCCTGGGTGTGGGTGCGGCCGATCTTGATGATGTGGGCGAAGGCCTTGGTCTTGTCGTTCAGCGCCGCGTGCAGGTGCTCCAGCGCCGGCATCACATGCCGGGCCACCTCTTCGGCGCAGGCGATGTGCATGGCCGTCGGATAGGTGTCGTTCGACGACTGGCTCATGTTGACGTGGTCGTTGGGGTGGACCGGGCTCTTGGAGCCCATCGTCCCGCCCAGCATCTCGATCGCCCGGTTCGAGATCACCTCGTTGGCGTTCATGTTCGACTGGGTGCCCGAGCCGGTCTGCCAGACCACCAGCGGGAAGTGGTCGTCCAGCTTGCCGTCGATCACCTCCTGGGCGGCGGCGACGATGGCGTTGCCGACCGTAGGGTCGAGCTTTCCGAGCGCCATGTTGGCTTCGGCGGCGGCCCGCTTGACGACGCCGAGGGCCTTGATGATCGGCTGCGGCTGCTTCTCCCAGCCGATCTTGAAGTTGCCCAGTGAGCGCTGGGTCTGGGCGCCCCAGTAGCGGTCGGCGGGCACCTCGATCGGGCCGAAGGTGTCGGTCTCGGTGCGGGTCGCGGTCATCCAGGGCCTCCGGCGGTCAAACTGCGCCAGGGGTTTAACGCGCAGCCGGCCGGTTGCAAGCGGCGGGTGGCGGTGGACGCGCCGTGCGGCTAGGTAGCGGAAGGATGACCGACGCCTGGACCCAGCACGGCAAGGTGCGCGCGCGTGAGGCGGAGGGCGCGATCGAAGTGGTGGTCGAGGGGCTGACCACCCAGGCCCGCTACTACAAGCCGCTGATCTACGAGTTCTTCCGCAAGGTCTGGCGCGGCGCGCGGCCCGGCTGGGGCGAGTTCTCGGTGGAGATCGTCATGGAGTACGTCGGCGAGCCGCCCTGGCTCGACCTCGACAACCTGGCCAAGGCCATCCTCGACGCCATCAAGGGCTATGTCTTCCACGACGACGCCCAGGTCGCCCGCCTGCTCGTCGAGCGCCGGCCGGGCGAGCGCGAACGGATCCTGATCAGCGTGCGGCGGATCGGCGACTGAACGCTCTGCCTCCCGTTCACGGGGAGGGTCGGCGAAGCCGACCGGCGCCGGGCGTCCAGCGCCATCGAGAGCCCTGGCTTCCCACCCGTCCTCCCCATGACGGGGAGGGAAGAAACGAAAACGGCCCCGTCGGGGACGGGGCCGCTCTGGTTCAGGCTTCGCCTGAGGTTCGGAAGACCTAGCGGTATTGCTGGATGCGGGTGGTCCGCAGTCCGGCCAGGCCGTGCTTGTCGATGGACCGCTGCCAGGCGAGGAACTCCTCGCTGGTCAGGCGGTAGCGCTCCAGCGCCTCGTCGAGGGTCAGGAGACCGCCGCGCACGGCCGCCACCACCTCGGCCTTGCGCCGGATGACCCACCGGCCGGTGTCCGGCGGCGGCAGGTCGTTGATCGTCAGCGGCGCGCCGGTCGGCCCGATCACATAGGCCTCGCCGCGGCTGTTCGTGCGCGTTTGCTGCTGTTGCAACATGGTTTTACGCGTCTCCCACCATCACTTCTCAGGAGGGACCATACGCCCGCGGCCATAACAGTCGGTGAATCCCGTAGGTAAAGAATTGACTAATCATTCCCCGTCCGATGTAAGAAAATGGTACAGGTTGGGATATCACCGTCTGCTAGACGCTGTTAACTTCTATTACTAACGCTTGATGTTTAGCAGTTCTTCCAACATCTGGTCAGCGGTCGTAATGATCTTGGATGAGGCCGAATAGGCCCTCTGGGTTGTGATCAGGCCGGTGAACTCGGCCGACAGGTCGACGGTCGAGGCCTCCAGCGCCTGGGGCGCGATGTTGCCGGCCCCGGCGATGCCCGGCTCCTTGATCGTGAAGTCGCCGCTCAGCAGGGTGGGCACATAGGCGCCGCCGCTGACGCCCAGCAGGCCGTCGGGGTTGGGGAAGGTGGCGATGCCGACCTGGGCGATCTTGCGCACCTCGGTGTTGTCGAAGGTCGCCGAGATGATGCCGTTTTCGTCGACGTTGACGCCCACGATGTTGCCGGGGCTGGCGCCGTTCGGCGTCACGAAGTCGACCGCCGAAGGCGCGGAGTACTGGGTGAGCACGCTCATGTCGAACTCGACGTCGTTGCCTTCGATGCCGAGCAGCGTCGACCAGGCGGGGGCGGCTCCGCCCGAGGCGCCGATGCTGATGGTCTGGGGCGACGGGAGCGCGGGGGGCACGGTGGCCGGCCCGAACAGGGTCGTCGCGTTGAGGTTGATGGTGCCGTTCGAGTTGAACACCACCTGGCCCTGACGGATCGGGCCGCCACCCTGAATGTCGGTGGTCGGAACGGCGTAGATTTCCGCGTTCCAGGTGTTGACCGCCGGCGCAGGGGCTTTCGACAGGCCCAACTCGACCCGGCGCTTGCCGCCGGCGGAGTCCGTGACCGTCATTTCGATCACGAAGTCAGGCTTGCGGGCGCCGACGGCGTTCGGGTCGGCCGCATACGACGTCATCGAGCCGGCTGCGTAGGGGACGGTGCTCGCCTCCTGATCCTTGTTCAGGTTCGCCTTGACGATGATGTCGGTCGTCTTCGCCACCGCGGCGCCGAGGTCGCGGACGTTGATGGGGCCCATGCGGGTCACGTCGGCCGGGCTGCGGTCCACCGTGCCGTCGAGGTTGATCGGCCAGCCCTGCAGGTAATAGCCCTGGTCGTTGACCAGATAGCCGTCGCTGTCGACGCTGAACGAGCCCGAGCGGGTGAAGAAGCGGGCGTCGGAAGGTTCGAGGTTGGCGCCCTTCTGGGTCACCACGAAGAAGCCCTCGCCGGAGATGGCCATGTCCGTCGAGGAGTTGGCCGCCTGGATCAAGCCCTGCTCGCTGACGTACTGGCGGTTGATCGCCTTGACGCCGCCGGCGCTGTAGGCGCCCGACAGGAACTGCGAGGTGACGATGTTGCCGAAGTTCACCTGGCTGCGCTTGTAGGCCACGGTGTTGACGTTGGCGATGTTGTCCGAAAGCGCGGCGAGAGCGGAGGAATTGGCCAGCAATCCCGACACCCCGGCCCGCATTGCGCTGCTGATGCTCATTTTGGTCTGCCTTGGTCCATGAAAAGGGTTGGTGAGGCGCCGCGTTCAGCGGCCGCCCGCGCGCTCTAGGCCGCCGCGGGCTGTTCGGACGGTTCGCCGTCCTCCTGTGCGATGAGGTCTTCCAGCCAGTCGTCCGACTGCTCCGCCGTCTGGCCGGTGTTGGACGTCTGGTTGGTCTGGGCGGTGGTCGGCTCGGGGTCCGCCAGCCTGATGGAGTTGACGTTGGTCCACGGCATGGTGGCGCCGCCGACGTTGATCAGCGTCGCGCCGTCGGCCTGTTCGACGGACTGCACCACGCCTTCGATGTAGGTGATCGCCTCGATCGGCTGCTTGGCGGTGTCCACGGCCGTCACCCTCAGGGTGTAGACGCCGTTCGGCTGGGTCACGCCCGCGCTGTTCTTGCCGTCCCAGGTGAAGCTGTTGTCGCCGACCTTGGCGGTCGGCCGGCCCACGAAGACCGAGCGACCGTTGGCGTCCAGCACCTCCAGGATCACGGTCTCCGGCGGCCGGTCGAGGTTGTAGATCCACGTCGCCTTGCCGTCCTTCAGGGCGGCGTCGTCGCTGACGGCGCGCACCTTCTTGCCGATAAGGCTCACGGCGTCGGCGACGCCGGAGTTGTTGCCGTCCACCAGCTTCTTCAGCAGCTCGTTGGTCAGCAGCTGCTGCTCGACCCCGGTCATCTGGGTCAGCTGCTCGGTGAACTGGTTGGAATCCAGCGGCGAGAGCGGGTCCTGGTTCATCAGCTGCGTGGTCAGCAGCGTCAGGAACGTCTCGAAGTTCTGGGCCAGGCGGGCCTTGCCCAGGGCGGTTTCCTGGACGGGGGCCTGACCGGCGGCAACGGCGTCGACGGGCATGGCGCGCGACTCCTTTCTAGATGCGGATGTCGAGGGCGGCGCTGGGCCGGCTCGAAAGTTTGGGGGGCAGGGCGGCCTGGTCGGCGGCTTCGCCGTTCGCCAGGGCCTGGGCGAAGGCGCGGCCGCGGAACGCGCCGCCGTCCTGGCGCGCCTCCGGATCGCGCCCGGAGTGCGAGCTGTCCGTCAGGTCGAACGACAGACCGCCGGAGACGTCGAAGCCGGCCTGCTCCAGCGCCCGCTGCAGCTCCGGCGCGCGGCCGCGCAGCTCGGCGGCGGCCTGCGGGGAGTCCACGGCGAAGGCGGCGGTCAGCTTGCCGGCGGCGCCGATCTCGATCTGCACGTCCACCCGGCCGAGGCCGGCGGGTTGCAGCTCGACCTGGAAGCGGGTGGAGCGGCCCTCGAGCTTGCGGGCGATGTCGGCGGCTAGGGCCGCGACGGTGTCCGGCGCGCCGCGGACGATGGCGGCGGCGTCGCGATGGGCCGGCGTTTCGGCGATCGCCGAGGCCGCCCCGGAGCCTGCGGCCGTCTGCAGCGGCTTGGGCGTGTCGGCCGTCTCGGCCGCGGCCAGCAGTTCGGGCGCGGCGGCGGCCGCTTCGACGACGGGCCTGGCGGGTTCAGCGGGCGCGGTGGGGCGCAGGCCGAATAGCGGCGGGGCGTCCTCGGCGCCGGCGGGCGGGGCGGCCGTCGGCGCGGGCGCGTCCGGTCTGGCCTGACCGTCGGCTGCGCCCCCGCCGGCCTGCTGGCGGCGGGCCGGGGACGCGGGGAGCGGCGACAGCGCCGGCGCGGCGTCGGTCGCCGTCTCGCCCTCGGCGGGCGCTTCGACGGCGGGTTCGGCAGGCGGCGGGGCGGCGGCCTCGACCGGCCGCGCGCGCACCACGGCGGCTTGCAGAAGGGGATGCGCTCGCGCGTCCTCGCCGGCGCGCATCGGCGGGCGCGGGGCGTCGGTCACAGGCGCCGGGACCCAGTTCGGCTGCGGTGCGGTCGGCTCGGCGCCGGCGTGGGCCGCCGGCGGGGCCGCCGCGGCCGGCTGGGCCGGGCTGGCCGGTTGGACGGGAACTGCGGGGCGGGCCGGGGCGAGGCCGGGTTCGGCGCGGACGGCGGGTTGCGCCGGGGTCGCCGGCTCGGCGGGAGCGGCGGCGCGGCCCTGCGGCAGGGGGGCCTTGGCCGGAGGCTCGACCGCTGTCGTGGGCGCCGCCGAGGCCTCGTCGGCGGCCGGCCGACCGGTGGCGGCCAGCCGCGCGGCGGCCGTCTCCAGCCCCGGAGCCGGGGCCTCGCCGCCCTCGGCGACCCGCGTCTCGATGCGTTGCGCGGCGTTGGCGAGGCCGGGCGGCGATGAGGGTTGCGGTGCGGCGTCGTCCGCCTGCGTCTCCGGCGCCGCGGCCTGCGCGGGCGCAGCCGGCGGCGCGACGGGCGGCCACGGCTGGGGAAGGGCAGGCGCCGCCGCATCGGCGGCGGGGAGCTCGGCAAGCGGCGCCGGCTCGGCCTCGCCCTCGATCTCCGGCGCTGCCGGCGCGCTGGCGACGGCCGCCGCCTGGGCCGGCGCCTGCTCCATCATCGCGCCCGTCGCGGCGGCCAGCAGCGCCTCGAAGACGTCCACCGCCTGGCCAGGCGCAGCCGCCGCGCCGGGCTGGCCGGGCGTCGCTGGCGCGGTCGGGAGGGACATCGGGAACGCGAACATGAAGCGGGGGTCTTGCCTTGGCGAGGGTAGCGCCTGCTGCGCTGGGGCCATTCGACACCTGCTGAGCAACCCCTGGGCCAACTTGGGCGCGCAGCCATAAGCTGCAGAAAAGAAAAAGCTTTCTGTCGCCTCTTAACAGTCTGGCGACGGTGCTGCGGGCCGAATTTGCCGGGCCGCCGCCGTCAGATAGGCCGGCCTTGCCGGGGCGCGGGCGCCCGGCTTCCACGCAGGCGCGCAGGTTCAGGAGGACTTGGCGCCGGTTGGCCCGCCTCTTGCGCCGCACTGGGGGACAACAATCGGCCTCGGCAGAAGACAGCTTTGAAAACGTTCGATTTTCCGCAGGAAGCAAAGAGGGTGTTCACCACGCCCTCGGCAGTTTTCGCCGGGTCGGGCGTCAGGCTTTGCCGAGGGGAGGCCTAGAGAATGTCGCTCCACGTCGCACTGAACACCGCCACGTCCGGCCTGATGGCCGCGCAGACGGGCATCCGGACGGTCTCGGACAACATCGCCAACGTCAACACGCCCGGTTACGTGCGCAAGGCGATGGTGCAGCAGTCGCAGGTGGTCAGCGGCGCCGGCATGGGCGTCACCGTCACCGGCATCAAGCGCGTCACCGACCAGTACCTGCAGCTGGCCAGCCTGAACGCCGGCTCGGACGCGGCCAAATGGAACGTCGTCTCAGAGTATCTCGACAGCGCCCAGAGCCTGTTCGGCGACCCCTCGAGCCCGGGCTACTTCTTCTCGCGCCTCGACGAAGTGTGGAACGCCTTCGCCCAGGCCGCCGACGATCCCTCGTCCAGTCTGCTGCGGAGCCAGGCGCTCACGCGCGTGCAGGAGTTCCTGACCGAGGCGGACCGGATCAACAGCTCGCTTCAGAACCTGACCAAGACGGTGGACTCCCGGCTGGTGGCCGGCGTCGACCGGGCGAACCAGCTGATCGGCGAGATCCAGAAGCTCAACGTCGACATCACCAGGACCAAGATGGCCGGGGGCGACGCCTCGGGGTCGGAGAACATCCAGGCCACCCTCGTCGACGAGCTGGCGGGCCTGATGAACGTGCGGGTGGCCAAGCGCGAGATGGGCGGCGTCGTCCTCCGCTCCGCCGAGGGCCTGCTGCTGGCCGGCGATCACTCCGCCAAGCTCGTCTATGAGCGGACCGACGCCACCCGCGGCTACATCGCCATCCAGAACCCGAACAACCCCGCCTACACCACGCCGATCGAGGTGACCGGCGGGGAGCTGCGGGGCCTGCTGGACATGCGCGACGACGTCCTGCCCGACCTCACCGACCAGCTGGGCGAGTTCGTCAACCGGGCGGCCGAGCAGATCAACCGGGTGCACAACGACTCGGCGGCCGTGCCGGCCCCGGCGACCCTCACCGGCCGCAACACCGGGCTGATGGACATCGCCTCCGCCGCCGCCGGCTTCTCGGGCACGAGTTCGCTCGCCATCGTCGACGCCGCCGGCGTGGTGCAGCGGCGGATCGACATCGACTTCACCGCCGGGACCATGACGGTGGACGGCGCGCCCGGCCCGGCGTTCACGCCGGCCAGTTTCGTGACCGCCCTCAACACCGCCCTGGGCGCGGACGGAACGGCCACCTACGTGAACGGCGCCCTCAGCATCTCGGCCGCCAACGCGGGCGTGGGGATCGCCATCGACGAGGGCACCTCGTCCAAGACCGGACGCGGCTTCTCCCACTACTTCGGCCTGAACGACCTCGTGCGCTCGGGCGGCCTGGCCAGCTGGGACACCGGGCTGACGGGCGCCAGCAACCACGGTTTCACCGGCGCGATCACCTTCCGGGTGGCCGAGGGCGACGGCCGCTTCATCCGCGACATCACCGTGCCGGCGCCGGCCGGGGCGACGATGAACGACCTCCTGACCGCCCTGAACTCGCCCGCCAGCGGCGTCGGTCTCTATGGTCAGTTCAGCCTTGACGCGAACGGCGCCCTGACCTTCGGCGGCGGGCCACCGCTCAACGCCAACATCTCGGTGATCGCCGACACCACGCAGCGCGGCGTCGACGGGCCCTCGATGAGCGAGCTGTTCGGGCTGGGCGTGCTGCAGCGGTCCACCCGCGCCGAACGCTTTCACGTCGACACGGCCATCTACAACGACCCCCGCAAGCTCGGCTTCGCCCAACTCGACCTGTCGGTCGGGGCCGGCCTGCCGGCCCTGCGGCCCGCCGACAACAAGGGCGCCCTGGCGCTCGCCGAGGCCGGCGAACTGACCGGCCGCTTCGGCGCGGCGGGCGACGTCCCGGCCGCTAACATGACGCTGACCCGCTACGCCATGGAGTTCGCCGGCGGCATCGGCCGCAAGGCGGCGACGGCGGAATCCTCGATGTCCGGCGCCCATGCGGTGAAGATCGAGGCCGACGCCCGCCGCCAGTCGGTGGAGGGCGTCAACATGGACGAGGAGCTGGTCATGCTCACCACCTACCAGCAGGCCTTCAACGCCTCCGCCCGGATGATCCAGGCGGCGAAGGACCTGTTCGACGTACTGCTGGAATTCGTGTGAGGGCCTGAACGATGGTTCGTATCGCAACCAACACCAGCTACAGCGCGGTTCTCGCCAACCTGACGGCCGCCCAGAGGCGCCAGCTGGACGCCGGCGACCGGCTGGCCAGCCAGAAGAACGGCGACGACCTGAAGGCCTACGCCAAGAACGCCGAGATGCTGACGGCCATGCGCACGGTCCACACCCGGACCGAGGGGTATCTGTCTCAGAACGTGCTGCTGACCGAGAAGCTGATCGCCCAGGACAGCGCCATGAACAAGCTCGTCGACGCCGCCACCCGGGTGCGCCAGCGCATCACCGACGCTTTGGCGACCAAGAGCGGCGAGGGGCTGATGCTGGAGATCGAGGCCGAGTTCCGCACCGCCGTCTCGGGCCTGAACGCCCAGTTCGCCGGCAAGCCGCTGTTCGCGGGCGGCCAGATCAACATCGCGCCGGTCTCGGCCCAGACCCTGACCGACCTCACCGACCCGCTGGCCACCATCCCCGGCTTCTTCCACAACGACGACTTCAAGGTGCAGGCCCGGCTGGATGAGTCCACGACGGTGACGACGGGCTTCCTGGCCGAGGATCTCGGCACCCAGATGCTCACCGCCTTCCGGGATCTCCAGGCGTTCGAGGAAGGCGCCACGGGCAATTTCGGACCGCAGCTGACCCAGGACCAGGAGAACTTCCTCACCAACCAGCTCGCCGTCTGGGAGCAGGTCACCGACTTCCTGGTCGACCAGACCGCCCGCAACGGCATGGTCCAGAAGCGGGTCGAGGACGTGGGCCTGGACCTGGCGCGCCGCCGGGACATGACCGCCGGCATGATCGGCAACATCGTCGACGCCGACATGGCCAAGGCCGCCTCGGACCTCAGCCAGGCCGAGTTCTCGGTCCAGGCCGCCGCCCAGGTGTTCGCCACCTTGCGGGAAAGCTCGCTGCTGAACGTGCTGCGGGCGTAGGCGCTGGAGCGCCGCGACCGTCTCGGCGCTCGTACCTCCCGCCGCTGCGCGGGGGGAGGTAGGAGAGAGGAAGGTAGTGCGCCGGGACCTGGGTCGGTGGGGGCAGCCAGTGTAATCAGGGGGGCTGGACCGCAGGTCCCGGCGCGCGCCTCGTCCCGGCCGGCGGGGGCCGCGGGGGCGAAAGGGGTGTCGTCAGGCCAGCTCGAACTCGGCGCCGACGCGGCCGATCAGCCGCTCGCCGAGCCAGACCTCGACCGCATGGGCCGCGCCCCGCAGGGCCTCGGCGAAGCTCAGGGCCTCCTCGTCGGACGCGTGGGCCGCGTTCAGCGAGCCCGAGATCCGCTCGTGGCGGGTGAGGATGTAAAGCCGGTAGGACCGCATGGGTTACTGTTCCCCGTCTCGATGGTCCCTTTATGGCCAAGCTTCTAGGCGGAGTTAGGGCGCAGATTGTGGCGAAGCCGCCTGCGACCGCCGGTCGCAACCTCGCAATCTTCAGTCCCTGCCGCTACATAGCGGAAATGGTCGACACCCTCTCCGTGACCGACGTGCCCGACGCCGTGCTGGATGCAGCGCGCGCGGCCGTCGGCCTGCCCGAAGGCGCCAGAATTGTGGCGGCCATGTCGGGCGGCGTGGACTCAACTGTGACCGCGGCGTTAATGGCGCGGGCCGGCTACGACGTCGTGGGCGTCACCCTGCAGCTCTACGACCACGGGGCGGCGATCCAGAAGAAGGGCGCCTGCTGCGCCGGCCAGGATATCCACGACGCCCGCATGGCGGCGGATGCGCTGAACATCCCCCACTACGTCCTGGACTACGAAAGCCGCTTCCGCGAGCAGGTGATCGAGGACTTCGCCGACGCCTACCTGCGCGGCGAGACGCCGATCCCCTGCGTGCGCTGCAATCAGACCGTCAAGTTCCGCGATCTGCTGGACGTCGCCCGCGACCTGGGCGCGGCGGCGATGGTCACCGGCCACTACGTCGCCCGCAGGGAGGGCCCCGCCGGGCCCGAGCTGCACCGGGCGGCCGACCCGGCGCGCGACCAGAGCTACTTCCTGTTCGCCACCACGCGCGAGCAGCTCGACTACCTGCGCTTCCCGCTCGGCGGCCTGCCGAAGAGCGAGGTTAGGCGGGTGGCGGCGGGCCTGGGCCTGTCGGTCGCCGACAAGCCGGACAGCCAGGACATCTGCTTCGTGCCGGAAGGCCGCTACACGACCATCATCGACCGGCTGCGCCCGCACGGCGCCGAGCCGGGCGACATCGTCCACCTGGACGGGCGCGTCCTCGGCCGCCACGAGGGCGTGACCCGCTACACCATCGGCCAGCGCCGGGGGCTGAACGTGGCCGTCGGCGATCCGCTGTTCGTGGTGCGGATCGATGCGGACAAGCGGCAGGTGATCGTCGGCCCGCGCGAGGCGCTGCTCACCGCCGCCCTGACGCTGAAGGAGACCAACTGGCTCGGCGAGGCGGCGACCATCGAGGCCGCCTGCGAGGCCGGCCGGCCGGTGCTGGCCCGCGTGCGCTCGACCCGCGAGCCGGCGCCCGGGCGGTTGGCGCTGGTGGGCGGCGTCCCCGGCGTGATGTTCGACGCGCCCGAGGAAGGCGTCGCGCCCGGCCAGGCTTGCGTGCTCTACGCGCCGGAAGCGCCCACGCGGGTGCTCGGCGGCGGCTTCATCGCCGGGACGCGGGCGGCTCACCTCTGACGTCATCCCGGCCGAGCGCAGCGAGAGCCGGGACCCAGTACCCGCCCGGCCGCCGCACTGGGTCCCGGATCGGCCGTTCGGCCGTCCGGGATGACAGGGTTGGGTGACGCTGGAGGGAAGGCCTATATCTCCCCCATGAGCACCACCGACCCCATCGTCATCGCCTCCTACGCCCGCACGCCCATGGGCGGCTTCCAGGGCGTGCTCGCTCCCGTCAAGGCCACCGAGCTCGGGGCCGCCGCCGTCAGGGCCGCCGTCGAGCGGGCCGGCGTCGCGCCCGACAGGATAGAGCAGATCGTCATGGGCTGCGTGCTGCCGGCGGGCCTGGGCCAGGCGCCGGCGCGCCAGGCGGCGTTGGGGGCGGGGCTGCCCAAGTCGGTGGAGGCGACCACCGTCAACAAGATGTGCGGCTCGGGCATGCAGGCCGCCATCCTGGCGCACGACGCGCTGGCCGCCGGGTCGGCCGACGTCATCGTCGCCGGCGGCATGGAGAGCATGAGCAACGCGCCCTATCTGATGGCCAAGCACCGGGCCGGCGCCCGCATCGGCCACGACACGGCGTTCGACCACATGTACCTGGACGGCCTGGAGGACGCCTACGAGCCCGGCCGGCTCATGGGCAGCTTCGCCGAGGAGACGGCCCGCGCCTACCAGTTCACCCGCGAGGCCATGGACGACTACGCCATCGCCAGCCTCACCCGCGCCCGCAAGGCCACCGAGAGCGGCGCCTTCGCCCGCGAGATCGTCCCGGTGGAGGTCACAGGCCGCAAGGGGACCGAGACCGTCGCGGCCGACGAGCAGCCGCTGAAGGCCGACCCCGCCAAGATCCCGACGCTGAAGCCGGCGTTCGCCAAGGACGGGGCCATCACCGCCGCCAACGCCTCTTCCATCAGCGACGGGGCCGCGGCCCTGGTGCTGACGCGGGCCTCGGTCGCCGAGAAGCTGGGCCTCAACGTGGTGGCGCGGATCGTCTCCCACGCCGCCCACGCCCACGAGCCGGGCCTGTTCACCACCGCCCCGGTGCCGGCCGTCCAGAAGGCGCTGAAGAAGGCCGGCTGGTCGGCGGGCGAGGTCGACATCTTCGAGATCAACGAGGCCTTCGCCGTCGTGGCGATGATCGCCGAGCGGGAGATCGGCATCGACCGCGAGCAGCTCAACGTCCACGGCGGCGCCTGCGCCCTCGGCCATCCGATCGGCGCTAGCGGCGCGCGGATCCTGGCGACCCTGCTCTCCGCCCTCGAGCAGCACGGCGGCAAACGCGGCGTCGCCAGCCTCTGCATCGGCGGCGGCGAGGCGACCGCGATGGCGGTGGAGCTGGTCTAAGACCTCTCCCTCCGCTTGCGGAGGAAGAGGTCTACTACTGCTTCGCCATCCGCTCGGCCATGCCGGCCACGTCGTTGAGGTTGATCGTCCCCGCGCCGGGGATGGAGACCTGGATGTCGCCGGGCTTCATGCCTTCGGGGCAGGGGCCCTTCCAGGCGGCGTCCATGACCATCTTCATCTCGCCGTTGGCCTGCGGGATCGACGAGCCCGACGTCGTGGTCGTCGCCTCCATCTTGTAGGCCGAGGCGAAGTCGCCGGTGATCGTGCCCTTGCTGGTCACCTTGCCGCCCTGGCCGTCCGGGCAGACCGAGACGAAGGAATAGCCGCCGGGGATCGGGGTGAAGCTGTTCTGCTCGCAGCCGCTCTCGGCCGAGGCCTGCTGGCCCCACAGGGCGACGTTCTTGTCCGTCTCGGCGTCGATGCACAGCCGGCTCGTCTGGGTCACGCCCATGGTCTGCATGGAGTGTTCCCAGAGCCCGGCCTTGCGCGCCGGGCGGCCCGCGGGCGCGGAGGCCTGCGCCGTGGCCGCTTCGCCGGCCTCGCCCGCGGCGGGCGCGGCGGCCTTCTCCTCGGCCCGCTGGCACGACCACAGGAAGACGACCGAGCCGAGGAGGACGAGGGTGCGAGTGCTGCGCCGCATGCTGGGGCTCCCATTTGTGGTTAACCCAAGCTTAAGCTGCTTCGCCCGGGCCGGGGAGGGGCGCGCCCCTCCGGCCGGCTCAAACCGGCCCCGGCGACGGAAGTTCGGGATCGAACCGGGGAGGAGAAGGGTTTTCAGGCCATGAGCGACTTACGCAACAACGAGGCCCGCTCGCGCTACGAGATGGACGAGCAGGGCATGACCTCCTGGGCCGACTACCGGCTGAAGGGCGAGCGGCTCTACATCGACCATGTGGAGAGCCCCGTGCCGCTGCGCGGCTCCGGCGCCGCCGGCCGGCTGATGGCCGCCCTGGCGCAGGACGCCAAGCAGCGGGGCCTGAAGATCACCCCGATCTGCGGCTACGCGGCCGCCTGGCTGCGCCGCAGCAAGGAATACCGGGAGCTGCTGGAATGAGCCCGCAGCCCAGCACGACCTCGCCGACCCCCGGCGGGCGCGAGCCCGAGGGGACCAAGCCCGGCCCGGCCTCGGCCCCGAACGAGCCCGGCTCGGACGCCGACGCCCGCCGCCGGCGGATCGAGAACGATCCCGGCCTCTCGCCCGTCGGCCCACTCGGCGGCGGGGCGATCAGCGAGACGGCGAGCGAGGAGGACTGAGGGGCCACGCGCCTCGTCATCCCCAACTCGTCATCGCCGGGCTTGCCCCGGCGAGCCAGCCCGTTGCGGCAGGGCAGGGCGCATCAGGATGGGCGCCCGGCATGAAGCCGGCCGTGACGGACAAAGGGGACGCTGGCGACGGCGCGCGCGACCCAGCGGCTCAATACGTAGTGGAGAAAAAACGCCTCTGCTTCAGAGGCTGACGGGCGCCAGGGCCCGGAGCACAGCTCTTCGCCGGCCCCCGCCGCACCTTCCCGGCGATATCCGGGAAGGGCGTAGCGGGACCCGTACAGACTTATCGGAATCTCAGTTGCGCCGCAGGATGGCTTCCATGGCCTGGACGCGGGTCTCGGACTCTTCGGCCAGGCGGCGCGCGATCTCGCGGATGCCGACCGGATAGGCGTCGCCGCCGTCGGCGATCTCGCCGGCGAGGCGCTCGACCTCCACCAGGGCGGCCTCGAGAGACAGGATGTGCTCACGGGCGAGGTTCTTGGCCTCGTTCTGGAGACGACGGATACGCTCGGACAGGTTGGCTTCGCCCTTGATCAGGGCCGCACCGTTGTCCGCCACCACGCTCAAAGAAGGCGACATATGACTCATCCTACATTCGGGCCTTCCGGGGCCGGCCTTTTGCTTGGCCGATCCCCGTCCGGCGGGTCCACACCACCCAAGATACCGATCAAATCGGCACATGGTTCCGCCAAAGCTGCAGCATTCGCGCCACAAGCGAAGGCGTGCGGCGCCGGCGCCACGGCACGTGGTTAAGGCCTGAAAACGCTGGACTTTAGCTCGGCCAAGCTTCGCCTTGATTCTGCTCGGATTCCCGCGCGGCGCGAAAAGGGGACGGGTCGAATACATGGTAAAGGTTGCATGCCCGACGCGAAAAATCGTCGTTAAGACGGCGCTCACCAGCTTGACTTTGGAGGGGTCCGTCACCCGCCGAGGAGCCCCATTTCGGGCGCCCGCCAGGCCCGATCTGGCACGCTGCGTGCCGTCGTGGGACGCCTAGCCCGGCGTCGTCTCGCCGCCGCCCCGCAGGCCCCTGCGCAGGACGTCGACCAGCTCCATCGGCATCGGGAAGACGATGGTCGAGTTCTTGTCCGCGCCGATGTCGTAGAGGGTGTTGAGGTAGCGCAGCTGCATGGCCTCCGGCTGCTGGGCGAGCGTCGCTGCCGCCTCCACCAGCGTCTGGGAGGCCTGCTTCTCGCCCTCGGCGTTGATCACCCGGGCCCGCCGGTTGCGCTCGGCCTCGGCCTGGCGGGCGATCGCCCGGACCATGCTCTCGTCGATGTCCACGTGCTTGATCTCGACGTTGGCCACCTTCACCCCCCAGGCGTCGGTCTGGGCGTCGAGGATCTCCTGGATGTCCTTGTTGAGCTTGTCCCGCTCGGCCAGCATCTCGTCGAGCTCGTGCTTGCCCAGCACCGAGCGCAGGGTGGTCTGAGCCAGCTGGCTGGTGGCGGCGAAGAAGTCCTCCACCGCGATCACCGCCCGGTCGGCGTCGACGACCCGGAAATAGACCACCGCCGAGACCTTCACCGAGACGTTGTCGCGGGAGATGACGTCTTGGCTGGGCACGTCCAGCACGATGGTTCGCAGGGAGACCTTCACCATCTGCTGCACCAGGGGGATCAGGATGATCAGCCCCGGCCCCTTCACTCCGGTGAACCGCCCCAGCGTGAAGATCACGCCGCGCTCGTACTCGCGCAGGATCTTGATCGCCTGGGCGAGCACGAAGAGGACGATGAAGGCCAGGGCGATCCAGGTCGCCAAGTCGATGTAGATCTGCATCCGGTCCTGCCTTTCAGTCTCTCGCGGCCGAGTCTTCCGCCTCCACCAACACCGTCAGTCCGTCCCGCGCCGTCACCCGGGCGGTCTGGCCGGGCGCCAGGGGGCGCGCCGAGCGCGCCCGCCAGCTCTCGCCCTCCAGCTGCACGAAGCCTTCGTCGCCGGCCCAGCTCAGCACCGGCCCGGCCGCGCCCACCAGGTTGCCGAAGGCCGCGGGCCGGCGCCTCGCCCGCCAGGCCGCCCCCAGCGCCAGGACGAAGAAGGCGAGCGAGCCGGCGACCACTGCGACCACCAGCCATGGCGAGAGCTGCATCTCCGGGACCGGCCCCTTGAAGAGGATCAGGCTGCCGAGGGCCAGGGCGGCCGCCCCGCCGATCCCCAGCACGCCCACCGACGGCGTCATCGCCTCGGCGGTCATCAGCCCGATGCCCAGGGCGATGAGGATCAGGCCGGCGTAGTTCACCGGCAGCAGGTTCAGAGAGAACAGCGCCACCACCAGCGACACCGCCCCGATCACGCCGGGCCCGTAGGTCCCGGGGCTCATGAACTCGAAGATCAGGCCGTAGATGCCGATCAGCAGCAGCAGGTAGGCGATGTTGGGGTCGGTGATCGCCGCCAGCGCCTTGTTGCGCCAGCTGGCCCCGACCTCGACGACCTCGGCGCCGGAGAGGGCCAGCACGTGCGGCTTGCCGGCGAGACGCACCGTCCGCCCGTCCGCCGCCGCGATCAGTCCGTCCATGTCCGCCGCCAGCACCTCGATGACCTTCTGCTCCAACGCCTGGCCGGCGGTGAGCGTCGCCGCCTGCCGCACCGCGGCCTCGGCGAACTCGGCGTTGCGCCCGTGCAGGGCGGCCAGGCTGGCGAGGTAGGCGGCCGCGTCGTTGACGACCTTGGCGGTCATGGCGTCGGCGGGCGCCTTCTCGGCGGTCTCCTTGGCCTTCTCCTCCGCCGTCTCCGGCTGGCCGCCGCCGGGCAGGGGCGTCGATCCCCCGCCCATGGAGACCGGCGTCGCCGCGCCTAGGTGCGTCCCCGGCGCCATCGCCGCCAGGTGGCTCGCATAGAGGATGTAGGTCCCCGCGCTCGCCGCCCGGGCCCCCGCCGGCGCGACGAAGGTCGCCACCGGCACGGGGGACGCCAGGATCTCGGCGATGATGTCCCGGGTGGCGCTGTCGAGACCGCCGGGGGTGTCCATGCGGATCACCAGCAGGCGGGCGTTGCGCTGCTGCGCGGTCTCCAGGCCGTCGCGGAGGTATTCGGTGGTCGCCGGGCCGATGGCGCCGTCGATGTCGAGCACCAGGACGGGGCCGGGCCGCGCGGCCGGCGCCGCCGCCGTCTGCCCCTGGGCCGCCAGCGCAGGCCACAGCATCCCGGCCAGCATCGCCAAGAGGGCGATCCACCGCCACACCGGAACCGGGCCGCGCGCCGCGCCCAAAGGGGCCTCCTTCCGCCTCGTGCGAAAAGGTTAACACACCTTGCGGCGGTTGCGGGCGTTGTCCGCCGCGCATCCGGCCGAGCGTCCCAGCGGGAGCTTTCTCGACCGCCAAGACCGCCAAGATCGCCAAGAGATCGGGGCCGGGCTCCTCGAACAGGAGATGTCCTCTCGGCCCTTGGCGGTCTTGGCGGTCTTGGCGGTGAAGGCCGTCTTGGTGGTGAATACAGAGGGCTCCGCCTACAGCGGCAGCTCCAGCACCACCTCGTCCCCGTCCATCCGGCCCGTGTGGCGGAAGCCGAGCCCCAGATAGAAGGGCTCCGGACAGCCGGGCCCCGGGACGTAGGAGGTCAGCAGCGCCTTGAACACGCCCTTGCCGCGCACGTGCTCGATCACCTGCGCCATCGCGGCCCGCCCGACGCCCTGGCCCTGGAACCTTGCGTCCACCATCAGCCGCCAGAGCAGGACCTCCGGCGCCTCCGGCGGCGGCGAGCGCAACGACTCGTCCTCCAGCATCACGAAGCCCGCCGGCTCCTCGCCCACGTAGATCGCCCGGTACCAGGCCTCCGGCGCGAACAGCGCCTGGGCCAGCGACACCGCGTTCGGCGCCACGAACTGCGTCTGGTCATCGGCGACGGCGAGCTTGATGACCGGGAGCACGGTCTCGGCGGTGATTTCGCGGAGAGTGACAGGGGCGGACATGCCTTGACCATAGCACGGGCGGTCCTCGGCCTGCCCCCTTGCGCGCAAGCTCAGCTGCAGTCATCGTGAGCACAAAGGGGGAACGATCATGGGGCTGCTCGACTTCCTGACCAGCGGCTCGCCGCAGGACCGCTTCGCCAGGGAGGTGATGGCGCGGATCCGCGCGCGGGGATGGACGGGAGAAATACGCCACGATCCGGGAAGCTTCAGCATCACGCTCGGAGCGGACTCGATCAGCCTGCTCAACGGGTTCCTCGAACGCGGGAAGATGAGCCGCGCGCGCCGAGCAGAAGCCGTCGATGAGCTCGCCACGTTGGCGCTGATGTCGGCGGAGCCGCCGCCCGCCACGCTCGGTGAAGTCGCAGACAAGCTGCTTCCGGTCATCCGCACGCGGGTGCACGTCGGCGACATGTGGCTGGTCCGGCCTGCGTGGGAGGAAGTGAGCCGACGGCGCTGTCATGCCCCAATCTCCGACAGCCTCTGCGCCTGGGCCGCAGTTGAGCTGGGTCTCGGCTTGCGCGGTGTCGGCGACGAGGACCTGGATCGCTGGGGCGTTGGCTTCGATGAAGTGCTGGCGATCGCGGTGGACAACCTGCGCGCCCGCAGCTCGCCTGCGAAATTCGAGAAGGATCCGCGCGGCTTCTACACGACGCGCTACCGCGACCACTACGACGTCTCGCGCCTCCTGCTGCCGGACTTGCTTCAGACGCTGCCGCTGAACGGAGACCCGGTGATCCTCGCGCCCGAGCGCGACACCCTCGTGGTGGCAGGGTCCGAAGACTCGGACGCACTGGAGGCCATGGGCGCGCAACTGGAATCCGTTCTTGGGACGATGAAGCGCCTGATCTCGATGGAGGCTTTGGTCCACCGGGAGGGGGCGTGGAGACGCTTGGGCGTGACGAATGCAAGCCACGCGCTTGGCCGCTTGGCGATGCTAGGAGCGGACCTCAATCACGAACAACAGCGCAGGCTCATGGCGCACGAGTTCGCAGAAGCCGGACGCGACGCGTATGCGGCGGAGCTGACCCTGCTCGACGCCGAAGAAGGCGCCACCTGGAGTCCCATCGCGTTCGGGAAGACGGCGCTTGCGCCCCTGGCCGATGCCTACCTGCTCAGCTCAGGCGAGCCAGGCGGCGCCCTCGTCCGGGCGCGAAGCGACTTCGAGGCCATCTGCGGGCCGTTCGCGCGCGAGCCCGACTGCTGGCCGGAACGCCTGATCATCGACCGGGCGCCCTCGGCCGATCAGTGGGCCCAGTTGCGGGCGGCGGCAATACCTGAGGGCTTCGAAGCGCTTCAAGCGCAGTTCACCGACGGTCGGAAGGCACGCTAGTCCCTTCGGTGACCGGGCAATGCGAGCGCTTTTCATGAGGCTCTTCAATTTCTTCGCTCGAGAAACGCCGGAGCAGCGCCAAACGCGGCGGCGCATGAACTGGATCGCACGTCGCGGATGGTTCGGACGGCTCGACGATGACCCGGCGACTTTAGACGCGATCGAGACGGTGTTCGCCTACAACGACCAATGGGTCCATCTGCTCGACCGACACCCAGAAGTGCTCGGACTCGACGTCGGAGCGGTCTGTGCCGAAGACGACGGAGACTCCTATGTGACCTGGACAGCCTGGGAGTGGGGCGTCCCGACACTCCTGCCGCTTGTGGACGTATTCGTGATGCGCGCGCCCAACGGCGAGGTCATGATCCTAGCCCGCAAGGATGTGGAAGACGCACTCGGTCCTTTGCCCCTCGAGCCTGATTGTGAGCCGCCTCGCTACGCGATGCTCGGTCCGCACGACAGCGACGCTTGGCTCCGTCTCCGCGCCTGCCCGGCAGCGTCCGAACTGCTGGAGGAAGCGGACTACGGCCCACCGATCCCCATGTCGCTACTCAGGAGGGGCGGGGAGCGGAGGCGAAAACCGCCGCCGCGCCGGCGGCTTCTTCGGTGACGCCCCCTACCTCCGCCCCTTCCTGAACCTCTCCGCCGCCTCCGCCCGCGCCTCGCGGCGCACGCGCTTCACGCCTTCGCGGTCCGCGCTCTCCCCCTCCGCCGTCAGCACGTCGGCCGCGAACTCCAGGTCCATCAGCTTCAGGCGCTTGATCTCGTCGCGGAGCCTTGCGGCGGTCTCGAACTCCAGGTCGGCGGCGGCCTGGCGCATCTTGGCTTCGAGGTCGCGCAGGGTGGCCTTGAAGTTGTCGCCCATGAAGGGCTTGGCGCCGTCCTCGGCGACGCCGGCGGGCACCAGCACGTGGTCGCGCTCGTACGGGGAGGCGAGGATCTCCTTGATCTGGCTCTTCACGCTCTCGGGCGTGATGCCGTGGGCGAGGTTGTAGGCCTCCTGCTTCTCGCGCCGGCGGGCGGTCTCGGCCATCGCCCGCTCCATCGAGCCGGTGACGGTGTCGGCGTAGAGGATGACCTTGCCCTCCACGTTCCGGGCGGCCCGGCCGATGGTCTGGATGAGGGAGGTCTCGGAGCGCAGGAAGCCCTCCTTGTCGGCGTCGAGGATGGCGACCAGGCCGCACTCGGGGATGTCGAGGCCCTCGCGCAGCAGGTTGATGCCCACCAGGACGTCGAAGGCGCCCAGCCGCAAGTCGCGGATGATCTCGATCCGCTCCAGGGTGTCGACGTCGGAGTGCATGTAGCGCACGCGCAGGCCCTGCTCGTGCATGAACTCGGTGAGGTCCTCGGCCATCTTCTTGGTGAGGACGGTGATCAGGCTGCGGTAGCCCTTGGCGGTCGTCTGCCGCACCTGGTCGATGACGTCGTCGACCTGGCTGAAGCCGTCCTTGGAGACCGGGCGCACCTCCACCGGCGGGTCGATCAGGCCGGTGGGGCGGATCACCTGCTCGACGAAGACGCCGCCGGCCCGCTCCATCTCCCACGGGCCGGGGGTGGCCGAGACGTGGACGGAGTCCGGGCGCATGGCGTCCCACTCCTCGAACTTCAGCGGCCGGTTGTCGATGCAGCTCGGCAGGCGGAAGCCGTACTCCGCCAGCGTCCATTTGCGGCGGTAGTCGCCCCGGTACATCGCCCCGATCTGCGGGATGGTCTGGTGGCTCTCGTCGATGAACAGGAGGGCGTTGTCGGGGATGTATTCGAAGAAGGTGGGCGGCGGCTCCCCCGGCCGGCGGCCGGTGAGGTAGCGCGAGTAGTTCTCGATGCCGGCGCAGGAGCCGGTGGCCTCGATCATCTCGATGTCGAAGGTGGTGCGCTGCTCCAGCCGCTGGGCCTCCAGGAGCTTGCCGTTGGCGACCAGCCAGTCGAGCCGCTCCTTCAGCTCGGCCTTGATCTGGTCGATGGCCTGGCGGAGCGTCGGGCGGGGCGTCACGTAGTGGCTGTTGGCGTAGACCTTCACGCCCTTCAGATCGGCCGTCTTCTTCCCGGTCAGCGGGTCGAACTCGGTGATCGCCTCCACCTCGTCGCCGAACAGGCTGATGCGCCAGGCGCGGTCCTCGAAGTGGGCCGGGAAGATCTCGATGGTGTCGCCGCGCCGCCGGAACGTGCCGCGCTCGAAGGCCTGGTCGTTGCGCTTGTACTGGAGGGCCACGAGGTCCCCCATCAGCTTCTTCTCGTCGATCCGCTCGCCGGGCGTGATGGAGAAGGTCATCGCCGAGTAGGTCTCGACCGAGCCGATGCCGTAGATGCAGCTGACCGAGGCCACGACGATGACGTCGTCGCGCTCCAGGATCGCCCGGGTGGCCGAGTGGCGCATCCGGTCGATCTGCTCGTTAATCGAGGAGTCCTTCTCGATGTAGGTGTCGGTCCGCGGCACGTAGGCCTCGGGCTGGTAATAGTCGTAGTAGGAGACGAAGAACTCGACCGCGTTCTCCGGGAAGAAGCTCTTGAACTCGGAATAGAGCTGGGCGGCGAGGGTCTTGTTGGGGGCCAGGATCAGCGCCGGGCGCTGGGTGGCCTCGATGACCTTGGCCATGGTGAAGGTCTTGCCCGACCCGGTGACGCCGAGCAGCACCTGGTCGTGCTCCGAGCCCTCCAGGCCCGCGACCAGCTCCTTGATCGCCTGCGGCTGGTCGCCGGCCGGCTGGTAGTCGGAGACGAGCTTGAACCTGATGCCGCCCTCGGACTTCTCCGGGCGCGCGGGCCGATGCGGCTTCCACAGCATCGGCATGGTGTTTTCGTCGTAGTCGAAGGCGGCGCTCATGTCGGCCACGCCGGTCGGCGGCGCGGCCTTGGCCTTGTCCTGGGTGCGTACGCGGGGCATCGGCGAAAGGTAGGAGTGAAGGGGCCGGATGGCTATGGGCGCGCGGCCGGCGGGCGCCGATTGCTGACAGCATGGTGGCAGGAGGTCCGCGCGGGGCCCCCACCCCCGCTCATCCCGGCGGAGGCCGGGACCCAGGATCCAAGGCGTAGAGATAGATGGATGGCCTCTGCGGTCGTGGAGCCCGCCTCTGCGCCCGCCATTCTGGGTCCCGGCCTCCGCCGGGATGAGCGGTGTTTGTGAATCCGGTGAGACAGTCCGCATCGCGGACACCTCGGCATGGATCTCATGGCGGCCAGTTTGCCTGCCCGGCTCGATCTCTCAAGGACCGGCCGCAAGCCGGCCGCTCCGCGGCGGCGCCGGAGGCGCCGTCCTTGACTGATCGATCCGGGCAGGCTCGCCTCCGCCGTGAGATCATTGGCGGGGCAGGGCCTGCCCTTCTTCGTCATCCCGGCCGAGCGCAGCGAGAGCCGGGACCCAGGAGGGGCAGCGCCGCAATCCTGGGTCCCGGATCGGCCTGGCGGCCGTCCGGGATGACGTGGGAGAGAATCCGCCGCGTAGCGGTCCGCCCCGCTCCGGCGTAAACCTCACCGCATGTCGGGGTTATCTGAGGCTTTCATCACGGGGGTGGGCAGCTTCCTGCCCGGAGAGCCCGTGCCGTCCGAGGCGATGGAGGCCTACCTCGGCCGCATCGGCGGGCGGGAGAGCCTGTTCGGGCGCAAGGCGCTGCGGTGGAACGGGGTGGAGACGCGCCACTACGCGCTGACGCCGGACGGAACGCCGACCCACTCCAACGCCGGGATGTGCGCCAAGGCCGTGCGGGCGGCGGCGGACGATGCGGGTCTCGGGATCGAGGAGCTGTCGTTCCTCGCCGCGGCGACCACCCAGGGCGACTACCTCGTCCCCGGCCACGCGGCGGCGGTGCACGGCGAGCTCGGCTCCGGGCCGATGGAGATCGCCAGCTTCCAGTCGGTCTGCGGCTCGTCGCTGATGGCCGCCAAGTCGGCCTGGCTGTCGGTGCGGGCCGGCGAGCACGCCGCCGCGGCCGCCTGCGCCGGCGAGTTCTCCTCCCGCTGGTTCCGACCGCAGTTCTACGAAGGCACCGCCCTGGTGGACGCCAAGGGGCGGCTGCGCAGCGAGGCCGACTTCCTGCGCTTCACCCTTTCCGACGGCGCCGGCGCGGTGGTGATGGAGCCTCAGCCGCGCCCGGACGGCCTGTCCCTGCGCGTGAAGTTCATCGACGTCGTCTCCCTGGCCGGCCAGTTCGACCCATGCATGTGGGCCGGCGCCAGCATCGAGGACCGCACCGACCCGCTCGCCACCTGGAGCCACGCCGGCCCGGCGGCGGCTCATGCGGCCGGCGCCGTCGCCCTGCTGCAGGACTTCGAGCTCCTGAAGCGGGTGATCCGCGCCTGGGTCGGCGTCTACCTGCAGAAAGTCGACGAGGGCCGCATCGACCCGGCCGCCGTCGACCACCTGCTCTGCCACTACTCCGCCCGCTCGCTGCGCGAGGAGATCGTCTCCCTGCTGGAGAAGACCGCCGGGATGATCCCGGAGGAGAAGTGGTTCTCGAACCTCGCCACCGTCGGCAACATCGGCTCGGCCTCCATCTGGGTGATGCTGGACGCCTTCCTGCGGACAGGGCGGCTGAAGGCGGGGGAGACCATCCTCTGCGTCGTGCCCGAGAGCGGCCGGGCGTTCGTCGGCTTCATGCTGCTGGAGGCGGTCTAGTGGCGCGCCCACGAACCCTGTCATCCCGGACGGCGCGCAGCGCCGATCCGGGACCCAGAGGCGGCGCGTGGGATGTCTGGGTCCCGGCTCTCCGCTTCGCTGCGGTCCGGATGACGGTGGGGGGAAACCGATGAGCGGTGTTGCAGACGTCCTCCGCCGGCTCACCGTCGCCTTCACCGAGTTCGAGGGCCGGCTCGAGCAGACCCCGCTGATCCGCAAGCTGACCCGCGGCCGGTTCACGCTGGAGAACTACCGCGCGTTCCTCGTGAACCTGCGCCAGCAGGTGAAGGACGGGGCGCTATGGATGAGCCGGGCGGCCTCCAACATCGACGAGCAGCACCTGGAGCTCCGCTCGATGCTGATGCGCCACGCGGTCACCGAGCACCGCGACTTCCGCCTGCTGGAGGCCGACTTCGTAGCGGCCGGCGGGGAGCTTTCCGAGATCCAGGGCGCGGAGAAGAACATCGGCTCGGAGGCGCTGTCGGCCTGGATGTTCCACGAGGCCAGCCGGCCCAACCCCTTCGGCCTTTTGGGCGCCATGTGGATCATCGAGGGGCTGGGCTCGATCAAGGCGGCCGAGTGGGGCCGGCTGGTGCAACAGCGGCTGTCGCTGCCCGACGAGGCCGTCCGCTTCCTGCTCTATCACGGCGAGAACGACGCCGAGCATATCGGCGAGTTCGAACGGATGCTGGGCCTGGTGCTGCCCGACGCCGCCGTCGCCGAGCGGATCGTGAAGACCGCCCGCGTCACCGGCCGCCTCTACGCCCTCCAGATCGAGGAGATCGCCGCATGAGCGCGGCCTTCGACTTGTCCCGCTACGATCCCAAGGATCCGGATCCCTGGCTCGCCCTCTACCTCGACCAGAGCCTGCCGATCGCGCCGGAGGCCAAGACGGCGCTGCTGATGGGCAACCGCTCCTGGTCGCGCCGGTGGATGTTCAACATCATCCGGCCGGCGGTGTTCGCCTTCTTCCTGCTGGTGAAGATCGTGCGGGGGATCAGCCCGCACCATCCGAACCTCAACGGCTTCCTGCACCGGCTCATCCACTGGGGCCTGCGCACCTTCTGCACGCCGGAAGCCAACACCCTGATCCTGCGCCACTTCCACATCGGCACCGAACTGCTGGGCTTCATCAAGGCCAACGCCGGGCCGGTGGAGGTGGAGACCGTGCCCTTGCGGCCGCGCACGCTGAAGGACCTGGAGGACAACGTCTTCCTCCAGCACGACCTCAACGTCTTCAACTTCATCATCCAGCTGAACGCGTCGCTTCGCGCCCAGGGTCGCGACCTCGAGCCGGTGGAGACGCCCGACTTCTCGATGATCTCGGACGCGCCCTTCGAGCTCGCGCCCCTGCCCAAGGGCCCGCTCAACTTCGTCGACGTGCAGACGGCGATCGAGGTCTACACCCCGCTCTACGCCCTCTGCCTGCCCCGCAGCGACTTCGTTCGCGCCGCCGGCTCCCTGCAGCTCGACGAGACGGTGGCCATCTACATCGCCAAGATCCTGGGCAGCGACTACCACCTGGCCTTCATGAAGAACGGCCACCCGCTGGTGCCGCTCTCCAGCCTGCAGGCCGGCTACCGGCTGATGATGCACGGCCTCGACTGCGAAGGCCTGCACGGCTGGCTGCGCCTGCTGAAGGCCCGCCAGGCCCAGGGCCTGCCGCTCGACCCGCGCAATCCCACCGGGGCCGCCTAGAACGTCGCTCAGCGCCGTTTGCTAGGCCGCGAACAGCTCCAGCCCCGGGGGCAGGGGGCGGTTCGGCGCGCGGCCGTTCTTCAGCGCGTCGGCGATGGGGATGGTCTTGCCGAGCACCGCGGGATCGAACGGCTTGTGCAGCATGCCGAGCGCGGCCTCGCAGTTGCGGCGCGCCTCCAGCGCCTGGCCGCTGACGAAGATGCAGGCGATCCCCAGGTCCTTCAGGCGCCACGCCAGCGCGACGCCGGCGCCGGCATATTCCAGGTTGATGTCGACCAGCGCCAGGTCCGGCCGCCGCCGGGCGACGATCTCGTCGGCTTCCGCAGCGGAGATCGCCGGTCCCATCACCTCGTGGCCGGCCTCCTCGAGCTCGGCGGCCGAGGCGCAGCCGATGATGGGGTCGTCTTCGACGATGAGGATCAGCATGGCAGCGTTCCTTCGTCCCCGGACCAAGCTTCATCGAACCTTGGTAAATGATGTCTGAAGCGAGTCGGCCTTTGGGGACACGGCTGTCCCGCAGGCGGGGCCGGCTTATAATCGCGGGGCGACGCCGGATCCATTGCCCGGCCGCACGGCATTGTTGAGAGAATTTCGAGATGGCCGATACAGCGCCGGTTCGGTGGCCGGAGGGATATTTCACGGTCCGCGACGGGACCCGGCTGCATTACGTGCATGCGGGCGAGGGCGTGCCGGTGATCCTGATCCACGGGGCCCGCGGCAGCGCCATCGGCAACTGGTTCTCCAACGGCATCGCGCCGCGGCTGGCGCAGACCAACAAGGTCTACGCCCTCGACATGCGCGGTCACGGCCTCTCCGAGGGCAGCCGCCATGGGCACCTGCACATGGCCCACGACGTGCTCGAGTTCATGGACCAGATGGGCATCGGGAAGGCCCACGTGGCCGGCTATTCGATGGGCGGCGGGGTCATGCTGCAGATGCTGGCCCGCGCGCCCGAGCGGTTCCTCACCGCCTGCTTCCAGGGCTCGGGCGTCTCCGAGACCGCCGCCTGGAAGGACAAGGTCCCGCCCGACGTCGAGGGCCAGGACCCCGACCAGGCCAAGGCCGAGGCGCTGGTCCAGGCGCGCCGGGCCGCCAAGGGCGAGGAGGTCGGCAACCACTTCGAGAAGATGCGCGAGAGCGTCGCCAAGGTGGTCGGCGAGAAGGGCGCCAAGGCGATGGAGGAGATGGCCGGCCGCTTTCAGGCCCAGCTGCTCGGCGTCGACCTCACCAAGATCCAGTTCCCGGTGATGGCCATCAACGGCGAGTACGACCGCCCCAACGCCCGCACCCACCGCCTCTCGCGCGAGGTGAAGGACTTCACCAATGTCGTGCTGCCCGGCAAGGGCCACCTCACCGCGATGATGGCCGGCTTCATCCCCCAGCTCTACATCGACAGCTACGCTGAGTTCGTGGCGCGGCACAATCCGCGGGCGGGGTGACAGGTAGGGCCTTCGCCCAACCAGTCACCAAAAGCCCGCCGGTGACTGGTTGCGCCGCAGGCGCTACCTGTCACCCCGCCCGATCACTCGACCGGCCGCGCCGCCAGCCAGTCTCTGATGGTGCGGTTCACCAGCGCCGGCGCGTCGGCCTGCACGAAGTGGCCGGCGCCCGGGACCATCACCAGCGTCGTGTCAGCCTCGATGAAGGTCCAGGCGCTGTTGTGGCCGGCCGCCATCAGGGACGTGTCGTCCACGCCGTGGATGATCAGGGTCGGCGCCTTGACCTTCGGCATCGCCAGGGCGCGGGCGTTGGCCTCCGCCGCGGCCGCCTCGTCCTTGGGATAGTTGGCCCGGTAGAGGTTCATCATCGCGGTGAGGTCGGAGCGCTTGTAGGCCTCGATGTAGCGGGCCTTTTGAGCCGGGTCCTTGACCCAGTCGGCCATGCCCTCGGCGGTGAGGGCGGCCTCCGAGCCCGGCTTCATGAAGTTGCGCGCATACTCGGCGTTGCGCTGCTGCTGCGGGTTGGTGGCCAGCTCGCGGCTCAGGCCCGCCGGATGCGGCGTCGAGAGCACCACCAGCCGCTGCACAAGCTCCGGCCGGTCCGCCGCCAGACGCCAGGCGACGCCGCCGCCCCAGTCGTGGCCGACGATGATCGCGCCCTGCCGCCCCTCGGCCCGGATCACCGCCGCCACGTCGGCGATCAGGTGCGGGTAGGTGTAGGCCTCCACCCCCTTCGGCTTGTCCGACAGGTTCCAGCCGCGCAGATCCATGGCCGCGACGCGGTAGTCCTCGTCGAGGGCGTCCATCAGCGGGCGCCAGCTGTGCCAGGTGTCCCCGAAGCCGTGGATCAGCACCACCAGCGGCCCCTTGCCGGCCGCCGTGTAGTGGATCTTCACGCCGGCGTTGTCCGCATAGCGGTCCTGGAACGCCGGCTCGGCCGCGGCCGGCGCGGCCAGCAGCGCCGCAGCGAGCGCCAGGCCTGCGAGTGCTCGGATCATGTTCGCCTCCCGTGCGGGAGCTATAGCATGCGCGTCGCGGCCGGGCTTAACTGCCGCCCATGAGCCAGAACCATCCCTCCGCCGCCGCCGCCATGGCCTGCCTCGACGAATTCATGCGGGCGTTCAACGCGCGCGACGTGAAGGCCTTCGAGGCGACCTTCAACTTCCCGAGCGTGCGGCTGGCCTCCGGCCGGCTGGTGATCATCGAGCCGGGCTATCACCAGCCGGAGATGTTCGACCGCGGCCCGCTCGCCGACTGGGACCACTCGGCCTGGGAGCGGCGCGAGGTGATCCACGCCGGCGCCGACAAGGTCCACATCGACACCCGCTTCACCCGCTACCGCAAGGATGGCACGGTGATCGGCGGCTTCGACAGCGTCTATGTGGTGACGCTGGAGGACGGCCACTGGGGCGTGAAGATCAGGTCGAGTTTCGCCCCGTAGGGCGGAGCCGGCTTCCTACCTCCCGCCGCTTCGCGGGAGGTAGGAGCGCGCGCGATCAGCCCGCCACCACCTCCCACATCAGCCGGCCCGGGATGAAGGCCAGGGCGCCGGCGCCGACGAGGATGCCGAAGTAGAGCCAGAGCATGAGCGTCCGGTGCAGCTGCACCGCATGGCGGCGGGCGGCCAGGAGGCCGAGGGGCAGCAGGATCGCGGCCCAGATCACCGTCAGGTGGATGAAGGAATAGGCGTCGTCCTCGCCGCGGACGAAGGCGGCGCTGCCGGCCGCGGTCGCCATGGTCGCGGCCCAGGTCCAGCCGGCCACGCGGTGGAAGCGGGCGCCCTTGCGGCTGGCGAGCATGACCACGCCGAGGGCGATCGCGGCGACTGAGGCGGCCACATGCAGCTGCAGGGCGAACGGCTGGCCGGCGAGCGGCGACAGGTCCGGCGCGTGCAGGCCGCGGGCGCCTTGGGCGTTGCGGACGATCACGTCCAGCTTCGTGCCGAGGTAGGCGGTCGCGGCGGCGAGCGCGACGATGAACACGCCGGCGAGGACCAGTGGCAGGACCGGCCGGCGCGCGGCGTTGGAGGGGGAAGGGCTCATGCCAGGGACTCCTGAGGCGGGACGCCACGAGGCATCTGACCTCCAGCCGCGCCCCCGCAACGGCGCCTACGTGAGGCCGGCGCCCGACTTCGCGGAGCCGCCCGCACGCCGGTTCGCGAAGCGCCAGCCGGCGCCAGGGACGACCTGTGCGCCGCACAGTATCCGTGGACACTGTGTGGCGCACAGTGTATGACGCACAGCATGGGCTCCGAGGCCGACATCTACGAACAGCTGCGGCTGGAGCTGCGCCGCGGGTCGCTGATCCTGGCGGTGCTGGGCCACCTGAAGCGCGAGCATTACGGCTACACCCTGCGCAAGGCCCTGGCCGAGGCGGGCGTGGAGATCGACGAAGGCGCGCTCTACCCGATGCTGCGCCGGCTCGAGAGCCAGGGCCTGCTGACCAGCGAATGGCGCGAAGAGGACAAGCGCAAGAAGCGCTTCTACCGGCTCTCGCCCAACGGGGAGGCGGTCCTCGGCCGGCTGGCAGAGGAGTGGCGCGCCCTCAACCAATCCCTGAACGGCATACTGAAGGAGCCTCAGTGATGGAGCTCGTCGAACGCTACCTCGCGGCGATCGCCCGCGAGCTTCCCGAGGCGCAGCGGGCGGACATCACGGCCGAGCTGCGCGACCTGCTGCTCTCGCAGATCGAGGAGAAGGAGGGCGAGCTCGGCCGTCCCCTGGGCCGCGACGAGACGGAAGGCCTGCTGAAGGCCTTCGGCCACCCGCTGGCCGTCGCCTTCCGCTACCGGCGCTACCAGCGGCTGATCGGGCCCGAGGTGTTCCCCTTCTACCTGCGGGCGCTGAAGGTCTTCCTGATGCTGGGCGTCACCCTGCACGTGATCGTCATGGCCGTGCGGCTGGCGCGGGGCGTGGATCCGGCGCGGGCGGTCATAGGCCTCGTCGACCAGCTGTTCGTCGGGCTGGTCTGGATCGTCGGCGCAGTGACCCTGGTGTTCGTGCTGATCGACCATGCGCCGGGCGCCAAGCCGTTCGACCGCTGGCGGCCGCGGGACCTGCCGCCGCCCTACCTGAAGCGCAGCAAGGGACTGTTCGACATCCTCTTCGACACGGTCGTGGACATCGTCTTCATCGCCTGGTGGACCGGCGCGGTCAGCTTCCCCTATGCGTGGACGGGGGCGGCGGGGCCGCTGGAGGTCGCCCTGGCGCCCGTCTGGGACCGCTTCTACTGGCCGGTGCTGGCGGTCCCGCTGGCCTCGCTGGCGGCGAACCTGCTGGTCGTCGTGCGGCCCGGGTGGACGCGGATCACGGCCGGAGCGGAAGCGGCGGCGGCGGCCTACGCCGCGCTGCTCGCCATCGTGCTGCTGGGCGCCGGCCCCTGGGTGACGGTGGACAGCGAGACGCTCGGGACGGCGGCCGTCGCCTGGCGTTCAGCGGTGCTGAATACGGTCATGTTCTGGCTGCTGGCGGGGATCGGCGTGGTCCATGCACTGGAGGCCGCATGGGCCGCCCGGCGACTGTTCGGGCCGCAGGGGCGCCCGGGCCTCGGCGCGCCGGCGCTGTAGGCCTCAGGCTCCGGCGCTCGCCGCCATCAGCACGACGACGGCCAGCACGACGATGGCCAGCATGACGTGCCGCAAAGCGGCGCTCCCCCGAACAGCAGCTCCCGGGAGCGGCCATACGAGGGGCATGGCTAAGACCGCGTGATCGGACAGGCCTAACGCGGTCTTCAGCCTGTCCGGTCAGCGTTATTCGCCCTGCGACTTGCTAATGGCCGTGCCGGCGGCAGCGCCGGCGGCGGCGCCGACCGGTCCGCCGACCACGGCGCCGGCGACAGCGCCCGTGGCGGCCCGCTGCTCGGTGTTGTGACCGCAGGCGGCGAGGCTCAAGGCCAGTCCGGCTGCAGCGATGACCATGGGGATGCGCATAGTGGCCTCCGTTGAATCCGGCCCCTAAACGGCTCGAAAAAGCCAAGGTTCCCTAGGTATTTAGGCCAGATTGCGGCAGGCATAGGGGTGCGACCTGTTAACCCTGCGTTGATCTTTTCGGTTGCGGTTTCGTAAGTCTTTCCGCATAAGCACGATACTACTGCGACGATACTCGTCCTTCGATTTCATCGGGACGGGGCCCGTCGGCGGACGCCGCCAGCAAGGGCAGGGGCCTCCGTCGGCACGAGAGTTGGGGGGCGCGTTGGCCCTCGCCGCATGGGATAATAGTTTTGCTGTCTATGATTAAGGCGCGCGTCGATGGACGTGCGTTTCTCAGCGCCGCATTGGTCGGCTCCGGCGTGGGCGCCTGCCTGGGCGCCGCCTTCCTGGCCGGAGGCATGATCCGCGACGTGGAGACGACGCCGGCCGTCTCCGGGGCCGAGCAGCTGTCGCTGCGTGGCCCGCTGCCCGCCCAGGGCGCCAGCCTTACCCATAGCGCGGGAGGGACCGAAAAGGTTTCCGTCTCGCTGCCGCCGCCGGCGCCGCAGCCGGCCCCTGTCGCCGCCGAGGCCCGCAAGGTCACGCCGGCCAAGCCGTTCCACGCCGCCGGGGCGAGCGACCTGGAGTGCCTGACCCAGGCGGTCTATTTCGAGGCCCGCGGCGAGGGAACGCGCGGACAGGCCGCCGTCGCCCAGGTGGTCCTGAACCGGGTCCGCCACCCGGCCTTCCCGCGTTCGGTCTGCGACGTCGTCTTTCAGGGCGCGAACCGGCGCAAGGGATGCCAGTTCAGCTTCGCCTGCAACGGCGCCATGAAGGCCCGCCGCGAGAGCGCCGCCTGGCGCGAGGCGCGCCAGGTCGCCAGCCGGGCCCTGTCCGGCTTCGTGATGGCCGAGGTGGGTTCGGCGACCCACTTCCACACGACGCACGTGCGGCCCAACTGGGGCCCGCAGCTGTCGCGCGTGACCCAGGTGGGGCTGCACGTCTTCTACCGCCTGGGCCGCGGCGGCTCGCGCGCCAAGCCGCAGCCGGAGGAGACGGAGACCGTCTACGCCCGGCTCGACCGGACCCAGGACGCGGCCGCCGACGCCGCCAGCACCGACATCAAGCTGACGTCCGCGCCGGCCACGGGCGACGCCGTCAAGACGCTCGAGCTGGTTCCCGCCAAGCCGAGCGATGCCACGTCCAAGCCAGCCGAGGCCGCGCCGCAGGTCACGCCCGCCGACGCCGCCGCCAAGCCGGCCTCGGATACCGCGACCGCCACCGCGTCCTAAAGGGTCGAGGAGAGGTGACAGGTAGGGCCTGCCGGCCCAACCAGTCACCGGCGGGCGTTGGTGACTGGTTGGGCAAGCCCTACCTGTCACCTCGCTCACGCCCGCGCCGCCCGGCGCAGCGCCTGGGGCGGCTGGCCGAAGGCGCGCAGGAAGGCCCGGCGCATGCGTTCGGGATCGCCGAAGCCGGCCGCGGCGGCGACCTGCTCGATCGGCTCGGCCGAGGCCTCCACCCGTTCGCGCGCCACCTCCAGGCGAAGCCGCTCCAGCGCCTTGGCCGGCGTGAGGCCGGTCTCGGCCTGGAAGGCCCGGGCGAAGTGGCGCGGGCTCATGGCCGCGGCTTCCGCCATCGCCTCCACCGTCAGCCGGCGGGCGAGGTTGTCGCGCATCCAGGCGAGCAGGCGGGCGAAGCGGCCGCTGGCCCCGCCCATCTCCACCAGCGCCGAGAACTGAGACTGGCCGCCCGGCCGGCGGTGGTAGACCACCAGCTGCTGGGCCGTCTGGCGGGCGACCTCGGCCCCCAGGTCCTCCTCGATCAGCGCCAGGGCCAGGTCGATGCCGGCGGTGATGCCGGCCGAGGTCCACACGTCGTCATCGCGCACGAAGATCCGGTCCGGCTCCAGCCGCACCTGCGGATAGCGCCGCGCGAAGTCGGGGCAGCGGTGCCAGTGGGTGGTCGCCCGCCGGCCGTCCAGCAGGCCGGCCTCAGCCAGCAGGAAGGCGCCGGAACAGACGCTGGCCACTCGCCGCGCCCGGGGCGCCGCCGCCTGGATCAACTCGCGGGTCTTGGGGCAGTGGACCAGTTCGCGCGTCCCGTTGCCGCCGGCCACCAGCAGGGTGTCGAGGGGCCCCTCCGGCAGGGCTTGCGCCTGCATGGTCGCGCCGGCGGAGCTCGCCACCAGCCCCGGCTCCAGCGCCGTCACCACGATCTCATAGGCCTCGCCGACCAGGCGGTGGGCGATCTCGAAGGCGCCGATCGGCCCGGCCGCGTCCAGCAGCTGGAACTCCGGGAAGATCAGGACGGCGATGCGGCGGCGCATGGCGAAAAACGAGGGAAGAATGTCATTTCGGCCGCAAGCTAGGCCGAGCAGGATGGCCCCGTCAAATGGAGGGCCGCCATGCTCGAGCTTCGACCGAACTGCGAGTGCTGCGACCGCGACCTGCCGCCGGAGAGCCCCGAGGCACGGATCTGCACCTTCGAATGCACCTTCTGCGCCGACTGCGTGGAGACCCGCCTCGGCGGCGTCTGCCCCAACTGCGGCGGGAACTTCGCGCCGCGACCGATCCGGCCGGCCCGCATGCTCGCCAGCAACCCCGCCTCCACCAGGCGGGTGCTCTCCACCAACCCCGTCTGCGCCTGACAAGGAGCCCCGCCATGGCCGAGACCACCCAGATCGTCATTCCGCTCTATCCGGGCGTCACCCACCTCGACTTCACCGGCCCGCACCAGGTGCTGTGCCGGCTGCCGGGCGCGAAGGTCGTGGTCGCCTCGATGGGCGGGCAGGACATCGAGGCCGACGGGCTGACGTTCGGGGGCCTGGCCGACCTGGCAGCGGTCGAGCGCGCCGACGTGCTTTGCGTGCCCGGCGGCCTCGGCACGACCGAGGCCATGCTGGACCAGGCCTACATGGCGCAGGTGAACCGCCTCGCCGCCGGCGCGAAGTACCTGACCAGCGTCTGCACCGGCTCGCTGATCCTGGCCGCCACCGGCCGGCTGCGCGGCCGGCGCGCCGCCTGCCACTGGGCGTGGCGCGACCTCCTGGAGCCGTTCGGGGCCATCGTCGACGAGAGCCGCGTCGCCCGCGATGGGAACATCATCACCGGCGGGGGCGTCACAGCGGGGATCGACTTCGCCCTGGTGCTGGCCGCCGAGCTGGCCGGCGAGGAGACCGCCCGGGCCATCCAGCTGACGCTCGAGTACGCCCCCGCGCCGCCCTACGATTCCGGCCGGCCGGAGTCCGCCACCCCGGAGACCCGCGAGCGCATCGCCCGCGTCTTCGAAGGCCTCATGCCCAACCGCCGCGCCGCGGCGCTGGAGGCCGCGCGGCGGCTGGAGGCGGTTTAAGCCTCCTCTCCCCCGACCGGCATCGCGAGGGGAGAGGATTGAGGAGAGGGGCGGCGCTGGTCTTGCGGCCCCGCGCGGATGGTTCGGCGAGAGGCGCGGGCGAGACTTCGACCCACCCCGTCACTGGTGGAGAGGCCGCTCCACCCCTCTCCTTGATCCTCTCCCCCGGGCTTCGCCTCGGTGGAGAGGAGACGGCGCGACCTTGACCGCTCCCCTGCCACCGCATCCGATGCCGCCATGGAGCCCGGGATCGTCATCGTCAGCGGGCCGCCGGCGGCGGGGAAGAGCACGCTGGCCCGCGCGCTGGCGGAGAGCGTCGAGACGCCGCTCAGCGCGCACATGCACTCCGACGACGTCTACGGCTACATCGTCAAAGGCTTCGTCGAGCCCTGGCTGCCGGCCTCGCAACACCAGAACACGGTGGTGATCGAGGCGCTGGCGGCGAGCGCCGTCCGCTTCGTGCGCGGTGGCTATCTGGTGGTGATGGACGGGGTGATCGGGCCCTGGTTCCTCGGGCCATGGCGCGCGGCGGCCGCGGACGTGCCGGTGGATTACGCCATCCTGTTTCCGAGCCCGGCCGCGAACCTGGCGCGCTTCGCCGCCCGCACGGATCACCCGCTCCAGGAAGAGGCCGTGGTCCCGCAGATGTGGGCCGCTTTCGACGCCCACCGCGCCGGCTACGAGCGGCACATCCTCGACACCTCCGGCCAGACCGAGGCGGAGAGCCTGGAGGCCCTGCGCGCCGGCCTGGCCGAGGGGCGCTTCCGCCTGGCCTAGTGCTCGGTCCGGTCCCGGGTCTCGGGCGTCGGCTTGGGGCGGGCCTGGCCGCGGTCGGAGTTGGGAGTGCGGCGTTCCTTCGAGTTCTGCTCGAAATCGCTCTTCAGCTGCGGGTCGTGGCTGTGGCGGCTGTCGCGCTCGCCGCCGCCGCCGGAGACATGGCTGAAGCGCAGGTTCGTGGGCTCGTCCGGGCCCGGCATGGTGCGCGGGTCCGGCCGCTCCTCCTTGCGGTCCTCGTGGCTGGCGCCCGGGCCGCCCCAGCGGTCGGAGTTGGGATGCTTGTGCGGCATGTCAGCGGTCCTGCTGGTAGCCCTGGTGATGGGTGTTCTGGTTGATGTTCCCGTGCCGGCCCTGCTCCTTCAGGTTGACGTCGTCGTCGCCCGGCTGGCTCGACTGCAGGCCGGTGGTCTCGTCACGCCGGCCCTGGGTGTCGCCCTCGATGTGCGGCTTCTCGCCCGGGTGAGCGCGCTGATCCGGCGGGATGGGGGGCGCTTTGGCCATGAGGTGCTCCTCCGTGTGGACTAGGGGAACACGGGCGGGCAGGGGATGTTCCGGCCTGTTGAACGCCAAGACCGCCAGGAGCGCCAAGGCGCCGAGCGGGCTCGCAGGCCACAGCCGTGGCGCCAACCTTGGCGGTCTTGGCGGTCGCCTAAGTTCAGAAGGGCCGCACGGCCCTTGCCGGCGGCCTAGGCGTCCAGCCCGATGTCGAGGACGGGCGCGGAGTGGGTGAGGGCGCCGACGCTGATGATGTCGACGCCGGTCTCGGCGATGGCGCGGACAGTGTCGAGGTTGACGCCGCCGGAGGCTTCGAGCACGGCGCGGCCGGCGGTCCGGGCGACGGCCTCGCGCAGCTGATCGGGGGTGAAGTTGTCGAGCATGACCACGTCGGGCCCGTGCTTCAGGGCCTCGTCGAGCTGGTCGAGCGCGTCGACCTCCACCTCGACCTTCACCAGGTGGCCGGCGAAGGCGCGCGCCCGGCGGACCGCCTCGCCCACCGAGCCGCAGGCGGCGATGTGGTTGTCCTTGATCAGGATGGCGTCGTCGAGGCCGAAGCGGTGGTTCACCCCGCCGCCGCAGCGCACGGCGTACTTCTCCAGATGCCGCAGGCCGGGCGTCGTCTTGCGGGTGTCGACGATCTGGGCGCGCGTGCCGGCGACCGCGTCCACGTAGAGCCGGGTCAGCGAGGCGATGCCGCTCATCCGGCCCATCAGGTTGAGCGCGGTGCGCTCGGCGCCCAGCAGGGCGCGGGCGTTGGCCTCGACCCTGGCGACGACTGCGCCGGGCTCCACCCGGTCGCCGTCCGCCGCCGCCGCGGCGAAGGTGGCGTGGGGATCGAGGGCGAGGATCGCCAGGCGCGCGCAGTCCAGCCCGGACAGCACGCCGGCCTTGCGCACCCCGAAGGTCGCCGCCAGCACGGCGTCGGCCGGCACGCAGGCCTGTGCGGTGATGTCGCCCGCCCGGCCGAGATCCTCGGCGAGGGCGGCGCGGACGATGGGCTCGACCAGCAGGTCGGGAAGCTGCTCGATCATTCGGCGGCGAAGCGCAGAGCGGCGCTGGCCGGGATGTCGGACAGGGTGACGAAGGTGCGCTTGGCGGGGCCGAGTTCCGGGAAGTCGGCCCGGAAGTGGCCGCCGCGGCTCTCCTGGCGCTCCAGGGCGCAGGCGCCCACCATGCGGGCGGCGATCAGCTCCGGCGCGCGGCCGTAGCGGGCCTCCAGCGCATCCACCTCGCCGAGCAGCCGGGTCAGGCCGTCGGCGTCGCGGATCACGCCCGCATCGCGGCTCATCGCCTGGCGCAGGGTCTGCAGAGCGGCGTGGGGCAGCTCCGGCGCGGGGGCGACCTTCAGCGGCCGGCCCTCCGGCGCGGTCTCCTCGCGGGCCGCTTCGCCGGCCCGGCGGCCGAACACCGCCGCTTCCAGCAGCGAGTTCGAGGCCAGGCGGTTGGCGCCGTGGACGCCCGTCGAGGCGGCTTCGCCGGCGGCGTAGAGGCCGTCCAGCGTCGTGCGCCCGTGCGCGTCGGTGACGATCCCGCCCATGTGGTAGTGGCAGGCCGGCGCGACCGGGATCGGCTGCTTGCGCGGGTCGATGCCGCCGGACAGGCAGGCGGCGAACACGGCCGGGAACTCGTGCGGGAAGTGGCCGCCCACCGCCTCGCGCGCGTCCAGGAAGGCGCCGCGGCCGGCCTGGAGCTCGGCGTGGATGGCGCGGGCCACCACGTCGCGCGGGGCGAGTTCGGCGTCGGGGTGGTAGCTGGACATGAAGGCCTCGCCGGCGCCGTTGATCAGCTTGGCGCCTTCGCCGCGCAGGGCCTCGGTGGCCAGCGGGGCGGGGTCGCGGCCGATGTCGATGGCCGTCGGGTGGAACTGCACGAACTCGGGATCGCCGATCACCGCGCCGGCGAGGGCGGCCAGGCCGAGGCCCTCGCCGCGCAGCTCGGCCGGGGTGGTGGTGACGGCGTAGAGGCCGCCGATCCCACCGGTCGCCAGCACCACCGCCGGGGCGGTGATCTCGACGAGCTTGTTCTTGTGCTGGGCGATGACGCCGCGAACCCGGCCCTGGGCGTCCTGCAAGAGGCCGCGCAGCTTGAAGCCGGGGCGGACGGTGACGTGGCGCGCGGCCAGCGCCGCGGCGCTGACCGCCTCCATGATCGCCCGGCCCGCCTGGTCGCCCTTCACCCGGGCGACGCGGGCGCGGGAGTGGGCCGCTTCCAGGCTCTGGGCGAAGCCGCCGTCGGCCGTGCGGTCGAACGGGGCGCCCAGGTCGGCGAGCAGGCGGACGGCGTCTGCGCCTTCCTCCGCCAGCAGCCGGGCCATGGCCCGGTCCACCAGCCCGGCGCCGGCGGCGACGGTGTCCCTGGCGTGCAGCTCGGCGGCGTCGTCGTGCGACAGGGCCGCGGCGACGCCGCCCTGGGCCCAGGCCGACGAGCAGCCGTGGTTGATCGGCGCGCCGGTGAGGACCAGCGCCTTGCGCGGCGCGGCGGCCAGGGCTGCGGAGAGGCCCGCGAGCCCCGCGCCGACGACGAGCACGCCGTCGTGCGCGATGCGCTCCATCAGATCAGCTCCACGTCGACGTGGTGGCGGGCCTTCACGAGGTCGTAGCGGGCCGGGACGGCCGGCGGCGGCATGTCGACCATCCGCTGGACGGCCAGCCGGGCGCGGTCGGCGATCGCCGGATCGACGGTGACCTCGTAGCGGTCGTGCAGCAGCGCCTCGTAGATGTTCTGCAGGCTGATCCGCTTCATGTGCGGGCACAGGTTGCAGGGGCGCACGAACTCGGTCTCGGTGGCGTCGCAGGCGACGTTGTCGGCCATCGAGCACTCGGTGATCAGCACCACCTGCTTCGGCTTGCGGTTCAGCACGAAGTCGCTCATCGCCGCGGTGGAGCCGGCGAAGTCGGAGACCTCCAGCACCTCGGCCGGGCATTCCGGGTGGGCCAGGATCTGGGCCTCGGGATAGGCCTCGCGCAGCTCGAGGATGTCGGCGGCGGTGAACCGCTCGTGGACTTCGCAGCGGCCCTGCCAGGCGATGATGCCGACGTTGGTCTGCCGGGCCACGTTGCGGGCCAGGAACTCGTCAGGGATCAGGATCACCCGGTCGACGCCCCACTCGCGGGCCACATGCTCGACCACCTGCACCGCATTGGCGCTGGTGCAGCAGATGTCGGTCTCGGCCTTCACGTCGGCGGTGGTGTTCACGTAGGTGACCACAGGCAGGCCCGGGTAGCGCTGCTTGATCAGGCGCACGTCGGCGCCGGTGATCGAGGAGGCGAGGGAGCAGCCGGCCAGCAGGTCCGGGATCAGCACCTTCTTCTCGGGCGAGAGGATCTTGGAGGTCTCGGCCATGAAGTGGACGCCGGCCTGGACGATCACCGCCGCATCCGACTTGGCCGCTTCCTTGGCCAGGCCCAGGCTGTCGCCCACGTAGTCGCCGACGCCGTGGAAGATCTCCGGGGTCATGTAGTTGTGGGCCAGGATGACCGCGTTCTTCTCCCGCTTCAGGCGGTTGATCTCGGCGATCAGCGGGGCCTGCAGCCGCCACTCCATCGGGGTGACGTGCTTCTGGACCTTGTTCCAAAGGGTGTGGGTCGCGGCTTCGACCTCGGGGGTGAAGGCGAACTGAGTACCGTCGGCCATTTCGCGTCCCTCCTTATGCTCAATTTGAGCATTTCTCCGGCCTAAGAAAACGCCTCGGGGGCTCCCGGACCTGGGTCCCGTCGGCGTCTGATATGCTCAATTCGAGCATAACCGGTGTATGACATATAGACCCGCACGCGGGCGGCGCCAAGGCCTCTCAAGTTGAATTCGCCGAACGCGGGTCAGGCGGGTTGTGTGCGCCGCTCCAGCGCCTCGTCGATCATCCGCGCCAGGGCTTCGGCCGAGTAGGGCTTGCGCAGCAGCGGCCAGGGCGCGCGCTCGGCCGGGCTGAGAACCTCGCCCGTGTAGCCCGAACTCAGGATCACGGGCAGGCCGGGACGCAGGCGGACCGCCTCCTGGGCCAGGTCCACCCCGCTGCGTCCGCCGGGCATGACCACGTCGGTGAGCAACAGGTCGATGGGGCGGCCCTCGGCCAGCAGACGCAGCCCGGCCTCGACCTCGCTCGCCCGGGTCACCTCGTGCCCCAGCTCCTCGAGCATGGCGGTCACCAGGTCGCCCACGTCCGGATCGTCCTCCACCAGCAGGACGCGCAGGCGCGGGCCGTTCTGTCGGTCCTTGCCGGGGGCCGCGGTTTCGCCGGCCGCCGCAGCGTTGGCGGACCTCGGCAGGTACAGGCGCACCGTGCTGCCCTGGCCCACGGCGCTCTCGATCGCCACCCCGCCGCCGCTCTGGCGGGCGAAACCGTAGACCTGCGACAGGCCAAGGCCGGTGCCCTTGCCCACCTCCTTGGTGGTGAAGAAGGGCTCGAACACCCGCCCCAGCACCTCGGGCGACATGCCCACGCCGGTGTCGTGGACGACGACGCAGACGTAGTCGCCGGCCTCCACCTCCTCGACCTGGCAGAGGTCCAGCCGGCAGGGCTGGGTCTCGACGCGGATGGCGCCGCCGCTGGTCACCGCGTCACGGGCGTTGACGACCAGGTTCATCAGCGCCGCCTCGAACTGCGAGGGGTCGATCAGCGCCACCGCGCCCGGGGCGTTCGGCTCCACCACCAGGCTGACCGCCTCGCCCACCGCCCGGCGCAGCAGCGGCTCGCTTTCGGACAGCAGGTCGTCGATGCACATGAGCTGCGGCTTCAGCGCCTGCCGGCGGGCGAACGAGAGCAGCTGGTTGGTCAGCCGCTCGCCGCGCCGGGCCGCGCCGAGGGCGGCCTCCAGCATGCGCTCGCGGCGGGCCGCGTCGCCCGGATGGCGCTGGATCAGGTCCAGGGCGCCGATGATCACCGTCAGCAGGTTGTTGAAGTCGTGGGCGACGCCGCCGGTCAGCTGGCCGACCGCCTCCAGCTTCTGGGCCCGGCGCAGGGCCGCCTCGGCCTGGTCGCGCTCGGCGAGGGCGGCCTGCACCCGGTCGGCCAGCAGCTCGTTGATCCGCTTCAGGTCCGCCTCGGCGCGCTTGGCGTCGCTGAGATCGAACCCGATGCCGATGAACCCCTCGAACTCTCCTGAGGGAGCATACCTCGGCTGGGAGATCGAGCGGATCCAGCGGTACTCCCCGTCGGCGCGCCGGTACCTGGCCTCGAGCGCGAACTGCCGGCGCGAGGCCTCGCCGGCCCGCTGCTCGGCGAGGATGCGGTCGAGGTCGTCCGGATGGAGCCGCTTGCGCCAGTCGAAGGCCAGCGCGTCTTCGTAGCTCTCGCCCAGGAAGTCCACATAGGCCTTGTTGGCGAACTCGCGCCGGCCGTCCTTGCGGGTGAGCCACATCAGCACCGGCGCGCTGTCGGCCAGGGCCCGGAACCGGGCCTCGCTCTGGCGGACATGCTCGTAGGCCTGCCGCCGGTCGGTGACGTCCATGTTGACGCCGACGGCGCGCACCGCCCGGCCGCTCTCGTCCAGGATCAGCTCGCCGCGCGACAGCAGCCAGTGGACGGAGCCGTCCGGCCAGAGCACGCGGTACTCGAACGGCTCGAACCTCGCCTCCTCGCGGCCGCGGCGGATGATCTCGGCGACCTGGGCCCGGTCGTCGGGGTGGGCGGCCGCCAGCAGACGGTCGAAGGTCGGCGGCTCGCCCTTCGGGACCCCCAGGTTCCGGTAGGTGGCCGGCGACCAGTAGCCTTCGCCGCTGACCAGGTCCCAGTCCCACAGCCCGACGCCGCCGGCCTCCTGGGCCAGCTGCAGCCGGGCCTCGCTGCGGTCGAGGGCCGACTGGATGGCGGCCTGTCGCTGGTTCGCCTCGGCCAGCCGCAGCAGGGCCTCGCGCAGGGCAAGGGCGACGATCATGGTGAAGGTCGCCGAGAGGGCGAAGAGGATGATGAACCTCGGGCCGATGTCCGGCCTGAGCGGCGTCGGCGAGACGATCGCCAGCAGCAGCTCCCCGGCCAGGGTCAGCGCCCCCCAGCGCCAGCCGCCGTACAGCGCCGAGATCAGCAGGGCGGGGAAGTAGATCGGGGCGATGCCGAAGCCGCTGTCCAGGCCCAGAAACAGGATCCGTCCGCCGACCGCGAGCACCAGTGCGCCGAGGCCGATCGCCAGCCCGTGGGGCATGGAGACCCGGCGGCGGGGCGCCAGACGAAGCGACCAGGCGGAAAGGCTCATACCGGCTCCCTACTCACCCACCCGGCGAGCTTGGGCCCCACGACCATGCGGGCGCTGCGGCGGCGGCGCAACCGCGGAGATGAGCGCGGCGAAATACCCTAGCGGCCGCAAGGCCTTGCGGCGGGAGCGGCCGATGTCCACCTTTCGCCCTACGACCTGTGGTAAGGGGTGCGTCCGTCGGGGGCGTCCCGACATCGAAGCGGAGCGAGAGTGGCCAGTCCGAGGCTTCATATCGGCGTGCGCAGCGTGTTCGCCTCGGCCCTGGCGGCCGTGGCCCTGCTCGGCTGCATGACGAGCCGTGAGGAAGCCCGCAGAGCCGATCCGCCGCGGATCACCGACCTCTCGGAGCAGGGCCTCGCCCGCTACACGGCCGGCATGGACCCGGCCATGCTGACGCTGGCCCGGCGGCACGACCCGGCGAGCAAGCCGGACCTGTGGGGGCGGCCGGAAGGCTGGGCCTCTCTGGACCTGGCCGAGGCGCCCGATCTCGGCTTCTTCACCGCCCAGGACGCGACGGCCGAACAGCTCAACGACCTGCTGCCGTTCAGCGACGGGCCGATCCATCCGATGCGGCCGTTCGTGCTCAAGGCGTCGGGCCAGGATCGGGAACGGGCCCTCAAGTGCCTGACCGAGGCGGTCTACTACGAAGCCGCGCGCGAGCCGATCGAGGGCCAGCGCGCCGTCGCCCAGACGGTGATCAACCGGCTGCGCCACCCCGAATACCCCAAGAGCGTCTGCGGCGTGGTCTATCAGGGCTCGGCCCGGACGACCGGCTGCCAGTTCAGCTTCACCTGCGACGGCTCCCTGCGCTGGGCGCCCGAGCCGGCGCTGTGGGCCAGGGCCCGCAAGGTCGCCGAGGCGGCGCTGAACGGCTATGTGGCCCAGGAGGTGGGGCCGGCGACCCACTATCACGCCGACTACGTCGCCCCCTATTGGGCCCCGACGCTGGCCAAGCTGACCAAGATCGGCGCCCACATCTTCTACCGCTGGACGGGCCCGGCCGGTCAGCCGGCCGCCTTCACCGGACGCTACGCTGGCGGCGAGGCGCGGCTGACGCCGGCGATCCTGGGCGGCATCGACCGCCGGACCCAGGGCCTGATCGCCCCCGAGGCGCAGGGCATCCCGGCCGGCCGCACCGTCGCCCTCTCGGTCGGCGGCGAGGTGCGCACCTACAAGGTCGCCGACGCCACCGCCGCCGGCGGCGAGCGCACCCGGGTCATCGGCACGCTGACGCCGGCCCGCCGCAAGCCGACCGCGGACGAGGTCAGGAAGATCAACGAGTCCTTGGCCGCCCTCGAGGCGCCCAAGCCTGCCGCCGCCGCCGCGCCCGACAACGCGACCCCCGCCGCAGCCGCTCCCGAGACAGCCGCCGCCGCGCCGTAGGCGTGCCTCTCCAGTGACTGGTTGGCCGCGCAGCGGCCTACCTGTCACCCCGTGCGACGGTGACAGGTAGCGGCGCGTTGCGCCGCAACCAGTCACCACGACGCCCGAGGCGCTCTCAGACTTCGGAAAACGCGTCCGGGTAGGCGACAAACATCGGCTCGGCGAGCGCGCCGCGCTCGAGCTCCAGGGCCATGAAGGCGGGCGAGCCGGAATAGGGCGAGGAGACCTTGCTGGCCGCATCCGCCGAGAACCCGAAGCGCGGGTAGTAGTCCGGATGGCCCAGGACGATCACCGCATGGGCGCCGAACTCGCGGCAGGTCTCGATGCCCATCTCGATCAGCCGCCCGCCCAGGCCCTTGCGCTGGTGCTCCGGATGCACAGCCATGGGCGCCAGGGCGGCGATCAGCTCGGTGCGGTCGGCCCACAGGCGGCTGAACAGGATGTGGCCCACCACGGCGCCGTCCGCCTCGGCCACCAGCTCGAACATCACGTCGCCGGCGGCGCGCAGCGCCTCGATCAGCCGGGCCTCGTCCGGCTGGGCGAAGGCCGCCTCGTTGATCTCGCGGATGGCGGCATGGTCGGCGGGGCGGGCGTGACGGATCATCCGGCCACTCTAGGCCTGCCGGCTAGTCCGCGGCCACCCACTCCACGTCGGCGCCCAGGGCGTTGAGGTTCTCGACGAACTTCGGGTGGGCGCGCTGGATGGGGCTGGCGTTGAGGATGGTCGAGCGGCCGGGGATGGAGGCGGCGACCATGAAGAGGGCGATGGCGACGCGGATGATGTAGGGGCTCTCCACCTCGGCGGGCGTCAGCGGCTTGCCGCCGAAGGTGATCACCCGGTGCGGGTCGCAAAGCACCGCATGGGCGCCGAACTTGGCCAGCTCCGATGTCCAGCCGAGGGCGCCCTCGTAGACCTTGTTCCAGTACATCATCTGCCCCTCGGCGCGGGCGCCCAGGGCGATGAAGATCGGCAAGAGGTCCACCGGCAGGTAGGGCCAGGGCGCGGCCTCCACCTTCTGCAGGATGTGGCTGGTGAAGGGCTCGCGCACCTTCAGGCCGCCGTTGGCCGCCACCTTCGACCAGCCGTTCTCGTGCACCACCTCGACGCCGAACTTGGCGAAGGTGCGGTCGATCAGCGGGAACTGCTCGGGATGGTCGTTGCGGACCTTGATCTCGCCGCCGGTGATTGCGCCCATGGCCAGGAAGGTGGCGATCTCGTGGAAGTCGTCGCCGAGCGTGAACTCGCAGCCGCCCAACTCGTCCACGCCCTCGACCACCACCTGCGAGGAGCCGCCCTGCACCTTGGCGCCCATGGCGTTCAGGAAGGCGCAGAACTCCTGCACGTGCGGCTCGGAGGCGGCGTTGGTCAGCCGGCTGGTCCCCTTGGCGGTCGCCGCGCACATGATGAAGTTCTCAGTGGTCGTCACCGAGGCGTAGTCCAGCCAGTGGCTGGCGGCCGAGAAGCCCCTGGGGATCGCCATGGTGATGCGGTCGCCGCGGGTGGTCACCTGGGCCCCGAACTGTTCGAACACCTCGATGTGCGGGTCGATCTCGCGCACGCCCAGGGTGCAGCCCTTGATCTCGTCCTCCAGGGCCATCTCGCCGAACAGCTTCATCAGGCCCGGGACCAGCATCAGGAACGAGCGCATGTCGGCGGCCGGTAGCGTGGCCGCCTCGCGGTTCAGCTGCCCGCCGTGGTGGACCCGCAGGGTGCCGGTCTCGAAGTCCATGTCGACGCGGCTGCCCAGCTTGTCGAAGAAGGCCAGGATCTTGCGCACATCGGTGATGTCCGGGACCCGGTGCAGGGTCACCGGCTCGCGGGTCAAGAGGGTGCCGCAAAGGATCGGCAGCACCGCGTTCTTGTTGGCCGACGGCGTGATGGCGCCCTTCAGCGCCCGGCCGCCTTGCACGATCAGGTTGGTCATGGGCCGGGGGCCTCTCTTGAGGGGGCAGGCGCCGTCAGTGTGCGGCCGAGCTTACCAGACGCCGATCTTCTCGGCTTCGGCGTGGCTGATCGGCTTGTGGGCCCGGGCGTGGTCTTCCTCGGCGAGCAGCCGGACCGCCTCGAGCGCGGCCATGCAGCCCATGCCCGCGGCCGTCACCGCCTGGCGGTAGACGTCGTCGGTGACGTCGCCGGCGGCGAACACGCCCGGCACGTTGGTCGAGGCCGTGCCGGGCTTCACCTTCAGATAGCCCGAGCCGTCCATCTCCAGCTGGCCCTGGAAGAGCTGCGAGGCCGGCGCATGGCCGATGGCGATGAACACGCCGTCGGCGGCCAGTTCGCGGGTCTCGCCGGTCTTGACGTTCTTCAGCCGCACGCCGGTCACGCCCATCGGGTCGGAGGCGCCCAGCACCTCGTCGATGGCGCTGTTCCAGACGACCTCGATCTTGGGATTGGCGAACAGCCGCTCCTGCAGGATCTTCTCGGCCCGGAACTCGTCCCGGCGGTGCACGACGGTGACCTTGGAGGCGAAGTTGGTGAGGAACAGGGCCTCCTCGACGGCGGTGTTGCCGCCGCCGACCACCACGACCTCCTTGCCGCGGTAGAAGAAGCCGTCGCAGGTGGCGCAGGCCGAGACGCCGAAGCCCTGGAACTTCTGCTCGCTCTCCAGGCCCAGCCACTTGGCTTGGGCGCCGGTGGCGATGATCAGGGTCTCGGCGAGCCAGACCTCGCCCGAGTCGCAGACCGCCCGGAACGGCCGCTTGGAGAGGTCGACCTCGGTGACGATGTCGCTGACGATCTCGGTGCCGACGTGGCGGGCCTGGGCCTCCATCTGCTCCATCAGCCAGGGGCCCTGGATGACGTCGGCGAAGCCGGGATAGTTCTCCACGTCGGTGGTGATGGTCAGCTGGCCGCCCGGCTGGATGCCGGCGATCATCACCGGGTTCAGCAGCGCCCGGGCGGCGTAGATGGCGGCGGTGTAGCCGGCGGGGCCCGAGCCGATGATCAGGCAGCGGGTGGTGCGGGGGGAAGCGTCCTTGGCCATGGGCCCTATGTAGTGCGGATTCTGGCGCGTTGCGACGGGGCAGGGCCGCGCAGGGTTAACGCCGGCTTCAGAGCGATTTGCTAGTCTGTCCGGGATGAAGCCCGTCCCGCCCGAAATCGAGATCGCCGGCCGCCGGATCGGGGCCGCGCACGAGCCGTTCGTGATCTGCGAGCTGTCGGGCAACCACAACGGCAGCCTTGAGCGGGCGCTATCCATGCTGGATGCGGCGGCGGCCACCGGCTGCGATGCGATCAAGATCCAGACCTACACCGCCGACACCATCACCATGGACGTCGACCGGCCGGAGTTCCGCATCCACGGCGGGCTGTGGGACGGGCGCAGCCTCTACGAGCTCTACCAGGAGGCCCAGACGCCCTTCGAGTGGCACGAGTCGCTGTTCGCCCGGGCCCGCGAGCTGGGGGTCATCCTGTTCTCCAGCCCGTTCGACGAGAGCGCGGTCGACCTGCTGGACGGGCTCGGCGCGCCGGCCTTCAAGATCGCCTCCTTCGAGGCCATCGACCTGCCGCTGATCCGCTACACCGCCGCCAAGGGCAAGCCGCTGATCATCTCCACCGGGATGGCCAACCTGGCCGAGATCGAGGCCGCCAAGGCCGCGGCGCTCGAGGCCGGGGCCAGCGGCGTGGTGCTGCTGCACTGCGTCTCCAGCTATCCCGCGCGGCTCGAGGACGCCAACGTCCGCACCGTGGCCGACATGGCCGGGCGGTTCGGCTGCCCCGTCGGGCTGTCGGACCACACCCACGGCACGGCCGCCTCGGTGGCGGCCATCGCGCTGGGCGCCTGCGTCATCGAGAAGCACTTCACCCTGGCCCGCGCCGACGGCGGGCCCGACGCCGCCTTCAGCCTCGAGCCGGCGGAGTTCACCACCCTGGTGCGCGAGTGCAAGGACGCCTGGCGCGCGCTCGGCCGCGCCCACTACGACCTGCTCGGGGCCGAGCGGGCCAACCTGCAGTTCCGCCGCTCGCTCTACGTCGCCGCCGACGTACCGGCCGGGGCGCCGCTGACCCGCGACAACGTCCGCTCGATCCGGCCGGGCAACGGCCTGCCGCCGGCCAGCCTGCCGGACGTCCTCGGCCGCCCGGCCGCGCGCGACCTGAAGCGCGGCGAGCCGCTGGCCTGGGACATGATGGAATAGGGTCGGACGTCAGGCCGCCGTCGCGGTCCGGACCTGCTGCGCCGGCTCCAGGGCCGCGGCCAGCGCCGAGCCGATGCGGGCGAAGGCGTCCTCCGGGCGCTCCGCGCTCCAGCAGCCGGACACGAAGGCGGGGCCGAGGCTCTGGGCCAGCTTGCCGCGCAGCGCCTTCGTCGCCTTGGCCTCGGCCATCGAGGTCAGGCCCTGGCGCGGCTCGACGGCGGCCAGCAGCTGTTCCTTGAGCTGGACCTGGCCGAAGCCGGACATCAGCCTGCGGATCTCGCGGCGCAGCTCGGCGTCGCCGGCCTCGGCCACGCATTCGGCCGTCAGCAGGGTCTCGCCCCGGCTCTCGTAGGTGGAGATGCGGAACACCGCGCCGCTGGCGGTGAAGTTCTGCAGCCAGAAGGGCTTCAGCTCCGTCTTGGCCTTGAAGACGTAGGCGGCGCCGCTGCGGACCAGCGGCTTGGGCGCCGTGACGCCCACGGCCTTGTAGAGCGGAGCGGGGCCGGCGGCCCAGACCAGGGCCTCGCCCGGCCGGCAGGCGGCGATCGCCTCGCGCGGCGAGATCATCGAACCCAGGTGGATCTTCACGCCCAGGCCGGCCAGCGCCCGGCCGGCGGCGGCGAACAGGCCGGCGAACCCGTCCCTGGGCAGCGAGGCCTGGCTGCCCTGCGTGCGGCCCCACATGTGGCCGGGCAGGCCGTAGAGGGCGTCGTAGAGATCGTCGGCGCGCTTCAGCTCGGCCAGGGTCGTGGTGTCGGCGGCGCGGGGATGGACGCGGCCGATCCCGAGCGGCCCTGCGGCGCTCTCGTGCACCTCGTCGAGCCACACGCCGAGGCTCCACTGGCAGTATCTCGAAAGCGCCTGCTCGATGTCGTGCGGGTAGGCGCGCAGGCGATCGGCCAGGCTCTCGCCGGCCGGCTCGACGAGGGCCGTCTGGCGCGCGGCCAGGGACGGGCCGCCGAAGCCCTCGACGAACGCCGGCTCGCCGCCGGCCCCCGGGCTGACGGATCCGCAGCGGTTGTCGAAATCGTCGAAGGCGACCCCGTGCCACTCCAGCAGGGCGCGCTGCGCATCGCCCCTTGTCCCGAAGTAGTGGCGCGTCTGGCGAAGCTCGAGGCCGTGGTCGGTGCGGGGCAGGAGCGAGCCGCCGAGTTCGCCGTACTGCTCGAAGAGCTCGATGTCGCGGCAGCCGAGCCGATGCGCCTGCAGTGCGGCGATGATCCCCGTCAGGCCCCCGCCGACGATCCGAACCTTGCCCATGTACCCCTGCGAACTTTCTGCCGGCCGAGACTGAATACAGTCGCCGGTGGAGTGCGAAGGATCGGTTAAACCTGTTGAGTCTGGGACTGGGGCAGGCTGCCGCGGGCCGCGATTATCCCCAGAAACGCCTCCGCAACGCGCGGCGCGCCCAGCCCGTCGCACATCGATGCGGCCGCCTCCGACAGCCGCCGCCGCAGGCCCGCGTCGGCCAGAAGCCGGACGATCGCCCGGTCGAGCTGGGCTTCGAAGTCGGCCGCCTCACGGTCCACCACCAGCGCCGCGCCGGCCTCGGCGACGGCCGCCGCGCCCGGGCGCTGATTTTCGGCCAGCACCACGAGCACCGAGGGCAGGGCCAGCGCGCAGCGCTCCCAGGTGGACGAGCCGGCCGCCCCGATCGCGGCGTCGGCCTCGGCGGCCAGCACGGCCATGTCGGGCGTGTCGATGTGCAGCTCCAGGCGCGGGTCGTGCGCGGCCAGCCGCTCGAGGCCCCGCCGGCTGGGGGCCGCAGCGCCCAGCACCACGTCGATCGCCAGCATCCCGAGCCGCGAGCGCAGCTTCTGCAGCACCTGGCCGGTGATCCCGCCAACGTCGGTCAGGCCCATGGAGATCAGGATGCGGCGGACCGGCCCGTCGCGGCGGGCCATGGCCGCCTCGCGAAGGGCCGAGAACTCCGGCCGAAGGGGCGCGTACTGCGGGCCCAGCAGCAGCCGGGCGCCGGGGGCGAGCTGGGCGTAGTCGGCGCTCGTCCGTTGCGGGCCGGGATCGAGCACCACATCGGCGCCCAGCGGCCGGTCGGCCAGGTCGTCGACGACCAGCCGGGGGCGGCCCTTGCCGATCGCCTCGTGCGCCTCGCGCGAGAGGCCGTAGTGGTCGAACACCACCGCCTCGACGTCGGCGAAGGCGGCGGCCGCGATGAGCGTCTCTGGGCCGCCCGCAGGCGCCGAGATGCGCGGCGTCTCCGGCGCAAAGGCCTGCAGGATCTCGGCGACGGGGGGCGGGCTGAGGAAGATCGGCGTGGCGCCGCGGGCGGCCAGCGCCTGGGCCAGCGAGAGGCTGCGCATGACGTGCCCGCCGCCCACGAGAGGTCCCGCGTCGACGACGAACAGGATGCGGCTCATCACTCACTCCTACGCCCCGCGGGTGGGGAAGCTAGGCTGCGTCGCGAAGGTTGGCGAGCGGCGCTTCGCCGCGCCTTCAGGTCCGCCGCCCGTCCAGCCGGCGCAGCAGCTCCTCGGCCGCCAGGCCTGTCTCGTCGAGGGGCGGATAGGCCCAGGTCTCCAGGCGGCCGCGGAACGAGCGCAGGGCCCCCCGCTCCGCCAGGTCGGCGTGGAAGGCCGCCAGCTTCTTGCTGCGCCCGTCCATGGAGAGGAGCTGCACCGGCTTGCCGGTGAAGGCGGCCTCGGTGGCGAGGTTGGTGGAGTCCTCCGTGACCAGGATCACGTCGGCCGCCGCCAGGAAGGCGAAGTAGGGGTTCTCGCCGGTCTCGTCCCAGATCCACCCAGGCAGGGCGCCCAGCGCCTCGGTCAGCGCGCGCCTGGCCGGCTGCGGCGTGCGGCGGGAGAAGGTGACCAGCACCGACCCGTGGGCGCGCGACACCGCCTGGGCGATCTCCGCGCCCATGGCCGCGGCCCGTGCGGGGGATAGATCGTGGGCCTTGCTCTTGCCGCCGATCAGCACCGCCACCCGCGGGGCGGGCAGGGGCCGGATGCGGTCGGCGAAGCGGGCCAGGTCCTGGGCCAGCCGCTCGGCCGTCAGCCGCTGGGGCGCGCCGGTGATCGGGAAGACGTTGGGACCGGTCAGGCCGTCATGCCTGGGCGGCACCACCAGGTCGTAATGGGAAAGGCTCGTGCGCGGGTGCTGGACCTGGACGACGAAGGTGCGCCCCTGCGACCAGCGGCGCACGCGCGTGGAGAGGGGCAGCGTGGCCCGGCCGGCGGCGATCCAGACGTCGGGCCAGGGCGGGGCGATGGCGCTCGCCGGCGCCAGCGCCGAAAGCGGGATCAGCCGCCAGGGCAGCCGCCCCCAGCGGCCCTTCCAGCGGACCGTCTTGACCTCGACCTGGGCGGGGCGGCGGCGCGCGACCGCCTGGGCCAGGCCGACGGCCTGCGCCTCGATGCCCGCGCGTCCGTCGGAGACGGCCCAGATGGTCAGCGGCGACTCGGCCATGGCGGCCGAGCCTAGCAGGGGGTCAGACCCAGTCGACCTTGAGGATTTCGTAGGCCTTCACGCCGCCCGGGGTGTTCACCTCGACGACATCGCCGATCTCCTTGCCGATCATCGCCCGGGCGATGGGCGAGGCGATGGAGATCTTGCCCTGCTTCACGTCGGCCTCGTGCTCGCCGACGATCTGGTAGCGGGCCTCTTCCTCGGTGTCCTCGTCGACGACCGAGACGGTGGCGCCGAACTTCACCTGGCTGCCCGAAAGCTTGGACACGTCGATGACCTGGGCGCGCGCCAGCTTGTCCTCGATGTCGGCGATCTGCCCCTCGATCCAGCCTTGCCGCTCCTTGGCGGCGTGGTACTCGGCGTTTTCGGAGAGATCGCCATGGCTGCGGGCTTCCGCGATCTGGGCGATCACGGCCGGCCGTTCCACGGTCTTCAAACGCTTCAGTTCTTCGTCGAGGGCCTGATAGCCCTCGGCGGTCATCGGGACTTTTTCCATCAGGGACGGTGACTCGGGGTTTCGCCCTTCGCAGAGCTGGGTTCCCGTCGTGGGCGCGAACGACTGGGGGCTAAGAGGATAGAGGCGGGGGCTTGGGAATACAAGAGGTCGCACCCCCAAGGCGAGTTGACCGCCTCAGGGCCGGGAAGCGGACATCATAACTCGAAAACGACGCGCCCGTCGAACCGCATCTGGCCTGGCGCCTTCGCGCCCTTTCAAAGGGCCTCGGGCGAACCTAGCTGTACGGCCGGAACGTCAATCCAGGAACCGGCCATGGCTGCCCGCGGGATCACCCTCTACCACTCGCCCGCCAGCCGGGCCTTCACCGCCTACTGGATGCTCGAGGAGCTGGGCGTCCCCTTCCGGGTCGAGACGGTCGACATCCGCAAGGGCGAGCAGAAGGCGCCTGAGTACCTGAAGCTCAATCCCGCCGGGAAGGTGCCGACGCTGGTCGACGGCGAGGCCGTGATCGCCGAGAACCCGGCCATCTGCATCTACCTGGCCGACCGCTACGGCTACGGGACGCTGGCCCCGAAGATCGAGGATCCGCGCAGAGGGGCCTACCTGAAGTGGATCGTCTATTCGACCTCGGTGGTCGAGCCGGTGCGGGCGCTCCATTCGGCGGGCGTGCGGCTGCCGCCGCCGAAACGTGGCGAGTTCGGCTCCGGCTTCGGCGAGTTCGACGACATGCTGCGGGTGCTGCGCGAGACGCTCTCGAACCGGCGCTACCTGCTCGGCGGCGAGTTCAGCGCCGCCGACGTCATGCTGGGGTCGGTGATCTCCATGTCGCTGTACGACAAGGAGCTGCCGGAGGACCCGGTGCTGGTCGACTACAACGCCCGCCTGACCTGCCGCGAAGCCTACCAGCGGGCCGCCGACGCCACCTGGCCCAAGTGGCTGTTCGAGGCCGGCTGAGGGGCGGGCGCTAAGCTCGCCCGTGACTGGTTGGGGCGCGGAGCGGCCCTACCTGTCACCCGCACCCGGCGCGGCCGCCTGCGCGGGGCGACAGGTAGCGCCTGCGGCGCAACCGTCACCGGCAGGCTCCTCACCGCACGGTGAGCCCGCCGTCGATGACCAGTTCGGCGCCGGTGACGTAGCGACTCTCGTCGCTGGCCAGCCAGATGACCCCATTGGCGATGTCCTCCGGCAGGCCCTTCACGCCCAGCGGCACGGCCATGGACGACATCTGGTCGAGGGTGGCCGAGCGGGGCAGGGCGTTCGAGCCCGGCTCGCCGGTGCCGACGATGGTGTCCCAGATCGGCGTCTCGATGATGCCCGGGTGGACCGAGTTGACCCGGATCCCGTCCTTGGCGTTGGCGCACTCCATGGCCACCGCCTTGGTCATCAGCCGCACCCCGCCCTTGGTGGCGCAGTAGGCGGCCAGGTTCGCCGAGCCCTTCAGCCCGGCCACCGACGACATGTTGACGATGCTGCCGCCGCCGCCCTTCCGCATCAGCGGGATGGAATGCTTCATGCCGAGGAACACGCCGTCGAGGTTGACCGCGCTCTGGCGGCGGAAGTCGGCCAGGCTGAACTCCAGGATCGAGCCGCCGAGGCCGATGCCGGCGTTGTTGACCAGCACGTCGAGCCGGCCGTGCCGACGGCCCACCTGGCCGATCACCTCGACCCAGGCCTCCTCGGAGGTCACGTCGTGGGTGAGGTATTCGGCCTTCCCGCCCGAGGCGGCGATGGCCTGGACCGCGGCTTGGCCCAGCTCGTCCTGGACGTCGGTGATCACCACCACCGCACCCTCGGCGGCCAGCCGCTCGGCGCAGGCCTTGCCGATGCCGCTCGCTCCGCCGGTCACCAGCGCGACCTTGCCGTCCACACGTCCCATGGCGCTTTCCTCTTATCGCTGTTCAGTCGGTGAAGCTTTAGACCATGACGCGGCTTTGCGGCAGAGCGCGTCGGCGACTAGGGAAGGGCGATGAGCGCCATCATCCGCAGGGCCGAACCCGCCGACGCCGAAGCCTTGGCGCTGGTCGGCCGCGCCACCTTCCTGGAGACCTACGCCGGCCAGCTGCCGGCCGCCGACATCCTGGCCCACTGCGCGCGCCAGCATGCGCCCGAGCTCTACGCGGCCTGGCTGGCGAGCGCCGGCCACCGGCTGTGGATCGCCGAGGCCCGGGAAGGGGCTGCGCCCGTGGGTTATGCGGTGCTGGGGCCGCCGGACCTGCCGGTGCCGACGAGCGGCGAGGATGTGGAGATCAAGCGCATCTACCTGCTGCACCGGTTCCAGGGGCAGGGGCTGGGGGCGGGTCTGATGCGCGCGTGCCTGGACGGGGCCCGGGAGGCCGGCTTCGGCCGGGCCCTGTTGGGCGTCTTCGGCCGCAATGAGGCGGCCATCGGCTTCTACCGCCGGCAGGGCTTCGCGCTGGCCGGCGAGCGGAAGTTCCAGGTGGGGGCGAGCGTCTACGACGACTTCGTGCTCGCCCGCCCCCTGTGAGGACTTAGAGCGACTTCACCCAGTTGGCGTCGCCGCCGCCGGTGACCAGGCCCACCAGCATCGCCAGCGCCAGGATCGCGATCAGCGCGACGACCAGCAGGTCCATGGAGCCTTCGAACTTCTCGATCCGATGTTTGTTGCGGTGCGGGTGGTGGTCGGCGTCATGGGCGCCGCCGTGCTTGAAATTCAGCCGCATAAGGGCCTCCTACGCAAAATGACTGAGGCAAAGCCTCTGCCAGACTGCGCCAGGCGCCGCTGGGGCGCGGCTCCGGAGGCGAAGAGCGGGCCGCCGGAGCTGGCCCTTTTGCGCCTGACGCGGTCAGGCGATGACCAAAATCGTGCGCCTCTTCAGAGCGATGGTCAACACTTGACGGACCGGCGTTCGTCAGAACAAAGTATGAACATAGGAGGCGGCGATGGCGGACTTCGAACGGGCGCGCGATTTCATCTACGGCGGGGCGCGGCTGATCGACCGGCGCGCGTTCGCGGCCGAGTTCGAGGGGGCGGACCCGGGGCTGGTGCTGACGGCGCTGGCCGCCTACCAGAACCCGGACGGCGGCTTCGGCCACGGCCTTGAACCGGACACCCGCACGCCGCACAGCCAGCCGCTGAACGTCGAGATCGCCCTGCAGTACATGGCGGACGCCGGCGTCTGCGATGCGGCGATGGCGCGGCGCGCCTGCGACTTCCTGCAAGGCGTCAGCGCGCCCGAGGGGGGCGTTCCGATCCTGCTGCCGGGCTTTGCGGCGCACGCCCACGCGGCCCACTGGACCGGCTACGCGCGCCCGCCGGAGCTGGTGCCCAACGGCGGGCTGGTCGGGCTGCTGTACAAGCTGGGCGTCGATCATCCCTGGCGCGAGGCGACGGCGGGCCGCGTCTGGGCCTGGATCGAGGCGGAGGCGGGCCTGGGCGCCCACGACATCCTCGACGCCGTCTGGTTCCTGGAGGCCGCCCCCGACCGCCCCCGCGCCGAGGCCGCCGCCGCACGGCTGGCGAAGGCGCTGCCCGCCGCCGCCTGGTTCAAAGAAGACCCCGCCGCCGAAGGCTACGGCGTGACGCCCCTCTGGTACGCCCCCAGCCCCGACGCCTTCTGCCGCCCCTGGTTCTCCGACGCCGCCATCGAGAACAACCTCGCCCACCTTTCGGCCGCGCAGCAGCCCGACGGCGGCTGGCCCCTCACCTGGAACCCGCCCGGTCCCGCCTCCGAGCTGGAATGGCGCGGCGTCCAGACCCTCAAGGCGCTGAGGACGCTGAAGGCCTATGGCAGGCTCTGAGCATCAAGACCTCGCCGCCCGCGCGGCGGGGGGAGAGGGTTGGGTGAGGGGGGCGCCGCCGCAAACCATCAAGCACAGGGCGCGCGCCCTCCGCCGCAGTTCCACCGACGCCGAGAAACACCTCTGGGCCGCCCTTCGCGCCCACCGTCTCGGCGGCTGGAAGTGGCGCCGGCAGGTCCCCATCGGCCCGTACATCGTCGACTTCCTCTGTCCCGCCGCCCGCCTGGTGGTGGAGATCGACGGTGGGCAGCACGACGTCCAGGTGGAGTACGACGCAGCCCGCACCCTCCGCCTCGAGGCGCACGGCCTGCGCGTTCTGCGGTTCTGGAACCGGCACGTGCTCAGAAACCGCAGCGATGTCTGCGAGATCATCCTCGCCGCCTGCGATCAGAGACCTCTCCCCCCGCGCAGCGGGGGGAGAGGGTAGGGTGAGGGTGGCCTCGGGGCTCCGCTACGCGATGCGCAGGGCTACGCCGTCCGAAGCCCGAACCGCGTCTGTTCGATCCGTCTCGCCGCCTGCGGCGGCGACCCCTCACCCAACCCTCTCCCCGCAAGCGGGGAGAGGTCTATTTACCCATACGCCTGCAGCGGCCGGACCTCGAGGGTGTCCTCGGCGGTGGCGGCGATGGCCTGGGCGGCGGCCAGGGCGCCGGCGGCGGTGGTGAAGTAGGGGATCTTCATCATCAGGGCCGAGCGGCGGATCTCGAAGCTGTCGGCCAGCGACTGCTTGCCCTCGGTGGTGTTGAAGACCAGCTGCACCTCGCCGTTCTTCATGGCGTCGACGATGTGCGGGCGGCCCTCCAGCACCTTCTTCACCCGCTCGACCTTCAACCCCTTTTCGGCGAGGTAGTCGCAGGTGCCGCCGGTGGCCAGGATCCTGAAGCCGCGCTCGACCATCAGCCGCACGGGCTCGACGATCCAAGGCTTGTCGGCGTCCTTCACGGAGACGAACACGCAGCCGGTCTTGGGCAGGATGGTGCCGCCGCCCAGCTGGCTCTTGGCGAAGGCGCGGGCGAAGGCCGGCGCCAGGGTCTCGCCCTCGCGCACCCAGTCCAGGCCCATCACCTCGCCGGTGGAGCGCATCTCCGGCCCCAGCACCGTGTCCACCCCGGCGAAGCGGGCGAACGGGAACACCGCCTCCTTCACCGCGATGTGGTCGTAGGGGGTCTCGGTCAGGTCGAACTCGGAGAGCTTGCGGCCCGCCATCACCTTGGCGGCGATGCCGGCCAGCGGCTTGCCGATGGTCTTGGCGACGAAGGGCACCGTGCGGCTGGCCCGCGGATTGACCTCCAGCACGAAGATACGGGGGTTCTCCGACTGCGGCTCCTCGATGGCGAACTGCACGTTCATCAGGCCGCGCACGTTCAGCGCCTTGGCCATCGCCTCGGTCTGGCGCTTCAGCTCCTCGATGGTCTCGCGCTTCAGCGAGAAGGGGGGCAGGGAGCAGGCGCTGTCGCCCGAGTGCACCCCGGCCTCCTCGATGTGCTCCATGACGCCGGCCACGAACACCTGCTCGCCGTCGCACAGGGCGTCGACGTCCACCTCCGTGGCGCGCGAGAGGTACTGGTCGATCAGCACCGGACTGTCGCCAGAGACCTGCACCGCATCGCGCACGTAGCGGGCCAGCTGCTCCTCGTCGCGGACGATCTCCATGGCCCGGCCGCCCAGCACGTAGGAGGGCCGGATCACCACCGGGAAGCCGACCTGGCGGGCCGCCTCGAAGGCCTCCTCGTCGGAGCGGGCGATGGCGTTGACCGGCTGGGCGATCTTCAGCCGGTGCAGCAGCTGCTGGAACCGCTCGCGGTCTTCGGCCAGGTCGATGGCGTCCGGGCTGGTGCCGAGGATCGGGATGCCCGCCTGCTCCAGGGCCGCGGCCAGCTTCAGCGGCGTCTGGCCGCCGAACTGGACGATGACGCCGAGCAGCTCGCCGCGCGAGCGCTCGGTCTCGATCAGCTCCAGCACGTCCTCGGCGGTCAGCGGCTCGAAGTAGAGCCGGTCGGAGGTGTCGTAGTCGGTGGAGACCGTCTCGGGGTTGCAGTTGACCATGATCGACTCCACCCCGATGTCGTCCAGGGCGAAGGCGGCGTGGCAGCAGCAGTAGTCGAACTCGATCCCCTGGCCGATGCGGTTGGGGCCGCCGCCGAGGATGATGGCCTTCCTGCGGTCCGACGGGTCGCTCTCGTCGTCCGGGATCTGGCCCAGGGCCCCGGTCTCGTAGGTCGAGTACATGTAGGGCGTCTCGGCGCGGAACTCGCCGGCGCAGGTGTCGATGCGCTTGAAGACGGGCCGCACGCCCAGCGCCCGGCGCTGCTCGCGCACCTCGGCCTCGGTGGTGTGGGTCAGGCGGGCCAGCCGCGCGTCGGAGAAGCCCATGGCCTTGAGGGCCCGGAACTCGGGGGCCGAGGTCGGCAGGCCGGCCGCACGGATGCGGGCCTCCTGGCGGACCAGGGCCTCGATCGCGCGCAGGAACCAGGGCTCGTAGGCGCAGGCGGCGTTCACCTCCTCGACCGAGAGGCCCTCGCGGAAGGCCTGGGCGATGACCCGCAGCCGGTCGGGCGTCGGCTGGCCCAGCGCCCGCAGCACGGCGGCGCGGCCGGTCTCGGCGTCGTCGGCGCCCTCGATGGCGACCTCGTCTAGGCCGGTCAGGCCCGTCTCCAGTCCCCGCAGGGCCTTCTGCAGGCTCTCGGCGAAGGTGCGGCCGATGGCCATCACCTCGCCGACCGACTTCATCGAGGTGGTGAGGTAGGGCTCGGCGCCCGGATACTTTTCGAAGGCGAAGCGCGGAATCTTGGTGACGACGTAGTCGATGGACGGCTCGAAGGAGGCCGGGGTCGCCCCGCCAGTGATCTCGTTCTTCAGTTCGTCGAGCGTGTAGCCGACCGCCAGCCGGGCGGCGACCTTGGCGATGGGAAAGCCCGTCGCCTTGGAGGCCAGCGCCGAGGAGCGCGACACCCGCGGGTTCATCTCGATGACCACCATCCGCCCGTCCGCCGGGTTCACCGCGAACTGCACGTTGGAGCCGCCGGTCTCGACGCCGATCTCGCGCAGCACGGCGATCGAGGCCGCCCGCATGCGCTGGTATTCCTTGTCGGTCAGCGTCAGGGCCGGGGCGACGGTGATGGAATCGCCGGTGTGGACGCCCATCGGGTCCACGTTCTCGATGGAGCAGACGATGATGCAGTTGTCCGCCTTGTCGCGGACCACCTCCATCTCATACTCCTTCCAGCCGAGCACGCTCTCCTCGACCAGCACCTCGGTGGTGGGCGACAGGTCCAGGCCCCGCTCGACGATCTCGCGGAACTCCTCGACGTTGTAGGCGATGCCGCCGCCGGTGCCGGCCAGGGTGAAGGACGGCCGGATGATCGCCGGCAGGCCGACGAAGTCGAGCGCCTGCATGGCCTCTTCGAGGGTGTGGGCGACGTGCGACTTGGGGCTCTCCAGCCCGATGGCGTCCATGGCGTCGCGGAACTTCTGCCGGTCCTCGGCCTTGTCGATCACCTCGGCCCGGGCGCCGATCATCTCGACGCCGTACTTCTCCAGCACCCCGGCGCGCTCGAGGGCCAGCGCGGTGTTCAGCGCCGTCTGGCCGCCCATGGTCGGCAACAGGGCGTCCGGCCGCTCCTTCTCGATGATCTTGGCGACCATCTCGGGGGTGATCGGCTCGATGTAGGTGGCGTCGGCGATCTCCGGATCGGTCATGATCGTCGCCGGGTTCGAATTGACCAGGATGATCCGGTAGCCCTCGGCGCGCAGCGCCTTGCACGCCTGCACCCCGGAGTAGTCGAACTCGCAGGCCTGGCCGATCACGATGGGCCCGGCGCCGATGATCAGGATCGACTTGAGGTCGGTGCGTTTGGGCATTCTCTGGGGCTCTTCTCGCGCGCCAAGGCCGGGTCGCGCGGCGCGCCGCGCGGCCTTCACCGACCGGATTGCAGGTTAAGTCGCCCGTTTAGAGGCGGAGTCGGGACAGGGCAAGGGAGAGCTTGCAAGGTTGCGCCCCGGGGCCGTTCCAGACCTCGTGATCGGCCGGATTCGGAACCATCGGACGACCTTGGCCTTATCACATGATATGCCTGCGCGGTCGTTCCGTGCGGACGCCGATGGAGACTTTCCTGGAATGACCTTGATCGAGAAGATCCCGGAACTCGACGACGACGGCCTGAAGAACCTCCTGGCCAACGCCCGCCGCCTTTCGGAAGAGGGCTCGGCCAAGCAGCAGGCCGCCGCCGCCGAGCTCCTGCCGGCGCTCGAGGAAGCCGCCGCCCAGCGCCAGGCCGAGAAGGTCGAGGCCGCCGCCGCCAAACGCGCCGCCAAGCGGACCACGAAGAAGGAAGCCGCCCACTAGCCGCGGCTTAGGGGGGCCGCCGCGGCGGGAGCATCTTTTCGGCTTCGCGCAAAGCGGGGCATCCTGCGCCGGCAGGAGGCCTCATGAAGCTCGCGTCCGTCTTGATCCTCGCCGCGCTGGCGGCTCCGGCCGTCGCCCAGACCCCGGTCGCACCGGTGACGACGCCGGTCGGCCAGTACGAGGCCACCCTCTCGGGCCAGCCGATCCGCCTGCCGCAGGGGCCGGTGCGGGTGAGCGTCTCCGAGACGCTGATCCCCGCCGGCGCCAGCCTTCCCGAGCACCGCCACCCCTATCCCCGCTACATCCGCGTGCTGGCCGGCCGCGTCGCCGTGAAGAACCTCGACACCGGCGAGACCCGTGAGCTGAAGGTGGGCGACTTCGCGGTCGAGGCGCTGGGGCAGTGGCACACCGGCCAGGCCCTCGGCGCCGAGGACGTGCGCCTGCTGGTGATCGACCAGGCGCCGCCGGGGGAAGCCAACATGGAGCGTCGGGCGCCCTAGCCGCCCGACGTTCGGCGAGCGACGATACGCGGCATGGTTGCAGCGGAGTTCGTCGACCGCGGCTCGCTCTAAATGTGACCTAAATGCCGCAATTTGCGGCGGAAATGCTGCCTGAGCGCGCATTTGCGGCGAAGCCCGGCCGATCCGTAAGACTCGGGATGCGCACAGCCAATGCGCGTGGTGTGCACGACCCCAGTACGAGTCACCGGGGTTCAAATGCGCATCAGTTCTCGCCTGTTCGCCACGACGGTCCTCACCGCCGCGGCCTTCTCCTCCTTCGCGCCGCAGACGGCGCTCGCCCAAGACACCGAAGTCGAAGAGCTGGTCATCACCGGCTCCCGGATCCGGCTCGAGGACTTCTCCTCGCCCAATCCGGTGAGCACCGTGACGGCCGAGTCCATCGAGCGGTCGGGCATCACCAACGTCACCGACCTGATGACCAGCTATCCGGCGCTGGTCGGCTCCACCGACAGCCAGGACCTGGCCGACGCGGGCAACCGCGGCCTGGTGGGCCTGAACCTGCTGAACCTGCGCAATCTCGGCGAGAAGCGCACACTGGTGCTGGTCGACGGCCGCCGCCACGTGGCGGGCGAGCCGGGCTCCTCGTCGGTGGACACCAACTCCATTCCGGTCGCCCTGATCGACCGCGTGGAGGTGCTCACCGGCGGCGCCTCGGCGGTCTACGGCGCCGACGGCGTCTCGGGGGTCGTCAACTTCATCACCAAGCGGAACTTCGAGGGCCTGGACGTCCGGACGCAGTACGGCTGGTCGGACCTGGGCGGCGGCGAGAACGCCTTCGTCAGCGTGCTGGGCGGCAAGGACTTCCTCGACGGGCGGCTGAACCTCACCGGCCTGGTCGAATACTCCAACACCGACGCGCTCGACCCGCGCGACCGCGACTTCACCCGCGCGGGCAGCCGCGAGGTGCTGGTCAACAACCCCACCCGCTACATGGCCGACAACCCGGGCCTCGACCCGGCGGCCTGGGGCGACACCCGGCTCGTGTTCGGCCGGGACGTCCGCTACATCGACACCGCCCTCGGCGGCGGGGTCTACACCCGCGTCGACGCGGCCGAGGCCGGCAGCCTGTCCGGCGTGAGCTTCCAGGGCGACGGCCAGCCCTGGCGCGACGGGATCTACGTGGGCGGCTTCAGCATGCTGGGCGGTTCGGGCAGCCCGACCGACCTGTTCCAGACCGAGCTGACGCCGGGCCTGGAGCGGTGGACCGGCTACGCCAGCGCCGAGTACGAACTGGCGCCGAACCACCGGCTGTTCGCAAACGTCAAGTACAACAACTCGAAGACCAGCTTCACCTCGCAGCCGACCTTCGACTACGGGATCTTCGTTCCGCTCGACAACCCGTTCATCCCGGCCTCCATCCTGGCCGATGCGACGGCCGCGGGCGGCCTGGGCAACGCGGCCGACACCTGGCTGGACCAGCCCGGGGTGCTGGTGGCGCGCGACAACTTCGATCTCGGCCAGGTGATCCGCGAGATCGAGCGCGAAACGTTCCGCACGGTGGTGGGCGTCGAGGGCGATCTGACCGACACCGTCGGCTACAACGTCTCCTACGTCTACGGTAAGACCAAGGAGAACAACCTCGAGCTGAACAACCGCAACAACCTGCGTTGGTATGCGGCCATCGACGCGGTCCGCGACCCGGCGACGGGCCAGATCGTCTGCCGCTCCAGCCTGGATGCCTCGGGGATGCCGGTCGGCGACATCTACGGCGGGCGCACGGTGGACCCGGCGGCCTGGGCCGCGCTCGGCACGGGCGGCGGCTGCGTTCCGGTCAACATCTTCGGCGAGAACACCATCTCGCCCGAGGCGCGGGCCTGGATCAACGGCACGGCCGCCTCGAGCGCCGAGATCGAGCAGCATGTGGTCAGCGCCTACGTCTCCGGCGACAGCTCGGGCGCGTTCGAGCTTCCCGCCGGCCCGGTGGGCTTCGTGCTCGGCGCGGAGTACCGCCTCGAGAAGAGCCTGTTCACGCCGTCGGCCGAGGAACTGCTGGGCGCCCAGCACGGCTTCGACGTCACCTGGCTCGGCCAGGGCGCGGTGGAGAACGGCGAGTTCGACGTCTACGAGCTGTTCGGCGAGCTGGCGGTCCCGATCGTCCGCGACCTGCCGTTCGTGGAGTCGTTCGACGTGAACCTCGCCTACCGGTTCTCGGACTATTCGACGATCAGCCAGACGGACACCTGGAACATCGGCGCCCAGTGGAAGGTGACCGACGACCTGATGATCCGCGCCAGCCGCGCCCGCGCGGTCCGGGCGCCGAACATCTCGGAGCTGTACCTGCCGCAGGTCCAGACCTTCGCGCTGATCACCGACCCCTGCGACACCCGCAACGTCCTGGCCGGTACCGAACATCGGGTGGCGAACTGCACGGCCGCGCTCGGCTTCAACCCGGCGACGACGCAGTTCATCAACACGACCTCGTCGTCGGTGGAGGGGACGGTCGGCGGCAACCCGGACCTCGGCCCCGAGACGGGCGACACCCAGACCCTGGGCTTCGTCTACTCGCCGAGCTTCGTGCCCGGCCTCTCGATCGCGCTGGACTACTACCGCATCACCCTGAAGGACGCGGTGAACCGGTTCACGGCCAACACCATCATCGAGAGCTGCTATGACCTGCCGCAGCCGAACGACTTCTGCGGCCTTTTCACGCGCGACCCCGGCACCCAGTTCGTGGACTCCTTCCAGGAGTACTCGATCAACGTCTCCGAGTACGAGACCGCGGGCTTCGACCTGGCCGTCCAGTACGCGCTCGATCCGGCCGACTTCGGCGTGGAGCGGGACATCGGGACCTTCCAGTTCACCCTGCTGGCCAACCGCCTGACCAAGCTGCAGTTCACCGAGCTCGAAGGCGCCGAGCCCTCGAGCGAGCTGGGCTACGCCGGCGCGCCCAAGTGGCAGGCCAACTTCGACGCGACCTGGACCTACGGCGACTGGCTGGTCAACTACGGCTTCAACTGGTTCGACGAGACCAAGCGCTTCACCGACGAGCGTCGGGCGGCCGAACCGAACTACGTGCCGGACGCGTACTGGACCTACTCCGAACGCGCGACGCACGACATCCAGGTGCAGCGCACCTTCCAGGGGCGCTACCAGGCCTACGCCGGGGTGAACAACTTCACCAACCAGCTGCCGGACCGCGGCACGGCGGGCGTGGCCCAGACCTCGGCCGGCGCCTTCACCCAGGGCCCGACCCCGGTCGGACCGATGGGTCGCTTCTTCTACATGGGGCTGAAGGCCCGCTTCTAAGGCGGCCAGACCGCTTCACATGAGGAGGGCGGGGGCTTCGGCTCCCGCCCTCTTTCGTTGCGCCGCCCAGTCCGGGGCGGTGGAACCTCCCCCCTCGCCAAAGCTTAACAATATGCTAACGCTTGGCGCCCGGCGTGCACGAGCGGGGCAGGGAGGTACCATAATGAGAACAATCGCCATCGCCGCTCTGGCCCTCGTCGCAGCCCCCAGCCTCGCGCTGGCCGCCGCGCCGGCCGGGCCCGTCGCCCCGCCTGCGCTCGCCGGCCTGGCCGCCGATCCGGAACTGGAGGGCAAGGTCCAGGTCGCCATCACCCAGCAGCGGCTGGAGGCCGGCGCGAGCCTGGCCGAGCACCGCCAGCCCTACATCCGCCACCTGTTCGTCGCCTCGGGACAGCTGAAGGTCTCCAACCTCGTCACCGGCGAGGAACAGCTCGTCGGCGCCGGCGAGATGGCCACCGAGGCGGCCGGCGACTGGCACATGGCCAAGGCCGTCGGCGACGAGCCCGTCGAGATCTACGTCATCGACCAGCTGCCCGCCACCGACGCCGCCGCGACCGTCGGCGGGCTTTAGCGGCTACGCCTCCAGCACGCCCACCATCTGGAACCACGCGGGCTCCGGGTAGGGGTTCTCGTACACCGTCATGCCCAGCCGGCGCATGACGCCGAGGGAGGCGGCGTTGTCACGCTCGGTGGTGGCGACGATGCGTTTGAGGTTCAGCGCCTCGAAGGCGTAGGCGATCAGCAGCTCCGCCGCCTCGCTGGCGACGTTCAGGCCCCGCTCGGGCGGGGAGACCGCCCAGAACAGCCCGACCTCGGGCGAGAACCGCGTCGGCTCCTCCAGGCCCGTGTGCTGCAGTTGATCGAAGGGCCCGTAGGCGGGCACGAGGCCGACGACGCCCAGGAAGCGGCCGTCCTTGCGGCTGACCACCGCCCGGTCGCCGTAGGGGGGCTGCATCATGCCCGAGAGCTGATCGTAGTTGGCCTGGCTCCAGGCCAGCCACTCGGCCCGGCGGCTGCGATTGGCGGTCTCGTCGAGGGCCGCGTCGGCATAGCCGATGTCGAGCCACAGCCTGTGGCAGGCCTCCAGGTCGTCGGCGCACAGCCGCCGCACCAGCAGGCGCTCGGAGGCGAGGGTGGGGATGTCGACGATCCGCTCGGGCGGCGGCGATCCGGGGCTCCAGAACGCCTCCGCCATCCGGATCAGCCCTTCTGCTCGTCCATCAGGTCGGCGAACCGCTCGAAGAGGTAGAGCGAGTCCGTCGGGCCGGGAGAGGCCTCCGGGTGGTGCTGCACCGAGAACACCGGCCGGTCCTTCAGGGCGATGCCGGCGTTGGTGCCGTCGAACAGCGAGACGTGGGTCTCCACGACCGGCGCGGGCAGGCTGTCGCGGTCGACGGTGAAGCCGTGGTTCATGGAGACGATCTCCACCTTGCCGGTGGTCAGGTCCTTCACCGGGTGGTTGGCCCCGTGGTGGCCCTGCTCCATCTTCACCGTCCTGGCGCCGAGCGCCAGGGACAGCATCTGGTGGCCCAGGCAGATGCCGAACACCGGCGTGCCGCTGTCGACCAGCTTGCGGATCTCCGGCACCGCATAGGCGCCTGTGGCGGCCGGATCGCCCGGGCCGTTGGACAGCAGGACGCCGTCCGGCTTGCGGGCCAGGATGTCCTCGGCCGAGGTGCTGGCCGGCACCACGGTCGCCCGCGCGCCGACCGAGGTCAGCGCCCGCAGGATGTTGCGCTTCACCCCGTAGTCCACGACCACGACCTCGTACCGCGGCGCGTCCAGCTTGGTGTAGCCGCGCGGCCAGGCCCACAGGCCTTCCTCGTAGGTGAAGGGCTGCAGGCAGCTGGCGTCCTTGGCCAGGTCCAGGCCGACGATGCCGCTCCACGCGCGGGCCCGGGCGATGAGGGCCTCGAGATCGAAGCGGCCCTCCGGATTGTGGGCGATCACCGCGTGCGGCATGCCGGTCTCGCGGATGCGCTTGGTCAGCGCGCGGGTGTCGACGCCGGCCAGGCCGACGACGCCGCGGCGGCTCATCCAGGTGGGCAGGTCGGCGTTCGCGCGCCAGTTGGCCGGGGCGGTGGGGATGTCGCGGAAGATGGCGCCCCGGGCCGCGGTCTCGGCCGAGCCGGACATCTGCTCGATGTCCTCGACGTTGGTCCCGACGTTGCCGACGTGCGGGAAGGTGAAGGCGACGATCTGGGCCATGTAGGAGGGGTCCGTCAGGATCTCCTGGTAGCCGGTCATGGCGGTGTTGAAGCAGACCTCGCCCACGGCCTCGCCGACCGCGCCGACGCCGACCCCTTGCAGGACGGTCCCGTCGGCCAGGACCAGGACGCCGGTCACTCCAGGCAGCAGCGAGGTCATGGGCGTGGGCTCCAGCGGTTGAGGGATGCTTGCAAAAAGGCGGGCCGAGGTGAACCCCGCCCGCCGCACAAACGGCCGCGTACCTAGTGAGACTCAAGGGTCGCGTCAATGCGGTGACCCGCGGCCAAGCGGCCGTTAGGTTCACGTTCACAGGAGGCCGCCATGCACATCGACCCCGATCGCCAGGCCTGGGAGCAGTTCAAGGACCTCCCGCGCGACCAGCCGATCCAGATGCTGAACCTGATCCGGCTGAAGGACCTCGCCGACTATCCTTCCGACCACCCGGACCACGGCAAGGGCCACACGGGCCTGGACGCCTACCGCGCCTACGGCCGTACGACGGCGCCCATCCTGAAGCGGCTGGGCGGACGGCAGGTCTGGACGGGCCGGCCGCAGGTGACGGTGACCGGGCCGCGCAGCGAGGACTGGCACCTGGCCTTCATCGTCGAATACCCCACCGCCCAGGCCTTCATCGACATGGTCCGCGACCCCGAGTACCGCGAGCACGTCAAGCACCGCACCGCGGCGGTGGCGGACTCGCGGCTGATCCGCCTTTCGCCCCTGACGCCGGGGGAGGGCTTCGGCGAGTGATCACCACCGTCGGGCTCGATGCCGACGACACCCTCTGGCACAACGAGAGCCTGTTCCGGCTGACCCAGCAGCGGTTCTTCGACCTGCTGGCAGACGTCGCCGGGCCCGAGATGCTCGAGCAGCGGCTGGCGGAGGTCGAGAAGCGGAACCTGCGGCTCTACGGCTACGGGGTGAAGGGCTTCACCCTCTCGATGATCGAGACGGCCATGGAGCTGACCGGCGGCGAGGCGCCGCCGCGGATCATCCGCGAGATCCTGGCCGCCGGCCGCGAGATGCTGAGCGAGCCGGTGGAGCCGCTGCCCGGTGTCGATCAGGCGCTGGCGCAGCTCTCCGAGCGCTACCGGCTCGTGCTGATCACCAAGGGCGACCTGCTTCACCAGGAGCAGAAGCTGGCCGCCTCCGGCCTGGGCGATCTGTTCGTCGCGGTGGAGATCGTCTCGGAGAAGGACGCCTCGACCTACAGCCGCGTGTTCGCCCGCCACGGCACAGGGCCGGCCGAAGCCGTCATGTGCGGCAATTCCGTGCGCTCCGACATCCTGCCGGCGCTCGAGGCCGGCGCCTGGGCCGCCCACGTGCCCTATCCGCTGGTCTGGTCCCACGAGATGGCCGACGCGCCCCTCGACCATCCCAGGTTCGCCGAGCTTTCGAACATTTCCGAGCTGCCGGGGTGGATCGAGGGGATCTCGTGAGGGGTGACCGGTAGCGCCTGCGGCGCAACCGGTCACCGTGGCCCGCCGGTGACTGGTTGGGCGAAAGCCCTACCTGTCACCGTCCCCGGGGCCGGCCATGTCACAACCCCGCCGCCCCATCCGTCCTGCCCTTCAAGATCAGGAGGCGAGGGCGATGGCCCGGTGGATCAGCGGGATACTGGCGGCGGTTCTGGGGGCCAACGGCCTTGCGATGCTGTTCGCCGGCTTCTGGTGGTACGGGGCGGTGGACGGGGTCCCGCAGACGGGCCCCTACAATCCCCACTTCGTGCGCGACATCGGCGCGGCCTACCTGGTGGCGGCCGCAGGGCTGGCCTGGTTCGCCTGGCGTCCACGCCAGGGCTGGCCGGCGCTGGCGGCCGGCGCGGCGTTCCTGACCCTGCATGCGGCGATCCACGTCTACGACGCCGCCTGCGGGTCCGAGCCCCTCCGGATGGTCGCCCGCGACTTCGCCGGCGTCTTTCTCCCCGCCGCCCTCGCCCTCCTGATCGCCGTCACCCACAGAGCGGAGGCCAGAGCCTGATGTTGCGCGCATTCCTGAAGGTCGGGATCGACAAGCTCGAGAAGACCTGGCGCTACGACGCCAGCTACATGCGCTTCGTGCTGAAGGCCGCGCCGATGAGCCTGCTGAAATTCTCGGTGCTGACCGGCCTCGTCGACCGCAAGGCCGCGCCCGCCGAATCCCTGGCCGCCGCCGGCATCGCCGGGACCCTGGCCGAGGACTGCGGCCCCTGCACCCAGATCAGCGTCGACATGGCCGCCGCCGGCGGCGTCGATCCCAAGGTGCTGCGCGCCATCCTGGCCGGCGACGAGGCGGGGATGGGCGAGGCCGCGGCGCTGGCCTGGCGGTTCGCCCGGGCGAGCCTGACCCGCGACATGCTCGAGGCCGATCCCCTGCGAGACGAGATCGTCCGCCGCTGGGGCGAGAAGGGCCTGGTCGCCGTCTCCATGGCCATCACCACGGCCCGCATGTACCCGACGCTCAAGTACGCCCTCGGCTACGGCAAGGCCTGCTCGCGCATCGTCGTGGCGGGCGAGGCCGCGCCCGTGGTCCACGCGCCGGCGCTGGCGGCGTAAGGTGATCCGATGAACAAGACCGAGAGCTTCCAGACCCACCGCCCGCGGCTGATGCGGCTGGCCTACCGGATGCTGGGCTCGGTCGCCGAGGCCGAGGATGCGGTGCAGGACGCCTGGCTGCGATGGAGCGGGGCGGGGGACGACGTCGCCGACCCCGAGGGCTGGCTGGTGCGCGCCACCAGCCGCCTGTGCATCGACAGGCTGCGGGCGGCCAAGGTGCGGCGCGAGGCCTATCGCGGTCCCTGGCTCCCCGAACCTCTCATCGAGGAGCTGACCGACGATCCGGTCGAGCGGGCCGAGGACGTCTCGATCGCCTTCCTGCTGGCGCTGGAGCGGCTCTCGCCGCTGGAGCGGGCGGTCTTCCTGCTGCACGACGTGTTCGACGAGGACTACGCCTCGGTCGCCGAGACCCTGGGCCGCAGCGAGGCGGCGGTGCGCCAGCTCGCCAGCCGGGCCAGGTCGCACGTCAAGGACACCCGCCCGCGCTTCTCGGTCAGCCAGGAGGAGGCGAGCCGGCTGGCCATGGCCTTCATGGCCGCGGCCTCGAAGGGGGACATGGCCGCCCTGGGCGAGCTGCTGGCCGAGGATGCGGTGATGATCACCGACGGCGGCGGCAAGCGGAAGGCCTCGCTGCGCCCGCTGATCGGCCGCGAGGACGTGCTGCGCCTGCTGCAGGGGCTGGCCTGGCGCGAAGCCGAGCCCTACGCCGCCCTCGAGCTCAAGCCCGTCCGCATCAACGGCCTCTTCGGCGTCATCCTGGTGCGCGAGGACGGCCCGGCCACGGTGGCCTTCGAGCCCGGCCCCGACGGCAAGCTCAAGGGCATCTACATGGTCCGCAACCCGGACAAGCTGGGGCATCTGCCGGCGTGAGGGGTGCGCTTCGGTGACTGGTTGCGCCGCAGGCGCTACCTGTCACCCCCCGCGGCGCCAGAGCCTGAGACTCACCGGCCCGGCGCGATCTATGGTGCGCGACCGTGCGCTTCGACGAGCGATTCCTCGACGAGATCAAAGCCCGCCTCCGCCCTTCCGACGTGATCGGGCGGAGCGTGAAGCTGCGCAAGCAGGGCCGCGAGTACGTCGGCCTCTCCCCCTTCAATAAGGAGAAGACGCCGTCCTTCTACGTGAACGACGAGAAGGGCCAGTTCTTCGACTTCTCGTCCGGCAAGAACGGCGACCTCATCACCTTCCTGCAGGAGACCGAGAGGCTGACCTTCGCCGAGGCGGTCGAGCGGCTGGCCGCCGAGGCGGGCCTGGCCCTGCCGACGCCCGACCCGGAGTCCGCCCGCCAGGAGCAGAAGCGTCAGGGCCTGGCCGACTGGCTGGAGCTGGCCGCCCAGTGGTTCGAGGCCGAGCTGCGCCGCCCCGTCGGCCAGCAGGCGCGGGCCTATCTGGAGAAGCGCGGCCTGCCCGAGGCCGAGTGGAAGCGGTTCCGGCTGGGCTACGCGCCGGGCGGGCGCACGGCCCTGAAGGACTACCTCGTCGCCAAGGGCGCACGGCCGGCCGAGCTGGTGGAATCCGGGCTGCTGATCGCGCCCGAGAGCGGCGGGGCGCCCTACGACCGCTTCCGCGACCGGATCATCTTTCCCATCACCGACGGGCGCGGGCGGGTGGTCTCGTTCGGCGGCCGGGCGATGGACCCGCAGGAGCGGGCCAAATACCTGAACGGCCCCGAGAGCCCGCTCTTCCACAAGGGCGCAAACCTCTACGGCCTGCCCGAGGCGCGGAATATCCTGGGCGCGGCCCCCTCCGGCGAGGCGCCGCCGCTGGTGGTGGTGGAAGGCTATATGGACGCCATCGCCTGCCAGCGGGCCGGGATCGCCGCGGTCGCCCCGCTGGGGACCGCGCTGACCGAGGACCAGATGGAGATCCTCTGGCGCCTCCACCCCGAGCCGACCCTGTGCTTCGACGGCGACCGGGCCGGCGGCCAGGCCGCCGCCCGCTCCATCGACCGCGCCCTGCCGCTGCTGAAGCCGGGCCGCAGCCTGAAGTTCTCCATCGTCGAGGGCGGCAAGGACCCCGACGACGTGCTGCGCGAGCAGGGGCCGGCGGCGCTGAAGAGCCAGCTTTCGCAGACCACCGCCTTCGTCGACGCCCTGTTCGCCCGCGAGCGCGACCTGGAGGCCTACGACACGCCCGAGCGTCGCGCAGGGCTGAAGGGCCGGCTGCGCAAGGCCGCCGCGCTGATCCAAGACGCGGACCTCGCCCAGGCCTATCGCGACGAGCTCCTGAGGCGCTTCGACGCGCTGTTCGAGCGGCCCGGCCGGCCGGCGCCGCAGCCCGGTCCCGGCGGCCGCCGCGGACGAAACCGGCGCGAATGGGAGGAGCCCTGGCGGGTGCTGCCCTCCACCCCCGAGGGCAAGGCGGCGGCCCGCAACCTGTCGCAAGGATTGGACTTCCTGGCCGCGGCGATGGCTTCCTACGCCATCCAGGACCCGGCCATCCTGGACGATCATCTGGAGCATCGTCTGACCGCGGACGGCTTCGGCGAAGCCGCGTTGTCCGAATTGGTCAGGGAAATCATTCAACTGAGGCTGGAAGCCGAGCACCTTGACACGGCGTCACTCGCACGCCATCTGCGCTCGTGCGGGTTTAGCGAGCTATTGACAGACATCGACCGGGCCGCCGCGAAGTCGGGCGCGCCCTTCCTCCAAGAGGATGTCTCCCTCAGTGCCGCCAGAGCCCAGTGGTCGCAGGCCTTCGACGCACTGTCGCGGTTGTCTGCGTTGGAAGAGGACCTGGCCAGCGCCAAACGCGCGCTCGAAGCCGGGGGTTCCGACGCTGGCCGCTTCATGCGCCTGAAGTCCCAACGCGACGCACTGACGCGCGCAATAAGGACGGGAACGATTTGGAAGGACCCAGGGTCTTAAAGCCCGAAGGTCCTTGCGTACGGCCCATTAAGCATGTCCGGCCCCGTTCTTGCAGGGGACCAGGCCGGATTGGAGATGTCGATGAGCACCACGACGGCCGAAGCTGAAGCCACTCCGAACGCAGCCGAAGGTCAAGGCGGCGACGGGCCGCTTCTCGACCTGACCGATGCTGCGGTCAAGAAGTTCATCAAGCAGGCCAAGGCCCGCGGCTACGTCACGATGGACGAGCTGAACAAGGTCCTCCCTTCCGAGGAAGTCACTTCGGAAGCGATCGAGGACACGCTCGCCATGCTGTCCGAGATGGGCGTCAACGTCGTCGAGGCGGAAGAGGACGCCGAGGGCGGCGAGGTGGCGGTCCGCGAGGAGACCGCGGTCGTCGAGACCACCAAGGAGCCGGCCTACGACCGCACGGACGATCCCGTGCGCATGTACCTCCGCGAAATGGGCTCGGTGGAGCTGCTGTCGCGCGAGGGCGAGATCGCCATCGCCAAGCGCATCGAGGCCGGCCGCGACACGATGATCCGGGGCCTCTGCGAGAGCGCCCTGACGTTCGAAGCCATCATGGTCTGGCGCGAGGAGCTCGGCTCCGGCCGCATCCTGCTGCGCGAGGTCATCGACCTGGAGCAGACCTACGGCGGCCAGAACGGCGCGGCCGCGCCGGCCCCCGCCGAAGAGGAGCCGGAAGAGGCCAAGGCCGAAGGCGAGGAAGGCGAAGGCGGCGGCGACAGCGACGACGACTTCGACGACGGCGCCGGTCCGACCATCAGCGCCATGGAGGCGGAGCTGCGCGAAGGGGTGATGGCCACCCTGGACGCCATCGCCGCCGAGTTCGAGAGCTTCCGCGCCCTGCAGGAGAAGCTGGTCGCCCAGCGGCTGGCCGGCCAGGACCTGTCCGAGGCCGACCGCAAGGCCTACAACGCGGCCACCTCGACCATCGTCCAGCACCTGAAGACGCTGAAGCTGAACAACGCCCGGATCGAGGCGCTGGTCGAGCAGCTCTACGCCATCAACAAGCGGCTGGTCGGCCTGGAAGGCCGGCTGTTCCGCCTGGCCGACAGCTACGGCATCAGCCGCGGCGAGTTCCTGAAGGCCTACCTCGGCTCGGAGATGACCCCGGACTGGGGGGAGAAGGTGAAGAGCCTCGGCGTCCGCTGGTCCAAGTTCGCCCAGAACGACGCCTCGCAGATCGCCGAGATCCGCAACGAGATCGCCGCCCTGGCGCAAGAGACCGGCGTGCCGATCGACGACTACCGCCGCATCGTCCAGACGGTGCAGAAGGGCGAGCGCGAGGCCCGACAGGCCAAGAAGGAGATGGTCGAGGCCAACCTGCGCCTCGTGATCTCCATCGCCAAGAAGTACACCAACCGCGGCCTGCAGTTCCTGGACCTGATCCAGGAGGGCAACATCGGCCTGATGAAGGCGGTGGACAAGTTCGAGTACCGGCGCGGCTACAAGTTCTCGACCTACGCCACCTGGTGGATTCGGCAGGCGATCACCCGTTCGATCGCCGACCAGGCCCGCACCATCCGCATCCCGGTGCACATGATCGAGACGATCAACAAGATCGTCCGCACCTCGCGCCAGATGCTGCACGAGATCGGCCGCGAGCCGACCCCCGAGGAGCTGGCCGAGAAGCTCGCCATGCCGCTCGAGAAGGTGCGCAAGGTGCTGAAGATCGCCAAGGAGCCGATCTCCCTCGAAACCCCCATCGGGGACGAGGAGGACAGCCACCTGGGCGACTTCATCGAGGACAAGAACGCGGTCCTGCCGATCGACGCGGCCATCCAGTCGAACCTGCGCGAGACCACCACGCGCGTGCTGGCCTCGCTGACGCCCCGCGAGGAGCGGGTCCTGCGGATGCGCTTCGGCATCGGCATGAACACCGACCACACCCTCGAGGAGGTCGGCCAGCAGTTCAGCGTGACCCGCGAGCGGATCCGCCAGATCGAGGCCAAGGCGCTGCGCAAGCTCAAGCACCCGAGCCGGAGCCGCAAGCTCCGCAGCTTCCTCGACAGCTGACGAAAAAGAGGGGCGGTCCCATGGGCCGCCCCTTCTTCATTGGGCTATGCGCCCCCTCCGTCTCGTCGCTCTGCGCCGATCCACCTCCCCCGTCGTCTTCGCGACAGGGGCGGAGCTTGGCCGCTTGTCTCCTTCCCCGCAGCGCAGACTGCGGGGGGGGGAGGGGGACCGCCGAAGGCGGTGGAGGGGGCGTCGGGCCTAGGCCTCAAACAGCGGCGCGAAGCCGCCGTAGACCATCCGCTTGCCATCGAACGGCATCTCAAGCTTCTGCATCCGCTCGTCCTGCATCACCGCCGCCCAGCCGGCGTCGCGGGCGGCCTTGTCGGGCCAGGTGATCCAGGAGAAGACGATGGTCTCGTCGGGCGTGGCCTGCACGGCCCGCCGGAAGTCGGTGACCTGGCCGTCCGGCACGTCGTCGCCCCAGGCGTCGACGCACTTCACCGCGCCATGGGCCTTGAAGACCTCCGAGGTCGCGCGGGCGTGGGCTAGGTAGGCGTCCTTGTTGGCGGTCGGCACCGCCGCGATCATCCCGTCGATGTAGCTCATCTCGCGTCTCTCCATTCACCGGCGGCCTCGGCCGCGTTGAGACTCATGCGCCAATGAGTTATCTTATGCAAGTATGGAGTTAGAAAAAATAACCAAGCAGTCCACACGCCGCTACGACGACGCCTGCGCCACCGCCCACGCCCTCGACCTGATCGGCGAACGCTGGGCGATGCTGGTGATGCGCGAGCTGATGCTGGGGCCCCGCCGGTTCAGCGACCTGCGCGCCAGCCTGACGGGCCTGTCGGCCAACGTCCTGACCCAGCGCCTGGAAGGGCTGGAGGCGGCCGGGATCGTGCGCCGGCGCCGGCTGCCGCCGCCGGCGTCGGTGCAGGTCTACGAGCTCACCGAATGGGGACTGGAGGCTGAGCCGGTGCTGCTGGCGCTGGGCCGCTGGGGCGTGAGATCGCCCCGGCACGACCCGAAGCTGCCGTTCAGCCCCGTGGCCCTGATGCTGTCCTTCCGGGCCAAGTTCGACCCCGCGCGCGCTCGGGGCCTCGCCGTGGAGATCGCCTTCCGGTTCGGCGAGGAGGCGTTCCGCGTGGCGGTGAAGGACGGCGTGCTGACCACCGAACGCGGCGATGCGCCGGCGCCGGACGTGGAGCTCGCCGGCTCGCCCTCCGCCGTGGCCGCGGTCGTGTACGGCAAGGCGCCGCTCGAGGCGCTGGAGGGACAGGGCGCGTTGTCGGTGACCGGCGACCGGGCCGCTTTCCTGCGCCTCGCGGACCTCTACGAGATGCCGCCCAAGGCCGGTTAGGCGGCGGCGTCGGGCTCCGGCGGCGCGCCGGCTTCCCGCGCGGTGGCGATGTAGGCGCAGATGGCCGCCGAGATGCCCCCGGCGGCGGCGATCCAGGCCAGGATCCAGGCGTCCAGCTCGGAAAAGCCGGAGATGAGCGCGGCCCAGAGGGAGGCGGCGGCCGCGCCGACGACGGCGGTGGCGCCCACCACCGGCAGGCGCTTGCCCAGCCGCGTCGCCAGGAAGCTGCCCGCAACGCCGGCGACCGCGCCCGGCACGAGGCCGAACAGGTAACAGGCCGGGATGGCGACCAGCAGCAGGGCGGCGATTCCGAGCGGGAAGGCGGCGTCGAAGCTGGAGACCGCCGAGACGATCAGCGCGCCCACCGGCAGCACCGCCCCGATCGGCGGCCCCAGGATGGCGAACAGCGCCGCCCAGTAGAGGATTTCGCTCCTCGGCGGGTTGACGGCGGCGGGCGCACGGGCGGCGGCGTCGGACATGGCGGCGGTCCAGGATCTTGTGCGGAAACGCCGATCCCCGCGGTTGGGTCCTTCCCTCCCCCGAAGGGGAGGGCGGTCCGGAGCGAAGCGACGGGACGGGTGGGGGGAGTCAGGACGCGGAGCCGGACGACCAGCGACTTCGCGGCGCCGATACGCCTCGCCCCGCTCGGCGGCGCCGAGCCGGCCCTCGCCTGAAGGGAGGGAAGGGCCCTAGAAGCCGTCCCGCAGGAAGGCCTCGGCGAAGGCGCAGTGCATGGCCACCCCCCGGGCCATGACGGTCTCGTCCAGGACCATGCGGTTGGAGTGCAGCGCGCAGCAGCTGCGGAAGTCGCCGCCCTGGGGCGTCGCGCCCAGGAAGACCATGGCCCCGGGGACCTTCTGCAGCACGTAGGAGAAGTCCTCCGCGCCCATCACCGGCGAGGGCATGGTGCGCCAGGCCCGCTCGCCGTAGAGGTCGGCCGCCACCTGCTCGGCCAGGGCCACGGCGCGGCCGTCGCTGACGGTGACCGGAAAGCCGTGGGTCAGGTCCACCTCGGCCTGCGCAAGGTGGGCGGCGGCGATGTTCGCCGCCACGCGCTGCACGCCTTCGTGGGCCTTGGCGCGGGAGCGCTCAGAGAAGGAGCGGATGGTGCCCAGGATCGTCGCCTGCTCGGGGATCACGTTGTCGGTCGTGCCGGCCGCGATCTTGCCGACGGTGATCACGACGGGATCGAAGGCCGGCACCTGGCGGGTGACCATGGTCTGCAGGGCGATGACGATCTCGCAGGCGATGGGGATGGGGTCGATGGCGTCGTGCGGCTGCGAGGCGTGGCCGCCCTTGCCGGTGACGGTGATCTCGAACTCGTCGGCGGCGGCCATCAGCGGCCCGGCCCGGCCGGCGAAGATCCCCGACGGCACGTTGGGCGAGACGTGCAGCGCGAAGGCCGCGTCGGGCAGGGGATCGAGGAGGCCGTCGTCCAGCATGTAGCGGGCGCCGTGGAAGCCTTCCTCGCCCGGCTGGAACATGAACACCACCGTGCCGGCCAGCGCGTCGCGACGCGCGCAGAGCGCCCGCGCCGCGCCCGCCAGCATGGCCACATGGGTGTCGTGGCCGCAGGCGTGCATGGCGCCCGGGGTGCGGGAGGCGAACTCCAGGCCGGTGTCCTCGTGCAGCGGCAGGGCGTCCATGTCCCCGCGCAGCAGGACGGTGCGGCCGTTCTCCGGCCCGCGCAGGATGGCCACGAAACCGCTGGTGGACGGCCCCTCGCGGATCTCCAGCGGCAGCCCTTCGAGGGCGGCCTTGGCCTTGGCCGTGGTCTTCGGCGTGTGGAGGCCGAGCTCCGGCTCCTCATGGATCGCGCGGCGCAGGGCGATCAGGTCGGGCAGGAGGGCCTCGCCGGCCTCGGCCCAGGGGGTGCGCGGGATCTGGATGTTCATGCCGGCGAGCTTGGGCCGCCCGCGGGCCGGGCGCAACCGTCAGGCCGCCATCGCCCCGAACTTGCCGGCCTGATAGTCGGCGTAGGCCTGCCGGATCTCCTCGACCGTGGTCATCACGAAGGGGCCGTGGGCGACGACCGGCTCGTCGATCGGGTCGGCGTGGCCGAACAGCAGCACGCTGCCGCGCGCCGCCTCGATGGCCAGCGCATCTCCGTTGCGGTCGAGCGCCACGAGGTGGTGCTGGGCGATGGTCCGCCCGCCGACCCGGACCTCGCCGGAGACCAGGTAGAGGAAGACGTGGCGGCCCTTGAGGCCCTCCGTGCGGAAGCCCGCGCCGGCCCGCAGCCGCAGCGTCGACATGAAGACGCCCGTCAGGGATTGGATGGGGCCCGTACGGTCGCCGTAGGCGCCGGAGATCAGGTTCAGCTCGACGCCGTCCTCCTCGATCGCCGGGATCGCGTCCTGCTGCACGCCGGTGTAGCGGGGCTCGGTCATCTTCAGCCGCGAGGGCAGGTTGACCCACAGCTGCAGGATCTCCAGCGGCCCGCCCTGGCGTTTGAACGCCTCGGGCGAGACCTCGGCGTGGACGAGGCCGCGGCCCGCCGTCATCCACTGCACGCCCCCGGCCCGGATGATGCTCTCATGGCCGCCCGTGTCGCGGTGGGCGAGTTCGCCCTCCAGGATGAAGGTCACCGTCTCGAAGCCCCGGTGCGGGTGCGGCCCGAACGGCAGGCCGCGGTTGTTCGGCGGATAGACCTGCGGGCCGTGGTGGTTGAGGAACAGGAAGGGGTCGACCTGGTCGAGGCCCGGGCCCGGGAGCGGGCGGCGGGTGACGAGGTCGCCGATGTCGTCGCGGTAGGCGGCGTGGACGCCGAGCACGGTCTTTTCGGTCATGGCGGGCTCCTTGTCGGACAACGCCTCAGCGCCAGGCGTAGTTGAAGCTGATGCTGATCCGCTCGGCCTTGGCGCGGTTGGCGGGCACCTCGTGGCGCAGCCAGCTCTCCCACATCAGCACCGTCCCGGGCTGGGGCGCCAGGTAGACGAAGGCCTTCTGGTCCTCGTCGGCGTCGGCCCGGCGCGGCGGGGCGGCCATCATCAGCGGCAGGCGCGGGTCCTCCAGCTTCAGGGCGCTCGCCCCCGGCGGGACGGCCACATAGACGGTGCCGGAGAGGACGCTGTGCGGGTGGATGTGGCCGGTGTGCGAGCCGCCGCTCTTCAGGAGGTTGACCCACAGGCTGTCGAGCCGCAGGCGCCCGGCGCCGAGATCGAGCTGCAGCGCCTCGGCGTAGGCGCGGGCGTGCCGGTCCAGCCGGGTCTTCAGCTGGCCGAACACGCTGGCCCGCTGCGGCAGGTCGTCGAGGGAGGCGTAAGAGGTGTAGCCCGCATAGCCGTGCTCGCGGCACCAGGCCCGGCCGGCGGCATCCTCCAGCGCCAGCATGCGGCAGGCGTCTTCCAGCTCGCGGTTGAAGCCGGGAAAGCCGCGCTCCTCCGCAAGGCTGGCCTCGTAGACGCGGGTGACGAACAGGGACTTCAGCGCCATGCGAGGGCGCTAAGCCCCCGGCGCGGAGAAGTCTAGGCGCTGATGTTGACGAGCACGCCCAGCATCTCGTCGGCGGTGCGGGCGACCTGGACATTGGCCTCCAGCGCCGCCTTGGCCTCGGCCATGTCGACGCTCGCCTGGGCCAGGTCGCCGAATTCGCCCCCGGCCGACCCGACGGTCCGGCGAGCCGCGTCGTCGAACCGGAATGTGGCGGCCATCATGCCGTACTGAGCGGTCGCGATCGGATCCATGTCTTCGCCCCTTCCATCCCCGGGCGAAGCGTGCGGCCGCTACGGTTAAGCCATCGGCCGCAGAACGTGGTGAAAGCCGAATGAAAAGAGGCGCATCCGAAGTCCGGCCCGGCGCGTATGGAGGCTGGAACGTGATATGATCGGAGAAAAGGAGCGCCTCAATGAAACACCTCCCCCTCGTGGCCGCTCTGGCGCTGATCGCCGGCGCCGCCCAGGCCCAACCCACCATGTCCCAGAACCCGCCGACCAAGACGACCCTGTGCCTCGACGTCAGCGGGGCCATCATCCCGCCGGTCTGCCACCGGCCCGCCTCGCGCGTCGATCAGCGCGAGGACATCTGCCTGTGCTCGGCGGGGGGCACGCAGGTGGACGCCCCGGTCTGCGGTCCGGGCGAGCGGCCGCCGGCCGAGTCCCGCGCGTTCGAGAACGCCCGCCGCGATGCGGCCCGCGACGGCACGCTGTTCGGCGACACCTGGGAAGGTCAGCGGATGTGCGTGAACATCACCAAGGGCCGCTAGGTCAGCCCTCGAGCGCCCCGTAGACCAGCTTCTGGAACACCGGCAGGGCGGCGCGCGCGCCCATGCGCTGGCCGGTGGCCAGCTGCGAGGCGGCCTCGGGGCCGAGGTCCATGGCGTTCTGGATCAGGTAGATCAGCACCAGGTCCTGGGCCGGGTCGGCCTGCCACCAGGTGCCGAAGGCGCCCGGCCATCCGAAGGCGCCCTTGGAGCCGGCGCCCATCCAGGCCTGTTTCTCCGGATCGGTGATGACCGACAGGCCGAGGCCGAAGCCCTGGCCCATCCAGAACGGGATGCCCATGAAGGGGATCTGGCGCTGTTCGTCGGTCAGCCGGTTGGCGGTCATCAGCTCGACCGTCCCGGCCTTGAGCAGGCGCACGCCGTCCACCTCGCCGCGGCCCAGCAGCATGCGGGCGAACTTCAGGTAGTCGTCGGCGGTGGAGATCAGCCCGCCGCCGCCGGCCTCGAACACCGGCCGCTGCGGCTCGGGCGGATAGGAGACGTCCTGCAGCGGCCCGCCTTCGGCCGGCGCCTTGTAGAGCCGGGCCAGGCGGTCGGCCGTCTCGGGCCGGGCCCAGAAGCCGGTGTCGGTCATGCCCAGCGGCCCGAAGATCCGCTCCTGCAGCACCTCGCCGAAGCTCTTGCCCTCGATCCGGCCGACGATGAAGCCGAGCACGTCGGTGGAGTGGCCGTAGTGGAACCGCTCGCCGGGCGCATAGGTCAGCGGCAGCTCGGCCAGCCGGCGCATCCACTCGTCGGCGCCGTAGGGCCCCAGTAGCGGCGAGCCCAGGGCGGCCTGGTAGGCGTGGGCGATCGGGCCCACCGAGGTGAAGTTGTAGGCCAGGCCCGAACGGTGGGTCATCAGGTCTTCGACGGTGATGTCCCGCGGCGCCGGATAGGTGTCCTCCACCGCCCCGGTGGGGTTCTTCAGCACCTTCATGCCGGCGAACTCGGGCGCCCATTTGGTGATCGGGTCGTCGAGGCGAAGCTTGCCTTCCTCCATCAGCATCAGCGCCGCGACCGAGGTGATCGGCTTGGTCATGGAGGCGATGCGGAACATCGTGTCGCGGGTCATCGGCTTGCCGGCGGCGATGTCTCGCCGGCCGATGGTGTTGACCTGGACGACCTCGCCCTTGCGCCAGACGAGGGTGACGAACCCGGAGACGTCGCCGGCGTCGACGATGGCCTGCAGGGCCGGCGGGATCTGCTCCAGCGCCTGCCGGTTCAGCTTGCCGATGTGCGCATCGCCGTCCATGCCGCGTCTCCTTCTTGAGGCTTTCCCAAGGGATAGCGTCGGACGGGCGGCCCGACTACGGCGCCCTAGCGTCAACCGGTCGAGATTGACGCTTGGTGCGGCCAGGCTCATCCTTGGCCATCGCAGGCAGAGGGAGGCGCGCGTGAAGGCCCAGCAACGTCCGCAGATCGCAGCCCAGGCCTCCTCTCGGGCGCACGCCGCCTAGGCAGGCTCCAGGCCCGATCCGCAGATCGCCCGGCCGGTAACCCGGCCGACCTTTGCGTCGCCGCGCCCCGCCCGGGCCGGCGGAACCTGCGAGATTCCATGCCTACTCAAGAGACGCTCAATCCGTACGGCAGCCTCTGTGCGGAGATCTACGACATCGACAAGCCGGCCGGCTCCCTCTCCGACGTGCCCTTCTACCTGGCGCGGCTGAAGGGGATCGCCGGCCCGATCCTGGAGCCGGCGGTCGGCTCCGGGCGAATGCTGATCCCGCTGCTGGAGGCGGGCTGCGAGGTCGAGGGCTTCGACGCCTCCGACCACATGCTGGAGAACTGCCGGCGCAACTGCCAGGCCCGGGGCCTGCCCGCCCCGGTCCGCAAGGCCCGCTTCCAGGACTTCGCCTATGAGCGGCGGTTCGCCGCCGTCATCTGCCCGGTCTCGACCTTCACCTTCGTCTTCGAGTTCGGCGAGGCGCTCGACGTGCTGCGCCGCTTCCGGGACCACCTGGAGCCCGGCGGGCTGCTGATGATCGACCTGCCCGTGCTCGGGGCCATGTGGACCGACGCCCATGCGATCCGCACCTGGACGGCGGCGAACGGCGACCTCCTCAGGTTCGAGAACCAGCTGGTGGAGACCGATCCCCTGGCGCAGACCAGCCTTTCGCACATGCGTTACGAGCGCTGGCGCGAGGGCCGGCTCATCGAGTCCGAGCTGGAGGTCATGAAGGGCCGCTTCTGGGGCCGCGAGGAGTTCGCCATGGCCCTGGAGCGGTGCGGCTTCGGCCAGGTGCAGGTGTTCGGGAACTACAACCGCGCCCGCCCGCCCCGCAGCACCGACCGCGGCCTGACCTTCGAGGCCATGGCGATCTGAGAGAAAGGTGACAGGTAGCCCTTCGGCCAACAGTCACCGGCCCGCCTCGGTGACTGGTCGGCCCGGCCCTACCTGTCACCCATCACTGCTGCGTCGGCGCCTCGTAGGTCGCGACCAGCTCGCCCTTGGCGATGGTGTGGCCCTTCAGCGCGTTGAGCAGCTCATTGAGCGGGGTGTCGGCGTCCATCGGGATCTGGTCGTCCAGGGCGAAGACCTGGAAGTAGTAGCGGTGCACGCCGTGGCCGGCCGGCGGCCGCGGCCCGAACCAGCCGTAGCCGCCCATGTCGTTACGGCCCTGGACGGCGTTCTGCGGCGTGACGGGCAGGGGGGCGTTGCCGATCCCCTCCGGCAGGCCGCGGGCCTCGCCGGGGATGTTCCAGATCATCCAGTGGACGAAGGGCAGCTCGCGCGGCGCATCCGGATCCTCGACGATGACCGCCCAGGCGGCCACGTCCGGCACGTTGGTCCAGGTCAGCGGCGGGGAGATGTTGTCATGGTAGGCCGAGTGCCGGTCGGCGAGCCGGCCATCCGGCCCCTGCGCCGTGGAATAGACCGTCACCCCCGTGTCGAGCCTGGGATCGACTTTCATGATGGTGATGGCTTCGCCCGAGTGCTCGGTCATGGCTGGCTCCTTCCTTGTCGCTGGGACAACAGGAAGACCCCCGCCAATGTTGCGGGCCCGGCGCGACGGCGGCCCGGACGGCGCTTGCGACAGCTGCGCCTCATGCTTACCTAGGGTAAGGTTGCTGCATCGCGGCAATTGAACCGAGGCTATTTCGCGCTTATATGCGCGGTCCCTATTTTGTCGGGTGGGCGTGCGTGTGTGTCGGCTCCACCTCCATGAGCGTCTTAGAGGAAGTTTCGCGCCCATGCTGGTGACCATGATGAAGGCCAAGTTGCACCGCGCGACCGTGACCCAGGCCGACCTGGATTACGAAGGCTCGATCGCCATCGACAAGGACCTGCTCGACCAGGCGGGGATCTTCCCGCACGAGCAGGTGGACGTGCTCAACATCACCACCGGCGCCCGGTTCACCACCTACGCCATCGAGGCGCCGCGCGGCTCCAAGGTGATCGGCGTCAACGGTGCGGCCGCCCGGCTGGTCCAGAAGGGCGACAAGGTGATCGTGGTCACCTACTGCCAGATGCCGTCCGAAGAAGCGCGCAACTACGCACCGACTGTTGTCTTGCTCGACGACGGCAACGAGGTGAAGAAGGCCGCGTGATCGCGCGGCTCTCCCTTCCCCTTCTCATCTCTCTCGCCCTGGCCGGCTGCGGGCCGAAGGCGCCGGAAGGCGTCGACAAGCGCGTGCTCGACACCGCGGTCAACCAGGCCGTTGGCGATCCCGGCACCTGCGTGCTGATCGCCGAGCAGGGCGGCGGCCAGGTCTACCGCTTCGGGACCCACGCGGTGTGCGGCCGCAGGCTGCCGGACTGCGCCGGCGGGGCGGTGCGCACGGCCGGCGACCTGCTGGACCGGGCCGCCCGGGCCGACAAGGTCGAGACCGCCAGCTGCGCCTCGCTCACGGCCGGCCGCCGTGTCGCGTGGGCCTGGGGCCCGATCGACGGCGCCCCTTACGGCTACGCCGCGGTCATGGAAGGGCCGAACACGCCGCCCGGCATCGTCGTCGACGACAAGCTGCAGTCCGCCTTCCGTAAGGCGGGCCTGAGCGGGCCGGCCGCGCCCGCGAAGTAAGGCGCGCCGCTAGTCGTCCACGTGCTCGTGGCCGCCGATGCGGCCCGGGCGCCAGTAGCCTTCCGAATGGACGTTCGCCTTGGCCACGCCGCGGCCGATCAGGTGCTGGCGCACCCGGCGGATGATGGACGTCTCGCCGAGGGTGTAGGCGTGGCCCTCGCCAGGCGGCAGCTCAAAACCTTCGGCGGCGCGCAGCAGGACCTGGCTCTGTCCGGCCGGCGCATCGCGCGGCAGCCAGACGAGGTTGACCTCGCCCCTGGTCTCCAGCGGCTGGCGGTCGGCGTCGCTCTCGATCTCCAGGAACACGTCGGCCCGGGCGCCGGCGAGCAGGGTCTCCAGCATCGCGAAGATGGCCGGCTGGGCCGTCTCGTCGCCGATGAACAGCCGCCAGTCGGCGCCGTCCTTCAGCACGTGCCGGCCGCGGGGGCCCAGCACCGTCAGCCGGTCGCCCGCCCTGGCCGAGCGGCAGTGGCGCGCGCCGGGCGCATCGCCGTGCAGCACGAAGTCGATGGCCAGCCGCCCGGCGGCCTTGTCCAGGCTGCGGATCGTGTAGTGGCGCCGCTCGTGCCCGCCGTCGGCCGGGATCATCAGGATCACCTCCTGGCCGGGCTTGTGCTCGAACTGGTCGAGGTCGGGCGCGGTGTAGACCACCCGCCGCAGGCGCGGGCCGACATCGAAGGCCTCCACCACCTCGAAGCTCCAGGCCCGGCCGAACCGCCGGCGGAACAGCTCCGGGTCCATCTGGGGGAAGGGGGGCGGCAGGTCCGCCTGTGCAAGGCTCGCGTCGGCCATCGGTCGCTCCATCAACTGTGAGTACCGATGTATTCAGATATATCGCAACGCGCAAGGTGCTGTTGCGAATTATTTGCAAGACGAGCGGGTCCGATGCGCCGCGGCGCGGGGGCCGCGGCGCATCGCGCTTGGCTAGCGGGCGACCTCGTAGAGGCCGCTGACGTCGATCCGCACCTTCAGCTCGCCGGGCGCGATCTTGGTCGAGGCGTCCATGGCCTCGGCCCGGGCCATCTGCAGCATCGGCATGGGCGGGGGCACGGCGTAGCCGCCGGCCTCGCTCAGCGACACCAGCCGCACGATGCGGTGGCCGGTGGCGTCGGCGTAGAGGGCGGCCTTGGCCTCCAGCGCCTTCACGGCCGCGCGCCGGGCGGCGTTCTCGGCTTCGGTGGGATCGTTGAGGCCGAAGCTGATCCCGTGCACCTGGTTGGCGCCGGAGGCCACGGTCGCGTCCACCACCTGGCCCAGCCGGTTCAGCTCGCGCACCGTGATGGTGACCTGGTTCGAGGCCTGGTAACCGACCAGCTTGGGCGGCTGGTTCTGCTCGTAGCGGTACTGGGGCGAGAGGTTGAGCTGCGAAGTCTGGATGTCCCGGTCCTCGAGGCCCGCGCGCTTCAGCGCGGCGATCACCCGGCTCATCTGGTTCGCGTTGGCCTGCATGGCCGCCGCGGCCGTCGCCGCCTCGGTCATCACGCCCAGCGAGATGGTGGCCATGTCCGGCGCGATCTTGGTCTCGCCGTAGGCCGACAGGTTGAGGGTGGTGGCCCGGAACATCGACTCCGCGGCCGGCGGCGGCGCCTGGGCGAAGGCGGCGGGCGCGGCGGCGGCCCCGGCGGTCAGCATGGCCAGGCCGAGAACGCCGGCGCGGGCGAGGGTCTTCATGGCGGTCAGGTCCTTCAAGGGGAGGGCGAACACGGGCCCTAACCTGCCAAGCTTGACCTGAACGCAGGCTGTCGACCACCCGGCGCCTGCCGTTCAGCCGCCTTCCACGCCCGGCGCCCTTCGTGCTACCGCACCGGGGCCGCTGCTACGGGCCTGTAGCTCAATGGTTAGAGCCGGCCGCTCATAACGGTCTGGTTGCAGGTTCGAGTCCTGCCGGGCCCACCAGCCGCGCCGTTGGCGGCTCTACGGCGCCTTCACGGCTTCGATCACGTCGGCGACGAACTTCGCCAGCTTGAAGCCGGGCTCGAGGTCGAAACCGCGGCGGACGACGATCAGGTCGTGTTCGGGGACGATCATCGCATACTGCCCGCGCGCGCCGGCGGCGGTGTAGCAGCCCTCGGGGAGGCCCTGGCCGGGGCCGAACAGCCAGAACTGCGCGCCATAGCCGCGGCCGTCCGGATAGCTCGGCTGCGCCGGGGCGGGGGTGGCCACATAGGCCGGCCAGTCTTCGGGCAGGATCCGTTCGCCGTTCCAGACCCCGCCGCCCGCGTAGAGAAGGGCGAATCTGGCCATGTCGCGCACGGTCGACCACATGTCGCCGCTCATCAGGAAGTCGCCGTTCCAGTCCACCTCCAGGACGGTGCGGGTCATGCCGATCTTCCAGAGCACCTCCTCGAACGGGAAGCGTAGGTGCCGGGCGTCGTCGCCGAGCGCGGCGCGCAGGGCGCGGATCGCCAGGATGGTGTCCGAGCCGGAGTAGACCCAGCGCGCGCCGGGCGGCGAGTCCATGATGTTCAGCGCCGAGCGCTCGGCCGCCGCGGCGCCGCCGAAATAGAGCTCCTGCTGCGGATTGCCCGCCGCCTCGGTGTAGAGCCCGCTGGCCATGTGCAGCAGGTCGTTGAGCGTGATCTGGCCGCGCGGATCTCCCGGCCGGCTCCACTCGGGCAGGACCGGGCGGGCGTGGATGTCGAGCAGCCCCTGCTTCACCGCCGCCCCGACCACCGTCGCCGCGACGCTCTTGGCCGCCGAGTTCGTCCGCTGCGGCGTGTGCATGTCGTAGCCGCGGCCATAGCGCTCGCTGAGGATCTTGCCGCCCTTGAGCACCGCGACGCCCCAGGTGACGCCGCCGTACTTTCCGGGCTCGAAGGCCGCCTCGACGACGGCCTCGAGCCGCGCCGAGCCGGGCGCGGTCGCGTTCCGGTCGCCGTTCGGCCAGTCGAGGTCGTCCATGGAGGGCGGACGGACGTCGGCCGGCAGGTTGGGCAGGTGCTTCACCGCCTCGGCCGTCGCCCCGATCGGCAACTGGGTCGCGCCCAGCACCGGCCGCCAGGCGGCGATGCGGGGCGGCATGTCGTCGGCGTAGCTGACGCTCACCGTCTTGGCCGCGTCGTCGATCTGGGCGGTCATGCCGTCGACGATCTTGCCCATCGGCGCGCCCTCGAAGATGTCGGCCTTCAGCTGCGCCTCGCTGAGGCCCGCCGTGAAGCGGCCGGTCGCCACGTAGAGCGCCTTGTAGGCGGCCGCCAGCGCGCCGCGGTGGCGCCAGGTGCTGCCGCTCGGCGAGGGGCGGGCTTCGGGCGCGGCTTGGGCCGCCGGGGCGGCGTCGGCGGGACGGGTGTCGAGGGTCTCGGGCATGGGGACCGCTCCTAGCCGGCGTTCAGGGTCTGGCGGTGCAGCACGCGGCCGATCTGCTGGGTGGGGTAGGCCTGGATGGCGATGCGCTCGGCCCGGTGCGGGTCGTCCCGGACCTCGCAGGGGGTGTCGAACAGCATCACCGGCCGCCGCTCCAGGTCGTAGGGCGCCCACTCCGGAATGGCCGGGTTGTTGGGATCGCCGGTCCGGGCGAAGGCCAGCCAGGTTTCGCTCATGGCGTTCGCCATGGCCTCGGTCTCCGCCGTCGGCGGGCCCACCATGTGCCGGGCCTTGGAGACGTTGTCGTGGACAAACGGCAGGTCGAGGGAGTGGGGCGTGATCCGCCGTCCGCCCTCCACCGGCGTCTTCCACATCAGCCGGTAGGACCAGACCGGGGCGCGGCCCTGCCTCGCCTTGGCTTCCGTCTGGATGAGGCTGTCCAGCCAGTAGCCGCGCGCGGTGGTGATCTTGAAGAAGATCTCGGACGGGCTGACCGCCGGGTTCTCGGCCCGGAAGGTCTTGACCAGCGCCGGCACGTCCTCGGCGGGCACGAAGCGGGCCAGCCGCTCGGCCATCTGCGCCTCGGTGAGGCTGAAGTTGGTCTCGTCTGCGGTGCCCAGCTGGTTGGAGAGTTCGGTCCGGCAGGTGCCGATCATCATCGGGATGTCGGCGCTGATGGCCGGCGCGGCCGGGTCCCACGGGTGGGCGTCGAACACCGTCTCGTCGATGGTCGGCGAGAAGCGGCGGTTGGTCTGGCCCTGCACGTCGCGGTTGGCCCGCCGGATGTCCTGCCAGGACAGCGCCCGAAGCGTCGCGACGTCGCCCCGACGGATATCCAGCGCCTTGAGCAGCCGGTCGGTCAGCTCGTTGGCCTGGTCGCGGGTCAAAAGGCGGATGTGCGAGCCGCTCTGCACGATGCCCTTGTGGAACAGCCCCCGGGCGGCCTTGGCGGCCATGGCGATGCTGACCTTCCGCCCGCCGCCGGACTGGCCGTAGATGGTCACGTTGCCCGGGTCGCCGCCGAACGCTTCGATGTTGTCGCGCACCCATTCCAGCGCCGCGACGATGTCGAGGAAGCCGGTGTTGGCCGAGCCGGCGAACTCATCGCCCATCGCGTCGGCCAGGGCGCAGTGGCCGAAGACGCCCAGCCGGTGGTTGATCGTCACCGCCACCACGTCGCCTCGACGCGCCAGGTTGGCGCCGTCGTAGAGCATGTTGGAGCCCGAGCCCGCCTCGAACCCGCCGCCGTGCAGCCAGACGAGCACGGGCCGGCGGCCCGCGTCCGGAGACGGCGTCCAGACGTTGAGGACCAGGCAGTCCTCGCCCATCTCCGTGCGCTTGTTCGGCGGTCCGCCGACGGAGAGGCCGCCCGGCGCCTGGGGGGCGGTCTCGCCGTAGTCGACGGCTTCCCGGACGCCGGTCCACGGCTTCGGCGGCCTCGGCGGCAGGAAGCGGTTCTCGCCGCCGGTGGGCGCGCCATAGGGCATGCCCTTGTAGATGCTGACGCCGCGGAACACGTAGCCCCGCACCTTCCCGCAGCTCGTCTGGACGATGGCGCTTTCGGCGAAGTCTTCAGGCATGGGGGCCTCCTAGGGGATCGCTGGGCGGCAGGACCTTGGCCAGGGCCTGCCAGGCGTCTTCGGCGCTCAATTGTGCTTCCCCGAAGCCCATGGTGGCGATCACCATGTCGTGGCGGGGCAGCACGAAGCAGAACTGGCCGCGCGCGCCGGCGGCGTAGAACATCTCCTGGGGCGCCAGGGGCACGCGGCCGTTGGTGTTCAGCCACCAGAGGAAGCCGTAGTTGGGGTTGCGCGGGGAGGGGCTCACCGCCTCCTCAATGAACTCGCGGGCGACGAGCTGGCGTCCGGCCCAGCGGCCGCCGTTCAGATAGAGCTGCCCGAGCCTGGCCAGATCGCGGCAGGACATCAGGATCGAGCCGCCGATGCGCACGTTGCCGGCCTTGTCGACGCCCTCCGGCTGGTAGCCGAAGGTCTCGCAGCCGAGCGCTGCGACCACCCTCTCCATCATGTAGCGGTGACTGCTGACGCCGCTGGCGCCGGCGATCACGTCGGCCAGGTGATCGGCCGCCGCGCCGTCGTAGTAGAAGGTCGAGCCGGCCGCGAGCGAGACGCCGTAGCCCTCGGGCGAGCCCTTCTCGCCGACCGGCTGCCTCACGTACTCGTCCCCGGGACCCGGAGGCTTCGGCGCGGCGTCCAGCCGGCGCGGGCGCCGGGTGCTGGGCTTGACCATCAGCGTGCCGCCGCTGGTCATGGTCAGCAGGTGGCGGATGGTCACGTCCGGCTGCAGACCCGAGACCTCGGCGGGATGATAGCGGCTGGCCAGGTCGTCCAGCTGGATCAGGCCTTCGGTGATCGCGCGCCCGACCATCGTCGCGCCCCACGACTTGCCCGAGGAGAAGGAGACGTTGCGCCAGCCGGGCTCGGCCCGATGCCAGGGGTTGGCCCAGTACCGTTCGAAGGCGATCTCGCCGCCGCGCACGACCACCAGCCCCTGGCGCTCGCCCCGCTGTCCCAGCGCCTCGGCGGCCTCGGCCAGGGCCTGGGCGTCGAGACCCTGGGCGGCCGGCGTGGAGACGACCCACGGCCCCAGTCCCGGTCCCTTCTCGGCGCCTTCGGCCATCGATGCGTCGTCCTCAGACGTTCCAAATAACGGAACGCAATTTCATGTGGCGAAATCATCGGAGGCGGGCGACGGAACGTCAATCCGCGATCTTGCGGGGCGGACGATGAAGCTTGCGGCCTGTGCATCGTCCCGTCTTCCGCTAAGCTGGCGGGGCGCCTCGCATGAATGGCGCGCCTGGAACCCTCCAACAGATGTTGCTCATCGCTTCGGCCGTCGTCCTCCTCCTGGTGGTCCTGAACGGCCTGTTCGCCATGTCCGAGCTGGCGATCGTCTCGTCGCGAAAAGTGAAGCTTCAGGTGCAGGCGGAGCGGGGGAGCCGGGGGGCTCGCGCCGCCCTGAGCCTGGCGCAGGATCCCAACCGCTTCCTCTCGGCCGTCCAGGTGGGGATCACCCTGGTCGGCATCCTGGCCGGCGCGTTCGGCCAGGCCACCATCGCCGGCGAGCTCGACGGCCTCCTGGAGCAGAACGTTCCGGCGCTCGCCCCCTATTCCGAGGCGATCGCGACCGGGGTCGTGGTGGTCGTCCTGACCTACCTCTCCCTCATCGTCGGCGAACTGGTGCCGAAGCGGATCGCGCTCATCCATCCCGAGGCGATCGCCAGGGTGGTGGCCCGCCCGCTGCAGCTGCTGTCGGCCGCCATGTCGCCCTTCGTCACCCTGCTGACCGGATCCACCGCCTTGGCGCTGAAGCTGCTGCGCATCAAGGACGCCGACGGCAGCGCCATCACCCAGGAGGAGGTGGAGACGGTCCTCGCGGAAGGCACGGGCGCCGGCGTGATCGAGCCGGAAGAGCAGGAGATGATCCAGGGGGTGATGCGCCTGGGCGACCGCCCTGTCCGCGTGGCGATGACCCCGCGGCGCGACGTCTACTGGGTCTCTCTGGAGGATCCCGAGGAGACGCTGCGCGACGATATCCGAAGCTGTCCCTACTCGCGCATGGTGGTGGTCTCCGGCCAGGACTTCGACAGCCCCCTCGGCGTGGTCCACAAGCGCGACGTGGCCGACATGCTGCTGGAGGACCGGCCGTTCGACCTGCGTGCGCTGATCCAGGAGCCGCTCTACATCCCGGAGACCACCTCGCTGCTGGGCGCGTTTGCGCAGCTCAAGGGCTCCGCCACCCACATGGCCTTCGTGGTCGACGAGTTCGGCGGCCTGGAGGGGGTGATCACGCCCACCGACCTGCTGGAGATGATCGCCGGCGACTTCAACGAGGCGCACGACGAGCCCGGGCAGGCGATCATCCGCCGGGAGGACGGCAGCTGGCTGGTCGACGGCCGGGCCGATCTCGTCGAGCTGAGCGACGTGCTCGGCGTCTCCCTCGGCGATGGGCACGGATACCACACCATCGCAGGCCTGATCCTCGACCGTCTCGGCCGCTTCCCCGCGGAGGGTGAGACCCTGACCGTCGGCGGCGTTCAGATCGAAGTCGTCGATATGGACGAGCGGCGGATCGACAAGCTCGTCATCCGGGTCTCGGAGTCCGGCCTCGGGCTGGAGGATCTCTCCGGCTGAGTCCCGGTCAGGAGGGATGGCGGGCTTGCGGAAGGTGTCGTCCTGTTCAAGAATATCGATACGTCGTTCCAATAAATAGAACGCCCCGGCGGTCGCGGCGCGGGCGTTCGGGCCCTCCACTCGGATACCCGGCATGACCACTGACAGCGAGGGGACGCTCACCGCCCGCCCCGCCACGGGCGCCCGCCCGTCGCCGGCCGCGCCGACGCCTGCGGTGACGGGTCCCCTCAGCCGGTTCATCGCCGGCGCCCAGTCGATGAAAATTGACGAGGAGACGCTCGACCTCGGCCGCCGGCACATCCTCGACACCCTGGCCGCGACCGTCGCCTGCCGGGACCTGGAGCCGTCGGTCCTGGCCCGCCGGTTCGCCCTGGCGCACTCGGGCGACGCCCGCAGAAGCGCGGCGACCATCCTGGCGACGCACGAAAAGGCGGCGATCGTCGATGCGGTGTTCGCCTCGGCGATGACCGCCCACGGGGCCGAGATCAACGACTTCAATCCCTCCGCTCTCGTGCAGCCGGGGCCGGCCATCGTCAGCGCCGCCATCGCCCTGGCCGAGCAGCGGCGCCTGCCCGGCGCGGCCGTGCTGAAGGCCGTCATCGTCGGCTACGAGATCGCCGGCCGGCTGCCCAAGGCGCTCGGGCGGGCCAACCTCAACCGCTCGGGGCTCGCCAACCACGGGATCGCGCCGACCTTCGGCGTGGCCGCCTGCGCAGCCTCGCTGACGGGCCTGGCGGAGGACCGCATCAGCGACGTCCTGACCTACTGCTCGCAGCAGGCGTCCGGTTCCTGGCAGTGGCTGCTCGACGTCGAGCACGTGGAGAAGTCGTTCGTCTTCGCCGGCATGGGCGCCCGGGCCGGGCTGCAGGCGGCGCTGTTCGTCGAGCACGGCTTCCGCGGGGTGCGCGACAACCTCGACCACCCGGGCGGCTTCATGAACCAGGGCATGTTCACCGCCCCCGGCGGGGACCTGAACCGCGCCTACCTAGTCGAGGAGCTGGGCTCGCGCTGGGAGCTGCCGCTGACGGCCTACAAGAAATACCCCACCGGCGGGCCGACCCAGCCGGCGGTCGAGGGCCTGCTCCAGCTGCTGCCGGAGCTGGACAGGGAGCGCATCGAGAGCGTCCGGATCGAGATGCCGGGCCGCTGGCAGGCGTTCCGCGACGCGGCCATGCCGGCGCTCAACCTGCGCTACCTGACCGCCATCATCCTGATCGACCGGCGGCTGGACTTCGTCTCCGCCCAGTCGCTGGAGCGGATGCACGGCGATGCGCAGGTGGGGGCGCTGATGGGCAGGGTGGACGTGGTCCACGATCCCAAGCAGGAGGCCGGCCCCGGCCAGGAGCGGGTCGAGTCGGCGCGCGTGATCGTCACCGAGGCGGGCGGGCGCCGGCGCGAGGCCTTTGTGCCCTACGTGACCGGCTTCCCCTCCCACCCGATGTCCAGGGCCGAGGTCGAGGAGAAGGCGAGGGGACTGCTGACGCCGGCGCTCGGCAAGGCCCGCACCGACGCCCTGGTCGAACGGGTCTGGACGCTCGAGGCGATGCCGAATGCGGGCGAACTCGCCGGGATGATCGCCACATGACCGACGCCGATCTGACGGCCCCCGCGGCCGGAGTTTCCGGGCCGGTGAAGGTCGAGACCCGATCCGGCGTGCTGGTCGGGGCGCGTGAGGGCGGCCTCGTCCGCTTCCTCGGCGTGCCCTACGCCAGGCCGCCGGTGGGAGAGCTGCGCTGGCGTGCGCCGCAGCCGCTGAGCTGGACCGGCGAGCGGGCGGCGACCGCCTTCGGGCCGCCCGGCCTGCAGCGGACGCCCTCCGACGGGCGGCCGAACGGCGCCGGGGTCTCCGGCGCCTCGTCCGAAGATTGCCTCTACCTCAACGTCTGGGCCCCTGCGGAGGCGCGCGGCGCGCCGGTCATGGTGTGGATCTACGGCGGCGGCGGGACAATGGGATCCGGCTCGGTCCCCAGCTACGACGGGTCGGCCTTCGCCCGCGACGGCGTGATCCTGGTCACCATCAACTATCGGCTGGGCGCGCTCGGCGGCTTCGCCCATCCCGCGCTCACCCGGGCCACGCCGGCCGGCGAGGGGCTGGCCAACTACCATCTGCTCGACGCGATGGCGGCGCTGCGCTGGGTGAAGGACAACGCCGCGGCCTTCGGCGGCGATCCGGGCAACGTCACGGTCTTCGGCGAGTCGGCCGGCGCGACGATCACCGCCAACCTGCTCACCTCGCCGATGGCCAGGGGCCTGTTCGACAAGGCCATCGTCCAGTCGACCGGCTCGCTGCCGACGCCGGGGACGCCTCTGGCCGCCGCCGAAGCCTTCGGCGCGCGGCTGGCCTCGGCGCTGGGCCTGCCGGGGGCCGAGGCCACGGTCGAGCAGTTGCGGGCGCTGCCCGGCGAGGCGGTGATCGGCGTCGAGCGCCTCGGCGCGGGCCTGCGCACGGTCATCGACGGCCGGGTGAAGACGCAGTCGATCATGGACGCGTTCGCCGCCGGGGAGGCCATCGACGTGCCGATGATCATCGGCACCAACAGCGACGAGGGGCGCCTGTCGGGCACCCAGCGCGTGGCGACCTACGCCATGAGCGGCGCCCCCGTCTGGCAGTACTTCTTCGATTACGTGCCCGACTGGCGACGGGCCGAACAGCCGAACGGGGCGGCGCACGCGGCCGAGATCCCCTACGTCTTCGACACCCTGAGGCGCGACCGCCGGATCGGCGGCCGCGCGACGGATAAGGACCAGTCCGTCGCAGACTACATCCACGCCTGCTGGGTCGCCTTCGCGAAGCTGCCGGCGGGGGCCCGGGCGATCGAGGGGCCTGGCGGGTTCGTCTGGCCGGCGCGGACCGAGGCCAACGATCGGACCGTGGCGATCTTCCAGGAGAGGCCGTCGCTCGGTAAGGCCCAGGATCTGCGCTCGCCCCCGAACGGGGCGCCGCCGGGGCCGACCAGTCGGGACGAGGAGTAGGCTTGGACACCACGGTCGCAAAAGGAATGGCGGTGCTGGAGCTGCTGGCCCGGGCCGACGGGCCCCTGCGGCTGAGCGCCATCGCCCAGCGGCTGGAGCTGCAGAAGAGCAACGTCCACCGGCTGCTCGGGACCCTCTCCAAGCTCGGCTACGTGACGCAGGAGGCGGAGACCGGCCGCTACATGCCCACCCTGAAGCTCTGGGAGCTCGGCGTGGGGGTGCTCCACGCCCACCCGGCCCGCCGGGCGGCCGCGCCGGCGATGGGCGAGCTGCACCGCGCCACCGGCGAGACCGTCAGCCTCACGCTGCTCGACGGGGAGGAGGTGCTCTACCTCGACAAGCTGCTGTCGCCGCGGCCGCTCCGGTTCACCACCCGCCCGGGAAGCCGGGCCCCGGCCTGGCTGACCCCGTCGGGCAAGGCCATGCTGGCCCAGCTCGACGATCCTGCGCGCAGCCTGGAGAACACCCGCCTGCGGTGGCCCTGGGCCCGCGACCTGGACCTGGACGGGATGCTCGCCGAGCTCGCGCAGGTCCGCCGCCAGGGCTACGCGATCTCGGAGGGCGACGCCTCGGCCGGCGTCATCGGCATCGCCGCCGCCATTCCGGCCGCCGGCGCCCCGGCGGCGATCACCGTCTCCGGCCCGGCCGAGCGCATCTCGGCCGCGAAGCGCTCCCAGATCGTCGAAGCGGTGCTGCACGCCTGCGCCCGGATCGCCGAGAGCGCCGCATAAGCCCCCGTTGGGCGGCCGGGTCGCTCATCGAACCTGCGCCGCCCGTTCCGCCGCCCAGCGCCCGAAGGCCAGGGTCTCGGCGACGGCGCGAGGGTCGGGGCGTCGGTCGGCCTCCGGCCCGGCCGCGCTCCTGGCGCGCTCGGCGAAGGCGGCGGCGACCAGGTCGGCCCAGCGGGGCTCGAGCCTGGCCCGGGCGAAGGCGACCGCCGAGCGCTTGGAGCGGACCTCGCCGGTCTCCAGCGTTCCCAGGGCCCGGGCGCAGATCAGCACGCCCGACGCCTGGCCGTAGGCGCTCCTGAACCACGACAGCTCCGGCGTCAGGCGCTCGAGGTTGCCGAGCAGCACCTGGGCGGCCTCGCGCCTCAGATCCTCGCCGCTCACCGGGTCCACCAGTTCCGCGGCCGGCGGGCCCGTAAGGCGCACGCCCTTCTCGCGCAGCACCCAGCGGACCATCTGGCAGTTGTCGTACTCCCGGCGGACCGGGGCCTCGTCTTCGCTGACGAACCAGAAGGGATAGGCGTAGGGCCCGGGCCGCCACATCCCCGGCTCGCGCAAGCCGTCGGGCCTGGGCTCGCCCGGCGGATCCCGCGGCTCGGTGGTGAGCCGCCGAAGCGCGAAGGCGGGGGCGTACGAGCCCTCGAGGTTCTGCGCCCAGGGCCCAGGCAGGCGGCAGAGCTCCCGATGCAACTCGTGGACGGGGCCGATGTCCGTGGCGGGGATGTCGTCGCGCAGGACGACCAGGAAATCGACGTCGCTGGCCTGGTCGAAGTCTCCCACCGCCAGGGAGCCGTGCAGATAGGCCCCGACGAGGTTGTCGCCGAGAAGGGCGTGCAGGCCGACGAGCCAGCGGTGAAGCACGCCGTCGAGGTCGGCGTGCGGGGTCCAGGCGCGCAGCGGCGGCGCGCCCTCTGTAGGCTTGGTCATCTCAGTGTGTCCCGAACGAGTTTCAGCGCTCGCGGCGCGGTGGCGCGCGAGGATCAGGCGGCGGCCGCTAGGGCGGCGGCGGACTTAAGAAGCCGCGTGGCTGGCGCGCATCCGGGCTCTCCTCTGGACGGCCGCAGAGTACCGCCTCTGGGCCGCCGCGGACAACCTTTCGGCCCGTCGTCGGATCGCAACGCGGGCTTCACGCGCACGACACACGCCTGCTGCAAGACCTGCCGCCAACGAGCGGGCCGCGTAGCAGGGCCCCGCGGAAAGGGTGTCGGATGGGGGCTGGCAAGAGCCTCGGCTGGGCGGGCCTCGCGCTGCTCGTGACGGCCTGCGGCGGCGGCGAGCGCGAAGGCGCCACGGCCGGCGGGGACTGGCGGGCGCAGATGGGGCAGGTGCGGATGGCCGTCCGCGGCTCCGAGGACGACCCGCAGATGGCCCGCCGCTGGGACGTCTACAAGCGCCACCTGGAGGCGGCCACCGGCCTGCCGGTGAAGCTCTACGAGAGCTCCGACTACAACGGGACCATCCAGGCGCTTTCCACCGGCCAGGTGGACATGGCCAACATCGCCGGCGGCGGCTACGCCAACGTCGACGCCCAGGTGGGGGACAAGGTGGCCCCGATCCTCACCGTCCGCGACGCCGAAGGGGCCATGGGCTACTACTCGGCGATCCTGGTGAAGGCGGAGAGCCCTTACCGCACCGTCCAGGACCTGAAGGGCAAGTCCCTCGGCTACGTCGATTTCAACTCCACCTCCGGCTACCTCTACCCCCGCTCGCAGCTGCGCGAGCAGGGGATCGACCCCGACACCTTCTTCGGAAAGTCGACCTTCGCCGGCGGCCACACCCAGGCGGTGATGGCGCTGGAGAACGGCCAGTTCGACGCCACCATCATCAACGTCGGCGGCGGCACGCCCGAGCACGGCTTCACCACCGGCGCCCACTACACCATGGCCCGGCGCGGGGTGGTGGACCTGAAGGACTTCCGCATCATCTGGACCGTGGGGCCGATCCCCAACTCGGCGATCGTCACCCGCACCGACCGGCCGCAGGCGTTCATCGACACCGTGCGGGGCGCGATGGCCGCCCTGCCGTACGACGATCCGGAGATGTGGAGCCAGATCGGCCAGGCCGACGGCTCGGCCTTCACGGCCGTGAACCGCTCCCACTACGCGCAGATCATCAAGCTGCGCGACCAGGATCTCAGCCAGCGTCGGGGGCGCAGGCCATGAGGCGTATCGCTCTCGCCGTGGGCGCCCTGCTGCTGATGGCCGCCGGGCCCAACCCCCAGACCCCGTTCCGCATCGGCGTGATCGGCGCCGAAGGGCCGTGCGCGGCGCCGACCGCCTCGGCTCCGGCCGGCGAGCAGGCCTATGCGCAGCACCTGCAGGCGCGGCTGGGCCGCGAGGTGCGCCACTGCCCCTATCCCGACGCCGCCGCCGCCGCCCGGGCGCTGGCCGCCGGCGAGGTTGACATCGCGCCGCTCGACCCGGCCGCGTTCGCGGCCGTCGCCGGCCAGGCGCGGGCGATCATGACCGTGCGCGAGAAGGGCGCGCTCAACCGCATCCCGTCGCTCGTGGCGGTGAAGGCGGGCGCGCCCTACCGGGTGCTGGCGGACCTGAAGGGGCGGCGCGTGGTGTTCGGCGGAGCGATCCCCGCCGCGCTCCACCTGCCGAAACAGGCGCTGGCCGACCACGGCGCCGGCGAGGGCTTCTTCGGCGCCGAGACGATCGCCGCCGATGAGGAGGCGGCGCTGGCCGACCTGCGCGCCGGCCGGGCCGACGCCGCCGTGCTGCACGCGGGCGCCTGGCGTCGGCAGTGCCGCGGCCTCTCGCCCAGCGACCAGCCGTGCGCGGACCTGGCGGTGGTCTGGAAGGCCAGGCCCCAGGCGGCCCAGGCGCTGGCCGTCCGCAACGACATGCCGGACCCGCTGCGCTTCCAACTGGTCGGCGTCCACGTCGCCCTGCACCTGGAGGCGCCGGAGGCCTTCGCCTGGGCGGCGCCGAAGCTGGGCGCCAACCCTGAGTCCTTCGAGCCGGCGGAGGCCCAGGCGCTCACCCTGGCGCTGATGAAATGAGCCGCCCCGAAGCCGAGGTCGTCGCGCAGTTCGAGCGGACGCGCCGCAAGGCGCTGGGCCGCCAGCGGCTGGAGGCGGCGGTGGGCCTTGGCCTCTTCTCCGCCCTGCTGGCGGTCTCCTTCCACCGCAGCGAGTTCTTCACGTCCGAGGTCGGGGGCGATCCCCTCGGGCGGATCGCCGACTTCATGGACAGGATGGCGCCGGACCTGAAGGCCGAGGTCCTGTTCGAGGGCAGGCAGACCGACGGCTCCCTCTACTGGTGGTTCTACGACCTGCCGCTGTGGCTGAAGGCCGGCTGGCAGACGGTGGAGATGGCCATCCTGGCCACCGCCCTCGGCGCCTTGATGGCGCTGTTCGCCGGCTTCCTGTGCGCGCGCAACCTGATGCCGCTGTCGCCGGTCCGCTTCGCGGTGCGCCGGACGCTGGAGGCGATCCGCACCCTGCCGGACCTGATCATGGCGCTGATCCTGGTGGCCGCCTTCGGGGTCGGACCGCTGGCCGGGGTGATCACCCTGGCGATCTCCACCATGGGATCGCTCGGCAAGCTGTTCTCGGAGATCAACGAGGAGGTCGACCCCCGTCCGCTGGAGGCCCTGGAGGCGAGCGGCGCAGGCCTGGTGCGCAAGATCCGCTACGGCGTGCTGCCGCAGGTGCTGCCGGCCTACGCCTCCTATGCGCTGATCCGGCTGGAGGGGAACCTCGCCGGGGCCGCGGCGCTGGGGATCGTCGGCGCGGGCGGCATCGGCCTCGAGCTGCAGCGGGCGATCACCTACACTGAGTTCGACACCTATCTGGCGATCCTGCTGCTGATCGTCGGGATGATCTTCCTGATCGACGTCGCCTCGGAGTGGATCCGTCACCGGCTGATCGGCCTGGAGGGGGCGAAATGAAGGACGACGCCTATCGCCTCGCCATGGCCGCCGCGCCGCGGGCCATGCAGCCGTCCTGGGGAAGCCGTGCGGGCCGCCTGGCGCTGGTGGCCGGCGGGCTGGTCGCCCTGACGCTGATGGCCATCGACCTTCAGCTGACGCCGCAGACCCTGTTCACCGGCTTCGGCAAGCTCGGGCGGCTGCTCGGCACGGCCGTGCCGCCGGACGACGGGGGCCAGCTGCCGCGCATCCTGCGCTCGATCGCCGAGACCTTCGCCATGGCCTTCGCCGGCACGGTGCTGGCGGTGCTGGGGGCCATCCCGCTGGGCGTGATCGGCGCCAAGACGGTGGTCCCCCAGCCGGCCCTGCACTTCGCCTTCCGCCGGTGCCTGGACCTGTTCCGCGGCGTGCCCGCCCTGGTCTGGGCGCTGATCCTGGTCTCGGCCTTCGGGCTGGGCCCGTTCGGCGGCGTGATCGCCCTGGCCCTGGCCGACATCCCCAACCTCGCCAAGCTGTTCTCCGAGGCCATAGAGAACGTCGACGGGCGGCCGGTGGAGGGCGTGCGGGCGGCCGGCGCGAGCCCCCTGAAGGTGATGCGCTATGGCCTGGCGCCCCAGGTCGCGCCGGTGATGGCCAGCCAGAGCCTGTTCTTCCTGGAGGGCAACTTCCGCAATGCGGCGGTGCTGGGCATCGTCGGCGCCGGCGGCATCGGTTTCGAGCTGGAGGAGCGGATCCGCATCTTCGCCTTCGACCAGGCCGCCTTCATCATCCTCCTCTACATGCTCGCCGTCGCCGGCCTCGACACCCTCTCGCGCGAACTGCGCAAGAAGCTGGCTTAGGGCCCCTACCTCCCCCGCGAAGCGGCGGGAGGGGGACCGCCCGCCGAGGCCGGCGAACGCCGGCTGAAGAGCGGGGGGTGGAGGGGGCGGGCCACCTGCACCGCCTCGCCACCGCGACCTGCCGGCAGTTCAAAACGCCGCGCCTGCGGCCCGCCCCCTCCACCAGTCGCTCTTCGGTTCGCTCGGCGACTGGTCCCCCTCCCGCCGCTTCGCGGGGGAGGTAGGAGGTCAAAGGCGGAAGGTTTCGGGCGGGGCGTCGGTGGGGGCGGAGCTGTCCAGCGCCACGGTGGCCGCGCCCCAGGTGCAGGCGGTGGCCAGCGCCTTTTCGATGGGCGCGCCGCCGGCGAGCGCCGCCAGCAGGCCGGCGGCGAAGACGTCGCCGGCGCCGGTGGAGTCTACGACCTCGGCGGCCGGGGCGCGGGCCCGCACGTGGCGCTGTCGGCCGAACGCGATCGCGCCGTCCCCGCCGCGGGTCACCACCATCCACTCGAGGCGCTCGCCGACCTGGGCCGCGGCCGCGCGCCAAGGGTCGGCGAGGACCTCGGGCGCAAGATCGTCGGCGGAGGCGACCACGACGTCGGCGGGGCCAGGGTAGGTGGGCGCCGGCCAGTGGACCACGACCGGGCCGCGGGCGGCGGCGGCCCAGGCCTCGGCGCCGGGGTAGGGGGAGCGGACGAGGACGCCGTCGAAGGCGGCGTCGGGCGGCGGCAGCGGCGGCAGGGCGGCGGGCCGGGCGCCGAGGCCGATGATGGTCCGCTCGCCGTCGGGATCGATGAGGATGAGCGTCGTTCGGCTCTCGCCCGGCCGACGGACGACGAGCCGCAGGTCCGCGCCGCTCCGGGCGACGAGCTCTAGGGCGTGATCGCCGTCGGCGTCTCCGGCGATGACCGAGACCAGCGCGACCTCGCATCCGGCGGCGCGCAGGGCGACCGCCGCGGCCGCGCCGCCGCCGCCGAGCCGGCCCTCCAGCGCATCGCCCAGCGAGGCGGCCGCCAGCCGCGCGCCGGGCTTCAGCGGCCCGGCCAGCCGCACCGGCCGGTCGAGGGCGACGGCGCCGATCACCAGAAGTCTCAAGGCCAGGCTCATCGATCCGTTTGCCCACGCGGCCATGACATCCGCACAGGCCGGGCCCGCACGGCCAAGCCGACAAATCGCGCGCCTGGCGCTTCCGCCGGCCCGCCCGGCGTCACGGGCCGGTCATGGCCCGCCGATAGGGTCCTGAAAACCCACCCGGAAGGGGACGCGCATGCTGGAACTGCAGGGGCTTCGGAAGCAATTCGGCGAGACGGCGGCGGTGGCCGGGGTCTCGCTGAGGATCGATCGGGGCGAGGTGGTCGGGATCATCGGCCGCTCCGGCGCCGGCAAGTCGACCCTGCTTAGGCTGATCAACCGGTTGACCGACCCCACCGAGGGCAGCGTTAAGTGGGACGGCCAGGACGTCACCCGCTTCAAGGGCCGCGAGCTGCGCCGCTGGCGCCGGCGCTGCGCGATGATCTTCCAGCAGTTCAACCTCTGTCCGCGGCTGGACGTGATCACCAACGTGCTGGTGGGCGTGGTCGCCGAGCGGCCGCTGGGCCCCAGCCTTCTGAAGATGTTCCCGGCCGCCGACCGCGCCCGGGCCATCCTCGAGCTCGACGCCCTCGACATGGCCCCCGCCGCCCTGCAGCGGGCCAGCACCCTCTCCGGGGGGCAGCAGCAGCGGGTGGCCATCGCCCGGGCGATGATGCAGGAGCCGGACATGCTGCTGGCCGACGAGCCGGTGGCCTCGCTCGACCCGGTCAACGCCGAGGTGGTGATGGAGGCCCTGCAGCGCGCCGCCCAGGAGCGGGGCATCCCGGTCATCGTCAACCTGCACAGCCTGGACATCGCCCGCCGCTACTGCACCCGCGTGGTCGCCATGGCGAAGGGCCAGGTGGTGTTCGACGGCGCGCCCGACCAGCTGACCGCCGAGGTGGTCGACCGGATCTACGGCGTGCGCGCGCCGCGCCCGCCCGCATCGGCCGAGCCGCTCAAGGTGGTGGCCGCCGCCTGATGGGACTGCAGCTCACCAGCCGGCCGCTGGCCGCCGGCGAGGTCTATTTCGACCGCTACCGCCCGATCCAGGACGACCTCGGCCAGGTCGACCCCTCGCATCCGGCCATCCATCCCGAGGCCCAGGTGCACGACTGCGTGCTGGGGCCCTGGACGCGCGTGGGCGCGCGGACCAGCCTGTCGGAAGTGGCGATGGGCGCGTTCAGCTACATCGTCAACGACGCCTCGGCGACCTACACCGAGATCGGCAAGTTCTGCTCGATCGCCCGCGACGCGCGGCTGAACCCGGGCAACCACCCGACCTGGAAGGCGGCCCAGCACCACTTCAGCTACCGGGCGCGCTCCTACCACATGGCCGAGGAGGACGACCTGGAGTTCTTCGACTGGCGCCGCTCGCACCGGGTGAGCCTCGGCCACGACGTCTGGATCGGCCACGGGGCGACCGTGCTGCCGGGCGTCTCGATCGGTACGGGAGCGGTTGTCGGGGCCGGCGCGGTGGTGTCCAAGGACGTGCCGCCCTTCACCATCGTGGGCGGCGTCCCGGCGCGGCCGATCCGGGAGCGGTTCCCGAAGGCCGTGCAGGACGGCATCTTGGCCATCGCCTGGTGGGACTGGGAGCATGATCGACTCAAGGGCGCCCTCGAAGACTTCCGCCGGCTCGACGCCGACGCCTTCGTCGAAAAGTACAGCTGAGCTCGGCCTGCTGGTTCTGGTGGTCGGCCCCTCTGGTGTCGGCAAGGACAGCCTGATCGACCGCGCCCGCGCGGCGCTGGCCGGCGACGACCGCGTGGTCTTCCCCAGGCGCGAGATCACCAGGCCCGAGGACGCCGGCGGCGAGGACCACCGGTTCGTCACGGTCGCCCAGTTCGAGGCCAGGGAGGCGGCCGGCGAGTACGCCCTCTCCTGGCGGGCCCACGGCCTCTGCTACGGCGTGCCCGCGGGCCTGCGGAACGATCTGGCCGCCGGCCGGCGCGTGGTGGTCAACGTCTCCAGAGCCGCCGTGCCGCTCGCCCAGCGCACCTTCTCGCGCGTGCGGGTGATCTCCATCGTCGCGGACCCCGAGGTCGTCCGCGCCCGCCTCGCCGCCCGCGGCCGCGAGAGCGCCGCGGAGATCGAGCTGCGCCTGGCCAGAGCCGAGGCCTTCCTGGTGGCCGGCGAGGACGTGGTCGAGGTGCGCAACGACGGCACGCTCGACGAGGCGGTCGCGTCGTTCGTGGCGGCGATCAGGCGCTGAGAAAGCCTCCTCTCCCCCGACACGAAGTGCGAGGGGAGAGGATTGAGGTGAGGGGCGAAGCGGCGCTTCGGCCCCACCAGATGGTCGCACAGGTCGCGCGGCATCGATGTCGGCTGGCCCTTGAGGCGTCGCCCACGATGCGGATAGGCCGCTCCACCCCTCTCCTTGATCCTCTCCCCTCGGGCTTCGCCTCGGGGGAGAGGAGACTAGGCGGCGACCTTCGCCTTGAAACCGAACCGCTCGAGGATGGTGAACGGGGCGTTGCGGTCGGGCTGCTTGAAGATCGCGATCCCGGCGAAGCGGTGGGGGCCGGTCTCTTCGGCGAAGTGGGCCTGGAGGGCGGCGAGCACGCGGGCGCGGACGGCCTCGTCGCGGATGGAGCCGGACAGGGTCATGTGGAAGCGGAAGTCGCCGAACACGTAGGGGTAGCCCCACTGGACGAGCTGGGCGTCCTGCTCAGGCGTGAGCGGGGCGCGCCGGCGGCGGGCGAGGTCGAACTCGGACAGCGGCGCGCGGAAGGGGTCGAAGGCGCGCACGCAATCGGCGGCGAGTTCGGAGAGGGCCAGGCTGGCGCCCATGGGGCGGAACGCCAGGAAGGCGCCGAGCGCGGCCGGGGCGATCTCGGCCTCGAAGGCGGGGCGGTCCGCGGCGAACCGGCCCGCGAAGGCGAGCAGTTCGTCCTCGGTCGCGTCCGCGGCGAGCTCGAAGGGCGCCTTCAGCGTCGCGTGGAAGCCGTACCCGCGCGGATCCTGGGTCAGGGCCTCGAGGTCGAGGCCGTCCAGGCCGGGGAGGGCGGGCCGTTCCAGCGCATCGCCGGTGTCGGCGTCGCGGCCCAGCCAGGCGGACGCCTTGCGCCAGAGGGCGCTCTCCGCCGGCGGAGCGTAGTAGACCGCGTACCTGGGGCTCATGCGACGCGCCGGCCTTCGCGCCAGACTTCCAGCGGGACGGGCCAGCCGTCGCCGCGGCGCGAGACGCGGACGAGGTCGGCGCGCTGGCCCGGCGCGATCTCGCCGCGGTCGGCAAGGCCGCAGGCGCGGGCGGGCCCGGAGGTCACCGTCGCGATCGCCTTCTCCGGCGCCCAGCCGAACAGGTCGATCAGCATGAAGGCGGAGCGGAGCATCGAAAGCGGCACGTAATCCGAGGCGAGGATGTCGAGGAGATCGGCCTCAGCCGCCTCCCGGGCCGACAGATTGCCCGAATGCGACGCGCCGCGCACGAAGTTCGGCCCGCCCATGCAGATGGCCATGCCGAAACTGCGGGCGCAGCGGGCGGCCTCCAGGGTCACCGGGAACTCGGCGATGGCGCAGCCGTCGTCGCGGGCCTCCTCCACATGCTCGACGCTGGCGTCGTCGTGGGCGGCCAGCGGCAGGCCGTACTCGCGGGCGAAGGCGACGACCTTGCGGCGGTTGTCCGGGGCGACGGAGGGATCGCGGCCGGCGTGGCGGCGTGCCAGCATCTCGCCGATCTCCTCTTCCGAACGGCCGGCGGCGACCATCCGCTGCTGCAGCCGCTCGGTGTTGGCGGTCTGCCGCTGGCCGGGCGTGTGGTCCATGACCGACAGCAGCTTCAGGCGCGGATGGTCCACGTGCGGCTCGAGCAGGGCGAGCAGCTCGGGGTTGGTCACCTCGCAGCGCAGGTGCAGCAGGTGGTCGGCCCGAAGCGCCCCGTCGGCGTAGGCGGCGTCCATGCCCGCGATCATCGGCGGCAGGGCGTCCTTGCGGTTCAGCCCGTCCTTGGAGCCGTGCAGGCTGAGGGAATCGAACACCGTGGTGATGCCCGCCGAGGCGCACTGGGCGTCGTGGGCCAGGGCCGCGCCGTAGGCGTCCCACAGGGCGCCTGGGCGCGGCTGGTAGTGCTTCTCGTAGTTGTCGGTGTGGATGTCGACGAGGCCCGGGATCAGGACCTCGCCGCTCCAGTCGAGGGCGCCGGACGAGGGGGCCTGCGCCGCCTCCACCGCCGCGATGACGCCGTCCTCCACGACGACCTCGGCCGCGTGCTGGCCTTCCGGCGTCACCACGGCCTGCGAGAAGATGCGCACCATGGTCAGGCCGCCGCCTTGAACTGCGAGACCGGGAAGAGGCGGGTGGCGACGGCGTCGCGCACGTCCTCGTCGTGGAAGATGCCGATCATCGCCGCGCCCTCGGCGAGCGCCGCCTTGATCAGGCCCACCACGATGGCCCGGTTCTCGGCGTCCAGCGAGGCGGTGGGCTCGTCGAGCAGCAGCACCGGGTACTTGCGGATGAAGCTGCGGGCGATGTTCACCCGCTGCTGCTCGCCGCCGGAGAAGGTCGCCGGCGGCAGCTCCCAGTGGGCTTCCGGCAGGCGCAGGGCCTTGAGCAGCTCGACGGCGCGCGCGCGGGCGTCCTCCTCCTCGACCCCGTTCTCCAGCAGCGGCTCCATGACCAGCTGGAGGGTGGGGATGCGGGGGATCACCCGCAGGAACTGGCTGACGTAGCCGAGGGTGCGGCGGCGCACCTCAAGCACCTCGTGCGGGGCGGCCGAGGTGATGTCGACGTAGGCGCCGTCGTGCATCACCTTCACCCCGCCGCCGGTCGGCAGGTAGTTGCCGTAGATCGAGCGCATCAGGGTGGACTTGCCGACGCCGGACTCGCCGGCCAGCACGACGCACTCGCCGGGGCGGACCTCCAGGCGCAGGTTCTCGAACACGGGAATGGTCGCGCTGTCGGCGTTGTGCAGCACGAAGGTCTTGGCCAGGTCCTCGACGACGATCGAGGGCGGCGGAAGGGCGGACATGACTGGCCTCAGATCTGCAGGACGGAGGAGACGAGGAGCTGGGAGTAGGGGTGCTGGGGATCGTCCAGCACCTGGTCGGTGAGGCCGGTCTCGACAACGTGGCCGCCCTTCATGACCATCAACCGGTCGGCCATCAGGCGGGCGACGGCCATGTCGTGCGTGACGATGATCACCGCCAGGTTCAGGTCGCGGACCAGCTCGCGCAGCAGGTCGAGCAGGCGGGCCTGCACCGAGACGTCGAGGCCGCCGGTGGGCTCGTCCATGAACACCAGCCGTGGTCCGTGGATCAGGTTGCGGGCCACCTGGATGCGCTGCTGCATGCCGCCGGAGAAGTTGCGCGGCTTATCGTCGATGCGCCGGGTGTCGAGCTCGACCCGGTCGAGCCAGTCGATGGTCGCCTGGCGCATCTTCCCGTAGTGACGCTGGCCCAGGTACATCAGCGGCTCGGCGACGTTGGCGCCGCCGGAGACGCGCATGCGCAGGCCGTCGCGCGGGTTCTGGTGCACGAAGCCCCATTCCTCGCGCTGCATCCGCCGCCGGTCCGGCTCGGACAGCGAGTAGATGTCCTTCAGGCCGAAGCGGTAGGTGTCGAACTCCACCGCGCCCGAGCTGGGCTCCAGCTTGCCGGAGATGCAGTTGAGCAGGGTGGTCTTGCCCGAGCCGCTCTCGCCGACCACGCCCAGCACTTCGCCGGGACGCAGTTCAAAGGAGACGTCGCGGCAGCCGAGCACGTGGCCGTACCACTTGGTGAGGTCGCTGACGCGGAGCAGGGGCTCGACGTCGAATTTCCCGGCGGGGGCGTTCACTGGGCCGGCTCCTTGGACTGGTCGAGGGCGTGGCCGGCCATGGGGCCGGCGTGGCCCGCCTCGCGCCGCTCGGCGCAGTGGTGGCTGTCGGAACAGACGAACATCTTCTGGCCGGCGTCATCGAGGATGACTTCGTCCAGGTAGCTGTCCTCGGACCCGCAGAGGGCGCAGCTCTGCTCCCAGGTCTGGACCTCGAAGGGGTAGTCCTCGAAGTCGAGGCTGCGGACGGTCGTGTGCGGCGGGAGCGCGTAGATGCGCTTCTCCCGGCCCGCCCCGAACAGCATGATCGCGTCGCTGTCGTTGAGCTTGGGGTTGTCGAACTTGGGGATCGGCGAGGGGCTCATCAGGTAGCGCTCCTCCACCATCACCGGATAGCTGGCGGTGTTGGCGATCCGGCCGTAGCGCGAGACGCTCTCGTAGAGCGAGACGTACTGCAGGCCGTACTCCGCATAGGCGTGCATGGCCCGGGTCTCGGTCTCGCGCGGCTCCAGGCCCCGCAGCGGCTCGGGCTGCGGCACCTGGTAGATCAGCACCTGGTTGGACGTCAGCGGCTTTTCCGGGACCCGGTGGCGGGTCTGGATGATGGTCGCCTCGCCGGTGTCCTCGGTGGTCTTGACGTCGGCCACCTTGGCGAAGAAGCGGCGGATCGAGACCGCATTGGTGGTGTCGTCGGCGCCCTGATCGATGCACTTGTAGACATCGTCCGGGCCGACGATCGCCGCCGTCAGCTGGATGCCGCCGGTGCCCCAGCCGTAGGGCACGGGCATCTCCCGCGAGCCGAACGGCACCTGGTAGCCGGGGATCGCCAGCGCCTTGAGGATCGAGCGGCGGATCATCCGCTTGGTCTGCTCGTCGAGGTAGGCGTAATTGTAGTAGCGCTCGGGCGCGTTGGAGGCGGTCATTCGGCGGCTTCCTTCAGGGCGGCCTGCCGGTCGAAGAACTCCTGGCGCAGGCGGCGGATGAGCTGCAGGTCGGCCTGGAAGTCGACGTAGTGCGGCAGCTTCAGGTGCTGGACGAAGCCCGAGGCCTCGACGTTGTCGGAGTGGTAGAGGACGAACTCCTCGTCCTGCACCGGGGCGTCGGCCTGCTCGCCCACCTCGCGGTGGCGCAGGGCGCGGTCGACGATGGCCACGCTCATCGCCTTGCGCTCGCAGTGGCCGAAGGTCAGGCCGTAGCCGCGGGTGTACTGCGGGGCGCGGCTGGCCGAGCCGGAGAAGCCCGACAGCATGGTGCACTCGGTGACGGTGATCTCGCCGATCTCGATCGGAAAGCCGAGCTCCTCGGGCACGAACTCGACGGCCACCTCGCCCAGGCGGATCTCGCCGCACAGCGGGTGGGTGGAGCCCCAGCCGCGCTGGGAGGAGTAGGCGAGGCTCAGCAGGAAGCCCTCGTCGCCGCGGGCCAGGGCCTGCAGCCGCTGGTCGCGGCCGGCAGGGAAGCTCATCGGCTCGCGGGTCAGGTCGAAGGGCTCCTCGGCGCCTTCGGTCGGCTCCTCGTGCTCGAGCAGGTCCTCGTGCCGGAACACCGAGGCGATGGTCGGCATCGGGTATTCCTGCGGCTGCTCGGCCTCGGGGGCCGGCGCGATCGGGGTCTCGCCGTTCGCCGCCAGGGTGAAGTCCAGCAGGCGGTGGGTGTAGTCGAACGTCGGGCCCAGCACCTGGCCGCCCGGGATGTCCTTGAACGCGGCCGAGACGCGGCGGCGGACCGCCATGTCCTCGGTCTCGATCGGCAGCGAGGCGCCGAAGCGGGGCAGGGTGGTGCGGTAGGCGCGCAGCAGGAAGACCGCTTCCGGCAGGTCGCCCCGCGCCTGCTTGATCGCCAGGCCCGCGAGGTCGCGGTCGTAGCAGGAGCCCTCGGCCATCACCCGGTCGACGGCGAGCGACATCTGCTCGCGGACCTGGTCGACGGTGAGCTCGGGGATGGTGCGATCGCCGCGGCGATCCTCTTCCAGCCAGCGATGGGCGTTGGTGATCGCCTTCTCGCCGCCTTTCACGGAGACGTAGGCCATGGGGTTCAGCCTTTCCTGATCTGGGCGCGCGTGCTGCGCGGCAGGGCCAAAAGCTTGGGGCCGGCGACGAGCAGGACGTCGACGCCGAACTGGAACTGGGCGTGGTTGGTCTGGATCTGCTCCCAGAAGCCGTCGGGCAGGCCGCGGGGCGCGATCGTGGTCTCGGTCTTGATCCCCGGTCCGGTGAGGGCCACCGGCTCGCCGCCGTCCAGGGCCGCGACCTGGATGATCACCGTCGTGGAGCGGTCCGGGTATTTCGCATCGCCCTGGTTGAAGGCCGCGAGCGGCGGGCAGGCCTCGGCGCGCGTGACGAGGGCGAAGTCGGCCTCGGCCGTCTCAGCGGTCAGCGGGCAGCCGGCGTGGAAGCGGATCCAGGACTCGGCCTCGCTGGAGGCCAGCGCCGGGTCGAGCCAGACCGGGGTCTCGAAGTCGAACAGGGTCAGGGCCACGGCGGCGGCGGCGCAGTCCAGGCCGGGCGGGCCGTCGACGGCGAAGGCCAGGTCCGCGACGCTGCCCGGGCGGGCGACGGCGTCCATCACCTTGCGGAACACCGCCTGGGACTCCCGCACCGGGTCCAGGAACCCCGGGTGGATCTTGGCGAGGTCGAGGGTCACGGACATCAGTCGGGGCTCCGCATGCGGACCATGGTGAAGAAGTCGACGCGGGTGGCGGCGGCCTTGCGGGCGGCGGTCTCGCGGCGCGCCTGCTGCTGGGCGGCGAGCCGCTCGACGATGGCCTGGGCGCGCTCGCGCAGGGTGGGGGACTGCATCATCGCGTCCACCGCCGCGGCCAGCTCGGCGTGGCGCTTGTCGCGGCCGCCGACGTAGCCGACGCCGGTCTCGCCGCCCGGCAGGCGCACGGCCGCCCGGGTCACCGTCATCTCGCCCACGTTGAATGGATTGCCTGTGCCGCCCATGCGGCCGCGGACCAGAACCAGACCCGTCTCGGCCTTGCGCAGGGCGGTGAAGGCGGGGCGGTCCTTCAGCTCTTCCCAGGCCTCGACCAGCTCGCGCGGCAGCGCCTTGGCGAGCACTGAAAGCCAGCGGCGCCGCTCCGGAGGCGCCTCGCCGACAACCGTTCCCAGGCTCATTCGATTACCTCCGACAAACAAGCAGACTGTTGTATTCGTCTGAGGCGATTGGTAGTGTAAGCCACATTGGGCGGCAAGAACACAAGAATGAAACTTCAGTGACAGTAGTAAAACTTGTCTAGACAGCGTTGCGATAACTGAAGAGGCTCTGCAATGGCCGTTGGCGTGCCCCTGTGGCGGGAGATTTCCCAATCCCTGGAGAAGCGTATCCGGGCCCGTGAATTGTCTCCGGGCGACAAGCTGCCGACGGAGCACGAGCTCTCGCGGCAGTTCATGGTCAACCGCCACACGGTCCGCCGGGCGCTGCTGGACCTGCAGGACAAGGGGATGGTGGAGTCCACCCAGGGGCGGGGCAGCTACGTGCGCCGCGCGACCACGCCGGTGCGGCTCAACAAGCGGCCAAGGTTCACCGAGAACGTCCGCAAGCGCGGCGCCCAGCCGCGCACCCAGACCCTGAAGCTGGAGGTCCGCCCCGCCGACGCGCGGATGGCCCAGGCCCTGGAGATCAAGGTCGGCGAGCCGGTGATCTTCTTGGAGCGGATGCGGTTCGTGAACGACGAGCCCACCGGAATCGGCCAGCACGTCTTCAGCTTCCAGCGCTTCCCGACCTTCATCGAGATGTACAAGAAGCGCGGCACGATCACCCAGACGCTGATCGATTCCGGCATCCCCGACTACACCCGCCGTCGCACCGCCATCTCGGCGCGGCTGCCCACCACCCGCGAGTGCGAGCTGCTGCACGTGCCCAAGCACGTGCCGCTGCTGGTCCACCGCTACCTGAACGTCGACGGCCTCGGCCGGCCGCTGGAGTACGGCGAGAGCCGCTCCATGGCCGAGGTCGAGATCGACTTCTACGAACCGAAATTCGACTGACCCCAAGGAGGGATCTCGTGGAGCTAGCGTTTCGGAACGCGCGCATCGTTGCGGGCGAGGAGGAGTTCATCGGCTCGCTGCTGGTGCGCGACGGCGAGATCGCCGAGGTGGCGTCCGGCGCCTCCACGGTCGGCGAGGATCTCGAGGGCGACGTGCTGATGCCCGGCGTCGTCGACCTGCACACCGACAACCTCGAGAAGCACTACTTCCCGCGGCCGAACATCGACTGGAACCCGGTCTCAGCGGCGGTGACCCACGACGGCTGCGGCCTGTCGGTGGGGGTGACCACCACCTACGACTCGCTGAGCGTCGGGACCTACAACGCCAGTCCCGCCCGGGCCGAGGAAAGCCTGCGCCGGCTGGTGGACGGGCTGCTGACGGCGTGGCGCGCCGGCATGCTGAAGGGCGACCACCGCATCCACTGGCGCTGCGAGACCACTTCGGACCACCTGCGCGAGCGGCTCGATCACTTGGCCGACCATCCGATGACGGCGATGATCTCGCTGATGGACCACACGCCCGGCCAGCGGCAGTACCGCAATGTCGAGAAGCACACCGCCAACTGGCGCGCCAACGGCATGACCGACCTGGCCGTCGAGCAGCGGCTCGCCGAGGCGCGCGCGCGCCAGTCCCGCAACGCCGCGCCCAACCGGGTCTACGTCGCCGCGCTGGCCAAGGAGCGCGGCCTCCCCCTGGTCAGCCACGACGACGAGGACGAGGCGCACGTCGAGGAGGCCGCCGACCTCGGCGCCACCGTCTCGGAATTCCCGGTCACGATCGAGGCGGCCAGGAAGGCGCGCGAGCGCGGCATGGTCATCGTGATGGGCGGACCGAACCTGATCCGCGGCGGCTCCTACTCCGGCAACGTCCGCGCCGCCGAGCTGGCGGAGCTTGGGCTGCTCGACGCCTTCGCCTCCGACTACGTGCCGCGCAGCCTGATCGAGTGCGCCTTCCGCATCACCGCCGAGCCCTTCGGCTGGAGCCTTCCGCGGGCCGTCGCCCTGGTGACCGAGGCGCCGGCGCGGGCCGCCGGCCTCACCGACCGCGGCCGCATCGCGCCCGGCCGGCGCGCCGACCTCGTGCGGGTGCGGCCGGTGGACGGGATGCCGGTGGTGCGGGGCGTCTGGGTCAAGGGGCGCCGCGTCGCCTGACGGCGATGCGCGGCCGCACGCCCGCCGAAAGGAAGCCCGCGCGGAGGGCGGGCTTCCCGGCCGCGGTCAGCGGGAGGCGGCGCTGCGCCAGTGGCGGTAAAGGGCCTCGACGTCCCCGCTGGTGATCAGCGGAACCGCCGCGCGAAGATCCGGGTCAGGCCAGTCCCACCAGGCCATCTCGAGGAGCATGGCGATCTCGTCAGCCGCGAACCGCTTGCGTATCCCTCGCGCGGGATTGCCGCCGACGATCTCGTACGGCTCGACGTTCCGGGTCACCAGCGCTCTCGTCCCGATCACCGCCCCGTGGCCCACCTGGACGCCCGGCATGATGATGGCTTCGGACCCGATCCAGACGTCGTTCCCGATGACCGTGTCCCCGGCCGCCAGGTAGCCGTCGGCCGCATTCTCGAAACGCGGCTCGTAGGGATAGTGGAAGAACGGGAAGGTGCTGATCCACTCGTTCCGGTGGCCCTGGTTGCCCGCCATGATGAAGGCGGCGCCGGATCCGATCGAGCAGAAGCTCCCCACGATCAGCCTGTCCGCGTCCTCGTGAGGCAGCAGGAACCGGGCGCAATCGTCGAAGCTGTGGCCGTGGTAGTAGCCGGAATAATAGCTGTATCGCCCGACCACGATGTTCGGATGCCGGACCTGCTGGTCCAGGGGAATGCCCCTGAAGGGGCTCTCAAAATAGTTCGTCACAATCGTCACCGCATCGGGGCCGACGCCTGTAAAGCGTCGCCCTAGTAGATTGAGGATCGAGGCGCGCGGCGTCGGCCGGCGTGCGCCCGGCAGGATGTCCCTGGCGTCAGAAGCGCGGGGACCCGATGCAGGTGGTACAGTGGCTCTCAGCCATGGGCCGAACCTATAGCGCAGCTGGCCGGCGCTCAACCGGGCTCGCCGTGCACGTCCCGGAAAAGGAAACGGCGCCCCTGCCGCAGGGCAGGGGCGCCGGGGAGAGCCGGCCCGGAGAGGGGGCCCGGGCCGGTGGGGATCAGAAGGTGAAGCGCAGGCCGGCCAGGTATTTGCGGCCGAAGCCTTCCACCTCGTAGGGCCGGTCTTCGCGTCCCTGGTATCGGACGCCGCGTTCGTCGGTGAGGTTGTTGGCGTCCAGGAACAGCGAGACCGCGTCGGTCACCTGATAGCGGACGGAGAGGTCCACGCGCGTGGTCTCGTCCCAATACAGGTTCGAATTGGCCGAACTTCCGCTCGGGAAGACCTCGTCGAGCCAGTCCGTCCGGTACTGGTAGCTCAGCCGCGCGGAAAGGCCGTACTTCTCGTAGAAGAGGGTGGCTCCGAGGATGCGGTCGGAAGTGCCGGGGAACTCGACCGTCTCCCCGGTCGGCGTTTCGAACTCGCCCTTGGTGAAGGCGACGCTGCCCTGGAAACCGAAACCGGAGAGCCAGCCCGGCAGGAAGGTCCAGGGCTGGGTGTAGACGAACTCGACGCCGGAGATGTGGCCGTCGCCGCCGTTGAAGGTGGAGGACAGGGTGTAGTGGCTCCGGTCCACGCCGTCGAAGTCGTAGCTGTCGTCGCCCACGATGCTGGAGGCGCTGAACAGCACGTCCTTGACCTCGCGGTGGTAGGCGCTCACCGCGAGGATCGACGCCGGCGCGAAGTACCATTCGGCCGACAGATCCAGGCCGTAGGCCGTCTCCGGGGTCAGGAAGGGGTTGCCGCCGGAGATGGTTTCGGAGGTCTCGTTGATCGAGACCGTGGCGCGCATGTCCTCAAGGCTGGGCCGGGCGGCGCCGGAGATCAGCGCGGCCCTGAACTTCAGATCGTCCGAGTAATCGAAGTTGTAGTGCAGGCTCGGGAAGACGTGGGTCTCCTCGCTGGAGAAGGTCAGCGGGACGAGGGCGCCTCCCACGGCCGCCAGGCCCTTGGTCTCGATCTCCGTGCGCTCGACCCGAACGCCGGCGACGAGGGTGTGGCGGTCCCACTTCCAGCGGTTCATCACGTAGGCGGCGGCGACCTTCTCATCCACCGTGTTGGTGGACCGGGGATCGACGTCGTAGACCGCGAAGTTGCCCGTCCCAGCCGCATTTGCGGCGCGCGCGGCGTCCATCAATACAAGCAGTTGATGGGACATCGCCGGGTTGTGGATGTAGTTCGCCGTGAAGCCGCGATTGACGTTCTGATCGAAGGGAACGCTGGTCACGTAGCTGTTGGCGTTCCAGGGCAGGTTGAGCTGCGCGGCGACGTTGCGCAGGTTGAACCCGCTCCGGTTGGCGGTGACGACCGTACCGTCCGGACGGACGAGGGCGGTGAGATCGTTCTCCTGGGCGCGGTCGTCGATCTGGAACCCGGCGCTGAACCGCGCGTCGGCCCCGAAGCTGAACCAGTCGCGGTCCACGTCGAAGGTGGCCGTGACGGCTTCGGTCTCGAGCCGAGCGGTGGATTCGCTGGCGAATTCCTCCGTGAAGCTCAGCTGGTTGAGGGAGGTGCGCGGAGCGCCTCGGGTCAGGACGCCGCCGACGTTGACGGTGTCGTAGAGGGTGTGCACCGGAACCCCGCCGCTGATCGCGTTGACCCGGATCTGCATCGACGGCAGGAGCAGCGCATTCTCCGCTGTCGGGCGGCCGAGGGCCGTCGACGTCTGCTGAGTTACTGAGGGGTAGAAGTTGTTGAACTCAGTGGTGGTGTAGGCGAGGTTCCAGTCGACCTCCCAGTCGGAGATCTCATGCTCCCCGTGGAGCACGGTGAAGCTCACGCCGTTCGAGTAGATCCCGTTGGCGAAAGAGGCGTCGGTCGGCACGCCGATCAGGTCGGCCGTCTCGAAGTTTCTCGTGCCCGAGAACGCCTGGTTGTACTGAAACCGGTACCAGTTTCTCTCCTCGAAGTCGGTGAAGTCGGCGTGCAGGTGGCTCAGGGAGAGGTAATGCTGGTCGGAAGGCGAGTATTCCACCTTGGCCGAATATGACTCGGTCTCGCGGACGATGACGTACTTGGTGAAGCGGATCGAAGCCAGGCCGACGTCGTCGAACCTCGGCTCGTCGTTGTCCGTGTGCTGCTCGAACTCGTAGTGCGAGCCGATCAGGCTGACGCCCCAGGTCCCGTTCGACCAGGAGACGCGCCCGGCGTAGGACTTCACCGGCCCCTCGCCCATGTCGACGAACCCGCCGCCGAGCTCGCCGAAGACGTGGAAGCCCGGGTTGTCGAGCGGCGAATAGGTCTGGATGTTGACGCGACCGGCCAGGGCCTCGGCGGGCATGTCGGGCAGCAGCGTCTTGTTCAGGATCAGCTCGCTGATCTGGGCGGCCGGCACGGAGTCGAAGCGGAAGATCCGGTCCTCGGCGCCGAGCACGTTGATCCCGTCCAGCGCCACCGTCGTCCAGCGGGTGGGCGCGCCGCGGATCTGGATGTAGCGCTCCTGGCCCTGGTCGCGCTGGACGCCGACGCCCGGCAGGCGGGCCAGCGCCCCGGCGGCGGTGGCGTCCGGGAAGCGGCCGATGGTGTCGGCGGCGATGACGTTCACGACGTTGTCGGACTGCTGCTGGATCTCCAGCGACTTCTCGATGCTGTCCCGGATCGGCGTGGCGGTGACCACCAGCTCGGCGACCGTGGAGGCGTCGTCGTCGTCTGCGTGCGCGGCTCCGGCGCCAAGCAGCAGCGGACCGGCCGCGGCGCAGGCGAGCAGCCCCAGTCTCATGCGCGTGCGGCGCGTCGCACGGCTAACCATCGTCTTGGACATTCGCCCGTCCCCCTTGGCAGTGGCGTTCAGCAGACGGGCGGAGGCGATAGGGCGCGGACGTGTCACCCGCGCGCCGTTTTAATGAAAGGTTGATGCCGCGGCCGCGACTTGTCGGGCACAGGCCGCCGCGCCGAGCTTGGCGGTCGGACCCGGTTGGATTACAAAGGCCCGGTCAGCCCCTCAGGGACGTTCGTCGAATGCGCCGCCTGCGCGACACCGCTGCGATGATGATGATTACCACCGGCCATACCGGACGGGGGCGATCGCGCGCGGGCTGACAACCCGAAGGATCTAAAGGACTTCAACCCCGCTCCAGCCAGGAGACGGGGTTTTTTGATGTCGTCTCCGGCCGGGGCCCGAACCCAACGGAGAAGATCGATGTCTCAATCCCCGCCCCTGAAGGAGATCGCCGCGGCGACGCAGCGGTTCGTCCGAAGCCTGTCGCCGCACCGGCCGCAGCGCGTCGAGGCCTCGGTGGCCAGCACCGCCGGGATGCCGCTGCTCTGCGCGGTCGAAGCGGCCCTGACCGAGGCGCTGCCGTCGCGGGCCGCCCAGGAGCTGGTCTGGCTGACCGCCGGGGCGGAGCAGGGCGTCCACAAGCTGCGCCTGCTGGCCTACGGGCCGGGCGACCAGCTGCTGGCCGAGGCGGCGCACGAGTTCACGTGAGGCTTGCTGAACAGCGTTCGAAGCGGGCCAGATCCCTGGGACAGCGCGCGGAGGCGTCGGAACATGGCTGATCGTGGTCTGGTGGTCTGGTCCCTGGAGCGGGTCGGAGAGCTGCACGGCGATCCGACGCCGCAGGTCTACGCGCGGCTGTTCGCGGCCAGTCCGGAGCTGGAGGGGATGTTCCTGCTGGACCGCCAGGGCGCCGCGCGGGGCGCGATGCTGGGCCACGTGATCGACACCCTGATCGACCTGGCCGGGCCGAAAGCCTACGGCGCCAACATGATCTATGCCGAGATGACCAACCACCAGGGCCTCGGCGTGCCGCCGGCCCAGTTCGTCACCTTCTTCGACGTGGTGCGGTCCGTGTTCCGCGAGCTGCTCGGCGCGGAATGGACCGCCGAGGTGGACGAGGCGTGGGACGACACCTTGCGGGACGTCAAATCCATCGTCGCCAAGGTCGAGGCCGCGCAGGCCGCCGCATAGCGGCCCGCGCAGCGCACGGCCCGGCTAGTTCCGCGCCGGAATGACGACCGGCAGGCTCTCGAAGCCATGGACGAAGGCCGAGAAGGTCCGCGTCGGCTGGCCCACCACCTCGATGCGCGGGAAGCGCTTCAGGATCTCTTCCCAGATGATGGTCAGCTGCATTTCGGCCACCCGGTTCCCGACGCAGCGGTGGACGCCGAAGCCGAACGACAGGTGCTCACGCGGGCGGGCGCGGTCGATGATGTAGTCGTTCGGCCGCTCGATGCGGGTCTCGTCGCGATTGCCCGAGATGTACCACATGGCCACCCGGTCGCCCGCCGAGATGGTCTTTCCGCCCACCTCGACGTCGCGCTTGGCGACGCGCGCCATGTGCGCCAGCGGCGTCTGGTAGCGGATGGTCTCGGAGACCATCGAGGGGATCAGGTCCGGGTTGGCCCGCAGCTTGTCGTACTCGGCGGGGTTCCGGTTCAGCTCGAAGACGCTGCCGGAGATGGTGTTCCGGGTGGTGTCGTTGCCGCCGACGATCAGCAGGATGACGTTGCCCTGGAACTCCTCCAGCGGCATGTCGCGGGTGGAGGGGTTGTGCGCCAGCATCGAGATCAGGTCGATGCCCGGCTCGGCGTCCAGCCGCTCGTTCCACAGCTGCTGGAAGGTGCCGAAGCACTCGTACATGTCCTTGAACTTCTGTTCCCAGCTGGTCACCGGCCCGTGGCCCGGCTGATTGGTGACCACGTCGGACCAGTAGGTCAGCTTGCGCCGGTCCTCGAACGGGAAATCGAAGAGGGTGGCCAGCGTCATCGCCGTCAGCTCTTTCGAGACCTTGTCGACCCAGTCGAACGGCTCGCCGATCGGCAGGGAATCGAGGATCTGCCCCGCACGCTCGCGCACGATCGGCGCCATCTTGGCGATGTTGGCGGGGGCCATCGTCGGGCTGACGGCCTTGCGCTGCGGCCCGTGCTCGGGCTCGTCCATGGTAATGAAGCCGGCGCCGCGGCGCTGCGGCCGATCGCCCAGCGCCTTCCGCTGCTCTTCGAGCGCTTCCTGGTTGATGAGGGTGATCCCCTCGGCCGACGAGAAGTCCTCGTGGTTGGTGTCCACCGCCAGGATGTCCTCCCACCTGGTGATGGACCAGTAGCGGCCGAACTCGCTCTCCTCGGTCAGGTGGACCGGATCCTCGCGGCGCAGGCGCTCGAAGACCGGCCAGATGGTGTCGTCCTGGAAGCGTTTGGCGCGGCCCGGATTGAGTTCGGCGAGAGGAACGGCGGAGACGTCCTCGACGGCGGCCTGCGGCTTCACTGCGATGTTCATCATCCCTCCCGTGTCGCCTGGGGCGACGTGTTTCCCCCCACTTGGCAGGATTTGAACGCCGTTCGACAATAGCCTTCCGCCGTGTTGGGCGCGATGCTCGGCCGATGAGCAGGCTCGGGCACATCGGCCAGGCGGCCTGGGAGCGGCTGCCCGGCTCGCCGCTGGGCGGCGGCAAGGTCGACTATCGGGCGCCCAAGGGGGACCCGGGGTTCTTCGGCCCGCAGTCGATGGCCTGGCGGGTGCACGCCAACCCCGTCGCCCTGGCGGTGGGCGGGGTGGCCGCGGTGATCCTGGAGTTGGCCGAGCCGCGCGTGCGCACCGGCGTGTGGGAGCACTCGACCTTCCGGACGGACCCGTTGGCGCGGATGCAGCGGACCGGCGAGGCGACGCTGATCACCACCTACGGCCCCACCCGGGCCGCCGAGGCGCGGATCGCCATGGTCACCCGGATGCACGAGCGGGTCCGAGGCGTCACGCCCGAGGGCCAGGCGTTCGCCGCCCTGGAGCCGGAGCTGATGACCTGGGTGCACCTGACCGCCGGCTGGGGCTTCCTGAACGCCTACGACCGCCACGTGGCGCGGCTGACGATCGAAGAGAAGGACCGCTATTTCGCCGAGGGCGCGCGGCTCGGCCGGGCGTTCGGCGCGCCCGACCCGCCGGGCTCGGCGGCGCAGGTCGAGGCCTGGCTCGAGCGCATGCGCCCGCTCCTGAGGCCGCACCCGATCATCGGCGAGTTCCTGGACATCGTGGCCAGGACCTCGCCGCTCGGCGTCGCCGGCCGCGCGCTCCAGCCCCTGGTCGTCGCGGCGGCGATCGATCTCGTTCCCGAGGATATCCGCCGGACCCTGGGGCTGTCGGCCAGACCGCTCCGGCGCGCCGCCGCCGAACTGATGCTGGGCGGCCTCGGGCGCGCCGCGCGGCGGGCGCCGCCGCCGGCGGTCCGCGACGCCCACGCCAGGATGGCCGGGGCCTAGAACCAGGAGCTAGCTCTCTCACCTGCGAAAGGTCGGCCATCCTCTGTCCTCGGATGGGGGGTCGCCAGGTGAACAGCGGGGCGGGAGGCCTTCCGCGCCGAGGCCCCGGCCGGATATCGGCTCCGTCGGCGAACCGGGGCGCCGCCTCACGGGTTCACCAGACGAGCGGCCCTGGTCAGCGGGACGGCCTGCCGCGCCGTCCAGGCGCTCTCCTGGGCCGCGATGCGCCGCTGCGGCCTGCAGGCCGGGCGCGCGCCGAGGCGCCGGGGGCGGAGACGACTGGAGGCCCGCCATGGCCGCGTCCGCCTACAGAGGACAGGAAGAGATCGCCATCCAGAGGGTCGGCCTGCCGCCGCTCGCCGCCTTCCTCGGGGTGCCGGAAGGCGCGAAAGGCGTGGTCGTCTTCGCCCATGGCAGCGGCAGCGGCCGCAACAGTCCCCGCAACAACCATGTCGCCGAGAAGCTGCGCGAAGCCGGCTTTGCGACCCTGCTGCTCGACCTGCTGACGCCCGAGGAGGAGCGCGACCGGGGCAATGTGTTCGACATCCGGCTGCTGGCCTCGCGGCTGGAGGCGGCGACCGACTGGATGATGGACAACCCGGCGACGGCCGGGCTGGCCGTCGGCTACTTCGGCGCCAGCACCGGCGCGGGGGCGGCGCTGGTCGCCGCCGCCGAGCGGCCGCGCGAGGTCGCCGCGGTGGTCTCGCGCGGCGGCCGCCCGGACCTGGCGCAGGACGCTCTGCCCAGGGTCGCGGCGCCGACGCTGCTGATCGTCGGCGGCTGGGACGAGCCGGTGATCGACCTCAACCGGGCCGCCCGGGCGCGGATGACCGCCGAGGTCGAGCTGGTCATCGTGCCGGAGGCCACGCACCTCTTCGAGGAGCCGGGCGCCCTCGATCAGGTGATCGGCCACGCCAAGGCCTGGTTCCTCCGGCATCTCAAGGACATTGCGCCCAAGGAGAGGCGTCATGATCAACCGCGACCCGATCTTCGCTGACCGGCGGGACGCCGGGCGCAAGCTCGCCCAGGCCCTGCGCGACGAGGTGTTCGACGACCCCATCGTGCTCGCCCTGCCGCGCGGCGGCGTGCCGGTGGCCTTCGAGGTCGCCGAGGAGTTCGCCGCCCCGCTCGACCTGCTGTTCGTCCGCAAGATCGGCGCGCCGCACCATCCGGAACTCGGCCTGGGCGCGCTGGTCGACGGCGCCGATCCGCAGGTCGTGCTGACCCAGTCGGTGATGCAGATGGTCTCGCCGCCGCCCGGCTACGTGGACCAGGAGGTCCGCAGGCAGCTGCAGGAGATCGACCGGCGCCGGCAGGCCTATCTCGGCGGGCGCCAGGCCCTGCCGGTGCGCGGGCGCACGGTGCTGCTGATCGACGACGGCGTGGCCACCGGGGGGACGGTCCGCGCCGCCCTCCGCGGGCTCGAGAGCGCCGGCGTCGGCCGGCTCGTGCTCGGCGTGCCGGTGGGGCCGGCGGACGTGGTCGCCAGCCTGAAGAGCGAGGCCGACCAGGTGGTCTGCCTGGCCACCCCCGAACCGTTCTACGCCGTCGGCCTCTGGTACCGGGACTTCGACCAGACCAGCGACGAGGAGGTCGTCGACCTGCTCGCCCAGGCCGCGGGCCGGCGGGAGCCGCGGGGCCTCGGGCAACGCCCGGCCGAGCATCGCCCCTGACGCGCCGGGGCCGCATCTAGGCCGCGATCCCGGCGACCGCCTTGAGCGCGGCGTCCACCTCGGCCGGCGTGTTGCGGATGCTGGGCGTCAGGCGCACGTGCCGGGTGGCGTAGGGCGCGACCGAGGCGACCACGCCGCGTTCGCGCAGCGCCCGCACCGCCGCCTGCGGATCCATCCCTTCGACGTCGAAGGAGACGATGCCCGCCGACAGGTCGGGCGTCCTGGGCGTCACCAGCGTCACGCCGCGCATGCGGGCCAGGCCCTCCTTCAGCTGGCCGGCCAGCGCCCAGGTCCGTTCGGCCACCCGCCGCCGGCCGATCGCCTGGTGGAGCTCGAACGCCTGGGCGAGCGCCCAGCGGTGCTCGAAGTCCTTGAAGCCGCCGGGGGTCAGGGTGCGCCCGTCGACCCGCTCCGGCGCCTCGTTCTCGCCGAGCCAGGCGGCCCACACGCCTTCGTCCAGGAAGCTGGGGATGCCGGGGATCAACGCCTCGTAGCCACGCCGCGAGCCCGCGACGATCCCGGTGCCGCGCGGCCCGAACAGCCACTTGTGGCACCCCGCGGCCAGGAAGTCGCAGCCGAGGTCCGGGAGGCCGGCGTCCTCGATCCCGAACCCGTGCACCCCGTCGACGACGATCAGGATCTGGTCCTCGGGATCGCGCCGCGCGTTCAGCGGCTCGATGGCCTCGGCGATCCCCTTCAGGGGCAGCTTCAGGCCGGTGCTGGAGTGCACCCAGGTCAGGCCGATGACCCGCGTCGCGGGCGTCACCGCTCCGACCAGGCGGCCGGCGATCTCTCCCGCGGCGGCCTGGCGGACATCCTCGAAAAGGGGGATTCGCCGCTGGGTCGCGCCGGTGCGCAGGCAGGCCAGGCGGACCGACTCGTGGGTGACGAAGTAGTCGTGCTCGGTGGTCAGGATCTCCTGTCCCGCCCGCAGCGCCAGGCTGGCGTACACCAGGCCCACGCCCATGGTGGTGGAGTCGGTCAGCGCCACCTGCTCCGGGGCCACGTCCATGTAGCGGCCGGCGGCCGACAGCGTCTGACGGGTCAGCCGGGTGTTGTTGGACTCCAGGTAGACGGCCGGGTCGGCGTCCAGGGCGCGGCGGTGCCGCTCGATCGCCTCGCGCACCGGCGCCGGGTGCGAGGCGATCAGCATCGCGCTCATGTGGATCCGGTCGCGGCTGAGGGCGAATTGCCGGCGGACCTGGCCCCAGACGCCGGATCCCGCCCTGAACTCGGGGATCGCCGGGCTCGGCGGATCTCGCTGATCGCACCCGGCCGCTGCGGCGGCGGCGGACAGCGCCAGCGCGCCGGCGGCGAGCTCCCGGCGGCTCGGCCCCTTGCGTCCCTGCGGCGGCACCGCGACCTCCTCGATGCATGGCGGCTCGGCCGGGCAACCCGGCAGCCTGCGCCCGGTTCCGCCTTCGCGGCCGGCGCGGAACGACGTGGGCGAACGCGAGTTGGCCTCACGACAGGCCGTTGCGCCTCACCGGCGCTGGCGTCAGGAGGAGGAGGAGGAACCGATGGTCCACCAGGACACGTCCACCGGCTCGAGCGGCGCTCGCGGCAGGCCCGAGCACCCGTTGATCCCGGCCGACCGGGTGAACGGCACGGACGTCTACAACACCGGCGGCGAGAAGATCGGCAAGGTCGAGGACGTCGCGATCGAGAAGGTGAGCGGCAAGGTCGCCTACGCGATCATGAGCTTCGGCGGCTTCCTGGGCATCGGCGAGCGCTACCACCCGATCCCCTGGAGCCTGCTGCGCTACGACGTGGACAAGCGCGGCTACGTCATCCCCTGCGACCGCGAGGCGCTGGAGAATGCGCCCAGCTTCGACGCCGAGGAACTCAGCGGCTGGGACGACGGCGATTCCCGCGACGCCATCTACGCCCACTACATGCGCTACGGCGTGAACCCCTACTGGGTCTGAGCGGGCGCCGCGCGCGCGGACGGCGATTCCCAGGCTGACGATCCTCTCAGGCCGCATCGGGCCGCGGCGCGTTCCGGAGCTGACGAAGGAGGCGAGGCGCGATGGGGACCGGCTTGCATGGGGCGCTCGAACTGGCGGTCAGGCTCCTGGAGTACGCCGGCGTCGGCGTCATCCTGCTGGGCGTAGTCCTGGCCTCCGCCGCCTTCGCCCGGGACGCCCTGGCGCCCGAGCGGCGGGCGCGGGCCTACCGCAACTACCGCGCCAATCTCGGCCGCGGCATCCTGCTGGGCCTGGAACTGCTGGTGGGCGCCGACATCATCGCCACGGTGGGCGCCCCGCTGACCCCGCAGAGCGTCGGCCTGCTGGCCGCCATCGTCCTGATCCGGACCTTCCTCAGCTTCTCCCTCGAGACCGAAATCGAGGGCGTCTGGCCCTGGCGGCGAGCGGCGCTGGAGCGGTCGTCCGGGCCCGAGCGGAGGGACTAGCCGGCGGCCCTGGCGAGCAGCGGCCGGTCCGGATGGTGCTCGGGGTGGGACGCGGCGGCGAGGAAGTTCCGAACCGCGGCTTCGAGATCGGCCAGGTCGCCCATGTGGGTGAGGCCGCGGCGGCCTTCCTCAAGGGCGGCGTCCACCTGCCGCCGTAGGGACTCCAGCCGACCTTCGTCGCGCTCGACCTCTGCGACAGCCGCCAGGATCTCCACGAGCCGGACCAGCACCGCCGGCGCCCCGCCGGCGCTCTGCCGGATCATCCTGAACATCGCCTCGACCAGCTCGTCGTAGGTGAGGGCCCGGGTGACCAGGGCGGGCCAGCCCTCGTGCAAGACCACGCCGTTCGGGAGCGGCCGGCCAGCCAGGCTCGCCAGGCAGGCGCCCAGGCGGTCGAGCACCGCCACGGCCGTCAGCGGGTCGTTGATCCCAGGCGAGAGCGCCCTGAGGGCGACCTCCACCAGTTGGCGCAGGGCGAAGGTGGGGTCGGACTGTCCGGCGGCCGTGCGGCTGAACACGGTCGCCCGCCGTAAGGTCTCATCGAGGCCGTCGACGGGCGGCGCCGCCAGGGCCACAACGGCGCCTGGCATCACGTGGTCGCCGATGCGGTAGAGCAGCCGGATCCGCGTGCGGTGCTCGGCCGCCCATTCCGCCAGGGCCGCGGTGTCCAGCTGTTGGAGGTAGCCGGAAGACGGCGCCAGGATCTCGGCGGCGCGCGACCTGTCGAAGTCGTCGGATTGGCCGTTCGACCGCGCCCGCTCGACCAGCCGGTGAAGCGCATCTTCGATATCGTCGTGGACCAGGTCGATCACCGTCTCGACATTGATGCGCGAGGCGACGTGGTGGACGAAGTAGATCAACGTCGCCACGCAGACGGCCGAGAGGCCAAGCCCGACGGTGACGCCCAGCGAGGGCACGAACTCGTCCTCCCCGCTGCGGACGGACCGCAGCACCACGAGGGCGTAGACGAAGGTCCCAAGCAGGACCCCGAGGGTGAACTGGTTGCCGCGGTCGCGCACGAAGTTGCGCAGAAGCCTGGGGCCCATCTGGCTGGAGGCCAGCGTCAGGGCCGCGATGGTGATCGAGAAGATCGTCCCGGCGACGCCGATGGTGGAGGATGCGATGGCGCCGAGCAGGCCCCGGGCGCCGGTCTCTCCGCCGCCGTAGACCCACCCCGACGGCAGCCAGTCGGGCAAGGCGCCGACCTGCTGCAGATGCACGGTGAAGGCGCCTAGCGCCGCCAGCGCGACGACCAGGGCCGCCGGCAGGGCCCAGAAGGCGCCGGAGATTGCGTCGATCAGGCTGTCGATGCGCGCGCGCATTCACCCCCAAAGTCCCGGTTGCAGCGGCGGTTCCCCGCCGGAGCGCTAGGGCGCGGCCGGCCGCGGGGAGCGCCGCCATTCGGCGAGCTGTTCGAGCACGTCGTTGACCAGCTGGTCGCGACTGAGGCCGGTCAGGTCGCGTCGGCGGCCGCGGGGCTCGGTGCGGGCGATCAACCGCCATTCCTGAGTGCGGCGGCCTTCGGGCGCCTCCAGGTTGGAGAAGGCCGGAAGCGGGCGCGGCTCGGCCGTGAGCCGGTAGACGAAACGGGTCTCCGGATCGGCTCCGACCTCCAGGCGCACCTCCTCAGCCGACAGCTTCATGGCGGGATCGGGCAGACCCTCCCGCTCCAGCGCCTCCGAGACGGAGCGCAGCGCCGGAACGCCTTCCTCGGCGATCTGGCGCTCGATCTCCTTGCGGCGCGGGGGAGAGAGGATCTGCTTCAGACGCGCGCGGAGCGGCGGCGTCTCGGGCCCGATCGCCACCCCGGCCACGTCGGCGTTCATCTGCCGGACCAGCCCGAAGCACAGGGCGATCATGATCGCCGCGAAGGGCAGGGCGGCGACCAGGGTCGCGGCCTGCAGGGCGCCCAGTCCGCCGGCCAGCAGCAGCAGGGCCGCCGCCGCGCCTTCCAGGGTGCACCAGTAGACCCGCTGCCAGCGCGGCGTGTCGTCCGCCCCGCCCGAGGCGATGGTGTCGATGACCAGCGAGCCGGAGTCGGCGGAGGTGACGAAGAACACGGCGACCAGCAGCACCGCCAGGGTCGAGGTGATCGCCGAGCCGGGCAGCTGCTCGAAGAAGTGGAACAGGGCGGTCGACAGGTCGTCCGTCACGGCCTGCGAGATCGCGCCGGCGGCCGCGCCCATGTCCAGGGCGATGGCGGTGTTCCCGAACACGGTCATCCAGATGAAGGTGAAGCCGGTGGGGACCAGCAGCACGCCGATCACGAACTCCCGCACCGTCCGCCCGCGCGAGATGCGGGCGATGAACATGCCCACGAACGGCGACCAGGCGATCCACCAGGCCCAGTAGAACAGCGTCCAGTTGGCCATCCAGCCGCGCGGCTCGTAGGCGTAGAGGTTGAAGGTCCGGATGAAGAAGTGGTCGAGGTAGAGGCCGAAGTTCTGCACCAGCGCCTTGAACAGGAAGCCGGCGGGGCCGACCGCCAGGACGAACAGCATCAGGCAGACGGCGATGACCAGGTTGAGCTCGGACAGCCGCCGCACGCCGCGGTCCAGCCCGGTGAGCACCGAGATCGTCGCCGCGCCCATCACCACCACGATGAGGATCACCTGGACGACCGGGTTCGAGGGAATGCCCAGCAGGTAGGCCAGGCCGCTGTTCATCTGGGCGACGCCGAAGCCCAGCGAGGTGGCGATGCCGAACAGGGTGCCCCAGATGGCGAAGATGTCGACCGCATCGCCGATCGGTCCGTAGATGCGCCGGCCGAGCAGCGGGTGGAGCCCGGACCGCAGGGTCAGGGGCAGGCCCTTGCGATGGGCGAAGAAGGCCAGGCTCAGCCCCACCACGGCATAGATGGCCCAGGCGTGCACGCCCCAGTGGATGAAGGTGATGACCATCGCCTCGCGGGCGGCGGCGAAGGTGCGCGGCTCGCCCTCCGGCGGGGCGGCGTAGTGCTGCACCGGCTCGGCCACGGCGAAGTACATCAGGCCGATGCCCATGCCGGCCGCGAACAGCATCGCCAGCCAGGACGGGTAGGGGAAGTCGGGCTCGGACTCGTCCGGCCCCAGCTTCAGCCGCCCGGTGGAGCCGAAGGCAAGCGCGACGACCACGACCAGGAAGCCGGCCACCACGGCCACGTAGAACCAGCCGAAGCTGTCGATCACCCAGGCCTGGGCGGCCTGGAAGATCCGGTCCGACGCGCCGGGCGCCACGACCGCGGCGCCGAGCAGCAGCGCGATGATCACGGTCGCGCCCCAGAAGACCCGCGGGTTCATCTTGCTCCTGGGCATGGGGCCAAAGCGCGGCAGCGCACCCAGCGTTCCCCGCCGCTCAGCCCGGTCCGTCTGGAACCCGACGTAAGCCGGGGCGCTTTCCGACAAGCCGCGGAGAGGGACGATGGCCAGCGATCGACCGCTCGTGCTCATCACGGGCGCGGCGGGCAACCTCGGCCAGGCGTTGGCCGAAGCCCTGTCGGACGCCTACCGGGTGGTGGGCCTCGACCTGAAGGGCGGCCGGGGCGACTTTCCCCTGATCGAGGCCGACATGACCTCGGACGAGTCGGTCGAGGCCGCGCTGGGCCAGGTGCGCGAGCGGTTCGGCGGCCGGATCGCCAGCGTGCTGCACCTGGCCGCCTACTTCGACTTCACCGGCGAGGCGCACCCCCTCTACGAGAAGCTGAACGTCGAGGGCACGCGCCGTCTTCTCCGGGCCCTGCAGGGGTTCGAGGTCGAGCAGCTCGTCTATTCCGGCACCATCCTGGTGCATGCGCCCTGCCGCCCCGGGGAGCGGATCGACGAGGACCAGCCGATCGCGCCGAAGTGGGCCTACCCGAAATCCAAGGCCGCGGCCGAGGCGGTGATCCGCGAGGAGCACGGGGCTATCCCGTACGTGCTGCTGCACCTGGCGGGCGTCTACGACGAGACCTCCGCCGTCCCGACCCTCTCCCAGCAGATCGCCCGCATCTACGAGCGCGACGTCCAGAGCTACCTCTATTCGGGCGACCCGAGCGTCGGCCAATCCATGCTGCACCGGGCCGACATGATCGACGCCTTCCGCCGGACGGTCGACCGCCGCGGCCAGTTGCCGCCGGAGGCGGTGATTCTGGTCGGCGAGCCGGACGCGATGGGCTACGGCGAGCTGCAGGACGAGCTGGGCCGGCTGATTCACGGGGAGGAGAACTGGGCGACCCTGAAGGTGGCCAAGCCGCTGGCCAAGGCCGGGGCCTGGGCCCAGGAGAAGCTCGAGCCGGTCATCCCCGACGCCATCGACCAGGGGCGCGCGCCCTTCGTGCGGCCTTTCATGGTCGAGATGGCCGACGACCACTACGCCCTCGACGTCCGCCGGGCCGAGGCCCTGCTCGGCTGGCGCCCCAGGCACGATCTGCGCAGCACCTTGCCGAAGCTGGTCGAGGCGCTGAAGGCCGATCCGGCGGGCTGGTACAAGGCCAACGCGGTCCCGCCGCCGCCCTGGCTGGCCGAGGCCAAGCAGGAGGCGCTCGATCCGGAGGCGCTGCGCAGCCGCCATGAGGCCCGGTTCGGACGCGAGCACGAGGAGGGGCGGTGGGCGCAGTTCGTCAACATCGCCCTCGGCGCCTGGCTGGCGGCTTCGCCGCCGCTGGTCGGGCTGGAGGACGCCCGGCTGGCGGCCAGCGAGGTGGTCTGCGGCCTGCTGGTGATGGCGCTCTCGGCCCTGGCGCTGGCGCGCGGGCTCTGGATCGCGCGGTGGGGCGCCGCCGCGGTCGGTCTGTGGGTGCTGTTCGCGCCGCTGCTGTTCTGGACCCCCTCGGCGGCTGCCTACCTGAACGACACCCTGGTCGGCGGCCTGATCATCGCCTTCGCCGTCTGCCTGAAGCCGGAGCCCGGCCCGTCGCCGATCGCCGCGCTTGAAGGGCCCGCCACCCCGCCCGGCTGGAGCTACAACCCCTCCGACTGGACCCAGCGCCTGCCGATCATCGCCCTGGCGGTCGTCGGCCTGCTCATCTCGCGCTACCTGACCGCCTACCAGCTGGGCCACATCGAAGGCGTGTGGGAGCCGTTCTTCGCCGGCGGGCCCGATCCCCAGAACGGGACGGAGGAGATCATCACCTCCAGCGTCTCGGAGGCCTGGCCGGTGCCGGACGCCGGCGTCGGCGCCCTGACCTATCTGCTGGAGATCGTCACCGGGGTGATCGGGACCCGCCGCCGCTGGCGGACCATGCCCTGGCTGGTGCTGCTGTTCGGGCTGATGATCGCCCCCCTCGGGGTGGTGTCGATCACCTTCATCGTCATCCAGCCGATCGTCATCGGCACATGGTGCACCCTGTGCCTGATCGCCGCCGCGGCCATGCTGGTGCAGATCCCCTATTCCCTCGACGAGCTGCTGGCGACGATCCAGTTCCTGCGGCGGCGCCGGCGGGCGGGCCACAGCCTGCTGCGGGTGCTGCTGGTGGGCGACACCGACGAGGGCGCCGAGCCGCCGCGGCCGGACGAGTTCTCGCGGCCCGTGCGGCAGGTGATGGCCGACATGGTGGGCGGCGGCGTCAGCCTGCCCTGGAACCTGGCGCTCGCCGCCCTGATCGGCGTGTGGCTGATGTTCACCCGGCTGACCCTGGGCGCCGAGGGCGGCATGGCGGACGCGGACCACCTGATCGGTGCGCTGGTGCTGACGGTGGTGGCGATCGCCTGCGCCGAGGTCGCCCGGCCGGCGCGCTTACTGATCGCGCCTCTCGGCGCAGCCCTACTGGTGACGCCCTTCGTCTTCGGGGCCGGCGCCGCGGCGATGATCGCCAGCCTCGTGTGCGGCCTGGCCCTGATCGGCCTTGCCGCGCCGCGGGGCCGGATCGTCGGACGCTACGGCGGTTGGAACCGGCGGCTGGTCTGAGCAGGGGGCGGCCTCGCGGGCGTGGCGGCGCGTCTGGTGGGACCTCGGTTCGCCGGAGCCCGGGTCGGTGGACGTCTTCGCGGCCCGCTCGGACCATTCGGAGCCCGGCGGCTCGGTGGCGGGCCGCGGCGGGACGCCCTCCTTCTCCGGGATGCGGAAGTTCTCGACCTCGGCTCTCGCCGCGTCGCTGTTGCGGGTGTCTGGGCGCTTGGCCATCGCGCGCCCTCCTTCTGGGGACAGTCGCCTGATGAACCATCGGCGGGGGCCTGGCGATCCGCGTCAGGCGTCCCGCAGCTGGTAGAGCGCCGCCAGGCCCAACAGGTAGACGCCGATCATCGCCGCGCTGTCGTAGCCGATCCGCATCACCGTCCTGTCCCGCCGCTCGACCAGGCCGACGATCAGCAGCGCGCAGAGCAGGGCGCCGAGACAGGCGGCGACCACCGAGAAGGCGCCGAGCTCGGCGAGCACCGGCCCGCGGCGGTAGAAGGCGTCGACGAGGAGCAGCAGCGACAGGTTGAACATGTTGCCGCCGAGCACGTCGCCGACCGCCATCTGGGGCCGGCCCAGCCGGACGGCGGCGATGGCGCTGGAGAGCTCCGGCAACGAGGTCGCCCCGCCCAGGAACACCGCCCCGAAGAAGCTGGCGCCGAGCCCGGTCTGCTCGGCCAGCTGCTCGCCGGAGCGCGACAGGGCGTAGCCGCCCGCGGAGATGACCAGCGCCACGCCGCCGATCAGCGCCAGCAGCCGGGGCACGGACTCGCGCCCCTCGTGCCCGTCCAAGGCCGGCTCGTCCTCGTCGTGGCCCGGCCGTTCGTCGTCCGAGGGACGCCACGTCGCCGCCCGCCCGATGTTCCGCGCCGCCGTGAGGCAGAAGCCGTAGGCGACGACCACGGCGACGCTCCCGACGCCCACGCCCGTGCCGAAGATCTCGACGTCGCCGGCCGCCGCGAACGCGGCCACCAGCACCAGCAGGGCGATGTTCATGGCCCCGTAGGCCAGCACGTCCGGGCGCGGCACGGTGGAGGTCAGCGCATCGCGCCCGACCAGCGCGTCCACCACGGCCAGGACCATCAGCTGCAGGGCGACGCCGCCGATCAGGTTGTTGGCCGCCAGCGAGCCGGCGCCGCCGATCGCAGCCGTCGCCGAGGTGGCGATCTCGGGCAGGGAGGTGATCCCGCCGAGCAGCAGCAGGCCCACCAGCGCGCCGCCGAGGCCGGTGGCCTCGGCGAACCGGTCCGCGTAGCCGGCGAGCCGGGTCCCGGCCCACCACACGATCACCGCCGCGACGAGGAAGATCCCCAGGGAGACCGGCAGGCTGTCCCCGCCTTGCAGCAGCGAGGTCATGGCTCAGCCGCCCACGATGACGGGCAGGCCCTGCCAGATCACCGCCACCAGCGAGAGGCCGGCGTTGAAGGCCGCGCCGCCGTAGATGAACCGGTCCAGGCTGTCGGCGGCCCGCCGCAGCCGAGGGACGGCGGCCGCGACGACCCCCACGTCGGCGGCGGTGCAGGCAAGGGTGAAGCCGGCGACGGTCCACAGCGCGGGCAGGGCGCCGGCGTCCTTCAGCGCCACGTCCGCGACGCTGGCGATGCCGTAGACGCCGAGGAAGTGGACCAGCCAGACGATCATTCCGGCCAGCAGGAACAGCCAGCGCCCCATCTCATCCGCTCCCCGGGAACAGCCGGACGAGCAGGGCGCCCACTCCGCCCTGCAGGGCCAGGTAGCCGAGGTAGAGGGCGCAAAGGTCGACGGAACTGGTGCGCAGGGGCGAGAGCAGGCCAGCCACGGCGCGGGCGATCAGGTAGCCAGGCATCAGCGCCGCCACCGCCGCCATCACCCCTTGCCAGCTCAGGATGGCGAACACCGTCGCCCCCTGGCCGGTGGCGTCGGGCCGCAGGCCCGCGGCCCACCAGCTGCCGATGTCGGCGGCGATGGTCCCGAGGAGGGCGAGCGCGGCGAGGCCGATCAGGGCGGGCGCCCAGAAGACGCCCGAGACCGGCCGGCTCGCCGTCCTGGCGCCCAGCCAGGCGACGAGTCCGGTCGCCGCGTAGCCGCCGACCACGACCGCGAGCCAGACCTGCTCGGGCGGGGCGATCCACAGGTCCGGCCGGCGGCTCCACAGGAAGACATAGGAGAAACAGGCCATCAGGAAGATCATCCCGGCGACCACCAGCAGCACCATCATCGCCCACCAGCCATGGCTCATCGGGCCGGTGACGTAGGTGGGCACGCGAATGCCGGCGCCGATGTCCACCATCTCGTCGCGCATCGGGCGGTCGGTCTCCCAGACCCAGCGCAGAACGCAGGCGACCGCGAGCACGCCGCTGACCACGCCCGGCCAGTAGGCCTGGACCGTCAGCAGCAGGAAGAAGCCCGCCGTGAACACCGCCGCCAGCACGTGCCAGGCCGACGGGCCGGGCATCCGCTGCAGGTACTGCGGCTCGGCCCTAAGCGGGCTGGTGATGATGGTCTCGCGCACGCCGGTCGCCGACCCGGGCAGGAAATAGCGGCCGGCCGCCACGTCCTCCGACAGCCTGGGATCGTCCCAGACGGGGTAGCGGCTGCGGACCACCGGGATGCTGCGGGTCGAGTAGAGCCCGGTCGGCAGCCACTCGAGCGTCCCGCCGCCGTAGATGTTTCCGGCGTTGTCCTCGGCCGCGAAGCGGAAATTGCGGATCAGGTCGATGATGAACAGCAGGACGCCGAGCCCGATCATGAAGGCGCCGACCGTCGAGATCAGGTTGGTCAGCTCCCAGTTGCGGCCCGGGAGGTAGGTGTAGACCCGGCGGGGCATGCCCATCAGGCCGGTCAGGTGCATGGGCAGGAAGGCCACGTGCATGCCGACGAAGGTCAGGCCGAACACCCACTTGCCGACCCGCTCGGACAGCGGCCGCCGGCTCATCATCGGGGTCCAGTAGTAGAAGGCCGCGAACAGCGGGAAGACCATCCCGCCGATCAGCACGTAATGCAGGTGGGCGACGATGAAGTAGGTGTCGTGCGCCTGCCAGTCGAAGGGCACCAGCGCGACCATCACGCCCGTCAGCCCGCCCATGGTGAAGGTGATGATGGAGCCGACGGCGAACAGGGCAGGCGTGCTCCAGCGCACCTTGCCGGCGCCCAGGGTGGCGATCCACGAGAAGACCTGCACCCCGGCCGGCACGCTGACCGCCATGCTGGCTGCGGAGAAGAAGCTGACCGAGATCGGCGGCATGCCGGTCGCGAACATGTGGTGCGACCAGACGCCGAAGCTGATGAAGCCGGTGGCCAGCAGGGCCAGCACCACCAGCCGATAGCCGACCAGCGGCGTCTGGGCCACGGCCGGCACGATCATCGACATCAGCCCCGCCGCCGGCAGGAAGATGATGTAGACCTCCGGGTGGCCGAAGAACCAGAACAGGTGCTGCCACAGCACCGGGTCGCCGCCGCGGGTGGCGTCGAAGAACGGCCAGTTCAGCGCCCGCTCCAGCTCCAGCAGCAGGGTGCCGAGGATCACCGCCGGGAAGCCGATGATGATCATCGCGGCGAACACCAGCATGGCCCAGCCGAAGATCGGCAGCTTGTCGAGCGTCATCCCGGGCGCGCGGGTCTTCAGGACGCCGACCACGATCTCGACGGCGCCGGCGATGGCGCTGATCTCGATGAAGCCGATGCCCAGCAGCCAGAAGTCGGCGTTGATGCCCGGCGAATAGGTCTTGCTGGTCAGCGGCGGGTACATGAACCACCCGCCGTCGGGCGCCAGGCCGAAGAAGATCGAGGCGAAGAAGCACAGGCCGCCGACCAGGTAGGCCCAGAAGGCGTAGGCCGAGAGCCGCGGGAAGGGCAGGTCGCGCGCCGCCAGCATCTGCGGCAGCAGCATGACGCCGAGCGCCTCGACGGCGGGCACGGCGAACAGGAACATCATCACCGTGCCGTGCATGGTGAAGACCTGGTTGTAGGTCTCCTGCGGCAGGATGCCGTTCAGCGGCAGGGCGAGCTGGGCCCGGATCAGCAGCGCAAGGACGCCGGCCAGCACGAAGAACAGGAAGGCTGCGCCGACGTAGAAGACGCCGACGTAGTTGTTGTTGACGACGGTGAAGAGCTCCCAGCCCCTGGGCGCGCACCAGACCCTCTCCAGCTCTTCGAGCTCGCCCTTGGGCCGCGGCTCCTTGGTCGGGAACCGGTCGAAGAGCTTGGGGTCGAAGCCGGTTTCGGAGCTCATTTCCGGCTACCGAGCCAGGCGGCCACGGCGCGCAGGTCTTCGCCGGTCAGCACCTTGTAGGGCGGCATGCGGTTGCCAGGCTTGATGGCCTGGCTGTCGGCGATCCAGCCGGCCAGCGTGCCCTGATTGTTGGGCAGGATGCCGGCGCCCAGGCTGCGTCGGCTTCCGACGTAGGAGAGGTCGGGGCCGGCCAGTCCGTTGGCGGTCGTTCCGCGGACCCGGTGGCAGGCGCCGCAGCCGTTGGCGGCGAACACCTCGGCCCCGCGGGCGGCGAAGGCGTCGGGCGGCGGGGGCGGCGGGGCCAGGCGCTCGGCCCGCCAGCGCTCGAAGTCGGCCGGCGCATGGGCCACGACCACGAAGCCCATCAGGGCGTGCGGCCCGCCGCAGTATTCCGCGCACTGGCCGGCGTAGACGCCGGGCGCATCGGCCTGGATGCGCATGACGTTGCGGCGGCCCGGGATCATGTCGAGCTTGCCGGCCAGGCGGGGCACCCAGAAGCTGTGGATCACGTCGGCGGCCTCGAGCTCCAGGGTCACCGGCCGGCCGACCGGGATGTGCAGCTCGTTGGCGTCGAGGATCGCCGCCTGGCCGGCGCCGTCCAGGTACGCCACCCGCCACCACCACATCTCGCCCGTCACCCGCACCCGCATCTCGCCGGCCGCCGGCGGGGCGGTCAGGTCGCGGGTCATGGTCAGGCTCCAGACGAGCAGCGCCGTGAGGACCACGATCGGGAAGGCCAGCCCGCCGATCCAGATCACCCGCTCGCGCGCCACCCGCGCCCGCCATTCCGGCTTTCCGAACAGCGCGATGACAAGGGCGGCCGCGACCACCAGCAGCACGGCCAGGAACATGCCGAAAAGCACCCAGCTGAGCGTCGCCACCACCCCGGAATGCGGCCCGGCGGGGTCCAGCGGCGGCGGCGGCCAGCCGCGCAGCGCCTCAGCGAGCGTCGAGCGTGTAGAGGTAGGCGGCGACATCGCGGGCCTCCTGCTCGGTCATGGGCACGGCGGGCATGCCGGTCTGCGGCGAAAGGGACGGCGCGTCGCGCACCCAGCGGGCCAGGATCTCCGGCTGGTTGGGAAAGCGTCCGGCGATCAGCGCCTGCTCGGCGAAGCCGTCCAGCGTCGGGCCCACCTTGCCCTGCGGCCAGGCCACGCCGGGAATGAGGTGACAGGCCCCGCAGCCCACCTGTTCGATCACGCGCCGGCCCCGGCCGGCGTCGGCGCCCGCCATGGGTTGCGGTTGCACTTCCACGTCGGCGCAGCCGCAGACGAGGAGCATGGCGCCCGCGGCCGCGGCGCGACGGATCGGCATCCCTGGCCCCTTGCAAAGCTTCTGGCGTGCAACCCATTCCGGCCCGGGCGGTTCCCGTGACGCTGGATCCGAGCTCGACCGCGCCATGCCTTCGCCGCCGACACCGCCCGCCGCGCCGCCGGCCTGGGCCGCCCTCGCCCTGGCGCTGGTCGCCGCCTGCGCGCCGGAGCGCGGGCGCGATCCGTTCACGGCGAGCGGCGAGGTGATCGCCCTGAGCGGCGGAGACGCCGGCGCCAGCCGCGCATGCTTCACCTGTCACGGCATGAGCGGGGAGGGGGATGGGCACTCGACGCCCAGGCTGGCGGGCCTGCCGGCCGGCTACCTGCAGCGCCAGCTGATCGACTACGCGGACGGGCGGCGGGCCGACAAGGTGATGGCGCCGATCGCCAAGGCGCTCGACGCCGACGACCGGCGGGCGGTGTCCGACTACTACGCCGCGCTCGTCCTGCCGCCGCGGCTGGTCCCGGCGGCGCAGCCCCAGGGCGGGGCGGCGCGGCTCTATCACGAGGGCGACCCGGCGCGGGGCCTGCCGGCCTGCGCCTCATGCCACGGCGCCGCGGGCGAGGGGATCGGGCCGGCGAACCCGCCGCTGGCCGGGCAGCCGCCCGCCTACCTGGCCGAGCAGATGCGGCGCTGGCGAAGCAGCGAGCGGCGAAATGACCCCTTGAACGTGATGCTGGCGATCAGCCGGCGTCTGACGCCCGACGAGGTCGAAGCGCTCGCGCAATACGCTTCGGCGCCCGCGCCAGCTGCCGCTCCAGCCAGCGTATCCCCGGCAGCATCCCGCTGAGCACGTCGTCGCGGTTGACGATCTCGTGCTTGAGCGTGGCCCCGATGTGCAGCGGCAGCAGCACCAGGATGAAGACGATGAAGCCGAAGTGGATCTGCTCGGCCCAGGCCTCGATCGCCCAGCGTTGGGCGGGCGACAGCTCCGAGAACGGCAGGTGGGGCCAGGGCGCGACGCCCGCCACCGACAGCGGCTGCTCGGCGGCGGTGGCCGACAGCATGGCCCAGCCGCTGAGCGGCAGGCCGATGAGGGCGACGTACAGCGCATAGTGGGTCAGGTGCGCGGCTCGGCTCTGCCAGCCGGGCTTGTCCGCGTCGTTGATCGGTCCGGGCACCATCGCGCGCCAGACCATCCGCAGCAGCGTGAGGACGAAGATCGCCAGGCCGACCTGGCTGTGGACCTCGTAGGCCTCCAGCTTCTCGTAGCCGACCGGCAGCCGGCTGGTCCGCCAGCCCCACCACAGCTGAAAGAGGATCAGCGAGGCCACCAGCCAGTGGAAGGCCACCCCGACCGGCGAGTAGCGGCCCTCTCGCGTATGCCCACGGGCCCAGTGGCGAAGCTTGTCGACGATCATGCCCGGGCGGCCGCCGTGTCGGCGTCGGCCAGGCTGCGGCCGACCAGGACCAGCGCGGCGATCAGGTAGGCCAGCGCCATGGGCGCCCACATGATCAGGCCGGCGAGTTGCTGGTCGGCCAGCGGCGTCAGGCTCCAGGCGTAGGTGGTCGCCAGGTGCGGCGCATAGAGCGGCTGGCCCGCGAAGGTGATCAGCGCGCCCAGGAGGCCGGTGAGCATCATCGTGGCGACCAGCGCGCCGGCGGCGGCGATGGCCGGCGCCGTGCGGACCGAGGACCAGAAGGCCAGGGCCGAGCCGAACAGGCTCGCCTGCATCAGCCAGTAGGCCGCATCGTGCGACAGCGCCCAGGCGTAGGGGCCCGGCGCGTGCCACAGCCATACGGTCGAGACGTGGACGAGGGTGGTCAGGCCGAGCGGCAGGCGCGCCGCCTTCGGCAGGCCGAACACCAGCAGCGGCGCGGCGACCGCGACCAGCAGCGCGTGGTGGGCGACTCGCGCGGAGAACAGCGCCGAACTGAGGGCGCACAGGGGGCTGACGAACGACACCGCCAGCGCGGCCAGGCCGCCGGCGACGAGCAGGTCGCGGCCGGCGCCGCCGCGGCGGCGATGGACCGCATACCCCGCAGCGCCCAGCGCCAGCAGGCCGATCACCACAGGGTCGAGGTTCCAGCGGGCGATCAGCTCGGCGGGCGAGGGCCCTGCGCCGCAATAGGGCGTCCAGGCCGCGGCGACGGGTCCGGTGGCGTCGATCGGCGATGCCATGGCGAAGGCGGCTCCCCTGCTCAGCGCAACAACAGGTTCCGGCCGACAGGGTTCCGCCGCGCCTTGTGTCGGGGAACCGACGCGCGCGACGGCGCCTTTCATAGCAAAGCCCGAAACTCGCGAGGGAGGCCGCGATGGCGCACGACCATGCAGGTGCGAGAGGGCGCGTGGGCCTGTCGGCGGCGCGCATCCTCGGCGTGCTGCTGGCGCTCATCGGCCTGGTGCTGACCATCGGCGGGGCCTGGCTCGCCTTCATCGGCGGCTCGCCCTACTACCTGCTGGCGGGGTTGGGCCTCTGCGCCGCAGGCTGGTTCCTGTTCCGCGGCCGCCTGCTCGGCGCGCTCATCTACACCCTGGTGTTCGTCGCGACCCTCCTGTGGGCTCTGTGGGAGGTCGGGTTGCAGCTCTGGCCGCTCGTTCCCCGGGTGTTCGGGCCGATCGTCCTGTTCCTGCTGGTGCTGGCGGTCGTGCCGGCGCTGAGCGCCTCGCGCACGGCCCGACAGTTCGCCCTCGGCGGCCTCGTCGGGGTGGTGGCGCTGATCATCGCCGGCGGGATCGGGATCGCCCTGTCGAACGACGGCCCCGACCCGCGGCCGCTGCCGGCGCCGCAGTTGGCCATGACCGAGCCTTCGCTGATGCCCGTGGGCGCCGACTGGCCCGCCTACGGCGGAACCTACAGCGCGCGGCGGTTCTCGCCGCTCACCCAGATCACGCCGCAGAACGTCGGGCGGCTGGAGCGGGTCTGGGTGGCCCACACCCGCGACCTGCCGAGCGAGCGGGCCAAGAACAAGTATGGGGCGGAGACCACGCCCCTGAAGGTCGGCGACACTCTCTACCTCTGCTCGGCCAAGAACATCCTGATCGCCCTCGATCCGGCCACCGGGCGCGAGCGGTGGCGGTTCGACCCGAAGGTCTCCGACGACTGGATCCCCTATACCGCCGCCTGCCGGGGCGTCGTCTACTACGCCGCCCCCGGCGCGGACCCGGCCGGCGCCTGCGCCACGCGGATCATCGAGGGCACGCTGGACGGGCGGCTGATCGCCGTCGACGCGCGCACCGGCGTCCCCTGCGCCGGTTTCGGCCGCAACGGCCAGGTGGACATCAAGCTGGGCATGGGCCCGGTGGAGCCCGGCATGGTGTCGATCACCTCGCCGCCGGTGATCGTGCGCGGGGTCATCGTCACCGGCCACCAGGTGCTGGACGGGCAGAAGAACGACGCCCCTTCGGGCGTGGTCCAGGGCTTCGATGCGGTGACGGGGCAGCAGCGCTGGGCCTGGGACCTCGGTCGGCCCGGTACGACGGCGCCCGCCGCGCCCAACGAGATGTACACCCGCGGCACGCCCAACATGTGGACCATCGCCTCCGGCGACGAGAGCCTGGGCCACGTCTATCTGCCGATGGGCAACTCGGCCGTGGACTACTGGAGCAGCGACCGCTCGCCTCAGGAGAACTTCTACGCCACCTCGCTGGTCGCCCTGGATGTCGCCACCGGCCAGCCCGTCTGGCGCTTCCAGACGGTGCACATGGACGTCTGGGACTACGACCTGGGCTCGCAGGGCACGCTCGTCGACTTCCCCGGCCCGGCCGGCCCGGTCCCGGCGATCATCCTGCCGAGCAAGCAGGGCGACATCTACGTCCTCGACCGGCGGACGGGGCAGCCGCTGACCCCGGTGGAGGAGCGGCCGGTGCCGCAGGGCGGCGTCGAGCCCCAGCAGCGGACCAAGACCCAGCCCTTCTCGCGCTACCACACCCTGGCCAAACCCGACCTGACCGAGCGCGACATGTGGGGCATGTCCCTCATCGACCAGATGGCCTGCCGCATCCAGTTCCGGCTCGCCGAATACCGCGGCATGTACACGCCGCCGACGACCGAGAAGCGCTGGATCCAGTATCCCGGCTACAACGGCGGCAGCGACTGGGGCGGGATCGCCGTCGACCCGGCCCGCGGCGTCATCGTCGCCAACTACAACGACATGCCGAACTACAACCGGCTGGTCCCGCGCGAGGAAGCCAACCGCAAGGGCTGGGCGCCGCGCGGCCAGGCCCGCGGCGGCGACCTGGGCGGCGGCGCCGAGGGCTCGGGCGACCCGCAGGCCGGCACGCCCTTCGCCGTGCACGTCAACGCCGGCTGGCGGATGCCCTTCACCAAGCTGCTCTGCAAGGAGCCGCCCTACGGCGGGATCCGCGCCATCGACCTGCGGACCGGGGCCACCATCTGGGACCGCCCGTTCGGCCAGGCCCGGCGCAACGGCCCGTTCGGCATCCCCTCGATGCTGCCCGTCACCATCGGCACGCCGAACAACGGCGGCCCGGTCGTCACCGCCAGCGGGGTGGTGTTCATCGCCGCCTCCACCGACAACCTGATCCGCGCCATCGACCTTCGGACCGGCAAGATGCTCTGGGCGGACGTCCTGCCGGCCGGCGGCCAGGCCACGCCGATGACCTACGAGCACAACGGGCGGCAGTACCTGGTCATCATGGCCGGGGGCCACCACTTCATGGAGACCCCGGTCGGGGACGAGGTGATCGCCTACGCCCTGCCGGCCTCCTGAGCGCCAAGAAAAGCGGCGGCGACCGCGAGGGCCGCCGCCGTACAGGCTGGGAGAGATGAGCGCCGGCCCTACGCCGCCTTGCGCCAGTTGGGCTGGAGTTCGGCGTGGGGCGGGCAGGGGGCCACCTCGCCGGTGGGCAGGCCAGCCAGCTCGTTGGCGAAGCCGTGATTGACGTCCCGGTGGTGGGCTTCGTCGGCGCGGACGACCAGGACCACGTCGCGCAAGGTGGCGTCGTCGGGCAGGTCCCAATAGGCCTTGGCGATCGCCGGCGCCGGGACGTTCGGCGAGCGGCCCTCGTCGATCTCGGCGAGGTAGTGGGTGTAGCTGATCACCGCCTCCTCCTCGAAGTAGCCGACGACGCGGTGGGCGGTCTTCGAGCTGACCAGGTAAAGGGCGAAGAAGAACAGGTAGAAGACCCACTGGGCGGCGACGACCACGAACCGCTCGAACAGGGTCGGCTTGGCCACCTCGATGAAGGTCATCAGGTGCATCCGCTCGTTCTCGGCTTCGTCCATCAGCGTCTTGATCCAGCCCTTGTCGTCCTCCATCCGGCGCAGGCACTTCAGGTGGTTGAGCGTCGCGCCCACCATCCCGGGCACGGCCGCGACCGTCTCCAGCACCACCGCGCGGTGGCCGTAGCGCTTGGCGAAGAAGGTGTCGGCGCAGAACCTGAGCAGCTTGACGAAGCCGTAGGCGACGCGGTCGGACAGGCCCTCGGGCCGGTGGTGGACGCCAAGCTGGATCAGGGCGGGGTGGAAGGCGGTCATGGCTCGCTCCAAAGGCGGGGCCCCGTCGGGGCCGCGTTCGTTGCAGCGATACCTACCTGCGAAACCCGCGGCGGAAACTTCGTGTCGTTCCCCTAAGGGGACTTACGGAGGCGGGGCCTTGGCGTCCGCCTGTTTGCGCCGGCGCCTGGGCCGCTTCCCGGCCGGGGCCTTCTCGGCCTGAGGATCAAACATCCACACCTCGCCGGCCGCGGGGTGTCCCGCGAAGCCGCAGACCAGCCGATCTTCGTGGACGTGCATGCGGTAGATCCAAAGCCCGCCGGTCCGGTCGGACGGCGGGCCGAGCGTCGGGAGCCCCGTCGCCGACCAGGCCGGGTGTTCGCCGCCGCCCCCGACGCAGCGCCAGGCGTCGGTCTCGGGATCGTACTCCCAGACGGCGGCCTCGGCGCGGGGCGCCGGGCCGCTGGAGAGCGTCTCGCGCAGATTGCCGGTGGCGACATAGAGCCGGCCCCGCCACTCCACCATGTGGTTGAAGATGTGGCTGCGGTGCATGCCCCATGGAGCGCCGTTGCGGGCGATCGGCCGCCACTCGTCGTCCTGCAAGGCCAGCACCGAAGCCGCGCCCATGGGCATGGTGCGCGGGCGGGTCAGGCTGGCGACGACGCTGCCCTGATAGTCGGCGAGATCGAGGACGTAGGCGATGTGCGGATGCGTCCAGCTGCCGGCCACGCCCTCGCCGCCGACGACGCTCCACCGGCCGTCGCGCAGGCGCCAGACGGTCGCGCAGGCCGGGCCGTAGTCGCGCAAGGCGATGCCGGCGTAGAGGTCGTCCCCATGCGCCAGCAGCGTGTAGGCCGTTCCCTCGATCTCGCCCGGGCGCCAGCTGTCCATCTCCCCGCCGCCCGCGATCCGGGTCAGTTCGCCATCGCGGTGGAGGTAGACTTCGGCCGGGTCTGAGCCGATGGCGACGCCGCCGCGGTAGGCGGCCAGGCTGTAGGCGCCGTTCGCCATGCCGAGCGCCAACGGCGTGGGCTCGCCCGGCGCCACACGCCAGAGCCCGCCGCGCGCCGAGGAGACGGCCGCGTACACCTCGTCCCCGACGGCCAGCAGGGCGTTCACCTCCGCATTCTCGGCCTCCGGGTGGTCGACGTTGCGCATGACCTGCGTCCAGCACTCGTCGCGCCACGCCCACACGCCCGTGTCGTGCGGCCGCGACGGACACACGATGCTGGCGTAGAGAACCCCGCCCGCGCTGCAGAACCCGCGGATCCGGTAGGCCTTCCCCCAGCCGCCGGCGTCGCGGCCGCTGATCCGCCGCCAGGAGCCGGTCTCGAACGGCGAGGGCTGGCCGGCCGCAGCGAAGCGGGCCGGGCGGGCGCGCGCCTGCCGGTCCAGCTCCATCGCGCCGTGCAGGCGCTCGACGCCGGCCGGGGCCGCCCGCTGGACGGCGCTCGCCGGGCCGCCCGCCAGCCCGCCGGCAAGTTCGTCGACCCGCGCCCTGAGGCCCTGGATCGCCTGCATCTCGGCGCCGGTCTCTCTCGCGGGGACGGCCGCCCGCAGCCCGGCGCCCAGCCCTTCGACCAGCCCTCTGAGGGCCAAGGTTTCGCGCAGCACCGCGTGAACGTCGCCCGACTCCCGCCGAAGCGCCTCGCGGATGTCGCCCAGGCCCTCGGACCATCGTTGGGCAAGCTGGCCGCGCGTGGCGACGAGCTCGTCGTAGAGCTGGCGTTGGGCGGCATGGGGCGGCAACGCCTCCAGGGACTGGAGCGCCGGGTCCTCGGTCTCCGCAGCCAGCCCCTCGATCAGCGCCAGGGCCCGTTCCAGGCTCTCCTGGCGCGCCTGGGCGCTCGAGAGCGCTTGGAGCTGTTCGACAAGCTCGCCGCGCAGCTGATTGATCTCGGTGTAGATCTGGTTGGCGGCCGCGGTCGCCGGCAGGCCCTCGAGAGGCGCCTCTGCTACGCCCCGGCTGACTTCCAGCAACGTGTCGAGCCGTTGCACCAACTCCGACCCAGCCGGTCTGCGCGCCCCAAGCACCCTCGTCTCCTTCTGCACAGGTTGTTCTCTAAAGCTCCGCAAGCGTCCGCGACAGGGCCTCGACGCAGGCGCCGAGCTGGGCGTCGGTGAGACCGGTGGACGACGGCAGCGTGACCAGCCGGCCCCACAGGTCGTCGGTGTTCGCGAGGCTGCGGCGCTGGGCCTCGAGGTACGGCCGCTGAAGATGCAGCGGCTTCCAGAACGGGCGGGCCTCGACGCCGGCCGCCTGCAGCCGCCGCAGGACGGCCTGAGCGGCCTGCGGGCCGTCGGCGCCGCTCAGCACCACGCCCGAGAACCAGGCGTTGGACCGGCTCCAGGAGGGCTCCGGAAAGCCCGACGCGCGCCCGCTGGCTGCGGCGGCGGCGTCGTAGGCGGCCCGGACCTGGCGCTTGCGCGCGACGAACTCCGGCAGACGGTCGAGCTGGGCCAGGCCGATCCCGGCCTGCATGTTCGACATGCGGTAGTTGAAGGCCGGCTCGTCGTGGTCGTACTCCGCCCCGAGGCGGGCGGTGGAGGCCAGGTGCCGGCCGCGCTGGAGGAGGTCGGCGCGGCGGCCGAGCAGGGCGCCGCCGCAGCCGGTGGTGATGATCTTGTTGCCGTTGAAGGACAGGCAGGTCAGGTCCGCCAGCTCGGCCAGGGCGCCCTGCTCGGTCGAGGTGCCGAGGGCTGCGGCCGCGTCCGCGACCAGCGGGACCCCGTGCGCCTGGCAGATCGCCTGGATCTCGCGCATCCGCGGCGCGACCCCGAAGGTGTAGACCGGGATGACCGCGCCGACGCGGCGGCCGGAGGCCTTGTGCTCCGGGCCCGCGGGGCCCGGACGGCAGTCCTCTTCAAGGAAGGCGGCCAGTTCGGCGGGATCCAGCGTCCAGCCTTCCGGCTCGACATCCAGCAGGGCCAGTCCGGCGCCGGCCTGCCAGGCGGCGTTCGCCGTGGCGATGAAGGTGAAGGCGGGCATGACCACCAGGTCGCCGGGGCCCACGCCGACCAGGTGCAGCGACAGGCGCAGGGCCTGAGTGCCCGAGCCGGTCGTCACCGCCCCGCTGCCGCCGGTGACCTCGGCCAGGCGGGACTCGAACTCGCCCACGAACGGGCCGACCGACGAGACGAAATTGTCGTCGATGCAGCGGTTGAGGTAGGCGCGTTCGGCCTCCCCGACGTTCGGAACGCAGAGCGGGATCCGCTGCTGAGCGATCATACGGCGTACTCGGCGGGGCGGAAGCGGTCCTGGTTGGCGGCCATCCAGGCGATGGTGCGCTCCAGGCCCTCCTCGAGGCTGATCCGCGGGGTCCATCCGAACGCGGCCTTGGCCCGCTCGGAGCTGGCGATCAGCCGCATGACTTCGGAGTCGGCCGGCCGCACGCGGCGGTCCTCGACCTGCACCTGCGGCTCGACCTTCATGATCCTGGCGATGATCTCCACCAGTTCGCCGATGGTCACCTCGCGGCCGGAGCCGAAGTTGAAGGGCTGGCCCTTGGCGTCCGGGCTCGCGCCGCAGGCCAGGAAGCCCTCGACGGTGTTCTCGACGTAGTTGAGGTCGCGGCGCGGATCGAGGCTGCCCAGCCGCACGACGGGGCCGGCGAGCAGCTGGCTGATGATCGTCGGGATCACCGCGCGCGCGGACTGGCGCGGGCCGAAGGTGTTGAACGGCCGGCAGACGACCACAGGCTGGGCGAAGCTGAGCGCGAAGGCCTCGGCCAGCTTGTCCGCGCCGATCTTGGTGGCCGAGTAGGGCGACTGGCCCTGCAGCGGGTGCTCCTCGTCGATCGGCGCGCGGCGGGCGGTGCCGTAGACCTCGCTGGTCGATGTGCAGACCACCGGCACGCCGCCCATCTCGCGGGCGACCTGCAGGATGTTCAGCGTGCCCTCGACGTTGACCCGCACGTAGTCGCGGGGGGCCTGGTAGGAGTAGGGGATGGCGATCAGCGCGGCGAGGTGGAACACCGCGTCCTGGCCGCTCATCGCCGCCGCGACGGACTCCCGGTCGCTGACGTCGCCGTGGTGGAAGCGCATGGCCGGACCGTGCGGGCTGGTCTCGAGCCAGCCGCGCGAGCCGGAGGAGCCGTAGCGCACGAACGCCGTCACCTCGGCGCCTTCCTGCACCAGCCGTTCGGCCAGGTGGCTGCCGATGAAGCCGCCTGCGCCCGTCACCAGGACCTTCTTGCCGTTCCAGAAGCTCAACCCAGACCTCGTCGTTTCTCGTGGGCTTGGAGGCGCCGACCGTCAGGGACGGTCGACGAACCGCTTGCGCATGAGCCGGTCGTCTATCACCGCCCGGCTCAGGATGTCGGCGGCGCGGGCGCAGGCCCGGCCGTCGCCGTAGGGATTCTCGAACCGCTCCAGGTCGGCCCGGAAGGCCTCGGAGCGGGCGTGCTCGATCGCGCCGCGGATCGCGGCGGCCTCGAACGGAGCATCGATCACGTTGCCCGGCCGCAGGCGGCCTTCCTGGCGTCGGCCGAGGTTCACCGTGGGGACCGGGACCGCCGCCGTCTCGATCAGCCCGCTGGAGGAGTTGCCGATCACCACGCCCACGTGCCGCAGCACGTCCGGATAGCGGTCGCCGAGCCAGGGGCGGAAGCGCACCTTCGGATCGGCCGCCGCCCAGCGCTCGATCCCCTGCAGGATCGCCTGGTGGCCCTCGTCCTGATTGGGGGCGGTGACGACGATGTCCAGGCCGGATCCCGCCAGGGCCTGCGCCACCTGCGCGACCGCCGCCCCGCCGTCGAAGTCCCCGACGGTTTCGGAGTGGATGGTGCAGAGCGCCGTGGAGGGGCCGAGCGGCGCATCGATCGCCGCCTCGAGCTCTGCGCGGTCGGCCGGCGGGCGCCCGACGAAGGCGTCGAGCCCGGGCGCGCCGATCACATGGACACGCCAGTCCTCCTCGCCGAGCTGGCGTACGCGCTCGGCGAACGGCTCGGCGGCCGTCAGGTGGATGTGCGCGAGCTTGGTGATCGCGTGGCGCAGGCTGTCGTCCAGCGCGCCGGCGCTGACTTCGCCGCCGTGGACGTGGACCAGCGCCAGGCCCATCTGCACGGCGGTGTAGCTGGCGGCCAGGGTCTCGAAGCGGTCGCCGAGCACCAGCATCGCCTCGGGCGGCTCGTGCCCCAGCGCCTGGGCCAGGCTGACGGTCAACAGGCCCGCGGATTTGGCCAGCGCGTCGCGCCGGTCGCCTTCCAGGTTGTTGGCCACGATCCGCGCGTCCGCGCCGAAGTCGGACAGGACCAGCCCCGCCGTGTCGCCGCGCAGGCCGCCGAAATGGCCGCCGCAGACGTAGACGACGACCTTCAGGCCCGCCTGCTCGCAGGCGCGCGCAAGCGGCCGGACCAGGAAGTAGTCCGCACGGCCGGTGGTCAGCAGTCCGAGGGAGCGCAGGCGGCTCAACGCGTGCGGCCCGGCGCGACCTGCTCCAGCTCGGACATCACGTCCAGGACATAGCGGTCCAGCGCGCGGTCGCGCGGGCCGTAGTAGACCGGCCAGCCCTTGTGGAGCAGCAGGACCTTGGTGGCGCTCGCCTGCACGAACGCCAGACCGTGTTCGACGACGATCACCGCCTGGGCGCGGGAGATGAACTCCTTGAGCCGGGTCTGGGCCTTGGCCTGGAAGGCGATGTCGCCGGCCGACAGCAGCTCGTCCAGCAACAGCACTTCGGTGGTGATCGCGGTGGCGACCGAGAAGATCAGCCGCGCGCGCATGCCGTCCGAGTAGTAGCGGTACGGCCGGTCGATCGCCTCCTCGAGCTCGGCGAAGTCGACGACCTCGTCGACGATGGACCGCGCCTTGCGCAGGGACTGGCCCATGAACAGCGCGGCCATGACGATGTTGTCGCGGCCGGACAGGTCCTCGCGCATGCCGGCGCCCGGGCGCAGCAGCAGCGGCTTGCCGTTGACGTTCACCGCGCCGGCGCTGATCGGGAACAGCCCCATGATGGTCCGCAGCAGGGTGGTCTTGCCCGAGCCGTTGCGGCCCACCACCCCCAGGATGTCGCCGGCGTTCAACTGGAAGCTGACGTGCTCGAGCGCGTTGAACCGCTCCCGGCCCTCGGCGGAGAACAGGCCGGAGAGGGTGTAGGCGGCGCTGGGGTTTTTGGGCAGCGAGACGGTGACGTCGTCGAACTTCACGAGCGCGACGCCGCGCCGGTTCGCCCGCAGGGTCTGCACCCGCGCCTGCACCGCCTTCGAGCACAGGGCCATGTACTTGTCGAAGCTGATCTCGTCGACGCCGGCCTGGACCAGCAGCCGCGCCAGGCTCTGCGCCAGCTCCGGGTCCTCGATCGCCGGGAAGGGATCGATCTGCGACATCGCCGTCGTGAACGGTTCGACCTCGCCGCTGGCGACCGCCTGCCGCGCGATGTCGATGAGCAGCTTGTCGTCCTCGGGCCAGAGGGACAGCACGCCGTCGGCGGGCTTGCGGGCCACGAACAGGCCGTCGACGAGCACGTCGGCGGCGTTCGCCGCGACCGGCAGGAGGTCCACGACGACCGCGGTCGGGACATCCTCGCGGCTGCGCGGGCCGCGGTAGACGAGCCGCCCGTCGAGCCAGACGGCGAGCCTGCGCCCCTCGATCACCATCGCGAAGGCCATCGAAGCCAGCGGCGCGGTCAGCGACAGCCGCGCCCGCCGCGCCACGCCGACCCAGCTGCGCGAGATCCGCAGCACCTCTTCCTCGAACCCGGCCTTGTGGGCCAGGCGCACCTGCAGCTTCTCGTCCTCGACGCTGGACGTGCGCAGCACCCCGGCGACCACCAGGGCGCCGCCTTCACCGGCCGGAGCGGGCAGCGCCCAGTAGGCGCGGGCGCCGCGTTCGGCCGACAGCCGCAGCCGTCCGCCCGCCAGCTGGCCCTTGCCGCCGCCGAGGACGTCCGGCGCCCCGGTCAGCGCGCTGGTCGAGCTGACGCCCTTCGCGCCGAGCCGCTTGGCCGCATCGGCCACGGCACGGAGCCAGGCCGAGGAGTCGCCGCTGCGGCCCTGGCGGGCGGCCTCGACGGAGGGCGGGTCTTCGGCCACGCCGCTGGCGAACGGCGGCGGCAGCAGGTCGGCCGGTTCCGGCGCGGCGGAGGTCTGAAGCGTCAGCATCTCTAAACCCGAAACAGGATGTGGTGCTTGGTGCGGCCGGCGAGCCAGGCGCCGGGGATGATCGCGACCAGCGAGCCGAGCAGCAGCCACACCAGCGGGCCGAAGTGGCTCACCTTGCCGTTGACCGCCGCATCGACGATCGCCGGCATGATGTAGGCGAACGGATTGAGGTCGTAGACCCAGCGGATGTCCTCAGGGACCTGGCCGATTGTGTACAGGCCCGGCGAGAAGAACCACCACAGCCACACGATGTGACCGACGAAGCGGCCGGTGTCGCGGAAGAAGCCGCCCAGGACCGAGATCCAGACCGAAAGGCTCATCGAGAAGGCGAACTGCACCATCGCGATGAAGAGCAGGTAGACGTGCGAGACGTCGAGCAGGTAGCCGGAGACGCGCAGGAACAGGATAAGCACGGCGAACCGGAAGCCGAACGAGATCAACTCCGAGAACAGGAACTCCAGGTACGGCACGCGCAGCGAGATGTCCGAACCGGCGTATCGGGTGGATTCCACGATCAGATTTGCAGACGATGCGCACATGGACGCGTGCGATCGCCAGAAAGTAACGGCGGAGAAGAACGTCGCAAAGCTGACGCTCGCGCCGCTCAACGAGAAGATGTACTTGAGGAGTATGTAATAGGTCCACGCCTGCAGGGCCGGTTCGAGCACCAGCCAGATCCGCCCGAGCGACAGGCCGAAGAACTCCCGGCGCAGGGACATGCCCGCCAGGTACCAGGCGACGCGCAGGTCGCGCAGCGCTTCGGTCAGCCGCAGGCCGATCGGCGAGCCGCTCGACCAGCGCCCCCCCGGAGTCTGCACGGAACGGTAAGCGGCTGTGGGGGAGATGGACGTCATTTCGGGTCCCGCAACTAGCGGCTGTCGATGAACTCTGCGGCCCTGAATAGCGGCCTGATCGCATCGGGGCTAGCCGGGCCAGGCGCCGCACGTGCCGATCGGCGATGCGGCGAAAGGCCCGCCCGGCTTGGGTCGTGAGGCTTTGACACAGCGTCCTCCCGCCGATAACCCTTCTTACCTTTGGTTGTGCTGTAGGCTGTGTCCAGGCGGGAAATGTAATGCACCCGAGGAATAAAGAGATTGACTTCTCGCGCTTCCGCGAAGATCTCAACGATCCGGATGTCTTGTACGGGCTGCCGGAGACGGTTGAATACTGTCGTTCGTGCGTGATTTCCAATCAACGGCCGTCGTCTGCTGTTGAATTCTTGCACACCAAAGACAGCAAGAAGCGCACGATCCACCTCGACGCGGACGGAATCTGCGACGCCTGCCGCTTCGCCGAGCGCAAACACGGCAAGATCGACTGGGCGAGTCGCGAGGCCGAACTGGTCGAGCTGCTGGCCAAGCACCGCCGGTCGGACGGGCGCTACGACGTACTCGTTCCGGGTTCGGGCGGCAAAGACAGCGTCTACGCGGCCCACCTGCTGAAATACAAATACGGCATGAACCCGCTCACCGTGACCTGGGCGCCGCACATCTACACGGATTGGGGGTGGAGGAACTTCCAGTCCTGGTTGAACGCCGGGTTCGACAACTATCTCATGACGGCCAACCCGCGGGTGCACAGGCTGCTCACCCGGCTGTCGGTCGAGAACCTGTTCCATCCCTTCCAGCCTTTCATGCTGGGCCAGAAGAACCTGGCCCCGAAGATGGCGCTGCTGTTCGACATCCCGCTGGTCATCTACGGCGAGAACGAGGCGGAGTACGGCAATCCGATCGCCGACACCGACAAGGCGACGCGCGACCTGAGCTACTTCTCGATCCACGATCAGTCGAAGGTCTATCTCGGCGGGGTTCCGATCACCGAGCTGAAGTCGGAGTACGGCCTCACGGACGGCGATCTCGACGCCTACCTGCCGGCCGATCCGCAGCGCCTGGAGACGCGGGGCGTGGAGGTCCACTACCTCGGCTATTACCTGAAGTGGCACCCCCAGGGATGCTACTACTACGCCGTCGACAACGCCGGCTTCCGGGCCGCGCCGGAGCGGACCCAGGGCACCTATTCCAAGTACAACAGCATCGACGACAAGATCGACGACCTTCACTACTACACGACCTATGTGAAGTTCGGGATCGGCCGCGCGACCTATGACGCCGCCCAGGAGATCCGCTCGCGGGACATCACCCGCGAGGAGGGCGTCGCCCTGGTGCACAAGTTCGACGGCGAGTACCCGGATCGGTTCGAGGGCGAGCTGATGGAATACCTCTCCCTGCCTCGCGAGCAGTTCCCCGTCGCCTCCCGCATGTTTGAAGAGCCGATGCTCGACCGGGACTACTTCATGCACCTGGCGGACCGCTTCCGCTCGCCTCACCTTTGGGTGCACGACACGGACGGCTGGCGCCTGCGGCAGGGCAAGGTCTCCAACCTCCAGGCGGCGTAGGCGCGATGCGGATCGCAGGCCGGGAGATCGGATCTCAGGAGCCGTGCTTCGTGATCGCCGAGGTGGGGGTGAACCACAACGGCGATCCGGAGCTGGCCGAGGCCTGCATCCGCGCCGCCGCGGCGGCGGGCGCGGATGCGGTGAAGTTCCAGACCTTCCGCGCCGAGCTGCTGGCCGACGCGCAGGCGCCGCTGGCGCCCTATCAGGAGCGCAACGGCCAGGGCGGCCAGGACCAGCGGGCGATGCTGCGGGCGCTGGAGCTCGATCTCGGCTGCTATCCGCGGCTCAGGTCGCTGGCCGAGTCCCTGGGGATGGTGTTCCTGTCGACGCCGTTCGACCGGCCGAGCCTGGAATTCCTGGTGCGGCTCGGCGTGCCGGCGCTGAAGCTCGGATCGGGCGATCTCGACAACTTCCCGCTGCTGGCGGCGGCGAGGGCGTCGGGCCTGCCGCTGATCGTGTCGACCGGCATGGCGGACCTGCAGGAGATTGCAGATACCGTCGCATTCCTGAGCGATAAGGCGACGGAGTTCGCGCTGCTGCAGTGCGTCAGCGCCTATCCCGCCGCTGCGGAGGCCCAGAACGTGCGATCGATTCCCGCGCTGGCGAAGCGCTTCGGCGTTCCCGTCGGATTCTCGGATCACACCTCGGGCGTGGGCGCCGCCGCCGCCGCGGTCGCCCTGGGGGCCTGCATCGTCGAGAAGCATATCACCCTGGACCGCAGCCTGCCGGGGCCGGACCACCTGGCCTCGCTGGAGCCGGACGGCTTCAAGGACTATGTGCTGGCGCTGCGCGAGGCCCAGGCGGCGTTGGGCAGCGGCGAGAAGCAGGTGCAGCCCCAGGAACTGGAAGTTCGCGCGGTGGCCCGCCGTTCGGCCGTGGCGCTGCGCGATCTGCCCGCCGGGCAGGCGCTGGCCCTGGACGCCGTCGACATGCGCCGTCCCGCCGACGGCGTGTCCGGCCGGGAGCTGTTGTCGCTCCTCGGGCGGCGGCTGGTCCGGCCGGTCGCCGCGGGCGAGCGGTTGCGGGCTACAGACTTCGAGCTGTCAACGGCAGAGGAGGGCGTCAGGTGAGGCCAGGAATGCTGCGCGACGTGATCGGGCTGACCATGGGTCGCAACGGATCTGTCCGGGACGCGCTGGACATCATCGACCGGCAGGAGCCCAAGATCGCGCTCGTCGTCGACCAGGACCGCCGCCTCCAAGGCGTCGTGACCGACGGCGACATCCGCCGGTTCCTGCTGCGGGGCGGGGATATCTCGGCCCCGATCTCGCTGGCGATGAACGAGGACCCGGTGGTCGCGCCGACCGACTGGGATCCCGAGCTGGTGCTGCTGACCATGCGGGTGCGCAGCCTCCGCCAGGTGCCCGTCGTGGACGAAGGCCGCCGCCTCCTCGGCGTCTATGTGGCCCCGGAACGGATCATCACCTCCCAGATGCCGGCGCCGGTGCTGATCATGGCCGGCGGCAAGGGCAGCCGGCTGGCGCCGTTCACCGATCTGGTGCCCAAGCCGATGCTCGACATCGCCGGCACGCCGATGCTCGAGATCATCATCCGCAGGCTGGTGCTGCAGGGCTTCACCAAGTTCTACTTGGCGATCCATCACCTCGGTCACATCATCCAGGACCACTTCGGCGACGGCTCGCGCTGGGGCTGCTCCATCGACTACGTCGAGGAAGAGGCGCCGCTCGGCACCGGCGGGGCCCTGGGCCTGCTGCCGCCGCACGTGACCGGCGACGTGCTGGTGATGAACGGCGACCTGCTCACGACCCTCGACTGCGCGCGCATGGTGGCCTTCCACAAGGCCCGCGATGCGGCCCTGACGGTCTGCGCCCGGGCCCATGAAATGGAAGTGCCGTTCGGGGTGATCACCCAGGTGGACGGGATCGTCCGCGGGATCGTCGAGAAGCCGGTGCACAGGACCCTGGTGAACTCGGGCGTCTACGTCGTCTCGCAGTCGGCCCGCCGGTACATCGCGCCCGGCGTTCCGATGCTGATGACCGACCTGATTTCCGAGCTGATCCTGCAGCGCGAGACGGTCGCGAGCTTCCTGAGCCGGGCCGAGTGGGTCGATGTCGGCCGACCGGACGACCTGCGGCGCGTCCGCGAGCAGGCGGAGCTGGCGAGCCGGCTCGGCTGGCTGCACGAGCCGGCCGGTCTGGAGCCCGAACCGTGGGGCCTGGAGGAAGAGCCGGCGGCGGCGGAGACGGGGCTCATCCTGGGCGATCTGCGGCCGGCCCAACTGGCCGGATGATCGCGGGGTTCTCGGTCCTCGCCCTGATCCCCGCGCGCGCGGGATCGAAGCGCATGCCGGGCAAGAACGTGGCGCCCTTCGCGGGGCGTCCGCTGATCCAGTGGACGGCCGCCGCCGCCGCCGCCAGCCGGTTCGTGGACCGCGTGGTGGTCAGCAGCGACTGCCCCGAGGCGATCTCGGCCGCCGTGGCCGCTGGCGCCGAGGCTCCCTTCGTCCGCCCGTCCGCGCTGGCCCAGGACGACACCGGCAGCGCCGACGTCGTCGCCCACGCCCTGGAGGCGATGGATCGCCCGTTCGACATCGTCGTGCTGCTTCAGCCCACGTCGCCGCTGAGGACGGCGGAGGATATCGACGCCCTCGTCCAACTGCTCGTCGAACGCCGGGCGCCGGCGGCCCTGTTCGTCAGCGCCGTGGACAAGCCGCTGGCCTGGATCAGGACGCTGGCCGCTTCCGGGGAGCTCGCGCCTGTCGCCGACGCCTGGCCGCAGCCCGGGGCCGGCGCACGGCTCGTCCGACCGAACGGCGCCGGTTATGCGGTCTGGACGCAGCGGTTCGCCGCCGAGCGCGACTTCGCGCCCGAGGGGGCGCTGGGGCTGGAGCTTCCGGCCGCGCGGGCCTTCGACATCGACACGCCCGAGGACTTCGAGATCGCCGAGGCGGTCGCGCTCTACGCCGAGCGACGGCGGGCGACGGCCTCGTCCAGCGCTGCGAGGATCCGGGACTCGCTGAGCCCGTCGAAACAGCCCCAGTAGCCCCGCCGTTCCTCCGCGCGCGATCGCCAGGAGGCCCTGTACTCGTCGTCCGACAACATCCGACCCAGTTCCCGGTCGAAGTCGGCCGAGTTGTCGACCGAGACGATCGACCCGGCCTCGCCGAATTCGCGGTAGCCGTAGTGGTAGGCGTCGTAGTTGATGGCGGGCACGCACAGGTTCGAGGCCCACAGCAGGGTCGAGGAGACGCAGGCCACGAACAGGTCCGCCTGCGCCATGATCTCGATCAGCCGGCCGGGCCAGATCACCAGCCCGAACTCGCTCTCCAGATAGTGCATGGCGGCCGGATCGAGCGTCGGGTGGAGCGAGACGATCACCTCGGCGTCGCTCTCCTGCGAGGCCTGCTGAAGCGAGGCCGCCCAGGCGCGGCTGAGCTGCTCGTAGTCCTTGTACTCCAGGGCCGGTCCCTTGCGCCCGAACTGGTTGGTGACCCAGGACACCACCACCAGCTTGCGCTGGCGCACGCCCGAGGGGGACGCGCCCAGCCGCTCGGCCACCGCCGGCGACAGCGTGCGCGCCAGGTCGCCGCCCTGCAGGCTCTGTCCGATCGCCCATAGCCGCTCGTTCAGGCCCTCGGGCCGGAAGCGGGCGCCGAGGAAGAAGCGCAGCCGCTGCAGGCGCTCGGCCTGGTCGGCCTCCTCGTCTTCGGCCAGCAGGGCCTGGCCCAGCATGCCCCGCACCGCCGCGACGACGCCCCCGCGGAAGGCGTTGCGCTCCAGCAGCCGCTCGAAGCTGCGGATGGCCTGGGCGTTCAGCGGCCGCGCGCTCGGCGGATCGGACCAGTACTTGTCGTTGAGCGAGCCGGTCAGCCGCAGCTGGCCGGCGGGCACGCCCGCCCGGGCGTAGTAGTCCATCGCCTGCTGCGAGGGCAGCAGCAGGGTTCCTTCGCCCGACTGCGGGGTCCAGGGCTGCGGGGTGGTCACGCCCGAAAGTTCGAAGGCGATCACCTCGGCGGCAGGCGCGCGCAGCAGGAGCCGCCCACGATAGGCGTTGATCCACTGGGGGTAGCGGCGGGCCACGAGCCGGGAGAGCGGGTCGCCGCGCAGGTGGTGCGCGCGCGAATAGTAGAGGGACTCGTTGATCTCCTTCGTCGTGCCCATCGCGAACGGCAGGATGACGATCTGCGCGCCGAAGCTCTTGGACACGCGGGTGAACACGCTGTTCTCGGAGCCGGCGAAGTCCTGGCCCATGATCACCACGTCAGGGTTCAGGAAGTCGTGGATCCCGAAGGCGAAGGCGGTCAGCCTGCGCACCCGCGCCAGGTGCAGCCGGAAGGAGGCCATGTCGCGCACGAAGCTGGGCTCTTCTTCGTCGCGCCAGCGGGCGAGCACCCGGTTGGCGACCGCGAAGGCCCGGGAGAGCTGGCCCAGCGCCCGGGCCGTCAGTCCGCGGCGCGTCAGATTTGCGAGCTTCGGCGAGCGCGCCGTGCGCTCGGCCCACTCCCGGCCCTCCCGGACCCAGTCCGGATGGGCGACGGAGGCGGGCACATAGTCCTCCAGGCCGGCCTGGCCGAGCGAGAAGGGGATGCGTTCGAGCGAGAACGCCGGGTCCGCGTGGATGTAGGGGAAGCCGCGGCTGAGGCAGACCTCGGCGTGGCGTTCGGCGGCGGCGTAGTCCGGGCGGATGAACACGAAGGTGCAGGCGGCCGAACGCTCTTTCCGCAGCAGCATGGCCAGCTGCAGCAGCTCGTGAAACTCGCCAGGCTCATTGACGATCATCACCGCCTTCATCGGCCCGCTCCCCGGCTGGTAATCCGCGCCGCCGGGACTCCGGCGACCCGCGCGCCCGCATCGAGCGGCCTGGCCACGACGGCCCCCGCAGCGACCAGGGCCCCGTGTCCGACGGAGACGCCGGGCAGGATCACGGCGCCGCCGCCGATCAGCACGTCGTCTCCGACCTCGGCTCCGCCAAGGATCACCGCGCCGGGCGCGATGTGGCTGTTCGCGCCGACCTTGGCGTCGTGCTCGACGATGCAGCCGCTGTTGAGGATTGCATTCGCCGCGACCTCGGCCGAGGCGTTGACGACCGCCCGCGGCCCGACCAGCACCCCGTCGCCGAGGCGGGCGCTGGCGCTGACCACCGCCGAGGGATGAGTGAGCGTCGCCAGGCCGCGGCCGAGCGTGCCGGCCAGCGCGGCGAGGCGGCGACGGATCGCCAGGTCGCCGAGGCCGATCAGCCAGGGGATGTCGCGGTCGAAGCGCTGGTGGGCGGCCGCCTCGTCGCCGGTGAACAGGCAGGGGCCGAACACGGCCGGATCGCCGTCGCCGGCCGGCGCAATGACCGCCTCGACCGTCCAGCCGGCCGCCACGGCGGTGTCGAAGCACACCTTGGCGTGCCCGCCCGCCCCCAGGATGCAGATCCTCTTCGCCACCCCCTCCGCGCCTCCTAGCCGCGACCGCGCCGGGCCCGCGCGCCCGCACCGCGTCCGCGGCCGGCGGGAGCTCTAGAGCGAGACAAAGGCATCCAGGATCCGCAGGCCGGCCGGGCCGCTCCGCTCGGGGTGGAACTGCACGCCGCAGAGCGCGTCCTTGAACACCGCCGCGCAGACCGGACCGGCGCCATAGTCGGTGACCGCCAGCTCGATGGCCGGATCGGTCGGCCGGACCGCATAGGAGTGGACGAAGTAGAGCTCTTCGCCCGGCGAGAGGTTGCGCAGGATGGCGCCGTCCCAGGACCCGCCGCGGCCCGGCGCGATCGGGCTCCAGCCGATGAAGGGCGCGCGCACCTGCCCGCCGTCCGGCCGCTCCACCGGGATGTGTTCGACGGCGCCGGGCAGCAGCCCCAGGCCCTCGGTCTGGCCGAACTCATGCGAGGCCTCGAACAGGATCTGAAGCCCGACGCAGATGCCGAGCGCCGGTCGGCCGTCGCCGAGGCGCTCGCGGACCGGGTCCCACAGGCCGGCGGCGCGCAGCGCCTCGGCGCAGGCGCGGAAGGCGCCGACGCCGGGCAGCACCAGCCGGTCCGAGGCGGCGATCTCCCGCGGGCAGCTGCTGACCCGCGCGTTCGCGCCGACGACCTCCAGGGCCCGCGCCACGCTGCGCAGGTTGCCGACCCCATAGTCGACGACAACAACGTCGCGGGTCATGCCGCCGCTCGCACGCTGAACATGGGATGGTTGGCCGCCTTGATCTCGTTCAGGGTCGCCCGGTCGTAGTGGATCATGTCCGCCACGGCCACGGCGCTGGCGCCGGCGCGCACGGCTTCGCCGGCGTGCTCGAAGCGGCCGAGGCCGCCGGAGGCGATCACCGGCACGTTCACCGCCTCGCTGACGGCCGAGACGAGCTCCAGGTCGAAGCCCTTGCGCGTGCCCTCTCGGTCCACCGAGGTCAGCAGGATCTCTCCTGCCCCGAGGTCGGCCCCCCGGCGGACCCAGTCCACGACGTCCAGGCCGGTGTGCTCGCGGCCGCCGTCGATGTAGCACTCCCAGCCCGGGCCGCCGCCTACCCGACGCTTGGCCTGCACCGACAGCACCATGCACTGCGAGCCGAAGCGGCGGGCGATATCGGAGATCAGCTCCGGGGTCCGCACCGCCTGGGTGTTGATCGCCACCTTGTCCGCCCCGGACCGCAGCATCTGCTCCACGTCCGAGACGCTGCGGACGCCGCCGCCGGCGGTGACCGGCACGAAGATGTTGCGGACCGAGTACTCGAGCAGGCTGGAGAGGTTGTTGCGGCCATAGAGGCTCGCCACCGCGTCGATGAACAGGAACTCGTCGGCGCCCTCGGCGTAATAGCGGGCCAGGCGCGGTTCCGGGTCCCCGATCACCCGCAGGCCCTCGAGCTGGACCGGCTTGATCAGATTGGGCCCCTTGATGTCGAGACGGGCGATCAGTCGATGGGACATGCCTGCTCCCGAGTGCTTCCAGATTGCGGTGGTGCTTCTAGCAACGGAGACGGGGGGAGACCAACGCGATCCCACGGCGCCCAGACGGAGATATCGCCGCAGACCCTGCGCCGCCGCAGCGGCAATCGCCCAGAGTCCAGAGCCTGAGGGTCCAGGGCGATGGCGGCGGCGACCGCCGCGGCTCCGCCGGCCGGGGCCGGGTGGACGTACCGGCGCAGCCTGACGGCGGCGGCCGAGGAGCGTTCGCCCCCGGGCGGGACGGCCAGGCCGGCGCGCACCATTCCGTACTGGTCCAGGCCGGCGGCCGCCTCGTCGATGAGACTGGCCGGGATGCCGAGGGCCAGGGACTCCAGGATGATGTTGGAATCGCCGCCGAACAGGCGCGACTGGCGTGCGAGGAACTCGGCGGTCGGCACCGAGCGGCTGTCGCAGTAGCGCGCCCCGATCCGCTCGGCGACGGCGCGCCAGGCGGACACGCGCCGGTCGGCCGGATGCGGGCGAAGCTCGAGCACGCCCGGCCCGCCGCTCGCGCAAAGGGCTCGGGCGAGGCGCTCCAGCGCCTCCGGCTGGCTGAAGAGGCCGGGCGCAAGGCCGACGGAGGTCGATGCGCCGGGGGCGCACCGCCGCGCCTCCTCGACCTTCACCGACCCCAGGACGACCACCTCGCCGGCCGGCTCGCCCTGCGCCAGATATTTCCGCACCGCGTCCCAGCCGTGCAGCAGCGAGACGTCGGTCGACAGCGGGCCCTCGATGCCGCCGACCGCGGCGTGCTGGACGTAGAGGGTGCGCACGCCGGCGTCGCGGGCGGCGGTCAGCAGCGCCGCCTGGCGCGGCGAGTAGTGGTTGGCGACGATCACCGCCGCGGGCCGCTGGCGCAGCCTGCGGCGATGGAGTTCGACCTCCGCCAGCGCGCTGATCGCATCCCGCGTCTCCGCGCCCCAGTCCGCGATCACGTGGCGGCGCGGGCCGAAAAGCCGCGTCAGCAGCCCGGCGCCGGCGCGCACGCGCGCCCGCGCGAAGTCGCGGCGCGGCCACAGGCCCAGCGGATCGGCCGCATCGATGAGCTCGATCCGTCCGGCGGAGGCTTCGGCGACCGGGGCCAGCACCTCGCGCTCGACGGGGGTGAAGGCCCAGGCCTCCACCCCCGCCACGGCCGGCCGCCACGCTCCGGGGGCGGAGGGCCAGGCCAACCGGCGCGCGCTGCTGGCCACCGAGGCGACGGCGGCGGCGCGCGCGGTCAGCCGCCTCGCCCAAAGCGCACGGCGGCGAACCTCCGGCGGCGGCTGGAAGATCTCGTACTCCCGCAGCACCTGGTCGAACTGGACGGTCAATGGACTGACGCGGCCTCGGGCTGGTGGTCCCGCCTCGCCTCGGCGAGCTCGGCGCCCCACAGGCCCAGCTCGCCCGGCGCCAGGCGCGGCAGGTCCAGCTCGCCGGCCTCGGCGATCGTGGCGGCGACGAGGTGGCGCACCGCGGGGGGCGGCGCGGCGCCGAGGTAGACGAGCGAGTCGGCGGGCCCGAGATCCAGCGTGGCGAGGTCTCCCGGGGCGGCGATCACCACCTGGCCGCCGGGCGTCTCGGCCCCATCTGCCGGCAAGGCGGCCAGCCGCCGGCCCACCGGCGTGGCGGCGGCGCAGCTTCCGAGGACCACCCGCAGCGGCTCGAGCCCGATGAGCCCGCGCTCGAGGGCGTGGTTGCGCATCACCCGGTCGCGGTTGGAGACCAGCGGGTTGCGGATGCTCACGCTGTCCGGCTGGATCCGATAGAGGTAGGTCTCGCGTTCGATGATCTGCGCCGGGCTCGCGCGGGTCATGCGGAGGATGAAATCCCAGTCCTCCAGCCGGTTGAGACGCTCGTCGAAGCCGCCGAGCCGGTCGACGAGGGCGCGCTCGTGGGCGAAGCCGTTCATGTCCAGGACGCCGCGCTGAAGCTGCCAGGCCCGGCTGAGCTCCTGGGCGGTCAGCGGGGCGCGGCCGACGGCGCGCGAGGACGAGGCCAGCCCCCGCTCCAGGGCCGCCGCATGCAGCTCCAGATGCTCGGGCGCCCAGACGTTGTCGCTGTCCAGGTAGGCGACATAGAGGCCCCGGGCCGCGGCGAGACCGACGTTGCGCGCCGCCGCGGGGCCCCGGCCCTCGCCGCGAAGCAGCCGAAGCCGGCCGGTCTCGATCTCGGATGCGAACCGGTCCCGCAGCACCGCTTCCGTGCCGTCGCGGCTGGCGTCGTCGACGACAAGCACCTCGGCGTCGGAGACCGTCTGGCGCAGCACCGAGCCGATCGCTTCCGGTACCAGCGCGGCCCGGTCGCGGGTGGGGATGATCACCGAGAACCGGCAGTCGGTCGCGCCCGCCGACAGCCCAAGCAATGCGCGGGCCTGGGCGGGCGCGCGCCGCGGGTCGTGGCCGAGCGACCTGGGCCGCAGCGGCGTCTGCAACGCTTCGCCGGACAGCACATAGTCCCAGTAGGGCGACACCACGCCCGGGCGGGGACGCACCAGGTCGTAGAAGCCCGGATCGAGCAGCGGCCGGATCTCACGGGTGCGCCGCCACGCCCGATGGATGCGGCCGGGCCGCAAGCCGCAGGTCCGCAGGATGTAGAACAGCGTTGCGAAGCGGGCCTGAACCCAGAGGGTCAGGAGCCAGAGCCGCCGTCGCAGCGCCGCCGGTGCGGGCGGCATGGTGGACATCCCTCCGAGTGGCGAGTCATCGCAAGCTAGCGGCTCGACACGACGGGAGGTAGAGGAACGCGGCGGCACAGCGCAAAAGCGCGCCGTCGTGTCGCTGCCGCAAGGGGATGAGGGCGACATGAGCGGCTCAGTCGAGGATCGTGGGTCGGCGAACCCGGTTTTCAGCGACGATCCGGCCGACTGGGCGGACGTGCTCAGGGCCTACCTGAAAGCGAGCTCTCCCGAACGCTTCGCCGCGGCGCAGGCCGCCGGCACGCTCGAGCCGTCCCTTCGCCAGGCGGTCGATTGGGGCCGGACCGAAGGCGCAGCCCTCGACCCGGCCGAGCTTGCCGCAAAGCTGAAGGCGCTGGTGGCGAACATCCCCGTCACCGCGCCCGTGGACGAAGGGCCTCTGGGCGATGATCCCGGCGCCTGGCCCGGCGAACTGATCGAGCACTTCCGGCGGGCGTCTCCCGAACGTTTCCGAATCGCCGAACAGGCGGGGCGGGTGCGGCCGAACGTCGAGGCCCTGGTCGCCGAGGCCAAGGACGAATGGGCGGCGCTACCGTCCGGCGACGCCGCGGCCCGGCGCGCATTCAAGCAGCGGCTGCTGGGGCGGTCCGACGTGCTGTCGCGGCCCGTGCTCGCCCTGAAGCCGTCGCGGCCGGCGTCGGCCGGCGAGTCCGCGGACCTGCACCTGGGCCCCGGCGGCCGCACTCAGGCGAGATCGCCCGACTTCTTCATCCTCGGTCCGGAGCGGAGCGGGACGACGATCGTCGGCGCGGCCCTGTCGAGCTCTCCGGACGTCTTCGTGCTGAACGACACGATGGTCTTCCTGCGCTGGATCTCGATGCGCCACCAGATCGCGGAGACGCGCCGGATCGGCGAGCAACACGGGATGCGGGCCGACTTCGTGCCGACGCTGCCGGAGGACCCGGATCAGCCGGCCGCGATGAGCCACGTGAAGTGGCTCCTGGGCATGCTGGTGTCGACCTACTACGGGGCGGGGGCGAACCCGGCCGAGCCGAACAAGAACCTGGCCCGCTTCGCGCTGCACGGCGACCTTCTGGATGTGGAGCAGATCCTGGCGGCCGTGCGCGAAGGCTGCGACTGGCGCCAGGTGATGGCGCTCGTCTACGGCTCGCTGACGCCGGCGCAGTTCGCGTCGCGGCGTGTTCTCGGCGAGAAGACGCCGGCAAACGTCCTCCATCACCGCGAGCTCCGGCGCTTCCACCCGCACGCCCGGTTCGTCTGCATCGTGCGGCGGCCGGAAACAAACCTGGCCTCGATCTACCGGCGCTATCCCTCGCCCGAGCTCGAGCATGCGCTCGGGCATTACGCCAAGTTCTGCGACGCCATCGTGGACCTGGCGGAGTCGGGAGCGGACTGCACCTTCATCCGGTACGAGGACTTCACGGCCGATCCGGCGGCGACGCTGTCCAGGATGGCCGAGGCCGTCGGGGCTCCGCCGTGGCCGTACGACCCACAGTTCCGCTCGTACAACATGCCCGAATACACCGGCGCCGGCGTGGACCCCTCGCGCGGTGAGAACATCAGCCACATCGGCGAGCGCGAGCGGGAGCTGATCCGCGCCCGCACGCGCGAGTTCCGGGCGCTGTTCTATCCGGATTGAGCGATCGGCGCCCGCGCCAAGCTCTGGCGTCGCCGGGGGCGGCCGCAATACCGCATTGACGCGTCCCCGATGGACGATAACCGTGCCCTTCGTTCGAACCTTGGAGCCCAAGCGTGCCTGAAGATGCCCGGCTGCTCGCCCGCGCCAGACGCGCCGCGCGCGACGTGCTCACCCGTCCGGAGAAGTTGCGGGTGCTGGGGCCGGATCCCGAGCTCTGGGCGGCCGAGCTCCGCGCCCACATCGAACGTTCGTCGCCCGAGCGGGCGGCCGAGGCGAAGCTGCGCAACGTGCTGGATTCAGCGATCCGCGAAGCGCTCGCCCGGGCTCTTCCGGAGATCACCGCCCTCGCCCTGACGGAAGGGGTGCTTCGGGTCGAGGCCGTGGCGGCGGAAGAGAGGATCATCGCCGCGGCGCACGCCGCCGTGGCCGAGCGGCTGGCCGATCCCCTTCCCCTGCCGGGCGCCCAGCCCGACGTCTTTCCGCGCGGGTCCTACCTGCTCGACAAGTCCGTCGACGAGGTCGCGCAACACCTCGCGTCCTTGGAGGAGGGGCCTGCCTTGGCGGCAAGCGGTCTGCTCAGGGCCCATGCCGCGCAGGCCCTGGCCGACGCGCGGGCCACCCGCAAGCGGCTGGTCGACCGCTACCTTCCGGAAATCTACGCGACCGAACAGGCCGAGCAGCAGCTGCTGTGGGTGCTTGAAAACAAGCAGCCATATTTCGGGGACGTGCAGGAACGCATCACGGCGGGAAGCGTCCGCGGCGACTACGCCCTTCCCGAGCCGCAGTGGACCGATCCGCAGCATCAGGCGCTGGCCGACTACATGCGGATGGCCAGCCCGGACCGTCACCGCGTGTCGACCGCCGAGGGGACGCTGCAGATCAATGTTCCCCATATCGCCGCGGCGGGCGCGCGCATGAAGGCCGCCATGATCGGCGCCGGCGTCGCGCCGGAGTTTGCGGAGCGGGAAAGCCAAAAGCGGATGCGCGAAGCCTTGGTCGGCGCGCGCCTGGAGCCGCAGAGCTTCCGCGAGTTCTTCAACGCACTCGGGACGCTCTACTCGACGCCGATCTACGACCTCTACCTCGAGCGGTTCGGCTTCGAGGCGCTGGCCGAGCGGCGCTTCTACAATCTGGGCTGCGGCTCGTTCAGCCATCCGGCCTGGACCGGCGTCGACTATCCGTCCGAGCACTACTCCAAATCGCAGTATCACATCGCCTGGGACGCGGAGAGCGGCGAGCCGATCGACGCGCCGTCCGGCCGCGCCGGCGCGGTGTTCAGCAGCCACACGATCGAACACCTGCAGGACAAGGGCGCGCTGAACTATTTCTCGGAGGCCTACCGGCTGCTCGCGCCCGGCGGCGTCCTTCGGATCACCTGCCCGGAGTTCGAGTACTATTACGAGGGCTTCGTCAGCTGCGACGCGGCCCGCTATTCCTTCCCCATCAGGCCAGGCTTCAGCAGCCTGGCCGAAGCGGTCAGCGCGTCTTTCCTCGTAGAGACGGCCTCGCAGATGTCCCCGTTGTTCGAACCGGCGTGGCGCGGCACCGCCGCGATGGCCGCCGTCAACGCCGAAGGCGCGCAACTGCCGACGCCGGTGGAGCGGACGGAGCTTGAATCCCTGGTGCGCGCCGAAGGGCGGGATCGGGCCATGCTCGAGGTGACCCGGCGCGTCAGCCTCGACGTCCACAGGCACATGCTGGGCGGCCATGTGAACTTCTGGCCCTATCAGCGCATCGTGGAGTTCGGCCGCAAGGCGGGGTTCCGCCACATCTACCGGTCGGCCTATGGACAGAGCCGGTGCCCGATCCTGCGCGACACGCGCTACTTCGACAGCACGGCGTCGAACATCTCCATCTACGTCGAGATGGTGAAATAGCCCGGGGGCGGGGCGGCCCTGGCGGACCGCCCCGATCGGCGGCTAGAGCACGAAGCCGGCCGACGAGGTGACCTGGCCGACGACGTGGATGACCATGTCGTCGCCTTGTCCGTCGCCGTCGGTGTCGAACTCCAGCACGGTGCGGTTCTGGCCGGCGTCGTAGACGGCGCGGACCTGGCCGGCGGTGTTGGTGAAGCTGGTCACCCAGGCGAAGGCCTGGTCGCCGGCCACGCCCACGTTGGCGTCGACCATCGAGACGTCGATGATGTCGCCGCTCGCGGCGCTGAAGTCCAGGATCCGGTCCGGCGCGGCGGCGGTGGAGTGGGCCGCGTTGCTGAACACGAACCGGTCGGCGCCCGGGCCGCCGTGCAGGTTGTCCTGCCCGGCGCCGCCGTCGAGGGTGTCGTTCCCCATCATGCCGTAGAGGTAGTTCGCGCCGGAG